>NZ_CP072610.1:0-2400000 GCF_021029445.1 Pseudomonas wenzhouensis
TTGGCGGCAACTTAATGGATAAACACTATGACCCTCACCGAACTGCGCTACATCGTCACCCTCGCCCAGGAACAGCATTTCGGCCGCGCCGCGGAACGCTGCCACGTCAGCCAGCCGACCCTGTCGGTGGGCGTGAAGAAGCTGGAGGACGAGCTCGGCGTACTGATCTTCGAGCGCAGCAAGAGCGCCGTGCGCCTGACCCCGGTCGGTGAGGGCATCGTCACCCAGGCGCAGAAAGTGCTGGAGCAGGCCCAGGGCATTCGCGAGCTGGCTCAGGCCGGCAAGAACCAGCTGACCGCCCCGCTGAAGATCGGCGCCATCTACACCGTCGGCCCCTATCTGTTCCCGCACCTGATTCCGCAGCTGCACCGGGTCGCCCCGGACATGCCGCTGTACATCGAGGAAAACTTCACCCACATCCTGCGCGACAAGCTGCGCACTGGCGAGCTGGACGCCATCATCATCGCCCTGCCGTTCCAGGAGGCCGATGTCCTGACCAAGCCACTGTACGACGAGCCCTTCTACGCGCTGCTGCCAGCCGGCCACCCCTGGGCAGCGATGGAAACCATCGACACCAAGCTGCTCAACGACAAGAGCCTGCTGCTGCTCGGTGAAGGCCACTGCTTCCGCGATCAGGTGCTGGAAGCCTGTCCGACCCTGCGCAAGGGCGGCGACGACCACGGCAAGCACACCACGGTGGAATCCAGCTCGCTGGAAACCATCCGCCATATGGTCGCCTCCGGCCTGGGCGTGTCGATCCTGCCGTTCTCGGCGGTGGACAGCCATCACTACGCGCCGGGCGTGATCGAAGTGCGTCCGCTCAGCGCACCAGTCCCCTTCCGCACCGTGGCCATCGCCTGGCGCGCCAGCTTCCCGCGGCCCAACGCCATCGAAGTGCTGGCCGACTCGATCCGCCTCTGCTCGGTCGCCCGCAGCCCGCAGACCAAGGCAGTCTGAGGCCGGACGTGAGCGAGCTGTCTGCGGTTTCCGTCACCGCGCTGAAAGGCGTAGGCGCCGCGCTGGCGGAAAAACTGGCCAAGGTTGGCCTGGAAAACCTGCAGGACGTGCTATTCCATCTGCCGCTGCGCTACCAGGATCGCACCCGCATCACCCCCATCGGCGCGTTGCGTCCGGGGCAGGATGCGGTGGTCGAAGGCATCGTTGCCGGCGCCGACGTGGTCATGGGCCGGCGCCGCAGCCTGCTGGTGCGTCTGCAGGACGGCAGCGGCACGCTGAGCCTGCGTTTCTTTCACTTCAGTCAGGCGCAGAAGGACGGCCTCAAGCGCGGCACCGCCCTGCGCTGCTACGGTGAAGTACGCCCCGGCGCCACCGGCCTGGAGATCTACCACCCGGAATACCGCGCGCAGAGCGGCGACGAGCCGGCCCCGGTAGAGCAGAGCCTGACGCCCATCTACCCGACCACCGAAGGCCTGACCCAGCAGCGTCTGCGCCAGCTCAGCCAGCAGGCTCTGGCGCGTCTCGGCCCACGCAGTCTGCCGGACTGGCTGCCCGACGAGCTGGCCCGCGACTATCGCCTGGCACCTTTGGATGAGGCTATCCGCTACCTGCACCGGCCGCCGCCGGACGCCGATGTCGAAGAACTCGCCGAGGGTCGCCACTGGGCCCAGCATCGTCTGGCCTTTGAGGAACTGCTCACTCATCAGCTGTCGCTGCAACGCCTGCGTGAACAGGTGCGCGCGCAACAGGCGCCAGCACTGCCGCCAGCGAAGAAGCTGCCGCAGCAGTACCTGGCCAACCTCGGCTTCGCCCCCACCGGCGCGCAACAGCGCGTGGGGGCCGAGATCGCCTACGACCTGGCGCAGAGCGAGCCCATGCTGCGCCTGGTGCAGGGTGACGTCGGCGCCGGCAAGACGGTGGTCGCCGCACTGGCCGCGCTGCAGGCGCTGGAGGCCGGTTATCAGGTGGCGCTGATGGCGCCGACCGAGATTCTCGCCGAGCAGCACTTTCTCAATTTCAGCAAGTGGCTGGCACCGCTCGGCCTGGACGTCGCCTGGCTGGCCGGCAAGCTCAAGGGCAAGGCCCGCACAGCGGCGCTGGAACAGATCGCCAGCGGCTGCCCGATGGTGGTCGGCACCCACGCCCTGTTCCAGGACGAGGTGAAGTTCAAGCGCCTGGCCCTGGTGATCATCGACGAACAGCACCGCTTCGGCGTGCAGCAGCGCCTGGCCCTGCGCCAGAAGGGCATCGACGGTCGCCTCTGCCCGCACCAGTTGATCATGACCGCCACCCCCATCCCGCGCACCCTGGCGATGAGCGCCTACGCCGACCTGGACACCTCGATCCTCGACGAGCTGCCGCCAGGGCGCACGCCGGTCAACACCCTGGTGATCGCCGACAGCCGCCGCGATGAGGTGGTCGAACGCGTACGCAACGCCTGTCAGCAGGGGCGCCAGGCCTACTGGGTGTGCACCCTGATCGAGGAATCCGAGGAGCTCACCTGCCAGGCGGCGGAAACCAGCTTCGAGGAGCTCTCCGCCGCGCTCGGCGAGCTGCGCGTCGGGCTGATCCACGGGCGCATGAAGCCGGCCGAAAAGGCCGCGGTGATGGACGAATTCAAACAGGGCAACTTGCAGCTGCTGGTGGCCACCACGGTCATCGAGGTCGGCGTCGACGTACCCAACGCCAGCCTGATGATCATCGAAAACCCCGAGCGCCTGGGCCTGGCCCAGCTGCACCAGTTGCGTGGCCGGGTCGGTCGCGGCAGCGCCGCCAGCCACTGCGTGCTGCTCTATCACGCCCCCTTGTCGCAACTGGGCCGCGAACGCCTGGCGATCATGCGCGAGACCACCGATGGCTTCATCATCGCCGAGAAGGATCTGGAGCTGCGTGGCCCAGGGGAAATGCTCGGCACCCGGCAGACCGGCCTGCTGCAATTCAAGGTCGCCGACCTGATGCGCGACGCCGACCTACTGCCCGCCGTGCGTGATGCCGCGCAGGCACTTTTGCAACATTGGCCACAACATGTAGCGCCATTGTTGGAACGCTGGTTGCGTCATGGCCAGCAATACGGTCAAGTGTGAACCTGTTCACAGGACAACCGTCGCCACCAACCATTGCGCAAATCCTCGCTGGTTATACTCCGAGGACATGCGCCAACGCTGGATATCGATATGACTGAAGCCGCCCTCGCCGCCAACGCCACAGCCCAAGCGCCTGCCGTGATCGTGCAATTGCTGGAGAAACTCGCCGTGCCCTATCAGGTGCGCGCGGAGCGCCTAGGTCAGCCAAGTGAGGCGCGCCTGCAGGCCGTGCTGGTGGACGATGCTATCGGTGCCCTGCTGGTGCTCTATCCGCGTAGCCAAATGCTCGATCTGTCGCGCCTGGCCGAACTGACTGGGCGCCAGCTCACGGCGGTCAAGCCGGAACGCCTGGAGCGCATGCTCGGCAAGCACAATCTGGCCGCACTGCCCGGTTTGCCGCCGCTGACCAGCTCGCCCTGCCTGTACGAAGAACGCCTGCTGCAGGTGCCCAGTCTGCTGATCGAGTCCGGCCAGCCTGGGGTGTTGCTGGAAATCCCCACCGAAGCCTTCAAGGCGCTGCTGAGCAAGGCCAGCGCGGCGCGTTTCGGTGAGCCGGTCAGCGCGATCAAACCAAACCTCGATCGCCCGCATGATGACCGCGCGGAAATCACCCAAGCCGTGCAGGCCTTTACCGCACGCCGCATCCAGCAACGCCTGGAAGAAACCATCGAGATTCCGCCGCTGCCGGAAACCGCGCAGAAGATCATCAAGCTGCGTGTCGATCCCAATGCCACGGTGGACGACATCACCGGCGTGGTCGAAACCGATCCCGCGCTGGCCGCTCAGGTGGTCAGCTGGGCAGCCTCACCGTATTACGCGGCGCCCGGCAAGATCCGCTCGGTGGAAGATGCCATCGTCCGCGTGCTGGGCTTCGATCTGGTGATCAACCTGGCCCTGGGCCTGGCCCTGGGCAAGACCCTGAGCCTGCCCAAGGATCAGCCGCAGCACGCCACCCCTTACTGGCAGCAAGCGATCTATACCGCTGCAGTGATCGAGGGCCTGACCCGCGCCATGCCGCGCGCACAGCGCCCGGAAGCCGGCCTGACCTACCTGGCCGGTCTGCTGCACAACTTCGGCTACCTGGTCCTGGCGCATGTGTTCCCACCGCACTTCTCGTTGATCTGCCGTCACCTGGAGGTCAACCCGCACCTGTCGCACAGCCATATCGAGCAGCACCTGCTGGGCATCACCCGCGAACAAATCGGTGCCTGGCTGATGCGTCACTGGGATATGCCCGAAGAGCTGTCCAGCGCGCTACGCTTCCAGCATGATCCGTCCTATGCCGGTGACAGTGCCGCCTTCCCCAACCTGGTGTGCCTGGCGGTCAGCCTGCTGCGCAATCGGGGCATCGGTGCCGGCCCGCAGAGCGAGATCCCTGATGAGCTGTTCGAGGCGCTCGGTATCAGCCGGGAAAAAGCCGAAGACGCCGTGAGCAAGGTGCTCAGCGCCGAAGTCGCCCTGCGTGAACTGGCCGCGCAATTCCAGCAGCCGCACTGACCACGGCCTCAGGGCTTGCGCGCAACCTGGCGCAACTGCTCGCGGCGCTCAGCGAACAGTTGCGGCAGCACCTCCAGGCTGACGGCCAGCAACTGGCTGACGCTGGCGTGCTCGTAGAGCGCCGCGTACTCGGCCAACTGATCGCTGGGCATCTGCCGGTAGGCATAGAACATGAACGTTGCCACGGCCTGCTCGCTGGACTGGCGAATGGCGCTTGCCTGCTGCTGCGTCTGTGCCTGCAGTTCGACCTCATCGAGACTTTCGCCGCGCGCCTTCAGCGCCAGCAGCGCCTGGGTCTTGCCGACTTCATAACGCAGCAGGCTGGCCAGCTCGGTGGTGCGTGCAGCAGCATCGAGGCGCTTGACCAATTCCAGGCGTACGCCGCGCGGGGGGTGCTCCTGCAACCGCTGGCGGTATTCGGCCAGGCCTTCAGGATCTTCGCCGACCGCACGCTCGGCCGCCGTGAAACGCTGCGCCAGCGGGCTGTCGAGGCGTTCACGGGCTTGCTCGCCTTGCTGCGCATCGAAGCGCGTCGCCACGCGCCGGGCCAGCTCCAGACACAAGGCCTCGGCCGCGAACAGCTCGGCGAGACGTTGCTGTTCAATTTCGCCCTGGCCCCGCTGCAGCATTGGCGCACTCTGTTCGCACAGCAGATGGATGCCCGCCAGCTCGAACAGTGGCAACAGGGCTTTGGCCGAGGCCGGCTCCGCACGCGCCGTGGCGGCGGTCAGCAATAACAGGGGCAACAGGAAAAGACGCATGGCCAGGCTTTCCTCAGGAACATGCCTGGCAGCCTAACCAAAGCGCAGCGTCGCGACCAGCCGCGACCTGTATAAGGCGCTAGTCAGGCTGAGGCGTCTTGTAGGAACCTCAGCACGGGGCGACGCTCGTCGACGCCTGACGGACTGGCATTGGCCGATCAGGCGGCCTTTTTCGGCGCCTCGGTTTTCTTCTTCGGCATCAGGTACTTGGTCAGCCCCTGGAACCACATGACCAGCGCCGGATTGCCCTGGATCTGGATGTCCTTGTTCTGGATGCCCTGCATAAAGGCCAACTGCTTGTTCTTCGCGGTCATGGTCGCGAACCCGTAGGCAGCGTCCTTGAAACCAATGGCGAAAGCAGGGTCCTTGGCGGCACCGCGCTTGCTGCTGACGCGCTGCCCCGCCACGATGAAGTGGCGTGCCACCTTGCCGTCGAGGGTGTGCAACTGGAAGACCATATCGCGGCCTTCGAGTTGTTGGCGGAACGCCGGGTTTTCACGGCTGGCCTTGGCCATCAGGCGGCCCAGCATCCACAGAAGAAAACGGAATTTCATGCACAGGCCCTCGTGATCGAAGATGATGGCCGCGCATTGTAGTGGTTTTCTTGCAGGACTACAGCCCACTGGGAGTACAGTTGTAGCGCCGCACGGTGGCGCCGGGCTGCTTGGGGGAACCCGGAGCCGAGCGGCTCCGGGAAACGGGCTCAGTTGACCGCGTCTTTCAGGGACTTGCCCGGTTTGAAGGCGACGGTGTTGCTGGCCTTGATCTTCACCGGCTGGCCGGTTTGCGGGTTCTTGCCTGTGCGGGCGCCACGGTGGCGCTGGACGAAAGTACCGAAGCCAACCAGGGTGACACTGTCCTTGCGGTTCAGTGCTCCGGTGATTTCTTCCAGTACGGCGTTGAGTACACGATTGGCCTGATCCTTGGTCAGATCAGCCTTTTCGGCGATGGCGGCGGCGAGTTCCGGTTTACGCATAAATGCCTCTTTGACGGTTTTTTGTTGTTGTGTCCGTGCTGTTCTTCCAGAACAGCGCCCAAGGCGCCGCAACAGCTCTGCGCTGCGGCAGACCAGTTGGAGGATGGCATGCCGCACCGTGCAGCGCCAGCCTCGCCAGGTAGTTTAAGTCGGCAACTTCGTGGCGTATCCGACAGAACGGCAGGTGATCATGCCAGCAGTGCCGGCAGCTCCCGGTTCAACGCCTGTTTCTCCTGCACGGCCGTCCCGGTCAGGGCATAGCCGAGCAGCGCCCCAGCGCTATCGCGGCAGAGCGCCTTGATGTCGCCACCACTGCCTTCGACCGTCCATTCGCCTGCGCAGCCACGCGGCGGCGGCGAAACCACCAGCGGGCACACTGGCGTCTTCACCGTCACCGGCATCGGACCGTAGCTGACCGCCGCCGGCTCACCGGCCAGGGTCTTGGCCAGCGCGCGGGCACCGGCCATCAACGGCATGACGTAGAGCAGGTTGAGCCCGTCGACCTCGGCGCAGTCGCCGAGGGCGTAGATATTGGCGTGCGAGGTGCGCAGGTAGCGATCGACCATCACCCCACGATTGACGTCGAGCCCGGCCGCTGCCGCCAGGGCGATACGCGGGCGTAGGCCGACAGCCGAGACCACCGCATCGCAGCTGATCAGGCGGCCATCGGACAGCGACGCCTGCAGCGCATCCCCCTGACGGTCGAGGCTGACCAGCACCGGGCCGAGGTGGAAACGTACGCCCAGACCCTCAAGGCCACTCTGCACGGCAGTCGCGGCGGCTGGAGGCAGCAGGCCTGGCATCACCTGCTCGCAGGGCGCCAGCACTTCGACTTCATAGCCGCCGGCGCTGAGGTCGTTGGCAAACTCGCAGCCAATCAGGCCGGCGCCGAGGATCAATACCCGGTGCTTGCCGGCCACGGCGCTGCGAAAGCGCGCATAGTCTTCCAGGTCATTGATCGGCAACAGCGCGTCCTGGGCATCGCCCTGCACGGGCACACGCATCGGCTCGGCGCCCCAGGCCAGCACCAGGTCGCGGTACGGCACGGCTTCTTCGCCAATCCACAGGCGCTTGTGCCCGGGGTCGATACCGGTGATGCGGGTATGGGTGCGGATCTGCGCATTGAGCTGCTCGGCCATGACGCCGACTTCGGCCATGACCAGGCCATCGGCCTCCTTGTGCTTGCCGAAGCCGGTGGAGAGCATCGGCTTGGAGTAGGAGCGGCCATCGTCAGCGGTGATCAGTAGCAGAGGCGTCTGCACGTCGAGCTTGCGCCACTCCTTGGCCAGGTTGTAGCCGGCCAAGCCGGTACCGATGATGACGACGGGTGCACTCATAAGGTGATTCCTCGCAAGATGAACGACACGATGGCCTGCCGGCCGTCTGTAATTATTCAGCAGATTAGAATGGCCCCGAAGAAGCGGCCCCGTGACCACGGAGGCTGCAATCGGAGTCTCGCGCCCCGGTCAATCAGGCCACCGGCGCCATGAGCGGATCAAAAGACCACGGAGACGCATGATCAATCCAGCTTGACCACCTTGGCCAAAACCACCTTGGGCCCTTTCATCTTCTTGACGATGATGCGCAGGCCATCGGTTTCCAGCACTTCCTCTTCTTCGGGCATGCGCTTGAGGGTGTCATAGATCAATCCGGCGAGGGTTTCAGCCTCGACGTGATCAAGATCGATCCCCAGCAGGCGTTCGACCTTGGCCAGCGGCGTGTCGCCACGCACCAGCAACTTGCCCGGTTGGTAGGCGAGAATGCCGCGCTCGGCCTTGCGGTGCTCGTCCTGAATATCGCCGACCAGTGCTTCGAGCACGTCTTCCATGGTCAGGTAGCCAATCACCTTGCCGTCGGCCTCTTCGACCAGGGCGAAGTGTGCGCCACCCTGGCGGAACTGCTCGAGCAACTGCGACAGCGGCATGTGCCGGCTGACCCGCTCCAGCGGATGCATCAGATCCCCCAGCTTCAGCGCTGACGGCAGCATCTCCAGCAGCGACAGGTGCAGCAGCAGATCCTTGATATGCAGCACGCCAACGAACTCGCCCTTGCTCTCGTCGAAAATCGGGTAGCGGCTGTATTTGTGCCGGCGGAAGGTGGTGAACACCTGATCGAGGCTGGCGTTGAGCTCCAGAAAAACCAGATCTTCACGCGAGTTGGCCCAGTCCACCACCTCCAGCTCACCCAACTCGACCGCCGACGCCAGCACGCGCAGATCCTGGTCGTTGTCGCTGGTGGCACGGCTGGAGTGCAGGATCAGCTTGAGCTCTTCACGGCTGTAGTGATGCTCGTGGTGCGGCCCCGGCTCACCCTGCCCGACGATACGCAAAATGGCGTTGGCACTGGCGTTGAGGACGAAGATCGCCGGGTACATCAGCCAGTAGAAGGCGTACAGCGGCGCGGCCGTCCACAACGACAACAGCTCGGGCTTGCGGATCGCCCAGGACTTGGGCGCCAGCTCGCCGATGACGATGTGCAGGTAGGAAATGATCGAGAACGCAGTGAAGAAGGCGATGCCGTGAATCAGCTTGGGTGACTCCACACCAACCGCCACCAACAGTGGCGTCAACAGCTCGGCAAAGGCCGGCTCACCGACCCAGCCAAGCCCCAGTGACGCTAGGGTGATACCCAGCTGGCAGGCTGACAGATAGGCGTCCATCTGATTGTGCACGGTGCGCAGGATATGCCCGCGCCAGCCATGGGCTTCGGCCAGGGCATCGACCTTGGTCGCACGCAGACGCACGATAGCGAACTCCGCCGCAACGAAGAAGCCGTTGAGCAGCACCAGGAACAGGGCGAACAGCATGAGGCCGAAATCGGCGAAGTAATCGGGGGCAGGGAGACTCGTGGAGGGGTCCATGAAGGTTCGAATTGGCCAGGAATCGCTAGAGGTTGGAGCTTCGCCACGCTGAATGCAAGCATTCAGCGTGCGCGTTGCACCACCTGCGCGGCAGCGAAATGGCAGGTGAAGGTGCTGCCCTTGCCCGGCACACTGCTGATCTCCAGATTGCCACGGTGACGCAGCAGCACATGCTTGACGATGGCCAGGCCCAGACCGGTACCGCCGGTGTTGCTGGCGCGGCTGGAGTCGACCCGATAGAAGCGCTCGGTCAGGCGGGGCAAATGCCTGGTCTCGATGCCCATGCCGGTATCGCTGACCGCCAGATGTGCGCCCTGCTCGTCACCCCACCAGCGGATACGGATATCGCCACCGGCCGGCGTGTACTTCACGGCATTGAACACCAGATTGGAGAAGGCGCTGCGCAACTCCGCCTCACTGCCCTTGAGCTTGAGGTGCGGGTCGGCCTCGAGACTGATGCGATGCTGCTGGTCGCCGGACAACGCCTGAGCATCGTTCTTGATCGACAGCAGCAACAGGTCGATGGCCAACGGCTGATTGTCCGACGGGTAATCGGTGGACTCCAGCTTCGCCAGCAACAACAGGTCGTTGAGCAGTGTCTGCATGCGTGCACCCTGTTGCTGCATCTGCTGCAGGGCACGTAACCAGCGCGGGTTGACCGCCTCGACGTTGTCCAGCAGGGTCTCCAGGTAGCCGGCGATCACCGTCAGCGGTGTACGCAACTCGTGGGAGACGTTGGCGACGAAGTCCTTGCGCATCTGTTCCAGCTGATACAGGCGCGTGACGTCACGTACCAGCAACAGGTGCTCGCGATTGCCATACCGGGTGATGTGAAATTGCAGACGCCGGCGATCATTGGTCGGTGCAGGAATTTCCAGCGCCTCGGCATAGTTGCCGCGCTCGAAGTATTCCTTGAAGCGTGGGTCGCGCACCAGGTTGGCCAGTTGCTGACCACTGTCCTGTGGCGTTTTCAGGCCCAGCAAGGTTTCGGCAGCACGGTTCCACCACTCCAGATTACCCTGGCTGTCGAGCATCACCACCGCATCCTTGAGCGCCGTCGTCGACTCCTGCACACGGTCGATCACTGCCTGAAGGCGGCCACGCGCCTTCTGGTTACGCCGTTGCAGGTGGTAGATGCTGTCGAACACCTCGCCCCACAGGCCGTAGCCATCCGGAGGCGGCTCGTCGGTTTTGTGCTCACGCAGCCATTTGTGCAGGCGCAGCAGCTGGCTGAGGGTCCAAGCGAGATGAATGGCCAGGCCACAGGCCAGCACCCAGGCGTACTCACCGGTGAGGGCACCCAACAGCAGGCAGGCACCAACCAGCAGCAACAGGCGGCGCACCACGGCGCCGCGCCAGTCTTGATTCACGATGGAGCGCATCCTTGTCAGCAGAGCGAGTACGCAGAAACGCTGCGTCAGCGCTTAACCTTTGGTGGAGAAACGATACCCAGTCCCACGCACGGTTTGCACCAGATTTTCATAGGCCGTACCGAGCGCCTTGCGCAGGCGACGGATATGCACATCGACGGTGCGTTCCTCGACATAGACGTTGCCACCCCAGACCTGATCGAGCAGTTGGCCACGGGTATAGGCGCGCTCCTGGTGGGTCATGAAGAACTGCAGCAGACGGTATTCGGTGGGCCCCATCTCGGCCGGTTTGCCATCGATGGTCACGCGATGGCTGACCGGGTCGAGCAGCAGGCCGCCAACCTCGATCGGCGCCTCGCCGTCACTGGGGCCGGCACGGCGCAGCACGGCCTTGAGACGGGCGACCAGTTCACGCGGCGAGAACGGCTTGGTGATGTAGTCGTCTGCGCCGACTTCCAGCCCCTGGATCTTGTTGTCCTCTTCACCCTTGGCGGTGAGCATAATGATCGGGATATCACTGGTCAGCTCGTCGCGCTTGAGCCGCCGGGCCAGCTCGATACCGCTGGTGCCGGGCAGCATCCAGTCGAGCAGGATCAGGTCAGGTTTACGGTCGACGATAACGGCATGGGCCTGCTGGGTATTCTCCGCTTCCAGGCACTCGTAACCGGCCATCTCCAGAGCCACCGCGATCATCTCGCGGATCGGTGCTTCGTCATCGACGATCAGGATGTTCTTGCCAACCATGGGGCCTTAGCCTCTATTCGTTCTCTGTCTGCGCCGCATTAGATAACGAAATTGTTGCAGCGATATGACAGGTAGGCGGCAGTGCCCAGAGTGTTGTCACGATTTCGCGAGCTAGAGCACTACAAGGCAAAAACAGGCGAGGAAGCGGAGTTTACTCAAGTAAATGAGCATTCTGAGCCTGTTTTTAACGCAGTAGGGCCGACGCGCAGCAGATCGTGATCACGCTCTCAGCACAATGCGTAGTCCAGCACTATGCCGACGAAGATCGCCAACCCGGCCCAGTGGTTGTGCAGGAAGGCGTTGAAGCAGGCCATCGGCTCGCGCTTGCGCGTCTTGTGATATTCCCAGGCGAAGCAGGCGGCGGCCACCAGCAGGCCTGCGTGAAAGTACAGACCCAACTCGAAGCGTGCGCCAGCCAGCAGCAGACACAGCAGCGCCAGGCCCTGCAGGGTGGCGATGATCAGGCGGTCGGCATCACCGAAGAGGATGGCGGTGGATTTCACCCCGATCTTCAGGTCGTCCTCGCGGTCGGCCATGGCGTAGTAGGTGTCGTAGGCCACGGTCCACAGCAGATTAGCGATGTACAGCAGCCATGCTTCCGGTGGCAAGCTGCCGGTCTCGGCCGTAAAGGCCATCGGCATGCCCCAGGAGAAGGCCGCGCCGAGCACCACCTGCGGGTAGAAGGTGTAGCGCTTCATGAAAGGATAGCAGGCCGCCAGCGCCAGGCCGCCGAACGACAGCCAGATGGTCGTGGCATTGGTGAACAGCACCAGCACGAAACTCATTGCCACCAGCACGGCGAACAGCGCCAGCGCCTCGCGTGGCTGGACCTTGCCACTGGCCAGCGGACGCGCTTTGGTACGGCTGACGTGGCCATCGAAGTTGCGGTCGGCGTAATCGTTGATCACGCAGCCGGCGGCTCGCATCAGAATCACGCCGAAGACGAAGATGAACAGATTCTTCACGCTCGGCACGCCTTCGGCCGCCACCCACAGCGCCCACAAGGTCGGCCACAACAGCAGATAGATGCCGATGGGCTTGTCCAGGCGCATCAGCTGAATGAAGTCCCAGGCGCGCGGGTGCAGGCGGGTGGTCGATTGCAGCAGGCGGGTGTACATCGAAGCGTCTCCGTGCAGGTTGCGCGGATTATACGGGCAAGCGCGAGTGGAAGGCGCTTTAGCGGCGATGCTCACTGCCAGCAGCGGTTCAACGCGTAGGGCGTACTCGGCTTTGGCCTCCTGCATCCATGCAGTCGTTGCGAAGCAGTGCGCAATGGGCCCGACAGACAACAGGTATAGCCTGGGTAAGCAATGCTATTGCGAAGGCTAGGCCTCGATACCCGCCGCCTGCCAGAAGCCCGGCAGGAACACCTCTGCTACCAGCACCCCCAATGCTCCCCGACTGAAGCACGAGCGCCGCGCCCACAGTCGCTCTACGCGCACGTCTTGCGGCAACCAGGCCGCCGGATAACGGCAAGCCTGCAGTTCGCCTCGATCAAAGGCCCGGTCACTGAACAGCAGTTCACCCAGCGAGCGGCTGCCCAACTCGGCCAGATTGAGCCCGGAGTCTTCCAGCACGCTGCGCGCGGCAACGCTGCGGGCGAACACCCAGGGCTGCCCGTGCCCACGCAGGTACACCTCGCGTACCCAGCCCTGGCTGCCGTCGGCCACACCGAGCATCGCGCACTCATCGCTGCGCAGGCGCTGCCAGCCTTCCTGCAGCGGCGTTACCGAGAAACCGTCGCTGGACAGAGCAGTCAGGCGACGGGTCAGCGAATCCTCGTTGAACAACCAGTCGCGCACGCCGACAGCCGGCTGCGGATGCAGCTGGGCATTGGTCAGCCAGCGCGGCGGATGAGCGAGAGCGGCGTGAGGCACGAAGAAAATCACCACAGTTCGGAAGCGCGCGAGTCTAGCACGGCGCGGCAGGCGCTTAGAGACCGGGACATGCGCTTCAAGACGTTGCGTGGGCTGGGCGACGATCGGTTACCAACGATGATCCGCGAGGGCTAAAGCCCACATAGGCTGTACCGCCTGATCCCGTGGCACGTAATGCCAGTGTGCGCAGCGCTCCCTCGGCGCTTCATGAACGACTTCTGCCGGGCAGTTTTCCGCGCCCCAAAGAATAAACCCCCGCCTCTTTCGAAGCGGGGGTTTCGTATAGGAGCTTGACGATGACCTACTCTCACATGGTGAAGCACCACACTACCATCGGCGATGCGTCGTTTCACTACTGAGTTCGGGATGGGATCAGGTGGTTCCAACGCTCTATGGTCGTCAAGCAATTCGGTTGGGATGTCGCGGTTAGGCGCTATCCCTTGGATACGTGATAGATGCTTTGTAGTTCTTGCAAATTTTCGGCTTTCTGTCGACTTCACCATCGACACCCTCTGCACGAGGGCAGATTGTTTGGGTGTTATATGGTCAAGCCTCACGGGCAATTAGTATTGGTTAGCTCAACGCCTCACAGCGCTTACACACCCAACCTATCAACGTCGTAGTCTTCGACGGCCCTTTAGGGAGCTCAAGGCTCCAGTGAGATCTCATCTTGAGGCAAGTTTCCCGCTTAGATGCTTTCAGCGGTTATCTTTTCCGAACATAGCTACCCGGCAATGCCACTGGCGTGACAACCGGAACACCAGAGGTTCGTCCAACCCGGTCCTCTCGTACTAAGGTCAGCCCCTCTCAAATCTCAAACGTCCACGGCAGATAGGGACCGAACTGTCTCACGACGTTCTAAACCCAGCTCGCGTACCACTTTAAATGGCGAACAGCCATACCCTTGGGACCGGCTTCAGCCCCAGGATGTGATGAGCCGACATCGAGGTGCCAAACACCGCCGTCGATATGAACTCTTGGGCGGTATCAGCCTGTTATCCCCGGAGTACCTTTTATCCGTTGAGCGATGGCCCTTCCATACAGAACCACCGGATCACTAAGACCTACTTTCGTACCTGCTCGACGTGTCTGTCTCGCAGTCAAGCGCGCTTTTGCCTTTATACTCTACGACCGATTTCCGACCGGTCTGAGCGCACCTTCGTACTCCTCCGTTACTCTTTGGGAGGAGACCGCCCCAGTCAAACTACCCACCATACACTGTCCTCGATCCGGATAACGGACCAGAGTTAGAACCTCAAGGTTGCCAGGGTGGTATTTCAAGGATGGCTCCATGAGAACTGGCGTCCCCACTTCAAAGCCTCCCACCTATCCTACACAAGCAAGCTCAAAGTCCAGTGCAAAGCTATAGTAAAGGTTCACGGGGTCTTTCCGTCTAGCCGCGGATACACTGCATCTTCACAGCGATTTCAATTTCACTGAGTCTCGGGTGGAGACAGCGCCGCCATCGTTACGCCATTCGTGCAGGTCGGAACTTACCCGACAAGGAATTTCGCTACCTTAGGACCGTTATAGTTACGGCCGCCGTTTACCGGGGCTTCGATCAAGAGCTTCGCTTGCGCTAACCCCATCAATTAACCTTCCGGCACCGGGCAGGCGTCACACCCTATACGTCCACTTTCGTGTTTGCAGAGTGCTGTGTTTTTAATAAACAGTCGCAGCGGCCTGGTATCTTCGACCGGCATGGGCTTACGTAGTAAATACTTCACCCTCACCGGCGCACCTTCTCCCGAAGTTACGGTGCCATTTTGCCTAGTTCCTTCACCCGAGTTCTCTCAAGCGCCTTGGTATTCTCTACCTAACCACCTGTGTCGGTTTGGGGTACGGTTCCTAGTTACCTGAAGCTTAGAAGCTTTTCCTGGAAGCATGGCATCAACCACTTCGCATTCTAAAAGAACGCTCGTCATCAGCTCTCGGCCTTAAGATCCCGGATTTACCTAAGATCTCAGCCTACCACCTTAAACACGGACAACCAACGCCGTGCTGGCCTAGCCTTCTCCGTCCCTCCATCGCAGTAACTAGAAGTACGGGAATATTAACCCGTTTCCCATCGACTACGCATTTCTGCCTCGCCTTAGGGGCCGACTAACCCTGCGTCGATTAACGTTGCGCAGGAAACCTTGGTCTTTCGGCGTGCGAGTTTTTCACTCGCATTGTCGTTACTCATGTCAGCATTCGCACTTCTGATACCTCCAGCAAGCTTCTCAACTCACCTTCACAGGCTTACAGAACGCTCCTCTACCGCTCATCCAAAGGATGAACCCGTAGCTTCGGTGTATGGTTTGAGCCCCGTTACATCTTCCGCGCAGGCCGACTCGACTAGTGAGCTATTACGCTTTCTTTAAAGGATGGCTGCTTCTAAGCCAACCTCCTAGCTGTCTAAGCCTTCCCACATCGTTTCCCACTTAACCATAACTTTGGGACCTTAGCTGACGGTCTGGGTTGTTTCCCTTTTCACGACGGACGTTAGCACCCGCCGTGTGTCTCCCGTGCTGACACTTGCTGGTATTCGGAGTTTGCATCGGTTTGGTAAGTCGGGATGACCCCCTAGCCGAAACAGTGCTCTACCCCCAGCAGTGATACACGAGGCGCTACCTAAATAGCTTTCGAGGAGAACCAGCTATCTCCGAGCTTGATTAGCCTTTCACTCCGATCCACAGGTCATCCGCTAACTTTTCAACGGTAGTCGGTTCGGTCCTCCAGTCAGTGTTACCTAACCTTCAACCTGCCCATGGATAGATCGCCCGGTTTCGGGTCTATACCCAGCGACTAAAGCGCCCTATTAAGACTCGCTTTCGCTACGCCTCCCCTATTCGGTTAAGCTCGCCACTGAATATAAGTCGCTGACCCATTATACAAAAGGTACGCAGTCACCCAACAAAGTAGGCTCCCACTGCTTGTACGCATACGGTTTCAGGTTCTATTTCACTCCCCTCTCCGGGGTTCTTTTCGCCTTTCCCTCACGGTACTGGTTCACTATCGGTCAGTCAGTAGTATTTAGCCTTGGAGGATGGTCCCCCCATGTTCAGACAAGGTTTCTCGTGCCCCGTCCTACTCGATTTCATTGATAAGAGCGTTTCGTGTACGGGGCTATCACCCACTACGGCGGCACTTTCCAGAGCCTTCCACTACACTCAAATCAACTTAAGGGCTAGTCCCCGTTCGCTCGCCACTACTTAGGGAATCTCGGTTGATTTCTTTTCCTCAGGGTACTTAGATGTTTCAGTTCCCCTGGTTCGCCTCTTGCACCTATGGATTCAGTACAAGATACCCGGCTTATGCCGGGTGGGTTCCCCCATTCAGAGATCTCTGGATCACAGTCTGTTTGCCGACTCCCCAAAGCTTTTCGCAGGCTACCACGTCTTTCATCGCCTCTGACTGCCAAGGCATCCACCGTATGCGCTTCTTCACTTGACCATATAACCCCAAGCAATCTGGTTACTGTCTCAATCGTGAAGACGACATTCGCCGAAAATTTGCGTCTTGAGAACTACAAATTTTACCTTGACCAGATCAATTGCCAGTGAAAGCAATTAATCAGTCACTTCTATCACATATCCAAATTTTTAAAGAACGATATTCGTACCGGTCAAAAGACCAGAAATCAGCACTCGCAAGATCTACCCTGAAGCGCTCATTTCTGAACTCTTTATCTTCACACCGTAACCGCGTAGAGAGTGGTGGAGCCAAGCGGGATCGAACCGCTGACCTCCTGCGTGCAAGGCAGGCGCTCTCCCAGCTGAGCTATGGCCCCGTATTCTTCTGCACCAAGCAATTGGTAGGTCTGGGCAGATTTGAACTGCCGACCTCACCCTTATCAGGGGTGCGCTCTAACCAACTGAGCTACAGACCTATAACAGGGTCGCGTTACAGCATCGTCTTCGACTATGAATCAAGCAATTCGTGTGGATACTTATGAAGAAGCTGATGTCTTCGATTAAGGAGGTGATCCAGCCGCAGGTTCCCCTACGGCTACCTTGTTACGACTTCACCCCAGTCATGAATCACTCCGTGGTAACCGTCCCCCCGAAGGTTAGACTAGCTACTTCTGGAGCAACCCACTCCCATGGTGTGACGGGCGGTGTGTACAAGGCCCGGGAACGTATTCACCGTGACATTCTGATTCACGATTACTAGCGATTCCGACTTCACGCAGTCGAGTTGCAGACTGCGATCCGGACTACGATCGGTTTTATGGGATTAGCTCCACCTCGCGGCTTGGCAACCCTTTGTACCGACCATTGTAGCACGTGTGTAGCCCTGGCCGTAAGGGCCATGATGACTTGACGTCATCCCCACCTTCCTCCGGTTTGTCACCGGCAGTCTCCTTAGAGTGCCCACCCGAGGTGCTGGTAACTAAGGACAAGGGTTGCGCTCGTTACGGGACTTAACCCAACATCTCACGACACGAGCTGACGACAGCCATGCAGCACCTGTGTCTGAGTTCCCGAAGGCACCAATCCATCTCTGGAAAGTTCTCAGCATGTCAAGGCCAGGTAAGGTTCTTCGCGTTGCTTCGAATTAAACCACATGCTCCACCGCTTGTGCGGGCCCCCGTCAATTCATTTGAGTTTTAACCTTGCGGCCGTACTCCCCAGGCGGTCAACTTAATGCGTTAGCTGCGCCACTAAAATCTCAAGGATTCCAACGGCTAGTTGACATCGTTTACGGCGTGGACTACCAGGGTATCTAATCCTGTTTGCTCCCCACGCTTTCGCACCTCAGTGTCAGTATCAGTCCAGGTGGTCGCCTTCGCCACTGGTGTTCCTTCCTATATCTACGCATTTCACCGCTACACAGGAAATTCCACCACCCTCTACCGTACTCTAGCTCAGCAGTTTTGGATGCAGTTCCCAGGTTGAGCCCGGGGATTTCACATCCAACTTACTGAACCACCTACGCGCGCTTTACGCCCAGTAATTCCGATTAACGCTTGCACCCTTCGTATTACCGCGGCTGCTGGCACGAAGTTAGCCGGTGCTTATTCTGTCGGTAACGTCAAAACACTAACGTATTAGGTTAATGCCCTTCCTCCCAACTTAAAGTGCTTTACAATCCGAAGACCTTCTTCACACACGCGGCATGGCTGGATCAGGCTTTCGCCCATTGTCCAATATTCCCCACTGCTGCCTCCCGTAGGAGTCTGGACCGTGTCTCAGTTCCAGTGTGACTGATCATCCTCTCAGACCAGTTACGGATCGTCGCCTTGGTGAGCCTTTACCTCACCAACTAGCTAATCCGACCTAGGCTCATCTGATAGCGCAAGGCCCGAAGGTCCCCTGCTTTCTCCCGTAGGACGTATGCGGTATTAGCGTTCCTTTCGGAACGTTATCCCCCACTACCAGGCAGATTCCTAGGCATTACTCACCCGTCCGCCGCTAAATCAGGGAGCAAGCTCCCGTCATCCGCTCGACTTGCATGTGTTAGGCCTGCCGCCAGCGTTCAATCTGAGCCATGATCAAACTCTTCAGTTCAATACTGCTTGGGTTTTGAGAAAACCCTAAACTTGGCTCAGCAATCGCAAAACTTTCAAATTAATGAAAGGTAACTCTCGAATTAACGAGTGTTGCTTTGTGATGCTGATAATCAGTTGACTATCAGTCTTACCTCACAAGCACCCACACGAATTGCTTGATTCAGTTGTTAAAGAACAGTTCGTTAAGCCTTTCGTCTCAACCGAGGCCGCGCATTCTACAGCAGCCTTTCTATCTGTCAAGCTGTTTTTCGATTTTGTTTCAGGAGAAACTTCTTTCTACTCAACCACTTGAAACAACCTCAGCTTCATCTCTTCCGCTTCGGTGAGGCGCGAATTCTACAGCACCTCTTTACTTCGTCAAGTTGTTTTTGAAGAAATTTTCTTTCTATCTCAACAACTTAGCGCTTCGTCGAACCTGGGTTCGTCTCAGCGAGGCGCGCATTCTACATGAGCCCAGCGTGCTGTAAACCCCTGATATGCAAAAAAAACGCAGAAAAAGGGTGGAAGCCATTCCCCTTCTATATAGAAGACAAAATGGCAGACTCAAATCACGCCCGCCTCACGCAATTGGGCTACCTGCGCATCGCTCATACCCAACAGGTTACGCAGGAGAGCATCGGTATGCTGCCCAAGCAAGGGAGGCGCCGAATGATAAGCCACCGGCGTTTCCGATAGCCGCAGCGGACTGGCGACTTGCGGTGTCGTGCTACCCAGGGCATTGGGCAGGTCGAAACGCAGACCACGCGCCTGCACCTGAGGATCGGCGAAGACCTGTTGCAGATCGTTGATCGGCCCGCAGGGCACCCCTGCCTTTTCCAGCAACTCGATCCACTGTGCCGTGGTCTTGAATACCGTGGCCTGACGCAACAATGGGATCAGCTCGGCGCGATGCGCGACCCGCGCCTTGTTGCTGGCGAAACGGGGATCATCGGCAAGCTGCGCAATGCCCGCGACCTCGCAGAACTTGCGGAACTGACCATCATTGCCCACTGCCAGGATGAAGTTGCCATCGGCACTGGGGAAATCCTGATAAGGCACGATATTGGGATGGGCGTTACCCAGACGCCTGGGTGATAGACCTGTCGTCAGGTAGTTCATGGCCTGGTTGGCCAGGCAGGCAACCTGCACATCGAGCAAGGCCACATCGATATGTTGACCGATGCCCGATTGCTCACGCTGATTCAGTGCCGCCAACACACCCACGGTGGCGTAGAGCCCGGTGAGGATATCGGTCAGCGCTACACCGACCTTCATCGGCCCTGCGCCTTCTTCCCCTTCCGGGCGACCGGTCAGGCTCATCAAGCCACCCAGCCCCTGGATCATGAAATCGTAGCCGGCACGCTTGGCATAGGGCCCGGTCTGACCGAAGCCGGTGATGGAGCAATAAATCAGACGCGGATTGATCGCTTTCAGTGATTCGTAGTCCAGGCCGTAGGCGGCCAGCCCGCCCACCTTGAAGTTCTCCAGTAATACATCGCACTGCGCAACCAGCTCACGTACCAGGCGTTGGCCTTCGGGCTGGGTGAAATCCAGGGTCACTGACTGCTTGTTGCGGTTGGCGCTCTGGAAGTAGGCCGCCTCACGCGAATCATTACCCTCGGCATCCTTTATATAAGGAGGCCCCCAATGCCGGGTGTCATCCCCGCTGCCTGGTCGCTCGACCTTGATCACCTCGGCGCCCAGATCACCCAGGATCTGCCCACACCAGGGGCCGGCCAGGACTCGGGACAGATCGAGCACGCGGATATGGGAAAGGGCGCCAGCCATAAGAACTCCGTAGGGTACGCCACGCGCACCCTTTTATTAGAAGAACGCCTGGATACCGGTCTGCGCACGACCGAGGATCAACGCATGCACGTCATGCGTACCCTCGTAGGTGTTGACCACCTCGAGGTTGACCAGGTGACGGGCGATACCAAACTCGTCGCTGATGCCATTACCCCCCAGCATGTCGCGCGCCATACGGGCGACATCCAGCGCCTTGCCGCAGCTGTTGCGCTTCATGATCGAGGTGATTTCCACGGCGGCGCTGCCTTCGTCCTTCATCCGCCCCAGACGCAGGCAACCTTGCAGGGCCAGGGTGATCTCGGTCTGCATATCGGCCAGCTTCTTCTGAATCAGTTGATTGGCCGCCAGGGGGCGACCGAACTGCTTACGGTCGAGTACGTATTGGCGAGCGGTGTGCCAGCAGAACTCGGCAGCACCCAGCGCGCCCCAGCTGATACCGTAGCGAGCAGAGTTCAGGCAGGTGAACGGGCCACGCAGACCGCGCACATCGGGGAATGCGTTCTCTTCGGGGCAGAACACGTTGTCCATGACGATCTCACCCGTGATCGAGGCGCGCAGGCCGACCTTGCCGTGAATCGCCGGAGCAGAAAGCCCTTGCCAGCCTTTCTCCAGTACGAAACCGCGAATCTCGCCGGCATCGTCCTTGGCCCAGACGACGAAGACATCGGCGATCGGGCTGTTGGTAATCCACATCTTGCTGCCCGTGAGGCGATAGCCGCCGTCGACCTTCTTGGCACGGGTCACCATGGAGCCCGGATCGGAACCATGGTCCGGCTCGGTCAGACCGAAGCAGCCGATATATTCGCCACTCGCCAGCTTGGGCAGGTACTTCTGCTTGGTCGCCTCACTGCCAAACTCGTTGATCGGCACCATCACCAGCGACGACTGCACGCTCATCATCGAGCGGTAGCCAGAGTCGATGCGCTCAACCTCACGGGCGATCAGGCCGTAGCACACATAGTTCAGGCCACTGCCACCGTAAGCCTCAGGAATGGTCGCCCCGAGCAGACCGGTTTCACCCATCTCACGGAAAATCTTCGGATCGGTCTGCTCATGGCGGAAAGCCTCCAGCACGCGCGGCGCCAACTTATCATTGGCGAACTGCTGGGCGCTATCACGCACCATGCGCTCTTCTTCGGTCAGTTGCTGATCGAGCAGTAGCGGGTCGATCCAGTTGAAGCTTGCCTTGGCCATTGCGGAAACCTCGAAGCAGTGAAGTGAGCGGTCGGTTTAGCCGACCCTACATGACGATGATCCTAGGCTGAGTTGGCAGGCAGGACAAACGCAGAATTTGCACAGACCTGTGCTTTTTACTCACTTCGAGATAGCTTAATCGGAAAGATTAACCAATTATGAGTGAGGCTTACGCATAGATGCGCCGAAAGATCCCCAGCACCGCTGCACTCGTGGCCTTCGAGTCGGCCGCACGCCACCAGAGCTTCACCAAGGCAGCCGACGAACTCAGCCTCACGCAAAGCGCGATCTGCAGGCAGATTGGCGGGCTGGAAAGCTTCCTCAATGTCGAACTGTTCCGCCGCTCCCGGCGCGGTGTGGTGCTGACCGAGGCCGGCGTCGCCTATAGCCGCAAGGTTGCGGCGCAACTCGATGCCGTTGAGCGCGATACCCTGGCGCTGATGGGCAACCAGGGCACAACCAGCATCGAGCTGGCCGTGGTACCAACTTTCGGTACGCAGTGGTTACTGCCGCGCCTGCGCGTCTTTCAGCAGTTGCACCCCGAGGTGACGGTGCACCTGACCAACCGCACACGCCCCTTCCTGTTCGCCGACACCCATTTCGATGCTGCCATCTACTACGGCGATGCCGAATGGTCGGGCACCGAAGCTCACTTTCTGATGCACGAGCACCTGCTGCCAGTCTGCAGCCCGGCACTGCTGGGCAATGAACCGTTCACAGCCGAGCACATCGCCACACTGCCGCTGCTGCAGCAGACCACTCGCCCCTATGCCTGGCGCCAATGGTTCGCCGCGCAGGGCATGAGTGTCGCCCGCGACATGACCGGCCCACGCCTGGAGTTGTTTTCCATGTTGGCCCAGGCAGCCAGGCACGAGATGGGTATCGCGCTGATACCGCCCTTCCTGATTCAGCGGGAGCTTGAAGAAGGTAGCCTGATAGTCGCCCTCGACAACGCCCTGACGAACAATGACCGTGCCTATCACCTGATGGTGCCGGAGCGCAAAGCCGAGTCCGCAGCGCTCAAGGCTTTTCGGGACTGGCTACTGAGCGAGGCCTACGCCTACCAACAGCAGTGACCGAAAAACAGAAAACGCCATAATTAACGCCAGACAAGCGAAAAAGAACAAATAAAGACCGGTAGCAATAAATAGGTCACGCTACAAGGGCATCTGCCAAAAAAGTACACCAACGCTACTACTTTCGGGCCATAGGGCTATTTCGAGCAGTCTGTGCATTACCTTCCACACCCAACACCAGTCGACCAGCGGTCATTCTCGCCATGAATGCCTGGGCGCCCCTACAGGCAGCGCTTTATCGGCTTTTAGCCAGAATCCACGCGGGGTGCGCGCAGTATAAAAATCCCTCATGGACTCATTACTTGTAGTAATGCATTTTTTTTACTCCATAACTTCTTGTAAGGGTTTGCATTCGATTGCACAATCGCCGCGCTCGCCACTTTCCGGCGGGTTATGTGCTGATCCCCAATCGCCGGCGCGCCAGCGCAGTGCACCGGTTCACCAAAAAGATCACGCAGGAGATTAGAAGTGCACATCGGTGTTCCTCTCGAAACCCATGCCGGGGAGACGCGGGTTGCCGCGACCCCAGAGACCATCAAGAAGCTGGTCGGCCAAGGTCATCAGGTGACCGTACAGGCCGGTGCCGGCGTCAGCGCCAGCATTCCGGACAGCGCTTACGAGGCTGCTGGCGCAAGCATTGGCAATGATGCAGCCGCTTTGGGCGCCGACCTGGTGCTGAAGGTGGTCGCGCCGACCGATGCCGAACTGGCTCATATGAGGAGCGGCGCCGTACTGGTCGGCATGCTGAATCCGTTCTGCAACGACACCATCGCGCGCCTCAACGTCCGTGGCATCACCGCCTTCGCCCTAGAGGCCGCGCCGCGCACCTCCCGCGCACAGAGCCTGGACGTGCTGAGTTCGCAGGCCAACATCGCCGGCTACAAGGCCGTGATGCTCGCCGCCAACCACTACCCACGCTTCATGCCCATGTTGATGACCGCCGCCGGCACCGTTAAGGCCGCCCGTGTGCTGATTCTCGGCGCCGGTGTTGCCGGGCTGCAGGCCATCGCCACGGCCAAGCGCCTGGGGGCGGTGATCGAGGCCTCCGACGTGCGCCCTGCGGTTAAGGAGCAGATCGAATCGCTCGGCGCCAAGTTCGTCGACGTACCGTTCGAGACCGATGAAGAGCGCGAGTGCGCGCAAGGCGTGGGCGGCTATGCCCGACCGATGCCGCAGTCCTGGATGGAGCGCCAAGCCAAGGCCGTGCACGAACGCGCCAAGCAGGCCGACATCGTCATCACCACGGCGCTTATTCCGGGTCGCAAGGCACCCACCCTGCTACACGAAGCCACTGTGCAAGAGATGAAGCCGGGCTCCGTGGTCATCGATCTGGCCGCAGCGCAAGGCGGCAACTGCCCGCTGACCGAAGCCGATCAGGTGGTGGTCAAGCATGGCGTGACCCTCGTCGGCCATACCAACCTGGCGGCACTGGTGCCGGCGGATGCTTCCGCGCTGTATGCACGCAACCTGCTGGACTTCCTCAAGCTCGTGATCGACAAGGAAGGCCAGTTCCAGCTCAACCTCGAAGACGACATCGTCGCGGCCTGCCTGATGTGCAATGCCGGCGAAGTCGTGCGCAAGAACGGCTAAGGAGTAGGGACATGGATCTGATTTCCGACGGCATCTACAACCTGATCATCTTCGTGCTGGCCATCTATGTCGGCTACCACGTGGTGTGGAACGTCACCCCGGCCCTGCACACCCCGCTGATGGCCGTGACCAACGCCATTTCCGCCATTGTGATCGTCGGCGCCATGCTGGCCGCCGCGCTCACCGTCACGCCGCTGGGCAAGGCCATGGGCACCCTGGCCGTGGCGCTGGCAGCAGTGAACGTGTTCGGTGGCTTCCTGGTCACCCGACGCATGCTGGAAATGTTCAAGAAGAAAGCACCGAAAGCCCAGGTGGAGAAGCACTGACCATGAGCATGAACCTGATCACTGTTCTCTACCTCGTCGCCTCGGTGTGCTTTATCCAGGCGCTCAAGGGCCTGTCGCACCCAACCACGTCGCGACGCGGCAACCTGTTCGGCATGATCGGCATGGCCATCGCCGTACTGACCACCGTCGGCCTGATCTACAAGCTCGGCAGCGAACTGGCCGTACAAGGCCTGGGCTTCGTTATCGTCGGCCTGTTGGTCGGCGGTAGTGTCGGCACCCTCATGGCCAAGCGCGTCGAGATGACCAAGATGCCGGAGCTGGTCGCCTTCATGCACAGCATGATCGGCCTGGCCGCCGTGTTCATCGCCATTGCCGCCGTGGTCGAGCCGCAGTCGCTGGGTATCGTCGCTGCGCTGGGTGATGCGATTCCATCCGGCAACCGCCTGGAGCTGTTCCTCGGCGCCGCCATTGGTGCCATCACCTTCTCCGGATCGGTGATCGCCTTCGGCAAGCTGTCGGGCAAGTACAAGTTCCGCCTGTTCCAAGGCGCGCCCGTGGTGTTCAAGGGTCAGCACCTGGTCAATCTGGTGATCGGCCTGGCGATTCTCGGCCTGGGCCTGTACTACACCTTCACCGGCGACATTACCGCCTTCGCCATCCTGGTGGCGCTGGCGTTCGTCATCGGCGTGCTGATCATCATCCCCATCGGCGGTGCCGACATGCCGGTGGTGGTGTCGATGCTCAACAGCTACTCGGGCTGGGCGGCCGCCGGTATCGGCTTCTCGCTGAACAACTCGATGCTGATCGTCGCCGGTTCGCTGGTCGGCTCTTCGGGCGCCATCCTCTCGTACATCATGTGCAAGGCGATGAACCGTTCGTTCTTCAACGTCATCCTCGGCGGCTTCGGCGCCGATGCCGACGCCGGCGGCGCCGGTGGCGCGCAGCAGGAACGCAACGTGAAGTCGGGCTCCAGCGACGACGCCGCCTTCCTGCTGACCAACGCCGACACCGTGGTCATCGTCCCCGGTTACGGTCTGGCGGTGGCCCGTGCCCAGCATGCATTGATGGAACTGGCCGAGAAACTGACCCACCGTGGCGTGACTGTTAAGTACGCGATCCACCCGGTTGCCGGGCGCATGCCGGGCCACATGAACGTGCTGCTGGCCGAAGCCGAAGTACCGTACGAACAGGTGTTCGAGATGGAGGACATCAACTCCGAGTTCGGCCAGACCGACGTGGTGCTGGTGCTCGGCGCCAACGACGTGGTCAACCCGGCCGCGAAGAACGATCCGAAGTCGCCGATCGCCGGCATGCCGATCCTCGAGGCCTACAAAGCCAAGACCGTAATCGTCAACAAACGCTCGATGGCCAGCGGCTACGCCGGCCTGGATAACGAACTGTTCTACATGGACAAGACCATGATGGTCTTCGGCGATGCCAAGAAGGTCATCGAAGACATGGTCAAGGCCGTCGAATAAGCCCTGACCAGTCAGACAGGAAACCCGGCCATGTGCCGGGTTTCTCATTTCCGGTGCCAGGAAAAAAGTTGATATTCAGGTCAACAAGCACAACAGATCAATTGGAAACTGTACCGCTTGAAAGACCAGCACTAATGGGTTGCACCCAGTTGAAAATCTCGCAAATCAAGGTTGCACCCAGTCTTTTCACTTATGGCCAATACAGTTTCATCGATTCCTGACCGAACAGTTACAAAGCAACCTATCTAATAGCACAACAATTTCATCCAGCTGTGACTACTGGGCCCCGACTGCGCTTGGAATAATTTGCCCATCGATAGCACACATACCCCGCCACAAGCGGAAGGATGACCACCATGGAACGTACCCTCAGTTCCGCCCAGCTTCAGACTCACAGCGTTGCCAGCGATAAATCGGCCTGGCCGCTCCGCGTGATCGCCACCCTCAGCCTGTGGCAGCGCCGCATCGTCAGTCGTCGTCAACTGGCTCGACTGGATGCCCGCCTGCTGGCCGACGCCGGTATCACCGAGAATCAGCGTTACGTCGAACTGCAGAAGCCGTTCTGGCGCTGACACCCTGCTTTGCTCCATCCCCGAGTTGGGATCTTCTGAGAGCTCCACCGTCTCTGCTGCGGTGGGGCTTTCGTTTTTTCTGCAACAGTCATCACCCGTAAGAGCGGTACAGTTGCCATAAGGCCTTCACTGCTCCCGCACAATTACCTTCGTTTGTATCTGCTCGTCTGAGCACGCGTGCGGGATCATGAGCTGCCCCTTGTCTCCCGACAGGAGAACGCCATGGATCGCATTCACCGCCCCCTTTCGCAGCCTGAGCACAGTACCGTCCTGCACTGGCTGAGCCTCTATTCGCGGCTACGTCACTGGCAACGCAACCGACGCACCCGCCAACAGCTCGCCCTGCTCAACGATGAGCAATTGGCCGACGCCGGCATCAGCAGCGTTCAGCGCGAAGAAGAACTGGCCAAACCCTTCTGGCGCTGAGCCAGCAATGGAGCCACGAGGGCCATTGGGCTAAGATTTGCGGGTGCGCAAAACAGCGACCCGCCTATCGGAGTTATCCCAATGCACCTGAAGCAATCTCTCATTGCCGCCCTGCTCTCGGTCGGCCTAGCAGGCAGCGCCTGCGCCAGCAGCCTGGTCGCGACCACCGACACTCTGGGCGGCGCCCTGGCCGGCACCGTCGAGGTCACCTCGGACGCGACCAGCTCGTTGCGCGACATGAAACAGCTGCGCGCGGCACGCGACGATGCCGCCAGCTTCGTCGCCAGCAACGGCGCCATTCGCAGTGCCCGACTCGAAGCGGCCCTGCTGCAGATTCGTAGTCACGCTGTGGAATTGGCAGCGGCTGACGACCTGACCCTGGCCCAGGCCATTCTCAGCCTGTGAAAACTTTACACACGTCTGGCCAATGACGCGTAGCTGACCGTCAGCGCTGCGCCCCGTACACTTCGCCCACCTGCCCGGCAGCGGGGAACCGCGCCGGCCTGCCTACGTCAAATCGTCCGTTCTGCCGTTCTCGGAGTGTCTTACCCATGCGTCGTTCATTCGTCATCGCCGTCACCGCCTGCGCCCTGTTCAGCGGTATCGCCCAGGCGCAAACCGTGGTTGCCACCAGCAACATCGTGGTGCGTGCCCTGGATCGCAGCATCAACTTTACCTCCGACACCACCACCTCGATTCGCGACATAAAAGCCGTGGTACAGGCCCGTGACGACGCCGCCAGCTTCGTCGCCAGCGCCGGTGAAATTCGCGGTGCACAATTGGAAGCTGCGCTGCAGAGCATTCGCCAGCAACTGCCCGAAGCACAGAGCGCCAGCGACCTGCAACTGGCCGAAGCCATTCTCGCCCTGTGACCCATCTGCTCGCCTGGTGTTGTGGCGCGCTGCTGGCATGCGCCGCAGGCGTCGCCCAGGCGCAGTTGCGCCTGGCGCTGGACGACAGCGCCCTCGACGCTGAGCAACGCCAGGCCAGCCAGTCACTGCTGGATGAAGCAATGGCTGCCTTGCCGCCGCGCTTCATCGAGCAACTGGACCGTGAAGTCAGGGTCAGCTGGCGTGCCGGACTGCCCCCGGAGGTCTACGGCCAGGTCGGACGCTTCAGCGGCATCGAGCTTAACGCCGAACTGCTGCCGAAACTGGTCGATGGCTCGGCGGCACGTAACCAGACCAGTCGCCCGCACGGCACCCAGCGCCAGGAACTGCTGGCCACCCTGCTGCATGAACTGACCCACCTCTACGACCGTGCACGCCTGTGGCCTGCGGCCGAGCGTCGCCACATCAGCCGCTGCCGCCAGCACGCCCGCTCGCTGGGCCTGGTCGGGTTGCCGGAGGATTGCCGTGGCCAGAGCGAACGCCGCTTCACCCTCAGCGACGACCCGCGCCTGCTCGACCTGGCCGGCTGGCAGCAACGGGTTGGCCAGCGTGGCGCACGCGATCTGGACAACGGCCAGGTCGCCCGCAGCCCGGACAGCTACGAGCTGAGCAACCCGCTGGAATTCGTTGCGGTCAACCTCGAATACTTTCTGCTCGACCCCAGCTACGCCTGCCGTCGCCCCTCGCTGGCGCGCTATTTCCGCGAACACTTCGACTGGACGCCGCCCAGCGAACACTGCAGCAACGACTATCCCTACCTCAACGCCGGGCGCGACTTTGCCCTGCAGCCGCTGGGCCGGCTCGACCCCGAGCGCGTATACGAGGTCGACTACCTGCTCGCTGAAGCCAACGATGCCTGGATGAGCCGCTGGGGGCACAGCATGCTGCGCCTGGTGGTCTGCGCACCGGGCCGACCGCGCGGCCCGGATTGTCGCCTGGATCTCGACCACCATCTGGTGCTGTCCTATCGCGCCTTCGTCGGCGATGTGCAGCTGTCGAGCTGGGATGGGCTGACCGGCGTCTATCCGTCGCGTCTGTTCGTCCTGCCGCTGGAACAGGTGATCGATGAATACACCAAGGTCGAGCTGCGCAGCCTGGCCTCGGTACCGCTGCGCCTGTCGCGCGATGAGCTCGAACAGTTGGTAGTCCGCGCCGCCGAACAGCACTGGAGCTATGACGGCGACTACTACTTCGTCTCCAACAACTGCGCGGTGGAAACCCTCAAGTTGCTGCGCAGCGGCACCAGCAATCCGCACCTGCAGGCGCTGGACAGCATTCTGCCCAACGGCCTGCTGGAGTTGATGGATGCACGCGGCCTGGCTGACACCCGCGTGCTCGATGAGCCACGTGAAGCACTGCGCCTGGGCTATCGCTTCGACTCCTTCCGCGAACGTTACCAGGCCATGTTCGCCGTGCTGCGCCAGCGCCTGCCGATCCAGCACGGCAGCGTCGAGGCCTGGCTGGAACAGCCTGCAGCGGCGCGCAGCCAATGGTTCGCTCAGGCCGATCTGCGCGCCAGCGCTGCCCTGTTACTGCTGGAACAGGCCGCACTGCGCCGGCAATTGCTGCTGGCCCAGGATGAACTTAAGCGGCGCTACCTCACTGGCCGCGCGGCGGGCGATCCAAATCTGAACAAGGCCGGCGCCGCGCTGGAGCAGATCCTGGCCAACAGCGGCTTTCTCAGCCGGCCGGCCGAACTGCTCGAAGGCGGCTACGGGCTGCCGCAACAGCAGGAATGGGAGCGTCTGGAGGCGAGCAGCCGCGCGCGCCAGCAGCAACTGCGCCAGCTCAGCGATGAACTCGACGGTGAAGTACGCAACCTGCTGCAACCCGAACGCCTGGCCGAGCTGGAGGCCAACGAGGCCAACCTGATAGCGCTGGGCACACACCTGCGCGCCCTGCACAAGGCCAGTGGCGGCCTGGAGTTGCCCTAGCCTATCGAGTAGCCCGGATGAAATCCGGGGCAATCAGCTCCGCAGCAGCCGTTCGTAGGAGCCCCGCCCCGGGGCGAAGCTTTTCGAGCCTGTAGTGCCACGATTCGCGGCGGGGCGCCGCTCCAACAGCAGCGTCCCGGATTGCATCCGGGCTACGGTCGACACCCTAGGGTATCAACTCCTGATCCTCTTCCGGCAACTGCGGATCGACCGTCAGCCAGGGCAACCGGCTGCCCACCCAGATATGCCGATCCGCCGGGGCTTGCTCCGGTTCGTCCAGCGTGGCCACGGTTACATCCAGCGTATCCGGGCTGAGCGAAGTGAACAGTGCTAGATGGGCGCCGCAGTCCGCGCAGAAATAGCGTATGCAGCTGGCTGATGAGGCGAAAGTTTTCGGCGTGCCGCGCAGCCAGTGAAATGCCTGGCGCGGCACCGTGACCCAGGTGGTGAGAATGCCGCCGCTGCTGCGTCGGCAGATCGAGCAGTGGCAGTGGGCGATATCCGTCAACGGCGCATCGACCCGATAGCGCAGTGCACCACACTGGCAGCCGCCCTGATGCTCCACCGTCATCCCGCCTCCGCCTTGCATTGCCCTGCGCCGCTGCCCAAGATAGGCGCTCACCACCACCGGGGGTTGCCGTGATAGACCTGTTGCTGGCCTTGTGGCCGCTGTTCGCCATGATAGTCGCCGGCTACTGGTTGCGCCTGCGCGAGTTCCCCAGCGAAGCCTTCTGGCCCGGTGCCGAACGCCTCAACTACTTCATCCTGTTCCCTGCCCTGCTGTTCTCCAGCCTGGCCCGTGCGCCGTTGAACAATCCGGCGTTGCCGCGCCTGGCGCTGGCGGTACTGCTCGGTCTGGGCATCGCCTGGCTGGCGCTGCTGCTGGTACGGCACCTGCGCGGTTGGCCGGCAGGACGCTTTGGCGCCTTCACCCAGGGTATCCTGCGCTTCAACACCTACCTGGGCCTGGCGGCGGTGGGCAGCCTGTTCGGTCAGGAGGGGCTGACCCTCGCCGCACTGATGCTGGCCCTGATGGTACCGACGGTGAACGTGCTGTCGGTATGGTCACTGACTGCCGAGCGCGGTGTCAGCGCACGCAGCCTGCTGCTGCCGATCATCAAGAATCCGCTGATCCTCGCTTGCGTCGGCGGCGCGCTGTTCAACCTCACGGGCATCGGCTTGCCGGGCGGCACGGATCGCCTGCTCAGCCTGCTCGCCGCCGCCAGCCTGCCGCTGGGTTTGCTCTGCGTCGGCGCGGCACTCAAGCCGGAGCAGCTCAGCGGCGAGATTCCCGCATTGGGCTGGAACAGCGCCCTGCGCTTGCTGGCGATGCCACTGCTGGCCTGGGCCGTGGCCTGGGCGCTGGCCCTGCCGGCCATGGAGAGCGCCGTGCTAGTGCTGTTCTTCGCCCTGCCCACGGCACCGACCGCCTATGTGCTGACCCGCCAGCTCGGCGGCGACAGTCAACTGATGGCCGGCATCATCACCCTGCAGACGCTGTTGGCGGCCGGCAGCCTGGTGGCGATCATGATGTTCTTGGCCTGATTGACCAGCACCGGCGCTACTCCACGTAGCTCTCGATCAGCCGCTGATATTCACCGCGTGCCTTGAGCGCCTCGAGCCCATGATTGAAGCGCTCGATCAACTCGGTAGCACGCGGATGCTGCCGCGAGACGATGAAGTGCAGCGTACTGCTCTGAAACGGTACCCGTGACCGGTGAAACTGCGCCAGATCAGCGCCAGCGCTGTGCAAAGCACTGCCTCCCAGGTTACGGTCGGCAATGAACAGGTCGTCACGTTCGAGCAGCAGCAGCCGTGCACATTCCTGCAGACCCAGTGGAGAATGACGGCGCAGTACGCCCTGCTCGACCATTTGCTGGATCGCCGCCGGCGGCTGCCAGCCCAGCGGATAGCAGAGTCGCCGGCCGATCATAGTGGGCAGATCATCGAGTTCGATGTGATCACCGGCCCGGCTGAAGATGTATGGTTCGGCCACATAAATGGGCGCCGAGTAGAGAAACTCCGCTTCGCGCTCGGCCGAGCGAATGTAGGGAAAGGTGGCATCGTATTCAACACGCCTGGCCTTCAGGTAGCCACGGTTCCAGGGCAGCCAGTCGAGCGTGATGGCCATCCCCTGCTCGGCCAGCGCCGCACGTACCACCTGAGTGAGCATGCCCTGACCCGGCAGCGCCTTGCCGGTGAATGGCGCATAGTCATCGCCCGTCGCCAGGTGTAGCACCTCAGCTCGCGCGGATACGCACAACAGCAGGCTCAGTAGAACCGCATTCCATGATCCCACCATCGTTCTCCAATCAGTGGCGTGCAATCGCCTTCATGCTCCGGCACATTGACTCTTGCTCTGGGCAGCACGGCTGTCCAGTGCAGACAGGCTATATTGGGCGACAATTCGCTCCGTTCTCTTGAAACGTACGGCTATCCTTGCTGCAACACGAATGAGCCAAGACATGCCAATGAATGAATCCAGCGCCCACGACCAGCCCGATGTTTTCCCCTACCTGCAGTTGATGCACCAGCACGGCGGTTCGGATCTGTTCTTCAGCGTCGGCGCCCCGCCGCACATGAAGGTCGAAGGGCACAGTCAGCCGGTGGGCCAGCGCATCATGAAGGCCGGTGACGTACAGCAACTGGCCTATCAGTTGATGACGCAGAAGCAGATCGCCGAGTTCGAACGCGACCTGGAGATGAACCTGGCCGTCAGCCTACAGGGCGCCGGGCGCTATCGAGTCAACGTCTACTATCAGCGTGGCGAAGTGGCCATGGTGGTGCGCCTGATCAAGAGCGAGATTCCCGGCTTCGAGGCGCTCGGTCTGCCGAAGATGCTGGAAAAGCTGGCCATGCAGGATCGCGGGCTGATCCTGGTCACTGGCGCGGCAGGCTCGGGCAAGTCCACCACCCTGGCGGCGATGCTGGATTTTCGCAACCGCCACAAGAGCGGGCATATCGTCTGCATCGAAGACCCCATCGAGTTTCTCCACAGCCACCAGCGCTCGATCATCGACCAGCGTGAAGTCGGCCTGGATACCCACAGCTTCGCTGATGCCCTGCGCAACGTGCTGCGTGAGGCGCCGGACGTGATCATGCTTGGCGAAATCCGCGACGCCGCCACCATGCAGCATGCCCTGCACTACGCCGAAACCGGCCACCTGTGCGTCGCCACGCTGCACGCCACCAGCAGCAGCCACGCCATCGAGCGGATCGCCCGCTTCTTCCCCGACGATGCACGCAAGCAGGTGCTGGCCGATGTGGCGCACAACCTGCTGGCGGTCATTGGCCAACGTCTGGTGCCAGGTATCGCCCAGAAGCGCGTGGCAGCCGTGGAGCTGATGCTCGGTACGCCCTATATCCGCGACCTGATCCAGCGCGACGAGCTGGAGGAGTTGCGCGAGGCCACGGCGCGCGCCTCCGAACAAGGCCTGCAGACCTTCGACCAGCACCTGTTCGCACTGCTCGAAGCCGGGCGCATCAGCCTGGCCGAAGCACTCAAGTTCGCCGACTCGCGTACCGACCTGAGCCTCAAGTTCAAACTCGAACGCGGCTTCTCCGCCGACGACGCCGAGCTCAAGGTGCTGCGCGACGGCTGAGCGGCACCGATGGTCAGCGCCTTCAGTCGGCGCTGCTCACCCGCTCCGGCGCGGCCGGCTCCACCCCGCGCCAGGCATACCAGGCGAAGAACAGCGCCATCAGCAGGTAGCCGTGAACGAAGTCCGGCGCGGCATACCAGGCCAGTTTCGGTGCATGCATCAGGCCGACGAAGGCCATGCCCGCAGCGATCAGGGCAAACACCGTGGCCCGGCGGAACTGCCGGTCGATCACCGCCACCGTCATGGCGCCGAGCAGGATGGCACTGAACATGGCGCCCTGACCCAGCGCGCCGATGGCGCTGGAAATGCCCTCGACCACCTCCGGAGCGCCCCGGCTGAAGCGCGTCATCAGGTAGTTGGCAAAATACGGCAGCATCGCCAGGGCTACCGCCGGGTAGTAGCGCGCCTGATTGCTGTTGAACGCGGTGGCGATCATCGACATGCCGACGAACACCAGAATCGGCGCCACCACCGACACCGGAATCAGCGCGGCGATGAAGGCGATCAGGCCAAACAGGGTGGCGAGAATGTACACCGCGCCGTTGAGCAGGCTGTAGCCACGCCCGGCGCCCATCCATTTCGAGCCCACGGTGGCGATGTACACGGTGGTCGGGAACACGCCACCAAACAGCGCACCGAGCACCGTACCGAAGCCATCCACCGCCTGGCATTCGCCAACGTTGTAGCGGTCGCCGACCGCACTCATGGCTTCGACGTTGTTGATCGTCTCGATGGCGTTGTACAGGGTGATCGGCAGAATCACCGTCACCAGCGCCAACAGTGTGGTGAACAGCAGGCCCATGCCCTCGAACCAGGCCATGCTCGGCACCAGCGGATAGAAACCCAGGTGGGTGAAGGCGTCGCTGAACGTGCTGTCATCAGTGGCGCCGATCATGTAGGCCATGGCCGTGCCGATGACGATGGCGAACAGCGAAGCCGGCAGGCGGAACGGCATGCTCACCCGCGCCACCAGACCGACGATGGTGATGGCCAGCACCAGCAGGCCGATCATCGGAATCTCCAGTGCCTTGAACAGCATCTCGCCGGCGATGAAGGTCAGCGCTACGCCCGCCACGGCTCCGAGCAGCGCCGGGCGCGGCAGGTGACGCTGCATCCAGCCACCGACCAGGCCACAGGCGGCTTCGATCAGGCCGCTGACGAAACAGGCCGCCACCGCCACCTTCCAGGCCATCTCGGCGTCACCGGTGAGGGTCTTGGCCGGCAGCAGCACCCCGAACAGAAAGACGAACATCACCGGCGTGCTGATGCCGTAGGACAATGCGGTGACATCGGCGCGGTTCTCCTTGCGCGCCAGGCGCGCAGCGCTCCAGGCGTAGTAGAAGTTACCGGCCATCACCGCCACTGCCGCACCGGGCAGCACCTGACCGAAGACGATCTCGGCGGGAAAGCCCATGCCCAGCATGCTGATGGCGATGATCACGAAGTTGGCGATGTTGTTCTGGAACAGGGCGAAGAACGCGTCGGTGTCTTCCTTCTTGTACCAGGGGTAATGCACGCGCGGCGTCGACATGCTGGCTGCGTCCTTGTTGTCTGAGTGGTCAGGGCGGCGAGTCTAACAACCTGGCAGGCGCGCATAAACGCACAAGGCAGCCGAAGCTCAATACCTGTCAGACAGGTTTCGCAAATCTCCTCTTGTGTAGGAGCCCCGCCCCGGGGCGAAGCTTCTGATTCTGCGTCGCCCAGGTTCGCGGTGGGGCGCCGCGCCTACGCAAATGGACGCATGATCAATAAACGAACAAGGCAGCCGAAGCTGCCTTGTTGTCAGTTGCCAGACTACGTTATGCGGCCTGCGCGACCATCCGGCGACGCTGCAGCAGCACAATCAGGCCGAACAGGGCCAGCCCCGGAATCCACATCAGCTCCTTCATCCAGCGGTCGGTCGGTGCCCGCACGTTGAGGATCTGCTGGTCGAACTCCAGACCGGCATCGGCGGCCAGGCTGCCGAAGGTGACGTTGTCCACCAGCACCTTGTCGCCCTCTTCGTAGAGGGCCAGGCCGAGCTTCTGCAAACGCTCCTCTCCGCTGGCACCATCAGGCACCGGCAGCAGCACGGTGAACTCGCGCGGATCGCCCACGGCGTTCTCGCCGAGAATGCGCAGACGCAGCGCACTACCATCTTCCACGCCATCGAGTGCCTGGGCCATCTGGGCGGGCGGCACGTCCTGATAGGGGTCGTGCAGCATGTCCATCCAGAAGCCGGGGCGGAACAGGGTGAAGGCCACCAGCAACAGCAGCAGGCTTTCGTACCAGCGGCTGCGCACCAGGAAGAAGCCCTGGGTGCCGGCGGCGAAGATCAGCATCGCCACCGTCGCCACGATGAAGATGATCACCCCATGCCAGAAGTCGACGTCGATCAACAGCAGGTCGGTGTTGAAGATGAACAGGAACGGCAGCGCGGCGGTGCGCAGGCTGTAGAAGAAGGCCACGATACCGGTCTTGATCGGGTCACCCTTGGACACCGCCGCCGCCGCAAACGAGGCCAGCCCCACTGGCGGCGTCACGTCGGCCATGATGCCGAAGTAGAAGACGAACAGGTGTACCGCGATCAGCGGCACGATCAGGCCGTTCTGCTGCCCCAGCGCCACCACCACCGGCGCCAGCAGGCTGGACACCACGATGTAGTTGGCGGTGGTGGGCAGGCCCATGCCCAGGATCAGGCTGAACACCGCCACTAGCACCAGCATCAGCAGCAGGTTGCCCATCGACAGCAACTCGACCAGATCCGCCAGCACCAGACCGACGCCGGTCTGCGACACCGCACCGACGATGATGCCGGCCGCTGCCGTGGCGATACCGATGCCGATCATGTTGCGCGCACCGGCGATCAGGCCTTCGCGCAGGTCGATCACGCCATCGATGAAGGTGCCATGGTCATGGCTGCCATCGCGACGCATCCAGCTCAGCAGCGGGCGCTGGGTGAGCAGGATGATGACCAGCATCACGCCGCCCCAGAAGGCCGACAGGCCGGGAGACAGGCGCTCGATCATCAGGCACCAGACCAGCACCACCACCGGCAGCAGGAAGTGCAGGCCCGAGAGCAGCACGGCGCGGGTCTGCGGCAGCTCTTCCAGCGGTGCGTTGGGGTCTTCCGGCGGCAACACCGGTACGCTGGCGGCGACTTTCAGCAGCGCCAGGTAGACCACCGCGAGCAGAACACCGATGACCGGCAAGGCATATTCGCCAAGTGCCGGCTTGAGCCAGCCGAGGCCGTAGTAGACGGCCAGCGACAGACCACTGATCAGTGCCGCACCGAAGGCGAAGCCGGTCAGGCGGCGCAGCCAGGGCTTGGGCTGGGCGCTGCCGATAGGCTGCAGGCCGAGCTTGAGCGCCTCGAGGTGAACGATATAGAGCAGCGCGATATAGGAAATCGCTGCAGGCAGGAAGGCATGCTTGATGATCTCCACATACGGCATGCCGATGTACTCGACCATCAGGAAGGCTGCAGCCCCCATCACCGGCGGCATGATCTGGCCGTTGACCGAAGAGGCCACTTCCACCGCGCCGGCCTTCTCCGAAGAGAAGCCGGTGCGTTTCATCATCGGAATGGTGAAGGTACCGGTGGTCACCACGTTGGCGATCGACGAGCCGGAAATCATCCCGGTCAGGCCCGACGCCAGTACCGCCGCCTTGGCCGGGCCACCCCGGAAGTGGCCGAGCAGGCTGAACGCCAACTGGATGAAGTAATGGCCGGCACCGGCGCGCTCGAGCAATGCACCGAACAACACGAAGAGGAACACGAAGCTGGTGGACACCCCCAGGGCGATGCCGAATACGCCTTCGGTGGTGATCCACTGGTGGTTGGCCAGGGCATTGAAGCTGACCCCGCGATGCGCCAGCAGGCCCGGCATGTAAGGGCCTGCCAGGCTGTAGATGAGAAACACCAGGGCGATGATCGCCAGAGGTGGGCCAAGCGCACGGCGTGTGGCCTCCAGCAACAGGGGGATACCGATGCAGGCGGTGACCAGGTCACCCGTGGTCAGGCTGCCGGGGCGCAGCGCCAGTTGCTGATAGAAGATGAACAGGTAGGCGGCACTGGCCGCGGCGACCAGGCCCAGAGCGATATCCAGCAGCGGCACACGATCACGCGGTGAGCGCTTGAACGCCGGATAGGCGAGAAACGCCAGCAGCAGGGCAAAGGCCAGGTGAATGGCGCGGGTCTGGGTATCGTTGAACACACCAACGCCGAAAATGAATGGCAGCGGCGAAGCGATCCACAGCTGGAACAGCGACCAGAGCAGCGCCAGGCCAGTAATCACCTGGGCCATCAGACCGACGGGCGAACGCGCGCCGACGTCCTGGGCAATCAGTTCTTCGGTGGACAGTTGCTTGTCATGCATGGGGCGAACCTGCATTTGAGTAAACGAAAACGGCAAAACCCGCAGGCCGCAGCCTACGGGTTTGCTTAACACTAGAAGCGAATCGGGCAATGCGCTCGCTGCGCATCACCCGTAAGCCCTGCGTCGGGATCGACAGGGCCGAAGGCTTACAGCCAGCCGCGTTCCTTGTAGTAACGCTCGGCGCCCTCGTGCAGCGGGGCAGTCAGACCGACCTTGATCATGTCGGCTTCCTTCAGGTCAGCGAAGGCCGGGTGCAGACGCTTGAAGCGGTCGATATTCTCGAATACCGACTTGACCAGTTGGTAGACCACTTCCGGATCCGCCTGGGCGCTGGTGGACAGCACGGCCTTGCCACCGATGGACGGCGTCGGCTGATCGTTGCCCTTGTACAGGCCACCCGGGATATCCGCCTTGGTGTAGTAGCTCTTCTCGGCCAGCAGCTTGTCGATCTCGGCGCCGGTCACCGGCACCAGCACGGCGTCGGTGGTGGTGGTGGCTTCCTGGATCGCGCCATTGGGGTGACCGACGAAATAGGTCATGGCATCGATGTTGTTGTCACCCAGGGCGCTGGCCTGCTCGGCTGGCTTCAGCTCGGCAGCCAGGGCAAAGGCGGAACGATCCCAGCCTTTGACGGCCATGATCTCCTCCAGGGTGTCACGCTGGCCGGAACCCGGGTTGCCGACGTTGACGCGCTTGCCCTTGAGGTCATCGAAGCTTTTGATGTTGGCATCGCGACGAGCGAGGATGGTGAACACTTCGCTCTGCAGCGAGAACACCGCGCGCAGATCGCTCATTGCACCTTCAGCGGCGAACGGTGCAGCACCATTCAGCGCCTTGTACTGGTGGTCGGACTGCATGATGCCGAAGTTGAATTCGCCACTGCGAATGCCGTTCACATTGGCCACGCCGCCGCCACTGGCCGGAGCGTTGCACTTGATGCCGTGCTCGGCCGAGCCACGGTTGAGGAAGCGGCAGATGGACTGACCCGCCACGTAATACACGCCGGTCTGACCGCCGGTACCGATGGTGACGAACTTTTCTTCGGCCTGTGCTGTGCCACTCAGGGCAGTACCCGCAAGCGCGGCAGACAGGACCCATGCCAAGGATTTGCCTTTCATGGGATATCTCCTTTCTCTGTTATTTTGAGCGAGCGCGCCTTGTGAGCGGCGTCAGGGAGGGAAGTCTAACCGCTCAGGACGAATATGCACGCCTTCTTGTCGAGCCGCTGGTAACTGCTTGTGTGAGCGCACAAGCATATCCATCCCAGCCTTGCATCAGTCCTGTCGATGATGACTATGCCGCCGCGTGGCGTGTGCGACCTGAGCCGGGAAGTTAAAGTGGCCGGCCATGCAACGAGGAGACTCCCCCCATGAGCCGACTGGCCTCGATCAAGCTCTCCACCCTCGATCTGGCGCCGATTCGCGACGATGGCGACGCTGCCCAGGCGCTGCACAATTCGCTGGCACTGGCCCGGCATGTCGAGCGTCTTGGCTTCGAGCGCTTCTGGGTGGCCGAACACCACAACATGGACGGCATCGCCAGTTCCGCCACTTCGGTATTGCTCGGCTACCTGGCCGCCGGCACGTCGAAAATCCGCCTCGGTTCCGGTGGAGTGATGCTGCCCAACCATGCGCCGCTGGTGATCGCCGAACAATTCGGCACGCTCGCCACGCTGTATCCGGGCCGCATCGAGCTGGGCCTGGGTCGCGCACCTGGCGCCGATCAATACACCGCCCACGCCCTGCGCCGCAGTCGCGATGGCAGCGCCGACGACTTCCCCAATGATGTCGAGGAACTGCAGGCCTACCTCGGCCCACGCCAGGCAGGCCAAAGGGTGATCGCCATGCCGGGCACCGGCACCCACGTGCCGATCTGGCTGCTCGGCTCCAGCCTGTTCAGCGCCCAGCTGGCCGGCATGAAAGGCCTGCCCTACGCATTTGCCTCGCACTTCGCCCCGCGCTACATGCACGAGGCCATCCGCACCTACCGCAACCACTTCAGTCCGTCAGCCGTACTCGACAAACCCTACGTGATGCTTGGCGTACCGTTGCTCGCAGCCGACAGCGACGAACAGGCGCAGTACCTGGCTACATCGGCGTTCCAGCGCATTCTCGCGCTGATCCGTGGCCAGAGCCTGGTGCAGCGCGCGCCGGTAGCGAGCATGGAGGGCCTGTGGTTACCCCATGAGCGTCAGGCGGTCAGTGAGTTTCTTGGTCTGGCTGCCATTGGCGGACCGCAGACCGTACGCCAGCGCCTGGAGCAGTTGCTGGAGCAGACCGAGGCGGACGAGTTGATTTTCACCTGCGACCTGTACGACTTCGCCGACCGCCTGCATGCCTTCGACATCCTTGCCGAGCTGCAAAGCCCCTGACCCGTCGAGCGTGTGCGCAGCGCAGCACGTCCGCCGCTCAGATCGCCGTGCCGCAGCGCCGCACCTCGCCACGCGCCACAACGTTGCGCTGCTCGTCATACAGCCAGGCCTGCGCCTTCATCAGTTGCTGACGCGCCTCGATGCGATAACGCTGCCCCGCCACGAAGTCGTCATAACGCAGGCGAATCTCGCAGGTCATGCGCAGCGGCTCGCTCATCATGCCGAGACCACCCCCGCCACGCACCTCGAACTGAAAGCGCGTCTGCAACTCATGCTGGCCGGGCGTTACCTGAAAATAGCGACCATCTGGCCAGCGCTTGCCATCCAGGCGGTCGGCCATCAGCAGGGTATCGGCCGTGGAATACAGCTCGACCCAGGCCTGTTGCGAGTCAGGCTCGGGCAGGGGCGAAGCGCAGGCTCCGAGCAGCAGCAGTGCGGGAGCGAGAAGCAAGGCACGCATGACAACCTCCGACAAGGGTTCGGCCACCAGCCTACACCCGCAGACCGGCAAAGCCGAGGCGCAGGGGCTGGAGACAAACCGTGCGATCAGCTAGCGTGACGCCATGCCCGACACCTTCGCTACAGACCTGCTGCGCCGTATGGCGGTTCCCCTGCTCAGCCTGCTGCTGAGCGCTTGCTCGACGATTGACTATTACGCCCACCTCGTCCAGGGCCAGTGGCAACTCTTGCATGCCCGCGAGCCCGTACAGCGCCTGCTCGAAGACCCGGCGACCGCCCCCGATCTGGCCAGGCGCCTGGCGCTGAGTCAGCAGGCGCGGGACTTCGCCAGCACGCAGTTGCAGCTACCTGAGAACCGCAGCTATCGCCTGTATGCCGACCTGGAGCGTCCCTTCGTGGTGTGGAACGTCTTCGCCACCCCGGAGTTCTCTCTGGAGCCCGAACTGCACTGTTTCCCCATTGCCGGCTGCGTCGCCTACCGTGGCTACTACCAGCAAGGCCGAGCGCGGGGCGCGGCCGCGCTATTGCGCCAGCAAGGGCTGGACACCTACGTCGGCGGCGTCGAGGCTTACTCGACCCTGGGCTGGTTCGACGACCCGCTGCTCAACACCATGCTGCGCTGGAGCGACGCGCGCTTTATCGCAGTGATCTTCCACGAACTGGCGCACCAGCAGTATTACCTGCCGGGTGATACCGCCTTCAATGAATCCTTCGCCACCTTCGTCGAGCGCGAAGGCCTGCGGCAGTGGCACGCAGCCCGTGGTGAAGCACCGCCAGCCGGCGATGACCACCAGCGCCAGCAGTTCATCGAACTGGTACTGGCCAGCCGCGAGCGCCTGAAGCAGCTCTATGCCAGCGACCTGCCGGAGCATGCCATGCGCGCCGCCAAGCTGGCCGAATTCGAGCGCCTGCGCCACGACTACCGCGCCATACGCCAACAATGGGGAGGTCAGGGCCGCTATGACGCCTGGATCGAAAGCCCGTTGAACAACGCCAAGCTGCTGCCCTTCGGCCTCTATGACCAGTGGGTGCCAGCTTTCGCTGCGCTATTCGAGGAGCAAGGCCGGGACTGGCGGGCGTTCTACGCGGCCGTCGCCGCGCTAGGTCGGCTGCCACAGGCAGCGCGTCAGACCAAGCTGGAAGACCTGATGCGGCACCACTAGCAGGCCGTTGAAAAACTCGGCTTCAACTGCCCCAACCCGTCCGGTTTGGCGCTTTTTCAAGCGCTTTGGCCTAACGGAGTCCACACAAGGCCTGACTTCAGGCCTTTTTGACAGGTTTCAGCACCACGTTCACGCCTTTCGGCGTTTTTTGGGCGTAACTCGCCCTATACATGCGATCCTCGCCACCAACCCGACAGGCTACCCAGTCGGATCAGGTTGTAGACCGAGAAACCCAGCAATAACTGAGCACTCAGCTTGGCGCGACCGATCAGCTTGGTCTTGCGCAGGCCGCCAACCGTCTTCAGCCAGCCAAAACCTTCTTCGATCCGCTTGCGGATCTTCTGGCTGGCGGCATACCCCGGATGCCGCGTGGTGCGCCCATCGATGGCGCTGCCCTTGCGCTTCTGCGCCACATACGGTGTCACTTTCAGCTCGCGCGCCCTCTGCACGAAACGCTTCTGGTCGTAATTCTTGTCTGCACCTACCGTGCTGCCCGGCTTGGCCGTGCGCTCCAGCATCTCCAGCGCCGCCTCTACCTCGGCACGTCCATTGAACTCGGTGCATTCCACATCCACGATCAGACCGTTGCGGTGCTCCATCATCGTGTGGGCCATGTGCGCCAGACGACTGGCATCGCCATTGCTCTTGCGCGCCAGCCGGGCCTCGGGATCGCTGGTCGATTGGTGGGTCGCGTTGCTGCGCTTCTCGCCCTTGAAGTCGGCATCGGGGTTGCGCGTGCCATCCTCCGGTGGGTCGCCGCCATCCTTCTTGATAAAGGACTTGTGCGAGGCCCAGGCGTCGATCAGCGTGCCATCGACGCTGAAATGCTCGTTGCTGGCGTACTCGGACCATGCGGCCAGCGACTTGATGCGCTGGAAGAACAGCCGCGCTACATCCTGGTTGAACAAGCGGTCACGGTTCTGGCTGAAGGTCGAGTGATCCCACATGCGCTCGTCCATCGACAAGCCGACGAACCAGCGAAACAGCAGGTTGAAATCAATCTGCTCGACCAACTGCCGCTCGGAGCGAATGGTGTAAATCACCTGCAGCAACGAGGCGCGCAGCAGCCGCTCCGGCGCAATCGAGGCCCGTCCCAGGGTGGAGTACAGCCCGTCGAAGTCCCGATCCATCGAAGCCAGAACGGTATCGACCAGGCCTCGCAGGGGACGCAGCGGGTGATCGTTCGGGATGCGCTGCTCCAGCGTCGTATAACTGAACAGCTCGTTTTGTTTGAGGTCGAGTCCACGCATCGGCTTGGGCTGGCTTCGGCAGAAGAGGATGGCCGCCATTTTGCCAGAGCCACGCGGGCTCTGGCTTTTTTCAACGGCCTGCTAGAACTGCAGGGCAAATTGCCAGTCCAACCTGCACAGGTTTCGCCCAACGCCGGAGGTACAATCGATGCAACGACTGATCCCCGCCCTGGCCCTGATGCTCATGGCTGGCGGCGCACTGGCCGCGCCCAAGCCCTGCGAAGCGCTCAAGCAGGAAATCGAAGTGAAGATCCAGGCCAACAACGTGCCCAGCTACACCCTGGAAATCGTGCCCAACGACGACGTTCAGGATCAAAGCATGGTCGTCGGCAGTTGCGACGGCGGCACCAAGAAGATCATCTATCAGCGCAACGGCTGATACAGCGCATTAAACGCCGGACAGAAATGCCCGGCGCATTTGCTCCAGCGTCTCGAAGTGAAAGTCCGGCGCCTCGCCGAGCAACTCCTCGCGGCTACCGAAGCCGTAGCCCACTGCCACCGCCTGCAAGCCATTGCAGCGCGCGCCGATCAGATCATGCTTGCGGTCGCCGATCATCAGCGTCGAATGCGGCGCCAGCCGTTCCGACTCCAGCACATGTGCCAACAGCTCCACCTTATTGCTGCGCGTGCCGTTCAGCTCACTGCCATAGATGCGCTTGAAATAGCGGTCGAAACCAAAGTGCCGGGCAATTTCCTCGGCGAACACCGTCGGCTTGCTGGTGGCGACATACAGCGTACGCCCTTGCGCCACCAAGGCCGCCAGCAACGCCTCGACACCGTCGAAGACCTGATTCTCGTACAAGCCGGTCACCTGGAAACGCTCACGATAATAATTGACCGCCTGCCAGCCCGTGGCCTCGTCCAGCGCATAGGTGCTCATGAAGCACTGCAACAAAGGGGGGCCGATAAAGTGCTCCAGCGCGGTCAGATCCGGCTCGTCGATACCCAGTTTGGCCAGCGCGTACTGCACCGAACGGGTAATGCCCTCACGCGGGTCGGTGAGGGTGCCATCGAGGTCGAAGAGAATGGTGGAGTGCTGCATGGGCATCAGGCTTCGGCATTACTGGGAAGCCGCAAGGATAAGGCAATTGCCTGTACGACCCAACGCCTGTGCTTGTTCTCATTCCCCTGCAATGTGAGTCCGCGGGCGGCATGGAGAAGCCGCTAAGAAAAGCCTCCAACCCCCCACGTTTACCTGCATCGCTCACTGGTCATACCCTTCGGCCAGGTGCTGATCCTTGAGTTTCACGTAGTTGCCGGCCGTGTAGCTGAAGAAATTGCGCTCCTTGTCGGTCAGCGGGCGGGCCTGTTTCACCGGGCTGCCGACGTACAGGTAACCGCTCTCCAGGCGCTTGCCCGGCGGCACCAGGCTGCCGGCGCCGATGATCACCTCGTCTTCTACCACTGCGCCGTCCATGACGATGCTGCCCATGCCGACCAGGATGCGGTTGCCCAGGGTGCAGCCATGCAGGGTGACCTTGTGCGCGACGGTGACTTCATCGCCGATAGTCAGCGGGAAACCCTCCGGATTGAACGGCCCGGCGTGGGTGATATGCAGCACGCTGCCGTCCTGCACGCTGGTGCGCGCGCCGATGCGGATACGGTGCATGTCGCCGCGAATCACCGTCAGCGGCCATACCGAGCTGTCCTCGCCCAGCTCCACGTCGCCGATGACCACGGCGGAAGCGTCGACGAAGACGCGCGCACCCAGTTGCGGGAGGTGTTGCTGGTATTTGCGAATCGCCACGATAGAGGCTCCTGGGCTGCGGGAAAGCTTGATTGTAATTAAGATGGCCCCCATATGGACTGCAATCGCCCCGGTATTTGCCGGCTGTTGCCCTTCTTCCTTCGCTACAGGTGCCTCGTCGTGACCGCGAACAATCCCCTGCTGCAAGACTTCGACCTGCCGCCCTACTCGCAGATCAAGCCGGAACACGTCGAACCCGCCGTCGACCAGATCCTGGCCGACAGCCGCGCCGCCATCGCCAAACTGCTCGAACAACAGCAGGCCAATCCGAGCTGGGAAGGCCTGGTGCTGGCTCTGGACGAACTCGGCGCGCGCCTGGGTCGTGCCTGGAGCCCGGTGAGCCACCTCAACGCGGTGTGCAACAGCACCGAGCTGCGCGCCGCCTACGAGGCCTGCCTGCCCAAGCTATCGGAATACTGGACAGAAATGGGCCAGAACAAACCGCTGTTCGACACCTATGACGCGCTGGCCAAGAGCCCGGCTGCAGCCAATTTCGACGTGGCGCAAAAGACCATCCTCGAACACGCCCTGCGCGACTTTCGCCTGAGCGGCATCGACCTGCCGGCCGAGCAGCAGAAGCGCTACGGCGACATCCAGATGCGCCTGTCCGAGCTGACCAGCAAGTTCTCCAACCAGCTGCTCGACGCCACCCAGGCCTGGACCAAGCACATCACCGACGAAGCCCTGCTGAGCGGTCTGACCGACTCGGCCAAGGCGCAGATGAAGCAGGCGGCCGAGGCCAAAAGCCTGGACGGCTGGCTGATCACCCTGGAATTCCCCAGCTACTACGCGGTGATGACCTACGCCGACGACCGCGCCCTGCGCGAAGAGGTGTACGCCGCCTACTGCACACGCGCCTCCGATCAGGGGCCGAATGCCGGGCAGAACGACAACGGCCCGCTGATGAGCGAGATTCTCGACCTGCGCCAGGAGCTGGCGGGCCTGCTCGGTTTCGCCAATTACAGCGAGCTGAGCCTGGCCAGCAAGATGGCCGAGAACACCGATCAGGTGCTGAGTTTCCTGCGTGACCTGGCCGTGCGCAGCAAACCGTTCGCCGAGCAGGATCTGGCCGAGCTGAAAGCCTTCGCCGCTGAGCAAGGCCTGGATGACCTGCAAAGCTGGGATGTCGGCTACTACAGCGAGAAACTGCGTCAGCAGCGCTACAGCATTTCCCAGGAAGAAGTACGCGCCTGGTTCCCCATCGACAAGGTGCTGACCGGCCTGTTCGCCATCGTGCAGAAGCTCTACGGCATCGAGATTCGCGAACTGAAGGACTTCGACACCTGGCACCCGGACGTACGCCTGTTCGAGATTCAGGAGAACGGCCAGCACGTCGGCCGCTTCTTCTTCGATCTCTACGCGCGCGCCAACAAGCGCGGCGGCGCCTGGATGGACGGCGCGCGCGACAAGCGCCGCGACGCCCAAGGCAAGCTGATCGCCCCGGTGGCCAACCTGGTGTGCAACTTCACTCCGCCGGTCGGCGGCAAGCCGGCGCTGCTGACCCACGATGAGGTCACCACCCTGTTCCACGAATTCGGCCATGGCCTGCATCATCTGCTGACCCGTGTCGAGCATGCCGGCGCCTCGGGCATCAACGGCGTGGCCTGGGACGCAGTCGAGCTGCCCAGTCAGTTCATGGAGAACTGGTGCTGGGAGCCGGAAGGCCTGGCGCTGATCTCCGGCCACTTTGAAACCGGCGAGGCGCTGCCGCAGGCCATGCTGGACAAGATGCTGGCGGCAAAGAACTTCCAGTCCGGGCTGATGATGGTGCGCCAGCTGGAGTTCTCCCAGTTCGACTTCGAGCTGCACGCCACCCACGGCGACGGCCGCAGCGTGCTGGACGTGCTCGAAGGCGTGCGCGCCGAGGTCTCGGTGCTGCGCCCGCCAGCCTATAACCGCTTCGCCAACGGCTTTGCGCATATCTTCGCCGGTGGCTATGCGGCGGGTTACTACAGCTACAAGTGGGCCGAAGTGCTCAGCGCCGATGCCTTCTCCAAGTTCGAGGAAGAAGGCGTGTTCAACGCCGACACCGGCCGTGCCTTCCGCGAGGCCATCCTCGCCCGTGGCGGCTCGCAGGAACCCATGGTGCTGTTCGTCGACTTCCGTGGCCGTGAGCCGAGCATCGACGCCCTGCTGCGCCACCTCGGCCTGAGCCAGGAGGCCGCATGAGCGACGCCCTGGTGAACAGCACGCCGAAACGCTTCATCGCCGGCGCCGTATGCCCGGCGTGCAGCGAAACCGACAGCATCAAGATGTGGAACGTCGACGACGTGCCGCACCGCGAATGCGTCAAGTGCGGCTACGCCGACACCCTCGATGCACGCGGCAACTCGGTGCCCAAGGAGTTGCCCACTCGGGTCAACGTCAGCGGCCTGAAACCCAAGGCCGCCGACCCCAATGTGCAGGCGGTGCAGTTCTTTCCCAATCCCAAGCTGAAAAAGCCGAAGGCATAGCGCGCAGCCCGGCCACTCGGTAGCGCCGTAAAGGCGCGAACGCCAGACGCGCAAGTGCCAATAGAGACGTGCGCCGCGTCAGCCACCCGCCATCGATCATGTGCCACCGTGGCGGGGAGTACGAACTGTAACCAGCGCCGCATTGCAGCGCGCAGGCGCAAACCACTAGGCTTGCGCTTTTGCCGCGAGCGCCCGCCATGTCGCCCACCGCACCTCGCCCGTCCAATACCACGCTGGTGCTGCTGGCCTCGCTGTATTGCGCACAGGGCATGCCCTCCGGGCTGATCGCCCATTCGCTGCCGGTACTGCTGCGCCAGCATGGCGTCGACCTGGCAATGATCGGCCTGCTCAAGCTGCTGGCGCTGCCCTGGCTGCTCAAGGTGCTCTGGGCGCCCTGGATCGACCGCCTGGCCTCAGCCCGCCTGGGTCATCACCGGGGCTGGATTCTGCCGCTGCAAGGCGGCGTGATCGTCTGCGTGGCGGCGTTGGCGCTACTGACGCCGCAGACCTTGTTCGACTCTGGCCTGTGGCTGCTACTCGGCTTGCTGTTGCTGATCAATCTGCTGGCCTCTACCCAGGACATCGCCACCGACGGCCTCACCGTGCGCCTGCTGCCCGAGCGCTGGCGTGGCCTGGGCAACAGCCTGCAGGTCGGCGGCTACAAGGTCGGCATGCTCGTCAGCGGCAGCGGTCTGTTGCTGGTGATCGACCCACTGGGCTGGAACCTGGCGCTGGGTGTGCTGGCCGGTCTGATCCTGCTGATGACCATGCCCATCTGGTTATTCCCGGAACGCCGCGTGCTGCCCTTCCAGTCCACCCAGGCAGAAACCGCCCTCGGCCCGCGCCTGCTGCTGAACCACTATCGCGGCCTGCTGGCGCAGCCCGGCATGCTGCTGTGGCTGGCGGTGGTGCTGACCTTCAAGCTCGGTGACTCGCTGGGCTCGCCGATGCTCAAGCCGATGCTGGTGGATCAGGGCTGGAGCACGGCAGCACTCGGCCAACTGACCCTGATCAGCAGCCTGGCCGGCATCGCTGGCGCCTTGCTCGGTGGCCTGCTCTACGCCCGCATCGGTGTGCTGCGCGCGCTGATCTTCTTTGGTGCCCTGCAGGCCATCGGCATCGCCGCCCTGGCCCTGCTGGTCGGCCATGGCGGCAACAGCAGCCTGGTGTATGCCGTGACCCTGTTCGAGCAGGTGGCCGACGGCATGTCCACCGTTGCCCTGTTCGCCGCAATGATGCGCATGTGCCGCCCCGAACACGAAGGCGCCGACTTCACCCTGCAGGCCTCGGCGCAGGTGCTGTTGTCCGGCTTCGTCGGCGCCAGCAGCGGAATGCTGGCCGAGGCGCTGGGGTATGAAGGGTTATTCCTTGGCGCTGGAATGCTGGGTGTACTGGTACTGGGGCTGGTGGTGCTGCACGGCAGCCGCTGCAAGCAGCACGCCTGAAGTCAGTAGCCCGGATGCAAGCCGGGGCGGTGCTGAAAAAGCCCCCGGATTGCATCCGGGCTACACGTCTATGCCCAGTGCCGGCCGTGGCGCTCCAGTAAGTGCTGCAGCTGCTCCGGACCATCGCTGCCGGCCGGATAGGGACGCGGGCTCTGGTAGTGCTGGTGCCAGCCTTGCAAAATCGGGTCGACCCATTGCCAGGCGGCCTCGACTTCGTCGCGGCGCATGAACAACGTCGAGTCGCCGTCGATCACGTCGAGCAACAGGCGCTCGTAGGCGTCCCAGCGGCGCTGCTGGCTGAAGGCATTGGCCAGATTGAGATCCAGCTCCACGGGTTTGAGGTGCATGCCCTTGCCGGGATTCTTGGCCATCAGTTGCAGGCTGATGCGCTCCTCCGGTTGCAGGCGAATCAGCAACTGGTTGGCCTGACCATCGTTGAACAGGCGGTGCGGCGCCGGCTTGAACTGGATGAGAATCTCCGACGTCTTCTTCGCCAGGCGCTTGCCAGTGCGCAGGTAGAACGGCACGCCGGCCCAGCGCCAGTTGTCGATTTCCACCTGCACGGCGACGAAGGTTTCGGTGTCGCTGTCGTTGTCGACGTTCTTCTCGAAGTAATAGGCGGGCACATCATGGCCGCCGATCTTGCCGGCGGTGTACTGGCCGCGCACGGTCTTGTCCTGCACGTCGAGGCCGGAGATGGGTTTCAGCGCTTCGAGGATCTTCACCTTCTCGTTGCGTACCGCTTCAGCGTCGAAACGCACCGGCGCTTCCATCGCCACCAGGCACAGCAACTGCAGCAGGTGGTTCTGGATCATGTCGCGCATGGCGCCGGCCTGGTCGTAGTAGCCGCCGCGATTCTCCACGCCGAGGGTTTCGCACACGCTGATCTGTACATGGTCGATATGCCCGGCGCGCCACACCGGCTCGAACAGGGCGTTGGCAAAACGCAGCGCCATCAGGTTCTGCACGGTTTCCTTGCCCAGGTAGTGGTCGATGCGAAACACCCGCGCCTCGTCGAATACCGCGCCGATGGCAGCGTTGATCGCGCGGGCCGACTCCAGCGAGTGGCCGATGGGTTTTTCCAGCACGATGCGCGCGGCCGGGCCGGCCAGACCGGCGTTGGCCAGGTGTGCAGCGATGGCTTCGAACAGGCTCGGCGCGGTGGCCAGGTAGTAGACGCGCACACGCTCGTCATCGCGCCCCAGACGTTTACTCAGGCGACCGAAATCGGCGCTCTGCGCCGCATCCATGGCGAAGTAGTCGAGGCGTGCAGCGAAACTGGCCCAGCTGTCGTTGGTGAAATCGGCGCGGGCCACCTGGGCGCGGCAGTGGCGCTCGGCCAGGGCCTGGTAGGACTCGCGGCTGTGGCTGCTGCGGGCCAGGGCGAGAATGCGCATATCGGCGTGCAGGCGCCCTTCGCGGTGCAGGTGATACAACGCCGGCAGCAGCTTGTGCAGGGCCAGGTCGCCCGTGCCACCGAAAACCAGCATGTCGCAGGGAATACTCAAGGGAAACACTCCGACTCGTGTTAACAGACCATTGCAGACGACGTGTGCTCAGCGAGAAGAGGCCGTGAACGTCGCCTCGAAGATAACCGTTTTGAGCGACAAATCCCGATGCCTGAAATATTCGTTCAGCTATTTGGCAGGTGCCTGGCTGTGCGCGAACTCGAGCCATGTAGTATAACTACAAGGTCACTACAACTGCCGGCCGCCGATCATAACCGAGCCATGACTCGCCAAGTGCCGCGCCAGACCCTTTTCTGCATAGAGCCTATTTCCGTGAATCTGTTGCAACACATCGCCCAGTCGCGCCACCTGCTGCGCAAGTCCGAGCTCAAGGTGGCCGATCACGTCCTGCTCGACCCTGCATCGGTGATGCACAGTTCCATGGCCGAGCTGGCACACAGCGTCGGCATCAGCGAACCGACCATCGTGCGCTTCTGCCGCGCCATCGGTTGCAGCGGTTTCCAGGACCTCAAACTGAAACTGGCGCAGAGCCTGGCTGCCGGCGCCAGCTTCGGTCAGTTCGCGATTCACGAGGATGACTCGGTCGCCGACTTCAGCCTGAAGATCTTCGACACCACCCTGCATACGCTGATGGAGGTGCGCGAGAAGCTCGACCCGCAAGCGCTGGAGCGTGCCATCGCCGCCTGTGCCAACGCGCAACGCGTCGAGTTTTATGGCTTCGGCGCGTCCGGAGCGGTGGCAGCCGATGCCCAGCACAAATTCTTCCGTCTGCTGCTCAACGCCGCCGCCTATTCCGATCCGCACATGCAGGCGATGAGCGCGGTGACCCTGCAGCCTGGCGACGTGGCGGTATGCATCTCGCAGTCCGGGCGCTCCAAGGATCTGCTGATCACGGCCAACCTGGTGCGTGAATCCGGCGCCAGCCTGATTACCCTGTGCCCGAGCCAGACGCCACTGGCCGAGCTGTCGACCGTCAACCTGGCCATCGACGTACAGGAAGACACCGAGATCTACACCCCGCTGACCTCGCGCATCGCCCACCTGGTGGTGATCGATGTGCTGGCCATGGGCGTGGCCATGGCGCGCGGGCCGAGCCTGGTCAACCACCTCAAGAGCGTCAAACGCAGCCTGCGCAGCTTGCGCCTGTCACCCAAATCGCTGCGTAACAACGAGGACTGAGGCGATTTAACCGGCTGTTCATGCCGTCGCCGTCAAAGCGTCATCTGCCCGGAGCAAGCTGAGACCTCCAGTCCTCGTTCCGGGAGAACCGCGATGCCTCGTATCTTCAATGACGCGCACCTGCACGACCAACCCGACGCCAAGACCCGCCGCAAACTGCAGGATCAACGGCGCATGGCCTACCGCCGGGCCATCGAGCACTACGCCGAGCAGTGCCAGTTGCAACGTGAGCTGGCGGACTTCCCCGAGCTGATTCCGGGTGGCTACCTGGTCGACGGGCAGCGCAGCGCGGCCTGATTCGTTCAGCCAGGGCCGTTCTGGAAACGCTCGCCAAGCCTGACGATGGCCGCACGTTCGTTGCGGATGAAGTCGACGAACGCCTGCGCCACGGGCGACAAGCGCCTGCCGCGAATATTCACCACGCACCAGCTGCGTTGCAGCGGCAACTCGACCACCGGCAGTTCACGCAGCAAGCCGAGCTGAAGCTCCAGACGCACGGCATGCCTGGGCAACAGGGCGATGCCAAGGCCGGCCAGTACCGCTTCGCGCTGTGATTCAAGCGAGCCGATCTCCAGGGTCTGCGGGAAGTGTGCACGCTTCTGGTGGCAGTACTCCTCACTGGCGCGGCGGGTGCCCGAGCCGCTTTCGCGAATCAGCAGGGGATAGGTGGTCAGGTCCTGCAGTTGCAGGCTGTCCGCCTCGCACAAAGGGTGATCCGGCGGCGCCACGGCGATGATCGGATTTTCGAGAAAGGGCATGAAATCCAGGGCCATGTCCTGCGGCACCTGACTCATGATCATCAGGTCATCACGGCTCTGGGTCAGGCGGCGCACCACCAGCGCGTGATTGACCACCGTCAGGTTCAGGCTTATTTCCGGGTATTGACGGCGAAATTCAGCGAACAGGTGGGGAATGAAATACTTGGCGCTGGATTCCACACACAGATTGAGCTGCCCCTGCAGCGAGCCCTGCAAGTCAGACAACTGCATGTCCAGGCTTTCCAGGCGACCGAAGATATCGCTGCTGGCGCGGCGCAATGCTTCGGCGGCGTCGGTCAGGTAGAGCTTCTTGCCGACGTACTCGAACAGCGGCTGGCCGACCAATTCCTCCAACTGGCGAATCTGCAGGCTCACGGCCGGCTGGGTCAGCGCCATCTCCTCGGCGGCGCGGCTGTAGGAGCCGTGTTCGCACACGGCACGGAACACCTGCAGCTGGCGCAGGGTCATGCGCAGCAGGGTTTTACGCACGGCTTCGTCCTCTCTCGGTCAATTCATAAGTAATTACTTATGCACGATCAAATAATTATTCATTTTTGTTAATTCGTATAGCCGGATAGGGTTTCACCAGCTTTGCAACCAACTGTTGCAGCGAGCCTTGCAGCTCTGCGCTGAGGATTGGATCGTGATAAGAAAAATACTGATCGCCAACCGTGGTGAGATTGCCGTCCGCATCGTGCGGGCCTGTGCCGAGATGGGTATTCGCTCGGTGGCAATTTATTCCGACGCCGATCGCCATGCCCTGCACGTCAAGCGTGCCGACGAGGCGCACAGCATTGGCGAAGACCCGCTGGCCGGCTATCTGAACCCGCGCAAGCTGGTCAACCTGGCGGTGGAAACCGGCTGCGACGCGCTGCATCCCGGCTATGGCTTCCTCTCCGAAAACGCCGAACTGGCGGAAATCTGCGCCGAACGCGGGGTCAAGTTCATCGGTCCAAGCGCCGAAGTCATCCGCCGCATGGGCGACAAGACCGAAGCGCGCCGCAGCATGATGGCCGCTGGCGTCCCCTGCACGCCCGGCACCGAAGGCAACGTCGCCGACCTGGCCGAAGCCCTGCGTGAAGCCGAGCGCATCGGTTATCCGGTGATGCTCAAGGCCACCTCCGGTGGTGGCGGTCGCGGGATTCGCCGCTGCAACTCGCGCGCCGAGCTGGAGCAAGCCTATCCACGGGTCATCTCCGAGGCGACCAAGGCCTTCGGCAGCGCGGAAGTCTTCCTGGAAAAATGCATCGTCAACCCGAAGCACATCGAGGCGCAGATTCTCGCCGACAGCTTCGGCAACACCGTGCACCTGTATGAGCGCGACTGCTCGATCCAGCGCCGCAACCAGAAGCTCATCGAGATTGCCCCAAGCCCGCAGCTGACCCCCGAGCAGCGCGCCTATATCGGCGACCTGGCCGTGCGCGCCGCGCAGGCCGTGGGCTATGAGAATGCCGGCACCGTGGAGTTCCTGCTCGCCGAGGGCGAGGTGTACTTCATGGAGATGAACACCCGGGTGCAGGTGGAACACACCATCACCGAGGAAATCACCGGCATCGATATCGTGCGTGAGCAGATCCGCATCGCCAGCGGCCAGCCACTGTCGGTCAAGCAGGAGGACATCATCCACCGTGGATATGCCCTGCAGTTCCGTATCAATGCCGAAGACCCGAAGAACAACTTCCTGCCCTCGTTCGGCAAGATCACCCGTTACTACGCGCCCGGCGGCCCCGGCGTGCGCACCGACACGGCGATCTACACCGGCTACACCATTCCGCCGTATTACGACTCGATGTGCCTGAAGCTGATCGTCTGGGCGCTGACCTGGGAAGAGGCGCTGGATCGCGGGCTGCGCGCGCTGGATGACATGCGTGTGCAGGGGGTGAAGACCACCGCCGCGTACTACCAGGAAATCCTGCGCAACGGCGAGTTCCGTAGCGGCCAGTTCAACACCAGCTTCGTCGAGGCGCACCCGGAACTGACCCAGTATTCGATCAAGCGCAACCCGTCGCACCTGGCCATCGCCATCGCGACCGCCATTGCCGCCCACGCGGGACTCTAACGAATCGTAGCCCGGATGAAATCCGGGATGCTGCGGCCCCGGATGGCATCCGGGCTACAGGAGAGCAAGATGAACAAGAAGATCACCGTTACCGATACCGTCCTGCGCGATGCCCACCAGTCTCTGCTGGCCACGCGCATGCGCACCGAGGACATGCTGCCGATCTGCGACAAGCTCGACCGCGTCGGCTACTGGTCGCTGGAAGTCTGGGGCGGCGCCACCTTCGATGCCTGCGTGCGCTTCCTCAAGGAAGATCCGTGGGAGCGCCTGCGCCAGCTCAAGGCCGCACTGCCCAACACCCGCCTGCAGATGCTCCTGCGCGGGCAGAACCTGCTCGGCTACCGCCACTACAGCGATGACGTGGTCAGGGCGTTCGTGGCCAAGGCGGCGGTCAATGGCATCGATGTGTTCCGCATTTTCGACGCGATGAACGACGTGCGAAACCTGCTCGTGGCCATCGAGGCAGTCAAGGCTGCCGGCAAGCATGCCCAGGGCACCATCGCCTACACCACCAGCCCGGTGCACACCACCGCGGCCTTCGTTGCGCAGGCCAAGGCCATGCAGGCAATGGGCATCGACTCCATCGCCATCAAGGACATGGCCGGTCTGCTCACGCCCTATGCCACCTTCGAGCTGGTCAAGGCGCTGAAGAGTGAAGTGGATCTGCCGGTGTTCATCCACAGCCACGACACCGCCGGGCTTGGCTCGATGTGCCAGCTCAAGGCCATCGAAGCCGGTGCCGATCATATCGACACGGCCATCTCCAGCCTGGCCTGGGGCACCAGCCATCCGGGTACCGAGTCGATGGTCGCCGCGCTCAAGGGCAGCCCTTATGACACCGGCCTGGATCTGCAGCTGATCCAGGAAATCGGCATGTACTTCCACGCCGTGCGCAAGAAGTACCACCAGTTCGAGAGCGAGTTCACCGGCGTGGACACCCGCGTGCAGGTCAACCAGGTGCCGGGCGGGATGATTTCCAACCTGGCCAACCAGCTCAAGGAGCAGGGCGCACTGAACCGCATGAACGAAGTGCTGGAAGAGATTCCGCGCGTGCGTGCCGACCTCGGCTTCCCGCCGCTGGTCACACCCACTTCGCAGATCGTCGGCACCCAGGCGTTCTTCAACGTGCTGGCCGGCGAGCGCTACAAGACCATCACCAACGAGGTGAAGCTCTACCTGCAAGGCCGCTACGGCAAGGCGCCGGGCCAGATCGACGAGCACCTGCGCTTTCGCGCCATCGGCAGCGAGGAAGTCATCGACGTGCGCCCGGCCGATCTGCTCAAGCCCGAACTGGCGCGCCTGCGTGAAGAAATCGGCAGCCTGGCCCAATGCGAAGAGGACGTACTGACCTTCGCCATGTTCCCCGATATCGGGCGCAAGTTCCTCGAAGAACGCGCCGCTGGCACCCTCAAACCGGAGGCGCTGTTGCCGGCGCCCACGGGCCAGGGTTCGGCACCGGTAGGTGGTGAAGGCGTACCGACCGAGTTCGTGGTCGACGTGCATGGCGAAAGCTACCGCGTCGATATCACCGGCGTCGGCGTCAAGGGCGACGGCAAGCGCCACTTCTACCTGTCCATCGACGGCATGCCGGAAGAAGTGGTGTTCGAGCCGCTCAACGAGTTCGTCGCAGGCGCCGGCGGCAAGCGCAAGCAGGCCGGCGCACCGGGCGACGTGTCCACCACCATGCCGGGCAACATCGTCGATGTGCTGGTCAAGCAAGGGGATACGGTCAAGGCGGGTCAGGCGGTACTGATCACCGAAGCGATGAAGATGGAAACCGAAGTGCAAGCGCCGATTGCCGGTACCGTCACGGCCGTGCATGTGGCCAAGGGCGATCGCGTCAATCCGGGCGAAGTGCTGGTGGAAATCGAAGGTTAACCTCAGGAGCCCGGCCTGTTGGATGGGCAAGTTTGACGGGGCGTAACCCGGGCTCCTTTTTTATTCACAGGCGTCTCGCATGAGGCGCCATAGGGCGAGCCGCGAGACTAATGATGCTCACGGCCTTTCGTAAGAGCCCCGCCCCGGGGCGAAGCTTGTCAGTCGAGCATCGCCCCGGTTTGCGGCGGGGCGCCGCTCCTACGCATGCACAGCGTCGACGCTTAACAGGCCGCCAGGCGCCTTTTCTTTGCAGGCAGGTGCCGGCGCGTCCTACGTTTTCCGGTCATGCTCCGGTGCTGCGCCGCCATGGCGAGGCAAAGCAGGTCGATCAGCACCGTCCTGTGCCGGGGCATGGCCCTTTCCTTCGCGGCATGAGTGGCCAAACGCCAGAATCGCGCGTCAATCTGAGCGTTCTGTCTATCCAACGCAACAGATGGAGGTGAGTCCAAGTGGGCCTTGATCCGGTGGTGCTGTTCTTCGTCTTCGGCCTGGTTGCCGGCTTGCTCAAGAGTGAGCTGAAGCTGCCGGCAGCGCTGTATGAAACCCTGTCGATCATTCTGCTGCTGGCCATCGGCCTGCACGGCGGTGTAGAGCTGGCCGAACAAGCCAGCGTGCAATTGCTCGGTCAGGCCGGGCTGGTGCTGGCACTGGGCATTCTCCTGCCGATTCTGGCTTTCGGTCTGCTGCGCGGCCTGCGCTTCGACCGCATCAACGCGGCGGCAGTGGCTGCGCACTATGGCTCGGTGAGCGCCGGCACCTTCGCCGTGGTGGTGGCTTACTTGCTGGCCAAGGGCGTCGAGTTCGAAAGCTACATGCCGCTGTTCGTGGCGATTCTGGAAATTCCTGCAATCCTCATCGGCATCATCCTGGCCAAGGGCATTTCGCGCGATACCCACTGGGGCGAGCTGGGCCGCGAGATCTTCCTTGGCAAGAGCATCATGCTGTTGCTCGGCGGCCTGGTGATCGGTGCCATCGCCGGCAAGGAAGCGATCAAGCCGCTGGAGCCGCTCTACACCAGCATGTTCAAGCCGGTACTGGCGTTCTTCCTGCTGGAGATGGGCCTGATCGCCTCGGGTCAGCTCGGTGCCCTGAAGCAATTTGGCGTGCGCCTGGCCGCCTTCGCCCTGCTGATGCCGCTGCTCGGTGCGCTGATCGGCGCCCTGCTGGCGCGCTTCATGGGCCTGAGCCTGGGCGGCACGGCAACGCTGGCCACCCTGGCGGCATCGGCCTCGTACATCGCCGTGCCGGCAGCCATGCGCCTGGCCTTGCCCGAGGCCAACCCGTCGCTGTCACTGACGGCTTCGCTGGGCATCACCTTCCCTTTCAATATCCTGATCGGCATTCCGCTGTATCTGGCACTGGCCGAACAACTGATCGCCTGGGGGCTCTGAGATGAACGTACACACCCGTACCCTGCTCACCGTGATCTGCGAGGCAGCGCTGGAGAAGCGTTTGCTGGCCGATCTGGAAACGCTCGGCGCACCCGGCTGGACCATCTCCGACGCCCGTGGTCGCGGGCACCGTGGCGTGCGCAGCGCCGGCTGGGACACTGAAGGCAACATCCGCCTGGAAATCATCTGCAACCGCGAACTGGCCGAGCGCATCGCCGAACATCTGCAGGTGCGCTACTACGATCACTTCGCCATGGTCTGCTACCTGGCGCAGGTAGAAGTGCTGCGCGGGGAACGCTTCTGAAGCAAGCTAGGGCGGGCTGAGCCGTCTGGGCCGTGCAGCCCATATGGAACATCGCGGCTACGACTGCATGGATGCAGGAGGTAGAGCGAAGCAGGATGCCCGAGCCTAAAGCCCCTCCCACAAGACCCACCTTGACCGTGGGAGGGGCTTTAGCCGCGAGCTTGTGTATCAGCCCTGCGGATAGCGCGCACGCGGCGTGGCCATCGGCACCTTGTCGCCATCGAGCGGCAGGAAGCTGCCCAGCTCGGCATCGTAGGCGCGGATCTGACTGCTTTCGATGTCATACACCCAGCCATGGATGAACAGTTGACCACGCGCCAGCTTGGCCGCCACCGAAGGGTGGGTGCGCAGGTGATCGAGCTGAGCCACCACGTTCTCTTCGGTGAGCACGGCCAGGGCTTCCTGATCGTTGCCGCAGTTGCAGTTCTCCGCCACCACGGTACGCGCCACTTCGGCATGGCGCAGCCAGGCCTTGACCGTGGGCATGGTTTCCAGCGAAGCCGGATTGAGCACCGCCTTCATCGCGCCGCAGTCGGAGTGACCGCAGATGACGATGTGCTGCACGCCAAGGGCCATCACCGCATATTCGATGGCGGTGGAAACGCCACCCATCATCTGCCCATAGGCCGGCACCACGTTGCCGACGTTACGGTTGACGAACAGGTCGCCCGGCGAGCTCTGGGTGATCAGCTCCGGCACCACGCGCGAGTCGGCGCAGGTGATGAACATGGCACGCGGGTTCTGAGCGGTGGCCAGCTTCTTGAACAGCTCTTCCTGCTGCGGGAAGACCTCGTGGCGAAAGCGCTTGAAGCCATCGACGATGCTGTGCAGGGCCTGCTCGGCGGTTTCGTTGCCCTCATGGGTATGCAGCGGAATCGCCTGGTGTTTGTAAGGCATGCTCTGAACCTCAATGAACCTGAAAAATGCTGCTAGAACGACTGTCGTCAGGCTATGCGAGTCACATGCCAATGTCTCGTGTTACGCAGATGACGCGACAACCGGTGCAGTGCGTACCGGACTACGGACAATCATCACACGGCGGATGTTCACAACAGGCTCAATTGCCCACCTGGCGGGCAGAACTGCGAGCAGTCCAGCACCACGCGCTCGCGTTGATCCAGACCAAACCTGCGCCGGGCCAGGCGAAAACGCTGAGCCAGCAGCTCGGCGAACTGGCCCTCGCCACGCATGCGGCTGCCGAAGCGGCTGTCGTAGTGCTTGCCGCCCCGGCTCTGGCAAATCAGGCTCAGCACATGTTCGGCACGTTCGGGAAAGTGCACCCGCAGCCATTGCTCGAACAGCTCGGCAATCTCCAACGGCAGACGCAACAGCACGTAACCGGCCGAGCGCGCCCCCGCATCGGCCGCTGCTTCGAGCAGCGCTTCCAGCTCCATGTCGTTGATCATCGGAATCATCGGCGCGCACATCACGCTGACCGGCACGCCAGCCTCATGCAGCGTGCGCATGGCTCGCAGACGCGCCGCTGGAGCGGCCGTGCGTGGCTCCATGATGCGCTTCAGCTCATCGTCCAGAGTGGTCAGGCTGAAGGCCACGCTGACCAGGTTATGCCTGGCCAGCTCGCTGAGCAGGTCGAGGTCACGCAGGATCAGCGAACCCTTGGTGATGATGCTCAGCGGGTGCCGGTAGCGCAGCAGGATCTCCAGCGCCTGGCGGGTCAGGCGCTGTTCGCGCTCGATCGGCTGGTAGGCATCGGTATTGATGCCCAGGGCGATGGGCTGGGGTACGTAGCCGGGTTTCTGCAATTGCTCTTCAAGACGCTCGGCCAGGTTGGTCTTGGCGATCAGGCGGGTTTCGAAGTCGATGCCTGGCGACATGTCCCAGTAGGCATGCGTGGGGCGGGCGAAGCAGTAGATGCAGCCATGCTCGCAGCCCCGGTAAGGGTTCACCGAGCGGTCGAAGCCGACATCCGGCGAGTGGTTGCGGGTGATCGCCGTCTTGGCCTGCTCCTTGCGCACTTCGGTGGCGCGGCTCGGCGGGGTTGCGTCCTGATACCAGCCGTCGTCTTCGCGCTCCGAACGGGTCGGCGCATAGCGGTTGTGTGGATTGCTGGCGGTGCCACGGCCACGTGGCGGCAGGCTGGCAGACATGCTCGGACTCCAAAATATACTGTATAAAAATACAGTTATTTATCGTCCAAGCAAGCCCCGTCTATCGCACGACGGCGATCTGCGACGCGTCCTCACGCTTGGCATAACGCTGCGCGAGCACCGCGCACACCATCAGCTGGATCTGGTGAAACAGCATCAGCGGCAGGATCAGCATGCCGATGCTGCTACTGGCGAACAGCACCTGGGCCATAGGCACGCCGGTGGCCAAGCTCTTCTTCGAGCCGCAGAAGAGGATGGTGATGCGGTCTTCGAGACTGAAGCCCAGCCATTTCCCGAGCAGGTGAGTCAGCAGCAGAGCCAGAGCCAGCAACAGGCAGCAGGCGAAGGTCACGGCCAGCAGGGTGGTGAGCGGCACCTGCTGCCACAGCCCGCCGATTACCGCTGCGCTGAAGGCGGTGTAGACCACCAGCAGAATCGAGCTCTGGTCGACGTATTTCAGCCAGCTCTTGTTCTGGTTGACCCAGCCGCCGATCCAGCGCTGGGCGATCTGGCCGAGGACGAACGGCAGCAGCAGCTGCAGGCTGATCTTGCCAATGGCATCGAGGGTCGAGCCGTTGTCGCCCTCCACGCCCATCAGCAGCGCCACCAGCAAGGGGGTGACGAAGATGCCAAGCAGGCTGGACGCCGCCGCGCTGCAGATCGCCGCCGGGATATTGCCGCGCGCCAGCGAGGTGAAGGCAATGGCCGACTGCACGGTGGCCGGCAGGGCACACAGGTACAGCATGCCCATGAACAGCTCCGTCCCCAGCAACGGCTCCAGCAGCGGACGCAATGCCAGGCCGAGCAGCGGGAACAGCACGAAGGTGCAGGCGAACACCAACAGGTGCAGGCGCCAGTGCCCGGCGCCGGCAAGAATCGTCTGGCGCGACAGCTTGGCGCCATGCATGAAAAACAGCAGGGCGATGGCCAGGTTGGTGATCCACTCGAAGATCGTCGCAGCCTGACCGCGGGCAGGCAGCAGCGTGGCGGCGAGCACCACGGCGAGCAGGGTCAGGGTGAAATTGTCGGGCAGCAGACGGCGCAGGAACATGGCGAATCTCGGACTTGCGATACAGGAGGCCGCCAGACTATCGTCGGTGAAAATTTCCGGCTAACGCCAAAGAGCCAGCTAGTGTCGATAAACAGACATCCTGCCACCGTCTACCGTAGCCTGCCCGAGCTGCCCAGCCTGCCCCGGCCGCTCTATGGCCGGGTCGAGTCGCTGACCAACCGGGCGCTGACCTTTCGCCACACGCACCCCTGGGTGCAGCTGTCCTACGCCATCGCCGGCGTGCTCGAGGTGCAGACTGCCGGCGCCCGTTTCGTCGCCCCGCCGCAGCGTGCGGTATGGGTACCGGCGGGGGTCGAGCATCGGGTCTTCAGCTCACCGCGTACCGAAATGCGCAGCCTCTACATCGACAGCAGCGCCGTGCCCTGGGGGCCGGGCGAATGCCGCGTGCTGGCAGTCAGCCCGCTGCTGCGCGAACTGATCCGCCGCTTCAGCGCCCTGCCGGCCGAGTATGACGAGCAGGCTGCGCCGGGCCGCCTGGCTGCGGTGTTGCTCGATGAGCTGCAGGCAGCACCGGAAGTGGCATTGATGTTGCCGCTTGCGCAAGACGCACGCCTGCGCGAAGTCTGCCAGGGATTGGAGGATGCCAACCTGCGCCAGCTCGGCCTGAGTGCCTGGGGGGAACGCCTGGGTGTCTCGGAAAAGACCCTGAGTCGGCTGTTCCTGCGTGAAACCGGCCTGAGCTTTCGCGCCTGGCGCCAGCGCCAGCGCCTGCTCGATGCGCTGACCCCGCTGGAACAGGGCGAGCGCGTCACCGACGTGGCGCTGGCCTGTGGTTACGACTCGCTGTCGGCCTTTATCGCCGCCTTTCGCCATCAGTTCGGTGCAACACCCGGGGAGTTCTTTCGTCAGTAGCGCCAGCAGACCGCTGTCGCAGCCTGACTCACTCTTCGAACACGACCGGGCAGTGCTCGGCACCTTCCAGCTTGAGGATTTCCTCCACCACCTGCGGGCGCGCCTGGCGCAGCACCAGGCTGCGCTTGAGCGCCTGCAGACGGCGCGCCTCCTGATGCAGCATCGCTACCCCGGCGTAGTCGATGAAGTTGATGTGCCGTGCATCGATCACCAGGCGCCGACCACGGCTGCGCTGCAGTAGTTGCTGGATGTACTGGCAGGCGCCGAAGAAGATCGAGCCGTCGATGCGCAGCACCTCATCCTCACCGTCCTGCCACAGGCGCACGCGCGGTTGCGAGGTACGCTTGAGGTAGAAGAACAGCGAGGCCAGCACGCCGGCGTAGATCGCCGTCTGCAACTCCAGCACCAGGGTGGCGGTGAAGGTCAGCAACATCACCATGAACTCGGCGCGGCTGACCCGGCGCAGCGCGCCAATCGCCGGCAGATCCACCAGCCCCCAACAGATCAGCAGGATGCCGGCCGCCATCACCGGCAGCGGGATATGCGTCAGCAGCGCTGCGCCGAACACCGCGAACAGCGCCACCAGCAGCGCCGAGAACACCCCGGCCAACGGCGTACGCGCGCCAGCCTGCAGGTTCAGCGCCGAGCGGGTGAAGGAGCCGGCTGACAGCGAGGCAGAGAACCACGGCCCGAGCATGTTCGACAGACCCTGGGCGCGCACCTCCTGGTTGGCGTCGAGGAACTGGTGTGACTTCACTGCCAGCGCGCGGGCGATGGACAGGCTGGTGACCAGCCCGAGCATGCCGCAGGCCACCGCTGCCGGTAGCAGGCGCAGCACGTCGTCGAGGTCGAAACTCAGCATGGTCAAAGGCGGCAGGCCTCCTTCGAACGGTGCCACCAGGGCGATGTCAGCGGTGAAACGTGCCGGTAATAGCCACGCCAGCAGACTGCCGCAGACCAGGCCGATCAGCAGTGCGGGGGCCTTTGGCCAGCACTTGCGCACAGTCAGGCTCAGCAGCAGGGTCAGAGCGGCCAGGGCAACGCTGGGCCAGTGCGCTTCGGGCAGGTGCTGGCCGATCAGCAGCAGGCTGGTCAGGGCCGTGGGTTGGTTGGCGACCTCGACGCCGAGCAGATTGGGCATCTGGCCGATGGCGATCACCAGCGCCGCGCCCAGGGTGAAACCGAGCACCACCGACTGCGAGACGAAGTTCACCAGCGCGCCGAAACGCAGCAGGCCCAGCAGCCACTGAAACAGCCCGGCGAGAAAGGTCAGCAGCAGGATCAACGCGATGAACTCGTCGCTGCCGATACGCGCCATGGGCGTGACACTGGTGAACAGGACGATGGAGATAGCCGCTGTCGGCCCGCAGATCAGGTGCCAGGACGAGCCCCACAGGCAGGCGATGATCACCGGCACGATGGCGGCGTACAGGCCGTATTCGGCGGGCAGGCCGGCAATCAGTGCGTAGGCCAGCGATTGCGGCAGGGCCAGGATGGCACCGGCCAGGCCCACCAGCAGGTCGTTGCCGAGGGTCTTGCGGCCAGTGTCAGGCAACCAGCGGAGAAACGGTAGCAGGCTCTGAAGCTCGGGTAAGTGCATGGCAGGCGTGTTTGACTCGTCCGTATTGATGAAGTGCAAGCGCCGCAGGCCCGCGCCTGGAGCGCTACCCGGCGCGGATGAACGCCGCACAGGACTATAACCCTCTCTGCGCGCAATAACCGTCCGAGCGCGCCATACTGCAATAGCCAGACGTGATCCTTATACTGAGCGTCGCTGTTCAGGTCGTCATCGCTGCATGCCTGACAGCACTCCCACACTCCAACCGGTGAAATGAACCGTGAGACTGCGTCATTCGATTTTGGGCCTGCTGCTGTGCGGTAGCCTTGTTGTTTCGAACCTTCAGGCCGCCCCGACCCAGGCGAAGCAGGAACTGGCCGCTGGCAGTGCATTGCTGATCGACCTGAAAACCGGCCAGGAACTCTACTCCAGCAACCCGGATCTGCGCCTGCCGGTGGCCTCGGTGACCAAGCTGATGACCGCCATGGTGGTGCTCGACGCCAAGCTGCCGCTGGATGAGCGGCTGCCGATCACCATACGCGACACCCAGGAAATGCAAGGCGTGTTCTCCCGCGTGCGCATCGGCAGCGAAATCACCCGCCGCGAAATGCTGCACCTGGCGCTGATGTCCTCAGAGAACCGCGCCGCTGCCAGCCTCGCGCACCACTATCCGGGCGGCCACGCGGCATTCGTCGCAGCGATGAATGCCAAGGCCAGGGCGCTGGGCATGCGCAATAGCCACTTCGTCGAGCCCACCGGCCTGTCCGAGCGGAACGTCGCCACGGCGCGTGATCTGGCGCTGATGGTCAAAGCCGCCAACCAGTATCCGCTGATTCACCAGTTCAGCACCGACTCCGAAGCCACCATTGCCTTCCGCAAACCCAACTACACCCTGGGTTTTCGTAACACCAACGCCCTGGTGCGCAAGCCCGACTGGAGCATCGACCTGAGCAAGACCGGCTTCACCAATGCCGCCGGCCGCTGCCTGGTGATGGCCACCACCATCGCCAACCGCCCGGTGGCCTTCGTGGTACTCGGCGCCTTTGGCAAGTACACCCACATGGCCGACGCCAACCGCCTCAAGCGCTGGATGGAAACCGGCAAGGTCACCCCGGTGCCGGCTGCAGCGCTGAGCTACAAGCAGCAGAAGCTGGCCGAGTGGAATCTGCAGGCCAGGCAGTGAACCGGCGCTGATGCAGAAAAGGGCGACTCGATGAGTCGCCCTTTTTCATGCGGCCTCTGCCGCGCAGCCCGGATGTGATCTCAGGCAAGCGCTGCACATGCAGCGCACTGCATCCGCCCCAACCGCCTTGCCCACAGGCTGGCAGCGGTAATCAGCAGGTTTCTGCGCATGGCTAAGCGTCTTGTCCTGCCTGCATTCAGGTTGCCGAACTGGCCGTGTGCGCGCTACGCGGGTCTCTTCCGATGAGTGGTAGATGCCGACCATTCGCGTCTATTCCAGGCATCGGCAGGTATTTTGCCAAGCGCTTGCTGAACCAGTAGCCGACAGAAACAGTAGGAATAACTAAGGCGTGATATTAAAATCGATTGTTATTCTATTAAAGAATATCTGATCGCGGCACAGGTGCCGCGGCAGGAAGAATCACGTCAACAGGAGGTGCGATGGAGCACAACATATCCCTCATTACCATGTTGGCCGGTGGTTTCGGTCTTGCCCTGATCTTCGGATTCATGGCGGAAAAGCTGAAGCTGCCGGCGTTGGTGGGTTATCTCTTAGCCGGCATCGCACTCGGCCCGGCAACGCCTGGCATGGTCGCGGACATGGAACTGGCCCCGCAGTTGCTGGAAATCGGCGTGATGCTGCTGATGTTCGGCGTCGGCCTGCACTTCTCCCTGAAAGACCTGCTGGCCGTGAAGAAGATCGCCCTGCCCGGTGCGGTGGTGCAGATGAGCATGGCCACCGTACTAGGCCTCGGTGTCGCCAGCTGGTGGGGTTGGACCTTCGGCGAGAGCCTGCTGCTCGGGCTGTCGCTGTCCTGCGCCAGTACCGTGGTGCTGCTCAAGGCGCTGGATACGCGCGGCATCACCGACTCGATGAATGGCCGTATCGCCGTGGGCTGGCTGGTGGTCGAAGACCTCGCCACCGTACTGGTGCTGGTACTGCTGCCGCCGCTGGCCGGCATGCTCGGCGGCAAGGTGATCGGTGCCGATGCCGCTACGCCGCTGTGGCAGGTACTGGGCGTGACCCTGCTGCAAGTGGTCGGCTTCATTGCGCTGATGCTGGTGGTTGGGCGCCGCGTACTGCCCTGGATGCTGCTGCAGATCGCCAGGACCGGCTCGCGCGAACTGTTCACCCTGTCCGTCGTCGCCGCGGCCATCGGCATCGCCTACGGCGCTTCGGTACTGTTCCACGTGTCGTTCGCCCTCGGCGCCTTCTTCGCCGGTACGGTGATGCGCGAGTCGGACCTCTCGCACCGTGCGGCCGAGGAGTCGCTGCCGCTGCGTGACGCCTTCTCGGTGTTGTTCTTCGTTTCCGTCGGCATGCTGTTCGAGCCGGCCGTGCTGATCGAAGAGCCGCTGCACGTGCTGGCCGTGGTAGCCATCATCATCCTCGGCAAGGGGCTGGCCGCAGCGCTGCTGGTGTTGGCCTTCCGCTACCCGCTGAGCACGGCACTGACCGTGGCGGCGAGCCTGGCGCAGATCGGTGAGTTCTCCTTCATCCTTGCCGGTCTGGGCAAGGATCTTGGCCTGGTCTCGGCCGAGGGCATGAGTCTGGTGCTGGCGGGTGCGCTGATTTCCATTGCCCTCAATCCACTGGTATTCGCCTGCATCAAACCGCTCAAGGAGTTGGCGCTGCGCCGCTCGGCGCTGGCGCGTCGTCTCGAATACCGCGAAGACCCGCTGGCCGTGCTACCGGCGACGACCGAGCGCAAATACCTCGAGGGACAGGTGGTGGTGGTCGGATACGGCCGCGTGGGCCGGCGTATCGCCAAGGCGCTGCTCGATCGTGGCATTCCCTTCGTCGTGGTCGAGCAGAATCGTGAGCGTGTCGAGCAGATCCGGGGCCAGGGCATCGCTGCGGTCAGCGGTGATTCGGCCGAGCCGGGTACGCTGATCCAGGCCCATATCGCCAAGGCAGCGATGCTGGTGATCGCCACGCCCGATCCACTGCACGTGCAGCGCATGGTCGAAACCGCGCGCCTGCTCAACCCAGGTATCGACGTGGTGATCCGCACGCACAGCCCCGATGCAGTGGAAATCTTCCGTCGTGAGGCCATCGGCGCAGTGTTCTTCGATGAGGAAGAACTGGCGCGCGGCATGAAGAATCACATTCTCTCCAGGTTCGCCCCTCAGCAAACCGAGGGCCATACACCTGCTCACGGGCACTGACAGCAACGTCCTGAGAAGCCGCTGGCGGTAAGCCCGGCAGCGGCTGTTACCTATCAGCGCATGACGACTGCAACCTTGGGCGTTACCATGCGCGCCCATTCGCTTGTCCCGCTGCCGCTGATGAAACCCGCCTCCCTACGCGCCGACCTGCTGGCCGGCCTCACCTCCTCCTTCGCCCTGGTGCCCGAGTGCATCGCCTTCGCCCTGGTGGCGCAGGTCAACCCACTGATGGGCCTGTACGGCGCCTTCATCATCTGCACCCTCACCGCACTGTTCGGTGGCAGGCCGGGGATGATCTCCGGTGCGGCCGGTTCGATGGCGGTGGTGATCGTCGCCCTGGTGGTGCAGCACGGTGTGCAGTACCTGCTGGCCACGGTGCTGCTCGGCGGCCTGATCATGCTCGCGTTCGGCCTGCTGCGCCTGGGCAAGCTGATCCGTATGGTGCCGCACCCGGTGATGCTGGGTTTCGTCAACGGCCTGGCGATCATCATCGCCCTGGCCCAGTTCGAGCACTTCCAGCATGACGGTCACTGGCTGCAGGGCAAGGCGCTGTACCTGATGCTCGGTCTGGTGGCGCTGACCATGCTCATCGTCTACCTGCTGCCACGCCTGACCCGCGCGGTGCCGCCAGCGCTGGTGGCGATCCTCGGCATCGGTGCGCTGGTCTACCTGCTCGATCTGCCCACGCACACCCTCGGCGACATGGCGCAGATCGCCGGTGGCCTGCCGAGCCTGGTGCTGCCGGACATTCCCTGGAACCTGGAAACCCTCGCCATCATCGCTCCCTATGCGGTGCTGATGGCCCTGGTCGGCCTACTGGAAACCCTGCTGACGCTGAACCTCACCGACGAGATCACCGCCACGCGCGGCCACCCGGATCGTGAGTGTGTCGCCCTCGGTGCGGCCAACATGGTTTCCGGCGCATTCGGCGGCATGGGCGGTTGTGCGATGATCGGCCAGACCGTGATCAACCTCAGCTCCGGCGGGCGCGGACGCCTGTCCGGGGTGGTCGCCGGGGTGATGATCCTGCTTTTCGTGCTGTTCCTCTCGCCGCTGATCGAGCGCATCCCACTGGCGGCGCTGGTGGGCGTGATGTTCGTGGTGGCGCAGCAGACCTTCGCCTGGGGTTCGCTGCGCGTCGCCGGCAAGGTGCCGGCCAATGACGTGCTGGTGATCGTTGCGGTGACCGCCATCACTGTCGCCACCGACCTGGCCACCGCCGTGCTCTGCGGCATCGTCATCGCCGCGCTCAACTTCGCCTGGCAGCACGCCCGCGAGCTGTACGCCGACAGCGATATGCAGGCCGACGGCAGCAAGCTGTACCGCGCCCACGGCACCCTGTTCTTCGCCTCCTGCACCACCTTCCTGGCACAGTTCGAGCCAGCCGACGACCCGCAACAGGTGACTCTCGACTGCCGCCACCTGAGCTTCGTCGACTACTCGGCCATCGCCGCGCTGAAGACCCTGCGCGAGCGCTACGAACGCGCCGGCAAGCACCTGCGCGTGGTGCACCTGTCCGAGCGTTGCAAGCAGTTGCTCAAGCGGGCGGGCTCAGAACACTGATCGCGTAGGGTGGGTAGCACAACGCGAAATCCAGGCGATAAACCATGAAAAAGCCGCTGACGGATCGCTCCGCCAGCGGCTTTTTCGTATGCCAGAGCGGGTATCAGCGCCGAGCGCCGCGCACCCCTTCGGCCAGTTCGCGGCACAGACCGAGCACGCCGTCGATGGCCTGCTGCGGGCTTTGTGCCTCGGCGATCTTGTCGATCAGTGCCGAGCCGACCACCGCACCTTCGGCGCGCTTGGCCACTTCGGCGGCGTGCTCCGGAGTGCGGATGCCGAAGCCGATGCACAGGGGCAGGTCGGTGTGGCGACGCAGGCGCGCCACGGCCTCCTCGACGTGATCCATGGTTGCCGCACCGGCGCCGGTGACGCCGGCCACCGATACGTAGTAGACGAAGCCGGAGCTACCAGCCAGCACGGTGGGCAGGCGGTCGTCGTCGGTGGTCGGCGTGGTCAGGCGGATGAAGTCCATGCCTGCGCTCTGCGCCGGCTCGCACAGTTCGTCGTTATGCTCCGGCGGCAGGTCGACCACGATCAGGCCGTCGACACCGGCTTCCTTGGCGTCACTGATGAAGCGCTCGACGCCGTAGACGAAGATCGGGTTGTAGTAGCCCATCAGCACCAGCGGCGTGCTCTGGTTGCCAGCGCGAAATTCGCGAACCATCTGCAGCGTCTGCTGCATGCCCTGCTTGCCAGCCAGCGCGCGGATGTTGGCGAGCTGGATGGCCGGGCCGTCGGCCATCGGGTCGGTGAACGGCATGCCCAGTTCGATCACGTCGGCACCGGCGTCCGGCAGGCCCTTGAGGATGCTCAGCGAGGTGGCGTAGTCGGGGTCACCGGCGGTGATGAAGGTCACCAGCGCGGCGCGGTTTTCCGCTTTCAGTTCGGCGAAACGGCTTTGCAGGCGGCTCATGCGTGCTTCTCCTGGTTGTCCTGCATGTGGTGCATCACGGTCTGCATGTCCTTGTCGCCACGACCGGACAGGTTGATCACCATCAGGTGATCCTTGGGCAGTTTGGGTGCGCGCTTGAAGGCTTCGGCCAGCGCGTGGGCGCTTTCCAGGGCCGGGATGATGCCTTCCAGGCGGCAGCACTGGTGGAAGGCGGTGAGCGCTTCATCGTCGCTGATCGGCACGTATTCGACGCGCTTGATCTCGTGCAACCAGGCGTGTTCCGGGCCGACGCCGGGGTAGTCGAGGCCGGCGGAAATCGAGTGGGCGTCGGTGATCTGGCCGTCCTCGTCCTGCAGCAGGAAGGTGCGGTTGCCGTGCAGCACGCCCGGCGCGCCGCCGGCCATGCTCGCCGCGTGCTTGCCAGTGTCGACGCCGTGACCGGCGGCTTCGACGCCGACGATCTGCACGCCTTCATCATCGAGGAAGGGGTGGAACAGGCCGATGGCGTTGGAGCCACCGCCGATGCAGGCTACCAGCGAGTCGGGCAGGCGGCCTTCCTTCTCGAGGATCTGCTCGCGCACTTCGTTGCCGATTACCGACTGGAAGTCGCGCACCATGGCCGGATACGGATGTGGGCCGGCGGCGGTGCCGATCAGGTAGAAGGTGTTGTGAACGTTGGTCACCCAGTCGCGCAGGGCCTCGTTCATGGCGTCCTTGAGGGTGCCGGTGCCGGCGGTGACCGGGATCACCTCGGCGCCGAGCAGCTTCATGCGGAAGACGTTGGCCTGCTGGCGCTCGATGTCGGTGGCGCCCATGTACACCACGCACTGCATGCCGAAGCGCGCGGCCACGGTGGCAGTGGCCACGCCGTGCATGCCGGCGCCGGTCTCGGCGATGATGCGCTGCTTGCCCATGCGCTTGGCCAGCAGGATCTGACCGATGCAGTTGTTGATCTTGTGCGCGCCGGTGTGATTCAGGTCTTCGCGCTTGAGGTAGATCTTCGCCCCGCCGAAGTGCTCGCTCAGGCGCTCGGCGTAATAAAGAGGGGTAGCGCGACCAATGAAGTCGCGGTGGAAATAAGTGAGCTCTTCGAAGAAAGCCGGATCACTCTTGGCCTTCTCGTATTCGGCGGCCAGCGAGTTGATCAACGGCATCAGGGTTTCGGCGACGAACTGACCGCCGAAACGGCCGAACAGGCCGCGGGCGTCGGGGCCGGTGCGAAATGAGGTCATGGCGTGCTCCTTGTCGACAGCGCAGGGCTGGCAGGGCGAGTGAGTGATGGAGCCATTCTACCGCTGGCCGACGCGGAAAAAAGCGATTAGATTGCACTAACACGTCAGAAAAAGTCACATATTCATGAGCCGAGAACTGCCCCCGCTCAACGCCTTGCGCGCCTTCGAGGCCGCTGCCCGCCTGCAAAGCGTCAGCAAGGCGGGGGAAGAGCTGCATGTTACCCACGGCGCGATCAGCCGGCAGATTCGTGCACTGGAAGAACAGCTTGGCGTTAGCTTGTTCGACAAGGACGGGCGTGGCGTGAAACTCACCGATGCCGGGTTGCGCCTGCGTGATGTCAGCACCGAGTGCTTCGAGCGTCTGAGTAGCGTCTGCGCCACCCTGCGCCGTGAAACCGAAGATCGCCCCTTCGTGCTCGGCTGCTCGGGTAGCCTGCTGGCGCGCTGGTTCATTCCGCGCCTGGATCGCCTGCAGCGCGAGCTGCCGGAACTGCGCCTGCAACTGTCGGCCAGCCAGGGCGAGCTGGACCCGCGCAGCGCCGAGGTGGATGCCACCCTGCTGTTCACCGATCCGCCGTGGCCTGCGGATATGCAGGTGTTCGAGCTGGCGCAGGAGCGCATCGGCCCGGTGCTCAGCCCGCGTTATGTCAATCATGCACAACTGAGCGCCGCCAGCGCCGACGCGCTGTATGCCGAGCCGCTGCTGCACACCACCTCGCGTCCGCAGGCCTGGCCGCAGTGGACACAGGCGCAGGGACTGGCAGCTGAACGGCTGCAACTGGGACAGGGTTTCGAACACCTCTATTACCTGCTGGAGGCTGCCGCTGCGGGTCTCGGCGTGGCCATCGCGCCACAGACATTGGTTGCCGACGACCTGCGCGCTGGCCGCCTGGCCGCGCCCTGGGGCTTCGTCGAAACCACGGGCAGTCTGGCGCTGTGGACACGCCGCACCGATCCGCGCAGCGAGCGCCTGGCGCAGTGGCTGCGTAAGGAGTTGGCAGACAGCGCGGCGCAGGTGCGTTAGCACGCGCTTATGAAACCCATGCACGGCGGGCTAGTCTTAACAGGACCTTTCACACCACAGGAGCTTCATCATGTCCGACCACCACACCTACAAGAAGATCGAAATCGTCGGCTCGTCGCGTACCAGTATCGAAAATGCCATCGAGAATGCCCTGGCCTAGTGCGCCAAGAGCGTGCGCAACATGGACTGGTTCGAGGTAACCGAGACCCGTGGCCATATCGAAAACGGCAAGGTCGGCCATTACCAGGTCACCCTCAAGGTCGGTTTTCGTCTCAGCGGCAGCTGACAGGCACTCAGCCAAGCGAGCCGCCGGCCGCTCGAAGCACAGGGCTGTGGCGCCGCGCACAGTGATGAACGCGGTCGCTGGCGAGGCGCAGCGGGTTCGGGCAAGCTGCCCGGGCCGATTCAGGGAGGAATGCCATGTTCAGACCGTTGCTGCTGATCAGCCTGCTGTCACTCACAGGCTGCGTCGACAACGAGCCGCCGCTTGCCGAGGAACGTCGCCTGCTGCTCAGCGGCGAGGACTTCGCCAATTACGAGGCGCCGCAGGAGGGTCGTTACCAGAAGCTGGTGACCTATGCCACGCGTACCATCGACCTCAATTTCGAGAGCCGCAGCAGCGACTGGTTCTACCTCTATAGCGGTGTATCGCTCTACCCACGTGCCGGCGATGCGCTGATGACCAGCTACGCCGAAACCTTCGGCGCTTGATTCGGCCTGCGCCACAGCGGGCTCGAACAAGAGGATCTGCCGCTGGAAACTACGCTGGCCAGCCGTGCCAGTCTCAAGCTGCTGACCCAGGACGGCGAGCCGGTGGGCAACCTGTTCTATGCCACCGTCGGCAACAAATCGATGTTCACCCTTTTCACCGGGGTGTACTTCGAGCAGGCCGAAGACTTCGAGGCATTCATCGCGCCCAAGCTGCTGCAACTGCGTGAATACCAGCACAGCGACCCTATATTGACCTGGGCGGGCAACACGTTGGGCCTGGGCAGCGACTGAGCAGCGCCCAGGCCGAAGACGCTCAGCCGAAGAACCAGTAGGTCACGGTGATCGCGGCAATGACTCCGGCCAGCTCCGCCAACAGGGCGCAGCCCACCGCATGGCGCGCACGCTGAATGCCGACGGCGCCGAAATACACCGCCAGCACGTAGAAGGTGGTTTCCGTGCTGCCCTGGACGATCGCCGCCGCCAGCGCCGGGAAGCTGTCGACGCCATGGGTCTGCATGGTCTCGATCAGCATGGCGCGTGCCGCGCTGCCGGAAAACGGCTTGACCAGCGCAGTGGGCAGCGCATCGACGAAGCGCGTATCCCAACCGAAGGTTTCCACCAGCCAGCGAATGCCGTCGAGGCCGAACTCCAGAGCGCCGGAAGCACGTAACACACCAATCGCGCAGAGCATCGCCACCAGATACGGCAATAGACTCTTGGCGATGTCGAAGCCCTCACGGGCACCTTCGATGAATTGTTCGTAGACCTTGACCTTGCGCAGCGCACCAACCAGCAGGAAAGCCAGGATCACACCGAACAGGGTCAGATTGCCGAGCAGTGACGAGAGCGCCGCCAGGGCAGTGGCGCTGAGCCCGGCGAGCAGGGCCATGAAGCCACCCAGCAACAGGGCACCGGGAATCAGATACGCCAACACCACCGGGTCCCACAGACGCAGGCGCTGCATCACGGCCACCGACAGCAGGCCGACCAGGGTCGAGGCGCTGGTGGCCAGCAGAATCGGCAGGAACACCAGGGTCGGATCTTCCGCACCCTGTTGCACGCGGTACATGAAGATCGATACCGGCAACAGGGTCAGCGACGAGGCGTTGAGCACCAGGAACAGGATTTGCGCATTGCTCGCCGCCAGCTTGTTCGGGTTCAGCTCCTGCAGGCTGCGCATGGCCTTGAGGCCGATGGGCGTGGCAGCGTTGTCCAGGCCCAGGCCGTTGGCAGCAAAGTTCATGGTGATCAGCCCGAGCGCCGGATGGCCGCGCGGCACCTCCGGCATCAATCGCGCGAACAACGGGCCGAGTACACGCGCCAGGGCATCGACCAGACCGGCTTGCTCGGCGATACGCAGCAAGCCGAGCCACAGGGTCATGGTGCCGAACAGCAGCACCATCACCTCCACTGACAGCTTGGCCATGGCAAACAGACTCTCGACCATGGCACCGAACACCGCCGGGTCATCGCCGATCAGCCAGCGGGAAAAACCCGCCACTGCTGCCACCAGAAAAAAGCTCAGCCACAGGCCGTTGAGCATTGTGATCCCCCTAGATTGGCCAGCAACACCTGCCTGCATGCCCTTCTGCCCACGCAAGAAGGTGACGCGAAGCGCCAGACGAGGGAGGCGATGCCGTTATGGCGGGGGATGATAACGTGCCGGCGGTGACTATGGGACAGCCGGCAAACTGCCGTCACTCAATACCAGTTCGGATCGTTGCGCAGCTGCTCCATGAGCATCTGCCGAATCTCCTCGTCCGGGTCGCCCAGCCAGCGCAAGGTGGCGTGCTCACTGGGTACGCGATCTTCCGGCAGGCCATCCGGCACCTGCACATACAGCGCATAGGCGTCATCGTTTTCCCACTCGAAAGCGACATAGAGGCGCTGGCTGAAGCAACGCTGCGCTTCGCAGACCTGGCCGACCAGGTAGCGATCACTGTCGGCTTCCACGGCCTGCATCGGGGTGGACAGGCCACTGAGGTTGATCAGCCAGTCCGGCAGGCGCTCTTCGTCTTGCACCAGATCCTGCCAGGCCTGGCGACACTCGGCGTTGCCGGCCAGCAACTCGCCCGGCTGGAAACTGGCATCGCGGTCGGCGGCCTGAGCCGCCAGGGCGCCGCCCAGCAGCAGGGCGGCGGCGATGGGGTAAATCGACTTCATCAATGACACCTCCCTACAGGCGCGGGCGACGGCCCATGACGAACGAGACGATGAACAGCACCAGGAACACCACGAAAAGAATCTTGGCGATGCCTGCGGCGGTGCCGGCGATACCACCGAAGCCCAGTACGGCGGCGATGATGGCGATGATCAGGAATGTGACTGCCCAACTCAGCATGGTCGTTCTCCTCGATGGATCAGTGGTCAATGGCCCTGGCAGGCCATGACCTTGCGCATTACTCGGGTTCATAGGCGGATGGCTGAAAGTCCGGCTATCCGTACCGGTCGTTCCTGACCGGCTGCCTGAGAACAATGTTGCAGAGCCCGTGCCAGGCCTGAAATTTAGATAAATTCCTTTTAAATCATCGAGTTGAAAATTATCGAGAAGAGGTAAGGGCGGGCATCCTGCCCGAATGGCACTGGCCTGATCGTGCGTTTTGCCCGATCAGTCACCGGCCACGGCTCGCCAGAGTGGTCGCCCGCCGACTGCACAGTCGGTATACTCGTCGCGCCCGCGTGCCATGCGGGTTCCGCGCTCAGAACAACAACCGCGCCACGAGCCTCGAAACCATGAACGACTACGAACAGGAAGACCCGATTCCCCAGGGCGACCTTGCCCTGCAGATCACCGCGCTGCCGCGTGAGACCAATGGTTTCGGAGATATCTATGGCGGTTGGCTGGTATCGCAGATGGACCTGGCCGGTACGGCCATGGCCAGCAAGATCGCCGGTGGCCGCGTCGCCACTGTCGCCATCGACCGCATGGCCTTCCTCGTGCCGGTGGCGGTGGGTGCGCAGTTGTCCTTCTACACTCAGGCGCTGGAAATTGGCCGCAGCTCGATCCAGATGATGGTCGAGGTGTGGAGCGACGATCCGCTGTCCAATGAATGGCGCAAGGTCACCGAAGCGGTATTCGTCTTCGTCGCCATCGACGGCAGCGGCCGCACCCGCCCGGTGCCGCCGCGGCGCGGCTGAGGCTCAGCCCGCAGCAAAGCACACGGCAATAACCAGAACGCCGGCTTTCAGGCCGGCGTTTGGTTGTGTGCAGGGTGATCAGCCACGGATGTTGTAGATGTCTTTCTCGTTGCTTTCCGCGTAGGCATACAGCCGCTTCAGATAAGCCTTCTGGTGCTCCCAGACCTTGGCAGCGGCAGGGTCAGCCGCCGCACTGGCCTCGACCACTTCGGCCGCCACTTCCTTCAGGCGGGCCAGGACTTCGTCCGGCAGGCGGCGTACTTCCACACCGTCGGCCTTGAGTTGCTCCATGGCTTCCATGTTCTTGGCGTTGTAGTCATCGAGCATGTCGCCGTTGACGTCGCGGGCAGCGGCGCGAACGATGGCCTGCAGATCCGGCGGCAGGGTTTCCCAGGCCTTCAGATTGACGTCCAGCTCGAACAGTACGCTGGGCTCCTGCCAGCCCGGGGTGTAGTAGTACTTGGCTGCCTTGTGCAGACCCAGGGCCAGGTCGTTGTATGGGCCGATCCATTCAGTGGCGTCGATGGCACCGGTCTGCATGGCGGTGAAGATCTCACCGGCCGGCATGTTGACCACGGTACCGCCCATCTTGGTCAGCACTTCGCCGCCCAGGCCAGGGGTACGCATCTTCAGGCCCTTGAAGTCATCGACCGAGTTCATTTCCTTGTTGAACCAGCCTGCGGTTTGCACACCGGTGTTACCACAGGCCATCGGCAGCACGCCGAACGGCTTGTACACCTCTTCCCACAGCTGCTGACCGCCACCGCGATGCAGCCAGGCGTTCATTTCCTGAGCATTGGGGCCGAATGGCGAGGCGCAGAAGAACTGTGCGGCCGGCACCTTGCCTTTCCAGTAGTACGGCGCGCCGTGACCCATTTCGGCGGTACCGCGGGAGACTGCATCGAACACTTCCAGTGCCGGCACCAGCTCGCCTGCTGCATACACCTTGACCTTCAGGCGGCCGTTGCTCATTTCATCGACCAGCTTGGCGAAGCGCTCGGCTCCCACGCCGACGCCCGGGAAGTTTTTCGGCCAGGAGGTGACCATCTTCCAGTTGAAGGTTTGGGAACTCGAACCCTCTTGAGGTGCTGCGGCGCTCTTGGCATCTTCCTTACAGCCGGCCAGGGCGGTTGCTGCAAGGCCTACGCCTGCTGCGGCGAGTATGTCGCGACGTTTCATGCAATGCTCCTTCTTGTTGTATTGGTCTTACCACGGGATCGCCGAAGGTAGACCGGGCGTGAATAACATAGGGGGTCGTGACCTACAAGCCTAGTTAATACGACTAAAGTTGCACGGGCATTGCTGCATGACCGCAGGCCTGCCTAGAATCGCCGGCCTGCGCCCCACAAGGACACAGGTGGCGTGACGCGCGGCCAACCGGTTTGCTGTCCTGTCTCCTACTCATAACGATAAAGGACTCACTATGTCCGACAAGCCTTCATTTCCCCTCGCTCTTGCATACCTGATCGATGCCCTCAACAGCTGGTTCGGCAAGGCCTGTGCCTGGCTGACGGTTTTTCTGGTAATCGGCACCGCTGTCGTCGTGGTGCTGCGCTATGGCTTCGGCATCGGCGCCACGGCTCTGCAAGAGGCGGTGCTCTACGCGCATGCACTGGTGTTCATGGGTGCAGCGGCCTGGACGCTGCAACGCAATGGCCACGTGCGTGTGGACATCTTCTACCAGAAGTTCAGCGGCCGCCGTCAGGCGCTGGTGGAGATTCTCGGCAACCTGCTGTTCCTGCTACCGGTTGCGCTGTTTCTCGGCTGGGCCAGCTGGGATTACGTCAGCAACGCCTGGTCGACCCTGGAAGCATCCAGCGAATCTGGCGGCCTGAAATTCGTCTACCTGCAGAAAAGCATCATCCTGGTGCTGGTCATCAGCCTGGTTCTGCAAGGTGTCTCCAATCTGATCAAGGCGCTCTACGTCATCACTGGCCGCCTGCCTGCTCCGGAGGTGAAACATGGCTGAGTTGATGTCGATTCTGCTGTTCATCGGTATTTGTATGGCCTTGATGGCCGGTTATCCGGTGGCGTTCACCCTGGCGGGCGTATCTCTGCTGTTCGCGGGTGTAGGTGTACTGACCGGCACCTTCGATGCGGGTTATCTCAGCGCACTGCCCAACCGCCTGTTCGGCATCATGAACAACCAGACCATGCTGGCCGTGCCGCTGTTCGTGTTCATGGGGGTGATGCTGGAACGATCACGGGTAGCCGAGGATCTGCTCGAGTCCATGTCGCGCCTGTTCGGCACGCTGCGTGGTGGCCTGGCGATCTCGGTGTGCGTGGTCGGCGCCCTGCTGGCAGCGAGCACCGGTATCGTTGGTGCCACCGTGGTAACCATGGGTCTGCTGGCGCTGCCAACCATGCTCCGTCGCGGCTATGACCCAGCCATCTCCACCGGCACCCTGGCCGCCACCGGCACCCTGGGACAGATCATTCCGCCGTCGATCGTACTGGTACTGCTGGGTGACGTGATGTCCAGCGCCTATCAGCAGGCGCAGCTGAAGATGGGTATCTTCTCGCCCAAGACCGTGTCGGTCGGTGACCTGTTCGTCGGTGCGCTGCTGCCGGGCCTGCTGCTGGTTGGCCTGTACATCGTGTACATCATCGTGGTTGCCGTCGTGCAGCCGAAGAAGCTGCCGGCCATGTCCAAGGAAGAACTGGGCGATGTCGAGTGGGGCCGCCTGCTCAAGGCACTGGTGCCGCCGATGCTGCTGATTGGCGCCGTGCTCGGTTCGATCCTCGCCGGTTACGCCACGCCGACCGAAGCCGCTGCCCTGGGCGCTGTCGGCGCCATGCTGCTGGCTTTCAGCAAAGGCAAACTGAACTTCGGCCAACTCAAGGAAGTGGCCTACGGCACCACCGAAATCAGTGCCATGGTCTTCATGATCCTGATCGGTGCGTCGCTGTTCTCCCTGGTGTTCCGTGGTTTCGGTGGCGAAGCGCTGATCGAGGACGTGTTCGCGCAACTGCCAGGTGGCGTGCTCGGTGCGTTCTTCCTGGTGATGCTGGTGATCTTTCTGCTCGGCTTCATTCTCGACTTCATCGAAATCACCTTCGTGGTGGTGCCGATCGTCGGGCCGGTACTGCTGGCCATGGGTCTCGACCCGATCTGGCTGGGCGTGATGATCGCGCTGAACCTGCAGACCTCCTTCCTCACGCCCCCCTTCGGCTTTGCGCTGTTCTACCTGCGTGGCGTGACGCCGGCGAGCATTCCTACCAGCACCATTTACAAAGGTGTGGTGCCGTTCATTCTGATCCAGCTGTTGCTGCTGGTGATCGCCTATATCTTCCCGGGCCTGATCACCTGGCTGCCGGAACAGGTGTATGGCAAGTAGGTCATAACATGCAGTGAGCAGACGCCCGTCCCTGTGACGGGCGTTTTGCTTCCAGGGTTGTCACATTAGCCGTCATCTATCTCAGCGAGAGGTCGTCATGAGCACCGCCCAAGTCGAACGCGTGGAACTGGATCAACTGACCTGCTGGCGCATTCGGGCTGCCGGCAGCGAATTGCTGGTGGCTCAACAGGGCGCGCAGATTCTCAGTTACCAACAGGGCGAGCAGCCGCCGCTAATCTGGCTGAGCCCACAGGCAGCCTACCAACGCGGACAAAGCGTGCGCGGTGGTGTGCCGCTGTGCTGGCCCTGGTTCGGTGACCTGCGGCGCAATCCGCAGGCGGTGCAGGCGCACTTTCACCTAGAGCAGGCGCCGGCTCATGGCCTGGTGCGCACGCTAGACTGGGAGCTGCTGGGCATTGAGGAGGAGGACGACGCCGTCACCCTGCGCTTCGCCTACGACACGCGCACTCAGCCGCTGGAAGGCTGGCCCCGAGACGCCGGCCTGACCTTTGTCGTGCGTGTGGCGCAGGACCTCGGCATGAGCCTGGAGACTCACAATCGCGGCAACACACCACTGACCCTGAGCCAGGCGCTACACAGCTACTTCGCCGTCAGTGACGTGCGCCAGGTCAAAGTCGAGGGGCTGCAGGCCTGTCGCTATATCGACACCCTGCAGGACTGGCAGGAGCTGCGTCAGCAGGACGACCTGAGGTTCAGCGCCGAGACGGATCGCATCTATCTCGATACCGCCGCACGACTGAGCATCATCGATCCGGGCTGGGGCCGACGCATCCACCTCGATAGCCGTGGTTCACGCTCGGCCGTGCTGTGGAATCCCTGGATCGACAAGGCCCGACGCCTCTCGCAGTTTCCCGCCGACGCCTGGCAAAACATGCTGTGCATCGAAACGGCCAATGTGCTGGAGGACGTCGTGCAGCTGAACGCTGGCGAACGGCATCGTCTGGAGCTGCGCCTTTCAAGCGAGCTGATCGGCTAAACATCGCATCCGCAGTGGCGCGGCGCTGCGAATCGCAAGCACGCCGCAAACCGGGCGCCTACCGAAGGCCGTGTTGGCAACTATTGTCCCTCTCCCATCAGTGGGAGAGGGACACAGCGCCACCGCCCTCAATGGAGAAGGTGGCGCGAAGCCCCGGATGAGGGGGTAGACGCGCTTAACGCGGCTCGCTCATCAGCCCCTTGACGATGGAAATACAACCCACCAGCAGTACCAGGGTGAACGGCAGCCCCGTCGACACAGCCATGGCCTGCAGCGCCACCAGGCCGCCGCCAAGCAGCAGGGCGATGGCGATGACGCCTTCGATGCTGGCCCAGAACACCCGCTGCACCACAGGCGCGTTGACCTTGCCGCCTGCGGTAATGGTGTCGATCACCAGGGAGCCGGAGTCCGACGAGGTGATGAAGAACATGATCACCAGGACGATGGCGATGAACGACATGATGCCGCTCAACGGCAGCTCACCGAGTAAAGCGAAGAGCTTCAGCTCCAGCGCCGCGTCGGCGACACCGTTCAAGCCGGCGCCGATCTGCTCGAAGGCGCTGCTGCCAAAGGTGGTCATCCACAGTACCGACACCAACGACGGCACCAGCAGCACGGCAATGAGAAACTCGCGCACGCTGCGGCCACGGCTGATACGGGCGATGAACATGCCGACGAACGGCGACCAGCTGATCCACCAGGCCCAGTAGAAGGCCGTCCAGCCTTGGGTGAAGTTGACGTCTTCACGGCCGACCGGGTTGGACAAGGCAGGCAGATGCATCAGGTAAGCGCCCAGGTTCTCGAAGAAGCCCAGGGCGATGGCCAGCGTCGGCCCGGCGATGACGACGAAGGCGAGCAGCAGGAAGGCCAGGAAGATGTTGATCTCCGACAGCCGACGCACGCCCTTGTCCAGGCCGGACACCACCGAGCACAGCGCTACCAGGGTGATGGCGATGATCAGCAGGACCTTGCTGGCGTTGTTCGCCTCGATCCCGAACAGGTGCTCGATACCACCGGCCGCTTGCTCCGCACCGATCCCGAGGGAGGTCACCAGGCCGAACAGGGTGGCGAATACCGCAAGGATATCGATCACATGGCCCGGCCAGCCCCAGACGCGCTCACCGAGAATCGGATAGAAGATCGAACGTACCGCCAGCGGCAAGCCTTTGTTAAAGGAGAACAGCGCCAGGGCCAGCGCGACGATGGCATAAATGGCCCAGGGGTGCAGACCCCAGTGGAAGATGGTCGCGGCCATGGCCAGGCTCTGCGCCTCGGCGGCATTGCCGGCGGCGCCCCCCAAAGGAGCCCAGTCGGTGCGCACGCCATTCTCCACGGTCACTCCGCCCATCGCGGCATTGAAGTGCGATACCGGCTCGGCGACACCGTAGAACATCAGGCCGATGCCCATGCCGGCGGCGAACAGCATGGCGAACCAGGTCAGGTAGGAAAAGTCGGGGGTCGCGTCACGACCACCGATGCGTACCCGCCCCAGCGGCGAGACGATCAGCCCCAGGCAAAGCAGGACGAAGATGTTCGCCGCACCGAGGAAGAACCAGGCCATATGGTGCGTCAGCCAGTCACGCAGCGCGGTGAACAGTGGTTCGACCTCGGTCTGTAGCGCGAGAGTGAGGATGACGAAGATCACCGCGACCAAGGCCGAAATGGTGAAGACCTTGCCGTGAATGTCGAGGGAAAGGACAAACTGACCTTTGATGTTGTCCTGACCGATGACGTAGTCGGTGTCGATCAGGTTGGCTTCGCCGGTTGGCGCCGGGATGCCTTCGTGGGTCTGTGCTGTGGATGACGGGGTCGTGTCATGTGAAGGGACGTTTCCCATACGTGGCGTACTCCTTGATGTGTTGTGGGCTCGCTAAGCCGAACGTGAACAGGACGGATGCCCTCCTCCAATTGAAAACGACCCACGAGCGGGTCGAACCGACAAGGGTAGCACATGAATTTGGCTCACCAAAAATTACAGACACATGAAATAGCTGAATAATTCCCTGGCACATGGCGATATGCCTGGCACTGCCACACTGCGAAACACCATGGCAGGATGCATGCAGAACGCTCTGCAACCGCCGTAGTCAGTAGCACACGACCTGTGCAAAGGAAGAGCCTGCATGCCTGTGGATTTCGGCATTCCCCATCTGTTCGCCTATCTCATCGCCGGTGTCCACGCGCTGGGCGTGCTGGCCGCCATCCATGCCGTACTGACCGTGCGCACCGCACAGGGCGCGCTGGCCTGGGGCCTGTCGCTGTTCTTCATGCCCTACCTGACGCTGTTGCCATACCTGATCTTCGGCCGCAGCCGCTTCGATGCCTACGTCAAGGCGCGGCGCCAGGCCGACAAGCAAATGCACCACGCCATGGCCGCGCTGGACTGGCGCCCCTGGGTCGAGGAAGCCAAGGCCGCGCACCTGTCGCCGGCCTACGAGCGCCTGCGCGCGCTGCCGCGTCTGTCGCATTTGCCGGGGCTGACCGGCAACCGCGTCGAACTGCTGATCGATGGCGAAGCCACCTTTGCGGCGATCTTCGCAGCCCTGGCCAGCGCCCAGCAGGTGATCCTGTTGCAGTTCTTCATCATCCGCGATGACAGCCTCGGTCGGCGTCTGCGCGACGTGCTGCTGGAGCGCGCCGCTGCGGGTGTACAGGTGCATGTGCTGTATGACGGCGTCGGCAGCCATGCGCTGTCCACCGCCTTCATCGAGCGCCTGCGCCGGGGCGGCGTGCAGGTACATGCCTTCCCCACCCGCGCTGGGTTGTTCAATCGCTTTCAGCTGAATTTCCGCAACCACCGCAAGATCGTCGTGGTCGACGGCGAAATCGGCTTTCTCGGAGGGCTCAACGTCGGCATCGAATACCTCGGCCAGAAGCCACCGTTGGCGCCCTGGCGCGACACCCACGTCGAAGTACGCGGCCCGGTGGTGGCCAGCCTGCAGGAAGCCTTCGCCGAAGACTGGTACTGGGCCTGCCAGGCGCTGCCGCCTCTGCTGCTGCCAAGCAAGCAGGACGAACCCGGCCAGCTCTGCCAGGTGATCGCCAGCGGCCCGGCCGACGCGCAGGAAACCTGTTCGCTGCTGTTCGTCGAAGCGATTCACGCCGCGCGCCAGCGAGTGTGGCTGAGCAGCCCGTACTTCATCCCCGACGAGGCGCTGTCCGCCGCGCTGCGCCTGGCCGTGATGCGCGGCGTCGATGTGCGTCTGTTGCTGCCGTCGCGCCCGGACCACCGCATCGTTTTCGCTGCCTCCAGCCTGTACGCCTTCGAGGCGCTGCGCGCCGGCGTGCGGGTGTTCCGCTACCAACCGGGCTTCCTGCATCAGAAGGCGCTGCTGATCGACCACGACGCCTGCGTGCTGGGCAGCGCCAACCTCGACAATCGCTCGTTCCGCCTGAATTTCGAGGCCAGCCTGCTGACCTTCGACGAAAGCTTCAACGCCCAGGTGGCGAACATGCTGGAGAATGATTTCAGCCGCTCGCGCGAACTGGTCAATGCCGACCGGCGCAACGTGCACCGCCTGCAGCAACTGGGCATGCGCGTAGCACGGCTGATTTCGCCGATTCTCTGAGCCCGCGATCAGGTAACGGGGTTCGCCTGCTCAGGGCAGCACGGAAACTTTGAACGGGCGCAGAGACGCAGCTATGGTTACCGAAGCCAACGCTTGTTCGCTGCCTGCGAGATCTTGCCCGTCATGAATAGATGCTCTGCCCTGCTGCTTGGTCTGTTCCTGTGCGCAATGCCCGTCCTGGCCCTGGAAGAGATTCGCGTCGGCGTCGAACTGCAGCCTTATGCGCCCTATTCCGAAGTGGTGGAGGGCGAATACCGTGGCTATGCCCGTGATCTGCTGGACGCCTTCGCCGCCGAGCATGGCTATCGCTTCGTCTATACACCGTTGCCGGTGCGGCGTTTGCTCAATGATTATCTCGCAGGCCGGGTCGACCTGAAGTTCCCCGACCATCCACAGTGGAACGCCGATCAGAAAACTGGCCATACCCTCCACTACAGCGATCCGGCTGCACCCTACGTCGACGGTATTCTGCTCAAGCCGCAATACCTGGGTCAGGGCATGCAGCGCATCGAGCGGCTCGGCACGCAGAACGGTTTTACACCCTGGCCTTACCTGACGGAGATCCACGCCGGGCGCATCCACCTGATCCAGGCCAACCAGATCGAATCCCTGCTGCGCATGGCCAGCAGCGACCGCGTCGACGCGGTCTACCTCAACCCCAAGGTGGTGGCGCACCATCTCGGGCAGATGGGCATGGCGACGGACAGCCTGGTTTACGACCCAACGCTGCCGCATGTGGAAGATCACTACTACCTGTCGAGCATTCGCCATCGGCAACTGATCGAGGCGTTCAATCGCTTCCTCGCAGAGCGTGCCGACCTGGTCACGGCGATACGTTTACGCCATGGCCTGTGACGCGGTGCGCTGGCGCTGTCCTGCACCGGCGAGTGACGCTTTCTGGCCCGGCTCGTGGAAGCCGACGCCGTAAACGCCGAACTAGGTCGAGTGGAACCGCTCGCCAGCAAAAAGGCAGACAGATTTGTTTTTGGCTGACGGCCCTGCGTCATCAATAAATCTGTCGCTCTTTTTCCTTCGAATGCGCCGGCAAGGCGCTCTACCGTACCAAGACCGAGGGACGCAACCAGGTCGAGCTGACGGGGTTAGACGACCGGCAGATAGGGCCGCCAGGTCTCCGGTATCTGCTCCAGGCGTGGATAGCGCATGGCCTCCAGCTGCCGCGCCGGGAGCAGGAAGGGCGTATGCCGCAGGTGCGCGGGCAGCGTATGCAGCTCCGGCATCCACAGGCTCACGTAGCGCGCATCCGCGTCATACTGGTATGCCTGGCGCAATACGTTGAACACACGGTTCTGCCGGGGATCGTTACCCACGCCAGCCAGATAGGCCCAGTTACCCCAGTTGCTCGCCGGGTCGTAGTCGAGCAGGTGCTCCTCGAACCACGCGGCGCCATGCCGCCAGTCCTGTTGCAGGTCATGCACCAGATAGCTGGCCACCACCTGCCGACCACGGTTGGACATGAAGCCGGTGGCGGCCAGTTCGCGCATGTTGGCATCGACGAAGGGCATGCCGGTACGCCCGGCACACCAGTGCTGGAAGCGCTCATCGAGGTTGCGCGGCGTGCGGGCAGCACCCTTCAGCCCGCCGGCCTTGAACAAGGCACTGCCATGGCGCACCAGCGTCCAGCGGAAGAAATCGCGCCAGAGCAACTCCACCCATAACCAGTGCGTGGAATCGTTGCGCCCGTATTGCGACTCGTGGCGCTGCAACTCGGCCACCACGCGCCGGGCCGAGAGACAGCCATTGGCCAGCCAGGGGGAAAACTTGGTGGAGTACTCGGTACCGACCAGGCCGTTGCGGGTGTCCTTGTACTGCCGCACGCCCTGGCTGTTCCACAGGTAATCACGCAGACGGGCCTGTGCGGCGGCCTCGCCACCAGAGAAAGGGAAGGCGCTGGCAGGCACCTTGGACGGCTCGCTCAGGCCGAGCTGAGCGAGAGTCGGTAATGGCTGCAGCAGATCGAGCGCAGCATCGGGCAGCGCTGGCAGCGCCGACGGCGCGGCGTGTGGCTGGAACACCCGTGAACGCCGTTCGCACAACTCGCGAAAGCGCGTGAAGACATGCGGCAGATCCTCGGGCGGGCAGGGCAGCTCCGCCTCTCGCAGCAGACCATTGCCGGGACATTCACGCAGCGGCACCACCCCCAGGGCATCACGCACGCGGCGCTGCAGGGCACGCTCTTCAGGCGCGATCTCGGCATGCGTCAGCACCTCCTGCACACCCAGACGCTCGACCAGTTGCGCGATCACCCGCTCTGGCTCGCCTTGCAGCACCAGCAGGCGAGAACCACGCTGACGCAGGGCGTCATCCAGCGCGCTAAGGCTTTCCAGCAGCAGGCGGGTGCGATGCACACCCTGGCGCCGAGTGCCCATGGGCCCCAAGCTCAATGTGCGGGGGTCGATCACGTACAGCGGTAACAGGCGCTCGCTCTTGAGCCCTGCCTGCAGGGCCGGATTATCGTCGAGACGAAGATCCTGTTTGAGCCACAGCAGCGAGGTCTGCATGCTTCACTCCTTCAGGGACGAGCCCCTGGTATATACGAATCGTCGGCGGATGCAAGGCCGCGGGCGGCTCTTTCGCCCAGACTGCTCGCCCTTGTTGCGGCACTTGCTGCCTCTGCGGCGCGCACTGACAAGTGGCCGAGGGCAAGGCGGTGGCACCATCGGCAAGACAGCAGCGTCAGGCCACGTCGGCATCCAGCACGCTGAGATCGAGAGGATGCGAACGCCCCAGCCACAAGGCCCAGTCACGATGATCGCGCAGCTCGAAGCCGGTGATCGGGTGCACCAGTACGTCGAGCCCTTCGCGGTGTTGCATCAGCCAGGGCAATAATTCGGCGAACAGCTCGGGACGGAAGGCTAGCTGGCAGCTCCAGCAGGGATGTGGCCCGACGAGTTGCTGATGCAGACGCCCCATTTTCAGCGGGAAGCGCTGCACCGCTGCTTCGCACAGGGCGCGAGCCTGCGGCAGCGTAGCGGCGTCGTAATAGACGTGGGCGTGGTAGCCTTGATTCTCGGCGGCGCAGTATCCGTCATCGCGCCTCCTCAGCCCGTCAGTTGACGGCGCAACTCGGCCAGCACTGGCGCAGTATCCGGGCGTACGCCACGCCACAGCTCGAAGGCCTCGGCGGCCTGCTCGACCAGCATGCCCAGGCCATCCAGGCAACGCGCCGCGCCCTGTTCGGCCGCCCAGCGGTTGAAGGCGGTCGGCTCCTTGGCATACATCATGTCGTAGCAGACCGTATGCCCAGGCTGGATCAGGCTCGGCGCAATCGGTGGCAACTCGCCACCGAGGCTGGCGGACGTGCCGTTGACGATCAGGTCCACCGGCGCGTCGATCCAGTCGAAGCCGGTGGCCACCAGTGGGCCGAGGTCGGCAAATTCACGCACCAGTTGCTCGGCCTTGGCCACGGTGCGGTTGGCGATCACCAGCACCGCCGGCTTCTGGGCCAGGAAGGGTTCGAGCACACCGCGCACGGCACCGCCGGCACCGAGCACGAGGATGCGCTTGCCGGCCAGGGCAAAGCCGGCGTTGTCCTGCAGGTCACGGGTCAGCCCGGCACCATCGGTGTTGTCACCGAGCAGGCGGCCATCTGCCAGTTTCTGCAGGGTATTCACCGCGCCAGCGCGGCGGGCGCGTTCGGTGAGCTCGTCGGCCAGGCGAAAGGCCTCTTCCTTGAACGGCACGGTGACATTGCCGCCCAGACCGTCGGCAAAAAAGGCGCGGGCGTCGCCGACGAAGTCATCCAGCGGCGCCAGGCGCGCATCGTAGGTCAGCGCCTGGCCGGTCTGCTCGGCGAACAGGCGGTGAATCAGCGGTGATTTGCTGTGGCCGATGGGGTTGCCGAAGACGCAGTAGCGATCCATGGAAAGTCCTGTAACGGTAGAAATCTACGAAACTAACGCCGTCTTGTAGGAGCCCCGCCTCGGGGCGAAGCCTTTGCTTTACCTCGGTAGCACACGCCGCCGTCATTCGCTGCGGGGCGCAGCTCCCACAAAAGAATTCGTAGCCCGGATGAAATCCTGGAGCGGTCGATAAGTGCCCCGGATTGCATCCGGGCTACGCGAAAAAGCTTATGCCAGCCAATCACGATCGGTGAGGAAATACTCGGTCAGGCGCGCCTCGATGCTGCCCGGCTCGGGTTTCCAGTCATAGCCCCAACGCACATGCGGCGGCAGCGACATGAGGATCGACTCGGTGCGCCCACCGGATTGCAGGCCGAACAGGGTGCCACGATCGAACACCAGGTTGAACTCCACGTAACGACCACGACGGAAGGCCTGAAACTCACGTTCACGCTCACCGAACGGCGTCAGCTTGCGCCGCCGGACGATGGGCAGGTAGGCCTCGAGGTAGGCATCGCCGATGGCGCGCATGAAGGCAAAGCTGGTGTCGAAGTCCCATTCGTTGAGGTCGTCGAAAAACAGCCCGCCAATGCCACGCGGCTCGCCGCGATGCTTGAGGTGGAAGTAGCGGTCGCACCAGGCTTTGAACTTGGGATAGACCTCGGAACCGAACGGCGCGCAAGCGTCGTGCGCGACCTGATGCCAGTGCACGCAGTCTTCTTCGTTGGCGTAGTAGGGCGTGAGGTCGAAGCCGCCACCGAACCACCACACCGGCTCTTCGCCGGCCTTCTCGGCGCTAAAGAAGCGCACATTGGCGTGCGAAGTGGGCACGTAGGGGTTTTCCGGGTGGATCACCAGCGACACACCAAGCGCCTGGAAGCCACGACCGGCCAGCTCGGGACGATGGGCGCTGGCCGACGGCGGCAGGCTGTCGCCGAACACATGAGAGAAATTCACCCCGCCTTTTTCGATCAGCGCACCATTCTCGATCACCCGCGTACGCCCGCCGCCACCGGCCGGACGCTGCCAGGCGTCCTCGGCGAACACGGCCTGGCCGTCCTCGGCTTGCAGGGCGGAACAGATACGGTCTTGCAGGTCGAGCAGATAAGCCTTCACGGCTTCGGTACGGTCAGTCACGGCGGCACCTTGATCGGGGAGCGGGTCGAAATCGGCGGGCAGCATAGCATCCAGCCAGGGGCATCCGCAGTTGACGTCGGTCAATCGAGAGGTTTGGATAGCCCCTTTCGCCGCGTGCAGCGGCTTGAACAAACAAGGATTCCGAGATGGCCAAGCGTATCGAGTTCAGCCAGCACGGCGGCAGTGACGTGCTGCAGTACCGCGACTATCAACCGGCAGCTCCGGGCCCGCGCGAGGTGCGCGTCGCCAACCAGGCCATTGGCCTGAACTTCATCGACACCTATTTCCGCAGCGGCCTGTATGTGCCACCGGCGCTGCCGTCGAGCCTGGGCACCGAAGGCGCCGGCGTGGTCGAGGCCGTCGGCAGCGAGGTCGAAGGTTTTGCCGTGGGTGATCGCGTTGCCTACGCCACCGGCCCGCTGGGTGCTTATAGCGAGCTGCACGTATTGCCCGCCGACAAGCTGATGAAACTGCCGGACAGCATCAGCTTCGAGCAGGCGGCTGCGGTGATGCTCAAGGGTCTGACGGTGCAGTACCTGTTGCGCCAGACCTACGAACTCAAGGGCGGCGAGACCATCCTGTTCCACGCGGCTGCCGGCGGCGTTGGCTCCTTCGCCTGCCAGTGGGCCAAGGCGCTGGGTGTGCAGCTGATCGGTACCGTCAGCTCGGCGGAGAAGGCGGCGCGGGCCAAGGAGCAGGGCGCCTGGGCGACAATCGACTACAGCCATGAGAACGTCGTGCAGCGCGTGCTGGAACTGACCGACGGCGCCAAGTGCCCGGTGGTCTACGACGGCGTCGGCAAGGACACCTGGGAAACTTCGCTGGACTGCGTGGCGCCACGCGGCCTGCTGGTCAGCTTCGGCAACGCCTCCGGCGCCGTCACTGGGGTCAACCTGGGCATCCTGGCGCAGAAGGGCTCGCTGTACGTCACCCGCCCGACCCTGGCCGGCTACGCCACCAGCGCACAGCGCCTGCAGGCCATGGCCGACGAGCTGTTCGGCATGATCGCCAGCGGCAAACTGCAGGTGGAAATCAGCAACCGCTACGCCCTGAAGGACGCCGCCGCCGCGCAGGATGCGCTGAGCTCAAGGCAAACCACCGGCTCGACCATTCTGTTGCCTTGAGAGCCCGTAGCCCGGATGAAATCCGGGGCCAATCCCGCCCCCCGGATTGCAGCCGGGCTACGAAGTCGAGCGAGCCGGGCACGTGATCAGGACGGGCGAATCACATCGCCCGTACGCAGGTCGCGGATCAGGCTGGGGTTCTTGCGCCCGCCCAGGGCGCCGCCGAGCACCTTGTCCAGCTCACCGGGGAAGTACTGCTCGACGCGCAAGCGTGAACGCGCCGAAGGGCGCCCCGCCGGGTTGGCCGAGGTGGAGATCAGCGGCCCGGTGTAGCGGCACAACGCGCGAACCAGCGGATGATCGCTGACGCGCAGGGCCACGGTGTCGTGCTCACCGGTAACCCACTCGGGCAGACGGTTCTGATGTGGCACCAGCCAGGTATTCGGACCAGGCCAGCTGCCGGCCAAACGTTGCAGCCAAATCTCCGGCAGATCATCGAGCAGGAAGTCGAACTGTTCGATGTCATCAGCCACCAGAATCAGCCCCTTGTGCATGGGCCGCTCCTTGAGCGCCAGCAAGCGGTCCACCGCCTCGCCGTTCCACGGATCGCAACCCAAGCCCCAGACTGCCTCGGTCGGATAGGCAATCACGCCCCCCTCACGTACCACTCGCGCCGTTTGCTGTATCTGCCAGTTGCTGGCCATCACCTGTCTCCTGCGGAACTGATGGCCGGCAGTCTATCCAAGCCCATCATTGCCTGCCACGGCCTCAACAGGCGGTTAACGACTGCGCGCCAACCAGCGGCCCGCTTCGTTGCAGACCAGCCCGTCGAGTTCCAGCTCGGTCAAGGCCGCCAGCACCTGCGTCAGCGGCCAACCGCAGGCCTGCACCAATGCTTCGGTGCTGTGCGGCGCGGCATGCAGCAAGTCCAACAATGGATGCTCGATACGGCCAGCAGGTGCCGTCACCCGGGATTCGACAGTGGGCGCCTGCCAGCCACGCAGGGCTTCAAGGATATGCTCGATGCTTTCCACCAGCGTGGCGCCATCGCGGATCAACTGGTGACAGCCCCGCGCACCGGGGTGATGGATGGAGCCGGGAATGGCATAGACCTCGCGCCCCTGTTCGGCGGCCAGGCGCGCGGTGATCAGCGAGCCACTGGAGGGGCTGGCTTCGACCACCAGCACGCCCAGCGACAAGCCGCTGATGATTCTGTTGCGCCGGGGAAAGTTGCTCGCCTGTGGCGCACAATCCAGCGGTAACTCGGAAACCAGCGCGCCACCCTGTTCGACGATCCGCGCCGCCAACCCGACATGCCGACGCGGATACAGGCATTGCAAGCCGGTGCCCAGCACGGCAATCGTTTTGCCGCCGCCGTCCAGCGCGCCCTGATGCGCGGCGCCGTCGATGCCCAACGCCAGGCCACTGGTGATGACGAAACCACCGCCCGCCAGGCTGCGGGCAAAGGCCCGCGCGTTATCCAGGCCGGGCTGCGAAGCGCGCCGACTGCCGACCATGGCCAGTTGCGGTGCCTCCAGCACACCGGGATCGCCAGCGACGAACAGCAGCGGCGGTGCATCCGCCAACTCGGCAAGCAGGGCGGGGTAGGCTGGATCGTCCCACAGCAGCACCTGCTGATCAGGCTCATCCAGCCACTGCAGCGCCGCGCGCGCCCGCTCGCGGATGCTTTCACTGCGCCGCTGCTCGGCACAGATGGCAGGCAAGCCCAACGCCCGCCAGGCGCTGGCCGGTGCAGCAAGCGCCGCCGAAGCGCTGTCGAAGGCACTCAGCAGTTTGCGAAAGCGTCGCGGCCCCAGCTCCGGCAGCAGATGCAGACGCAAACGGGCTTCGAGCTCAGCAGGAGAGATGGAGAAAGCAAGCGGAGAGGGTATGGACATGGCGACTCCTCCCTGAAACGTGACGCCGCCATCCTGACGGCCAGAAAACACAAGCCCCGCACTGGGCGGGGCTCGTTGGGTATTACGGGTTGCGAACCTTGTCCATCACCGCCAGTTGGCGACTGGCCTGCAGGACCAGGCCATAGCTGAGCTTGTCATAGGTGCGGAACACCATCAGCAGGCCGGAACGCTCGTCGGGAATCTTCACGCTTTCGCCGGTGACACGGTCGCGCACGGTTTCGCCGGTCTTGTAGATGGCCAGCACGTTGCCGATTTCCAGACCATCGCGAGCACCTTTATTCAGGGTCACCACATCGAACTGGCCGATCTGGGTCACGCCACGCGGGACGTCGAGGATCAGACCGTTGATCTCGCTGGTCGGCTCGTTGGGCATGAAGGTGGAGTTGATCGCACGCTCTTCGGTAGGGAACAGGCGGTCACCGATGCGCACTTCCTGAGTCGAACGGCTCAGGACGAGGGTACCGATATCACCTTCCTCGGCGACGACTTCGCCGGTGCCAATGTCATCGGCGTTGATACCGAGGAATTCCTGAGTATCCGGATCCACGTAGGTCTTGCCCTGGCGGAAGATGCCGTAGATCGGATGAGCCTCGTCGAACTGACCACGCGCGTAAACGCGATCACCGGCGCCGCTGACCACACGCTCGGCGTTACCGGCGACAACGTAGGGCTTGCCGTTGAACTCCTCCGGCGTGTTGACGATACGGTTGCTCAGCAGGAAGCTGTTGATCGCCTCCAGCGGAATGGTCGGGATCGCCTCGGCCATCGGCGTACTGCGCACCTGTGGCGACAGCTTGATGGTGCCGCGCGACTCGCCACGATTGAGCATCAGACGCGGCTGACCATCGATATAGACCAGATTGAGGGTGTCACCGGGATAGATCAGATGCGGGTTGGCCACCTGCGGGTTGGCATGCCAGATCTCCGGCCACTTCCACGGCTGGCTGAGGAATTTACCGGAGATGTCCCAGAGCGTATCGCCCTTGACCACGGTGTAACGGTCCGGGTGACCGTCCTTGAGTTGCACTGCGGCCTGAGCCAGGCAGGTCAGGGCCATTCCGCCGGCTGCAAAGAGCAGGGCGAGTAGTGATTTCCTCATACGGTGAATCCCTTTATTATGTGCCTTCACGTGAAGCGCCCTAGCGCCGCGTGCCAAACCCGCTGATTCCGCGGCGTGAAGCCGTTTTTCAATGCTGTTCATCATCTTAGCAGCGGATTTTGACTTTATTCTACAAGTGCATCACAAACGCATATGGCGATCCTGAATATCCTCGAATTTCCTGATCCACGCCTGCGTACCATCGCCAAACCGGTGGACGTCGTGGACGACTCCATCCGTCAACTGGTCGACGACATGTTCGAGACCATGTATGACGCACCAGGTATCGGCCTGGCCGCGACGCAGGTCAACGTGCACAAGCGCGTGGTGGTCATGGACCTGTCCGAGGACAAGTCCGAGCCACGGGTGTTCATCAACCCCGAGTTCGAATCGCTGACCGACGAGATGGACCAGTACCAGGAAGGCTGCCTGTCGGTGCCCGGCTTCTACGAGAACGTCGACCGCCCGCAAAAGGTCCGGATCAAGGCGCTGGATCGTGATGGCCAGCCTTATGAGCTGATCGCCGAAGGCCTGCTGGCCGTGTGCATCCAGCACGAGTGCGATCACCTCAACGGCAAGCTGTTCGTCGACTACCTGTCCAACCTCAAGCGCGACCGCATCAAGAAGAAGCTGGAAAAACAGCATCGTCAGCGCGCTTGATCCACTTATTCCTAGGGCTTGCGTAGCAGGTCGCATGGAAACGTCACGAGCGAAGGTTAGGCAAGGCGAAAACAGGCGAGGAACGGTCGGAGTCGCGTTCGACTTTACGAGCTGTAAATGAGCAGTCCGAGTCTGTTTTCAACGCGGCCTAACCAAGCGCAGTAGTTTCCATGTGACCTGCCAGGCAAGCCTTTTTCTTTAGTGACCGCCCATGTCTGACTCATTGCGTATCGTCTTTGCCGGCACTCCGGAATTTGCCGCCGAGCACCTCAAGGCCTTGCTGGCCAGTCGGCACCATATCATCGCCGTCTACACCCAGCCGGATCGCCCCGCCGGTCGCGGCCAGAAGCTGATGCCGAGCCCGGTCAAGCAACTCGCCGTCGAGCATGGCATCCCGGTCTACCAGCCGGCCAGCCTGCGCAACGAAGAGGCCCAGGCCGAGCTGGCGGCGCTCAAGCCGGATCTGATGGTGGTGGTCGCCTATGGCCTGATCCTGCCGCAGGTGGTGCTCGACACCCCGCGCCTGGGCTGCATCAACAGCCACGCCTCCTTGCTCCCGCGCTGGCGTGGCGCCGCGCCGATCCAGCGCGCGGTGCAGGCCGGCGATCTTGAATCCGGCGTCACCGTGATGCAGATGGAAGCCGGCCTCGACACCGGGCCGATGCTGCTCAAGGTCAGCACACCGATCAGCGCTAGCGACACCGGTGGCAGCCTGCACGACCGCCTCGCCCAGCTCGGCCCGCAGGCGGTGCTGCAGGCTATCGAGGGCCTGGCTGCTGGCACGCTCACAGGTGAGGTGCAGGACGATGCCCTGGCCAACTACGCCCACAAGCTGAACAAGGACGAAGCGCGCCTGGACTTCAGCCGCCCGGCCGTGGAACTGGAGCGCCTGGTGCGCGCCTTCCATCCCTGGCCGATCTGCCACACCACGCTGAACGGCGAGGCGTTGAAGGTGCATGCGGCAGAGCTGGGCGAGGGCAGTGGTGCCCCCGGCAGCATTCTCGCCGCTGACAAGAGCGGCCTGACCGTGGCCTGCGGCGACGGCGCGCTGCGCCTGACTCGTCTGCAATTACCCGGCGGCAAGCCGCTGGCCTTCAGTGACCTGTACAACAGCCGTCGCGAGCAGTTCGCCCCCGGTCTGGTGCTCGGTCAATGAACCCGCGTCTGGCCGCCGCACGTGCCCTGACTGCCGTACTGTCCGGCAAGGCCTCGCTGGGCAGCAGCCTGCCGCCGCAGCTGGACAAGGTCGAACACCACGACCGTGCCCTGGCCCAGGACCTGGCTTTCGGCGCCGCGCGCTGGCAACCGCGCCTGCAACTGCTGGCCGAGAAACTGCTGGAAAAGCCCTTCAAGGCCGCCGACAAGGATGTAGAAGCGCTGCTGCTGATCGGCCTCTATCAGTTGCTGCACAGCCGCATCCCCGAACATGCCGCCATCGGCGAAACGGTCGGCTGCGCTGGCGCGCTGAAAAAGCCCTGGGCCAAGGGCCTGCTCAACGCCGTGCTGCGCCGCGCCCAGCGCGAACATGAAGCGATTTTCGCCGAACTGGATCGCGATCCGGTGCTGCATAGCGCGCACCCACGCTGGCTGCAGAAAGCGCTCAAGGCGCATTGGCCACAGCACTGGCAAGCCATCTGCGCCGCCAATAACGCCCATCCGCCGCTGATCCTGCGGGTCAATCGCCGCCATGGCAGCCGCGACGCCTATCTGATCGAGCTGCGCACTGCCGGTATCGCCGCCGAGCCCTGCACCTATAGCCGCGACGGCGTGCGCCTGCTGCAGCCCTGTGATGTGACCACCTTGCCCGGCTTTAAGGACGGCCGCGTCAGCGTGCAGGACGAGGCTGCGCAACTGGCCGCCGACCTGCTCGAACTGGCGCCCGGCCAACGCGTGCTGGACGCCTGTGCCGCACCGGGTGGCAAGACCTGCCACCTGCTGGAAGTCGAACCGGCGCTGGCCGAAGTGGTCGCTGTCGATCTGGAAGCCAAACGCCTGGCGCGCGTTCGCGAAAACCTCGACCGCCTGCAACTCGACGCCACCCTGATCGCCGCCGACGGTCGTGACACTGGCGCCTGGTGGGACGGCCAGCCGTTCCAGCGCATCCTGCTCGACGCGCCCTGTTCGGCCACCGGGGTGATCCGCCGCCACCCGGACATCAAGCTGACGCGCAAGCCCGAGGACATTCCCGCGCTGGCACACCTGCAGGGTGAGCTGCTCGATGCCCTGTGGCCGACCCTGGCCCCCGGCGGCATCCTGCTTTACGCCACCTGCTCGGTGCTGCCAACGGAAAACAGCGAGACCATCGCCGCCTTTCTCGCCCGCACCGCCGACGCGCAGGAAGTGGCCATCGCCGGCGACTTCGGCCTGCAGCCCGGCCATGGCCGCCAGTTGCTGCCACAGCTGGACGGCCACGACGGCTTTTACTATGCCAAGCTGATCAAAAGGCCACAGGTACTCTGAAATAGTCGTCATTACTCGCTGCGCTCGCCCTATTCGGGCCGCACTTAAGTGCGTTCAGCGCAAGCGCTGTCCCGCGAAGGCGGGAACGCAGATAACCTAAGCACCTGGGCTCCCGCCTTCGCGGGAGTGACGGTTGCCAATATTTCCAACGGAGCGTATCGGTGAAGATCATCATTCTCGGCGCCGGCCAGGTGGGCGGCACCCTGGCGGAACACCTCGCCAGCGAAGCCAACGACATCACCGTGGTCGACACCGATGGCGACCGCCTGCGCGATCTCGGCGACCGCCTGGATATCCGCACCGTGCAGGGCAAGGGCTCGTTCCCCACGGTGCTGCGCCAGGCCGGCGCCGACGATGCCGACATGCTGGTGGCGGTAACCAACAGCGACGAAGTCAACATGATCGCCTGTCAGGTGGCCTACACCCTGTTCCACACGCCGACCAAGATCGCCCGCGTACGCGAGGCGGCCTATCTGACCCGCGAGGCGCTGTTCGACAACGAAGCGATTCCGGTCGACGTGCTGATCAGCCCCGAGCAGGTGGTGACCAACTACATCAGACGCCTGATCGAATACCCCGGCGCCCTGCAGGTGATCGACTTCGCCGAAGGCAAGGCCCAGCTGGTGGCGGTCAAGGCCTACTACGGCGGCCCGCTGGTCGGCCAGCAGCTGCGCCAGTTGCGCCAGCACATGCCCAACGTCGACACCCGCGTGGCCGCCATTTTCCGCCGCAACCGGCCGATCATGCCCAAGGGCGACACCATCATCGAGGCCGATGACGAGGTGTTCTTCATCGCGGCCAAGGCACATATCCGCGCGGTGATGAGCGAGATGCGCCGCCTGGAAGACAGCTACAAGCGCGTGGTCATCGCCGGCGGCGGCAATATTGGCGAACGTCTGGCCGAGGCCATCGAAAGCCGCTACCAGGTGAAGATCATCGAGATGAACCCGGCGCGCTGCCGCTACCTGTCGGAAAGCCTCGACAGCACCATCGTCCTGCAGGGCAGCGCCTCGGATCGCGACCTGCTGGTGGAAGAGAACATCAACGACGCCGACATCTTCCTCGCCCTGACCAACGACGACGAAGCCAACATCATGTCGTCGCTGCTGGCCAAACGCCTCGGCGCGCGCAAGGTGATGACCATCATCAACAACCCGGCCTACGTCGACCTGGTGCAGGGCGGCGAGATCGACATCGCCATCAGCCCGCAGTTGGCGACCATCGGCACCCTGCTGACCCACGTCCGTCGTGGCGATATCGAAAGCGTGCACAGCCTGCGCCGTGGCGCGGCGGAAGCGCTGGAAGTGATCGCCCATGGCGATGCCAAATCGAGCAAGGTGATCGGCCGCGCCATCGAGGACATCGCCCTGCCGCCGAGCACCACCATCGGCGCCATCATCCGTCACGAGGAAGTGCTGATCGCCCATGACAGCACGGTGATCGAGTCCGGCGACCATGTGATCCTGTTCGTGGTCGACAAGAAATACATTCGCGATGTCGAGCGCCTGTTCCAGGCCGGTCTGACCTTCTTCTGAGTCCCGGATTACATCCGGCTACCAGCGCGTAGCCCGGATGAAATCCGGGGAGGCCCACCATGACGATGCAGGAGCCGAAATGAGTACAGATGCGCTGAAAAAGATGCTGGCCAAGGGCATGGACAACGCCCTGCTGCGCTTCGGCCTGGGCAAGGCCCACCTGGATGGTGGTAACGCCGCCCAGGCTGCCGAGCACCTGCAACGTTGCGTCGAATTCGACCCCGGCTATTCCGCTGCCTGGAAACTGCTGGGCAAGGCGCTGCAGGCCAAGGGCGACGCCGAAGGTGCACGCCAGGCCTGGCAACAAGGCCTCAAAGCCGCCCAGGCCAAAGGCGACAAGCAGGCCGAGAAGGAAATGAGCGTGTTTCTGCGCAAGCTGGACAAGCCGGCGAGCAATCGCGGCTAAAGCCCCTCCCACAAGCTCTCTAATACCCCGTGGGAGGCGCTTCAGCGGCGAGTATTTTACGGCCGACTCAGCCGCGTAGCCCGGATGCAATCCGGGGCGGTTCCGGCAGTATGTCCCCGGATTGCATCCGGGCTACGCAGTTGCGATGCGACTCAGGCGGTCGCGGTACGCTGCGGCAGAGCCCGCACGATGGCGCTGAGCAGCATGCCGTATAGCGGCACGAAGAGGATCAGGCTGATGGCCAGTTTGATCACGTAGTCCACTGTGGCGATCTCCACCCAGTTGGCGGCCATGAACGGATCGTCGCTGCGCCAGAAGGCCACCGAGAAGAACAGGTAGGTATCGAGCAGGTTGCCGAGGATGGTCGAGGCGGTCGGCGCAATCCACCACTGGCGCATCTGCCGCAGGCGGTCGAACACCTGAATGTCCAGCAACTGACCGAAGGCATAAGCGAGGAAGCTGGCCACGGCGATGCGGAAGACGAACAGGTTGAACTCGCCCAGCGCCGCCAGGCCGCCAAAGGCGCCTTCATGGAACAGTACCGATACCACGTAGGAAGCGACCAAAGCCGGCAGCATGACGCGGGCAATCACCACCCGCGCCGCATGCTTGCCGATCAGGCGCACGGTCAGGTCGGTGGCCAGGAAGATGAACGGGAAGCTGAACGCGCCCCAGGTGGTATGCCAGCCGAACAGGGTGATCGGCAGCTGCACCAGGTAGTTGCTGGCGATGATGATGAGGATGTGGAAGGCGATCAGGCCGGCCAGCACGAGTCGGCTGACCGACGCGGGAATCAGGGTCATGTCTGTGTCCTTTTTCGTAGAGTGGGGTTAGGGAACCCACTGCCGCCGCCGACATGGCCGCGAGCGGCGCGCATTCTAGCGCCATCCTGACTTGCGGGATAGGTTTTCCGGCGCCAGACCCAAGCGGCCGGATGAAAGGTCACGCCTTCACCGCATGCTGATTGGATCAGCCCACTCGCACCTGCCGGGGTAAGGAGCAAGCACCCGCTCGCAAACGCGCAATCGCAGAGTCAAGCCTGCGCCACGACCCGCTTGGCCAGCTGGAAATGGCGCTGCCAATACGCGTTGTTCAGGCGGTCGATGCGCACCTTGGTACCGCGACGTGGCGCATGGACGAAACGACCGTCGCCGATGTAGATGGCCACATGATCCACCGAGCGGCTGCGAATGCGGAAAAACAGCAAGTCACCCGGCTGCAGGTCACTACGCTTCACCGAGGGCGCATCCAGACGTGACAGCTCGCGCGAGGTGCGCGGCAGTTCAAGATCTGCCTGGGTCTTGAAGGCGTACTGCACCAAACCGCTGCAATCGAAACCATGGTGCGGGCTGGTGCCGCCCCAACGATAGGGTGTACCCAGTGCACCGAGGGCACGGTCGATCACTTCACGGGCAGGTTCTGGCTCGGCCGCCTGGGCGCTGGCGGGGACGGTGTACATGCGAAAAGAGGCAGAGGCTTGGCTGCAGATGCCCAGTAAAAGAACGCCTCCCAGACAGAATGACATGAAGAACTTATTCAAACGCGGTGACCCTGGTGACAGCCTTGGTGCAGAAGTCCTTCCCAATCAAGGCATTGCATCGGAAACGAGCCTCCTGCCCGTCCCGGTGACGGACTGCCAGAAAAAGCCTTGAGTTCATTTTCATGCAGCACGGGTCGACGAACGGTTTTTCGCTGATCAGCGCGGATAGCCGCCAGATAGCCTCTGTTTACTCTCACAACACTGCTCGGATAGCTGCCAGGTCAACCTTGCGCAGGAGCCGCCCACAGACAATCGCAGCCTCGCCATTGAACTGACTACCACGGCCTCTGCGCCGCGTTTAGTAGGTATGCGCCCGCGAGACTAACGCGGCTGCCGCGCCTTGATCGCCGCCAGCATCTTCTGCGCCAGGGCGGCGTAGTCACCGTCGAAGTGGTGGCCGCCCTCGATCATCAGCTGCTCCCCCGGGGCACCGGCTTCGGTACAGCCGCTTTCAGCCGCTTCCTCGCTGCCGTAGATGCAATACACCTTGGCTGCCGGCACCCCGCGCAGTTCGGGGCCGGTCGGCGCCTCCGCACCATCCTTGCCAAGCCAGCCGCTGACGGCGATCTCGAAACTGCCGCTGCGGGCAAAGGCCAGCAGCAGCATGGCATCGACCTGCTGCTGATCACTGGCCGGCAGGCGGTTGTAGATCGCCGGCAGCACGTCGGCGCCAAAGGAGTAGCCGGCCAGCACGAAGCGCTTGATATGCCACTTGTCGCGGTATTGCTGCATCAGCCGCGACAGGTCGGCGGCGCTTTGCTCCGGGCTCTTGTGCTGCCAGTAGTAGCGCAGGGTGTCGATGCCCACCACCGGATAACCGGCAGCGGCCATGTGTTCGGCCGAGGCGCGGTCGAGATCGCGCCAGCCACCATCACCGGAATAGAACAGGGTCAGGGTATCGGCCGTTTGCGCCGAGGGGTGCTCGATCACCGGCATCGCCGCGCCCTGTCCGGCGAGCAAATGCTGCAACTGCTCGGCCAGCAGCGTTGGCAGCGGCGTTGGCAGCGGCGTGCCCAGCGCGCCGATGCGTGGCTCGCCGTTAGCCTGTTCACGCAGGAAGCGGGCGTTGTCGTCACCAGGGTTGTCGTTCCACAGGGCGATCCAGTGACCGTGCTCGGCCTTGTTCGGCAAGGGCTCGGCGCAATCGGGCTTGGCCAGATCGAATCCGACCGACAACGCCTGAGCCTCATCGCTCTGCTGCGCCGCCAGCCAGCGCCAGGCCGAGGCCGCCGCCGGGCCGATACCGGCGACCAGGGTCGGTGCACCGCCCAGTTGTTCGCTGGCCTGACGGATCAGTTGCTGTTGCGCCTGGCAGTCGCCAGACGGGAAGGGCAGTTGCAACAAACGCAGATCACCGGCTTCGGCAAGACGGCGCAGCGTGGCTTCATCCAGCGCCTGATCAGCCGGTGCAATCAGCAGCACGCGCTGGCGCGCCTCGCCCTGGCTGAGCAACTGCACCGGTTGCCCCTGGATTTGCAGCGTCTGCAAATGCACGGCCGTCTGCATCGACCACCACCAGATCAACGCTGCGGCGCCCAATGCTGCAACCAGCAACACCAGACCCAGCCTCCTTGTCGTCCTGCTCATCTCAACGCCTCACCAGTCCACCCAGGCCGCCGGCGATCAGCGCGGCGGTGTCGGCCAATGCCACCCAGGGGTCGAGCCCGGCCGGCACGGCCAGGTAGCGCGGCTCCCACTGCGGCAGGAACTTGTCCTTGAAGCGTCGCAGCCCCTGGAAGTTGTAGAAATTCTCGCCACGGTCGAACACCAGTGCACCGAGGCGCAGCGGCAGCGGCGCGCCCTTGCGCGTCTGCAAGCCGGCCAGCGGCACCATGCCGAGGCTGAAGCGCGCATAGCCCTCGCTCTGGAATTGCTGGATAAGCCCCAGCATGAGGAACTCCATGGTCGACTTCGGCGCATCCGGCAGTACGCGCATCAGATCGAGGCTGGCCACCGCGCGCGTCTCGCATTCCAACAAGTTGGCGAAGGCCACCGCACGCCCCTCGAAACGCACCACCACGACGCGGAAGTGCGCCAGGTACTCAGGGCTGAAACGGCCCAGGGAAAAACCCTTCTCGCGTACATTCTTGCCCTGCAGCCAGGCATCGGAAATGGCCTGTAGTTCCGCCATCGGCACCTGGCCGGGGGCGTGGAACTCCAGGCTCAGGCCGTCGCGCTGGCCACGGTTCCAGGTGTAACGCAAGGCCTTCATCTCCTTGCCATTGCTGGCCAGGTCGAAGGTTTTCAGATCCACCAGCGCTTCTTCGCCGAGCTTCAGCGCGGTCAGGCCGATGTCGATATAGCCGGGCAGATTCTCCGCGCGCACCTGGTAGAAAACCGGCCGCGCATGGTGGCGGTCGCACAGGTCGCGGAACTGCCAGATCAGCTCGGCACGTGCGGCGGGCGGGCCGATGGGGTCGAACAGCGCCACCAGGCTGCGCCCTCGCCGCGCATACATGAGAAAGGCTTCGCCATCAGGATGGAACAGCAGGGCTTTGTCGCCACTCAGCGCCAGGCCACCTTCGGGTTGCCGTGAGGCCTGGACGATGGCCCGCGCGCGCAGCAACGCATCCTCGTCCGGCAGGCTGATACTTGGCGGCGTGGCACGCAGCAGCCAGGTCAGGCTGACTGCCAGCAGCACCAGGGCACTACCCAGCGCTGCACGCAGGCCTCGCGGGGCATTGGCATCCAGTTCGAACTGCCACCACAGCTGATGGCTATAGGCGACATCCTGATAGGCAAACAGCAACAGCCACACCGACGTCGCGATCACCCCGACCGTCGCCGCCAGCGCCAGACCCGAGGCAGGCACATCCATCAGCCGGCTACGCCGGTAAAATTCGCGGCGAAACAGCGCCAGCAATCCGGCGACAATCGCCAGCGCCAGTGACTCCAGCCAGTCGAAGCCCTTGAGCAACGACAGCACCACGCCCAGGCACAGCAGCACCAGGGTCAGCGCCCAGGCCGCCGACAGGCGCCGGCGCAGCCCTTGCGCCAGCAACAGGCAGAGCGTACCGACCAGGCTGGCCGCCAGGTGCGAGGCGGCGATCAATTGCGGCGGCATGAGAAAGCCCAGCGCTTCCAGATGCTCGTCCACGGTCGGCGTTACCCCGGAGAACAGCAGCACCGTGCCGGCGCAGAACACCAGCAGCGCCAGCACAGGCACCGCCATGCCACTGGCCATGCGCGCCACCTGGCGCGGGAACCACAGGCGACGCGCTTCGCTGGCCAACAGCAGGAGCCCAGCCGCCACCAACGGCAGAATCACATAGAGCAGGCGATAGAGCAGCATCGCCGCAACCAGACCGGCCGGGTCGATACGCGAGGAAAAGGCCGCCAGCAGCACCGCCTCGAACACCCCGACACCGCCCGGCACATGGCTCAGCACACCAGCGGCCAGGGCCAGCATGTAGACCAGCACGAAGCTGGAGAAAGGCGGCGCCTCGGGCAGCAGCAGGTACAGCACGCTGGCGGCGATCAGCACGTCCAGGCTGCTGATCAGCAGTTGCGTCAGGCTCATGCGCAGGCCAGGCAGACGCAGGCTGAAGCGCCCCAGATCGACCTGCCAGCAACCGGGAGCAGGACGCTCGGCCAGGCGTTTGCGGCTGACCAGCAGTCCCACGACCAGCGCCGCAAGCAATATCACAACGGCCAGTACCGCCAGCACGGGCTCAGGCAGACGCAGTGCAGCTGACGCATCGCGCAAATCGAACAAAGCGGCCAGTGCCGCAAGAATCGGCAGGCTGACGCCCAGCGACAGGCTGGCGAACAGACTCATGCGCGCCACATCGCCCGCACCGAGGCCATTGCGCCCGTACAGACGGTAGCGCACCGAACCGCCGGACAGCGCCGACAGGCCCACGGCATTGCCGATGGCGAAGGCGCAGAAGCCGCCCAGCGCCAGGGTCGGCGGCGGCAGATCGACGTTGGCATAGCGGCTGGCCGACCACTCGTAGGCGAGCATCACCGCAAAACCCAGCACAGTGGCCAGCAGGGCGCCGAGCAATGCCTGCGGCGGCACGGCTGCGAGCGACTCGCGCACCTGATCCGGGTTGATCTCGCGCACCAGATGCCAACAGGCGACCAGCGCCAGGCCGAACAACAGCAGCGACAGAGCAAGGCCGATCAGGTGGCGGTTGCGTTGCAGCCAGCCAGGTTGAGAGGAAGTAAGCAGATCAGGCGCATCAGCGCCCTGGACGGGAAGTTCGGGTACCGCTCGACTCATGTCGAAAACGCCTCTGATGGACGCCACCTCGGAGCGAGGCCTTGATCAGAGTGTAGATGTAACAAAATGTTCCATTTATCCGAAACATTTATTGGAAGTTAAACCGATGCGAATCGCTCAGGCCTCGCCGAGAAACCGCAGACCAGCGCCTTCGGGATCCACGCGCATCACTTCCATCTTCAATACCGGCGCGGGGAAGGGCAGATCCTGCACCTGGCCAATCACTTCGGTGCCAACCGCCAGGCCAGCCATGTCCGGGTGCTTCACGTAGACACCACTGTCGGACAGGTCACGGGTCTGCGCCAGCAGCTCACCAAAACTGGGGTGGCTGATCTTGATCCGGCACTTCATCGGGGTACGCACCTGCTGGCGCTGGTTGGGCATGACGGCTCCATGATTGGGCGAGCAATGTCGCCTTTAATAGCCTATTCGCGCGTTGGCGCCCAGCAGGCGGCAGAAAAAAGGCGCCATCGAGGCGCCTTACTTACATCTTGCTCAGTGACGGGTACGTCAGTACCACTTGGCCTCACCGTCCGGGCGCTTCTTGAAGCGCTTCATGCTCCACATGTACTGGCTCGGGTAGCTGCGCACGTAGCGCGACACCACTTCGCTCATCGCCGCCACGCCTTCTTCGACGTTCTCGCTGTACATGCCTTCGGGAGCGGCCTCGAGGATCACCTTGTAGCCGCTGCCATCCGGCAGGCGCAGCGCATGCAGGAACACGCCGACCGCCTTGCCGCCGGTGAGCATGCCGGGGACGAACTTGCTGGTCAGCGCGGTGGTGCCGAGAAAGGGCACGAAAACACCCGACGAACGGCTCGGCTCCGGATCGGCCGGAATGCCCACGGCGCCGCCACGGCGTACTTCCTTGATGACGCTGAGGATGCCTTCCTTGGTCGACGGCGCGACACGGTTACCCATCTGCACGCGCTGCTGCTGCAGCAGTTCGTCGACCGCCTTGAGCTTCGGTGGGCGGTAGAAAATGATCGGTTTGCACTGGTTGCAGTAGAAGTGGTTGAGCACTTCCCAGTTACCCAGGTGGCTGGTGATGCCGACCACGCCCTTGCCGGACGCCAGCGCCTGTTGCAGCACTTCCAGGCCTTCCACTTCGCGCACCAGCTTCAGCGACTTCTGCGCCGGCCAGATCCAGGCGCAGGCACTTTCGGTCAGGGTCTTGCCGATGTCCTTGAGGCTCTGCCCGACCAGACGCTCACGCTCGGCCTCGCTCAGTTCAGGGAAGCACTTGCTAAGGTTGATGCGCACCACGTCGCGCGAGCTGTTCGGTAGCTTCCACATCAGCCAACCGATGGCATTGCCCACGGCCTGCACCGCACGCCAGGGCAGCAGTGCGAAGAGGCGCAGGAAACCCACCACCAGAGCGCCCTTGAGTTTTTCCACGACAGACTCCACCGCTCAGAAAAGCGCCAAGTGTAACGGCGTGAGCCCATGCAGTCAGTACAGGCTGGTGCGCTGCCGCTGTTGCAGGTCGCGCTCATAGGCCGCGACATCGAAGGTTTCATCGATGCAGCGGAAGATATCACCGGCGCTGGGCAGACTACCGCGCTCGACCTGGCGCGCGGCATCCCATAGCCCCGAACGCAGCGCCGCCTTGGCACACTGGAAATAGCAACTCTGCACCTGAATGCGCAGCACGCTGCGCGGCAGCTTGCCCTGAACGCGGCCCAGCTCGAGCAACTCGGGATCGAGCGAGATTTCCGCGCGGCCATTGACCCGCAGACTCTCACCAACGCCGGGAATCAGGAACAGCAGCGCCACCTGCGGATTGAGGACGATATTGCGCAGGCTGTCGATGCGGTTGTTGCCGGGACGATCCGGCAGCAGCAGGGTCTGCTCGTCGAGAATCTGCACGAAGCCCGGCGTATCACCGCGCGGCGAACAATCCAGGCCATCCGCACCGGCGCTGGCCAACACCACGAAGGGCGAGGCCTGGATCAGCGCACGATAAGGTTCGATCAGGTGCGGCAGCTCCTTGCGCCGCGAGCGCTCGTGGCTTTCGCCGTAGAGTGCCTGCAGTTCGTCCAGGGTGGTGATGGTGGTCATGAGCCCTTCAGTTGCGCGTAGCGGTCGCAGTCTGTGGTGTGGTCCATCACCATACCCGTGGCCTGCATGAAGGCATAGCAGATGGTCGGGCCGACGAAGGTGAAGCCGGCCTTTTTCAACGCCTTGCTCATCGCCTCGGCCTCGGGCGTCAGCGCCGGCACCTGGCTGCGTTCGCTGAAATGGTTGATCTTCGGCGTGCCGCCAACGAACGACCAGAGCAGCGTCACCGGGTCGTCCAGTTTCAGCCAGGCCTGGGCGTTCTGCCGCACGGCCTTGAGCTTGAGGCGGTTACGGATAATGCCTGGATCCTGCATCAGCGCCTCGATTTCGTCGTCAGTGAGACGCGCCAGACGCTCGGCATCGAATCCATGCAGCACCTGCCGATAGCGCTCGCGCTTCTTCAGCACGGTGATCCACGACAGGCCGGCCTGCGCGCCCTCGAGCAGCAGCATCTCGAACAGATGCCGGGGATCGCGCTGCGGCACCCCCCATTCCTCGTCGTGATAGGCCTGGTACAGCGGATCGTCGGTACACCAGAAGCAGCGGGGCATGGTCGTGAACCTCGGTCAGGGTCGAAACGGCGACTATAGCGGCACAATAACTGGATATAAATACAGCCATCGAGAAGCCGAATGATGCCGATGTGCCGTACCCTGCGGCCTGCGCCGAGTTTCGATATACTCACCTGCTTTCCCTCGCAAGCCTCCACAGGTGATTTTTTCGTGAGCCAGACCAAGCCTGCCGTGCGCACCTTCCAGGACCTGATCCTGGCCCTGCAGAACTACTGGGCCGAGCAGGGCTGCGTGGTGCTGCAACCCTACGACATGGAAGTGGGCGCCGGCACCTTCCACACCGCCACCTTCCTGCGCGCCGTCGGCCCGGAGACCTGGAACGCCGCCTACGTGCAGCCGTCCCGCCGCCCGACCGACGGCCGCTACGGCGAAAACCCCAACCGCCTGCAGCACTACTACCAGTTCCAGGTGGTCTTGAAGCCCAACCCGGAGAACTTCCAGGAGCTGTACCTGGGTTCGCTCAAGGCCATCGGCCTCGACCCGGAAGTGCATGACATCCGCTTCGTCGAAGACAACTGGGAGTCGCCGACCCTCGGCGCCTGGGGTCTGGGCTGGGAAATCTGGCTCAACGGCATGGAAGTCACCCAGTTCACCTACTTCCAGCAGGTCGGTGGCATCGAGTGCTACCCGGTGACCGGCGAGATCACCTACGGCCTGGAGCGCCTGGCCATGTACCTGCAGGGCGTCGACTCGGTCTACGACCTGATCTGGACCGACGGCCCGTTCGGCACCGTGACCTACGGCGACGTGTTCCACCAGAACGAAGTGGAACAGTCCACCTACAACTTCGAGCACGCCAACGTCGAGAAGCTGTTCGAGCTGTTCGATTTCTACGAGAGCGAAGCCAATCGCCTGATCGAGCTGGAACTGCCGCTGCCGACCTACGAAATGGTGCTCAAGGCCTCGCACACCTTCAACCTGCTGGATGCCCGCCGCGCCATCTCGGTGACCGCACGTCAGCAGTACATCCTGCGCGTGCGCACCCTGGCCCGCGCCGTGGCGCAGAGCTACCTGCAGGCCCGCGCCCGACTCGGCTTCCCCATGGCCACCCCCGAACTGCGTGACGAAGTACTGGCCAAGCTGGAGGCGCAAGCATGAGTGCACAAGATTTTCTGGTCGAACTGGGCACCGAAGAGCTGCCACCGAAAGCGCTGAAAAGCCTCGGTGATGCTTTCCTCGCCGGTATCGAGAAAGGCCTCAAGGCCGCCGGCCTGAGCTACACCGCCAGCCGTGTATACGCCGCGCCACGGCGCCTGGCCGTACTGGTCGAGCAGCTCGAAGAGCAGCAGGCCGACCGCAGCATGAACCTCGACGGCCCGCCCATCCAGGCCGCATTCGACGCTGACGGCAACCCGACCCAGGCCGCCCTGGGTTTTGCCCGCAAGTGCGGCGTGGATATCGCCGAGATCGACCGCAGCGGCGCGAAGCTGCGCTTCGCCCAGCACATCCCTGGTCAGCCGGCGGTGAACCTGCTGCCGACCATCGTGCAGGATTCGCTGAACGACCTGCCGATTCCCAAGCGCATGCGTTGGGCTGCCCGTCGTGACGAGTTCGTGCGCCCGACCCAGTGGCTGGTGATGCTGTTCGGCGACGCCGTGGTCGATTGCGAAATCCTCGCGCAGAAGGCCGGTCGCGTGTCTCGTGGTCACCGCTTCCACGCCAACCGTGAGGTGCGCATCAGCAGCCCGGCCAACTACGCCGAAGACCTGCGCAGCGCCTACGTGCTGGCCGACTTCGCCGAGCGTCGTGAGCTCATCAGCCGCCGCGTCGACGAACTGGCCGCCGCTGAGCAGGGCAGCGCCATCGTGCCGCCGGCGCTGCTGGACGAAGTCACCGCCCTGGTCGAATGGCCGGTGCCGCTGGTTTGCTCGTTCGAGGAGCGCTTCCTGGAAGTGCCGCAGGAAGCGCTGATCAGCACCATGCAGGACAACCAGAAGTACTTCTGCCTGCTCGATGCCAACGGCAAGCTGCTGCCGCGCTTCATCACCGTGGCCAACGTCGAGTCCAAGGACCCGGCGCAGATCGTCTCGGGTAACGAGAAAGTCGTGCGCCCGCGCCTGACCGACGCCGAGTTCTTCTTCAAGCAGGACAAGAAGCAGAAGCTCGAAGGCTTCAACCAGCGCCTGGCCAACGTGGTGTTCCAGGCCCAGTTGGGTTCGGTATTTGAAAAAGCCCAACGGGTATCGGCGCTCGCCGGTTTTATCGCCCGCGAAGTCGGTGGCGACGCCCAGCGCGCCGCCCGTGCCGGTCTGCTGTCCAAATGCGACCTGGCCACAGAGATGGTTGGCGAATTCCCCGAAATGCAGGGCATCGCCGGCTACTACTACGCGCTCAACGACGGTGAGCCGCAGGACGTCGCCCTGGCCCTGAACGAGCAATACATGCCGCGCGGTGCTGGTGCCGAACTGCCGAGCACCCTGACCGGTGCTGCCGTGGCCGTGGCCGACAAGCTCGACACCCTGGTCGGCATCTTCGGCATCGGCATGCTGCCGACCGGCTCTAAAGACCCCTACGCTCTGCGTCGCGCCGCCCTCGGCGTGCTGCGCATCCTGATCGAGAAGGGCCTGGATCTGGACCTGGCCACTGCGGTCGACTTCGCCGTCGCCCAGTACGCCGGCAAGATCAAGACCGACGGTCTGGCAGCTCAGGTGCTGGAGTTCATCTTCGACCGCCTGCGTGCGCGCTACGAAGACGAAGGCATCGAAGTCGCCGTGTACCAGGCCGTGCGTGCGGTGGGCCCGACCTCGCCGCTGGACTTCGACCAGCGCGTGCAGGCCGTGCAGGCCTTCCGCAAGCTGCCGCAGGCCGCTGCCCTGGCCGCTGCCAACAAGCGTGTGTCGAACCTGCTGAGCAAGGCCGAAGGTGGCGTCGCCGCCCAGGTCGAAGCGCACTACTTCGACAACCCCAGCGAGTTCGCCCTGCACGCTGCCATCCAGCAGGCCGACCAGGCCGTTCAACCGCTTGCCGCCGCCCGTCAGTACAACGAAGCACTGGCCAAGCTGGCCAGCCTGCGCGAGCCGGTGGACGCCTTCTTCGAGGCGGTGCTGGTCAACGCCGAGGACGCACGCGTGCGTGCCAACCGTTACGCCCTGCTGGCTCGCCTGCGCGGGCTGTTCCTCGGTGTGGCGGACATCTCGGTACTGGGCTGACGCCAGGCGCTGGCCGCGAAGCTTTTCGCGGCCAGCGGTCGTTTCCATCTCTGCTTGTGGCGTGGCTGCATGAAACTGCTGATTCTCGACCGCGACGGTGTCATCAACCAGGATTCCGACGCCTATATCAAGACGCTCGACGAGTGGATTCCGATCCCGTCGTCGATCAGCGCCATCGCACGCCTGTCGCAAGCGGGCTGGACGGTGGCCGTGGCCACCAACCAGTCCGGTATCGCCCGTGGCTATTACGACCTGGCGACCCTGGAGTCGATGCACGCGCGCCTGCGCCAGCTGGTGGCGGAGCAGGGCGGTGAGGTCGGCCTGATCGTCCACTGCCCGCACGGCCCGGACGATGGCTGCGACTGTCGCAAGCCGAAACCTGGCATGCTCAACCAGATTGCTGCGCACTACACCACGGATCTGACAGGTGTCTGGTTCGTCGGCGATACCAGCGGTGACCTGCAGGCGGCGCTGGCCGTCGATTGTCAGCCTGTGCTGGTGAAAACCGGCAAGGGCGAACGAACCCTGGCCAAACCGTTGCCGCCGGGAACCCTGGTATTCGATGATCTGGCGGCTGTTGCCGATCAACTGCTTTCATAAGGTGTGAAATTCAATGGCGATCCTGCAGGCATTCAGAGTCACGCTTTTCTACCTGCTGCTGTCGTCCAGCTCGTTCTTCTGGTGCCTGATCAGCCTGCTGGTCGCACCTTTGCTGCCGTATCGCCAGCGCTATCGCTTCGTCATCCAGGCCTGGTGCAGCTGCGCCGTGTGGCTGGCCAAGGTGATCGTCGGGATCCGCTATGACGTGCGTGGCGTGGAGAACATCCCCGAGCGCCCCTGCGTGATCCTCGCCAACCACCAGAGCACCTGGGAAACCTTCTTCCTTTCCGCCTACTTCGAACCACTCAGCCAGGTGGTCAAGCGCGAACTGCTGCGCGTACCGTTCTTCGGCTGGGGCATGGCGCTGCTCAAGCCCATCGCCATCGACCGCAGCAACCCCAAGGCCGCGCTCAAGCAGTTGGCCAAGCAGGGCGACGAACGCCTCAAGCAGGGCGCCTGGGTGCTGGTATTCCCCGAAGGCACACGCATTCCGCCAGGGCAGATCGGCAAGTTCTCTCGCGGCGGCACCGCCCTGGCGGTAAATGCCGGCTTGCCGGTACTGCCCATCGCCCACAACGCCGGCGAATTCTGGCCCAAGGCTGGCTGGAGCAAGCGCTCAGGCACCATCCAGGTGATCATTGGCCAACCGATGTATGCCGAGGGCGAAGGCCCGCGCGCCATCGCCGAACTCAACGAACGTGCTTTCCAGTGGGTCTGCCAGCAACAAACCGAACTGAGTGGCGAAGCGCCGCAGCTGAGCCGCCTGGGTGAAACCGCCTGATCTGTGGATAAGCTGTGCATGGAATACCATCAGAAAGCCATTATCTACGCATAACCAATTGATTTTAAATACACTTTTCCCGCGCGAAGGAAGCTTAACAGCAGGGTATAAGTTGTCATGCAGGAGCAAGTTGCTTCGCGTGTAAACTGCTGCCGGGGTAGCGGCAACATGCAGGCCGTCGACGAATCCGCAGGAACTCGATAAGTTCACAGTCTCATCTGCGGCCTTGGCCGATGATTGGATCAGTAAAGGGAATTCACTGCCATGCCATCGATCTACCAGCTCAAACCCGCTTTCCAGAATCTGCTGCGTCCCGGCGTCGAGCGCCTGCATGCCCGCGGCGTCACCGCCAACCAGGTGACGCTGGCCGCAGCCCTCGTCTCCGTGCTGCTCGGCGCACTGCTCGCCGCCTGTAGCCATGTCGCCTGGCTGTTCGCCCTGATCCCCCTGTGGATGCTGCTGCGCATGGCACTGAACGCCGTCGACGGCATGCTCGCCCGCGAGTTCGGCCAGCAGTCGAAGCTGGGTGCCTACCTCAACGAGCTTTGCGACGTGGTCGCCGACAGCGCGCTGTACCTGCCCTTCGCCCTGCTGCCAGGTGTCTCGCCGCTGCTGGTGATCCTGGTGGTGGTGATGGCCGTGATCAGCGAATACGCCGGCGTGCTCGGCCCCATGGTCGGCGCCTCGCGGCGCTATGACGGGCCGATGGGCAAGAGTGATCGCGCCTTCTGCTTCGGCGTGATCGGTGCAGGCGTCGCCACGGGCCTGCTGCCAGCACTGTGGATCAATCTGCTGCTGGGCCTGATCCTCGCCCTGCTGCTCCGTACCCTCTATAACCGCGTTCGTCACGGGTTGGCCGAAGCCACCTGAGCCCTTGATGCGGAATAAGGAGATTCCATGCTCGGCATTACTGGACGATCACAGCATCCACGATCTGTAGATGCCCACAACCCCTGCCTCGTCTTGGTTAAGGAGTCGCCATGCTCGCTGCATTGACCGCTTTTGCCATCACCTCGGCCGCACGCCTGCTCACTGGCGCCCGCGCCCTGTGGCTCGGCAGCACCGCACAGCCAACGCAACGCCTGTACTACGCCAACCACAGCAGCCACGGCGATTTCGTCCTGCTCTGGGCCTCGCTGCCGCCGGAGCTGCGCAAACGCACCCGACCGGTGGCTGGCGCCGACTACTGGCAGAAACCGGGCGTGCGCAGCTTCCTGATCAACAAGGTCTTCAACGGCGTACTGGTCGACCGCGAGCGCAAGGAAGGCAGCAACCCGCTGCAGGCGATGCTCGATGCGCTGGACGGCGGCGACTCGCTGATCATCTTCCCCGAAGGCACACGCAACCTCGGCGACGAACCATTGCTGCCCTTCAAGAGCGGTCTTTATCACCTGGCACAAGCCCGCCCGGATGTGGAACTGGTGCCGGTGTGGATAGCCAACCTCAACCGGGTGATGCCAAAGGGCAGGGCGCTGCCGCTGCCATTGCTGTGCACCCTGAGCTTCGGCGCTGCGCTCGAGCGCATCGAGGGGGAGGGCAAAGGCGACTTCCTCGAACGCGCACGTAACGCTCTGCTGGCACTGGCGCCTGAGGAGGCCTGAGATGGATACCAACACCTTGCTGCTGTTCGCCGGTATCGGTGCCCTGCTCCTGCTGGCCAGTCTGATCGGCTTCGTTCTGAAAAAACGCAGTGGCGATCAGCCCAACCCGGTGGTCGACAACCTCAACGCACGGATCAACGCCTGGTGGGTGATGGTGTTGGTCATCGGCATCGCCTTCCTGTTCGGCAACATCGGCGTCATCGTGCTGTTCTACTTCGTGTCCTTCTATGCGCTGCGCGAGTTCATGACCCTGGCACCGACCCGGCGCAGCGACTACCCGGCGCTGGTAGCAGCCTTCTACTTCGCCCTGCCGATGCAGTACCTGCTGATCGCCCTGGACTGGTACGGCCTGTTCGCCATCTTCATCCCGGTCTACCTGTTCCTCCTCCTACCGATTCTCGCCTCGCTGGGCGGCGATACCACCCGCTACCTCGAGCGCGCGGCCAAGGTGCAATGGGGGCTGATGATCGCCGTGTTCTGCATCTCCGCCGTACCGGCGCTGCTGACGCTGGACATCCCCGGCTACGAGGGGCGCAACCTGCTGTTGATCGCCTGGCTGATCATCGTCGTGCAACTCTCCGACGTGCTGCAGTACGTCTGCGGCAAGCTGGCCGGTAAGCACAAGATCGCGCCCAACCTGTCGCCCTCGAAAACCGTGGAAGGCTTCATCGGCGGCGTGGCACTGGCCACGCTGATTGGCGCGATGCTGTGCTGGATCACCCCGTTCGCCTTCTGGCAGGCGGCGCTGATCGCCCTGCTGGTGTGCCTGCTCGGCTTTGCCGGTGGCCTGGTGATGTCAGCGATCAAGCGCGACCGTGGCGTGAAGGACTGGGGCCATATGATCGAAGGCCACGGCGGCATGCTCGACCGCCTGGACTCGGTGTGCTTCGCTGCACCGGTGTTCTTCCATATGGTGCGCTACTGGTGGGCCTGACGTCAGGCGGCGAATGCGTAGGAGCGGCGCCCCGCCGCAAACCGGGGCGATGCGCAATTGAATAGCTTCGCCCCGGGGCGGGGCTCCTACGAAAGGCTGCTTTGGCAGCCTTATCTGATCGGCATTAGCTCTGGCAGCACGCCTTTTACGCAAGCAACAAAAAACCCGCCGAAGCGGGTTTTTAAGACCTTCCGACATCCTGTCGTTTGCCATCCTGGCGCGGTCTGTCTTCCTTGACCCGGGACATCCAGTTCCCGGTACGTGTGTGTAGATTAGCCAGGCTTCTCAGGCCAGGGCAGAGGCCCATTGCGCCTCGCCGTGTAAGCCTTTTGCCATAACTCCATGCCTGAAGGCCTGACCTGGCTCGCATCACAGCGACAACCCATGTCGACGGGCGATAAACGTGGCATTCACCATCCTATAAAAATCAATGACTTACGCGAAAAATGGGCGCCATTATTGGCATGATTGAGCCAGATAAAGTGGCATTTTCCGTCGAAATGACCGGAATAAATGGCATTTTCCGTATGCCCTGCCTTCCGGGCACTACAAGCCTGATAAACCGCAGCCACTAAGCCACGTGGGCAATGGGCTGAACGGATTGCCAACCTGTCAATTGAACGCAGCGTAGCGGGGTTCCTGACTTAGCGGAATCCCCATCCGTCGCAGGTTTCAAGGCTTTATCAATCCTGCGGCAGAAGCTCCATTGAGCTGGGTGCGTCGGCAAACTCGTAGCCCATGGCCTTATAGCCAGCCTGGCGCTTGCTCCACATACGCAGTAAGGCTGGATGCCCCGAGTCGATGAAATCGATGATGCGGACATCTGCCTTATCAGCATGCTCCCGATGCAGGCGACCTGCATACTGCTGGAGGGTGCCCTTCCAGGAAACCGGCATGGCCAGCACCAAGGTATCCAGCGCAGGATGATCGAACCCCTCACCTACCAGTTTCCCAGTGGCCAGGATCACCCTGGCTGCATCGGGCGACAGCGCTTCCAGTTCACCGATTAGCGCGGCGCGCTGTTTCTTGGACAGCCGCCCGTGCAGGGTAAACAGGCTTTCGACTCGCCCAACTAGCCTTTCCTCAATAGCACTGAGGTGATCAGTTCGCTCCGTCAGCAGCAGAATCTTTCTCCCCTGGCCAAAAGCTGCTTCGACCTCAGACACAATCTTGTCTGTCCGTTCCGCATCGCTGCACACCTGCAAGAAAACATCCTGAATACCGGCTCCTTCTGGCATGACGATAGGCCGGAACAACCACTTGGGAATTACCCTCAACTCTGCCGGGGCACTCTCAGGCCGAGAGGCGGTATGCCGAATCGGCCCGCACTGCATGAAAATAATCGGTTGTTGGCCATCGCGCCGAATGGGTGTAGCGGTCAGCCCCAGCACATATCTCGCAGGGGCAGCCTTGAGAAGGGCCTCAAAGGAGAACGCCGACAGGTGATGGCATTCATCCACGATGATTTGCCCGTAGTTCTTTACCTGTTCGCTGACCTCACCTTGCCGCGATAGCGACTGCATAACCGCCACATCGATGATGCCGGTCGGCTTGGCCTTACCTCCACCGATGCTGCCAACAGTCTTCTTGTCTGCCCCCAGAAACGCCTGCAACCGTTCCTTCCACTGCTGGAGCAGTTCCGTTCGGTGAACCAGCACCAGCGTGTTCACGCCACGCTGCGCAATCAGGGCAGCAGCAGTGACCGTTTTGCCGAATGCAGTCGGAGCGTAGAGGATGCCGGTGTCGTGCCCCAGCATACCCGCCAGTGCAGCCTCCTGATCCGAACGAAGTTTTCCCACAAAGCGGACATCGATGGGCTCCCCAGCGAAGCGCTCATCATGCAGCACCAGCTCTACCTTGTTTTCGCCCAACAGTGCCCGGACGTCATCCAGGCATCCTCGCGGCAGGGCAATGTGCTGCGGATAGTTTTCGGCACAGCCGATGATCCGGGGCTTATTCCATACCGGCAGCCGCATGGCTTGAGCCTTATAGAATTCGGGATTCTGAAATGCCGCCAGCCGAATGAGCTTGTTGACCAATGGCTGGGGTAGTTCGGACTTGCTGAAATAGATCTGGTTGGCCAGGGTCACGCTTACCGACGCTGGTAACGAAAAGGTCAGTTTCTGAGTCTTTTCCGACGTGCGCTGCCAGGGCTTCGCGCTTTCATCATCTGTTAGGTCAGCGACATCCAACGGATGGCGACCGCCGCTAGCCCGCAGAGTGGCCGGTGAAATGTCCCTCACCTGCATGGGTTGGACACTGGCCAGAAATGCCCACTGATCGGGATAGGGCATCAGCGTCTCATCGACAAAAACACTGCCACCTTGTGCTCGGGCCCTCTTCTGCAAGGGCAACGCAATCAAATTTCCGAAACCACCCTTGGGCATGCTGTCCTGGTTTGGAAACAGCCGGTCGTAAGAGCCCAGCGTCAGCTGCCGGGTACGTTCACAGGTATGGCTGATGATCGCGGAGCCAAGCAGACGTGCCTCAGCCGCCGGGACGCTGTGCTCGAAGAATATCCAGGCATGAGCACCGTTTCCGGAGCGAGAAACCTCCAGCGCGACCGGCACGCCTAACTTGCGACATGACTGGGCAAACGCCGTGACATCTTCACGCCAGTCGGCTTCATCAAAGTCCACAGCCAGGAAGTAGCAGGTGTCATCCGGCAGCAGTGGGTAAACGCCGACGACAATCTCTCCGGCCAAGTGCTTGTAGAGCACCTGGTCGGTCAGCGGTAGTAACTGTCGGTACGAGCAATCGCCACATTTAATCCGTGGCTTCTCACAAACACCTGGGCGCCATTCATTAGCGCACGCAGGTGAGTAGCCGGTCTTTCCGGTCTTGCTTTCCCAGCGCAGGGGAAAGACATCGGCACGCCCCCGGAATAGACGATTGAACAGCGCCAGCTTCTCATTGGTATCCAGAACCGGGACTAGCGGTGGCAGCGCCACGGCCTGCTCAGGCTTTGGCCGCTCAGCCGGTAGCCGCCACTCAATGCCATGCGTTTCCAGCAATGCGATCAGACGAGCATTCTCAGCCCGCAGTTGCTCCAACAGATCGCCATCACTCATCGCATTGAAACCCGATTCTGTCTGACGCAGGCAGCTCGTTATTTGAGCCGCTCAGCGGCCTTGCGATAGGCCTGCTCGCGTTCACGCCGATCCACGGCCACGACAAACACCACCACCTCATGGTCGATCACCTGATACACCAGGCGATAACCGCTGCTGCGCAGTTTGATCTTGTAGCAGTCGGGAAGTGAATGAAGGCGATTTGCCTCAACACGCGGATTGACCAACACCTCCGCGAGCTTTTTCTTGAGCTGCTCCCGGACGGTATCCCCCAACTTGTGCCACTCCTTCAGCGCCCGCGCATCAAATTCGAGGCTATAGGTCATCCAGCGAAACCTTCACGCGCTGGGGAGCAGCAAGGCGCTCACGCACAGTGGCGATCAGGGCCTCATCTTCCTCGGTCATCAGTACCGGACGGAAGGGCAGCTGACCGCGTTCGGCCACGTATTGCAGAGCTTGGCGCATCAGCTCAGAAGGAGTGACGCCAAGCTTTTCCAGTTCCCGGTACGCGCGGACTTTCAGCTCGTCGTCGATGCGGATATTGATCGAAGCCATGGGGACTGCCTCCATGTAAAGACATTCGTCATTACGATGGCATTCTTTCGCTTATTTGGCAACCGCTCGTTCACGATTGACGGGCATGGGTTGATGCCTGCCGCCGCGTTGCTCAGGAATTTATTAACAATCCTGTTAAGAAAATCTCGACCCACTCTGCCGACTAAATTTGACCCAGGGCATACAGGGATCCAGCAGGGCTGCAAGCTGGCAGAGGTAGGCTCCACCTGTGCGATAGGTCAACAGGCCCATTGATGAGCCTGTTGACCTTATTCAATTACTTCGACTTCGCTGGTGGGTAATTACCGCGACCACCTCCCGATTTGTTCCCCGTGGTGCTGGGCAAATTGGGGACGACCGGGCGAGGAGCTGGTTTGGGTGTTTGGCCGGAAGGGCTTTTAGGCTGCTTACTCATATCCACCTCCAGATTTAATAGGCCGCTACATCGTCTTTGCATGCACCCTCAACACGGCATGCACACTTAGACTCGACGTGACACGCGTGATCCTTGCAGCGCATGGCTTGAGCTTCACTGCCACCGCCCGGATACGCACCAAAGTGCTTCTCATACAGCGCCACGGTTTGGGTAAAGGCGCTTTTCAACTCCTGATAGTCGTCCTTGCCGTAGATGCCGAAGTAGGGGTAGTGGTCAATGAAGCGACCGAAGACCTGCTGGCAATCCTCACGATAAGCGCGGGTATCCAGAATATGGGCGTGCCAAATGGCATCCACCATCTTGCTAGGCACCAAGGCTACCGAGGGATAAAAGCACTTCAGAGTCAGAAAGCGGCGGTACTCCTGCTCAGCAAAGTCCCACTCCGCCGCCGACATTTCCGCTTCCGAAGACTCGGTGTACTTATGCTGTTGGCGCTGATGGAAAATTGACCCACCCTGCCGATTGAAATTTGACCCAGGGCGGATTGCTGATTTTGTTACCAGCAACTGTGGATAAGTCTACCAGCGCAGCTGCTTTTGAACCCACTCCCTCGCTGTCCCAGTTCAGCTGTTGAAGACCTGCGACATGCAGCCATGCAGCAGGCCGTCGTCACCATGACATCAGAACGGCTCATCGTCCTCCGGTTCCTGGCCGCCCTTACGCTTTCGCTCCCGTGATTTGATCTTGGCCTGGGCCGCCAAGCTACTGTGTTGCAGGCGATAGGACTCGTTACCGGTTTCGACGATGTGGCAGTGGTGGGTCAGCCGATCCAGCAGGGCGGTGGTCATCTTGGCGTCGCCGAACACGCTCGACCATTCGGCGAAGCTCAGGTTGGTGGTGATCACCACGCTGGTGTGCTCGTACAGTTTGGACAGCAGGTGAAATAGCAGCGCGCCACCGGCCTGACTGAAGGGCAGATACCCCAGCTCGTCGAGGATGACCAGATCCATGCGCAGCAGTGCCTGGGCGATCCGCCCGGCTTTGCCGTCGTGTTTTTCGCGCTCCAGCAGATTGACCAGATCGACCGTGGAGTAGAAGCGCACGCGCTTGCCATGCCGGGTGATGCCGGACACGGCCAGCGCGGTGGCTAGGTGGGTTTTACCGGTGCCTGGCCCACCGATCAGCACCACGTTCTGCGCGGTGTCGGTAAAGGCCAGGCTGGCCAGCTCGCTGATCAGGCGTGCGTCGGCGCTGGAGGCGCTGAAGTCGAAGCCGGCCAGATCGCGGTGCATCGGCAGCTTGGCCATGTTCATCTGGTGGCTCACCGAGCGCATGGCGCGATCTGTGTGCTCTTGTTCCAGCAGGTGTTCGAGCAGCCACTTGGACGAGGCTGTGTTCGACTCACCCTGTGCAGTTAACTCCGCCCAGGCCGTGGCCATGCCGTGCAGGCGCAGTTCCTTGAGTTCCGCCATCAAATCACGCATGACCGACCTCCTCGGCCTGGCCACGCAGGCGGTCGTAGCGCGCCGTGTTAGCGACGGGGGCTTCCTTGAGCGACAAGTGGGTTTCGACGCTGGGTGGTGGTTCGGATGCTGTCAGCCGTGCCACGACATTGAGGATGTGTTCGGCGCTCAGGCTGCCGCTCTCCAGTACCAGCTCAACGGCTACCAGCACGGCATCGAGTCCGGCGACCGGTACGGCAGCCAGGACTTGCGCCATTATCCGGTCACCGCCGGCATGACGCCCCAGGCCGTGCTTAAGCTGACGCAGCGGCACCGGCAGATCAGCAAAGGGCGCGCCGTTGCGCAGCGCACCGGGCTTGCGTTCGATCAGCGGGAGGTAGTGCTGCCAGTCATAGCTGACCTGGTCGCGATCCAGCAAGCGGACATGGCTGGCGATCAGCGCGTCGTCAGCCACCACCTCGATTCGCGTCGGATACAAACGGCTGCTGACCCACTTACCCGCGTACTCACATGGCACCGAGTAGCGGTTGCGCCCGACGCTGACCAGGCAGGTGCTGGAGACCCGCGCAGGCCGCTCGACGTAACCGTCGAATGGCGCTGGCACAGGCATCAGTTCAGCGCGCTCCAACTCCAGCACTTCGGCTACACTCAGCCCGCTGTATTGAGGGTGCGTCAGCTCGTTCCAAAGCGCGCGGCAGCGCTGGCCCAGCCAGGCATTGAGTTCCTCGAAGGAGTGAAACTGGCAGTCGTGGGCGTCTAGCCAGATACGCCTGCGGCTGTCTTGCACGTTCTTTTCAACGATGCCCTTTTCCCAACCAGCGGCGACGTTGCAGAAGTCCGGATCGAACAGGTAATGCGCGCACATCACCGCAAAGCGTGCATTCACCGCCCGGCCTTTGCCCTTATTGACCTTGTCGACGGCGGTCTTCATGTTGTCGTAGATGCCCCGGCGCGGCACGCCGCCCAAGGCGCCGAACGAGCGTGTATGGGCGTCAAATAACATCTCATGGCCCTGGCTCGGATACGCCACAAGCCAGAACGCACGGCTGGCACACAGCTTCAGATGTGCCACCTGCATACGCCGGTAAATGCCGCCGACCAGCAAGCCTTCCTCGCTCCAGTCAAACTGAAACGCCTCGCCAAGAGCAAAGGTCAGCGGCACAAAGGCCTGCGACGCCTTGCCCTGTCCCCCTCGCCAGGCACGGATAAACGCGGTGAGCTGGCTGTAGCCACCGTCATAACCATCGGCTTTGATTTGCGCCAACAGCGCCTTGGCACTGCGCCGCTGTTGCTTGGGGCGCAGCGAATCGGCTTTTAGCGCCTGCTCTAGCGTGGCGTGAAAAGGGCTGAGTTTGTTAAAGATCGCGCGGCGTTGGTACACCGGCTGCTTGGCCTCAGGTGCTCTGACCCACTTGCGAATCGTGTTGCGCGCCAGCCCGGTGCGCTTGGCTATCTCATGCAGCGACAGCTTGTCGCGGAAATACATCCGCCGAATTTTGCCCATCATTTCCATACTGATCACCCTGTGTTCTCCTGCTCAAAAATTGAGCAGAAGCAGTTGAACACCTGGGTCAGTTTTCAGTCGGCAGAACAGCCTCTACTGGGTCAGTTTTCGGTCAGCGGCAACACCATGGACTCCATCTTCGCCGAGAAAGACCTCGCCGAAGTGGCCATTTCCAAGCTTACGCCCGACATGAAGATCTGGGACTACCCCAACCATCAACGATTCCTCGCCGCAAGAATGAGCATTGCTGCCTCCCGACTGGTCTTTCTCAGATTGGCGCCATCGATGCGACCATTCCAGAACCCATCGTCTCGTAAGTACTCGTCAACCTTCCGGTCACCAAAGGTACGGCTGATTACAGCCTTCGAAAGTATGAAGACCTCTGATGACGATGCTGCCGCTGCGATTACTACCCCCCTTACCTCAGCACTCTCAAGTAGTGCCAATTTCGCAGCCCCCGTGGGGAGGGCGCTTCCCTTGACGACGACACGGTCAACCTTGTTCTCACGAACGTAATCAGAACAGCGCTGATGCAGCACAGAGAGCGCAGGCGCTCGGTCACCTTTTTGTAGATTCCACGTCGAGTCAGAAATGATTGTGATCGGTTGGCTTTGATCGTCTGGGACTTCTGTGTCCACAACCGTAGCGCTTTGCCCTACGACCACAATGCCGACAACACGTCTTGTCATACACGTACTTCCTGTTAGGTGCGATTTGGAGCAAAAGCGCTCCATTGATATCGCTTAAGTCTAACAGCACGGAAAAGGGCCTAGTGCGCACCTACAGCCGCAAGAAAATTCGTTCGAGCAACATCCCCGATGGGTCGCGCTGCTTTGGATGCCATGAATTGCAGAGCTCCGGCTCCCCCTCAGAATCTCCCAGATTCCGGCCCCGCCAGCACGAGATTTTCCAGCATTCTCTGTAGCTTCACTACAAACCCTACCAGTGGCGGGCTCCGTTTCTTCGGCTAATCCACTGATACAAAAAGAAAAACCCCGGCTCTAGGCCGGGGTAGTGACAGAAATTGTCATGACAATAACTTGCACAAACATGACAATTTATCTGCCCGTCGACATGCGTATCAGAAGTCCAGGTTCGACACCGCCAGGGCGTTGGACTCGATGAAGTCGCGGCGCGGCTCCACGGCGTCGCCCATCAGGGTGTTGAAGATCTGGTCGGCGGCGATGGCGTCTTCGATGGTTACCTTGAGCATGCGCCGCACTTCCGGGTCCATGGTGGTTTCCCACAGCTGATCCGGGTTCATCTCACCGAGACCTTTATAGCGCTGGATGCTGTGACGCTTGGTGCTTTCGGCCATCAGCCAGTCCAGCGCTTCCTTGAAGGTGCTGACCGGTTTCTTGCGCTCGCCACGCTGAACAAAGGCGCCTTCTTCCAATAGATTGTTCAGTTGGTCGCCCAGGGTAGTGACGGTCTTGTAGTCATTGCTGGCGAAGAAGTCGCGGTTGAAGGTGGTGTAGCTAGCAAGACCGTGCGATTTGACCTCGACCTCCGGCAGCCACAGGTGGCGCTCGCGGTCTTCACGCAGGCTGGCGAAGTAGGTCTGGCCAGATTTTTCGATGGTCTTCAGACGTGCCGCGAAGCCTTCCAGCCAGTTCTGCATGAACGCCTGGTCAGCCAGTTGCTCGACAGCGATGCGCGGCAGGTAGACGAAGTGTTCGGTGATGTCCTTGGGGTAGACGCGTGACAGACGATCAAGGGTCTTCATCACGCCACGGTATTCGCCGACCAGTTTCTCCAGTGCGCCACCGGACAGGCCCGGGGCGTTCTCGTTGACGTGCAGGCTGGCGTCCTCCAGGGCCGACTGGGTCATGTATTCCTCCATGGCATCGTCGTCCTTGATGTACTGCTCCTGCTTGCCTTTCTTCACCTTGTACAGCGGCGGCTGGGCGATGTAGATGTAGCCGCGCTCGACCAGCTCCGGCAACTGACGGAAGAAGAAGGTCAGCAGCAGGGTGCGGATGTGCGAACCGTCGACGTCAGCATCGGTCATGATGATGATGTTGTGGTAGCGCAGCTTGTCGATGTTGTACTCGTCACGGCCGATACCACAGCCGAGCGCAGTGATCAGCGTGCCGACTTCCTGCGAGGAAATCATGCGGTCGAAACGCGCGCGTTCGACGTTGAGGATCTTGCCCTTGAGCGGCAGGATCGCCTGGGTCTTGCGGTTACGGCCCTGCTTGGCAGAACCGCCCGCGGAATCACCCTCCACGATGTAGAGTTCGGACAGCGCCGGGTCTTTTTCCTGGCAGTCGGCCAGCTTGCCGGGCAGGCCGGCGATGTCCAGCGCACCCTTGCGGCGGGTCATCTCACGCGCCTTACGCGCGGCCTCACGGGCACGGGCAGCATCGATCATCTTGCCGACCACGGCCTTGGCTTCGTTGGGGTTTTCCAGCAGGAAGTCGGAGAAGTACTTGCCCATTTCCTGTTCGACTGCGGTTTTCACCTCGCTGGAGACCAGCTTGTCCTTGGTCTGCGAGCTGAATTTAGGATCCGGCACCTTGACCGAGATAATTGCAGTCAGGCCTTCGCGGGCGTCGTCACCGGTGGTGGACACCTTGAACTTTTTCGCCAGCCCTTCGGACTCGATGTAGTTGTTCAGGTGGCGGGTGAGGGCAGAGCGGAAGCCCGCCAGGTGAGTACCACCGTCGCGCTGCGGAATGTTGTTGGTGAAGCAGAGCAGGTTCTCGTTGAAGCTGTCGTTCCACTGCAGGGCGACTTCGACACCAACACCGTCTTCTTCACGCTGCACATTGAAGTGGAACACCTGGTTGACCACGGTCTTGTTGGTGTTCAGGTACTCGACGAAGGCTTTCAGGCCGCCCTCGTACTTGAACAGCTCTTCCTTGCCGGTGCGTTCGTCACGCAGCAGGATGCCCACACCGGAGTTGAGGAAGGACAGCTCACGCAGACGCTTGGCCAGGATGTCCCAGCTGAAGTGAATGTTGGCGAAGGTTTCTTCGGAGGGCTTGAAGTGGATTTGCGTGCCGGTACTGTCGGTATCACCTACAGCAGTTAGGGGGGCTTGCGGCACACCATGCACGTAGGTCTGTTCCCAGATCTTGCCGCTACGGCGAATGGTCAGAATCAGTTCCTTGGAAAGGGCGTTGACCACCGACACACCCACACCATGCAGGCCGCCGGACACCTTGTAGCTGTTGTCGTCGAACTTACCGCCGGCATGTAGCACGGTCATGATGACCTCGGCTGCAGATACACCTTCTTCCTTGTGCACATCGACCGGGATACCACGGCCGTTATCGCGCACACTGATCGACTCATCAGGGTGGATGGTAATGGTGATTTCGCTGCAATAGCCGGCCAGCGCTTCGTCGATCGAGTTGTCGACCACCTCGAACACCATGTGGTGCAGACCACTACCATCGTCAGTGTCACCGATGTACATCCCGGGACGTTTGCGTACGGCGTCCAGTCCTTTCAGCACTTTGATGCTGGAGGAGTCGTACGTTTGGTTCTCGCTCATGCCTTCACTCCCGATGGTCTTGGGTCTGGGTGATACGGCCATGTTCCACGTGGAACACAGCAACCGGCGTATCCGTCTGCCAGCCTTCCCTCAACAATTCATGATCCACACAGGTGATGAACACCTGGCAGTGCAAATCTTCCAGCAACCGGCACAGTGCCTGTCGATGCTGTTCATCCAGTTCCGACGGTAGGTCGTCCACCAGATAGATACATTGGCCACGCTTGGCTTCATTGACCAAGTGGCCCTGGGCGATGCGTAACGCACACACCACGAGTTTCTGTTGCCCTCGCGACAGGATTTCTGCCGCGTTATGCCCCGCCAGGCGCAGACGCAAATCTGCGCGCTGTGGGCCAGCCTGGGTGTGCCCGAGTTGCTGGTCACGGAACAGGGAAGTGGCGAGCACCTCGCTCAGCTCTCTATCCTTGTCCCAACCTCGGTAGTAACTCAGGGTCAGACCTTCCAACTGCAGCAGCTCGGCAAGAGTTCGTTCGAACACCGGCTTCAACGCCTGAATGTAGGCTCTGCGATAGGTGTCGATTTCCTCACTCGCACTGCACAATTCGCGATCCCACGCGACCTGCGAAGCACTGTCAAGTGTACCATGGCGCAGCCATGAGTTCCGCTGCCGCAGGGCTTTCTGCAGGCGCTGCCAGGCGCCGAGAAAGCGATGTTCCACGTGGAACACGCCCCAATCGAGAAACTGCCGGCGGATCTTCGGCGCACCTTCGAGCAGACGAAAACTATCCGGGTTGATCAATTGAAGTGGCAATAAGTCAGCCAGTTGTGCAGCACTGCGCGCGTTCTGCCCATCGATACGAATCTGCAGTTCGCCCTGACGATCACGGGAAATGCCCAGATTGCTGGAGCCGCCCTCGGCCAATTGCACCTGCCCAAAAACGGTACAAGCCGGTTGCTCGTAATGAATCACCGGCTGCAAGCGAGTGCTGCGGAAGGAGCGGGCAAGGCCGAGCAGATGGATCGCTTCCAGCACGCTGGTCTTGCCGCTGCCGTTGTCGCCGTGGAGGATGTTGATGCGGGAGGAGGGGGAGAGGGTCACCGGGTGCAGGTTACGCACCGCGGTGACCGTGATACGGCTCAGTGACATTAAAGGCGCATCGGCATTACAACGTAGGCAGAATCATCGTTGTCGGCTTCCTGCAACAGAGCACTGCTGTTGGAATCGGACAGGATCAGGCGCACTTGCTCGGTCCCCATTACGCCCAGTACATCCAGCAGATAGCTGACGTTGAAACCAATCTCCAGACCACCGCCGTTATAGTCGACAACGATTTCTTCCTCGGCCTCTTCCTGTTCCGGGTTGTTGGCCTGAATTTTCAGCAGACCAGCCGCCAGAGTCAGGCGAATGCCACGGTATTTTTCGTTGGAGAGAATCGCCGTACGGCTGAAGGCTTCACGCAGGCCCTGACGATCCGCCAGTACCAGCTTGTCGCCACCGCGTGGCAGCACACGCTCGTAATCCGGGAACTTGCCATCTACCAGCTTCGAGGTGAAGGTGAACTCGCCGGTGTTGGCACGGATGTGATGCTGACCCAGTACGATGCTGACTTCAGCGTCCTGCTCGGTGAGCAAGCGCGCCAGTTCAAGAATACCTTTACGCGGCACGATGACCTGATGCTTGCCTTCTTGTTGAATCACAGCCTCCATCGAGCACATGGCCAGACGGTGACCATCGGTAGCCACGGCTCGCAACAGGCCGCTCTGCACTTCCAGCAGCATGCCGTTGAGGTAGTAGCGCACGTCCTGCTGGGCCATGGCGAAGCTGGTGCGCTCTACCAGGCGACGCAGCTTGGCTTGCGGCAGGTTGAAGGTCAGCGAACCCGGGCCTTCCTCGACGGTGGGGAAGTCGTTGGCCGGCAGGGTGGACAGGGTAAAGCGGCTACGGCCTGCCTTGACCAGCAACTTCTGATCATCGACGCGGATGTCGATCAGCGCATCGCTCGGCAAGCTCTTGCAAATGTCCATCAGCTTACGCGCCGGCACGGTGATCTCGCCCGGCTCGGCAGCGTCTTCCAGCGTCACACGACCTACCAGTTCGACTTCGAGGTCGGTACCGGTCAGCGATAATTGCTGGCCTTCGACGACCAGCAGCACATTGGACAGAACCGGCAGCGTCTGGCGTCGTTCCACGACACCGGCGACCAGTTGCAGGGGTTTCAACAGGGCTTCGCGTTGAATGGTGAAATGCATGGTCTAGTCCCTTGCCTCGTGGAGCTGCGAATCAGGTTGTAAGCGTACGCAGCAGGTTCTTGTAATCCTCGCGGATGTCCGCATCGGATCCCCTAAGTTCAGCAATCTTACGGCATGCGTGCAACACCGTGGTGTGATCGCGACCGCCGAAGGCCACACCGATTTCCGGCAGGCTGTGATTGGTCAGTTCCTTGGATAACGCCATGGCCACCTGACGCGGCCGAGCAATCGAACGCGAGCGGCGCTTAGAGAGCAGATCGGTGATCTTGATCTTGTAGTACTCGGCCGTGGTGCGCTGGATGTTGTCGATGCTGACCAGCTTGTCCTGCAGGGCCAGCAGATCCTTGAGCGATTCGCGAATCAGCTCGATGGTGATGTCGCGCCCCATGAAATGCGAGTGGGCGATCACACGCTTCAGCGCACCTTCCAGCTCGCGCACGTTGGAACGGATGCGCTGGGCGATGAAGAAAGCGGCATCGTGCGGCAGATCGACCTTGGCCTGGTCGGCCTTCTTCATCAGGATCGCTACACGGGTTTCCAGTTCCGGCGGTTCCACGGCCACGGTCAGGCCCCAGCCGAAACGCGACTTGAGACGCTCTTCCAGGCCTTCGATCTCCTTCGGGTAACGGTCGCTGGTGAGAATCACCTGCTGACCACCTTCGAGCAATGCGTTGAAGGTGTGGAAGAACTCCTCCTGAGAGCGTTCCTTCTTGGCGAAGAACTGGATGTCATCGATCAGCAGTGCGTCCACCGAACGGTAGAAGCGCTTGAACTCGTTGATGGCGTTGAGTTGCAACGCCTTGACCATGTCGGCGACGAAACGCTCGGAATGCAGGTACACCACCTTGGCATTGGGATTCTTCGCCAGCAGGTGGTTGCCCACAGCATGCATCAGGTGGGTCTTGCCCAGGCCGACACCGCCATACAGAAACAGCGGGTTGTAGCCATGCTTGGGGTTGTCCGCCACCTGCCAGGCAGCCGCACGGGCCAACTGGTTCGACTTGCCCTCGACGAAGTTATCGAAGGTAAAGGTACGATTGAGGTAACTGGTGTGCTTGAGGCCACCTTCGACCTGCACGGAGCGTTCGGTACGCGGGGCAACCGCTGGCGTCGGTGGTTGCGGTGCGGCACCGGCCATCGAATCGAAGCTGGCCCGCGAAGGTTCTGTTTGCGCCGGAGGCGGCAACGGTTTGCTCACGGCAGCGGCAACCTGTACCTGAGCCGCACGCGCGGCAGCCGGCAGTGGTGCGGTTGGCGCAACGCGGGCAGTCGCGGCACGCTTGCTACCTATTAATAAGGACAGCGCAGGCACCATACCGTTGGCGCGCTCGCCAATCAGCTCGAGCAAGCGGCTCAGATACTTTTCGTTGACCCAATCGAGAACGAAGCGATTCGGCGCATAGACGCGCAGTTCATCGCCTTCGGCTTCGACCTGCAGAGGACGGATCCAGGTGTTGAATTGCTGGGCCGGCAACTCATCGCGCAGAAGCTCGACACATTGCTGCCATAGTTCCACTGACACTGACTATCCCCTTGGGCGGCGATGCAAAAACAGCCGCCATTGTACCGGCCCATGACTGAGTTATCCACACAGCTTGAACTCAATGGACACGCAAAATCAAAGTCTTAGTTACATTCACAAGGCTTATCAGCTGGGCAATAAACCTTGTGGATAATCCGCCTGCAAGTCTCTGTAAAACCCTGGGGATGAGCCCACGGATAACCAGCCTGTGGGTAAAAGGGCATTCCATCCTCAGCTTCCAAGCAGGCATCGCACAAGCGCAGCACGTCTTTTCGACAGGGTTATCATCCCGACAAGGACACTGGTAGCAATGCTGTCAGCAGGTTGTCCACAGATCGGGGCGCTGCTAATCAACATAAACACAGAAAAAGAGCTTTAAATTCTTTCTCTTCTTTCTTTATCTATCCGACGAATAAGGTTGGTTGGAAATTGACCTGCCGCGTGGCTTTCTCTAGAATTGTTGGTCTCTTAAAACCGGGGTCATTCCGACCCTAGTCGATCACCCAGGTAACGCACCATGAAACGCACTTTCCAACCCAGCACCATCAAGCGCGCTCGCACCCACGGTTTCCGTGCCCGCATGGCCACCAAGAACGGCCGTACCGTCCTGTCGCGTCGTCGCGCCAAGGGCCGTAAGCGTCTGACTGTCTAATTGATCCAGACAGGTGGTGAGTCGAGACTTCGGCCGGGACAAGCGACTGCTGACTCCCAGGCAATTCAAGGCAGTCTTCGACTCCCCAAGCGGTAAGGCGCCGGGCAAGAATGTCCTGCTGCTAGCGCGCGATAACCAGCTTGATCATCCCCGGCTAGGTTTGGTGATCGGCAAGAAGAGCGTCAAGCTCGCCGTCGAGCGCAACCGCATCAAGCGTCAAATCCGCGAGTCCTTCCGCCTCAATCAGGACAACCTGACAGGCTGGGACATCGTGGTGGTCGCCCGCAAAGGGCTAGGCGATCTTGAGAATGGCGAACTCGCTCAGCAGTTCGGCAAACTCTGGAAACGCTTGGCCCGAAGCCGGCCCAGTCGCGACGCTGACTTATCCTCCGGGACAAGCGACAATCCCCATGCGTAAAGCGGCTCTTGCCTGTATCCAGGTTTATCGCTACGCCATCAGCCCACTGATGGCCAGTCACTGCCGTTTCTACCCCAGCTGCTCCTGCTATGCCTATGAAGCCATCGAGCAACATGGCTTCCTGCGTGGTGGCTGGCTGACAGCGCGCCGTCTTGGTCGTTGTCACCCCTGGAATGCCGGCGGTTACGATCCGGTTCCACCCGTTAAAACATCCCGTTCCCCTTCGATGGCCGAATAATCATGGATATCCAACGTTCGATCCTGATCGTCGCCCTGGCAGTCGTGTCCTACCTCATGGTCCTGCAATGGAATGAGGACTATGGCCAGGCTGCCCTGCCAGCCGAGGTTAGTACCTCGACCGCTGCGACGCCCGCTCTGCCCGACACACCTGCTGCAACCGCCAGCACCGGTAGCGACGACATTCCTACTGCCGTGGCCGAGCCAACTGCAGCAGCCGTTGCACCGACTGCCGCAGCCAGCGATGAGCTGATTCGTGTCAAAACCGACGTGCTCGATCTGGCCATCGACCCGCGTGGTGGCGATATCGTGCAACTGCGTCTGCCGCAGTACCCGCGTCGCCAGGATCGTCCGGACGTCCCCTTCCAGCTGTTCGACAACGGCAACGAGCGGACTTACCTGGCGCAAAGCGGCCTGATCGGCCAGAACGCACCAGACAGCTCCAGCCGTCGTGCCCTGTGGTCGAGCGAAAAGCAAAGCTATGAAATGGCGGCTGACCAGAACAGCCTGGTGGTCGACCTGACCTACAGCGAAAATGGCGTCAGCTACATCAAGCGCTACAGCTTCAAGCGTGGTCTCAACCCGCAGTGCTCGGCACGCGAGCAAGAGCTGAAGAAACCTGGCTGCATCGATCCGTCCGCCTACCAGGTCGACGTGCGTTACCTGATCGACAACCAGAGCGACCAGGCCTGGAGCGGCAATCTGTTCGCCCAGCTCAAGCGCGACAACAGTGGTGATCCGTCCTCGACCACCGCCACTGGCACCGCCACCTATCTGGGCGCCGCGCTGTGGACCAGCGAAGAGCCCTATAAGAAGGTGTCGATGAAGGACATCGACAAGCAGTCCTTCAAGGAAACCGTACAGGGCGGCTGGGTTGCCTGGCTGCAGCACTACTTCGTCACCGCCTGGGTGCCGAGCAAGGACAGCACCAACCTGGTACAGACCCGCAAGGACAGCCAGGGTAACTACATCGTTGGTTTCACCGGCCCGTCCGTGCAGATCGCTGCCGGCGCCCAGGGCGAAACCGGCGCCATTCTGTATGCTGGCCCCAAACTGCAGGAACATCTCGGCACCCTGTCTCCAGGCCTGGAGCTGACTGTTGACTACGGCTTCCTGTGGTTCCTCGCACAGCCGATCTTCTGGCTGCTGGAAGTGATCCATGGTCTGCTCGGTAACTGGGGTTGGTCGATCATCTTCCTGACCATCATCATCAAGCTGATCTTCTTCCCGCTGTCGGCTGCCAGCTACCGCTCGATGGCCCGTATGCGTGCCGTCTCGCCGAAACTGCAGGCGCTGAAGGAACAGTTCGGTGACGATCGCCAGAAGATGTCCCAGGCGATGATGGAGCTGTACAAGAAAGAGAAGATCAATCCGCTGGGCGGCTGCTTGCCGATTCTGGTGCAGATGCCGGTATTCCTCGCCCTGTACTGGGTGCTGCTGGAATCCGTCGAGATGCGTCAGGCGCCCTGGCTGCTGTGGATCACCGACCTGTCGATCAAGGATCCGTTCTTCATCCTGCCGATCATCATGGGCGCGACCATGTTCATTCAGCAGCAGCTCAACCCGACTCCGCCGGACCCCATGCAGGCCCGTGTGCTGAAGCTGATGCCGATCATCTTCACCTTCTTCTTCCTGTGGTTCCCGGCTGGTCTGGTGCTGTACTGGGTGGTCAACAACATCCTGTCCATCGCCCAGCAGTGGTACATTACGCGCAAGATCGAAGCAGCAGCGAAAACGGCCAACGCCTGATTCGCCAAGGCTTCCAAGCATCAAGCAAACGCCCCATGATTGGGGCGTTTTGCTATCCGGCACAATGCCAACACCTTCACCTGTAGCGAGAAGCCCCATGAACCATGCCCGAGACACCATCGCCGCTGTCGCTACTGCCCAAGGTCGGGGCGGTGTGGGCATCGTGCGCGTATCCGGGCCATTGGCGGGACAACTGGCACAGGCCATCTGCAGGCGCGAGTTGAAGCCGCGCTTCGCCCATCACGGCCCTTTCTTCGGTGAACAGGGACTGACGCTGGACGAAGGCCTGGCCATCTACTTCCCCGGCCCCAACTCCTTCACCGGCGAAGACGTGCTGGAGTTGCAGGGCCATGGCGGCCCGGTGGTGCTCGACCTGCTGTTGCGCCGTTGCATGGAGCTGGGTGCACGCCTGGCTCGGCCCGGTGAGTTCAGCGAGCGTGCGTTTCTCAACGACAAGCTCGACCTGGCCCAGGCCGAAGCCATCGCCGACCTGATCGAAGCCAGCTCCGAACAGGCCGCACGCAATGCCCTGCGTTCGTTGCAAGGCGAGTTCTCCAGGCGTGTGCATGCGCTGACCGAATCGCTGATTCAGCTGCGCATCTATGTCGAAGCCGCCATCGACTTCCCCGAGGAAGAAATCGACTTTCTTGCCGATGGCCATGTACTGAACCAGCTCGATGGCGTGCGTGCCAATTTATCCACAGTGCTGCGTGAAGCGGGTCAGGGTGCCCTGCTGCGCGATGGCATGACCGTGGTTATCGCCGGCCGCCCCAATGCCGGCAAATCCAGCCTGCTCAATGCCCTGGCTGGACGCGAAGCAGCCATCGTCACCGATATCGCCGGCACCACCCGTGACGTGCTGCGTGAACATATCCACATCGACGGCATGCCACTGCACGTAGTCGACACCGCCGGTCTGCGCGACACCGACGACCAGGTCGAGCGTATCGGCGTGGAGCGCGCGCTCAAGGCCATCAGCGAGGCGGATCGCGTGCTGCTGGTAGTGGACTCCACTGCGCCGGAAGCCGCCGATCCCTTTGCCCTCTGGCCAGAGTTTTTAGAGCAGCGTCCGGATCCAGCACGAGTCACCCTGATCCGCAACAAGGCCGACCTGTCCGGCGAGGCAGTGACACTAGAAACCAGTGCCGATGGCCATGTCACCCTCAGCCTGTCGGCCAAGTCCGCCGAAGGCCTCGAGCTGCTGCGCGAACACCTGAAAGCCTGCATGGGTTATCAACAGACCGCAGAAAGCGGCTTCAGCGCCCGCCGCCGCCACCTGGAGGCGCTGCATCAGGCCGAGCAGTACCTCGAGCACGGCCGCAACCAGCTCACCCTGATGGGCGCCGGCGAGCTGCTGGCCGAAGACCTGCGCATGGCGCAACAGGCACTGGGCGAGATCACCGGCGCCTTCAGCAGCGACGACCTGCTGGGGCGGATCTTCTCCAGTTTCTGCATCGGCAAGTAAACCTTCGCCAGCATGCCCTTGGCCACAGCGCGCCTGTAGGCGCGCATTCATCCGCGAAAAGGGCATCGCTGGTCGCGCCACTGATCCTTTTCTTCCTGCCTCCCCGGATTTCATCCGGGCTACGAACTGCAGGCCAGCCCCCCTGGCCGCATCACTCTGCACACCTTTCATCAACTTACGACGCATTAAGGGCTGACATTGCCTGGTTTTCAGTCGGAATCCGGCTGAGCTGATGAGTTATTCATAGCGAAATAAACCCTGTGGAAAACCGCCCCTGAACCCTGCCCATAACCCTATGACAAAGCTGGGCGTAACTACCCCTGTGGGTAACTGGCACTTCCATCCACAGTGGTTCAGCAGCTTTCTCAGTGGAAGTGAGCAGGATCGACACAGGCTTATCATTCGCTGTACACCTCTAACAGCAAGGGCTGTAGAAGGTTATCCACAGAAATGGCTTGCTCTATACATAAACATAAAGAACAAGCTTTATAAAAATTCTCTCTATCTATTCTTTATAAGCCTGAGCGTATTTCTCACGGTGCGGAGGGTGATCAGGTAAGGAGGTCGATGGGAAAGGCCCGTGCTATCCGGTTGGCTATTTTTTGTGCAGAAGGCTTCATTCAGCAGGCTGAAGTCCCTATACTTGCCGCCTTTCTTTCAGACCCCTTCTCAACAGGCACGAGGTGCGTGGTGGATTTCCCTTCCCGTTTTGACGTGATCGTGATCGGTGGCGGTCATGCCGGTACCGAAGCAGCCCTGGCTGCAGCACGCATGGGCGTGAAGACGCTGCTGCTCACCCATAATGTCGAGACCCTCGGCCAGATGAGCTGCAACCCGGCCATCGGTGGGATCGGCAAGAGCCACCTGGTCAAGGAAATCGATGCCCTGGGTGGCGCCATGGCCACGGCTACCGACAAGGGCGGCATCCAGTTCCGTATTCTCAACAGCCGCAAGGGCCCAGCCGTGCGTGCCACACGTGCGCAGGCCGACCGCGTGCTCTACAAAGCAGCTGTTCGCCAGATTCTGGAAAACCAGGCCAATCTGTGGATTTTTCAACAGGCAGCCGATGACCTGATTGTGGAAAACGCCGAAGTCAAAGGCGTGGTCACCCAGATGGGCCTCAGGTTCCATGCGGATTCCGTGGTGTTGACCACAGGCACCTTCCTCGGCGGACTTATCCACATTGGCCTGCAAAATTACTCCGGTGGTCGTGCTGGCGACCCACCTTCCATCGCTCTGGCGCATCGCCTGCGTGAGCTGCCGCTGCGTGTCGGTCGCCTGAAGACCGGTACGCCGCCACGCATCGACGGCCGCTCCGTGGATTTCTCGGTGATGACCGAGCAGCCAGGCGATACACCAACGCCGCTGATGTCCTTCCTTGGCAAGCGTGAGCACCAGCCGCAGCAGATCAGCTGCTGGATCACTCATACCAACGCGCGTACCCACGAGATCATCGCCGCCAACCTCGACCGTTCGCCGATGTACTCCGGGGTGATCGAAGGCGTTGGCCCGCGCTACTGCCCGTCGATCGAGGACAAGATCCACCGCTTTGCCGACAAGGACAGCCATCAGGTGTTCATCGAGCCGGAAGGCCTGACCACCCATGAGCTGTACCCCAACGGCATCTCCACTTCACTGCCGTTCGATGTGCAGCTGCAGATCGTACGTAGCATCCGTGGCATGGAGAATGCGCATATCGTGCGCCCGGGCTACGCCATCGAATACGACTACTTCGATCCGCGTGACCTGAAGTACAGCCTGGAGACCAAGGTCATCGCCGGCCTGTTCTTCGCCGGACAGATCAATGGCACCACCGGCTACGAAGAAGCCGGGGCCCAAGGCTTGCTGGCCGGCTGCAACGCCGCGCTGCGTGCACAGGGCAAGGAAGCCTGGTGCCCGCGTCGTGACGAAGCCTATATCGGTGTCCTGGTCGATGACCTGATTACCCTCGGTACTCAGGAGCCCTACCGCATGTTCACCTCGCGCGCCGAATACCGGCTGATCCTGCGCGAGGACAACGCCGACCTGCGCCTGACCGAAAAAGGCCGCGAGCTGGGGTTGATCGATGATGAACGCTGGGCAGCCTTCGAGGCCAAGCGCGAAGGCATCGTTCAGGAAGAGCAGCGCCTGAAGAGCACTTGGGTGCGCCCGGGCACACCGCAGGGTGATGCCATCGCCGCGCGTTTCGGCACGCCGCTGGCCCATGAATACCACCTGCTCAACCTGCTGGCACGCCCAGAGATCGATTACGCCACCCTGGCGCAGATCACCGATTCCCCGGCTGTGGATAACCAGGTGGCCGAACAGGTCGAGATCAAGACCAAGTACGCCGGTTACATCGACCGTCAGCAGGAAGAAATCGCCAAGCTGCGCGCCAGTGAGGACACCAAGCTGCCGGAAGACCTGGACTACGGCAGCATTTCCGGGTTGTCCAAGGAGATCCAGTTCAAGCTCGGCAATACCCGCCCCGCCACCCTTGGTCAGGCTGGGCGCATCCCCGGCGTTACCCCGGCAGCCATCTCGCTGTTGCTGATTAATCTGAAAAAGCGCAGTGCGGGTCAGAAACTGGAGCAGAGCGCCTGATGTCGGTCACTCAACGTCACGCCGAAGAACTGCTCCAGGGCGCCCGCGAACTGGGTATCGAGCTGAGCCCGTTGCAGCAGGAACAACTGCTCGCCTACCTGGGCCTGCTGATCAAGTGGAACAAGGCCTACAACCTGACCGCCGTGCGCGATCCGGACGAGATGGTCTCTCGCCATCTGCTCGACAGCCTGTCGGTGGTGCCGTTCGTGGCCGAACGTGGGGACAACTGGCTGGACGTCGGCAGCGGCGGCGGCATGCCCGGTATTCCGCTGGCGATCATGTTCCCCGAGCGCCACTTCACCCTGCTCGACTCCAACGGCAAGAAGACCCGCTTTCTCGTCCAGGTGAAGCTGGAGCTGAAACTCGCCAACCTCGAGGTTGTCCACAACCGGGTCGAAGCGTATCGACCAGAGCAGCCTTTCGACGGCATCAGCTCGCGGGCTTTCAGCAGCCTGGAAGATTTCAGCAACTGGACGCGCCACCTCGGTAACGCCGATACCCATTGGCTGGCGATGAAGGGCGTGCACCCGGATGACGAGCTGCAGGCGCTGCCGGCGGACTTCCGTCTCAGTGCCACGCACGTGTTGCGGGTTCCCGGTTGCCAAGGCCAGCGCCATCTGTTGATACTGCGTCGCTCGGTCTAAGGGGAAAGGAAGATGGCCAAGGTATTCGCGATCGCCAATCAGAAAGGCGGCGTGGGCAAAACCACGACGTGCATCAACCTGGCTGCTTCACTGGTAGCGACCAAGCGCCGCGTGCTGCTGATCGACCTCGACCCGCAGGGCAACGCGACCATGGGCAGCGGCATCGACAAGCACGCCCTCGAGCACTCGATCTACGACGTGCTGATCGGCGAATGCGACCTGAGCCAGGCCATGCAGTTTTCCGAGCACGGCGGCTACCAGTTGCTGCCGGCCAACCGCGATCTGACCGCTGCGGAAGTGGCATTGCTGGAAATGAAGATGAAGGAAAGCCGCCTGCGTTACGCCCTGGCGCCGATCCGCGAGAACTACGACTACATCCTCATCGACTGCCCACCGTCGCTGAGCATGCTGACCATCAACGCCCTGGTCGCCGCCGATGGCGTGATCATTCCCATGCAGTGCGAGTATTACGCGCTCGAGGGCTTGTCCGATCTGGTCAACAGCATCCAGCGCATCGCCCAGCTGCTCAATCCCAAGCTGCAGATCGAAGGTCTGCTGCGCACCATGTACGACCCGCGCATCAGCCTGACCAACGACGTCACGGCTCAGCTCAAGGAACACTTCGGCGACAAGCTGTATGACGCCGTGATTCCGCGCAATGTGCGCCTGGCCGAGGCGCCGAGCTTCGGCATGCCGGCGCTGGTCTACGACAAACAATCCCGTGGGGCCATCGCCTACCTGGCTTTGGCCGGCGAGCTGGTGCGCCGTCAGCGCGCCGCCGCGAAAACCGCTACCGCTTAAGGAACATCCGCATGGCTGCGAAGAAACGAGGTCTGGGTCGAGGTCTAGACGCCCTGCTTGGCGGCAACACCGTCAGCGCACTGCAGGAAGAAGCCGCCCAGGCCGACACCCGTGAGCTGCAATACGTGCCGCTGGAGTTGATCCAGCGAGGCAAGTACCAGCCGCGTCGCGACATGGACCAGACTGCGCTGGAAGAACTCGCCGCCTCCATCCGCGCCCAGGGCGTGATGCAACCTATCGTGCTGCGTCCCATCGGTAACGGCCGTTTCGAGATCGTTGCCGGTGAACGCCGTTGGCGGGCCAGCCAACTGGCTGGTCAGGACAAGATCCCGGCCATGGTCCGTGAGCTGCCCGATGAAGCCGCCATCGCCATGGCGCTGATCGAGAACATCCAGCGCGAAGACCTCAACCCCATCGAGGAAGCCGTGGCCCTGCAGCGCCTGCAGCAGGAATTCGAGCTGACCCAGCAGCAGGTCGCCGATGCCGTCGGCAAATCCCGCGTCACCATCACCAACCTGCTGCGTCTGATCGCCCTGCCCGAAGAGATCAAGACCCTGCTCGCTCATGGCGATCTGGAAATGGGCCATGCCCGTGCGCTGCTCGGTTTGCCCCTGGAACAGCAGGTCGAAGCGGCGCGACACGTTGTCGCACGCGGCCTTACCGTTCGTCAGACCGAGGCGCTGGTGCGCCAGTGGCTGAGTGCCAAACCGGCCCCGGTCAAGGCCAAGGCCGATCCGGACATCAGCCGCCTGGAACAGAAGCTCGCAGAGCGTCTGGGCTCGCCGGTACAGATCAAGCACGGTAGCAAGGGCAAAGGGCAGCTGGTAATTCGCTACAGCTCACTCGACGAATTGCAGGGCGTACTGGCGCACATTCGTTGAAACAATTCAGCCTGTAGTCCTGGTCCACTGCTACTACAGCACGGTTGATCAGGCGTAGGCAGGCCCATATACTCCCCGCGCAATTTTGTCGGCTGTGAGCCGAGATTCGGCGGCTTTATGGGAGAGGTCGATGGGCATCCCGAGTAAGGCCCCGTTTCATCGTCAGCCTGGTTTTCCGATCCTGATTTTTCAGGCCATCGTGACGGCTGTAATTGCAGTGGTTTTTGCCATCAGTGGCGGATGGGTTGCGGCCTATTCGGCATTGTTGGGTGGGCTGATCGCTCTGTTGGCCAACGCGTATTTTGCATTCAAGGCCTTTCGTTATTTTGGCGCGCGTTCGGCCCGAGCCATCGTCCAGTCGATCTGGGCCGGGGCCATGGGTAAATGGATTATCACGGCAGTGCTGTTTGCACTGGCGTTCGTAGGGGTTGAACCACTTGCACCGATGCAGCTGTTCATCGGTTATCTGCTGGCCCTGTTGGCAGCAGCCTGTGCACCCCTGCTCATGAAAGTTTTCTGAAGCATTGGACCGTTTGAGGCGTTTATGGCTGATACCCCAGCAGAATATATCCAGCATCACCTGCAGAACCTGGTCTACGGCGCTCATCCGGACAAGGGCTGGATCATTGCCCAGACCCCGGAAGAAGTGAAAGCGATGGGCTTCTGGGCCGTCCACGTGGACACCCTGGGCTGGTCCCTGTTCATGGGCCTGATCTTCGTCACCCTGTTCCGCATGGCTGCCAAGCGCGCGGTGACTGGTGTGCCGACCGGCCTGCAGAACATGGCCGAGATGTGCATCGAATTCGTCCAGGGTATCGTCAAGGACACCTTCCACGGCAAGAACCCGCTGGTTGCGCCGCTGGCCCTGACCATCTTCGTCTGGGTGTTCCTGATGAACAGCCTGAAGTGGATCCCGGTCGACTACATTCCTGGTCTGGCTTCGCTGTTGGGCCTGCCGTACTTCAAGATCGTTCCCACCGCTGACCCTAACGGTACCTTCGGTATCTCCCTGGGCGTGTTCCTGCTGATCATTTTCTACAGCATCAAGGTCAAGGGCATCGGTGGCTTCACCAAGGAACTGTCGTTCACCCCGTTCAATCACTGGGCGCTGATTCCTTTCAACCTGTTCCTGGAAATCATCGGCCTGCTGACCAAGCCGCTGAGCCTGGCCCTGCGTCTGTTCGGCAACATGTATGCCGGTGAAGTGGTGTTTATCCTTATCGCGTTGCTGCCCTTCTACGTTCAGTGGGGTCTCAACGTGCCATGGGCTATCTTCCACATCCTGGTAATCCCGCTGCAGGCGTTCATTTTCATGGTGCTGACCGTGGTGTATCTGAGTGCTGCGCACGAAGATCACCACTGATCGACATCGAAAACCCGAAAACCCCTAACTCGTAACCTTAACCTCTAAAAACTCTGGAGCTAACTATGGAACTCGTCTACATCGCCGCTGCCATCATGATCGGTCTGGGTGCCCTGGGTACCGGTATCGGCTTCGCCCTGCTGGGCGGCAAGCTGCTGGAATCCACCGCTCGCCAGCCTGAGCTGGGCCCGCAGCTGCAAACCAAGACCTTCCTGATGGCTGGTCTGCTCGACGCCGTTCCGATGATCGGTGTGGGTATCGCGATGTACCTGATCTTCGTTGTCGCGGGTTAAGAGTTCCTGAGTTCGAGGCAGCATGATGAGTGCTGCCTCTTCAGGCTTTTCTTCCCTGAACACGAGATAGCACGAGGTAAATCGCTGTGAACATTAACCTGACCCTGTTCGGTCAAACGATTGCCTTCGCTATTTTCGTCTGGTTCTGCATGAAGTTCGTATGGCCGCCGCTGACGCAGGCCATGCAGGAACGCCAGAAGAAAATCGCAGAAGGTCTGGATGCTGCCGGGCGCGCCGAGCGCGATCTGCAGTTGGCCCAGGAACGCGCTGCCCAGATGCTTCGTGAAACCAAAGAGCAAGCTGCCGAGATTCTCGACCGGGCGAACAAGACCGCCAACGCAATCGTCGAAGAAGCCAAGGCTCAGGCCCGCTCCGAAGGTGAAAAGCTGATCGCTGGCGCCAAAGCCGAAATCGATCTGGAAGTGAACCGTGCCAAGGATCAACTGCGTTCGCAGGTAGCAGCTCTGGCTGTCACCGGCGCCGAGCAGATCCTGCAGTCCTCCGTGGACGGCGCTGCGCACAACGATCTGGTCGCAAAACTGGCCTCTCAACTCTAAGCGAGGCTCGCGATGATCAATACCAACACGCTCGCTCGGCCCTACGCGAAAGCCGCGTTTGAGTTTGCCAGTGCTGCACAGCAGGCCGATGCCTGGCTGAACATGCTGTCGTTGTCGGCAGCTGCCGTTCAGACGCCGGCCGTGGCTCAGCAGTTGGTCAACCCGGCGTTGACCGATGAGCAGAAAGTCAATGTACTGGCGCAGGTTTGTGCCGGTCACATCGACGCTTCGTTCAGCAACTTCCTGCGTTCGCTGGGCAGCAACGACCGACTGTCGCTGTTGCCGGTGGTACGCGAACAATTCGCCGTGCTGAAGGCTGAAGCCGAACGCGCCCTCGATGTCGAGGTCGAGTCGGCTTTCGAGCTTAATGCCGAACAATTGCAAACTCTGGCTGCCGCCCTTTCCAAGCGGCTCGATCGCACCGTCCAGCCCAAGCCCGTAGTCAATCCCGCCCTGATCGGCGGCGTTGTCATTCGTGCAGGTGACCTGGTCATCGACGGTTCGGTCCGCGGCAAGCTGAACAAGCTGGCCGAAGCGTTGAAATCCTGATTTGAGGGAACTGGCATGCAGCAACTGAATCCTTCCGAAATTAGCGAAATCATCAAGCAGCGCATTGAGTCGCTTGATGTAACCGCTCAAGCCCGTAATGAAGGCACCATCGTCAGCGTTTCCGACGGTATCGTGCGCATTTACGGCCTCGCCGACGTTATGTACGGCGAGATGATCGAATTCCCTGGTGGCGTCTACGGTATGGCCCTGAACCTGGAGCAAGACTCCGTGGGTGCCGTGGTACTGGGTAGCTACCTGACCCTCGCCGAAGGCATGAGCGCCAAGTGCACCGGCCGCATCCTGGAAGTCCCGGTTGGTCCGGAACTGCTGGGTCGTGTGGTCGACGCACTGGGTAACCCGATCGATGGCAAAGGCCCGATCAACGCCGCCGCTAGCGACGCCGTTGAAAAGGTTGCGCCGGGCGTGATCTGGCGTAAGTCGGTCGACCAGCCGGTGCAGACCGGTTACAAGTCGGTCGATGCCATGATCCCGGTAGGCCGTGGTCAGCGTGAGCTTGTCATCGGTGACCGTCAGATCGGTAAGACTGCTCTGGCCGTCGACGCAATCATCAACCAGAAAGACAGCGGCATCCGCTGCGTCTACGTCGCCATTGGTCAGAAGCAATCGACCATCGCCAACGTGGTACGCAAGCTGGAAGAAGCTGGCGCCCTGGCCAACACCATCGTGGTTGCAGCCTCGGCTTCTGAATCCGCTGCGCTGCAGTTCCTGGCGCCGTACGCCGGCTGCACCATGGGTGAATATTTCCGTGACCGCGGTGAAGACGCACTGATCGTATACGATGACCTGTCTAAACAGGCTGTTGCATACCGTCAAATTTCACTGTTGTTACGTCGTCCACCAGGACGTGAAGCTTACCCTGGTGACGTTTTCTATCTCCACAGCCGTCTGCTGGAGCGCGCTTCCCGCGTTTCCGAAGAGTATGTCGAGAAGTTCACCAATGGCGCCGTGAAGGGCAAGACTGGCTCGCTGACGGCTCTGCCTATCATTGAAACCCAAGCTGGTGACGTTTCTGCATTCGTACCAACAAACGTAATTTCGATTACAGATGGTCAGATCTTCCTGGAATCTAACCTGTTTAACTCTGGTATTCGTCCAGCGGTTAACCCAGGTATTTCAGTATCTCGTGTTGGTGGTGCTGCTCAGACTAAAATCATTAAGAAACTGTCTGGTGGTATCCGTACTGCACTTGCTCAGTATCGTGAACTGGCTGCTTTCGCCCAGTTCGCTTCTGACCTGGACGAAGCCACCCGCAAGCAGCTCGAGCACGGTCAGCGCGTTACCGAGCTGATGAAGCAGAAGCAGTATGCGCCGATGTCCATTGCCGAAATGTCGGTGTCCCTGTATGCAGCCGAGCGTGGCTTCCTGCAGGACGTCGAAGTCGCCAAGGTCATCAGCTTCGAGCAGGCTTTGATCGCCTTCTTCAAGCGTGATCACGCCGACCTGATGGCGAAGATCAACGAGAAAGGTGACTTCAACGACGAGATCGACGCTGGCCTGAAAGCCGGTATCGAGAAGTTCAAGGCCACCCAAACCTGGTAACCGCAGCGGGGGCTTCGGCCCCCGCCTGCTTGAACCAAAAGGTGTGAAATGGCAGGCGCAAAAGAGATTCGCAGCAAGATTGCGAGCATCAAAAGCACGCAAAAGATCACCAGCGCCATGGAAAAAGTGGCGGTCAGCAAAATGCGCAAGGCTCAACAGCGCATGGCTGCCGGTCGCCCCTACGCCGAGCGTATTCGTCAGGTGATTGGTCACCTGGCCAAGGCGAACCCGGAATACCGCCACTCGTTTATGGTGGAGCGTGATGTAAAGCGCGTCGGTTATATCGTGGTGACCTCGGATCGTGGTCTGTGCGGTGGCTTGAACATCAACCTGTTCAAGGCGTTGTTGAGAAGCCTGAAGGAATGGCGCGACCAGAAGGTCGAGGCCGATTTCTGCGTGGTGGGCAGCAAGGGCGCGAGCTTCTTCCGCAGCAACGGGGGCAACGTGGTTGCCGCCATCAGCAAGCTGGGTGAAGAGCCGTCCATCAACGACCTGATCGGTAGCGTCAAGGTCGTGCTGGATGCCTACGCCGAGGGCCGTATCGACCGCCTGTATCTGGTGTCGAACAAGTTCGTCAACACCATGACGCAGAAGCCGGAAGTGCAGCAGTTGCTGCCGCTGGCCGCCAGCGATGCGCAGGGTGTACAGAAAGGTCTGTGGGACTACGTGTACGAGCCGGACGCCCAGCAACTGCTGGATGCCCTGTTGGTACGCTACATCGAGTCGCAGGTCTATCAGTCCGTGGTCGAGAACAGCGCGTGCGAACAGGCTGCGCGGATGATCGCGATGAAGAACGCAACCGACAACGCCGGTGAGCTCATCAAAGACCTGCAGCTGGTTTACAACAAGGCGCGTCAGGCAGCGATCACCCAGGAAATTTCGGAAATCGTCGGCGGCGCTGCCGCGGTTTAAGAACGGTTCAAATATTCAGAGGAACCAAAGATGAGTAGCGGACGTATCGTTCAAATCATCGGCGCCGTTATCGACGTGGAATTCCCGCGCGATCAGGTGCCGAACGTATACGAAGCCCTGAAGGTACAGGGCGCTGAAACCACCCTCGAAGTTCAGCAGCAGCTGGGCGACGGCGTGGTGCGTACCATTGCCATGGGTTCGACCGAAGGCCTCAAGCGTGGCCTGGACGTCAACAGCACTGGCAAGGCCATCTCCGTACCGGTCGGTAAAGCGACCCTGGGCCGGATCATGGACGTGCTGGGCAACCCGATCGACGAAGCCGGCCCCATCGGTGAAGAAGAGCAGTGGGAAATCCACCGCGCTGCACCGAGCTACGCCGAGCAAGCCGGTGGCAACGACCTGCTGGAAACCGGCATCAAGGTAATCGACCTGGTCTGCCCGTTCGCCAAGGGCGGTAAAGTTGGTCTGTTCGGTGGTGCGGGTGTTGGTAAAACAGTAAACATGATGGAACTGATCCGTAACATCGCGATTGAGCACTCAGGTTACTCAGTGTTCGCGGGTGTTGGTGAGCGTACTCGTGAAGGGAACGACTTCTATCATGAAATGACCGACTCAAACGTTCTGGATAAAGTATCACTGGTTTATGGCCAGATGAATGAGCCACCAGGAAACCGTCTGCGCGTTGCGTTGACTGGTCTGACTATGGCTGAGAAATTCCGTGACGAAGGTCGTGACGTACTGCTGTTCGTTGACAACATTTATCGTTACACCTTAGCAGGTACTGAAGTATCAGCACTGTTAGGTCGTATGCCATCAGCGGTAGGTTATCAGCCAACGCTGGCGGAAGAGATGGGTGTTCTGCAAGAACGTATTACCTCCACCAAGAAAGGCTCCATTACTTCGATCCAGGCCGTCTACGTACCTGCGGACGACCTGACCGACCCGAGCCCGGCGACCACCTTCGCCCACTTGGACGCCACTGTTGTACTGAGCCGTCAAATCGCATCTCTGGGTATCTACCCAGCGGTTGACCCTCTGGATTCTACTAGCCGTCAGCTGGACCCGAACGTGATCGGCCAGGAGCACTACGAGACCGCTCGTGGCGTTCAGTCTATTCTGCAACGTTACCAAGAACTGAAAGATATCATTGCAATTCTGGGTATGGATGAACTGTCTGAAGAAGACAAACTGGTTGTTGCTCGTGCTCGTAAGATCCAGCGCTTCCTGTCTCAACCATTCTTCGTTGCTGAAGTATTTACCGGTTCACCAGGTAAGTTCGTTTCCCTGAAAGACACTATTCGTGGCTTCGGCGGTATCCTGAACGGTGATTACGACCACCTGCCAGAACAAGCGTTCTATATGGTAGGCGGCATCGACGAAGCCATCGAGAAAGCCAAGAAACTGTAAGTAACGGGTGCGCCCTCCAGAGGGCGTCCGGGCCGGATAGGGCTGCAGCCTGATCCGGCCTCTCAACCGAGGCATTGTTATGGCTATGTCAGTCCACTGCGATATCGTCAGTGCGGAAGAAGAGCTGTTCTCGGGGCTGGTGGAAATGGTCATCGCCCACGGTCACCTCGGTGACCTGGGTATCCTGCCGGGCCACACCCCGCTGCTGACCGATCTCAAGCCGGGTCCGGTGCGAGTGATCAAGCAGGGTGGCACCGAGGAGGTGTTCTACATCTCCGGTGGCTTCCTGGAAGTTCAGCCGAGCATGGTGAAGGTACTTGCCGACACCGCCGTTCGTGCCGGCGACCTGGATGAAGCCGCTGCCATCGAGGCGCGCAAGGCGGCCGAGAAGGCGCTGAGCGAAAAGGGCACCGAGTTCGACTACGGCAGTGCGGCAGCACGCCTGGCCGAGGCTGCTGCCCAGCTGCGCACCATCGAAGAGATGCGCAAGAAGTTTGGCGGCCGCAGCCGCTGATCGCGTATCGCGGTATCACGCAAAGGGGCGACTTAGGTCGCCCCTTTGCGTTTCTGGCAAAATAGCGTTTTTCGTCTGCGGCTCTTTCCCGCCGCCGCCACATTCTGCCCAGCAAGGAGCTTTCTATGAGTCTGGATATCGTCATTCTGGCCGCCGGCCAGGGCACGCGGATGCGTTCGGCGCTGCCCAAGGTGCTGCACCCGGTCGCCGACAAACCCATGCTCGGGCATGTCATCGACACCGCGCGCAGCCTGCAGCCGCAGAGCATCCAGGTGGTGATCGGCCATGGCGCCGACACCGTGCGTGAGCGCCTGGCCGCCGATGACCTGAATTTCGTCATCCAGGCCGAGCAGCTGGGTACCGGTCATGCCGTGGCTCAGGCGCTGCCGCAGCTCAGCGCTGATACCGTACTGATCCTCTACGGCGATGTGCCGCTGATCGAAACGGCTACCTTGCAGCGTCTGCTGGCGCTGGTCAGCGACAACCAGCTGGGCCTGCTTACCGTCGAACTGGCCGATCCGACCGGTTACGGCCGTATCGTGCGCGATGGCAGCGGTGTGGTGCAGGCCATCGTCGAACACAAGGACGCCAGCGACGCGCAGCGGCAGATCCGCGAAGGCAACACCGGCATCCTCGCCGTGCCCGGCAAGCGCCTGGCTGACTGGTTGGGCCGTCTGTCCAACAGCAACGCCCAGGGTGAGTACTACCTCACCGACGTGATCGCCATGGCCGTGGCCGATGGCCTGACCGTGGCCACCGAGCGTGCCGCGGACGAAATGGAAGTGCTCGGTGCCAACGACCGCATCCAGCTCGCGCAGCTCGAATGCCACTACCAGCAGCGCATGGCCCGTCGCCTGATGGCTCAGGGCGTCAGCCTGCGCGATCCGCATCGCTTCGATGTACGCGGCGAAGTCAGCGTTGGCCGCGACGTGACCATCGATATCAACGTCATCCTCGAAGGCAAGGTGATCATCGAGGACGATGTGCAGATCGGCCCGAACTGCGTGATCAAGGACTCGGTGTTGCGCAAAGGCGCCATCGTCAAGGCCAACAGCCACCTGGACGGCGCCGAGATGGGCGAGGGCGCCGATTGTGGCCCGTTTGCCCGCCTGCGTCCTGGCAGTAAGCTGGGTGCCAAGGCCCATGTGGGTAACTTCGTCGAGCTGAAGAACGCCGTGCTGGGCGAGGGCGCCAAGGCCGGCCACCTGAGCTACCTGGGCGATGCCGAGATAGGTGCCCGCACCAACATCGGTGCCGGCACCATCACCTGCAATTACGACGGTGCCAACAAATTCCGCACGGTCATGGGCGAGGATGTGTTCATCGGCTCCAACAGTGCGCTGGTGGCCCCGGTAACGCTAGGCGACCGCGCCACCACGGGCGCCGGCTCGGTGGTGACCAGCGACGTGCCGGCCGATACGCTGGCAGTGGGTCGGGCCAAGCAGCGCAATATCGAAGGCTGGAAGCGCCCCACCAAGAAGTGAACCCGATTGGGCCTGGGTGACCGGGCCTGTGGATAACCTGCCGGAGGCAGCTCTGTATGCTCGGTGTGACGGATTACGCCGCCTTCGTGGTGGCCTTCATCATCCTCCTGGCCATTCCTGGCCCGGGTAACCTGGCGTTGATCCTCTCCACCGGCAAGGGCGGTATTCGCGGCGGACTGGCCTCGACCTTCGGTATCATCTTCGGCGACCAGGTGCTGCTGTGGCTGGCGGTGGCCGGCGTTGCTGCGCTGCTCAAGGCCTATCCGGCGGCGTTCCATGTCGTGCAGTGGCTCGGTGCGGCCTACCTGGTCTACCTCGGCATGCGCATGATTCTGGCCAAGCCGGGGGCGGCGCCGACACTGGAGATCAAGCCGCGGCAGTACCTGTGGCAAACCCTGGTGATCACGGTCTTCAACCCCAAAGCCATCATTTTCTACATGGCCTTCTTCCCGCTGTTCATCGATCCGCAAAAGCATCAGGGACTGACTACGTTCGCTTTCATGGCCGTGACCATCATGGCGCTGACCTTTCTCTACGGCCTGCTCGTCGTACTGCTGACGCACTTTCTCGCCGAGCGTATGCGCGCCAACCCGCGTATCGCTCGTGGTCTCGAGAAGCTGGCGGGGCTGTGCCTGGTCGGCTTCGGGGTCAAACTGACATTGAACTGATCGACGGAATCTTGCGGAGCTTTCGATCATATGTTTTGATTCGCGCCGTTATCTTTCGAATCGAAACTTAAGCATGTCGAAGCGCAACACGCCGCAACGTCGCCACACCATCCTCGCCCTGCTCGCCGAGCAGGGCGAAGTGAGCGTGGACGCCCTGGCGCAGCACTTTGCCACCAGCGAAGTGACCATCCGCAAGGATCTTGCTGCGCTGGAAAAGAACGGCCTGTTATTGCGTCGTTACGGCGGTGCCGTGCCGGTGCCGCAGGAGTTGTTCAGTGAGCCGACGCAGGCTGTCTCCCCGTACAAGCAGGCAATTGCCCGCGCCGGTGTGACGCGCATCCGCGAGCACGCGCGGATCATCATCGATAGCGGCACCACCACGGCAGCGATGATCCCACAGCTTGGCTACAAGCCCGGGCTGGTGGTGATGACCAACTCGCTCAACGTAGCCAACGCCCTGCGCGATATCGAGCACGAGCCGGTGCTGCTGATGACCGGTGGCACCTGGGATCCGCATTCGGAATCCTTCCAGGGCCAGGTGGCCGAGCAGGTGCTGCGTTCCTATGACTTCGACCAGTTGTTCATCGGCGCCGACGGCATCGACCTGGAGCGTGGTACCACCACCTTCAACGAGCTGCTCGGCCTGTCGCGAGTCATGGCCGAGGTGGCTCGCGAAGTCATCGTCATGGTCGAAAGCGACAAGATCGGTCGGCGCATTCCCAATCTGGAACTGCCCTGGGGCAGCGTCCATACCCTGATTACCGACGAGCGCCTGGATGCCCAGGCCGCCGAACAGATACGCGCGCGTGGCATCCAGCTGTTCCTCGCGCCGCTGGAAAACTAAGGAGAGCCCCATGTGCGGAATCGTAGGCGCCATCGCTGAGCGCAATATCACCCCGGTCCTGGTCGAAGGCCTCAAGCGCCTGGAGTACCGCGGCTATGACAGCGCCGGCGTGGCGCTGCTGACCGAGCAGGGCGCGCTGGATCGCCGCCGCCGCGTGGGCAAGGTCAGCGAACTGCAGGCCGCCCTGCAGGCCGAGCCGCTGGCCGGGCGTCTGGGCATCGCCCACACCCGCTGGGCCACCCATGGCGCGCCGAGCGAGCGCAATGCCCACCCACACTTCTCCGGCCATGAGCTGGCCGTGGTGCATAACGGCATCATCGAGAACCACGAAGCACTGCGCGAGCGCCTCAAGGGCCTTGGCTACGTGTTCAGCTCCGACACCGACACCGAAACCATCGTCCACCTGCTCGAGCACAAGCTGCAGCAGCTCGGCGACCTGACCGCCGCTCTAAAGGCCGCCATCCCTGAGCTGCACGGCGCATACGGCCTGGCGGTAATCAGCGCCAAGCAGCCGGATCGCCTGCTCGCCGCGCGCAGTGGCAGCCCGCTGGTGATCGGCCTGGGTCTGGGGGAGAACTTCCTTGCCTCCGATCAACTGGCCCTGCGCCAGGTCACCGACCGCTTCATGTACCTGGAAGAAGGTGATATCGCCGAGATCCGCCGCGACGGCGTGCAGATCTGGGACGCCGCCGGCAATCCGGTGCAGCGTGAAGCCGTGCAGTACCACGAAGGCGCCGAAGCCGCCGACAAGGGCGAGTACCGCCACTTCATGCTCAAGGAAATCCACGAGCAGCCCAAGGTGGTGCAGCGCACCTTGGAAGGTCGTCTGGGCAGCGACCATGTACTGGTGCAGGGCTTCGGCCCGCAGGCGGCCGAGCTGTTCGCCAAGGTGAAGAACGTGCAGATCGTCGCCTGCGGCACCAGCTACCACGCCGGCATGGTCGCCCGTTACTGGCTGGAAGAGCTGGCCGGGATTCCCTGCCAGGTCGAAGTGGCCAGCGAGTTCCGTTACCGCAAGGTGGTGGTGCAGCCGGATACCCTGTTCGTCAGCGTCTCGCAGTCCGGCGAAACCGCCGACACCCTGGCCGCGCTGCGCAACGCCAAGGAGAAGGCGCCGGGGCAGGGTGGCTACCTGGCCAGCCTGGTGATCTGCAACGTCGGCACCAGCTCGCTGGTGCGCGAATCCGACCTGTGCCTGCTGACCCAGGCCGGCCCGGAAATCGGCGTGGCCTCGACCAAGGCCTTCACCACCCAGCTGGTCGGCCTGATGCTGCTGACCCTGGCTCTCGGCCAAGTGCATGGAACGCTGGACAAGCCGCTGGCTGCCGAACTGGTGGAAGAACTGCGTCGCCTGCCGACCCGCCTGGGTGAAGCGCTGGCCATGGACAAGACCGTGGAGAAAATCTCCGAGCTGTTCGCCGAGAAGCACCACAGCCTGTTCCTCGGCCGTGGCGCGCAGTATCCGGTGGCCATGGAAGGGGCGCTCAAGCTCAAGGAAATCTCCTACATCCATGCCGAGGCCTACCCGGCTGGTGAGCTCAAGCACGGCCCGCTGGCCCTGGTGGATGCCGACATGCCGGTGGTCACCGTGGCGCCGAACAACGAGCTGCTGGAAAAGCTCAAGTCCAACCTGCAGGAAGTGCGCGCCCGTGGCGGTGAGCTGATCGTCTTCGCTGACCAGCAGGCCGGCATGAGCAACGGCGAGGGCACCCATGTGGTGGCCATGCCGCATATCCACGACCTGCTCGCGCCGATTCTCTACACCGTGCCGCTGCAGCTGCTGTCGTACTACGTCGCCGTGCTCAAGGGCACCGACGTCGACCAGCCGCGCAACCTGGCCAAGAGCGTCACGGTCGAATAAGACCGCCTGGGAAGAAAAAGCCCGTCCAGATGGACGGGCTTTTGCGTTTCTGTCATGCCGAAATGCTGCTCAGGTGCAGTTCCTCGGGGCGCAGCGTCAGCACGCGCACACCGTCGCGGGTGACCGCCACGGTATGTTCGAACTGCGCCGAGAGCTGGCCGTCGCGCGTCACCACCGTCCAGCCGTCGCGCAGGGTGCGTACGTCCGCCTTGCCCTGGTTGAGCATGGGTTCGATGGTGAAGGTCATGCCTTCGCGTAGCGTCAGGCCGGTGCCGGGTTTGCCCCAGTGCAGGACTTCGGGTGGTTCATGCATTTCCTGGCCGATGCCGTGGCCGCAGTAGTCGCGAACCACCGTATAGCCGTGGGCGCGAGCGTGCCGTTCGATGGCATGACCGATATCGCCCAGGCGGGCGCCGGGTTTGACGGCTGCGATGCCTTTGCACATCGCTTCATAGGTCACGCGAGTGAGCTGACGCGCCTGGTCCGAGACCTCGCCGATCAGGTAGGTCTTGCTCGAATCGGCGATATAGCCGTTCTTTTCCAGGGTGATGTCGAAATTCACCAGATCGCCATCGCGCAGGATATCGTCGGTGCTGGGTACGCCATGGCACACCACCTCGTTGCGCGACGTGTTCATGGCGTAGGCGAAACCATACTGCCCCTTGCTCGCCGGACGTGCCTTGAGTTCGTTCACGATGTAGTTATCCACAAGGTTATTGACCTGCAGAGTGGACATGCCGAGCAGATCCAGACGATCCAGATAACCGAAGACGGACGCCAGCAGCCGGCCGGATTCCGCCATCAGGGCAATCTGCGCGGGCGTCTTTCTCATGACGCATCCGCCATTCTTGGCGGAACCACCAGGCCGGCGGCACGCATCTCGGCGGCCATGACCTCGTTGAAACTCAGGGTCGGGTTCATCTCGCAGAGCATGCCGATACGAATCCAAAAGCCTGCCTGGGCATTGATGGAACGGCTGGAGACGCTGCTCGCCCGGCGGATTTGGTCATGCAGTTCGTCATCGATATTGACGATGCCCATGGAAACTTCCTCGTATATGTTTCGTATATGAATCATATAGAGCTTACCCGTAAATTTCATCCGGTATGCGCTGAGTCTGATGGCCGTCAGCGCCGCTTAGTGCTTCGATCCCTTAAACTGGGCGGTAAATCCGCTGACTGGCCCGGTTCAGAGTCGGCTCGCTGGAGTCATGTGTAGAGGAGAAAGGATGAAGCGCGCAGATGTGAAACGCAGATCGGACCAAGGGGTGCTGTTCGACACCCAGGTCATGGTCAATCCGGCCAATACGGCCGAATGGATCGTGTTCTTCAAGAAAGACGCAGGTCGCAGCTTCTTTCTGGTGGACGAAGCCGAGCAGGTGGAGAGTTTCTCCAACCTGAACAAACTGATGGTGGAGTTGCGTGCGTTGGGGATCAAGCGGGTCGAGGTACAGCTCTGATCCAGAGTTGCTAACAATTGGCGTGGATCATCCTGTGGATATCCTGGTGATAGCCGGCTGGAACCCTCTGATGCTGGGGCCTTCAGGCATTTGTACAAAAACTGAGCCGCAGTGAATGGCTATCCACAGTATGCTGGGATAACTTCCGTACTTTCTTGTTGATAAGTTGCCGAAAGCCTTTGCGGGCAGGGCTTTCAGCGATTTGTGCAGTTTATCGCCAGGTCAGTCACGACCGGGACGATAGAGGTGCCGATGGGCTGCGTCGTACAGCGCCGACTCGGCAAAGGCGCCCGGATCGAGCACGCGCCCGACCAGGATCAACGCCGTACGGCGGAAATCCCTGGTGGCGACCCTTTCTTCGATATCGGCCAGGGTGCCCAGTACCCAGTCTTGATCCGGCCAGCTTGCTCGGTGGATAACCGCGATGGGGCAGTCGGCGCCATAGTGTGGCAGCAGTTCATCGACGATGGCCGGCAGATGGCGTACGCCGAGGTGGATGGCCATGGTCGCGCGGTGTCGCGCCAGGTCATGCAATTGCTCGCCCTCGGGCATCGGCGAAGTGCTGCCGTAGCGGGTGAGGATCACCGTCTGGGCGATGCCCGGCAGGGTCAGCTCGCTTTCCAGCAGCGCCGCGCAGGCAGCGGTGGCGGTGACGCCGGGGATGATTTCGAAAGGGATATCGAGCGCGCGCAACTCGCGAATCTGCTCGCCGATTGCGCCGTACAGCGAGGGGTCGCCGGAGTGCACGCGGGCTACGTCCTGGCCACGCTTATGGGCCTGGTGCAGCAGTGTGATGATCTCGCCCAGATTCAGTTCGGCAGTGTTCACCACCTGCTCGGCGCTGTGGCCCTGCAACACGGCTTCGGGAACCAGCGACCCTGCATAGAGAATCACCGGGCATTTGTGGATAAGCCGCTGGCCTTTGACGGTGATCAGTTCGGGGTCGCCGGGGCCGGCGCCGATAAAGTAGACGGTCATGCGGATTCTCTATCGAATGTGGCCAGCGCACAGGTGGCGCTGGCACTGCGGTTTTTCTCGCCGAGCAGGCAGGGCGATGCGCCCATACGCGCCGCCAGTGCGAGGGCGCAAGGCTCGGCTACGGCAGGGCTGCTTGTAGCTGCCAAGGTCAATGCATTGCCGATTGCCATGGCCTGATAGGTACTCAGTTGCTCGGGTGCGAAGAACACCAACTCCAGGCCCAGATGCTCGGCCAGACCATGTAGGCCGGCTTCGTTACGCTTGTGGGCGATGCTGGCCAGGCCGGCTAAGTTGTCCACCGTCAGCTCATGTTGAACCAGGTTGTGGATAAGCAGGTCGAGCAGTTCGTCCTGGCTGCAGCCACGGCGACACCCCAACCCGGCAACAACCTTTATCGGTGAGGTGGATGGGCGATCAGAGGCGGTTGGCAACATGAGCGGCATTCGGCTTGAGCGGTGGCCTAGCTCATCATGGCACCTGCCAGCGGTCAACCGCGATTGACCGGCCGCTGCGGCCTGCGTAGCCTTCTCGTTTTCGAGGTTCTTCCCGGCTAGCCGCCGGGGAGCTAAGAGGGAACAGGGTCGATGCCCTGGCTGCCCCCGCAACTGTAAACGGTCTTAAACCCTTCGATACACCACTGCTCAACAGCGGGAAGGTGAAGGGCGCGCAACGCGCAGACCGTGAGCCAGGAGACCTGCCTCGATAATCAGCCAACTGCTCGGACGGGGTGATCCGACGCGGCCAGCATGCCCTTGCGTGCCTGTCTGCGCGTACCCGTTCGCCGAACTTACCGACGCCACGGGACCCCTGATGAAAACCCTCGCCAAACTGCCTGTCACCATCGTCACCGGTTTTCTCGGTGCCGGCAAAACCACTCTGCTGCGCCACCTGCTGGCCAATGCCGGCGGCCGCCGTATCGCGGTGATCGTCAACGAATTCGGCGAGCTGGGCATCGATGGCGAGATCCTCAAGCAGTGTTCCATCGGCTGCAGCGAGGAAGAGGCTGTGGGCCGCGTCTTCGAGCTGGCCAACGGCTGCCTGTGCTGCACCGTGCAGGAAGAGTTCTTCCCGGTGATGCGCGAGCTGGTGGCGCGTCGTGGCGATCTCGACCACATCCTGATCGAGACCAGTGGCCTGGCGCTGCCCAAACCGCTGGTGCAGGCCTTCAACTGGCCGGAAATCCGCAACGCCTGCACGGTCGACGCGGTGATCACCGTGGTCGACAGCCCGGCCGTGGCTGCCGGCACCTTCGCCGCCTTCCCCGACCAAGTGGACGAGCAGCGCAAGCTCGACCCTAACCTGGATCACGAATCGCCGCTGCACGAACTGTTCGCCGACCAGTTGGCCAGCGCCGACCTGGTGATCCTCAATAAGGCTGACCTGCTCGATGCCGAGGCGTTGGCTGCCGTGCGCGCCGAGGTGGCCGAGGAACTGCCGCCAGCGGTCAAGGTGATCGAGGCGCATGGCGGTGATCTGCCCATCAGCGTGCTGCTGGGCCTGAACAGCGAAACCGAGCTGCACATCGACAGCCGCCGTACCCACCACGACGATGAAGACGAGGATCACGATCACGAGGAATTCGACTCGTTCCACGTGGAACTACCGGAAACCGAGGAGCCGCGCCTGCTCGCCGCGTTGAAGGACGCCGTGGCCAAGTACGGCATCCTGCGCGTTAAGGGCTTCGCGGCGATCCCGGGCAAGCCCATGCGCCTGCTGGTGCAGGGTGTGGGCCAGCGCTTTGACCGCCACTTCGACCGCGCCTGGCAAGCCGACGAGCCTCGCCTAAGCCGCTTAGTGCTGATCGGCCAGCAGCTCGACCGTGCGGCCATCGAGGCCGAGCTGAAAGCGGCGCTGGCTCGATAATGATCGCCCGCAAGCGGGCTCCACACACCCTGTAGGAGCCCGCTTGCGGGCGATGTGCTTGGATTCGTAGATGCACTTACTACGCACTCAGCCCGGCGCCCAACTGCCGGCCGATAGCATCGCCGACCTCGGCCAGACGCCTGCCGAGCTGGTGCTGCTGTGCACGGGGGATTCGCACCTGTCGTTGCTGGCCGAAGCCGCCCGGCAACTGCCGGACGACTACCCCAGCCTGCGCCTGGCCAGCCCGGCGCAACTGAGCAACAACGCCTCGATCGATTTCTACGTCGAGCAGGTGCTGCAGCATGCCAAGGTCATCCTGATCTCGGTGCATGGTGGGGTGAGTTACTGGCGCTATGGCGTCGAGCGCCTGGTGGAGCTGGGCGCGCGCGGTGCCACGGTGATCATGGTGCCGGGTGACGACAAGCCCGATCCGGAGCTGAATGCGCTCGGTAATGTCAGCGAAGAAGACAGCCAACGCCTCTGGCAGTACCTGCGCCAGGGCGGCTTGGACAATGCCCGCCAGTTGTTCCGCTGCATCGGCAACCGCTGGCTGGGGCGTGATGACACGTGGCAGGAGCCGCAGCCGTTGCCGCGTGTCGGCCTTTACCACCCCCAGCGCAGCCCGGCGAAGCTGGCTGACTGGCAGGTGCAATGGCAGCCGGATGCGCCCGTGGTGGCGCTGCTGTTTTACCGCAACCATGTGCAATCGGCGAACACCGCCTTCGTCGATACCTTCTGCGCGCACCTCGTTAGTCAGGGCCTCAACCCGCTGCCGATTGCCGTGGCCAGCCTCAAGGAGCCTGCCTGCCTGGATCAGGTGCAGGCCTGGCTGGACGAAACCAGCGCTGCGCTGATCATCAATACCACCGGCTTCGCCCTGTCCAACCCCGAGGCGCCACAGGCGCGGGTGTTCCGTCGCGATATCCCGGTGCTGCAGGCCATCTGCTCGCTGGAAAACCAGGCGCAGTGGCAGGCCAGCGCCCAGGGCCTGGGTTCGCGCGACCTGGCCATGCACGTGGTGCTGCCTGAGCTGGATGGACGGCTGATAGGCACCGCCATCAGCTTCAAGGGGCTTGCCTGGCGTAGCGAGCGCAGCCAGAGCGACGTGGTGTGCTACCAGGCGCATGAGCAGGGTATGGCTTATGTCGCGGAACTGGCGCGGAACTGGTGCCAGTTGGCGATCAAAAGCAACGATCAGAAGCGAATCGGCTTGATCCTGGCCAACTACCCGACCCGCGATGGCCGCATTGGTAACGGCGTCGGCCTGGATACACCGGCTGCTGCGCTGAATATTCTCCGCGCGCTACAGGCCCAGGGCTATCCAGTGGATAACCTGCCGGAGAGCGGCACCGCACTTGTCCACAGCCTGCTCGGCGGCGTTACCAACGACCTGGACGGCCTGGATACGCGCCCCTGTACGCAAAGCCTGGCGCTGGACGACTATCTGGCGTTTTTCCACAGCCTGCCGCTGGCCAACCAGCAGGCGGTGCGTGAGCGCTGGGGCGAGCCGCAGGACGATCCGATGTTCCGCAGCGGGCGGATGATGGTGGCCGGCTTGCGCTTCGGCCTGACTTTCGTCGGCATCCAGCCGGCGCGCGGCTATCAGCTCGACCCGGCGGCGGTGTACCACGACCCCGACCTGGTGCCGCCACACGGCTATATCGCCTTCTACGCCTGGTTGCGTAAAGCGTTCGCTGCTGATGCGCTGATCCATGTCGGCAAGCACGGCAATCTGGAGTGGCTGCCGGGCAAGAGTGTCGGCCTCTCCGAGGGCTGCTGGCCGCAGGCGCTGATCGGCCCGCTGCCCAACGTCTACCCCTTTATCGTCAACGACCCGGGCGAGGGCGCGCAGGCTAAGCGGCGTACCCAGGCGGTGATCATCGATCACCTGATGCCACCGCTGACCCGCGCCGAAAGCTACGGCCCGCTGCGCGATCTGGAGCGGCTGGCCGACGAGTATTACGACGCCAGCCAGCTCGACCAGCGCCGCGCCGTTGAGCTGCGTGGCGAGATTCTGGCCAAGGTGCGCGAAGCCAGCCTCGACCGCGAACTGGGCCTGCAACTCAACGACGATGCCGATAGCTGGTTGCCGCAGCTCGACGCCTACCTGTGCGACCTCAAGGAATCGCAGATTCGCGATGGCCTGCATGTGTTTGGCGAGTCACCCGCCGGGCAACTGCGCCGTGACACCCTGCTAGCGCTGCTGCGCATCCCCCGTGGCGATGGCCAGGGCGCCAATGCCAGCCTGCTGCGCGCGCTAGCCCGTGGCCTGGAACTGGGCCTCGATCCGCTGGATTGCGATATGGGCCAGCTCTGGCAAGGGCTGCGTCCACAGGCCTTGCAGGCTGTGGATAACAGCCTGTGGCGTACCGTCGGCGATACCCGCGAACGCCTGGAGCTGTTGACGCTGAGGCTGATCGAGCAGCGCCTGGCAGGCGAGCGCATCGAGGCTTTCGGCGCCGAGGTGGCGCTGATCTTCGATGGTCTGGCCGAGCACGTTGCGCCGCTGCTGGATGCCTGCGGCGACGCCGAGATAGGTGGCTTGCTGGCGGCGCTTGAGGGGCGTTTCGTCCCTGCCGGGCCGAGCGGCGCGCCGAGTCGCGGGCGTCTGGATGTGCTGCCCACCGGGCGTAACTTCTTCACCGTCGACGTGCGCCACCTGCCCACGCCCACCGCCTGGCGCCTCGGCGTGCAGGCGGCGGATCGCCTGCTGGAGCGCCATCTGCAGGATGAAGGCGACCACCTGCGTCAGCTCGGCCTGTCGGTGTGGGGTACGGCGACCATGCGCACCGGTGGCGACGATATCGCCCAGGCCCTGGCACTGCTGGGCGTGCGCCCGGTCTGGCAGCCGGGCAGTCAGCGTGTCGAACGCTTCGAGGTCTTATCGCTGGAACAGCTCGGTCGGCCACGGGTGGACGTCACCCTGCGCGTGTCGGGGTTCTTCCGCGATGCCTTCAGTAACCTGATTCGCCTGTTCGACGAGGCCGTGCAGGCGGTGATCGAGCTGGACGAGCCGGAAGACATGAATCCGCTGTCGGCGCGGGTCTGGCGCGAGTCGCTGACACTCAAGGACGACGGTCTGGATGAAGCCGAAGCGCGGCGCCAGGCCGGCTGGCGGGTGTTCGGCGCCAAACCGGGCGCCTATGGCGCCGGGGTACAGAACGCCATCGAGGAGCGGCTGTGGCAAAGCCGTGCGGATCTGGCCGAGGTGTACCTGAACTGGGGCGGCTACGCCTACGGCAGCGGCGCCGAGGGGCTGCCTGCGCGGCAGCGCTTCGTCGAGCGCCTGGAGCAGATGCAGGCGGTGCTGCACAATCAGGACAACCGTGAGCACGACATCCTCGATTCCAACGACTACTACCAGTTTCAGGGCGGCATGCTGGCGGCAGTGGAAACCCTGCGTGGGCTCAAGGTGGCCAGCTATCACGGCGATAACAGCCAGCCGGATACGCCGCGCATTCGCACCTTGAAGGAAGAACTCAACCGCGTGGTACGGGCTCGCGCCGCCAATCCCAAGTGGATCGAGGGCATGAAGCGCCACGACTACAAGGGCGCCTTCGAGCTGGCCGCGACCATCGACTACCTGTTCGCCTTCGACGCCACTAGCGAACTGGTCGACGACCACCAGTACGCGCTGCTGACCGATGCCTACCTGCTCGACAAAGACACCCGCGACTTTATCCAGCAGCACAATCCCGGCGCGCTCAACGATATCCTCGAACGCCTGCTGGAAGCCCAGCAACGCGGCTTGTGGGAGAATCCCGGCGACTACCGCGAAGCGCTGGAAAACTTGCTGCTCGATAGTGAGGAATCATGAGGCGACCCGTTCCCGTAGGGTGGGTTAGCCGCCTGTTGCAATGCCTAGGTTTCGCTCCGAAGCGGGTACGGCGTAACCCACCATCGGCGCCACACGGTATATCGCCTGGTGGGTTACGCGGCGCGCGGCTCTCCTGCGCGGCTGCAGGATCGGCGTTCAGCGCCGCTAACCCACCCTTGTATTTTGTTTTTGCTCAAGTCGCTCTTGAGCACAAGGCACCCGGATGCCGTATCCACCCTTGGCGACAAGGCCGTGATGTAGATTTCGCACCGGTTTGCCTGCTTTAACTTGCCAGAGATCGGACAGTATCTTCGACCCGGCCAAGCCGTGAGTCAGCATTCACAAGGTGGATCGCGCAAGCCATGAGCTCTTTTGACTTCATCCCTCTGGGAATCGACATATCCAAGAAGAAAATCGATTGCGCCCTGATGCTGGGTGCAAAATTCAAGAACAAGGTCTTCGCCAATAACCCCGAAGGGTTTGTCGGGTTGTGCGCTTGGATCGATCAGCACGCCCAAGCAACAGTGCACATCTGTATGGAGGCTACGGGCATCTACTGGGAGGCAGTGGCTGTACATCTGGCCAATGCGGGGCATCGCGTCAGTGTCATCAATCCAGCCCTGGCCAAAGCCCATGCTCAATCGCTGGGTCTGCGTAGCAAGACTGATGCAATCGATGCAAAGGCGTTGGCTGATTATTGTCGGCAACGACAACCTGCCCTTTGGGTTGCTCCATCACTTTCGGAGCAGCGGTTAAAAGCGCTGGTACTGCGCCTTCAAGGCCTAGTGACCATGCGCACCGAGGAAAAGAACCGGATCGAGTCGGCCCGTGACTCGGTGCGTGAAAGTCTGGACAAGCACCTGCAATGGCTCGACGAAGAGATCAAGCGTATTGAACTGCAGATATCCCAGACGCTTGATGATGACCCGACGTTACGAGGCAAGCGTGAGCTGCTGATCTCCATCCCTGGTCTTGGGGAACGCACCTTATCCGTTCTATTGGCCTACGGCCTGGGAGGAGAACGCTTCGACAAGGCGCGCCAATTCGTTGCCTTTGCCGGCTTGAGCGTGCGTGCGTATGAGTCTGGCAGCAGCGTCAGGGGCAAGCCGCGGATGTCCAAGGTCGGTCACTCACGGCTGCGCAGTGCGCTGTACATGCCCGCGATGGTGGCTCTGTACAGAACCGACTGGGGGCGTCGCTATCGTGACCGGCTTGCCGGTAACGGCAAGCCAGCCAAAGTCATCATCGGTGCCATGATGCGCAAACTCGTGCATGTGGCCTTTGGCGTGCTGAAGTCCGGACGAAAGTTCGACCCCGAACTCCATGTCGCTTGCGCCAGATAACAGTATCTACGGTTCGAGCGCGCAGCCCGGATGCAATCCGGGAATTGCGCGCCCCAAGGCCCCGGATTGCATCCGGGCTACGTCCATACCCACGGATCATGTCCATGACCGAACATCACTTCCCCCTCGCCGCCGTGGTCGGCGCCGATTCGCTGAAGCTGGCGCTGTGCCTGGCGGCCATCGATCCTGCCATCGGCGGTGTGCTGATCGAAGGCCCGCGCGGTATGGCCAAGTCGACCCTGGCCCGTGGCCTGGCCGATCTGCTCGATGGCGGGCGCTTCGTCACCCTACCGCTGGGGGCGAGTGAGGAGCGCATCGTCGGCACCCTGGATCTGGACGCTGCGCTGGGCGAGGGCCGCGCGCAGTTCTCTCCCGGCCTGTTGGCCCGCGCCGATGGCGGCGTGCTGTATGTCGATGAGGTCAACCTGCTGCCCGATCATCTGGTCGATCTGCTGCTCGATGCCGCCGCCAGCGGCGTCAACCATGTCGAGCGTGACGGCATTTCCCATCGGCATACCGCGCGCTTCGTGCTGATCGGCACCATGAACGCCGAGGAAGGCGAGCTGCGCCCGCAACTGTTAGATCGCTTCGGCCTCAACCTGGCGCTGGACGGTCAGCCGCAACCGGCTGAGCGTGCCGAGATCGTCCGTCGCCGTTTGGCCTTCGATGCTGATCCCGCCGCCTTCCTGCAACGTTGGCAAACCGAGCAGGCTGCCCTCGCGTCCCGTTGCCAGAACGCCCGCCAGCGCCTGGCCGATATCCCGCTGGATGACGCCGCCCTAGGTGAGATCAGCCAGCGTTGCTTTGCCGCTGGTGTCGACGGCTTGCGTGCCGATCTGGTCTGGCTGCGCGCCGCTCGTGCTCATGCGGCCTGGCGTGGTGCGGCGGGCATCGAGCCTGTGGATATCGACGCGGTGGAGGACTTTGTCCTGCGCCATCGCCGTCGCCAGCCACAACCGCCGGCTGCCACACCGCCCGAGCAGAATCAGGCGCCGCAGCAGGCGCAGGAACAGAATCAGGCTGAAGGCCAATGGGGCGAACTGCCGGCGCAGCCGCAGGCCATGGGCGAACGACGCGTACCGCCGCGCTGGCCAAAAAAGCCCTGAGCATCCGCCCGCGCACAGCCACAGGCGCGGATGCCCGCAACCGGCCTGGACGACTCGGCGGTGGACTGCGTGGCGCTGCGCGTACGGGCGCGCACGGGCGTATCGACTGGCCGGCGACCCTGCGCCAGGGAAGACCGCAACGCCGTGAAGAGCTGGTGTTGCGCCCGCGCAGTCAGCAGGCCGACGAGCTGTGGTTGGTGCTGGTGGATGCTTCCGCCTCGACCCGCCGCCACAGTGCCTTGAGCCGAGCCAAAGGCGTGCTCGCCGAAGTGTTCGACAGCGCCTATCGCCAGCGCGCGTGCCTGGCCGTGCTGCAGGCCGGTGGCCGTGAGGCGCAATGGCTGTGGCAGGGGCGCAAGGCCAGTGCTGAGCTGCATCGCTGGCTTCAAGAATTGGGTGCTGGTGGTGGCACGCCGTTGCTCGATGCGCTGAATCAGGCGGGTGACTGGTTGTTGCGTCGGCAACGAGCGAAACCAAGCGAACGCCAGCGCCTGCTGATCCTCACCGACGGTCGCCTGCGTGACCTGCCAAATCTGACGCCGCTGCCATGCCCAACCCTGCTGCTCGACACCGAGCGCGCGCCCATCCGTCTGGGCCGCGCGCGTCAATTGGCGCAGGCGCTACAGGCCGACTACCACCATATCGACGACCTGGCGCCCGGCGTGCCAGGACGCACCTGGAGAACCTCATGAAAACCCTGCTGCTGGTCGGCATTGGCGCCGGCGACCCGGACTACATCACCTACCAGGCAATCAAGGCGCTGCGCCGCAGTGACGTGATCTTCCTGATGGACAAGGGCGCGGCCAAGCACAAGCTCAACGCCCTGCGCCGCGAGATCTGCACACGCTTTCTCGAAGGCCACACGCCGCGCTTCGCCGAAGGCCTGCAACCGGAGCGCGAACGCGAGGCAGCGGACTACCGTGCCAGCGTCGACGAGCTCAACCGCGACAAGCAGGCGGTGTTCGAGCAACTGATCGACGAGCAGATGGCCGATGGCGAAACGGCGGCCTTTATGGTCTGGGGCGACCCATCGCTGTACGACAGCAGCATCCGCATCATCGAGGCCATCGCCGCGCGGCGCAGCGACTTCGTCTATGACGTGATCCCCGGCATCACCAGCCTGCAGGCGCTGACCGCACGCCACCGCATCCCGCTCAACAGCATCGGCCGCGCCGTGGAAATCACCACCGGTCGCCTGCTCGCCGAAGGCTGGCCGCAGGGCGTGGACAGCGTTGCGGTCATGCTCGACGCCAAGGACACCTACCGCCGCTTCGTCGGCCAGGGCCTGCATATTTACTGGGGCGCCTACGTCGGCACGGCCGATGAAATCCTGATTGCCGGCCCGCTGGACGAAGTGGCCGAACGCATCGCCACGACCCGCGCCGAGGCGCGGAAGCGCAATGGGTGGATCATGGATAGTTATTTGCTGCGCAAGGAAGGTACGGCGTAGGGCTGAGGTCAGAAGCGGTGGACAAGAAGAGCGTTGTCCACCCTACCTGCAATCGTTCACACCCCGATGATGCAGCAGTATCGGAAGATGGTTAAAAATCTGCTTCAGCTGGGTAATTCGCAGATTTCTTCCTGATAAACCTGCATGCCGCGCGCCTGATAATTGGCCAGTGCAGCTGGGTGATCGAAGGTGCAGGTGTGTACCCAAACACGCTCTGTACCTGGCCACCGCCAGGCTGATTCAATGGCATGGCTGAGCAGAGCGCCGCCGAAGCCCCGGTCGAGAAACTGCGGAGCCAAGCCGAAGTAGCGGATCTCCGCATTGTGACCGTCAGGACGGAACAGCTCGTAGTAACCAGCGATGGCACCCCGGTGGAAGGCGACCCAGGTTCGGTGTGCTGGGTTTTCCACCATGGTGCGCCACTGTTCGTCGTTCCAGTCGTCCAGGTCACCCCATTTCCAGGTCGAGCCGACCAGTTGATAGAGGAAACGGTTGAGTGCCGGTTGCGGCTCTTCGCATTCGACGATTTGCAGGTTGCTGCGCTGAGGCTTGGCCTTCAGCTGGTCCGGCGAGGTCATCTCCAGGTAGTACGTGGTGTACGTCTGCGCCATCAGAGCCAACTCCAAGAAACCCCCGTATACACCCCAAACCCTTCCCCAGGCGTGGAGCGCGCTATATCCGCACCTTTGTCGTCATAGCCCGGCGTCACAGTAGCGGCATAGCGTTTGTCGGTGAGGTTGCGCAGGTCGAGCCAGGCTTGCCAGTCGTCCTTGGGTGAGGCGTAGCCGAGGGTGGCGCCGAAGGTGGCGTAGGCATCGGCGTAGTAGGAGTTGGCGTAGTCCACCGCCACCTTGGAGGCGTACTGGGTGTTGAGGCCAGCGTAGAAGCCGCTCGGGTGGTCGTAGCGCACCTCGGCCTGGTAGTAGTGGCGCGGCAGGCCGGGCAGGCGGTTGTCGCCGAAGGTATCATCGTCACGGTAGTGGAAGTCGCTGAAAGTGTAGGCCTGGCGCAGGATCAGGGCGCCGGCGGCGCCGCCTTGCCAGAGCAGGCTGGTTAGGCCGGCTTCGATGCCCTGGTGCACGGTGGGGCTGGCGTTGGATTCGGCGAAGACGCTGGGCTCGATCTCGACCGTGAGCAGCTCGTGGAGCACCTGCGAGTAGTAGTAGGTCAGTTCCCACTGGCCGAGCGCGGAGTCGCCCCGCCCGCCGACCTCGAAGGTGGTGGCGGTTTGGTTATCCAGGCTGATGGCGGCGCGTTGGCGAGCGGCATAGGGCTCTGTGATGGTGCTGGAGAAGCGCAGCGGCGAACTCCAGAGCATCGACCAGGCATGCGGCGGTTCTATCGAGCGGCTGATATTGCCGAATAGCTGCACGTCGGGGTTGAGCTGGTAGCGCAGGCCGAGGCGCGGGGCGTAGTCCCAGGTGTGTTCGCTGAGCCTGTCGTCGGTGGCCGGCCAGGTCACTTCGGCTTCGCGGCGGGTGTAGATCAGCGCCAGGCCGCTGGTCAGCCACAGGTCTGGCATCAGCTCCGTGTCGTTGCTGAAGTGCAGCACGTTGTCCGAACCCAGGTGCTCGTAGTCGCGCATCAGGGTGCCGGCGGGATAGGTGACTGGGGTTCCAGCAACTGGTGTTACGGTGATTGGCAGCGCCACGGTTTCTTTGGATTTGCTGCTCGGCAGGTTGGTGGTGCTGCGCAGTCCAAGGGTGGTCACGCTGTTCAGGCCGAACAGGGTATGGCGGCGCGTGTAGTTCAGCGTGCCACTGATATCGCTGTAGTCCACACGGATGCGATAGGCGCCGCTTCGATAGAAGGTCTCGGTGATATCCATCGGGTAGTGGTGGTAAGCCAGGCCAGCGACCAGGGTCGAGTCGTCGTCGATCTGCCAGGTGGTCTTGTTGGCCAGCCAGGTGCTGCCGGGCTGGTCGCGGTGGGCGTCGATAAGCAGGTTATTGGCTGCGGCCTGACGCGGATCGTCCTTGAGCTGAGCCTTGGTCAGGCGGCCAGGCGTTTCGTGCGCGGTCTCGCGGTAACGCAGGTAGAAACGCGTTTCCAGATTCTCGTTGAGCCGATAGCCGAAGTTGGCGGCGATGCCTTTGCCCTTGCCGGAGGCCTGATCCTGATAGCCGTCGGTGTGGCTGTCGGTCAGCGCCAGGTAGTAGTCGAAATCGCCCAGTACCTGGCCCGATGCGATGTTGCGCTTCTGGTAGCCATGGCTGCCGGTTTCATAGCGCAGTTGCAGCTTGGGCGCGGTGTAGCCGGTGTGGGTGATGTAGTCGATGGCGCTGCCCAGAGCCAGCGAGCCGCGGTCGAAGCCATTGGCGCCACGGAGCACCTCGGCGCGACTTATCCACAGCGGTTCCAGTAGTTCGTAGGGCGTGCCGCCGGAGCCGGTCAGTGGCAGGCCGTCGAGCATGATATGGGTGCCGGAGGCGTGCGAGCCGGGGCCGCGGTTGATGCCCGAGCCGCGCACGCTGATCTTCACGCCTTCGTTGCCGGGAGACTGGGCGTAGACGCCGGGCTGATAAGCCAGCACGTCGGCGGTGCCGGCTACGCGGCCCTGCTCGACCTGCTTCATGTTCACCAGATTACTGGCGCCGGGTAGCTTTTCGAGGTCTTCACGCGCCACGTGCTCTTCACTCATCCGTACACCGCTGACGTGCAACGGATCGAGTTGCACGGGCTCATCGGCCAGGGCGTTGGGAACGCTCAGGCTGGCAAGGGTCAGCAGGGTGAGGCGGGCAAACGGCAGGGGCGGCATGCAAGGGCTCCGTTGAGCGGGCGGCGAGTGTGTCTGATGGAAGCCGACGAGGTTTCGTCACGCCAGCAAGGCGCTGGCGCGGGGCACATCATGCCGGTTTTGCCGGTGCAGTGCAGTGCGAGGCTGTGTAGCAGGCGGCTAAGCGGCCGAGGCAGGCGGCGGCGACTCAGCGCGCCAGCGGCAGTGCCACGCCGATCAATACGAAGAGTGCACCGCAACTGCGGTTGAAGGCGTGTCCGCCGCGCTGCAGCCAGGGCCGCACGCGGAAGGCCAGCAGCGCCAGCAGCAGCTCGACGAGAAACTCGACCACGGCGAAGGTCGCGGCCATCACCACGAACTGCACGGCCAGGCCGCGCTGCGGGTCAACGAACTGCGGCAGAAAGGCGCCGTAGAACAGAATCACCTTGGGATTGGACAGCGCCGACAGCAGGCCCTGGCGAAACAGTCGGCCGGCGCTGGGGCGGGTGCCGCTGTCGGCCAGGGTCAGGTTCAGCGGTGGCGAACGCCACAGTTGTATGCCCAGCCAGATCAGGTAGGCGCCGCCGAGCCACTTCAGCGCCAGCAAGGCGCCGGGTGCGGTCTTGAGCAGGGCGCTGAGACCGAACATGGCCAGGGCGATCAGCGTGCTGAAGCCGACCACACCGCCGAGGATGGTGGCCAGCGCCAGGCGTGCGCCGTACAGCCCGCCGTGAGTCAGTGCCAGCAGGCTGTTGGGGCCGGGCGTCAGCGCCAGGCCGAGGGTGGCGACGAAGTAGACGAGCCAAAGTTCGAGGGCCATGCGGATCTCCTGTGAATGCGCGGCCAGTCTAGTCAGCGGCAGGGTTGTGAATAAGGTAGATTCTGGTCATTAAAGGGCTGATTTTGGACATGGCTATGAGCGAAAGCCCTGATCTGCGTTTTCTCCTGTTGCCACTGCCGGAGTTCGCCCTGCTGCCCTTCGGTGGCTTTCTCGACAAGCTGCGCTTCAGCGCCGATGACGAGGATTACAGCCGCCAGCGCTACTGCGCCTGGACGATTGCCGGTCTGCAGCCGGGGCATGTGTTGTCCAGCAGTGGCGCGGCGCTGCGTATCGAGGCTACGCCGGACGAGCTGACGCTGGCCGACTACGACTACCTGGTGCTGTTTGGTGGGCGCAACGCGCAGGCCAGCGCCGCGTTGGCGCCGCTCTACCAGCCGCTGCTGCGTCGTGCGGCCCGCGCCGGGGTGAAGCTGGTAGCGATCGACAATGCCAGCTTCCTGTTGGCCGCCTGTGGTCTGCTCAATGGTCATCGGGTGGCGGTGCACTGGCGTCATGAGGCGGAATTTCGTGCCAGCTTTCCTCATCTGCGCCTGGCTCGCGAGCGCCTGTATTGCATCGATGGCACGCGGAGCTCCTGCGCCGGTGGTACGGCTGCCATCGACCTGGCGGTGGAGCTGCTGGCCCAGGGCAGTGGCCGCGCGCGGGCGCTCAAGGGGTTGGCCGACATGCTGGTGGACGAGACGCGCAGCGGCCAGCACGCGCTACGTTCGCTGCATGGCACACCGAGCGGCGAGCGCCATGTCGACCGCGCCATCGCCCTGATGCGCCACGGCCTGGCCAGCGCCGACGGCATCGAGCAGTTGGCGGCCAGCGTCGGCATCAGCCGGCGTCAGCTCGACCGTCTGTTCCACGCCAGTCAGGGCATGAGTGCGCGCGAATACTGGAACGAGCTGCGTCTGCAGCACGTACGCTGGCGCCTGCTCAATTCCAGCCACAGCCTGGCGCAGATCGCCGATGAAGTCGGCGTCAGCGATACCAGCCACCTGGGCAAGTTGTTTCGCCAGCGCTTTGGTGTGGCGCCTGGCGCGTTTCGCCGTCAGGGTGGCGCGTTGTAGGAGCCGCGCCTCGCGGCGAATGTGGCGAATAGCCGGCTGCAATTGCTTCGCGCCGGGGCGACGCGCCTACGGAACAGGGATGACAGCGGCAGAGAGGATCATGACTCGATATCGGGATACCAGCGCGGCGTATACACCCACTCGCCACCGTCGGCTCGCGGGAAGCGGCGGGTCTGGCTGGAGCCGATGATCACCAGGGTGCGCATGTCGACCATCTCTGGCGTCAGCTCGCCGAGGGTGAGGTTGCGCAGCGCCTCGGCGGGGCGGCCGATGTCGCGGCCCAGCACTACCAGGGTTTGCGGTGTGCGGTGCTGGCGCAGCAAGTCGAGCGCGCGGCCGAGCTGCCAGGGGCGGGATTTGGAGATCGGGTTGTAGAAGGCCATGGCCAGATCGGCGATGGCGGCGTGCTCCAGGCGTTTCTCGATCACCGCCCAGGGCTTGAGGTTGTCGGACAGGGAGATCAGGCAGAAGTCATGACCCAGCGGCGCGCCGGCCTTGGCGGCGGTGGCCAGGGCGGCGGACACGCCTGGCAGCACTTCTAGTTCGACACCTTGCCAGGCCTCGTTCTGTGGGCTTTCCAGCGCCTCCATCACGGCGGCAGCCATGGCGAATACGCCGGGATCGCCCGAGGAAATCATCACCACCCGGCGGCCCGTGGCAGCCAGTTCGAAGGCGTGGGCGGCACGTTGCAGCTCCTCGCGGTTATCGCTGGGATGCAGGCATTGATCGGCGCGCAGCGGGCCGGCCATCTTCACGTAGGTGTCGTAGCCGAGCAGGTCTTCGGCCTCGTCGAGGGCGCGGCGCACGGCGGGGGTCATATGCTCTGCTGCACCGGGTCCCAGGCCGACCACGCTGAGGCGGCCACGGCGTTGGCCGAGGCGCTCGATATCCAGTGGTTGTTCACTCAGCAGCAGGCACAGGCCGTCGCCAGCATGGTATTCGGGCGGCAGTTCGGACGTGCTGTGGATAAAGCGCAGCGGCAGCTTCAACTCGTCTGTGACGGCGTGTAGCTCGGCGTTGACCATCCAGCCTTTGTCCGCCAGCAGGCAGGCCAGCGCTTGCGGCGCCAGGTTGGCGCTGCTCAACGCCTGTTGCAGCCGTGCCGACAGGTCGGCGCCGGGGCGTTCGATCAGCGCAGCGGCGCAGCGCGGGTGGATCAGCAACTCGTCGGCTTGCGCCGGACGCGCCTGCGCCGTGATGTGGATGACCCGGCGGGCGGCGTTATCCACAGGCAATTGCGCGGCTTGCAGCCAGGGCGCCTGGCCTTCGATACGTACCGCTTCACCGCCGAGCAGGTCGCTGACGAAGCGCTTGCCCTGCTGTAGATCGGCCAGCACGTAGCCGGCCGGTGGTTCTAACAGGCAGGTGCCAAATCGCAGCTCGCCGCTGGTGGTGATGGCTGGCATTACCCCCAGGTATGCGGCGATCTCGCGTGCCAGGCGGTTGACCCCGGCCAGGCCGCCAAGCAGCGGCACCACGGCGCTGCCGTCTTCGGCCAGGGTCAGCACTGGCGGCTCGGCGCCTTTTTCCGCCAGCAGTGCGGCCAGGCTGCGGATGACGATACCGGTGGCGCACAGCACCAGCAGCGGTTGACCGGCGCGATAAAGGGCGCGCAGATGTTCGCCGAACTCGTCGTAGTGGCGCTCTGCGCCGTCGGCGCGCCCGCGCAGACCATGGATTACGGCCTGTGGATAAAGTGCCTTGAGGCGCTGTGCAGTGGCCAACGCGCTGGCGCCGAGGATGACGATGTTCATGCGGTAAATCCTGTAGCCCGGATGCAATCCGGGGAATGGGCGCGAACCGTGGGAGGCGCTTTAGCGGCGACTGTCGCCTCCCACGATGCCCCAGCAACGATTGGGTAGGGCGCGTGGTGACGGGTTTTCATTCTCCCTATGAACTGTAGGAGCGGCTTCAGCCGCGAAAGCGCTTCGCGGCTGAAGCCGCTCCTACAGGGGAAGAGAGTGTTCACCCCCGCCATTTCTGCCCGGGCACCAAAATCATCGAGAAATAGGGCGAATCCATCGGCTCCACCTCGTCCAGCGGCACGATCTTCTGGCTGGCCATGGTGGCGCGTTCGACGTAGTGGGCGCGGTCGTCCAGGCCGAGCTTGCGCAGCACGCGGCGTACCTTGTCGAAGTTGCGCCCGAGTTTCATCACCACCGCTGCTTCGGCGTCGCGCAGACGCTGCTCCAGCTCCTCTTCCGGCAGCACGCCGGAGAGCACGCTCAGGCTCTGGTTGCGGTACACCAGCGGCGTGCCGAGCACCGAGGCGCAGCCGAGCATGGAGCACACGCCGGGTACCACCTCCACCTCGTAGCGCTCGGCCAGGCGGTCGTGCAGGTACATGTAGGAGCCGTAGAAGAACGGGTCGCCTTCGCAGATCACCGCCACATCCTGACCGGCATCGAGCAACTCGGCGATCTGTTGCGCGCAGGTATCGTAGAAATCGGCGATCACATCCTCGTAGCTCAGCGGCGGAGCGAGCTTCTCGGTGGTTACCGGGTAGACCAGCGGCAGGCGCTGCTGGGTATCGCTCAGGTGCTGCTCGATGATGCTGAAGGCATTCCCGCCGTGACCGGCATTGTGCTTGGCCTTGGCCACGAAATAGGCCACCACAGGGGCCGATTTGAGCAGGCGCAGCGCCTTGAGGGTGAGCAGCTCGGGGTCGCCGGGACCGACGCCGAGGCCAAGCAGATGACCCGCCATCATTCCACCTCCGAGGCGAGGGCGTTGACTGCGGCCACCGCCATGGCGCTGCCGCCACGGCGGCCACGGACGATGACGTAGGGTACGCCACGGCTGTCTGCGGCCAGCGCGTCCTTGGATTCCGCCGCGCCGATAAAGCCTACCGGCATGCCGATGATCAGCGCCGGCTTCGGCGCGCCGGCATCGAGCATTTCCAGCAGGTAGAACAGCGCGGTGGGGGCGTTGCCGATCACCACCACGCTGCCTTCCAGATGCTCGCGCCAATGCTCCAGGGCCACCGCCGAGCGGGTGTTGCCGACTTCACGGGCCAGCTCCGGTATGCCGGCGTCGTGCAGGGTGCAGATCACCTCGTTGTTCGCTGGTAGGCGCGGGCGGGTGATGCCTTCGGCAACCATGCGTGCGTCGCAGAGGATCGGCGCGCCAGCCAGCAGCGCGGCGCGGCCAGCTACGCCGGCGCCGGGGGAGAAGCGCAGATCCTCGACCACATCGACCATGCCGCAGGCGTGAATCACCCGCACGGCGAGTTTTTCCATATCGGCGGGGATGCCGTCGAGGTTGGCTTCGGCGCGGATGGTGGCGAAGGAGCGGCGGTAGATTTCCTGGCCGTCGCGGATGTAATCAAGCATCGGGGGTTCCTGCGCTGTGGTGGCGGGCGAACCAGGCGCCGGCCTCGTCGATGGTCATGGCCGGCACCAGCAGACGGCCGAAACCGGGTGCCTCGGGCGTACGTTGGTAGAGCTGGTAATGCTCGGGCGTGCTGGCCAGCAGGGTGTAGGGCTGCACGCGGGCGCTGGCGCAACTGCGCGGGCAGGCGCTGAGGTGCACCTGCGGGCGAGCACCGCTTGCGCGCAGCAGTTCGGCCAGGTGCAGGGCATGCTGCTTGCTGTCGGCCAGGCCGCGCGCGCACGCTGCCGAACCGGTGCAGGCGACCAGGCCGAGCAGCGGTTCGTCGGCATGGGTCAGCAGGCCCAGAGTGTTCAACGCTGCCAGCAGCTCAGCGGCCCGTGCTGTTGGGATGTTGCCCAGCAGCAGGCCCTGCCAGGGCGTCAGGCGCAGCTCGCTGTCGCCGTGGCGCTCGCTCAGATCGGCGAGGACCAGGAGTTGTTCGGCATACAGGCGGCCCAACCGGGCGCCGGCTGCGACCATGCACAGGTCGCTTTGCGCCTGTGGATAAATACCGGCAGGTGGCCGGTTGATCACCGCCACAGCCTGCCAATTGCTCGGTGCCGGCTGCAAGGTAAAGTCCAGACGCGTCTGCAGGCGTTGCAACAGCTCGCGGGCCGGGATCTGTGCCAATAACTGGCGCATGCGCGTTTGTTCGGGCGTGGCCAGTTCGAGGAACAGCAGCAGCAGCTGGCGCACCAATTCGATGGTCTGTGTCACATCGATACGCGCCAGCGGCGTGTCAACGGGGCAGCCGGCCAGGCCCAGCAGCAGGTGCTGGTCGTCTTCGGCGGCGAGCCACAGGTCGTGCGGGTGTTCGCGCATGGCCAGGGCTTCGCCGCCATCCAGTTGCAGGGCGAACTTGGCCGACAGGGCATGCAACGCCGGGGTGTCCTGCAGCAGGTCGAGCAACTGGTCGGCCAGCGGGTGCACGTCCATCCGCGCCTGCGGATCGAGGCCGGCGGCGGGGCTGAGCAGCAGATTGCGCACGTCATCGGCGGCGGCCACGCGTGGGCCAAGGTCGGCGCTCAGCAGGGCATCGATCAGCGCGCTTTCCTGGCTGGGCAAGACGCCCCGGATCTGCAGGTTGCTGCGGTTGGTCAGCTCCAGCATGCCGCTGGCATGCTGCCGCGCCGCTTCGGCAATCGCTCGCGCCTGGGCGCTGCGCAGCACGCCACCGGGCAGCTTGATGCGGCAGATACCGCCATCCAGCGCGGGGACGATGCGCAGCAGACCGGGACACGCACTGTGGCGCGGGACGGGAAAATGAACACGGGTTGGACGGTCGCGCACGGTAATCACCAAACTAAGGCGCGGCGACCGAACCAGCAGAAATCGCCCTGGGACAGGGGAATTCAATGGCATCGGTACACCCCGCCCGATGTTGGCACTCGCGACCAGCGTTCGTCGGCAGGTCTCCTGGCTGACAGGTCTTCATCTGGCGCGGCCTTCCCGGTTTCCCAGTGGCACAGTGGCGACAGACTCGCTGTTTACAGTTGCGGGGGCAGCTCGGTCACGATCGATGATCGCTCCGGATTCCCTCTTAGGCCCGTTGCAGAGTCATATCGACTCAAGGGCACCGACGAAGGCGCTATTATGCCCGCTTTGCCCGGAGCGCGGACAGGCGGTCTGTCGGGCCTGTGCGAGGATATTGGATGAAGCCCTGGTTGACCCTGGTGGGCATTGGCGAAGACGGCTACTCGGGCCTGGGCAAGGCCGCACGTCGTGCGTTGCTGGCGGCCACGCGCATCGTCGGTGCGCCACGGCAACTGGCGCTGCTGCCGCCGTGCATCAGTGGCGAGCGGGAAAGCTGGCCCAGCCCCTTCGACCTTGAGCCACTGCTGGCGTGGCGTGGCGAGGCGGTGTGCGTGCTGGCCAGTGGCGACCCGATGTTCTACGGCGTCGGTGCCAGCCTGGCGCGCCAGGTGCCGGCCGATGAGCTGCTGGTATTGCCGGCGCCGTCCTCGGTATCGCTGGCGGCGGCGCGTCTGGGTTGGCCGCTGCAGGAGACGGAGGTGGTCTCCCTGGTTGGCCGGCCGCTGGCCACGCTCAACGGCAAACTCTACCCCGGCGTGCGCCTGCTGGTATTGAGCGCCGATGGCGATACCCCTGCGCAGGTCGCCGAAGCCCTCAGCGCACGTGGTTTCGGCGCCAGTCGCCTGACCCTGCTGGAGCACCTTGGCGGGCCGCATGAGCGCCGTGTCGATGGCCTGGCCGCGAGCTGGAACCTGCCACGCGGCGCCGATCTCAACCTGCTGGCGGTGGAGTGCCTGGCCGACGCCGGGGCACAACTGCTGCCGCCGACCTGCGGCCTGCCGGACGACGCCTACCGCCACGACGGCCAACTGACCAAGCGCGACGTGCGTGCCGTGACCCTGGCGCGCCTGGCGCCGCTGCCTGGCGAGCTGCTGTGGGATGTCGGCGCGGGGTGCGGCTCCATCGGCATCGAGTGGATGCGCGCGCACCCGGCCTGCCGCGCCATCGCCATCGAGGCCAACGAGGGGCGCCAGGCGCATATCCGCCACAACCGTGATGCCCTCGGTGTGCCGGCCCTGCAACTGGTCGCGGGGCATGCGCCCGAGGCGCTGGCGGGGCTGCCGGCGCCGGACGCGATCTTTATCGGCGGTGGCGTCACCGTGCCCGGTGTGCTGGATGACTGCTGGGCTGCGCTCAAGCCGGGCGGGCGTCTGCTGGCCAATGCCGTGACCATCCAGAGCGAGGCGGCGCTGGTAAGTTTCCGCGAGCAGCACGGCGGCGAGCTGTTGCGCCTGACCGTGGCCCAGGCACAGCCCCTGGGCGGCTTCGACACCTGGCGCGCGGCGCTGCCGATCACCCTGCTGACGGTGCGCAAGCCATGAGTGCGCGGATCCTGCTGCTCGGCGGCACCACTGAGGCGCTGCGCCTGGCGCGCCGGCTTGGGCCAGAGACGATCTACAGCCTGGCTGGGCTGGGCCGGGTGCCGGACGATCTGCCGTGCCACGTGCGCGTCGGCGGCTTTGGCGGTGCTGAAGGCCTGGCAGCCTTTGTCGCCGACGAAGGCATCGAACTACTGCTGGATCTGACTCACCCCTATGCCGCACAGATCAGCCATAACGCCGCCCGCGCCGCGGAGATTGCCGGCGTGCCCTGCTGGGCCCTGCGCCGACCCGGCTGGCAGCCGGGCGCGGATGACGACTGGCGCGAGGTGGATAACTGGGATGAACTGATCCGTGCGCTGACGCCGTTCCAGCGGCCGTTTTTCACTTCGGGGCGCGAGCCGCTGGCCCATCTGCACGAGATTCCCGAGCACCAGCACTGGACGGTGCGCTGCCTGCAGGCCGAGCCGGCGCCGCCACGTGCCGAGATCATCGGCGCGCGTGGGCCGTTCTCGCTGGACGAGGAACGCGCGCTATTCGCGCGCATCCGCTGCGACGTGCTGGTGAGCAAGAACAGCGGCAGCGCCTCCACCGAGCCCAAGCTGCAGGTCGCCCGTGAGCTTGGATTGCCGGTTTTGCTGGTGCGTCGCCCGCAGTTGCCGGCGGTAACGCGCGAGTTCGCGGACCTGGACAGCCTATGGCAGGCACTGTCGTAGGGCGGGTGAATAGCGCGATGACGGGACGATGCATCGATCCACCGTTGCGCTGGATGTAAAAAGCGATATCCACCCTGAGGGCCGCGCGAGTTCCGTAGGGTGCGCCGTGCGCACCGGGCTTGCCTCCGTCCGTAAAACCGCCCCGGATTGCATCCGGGCTACGGCTGACTGTTAGACTGCCGGCCCTTTCGGAGCCCGCTGATGAGCCAAGCCCCCTACGCCCGCATCCTGTTTATCGGCCCCGGCCTGGGTCGTGGAGCTTCGTCCGAGCGCTTGCAACAGCGCATCACCGCGCTGCTGGGCGAAGCGCACCTGCACGACATTGAGCAGGACGATTTTTGGCAGGCCATCGACCAGGCGCCGCGACCACTGCTGGTAGTGGATCTGGAGCCGCGCGCCGATGCTGCGCACCGCGATTGGCTGCGCCAGTGTATCGTCGAACGCGGTGACGGAGCCGAGGTGTTCGTGGTCTGCACGGCGCTTGAAGATACCTGGCTCGATGGCCTGAGCGCGCTGTTGGCGAATTGCGAAGCGCATCTTTCCTGCAGCGACGTGCCGCCTGTACCGGAACACCACGCCTGGTCGCAGATCCCGCCGCATGCGCAGCGCCTGCTGCTGTGCAACGGCCCGCGCTGCACGCGCAAGGGCGCGCTGGGCCTGTGGAAAACCCTGCGCCAGCGGCTCAAGGCCGCCGGCAAGCTGGAGTGCGAGGGCGGTGTGCATATCACCCGCAGTCAGTGTCAGTTCCCTTGCGATCTGGGGCCGACCGCGAGCCTTTATCCACAGGGCGAGTGGTACGGCATCGCCGACGAGGCTGCGGTGATTCGCCTGGTCGATGAGCGTCTGGTGGCAGGCCAGGCGCTGCCGGAGTTGCGGATCGATGAGCAGGGCGGCAAGTAGGCATCCGGGTTACGCCTGCGGCCAATCCAGGCTACGAGAAGTCGCCGCTAAAGCGCCTCCCACAATTGTTCCCGCGCCTTGACTTGAGCGGGTGCGGGTGGTCATATCCGCCCCGCTTCAGGTGTCTCACGCCGCCGCGCGTGAGGTGAAACGGGAAGTCGGTTGAAGTCCGACGCTGCCCCCGCAACGGTAAGCGAGCGACCGCATCGAGATGCCACTGTGCGCCACGCGCATGGGAAGGTGATGCGTTCATGACCCTCGCAAGCCCGGAGACCGGCCTGGAGTCGTTTGTGTCTGGCAACCCGCGGTGGGCGGGCGTTGACTCCAGTAGGGCGCCGCCGTGCCCCTGTCTGCTGTTGCGCATTTCCATCGGATTGCCGTGCCTTTTCTCTTTGCGATGGAAGCAATATGGCGCGCTATCCCCTGTTCCAAACCTGTGCATCGTTCGCGTTGCTATTGGCTGCTTCAGCCATGGCCAGCGCCTCTCCAGTCGATCTGCCTGACGTCACCGTCCAGGCGCACGCTGCCGAGGAAGGCGAGAGCGATCTGCATACACCCACCACGTCCGGCTCGCGCCTGCAGCTGTCGGCCCTGCAAACCCCGGCCAGCACCAGCAGCCTGAGCGGCGCCGAGGTACGTGGGCGCAACAACCTCTCGGTGCAGGACGCCGTGACCCGCACACCGGGCATCAGCAGCATCGGCTCGCCCGGCAATGGCGGCACCGCGCTGTCGGCGCGCGGCTTCACCGGCCATGCGGCGACCATGCAGCTATACGACGGTACTCGCCAGTACGTCGGCGCCGGCACCGTGACCTTCCCGGTGGACACCTGGTCGGTGGCGCGTATCGACGTGCTGCGCGGCCCGGCCTCGGTGCTCTACGGCGAGGGCGCCACCGGCGCGGTGATCAACGTGGTGCCGAAGAAGCCCTTCGCCGGCGAGATCCGCAACCAGCTGCGCCTCGGCTATGGCAGCGATGACCGCCGCCAGGCCGCGCTGGATAGCGGCGGTTCGCTGAGTGACGAACTGAGCTACCGCTTCAACATCAATCAGCAGGCCAGCAATGGCTGGGTCGACCGGGGTGATTCGGATAGCCTGGCGCTCAGCGCCGCCCTGCGCTGGGACGCCAATGACGACCTGAGCTTCACCCTGTCCCACGACCATGGCGATCAGAGCCCGATGCGTTATCTCGGCACGCCGCTGGTGGCAGGCAAGTACCGCGAGAGCATCCGCGAGCGCAATTACAACGTCGCCGACGCGGATATCCGCTACAACGACCAGATCACCCGCCTGGTGACGGACTGGCGCATCAACGACACGCTCAGCGCCAGCAACCAGCTCTACTACATCAAGACCCAGCGCTACTGGCGCAATGCCGAGGCCTATCGCTGGCAGCCGGGCGATACGGTCGAGCGCGGCGAGTTTTACCGGATCAAGCACACGCAGGAACAGGTCGGCGACCGCCAGACCTTCACCCTCGATCACACCCTGTTCGGCCTCGACAGCCGCACGGTGGCCGGGGTGGATTACAACCGCATCCACTTCGCCCGCCAGCATGATTTTTCCAGCAGTTTCAGCGACAGCGTGCCGCTGGCCGGCTCCGACGGCGGGCAGTACCAGAGTACCGATCCGCTCGGCTACGGCCCGCGCGAGCGCAACCTGGCGCGGCAGTTCTCGCTGTTCGCCGAGAACCGCACCCAGCTGACCGAGCGCCTGTCGCTGGTCACCGGCGTGCGCCGCGACCAGGTGCATCTGCAGCGCGACAACCTGATCGATGGCAGCAGCGCCGACCGCAGCCTCAGCGGCGACAACTGGCGCGCCGGCCTGGTCTTCACCCTGACCCCGGAACTGTCGCTGTACGGCCAGTACGCCACCAGCACCGAGGGCGTGAGCAACCTGCTGACCCTCAACCCGACTCAGCAGCAGTTCGACCTTAGCGAAGCCAGGCAGAGCGAAATCGGCCTCAAGCAGATGTTCTGGAATGGCCAGGGCGAGTGGTCGCTGGCGGCCTATCACATCGTCAAGAAGAAGCTGCTCAGCCGCGAAACGCCGACCTCGCCCACCGAGCAGATCGGCCAGCAGTCGTCCGATGGCCTGGAGGCCACCCTGGAACTGGCGCTGGGTCAGGGCTGGCAGGTGTCGGCCAACGCCGCCCTGGTGCGCGCCGAGTATGACGACTTCATCGATGGCGGCGGCGACCGCAGCGGCAATCGCCCGACCGACGTGCCGCGGCGCACCGCCAACCTGTGGCTGAACAAGGCGCTCGGTGGCGGCGTGGAGGCCGGCATCGGCGCGCGTTATGTCGATGCGCGTTATGTCGATAACGCCAATACCGCTAAGGTGCCCGGCTACACCGTGGTCGACGCCAACATCGCCTGGCAGGTGTTGCCGGATGTGCGCCTGGGCCTTGAGCTGAACAACCTGTTCGACCGCCAGTACGCCACCAGCGCCAGCGGCGACGGCGAGCAGTGGTACCTGGGCGCGCCGCGTTCGTTCTTCGTCACGGCGGATTACAGCTTCTGATGACCCCGCGTTTGCGTATCAAGGCGCTGGCCTGGTCGCCCGATGGCCAGCGTCCGCTGCTCGACGGCATCGACCTGGACGTCGGCGACGGCGAGCTGCTGGGGCTGATCGGCCCCAACGGCAGCGGCAAGACCAGCCTGCTGCGCTGCGCCTACCGTTTCCAGCGACCATGCAGTGGCCAGGTCGAACTGGACGGCGAGGCGCTGTGGCAGCGCCCGCCGCGCTGGAGCGCGCAGCGCGTGGCGGTGCTGCTGCAGGAATTTCCGCAGGACTTCGGCCTGCGCGTGCACGAGGTGGCGGCCATGGGCCGTACGCCGCACAAGGGCCTGTTCGATGGCGACGATGCTGAGGACCAGCGCCTGGTGGATCAGGCGCTGGCCCGTGTTGGCCTGAGCGACCTGGCGCAGCAGCCCTTCGCCTGCCTCTCGGGCGGCGAGAAGCAGCGCGCCCTGCTCGCCCGCGCCCTGGTGCAGCAGCCGCAACTGCTGATCCTCGACGAGCCGACCAACCACCTCGACCCGCGCTATCAGCTCGAACTGCTGCGGCAGATCAAATCGCTGGGCCTGGCAACGCTGGCCAGCTTCCATGACCTGAACCTGGCGGCGGCCTTTTGCGACCGTCTCTGCGTGCTCGACCAGGGCCGCCTGGTGGCCGTTGGTACGCCTGCCGAAGTGCTGACCGCCGAGCTGCTGCAGCAGGTGTTTGGCGTGCAGGCGCTGGTCGATACCCATCCACTGGCGGGGCATCCGCGTATTACCTGGATTGTTTGATGACTCTGTGCCATTCGCGGCTGAAGCCGCTCCTACACACGCTCGTGCTCTCTACGCTGCTGCTGGTCAGCCCCGTCTGGGCCGTGACCGTCACCAGTTGCGACCGTCAGGTGAGCGTCGCCCAGCCGCCGCAGCGCGCGGTCAGCCATGACGTCAACATGACCGCCATGCTTCTGGCCCTCGGCTTGCGCGAGCGTATGGTCGGCTACACCGGCATCAGCGGTTGGAAGACCCTCGATCCGAGCATGCGCGAGCAGCTCGATGGCCTGCCTGAACTGGCCGCGCGTTATCCGTCGCTGGAAAACCTGCTGGGTGCCGGCGCCGACTTCGTTTTTGCCGGCTGGAACTACGGCATGCGCATCGGCGGTGAGATCACCCCGACCAGCCTGGCGCGCTTCGGCATCCCGGTATACGAGCTGAGCGAGTCCTGCGCCCACGTCATACCGGGCCGCGTCGCCAGTCTCGAGGATGTCTACAACGATCTGCGCAATCTGGGCCGCATCTTCGCCGTCGAGGCGCGCGCCGAGGCTTTGGTGCAGGGCATGCAGATGCGGGTGGCGGCGGTGCAGGCGCGCCTGGGCGAGCAGCCCGCTCGACCGCGGATGTTCGTCTACGACAGCGGCGAAGACCTGCCTTTCAGCGCCGGGCGCCTGGGCATGCCGCAGCCGCTGATCGAGGCGGCCGGCGGGCACAACGTGATGGATGGTGTGGCCGGCAGCTGGATCAAGGTGGGCTGGGAGGCGGTGGTCGAGCAAGACCCCGAGGTCATCCTGATCGTCGACTACGGCGAGCGCACGGCGGCGCAGAAGCGCGACTTCCTGTTGCAGCACCCGGCGTTGCAGGGCGTGACCGCGATACGAGAAAAGCGCTTTGTGGTGCTGCCCTATCTGGCCGTCACGCCGAGCCTGGACAACGCCGCCGCCGTCGAAACCCTGGCTACTGCGCTGCATCCCGAGGTCTTTGCGCCTTGACGCGTTTTCGGCTGTTGCTGCTTGGCCTGGGCGTGCTGCTGGCGCTGTCCTGTGCGCTGTCGCTGGCTTTCGGCGCGGCGCAGGTGCCGCTCGAACGGGTATGGGCGATTCTCGGCCAGCACCTGTTCGGTATCGCGCCCGAGGTGCCAGTCAGCGTCGGTCAGGCCAGCATCGTCTGGCAACTGCGCGCGCCACGGGTGTTGCTCGGTGCGCTGGTCGGCGCCGGGCTGGCGCTGGTGGGCTCGGCGCTGCAGGCGGTAACGCGCAACCCGCTGGCTGATCCGCATCTGCTCGGTGTCAGCTCCGGTGCGGCCTTCGGTGCGGTGATTGTGGTGCTCTACCTGGGCGAGTTCGCCGGGTTGCTCAGCCTGCCGCTGGCGGCCTTCATCGGCGCCCTGGCGAGCATGCTGCTGGTGCTGGCCATCGCCAGTCGGGGCGGGCGCCTGGAGAGCGACCGCCTGCTGCTGGCTGGGGTGGCGGTGTCGTTCGTGATGATGGCGGCGAGCAACCTGCTGCTGTACCTGGGCAACCCGCATGCGGCCAGCTCGGTGCTGTTCTGGATGCTCGGCGGCCTGGGCCTGGCGCGCTGGGAACTGCTCTGGCTGCCGGCGCTGTGCCTGGTGCTGGCGCTGGCCGTGTTGCTCGGCCTGGGCCGCGCGCTGAACGCGCTGATGGCCGGCGAGCAGAGTGCGGTGAGCCTGGGCCTGGAGCCGCGCCGCGTGCGCCTCGTGGTATTCGTGGTAGCGTCCTTGCTCACCGGGGTGCTGGTCTCGCTGTCCGGCGCCATTGGCTTCGTCGGGCTGATGCTGCCGCACGTGGCGCGCTTTCTGGTCGGCGCCGAGCATCGCCGCCTGCTGCCGGTGGCGGCGCTGCTGGGGGCGCTGTTCCTGGTCTGGGTCGATGTCGCTGCGCGCACCTGGCTGGCGCCGCAGGATTTGCCCATCGGCATCGTCACCGCGGCCATCGGCGGGGTGTTTTTCCTGGCGATGCTGCGGCGCCGTTAGTGCTGGCCCGATGCAGTAAGATGCAGCTCGTCTTCTATCAGTCGAGCCGCTCATGCCCCTGCCGCAGCGCCCCCGCTATCGCGTTCTGCTGACCGTACTGGCCATTGTCGCCGGCTTGCTGCTGAGTCTCTGGCTCGGTGGCCGCTATGCCGAGGAACGCGCCTGGGATGAGCGCAGCGTCGAGGCGCGTGGGCAACTGCAATTGTACGCGCAGTCCATTCGCACCCTGGTCGAGCGCTTCAGTTCGGTGCCCGAGGTGCTGGCGCTGGACAGTGACATCCGCAGCCTGCTGCGCGCACCACAGGATCGCCAACTGCGCCTGGCCCTGAACCAGCGGCTGGAACGGCTCAATGCGGCGGCCGGCTCCACCGTGCTGTACCTGCTCGATGCCCGTGGTGAAACCCTGGTGGCCAGCAACTGGCGCGACTGGAGCAGCTTCGTCGGCAACAACTACGCCTTCCGTCCGTACTTCCAGAACGCGGTTCGTGAAGGCGGCGCGCGTTACTTCGCGGTGGGCGTGACCACCGGCATTCCCGGTTACTTCCTGTCGCATGTGGTTCGCGATGATGACGGCGAGCTGCTTGGCGTGCTGGTGGTCAAGCTGGAGCTGGAAGAGCTGCAGCGCCAATGGGTCGATCAACCCGGTGTGCTGCTGGTCGCCGACAGCTATCAGGTGGTGATTCTCAGCAACAAGCCGGCCTGGCGTTTCCGCGCCCTGCAGCCGCTCGACGAGCGGGCGCGGGACGAGCTGGTGGAGGTGCGCCGCTATGCCGAGCAGGCGCTGCAGCCGCTGGCGCATCAGGTACACCGGCATGTCGATGATGATGCCGACTGGGCCGGTTTCGACGGCCCTGACGGTACAGCGGATTATCTCTGGCAGCGCCTGCACCTGCCCGAGGAGGGCTGGACCCTGCACCTGCTCAGCGAGCCGCTGGGCCTGGCCGACAGTATGCGCAGTTACCGTCTGGCGGCTGCCGGGGTGTGGATGACCTTCGCCTTTCTGTTGCTGTTTCTCTTCCAGCGGCGCAAGAACCAGCGCTTGCAGGCCGGCATCCGCGAACGCCTGGAGCGTGAGGTGGCGCTGCGCACTGCCGAACTGCGTGAAGCCCAGGATGGCCTGGTGCATGCCGCCAAGATGGCGGCCCTGGGGCAAATGTCGGCGGCCCTGGCGCATGAGATCAACCAGCCGCTGACCGCCCTGCAGATGCAGCTCGGCAGCCTGCGCCTTTTGCTCGACAGCGGCCGCCCGGAAGCCGCACGTGATGGCTTGCAGCGTATCGATGGCCTGCTGCAGCGCATGGCCGCGCTGACCAGCCACCTCAAGACCTTCGCCCGCAAGACACCGGCCGGCCTCAGTGAGCGCCTGTGCCTGGGTGACGTACTGGAGCAGGCGCTGCAACTGCTGGCGCCGCGCATGCGCAGCGAGCAGGTGGAGCTGCGTACAGAGATCGATGACCAGGTCGAAGTGCTTGGCGATGCCATTCGCATCGAACAGGTGATTCTCAACCTGCTGCACAACGCCCTCGATGCCATGGCCGAGAGCGATTCGCGCATGTTGCTGGTGCGTATCGCCCGGGCAGGCAATGGTTGCCTGCTCAGCGTCGAGGACAGCGGCGGCGGCATCGCCGAGGAAACCCTGGCTCGCCTGTTCGAGCCCTTCTTTACCACCAAGCCGGTGGGGCAGGGTCTGGGGCTCGGGTTGGCGGTGTCCTACGGTATCGTGCGTGATCTGGGCGGTAGCCTGGAGGCGCACAACGGTGAACGGGGTGCGGTATTCACCATGAGGCTGCCGGCCGCGCCTTGATACCGTGGCGTAGGGTAGATGACGCTTCACCCATCCACCGATGGCCCCCAATCTTGGTGGATGAAAACAGCGTCATCCACCCTTGTATTTTGTTTTTGCTCAAGTCGCTCTTGAGCACAAGGCACCCGGATGCCGTATCCACCCTTGGCGACAAGGCCGTGATGTAGATTTCGCACCGGTTTGCCTGCTTTAACTTGCCAGAGATCGGACAGTATCTTCGACCCGGCCAAGCCGTGAGTCAGCATTCACAAGGTGGATCGCGCAAGCCATGAGCTCTTTTGACTTCATCCCTCTGGGAATCGACATATCCAAGAAGAAAATCGATTGCGCCCTGATGCTGGGTGCAAAATTCAAGAACAAGGTCTTCGCCAATAACCCCGAAGGGTTTGTCGGGTTGTGCGCTTGGATCGATCAGCACGCCCAAGCAACAGTGCACATCTGTATGGAGGCTACGGGCATCTACTGGGAGGCAGTGGCTGTACATCTGGCCAATGCGGGGCATCGCGTCAGTGTCATCAATCCAGCCCTGGCCAAAGCCCATGCTCAATCGCTGGGTCTGCGTAGCAAGACTGATGCAATCGATGCAAAGGCGTTGGCTGATTATTGTCGGCAACGACAACCTGCCCTTTGGGTTGCTCCATCACTTTCGGAGCAGCGGTTAAAAGCGCTGGTACTGCGCCTTCAAGGCCTAGTGACCATGCGCACCGAGGAAAAGAACCGGATCGAGTCGGCCCGTGACTCGGTGCGTGAAAGTCTGGACAAGCACCTGCAATGGCTCGACGAAGAGATCAAGCGTATTGAACTGCAGATATCCCAGACGCTTGATGATGACCCGACGTTACGAGGCAAGCGTGAGCTGCTGATCTCCATCCCTGGTCTTGGGGAACGCACCTTATCCGTTCTATTGGCCTACGGCCTGGGAGGAGAACGCTTCGACAAGGCGCGCCAATTCGTTGCCTTTGCCGGCTTGAGCGTGCGTGCGTATGAGTCTGGCAGCAGCGTCAGGGGCAAGCCGCGGATGTCCAAGGTCGGTCACTCACGGCTGCGCAGTGCGCTGTACATGCCCGCGATGGTGGCTCTGTACAGAACCGACTGGGGGCGTCGCTATCGTGACCGGCTTGCCGGTAACGGCAAGCCAGCCAAAGTCATCATCGGTGCCATGATGCGCAAACTCGTGCATGTGGCCTTTGGCGTGCTGAAGTCCGGACGAAAGTTCGACCCCGAACTCCATGTCGCTTGCGCCAGATAACAGTATCTACGACCAGGGTTTGCAGGCTCGGCCATCGCGGCTAAAGCCGCTCCTACGGGTTCTCATCCTTAGGCTGCGGGTTGCCTCTGCGGATTTCATCCGGGCTACACTGCGGCCTGTTCTCGAGAGGAGGTGGCATGAGCGCTCAGGTCATAGTGGTCGACGACGAAGCGGCGATTCGCGAAGCGGTGCAGCAGTGGCTGGAGCTGTCCGGTTTCGAGGTGCGCAGCTGCGCCAGTGCAGCCGAAGCCCTGGCCCTGGTCGACCGTGACTTCCCCGGCATCGTCGTCAGCGATGTGCGCATGCCCGGTACTGATGGCCTGCAATTGCTCGACAAGCTGTTGCAGATCGATACCGACCTGCCGGTGATCCTGGTCACGGGGCATGGCGATGTGCCCATGGCCGTGCAGGCACTGCGTCAGGGCGCCTATGACTTCATCGAGAAACCCTTCACCCCCGAGCGCCTGCTCGACAGCGTGCGCCGTGCCCTGGACAAGCGCCGCCTGGTCTGTGAGAACCGCCAGCTACGCCAGCAGGTGGCTGACAAGGGGCGTATCGAGAGTCAGTTGATCGGTATTTCCCGGCCGATGGAAAACCTGCGCCGGCAGATCCTCGAATTGGCCGGTACTTCGGTCAACGTTCTGATCCGGGGGGAGACCGGCAGCGGCAAGGAGCGCGTCGCGCGCTGCCTGCACGACTTCAGTTCGCGCGCGAGCAAGGCCTTTGCCGCGCTCAACTGCGCGGCGATTCCCGAGAGCATCTTCGAAAGCGAGCTGTTCGGTCACGAGAGCGGCGCCTTTACCGGTGCCCAGGCGCGACGTATCGGCCGCATCGAGCATGCCGACGGCGGCACCCTGTTCCTCGACGAGGTGGAAAGCATGCCGCTGGCGCAGCAGGTCAAACTGCTGCGCGTGCTGCAGGAAAAAACCCTGGAACGGCTCGGCTCGAATAAGAGCATTCAGGTCGATCTACGGGTGATCAGCGCGGCCAAGCCGGATCTGCTCGATGAAGTGAAGGCCGGACGTTTCCGCGAGGATCTGGTGTATCGCCTGAACGTCGCCACCCTGCACATTCCACCGCTGCGCGAACGCCGCGAGGATATCCCGCTGTTGTTCGAGCACTTCGCGCATGAGGCGGCGCTGCGTCATGGCCGCGAAGCGCCACCGCTGGCGCCGAGCGAGCTGGCGCGTCTGCTCGGGCATGACTGGCCGGGCAACGTCCGCGAGTTGATCAACGCCGCTGAGCGTCATGCCCTGGGGCTGTCCAGCCCGCCGCCGGCCGAGCGCTTCGCCGGCCAGGCACTGGCACAGCAGATGGAGGCCTTCGAGGCGCAATGCCTGCACAACGCCCTGCTGCACTGTCAGGGCAACATCACGGCGGTGATGGAGATGCTGCAGCTACCGCGTCGCACCCTCAATGAGAAGATGCAGCGCCATGGCCTGACGCGCGGTGATTATCTGCCGGGTGGAGAGGAATGACGTACCGCCTGCCGGTGTGGTAGCCGGCTTGACCTGTGGGAGCCCCGCCCCAGGGCGAAGCTTTTGCTATTTCGCGATGGCTGCAATTCGCCGCGAGGCGCGACTCCTACAGGGTGCGTACCTCAATAAGCGGATTTTTGCCGACTCTGTCACGGATGTAGGCGGTTTACCGCTCAGTGACCGCGCGATCTCTGGATAAACCCCCTCTATCTCGGGCTTTTCAGCTCTGGCACGGCATCTGCTACGGCAGATATAGCCGCGCAGCACCTTGCCGACGCGGCGACCATAACAATGACAAGAGGTCAGCCCATGAACAGCCATGTCCCTCGCGCCATGCCGCACTCGTTGCCGTGCATGGGCCGTCTCCCCACCGCGTCTGTCGCGGCTCTTGTCCTGTGTCGCGCCCTGCGCGGCTGATCGCGTAACGCCGACGTCGCCCTTGTAGCGTCGTCTAAAGTGAAACTCTGCATAAAGCCATAACAACGACGGAGATACTTCCATGCGTCTGACCAAGAAAATCAGCCTGTTTGCCGCTGCTGCGGCCATCACTGCCAGCACCGCCGTGCTCGCCGCACCGACTTTCATCAACGTCCTTACCGGCGGCACCAGCGGTGTTTACTACCCGATTGGCGTAGCCCTGTCACAGCTGTACAGCAACGGTATCGAAGGCTCCAAGACCTCGGTGCAGGCGACCAAGGCCTCGGTAGAGAACCTCAACCTGCTGCAGGCCGGTCGTGGCGAGCTGGCGTTCGCCCTCGGTGACTCGGTCGGTGATGCCTGGAACGGTGTCGAAGACGCTGGTTTCAAGACGCCGCTGAAGAAGATCCGCGCCATTGCCGGCACCTACCCGAACTACATCCAGATCGTCGCCAACGCCGAATCCGGTATCAAGACTCTGGAAGACCTCAAGGGCAAGCGCATCTCCGTCGGCGCGCCGAAGTCCGGCACCGAGCTGAACGCCCGCGCCATCTTCGAAGCCGCTGGCCTGAGCTACCAGGACATGGGCAAGGTCGAGTTCCTGCCCTATGCCGAGTCGGTCGAGCTGATCAAGAACCGTCAGCTGGACGCCACTCTGCAGTCCTCCGGTCTGGGCATGGCGGCCATTCGTGATCTGGCTTCGACCATGAAGATCAGCTTCGTCGCCATTCCGGCCGAAGTGACCGCGAAGATCGACAACGCTGCCTACGAGGCTGCCACCATCCCGGCCGGTACCTATGATGGTCAGGACGCCGATGTGCCCACCGTGGCGATCAACAACATTCTGGTCACTCACGAGGGCGTCTCCGACGAAGTGGCCTACCAGATGACCAAGCTGATGTTCGACAACCTTGACCGCCTGGGCACCGCTCACTCTGCGGCCAAGGACATCAAGCTGGAAAGCGCTACCAAGAACCTGCCGATTCCGCTACACCCGGGTGCCGAGCGCTTCTACAAGGAAGCCGGCGCACTGTAATTACGACACGGGCCGCGACGAGTCCGTCGCGGTCCGGCTCTCACAGAAGCGCGAATAAAACCGTCGCCCGCTGGCGGTGGGTTTTGTTGGCGACTCTGTCACCGCAATCGAAGTAGTCATGAGGTGTGCACTCCATGAGTGAACAAAACAACGGCCTGGCGGCCAGCCCGTCTGACTGGCCGAAGGCGCTTTTTGCCGTTGCGCTGCTGTTCTCCATCTTCCAGATCGTTACTGCCGCTTTCCATCCGGTATCCACTCAGGTGTTGCGTGCGGTACACGTCGGCTTTCTGCTGTTGCTGGTGTTCATCAGCTTCCCGGCCCTCGGCAAGGGGCGTCCGTGGCAACCGCTGGCCTGGCTGCTGGGCCTGGCTGGCATGGCCACGGCCATCTACCAGTGGTACTTCGAGGCGGACCTGATTCAGCGTTCCGGTGACCTGACCACTGGCGACATGATCGTCGGCCTGACCCTGATCGTGCTGGTATTCGAAGCCGCGCGCCGGGTCATGGGGATCGCCCTGCCGATCATCTGTGCCTGCTTCCTCGTTTATGGCCTTTTCGGCCAGTATCTGCCGGGTGATCTGATGCATCGCGGCTACGGCCTCGACCAGATCGTCAACCAGCTGTCGTTCGGCACCGAAGGCCTGTACGGCACGCCGACCTACGTCTCGGCCACCTACATCTTCCTGTTCATCCTGTTTGGTGCCTTCCTCGAGCAGGCCGGGATGATCAAGCTGTTCACCGACTTCGCCATGGGCCTGTTCGGCCACAAGGTCGGCGGCCCGGCCAAGGTGTCGGTGGTGTCCTCGGCACTGATGGGCACCATCACCGGCTCCGGCGTGGCCAACGTGGTTACCACCGGGCAGTTCACCATCCCGCTGATGAAGCGCTTCGGCTACAAGCCGGCCTTCGCCGGTGGCGTCGAGGCGACCTCGTCGATGGGCAGCCAGATCATGCCGCCGATCATGGGCGCCGTGGCCTTCATCATGGCCGAGACCATCAACGTACCCTTCTTCGAGGTGGCCAAGGCCGCGCTGATCCCGGCGCTGCTCTACTTCGGCTCGGTATTCTGGATGGTTCACCTGGAGGCCAAGCGTGCCAACCTGCGCGGCCTGCCCAAGGACGAATGCCCGAATCCGTGGAAAGCCGTGCGTGAGCGCTGGTTCCTGCTGATCCCGCTGTTCATCCTTATCTACCTGCTGTTCTCTGGCCGCACGCCATTGTTCTCCGGTACTGTCGGCCTGGCGCTGACCGCCATGGTCATCCTCGGCTCGGCGATCATCCTGCGGGTGTCGTCGAAGGCCATGCGCTTCGCCTTCTGGATTGCCCTGGGCGTACTCTGTGCCGGCTTCTTCCAGCTCGGTATCGGCGTGGTGTTTGGCGTTATCGCCGCGCTGGTGGCGATCTGCTGGTTCGTCAAGGGTGGCCGTGAAACCCTGACCCTGTGCCTGCATGCGCTGGTCGAAGGTGCGCGTCATGCGGTGCCGGTCGGTATCGCCTGCGCCTTGGTCGGCGTGATCATCGGTGTGGTGTCGCTGACCGGGGTGGCCTCCACCTTCGCCGGCTACATCCTCGCCATTGGCCAGGACAACCTGTTCCTGTCGCTGGTGCTGACCATGCTCACCTGCCTGGTGCTGGGCATGGGTATTCCGACCATCCCCAACTACATCATCACCAGCTCGATCGCTGCGCCGGCCCTGCTGGAACTGGGTGTACCGCTGATCGTCTCGCACATGTTCGTCTTCTACTTCGGCATCATGGCCGACCTCACCCCACCGGTGGCACTGGCCTGCTTCGCTGCCGCGCCGATTGCCAAGGAGCGCGGGCTGAAGATCAGTTTCTGGGCCGTGCGTATCGCCGTGGCCGGTTTCGTCGTGCCCTACATGGCGGTGTATTCGCCGGCGCTGATGCTGCAGGGTGATAGTCTGCTGGCAACCGTCTACGTCGGTCTCAAGGCGTTGCTGGCCATCGGCATCTGGGGTGCGGTGTTCACCGGCTTCCTGCAGGCCAAACTGAGCTGGTGGGAGCGCATTCTCGGTTTCGCTGCTGGCGCCAGCCTGATCCTGGCCACGCCGATCAGTGACGAAATCGGCTTTGCCCTCAGCGCCATCTTCATCGCTCAGCACTTCTGGCGCGCTCGCCGCGCCGAGGTCGCGACAGCGTGATCGGCCTGTGTCTGGGCTTGGCCGGTGCGGTGTGGGCAGAGCTGCCCACGCCGGCCTTCACCCTGGCCTGGACGCACAGCATCGAAAAGGTTCGCTGGGAAGAGGATTACCGCGTCACCACCGAGGGGCTGCTGCTCGGTGAGGCGCGGGTCAAGGGTTCCGGTGCCGGCATGGAGATTCCCGACGGCGCCGAACTGCGCAATGGCAGCTGGCACTACCAGCGTCAGCTACCGCCTTTGCAACCCCTGCGAGTCGGGCGTACGCCCGAAGCCGGGGATTACCAACTGTGTATTGACCAGCGTTGTCGCCCGATGAGCGACTGGCTCGGCCCGCCAAAAGCGAGCCAGCCGGCGTTGGAACTCTGGAGCTGTGAGCTGAGCACCCCTGCGGCCGACGCGGGTTAGGTTCGCCCGAGCGGACTCAGGCTCCCGGTGCCACAAGTGCCGGATCAAAAGAAGGAAACCCCCATGCGGCGCGAGCCTGTGGGGGTTTTGTTCATGTGCGCCCTGGGTATCACGCCTGGCGCCAGCCGAATCCGATTCTGCGTGAGCGGACCTGCGATGGACGTCAGCGACAGCCACACTTAGCTGCCGGAAATCAGCCCCGGCAATTGTTCGGCCAGCTTGGCGTTGTTGATCGGTGCGCGGATGAAACCGCGCTGGGTGCCATCTGGGCCGATGATTACCAGGTTGCCGCTGTGGTCGACGGTGTAGTTTTCCTTGCTGGTGTCCGCCGGAATGTAGGGAATGCTTACCGAGTTGGCGAACTTCTGCAGGGTTTCCTCTTCGCCGGTCAGCCCCTTGAAGCCGGCATTGAAGAAGCCCAGGTACTTGCTCAGCTGCTCCGGCGTATCACGATGCGGATCGACGCTGACCATCACCACCTCGAGTCGCGCGCGGGTTTCTTCCGGCAGTTGGGTCTGCAACTGGCGCAGTTGGGCGAGGGTGGCCGGGCAGATATCCGGGCAGAAGGTGTAGCCGAAGAACAACAGCTTCCAGTTGCCCTTGAGCTGATCAACCGCGACGGTCTGGCCGTCCTGATCGATCAGGCTCAGCGCCGGCAGGCTGCGGTTCTGCGGCAGCAGGACGATACCGGCGTCGAGCAGCGCGGCCGGGTCGCCCTGGCCCTTGCTGCTCAGCACCTTGTTGACGGTCAGCCCCAGCACCAGGGCGACGATGGCGACAAGAACGAAAACCGTTGTGTGGGTACGCGTCATGAAAAACCTTAGATATTCAGCAGCAGGTAATGGTCCGCCAGCAGCGCGATAAACAGCAGGAACAGATACCAGATACTGTACTTGAAGGTGTTGATCGCCGCGTGCGGTTTGCTGTCACGGTACAGCACCCAGGCCCAATGCAGGAAGCGCACGCCCAGCAGCACGGCGCAGGCCAGGTACAGCGGCCCGCTCATGTGGATGGCGTAGGGCAGCAGGGTTACCGCGAACATCACCAGGGTGTAGAGCAGGATGTGCACCTTGGTGTAGTGCTCGCCGTGGGTCACCGGCAGCATGGGGATGTCGGCCTTGGCGTATTCGGCCTTGCGGTGGATGGCCAGCGCCCAGAAGTGCGGCGGTGTCCAGGCGAAGATGATCAGCACCAGCAGCAGCGGCTCGGCACTCAGGTGGCCGGTAACCGCGACCCAGCCGAGCAGCGGCGGCGCAGCGCCTGCCAGGCCGCCGATGACGATGTTCTGCGGCGTGGCGCGCTTGAGAAAGCCGGTGTAGATCACTGCATAGCCGAGCAACGAGGCCAGCGTCAGCCAGGCGGCTAGTTCGTTGGTGAACAGCAGCAGCAGGCTCATGCCGGCGATGGCCAGCAGCAGGGCGAAGGTCAGTGCGGCGGCGGGCGAGACGCGCCCGGCGGTGACCGGCCGTTTGTGCGTGCGCGCCATGATCGAGTCGATACGCCGATCCACCACATGGTTGACCGCCGCCGCCGCGCCGGCACACAGCCCGATACCGAGGTTGCCGAACAGCAGCACCGTCCAGGGCACCCCGGCACGGGTAGCGAGGAACATGCCGACCAGCGAGGTGATCAGCATCAGCAGCACCACCCGAGGTTTGGTCAGCTCCAGATAATCGCGCCAGGTGGCATGTTCGGCATGGGCTTGCAGGATGGTCGCCATGGCATTTCTCCCTGATTCGTTATTTACCGGCCTGCAGCAGGCCGTTGGACGCCAGAGCTGCGTGGGCATGCACGGCATGCCTGCGCTCACCTGCCGTACGCAGGCGATAGTTGATCAGCACCATGCTCAGCAGCAGGGCCGCGCCGCCAGCGTTGTGCGCCACCGCCACCAGCAGCGGCAGGTGGAAGATCACGTTGCTGATACCTAGGCCCACCTGCCCGGCCAGCGCCAGCAGCAGCAGGCCAGCCAGGCGCGACAGCCCGGCCACATGCAGCCGCCAGGCCAGCACCAGCAGCGCCAGCGTGACCAGCAGCGCGCCGATGCGGTGGCTCATGTGAATGGCGGTGCGCGCGTCACTGTCGAGCTGCCCGCCCAGGTAGTTGGGGCCGATGTGCTGGGTCAGGTGAAAGCCCTTGCCAAAATCCATCGCCGGCCACCACTCGCCGTGACAGGTGGGCAGGTCGACGCAGGCCACGGCCGCATAGTTGGAGCTGACCCAGCCGCCGAGGGCGATCTGCCCGATAACCAATAGCAGACACGCTGCCGCCAATGTGCGCAGGCGTGCCGGCAACTGCAGCGGGGCGAAGCGTCCGGACAGGCGCAGCGTGAGCAGGGTCAGCAGGCTGAGCGTGGCGAAACCGCCGAGCAGGTGCGCGGTAACCACCTGCGGCCATAGCTGCAGGGTGACCGTCCACATGCCGAATGCGCCCTGCAGGATCACCAGCGCCAGAATCGCCAGCGGCAGCTTGAGCGGCTGGGCTGGCTCGGTGCGGCGGCGCACGGCCTGGGCCGCGATGACGAGAATCACCAGGCCCAGGGCGCCGGCGAAGTAGCGGTGGATCATCTCGTACCAGCCCTTGGCGACTTCCACCGGGGCATCGGGGAAGCGTGCCTCGGCGATGGCCTGCTTGTGCTCGCTCATCGGTACGCCGAGAAAGCCATAGCAGCCGGGCCAGTCCGGGCAGCCCAGGCCGGCATGGGTCAGGCGGGTGTAGGCACCCAGTAGCACCACCACCACGGTCAGGAGGGTGGCGAACAAGGCTAGACGGTAACCGGGCTTGTGCATGTCGACTCCTTGGGCTCTGGGCCGGCGCTCTGCCTCTCGGGGCAGCGCACGCCGTCAACCGATCAGGGAAATTTTCAGCAGGTAGCGCAGATCATCGAGAATGGCCTTGCCCTTGCTGCCGGCCGGGTAGCGCAGCACCAGATTGCCGTGCGGGTCGACCAGCCACAGTTGTGCGCCCGGCGCGGCCTCGGCGGCCCTGGCATAGGCTTGCAGATCCAGCTGATAGCGACCGAGTTGCGGGTACTCGCGCTTGAGTGTGGCGTCGTAGTCGGCGTTCAGCGGTTCGGCCAGTGCCAGGCCGTGGCTGGCGCGGGCGGTCTCGCGGTTGAGGCCGATCTGAATCTGCCGCGCCAGGTACACCAACTGCTGGCAGTCCGCCTCGCATGCACCCGGCGCCGTGACCAGAATCTGCCAGCGGGGTGCCACCTCACCCTGCACGCCGAGGTCGGCCAGGGTGCGCCCGTCACCGATCAGTACGCCGTGGTAGCTGCGCGTTTCCGGCACCCAGAAGCGCCACTGATACATGGCACTGGCGAGAAACATCGGGCCGATGGCGATGGCCAGAATCAGCAGAAGCTGCAGGCGCCCGCGCCCCTTGCGCTGCGTTTCAGGCATGGCGATGGCTGGGTTCATGACGATGCTCCCGTGCATTGTGAATTCCGAGATAGATGAACAGGCCCAGCAGTGCGGCCGCCAGGGCGAACCACTGCACTGCATAGCCGAGATGTTTGCTCGGGCTCATGGCCACCACCGGCCAGTCGACGCGGTAGCTGGCCGGGCCTGGCTGCAGGCGCGTTTCGAAAGACAGGCCGCCACGGCCCAACTGCTGCCAGAGGCTGTCGGCCTCGACCCGGGTGATCAGCCGTGGCCAGCCTTCGGAGGCTGTACCTGCGCCCAGGTTCATTCCAGCGGCGGGTGCCACGTAGACCCAGGCAGTGAGCTGCAGCATGCCTTCGGGGGTCTCGAAGCGTGGTGGCGTACGCCGGTCCGGCCAGGGTAGCCAGCCACGGTTGAGCAATACCCAGAGTCCGCTGGGCTGGTCATAGAAGGGTTGCAGCAACTCGACACCGGCCTGGCCATCGCGGATACGGCTGTCGAGCAGCAGGCTGTGTTCGCTGTCGAGAAAACCACGCAGCTGGACGCGGCGGTAGGCAGGGTCCGGCATGGGTTCGAGCTGCTCGAGGCTGATCGGCTCGGCTTGCCGCCGTGCCTCGAAGCTGGCCAGCAGCTGGCGCTTCTCCTCGCCGCGCTGCAATTGCCAGACACCCAGCCAGAGCAGGCCCGGCAGCAACAGGGCGACCAGCAGGCTGGGCAGCCAGCCGGGGCGGAAGGCGTTCATGGCTGCCTGCCGTTGTGGTTGGGGTTGCTGGCTATACTGCAGTGCATCACGTCAATCCCCCGGAGTCTCGCATGCTCAAGGCCGCGATCGTCCTCATGCTGTTGGCCACTCTCGTCAGCCTGTTCAGCGGCCTGTTCTTCCTGGTCAGGGATGAAGGCCATGGTTCCCGCGTGGTCGGCGCCCTGACTGTCCGTGTCGGCCTGACCGGTATCACCGTTGCCCTGATCGCCTGGGGCTTCTACTCAGGGCAACTGGTATCCCACGTTACCTGGTAGCCCCCGCTACAGGACGTAGACGAAGATGAACAGCCCCAGCCAGACCACGTCGACGAAGTGCCAGTACCAGGCGGCGGCTTCGAAACCGAAGTGCTGATCAGGGGCGAAATGCCCGCGCATGATGCGTATCAGCATCACGATCAGGATGATGGTGCCCAAGGTCACATGCGCACCGTGGAAGCCGGTGAGCATGAAGAAGGTCGCACCGTAGATGCCCGAGCCCAGGGTCAGCCCAAGCTCGGTGTAGGCCTCGATGTATTCCTCGACCTGAAAGAACAGGAACGCCAGGGCCAGCACGATGGTCGCGGCCAGCCAGGCCTTGAGCGGGCCACGGTGGTTCTTCTTCAGGGCATGGTGGGCGAAGGTGATGGTGACGCTCGATGACACCAGCAGGATGGTATTGAGCAGTGGCAGGTGCCACGGATCGATCACCCCACTGGGTGGCGTGAACAGCTTGGAATCAGGGTTTTGCAGCAGCGGCCAGCTGTATTCGAAACCTTCCCAGAGCATGTTGGTGACGCCCTTGTCACCTTCGCCGCCGAGCCAGGGGCCTGCAAAGGTGCGGATGTAGAACAGGGCGCCGAAGAAGGCGGCGAAGAACATCACCTCGGAGAAGATGAACCAGCTCATGCCCCAGCGGAACGAGCGATCCATCTGCGCACTGTAGAGGCCGGCGCGGCTTTCCTTGATGACGTTGCCGAACCAGCCGAACAGCATCCAGGCCAGAATCAGCCCGCCGACGAAGAAGATCAGTGGGCCGTTGGAGCCCTCGCGCTCTGCCGAGAGATCGTTGAACCAGGTGCCGACACCGTAGAAGCTGACCAACAGACCGATGCTGGCAACGATGGGCCATTTGCTCTGCGCCGGTACGTAATAATTCTCGTGACTTTCATGACTCGACATTGTTGTTCTCCTTATGGAGCCTGTGCCACTGGCGGTTTGCTCGCCGTGATATCGAACAGCGTGTAGCCCAGCGTCAGGTGCTTCACGTCCTGTGGCAGGTCACGGTCGACGATGAAGCGCACCGGCATTTCGATGCGTTCGCCTGGCTGCAGCACCTGCTGGGTGAAACAGAAGCACTCGGTCTTGTGAAAGAAGGCCGCCGCCCGCGATGGCGATACGCTGGGGACGGCCTGCGCCATCATCGGCTGGTCGCTGGGGTTGTAGGCGACGAACAACATGTCGCGTGCTTCGCCCGGGTGAACCACTATTTCGTCCGCTTGCGGGCCGAACTCCCAGATCATCCCGGCCGAATTGGTGGCGAGAAACTGCACGCGCACCTCTCGAGCCACGTCGATGATCTGCTCACCCTGGTAGGCCCCTGCCGTCTTGCCGTTGATGCCGAATACCCGGCACATGGCGTCGTAGAAAGGCGGCAGGACGAAGATGCCGAAGCAGAACATCACCACCACCACGACCAGCAGACGGCTAACCAGACGACGAGTCGCAATGACCTCGCTCACGGCAGACCTCCTACTTCACTTCCGGCGGTGTACTGAAGGTGTGGTAGGGCGCCGGTGACGGCACCGTCCACTCCAGGCCTTCGGCACCGTCCCAGGGTTTGGCCGGGGCCGGCTTGCCACCACGGATGCACTTGATGACGATGAACAGGAACAGCAACTGGGTGGCGCCGAACATGAAGGCGCCGATGCTGGAGACCATGTTGAAGTTGGCGAACATCATGTTGTAGTCGGGGATGCGCCGTGGCATGCCGGCCAGGCCGACGAAGTGCATCGGGAAGAACGCCAGGTTCATGCCGATGAAACTCATCCAGAAATGCAGCTTGGCCAGGGTTTCGTCATACATGTGGCCGGTCCACTTGGGCAGCCAGTAATAGGCCGAAGCGAAGATGCCGAAGATCGCACCGGGTACCAGCACGTAGTGGAAGTGCGCCACCACGAAGTAGGTGTCGTGGTACTGGAAGTCCGCCGGGGCGATGGCCAGCATCAGCCCGGAGAAACCACCGATGGTGAACAGGATGACGAAGGCCACCGAGAACAGCATCGGCGCCTCGAAGGTCATCGAGCCCTGCCACATGGTGCTGGCCCAGTTGAACACCTTCACCCCGGTGGGTACGGCGATCAGCATGGTGGCGTACATGAAGAACAGCTCGCCGGTCAGCGGAATGCCGACGGTGAACATGTGGTGCGCCCAGACGATGAACGACAGGAAGGCGATCGCCGCCGTGGCGTAGACCATCGAGGTGTAGCCGAACAGCGGCTTGCGCGCGAAGGCCGGGATGATCGAGCTGACCGCACCGAAGGCGGGCAGGATCATGATGTACACCTCGGGGTGGCCGAAGAACCAGAACACGTGCTGGAACAGCACCGGGTCACCACCACCGGCGGCGTTGAAGAAGCTGGTGCCGAAATGGATATCCATCAGCATCATGGTCACGCAGCCGGCCAGTACCGGCATCACCGCGATCAGCAGGAAGGCGGTGATCAGCCAGGTCCAGACGAACAGCGGCATCTTCATCAGGGTCATGCCGGGGGCGCGCAGGTTGAGGATGGTGGCGACCACGTTGATCGCCCCCATGATCGAGCTGATGCCCATCAGGTGCACGGCGAAGATGAAGAAGGTGGTGCTCTCCGGCCCGTAGGTGGTCGACAGCGGCGCATAGAAGGTCCAGCCGAAGTTCGGCCCGCCACCCTCCATGAACAGCGTACTGACCAGCAGGCCGAAGGCCGCCGGCAACAGCCAGAAGCTGAAGTTGTTCATGCGTGGCAGGGCCATGTCCGGCGCGCCGATCATCAGCGGGATCATCCAGTTGGCCAGGCCGACGAAGGCCGGCATCACCGCACCGAAGACCATGATCAGGCCGTGCATGGTGGTCATCTGGTTGAAGAATTCCGGCTGCACGATCTGCAGGCCCGGCTGGAACAGCTCGGCGCGAATCACCATGGCCATCGAGCCGCCGAGGAGGAACATGGCGAAGCTGAACCACAGGTACATCGTGCCGATATCCTTGTGGTTGGTGGTCAGCACCCAGCGCATCAGGCCCTTGGCCGGGCCATGGTGGTGGTCAGTATGACCGTGGTCGATCACTGCACTCATGTCCTTACTCCTGCGCCTTGGAGAAATCGAGGATGTCCTTGGGCGTGACCATGTCACCGACATTGTTGCCCCAGGCGTTGCGCTCGTAGGTGATGATGGCGGCCATGTCGACCGGCGACAGCTGCTTGCCGAAAGCGGCCATGGAAGTGCCCGGCTTGCCGTTGTAGACGATGTCGATATGCCCTTCGGCCGGGCCGACGGCGATGGCCGAATCCTTGAGCGCCGGGAACATCGGCGGCAAGCCTTCACCATTGGGCTGGTGGCAGGCCGCGCAGGCGGTGGTGTAGGCCTTCTCGCCGCGTGCCATCAGCTCGTCCATGGTCCACTCCTTGCTGGTCAGCTCGCGCTCGGCGGCAGCGGCCTCCTTGCGTTCGGCCAGCCAGACGGCGAAGTCTTCCTTGGACTTGGCCTCGACCACCACCGGCATGAAGCCGTGATCCTTGCCGCACAGCTCGGTGCACTGGCCACGGTAGATGCCGGGCTCCTCGATGCGTGTCCAGGATTCGTTGATAAAGCCGGGGATGGCGTCCTTCTTCACCGCCAGTGCCGGCACCCACCAGGAGTGAATGACGTCGGCGGCGGTGATCAGGAAGCGCACCTTGGTGCCCACCGGCACCACCAGCGGCTCGTCGACTTCCAGCAGGTAGTGTTCGCCCTTGGCCTCGTGGTTGTTGATCTGCGAACGCGGCGTGGTCAGGTTGCTGAAGAACTCGACGTCCTGACCCAGGTACTTGTAGTGCCACTTCCATTGGTAGCCCGTGACCTGGATATCCAGCTCGGACTCCGAGGTGTCATAGATCTCGATCAGCGTCTTGGTCGCCGGAATCGCCATCACCACCAGGATGGCCAGGGGAACCACGGTCCAGAGAATCTCGACGGTGGTGCTTTCGTGGAAGTGCGCAGGCTCCTGGCCAGTGGAGCGGCGGTGCATGATCATCGACCAGAACATGGCGCCGAACACGATCACGCCGATCACGACGCAGATCCAGAAGATGGTCATGTGCAGATCGAAGACGGAGCGGCTGACGTCAGTGACACCGGGCGTCATGTTGACCGTCCACTGGGCATGCGCCGAGCCCAATGCCAGCCACAGCAGGAGGCCCATCCAGACTCGTGGATGTCGCATCATTGCGGGTTCCCCTTGATTGTTCTTGTTATCCCGCCGGCTGAGCCTGCGGCTAAGGGATCGACTGCCATGAGCCTGTACGGCGGAATCACTGTCCGCGGGCCACGCTCGACTGCTGGCGACTGCTGCCGAAACCTCCCGTGCCAAAGCCCGTCCGGTTCCATCAGGTACTGCCTTTCGAAATCGAGTATAGACAGCGAGGTTTACCTCGCAACGTTCAGACAAAAATGGCTGAAGACGCGCAAGCTTTGTCCTAAACCCCACGGCTGATGCGGGGTGTAGCTATTCTGAAACAGTTGGATATAGCGGACTCGCATAAGTATGAAAAAGTTATGACAATCGCGTCTTAGCACGCCACAACGGCCGGCTAAGGTTCACGTCCATGTCCAGGCATGTAGGAGTAGTCATGAACACCGTCGCCATTCGTCAATTGATCGCCCAGGCGCGCCAGCAGGAACATGGCAGCCAGGCGCTCGCGCGCATGCTGCAGGCTCAGCTGGATGGTCTGCACCCCGCCATCCGCTTGCCGCAGGACGCTGCCCCGGATGCGCTGACGGCTTTCGTCATCGCCTATATCGAGCAGGTGCCGGATGTGCTCGATGCCGCTGCCAAGGTGGCGCAGGAGGCGGGGATCGAGGCGGCGGTAAAACCCGTGCTGAAGATCGCCGAGCATTTCTTCCTGCAGCCGCCGGCATTGATGCAAGGCCATGAAGGGCTCGTGGGTCTGCTCGACGAAGCCTATCTGGCGCATCGCCTGGTGGAGGAGGTCAATGACCGCTACATCGCCCATTTCGGCCAGCCGCTGATCCCGCTGGACACCACGCGTGCCAACCTGATCGCCCATCAACTGATCGGTGAACCCTTCGCCAACCAGCTCGACGAAGCAGTGCATCACGCCCTGGCCGGCATGCTCGATGACGCCAGCTTCGACCAGTCCTCGGTGCAGGCCTACCGTGAGCGCCTGGCGGCGCCGGATACCGCATCGGCCTGGCAGCGTTGGCCCTGCCTGTCACAGCAACTGGGCGTGGAACTGCAGCTCAAGGGCTGATCGCCAGCAGGATCAGCGACAGGGTCAGCAGCGAACCGAGGGTGGATAACAGGATCGCCCGCGACACCAGCGCCGCCTGGCGCTGGTAATACTCGGCCAGCATGAACGGCCCGGTGCCGGTGGGCAGTGCGCTGAGCAGCAAGGCGGCATGCGCCCAGAACGGCGGCAGGTCGAGCAGCACGAAGGCGATGAACCAGGTCACCAGCGGTTGCAGCACCAGCTTGAGTGCCACCAGCGGCCATACCCCCTCACTCGGCCCACTTTGTCGCTGCGCCAGGAACAAGCCCAGTGAGACCAGGGCGCAGGGCACCGTAGCGGCGCCGAGCAGGCGCAGGAATTCATCCAGTGCTGCCGGCATTTGCATGCCGCCCACTGCCCAGGCCGCACCGAGCAGGGGGGCCACCACCAGTGGGTTCTTCAGCAGCGCGGTGACCACCTGCACGATGGCGCCACCCAGCCCCTTCTTGCTATGCAGGCCCACCTCGATGCATACCAGCGCCAGGCCGAACAGCACACAGACCACCAGCAGCGAGGCGATCAATGCCGGCGCCATGCCGTCCTCGCCCAGCACCAGTACGCACAGCGGAATGCCGATGTAGCCGGTATTGGCATAACCGGCACTGAGCCCGTCGATGCTGGCGTCGACCAGGCTGCCGGTGGTTTTCCAGCGATACGCCAGGGTGAGCAGAAACACCGCGAGCATGCCGCCGGTGAAGGCGAGCAGAAAGCCGGGCTGCCAGATCTGCGCCCAGTCGGCCTTGGCCGTGAGGCTGAAGAGCAGGGCCGGCAGGCCGAGCCAGACCACGAAGCGATTCATTTCCGAGGCGGCGGTCGGCCCCAGGCGATTGCTGCGCCGGCAGATGAAGCCGATCAGAATCAGACCGAAGATCGGCAACAGGACGTTGAGAACGGTGGACATCAGGCTACGCCGTCGACAGGAAGAGGCCGAGACTAGGGCGCAGAACCGTGCAGAGCAAGCCGCGCGCTGTGATTCCGCAGCGCTCGCAAGCGTCTAGCACTGACCTGCCGGGAAGCACCCGGCGCTGCCGCGAGCCGAAGAGCCAGCCCAAAGTCTGCTGCGCGTCGGCCATGCTGCGTTAAAAACAGGCTCGGAATGCTCATTTACAGCTTGTAAACTCCGCTTCCTCGCCTGTCTTTGCCTTGCATGGCTCTAGCTCGCGAGACTTTGAACAGGCTCTACGCATGCAAGCGCTGTTGAACGAAATTCTCGATGAAGTCCGCCCGCTGATCGGCCAGGGCAAGGTGGCCAATTACATCCCGGCGCTGGCCAGCGTGGTGCCCGAGCAACTGGGTATCGCCGTGTACGGCAATGACGGCCAGGTGCATGTCGCTGGCGATGCGCGCACGCCGTTTTCCATCCAGAGCATTTCCAAGGTGTTCAGCCTGGTCCAGGCCATCGGCCACAGCGGCGAAAGCATCTGGCAGCGCCTCGGCCACGAGCCGTCCGGGCAGCCGTTCAACTCGCTGGTGCAGCTGGAGTTCGAGCGGGGCAAGCCGCGCAATCCGTTCATCAATGCCGGCGCCCTGGTGATCTGCGACATCAACCAGTCGCGCTATGCCGCACCGGCGCTGTCGATGCGCGATTTCGTCCGGCGCCTGTCGGGCAATCCGGATGTGACAGTGGACAACCACGTCGCCGAGTCGGAATACCAGCACCGCGCGCGCAATGCCGCAGCGGCCTACCTGATGCAGTCGTTCGGTAATTTTCATAACGAAGTCGAGGCGGTATTGCGCAGCTATTTCAGTTGCTGCGCGCTGCGCATGAGCTGCGTCGACCTGGCGCGCGCCTTCGGCTTCCTGGCCAACCAGGGGTTCTGTCAGCACAGCGGCGAGCAGGTGCTGTCGCCCCGCCAGACCAAGCAGATCAACGCCATCATGGCCACCAGCGGCCTGTATGACGAAGCGGGCAACTTCGCCTACCGCGTTGGCCTGCCGGGCAAGAGCGGTGTGGGCGGCGGCATCGTCGCGGTCGTCCCCGGGCAGTTCAGTGTGTGCGTGTGGTCACCGGAGTTGAACGCTGCGGGTAACTCCCTGGCCGGGATCAAGGCGCTGGAGCTGCTCAGCGAGCGCATCGGCTGGTCGGTGTTTTGAGCCGCGCATAAGTGCTGCTGCGCACGGCGCGCCCTGTCGGGCGGCCAATCGCCGCCCGCACGTGATGCGAGGCCTTACAACAGCTTGCGGTATTGCACGAAGCCCGAGCGCTCACCGATGCGCTCGTACAGCAGCTTGGCCTGGCTGTTGGTCTCGTGCGTTAGCCAGTGCACCCGTGAACAGCCGGCAGCACGCGCCTGCTCGTAGACATGCTGAATCAGCTGACGACCAACGCCGCCACTGCGCTGGCCCTTGGCGACGAACAGGTCCTGCAGGTAGCAATAGTCGCCGGTGGTCCAGGTCGAGCGGTGGATGACCCAGTGCACCAGGCCAATGGCCTGGTCACCCTGCCAGGCCAGGGCGGCACCCATGGGTTCGGCGGGGTCGAGAAAGCGCTGCCAGGTGACGGCGCCGGTCTCGGCGGGTATCTCGGTCATGTAAAAGCGCTGGTAGCCCTGCCACAAGGGCAGCCAGGCGGCATGATCGGCAGCGACTACAGGGCGAATGTCGATACTCATCGTCCTTCCTCTGTTTGGGCAGGTGGATCAGTCGCTCATCTCACCACAGAGATCGCGCGCCAGCCAGTACTCCACCTCGGCCTGCGTCAATCCGGCACCGAGCAGGGCGAACAGCTTGCCCAGCGCCGCCTCGCGGGTCATGCCACCGCAGGAGACCAGGCCGACCTCGGCCAGACGGCTGCCGGCGGCGTACACGCCGAACTGCACGTGGCCTTGCGGGCACTGGCTGATCGCCGCCAGCACCACGCCGCGCTGGTGCGCCTCACGCAGCACGCTCATCAAGTGCGCGTCACCGGCCGGGCCGGTGCCGCTGCCGTAGCACTCCAGCAACAGCCCCTGCACGCCGCTGGCCAGCAGGGCGTGCAGATGCCCGGCCTGCATGGCCGGATGCAGCGGCAACACGGCAAGGTTCACGGCCTTGCGTGCCTGGCGATAGTCGATCCGTGCAGTGACCTCTGCCCGCTCGGCCTGACGCTGACGCGGCAGCACCTGGAAGGCATCGAAGGCATCGCTGCGCAGCTTCGAGCAACGCGCGCCATGCAGCAGTTGGCTGTTGAAGTACAGGTGCACGCCTGGCGCCACACCGCGATGCAGCGCGCGCATGGCGCCGAACAGGTTGGGCCAGGCATCGCCACCGGCCACGCCGGCCGGCTGCATGGCGCCGGTCAGCACCACCGGCACGTCGAGGCCGAGGAGCAAAAAACTCAGCGCCGCGGCGCTGTAGGCCAGGGTGTCGGTGCCGTGCAGCACCAGCACGGCATCGTGGCCGTGGTGCTGCACGGCACTGACGATTTCGTCGCGCAGCGTCAGCCAGTGGCCGGTGTTCATGTTGGCGCTGTCGATCAGCGGCAGCAGCTCGCGAAAGCTCCACTGCGGCAGCTCGCTGGCGTTCTCGCTGGCTTGCTGAGTGCGCATACGCGCCTCGAAACCCGAGGCGGGTGCCAGGCCATCTGCGCTCATTTGCATGCCGATGGTGCCGCCGGTGTACAGCACCAGGAGTTTTTCTGGGGTCGCCATGGGCTCTCCTCGGGAAATGCGGGCGATAAAAAAGGGGGCAGCGCCCCCTTCTTCGAGCAGGGGCTATCAGCGCTGGTAAACGCGATCACCCAGTTCGGCGTGGGTTACCGGAGCATCTGCCGGAGCCTGCCAGGCCTTGGGATCGAGATCCAGGTCGGCGAACTTCTGCGGATCGAACACCGGCGACTCGACCCCGGCCTTGATCTGAGCATCGTAGTCGCGCATCAGGCGCAGGCCCACCTTGAACAGCAGTGCCAGGGCAATCAGGTTGCAGATCGCCAGCAGGCCCATGGTCACGTCGGCGAAGGCGAATACGGTGCCCAGATCCTGCACCGAGCCCCACAACACCAGGGCCACCACCAGCACGCGGTAGATCACCACCGGGCCACGTTTCTGGCTGAAGAAGCCCAGGGCGTTTTCACCCAGGTAGTAGTTGTAGATCAGGGTGGTGAAGACGAACAGCAGCAGGGCGATGCTGACGAACACCCGGCCCCACTCGCCGACTTCGGCCGCCAGGGCGGTCTGGGTCAGGACGACACCGGCCATTTCGCTGCCCGGCTGGTAAACCCCGGAGAGCAGGATGATCAGCGCGGTGCTGGTGCACACCAGCAGGGTGTCGATGAATACGCTCAGCGCCTGCACGATGCCCTGCGCCGCCGGGTGCTTGACCTCGGCCACCGCCGCCACGTTCGGCGCGCTGCCCAGACCGGCTTCGTTGGAGAACAGGCCGCGCTTGACGCCCATCATGATGGCCGCGCCGATGCCGCCGGCAAAGGCCGGCTCCAGGCCGAAGGCCGCTTTGAAGATCATGGCGAAGGTAGCCGGCACCTCACTCAGGTTCATGCCGATCACCACCAGCGCCATACCGATGTAGGAGAACGCCATGATCGGCACCAGCACGTCGGCCATGCTGGCGATGCGCTTGATGCCGCCGAAGATGATCACGCCGATCACCCCGGTCAGGATCAGGCCGCTGACGATGGTCGGCAGGCCGAAGGTGTCATGCAGCGAGCTGGCCACGGTGAACGACTGCACAGCGTTGAAGCCAAAGCCGAAGGTCACCAGCAGCAGGATCGACACGACGATACCCAGCCAGCGCTGGCCGAGGCCGTGCTGGATGTAGAAAGCCGGGCCGCCCCGGTAGGTGCCATCCGGTTCACGACGCTTGTACAGCTGCGCCAGGGAACACTCGAAGTAGCTGGTGGCCATGCCGACCAGCGCCACGACCCACATCCAGAAGATGGCGCCCGGGCCACCGAGCATGATTGCCACGGATACACCGGCGATGTTGCCGGCGCCGACGCGGCCTGCCACCGACAGCATCAGTGCCTGGAACGAGCTGAGCTGACCCGGCTGGCGTTTGAACGCCTCACCGAAGATGCGGAACATGCTGCTGAAGTAGCGAAACTGGACGAAACGCGAGGCGACGGTGAAGTACAGACCAAGGCCGATCAGCATCACGATCAGCAGCTTGCTCCAGATGAAGTCATTGAGAAGATCGAGCATGGAGGCTTTCTCTCTTGTTGTTCTGAATGGGAATACGCCGCTGTGGGCGGATTGCGGAATAGTTCGTGATAGAGGCCTCGCCGGACAATTTCGCAGGTCGCGGCAAGCTGATGCGAGTTGATGCTAGAATCGCGTCATTCGCATCATCCGGAGCGGTCATATGTCCGATTCCCTCGGCAGCAACCTGAAACTGCTCTGCAGCCACTACCGCTCGATTGCCGAGGTGTGTCGCAAGCTGTCGATCAACCGTGCGCAGTTCAACCGCTACCTGGCCGGGCAAAGTCGGCCGACCACGCACAACCTCAAACGCATCTGCGATTTCTTCGGCGTTGAGCCCTTCGAGCTGGCCATGCCGGCCGAGCAGTTCACCCGCCTGATTGGTGCACGCAGCGGCGCCGCGCAACCGCACGGCGGCAGCGACCCGTTGCTGGAGCTGCTCGCCCCGTTGCGCCGTCAGGCCAGCCCGATGGAGCGCTATTGCGGCTACTACTTCGAGTACTCCAACTGCATGTCGGTACCGGGGCATGTGTTGCTGTCACTGGTGCACCTGCGCGAAGAGCGCGGCAACTACCTGTTCGAGCGCCAGGAACGCCAGGAGCGCCAGGAACCCACGCGTGGCGGCAGTGAGGACTGGGTGCGTTGTCGCTACCTGGGCACGGCGTTCTTCCTGCAGGATCGCCTGTTTCTGGTGGACTACGAGTCGCTCACCGGCAACGAGATGAGCCAGACCATCCTCATCCCCAGCTTCAAGAGCCGCATCATCCGCCTCAACGGCATCAAGACCGGCGTCTCCAGCGGCGACCGGCGCACGCCGGCCTGCACCCGCGTGGTCTGGCAGTACCTGGGCAACGAGATCAACCGGGTTAACGCCTATCGCCAACTGATGCTCTACTCCCCCGACGACCCACGCATCGACGACGACATTCGTCAGCGCCTGGGCGGCGCGCAGCTGCGGGGTGGATTGTTCGAGATGGAGTGAGGCCTGCGGCGTTTGCCTTCGCGCAGGCCATGCATCGTCTGTGCAGTCAGCTCGCGATCATGCGGATTGGCGGCCGCCGCAATGCCCTTGGCGCAGATCGTCCAGACGGTGCCGGGGCTATGCCGGGTGCGGGCGCTGAAAGCCGGTCGAGCGGCGGTGTACCCGCCGGCAGCTTTTCCCGAGTGGCAGGTCAAAAAAAGGGATGGCCGAGCCATCCCTGAAGATCGAGGCTGGTGATGCCTCCTATGAAAGACGCTCAGCTGCGTTGACGGGCTGGTGCCTGGCTCGCGCCAGTGTAGAAACCCGCCAGGCCCGGCCAGAAGCGACGCGGCGGATGCAGGGTGCGGAACAGGAACTTGACGCTGGGGGGCTGTGACGGTTGCATGGTCGTTCTCCGTTACTGCTGCAGGGGCACGAGGCGTGGGGCGATCATGTTCTCGGGGCGCAGGATGTCAGCCAGGGTGGCCTCATCCAGCAACTGCTCCTCGCGCACCAGTTCCAGCACGCCGCGCCCGCTTTCCAGGGCGACCTTGGCGATGCGCGTGGCGTTCTCGTAGCCGATGTAAGGGTTCAGCGCGGTGATCAGGCCGATGGAGTTTTCCATCAGTTCGCGGCAGCGCGCTTCGTTGGCGGTGATGCCGTCGATGCACAGCTCGCGCAGCATGTCCATGGCGCGGGTCAGCAGGCGGATCGAGTCGAAGATCTTGTAGGCGATCAGCGGCTCCATCACGTTCAACTGCAGCTGGCCGCCTTCGGCCGCCATGGTCAGCGCCAGGTCGTTGCCGATCACTTCGAAGGCCACCTGGTTGACCGCCTCGGGGATCACCGGATTGACCTTACCCGGCATGATCGAGCTACCCGGCTGACGCGGTGGCAGGTTGATTTCGTTGATGCCGGTACGCGGGCCGCTGGACAGCAGGCGCAGGTCGTTGCAGATCTTCGACAGCTTCACCGCGGTACGCTTGAGCATGCCGGAGAACAGCACGAAGGCGCCCATGTCGCTGGTGGCTTCGATCAGGTCGGCCGCCGGCCTGAGCGGATGACCGCTGATCACGCTCAGGCGCTTGACCGCCAGGGCCTGGTATTTCGGGTCGGCGTTGATGCCGGTACCGATGGCGGTGCCGCCCAGGTTGACCTCGGTGAGTAGCGCCGGGGCGAGCATCTTCAGGTGCTGCAGGTCTTCGCCCAGGGTGGTGGCGAAGGCGTGGAATTCCTGACCCAGAGTCATCGGCACGGCGTCCTGCAACTGGGTGCGGCCCATCTTCAGTACGTGGCCGAACTCCAGACCTTTGGAAGCGAACGACTGGATCAGCTTGTCCAGCGCACTCAGCAGGCTGTCATGGCCGAGCAGCAGGCCCAGGCGAATGGCAGTCGGGTAGGCGTCGTTGGTCGACTGCGCCATGTTCACATCGTTGTTCGGGTGTAGGTGCTGGTACTGGCCTTTCTCAAAGCCCATGGCCTCCAGCGCGATGTTGGCGATGACCTCGTTGGCGTTCATGTTGGTCGAGGTGCCGGCGCCGCCCTGGATCATGTCGACCACGAACTGCTCGTGGAACTCGCCCTGAATGATGCGTGCGCAGGCGGTGCTGATTGCCGTGTGCTTGGCGGCGGACAGATGGCCCAGCTCGCGGTTGGCGTCCGCCGAGGCCTGCTTGACCATGGCCAGGCCGATTACCAGCTTCGGGTAATGCGACAGCGGCACACCGGACAGGCGGAAGTTCTGCACGGCGCGCAGGGTCTGGATACCGTAATAGGCATCGGCAGGGACTTCGAGTGTGCCAAGCAGGTCTTTTTCGACACGGAAGGATGCAGCAGCGGACATGATGGAGATGACTCTCGGGAAGTGCGGCAGGTGCCGCGATACCTATAGATTAAGGATTTCACTCCTTTGGTGGCCAATGCTGTTGTTTGCTGTCCTATGCACAATCGGCATAATGTTGATGTGACCGCAGAATTGCACCAAACGTGTGCATGGCGCCGGCATGAGTGGAGGATGTCCCTGTGAATCTGGAAACCAAATGGCTGGAAGACTTCGTCACCCTGGCCGCCACCCGCAGCTTCTCCCAGGCGGCGCAGAAACGATTCGTCACCCAGCCGGCATTCAGCCGGCGCATCCAGAGTCTCGAAGCTGCGTTGGGGCTGACGCTGGTCAACCGCTCACGCACGCCAGTCGAACTGACCGAGTCCGGCCAGCTGTTCCTGCTCACCGCCCGCAGTATGGTTGAGCAACTGGGCGAGGTGGTACGCCACCTGCACCACCTCGAAGGCCAACAGGGTGAAGCGCTGCAGATCGCGGCCGCGCATTCGCTGGTGTTCAGCTTCTTTCCGGAATGGATCGCCCGCCTGCGCCGAGACGGCCTGCCACTGACCACTCGCCTGGTGGCCACCAACGTCGGCGAGGCGGTGCACTCGCTGCGCGAGGGCACCTGCGACCTGATCCTCGCCTATCACGACCAGGACGCCGCCGTGCAACTGGCGCCGGATATGTTCCCGTCCCTGCACCTGGGGCACAGCGAGATGCTGCCGGTATGCGCCGTGGATGAAGACGGCGCGCCGCTGTTCGACCTGGACTCCGGGCAGAGCGTGCCGCTGCTAGCCTACAGCGCCGGCACCTTCCTCGGTCGCTCGGTCAACCTGCTGCTGCGCCAACGCGCCCTGCGCTCGACCACCGTGCATGAAACGGCCATGGCCGACAGTCTCAAGGCCATGGCCCTGCAAGGCCTCGGCGTAGCCTGGGTGCCACGACTTTCGATGGCTGCCGAACTGGCGCGTGGCGAACTGGTGGTATGCGGCAAGGAGCACTGGTATATCCCACTGGAGATCCGCCTGTACCGCTGGAGCATGTCGCGCAAGGCGGCGGTGCGCTTGCTGTGGCGCAAGCTGGAGACGGGGGAGGTGGGGGGCTGATTTTTAGCCATGCTCGCGCTCTGCACCTGTCTTTCGGAGTGCATCTGATTTAGGAGTTATATATCTTCAGAGTCGAAAAAATCATTATCAACAGCTTTAACCTCATAGATGTTTTTTACTTGAACACCTACGTTGTACTTATGCATGAGGTCTACAAGCTTTGACCCATCAAGTAAAATTATCTTATGGTGTGCGTCGCGAGCTTTATTTTTAGCTTTTTCATCAAACGATGACGTTGTAACAAAAATGCCTTTATGTGTGTCGCCACTCATTGCGCCAATAAAGTTGCGAATGTCCGTTTCACGGACTTTGTTTTCATTGTAGCGTTTGGCTTGGATATATATTTTTTCCAGCCCTAATTGATCCTCGTTTATGATCCCATCAATGCCGCCATCGCCGGATTTAGAGGTTTCAATGAATTCTCCATAGCCCATTTTTTTTAAAAGGATTAGTATTATTTTTTCAAAGGCATATGGGTCAATTGTTTTCAACTTTGATAGAAGTTCGTCTTTAATTTCGCGTTCAATCCGCTCAAAGCCAGTGTCTATTAGATCCTGTGGACTAGCGCTTTCCTCTTCTATAAGAAGTTTCTCAGGTTTGCTATTTTCAGGTTGATAGAAATTTATAACGTCAGCCTGTATTTCAGGAAGTGTTATGTTTTCTGCTTTTGTAAAAAGTCCTTTATCTGTTATTTGGACGAACCCTCGCTGCGGGTAATGAACCAGTCCGCCTTTTTTCAAGTAAGACTTTCCCCAGGCGATTCTATTTTCTATGACCCTGTCGCCGCTTTTAGTTGTTTGTTGTAGTAGCTCATAAGGTAAGTGCGAGTAGAAGTTTTCCTCCACGCGCCTTATTAACTCTCGGCCCTTTATGATCTTGCCATCTCTCAGTATTTCTAGTATCGGTATGAATGTTTCATTAAACTTTGGCAAATCCATTTTAATTCTCGGCCTTCTGCAGCGTTGTAGCACACATGCAAAGCGTAGTATTTTCCAGTTATAGAGGCCAAGGAGTCGGCGTCTTTCACCGCACAATAACCACTGGCCATAATTGGCTGCAAGCTGCTTTTTTGTATTGCTCCAACGCTCCGCGCGGCACCACAGACTAAGACGCTCTGCGCCCGTACGACCTTCATAGTCACCAGCGCAGCCAGGCATAACGCGCAGCCCCACAAACGCAGGTGCCCACGCAGAGCGTGGGCACCATCGATACAAAGAGCGTCGTGGGCGGCATGCCGTTTCAGCCGCGAGCCGTCAGCGACGAATCACTTGCCCGATTTGATCGACGTCCACGCCCGCGTACGCACGCGCTCGATCTTCTGCGGCAGCGGCTGCACCACGTACAGCGACTTCTGCAGCTCCGGCGTCGGCGTCAGGTCGGGGTCGGCGGCGATTTCCGCGCCCACCAGTTGCATGCCCGGCACATTGGGGTTGGGGTAACCGAGAAAATCGCTGATCGGCGCGATGACCTTGGGTTCGAGCAGGTGGTTGATGAAGGCATGCGCCTCATCGACGTTCTGCGCGCTCTTGGGGATGGCCCAGGTGTCGAACCAGATCGGCGCGCCTTCTTTCGGCAGGCGCCAGTTGACCACCACGCCGTTGCCGGCTTCCCTGGCGCGGTTGGCGAACTGGTAGAAGCTGCCGGAGTAGCCAATGGCCACGCAGATATCGCCGTTGGCGATGTCGGTCATGTACTTGGCCGAATGGAAGTAGGCTACGTACGGGCGCACTTTCAGCAGCAGTTCGGTGACTTTTTCGTAATCAGCCGGGTTGCTGCTGTTGGGGTCCAGGCCCAGGTAGTGCAGGGCGATGGGGATGATCTCGGTGGGCGAGTCGAGCATGGCCACGCCGCAGGCTTTCAGCTTCTCCATGTTCTCGGGTTTGAACACCAGATCCCAGCTGTTCACCGGAGCATCCTCACCGAGTGCGGCCTTGACCTTGTCCGGGTTGTAGCCGATCAGCACGGTGCCGTACATGTAGGGCACGCCGTACTGGTTGCCGGGGTCGTTGGTCTCCAGCAGCTTGAGCAGCGCCGGGTCGAGGTTCTTCCAGTTGGGCAGCCTGGACTTGTCCAGCGGGGCGAATACGCCGGCCTTGATCTGGGTTTCGAGGAACTGGTTGGACGGGATCACCAGGTCATAGCCGGAGTTGCCGGTGAGCAGCTTGGCCTCCAGCGCCTCGTTGGTCTCGAAGGTGTCCCAGGTGATCTGGATGCCGGACTCCTTCTGAAAATCCTTGGGCACCTCCGGGAGGATGTAGTCGGCCCAGTTGTATACGCGCAGCTCCTTGGCCTGCACCGCGCCGCTGAGCAGGGTGGCGCCGCACAGGGCGACGCCGAGCATCTGTTTGATGGCTTTCATCGTTTCTCACCCCTGAAATGTTGCTCTTGTTTGGCAGGTTGATCGCCGCTCAGGCGCCCTCGAAGCCTTCCAGCACGTTGACCGCGTTGATGCCGATGGCCTCCACGGCGTAGCCGCCTTCCATGATGAACAACGTCGGCAGGCCCAGCGCGGCGATGCGCCGGCCCATGGCCAGGTAGTCCGGGCTGTCGAGTTTGAACTGCGAGATCGGGTCTTCCATGTAGGTGTCCACGCCCAGCGATACCACCACGACTTCCGCGCCGTACTCGGCGATGCGCTGGCAGGCCTGCTCCAGGGCCGCGCTCCAGGTGTCCCAGGCGCTGCCCATGGGCAACGGGTAGTTGAAGTTGCAGCCCTCGCCGGCGCCCTCGCCCAGTTCGTCGGCATAACCGAGGAAGAACGGAAATTCCTCGGCCGGGTCGCCATGGATGGAGGCGAACAGCACGTCGTTGCGCTGGTAGAAGATGTCCTGGGTGCCGTTGCCGTGGTGGTAGTCGACATCGAGGATGGCCACCTTCCTGCGTCCCTGGTCGAGGAAGGCCTGGGCAGCGATGGCGGCGTTGTTCAGGTAGCAGTAACCGCCCATCACGTCGCTGGCGGCATGGTGGCCTGGCGGCCGGCACAGGGCGAAGGCGCTGTGGGCGCCGTTGGCGATTTCCTGCTGGGCACTGAGCGCGACTTGGGCGGCGCTGTAGGCGGCTTGCCAGGTGCCGGCAGTGATCGGCGCGCCGCCGTCGAAGCTGTAATAGCCGAGCTGGCCGTGCAGGTCACTGGGGATCATCCGCCGCAGCGTGCGCGCCGGCCAGGTGAAGGGCAGCAGATCACCGGTGCCGCCCTGTTCCTGCCAGCGCGCCCAGGCGCCCTGAAAGAACTCCAGGTAGGCCTTGCTGTGGATGCGCGCGATGGGCGCCAGGCCGAAATCCCCGGGTGCGCGAACCTCGCCAAGCTGGCGAGCCTTGACGCGGGCGAGGATATGGTCAGCGCGCTGCGGCTTCTCGAAGCAGGGCATCAGTTGCCCGTCGATAAGCTCGCATTTGCCGTGGTGCAGATGGTGGTCGTCGCTGTAGTAGGTGAGCATGCAAAGCGCTCCAGGCTCGTTGTTGTGCCTGCATTGTTCGCCTGCCTGACCAGCGTCGAGAACATTGGCAACGGCCAAAAGGGGATCGAAATGGCCAAATTGCCTTGTCACCGGCACGGGGTTGGAAGATGTAACGCGGTATGAGTCTTAAGTTTTCGTTAAGCCTTTGTGCCGAGAGTGACGCCACCGCACCACATCAGGAGCCTTCTCATGCGTCGTCTACTGCTCGTTCCCGTTCTGCTGGCATGCGCCGCACCGGCCTTGGCCAAGACCGAATGCACCACGGCCGAGCGTTCAACCTGGCAGGACCCCGAGCAGTTTCAGGCCAAACTCGTGGCCGATGGTTACAGAATCAACACGTTCAAGATCACCGAAGGCAATTGCTACGAGATCTATGGTTTTGATCGAGAAGGCCGTAAAGTCGAGATCTACCATGACCCGGTCAGCGGCAACGCCGTGAAGACCGAGAGCAAAGACTGATCATCACCCCAGGCGTTATGCCTTCTTGACGAGAATCTGCCATGCCCCGTTTAGCCCGAGCCGTACTGGGCAGCCTGCTGATGCTGTGCGCCACACCGTTACTGGCCGATACCGAATGCGCCCGCCCTGATCGCAGCGCCTGGATGCCCGAATCGCAGTTCCGCGAGCAGATGAAGCGCCAGGGCGTGCAGATCACCAAGTTCCGCATCACTCCCGGTAATTGCTACGAGATCTATGGCTTCGACCGTGAGGGTCGCAAGCTGGAAATCTATTACGATCCGGTCGATGCCCAGCCTGTAGAAGACGTGGCCAGCGCACAGCTGGCATTGCCCCGACATCCCTGAATCCGCGACCATGGCCTCAACCTTCAAGACCTGCGCCCTGCTGTTGGGCGCTGCCTCCGTGTTCGCCTACGCCTGGCTCGCCGGCAGCTCGCACGAATTGGCGCCCTTTGCCCGCGCCCCCGCGCTGCCGGGCAATACGACACCCGCCATGGCGGCACATTTTGCCTCCTCCGATCTGGAGGATTTCGTTCATTCCGCCTCCATCACCGACCTGCCTGGCGGTGATCTGATGGCGGTCTGGTTCGCCGGCACACGCGAAGGCGCCGCCGATGTGCAGATCCGCGCCGCACGCTTCGATGCCGTCAGTGGCCAGTGGAGCGCCGAGCGCGTGCTGGCCAGCCGCGAGTCGACCCAGCGGGCCGTGGGCAAGCACATCCGCAAGTTGGGCAACCCGGTGATCAGCCTGGCACCGGACAATCGCCTGTGGCTGTTCTACGTCTCGGTGTCGATTGGCGGCTGGGCCGGCAGTGCGGTCAACGCCATGGTGTCCGATGATTTCGGGGTCACCTGGTCGACGCCCCGGCAACTGGTCACCAGCCCATTCCTCAACATCAGCACCCTGGTACGTGCCACCCCCGTGTTCCATGCCGACGGCAGCATCGGTTTGCCGGTGTATCACGAGTTTCTCGGCAAGTTTCCCGAGTACCTGCACCTGAGCGCGAACGGTGAAGTGCTGGGCAAGCACCGTATCGGCAAGGGCCGCTACTCGCTGCAGCCCACCGTAGTGGCGCTGGACGACAAGCGTGCCGTGGCCCTCTTGCGTTATGCCGGCGAGGAGCACCATCGCGTGCTGGCCAGCTACAGCGAAGATGCCGGGCGCAACTGGAGCCAGCCCGAGCCGGTGGAACCGAGCAACCCCAACTCTTCGCTGGCGGCGGTCGGTCGCCCGGACGGCAGCCTGCTGGTGGCGATGAATGACCTTGAAGACGGGCGCTTTCGCCTGACGCTCTATGCCACCGACGCCAACCTGAGCAACTGGCGTAACCTGGGTGAGCTCGACGAAAGCCCCAACCCCTGGGGCGAGCCGATCACGCGGGACGAATTTCCCGCCGTGGTCAGTGAGAAATACCTGGCCAGCGGCGGCAAGCCCGAGCAGCAGGCGACTTTCCTCGAGCGGGTGACCGCGCGCATGTGCAGCGACGACGGTTGTTCCTTCGACTACGAATATCCCTACTTCGTCCGTGATCGCGAGGGTGCCTATCACCTGGTCTATTCGTGGAACGACATGTTCATCAAGCACCTGACCTTCAACGAGGCCTGGGTCTCGGAGCGCCACCCGCATGACTGATTTCTGGCTGCCACACCTGGCCTTTACCCTGTTGCTGTTCCTGATCTTCACCCGGCTGGCGCGTACTGCCCTGCAGCGCGGCATCCTGCTGGCGGGCTGCCTGCTGCTCAGCCTGCTGCCGGTGCAGGGCATCAGCCTGGCGCTGCAGTTGCGTACCTATATCGGCGATCTGTCGGTGGCCAGCCTGGTGCTGCTGGGCTGGGCGACCCTGAGCCGCTTTGGCCTGGCGCCTGCCAGCTCGCGTGATCGGCTGGCCAGCCTGGCGCTGTTCGCCGGTCTGGCCGTGCTGCTCTATCCGGCAGCACTCGGCCTGAGCTATGCCGACCCCTACCAGCTGGGCTTCGAACCCCGGCCGATGCTGCTGGTGCTGGGCTTGCTGTGCGCGGTGCTGATCGTCCAGCGCAGCTGGCTCGGCGCCCTGGCGCTGGTGCTGGCAACCCTGGCCTTCGCCCTGCGCCTGGGCGCCTCGGAAAATTACTGGGACTACCTGATCGACCCCTACCTGGCCCTCTATAGCCTGGGTGCGCTGCTGAGTGCCGCTGTGCGCTGGCTGCTGGCCCGACCGACAAGGAAACTCGCATGAGCTGGCTGAAATCCCGCCGCCTGCATTACCTGGCAGGCCTGACGGTACTGCTGTTCGTCCTCTTCGCCGCCCTGCGCATGCTGTTCCTGCTGGGCTTTTCCGCTGTCGACAGCATCAGCGACCCGGACGTGTTGCCCACGCTTGGCATCGGCCTGCGCTTCGACCTGCGCCTGGCCCTGCTGCTGATGCTGCCGGTCGGCATTCTGCTGGCGCTGCCCAAGCTGCGCCTGGCGCGTTTTCGTGCCATGCGCTGGCTGCTGCGCGGTTACCTGGTGTTGGCCGTGGCGGCACTGGGCCTGCTGTACATCATCGACTTCGGCCACTATGCCTACCTGGGCGTGCGCCTCAACGCCACGGTGCTGCGCTTTGCCGGCGACGCGCAGATCTCCGCCGGCATGCTCTGGCAGACCTACCCGGTGCTGTGGATAACCCTGGCCTGGCTGGCCGGTGTAGCGCTGTCGGCCTGGGCGCTGCTGCGCCTGGAGCGCGCGACCCTGGACCGGCCGCAGGCTCAGCAGGTCGGTGTGTTGCCGGCCCTCGGCGGTGCGGCAGTGGTCGGTGTGCTGGTGTTCTTCGGCCTGCTCGGCCGCGCCAGCGCGCTGAACCTGGAGAACCCGGTGCCGCTGCGCTGGAGCGATGCCTTCTACAGCGGTAACAGTCAGGTCGGTGCGCTCGGGATCAATCCGGCGCTGTTTCTCTTCGACACCCTCAAGCTGGAGCCTGCCGCCTTCGACGAAGCCGCCACGCGCGAGCATTACGAGGTGGTGGCCGATTACCTGGGCGTCAGCGAGCGTGATGCGCAGGGGTTGAATTTCTTCCGTCATCAGCCTGTGCAGGCGCACCGCATCCAGACCGAGCGCCAGCCCAACGTGGTCTTCGTCATGCTCGAATCGCTCGGCACCAGCGCCGTGGGTGCCTACGGCAACCCGCTGAACCCGACGCCGAATCTGGATCGTCTGGCTCAGGAAAGCTGGTTCTTCCGTCACTTCTACGTGCCGGTCACCGGCACCGCCAAGACGGTGTGGGCGAGCATCACCGGCATCCCTGACGTGTCGCGCCAGGAGACCGCCACGCGCAACCCGCTGATCGCCCGCCAGCGCACGCTGATCAACGCGCTCGACGGCTACGAGAAGTTCTACATGATCGGCGGCAACGCCGGCTGGGCCAACATCAATGCGTTGATCCGCCAGAGCATCGACGGCGTGCAACTCTATGAAGAGCGTGACTGGCAGTCGCCCCAGGTGGACGTGTGGGGTATCTCCGACCTGGATTTCTTCAAGGAAAGCACGCGCATTCTCGGCGCTCTGCCCAAGGACAAGCCGTTCTTCGCCTACCTGCAGACCTCCGGCAACCACCGGCCCTTCACCATTCCCAAGGATAACGACGGTTTCGAGGCGCTCGACCTGCCGCTGGAACAGGTGCAGCAGGCCGGCTCGCGCAGCGTCGAGCAGTACAACGCGGTGCGCCTGCTGGACTTCAACATCGGCCGCCTGATGGAGCTGGCCAAGGAGCAGGGCTTCTACGACGACACCATTTTCGTCTTCTTCGGCGACCACAACACCCGCATCAGTCAGATCCCGCACATGGCGCCGGCCTTCGAGCAGCTGGGGCTGGAGAGCAACAACGTGCCGCTGCTGATCCACGCGCCGAAATGGCTGGCGCCGCGCGAGTTCGATGCGGCCGTGGGCCTGGCTGACCTGCTGCCGACCGTGGCCGGCATGGTCGGCGTGCCCTTCGACAACGGCGGCCTTGGTCGCGACCTGCAACTGCCGGCGCCGGAAGGCGAGCGTGTTGTGCCGCTGGTGTTGCAGGAAGGTACCTTCCCGGTGATCGGCGCAGTAACCCGAGATTTTCTCGTGCAGATGCAGCACGACGGCAGCTCGCCAACCCTGCACGACCTGCACTCGCCGACCCCGCGTGACAACGTGGCCGCGCAGCACCCGCAAGAGTTCCAGCGCCTGCTGGCGCTGAGCCGGGGCCTGCATGAAGCCGCGCGGCTGCAGATGTATCGCAACGTGCAGGCGGAGGAATGAGGATCACAGCTTCCGCGTAGGGTAGGAGTCGCTTCAGCGACGAGCCTTTATCGTGATGATCGCCGGTAGCCCGGATGTAATCCGGGGAAAGGTGACGGTCATTCCCCAATACTGTCCGATAAGAAGCGGTGGAAACGCGATCAGTCCCCTCGCCCCTCCGGGGAGAGGGTTAGGGAGAGGGGGAAATTGGCGGTTCCGCTGCGTTCCAACCCTCTCCCCCAGCCCCTCTCCCATAAATGGGAGAGGGGAGCTAAGCGTGTGCCGCCTTAAATGAAGAGCATTACGGATATTCCCGCATTACATCCGAGCTACGCGCGAAAGCGACTTGGCGGCACGCCGCTCCAGCGCTGAAAGGCATGACGGAAGCTGGCGGTTTCGCTGAAGCCGAGCACCTCGGCGATGCGGTACACCGGCCATTGCGCATCATTGAGCAACGCCTTGGCGCGCTCGAAGCGCAGCTCGTCGAGCAAGCCCTGGTAGCTGGTGCCCAGCTCCTGCAGATGACGGCGCAGGGTGCGCGGCGAGCAGTGCATCTGCTGCGCCAGGTTCTCCAGCCCCGGCGGTTCGGCCAGTTGCGCGGCGAGTAACTGACGCACCCGCTCCAGCCAGGCCTGACGGCTGCTGAACTCGGCATTCAGACGGCGGCAGCGCTCCACCATGTCACCGTGGGTCACGCTGTCGGCCAGCGGCAGGCGCTGTTCCAGCAACGCGGCGGGAAAGGCAAAGGCATTGCGCTGCGCCGTGAAGCGCAGCGGGCAGGGAAAACTCTGTGCATAGCGCGCGACGTAGTCTGGCCGGGCGTAGGTGAACTCGGCGCTCGCCAGGGGCAGCGGCTGGCGCAGCAGTTCGTCGCCGATCAGTTTCAGCGACGCCAGGCACATCTCCACGTTGAACACTTCCAGCGCCTCGGCATCGCGGTAACCGCTGGCGCTGATCCAGGCCCACTCGCCTTCCACCTGCAGCTCGAGACGAAAATAGGTGCCGAGCAGTGCCGGGTACTGCAGCAGCAGGCGCCAGGCGTCACCAAAGGTGGCAGCCGACAGCGCGGCGTAACCGAGCAGCCCGTAGGAGGAAACATGCAGGCTGCGCCCCAGTTCGAGGCCCAGGTCGGCGCGCAAGGTCAGAGCATTGGCACAGACTTGCAGCTCCTGCACCCGGGTGATGCGCGCGTCGGCATTGTCCAGGTCAGCCGCAGCAATGCCGCTTCCGGCCAGCAGTTGCGGGTGTAGCTCGGGCTGCTCGGCAAAGCGCTGGAGGATCAGGGACACCACATGCAGGGTGGTCAGTGGGGCGTGCAGCATGATGCGTTCCGTAAGCGTGATCAGGCAAAGGAACGCAAGAAATATGCCGCGAGACGGCGGGCCGTAGCCCGCCCGAGAGGATCAGCGATTACGCAGAATGGCGTTGATGAAGTCGCCCTGATTCGGTTCGTCCTTGAGGGTGGTGAACTGCAGTTGGCCGTCCTGCTCGCGCAACTTCATGCTCTCGCCGAAACGGCAGTCGACACCCTTGAGGGTCTTGGCCTCAGCCTTGTAGCGGTCGTCCTTGTCACACAGGTAGGCCATCTGGTTGACCACTTCACCGCAGAAACTCGGCACGCTGAGGCCGATCAGTTGCTCATCGGACATCGCGCTCCAGTCCACCTTGGTGCTCAGCGGGGTGGCGCAGGCCTTGGAGGCTTCGCCGTCGATCTCCTGCAGGCGCGCGCTGTAATCGGCAACACGCTGCTTGCGGTCGAAGGCGGCGAGGCGCGCCTGCAGGCCATCCTTCTCCTGCTTCTGGTAAATCGCCAGGAGATCCTTCGGCTTCAGCGCCTTGGTCTTGTCCTCGTCGTAGCTGAGCTCGAAGCCCTGGGTGTTCGGCAGGTTGAGCTGGTAGCTCTCGCCGCTCCAGGCGCGGCGCTTGTTCAGCAGGTTGTAGTCGCGGCCATCGAGACGGATGCCATAGTCGCGCTGCTCGTTGCCCAGCTCGCGGACGTTGGTCAGGAACACCACTTCGTCGAGCGGGTGGTTGATGCCGCGAACCTGTACCAGTGCCTGTTTGCCATCGGCAGTGGGCGCGATGGCCAGGCTCACGCCCTGGCCGGCATCGAAGACCTGCGGATGCTTGGCCAGATCCAGTGCAGCGGCTTGAAGAGAGAGCAGGGAGAGAGCAACGAGCGAAACGTACTGTTTCATGACGACACGTCCTTGTACGGATGAAGAGGCGCACAGTATAGCCAGCCGTCTGGCGGCGATCTGTGCGCCCGTCGGCGTCCGTTCTGTAGGAAAGTTGCCAATCCGTGGCCCCTGTCGCATTAGAACTGCAGCACCACGCGCCCCTCGATCTGCCCGCCGCGCATTTGCTCGAAGATGCCATTGATGTTGTCCAGGCTGTCGCTGTGCACCGTGGCCTTGACCAGGCCTTCGCCGGCAAAATCCAGCGCCTCCTGCAAATCGGCGCGGGTGCCGACGATGGAGCCGGTGATCGTGATGGCCTTGAGCACCACGTCGAAAATCGGCGTGGGGAAGTCACCCGGCGGCAAGCCCACCAGCGCCACCGTACCGTGCCGGCGCGCCATGCCGATGGCCTGGCCAAAGGCGGCGTTGGATACGGCCGTGACCAGTACGCCATGGGCGCCACCGATATCGCGTTGCACCACCTCGGCCGGATTTTCCTTGCGCGCGTTGATGGTCAGGCTGGCGCCAAGCTTGCGCGCCAGCTCCAGTTTGGCGTCGTCGACATCCACCGCGATGACGTGCAGGCCCATGGCGCGGGCGTATTGCACGGCGACGTGGCCGAGGCCGCCGATACCGGAGATGGCCACCCACTGGCCGGGGCGTGCCCCGGTTTCCTTGAGGCCCTTGTACACCGTTACACCGGCGCAAAGGATCGGCGCAATTTCCAGAAAATCGACGTTTTTCGGCAGGATACCGACATAGTTCGGGTCTGCCAGCACGTATTCGGCGTAGCCACCGTTGATCGAATAACCGGTGTTCTGCTGGCTCTCGCACAGGGTTTCCCAGCCGGTCAGGCAGTGCTCGCAGCAGCCGCAGGCGGTGTACAGCCAGGGCACGCCGACGCGGTCGCCTTCCTTCACCCGGGTCACGCCACTGCCGACCGCCGCCACGTAGCCAACGCTCTCGTGACCGGGGATGAACGGCAGACTCGGTTTCACCGGCCAGTCACCCTCGGCGGCGTGCAGGTCGGTATGGCACACGCCCGAGGCCTCGATTTTCACCAGAATCTGCCCGGGGCCGGGCAGTGGGGTGTTCACCTCCTCGATACGCAACGGCTGCCCGAAGGCGTGGACGACGGCGGCTTTCATGGTCGGGTTCATGGGCTGTTCCTCTTCCCTGCGATTGTCAGGCCAGTGTGCGTGCGTAGCCCGCGCCTACATTGCTCCAGAGCAAGGTTTAGGCGTTTTTGCCGCATGGTCACGGCCGGCGTGACAAACGGTCATCGCCACTGCCCGCCAGCGGCGGCTTTGCGTTATACTGCGCGGCCTTCGGCCGGCAGCACCCGGCCAACGAATCATGACAAGCCACGCTGGCCCGCCCGCGTGGCTTGTTGGTTTTTGACGCGCCGCGAGGCGCCCGAGAGAAGAGGCACGACGATGAGCGCACTGGTTGGCGTGATCATGGGCTCCAAGTCCGATTGGTTCACCCTTAGCCACACCGCCGAGATGCTGGACAAGCTGGGCATTCCCCACGAGGTCAAGGTGGTTTCTGCCCACCGCACCCCGGACCTGTTGTTCCAGTACGCCGAAGAGGCCGAAGCCCGTGGCATCCAGGTGATCATCGCCGGTGCCGGTGGCGCCGCTCACCTGCCGGGCATGTGCGCGGCCAAGACCCATCTGCCGGTGCTTGGCGTACCGGTGCAGTCGTCCATGCTCTCGGGCGTCGACTCGCTGCTGTCGATCGTGCAGATGCCGGCCGGCGTTCCGGTCGCCACCCTGGCCATCGGCAAGGCCGGCGCGGTCAATGCCGCCCTGCTCGCCGCCAGCATCCTAGGTCACCAGCACCCGCAGTTTCACGCGGCGCTGAAGCAGTTCCGCGAGGAGCAGACCAACACCGTGCTGGAAAATCCGGACCCGAGGGCGCAGTAATGAAGATCGGCGTGATCGGTGGCGGCCAGCTGGGCCGCATGATGGCCCTGGCAGGTACGCCGCTGGGCATGAACTTCGCCTTCCTCGACCCGGCGCCAGACGCCTGCGCCCAGGCGCTCGGCGAGCATATCCGCGCCGATTACGGCGATCAGGATCACCTGCGCCACCTGGCCGACGAAGTCGATCTGGTCACCTTCGAGTTCGAGAGCGTGCCGGCCGAGACCGTGGCCTTCCTCTCGCAGTTCGTGCCGGTCTACCCGAGCGCGGAAGCCCTGCGCATCGCCCGTGACCGCTGGTTCGAAAAATCCATGTTCCGCGAGCTGGGCATTCCCACCCCCGAGTTCGCCGATATCCAGTCGCAGGCCGACCTCGACGCCGCAGTAGCCAGCATCGGCCTGCCGGCGGTGATGAAGACCCGCACCCTGGGCTACGACGGCAAGGGCCAGAAGGTCCTGCGCAAGCCGGAAGACGTCACCGGCGCCTTCGCCGAGCTGGGCAGCGTGCCGTGCATCCTCGAAGGCTTCGTGCCCTTCACTGGCGAGGTGTCGCTGATCGCCGTGCGCGCCCGTGACGGCGAAACCCGTTTCTACCCGCTGGTGCACAACACCCATGACAGCGGCATCCTCGCCCTGTCCATCGCCAGCACCGATCACCCGCTGCAGGCGCTGGCCGAGGACTACGTCGGTCGCGTGCTGGACCGACTCGACTACGTCGGCGTGCTGGCCTTCGAATTCTTCGAAGTCGACGGTGGCCTCAAGGCTAACGAGATCGCCCCGCGCGTGCACAACTCCGGGCACTGGACCATCGAAGGTGCCGAGTGCAGCCAGTTCGAGAACCACCTGCGCGCCGTCGCCGGCCTGCCGCTGGGTTCCACCGCCAAGCTGGGCGAGAGCGCGATGCTCAACTTCATTGGTGCAGTACCGCCGGTGGAGCAGGTGATCAGCATCGCCGACTGCCATCTGCACCACTACGGCAAGGCCTTCAAGGCCGGGCGCAAGGTCGGGCATGCCACGCTTCGCAGTGCTGATCGCGCCAGTCTGGATGTTGCAATCAAGGCCGTGCAGGCATTGATCGCACAAGGCTGAGCCGGCATTTTGCGACTACGCTCTTGAATGATGGCAGTCATTCAAGAGCGTCCCGCATGAAGTACCTGTCTGCCTTGCTGCCCCTGATATTCGCGCTGACCTGCAACGCGGCGGACGACGTACTACGCGTCGATTTCCGCGAGCGTACGCCAGAGATGCGCGTGGTTGACGGCTTGCCCAGCGGGCCGCTGGTCAGCGTGCTGGAAACCGCTGCCCAGCGTGTCGGTGTCGAGCTGCACTGGCGCCAGGCACCCTTCCTGCGCAGCCTCGACGATCTGCGCTCCGGGCGCATCGACCTGGTGCCGCGTGTGCTCATGACCGAGAAGCGCCGCGAATACATCCACTACCTGCCCAGCATCGGCAATCAGCCGTTGCATGTGCGCTTCGTCGTGCGCCCCGGGCAGGAAGCGCGGCTGAGCCGTTACGAGGATCTGTACGAGCTGGCCTTGGGGGTCAAGCGTGGTACGGCGTATTTCGAGCCGTTCGATAGCGACGGCCTGCTCGGGCGCGTCTACGCCAGCGACGATGAACAGTTGGCGGGCATGTTTCGCGCGGGGCGCCTCGATACCATTGCCGTGCTCGACCGCATTCCCATGGAAGCGCAATTCAGGGCAATGGGGTTTCGCGACTACAGCTATGCCCGGTACGTTCATCAGCAAACACTGGGCAACCACTTCGGCGCCTCGCTCAAGCGCTACCGGAGCGACCGCCGAGCGTTGTATGACCGCCTGGGTGCCGAATTGGAGCGCATGCGCGAGACGGGTGAAGTCGCACTGATTTACCGCCGCTATGAAGTGCTGCCGCCCGATGAGGCGAACCGATAGCCGCATCGACCTGTCTCATGTCGGGCCTGCTGCACGAGCAGCACTCATCAGGAGATACGCCAATGGGCATTATCGGCACCCTTTTCATCGGTCTGATCGTTGGTCTGATCGCACGCTTTCTCAAACCCGGTGATGACAGCATGGGCTGGATCATGACCATCCTGCTCGGCATCGGTGGCTCCATCGCCGCTACCTACGGTGGTCAGGCGCTGGGCATCTACCAGGCCGGGCAGGCCGCCGGCTTTATCGGCGCAGTGATCGGCGCCATCGTTCTGCTGGTAATCTACGGCGCGATCAAGAAGGGCTGACCCGCCCGTCTCAGGGGCCGAACTGTCGGCCCCTCGTATACGCCGTCATGAGATGCCATCCCCCATGCGCCACCTGCTGCTTGCCCTGCTACTGTTCACCGGTCTGGCCCACGCCGAATTGCCGGAAACCGACTGGCTCGACCTGATGCCGCCCGAAGACCGCAAGGCGCTCGAAGAGATGCCCGAGATCAGCCACGACAGCCCGGAAGGTGACAGCACCTTCTACGGCGAGGGCGGCCTGCGCCAGCAGGATCAGGATCTGCCGGCCGTGATGTATTCCGCCAAGACCGTGGCCGAACTCGATGGCAAGGCCATCCGCCTGGGCGGCTACCCGGTACCGCTGGAAAACGACGCGAAAGGCAACAGCACCCTGTTCTTCCTGGTGCCCTATCCGGGCGCCTGCATCCACGTGCCGCCACCGCCGCCTAATCAACTGGTGCTGGTGCGCTACCCCAAGGGCATCGCCATCGACGATATCTACGCCCCGCTGTGGGTCAGTGGCGAACTGAAGGTAGAGCAGGTCAGCAACGACCTGGCCGACGCCGCCTATGCCATGGACGCAGGCGAAGTGCGCCTGGTAACTGACGAAGACCTTTACTGAGCGCACCGGAGTTCACCCATGAAAGCTGCAGCCCTGTTATTGCTCTGCCTGCTGTCCACCGCTGCGCTCGCTCTGGAGCCCGGCGAGCGTCTGGCATCCTGGACGCTGCTGGATCAGTTCGACGCGCCTTATACCCTCAACGACGAGACCCGTATCCTGCTGGTCGCCCGCGACATGGACGGTGCCAAGCGGGTCAATGCTGCTCTGCAGGGCAAGCCGAAGGGCTACCTGGACGAGCGCCAGGCGGTGTTCCTCGCCGACGTCAGCCGCATGCCTGGCGTGATCGCCACGCTCTTCGCCCTGCCGAAGATGCGCGACTACAACTACCGCATCCTCCTCGACCGCGACGCACGTATCGCGCCGCGCTACCCGGCAGGCGAGGGGGAGGTGTTGTGGTTGCAACTCGATGGTCTGCAGATCGTCGCGCAGCAGGTCTTCACTCGCGCAGACGATCTGCGGCAAGCCCTGGAGGGGCAGGTGCCATGAAGAGCTGGCAGGCCACCAACCTGCGTAGGCGCCCCGCCCCTACGCCTTCGCAGCGGCGACGTTTGACTGACAGGCATCAGGGGGCTTTCAGCGTCCGATCATCGCTTCCCACATGAAAACGCCGCGAACCTGCACAGGTTCGCGGCGTTTTCACATCCAGCAATGGAGCATCAGCACTCGATGATGTTCACCGCCAGGCCGCCACGGGCGGTTTCCTTGTACTTGGTCAGCATGTCGGCGCCGGTTTCGCGCATGGTCTTGATCACCTTGTCCAGGCTGACGTAGTGCGAGCCGTCGCCGTACAGCGCCATGCGCGCGGCGTTGATGGCTTTCACCGAAGCGATGGCGTTGCGCTCGATGCAGGGGATCTGCACCAGGCCGCCGACCGGGTCGCAGGTCAGGCCCAGGTGGTGCTCCATGCCGATTTCGGCGGCGTTCTCGACCTGCTCCGGGGTGCCGCCGAGCACCGCGCATAGCGCCCCGGCGGCCATCGAACAGGCCACGCCGACTTCACCCTGGCAGCCGACTTCAGCGCCGCTGATCGAGGCATTTTCCTTGTAGAGGATGCCGATGGCGCCGGCAGTCAGCAGAAAATCGATGATGCCGCGCTCGCTGGCGCCGGAAATGGCGTTGGCGTAGTAGTGCAGCACCGCCGGAATGATGCCGGCGGCGCCGTTGGTCGGCGCGGTCACCACGCGTCCCCCGGCGGCGTTCTCCTCGTTCACCGCCAGTGCCCAGAGGTTGACCCAGTCGAGCATGCGCAGCGGGTCTTCCAGGTAACTACGCTGGAAGCCGCCCAACTTGCGCGCCAGAATCGCCGCGCGGCGGCGCACCTTGAAGCCGCCAGCGAGAATGCCCTCGGTGCGGCAGCCTCGCTCCACGCAGGCCTGCATCACCTTCCAGATCTCCAGCAGGCCGGCTTCGGTCTCTTCGTCGTTGCGCCAGTGGCGTTCGTTACGGCGCATGATTTCGGCGATGCCAATGCCGTGTTCGCGGCTCAGGCGCAGCAGATCGGCGCCACTGCGAAACGGCAGCGGCAGGCTGGTGGCGTCCGGGGCGATGACCTTGTGCTTGGAGCCGTCGGCGAGAATCGCCTCGCTGACCACGAAACCGCCGCCCACCGAGTAATAGGTGGCCTCGTGCAGCTGTATGCCGGCGGCGTCGAAGGCGGCGAAGCGCAGGCCGTTGGCGTGCAGTGGCAGCGCCTTGCGGAACATCTTCAGATCGGCTTTCTCGTCGAAAGCCACGGCATGCTTGCCGGCCAGGACGATACGCTTGTCGCGGCGGATGGCCTCGATGTACTCGGGCACTTGATCGACGTTGACCGTATCTGGCTCATGGCCGCTGAGGCCGAGCAACACTGCCTTGTCACTGCCGTGGCCCTTGCCGGTGGCGCCCAGCGAACCATATAGCTCGGCGGCGACGCGGGTCACCTGCGGCATATGGCCGTGGTTTTCCAGCGCGTGGGTGAACAGTGCGGCCGCGCGCATCGGGCCGACGGTGTGGGAGCTGGAGGGGCCGATACCGACTTTGAACAGGTCGAAAACGCTGATAGCCATGGCGAGATTCTTCTTCTGTGGGCACGGCTGAAAACCGGGTTTCAGCGATGCCTGTATGTGGGTGAACCACGCGCCCGGTTCAGCGCGTGTGGATATCTCTATCTAAGGCCGGCCATATCATTATGTATACTGATTTATTTTTAACCTATTCGTTAGCGATCCTTAACTATTGAGAGCGCGCCATGGACATCACCCGTCTGCGCACCCTGCGTGAACTGGCGCGCTGCCGCACCATGGCGGCGGCTGCCGAGTCGCTGCACCTGACGCCTTCGGCCGTCTCACAGCAGGTGGCCCAGCTCGAACGCGAGGCGGACATGGCTTTGATCGAGCGACGCGGGCGCGGCGTGGTGCTCACCCCGGCTGGCGAGCGCCTGGTGGCGCATGCCGAACGCATTCTCATGGTGCTCGACGAAGCGCGCTCGGAGCTGGCGCTGCTGCGCGGGGAAATCGCCGGTGAATTGCGCGTGGCCGCCTTCCCCTCGATTGCCGTGGCGGTGATCGCGCAAACCGTGCGTGCGCTACGCAGCGCCTACCCGCGGCTGAACGTGGTGGTATTGGAGCTGGAGCCGCAGGAAAGCCTCAGTGCCCTCGGCGCCTGGCAGATCGACGTGGCGGTGATCGACGACCTGGCCGTGCAGCCCGACGAGAACCGCGAACACTACGCGCTGATTCCCCTGACTCAGGATCAGTTGCACGTCCTGCTACCCATCGACCATGCCCTGGCGCGGCGTGACAGCCTGACCATCGCCGAGCTGCGCGACGAAGCCTGGGCGCTGGACTCCACCGGCAGCTCGTTCGGCGAATTCATCACCAACCTGTGCCGGCGCTCGGGCTATGCGCCGCGTATCAACGCCCACTGCGCCGGCTTCGAGATGGTTGCGGCCATGGTCGCCTCTGGCAACTCCATCTCCATCGTCTCCGGCCTGCGTCTGGTGCGACCGCTACCCGGCGTCACCGCTGTGCCGCTGCTGCCGGACATCCAGCGCGGCGTCTTTCTCGCCTACCGCAAGGGCGAGCGCGATCACCCGGCAGTGAACGTGTTTCTCGACGAGGCGGTGTACACCGCCGACAAAGTCCTCGGCTAACGCCATCTCGCCGGGTAGGAACGGCTGGGCGGCAGTCCGCTTTAGCCGCGATGTTTTGGCTCTTTATGCCGATGGTACCCACGCTCTGCGTGGGCACCTCTTTTCGAGACGCTCTGCGTCGGCGGACTCTGCCTAAACTGCGACGGGACGCAGAGCGTCCTGGGCTGCGTTCCCACGCGGAGCGTGGGAACGATCAACCGACTTCTACTCAGCGGGCGTGACGGGCTCTTGAGCCGCTTCAGCTTCCAACTTCGCCCTGTCGGCTTTGCTGATGTACTTGGGTTTGTTGCTTTTAGGCGCGAGCTTGGCATTGGCCTTTTTTGCGTGGGCTTCGAGCAGTTGTTTGATCTTCTTGCGGCGATTCATGGGCGGGTGTCTGCTTGTCCTGGTTCAGTGGTACCAACGGGTTGCGTGGGAGGTTGGCGTTCAGCTCCAGAGCGCGCCAATCGGTGTATTCGCCGGATAGTGACTCGCCACCTGCGCCTGCAGCAACTCTCCACAAGCCAGCGCGTCGGTCAGCGCATGGTGCGCCGAGTACAGCGGCAGACCGTAGCGCAGGCGGCTGTCGGCCAGGCGGATGGAGATGGGTTCACGGCCGCGCAGGCGCTCCCACCAGCTTACGGTGCGCTTGGGGTGCAGGCGGGCTTCCAGTTCCATGGTGTCGATGATGGGGAAGATCAGCCCTTCGCCCAGGTGCTGGCGCACGGCCTGGTCGAGGAAGCTGCGCTCGATGTTGCGGTAGTGCGCCACCACCACCTTGCCCGCCAGGGCTTCGAGCAACTCGTCCAGCACACTGGCCAGGCGCGGGGCGTGGCGGATGTCGCTGTGGGTGATGTGGTGAAAGGTGACCGATTCGGCACTCAGCTCGCTGGTGGGTTTGACCACCCAGTAACGGGCCTCGGCGCAGCGGATGCGTTGCAGGTTCAGCGGTACCAGGCCAAGGCTGACGATGGCATGTTCACGCGGGTCGAGGCCGGTGGTCTCCACGTCCAGGGCGACCAGCGGCGCATCCTCCAGCGGGGTGTCGGCGGCTATGCAACCGGCGCGGTAATAGGCGCGCAGGCGTTCGTCCTGGCTGCTGGTGGCACGTTCAGCAAAGAGCTGCGGCCAGTCCTGATTCTGATACATGGTCATTGCGGGCGAGGCAGGGGCTGGGCCGGGTAGCGGAAACGCAGGAATTTCTGGGCGTTGCTCACTACCTGGAAGGCTTCCTTGAGGTGGTGGCGTTCGCTGGAGCTGAACTGTTCCGGCTCGATGTAGTTGCTCGGCGCGTTGTCGGCCTCGACTTCACGGGCCTGGTGGCGCACGCGCACCAGGCTGAGGAACTCGAAGGCATAGCGCAGGTGCTCCAGTGCCTCTTTGGGCAGCAGTTTGGTGGCAGCGATGGCGTCGAGACGATCCAGCGAGTTCTGTGCCTTGGAACCACAGGCCAGGGCGTGTACGCGGATCAGGTCGGTAAGCGGCGCAGTACCGCGGCCCTTGAGGTTGATGATGTTGCGGTGGCGGCCGTCGGTTTCCATCACGAAGGTGCGGAAGAAGCCCAGCGGCGGCGTGCGGTTGAGCGCGTTACGTGCCAGTGCGGCGAGGAAAGCGGGGCTGGCGCTGGCTTTTGCGGCGAGCAGATCCTTGAGGTTCTCCACCAGTTCGGTTTCGCCGTAGAGGCCGTCGAGGTCGAAGAAGATGCTGGCGTTGAGCAGGGTTTGCGGGTTGGGCCGCTCGATCCATTCGCTGAAGTATTGTCGCCACACCTTCAGCGGCTGTCGCCACTTGGGGTTGGTGGCCATGATGCCGCCTTTGCAGTAGCTGTAGCCACAAGCGGCCAGACCGTCGCTGACGAACTGCGCCAGTTCGGCGAAGTAGGCGTCGTGTTCGTCGGCATCGAAGCGGTCGTCGAGCACCAGGGCGTTGTCCTGGTCGGTGAGCAGCAGTTGCTCGTCGCGGGCCATGGAGCCGGCGACCATGAAGCAGTAGGGTACCGGTGGCGGGCCGAGCTTCTGTTCGGCCAATTCCAGCAGGCGCTGACTGAAGGCGCGGCCGATGCCGCTCATGGCGCTGCCGACCATATGTGCGCTGGCGTCGTCGGCGACCATGCGCACGAAAGTGGCATGTAGATCCGGCAGCAGGCTCTTGAGCCCCTCCACCGAGGTCTTGTTGAAGATGCTGTTGACCAGATACAGGCTGCTGCGCGACTCGTAGCGGATGATGTCGGCCAGCGCCACCACGCCCACCGGGCGGCGGCGATGCAGCACCGGCAGGTGGTGGATGTTGTTGCGCAGCATGCACAGCATGGCCTCGAACACCGAGTCGTCGGCCTGCAGGGTGATGGGGTTGGGCGTCATGATCTGGCTGACCGGGGTGTCGCTGGGCAGGCCGGCGGCGACCACGCGGGTGCGCAGGTCGCGGTCGGTGAGGATGCCGGCCATCACTTGGGTCTGTTGCTCGGTCACGTCCACCTGGTGCGGGTCGGGCCAGCGCGTGCCGGGATCGACGACGATGACCGAGGACACACTGTGCTCGGTCATCACCTGCGCCACCTGCTGGATCGGCGTATCCAGCGGCACGCTGACCGCACCACGCGAGATCAGCTTGCGCACCTTGATCTTCATCAACTCGCTGGCTTTGCCGTGGCTGTCTTCCAGCGCGGACTTGAGCCGTGACTGACCTTCGGCCTCGACGAAGTCGGCGAAGCTGTCGAACTGCTCGCAGAGCTGATGGAACAGCGCGCCGGGGATGAAGTAGATCAGGCTGTCTTCGATCGCGGTGGCACCCAGCCGTACCTTGTTGCCGCGCAGCAGGCCGGCCTGGCCGAAGATGTCGCCCTCGGTGAGGCGGTTGTGCAGTTCGCCGCCACGCCGGTGGATTTCCACCGCGCCGCTGCGCACGTAATGCAGCTCGTGGATCGGCGCACCGACGGCGAGGATTTCGCTACCGGCCTTGAAGTAGCCCACCTGCACCTGGCGGGCGATCTCGTCGAGAGTTTGTTCCGGCAGGTTGTCGAAGGGGGCGTAGCGATTCAGGTGGTCGCGGATCTCGATCAGTTCGATCTGCATGCGGTGTCCTTTACAGCGTGGGCGTCTATCTAAGCACAGACGCCGCCGGCTTTGCCCGGTTCCAGGCCGATCAAGCAGCCGCTCCGGGAATGGCCGTTACCCGTTCAGGATAGCCACAGCGCCCACCGCATGCCTGTTCAACACCAATTCCAGCAGCTTTCGGCCACCGCGTCGTGGGCGTGCAGGCTTTCCGCGTGGACGACCTTGAGGCGGAAGGCGCTGGCCTGCGGCAACTGGCGCAGGGCGCGGTGCAAACGGCGTGCGGCGTCTTCGCAGAACATCAGGTTCTGTCCGTTGGCGAGGGAGAAAGCCTGTTCGTCGGCGCGCTTCACTGCCGTCTGCACCGGTGTGCCGAGGGCCTGTTCGGCGCTGTCGATCAGTGCCAACACGGGCAGGTCGACGCAGCCTGGCGCCAGGCGCAGTTGCAGGGTCGCCGTGCTGCGCTGGCTGTGCGGTGTGGCGAGGATGCCCTGGGTCGAGCCGAGCCAGTCGAGCACGCTCGAGTAATCCACCTGCTGGTCGGGAAAGTCCCAGGCGAAGCGTTGCTGGATCAGCTGCCGTGCCAGTGCGGCAGAGCAAGGGCAGGTGGACGAGTAGCTGACCTCGACCTGCAGCTCGATGTTCACTCCCCGGCCATCCTGCCGGGCGTGCAATTCGAAGGGGTAGCCCTTCCAACCACTCAACGGGCTGACCAGCGCCGGACGCTTGAGTGGTACCTCGCCGCGCAGAGTCAGGGTGGCGCTGTCGGACAGCTCCTGGTGACTGCTCAGGCAGTCGTCCAGCACCTGCAACACCGCCGGCACGTTCAATGGCTGATGCACCAGCCGCTGCGCCGCCAGGTATAGGCGCGACATGTGGATGCCGCGCGCGCCGGCATCGTCGAGGCTCACGCCGATATCGACGCTGGCGGTCACGACGGCGTCCGCCAGACGAATGGGCAGGGCGATGCCGGCCATGCCGACCCAGTCCAGCGGCAGCTCATGGTGGGTGGCTTGGGCGGCAATATCCGGCAGAGGCTGTTCGTTCATCGCAAATCCGTGAGTAGCGGTCAGAAATAAATGTTATGTTATAACGATTAAAACAAGCTAGCCGATTTGCCATGACCCTGACCGCGACCACCGAAGCCGAGCTGCTGGCCCAGCCAGCCAATGACTACATGAACGATGCCCAACAGCAGTTCTTTCGCGAGCTGCTGCTGACTCAGCGAGCCGAGTTGCAGGCGCGTATCGAGGAGGAATTCACCGAGCTGCGCCAGCCTGAGATCAGCAGCGACGTGGCCGACATCGGTGCCGCCGAGGAGCAGCGCCAGTGGCAGCTGCGCCTGCTGGAGCGGGAGAAGAAGCTGTTGGACAAGATCGACCAGGCGCTCCAACGCCTGGCGCGTGGTGAATACGGCTGGTGCGCCGAGACCGGTGAACCGATTGGCCTGAAACGCCTCTTGCTGCGCCCGACTGCGACCCTGTGCATCGAAGCCAAGGAGCGTCAGGAGCAGCGCGAAAAACATCAGCGTGACCGTGAGTGAACGAGGAACACCCCCATGAATCAGCGTCTACCCGTTACCGTGCTGTCCGGCTTTCTCGGTGCCGGCAAGAGCACATTGCTCAACCATGTGCTGAAGAACCGCGAAGGCCGCAAGGTCGCGGTGATCGTCAACGACATGAGCGAAATCAATATTGACGGCAGCGAAGTGCAGCGCGACGTCAGCCTCAATCGCGCCGAAGAGAAACTGGTGGAGATGAGCAACGGCTGCATCTGCTGCACTCTGCGTGAAGACTTGCTCGAGGAGGTCGCCCGCCTGGCCAGAGACGGCCGCTTCGACTATCTGCTGATCGAGTCCACCGGCATCAGCGAGCCGCTGCCGGTGGCCGAGACCTTCACCTTCCGCGACGAACAGGGGCGCAGCCTGTCCGACCTGGCGCGGCTCGATACCATGGTCACGGTGGTCGACGGGGTGAACTTCCTGCGCGATTTCCATGAGGCCGAGAGCCTGGCCAGCCGTGGCGAAACACTGGGCGAAGAAGACGAACGCTCGATCACCGACCTGCTGATCGAGCAGGTGGAGTTCGCCGACGTCATCCTGATCAGCAAGATCGACCTGATCAGCCAGGCCGAGCGCGAGGAGCTGATGGCCATCCTCCGTGGCCTCAACACCCATGCCGAGATCCAGGCCATGAGCATGGGCCAGATCGCTTTGGACACGATCCTTGACACCGGCCGTTTCGATTTCGAGCGCGCCTCGCAGGCGCCGGGTTGGCTCAAGGAGCTGCGCGGCGAGCACGTGCCGGAAACCGAGGAATACGGCATCGCCTCCAGCGCCTACCGCGCGCGCCGGCCCTTCCATCCGCAGCGCTTCTTCGACTTCCTCTCACAGGAATGGACGAATGGCCGCCTGCTGCGCTCCAAGGGCTTCTTCTGGCTGGCCAGTAAATATCAGGAGGCCGGCAGTTGGTCGCAGGCTGGCGGCTTGATGCGCCATGGCCTGGCCGGACGCTGGTGGCGCTTCGTGCCCAAGCAGCATTGGCCGCAGGACGAGGAAGGCCTGCGTGAGGTCATGAAGCACTGGAGCGCCGAAGTGGGCGACTGCCGCCAGGAGCTGGTGTTCATCGGTCAGAACATCGACTTTGGCCGCCTGGTGCGCGAGCTAGACGACTGCCTGCTCACCGATGCGGAGATGGCCGGCGGCCCGGAGGCCTGGCGCCTGCTCGCTGACCCCTTCGGCCCCTGGCAACAGCAGGAGGCCGCCTGATGTACGCGCTCAAACTGCCGCCCGCGCCGCGTCAGGTGCTGGGCGAAGACATGCAGGTGCTCACCGACGTACTGCATGACGGCGTCAATCTGGCCGTCTGGCAGCGTCTCCTGCCGGCACAGATCGCCGACTTCGCCGACGCGCTACTGGCGCAAGGTGAGCCGCTGGCGCAGTCCATCACCCTGGAGCTGCCGCGTGCCGGCAGCGAGCCGAACCTCGATGGCCTGGTGGCGCAGTACGCCGATCTGCCGGGCCAGACGGCCTTTCTCGCCGACGTTGCCTGGCTGGTGCGGGCCTACGCCTGCCTGCTCGACGCGCAGCGCATCGGCCTGCGCCTGCGCGCGCTGGACAAGGCCATGTGCCCGCGTTTTCACGTCGACCACGTGCCGGTGCGGCTGATCACCAGCTATGCCGGTGTCGGCAGCGACTGGCTGGAGGAGAGCGCGATGCCGCGCAGCAAGCTCGGTCAACCGGGCGCCGAGCCGCAGGACGAGGTGTTGATCCAGCATCTCGACGCCGGCCATGTGGCGCTGGCCAAGGGCGAGAAATGGCAGGGTAACGAAGGGCGTGGATTGATTCACCGTTCGCCGCAGCTGCCAGCGGGTGAGCGACGCTTGTTGTTGACCCTGGATTGGCTGGCCTGAGCCGCGCGAAACCGTAGTTGCGTAGGGTGCGCTGTGCGCACCGCGAACACCGAGGCGCTTGCTGGTGCGCACAGCCTAGGCGGCCCCGCGACACCCTACGGATAGCGGCAAGCCCTTAAAAAATAGGCCGGAGCGACTGCCCCGGCCTTAAGCACCAAGAGATCATGTCGACGCGTGACTCGACATGAGGGTCATGTGAGGTACCCGCGGTCATTAAGCGCTTGTTGGATGACGCTTTGATGTCAGGGCTTGATCCACTGGCCCTGATACTGCGTCTTGCAGGCCGGCTCCAGGTACAACGCGTCGCTGGCCACGCCGTAGTAGTGGATGTCCTGCAGGTACATGCCGCTACCGGCGCGGGCGTTCTGGCAGATGCCATGGGCACCCTTGGGGCACTGCTCGACGAACTCCACCTCGACCGTCTGACCCTGCAACTGCGGCTGGCAGAAGCCCTCGCGGAACAGCGTGGCGGGAATGTTGCGATTTTCCTGGCAGACCTTCACGTCCAGGCGCTCGGCCTGGCTATGCACCACGCAGGCTTCGGCCAGGGCCAGGCCGGGCAATAGAGAGAGCAGCAGTAACCACGCACGCATCTTGTTGGCTCCAGAAAAACAGTTGGCGAATCTAGCATGCCGCCCCGTTGCAGTCTGTGTACGGAACCACCGACCATAGGCCCATGCTCAGTCAAATCCCCACTCACCTGATTGCCGGGTCGCTCGGTGCCGGCAAGACCACGCTGATCCGTCAGTTGCTGGCGCAGAAACCGGCGCACGAGCGCTGGGCGGTGCTGATCAACGAATTTGGCCAGATCGGCCTGGACGCCGCCCTGCTGGAACAGGGCGACGACGGCATTGCCCTGGCCGAAGTGGCCGGTGGTTGCCTGTGCTGCGTCAATGGCGCGCCGTTTCAGGTTGGCCTCGGCCGTCTGCTGCGCAAGGCGCGGCCCGACCGCTTGCTGATCGAGCCGTCCGGCCTGGGGCATCCGGCGCAGTTGCTGGCACAGTTGCGTCAGCCGCCTTGGCGCGGTGTGTTGGCCGTGCAACCGGCACTGATGGTGCTGGATGCTGCCGCGCTGGCTAGCGGTCAGCTGCTGCCGGACGTGCAGCGTCAGGCGCTGGACGAGGCCGGCTTGCTGCTGTTGAACAAGAGCGAAGGCTTGGACGCCGAAACGCGAGCGCGGATTGCTACCGATCTGCCATCCGTGCCGCTGCACTGGACCGCGCAGGGTCGGCTCGACCTGGCCCTGTTGCCGGGCCTGGCAGCGCAGGCCTCGCCCATCGAGGTGAGCGCCGAGTTACCCACAACTGCACCTGGCCTGGCGCAGATCTGGCGCAACGCCGCCGAGCCTGTCTGCCAGGTGCAGGACCAGGTCGAAGGCTGGAGCATCGGCTGGCGCTGGCACCCGAGCCAGCGTTTCGACCTCGAGCAGGTCAGCCGCTGGCTGCAAAGCCTGGGTTGGCGCAGGGCCAAGGCCGTGCTGCATGGCGCTGAAGGCTGGCATTCGTTGAATGCCTTGCAGGGGCAAGCGTTGGCGGCCTGGAGTCCGAGCGAATGGCGCAAGGACTCACGGCTGGAGTTGATCTTCGATCAGGCACAGAACGTCGACGTGCTGACGACCTCCTTCGCCACCTGCCGAATCCCTGCGACAGACTGATAAACTCGCCGCGCTTTCGTCGCTGTGGATAACCTCAATGCAACTGCTGCCTTGGTCTCATGACACCTCTGCCGATTTCACCCTGCGCGGCTGGCACACGCCGCCGTCGGGCAAGCCGCTGCTGCATTTCCTGCACGGCAATGGCTATTGCGGGCGTGTCTACACGCCGATGCTGGCGCTGCTGGCCGAGGACTTCGATCTCTGGCTGTGCGACGTGCAGGGCCATGGCGACAGCGACCATGGCGGCCGCTTCCATGGCTGGAACCGTAGCGCCGAGCTGGCGGTGGAGGCTTTCGACACCCTGCGCGGGCCGTTCGGCGATGTGCCGCGCTTCGCCCTCGGCCACAGCTTCGGCGGTGTACTTACCAGCCTGATTCTGGCGCGCCATCCCGAGCTGTTCCGCCGCGCCGTACTGCTCGATCCGGTGCTGTTCAGCCCAGCGATGATCGGGGTGATGGCGCTGTCCGATGTGGTCGGTCTGGCGCAGCGCACCGGCATGGCGAAGAAGGCGCAGAAGCGCCGCCGGCAATGGCCGGACCGTGCCAGCGCACATGCCGCGCTGCATGGCCGCGGCATGTTCCGGGGCTGGGACGAGGCCGCGTTCGACGCCTATATCGAGCATGCACTGAAGGAGGTCGAGGGCGGTGTCGAGCTCAAGTGCCGGCCCAGCCGTGAGGCGGATATCTTCGGCTCGTTCCCGCGCCGCCTGTGGCCTTCGCTGGCGAAGGTCGTGACGCCCACCGAGGTGATTTACGGCACAACCACCTATCCCTTCGTCGCCCGTTCGGTAGCGCGTTGGTGTGCGAGTAACGCGCATGTGCGCAGTCAGGTGGTGCCGGGTGGGCACTGCTTCATGCAGGAGCAGCCGGTAGACAGCGCGGCACGGGTCGCGGACTTCCTGTTGCAGCGCAGTTGATCGAGTAGGGCGGGTGAAACCTGCCATCCTCGCGGGTTACGCCTTGCGGCGCCAGTCTTCGAGGTGGATCACGTTGCCCTGGCTCTGCACCGATACCGGCTCGGGCTGAGGCTCTAGCACGGGATGCGGTTCCAGCTCGATGCGCCCTAGCTGCGCACCGAACATGCTGATCTGGCCGCGCAGGCGCTGCTCGCCGGTCACGGTAAATTCGAAATCATACAGTCGTGCCAGACGCCGATGACCCCGGGCATCACGCTGGATGGCCAGACGGCGAAGGGCCACGGCGCCATCGAGCAGCTCCACGTCGAGTTTGGCGCAGTGCTGCTTGGCGAATGCCAAGGCCCGCTCACGAATGCCATGGCCGCGCCACAACCAGGCGCAGGCGGCAGCGAACAGCATCAGCAGAAAGACATCGAACAGGTTGATCATGGCGACTCCGGCTCCGGGAGATAGAGATTAGCCTATCTGCCATGCAGTTCTCAGCACATGGCAGATCCGTGTGTCGGGCTTTCCTTGGTTCGTGCTGAGTCCAGCATCAGGCCTGCAGGTGGTTCTTCTCCTCGCTCAACGCCTGATAACGCTGTTGCAACTCCTCGCGAATCTGCCGGCGTTGCTTGGCCTGGCGCTGGCGGCGCAGGCCATCGGGGCTGTGCGGTTGCAGCTCCGGTACCGGCACCGGGCGCCCCTCGCCATCCACCGCGACCATGGTGAAGAAGCAACTGTTGGTGTGGCGCACCGAGCGCTCGCGGATGTTCTCGGTGATCACCTTGATGCCGATCTCCATCGAAGTACGCCCGGTGTGGTTGACCGAGGCAAGGAAGGTGACCAGTTCGCCGACGTGTACCGGCTCGCGAAACATCACCTGATCCACCGACAGGGTCACTACGTAGCAACCGGCATAGCGGCTGGCGCAGGCGTAGGCGACTTCGTCGAGGTACTTGAGCAAGGTGCCGCCGTGGACATTGCCGGAGAAGTTGGCCATGTCCGGGGTCATCAGTACGGTCATCGTCAGGTGTGCGGTTCCGGCTTCCATGGATGCTCCAGAGGCATGGGGGAGAACGCAGGGCATGCAAGAAGCCTGCTGGTGCCACAGATGATGGCACAAGCCTGTGACCGTCGGTTGAAGCAGAGCTGCACGCGATGGGCGGGCAGCTCTATACCGCTGCAGTGCTGGGTCAGGCGTGATTCAGGTACCAGCGCCAATCCTGCTCGCCCACTTCGCCCATGAACTGGCGGAACTCGGCCCACTTGATCGCCAGGAATACCTTGAGGAAGTCCTCGCCCAGTGCTTCGCGTGCCCAGGCTGAGCCTTCCAAGTTGCGCAGGGCGGTGAGCCAGGCGGTGGGCAGGGTTTCGCGGGCTTGCTCGTAGCCATTGCCGACGATGGCCTCGCCTGGATCGATCTGCTCGCGGATGCCCTTGTGGATGCCGGCGAGAATCGCCGCTGCGGCCAGGTAGGGGTTGGCATCGGCGCCGCAGATGCGGTGCTCGACGTGGCGGCTGCCCGCCGGCCCGCCCGGCACGCGGAAGGATACGGTGCGGTTGTTCACCCCCCAGCTCTTGGCCAGCGGCGCGTAGCTGTTGGCCTGGAAGCGGCGGAAGGAGTTGGCGTTGGGGCAGAAGATCGCCAGGGCGTCATTGAGCGTGGCCATCATGCCGCCGATGGCGTGGCGCAACAGTGGCGTGCCATGCGGATCTTCGCTGGCCATCAGGTTGTTGCCCTCGGCATCGGCCAGTGACACGTGCATGTGCATGCCGCTGCCGGCCAGGTCGCCAAATGGCTTGGCCATGAAGCAGGCCTGCAGGCCGTGCTTATTGGCCACGCCCTTGACCAGGCGCTTGTAGCGTACGCCTTCGTCTACGGCTTGCAGCGCATCGAAGCGGTGCTCCAGGGTCAGCTCCAGTTGGCCCGGCGCGTATTCGGAGATCGCCGTGCGCACCGGCAGGCCCTGCGCCTCGCAGGCGGCGTAGAGGTCGTCGAGGAATGGCTGTACCTGCTCCAGCTCGTACACGCCGTAGACCTGCGGCGCCTGTGGGCGCACGCCGTTCATCTGCACGGCCGGCTGCGGGCGGCCATTGGCGTCGCGTTGCTTGTCCAGCAGGTAGAACTCCAGCTCCACCGCCATCACCGGGTGGTAGCCGTCGGCCTTGAGCGCCTCGATGGCGCGCACCAGCACATGGCGCGGGTCGCCCGGCGTGGCCGGCAGGCCCTGGGTCGGGTGCATGCTCACCTGTAACTGCCCGGTGGGCACCGCGCGCCAGGGTTGCAGGGTCAGGCTGCCGGGTAGCGGATACGTCCAGCAGTCGGCGTCGGCCACTTCCCAGACCAGGCCGCTTTCCTCGACGTCCTCGCCCTGGATGGTCAGCGACAGGATGGAGCTGGGCAGCGGCCGGCCGTTCTCGTAGATGGCCAGCAACTCGTCGCGGTGCAGCAGCTTGCCGCGTGGAATGCCGTTGGCGTCGATCAGCATCAGCTCGATGCTGCGCACCTCGGGATGGCGTTCGAGGAAGTCGCGGGCTTCCTGGGGATCGGCAAATTGCATGATTCAGTCTCGCGTAGGGTGCGCCGTGCGCACCAGGGGGTTAGCGGTGCGCACGGCGCACTCTACGGGTTTGGTGGTTCCCATGCTCTGCGTGGGAACCTATCCAGGGACGCTCCGCGCCCCGCAGACGCAGAGCGTCTGGGGCTGCATGCCCACGCAGAGCGTGGGAACGATCAAGACGATCAAGCGTTATTCGCGCGCGTCGGGAATGGCCAGCAGCTCGCCCAGGGCCTGATCCAGAGTGGCGATTAGCTGGTCCACATCGGCCTCGGTCGTCGCGGGGCAGCACAGGGTCATATTGTGGAACGGCGTGATCAGGATGCCGCGGTTGATCAGGTACAGGTGCAGGGCCATCTGCAGCTCGTCATGGAATGCCGCTTCGGCATCGGCGCCGGTGCGCGGCGGGGTGGCGCAGAACTGAAATTCGCAACGCGCGCCCAGCTCGGTCACCGACCACTTCAGGTCGTGCTTGCCGATCAACCGGCGGAAGCCCTCGGCCAGGCGTGCGGCCAGCGGCAGCATGTGGTCGTAGGCGGCCTGGGTCATCACCTGTTCCAGGTTGGCGCGCATGCAGTGCATGGCCAGGGCGTTGGCCGACAGGGTGGTACCCATGCCGCTGTGGCCGTGACCGTGGCTTTCTGCGCTGGCGCGTTGGCGGGCCTGGGTCATTGCATCGGCCATTGCTGCGCTGCAGCCGAAGATGCCACACGGCACACCGCCGGCGATGGGCTTGCCGACCACGAAGAAGTCCGGATCCAGGCCCCACAGGCGCGTGCAGCCGCCGATGTCGGTGGAGATGGTGTGGGTTTCGTCGATGATCAGCAGGCTGCCGTACTGGCGCGTCAGCTCGCGGCATTTGTGCATGAAGCCCGGATCGGGCAGCACCATGCCGATGTTGGTCATCGCCGGCTCGCAGAGCAGGGCGCAGACATCGCCTTGCGCCAGCGCCGTTTCCAGCGCCTCGACATCGTTGAAGGGGATGGCGCGGCTGTGCTCGGTCAGGTCATAGGCCTGGCCGACCAGGCCCGAGCGGTGCACGGTCTGGCCATCGCGATGACGCACCATGACGTCGTCGACGGTGCCGTGGTAGCAGCCGTCGAACACCAGCAGCGTCTTGCGCTGGGTAATCGCGCGCGCCCAGCGCAGCACGTAGCGGTTGGAGTCGGTGGCGGTGGCGGTCACCTGCCAGTAAGGCAGGCCGAAACGCTTGGCCAGCAGCTCGCCGCAGACCACGGCATCCTCGCCGGGCAGCATGGTGGTCAGGCCATTGTTGGCCTGCTCGGTGAGGGCACGCGCGACCGGGTCGGGCGAGTGGCCGAACATGGTGCCGGTGTCGCCCAGGCAGAAATCGACGTACTCGTGACCGTCCACGTCGAAGAAGCGCGCGCCTTTGGCGCGTTCGACGAACAGTGGCACCGGCGTCGACCAGTCGGCCATCCAGTGCATCGGCACGCCGCCATACAGCGAGTGGCGGGCGCGCTCGGCCAGGGCCACCGACTTCGGGTTGCGTTCGAGGAAGCGCGCGCGCTCACGGGCAGCGAAGGTTTCCACGGCGGTTGCGGCGATACCACTGGCAGTCATGTTGAACACCTCGTTCGAATTTCCGCACATCATATTTTGTGATCACAGAAATCGCAATATCCACTTATTGAACTCATATAAGTTAGTATTTGCCTGACTATGTGATCACAAATAATCGGAACAGACGAACGGCGATCACGCGTTCCTGTCGGCCCGATCTTCGTTCAATGGAGAAACTCATGCGTGACTGCCTGCTTACCCTGTCCCAGCTTCCTGCACCGCCAAAGGGGTGTTGAAACCATGAGCGATAATCTGCAGGAACAGCTGTACCAACGTATTCGTGAGGGATTGCTGGCCGGGCGTTTCCAGCCGGGGCAAGCCTTGAAGATCCGCGACCTGGCGGCCGAGTGGGGCACCAGCCCGATGCCGGTGCGCGCGGCTCTGCAACGGTTGGTGGCCGAGGGCGCGCTGGAGGGTGAGCAGCAACGCTCGGTACGCGTGCCGTCGATGACCCGCGAGCGATACGAAAGCATTTTTCAGGTACGCCTGGCACTGGAGGGGCTGGCCGTCGAACTGGCGACGCCGCGTCTTACGGCCGATGATCTGGCCACGCTGCGCGAGTGCGTCAACAGCATGGACAGCGCTATCGAGCAGCGCCAGGTGCAGGCTTATCTCAACGCCAACAGCCAGTTTCACCTGCACCTTTACGGCGCCTGCGGCAATCCGGTGTTATTGCGTTCGATCGAATCGCTCTGGTTGCAGATCGGACCATTCTTCAATCGGCTGTTCACTGAAGCCGATCTGTCGCTGCGGCTCAATGACTTTCATGAAGATGCCTTTGCTGCCATCGAGGCTGGCGATGCCAAGGGCGCGCGCCAGGCCATGGAGCAGGATCTGATCTACTTCGCGCGCTTTTTGCTCAACCTGCTGGCGTTGGAGCAGGGTGAGGCGTGAGCCGGGTTTGGCTGATGTGTTGTGCCGGTCGCGGCTGAAGCCCCTCCCACGGGTCACGTGTGACTGCCAACTGTGGGCGGCGCTTCAGCGGCGACAAGGCGTTGCCGTCAGCTCTCCAGCCAGACGTCACGGCACCAGTGCCAGACCGAGTCCCAGCTTTCGTCGGTCAGCTCGCCTTCGTCGCCGTCCCATAGCCAGACCTGACCTTCCACATCCACCGCGTAGTAATTGCGGCCGTCCTGGCACAGCGGCACCAGATCGCGCGGCAGGCCGAGGTCCCAGGCCACCGAGGCGACTTCCGGCAGGTAGGTGTGCGAGTGCGGGTCGCTGGCGGTGACCGGCTCCAGGCGACCATAGACCACGTCGCTGACCTTGAGCAGGAACTCGCGCAGCTCGAACGGCAGGTGGATGAGAATCTGCTCCTGAATCTCCACCAGGGTCTCTTCTTCCGGCAGCTCCAGCGGTACCGGTACCGGCTCGTTGAGTTCGCGCAGCTGTTCGATGACTTCTTCCACGGCGTCGGCTCCTCATCAGTGGTGGGATCGGCTTTATACAGTAGCTGGCGGGCCGAGTGTAAACATGTCGCCGCCATCGGATAGTGGCGCTTTTGCGGAGCCTTCCCATGTCATCTGTCATCTGTCACCTGGCATTGCCTGCACCACCGCGAACTCGATACCGCCACCCTCTATGAGCTGCTGGCGCTGCGCACCCAGGTGTTCGTGGTCGAGCAGAACTGCCCCTACCTGGAAACCGATGGTCAGGATCTGATTGGTGACACTTGCCACCTGCTGGTACGCGACGAGTCGGGGTTGGTGGGCTATCTGCGCCTGCTCGATCCGCAGCGCATGAGCGGCGAGGTGGTGATCGGTCGCGTGCTGACCGCCGAGCGGGCACGCGGCAGCGGGCTGGGTCACCGGCTGATGGAGCATGCTCTGGTCGAGTGCAGCCGGCGCTGGCCGGGCGTGCCGGTGTATCTGTCGGCACAGGCGCACCTGCAGGGTTACTACGGGCGCTATGGCTTCGTGGCGGTGACCGAGGTGTATCTGGAGGACGGTATCGCGCATATCGGCATGCGCCGGGCGGCTACTGATCTGTCGTAATGGGGCGTCGCCGCTAAAGCGCCTCCCACGGATCAGATCGTGGGAGCGGCTTCAACTGCGATGGCGAGCCAATGCTAAAATGAAGAAACCCGGGCAAGCCCGGGTTTCTTGTGCGTCGTCGCGATCAGTTCTGGCGAATGCCGGCGATCAGCCACGGCTGGTTGTCGCCCTGGGCACGCTCCAGGCGCCAGCTTTCGTTGAACGGCTCGCCCTGGTCGAAGCGCGAGGTTTTCGACACGCCGCTGAAGGTCAGGGTGGCGATGGTCTTCTCGGCGTTGTCGTCGACACCGTCGAGTTGCACGTCGAGGTTATCGACATAAGTGGACTGGAAGCCGTCACCCAGTTCGGCGCGCTCGCGCTTGAGGAAGTCCAGCAGCTGCGGCGTGACGAACTCGGCGATCTTGTCCATCTCGTTGGCGTCCCAGTGCTGCTGCAGGTTCATGAAGTGCTCACGACCGGCGGCGATGAAGCTTTGCTCGTTGAACCAGGCCGGGGCGTTGATCACCGGAGCGGCCGAAGCCAGGCGACCACCGAAGATATTGCTGCCAGCGGCCGGCGCGTTGTCGGCGGTCGGCATTTCACGCTGGTACGGCGCACCGGCAGCGGCCATTTGCGGCTGCTGGCGTGCACGGCGGGCGGCAAGGAAGCGGAACAGCAGGAAGGCGATCAGGCCGAAGATCAGCATGTCCATGATCTGCAGGCCTTCGAAGCCGTCACCCATGAACATCGAGGCCAGCAGGCCACCGGCGGCCAGACCGGCCAGCGGGCCGAGCCAGCGCGAAGCACCGCTGGCGGCAGCAGCAGGTTGCTGACGGCCTGGCGCCTGGGCAGCCGACTGTGCCGGCGGCGTAGCCTGACGGGTCTGGTGGCTGGGCGCGGAGCCGAAGGATTTGCCACCGCCAAAACGTTTGGCGTGGGCTTCGAAGCTGAAGGTCAGTGCCAGGCACAGCACCATGGCGATACTGAGGAAACGCTGCATCACGGTTTTCTCTCTTGTGGAAAAGCTTGGTCGGCATCTTGCCCGTCATGGGTGGACATGACCAGTGACAGAATGTTTCCGGCTTTTGCCTGCCAGGGCGGCCATTCTGCGATTTGTCCGCGTAGCCCGGATGCAATCCGGGAAGGCCCGCAACCATGGCCCCGGATTTCATCCGGGCTACGGGCGTTGCAGCAGCAGAGGCAGCGGGCCAGCGCGCAGTTGGCGGCGCAGGTAGGCGCGGAAGGTGGCTGCGTCTTCGTCGGGGTGGCGCAGCCAGTGGATGAAGCTGCGCAGGTAGGCAGCGGTGAGCAGGGTTTCTTCGGCGATGCGATGCAGGTGCAGGCTTTGTCGGCCAGCGGCTTCGCGCCACCACTGCACGGTGCGGCTGATGCGCATCAGGCCGAGCACCTGCAGGTGGATATGCCCGGGTTCGAGCTTGTACAGCAGCATCTGCCCGGTCACCGCGCGATGCGTCGCCAGGCTGTCGAGCCAGGCCAGCAGACAGCTTTCCAGACGCTGTTCGGCGTTCAGCCCGTGCAAGTCGGGATTGCTGGCGTGGGCGAGCAGGGCCAGGTCGGCGCGGTCGAACCAGGCTTCCACCAGATCGTCCTTGTCGCGGTAGTGACGGGCGATAGCGTCCAGGCCAATGTCGAGCGCGGCGGCGACGTCGAACAGGTGCAGGCGCTCCCAGCCGCAGAGGTCGGCCAGTTGCAGGGCGCTGTCGAGGATCTGGGCAGGGTCGGTTGGCTTGTTCTTCATCCGTGAAGTATGGCCGCCAGGGCATGAGGTGCGGCCTGGCACGACAAACGGAGCCCGCAGACCGACGCCGTCACGCTGAGCGGGTAGGCGCGGCGCCCCGCCGCGAACCTTGAGTAATAAAAGCTTCGCCCCGGGGCGGGGCTCCCACAAGACAAGGCCAAGGGCTATAGCGCTGAACGGCTCAGCGCCAGTCGTACAGCTCTTTTTCCGATACGGCCTGCATCGGCATGGCCAGCGCCTGGAAGGCCTGCATGGAGGCCCAGATGCGGCCGTTGAGCTCGCTCTGCGCGGCCAGCTCGCTGAGCACCTGTTCGCTCTCCTTTTGCATGGCCTGCAGCACCTCGTCGGGGAAGCGCTTGAGCAGCGTGCCGCTCTGCTTCAGCTCATCCAGCGCCAGGGCGTTGTGGTAGACGTAGTCGTCCATCATGTCCTGGGTCGCCGCGCGCGCCGCTTCGCTGACAATGGCTTGCAGGTCGGCGGGCAGGGCGTCGAAGGCCTTCTGGTTGATCAGCAGCTCGAGCACCGACTGCGGCTCCTGCCAGCCCGGGTAGTAATAGTACTTAGCGGCCTTGTGCAGGCCGAAGGCCAGGTCGTTATAGGGGCTGACCCAGTCGGTGGCGTCGATGGCGCCGGTCTGCAGCGAGGTGAAGATTTCGCCACCCGGCATTACCACGGTGGTCGCGCCTAGGCGGCTCCAGACTTCGCCGCCGAGGCCCGGCATGCGGATCTTCAGGCCTTTGATGTCAGCCAGGCTGTTGATTTCCTTGTTGAACCAGCCACCCATCTGCATGGTGCTGTTACCCGCCGTCAGCGGCTTGAGGCCGAAGGGCGCGTAGGCTTCGTCCCACAGTGCCTGACCGCCGCCCTTGCTGAGCCAGGCGTTCATTTCCAGGGTGGACAGGCCGAAGGGCACCGCACCAAAGAACTGCGCGGCCGGCACCTTGCCCTTCCAGTAATAGGGCGTGCCGTGGCCGAGTTCGGCGGTGCCGCGCGACACCGCGTCGAACACCTCCAGCGCCGGCACCAGCTCGCCAGCGGCATAAACCTTGATGGTCAGGCGCCCGGCGCTCATGGCGTTGACGCGCTCGGCCAGGCGTTCGGCCGCGGTGCCGGTGCCGGGTGCGTTCTTCGGCCAGGTGGTGACCATCTTCCAGTGGAAGGTCTGGGCGGGGGCTGCGGCCTGGTCGGCCGGTGCGGAGTCGTCCTTGCAGCCGATCAGGCCGAGGGCGAGCAGGGGCAGGAGGAGCAGAGAGCGAAGACGCATGGGCAGAATCCCTGAGGAAGAACGGGGCTCTTGGTGGTCGATACCTGTTAGTCAAGCTACGCGCCGGGTCTGGAGCGGCGCCTCGCCGCGAACCAGGACTCGAAACAACGCCAGGAGCGCTCTTGGCTATCGTTGCGCCGATGGCGGGCGGTACAAGCTTCGCCCCGAGGCGGGGCTCCCACACACAATAATGCGTTGGGAGCCTAGCCTGAAGGGACTCTCTTGTTGAATCAACGCCAGTTGTACAGCTCTTTCTCGGTCAGCGCCTGCATGGCGCTGGCCTCTTCGAGGAAGGCCTTCTGCGAGGCCCAGATGCGACCGTTGAGGTCGTTCTCGGCGGCCAGGGCTTCGAGCACCAGGTTGGACTGCTCACGCATGGCTTGCAGTACCTCATCCGGCAGGCGCTTGAACTGCACGCCTTCACTCTTCAGGCTCTGCAGCGCCTTGGCGTTGTTGAAGACGTAGTCGTCCATCATGTCCAGGGTCGCGGCGCGCGCGGCTTCGACGACGATGGCCTGCAGGTCGGCCGGCAGGGCGTCGAAGGCTTTCTGGTTGACCATGGATTCGACCACGGCCTGCGGCTCCTGCCAGCCCGGGAAGTAGTAGTATTTGGCCGCCTTGTGCAGACCGAAGGCCAGGTCGTTGTAAGGGCCGACCCAGTCGGTGGCATCGATGGCGCTGGTCTGCAGGGAGGTGAAGATCTCGCCACCCGGCAGGTTGACGGTGATCGCGCCGAGCTTGCTCCAGACTTCGCCGCCGAGGCCCGGCATGCGGATCTTCAAGCCCTTGATGTCGGCCAGGCTGTTGATTTCCTTGTTGAACCAGCCGCCCATCTGCATGGTGGTGTTGCCGGCCGACAGCGGTTTCACGCCGAAAGGTGCGTAGGTTTCGTCCCACAGTGCCTGACCGCCGCCCTTGCTCAACCAGGCGTTCATTTCCAAGGTGGACAGGCCGAATGGCACGCTGCTGAAGAACTGCGCGGCCGGCACCTTGCCCTTCCAGTAGTACGGCGTACCGTGACCCATCTCGGCGGTGCCGCGCGAGACGGCATCGAACACTTCCAGAGCGGGAACCAGCTCACCGGCGGCGTAGACCTTGACGGTCAGGCGCCCGGCGCTCATGGCGTTGATGCGCTCGGCCAGGCGCTCGGCAGAGGTGCCCAGACCGGGGAAGTTCTTCGGCCAGGACGTGACCATCTTCCAGTGGAAGGTTTCTGCCGGCTTGGCAGCGGCTTGTTCGCTGGCGGCCTTGTCTTCTTTGCAGCCAACCAGGCCGATGGCGGCGATCAGTGCCACGGCGGCGCCGAACAGATTGCGGCGATTCATCGATTCTCTCCAGATACGGTGTGCTAGTAGGCTTCCAGCTTGGCGTACGCCAGCATCAGCCACTTACTGCCTTCGTTTTCGAAATTCACTTGAACCCGCGCCTGGGCGCCAGAACCCTCGAAATTGAGGATGGTGCCCTCGCCGAACAGGCTGTGACGTACGCGCTGGCCCAGGTTGAAGGGCGTTTGCGGTACGGCGCTGCCGGCGAACAGACTGCCGCCACCCATCGAGCTGGTGCTCACCGGGCGGCTGACGCTGTTGCTCAGGCGTACTTCCTGAATCAGCGGTGCGGGGATTTCGCGGACGAAGCGCGACACCTTGTTATAGGTCTCGCTACCGTAGAGACGCCGGGTTTCGGCGTAGCTGATCACCAGCTTCTGCATGGCACGGGTAATGCCGACATAGGCCAGGCGGCGTTCTTCTTCCAGTCGGCCCGGTTCTTCCAGGCTCATCTTGTGCGGGAACAGACCCTCTTCCATGCCCACCAGGAACACCAGCGGAAATTCCAGGCCCTTGGCACTGTGCAGGGTCATCAGTTGAATGCTGTCTTCGTTCTCGGCGGCCTGGGTGTCGCCGGCCTCCAGCGAGGCGTGGGTGAGGAAGGCCTGCAGCGGGGTCAGCTCGTCGTCTTCGTCATTCTCGAAGGCGCGCGCGGCGCTGACCAGTTCCTCCAGGTTCTCCACCCGGGCCTGGCCCTTCTCGCCCTTTTCCGCCTCATGATAGGCGAGCAGGCCGCTTTTCTCGATGACCACCTGGGTCATCTGGTGCAGGGGCATGGCCAGCACCTGCTCGGCCAGGTTGTCGATCAGTTCGATAAAGCCGGCCAGGGCGCCCGAGGCGCGGGCGGGCAGCGCCTTGACCGCGAGCATCAGGCGGATCGCCTCCCACATGTGCACGTCATGGGCGCGGGCGTACTCGCGGATGGTCTCGATGGTCTTCTCGCCGATGCCGCGCGCCGGCACGTTGATGATTCGCTCCAGCGCCGCATCGTTGCCGCGCCCGTCGAGCAGGCGCAGATAGGCCATGGCGTTCTTGATTTCGGCACGCTCGAAGAAGCGCTGACCACCGTAGATGCGGTAGGGGATCTTCTCGCGTAGCAATGCCTCTTCCAGCACCCGCGACTGGGCGTTGGAGCGATAGAGAATGGCGATCTCGCTGCGCTTGAGGCCGTCCTTGCGCAGGGCGTCCTCGATGGTCTCGACCACGTAGCGCGCTTCGTCGTGCTCGTTGAAGGCGGCGTACAGGGCCAGCGGCTCGCCGTCGCCGACGTCGGTGCGCAGCTCCTTGCCGAGGCGCCCCTGGTTGTTGGCGATCAGCGCGTTGGCGGCATTGAGGATGTTGGCGGTGGAGCGGTAGTTCTGCTCCAGGCGGATGATCTCGGCATCGGCAAAGTCCTGGTCGAACTGCTGGATGTTCTCGATCTTCGCCCCGCGCCAGCCGTAGATCGACTGGTCGTCGTCGCCCACCACCATCAGGCTCTCGCCGCCCTTGGCGAGCATGCGCAGCCAGGCGTACTGCACGGCGTTGGTGTCCTGGAATTCGTCGACCAGGATATGGCGGAAGCGGCGCTGGTAGTGCTCCAGCAGGCCAGGGTTGTCGCGCCAGAGGTCGAGGGCGCGCAGCAGCAGTTCGGCGAAGTCGATGACGCCGGTGCGCGCGCAGGCCGCCTCGTAGGCTTCATAAATGCCGCGCATGGTGGCCAGGAACAGGTCGCCGCTGGCCTGGATACCCTGCGGGCGGATGCCTTCGTCCTTCTGACCGTTGATGAACCACTGCGCCTGCTTGGCCGGCCAGCGCTGTTCGTCCAGGCCCAGCTCGCGAATCACCCGCTTGATCAGGCGCTGCTGATCGTCGGAGTCGAGAATCTGGAAGTTCTCGGCCAGCCCGGCTTCCTGCCAGTGCGCCCGCAGCAGGCGATGGGCCAGGCCGTGGAAGGTGCCGACCCACATGCCGGCCGGGTTGTGGCCGAGCATCTGTTCGATGCGGTGGCGCATCTCGGCGGCTGCCTTGTTGGTAAAGGTCACCGACAGGATCGAATGAGGCGAGGCGCCCATCGCCTGGATCAGGAAGGCGATGCGGTGCACCAGCACGCGGGTCTTGCCCGAGCCGGCGCCGGCCAGCACCAGCTGGCGGCCGAGCGGAGCGGCCACGGCCTGGACCTGGGCGTCGTTGAGCGAAGCGAGGAGGAGTTCGGGGTCGTTTTGCATCGCGGCATTCTAGGGGGCTGGGCAGGGGAGGGCAAACCGTCGGCCAGGTGAAGCGAAACCGGCCGGATGCAACCGACGACCGGCAGGTCAGGGCGCAGAGGTGCGCGTCTGGCGGCCAAAGGCCATTATGGCTGGTAGGGGCTCACCAAAAGTTGGGCACCAAGCTGTGAAATTGCCCACATCTTTGTTGGGCACAGCGTCTGTCTCGGGTATTCTCCCGCGACGTCAGGGTTGAGGGCGCCGATAGTTCTCTCGCACACCCTTAGGCAACCATTACAAGAACATCGCCTATGACCGCCACGACTAGCGCCGTAGTTCAAGAGGTGACGCTGGACCCGCATCAGGCTGAACGTCAGTTCGCCACGGATATTGCCGTCGAGCGTACCCGACTGTTGTTTCAGGGCTCGCGTCTGCCCACTTTGCTCATGCTGCTGGTCGGGCTGGCCTGCAGCCTCTTGCTGTGGAGTCAGCAGAGTGCGCCATTGCTTGCGGCCTGGCTGGGCTGGGTGGTGTTGCTGGTGCTGTTGCGCCTGACTCAGGTGAATGCCTTCAACCAGGCGCTGCCCAGTCGCCAGGCCGAACCCTACTGGCGCCGCATCTTCCTCTTCGGTGCCGGAGCCTCCGGCCTGACCCTGGCCTTCGCCGTGATCGTGCTGGTGCCGGCCGAAGTGTTCTATCAGCAGGCACTGGTCTATGGCCTGATCGCCGCGGCGATTCTTTCGGCCAGCGTGGCCTATGCCGTCAGCCTGTCCGCCTTTCTGAGTTTCGCCCTGCCCTGCCTGGTGCCTTCGGCGGCCTTCCTGCTGCTGGCCGACAACAGCATGCAACGCGGCTGGGGTTTGCTCGGGGTGATTCTGTTTCTCGCCCTGCTGGTGGTGGCCTGGCAGGTCAATCGCCTGGTGCAGCGCAGCCTGCTGCAGCGTTTTCACAACCTGGCGCTGATCAGCAACCTGGAACATGCCAAGCAGCGTGCCGAGGGGCTCAACGAGGAGCTGGCGCGCGAGGTGGAGCAGCGCCGTCGTGCCGAACGCGAATTGCGCGGCGCCCATGGCGCGCTGGAAATGCGCGTGGCCGAGCGCACGCTGGAACTGGACGAGGCGACCCACGCCCTGGGCAAGAGCCAGGCGCGCCTGGCCCTGGCCCTGGAGGCCAGTGAGCTGGGCCTGTGGGACTGGGACTTGGACAGCGACCAGGTGCACCATTCGCACCTGCGCGAGCTGTTCGGCCTGGAGCCGGAGCAGGTGCAGGTGATGCTGCGCGACCTGACCCCGCGTCTGCACCCGGACGATCTGCCACGGCTGCGGCGGGCGCTGGTCCAGCACCTCAAGGGGCGCAGCGAGGATTATCAGATCGAGTACCGCGTGCGCCATGTCGATGGCCACTGGGTCTGGGTCGAAGACCGTGGCCGCGCCGTCGAGCGCGACGCCGCCGGCCGTGTACGGCGTATGCTCGGCACGCGACGTGACGTCAGCGCGCGGCGTCAGCAGGAGCAGCAGCAACTTCTGGCCGCCACCGTGTTCGAGGCGGCCAGCGAAGGCATCTTCATTCTCGACCCCGACTACCGCGTGCTGGCGGTCAACCGCGCCTTCAGCGCGGTGACCGGCTATAGCAGCGAGGAAGTGGTCGGGCGCAGGGTGACCAGCCTGTTCGGCAGTCGTGAGATGAGCCGGCAATACCAGATGATCCGCCAGGAGCTGGACGGCAGCGGCACCTGGCAGGGCGAACTGATCGAGACGCGCAAGAGCGGCGAGCTCTACCCGCAATGGCTGCAGCTCAATCTGGTGCGCGATACCAGCGGGCGGCCCAGCCATATCGTCGGCTTCTTCGCCGACCTGACCGCGCGGCGCGAGGCCGAGGAACGTCTGCGCTACCTGTCGCACTACGACGACCTCACCGGCCTGGCCAATCGCAGCCTGTTCAAGGAGCGTCTGCATGAAGCCAGCCAGCGCGCACGGCAGAGTGGCCGCAGCATCGCCCTGGTGCACATCGATCTGGATCGCTTCAAGCTGCTCAACGACAGCCTCGGGCATGAGGTGGCGGACCAGTTGCTGCGCCAGATAAGCCGCCGCCTGACCCAGACTGTACCCGAGGCCGACTGCATCGCGCGGCTGTCGGCTGATGAATTTGCCATCATCCTCGATGCCTATGGCAGCCTTTCCAGCCTGGCGCGGGTTGCCAGTCGGCTGCTGGCCAAGTTGCGCGTGCCGATGACCGTCGGCGGGCACGAGCTGGTGATCAGTGCCTCGCTGGGCATCAGTCTGCTGCCGGACTACGCCCGCGAGATCAGCGCACTGATCAGCCAGGCCAACATGGCCGTGCAACATGCCAAGCACCTGGGTGGCAACACCTTCCAGTTCTTCACCGATAACCTGCAGGCCTGCACCCTGGAGCGCCTGCAGCTGGAGAACCAGCTGCGCAAGGCCATCGACGAAGGCCAGCTGGAGGTGTTCTACCAGCCCAAACTGAACCTCGCCGACGACCAGCTCAATGCTGCCGAGGCGCTGGTGCGCTGGCGCCATCCGCAACAGGGCATGGTGCCGCCGAGCGAGTTCATCGGTCTGGCCGAGGAAACCGGGCTGATCGCACCGATTGGCGAGTTCGTGCTGCGTCAGGCCTGCCAGCAGGCGTGTGAATGGCAGCGTCAGGGGCTGGCGAAAATCCGTGTGTCGGTGAACATCTCGGTGCATCAGCTGCGCCAGGGCAACCTCACCAGCCTGGTGCGTCAGGTGCTCGAAGAGACCGGCCTGGCGCCGCAATATCTGGAACTGGAGCTGACCGAAAGCCAGCTGCTGGACAACGTCGACAGCGTCATCGTCACCTTCCGCCAGCTGCGCGAACTGGGGGTCAAGCTGGCCATCGACGACTTTGGCACCGGCTATTCCTCGCTCAGTTACCTCAAGCGCTTCCCGGTGCATTACGTGAAGATCGACCAGACCTTCATCCGCGACCTGTCGCCCGGCGGCGAGGATGCGGCGATCACCCGCGCCATCATCGCCATGGCCCACAGCCTGGAACTGAAGGTGGTGGCCGAGGGCGTGGAAACCCAGGCGCAGATGGATTTCCTCAAGAGCCAGAACTGCGACGAGATCCAGGGCTATCTGATCAGCCGTCCGGTGGAGGCCAGTGCCTTCGCCGAGCTGCTGCGGGCGCAGATCGACAACCCACTGGATTGAACGGCGCTTGCTCGCTACCCGGGCAGCGTGCGCTTACTTGGCGAACAGCTGGCCGATGTCCTTGAACGCCTTGAACTCCAGCGCGTTGCCGCAGGGGTCGAGGAGGAACAAGGTGGCCTGCTCGCCGACCTGGCCCTTGAAACGCACATAGGGTTCGATGACGAACTTCGTCTTGCGGCTGCTCAGGCGCTCGGCCAGCGCCTCCCAATCGTCCCAGGCGAGCACCACGCCGAAATGCGGCACCGGCACGTCATGGCCGTCCACCGGGTTGCTGGCGGCTGCTTCCTGATAAGCCATCTTCGGGGCCTCGTGGATCACCAACTGGTGGCCGAAGAAATCGAAATCCACCCAGTGCTCACTGCTGCGGCCTTCGGCACAGCCGAATACCTCGCCGTAGAAATGCCGCGCGGCAGCCAGGTCGTACACGGGAATCGCCAGGTGAAAGGGTGCAAGGGCCATCACGGATTACCTCTGATTGTTGTGGGTAGGGCGGGTGCAACCCCGCCATCGATGTTCGTTGCTCCAGCCTATCAACAGCGAAATTGTCGAAAAGCGAATATTCTTTCGCACAAGCTCAAATAATTTCGATCATTCGAGGCGTCGATGCTGCGTGAACTGAAAACCTTTATCACCGTCGCCCGTTTGGGCACCTTCGCCGCTGCCGGTCAACAAGTGGGGCTGACCCAATCTGCCGTCAGCGCGCAGATGCGCGTACTGGAGCAGCACCTCGGCGTGCGCTTGTTCGACCGCAGTGGTCGCGCTGCCGTGCTCAATGCGGCCGGCCGGCATGCCCTGCCGCTAGCCGAGCAGATGCTCGCGCTGTACGCGCAAATGGCGCTACCGCAGGCGGCCGATCAGTGGCAGGGCGAGCTGCGCGTCGGCGCCATCGCCACCCTGCAGACCGGCCTGCTGGCCGAGGCGCTGCCGCGCTTTCGGCAACTGGCGCCGTTGGTCGAGCTGAAGCTGGTGCCGGGCGTGTCCTTGCAGCTGTTCAGCCAGCTGGATGCCGGCGAGCTGGATCTGGCACTGCTGATCAAGCCGCCGTTCCCCCTGCCCAAGGAGCTGCTGGAGGTGCCGCTGGCATGCGAGCCCTTCGTGCTGATCGCGCCGCAGGACGTGACCGGCGACGACCCGCTGCGCCTGCTGGTCGAGCAACCCTTCGTGCGCTACGACCGCGCCTCGTTCGGTGGGCGCCAGGTGATCCGCTTTCTGCGTGAACAGCAGCTGAACGTGCGCGAGGCACTGGAGCTGGATGAGCTGGAAGCCATCGTACGTCTGGTGGAGAACGGCATGGGCGTCGCCCTGGTGCCACGCGCCGGCCTGTGGCTGCAACGGCCGACGCGCCTGCGGGTGATCGAGCTGGGCGCGCTGACCTTCCATCGCGAACTGGTCGCCCTGGTGCGGCGGGCGCAGCGCCAGCCGGCGCTGGATTGCCTGCTGGAGTGTTTGCGGCGCTTGTAGCCCGGATGCAATCCGGGGCGCTGGCGGCGGTGCCAGGTGAGCGCTATGGATCGCGGGGGACTGGCCGCTAGGTTCTGTACGAAAAGTGCCTGCGCTCGGTGATGCTTCGTTAAAAATAGGTTCGGAATGCTCATTTACAGCTCGTAAACTCCGCTTCCCCACCCATTTTTGCCTCGCCTGACTTTCGCTCGACGACTTTTCGTACAGAACCTAGGTTCCACACATAAAAATGCCGCGCGGCTTTGCAGCGGCGCGGCATTGGTTACAGCAAGAGCGGTCGGCGGCGATCAGAACGCCGGAACGACGGCGCCCTTGTACTTCTCTTCGATGAACTGCTTGACCTCGGCGCTGTGCAGGGCCTTGACCAGCTTCTGCACGGCGTCGCTGTCCTTGTTGTCGGCGCGGGTCACCAGAATGTTGACGTACGGCGAGTCGCTGCCTTCGATGGCCAGGGCGTCCTGGGTCGGGTTCAGCTTGGCTTCCAGGGCGTAGTTGGTGTTGATCAGGGCGAGGTCGACCTGGCTCAGCACGCGCGGCAGGGTAGCTGCTTCCAGTTCACGCACCTTGATCGCCTTCGGGTTTTCGGCGATGTCCTTCGGCGTGGCGAGGATGCCGGCTTCCGGCTTGAGGGTGATCACGCCGGCTTTCTGCAGCAGCAGCAGGGCGCGGCCGCCGTTGGTGGCGTCGTTGGGGATGGCCACGGTAGCGCCTTGCGCCAGCTCGCTCAGGTTCTTGATCTTGCTGGAGTAGGCGCCGAAGGGCTCGACGTGCACGCCGGCAACGCTGACCAGCTCGGTCTTGCGGCTGGCGTTGAACTCGTCCAGGTACGGCTGGTGCTGGAAGAAGTTGGCGTCGAGGTTGCCTTGCTGCACCTGCAGGTTGGGCTGCACGTAGTCGGTGAACACACGCACCTTCAGCTCCACGCCTTCTTTGGCCAGGGCCGGTTTGACGAACTCGAGGATCTCCGCGTGCGGCACCGGGGTGGCGGCGACGCTGAGGGTTTCGGCCTGGGCCGAGAAGGCCGCGCAGGCGGCGATGGCAGTCAGCAGCTTCTTCATTTCAAGATTCCTTTTGGGAAGGTTGGCGCGGCTCTCGCGGGTGGCGAGTCGTCGCTTGTTGGGATTACTTGCGAGAAAAATGCACCACCAGCCGATCACCGACCATCTGCAGCACCTGCACCAGGATCAACAGCAGGATCACGGTCACGGCCATCACGTCCGGCTGGTAGCGCTGGTAGCCGTAGCGCACGGCCAGGTCGCCGAGGCCGCCGCCGCCGATCAGGCCGCTCATGGCGGTGTAGGACACCAGGGTAATCGCGGTGACGGTGGTGGCCGCGAGCAGGCCGGGCAACGCCTCGGGCAGCAGCGCGCGGGTGATGATCTGCCAGGTGCTGGCGCCCATCGCCTGGGTCGCCTCGATGATGCCGCGCTCGACTTCACGCAGGGCGGTTTCCACCAGGCGCGCGAAGAACGGCGTGGCGCCCACCACCAGCGGCGGGATGGCGCCGGCGACGCCCAGCGAGGTGCCGACCAGCAGCTCGGTGAAGGGAATCATCAGGATCAGCAGGATGACGAAGGGCACCGAGCGCAGGATGTTCACCACCAGCGACAGCGCGCCATACAGGGCCTTCTGTTCGAACAGCTGGCGCGGGCCGGTCAGAAACAGCAGCACGCCGAGCGGCAGGCCGAGCAGCACGGTGAACAGCATCGAGCCGAGCAGCATGTTCAGGGTGTCGAGACTGGCCTGCCAGATTTCCGGCCAGAACACGTTGGGCAGCAGTTGTTCGAGCATCAGCGCAGTACCTCCAGATGCACGTCGGCGGCTTCGAAGCGCGCCAGCGCGGCGTCGATGTCTCCGCCGGTCAGGGCCAGGGTCAGCTGGCCGTAGGGGGTGTCCTTGATGCGGTCGATACGCCCGGCCAGGATGCTGTAGTCCACCCCGGTTTCGCGGGCCACGGTGCCCAGCAGCGGGGCGTAGGTGGCTTCGCCCTGGAAGGTCAGGCGCAGGATGCGGCCTTCAACATGAGCGAAGTCATCGCGTTGGTCGTTCTCGTCGACGTGCTCGGACTCCTGCACGAAACGCTTGGTTGTCGGGTGCCGCGGATGCAGGAACACCTCGGCCACCGGGCCTTCCTCGACGATGACGCCGGCATCCATCACCGCCACGCGGTCGCAGACGCGGCGGATCACGTCCATCTCGTGGGTGATCAGCACGATGGTCAGGCCCAGCTCGCGATTGATCTCGGCCAGCAGTTGCAGCACGGCGGTGGTGGTCTGCGGGTCGAGGGCACTGGTGGCCTCGTCGCACAAGAGGATCTTTGGCCGCGTGCTAAGCGCACGGGCGATGCCGACACGCTGTTTCTGCCCGCCGGAGAGCTGCGCCGGGTATTTGTTGGCGTGATCCTGCAGGCCGACGCGGGTCAGCAGTTCGGCGACGCGGGCGTCGATCTCGGCGCGGCTCAGCTCGCCGGCCAGGCGCAGCGGCATGGCGATGTTGTCGGCGACGGTCTTCGACGACAGCAGGTTGAAGTGCTGGAAGATCATCCCGACCTGCTGGCGGAAGCGGCGCAGGCCATTGGCATCGAGGGCGGTGACATCGACACCGTCGATCTCGATGCGTCCACCGGTGGGCTCTTCCAGGCGGTTGATCAGGCGCAGCAGGGTGCTCTTGCCCGCGCCGGAGTGGCCGATGATGCCGAACACCTGGCCGCTGCCGATCTGCAGCGTGGTGGGCTGCAGCGCCGGAATCTCGCGACCGGCGACGCGGTAGGCTTTGTGAACGGATTGAAACTGAATCACGCGAACGACCTTTTGGGTGTGTTCAGGGCCGGGGTCTGGGTGGTTGAAGCGGCCGATCAGCGCCGGATGGGCGCAAAAGGCCGCTAGTCTACCCGGCGCTGTTTAGGCCGAGAAAATCTTTGTTGGCCTATGGTTATTACAAAATGGCATTAATAAGCCGGGTTTATTACTGTGCCTGTTCCAGCGTCTGGCGCACATCGCTGCCCAGTGCGGGGGCGTCAGGCAACAGGCTGCGTGCCTGGCTCAAGGCTTTGCCAGCGGCGTCGAGATCGCCGCGCTGCAACGCTTCGCGCCCTTGCAGCATGTAGGCATCGGCCAGGCGTCGTTGATACTGCAGCAGGCGTTCGTCCTGGCCGGCGCGCGGCTCAAGCGCAACGAGCTGCTCACGGGCACCGTCCAGGTCGGCTGCGTCGAGGCGTTGTTCGATCTGCTGGAAGGCGGGCGTCAGTGTGTCGATGCCGGACGATGTGCTTTGGCAAGCGGCCAGCAGCAGTACCAGGCCGATCAGCAGGCCGTTAAAAACGAACGACTTCATGCGTCTACGTCTCAGGTTGTGCAAAAAATGCGCAATCATACAGCGTTACCCCACTGATTTCACGCCGCCCTAGGCGAGCGTCGGGCGGCCGGAGCCGTGCGGTCAAGTATCAGCCGTTGCGCTTGGGCAGGGCGAAGCTGGCCAGAAACAACGCAGCGGCACTGACCACGATGGATGGCCCGGCCGGCGTGTCCTGATACCAGGACAGCGCCAGGCCGCAGCACACCGCCAGCAGGCCGAGCAGGCTGGCGCCCACGGCCATCTGTTCCGGTGTGCGCGCGTGGCGCTGGGCAGCAGCGGCGGGGATGATCAGCAACGAGGTGATCAGCAGTACGCCGACGATCTTCATCGCCACGGCGATCACCACGGCAATCAGCAGCATCAGGGCCAGGCGAATCGCCGCCACCGGTAGGCCTTCGACCCGTGCCAGTTCCTCGTGCACGGTGATCGCCAGCAGCGGTCGCCACAGCCAGGCCAGCAGCGCCAGTACCAGGGCGCTGCCGCCGATGATCCAAGCTAGATCGGTGGGGCTGACGGCGAGCAGGTCGCCGAACAGGTAGCTCATCAGGTCGATGCGCACGTCATGCATGAAGCTCAGCGCCACCAGGCCCAGCGACAGGGTGCTGTGGGCAAGGATACCCAGCAGGGTGTCGGAGGCCAGCGGCTGGCGCTGCTGCAGGGTGACCAGCAGCACGGCGAGCAGTACGCAGCCGACGGTTACCGTCAGGGTTGGGCTGACGTCGAGCATCAGCCCCAGCGCCACGCCGAGCAGGGCGGCATGGGACAGGGTGTCGCCAAAATAGGCCATGCGCCGCCAGACCACGAAGGAGCCGAGCGGGCCAGCCACCAGGGCCAGCGCCAGGCCGGCGAGCAGGGCGTTGAGGAGAAAGTCAGGCATCAGTGTTTACAGTTCGGGCCGTGGACGTGGGCCGGGCCGTGAATGGTCAGGCCGGGCTTGACCACGCCGCCATGCAGGTCGTGATCGTGGTCGTGATGGTGGTGATAGACGGCCAGGCTCTTGGCGTCCTGGCCGAACAGTTCGATAAAGGCTGGGTCGCCGCTGACCTGCTCCGGGTGGCCGGAGCAGCAGACATGGCGGTTGAGGCAGACCACCTGATCGGTGGCGCTCATCACCAGATGCAGGTCGTGCGAGACCATCAGCACGCCGCAGCCGTGACGTTCGCGCAGCCGCGAGATCAGCCGGTACAGCTCGGCCTGACCGGCGACGTCGACGCCCTGCACCGGCTCGTCGAGCACCAGCAACTGCGGCTCGCGCAGCAGCGCGCGGGCCAGCAGCACGCGCTGCATCTCGCCCCCGGAAATGCTCTGCAGCGGGCTGTCGATCACCTGCTCGGCGCCGACTTCAGCCAGCGCTGCCAGCGCCCGCTGGCGATCCACACCCGGTACCAGGCGCAGGAAGCGCAGCACCGACAGCGGCAGGGTGGCGTCGACATGCAGTTTTTGCGGCATGTAGCCGATGCGCAGGCGTGGCGCCCGGCGCACGTTACCGCTGTCGGGCTGGAGCAGGCCGAGCACCACGCGCACTAGAGTCGTCTTGCCGGCGCCGTTGGGGCCGATCAGGGTGACGATCTCACCGGGTTGTACGCTCAGCTGCACGTCGTCCAGCACCGCCTGGCCATTGAAGCTGACAGCGACGCCGTCGAGCCGGATCAATGCTTCGCTCATGCCGCGCCCTTGCAGCCTGCGCAGAGGCCAACCACTTCCACGGTCTGGCTTTCCACGGCGAAACCGACACCGGCGGCCCCGTCGACAATGGCCTGGCTGATGGCCGGTTGCTCCAGCTCGGTCGCCGCATGGCAGCTACGGCAGATCAGGAACTGGCCCTGGTGCGCGTGCTCCGGGTGGCTGCAGCCGACGAAGGCATTGAGCGAGGCGATGCGGTGCACCAGGCCGTTTTCCAGAAGGAAGTCCAGCGCGCGGTAAACGGTGGGCGGCGCGGCGCGGCGACCGTCTTCGTCGCTCAGTACGCCGAGGATGTCATAGGCGCCGAGCGGCTTGTGGCTGGCCCAGACCAGCTCCAGCACGCGCTTGCGCAGGGCAGTCAGGCGCAGACCCTGGCGCGCACAGATGGCTTCGGCTTCAGCCAGCGCATGGCTGACGCAGCGGGAGTGATCGTGAGGGCGTGCAGCCAGTGGAGTGTCGGTCATGGGCAAGGACGGCGTTGGCAAGAGACGTTATTATGTTACCTGTTCATTTCCATCCGAGTATGCCCCGTGTTGCGTGTTTTCTGTTTCATTACCCTGTTTTTCGTCGCCAGCGCCCAAGCCGAGGTGCGTGTCCTGACCAGTATCAAGCCGCTGCAACTGATTGCCGCAGCGGTGCAGGACGGTGTCGGCGAACCTGACGTGCTGCTTCCGCCGGGCGCCTCACCGCACCACTACGCGCTGCGCCCATCCGACGTACGGCGCGTGCGTGATGCCGACCTGCTGTACTGGATCGGCCCGGACATGGAAGGTTTCCTACCGCGCGTGCTGGAAAGCCGCGACAAGCCACAGGTGGCAGTGCAGAACCTGCCCGGTATTACCCTGCGCCACTTCGGCGATAGCCACGACGAACACGATCATGACCATGACCATGACGAGCATGATCATGGCCACGAACATGCCGGCGATGAGCTGGGGCATGATCACGATCATCGTCCGGGCAGTCTGGATGCCCACCTGTGGCTGGCCGCCGACAATGCCAAGGTAATCGCCGCGCGCATGGCGGCAGACCTGGCCAAGCTGGATGCCGCCAACGCCGACCGCTACGCCGCCAATCTGCAAGCCTTCGAGGCACGCCTGGAGGCGCTCGATGGCCGCATTCGCCCGCAAATGGCCGCTTTGCAGGGCAAGCCCTACTTCGTCTTCCACGAGGCCTTCGATTATTTCGAGGCTGCCTACGGCCTCAAGCACGCCGGGGTGTTCAGCGTGCTGACCGAAGTGCAGCCGGGTGCCCGACACGTCGCGGCCATGCGAAAGACGCTGCAACAGGCTGGCCCGAGCTGCGTGTTCAGCGAGCCGCCGCTGCGCCCACGCCTGGCAGAAACCCTGACTGCCGGGCTGCCGGTAAAACTGGCCGAGCTGGATGCGTTGGGTGGCACCTTGCCGGTCAACGCCAGCGGTTACGAACAACTGCTGGAAAACCTGGCTGCCGGTCTTGGTCAGTGCCTCAATAGCCTGTAAGGCCTCTGCAGGGCATCCAGATACGCTTCGCCCTGCGTCCGTGTTCAGGGGTGACGCGTTTATCTGTGTTGAGCGGGTAAGTCGCGACGAATCACGCCGATCCCGCTACAGGGCAAACGGCAGTGGCAGGTCGACCCGCTGGCGTTGCGCCAGGCGCCGTTGAAATTCAGCCGGATCATGAATCAGCACTTCCTGCCCGGCGAATGACGCGGCGGCGATCAGGCGTGACAGCCAGAAACGCACGCAGGCCACGCGCAGCATGACCGGCCACAGCTCCGCTTCGGCTGCGGTGAAGGGGCGCAGCGTCGCATAGGCGCCGAGCAGTGCGCGGGCGCGGGCGCCATCGAGGCTGCCGTCTTCGTGCGAGCACCAGTCGTTGAGGGTGATCGCCAGGTCGTAGAGCATCGGCCCCGAGCAGGCATTGTAGAAGTCGATCACCCCGGCCAGGTGGTTGCCGTCGAACAGGGCGTTGTCGCGGAACAGGTCGGCATGCAGATTGGCCCGGGGCAATGCGAGGATGCGCGGCTTCGACGCGGCGATCTCGGCCAGTGCATCACGCAATAGTGGCTGAGCCTCGTCATCGAGCTTCAGTGCCTGGCTCGGGCCTTCGGCCAGCATCCAGTCCAGGCCACGGTCACTGCGCCGCTCGATGGGCGCGTCACGGGTGGCCAGGTGAATCCGTGCCAGCAGGCCACCCACCTCCTGACAGTGATGGGCGTTGGCCTCGCGCACATGCTTGCCGGACAGCCTTGGCTGCAGCAGCGCCGGTTTTTCCGCCAGGCTGCGCAGCGCCTCGCCGTCCTGCGTGCGCAGGGCGTAGGGCACCGGCAGGCCGGCATCGTGGAGTACGTCGAGCAGTTCGATGAAAAACGGCAGGTCGGCCACCGGGCCGCGTTCGACCAGGGTCAGGACGTACTCGCCCTGTTCCAGACTGACGAAGAAGTTGCTGTTTTCGCTGCCCGCCGCAATGCCCTGGAAGTCACGCAAGCGGCCAAGCCCATAGGGCGCCAGGAAGACTTCGAGCTGATGACGCTCCAGGGGGGTGAATACCGACATATCAGACCTTAATGACTTACCAGCTAAAGATTTCCCACGAGGGGATCAGCATGTCCGGATCGTCCGAACGTACGAAGTTGCCGTCGCTGCCATCGGCGCGCACGAGAAAATAGGGTTTGCCGTTCTTCGGGATCACCTTGATGGCATAGAGGAAGCCATTGACCCGGTATTCCTGAATGGTGCGGTCGCCGTCCTGGCGGATAGTCACATCGGGATCGGCAGACACCGGATCTTCGGCGTGAGCGGCAAGTGACACACAGGCCAGCAGGCCGACCAGCAACAAGCGATTGACTGTACCCATGGTAACCTTGCTCCTTCGTTTTTTACCGATGCAGCCATTCTACCGCTGCACCCGCCGAAAAGGTTGATCCCGCGCATGAGCCAAGCCCCTCTCGTTCTGGTCGACGGTTCCTCGTATCTGTACCGCGCCTTCCACGCCCTGCCGCCATTGACCACCTCCAGGGGCATGCCCACCGGAGCGGTGAAGGGTGTGCTGAACATGCTCAAGAGCCTGCGCAAGCAGTACCCGAACAGCCCCTTCGCGGTGGTCTTCGACGCCAAGGGCGGCACCTTTCGCGACGAGCTGTTCGCCGAATACAAAGCCAATCGCCCGTCCATGCCGGACGAGTTACGCGTCCAGGTCGAGCCGCTGCATGCCAGCGTGCGTGCCCTCGGCCTGCCGCTGCTGTGCGTCGAAGGCGTCGAAGCCGATGACGTGATCGGCACCCTGGCGCGCCAGGCCGCCGGGGAAAAGCGCGATGTGGTCATCTCCACCGGCGACAAGGACATGGCGCAGCTGGTCTGCCCGCACGTTACGCTGGTCAACACCATGACCGGAAGCGTCTACGACGCCGATGGCGTGAAAGAGAAATTCGGTGTCGGGCCTGAGCTGATCATCGATTACCTGGCGCTGATGGGCGACAAGGTCGACAACATTCCCGGCGTGCCCGGTGTGGGTGAGAAAACCGCGCTCGGCCTGCTGGTCGGTGTCGGCGGTGGCCTCGACGTGATCTACGCCAACCTCGACAAGGTGCCCGAGCTGCCGATCCGTGGCGCCAAGGGTTTGCCGGCCAAGCTCGAGGAACACCGCGAAATGGCTTACCTGTCCTATCAACTGGCGACCATCAAGACCGACGTGCCGCTGAATATCGAGATCGACTCGCTGCATCCCGGCGAGCCGGATCTGGCTGCGCTGGTCGAGCTGTACGGCGAGCTGGAATTCAAGAACTGGCTGGATGACCTGCTGCGGCAGAACAAGGCGCTGGCGGCCAAGGCTGCCGCGCCGGCTGGCGATCTGTTCGCCGAGCCTGCTGGCGAAGCCACCGAGCAAGCGCCAGAGGCAGAACCAGCCAGTGTTGGTGATTACCAGCTGGTGCTGGAGCAGGCGCACTTCGACGCCTGGCTGCAGAAGCTGGAACAGGCCGAGCTGATCGCCTTCGACAGCGAGACCACCAGCATCGACGCCCAACAGGCGCAACTGGTCGGCCTGTCCTTCGCAGTCAAGGCTGGTGAGGCCGCCTACGTGCCGCTGGCCCACAGCTACATGGGCGTGCCGCAGCAGTTGGATCGTGATGCAGTGCTCAAGGCGCTCAAGCCGATCCTCGAAGACCCGGCCAAGGCCAAGGTTTGCCAGCACGCCAAGTACGACATCAACGTCCTGGCCAACGCCAGCACACCGATTACCGTTCAGGGCGTGGCCTTCGACACCATGCTCGAATCCTACGTGCTGGACTCCACCGCCACTCGTCACGACATGGACAGCCTGGCGCTGAAGTACCTGAACCACAGCACCATCCGCTTCGAGGACATCGCTGGCAAGGGTGCCAAGCAACTGACCTTCGACCAGATCGCCCTGGAACAGGCCGGCCCCTACGCCGCCGAGGACGCCGACGTGACCCTGCGCCTGCACCAGGAGCTGTGGAGTCGCCTCGAAGCCGTACCCTCCTTGGCCAAGGTGCTGCGCGACATCGAAATCCCACTGGTACCGGTGCTGGCGCGTATAGAGCGCAATGGCGCGCTGGTCGATGCCAAGCTGCTCGGCGAGCAGAGCGTGGAGCTGGGCGAGAAACTGGTGGAGCTGGAGCGCAAGGCGTTCGAGATCGCCGATGAAGAGTTCAACCTGGCCTCACCCAAGCAACTGGGCGTGATCCTCTACGAAAAACTCGGCTACCCGGTGATCAGCAAGACCGCCAAGGGCCAGCCGTCCACCGCCGAAGCGGTGCTCGCCGAACTGGCCGAGCAGGACTTCGAGCTGCCTAAGGTGCTGATGCAGTACCGCAGCCTGAGCAAGCTCAAGAGCACTTACACCGATAGACTGCCGGAGCAGATCAATCCGCGCACCGGGCGTATTCACACCAGCTATCACCAGGCGGTGGCTGCCACTGGCCGCCTGTCGTCGAGCGACCCGAACCTGCAGAACATCCCGATCCGCACCGCCGAAGGAAGGCGTATCCGCCAGGCCTTCGTCGCGCCCAAGGGCTACAAGCTGATGGCGGCGGACTACTCGCAGATCGAGCTGCGCATCATGGCCCACCTGGCCAAGGACGAAGGCCTGCTGGATGCCTTCCGCCATGACCTGGACGTACACAGGGCCACTGCCGCCGAGGTGTTTGGCGTGGCGCTGGAGGAGGTGACCAGCGATCAGCGGCGCAAGGCAAAGGCGATCAACTTCGGCCTGATCTACGGCATGAGCGCCTTCGGCCTGGCCAAGCAGATCGACGTCGAACGCAAGGAAGCGCAGGCCTATATCGATCGTTACTTCGCCCGCTATCCCGGCGTGCTGACCTATATGGAAAGCACCCGCGCCCAGGCCGCCGAGCAGGGCTACGTGGAGACGGTCTACGGTCGCCGCCTGTACCTGCCGGAGATCCATGCGCAAAACCAGGCCATGCGCAAGGGCGCCGAGCGCGCCGCGATCAACGCGCCGATGCAAGGCACTGCAGCTGACATCATCAAGCGCGCCATGATCAAAGTGGACAACTGGCTGCAGGACAGCGGCATCGACGCGCGCATCATCCTGCAGGTGCACGACGAACTGGTGCTGGAAGTGCGTGAAGACCTGATCGACGAAGTCAGCGCCCAACTCAAGGGGTTGATGAGCGGCGCAGCGGAGCTGGACGTGCCACTGCTGGTGGAAGTCGGCGTTGGCGCCAACTGGGATGAAGCCCACTGATGCCCCGGTTGCCGCAGCGCAACGCTGCGGCAGCTCTAAGGCTGGGCTTTCGGGTAATCAACAGGCGGTTTCTTATTGCAAATGGTTTTTAAAAAAATCCTGAACTTTCCGCGAAGCCGCCCGGTCAGAGTTCATGAATGGCCGTTAAGCCCTTCAATGCTCCTTTGTTGTGTTAAGTGTTGGCAGACATCTGAACCCCGCCCTAGCGGTTCAGACCTTGAACCCCGAACTTCCCCCTCCCCATACGAAGCTCGGGGTTTTTTTTGCCTGGAGAAAAGTGCCGGATAAATGTTCTGCCGAGGGGCTGGAGAGCGTTTCTTGGATTCGCTCTCAAGTCAAAACGGAGTAGCAGCTTAATGGGATGTGCCTTGGGCATCGAATGTTGTCAAAACGGCTTTGCCCGAGGGGGGGGGGGGTGATTACCAGCTTTCAGTGGGTGTCATACGGGCTGGCCTGCTCAGAGCCTGGCCAGCAGGCTTTCCAGTGCCCGTGCCTGATCGTCGGCCAGGTCGATGATGTGGAAACCGGCCCAGCAATGCTGACCATCGGCGCCGGGGCGGCTCCACAGGCAGTCTGCACCCAGGTGTACTTCCTGGGCGTCGATATCGCCGGATGTACAGACCAGGCGGCATTCCAGCACGGCATCGACCTTATGCGGCGTATCACTGAACAGCATGAAACCATCGGCAGACAGGTCGACGATACGCCCCAGGCGTTGCCCGCTGTTGAGGTCGAAAACCTCCAGCTGCATCTCGGTGCCATGGCGGCTGTGTTGGCGACGCTCTTCCATGGAAATTCCTCAGCGGGGTTCGGCCGTGCGCCCGGTGAAACGCTGCAGCACACGGTAGATGGCAGTCAGCGCGCGATCGACCAGGGGTGTCGCGCGTTCGGGGGTGACGATGCGGGCCAGGCCCTTTTCCATTTCGCTGGCCAGCAGGGTCAGTGGCTTGATCGCTACACGCTGACCACTGTTGTCGACGAACATGTAGTTGTGCGTGGTCGGGCTGAACCAGGAGAGCTTGAGTACGCGGCTGCTACTGCCCCCGACGAATTCGAACCAGGTGCCGAACTCGACAGTGGCCAGTTCCTTGGCCAGCGTTTGCGCACGCGCCGAGAGCTTGCTGCGTGAAGGCGCCTGGCGCGCGAGGTCGACGTCCTCACCGAGCATGGCGCCGAGCGGGCTCTGCGGCAGTTCCGGTTTGAGTTGTGCCGCCAGCTGCGGCTGCTTGGCCTGTACCGCATGCTGGCAGGCGACGATGTCCTGCAGCAGACGGCGAATTCCGTCTTCGTGGTAACCGCCCAGTAGCTCCAGGCCTTTGCGCAGGTCGCTGAGCATGGGCACGCGTATTTCCTGCAGGCGCTGCCTGTCGTCGTCGCCGAGCGGCATGCCGCTCCAGGCCAGTTGTTCGGCTAATTCACCAGCGCGTTGCCATTCTGGGCTTTGCTCGCCATGGCGCAGCAGGACGAACACCAGTACGTCGGCCCAGGTCAATTCCAGGAAATTGCGGATGATGGCGGGCAGGTCGCGTTGCTCGACGCATTGGCGCACCACTTCCAGCGCCTGCTCGCGAGCACCAAGCAGGCGATCCCGGCCCTTGGCCGCTTCGACCGCGCGACGCTCGCGCAATTCGACCTTGTGGCGCAGGGTTTCGACGTACTCGTTGAATTCCTCGATCAGGCTGTCGAACAGTCCCAGGTCGCCGCTGAAGCCATGTATGACCCGCTCGACCACCCACTGCATCTTGGCCAGCAGCCCGCGTTCATCGCCCTCGCTGCCATACAGGACGCCGGCCTGAGCCATGTTGTTGAGCAGACGCCGCGCCGGATGATGGTGCTGGGTGAACAGTGCCTTGTCCTGCAGGGCGATTTTCAGATAAGGCGTATGCAGGTGCGAGAGCGTGGTCTTGCAGGCATCCGGCAGGTTCTCGTCATCGAGGATGAAGTCGAACAGCATGCCGACCAGATCGATCACGTCGGCTTCCTGGTCGGACACCTTGCTGTCGCCTGGCAGGCTGCTGTGGGCTTCGAGCTGCTGTTGCAGATCGGCCTTGAGACCCTCCACGGCCTGCGGCTTGTGCAGGCGCTGGGCCAGATCACTGGCCGATTGCTGCTGCATGCGGTTGAGCGCCGCGAGCAGCTCGCTGGCGCTGTAGGTACGGCTGGCTTCGCGCGGGGAGAAGCTGACGATGCTGCGTGTGCCACCCAGCAGTGGCGCATCCGGGTGACTGTGGCGATGTTCGTCGAGCAGGCTGGACAGGCCGCTGAACAGTGCGCCTGGGTCGCTTGGTGGCGGTGCACTGAGATCCAGGTCAGATCGCGGCGTATCGACGACCGGATGGCCGGATGTGCCTCGTGGCTGAGTCTGACTCTGTGCGCCAGCCTGAGGCGTCTGAGGTTCGCTCCCACCGGGTTGCGGACGGTTTGGGCTCGCTTTCAGTTGTGCGCTGTACTTGAGGTTCGGCAGTACGCCGGCGTCTATCAGGCGCTGATTCAGTGCGGCATAGAGCGCATCGAGGCTCTGCATCACATGCCGGTCGAAAAGCATGTAGAGGATGGTCTTGATCTGCAGGGGAAAGGGGCAGGGCGCCAGGGCATCACGAAACGCCTGGGCGATGGCCTGTGGGCCGAAGGGATTGCTGTCTTCGCCAAGCTTCTGGCCATTGTTGAGCAAGGCCAGGCGTTGATCCAGCGCGAACAACTGCTGCGTACAGCGCGCCTTGACCCGGCTGACCATATTGGTGACCTGCAGGGTCTCTTCATAATCGTCGTTCTGGACCAGCGTCAGTTGTTCCGGGTCGCTGTTCGCTACAGCCGGGTGCTGCAATTTGCCGTCGAGGAAACTGGAGAAGTTGTTGGCGATGGTCTGATGGTAGCTGCGCTCGATCTGCGGACGCTGGCGACGAATTTCGCGCATGTTGTCGAAGAACAGCGTTTGCACCTTGTTGTTCTCGGCCTTTTCCGCGCATTCGAACAGGGTGTCGTCGACCTGGCCGAACACGCCGCCGAGGTGTTCTGCCAGGCGGTTCATCACCAGCTTGCGGCAGACCTGCACCAGATCGCTGAAGCGTGGCTGTATGCCACGGCTGGCGAGGCTGACTACCTTGGGGTCTGATGGGGGCTTGCCCTGGGTGCTCATGGACTGTCCTGGCTACGTCGTCGGCTGGCGCGTCCTGCGTCGTGCTGCAGTTCGATGCTATCTATAGTAGTTCATAGTCTGGCTGCAAAGCATTGTCATAAAAGCAGTTTGCAGGGGTTGACAGGGGGAATTTGCTACGTAAAATGGCGCGCCTCTAATGCGGTAAAGCGAAAGCCAAACGCAGCAGAGCTGGAAGACCGAAGTTCCGCGATAGCTCAGTCGGTAGAGCAAATGACTGTTAATCATTGGGTCCCTGGTTCGAGTCCAGGTCGCGGAGCCAACTTCCAATCGGGGTATAGCGCAGTCCGGTAGCGCGCTTGCTTTGGGAGCAAGATGTCGGGAGTTCGAATCCCCCTACCCCGACCATTTTTGGGTCGTTAGCTCAGTTGGTAGAGCAGTTGGCTTTTAACCAATTGGTCGTAGGTTCGAATCCTACACGACCCACCATATACAACGATGAAGCCCGCCTAGTGCGGGCTTCGTCGTTTCTGTGTTTCACGCGGTACAGGCCGCCTCGCATTGCCGCGGCCGCGCTGGCTGCTTCGCCTAGGTGCGCCATGCGCACCACGGGCAACCGACTGTCTGCAGCGGCAATTCCAACATTCTCCGTGCGGACGCTTCAGCTCGTAGGGTGGGCTTTAGCCCACCCGCTGTGGTGGACGTGGGCTGAAGCCCACCCTACGAGACTTGCTTGTTTCCCTTCTATCGCTTGCGGGACGGGGGAGGCGGGCATCAGAAGGCCGCATGGCGGCCGCTATCAATGCAGCTTCAGGCGCGGTTCGGTGCTGCGTCCGAGGCGGTCGCTGAGCATCAGCAGCAGGGTGCGAGGTACGCCATACAGTGCCATCTGGTGCATGCGGTACAGCGACACGTAGAACATCCGCGCCAGCCAGCCTTCGAGCATCACGCTACCGGTCAGGTTGCCCATCAGGTTGCCGACTGCCGAGAAGCTCGACAGCGAGATCAGCGAGCCATAGTCGCGATAGCGATATTCCGGCAATGCCTGGCCGGCGATCTTCAGGCGCAGCGATTTGGCCAGTAACGATGCCTGCTGATGAGCGGCCTGGGCGCGTGGCGGCACGTTGCGACCTTCCTGGCCTGGCTGTGGGCAGGCTGCGCAGTCACCGAAGGCAAATACATCGTCATCCAGCGTGGTTTGCAGGGTTGGGCGTACCTGCAGCTGGTTGATGCGGTTGCTTTCCAGGCCATCGAGATCCTTGAGGAAGCCAGGGGCGCGAATACCGGCAGCCCAGACTTTCAGGCTGGCCGGGATGAAATTGCCGTCGGCGGTATGCAAGCCTTCGGCCGTCACCTCGCTGACGGCTGCGCCGGTCAGTACGGTGACACCGAGTTTTTCCAGGGTCTGGTGGACTGGACGGGCGATGCGTTCGGGTAGCGCCGGCAGCACGCGCGGGCCGGCCTCGATGAGGGTGATGCGCATGTCCTCGGGGCGAATGCGGTTGAGCCCATAGGCGGCTAGCTGCTTGGCGGCATGGTGCAGTTCGGCTGCCAGTTCGACGCCCGTGGCGCCCGCGCCGACGATGGCGATATCGATCTGCGAGCCACTCGTGCCTTCGTTGGCATGCGCCCGCAAGTAGTGGCTGAGCATGCGCCGGTGAAAGCGCTCGGCCTGCGCCCGTGTATCGAGGAAGATGCAGTGCTCGGCGGCGCCTGGCGTGCCGAAGTCATTGGTCGAGCTGCCGACGGCGAGCACCAGGCTGTCATAGGGAATGCGCCGTTCAGGCACCAATACCTGGCCGTCATCGTCCAGGGTGGGCGCCAGGGTGATGGTCTTGCTGGCACGGTCGAGCCCGGACATGCGCCCAAGCTGAAACTCGAAATGATTCCACTTGGCCTGGGCCACGTAGTTCAGTTCGTCTTCCGAGGAGTTCAGCGAGCCGGCAGCGACTTCGTGCAGCAGCGGTTTCCAGATGTGAGTGAGGTTGGCGTCGACCAGGATGATCTTCGCGGCGCCACGCTTGCCGAGTGTTCTACCCAGGCGGGTGGCCAGCTCCGAGCCGCCGGCGCCGCCGCCGACAATCACGATACGATGGGACATGGATGATGATGCTCACAAGGCTTTGATAAAGGCGGTGTGAGTGCGAGAGGGCGAGCGCAAGGCAGCTCATAGCACCAATCCACTCAGAAAACGGCTCAGCAGGCCCAGGCCGATGACGATGAGCAACACCACGCCGAGCAGGCGCCAGACGCGAAAGGGCTGACGCTCCACCTGGTGCTGCGGTGCACTCAGGTACTGGTCGACTTTCTGCTGATCTTCGGGGCTCAGGCGGCTGGTCATGAGGAGGGCCTCTGCAGTGATGCGCTCATTCTAGGCGTGGTCGCCAGCCTTGGCGAGCGCTGCTGTCCTGCAGGTCAAGGGGTGCATGCAGGGGGTGTACGCTGATGCTGTCGTGCAGGCGGATGATGCCGCCCTCGATCACCCGTGCCGTGATGCCACCATGGCCACGCATGGCCTGGAAGGTGCCGCGCCCCAGGCGTTCCTCCAGTTTTGCGCAGGGTTGGCACCAGCCAGTGGTTTCCAATAGCGCCTGGCCGATGCGAAAGCGCCGGCCCTTGAGGCTGAACAGGTTGATGCCGGCAACCGCGATATTGCGGCGTAGCTCGCCGGGCGGCATGGGCGCACCACGACCGAGCAGGGCGGCGACCACGGCCAGGTGTTCCCACTGAATCAGGGTCACCTGTCGTGCATTGCGCGCTCCGGGGCGGCTGTGGTCGCCGGTCAGGCCGGCCTCGCGGCGGGCTTCCACGGCCTCGACTTCGAGCATCGCCTCGCGTGGTCTGGGGCGTACACCCAGCCAGCGCACCTGGCCGACTTGCGGTACGTCGGCGAGCAATTGCGGCAGTATACTCACAGGCCGATACCAATATCGAACAGCAGGCTGCGGCCGAGGTTCTGGCGCAGAAAATCCGGGGCATCCGGGTGGGCGAACAGCACACGGGCGAAGCGCGGGCCAACCAGTGACAGCGAGCGCCAGCCCTGACGCAGGTACTCGGTGGGTGGCGGGAAATGGCTGTTGCAGTCGAGCACCGCGCGCTTGAGGCTGACGAAGGCGACCAGATCGAGTTCGCCTGGATCGATGCCGCGCTCGCGGTAGTTATGCGCCTTCTTGCGCAAGGTGGGCGCCAGGCGTGCCTGCATTTCGCTGGCGGCAATCCGCCGGGGGCGGGCCTCGCGGCGCACCAGTTGGCTCAGGGAGAAGGCGCTGCGGCGTCGTTCCAGTTCGGCACGCCATTCGTCATTGAGGCGCCGCCCTTCATCGAGGACGAAGAACACCTCGAAATTGGCATCACGAAACAGCACGTCCGGCGGCTCCTGGCTGCTGGGGGCGAAATCGTCGTGATGATGGCGCACGTTCAGCGCTTGCAGCAGGCGCTGACAAACCCAGCGTTCGCGCTCCCATTTCTTCGCGTTGGAAAGGAAGGCGTTGGCCTGTTCGGCCTGATGCGTGAGTAGGCGCAGGTAGTCGGAGTCGTCCATGGCCAAAGCTTAGCCGCAGCGCTGCATTGCGTGCCAGTGCTCGGCGGGGCTTGAGCGCCGAAGACCAGCGTCACTTCCGTGCAGGGACGAATCAGGCAGGTAGCCATACGGCACAGTGCAATGGCAGAGCCGGTTTCCCGGGTGCTGTTTGTGCGGCGGTCCGTTTCGCCACGAGGCCGGTGTAAACTGCCCGGCACGCCAACGAATGAAGAAAAGGGTGCGTACGCATGATCGCTTCCAACCTGCTGGCCTTCTCCACCCTGCTCGGGGGCTGGTTGATCTACGGGCTGGCGCTGTTTTGGGCGGTGGCGCGGGCGCCCTGGGTCGAGCTGTTCAGTGATTTGCGCCGCCAGCATCTGCTGTTCGGCACCATGCTGGCGCTGTTTCTGCTGTGGTTGGTGCGTCGCGATTTCGACTCCGGGCTCTCCTATCACTTCATCGGCATGACCGCTGTGACGTTGCTGCTCGACTGGCCACTGGCCGTGCTCGCCGGTCTGGCCGCGCAGCTCGGCCTGCTGGCTGTCGGACGCATGGACCTGGCTTCGCTCGGTATCAACGGCGTGCTACTGGTGCTGATCCCCGTGTTGGTTACCGAGTTGTGCGCCATCCGTGTCGAGCGCGCACAGTCGCGCAACCTGTTTGTCTACATCTTCTTCTGTGGCTTTTTCCCGGCGGCGCTGGCCACGCTGCTGACGCTGCTCGGCGGCCTTGCCCTGCTATGGATGGATGGGCTGTTCCCAATGCCGCCCTGGCTCGACGATTTCGCCGGCTACCTGTGGCTGGTGGCGTTCCCTGAAGCCTTTATCAACGGCACCATCGTCACCGCGCTGGTGGTGTTCTACCCAGACTGGCTGGAAACCTTCAATCGCAGCCGCTACCTGCAGGCGCCCTGGAAGGAGAACGATCGAGACGCATGAATGGCGTTGTATTGCTCGGTTGAATGGCGCTGGTCGGATTGATCCGGATCAAGGGTCGCAACGGGCCTGCCGGCATGCTGTGCAAAACGCCTACGAGGGACTTGAACATGAGTATTCACAGCTGGGCCAGAAACGCCCTGCACGATGATTTGCGCGACGGCGAAGCCCAGGGTTTCGAGCGCCTGATGGTATTGCGTGCGCTGCTGGCGGAAATCGTGCAGCAGAACAAGGCGCTGCGTGACCCCCAGGAGCTGGCCAGCGAATTGCAGTTTCTCGCCGACAACCTCGACGATGATCGCGACTACAGCTTCATGCGCCCCTGAGTCAGTGTCGAGCCCCGGAGCTTCGCTCCGGGGCGGGGCTCCTGCCAATTGAGGCTATGCTCGTAAGGGCTTGCTGCGCGCAGCGCACCTTGCGACTCACTGCGCCGGGGTTTCTTCATCTTCCCCCGGCAACAGATCCAGCCAGCCGGCCAGGACCATCTGCGCCTCTTCCACGCCCATGCGCTTGGGTGCCGAGAACAGCTGGATGCTGATGCCTTCGCCCCATTGCTTGCGAATGTCTTGGCGTACCTTGAGCAGCGCATTCTTCGCTGCGCCGAAGGCCAGCTTGTCGGCCTTGGTCAGCAGGATGTGCAGTGGCATGCCGCTGGCCACCGACCAGTCGAGCATCATGCAGTCGAACTCGGTCAGTGGGTGGCGGATGTCCATCATCAGCACCAGGCCGCAGAGGCTCTCGCGGCTGCCCAAATACGCTTCCAGATGTTTCTGCCAGTGCTGCTTGAGCGGGATCGGTACCTTGGCATAGCCGTAACCCGGCAGGTCGACCAGACGACGTTCGTCATCTAAGCGGAAGAAGTTGAGCAACTGCGTGCGCCCCGGCGTCTTCGAGGTGCGCGCCAGGCTGGCGTGGGTCAGAGTATTGAGCGCGCTGGACTTGCCGGCGTTTGAGCGACCGGCGAAGGCTACCTCAAGGCCGCTGTCCTCGGGGCATTGATCGACCTTGGCAGCGCTGATGAGAAAGCTGGCCTGCTGGCACAGGCCGATGATGGGGTTCTTCGGGAGCATGGGGGTATCCGGTGATGTGTCAGGGGCTTTGCCAAACCAGCCAGGGGCGGTGCTAGGGTAAATACTCGCTCAGCGCCATGTATTGGTGATGAGGTGGAGGTGTTGGCCAACTCGCGGCGCCGGTATCAGCCGAGCTCTACCCTGATGGTAATTGCCGTTGATCGTTGCGCGCTATGCTGACTGCCTTGCCTGGATTTGGACGTGCTCTTGTGCTGTTCAGGGCTTGCGACATTTCCGCGCACCTGCTGCACTGGTGGTGGGGCGGCAGGTGGCGTCGTTTCCGTTTCAGTGTTGCCAGTATATAATGCCGCAGATTTTGTGTGCGCTTTGTCCCACCCGCAGGAACCCAATTTCGGGAGCGATCAACTCTCTGCTCGATAGAAAGCAGGACGTTCCCACCCTGATGAGGTTGATCTGATGAAGAAACTGCTGCTCGCCGCTACCCTCATGACCCTGTCCTTGAGTGGCCATGCTGCACAGGATGCGCAAGCTGTGTATGACCGTTCCTGTGGTGTATGCCACAACGGCCAGATTCCCACGGCGCCCAAGAAGGGCGACAAGACCGCTTGGGAACCACGTCTGGCCAAGGGTATGGATGCACTGGTGCAGAGCGTCACCAATGGTTTGAACGCCATGCCGCCGCGTGGTTTGTGCATGGACTGCTCGGCCGAGGATTACCAGGCGGTCATCAAGTTGATGACCGAATGAGCAATCCCGCCCGATAACCCTTTCTCTCTTAGCCGTAATTGGATTAGCTGATGAACAAAGTACTCGTGAGTCTGCTGTTGACCCTGGGCCTCACCGGCGTGGCACAGGCTGCTGGCGATGCCGAAGCCGGTCAGGGCAAAGTTGCTGTCTGTGGTGCCTGCCATGGTGTCGATGGCAATAGCCCTGCGCCAAACTTTCCCAAGCTGGCCGGTCAGGGCGAGCGTTACTTGCTCAAGCAGCTGCACGACATCAAGTCCGGCGCCCGTCCGATCATTGAAATGACCGGTATGCTGGACAATCTCAGCGATCAGGACATGGCTGACATCGCCGCCTATTTCGCCAGCCAGAAGATGAGCGTCGGCGCTGCCGATCCCAAGCTGGTCGAGCGTGGTGAAGCGCTGTTCCGTGGCGGCAAGCTGGAAGAAGGCATGCCGGCCTGCATTGGTTGCCATGCGCCTAACGGTGCCGGTCTTGCCGCCGCTGGTTACCCGCACCTGGGTGGTCAGCATGCGCAGTACACCGCCAAGCAGCTGACCGATTTCCGTGAAGGCAACCGCACCAACGATGGCGACGCGATGATCATGCGTTCCATTGCGGCCAAGCTGAGCAACAAGGATATCGAGGCGCTGGCCAGCTTTATCCAGGGTCTGCACTGATAGACCGCTGTTGCGTTTGGCAAGACAAAGGGTGGCTGCGGCCACCCTTTTTCATAGGCGTGATGGCTACAATGGGCGGAACCGGCTCAGCGGTAGCGAGTCATAGTCTCGAATCGCCACCAGGGCGACGCTTATCCAGTTGAGGAGTACCCCATGCGTAACCTGATTTTTGGCGCCGCTCTGGCGATCAGCAGCCTGTTCGGTCTTACTGCCCATGCCGAGCCGGTGGCCGGCCAGCAGTATGTCGAGCTGAAGAGCCCGGTGCCGGTGTCCAAGCCTGGCAAGGTCGAAGTGGTCGAGCTGTTCTGGTACGGCTGCCCGCATTGCTACCAGTTCGAAGCGACCCTCAACCCCTGGGTCGAAAAACTGCCGGATGACGTCAACTTCGTTCGTGTGCCGGCGCTGTTCGGTGGGATCTGGAACGTCCACGGTCAGGCGTTCATCACCCTGGAAAGCATGAAGGTCGAGCACAAGGTGCATGACGCCGTGTTCACCGCCATCCACCAGGAGAAGAAGAAACTGGCCTCGGCTGAAGAGTTCGCCGATTTCGTCGCCACTCAGGGTGTCGATCGCGAAGCCTTCCTCAAGACCTTCAATTCCTTCGCCGTCAAAGGCCAGATGGAAAAGGCCAAGAAACTGGCCATGGCCTACCAGATCACGGGTGTGCCGGTGATGATCGTCGGTGGCAAGTACCGCTTTGACCTGGGTTCGGCCGGTGGCCCGCAGCAGACGCTGGAAGTCGCCGATCACCTGATCGCCAAGGAGCGTGCCGCGCTCTAAGCGGCCGCAGGCGCGAAGCATGTTGCGCCGCTGGCGAAAGACACGTGCGGTTGGTCTGTGCGACCCGCAGATCAACCCGTACTCCTCGCCCCATGCCGACTGGCCAGCTGACGGCCTATTGCGCTTGCTCAGTTTCAATGTTCAGGTCGGCATCAATACCCAGCGTTACCACCACTACCTGACGCGCAGTTGGCAGCATCTGTTGCCTCATGCCGGGCGTGCCGGCAATCTTCAGCGCATCGGTGATCTGCTCGCCGATTTCGATCTGGTGGCGTTGCAGGAGGTCGATGGCGGCAGCCTGCGCTCGGGTTATATCAATCAGGTCGAGTACCTGGCCCAGCAGGGCGCCTTTCCCTTCTGGTACCAACAGCTCAATCGCAATCTCGGGCGCCTCGCCCAGCACAGCAACGGCGTACTCAGCCGCTTGCGTCCCACCTTGCTGGAAGATCATCCACTGCCCGGGCCGCCTGGGCGCGGTGCGATCTTTCTGCGGCTGGGAGAGGGCGAGCACGCACTGGGGGTGGTGATGATGCACCTGGCCCTGGGCGCTCGTACCCGCACCCGGCAACTGGCCTATATCCGTGAGCGGGTCAGCGAGTTTCGCCATCTGGTGCTGATGGGCGACATGAATACCCATGCCGTCGACCTGCTGGAAAATTCGCCGCTGCGTGATCTTGGCCTGCTCGCGCCGCAGGTTGAGGCGACCTTCCCGAGTTGGCGACCGCAGCGCTGTCTTGACCATATCCTGCTCAGTTCCGAACTTGAACTGGGGCGTGTCGACGTACTCAGCCAGCCAATTTCCGATCACCTGCCGGTAGCCGTGGAAATTCGCTTGCCGGCAGCACAGAATGCTGCGCAACTGCCTATGCTGAAAACGCCATCTCCCGAGTAAGCCGTATGAGCGATGACGCGCAACGCTGGAAAGACAAGTACCTGAGCAGCCTTGAGCAGCAGGAAAAGCTCGAGCGCCGTTGGGAGTTGCGCCTGGATCTGCTGCGCCGTGGCCTGGTGCGCAGCACTCTGGCGGCCGAGGGTGCGGACAAGGCGGTTGATCAGTGCATGCAGGAAATGCGTGAAATCCTGCGCCGCGATGACATGGACGCCGCGCTCGGCGGGCTGATCCCGCGTCTGGAAAAGGCCGTGCTGGATTCCGAGCAGCGCCGTCAGCAGCGTGCCGGTGAAGCGGCTACGGCCCTGGCCGGGCTGATCGAGCAACTGCAACGTCTGCAGCCGCCGCGTGAAGTACGTAAGGCGCTCAAGTCCCTCGGCAAGCAACTGCAGGATGCCACCAGTCATCAGTATCTGTTGCCGGCCCTGCTCAGTCAGCTGAGCAATCTGCAAGGACAGGCGCTGACCGTGCTGCAAAGCCCGGTTCAGGAACAGCCCGGGTTGTTGCAGCGGCTGTTCGGTGCGCGCGCCGAGAGCAGCGACGACGAGCAGAGCAGCGCGCAGGCGGCGGATGAGGTCGCTGAGCTGGCTTCTACCCCGGAGACCTCGGCGCCCGCCAGTCAGTTGCCTGCCAGTGCCGCTGTGCTGACTCGCGAGCCGGCTCCGCGCCCGTTACCTGACGCCCCTCCTGCGCTCGACAGTTTGCCGCTGCCGCCTGGCCTGGTGCCGCAGCAGGAGCCGGGTGACAGCCCGTTTTCCCTGCCCAGCAGTGAGCCTGGGTACAGTGCGGTCGCCCCGCACATCGCCGGCAGCTTGCGCAATCTGCTGGATGAGCTCGAGCTGCCGGCGCGCCACCAGCCGCAAGGCGAAGCCCTGCGCCTGCGCCTGCAAGGCAACCTCAACTGGTATGAACTGGTACCGGTGCTCGATGACCTGGCCGTGCTGGTGTTGGCGGTCAGTGACAGCGGTCAGCGTGAGTTTGCCGGTTATCTCAAGCAGCTCAACGAGCGCCTGGCCGTCTTCATCGGCACACTCAATGCCGCCAGCGAGGGTTACAGCGCATCGCTGGAAAGCACGCGCAGCTTCAACCAGCAACTGCGTGATCAGGTCAGTGACCTGCAAAGCAGCGTGCAGGAAGCGTCCGATCTGGAATCTCTCAAACAGGCGCTGGAGCAGCGTCTGGAAGGCCTGCTGCAGAGTGTCAGCAACCATCAGCGCCAGCGCGACAGCAGTGAAGCGGAGGTGGCCGAGCGTCTGCAGGGGCTGGTCAGGCGTGTCGCCGAGATGGAGCAGGAGGCGCAGCAGTTTCGCGAGCATATCGAGGAGCAGCGGCAGAAATCCTTGCTTGACCCGCTTACCGGGCTGCCCAACCGTGCGGCCTGGATCGAGCGGCTGGAGCTGGAAGTTGCCCGGCGCCAGCGCTATGGCGGGCAGTTGCTGCTGGCGGTGCTGGATATCGATCACTTCAAGCGCATCAACGATGGCTATGGTCACCTGGCCGGTGATCGGGTGCTGAAGATCATCGCCGGCGAGCTCAGCAAGCGTTTGCGCAAGACCGACTTCATGGCCCGCTTCGGTGGTGAGGAGTTCGTCCTGCTGATTCCGGCAACGCCATTGGCGGGTGGCGTACAGCTGCTGGAAATCCTGCGCGCGGCAATCGAGGCCTGCCCGTTCCATTTCAAGGGCGAGCCGGTGACCATTACCCTTTCTGCCGGTATCGCCGAGTTTCGCGATGGCGAAACGCCCGAAGCGGCCTTCGAGCGTGCCGATCAGGCGCTGTATCGCGCCAAGGGCGCCGGGCGTAACCGCATCGAACAGGCCTAAGCCCCCGGCTGCGGTTCGCCATCAACTGCCCGGCGTGCTCAGGTCGTTACCTCGGCTCGCGTCCTGCTGGTGCGCGCCGGTGCCGTGTGCTCATCATCGTCGCGCAGCGGCACCTCATTACCCTGTGCGTCATACAGCTTGCCGCCGATGAAGTGGTCGCCGTCGTGCAGGGCGGCGATATCGCGGTAACGCAGGCTGCGTTCAGTGCCGGCGACGAATACCGACTGTTGGTCGGAATTGCCCGCGGTGAGGTGGTTGAACAGCAGGTTGAGCAGAATCGCCATGATCGCCGCCGAGCTGATGCCGGAGTGGAAGATGGTCTCGAACCAGGCCGGGAAGTGGTGATAGAAGCTGGGCATGGCAATCGGAATCATGCCGAAACCTATCGAGGTGGCGACGATCACCAGGTTCATGTTGTTGCGGTAGTCCACCTTGGCCAGGGTGCGGATACCGCTGGCAGCGACCGTGCCGAACAGCACGATGCCGGCACCACCGAGTACCGAGGTCGGCACGGCAGCGATTACCCGGCCCATGATGGGCAGCAGGCCAAGGGTGACCAGAATCAGCCCGCCGGTGGCGACCACGTAGCGGCTCTTCACGCCAGTCACGGCAACCAGGCCGACGTTCTGGGCGAAGGCGCTCTGGGTGAAGGAGCCGAATAGCGGCGCAACGACACTGGCGATCATGTCCGCGCGCAAACCGTTGCCGAGGCGTTTGGAGTCGACCTTGGTGTCGATGATGTCGCCGACGGCGAGGATGTCGGCCGAGGTTTCCACCAGGATCACCATCACCACGATCAGCATCGAGATGATCGCTGCCACCTCGAACACCGGCATGCCGAAATGTAGCGGTGCCGGGAAGGCCAGCACCGGCCCTTCGCTGACCTTGGAAAAGTCGGCCATGCCGAATGCCACCGCCACCAGGGTGCCGATCACCATGGCCAGCAGGATCGACAGGCGCGAGATGGTGGCGCTGCCGACCTTGCTCAGCAGCAGCACGGTGGTCAGGGTGAAGGCGGCCAGGCCGATGTTGGCCATGCTGCCAAAGTCGGCTGCACTGCTGTTGCCGCCCATGGCCCAGCGCGCGGCGACAGGCATCAGCGTCAGGCCGATGGTGGTGATGACGATGCCGGTCACCAGCGGTGGGAAGAACTTGGTGATCTTGGAAAAGATCGGCGTGATCAGCAGCCCGATCGCCGCTGCGCCTATCACCGCGCCGAATACCACCGGCAGCCCGCCTTCACCGCCATTGGCGCCGACTATCGCCACGATGGTGGCGACGCTGGCGAACGACACGCCCTGCACCAGCGGTAACTGACAGCCGAAGAACGGCAAGCCGATGGTCTGCAGCAAAGTGGCAGCGCCACCGACGAAAAGCGAGGCGGCGATCAGCAGGCCGATATCGGCCGGCGACAGGCCAGCCGCCTGGCCGACGATCAGTGGCACGGCGACGATACCGCCATACATGGTCAGTACGTGTTGCAGGCCATAGAGCAGATTGGAGCCGATACCGAGGTTCTCGTCCTCGGGGCGCTGAGCGTTGGAGGTCATGGGAAACTACTCGCTGTTGTTCTTGTGCGGTCAATGTAGACATTTTGTGGCTGTCTTGGCTACTACTTTGTATACAATTTTACGAATGGTCGTTCCCATGACCGTCGCTGCGTTTTCGGTCATTAAGATTTCACGCCGGCTGAAAATGCCAAGTCCAATACGCGTGCGACTCGCGAGGTGACCCCCGCAGGCTCTAGACTATGTCCACCTGTCAGCGGAGATACCCATGGACATTTTCAGCATCGCCGTGCTGATCTTTTTGGTCACCGACCCATTTGGCAATATCGCCATCTACATCGCCGCGCTGAAGAACGTCGAGCCGCGTCGCCGCCTGTGGATCGCCGCGCGCGAGCTGCTGTTCGCCCTTGCCCTGCTGCTGCTATTCCTCACCTTTGGTGACAAATTCCTCAGCAGCCTCGGGTTGTCACGCGAGGCAACGGCGATTGCCGGCGCTATCATCCTGTTCGTCATCGCCATGCGCCTGATTTTCCCCAGCCCGCAAGGCCTGCTCGGTGATGTACCGGACGGTGAGCCGATGCTGGTGCCGCTGGCTACACCGGCGGTCGCCGGGCCTTCGGCCCTGGCAGTGCTGATGACCCTGCGCAACACCCACACCGGACCGCTCTGGGAACTTTACCTGGCGCTGATCCTGGCCTGGGCGGCGACGGCATTCATCCTGTTGCAGGCGTCGTTCCTGCAGCGTTTTCTCGGTAATCGCGGGTTGATGGCGGTGGAACGATTGATGGGCATGCTGCTGATCATGCTCAGCGTCGACATGCTGCTGGATAACCTGCAGAGCGTATTCGGTCACGCATGAAATCTCTTTGCCTTGCCCTTGCCCTCGTTCTGCTTGCCGGCTGTAGCGGTGGCTTGCGTATCGATGACAGCCACACCGCGACGGGCCAGAACAGCCGCGTGCAGTACGTCGTGCTGCACTACACCTCCGCTGATCTGCAGCGCTCGCTCGAGCTGCTGACGCAGACCGAGGTGAGCAGCCACTACCTGATCGGTGATGCACCGCCGACCGTCTATCGTCTGGTCGATGAGAACCGTCGCGCCTGGCATGTTGGCGTCAGCGAATGGAAGGGCCGCACCTGGCTCAACAGCACCACGATCGGTATCGAGCTGGTCAACCAGGGCTACTACCAGACGCCGGCCGGGCGTTACTGGCAGCCGTTCTCGCCGCAGCAGATCGATACCCTGATCGTGCTGCTCAAGGATATCGTCCAGCGCCACCAGCTGCCGCTGGGTTCGATCATCGCGCACAGCGATGTGGCGCCGCAGCGTAAGGTCGATCCGGGCCCGCTGTTCCCCTGGAAGCGTCTGGCTGACGAAGGGCTGGTGCCCTGGCCGGATGAGGACGCCGTGGCGCGCCAGCAGGCGTTGTTCAGCGCCAGCCTGCCCAGCGTGCAGTGGTTCCAGGAACAACTGGCGCAGCAGGGCTACACGGTGCCGCAGCATGGTGAGCTGGACGAAGCGACACGCAACGTCATCGCCGCCTTTCAGATGAAGTATCGCCCAGCCAACCATGACGGCCAGCCGGATGCGGAAACCGCCGCGCGCCTGCTGGTGCTCAATCTGCAGGCTGCCGGTTGAGCCGAACGGAGCACTGACAGGGGCGTCATGCCTGCGCAGGCCGGCATCGACGGCGCGCGTTTCACTGGTTCAGCAGCGCATTCAGACGCTGGGCCAGCAGGCCGAAGTCGTAGGGTTTGACGATGCTGTCGGTCGCTGCGCTCGCGTCGCGTGCGCGCACCTCGTCGAGCAGTTCCTGCTCGTAATAGCCGCTGGCGAACAGCACGGGCAGAGCCGGCCTGAGTTGCCGCGCCGCCGCGACCAGGGCGCGACCATCCATGCCGGGCAGGCCGATATCGGTCATCAGCAGATCGAAATGCTGGTCGCTGCGCAGCCGTTCCAGCGCACTGGCGGCGTCGCGTTGGGCCGTCACGCCATAACCGAACTCTGCGAGCACTTCCGTGGTCAATTCGCGCACCACATGATCATCCTCCACCAGCAGGATGGTCTTGGCAGGGAGGGCGTCGATTTCGCTCATGGGGTTCTCTGTTTCTGTGCGCAGAATGCGCGAATGTTTGGCAAACTTCGGCGTTGGTGCGCGTTGAGTGTGCCATAGGCCATCCCCGGACCGACAAGAAGAAGCGAGATACCAGCCAATGGACAGTGCAATGTCGAATGAGTCCGCCATGGACGAACAGGGTTTTCGCCGCATTCTCAATCGTAACGTCGGCTTGCCGCTTGCCCTGGGGCTGGCGGGTGCCCTGTTCTTTGCGCTGTTGATCGGTTACCTGCTGAACGTGGTGCGCTGGGTCGAGCACACGGACCAGGTGCTGAACCGGGCCAGCGAGGTGTACAAGCTGACCCTGGATCTGGAAACCGGCATGCGCGGCTACCTGCTCAGTGGCGAGGAGGACTACCTGGCGCCCTATGAGCAGGCGCGTGGCAAGTATCGCCCGCTGATCGAGCAGCTCATCGGTATGGTCGATGACAACCCGGCCCAGATGCAGCGTCTCGAACGTCTGTTGGCACTGCAGGAAGAGTGGGATCTGTTCGCTCAGGACGTCATCGAAAAGCGGCGCGCGGGTGGCAATTATCAGATTGAAGTCGGGCGCGGGCGCGGCAAGAACCTCACCGATGGCATGCGCCGCGGGCTGGATGCCTTCATCAACAGCGAGCGCGAGCTGCGCCAACAGCGCAACAGTGAAGTCAGTACCGGAACGCTCTGGGGCGCAGGCACCTATCTGGTGGTCAGCATCCTGTTCAGCGCCCTGCTGGCCCTGTTCGGCCGGCGCGAGCTGCTCAACCTCTCGCACACCTATGCGCAGGCCAAGGCCAGGCAGGACGAATACGCCGAACAGCAGCGCAGGCGGGTCTGGCTGGGGGATGGCCAGACGCAACTGTCGGAGCGTCTGCTTGGCCAGCCGCAGGTTCAGGAGTTGGCCGACCGTTCCCTGGCCTTCCTGGCCGACTACCTCGATTGTGTCGTCGGTGCGCTGTACCTGCGTGATGCCCGCAGCGGTGATCTGCAGCGTTTAGCCGGCTACGGATTCAGTGCCGATGCCAGTCTCAGGGCGCACTTCTATCGTGGTGAAGGGCTGGTTGGCCAGGCTGCGCGCAGTCGTCGTCTGGTCTGTCTGGATAACCTGCCGGCCGATTACATCAAGGTCGCTTCGAGTCTGGGGGAGGGCCAGCCGATAAGCGTTGCCCTGTTGCCGCTGCAGTCCGAGGATCAGGTCAACGGCGTGATCGAGCTGGCCTTCATGCGCGTACTGGAGCCCCGTGAGCGCGAGTTTCTCGAGGCCATCGCCAGCCATATCGGCGTGGCTCTGGAGGCCGCGCGCTATCGCCAGCGCCTGCAGGAAGTGCTGGCGCAGACCCAGCAGCTCAACGAGGAGCTGCAGACCCAGCAGGAAGAACTGCGCGCCGCCAACGAGGAGCTGGAGCAGCAGGCGCGGGTGCTCAAGGAGTCCCAGGCGCATCTGGAAATTCAGCAGGCCGAGCTGGAGCAGACCAACGAGAAGCTCGCCGAACAGGCGCAGACCCTGGCTGACCAGCGTGACGAGCTGGACCAGCGCAACACCACGCTGGGTCGCATCCAGGTGCAGCTGGAGGAGCGTGCCGAAGAGTTGCAGCGCGCCAGCCGCTACAAGTCCGAGTTTCTCGCCAACATGAGTCATGAGCTGCGCACGCCGCTCAACAGCTCGCTGATCCTGGCCAAGCTGCTGGCCGAGAACGCCGAGGGCAATCTCAACGCGGAACAGGTCAAGTTCGCCGAGTCGATCTACTCGGCCGGCAACGATCTGCTCAACCTGATCAATGACATTCTCGACATCGCCAAGGTCGAAGCCGGCAAGTTGGAGGTGCGCCCGGAACGCACGCCGCTGGCGGGCATGCTGGAAGGCCTGCGCGATGTGTTCGTGCCGCTGGCAGGCGAGCGCGGCCTGAACTTCGAGATCGTGCAGCAGGGCGAGCTGCCGCAGGTACTGTTCACCGATCGCCAGCGTGCCGAGCAGATTCTGCGCAACCTGCTGTCCAACGCCTTCAAGTTCACCGACCGTGGTGGCGTGACGCTCAGCGTGTCGCGGCAGGATGAGCAGACCCTGGCTTTCGCCGTGCGCGACAGCGGCATCGGCATTGCGGCGGATCAGCAGCAGGCGATCTTCGAGGCCTTCCGCCAGGCGGATGGCACCACCAATCGTCGCTACAGCGGCACCGGCCTGGGGCTGTCCATCTCGCGTGACCTGGCCAGGCTGCTGGGTGGCTCGATCACGGTCAGCAGCGTGCCGGGTGAGGGCAGTACCTTCACCCTGTTGCTGCCTGAGCGCATGGGCCCGGCCAACACCGTCAGCCTGCCGTCCGCTGCGCCCTTGCCTGCGGTCGAACCCGCGCCAGCACCTGCTGCGCCGCCCATGCCACGTACCCCGGCGCCGTTTGCCGATGATCGCGAACAGCTCGACGAGCGTGGCGGTCGCCGCATTCTGGTGGTCGAAGACGAAGTGCGCTTTGCCCGCATCCTCTTCGATCTGGCGCACGAGCTGGGCTACGCCTGCCTGGTCGCCACCTGTGCCGACGAAGGCCTGGAGCTGGCGCGGCAGTACCGCCCGGACGCCATCCTGCTCGACATGCGCCTGCCTGACGGCTCCGGCCTCGGCGTGTTGCAGCGTCTGAAGGACGACGCCCAGACCCGGCATATTCCGGTGCACGTCGTTTCGGTGGAGGATCAGAGCGAGGCCGCCCTGCACCTGGGCGCCGTCGGCTACGCGCTCAAGCCTACCAGCCGCGACCAGCTCAAGGACGTGTTCGGCAAGCTCGAGGCCAAGCTCAACCAGCAGGTCAAACGCGTGCTGCTGGTCGAGGATGACCCGCTGCAGCGCGACAGCGTGGCCCGCCTGATCGGCGACGAAGACATCGAGATCACCGCCGTGGCCCTGGCCGGCGAAGCGCTGGAGAAGCTGCGCACGACCGTCTTCGACTGCATGATCATCGACCTCAAACTGCCCGACATGCAGGGCAACGAGCTGCTGCGGCGCATGGCCGAGGAGGACATCTGCTCCTTCCCGCCGGTGATCGTCTACACCGGGCGCAACCTGACCCGCGATGAAGAGGCCGAGCTGCTCAAGTATTCGCGCTCGATCATCATCAAGGGCGCGCGCTCGCCGGAGCGCCTGCTCGACGAGGTCACCCTGTTCCTGCACAAGGTCGAGGCCGAGCTGTCCAGCGAGCATCAGAAGATGCTCAAGACCGCGCGCAGCCGCGACAAGCTGTTCGAGGGTCGGCGCCTGCTGCTGGTCGATGACGATGTGCGCAACATCTTCGCCCTGTCCAGCGCGCTGGAGCAGAAGGGCGCCTCGGTGGAAGTGGCGCGCAACGGCCATGAGGCGCTGGCCAAGCTGCGCGAGCACGACGACATCGACCTGTTACTGATGGACGTGATGATGCCGGAGATGGACGGCTACGAGGCCACCCGGCTGATCCGCCAGCAGCCACGCTGGAAGAACCTGCCGATCATCGCCGTGACCGCCAAGGCGATGAAGGATGACCAGGAGCGCTGCCGCGAGGCCGGCGCCAATGACTACCTGGCCAAGCCCATCGACCTGGATCGTTTGTTCTCCCTGATCCGCGTGTGGATGCCCAAACTGGAGCGTCTCTGATGCCGGACGAGATCGAGTTGCGCCTGCTGATCGAAGCGATCTACCTGCGCTACAGCTATGACTTTCGTGACTACTCGAAAGCCTCGCTCAAGCGCCGTGTGCGTCAGGCGCAGACGCAACTCGACTGCCCGACCATCTCGGCGCTGCAGGAACGCATCCTGCACGAGCCGCAGGCCTTCATGCAGTTGTTGCAGTACCTCACCATCCCGGTCAGCGAGATGTTCCGCGACCCGGAATACTTCCTTGCCCTGCGTGAGCAGGTGGTGCCGCTGCTGCACACCTACCCGTCGCTGAAGATCTGGGTAGCGGGCTGCAGCACTGGCGAGGAGGTGTATTCGCTGGCCATCCTGCTGCATGAGGAAGGCCTGCTCGAACGCAGCATGATCTACGCCACCGACATCAATCCACACTCGCTGGAAAAGGCCGAGCAAGGCATCTTCGCCCTCGACCACCTGCGCACCTATACCCAGAATTATCAGCGCTCCGGCGGCAAGCGGGCGTTTTCCGACTACTACTCGGCGGCTTACGACCGGGTGCTGTTCGACAAGTTTCTGCGGGCCAACGTGACCTTCGCCGACCACAGCCTGGCCACCGACAGTGTGTTCGCCGAAACCCATCTGGTGTCATGCCGCAATGTGCTGATCTACTTCAACCGCGACCTGCAGGACCGTGCCCTCGGCCTGTTTCATGAGTCGCTCTGCCACCGTGGCTTCCTCGGCCTGGGCAGCAAGGAAAGTCTGGACTTCTCCGCTTACGCACAGCAGTTCGAGGCGCTGTCGCGCCCCGAGCGGATTTTTCGCAAGCGATGAGCGGGCCATCCATCAACCTGCGTGGGCAGGTTCGCGCGCCGTTGCAGGCGCTGCTGATTGGCGCTTCGGCGGGTGGTGTGGAAGCACTGCTGGGCCTTCTCGACGGCCTGCCGGCAGACTATCGATTGCCGGTGGTGTGCCTGCTGCACGTGCCGGATCGCAACGACAGCCTGCTCGCCGACCTGCTGCAGCGGCGCCTGCAACTGACGGCCAAGGAAGCCGAGGACAAGGAATACCTGCGCCCTGGTGTGGTCTACGTGGCGCCGGCTGGCTATCACCTGTCCATCGAAAGCGACCACAGCTTTTCCCTCAGCCGTGAGGAGCCCCGGCATTTCTCGCGACCGTCGATCGACATTCTCTTCGAGTCCGCTGCCGATGCCTATGGCGAGCAACTGGCGGCGGCGCTGTTGACTGGCGCCAACGAGGATGGCGCAGCCGGCCTGCTGGCCGTGCAACAGGCCGGTGGCCTGACCCTCATACAGGAACCGGCCGATGCGCTGGTGCCGACCATGCCGGCCGCCGCGCTGGCATTGCTCGAACCGGATTTTCTCCTACCCATCACCGCCATGCGCCTGCTGCTGGCCGAACTGGATGCCCTGCCATGCTGAGGAAGATTGAAGCCAAGGTGTTGATCGTCGACGACCTGCCGGAAAACCTGCTGGCACTGCAGGCCTTGATCAAGAGCGAGGATCGCAGCCTGTTCCAGGCCAGCAGCGCCGACGAAGCACTGTCGCTGCTGCTCGAGCACGAATTTGCCCTGGCCATTCTCGACGTGAAGATGCCGGGCATGAACGGTTTCGAGCTGGCCGAGCTGATGCGCGGCACGGAGAAGACCAAGCACATCCCGATCATCTTCGTCAGCGCCGTCGGGCGTGACATGGATTACGCCTTCCGTGGCTACGAGAGCGGCGCGGTGGACTTCCTGCACAAACCACTGTCGCCCTTCGAAGTGCGCAGCAAGGTGGCGATGTTCGTCGAGCTGTATCGCCACCGCAAGGCGCTGAGCCTGCAACTGGAGGTGGTCGAGGCGGCGCGCCGTGAGCAGGAGGCGCTGCTTGCCGAGCTGCGTGAGACCCAGGCCGAATTGCAGAAAGCCGTGCAGATGCGTGACGCGTTCATGTCCATCGTTTCGCACGAGCTGCGCACCCCGCTCAATGGCCTGATCCTCGACGTGCAATTGCGCCGGCTGCGTCTGGAGCAGGGGCGCATGGACGCCTTCAGCGCCGACAAGCTGCAGGAGATGATCCGCCGTGACGAGCGGCAGATTCGCAGCCTCAGCCGCCTGATCGACGACATGCTGGACGTCTCCCGTATTCGCACCGGCAAGCTGTCCGTGCGCCCTGAGCCGGGCGATCTCGGTGAACTGGCCGGTAGCGTGGTCGAGGGGCTGGCCGCGCAGTTCACCCATACCGGCAGCCACCTCGAGCTGCACGTCGAGGGGCCGGCGCCGGTGCTGATGGACGAATTTCGCATCGAGCAGGTACTGGCCAACCTGCTGACCAATGCCCTGCGCTACGGGGAAGGGAAGCCCGTGTCGGTGCGTGTACGGGTGCTGGACGATGTGGTGCGTGCCGAGGTGCGTGACCAGGGGCTGGGTATTTCCGAGGCCGATCAGCGACGGGTGTTCGAACAGTTCGAGCGCGTTTCCGGCACCCATGTCGCCCAGGGGTTGGGGCTTGGCCTGTTCATCAGCGAGCAGATCGTCCAGGCCCATGGCGGGCGTATCGAACTCAGCAGCCGGCTTGGTGAGGGTTCCTGCTTCAGCGTGGTGCTGCCGCGCCAGCGCTGATCGTGCAAATTGCATGCATCGCAAATCATGCATCTTGCAAAGTGCATGGTTTCGCTGTCGTGAATATAGTTTAAGTATTTGATTTATAACGATATTTATCTGATAGCAGACTGGCATGAGCGCTGCACTATCAGTCGGGTGAGCCCCGACTGATTTGCTGATGGAGAAGCGCCATGTACATCGTCCGCCTGAGCCTGTTCTGCGTCGCTGCATTGCTGGTCAACGGGGCTTATGCCACGGATTTCACCGGATCGGCCGGTGCCAGCGTCAAGACCGCTGAGCTGACCCTTTCCAACGCCCCGCAGTGGGAAACGCGTGTTGGTGCCCGGCTGGACGGCTCCACCGCGCTGCGCAGCAAGCAGAGCGTTCACAGCGTCGGTGAGGAAGCCAAGTGGCTGCGCATCTCCAATGATCTCGACAGCAACGCCAACGCTGAACCACGCCCCGCCAACGCCACCCCACGCTGGGTGTTCTGATCGACAAGGAGTCTGCCATGTCCAGAAGTGCTGTTCTGCTATTGATCCTGACCCTGTGCTGTCTGGCTGCCCTGTGGCTGAGCCCTGGCCTGGAAGAGGGGCTGGCACTGCTGCTCAAGGCGGCGGGCGTGTTGTTCGGTGTCGGTTTTCTGCTGGCCCTGATGGCCGGGCGGAAGATCAAGTTCGACCCTGTGCTGCGCTAACTCAAGCCATTGGCTGACATGACCAGCGCCACGAGTGCCCTCAAACCGGCAGGCTGAAGTAGAAGGTTGCGCCTTCACCGGGGCGTGAATACACATTGAGCTGGCCACCGTGCAGTTGCACGATCTCCCTTGCCAGCGCCAGGCCGAGGCCGACGCCGCCTTTGCGCCGGCCGATCTGCACGAAAGGTTCGAACAGGCGTGTTTGCTGTTCGAAGGCAATGCCGTCCCCTTCGTCCTGGACGCTGACGATCACCTGTTCGCCCTGACGACGCGCCTGTATGCGCACCTTGCCACCGGGATTGCTGTGGCGCAGGGCATTGTCGGTGAGGTTGTCGAGCAGCCGCTGCAACTGCGTGGCATCGAGTTCGAGGTGCGGCAGTGCTTCATGGACGTCGCAGAGCAGTTCGACCTCGCGTTCGCCGGCCTGCTCGGCAAAGCGCTGTGGCAACTGCTGGAGCATTGCTCCGAGATCGCATGGGCTGCGGCGCAGGGTTTGCACGCCGTTCTGGTAGCGCGAGAAGTTGAGCAGATCATCGATCAGTTGCACCAGGCGATGCATTTCCTCGTCGACGGTGCGCATCAGTTCCTGTTCGCGGCCGCTCGCCGGTAGCGACAGGCGTTCGCGCAGCAGGCTGAAGGCCATGTGCATGCCGGTGATCGGTGTGCGCAGTTCGTGCGAGGCGCGCAGGATGAACTCACTGCGTACGCGCTCGAATGTGCGTTGCTTGGTCACATCGCGCAGCACCATGACCGCGCCGACGCTACTGCCTTCGCTGACCTGCACCGGGGTCAACGCCCAGGCCAGCAGGCGGGTCTCGCCGTCACGTTCGATCTGCAGGTCAGCCGGTGGTTCGCGCAAGGGTTCGCCCGTCAGCACCTGGCGCAGTGCTTCATCCACGGCATGACCGGGCAGCAATGGGCCGATGGGCTGGCCCAGCCGGTCGTGTTGCCAGGAAAGCTGACGCAGTGCAACCGGGTTGGCGTGCTCGATGCGACCCTCGGCGTCGAGAATCACCAGGCCATCGTCAATGCTGTCGAGCACGGCCTTGAGCCGGCCTTGGCTGCTGAGAAGCTGCTTGAGGTTGCTGGAGTGGTACTCGCGCAGGGACTCGGTCATCAGGCCGAAGCGGCGACTCAGCAGTGTCAGCTCCACCACCGGCGAAACCGGAAGAACCACGTCGTACTGGCCCTGGCCGATCTGGTCGGCGGCGCGCGCCAGCATGTCGATGGGCGCGCCGAAGCGACGGGCAATGCCGTGTGCGGTAAGCACGCCGATGGCCAGTATCGCCAGGCCGATCAGCACCAGCAGCCCGGCGATCAGCTGCGAGCGTTCACCGGCCTTGTGTTCGGCCGCGATAATCCCGGCAACGACCTGATCCTGTTGCGTCAGCAGGTGATCGCGCAGGCGCTTGAAGGCCTCGAGAAAGACTTTGTCATTGGCCAGGTTGTGGGGCGTCTGGCCGGGAGGCGTTGCATTGTTGGCGGCGGCTTCCATCGCTTGGTACAGCGCGGCCGCCTGTTCCAGGCCACGCACGTAGTCATCGCCCAGTTGCGCCTGCATGCCCTCCTCGAAGGTGGCGCGGAATGACTGACGAATCTGCTCAAGGGCTTGCGCATCGGGCTGCTTGTCGATCAGCACGACCAGCTCGTCACCCAGGTGCTGGCGCAGCTTCTGGCCGATCTGCACGGCATCGAAGCCGCGCTGGATCAGGTCGCTCTGGCTGCGCGCCATCTGCGTGACGCTGAACAGGCCAACCAGCAGGCCCAGCAGGGCCACGGTGATCAGCGCCGAAATACTGAGGAACAGACGCGTGCGAAGCTTCATCGACAGCTTCATGGAGATCCCGTGTTCAGAGGTTGTACTGCTTGCGCTTGCGGTAAAGGGTCGAGGTATCGATACCCAGTGTCCTGGCGGCCATGTCCAGGGTGTTGCTGCTGGCCAGGACGGCAGCGATATGCGCCTTTTCCAGCTCTTCGAGGCTCATGGGGGCGCCGACGCGTACGCTGTTGCTCGGTGCCTCGCTGCTGCCGCCGAGGCCGAGGTGGGCTACCTCGACGGTTTCACCCTGGCAGATGATGCTGGCGCGTTCGATGACGTTGCGCAGCTCGCGGATATTGCCCGGCCAGTGATAGGCCTGCAGCGCAGCAGTGGCTTCGGGGCTGAAGGCGCAGGCCGGACGGCCATAGTCGCTGACGAAGCGGGCGAGGAAGCGTTCGGCCAGATCCATCACGTCTTCATGACGCTCGCGCAGTGGCGGCAGCTTGAGGGTGATGACGTTGAGGCGATAGAGCAGGTCTTCACGAAAGCGCCCCTCGCGCACCATGTCATCGAGATCCAGGTTGGTGGCGGCAACGATGCGCACGTCGGCGCGACGGGTGACCGGGTCGCCAACACGCTCGTATTCCTTGTCCTGAATGAAGCGCAGCAGCTTGGGTTGCAGGGTCAGCGGGAAGTCGCCGATTTCGTCGAGGAACAGGGTGCCACCGTCAGCCTGGCTGACCCGGCCCTGGGTGCTCTCGCTGGCACCCGTGAAGGCGCCACGGGCATGGCCGAACAGTTCGCTTTCCATTAGCTCGGCGGTCAGCGACGGGCAGTTGATGGTCACGCAGGTGCGCTTGGCACGCCGGCTCCAGCCGTGAATGGCACGCGACAGCTCGCCCTTGCCGGTGCCGGACTCGCCGAGAATGAGGATGTTGGCATCGGTCGCGGCGACCTGACGCGCCGTCTCCAGAACCGCCATCATCGCCGGGCTGTGCGAGTCGAAGCCTTCCCTGGACTTGCTGACCTCGCCTTCCAGTGCTTCCAGGCGCGCGGCCAGGGTGCGCACTTCCAGTTGCTTGGCAGCCGCCAGGCGCAGCTGATCGGGGGTGCAGGGTTTGACCAGATAATCGGCGGCGCCGGCCTGGATGGCATCGACGGCGGTATCCACCGCCGAATGCGCGGTGACGATCACCACGCGCATCCACGGCGCCTGGATACGCATTTGCGCCAGCAGGTCGAGGCCGTTGTCCTCGCCCAGGCGCAGGTCGAGGAAGCACAGGTCGAACACCTGGCGCTGCAACAGGGCTTCTGCCTGGGCGGCGCTGCTGGCGCCGGCGACATCATAGCCTTCGTCCTCCAGGCAGTAGCGGAAGGTGCGCAGGATTGCCGCTTCGTCGTCCACCAGCAGGATGCGCCCGCTGGTCTGCTCTGCAACTGCCATGTAAGTGCTCCGTCTGGCTGGTCAATGCAGCTTAGTCAGGTAAAAACCATGCAAGTTGCACGACCTGGCTGCGCCAATACTGCATCCTGCATGTAGGCAGGGTGCCTTTAGTGTTCTTAAGCTTATGATTTAAAAGAAGATTATTGTTTTTTGCTGGCTGGCATGGGGCTTGCGATAGTCCTTGCATCGTTTCACAACAGGAATGAACACATGCCACCGTTCAAACCCTTGCTCTTGGCGGCCAGTACCGTACTGGTGCTTGGTCTGACACCCTTGGCCAGTCATGCCGGCGAAGGCGCACTGACCGCGCAACTGGAGGCCGCACGCCAGGAAGGCTCGATCTGGACAGCCTTCGCGCTCAATCGCCACCTCAACCCGTTCAAGCTCGATATTGCGGTGCAGGAGGGCGTTGCCACCCTCGGCGGCCAGGTCGAAAGCGATGTACAGAAGGATCTGGCCGAGCAAGTGGCGCTGAGCATAGAGGGCATCGACTCGGTGGACAATCGAATCGAAGTCAGTGGTGACGTCGCCGAGGGTAATCCGCCGAGTCTGGTACAGCGGCTGGAAGATGCCAGCCTCGCGGCTACGGTGAAATCCAAACTGCTGTGGAACAGTAATACCCGTGGCCTGGACATTCAGGTGCGCAGTGAGGCCGGCAACATCACCCTCAGCGGTCATGCCCAGACGCCAGCCGCCAAGGAGCTCGCCGGCCAGCTGGCGGCCAATACCGATGGCGTGCGCGAAGTGTTCAACCACCTCAGCATCAGCACTGCCGACAGCAGTAGCAGTGAAGTGCAGACCGCTGTCGAGGAGGCGCGCGAGAACATCAGCGACAGCTGGATCACCAGCAAGGTCAAGGCCAGCTTCTTCTACAGCCGCAACCTGGATGCCATGAACATCGCGGTGAACACCGACGATGGCCTGGTCAGCCTGCGTGGCAGCGTACTGAGCGGCGCCGAGAAGCGCCTGGCCGTCGAGATCGCGCGCAACATTCGCGGTGTGCGGGGTGTCGATGCCGATGCCCTGCGCATCAGCAGTTGAACCCCTTCACCCCTCCGGCCACTGCCGTGGCCGATATCTGCAAGTCCCATAGCCAAGGAGTCAATCCATGAGCAGCAAGACCGCACAACTCAATGAACTGATCGAAATCACCCGTGATGGCAAGCGCTTCTACGAGCATGCCCACGAAGAGGTCAAGGATATCCGCCTGCAGGCGCTGTTCCGCGACATGGTGCGCGCCAAGACCCAGGTGATCGATGCCCTGAGCATCAAGGTCGCCGCCAATCAGAGCGAGCCGGCGACCGGTGGCACCCTGCTGGGCAAGCTGCGCCAGGTCTACGCCGACACCCGCGCGACCCTGGCCAAGGATGAAGACGCCACCTACGTCGCGCAGCTAGAGGAAGCGGAAGACCGCATTCTGCATGCCTTCCAGGATGCCCTGGAGACGGCGGACAATGATGTCCATGTGCTGCTGGCCGTGGAGATGCCCAAGGTACGGGCTTGCCACGACCGCATGCGGGCGCTGAAGCAGAATATGCAGTAATCACTGCGGCGCTGGTACGAGCCCCTGCATGCATTGCGTGCGGGGGCTTTTTGTTGGGTCTTAGCAGACCGGGCTGGCAAGTTTGTGTGCGTATGGCGGCGTCTGGCCTTTGCCTTTGCTCTTCAACTGCGATGGTACAGGCGACGCCCAAATCCCCTTCAGGAGGCCGAGTGGAATCGCCGTGGAAGGGGTTGAGCGACATGGATGTCGCGAGAGCCACGATGGGCCAGGGATGGCCCTTCGTGGCGTGCCCCTGGAGCGGTGATGGAGCGAGGGAACCCCGGCGCAGCAGGGCGGGGGCGCCTAGCTCGTATGCAGGAGTGTGTTTCTTTGCTTACTTTCTTTGCACAAGCAAAGAAAGTGAGTCGCCCGTAAGGGGCGAAACCCATCAGACCAAGCGGCGCGCTAATGGATAGTGCCAAGTCATCGACAGCTAATACGTTATTGCCAGTCCGGTATCACTCACACTTCCCCCAGACCATCCGAAGTGCTTTCTCTCTGCCGCCCTAGAATCCGTCGACGTTCATCTAACTGTCACATTCGTTTCATAGAGTGTTCACGTGGCCTGCAGATACTTGGGCCCGTTCCATCCAACACAACACCATCCTGCTAGGAGCAAGGCATGAAACTGAAGCGTTTGATGGCGGCCCTGACTTTCGCCGCCGCTGGCGTAAGCGCCGTATCTGCTGTAGCCGCCGTCGACCCGGCTCTGCCAGCCTATGAAAAGACTTCCGGTGTATCGGGCAATCTCTCCAGCGTCGGTTCCGACTCGCTGGCCAACCTGATGACCCTGTGGGCAGAAGAGTTCAAGAAGAATTACCCCAACGTCAATATCCAGATTCAGGCCGCCGGTTCTTCCACTGCGCCACCTGCCATGACTGAAGGTACTGCCAACATGGGCCCGATGAGCCGTCCGATGAAGGACAGCGAAATCCAGGCCTTCGAAGAGAAGTACGGCTACAAGCCGACCGCCGTTCCGGTGGCGATCGATGCGCTGACGGTCTTCGTGCACAAGGACAACCCGATCAAGTCGCTGTCGATCGAGCAGGTCGATGCGATCTTCTCCAGCACCCGTCTGTGTGGTGGCGACAAGGACATCAAAACCTGGGGTGACCTAGGTCTGACCGGTGAGTGGGCCAATCGTCCGCTGCAACTGTTTGGTCGCAACTCGGTGTCCGGTACCTACGGCTACTTCAAGGAAGAAGCGCTGTGCAAGGGTGACTTCAAGGCCAGCGTCAACGAGCAGCCGGGTTCGGCCTCGGTGGTGCAGTCCATCTCCAGCACCCTGAACGCCATTGGCTATGCCGGTATCGGCTACAGAACGTCCAGCGTGCGCACGGTGCCGCTGTCGAAAAACGGCGGTGAGGCTTTCGAGGCCAGTGAAGAGAACGCCCTGGCTGGCAAGTTCCCGCTGGCGCGCTTCTTCTACGTCTACGTCAACAAGGCGCCGAATCAGCCGCTGAGCCCGCTGGATGCCGAGTTCATCAAGCTGATGCTGTCCAAGCAGGGGCAGGAAGTGGTGATGAAGGACGGTTACATCCCGCTGCCGGCCAAGGTGGCTGAGAAGGCCATGAAGGAACTGGGTCTGTAAGCATGCCGCCGCGCTAGCGCTGCCATCCACGTTGCCCGCCCCTCCTAGGAGGGGCGGGCTTCGTTGTGTCAGCTGGCTGTAACTTTTCTGTCATACAACATCGCTAAATTGGCACGCCTGGGCAGCCGCATGCGCTGCAATCAAGCCCGCGCAGAGACTTCTCGCATGAACGACTTGGCAAAAGAATCCGTGAACCGATCACAGAATCCCCTGGGGATCGACTTCAATACGCCCGCCCTGCAACGCAAGCGCCGTATGCGTGCCCTGAAGGATCGTCTGGCACGCTGGTACGTCTCCATCGGTGGGCTGGCGGTGCTCGGTGCCATCACCCTGATCTTCTTCTACCTGGCCCATGTGGTGCTGCCGATGTTCCAGGGCGCCGAGCTGACGGCGCGTCAGGCGCAACAGCCGGCCTGGCTGGCCGAGGCGCAGGCGCCGCTGCTGCTGGCGATGGAAGAGCAGAACCAGGTCGCCATGCGTCTGGATGCTTCCGGTGCCGTGCAGTTCTTCGCACTCAAGAATGGCGAGGCCCTGCAGCGTCTGCAGTTGCCGCTGCCGCAAGGTGTGACCGTCGCCTCCGTCGGTCAGGACCAGCCGGGTACGCGCCGCGTGGTATTGGGGCTGTCCAACGGCCAGGCGCTGATCCTGCAGCACAACTACAAGATCACCTATCCGGACAACGTGCGTACCATCGCGCCGCAGATCGACTTCCCCTATGGCGAGGCGCCGATCGAACTGGACCCGCAGGGGCGTCCGCTGGAGCATGTGGCGCTCAATCTCAACAGCGGTACGCTGATGCTGGCCGGCTCCACCAACAACGAGCTGCATCTGATCAGCCTCAGCCGTGAGGAAAACCTGTTCACTGGCGAGGTGAGCGTCAGCGAGCAGCGCATCAACCTGCCGCAGATCGGCGAGCCGGTCAGCCAACTGCTTATCGACCCCCGCCAGATGTGGCTGTACGTGTTCAATGGCGACTCCAGTGCCGACGTCTTCGACCTGCGCAAGCGCAGCCTCAATGGTCGTTACGAGCTGCTCAAGGATGCGTCCAACCGTGTGACCAGCGCTACCAGCCTGCTCGGCGGCATCTCGATCATGATCGGTGACGCCAAGGGTGGTATCCAGCAGTGGTTCATGGTGCGCGATCAGGACGGCAAGTCCACCTTCCAGTCGATCCGCAGCTTCCAGCTGGGCGACAGCGCGATCACCCAGATCCTCCCCGAGGAGCGTCGCAAGGGCTTCATGGCCCTGGATGCTGACGGTCGCCTGGGCATTTTCCACAGCACGGCGCACCGCACTCTGCTCAAGGAGCAGGTCGCAGATGGCAGCGCCGTTGCCGCACTGTCACCACGCGCCAGCCGGGTGCTGGTCGAGTCGGACGGCAAGCTGCAGCGCTTCGTGGTGGATAACCCACACCCGGAAATTTCCTGGAGTGCGCTGTGGGGCAAGGTCTGGTACGAAAGCTACCCGGAGCCTGACTACGTTTGGCAGTCGACCTCGGCCAACACCGATTTCGAGCCCAAGCTGAGCCTTTCGCCGCTGGCCTTCGGCACGCTCAAGGCGGCGTTCTACGCCATGCTTCTGGCTGCCCCGCTGGCCATTGCTGCCGCCATCTACACCGCGTACTTCATGGCGCCGCGCATGCGCACCAAGGTCAAGCCGGTGATCGAGCTGATGGAAGCATTGCCGACGGTGATTCTCGGTTTCTTCGCCGGCCTGTTCCTCGCGCCGTTTCTGGAAAACCACCTGCCCGGCATCTTCAGCCTGCTGCTGCTGACGCCGGTGGGCATCCTGCTGTTCGGTTATGTCTGGACCAGGCTGCCTGACGCCATCCGGCATCGCGTACCCGAAGGTTGGGAAGCGGCGCTGCTGATTCCGGTGGTGATTGCCGTGGGCTGGTTCTCCATCGGTATCAGTGGTCATCTGGAAAACTGGCTGTTTGACGGCAATATGCGCCTGTGGCTAACCAATGAGCTGGGGATTCCCTTCGATCAGCGCAACGCCCTGGTGGTCGGGCTGGCCATGGGCTTCGCGGTGATCCCGAACATCTACTCGATCGCCGAAGACGCCGTGTTCGGCGTGCCCAAGAGCCTGACCTTCGGCTCCCTGGCCCTCGGTGCCACGCCCTGGCAGACCCTGACCCGCGTGGTGATTCTTACCGCCAGCCCGGGCATCTTCTCGGCGCTGATGATCGGCATGGGCCGCGCCGTCGGCGAGACCATGATCGTGCTGATGGCCACCGGCAACACGCCGATCATGGACATCAACATCTTCGAAGGCATGCGCACCCTGGCGGCCAACGTCGCAGTGGAAATGCCCGAGTCGGAAGTCGGCGGCACTCATTACCGCGTGCTGTTCCTCGCCGCGTTGGTGCTGCTGCTGTTCACTTTCGTGATGAACACCCTGGCCGAACTGATCCGTCAGCGTCTGCGTACCCGATATTCGAGTCTGTAAAACATGCCTGCGCAGCAGGCCAACTGATGACCCTCTCCCATTCATGGGAGAGGGTGCCCGCAGGGCGGGAGAGGGTGTTGTGGCCGCGTGCCTAAGCCCTCTCCCCCGGCCCCTCTCCCGCAAGCGGGAAAGGGGAGGTAAAGAATGATTTCATTCAAGGTGTGATGCCGTGAAACAGAACAACCTGAAATCCTGGTACAAGAGCGGCGCTCCGGGCGTGTGGATGAGCGGTGGCGCGGTTGCCATCGCCATCATCATGACCCTCGGCCTGTTGGCGGTGATCGCCTCCCGAGGCCTGGGCCACTTCTGGCCGGCCGACATCCTCGAAGCCGACTACCAGATACCTGGTCAGGAATCGCGGGTGATGCTGGGCGAGGTGGTGCAGGTCGAGGAAGTGCCGCGTGCGCGTCTGGCGGCTGCTGGCCTGCCGGTTGCCGCAGAGGGCGGCGAGTTCATGACCCGCGAGCTGATGAAGGTGGGCAACCGTGAACTGTTCGGCGCGGACTTCACCTGGGTGGTTGGCGAGTGGCTGAGCAACCCGCGCAAGCCGGCTGGCATCACCGTGCTGGAGCGCCGTGAGTGGGGCAACTTCTACGGCAACCTGGTCAACGTCAAGGAAAGTGGCCAGGTGGTAGCCGAGGGTGATGCGGCCTGGGCTGCGCTGCAGGAGCGTCTGGAGCGTGTCGATGATCTGCATGCGCAACTGGTGCGCCTGGAGAAGAAAGACATCGGCCGCATCAACCACAGCCTCGAGCGCATTCGTCTGGAAGGCCGCAAGCTGCAGCTGCAGGGCAAGCTGGATGACGCCGCGCAAGCCGACATGGACGCTCGCCGCGATGCACTGAATGCCGAGTACAAGGTACTCGAAGAGCGCATGGTGGCCCTGAGTCAGCAGATCAACCGTGACAGTGTGACCCTGACCGCCAGCGATGGCCGGCAGACCGAAATCGAGCTGGGCAAGATCGTCCGCGCCTTCCGCCCGAATGCCATGAGCACTGTCGACAAGCTCGGCTTCTACGCCATGAAGCTGTGGGAGTTCGTCAGCGACGAGCCGCGTGAGGCCAACACCGAAGGCGGGATCTTCCCGGCCATCTTCGGCACCGTGCTGATGGTCATGCTGATGGCGGTGATCGTTACCCCGTTCGGCGTGATTGCGGCGGTCTACCTGCGTGAATACGCGCACCAGGGCGCTCTGACCCGGATCATCCGCATTGCGGTGAACAACCTCGCCGGCGTACCGTCGATCGTCTACGGCGTGTTCGGCCTGGGCTTCTTCGTCTACGTGCTGGGTGGCTCTATCGATCAGCTGTTCTTCCCCGAGTCCGCACCGGCACCGACCTTCGGTACGCCGGGCCTGATGTGGGCCTCGCTGACCCTGGCGATCCTGACCCTGCCGGTGGTCATCGTTGCCACCGAGGAAGGCCTGGCGCGGATACCCCGTGCCGTGCGTGAAGGCTCGCTGGCGCTTGGCGCGACCAAGGCCGAGACGCTGTGGAAGGTGGTCATCCCGATGGCCAGTCCGGCGATGATGACCGGCCTGATCCTCGCCGTGGCGCGCGCCGCCGGCGAGGTGGCACCGCTGATGCTGGTGGGCGTGGTCAAGCTGGCGCCGACCCTGCCGCTCAACGGCAACTACCCGTACCTGCACCTGGATCAGAAGATCATGCACCTGGGCTTTCACATCTACGACGTCGGCTTCCAGAGCCCCAACGTCGAGGCCGCGCGCCCGCTGGTGTACGCCACGGCGCTGCTGCTGGTAATCGTCATCGCCCTGCTCAACCTGACCGCGGTCTATATCCGTAACCACCTGCGCGAGAAGTACAAGGCGCTGGATCACTAACGCAGCTACGAGTCGCGCGCCACCGGCGCGCAGCTTGCAGCTTGTAGCTACGAACGGAGTGAGTTTATGCAACACGAAACCCATACCCACGGTATCGATCTGGCCGCCCTTGGCCGTGACAAGCAGAGCCTGAGCCTGGCCAACGAGACCACGGCCATCGCCGTACCGGGTCTGAACCTGTACTACGGTCAGAAACAGGCGCTGTTCGACGTCAAGATGGATATCCCCAAGCAGCGCGTGACCGCCTTCATCGGCCCGTCCGGCTGCGGCAAGTCGACCCTGCTGCGTACCTTCAACCGCATGAATGACCTGGTCGACGGTTGTCGCGTGGAAGGCGAGATCAACATCGACGGGCGCAACATCTACCGCAAGGGCGAGGACGTGGCCGAGCTGCGTCGCCGCGTCGGCATGGTGTTCCAGAAGCCCAACCCGTTCCCCAAGAGCATCTACGAGAACGTGGTGTACGGCCTGCGTATCCAGGGCATCAACAGCAAGCGCGTGCTCGATGAGGCGGTGGAGTGGGCGCTGAAGAGCGCGGCACTGTGGGATGAGGTCAAGGACCGCCTGCACGAATCGGCGCTGGGTCTGTCCGGCGGTCAGCAGCAGCGTCTGGTGATCGCCCGTACCGTGGCCGTGCAGCCGGAAGTGCTGCTGCTCGACGAGCCTTGCTCGGCCCTTGACCCGATCTCCACGCTGAAGGTCGAAGAGCTGATCTACGAGCTCAAGAGCAAGTACACCATCGTCATCGTCACCCACAACATGCAGCAGGCGGCGCGCGTTTCCGACTACACCGCGTTCATGTACATGGGCAAGCTGATCGAGTTCGGCGACACCGACACGCTGTTCACCAACCCGGCTAAGAAGCAGACGGAAGACTACATCACCGGTCGCTATGGTTGATTTGACCCCGTAGGGTGCGCTGTGCGCACCGGTTGCAGCTGCCCTGTGGTGCGCACGGCGCACCCTATCCGGACTTTCGCGGAGCGAAACATGATGAACAAAGACAACCTTACCCAGCACATCTCCCAGCAGTTCAACGCCGAGCTGGAGGAAGTGCGTAGCCACCTGCTGGCCATGGGCGGCCTGGTGGAAAAGCAGGTCAACGACGCCGTTACCGCGCTGATCGAGGCCGACTCCGGCCTGGCCCAGCAGGTGCGTGAGATCGATGACCAGATCAACCAGATGGAGCGCAACATCGACGAGGAGTGCGTGCGCATTCTCGCCCGTCGCCAGCCGGCGGCCTCCGACCTGCGTCTGATCATCAGCATCTCCAAGTCGGTGATCGACCTCGAGCGCATCGGTGACGAGTCGACCAAGATTGCCAAGCGCGCGATTATGCTCTCGGAAGAGGGTGAGTCGCCCAAGGGTTACGTCGAAGTGCGTCATATCGGTGATCAGGTACGCAAGATGGTGCAGGAAGCGCTGGACGCCTTCGCCCGTTTCGATGCCGACCTGGCCCTGTCGGTGGCGCAATACGACAAGACCGTCGACCGCGAATACAAGACCGCACTGCGCGAGCTGGTCACCTACATGATGGAAGATCCACGTTCGATCTCCCGCGTGCTCAACGTGATCTGGGTGCTGCGCTCGCTGGAGCGCATCGGCGATCATGCGCGCAACATCGCCGAACTGGTGATCTACCTGGTGCGTGGCACCGATGTCCGCCATATCGGCCTTGCCCGCATGCGTGAAGAAGTCGAGGGCAAGTCGGCAGACTGAAGGCCGATTGCATATCGACGGCCCGGGTTTCCCGGGCCGTTTCGTTTGCGCGATTTGTTATCCGTCCGACGTTTTCCGTTGGCCTTAGGCCATTGGCCATGACTATGCTTGTACGTATTCGTACAGGAGTAACCGATGAGCAAAGTCAGTGTGCTGGTGGTGGATGACGCGACCTTCATTCGTGATCTGGTCAAGAAAGGGCTGCGTGATCACTTCCCCGGCGTACAGATCGAGGAAGCGGTCAACGGCCGCAAGGCGCAGCAGATGTTGAGCCGCCAGGCGGTCGACCTGATTCTTTGCGACTGGGAAATGCCGGAGCTGTCCGGCCTCGAGTTACTGAGCTGGTGCCGTGAACAGGACACGCTGAAAACCACGCCCTTCATCATGGTCACCAGCCGTGGTGACAAGGAAAACGTGGTGCAGGCCATTCAGGCGGGGGTTTCCGACTTCATCGGCAAGCCCTTCTCCAACGAGCAACTGGTGACCAAGGTCAAGAAGGCACTGCAACGCGCCGGCAAGCTGCAGGCGCTGATGTCCAGTGCGCCGCCGAAGATGCTCAGCAGCGGTAGTTTTGCCAACGACTCGCTGGCCGCCCTTACCGGCGGCAAGGCTGAAGTGGTCAAACCTGTGGCAGCGCCTGTCGCTGCTGCGACGTTCGCCAAACCCGCCGCTGCACCTGCTAAAGCCCCGCCCAGCGGCCGTGGCCAGGGCCAGTTACGTCTGCCAGACGGCACCATGGCCTGCGTGATCAAGGCGCTTAGCCTCAAGGAAGCGTTGCTGGTGGTCAAGCGCACCGAACAGCTGCCGCAGGTGCTGGAGAGCGCCGTGCTCGATCTGGAGCAGGGTGAGGCGGCGGAAACCGCACGTCTCAATGGTTACCTGCATGCCGTGGCAGCGTTCGAACCCAAGCCCGACAGTGAATGGCTGCAACTGACCTTCCGCTTCGTCGACCGTGACCCGCAGAAGCTCGATTACCTGTCGCGTCTGATTGCGCGCGGCACCGCGCAGAAACATTTCAGCCCCGGCGCCTGAACGATGCCGCGCGCCGCTCAAGGCTGGCCGACCAGCGGCGGTGCGCCGGTTCACAGCCTGATGGTCAACGCCTCGCGCCGTCTGGGTAGCGCTGCTAGTCTTGGTGGCCTGGATATCCAAAAGCCATAAGATCCGAATCGTTATGCTAGGGCGTCTGATCATTCTCTGCAGTTTGCTGGCCCTGTGCGGTCAGGCCACTGCACTGACCATCTACAAATATGTCGACCAGAACGGTGTCGTCACCTACAGCGACCAGGCTGCGCCTGGCGCACAGGTCTTCGTGTTCAACGACCGCATGGTCGAGCGCCTGGACAACCAGGTGAAGCTGGAAACCAGGAAGCACGAAGCTGGCGAGACCCTGCTGATTCGCAACGACCTTTATGCCCCGGTGGAAATCGAGCTGAAGCTCGAACAGGTGGAAAATGCCATCGGCGCGCCGGACAAGCCGATTCGCTGGGTGTTGCCGCCGCGCAGCAATATCCGCCTGGCTACCCTGACCGCGCAGGATGCCGCCAAGCCGCTGCGCTACAAACCCAGGTTGCGCTACGCCCTCGGTGATCCGCGCCTGCAGCCGAGCATTCACCGCTATCCACTGCCCTGGCGGGGTGGGCCGTTCCGCCAGACCCAGGGCGCCAATGGCACCTACAGCCACTTCACGGCCAAGGGCCGTTATGCGGTAGACATCGCCATGCCCGAGGGCACGCCCATCGTCGCTGCGCGCGGCGGCGTGGTGGTCAAGACCGAGAACCAGCAGAGTGGCCGCGGCAACAACCCGGCCGGCAACTTCGTGCGCATCCTGCATGACGACGGCACCATGGGCGTCTACCTGCACCTGATGAAGGGATCGGTCAGCGTGCGCGAAGGTCAGCGCGTGGAAACCGGCAGCCTGCTGGCGCGCTCCGGCAACACCGGCAACAGCACCGGCCCGCATCTGCATTTCGTGGTGCAGCGCAACGTCGGTCTGGCCGTCGAGTCCATCCCCTTCAACTTCCGTCAGCCGGTCAACAGCCTGCCCAACTTCGCGGTCGGCGGCGAATAATCAGATTACGCACAGCAAAACGGCGACCCGAGGGTCGCCGTTTCGTGAAAACCAGGCGTGATCAGCCGATTTCGATCATCTCGAAATCCATCTTGCCGACGCCGCAGTCGGGGCACAGCCAGTCTTCCGGCACGTCTTCCCAGCGGGTGCCGGGGGCGATGCCGTCATCCGGCCAGCCCTGGCTCTCGTCGTAAATCAGTCCACAGACCACGCATTGCCACTTTTTCATATAACCCTCAGGCGTATCTCACGGTAGTGCGCGACGAACGCTACCGTAATTGCACCGATGCGCCAAGCGCGCGGGCGACGATCGTCGCCCGCCAGGGGCCAACCACAGTGGGGTCAGCCGGCACTCATCAGCGGATCGCTGACGCCCATCACGTACATGGCCAGCAGCGCGATGCCACCGGCCATGATCAGGTAGTACAGGGTTGGCAGGATGGTCTTGCGCAGGGTGATGCCTTCACGCCCGAGCAGGCCGACAGTGGCCGAGGCCGCCACCACGTTGTGAATGGCGATCATGTTGCCCGCCGCCGCACCGACCGACTGCACCGCCACCATCATCGCTCCGGATACACCGATCAGCTCGGCAGCGTTGAGCTGGAACTGCGACAGCATCAGGTTGGACACGGTGTTGGAGCCGGCGATAAAGGCACCCAGGGCACCGACGGCTGGGGCAAAGAACGGATACACGCTGCCAACGCTGTCGGCCACCAGTTGCGCCATGGCCACCGGCATGGACGCCAGATCACTGCCATTGACCCCCGAGTTGATCAGGATACGCACCATGGGAATGGTGAAGATCAGCACGAAACCGGCACCGAGCAGGGTCTTGCTCGATTCGCTCACGGCCGCCTTTAGTTCGGAGAAGCGCATGCGGTGCAGGAAGAAGGTCACCATCACCACCATGCACAGGATGCCGCCCGGCAGGTACAGCGGTTCGATGGTGCCGGATATGCCGGTCTCACCGAGGATGTCCTTCCAGCCGAAGCTCAAACCGAGCATTGCCGCTTTCACTTCGGGGAAGGAGCGCGACACCACCAGGAAGATTGCCAGCAGCAGATAAGGTGCCCAGGCCATGGGTACCGAGATCGGCGCCTTGCCGGCGACTTCGTCGAGCTTCATCTCGATCTTGCCCATCCACTCGGACGGCCAGTCCTTGGCGTCGGCGAAGTCCCAGGTGTCCTTCGGCAGCAGGAAACCGGCCTTGGAGGCCGGCACCACGATGGCCAGACCGACCAGGGCGCCGATCATCGAGGGGAATTCCGGGCCGAGGAACACACCGGCGGCCATGTACGGCAGGGAGAAGGCGAAAGCGGTAAAGATGGCGAACGGCGCGATGGCCAGGCCTTCCTTCCAGCTCTGATTCTTGCCGAAGAAGCGCGTCATGATCATCACCATGATCAGCGGCATCAGCAGGCCGATCAGGCCGTGGGTAATGGCTACCCGCGAATAGATCAGGTGGAAGAAGGTCTCCCAGCTACTGCCGTTGGCCACCAGTTGTGCGCTGATGCCGGTCTTGTCCAGGCCGGCGCCGACGCCGACCAGAATCGGCGTACCCACCGCACCGAACGAAACCGGGGTGGATTGCACCAGCATGCCCAGCACCACCGCAGCCAGTGCCGGGAAGCCCAGCGCCACCAGCAGCGGCGCGGCCACCGCAGCCGGAGTACCGAAACCGGAAGCGCCCTCGATGAAGCAGCCGAACAGCCAGGCGACGATCAGCGCCTGCACGCGACGGTCAGGGCTGATATTGGAGAAGCCCCGGCGAATCGCCGCGATGCCGCCGGAGTGCTTGAGCGTGTTGAGCAGCAGGATCGCGCCGAAGATGATCCACAGGATCGCGGCGGTAAGGATCAGCCCCTGCAGGCTGGAGGCGATGACCCGGTTGAGGGACATGTCCCAGGCCAACAGGCCGATCAGGGCCGTGAGGACGAACACCAGCGGCATCGCGTACTTGGCCGGCCAGCGAAAACCGATCAGCAGTACCCCCGCCAGTATCAGTGGCACGAAGGCCAGGATGGACAGCAGCGTTTGACTCATGGGTTGGTTCCTTCTTTTTCTTGTGAACCACAGTTTTCCGGGACGACCCGGCGCCACGCATCTGGAAAAGCCGGGCACCACGGCACCGACCTTTCCGCGAGCCGCGACGACAGGGGTTAGCCATCGCCGTGCTCATGCTCGAAAGCCCCGACGGTCATTAACCGTCAGGGCTTGGTACTGCTCCGTGGAGGCCTCAAGAGCCATCCACGGTTGTTAACCCGCTTGTGTAGGAGCCCCGCCCCGGGGCGAAGCTTTTCTCCCGCTTCGCGGCGGGGCGCCGCTCCTACAGGGTCGCTGAGATGCTCAGACCTCCTCTTTGAAACGCAAACGCCAGGCATGCAGCAGCGGTTCGGTGTAGCCGGACGGCTGCTCGCGGCCCTTGAACACCAGGTCACTGGCGGCGCGGAGGGCGTGGGATTGCTCGAAGTTCGCTGCCATCGGCCGGTAGGCCGGATCGCCGGCGTTCTGCCCGTCGACCACCTGCGCCATGCGCTGCAGCGTCTCGCGTACCTGGGCCTCGCTGACCACGCCGTGGTGCAGCCAGTTGGCGATATGCTGAGCGGAGATGCGCAGGGTGGCGCGGTCTTCCATCAGGCCGACGTTGTGGATATCCGGCACCTTGGAACAGCCGACGCCCTGCTCGACCCAGCGCACCACGTAGCCGAGGATGCCCTGACAGTTGTTATCCAGCTCCTGCTGGATATCGCTGGCGCTCCACGGCCGTTCGGCGCTGACCGGCACGCTGAGCAGGTCATTGAGCAGGCTGTCGCGCTGGCTGGCCAGGTCGATCAGCTCCAGCTCGCTCTGCACCGCCTGTACGTCGATCTGGTGATAGTGCAGGGCGTGCAGCACGGCGGCGGTCGGCGACGGTACCCAGGCGGTGTTGGCGCCGGCTTTCGGGTGGCCGATCTTCTGTTCGAGCATGGCCGCCATCAGATCCGGCATGGCCCACATGCCCTTGCCGATCTGCGCCTTGCCACGCAGCCCGCAGGCCAGGCCGACCAGCACGTTGTTACGCTCGTAGGCCTGGATCCAGGCGCTGGATTTCATGTCGCCCTTGCGCAGCATGGCGCCGGCTTCCATGGCGGTGTGCATCTCGTCGCCGGTGCGGTCGAGGAAGCCGGTGTTGATGAAGGCCACGCGCGCGCTGGCCGCCGCGATGCAGGCCTTGAGGTTGACGCTGGTGCGCCGCTCCTCGTCCATGATGCCCATCTTCAGGGTGTTGGCCGGCATGCCCAGTAGTTGTTCGACGCGACCGAACAGCTCATTGGCGAAGGCCACTTCCAGCGGGCCGTGCATCTTCGGTTTGACGATATAGACGCTGCCGGTACGTGAGTTGCCGCGACGCTGCAGGTCATGCAGGGCGATCAGGCTGGTGACCACCGCATCGAGGATGCCCTCGGGAATCTCATGGCCTTCACCGTCGAGGATCGCCGGGTTGCTCATCAGGTGGCCGACGTTGCGCACGAACAGCAGTGAACGGCCATGCAGGGTCAGTTCGCTGCCATCGGCGGCGGTGTAGACGCGATCCGGGTTGAGGCGGCGGGTGATGCGCTTGCCGCCCTTGTCCAGTTCCTCGGTCAGGTCACCCTTCATCAGGCCCAGCCAGTTGCGGTAGACCACCACCTTGTCGGCGGCGTCGACGGCGGCCACCGAGTCCTCGCAGTCCATGATGGTGGACAGCGCCGCTTCCATCAGTACGTCCTTCACCCCTGCCTTATCGGTGCGGCCGATGGGGCTGCTGGCGTCGATCTGGATCTCGAAATGCAGGCCGTTGTTCTTCAGCAGCACGGCGCTCGGCGTGGCAGCCTCGCCCTGGAAACCGACGAACTTCTCCGGCTGTGCCAGGGACGTTTGCGCGCCACTGCTCAGGGTCACCTGCAACTGGCCGGCGACCACGGCATAGGCACTGGCATCGGCGTGCGAGCCCTGGGCCAGTGGTGCGGCCTGGTCGAGGAAGGCGCGGGCGAAGGCGATCACCTTGGCGCCGCGCACTTCGTTATAGCCCGGGCCCTTGCTGGCGCCGCCGTCTTCGCTGATCGCGTCGGTGCCATACAGGGCGTCGTACAGCGAGCCCCAACGGGCGTTGGCGGCATTCAGTGCGTAGCGGGCGTTCATCACCGGTACCACCAACTGCGGGCCGGCCTGGGTGGCGATTTCGCTGTCGACATTGGCGGTGGTCGCCTTGACCTGCTCCGGCTGCGGCAGCAGATAGCCAATGGAGCCGAGGAAGGCGCGGTAGGCATTCATGTCGCGGATCGGGCCGGGGTTGGCGCGATGCCAGGCATCCAGTTCGCTCTGCAGACGGTCGCGCTCGGCCAGCAGGGCACGGTTGCGTGGTGCCAGGTCGTGCACCAGCGCGTCAAAACCACTCCAGAAGGCTGCCGCCTCGATCCCGCTGCCGGGCAGCACGTCGTTTTCGATGAACTGCTTGAGCTCGGCGGCTACCTGCAGGCGCTGACATTGCACGCGTTCGGTCATTTCCCTGTTCTCCTGTCTGCATCCGCCCAATGGTGGAGCGGGTCAATCAATGTGTTGTAGGAGCCCCGCCCCGGGGCGAAGCTCTTAATGTTTTGTTCGCCGCGAGGCGCGGCTCCTACAGGTATCGCACCGCACGGCCCTCATCCGTCACTTCGTGACACCTTTTCCCGGAGGGAGAAGGGCAGCATTGGGCGGCTGCGTCGCATGTTTAAAGGGCTGCTATCCCGGCTTTGGCTACCTGCGCATCCTGTTCGGCCTTGACCCCGGACACGCCAACGGCACCGACCACCTGGCCATCCACCAGCACCGGTACGCCACCTTCCAATGAAGTCACCAGCGGTGCGCTGAGAAAGGCGCTGCGACCGCCATTGACCATGTCCTCGTAGCCCTTGGTTTCGCGGCGGCCGATGGCGGCGCTGCGCGCCTTCTCGGTGGCGATGTAGGCGCCGATGGGCGCGCAGCCGTCGAGGCGTTCCAGGGCCAGCGGATGACCGCCGTCATCGACCACGGCGATGGCCACGGCCCAGCCCTGTTGCTGCGCTTCGCTGCGGGCTGCCTGGAGGATCTGGGCGACTTCGTTCTGGCTGAGTACGGCTTTGTGTTGCATGGCATACCTCGTATTCGTAGCTTTTCTCCCCTCTCCCGCTTGCGGGAGAGGGGCCGGGGGAGAGGGTTCAGGCTTTCAGCCCATCGCTTCTTCGACGATCTCGATCCAGTGCCGCACCGGTATGCGCCCGGCGCCGTCCAGATGGGTCTGGCAGCCGATATTTGCGGTGACGATGGCGTCCGGTTTGCCGCTTTCCAAGGCATTGAGCTTGTTGTCGCGCAGTTGCCTGGACAGCTCCGGCTGGGTCAGCGAATAGGTGCCGGCCGAGCCGCAGCAGAGGTGGCCGTCCGGCACCGCCGTCAGGCCAAAGCCGAGGCGCGTCAGCACGCCTTCCACCGCGCCGCCGAGCTTCTGCGCATGCTGCAGGGTGCAGGGGCAATGGAAGGCCAGGCGCTGCTCGGCGCGTACCTGCAGTTGCTCCAGTGGCTCGCCCTGCAGCACCTCGACCAGATCCTTGGCCAGGGCGCTGACCCGTGCGGCCTTGGCCGCGTACGCCGGATCGCTGGCGAGCAGGTGACCGTAGTCCTTGACGAAGGCGCCACAGCCGCTGGCGGTCTGCACGATGGCCTCGGCGCCGGCTTCGATGGCCGGCCACCAGGCGTCGATGTTCTGCCGCGCGCGTTGCAGCCCCGCTTCCTGGGCGTTGAGGTGATAGTCGACGGCGCCGCAGCAGCCGGCTTCGTGGATCGGCGTGACGCTGATGCCCAGGCGATCGAGCACGCGTGCGGTGGCGGCATTGGTGTTGGGCGACAGCCCCGGCTGTACGCAGCCTTCGAGCATCAACACGCGGCGGCTGTGCTGCGTGGTCGGGCGTGGTTTGGCCGGGCGAATCTCGCGCGGCAGCTTGGCTTTGAGCGTGGCCGGCAGCAGCGGGCGCAGGGCCAGGCCGGCCTGGGTCAGCGCCTTGAACAGGCCCGGGCGTGGCACCACGGTGCGCAGGCCCTGGCGCAGCAGGCGTTGCTCGAGCGGACGTGGCACCGCCTGCTCGGCCACTTCGCGGCCAATGTCCAGCAGGTTGTGGTACTGCACGCCGGAGGGGCAGGTGGTTTCGCAGTTGCGGCAGGTCAGGCAGCGATCCAGATGCTGTTGGGTCTTGGCCGTGACCTCGTTGCCTTCGAGCATCTGCTTGATCAGGTAGATGCGCCCGCGCGGGCCGTCCAGCTCGTCACCGAGCAACTGATAGGTCGGGCAGGTGGCGTTGCAGAAGCCGCAATGCACGCAGGAGCGGAGGATGCGTTCGGCTTCCTCGGCGCGCGGCAGGCGCTTGGCCTGTTCACTCAAATTGGTCTGCACGTCTTATACCTCGGCGTACATGCGCCCAGGGTTGAAAATACCCTGGGGGTCGAGCTGGTTCTTCAACTGGCGCTGGTAGCGCAGCAGCGGTGCAGCCAGCGGCTGGAAGGGTTGTGCCTGGCCGGCCGCGAAGCAGGTGGCGTGACCGCCGAGCTTGGCCGTCACGCGCTGGATCAGCTCGCCGTCGGCGTCGGTCTTCAGCCAGCGCTGCGCGCCGCCCCAGTCGATCAGCTGGCGGCCGGGCACATCGAGAATTCCACTATTGGCCGGCAATGACAGGCGCCACAGCGTGCCGCTGGCGCTGAAGAAAGGCAGGCGCTGTTCGCGCAGTTGCTGCCAGTAGCCGTTGTCGATCTCCTCACCACCGAGGCGTTGGCGCGCGGCCTGAACCGAACCCTCGCCGCCTTCCAGGCGCAGGTGCAGCGCGGCACCATCATGACTGGCGGCACTGATCGGCAGCGGCTGCTGGCCCCATTCGGCGAGCTTGCTCAGGGCATGTAGGGCGTCCACTTCCAGACGCAGGCTGAGCACCTGGCGCGGCTTGGGCAGCACCTTGAGCGACACCTCGGCGAGCAGGCCGAGGCAGCCAAAGCTGCCGGCCATCAGCCGTGACAGGTCGTAGCCGGCGACGTTCTTCATCACCTCGCCGCCGAAACGCAGCAGCTTGCCCTGGCCGGTGATCACGCGGGTGCCGAGCACCTGGTCGCGCACCGAGCCGGCCCAGGGCCGGCGTGGGCCGGACAGCCCGGCAGCGACCATGCCGCCCAGGGTGGCGCCCTCGCCCAGGTGCGGCGGTTCGCACGGCAGCATCTGGTTGTTCGCCTCCAGCGCGGCCTCGATCTCGGCCAGCGGCGTGCCGGCGCGGGCACTGAGCACCAGTTCGGTGGGGTCATAGCTGACGATGCCGCGATGCTGGCGGGTATCCAGCACTTCACCCGTGGTGGCGCGACCCAGATGAGCCTTGCTGCCGCTGCCCTGGATGCGCAGCGGGGTGGCGCTGTTCAGCGCGTGGTTGACCTGTTCCAGCAGTGCGGCGCTGGCATCGAAATCATGCTGCATCAGAAGCGCTCCAGTTCCGGGAAGGGCAGTTGGCCGTGGTGCACGTGCATGGCGCCGAACTCGGCGCAGCGGTGCAGGGTGGGGATGTTCTTGCCCGGATTGAGCAGACCGCTGGGGTCGAACGCCGCCTTCACCGCGTGGAACAGGGTGATCTCGTCGCTGTTGAACTGTGCGCACATCTGGTTGATCTTCTCGCGGCCGACGCCGTGTTCGCCGGTGATGCTGCCGCCGACCTTGACGCAGAGTTCGAGGATCTTGCCGCCGATGGCTTCGGCGCGCTCCAGTTCGCCCGGCACGTTGGCATCGAAGAGGATCAGCGGGTGCATATTGCCGTCGCCGGCATGGAACACGTTGGCCACGCGCAGGCCGTATTCTTCGGACAGCTCGGCGATGCCGCGCAGCACGCCGGGCAGCTCGCGGCGGGGGATGGTGCCGTCCATGCAGTAATAGTCCGGCGAGATGCGCCCGACCGCCGGGAAGGCGTTCTTGCGCCCGGCCCAGAATTTCACCCGCTCAGCCTCGTCGCGAGCCAGGCGCACTTCGGTGGCGCCGGCCTGTTCCAGCACCTCGCGTACGCGCTCGCAATCGTCGGCGACGTCGGCCTCAACGCCGTCCAGCTCGCAGAGCAGGATGGCTTCGGCCTCCACCGGGTAGCCGGCCTGAATGAAGTCTTCGGCTGCGCGAATCGCCAGGTTGTCCATCATCTCCAGGCCGCCGGGGATGATGCCGGCGGCGATGATGTCACCCACGGCGCGGCCGGCCTTTTCCACCGAGTCGAAGGCCGCCAGCAGCACCTTGGCCACCTGCGGCTTGGGCAGCAGCTTGACCGTCACCTCGGTGACGATGCCGAGCATGCCCTCGGAGCCGGTGAACAGCGCCAGCAGGTCGAAACCCGGCGCGTCCAGCGCGTCGCTGCCGAGGGTCATGAACTCGCCTTCGACGGTGAGGATGTCCACCTTGAGCAGGTTGTGCACGGTCAGGCCGTACTTCAGGCAGTGCACGCCACCGGCGTTCTCGGCGACGTTACCGCCGATGGAACAGGCGATCTGCGAGGACGGGTCGGGGGCGTAATACAGGTCGAAGGGCGCGGCGGCCTGGGAGATCGCCAGGTTGCGCACACCGGGCTGGACGCGGGCGAAGCGCCCTTCGCGGTTTATCTCGAGAATCTGGTTGAAGCGCGCCATCACCAGCAGGATGCCCTTTTCCAGTGGCAGCGCGCCGCCGGACAGGCCGGTGCCGGCACCGCGCGCCACGACCGGCACGCCACGGGCGTGGCAGAGCTTGAGCAACTGCTGCACCTGCTCGATGCGCTCGGGCAGCACCACCAGCATGGGCGTGGTGCGATAGGCGGACAGGCCATCGCACTCGTAAGGCTTGAGGTCTTCCTGGGTGTGCAGGATGTCGAGGTCGGGCAGACGCTGGCGCAACTCGACCAGCAGGGCGGCCTTGTCGACCTCGGGTAGCGCGCCGTCGACGCGCTCGTCGTACAGAATGCTCATGGCAGGCTCAATCGTGAACGATGTTGTTATTGGCGGTCATGCTGCGACCTTGGCCTGCATGTTTAGGCCGTCTGTATTTTTCCGTCCATCTTTACTCATGCTGGTATGACCAGTTTCTTTCGCCAGCCTTTCACCGCGATCCAGATAAAAGACTTATGCTTTGTGGCCTGGACGCTGGCTTTGAACGCAAGTGGATCTGTCTGCGAAAACTGGTACGACCAGTTATGGGAGGGTTGAAATGAATGCGAATCAGGGCGCTGCACGACGCCAGGTGAGTGACGTGGTGGCCGAGCGCATCGAGCGGCTGATCGTCGATGGCGTACTCAAGGTGGGCCAGCCACTGCCGTCGGAACGGCGCCTGTGCGAAAAGCTGGGCATCTCCCGTTCGGCGCTGCGCGAAGGCCTCAAGGTGTTGCGCGGTCGCGGCATCATCGAGACGGCGCAGGGCCGCGACTCACGGGTGGCCAAGCTCAGCGGCGAGCGCGATGCCAGCCCGCTGATGCACCTGTTCAACTCGCAGCCGCGTACTCTGTACGACCTGCTGGAAGTGCGCGGCCTGCTCGAGGGGGAGTCGGCGCGCCTGGCGGCCCTGCGTGGCACCGAGGCGGATTTCGTGCTGTTGACCCGGCGTTACGAAGAGATGCTGGCGGCCCATACGCAGGAGCAGCCGGTGGACCCACGCGAGCATGCGCGCCTCGACCACGCCTTCCACCTGGCTATCTGCGAGGCCTCGCACAACCCGGTGCTGGTGCACACCCTGCAGTCGCTGACCGATCTGATGCTCAGCACCGTGTTCGCCTCGGTGAACAACCTCTATCACCGCCCGGCGCAGAAACGGCAGATCGACCGTCAGCATTCACGGCTGTATCACGCGGTAATCGAACGCCTGCCGGAACAGGCGCAGCGCGCGGCGCGCGACCATATCCACAGCATTCGCGACAATTTGCAGGAGATCGAGCAGGAAGAGCAGCGCCTGGTGCGCGCGACCATGCGCCTTGAAGGTTGGGCCTGATAGGGGCGTGCGCCGCCCTGAAACAGCAATACGGTATGCGACGAGCATGACTGTCCGCACAGAATGATGGCGTTTTAGCGGCTATTATTGCGCCCCTTGCGCAGTAGCCGGGTATTCATTCCTGCCGAAACTGCCCCTCCGCATTCCAATAAAAATCCCGCATTCAAGGGTTTACCCGTCACTGCAGGCGCCGGCCTGTGGTGCATTGCCTCGTCCTCGAATTTTGGAGTATCGACGTTTTGAAGAAGTATCTGTCTATCTTTCTGCTCGCCTGTAGCACGCTGGTAAGCATGCCCAGCCTGGCGCAGTTGAGCGATTCCGAAGCCATGAACATGGCCGGCCTGCAGCGTTCGCTGAGCCAGCGCATGGTCAAGAATTACCTGATGCTGGGGGCGGATGTGCGTGTCGATGCCGCTCAGCGTCAGTTGCAGGAAACCGTCGAGCGCTTCGACGCCAGCCAGAAGGCACTCAACGCCTACGCGCCCAACCCGGCTATCAAGGCTGCCCTGGCTCAGGTCGATGCCACCTGGGCCACCTATCGCCAGCAGATCGAGGCCAAGCCCGATCACGCCCAGGCGGCAGCCATTTTCAGCACCAGCGAAACCCTGTTGCAGCAGACTCAGACTGTCAGTGATGAGATGGCCAGGCATCTGGGCGAAATGGGCGCAGCGGTCAACCGCACGGGACAGACCCAGCGCATCGCCATGCTCTACATGCTCAAGTCGTGGAAAGTCCCGGCGCCGGACATTGATGCGAAGATGGACAAGGCCGTCAGCGACTTCGAGACCATCCTCGGCGAGCTGGAGGCGCGCGGTACGCCCAATGAGGAAATCGCCGCCGCACAACGCCGTGCTCGCGCTCACTGGGGTTTCACCCTCAAGGGCATCGACATGCACAACACCCAGTCCTCCGTGCCCACCGTGATCACCGTGAGCACCGATTCGCTGTTTCGCCAGCTCAACGAGCTGACGCGTCTATACGCTGGTTTGCAAGCGGACGAGTAAGGATTGCACCACCCTCCACCCGTCTTTGCGCTATAACGAAGCGCAAGGCGGGCAGAGGTGGTGGACATGAGCGCAGCAACTGATCAGGCGGTGTACAAGACTCTTCTGGAGTCGACCCGGGCGATCCCCTGGAAGATCGACTGGAAGACCATGACCTTCGCCTATATCGGCCCGCAGATCGAAACGCTGCTGGGCTGGTCGCAGGCCAGTTGGGTCAGTGCCGAAGACTGGGCGACGCGTATGCACCCGGACGACCGCGAGAAAGTGGTGCAATTCTGCATCGCGCAGTCGCAGAACGGTGTCGATCATGAGGCCGACTACCGTGCGCTGACCGCCGCTGGCGACTACGTGTGGATTCGCGACGTGGTGCATGTGGTGCGCGACGACAACGGTGAGGTGGATTCGCTGATCGGCTTCATGTTCGACATCAACGAGCGTAAGAAGACCGAGGAACAGTTGCTGACCCTGCAGAAGCAGCTCGAAGAGTACTCCTACAAGGACGGCCTCACCGGCGTCGCCAACCGGCGCATGTTCGACAGCGTGCTGGCTACCGAATGGGCCAATGCCCAGCGTACCCGCCAGCCGCTGTCGCTGATCCTGCTGGATATCGATCACTTCAAGCAGTTCAATGACCATTACGGCCACGTCCAGGGCGATGACTGCCTGAAAAGTGTCGGTCAGGCGCTGAGTCGCGCAGCCAGCCGGCCACGGGATTTCGTCGGCCGCTTCGGTGGCGAGGAGTTCGTGCTGGTACTGCCGGAGACCGACGAGGCCGCCGCCCGGCATATTGCCGAGCGTTGCCGCCAGCAGGTGCGTCAGCAGCGCATCGCTCACGCGCGCTCCGCCGTGTCGTCGCTGCTCACCATCAGCCTCGGCGTGGGCACCATCGTGCCGGGCGCCCACGACCGTTCGCAGGACTTCCTCAGCGCCGTCGACAAGCTGCTCTACCAGGCCAAGCAGCGAGGCCGTGACCGCCTGGAGGTGGCCAGAGCGCCTGCTCGCCCGGGTCTGGACGAAGCCGCAGATGTCCAGGCCTGAGCAATCGTTGACCCGTCTCGGCTGCTGATCGATAGCCCGAGGGCATGTGCCTGAGAGCCTCCGCGCCAGCAGAGCGCATGGCCGCGCAACCACAGCCACTGCATCAATACCGGGGCGCACACCGCGTCGTGATCGTTCAGGCCAGCGTCCGGCTACCGGTTTTTTGCACCATACCGCGCGCATCAAACACACATGGAATTTTCCCATAGCGTCCGTGGGCTTTTGCCCAATCCGCACCATGTCGCTTGGCCGATTTCCTGGTTCAGTCTGCAAGGCATTGCAACTTACTTTGCTTCAAGCGTACGTATCCGAGGACAAATAGATATGTTGTCACTTATCATACGTCCTACAACTGCGCAGGTGGTTGTGCATCCCGGCTTTGCCGCCGGGCCTCATTCATTGTCCCGATGGCGCCTTGCCCGCCATTTACTGACAGGAGAACGCCATGCTGAGTCTGACTGGCCACAATTACATCGGCGGTGAGCGCCGCGCTGCCGGCACCGTGGAGCACAAAAGCCTCGACGCCAGCAGCGGTGAAGCGCTGCCGTACACTTTCATCCAGGCCACGCCGGAAGAAGTCGACGCGGCCGCCCAGGCTGCCGCTGCCGCTTATCCGACCTACCGCAACCTGTCGGCGGTACGCCGTGCCGAGTTCCTCGAGGCGATTGCCGACGAAATCGACGCCCTCGGCGATGACTTCGTGGCTCTGGTCTGCCGCGAAACCGCACTGCCGGCGGCCCGTATCCAGGGCGAACGTGGTCGTACAAGTGGCCAGATGCGTCTGTTCGCCAAGGTGCTGCGTCGTGGTGACTTCTACGGTGCGCGCATCGACCGCGCCCTGCCGGATCGCCAGCCGCTACCGCGTCCGGATCTGCGTCAGTACCAGATCGGTGTTGGCCCGGTTGCCGTGTTCGGTGCCAGCAACTTCCCGCTGGCCTTCTCCACCGCGGGTGGCGATACCGCCTCTGCGCTGGCTGCCGGTTGCCCGGTGGTGTTCAAGGCGCACAGCGGCCACATGGCCACCGCTGAGTGCGTGGCCGACGCAGTGATTCGCGCCGCCGAGAAAACCGGCATGCCCAAGGGCGTGTTCAACATGATCTTCGGTGGCGGCGTCGGCGAGATCCTGGTCAAGCACCCGGCCATCCAGGCTGTCGGCTTCACCGGTTCGCTGAAAGGCGGCCGCGCCCTGTGCGACATGGCCGCTGCCCGTCCGCAGCCGATCCCGGTATTCGCCGAGATGTCCAGCGTCAACCCGGTGATCGTCCTGCCGGGCGCCCTGAAAGCGCGTGGTGCCACTGTCGCCAAGGAGCTGGCGGGCTCCGTGGTACTGGGCTGCGGTCAGTTCTGCACCAATCCTGGCCTGATCATCGGCATTCGCAGCGCCGAGTTCAGCGAGTTCGTCGCCGGCCTGGCCGATGCCATCGGCGCACAACCGGCACAGACCATGCTCAACGCCGGCACCCTGCGCAGCTACGCCAACGGTGTGGCGCAGCTCAAAGGCCATGCAAAAGTCAGCCACCTGGCGGGCAACGAGCAGGCCGGCAACCAGGCGCAACCGCAACTGTTCAAGGCTGACGTGAGCATGCTGCTCGAAGGCGACCATCTGCTGCAGGAAGAAGTCTTCGGCCCGACCACCATCGTCGTCGAAGTCGCCGACAGCACCGAGCTGACCCGTGCCCTGCAGAGCATGCACGGCCAACTAACCGCCACCCTGATCGCCGAACGTGACGACCTGAGCGCCTTCCGCGACCTGTTGCCGCTGCTGGAAGTCAAAGCCGGCCGTGTGCTGCTCAATGGCTACCCGACTGGCGTTGAAGTCTGCGACTCCATGGTGCATGGCGGCCCTTACCCGGCGACTTCCGATGCTCGCGGCACTTCGGTCGGCACCCTGGCGATCCACCGCTTCCTGCGTCCGGTCTGCTACCAGAACTACCCGGACGAGGTACTGCCGGAGGCGCTGCAGAACGCCAACCCGCTGGGCATTCAGCGTCTGGTCGACGGCGTACACACGCGTGATGCGCTGAGCTGATCCGAGCGCTGTAACGAACAATGCCGCACCCGTGGGGGGCGGCATTTTTGTGTGGTCGGGTGCGCTTGAACAGTTCATCGAAGCAGTAACAGCGTCGGGCGTCGTCCATCACGAAGCTTTTCTGCAGGTACTCACTCAGGGTTCGGCTGGAAACTGCTTGCCGCACGCTGAGCGTACGCGATAGCCCACGGCGATGATCATGAGCAGGGCCTACAGGTGGGGCAGGTAGTCCTTGCCATCGGCGGCAGTCGTAATCTTCGAGTTTACTGCTGCCGCTTCAGCCTGCTCCCCCATCAGCGATGATGGCCTGGATAGGCTTGCTGGTCTGATACAGCTCGGCCATTTCCAGCGGCGTCAACCAGGCGTGGTCATCCGTTACGCGCAATGTGATCTGCGCCAGGCCGTCTTCAGTGCTTAGAGCCTCAGGTCGCTATTGGCCATATCAGCCACTCATTTCTGCTTCATCCGTGAATGATGCTTACTGCCAAGGGGCGGCGTGTAGTCGCGCTGCCCCCAACGCTATAAGAAGCGCACATTCACAGGCTTTAAAAACGAAGAAGCCCGCACGATGGCGGGCTTCTGAAATGGCGCACTCGGCGGGATTCGAACCCACGACCCCTGCCTTCGGAGGGCAGTACTCTATCCAGCTGAGCTACGAGTGCGTTGCGGGGCGCAATGATACGCATCTGGGCGCTTAGCGTCCATCGTGCATGAGTGTGCGTTATTCCGAACGAACTTTACACTTTTGCCCTGGCCAAGAGCCCCCTAAGAAAGTTTTTTATCATTCTTTCGTCGATTTAGCGCTTCCGGCTATTGCCCTTTACCCGTGCCGCTCCTAGGATTCGTTTGAGATTTCAAACGCAGTGTTCGCTCATCCCGAACCCTTCGCCACTCAGCGGCTCTTAACTATTTACCAGGTCAGGCCGTGCTTATCGCGCGGCGTGCTTCGTGTCCACGACTCCACTCCCGACGCCTGGGCGTCGGTCATCCAAGGAGACTGCCATGCAACTGAAAGACGCTCAGCTGTTCCGCCAACAGGCCTATATCGATGGCCAGTGGCTGGATGCCGACAGCGGCCAGACGATTGCCGTGAATAACCCGGCAACTGGCGAGATCATCGGTCACGTGCCGAAGATGGGCCGCGCGGAAACCCGCCGTGCCGTCGAGGCTGCCGAGAAGGCGCTGCCGGCCTGGCGTGCGCTGACTGCCAAGGAGCGTGCGAACAAGCTGCGTCGCTGGTTCGAGCTGCTGATGGAAAATCAGGACGACCTCGGTCGCCTGATGACCCTGGAGCAGGGCAAGCCGCTGGCCGAAGCTAAGGGCGAGATTGCCTACGCCGCCTCCTTTATCGAGTGGTTCGCCGAAGAAGCCAAGCGCGTCTACGGTGACGTGATTCCGGGCCACCAGCCAGACAAGCGCCTGATCGTGATCAAGCAGCCGATCGGCGTCACCGCCGCCATCACGCCTTGGAACTTCCCCGCCGCGATGATCACCCGCAAGGCTGGCCCGGCCCTGGCCGCTGGTTGCACCATGGTGATCAAGCCGGCTTCGCAAACCCCGTTCTCCGCACTGGCCTTGGTCGAGCTGGCCGAGCGCGCCGGCATCCCCAAAGGCGTGCTGAGCGTAGTCACCGGCAGCGCCGGCGAAGTGGGTGGTGAGCTGACCAGCAACCCCATCGTGCGCAAGCTGAGCTTCACCGGCTCGACCGAGATCGGTCGTCAGCTGATGGCCGAGTGCGCCCAGGACATCAAGAAGGTGTCGCTGGAGCTGGGCGGCAACGCGCCGTTCATCGTCTTCGACGACGCCGACCTGGACGCTGCCGTCGAAGGCGCGCTGATCTCCAAGTACCGCAACAACGGCCAGACTTGCGTCTGCGCCAACCGCATTTATGTGCAGGACGGTGTCTACGACGCCTTCGCCGAGAAACTGATCGCCGCTGTGGGCAAACTGAAGATCGGTAACGGCCTGGAAGACGGCACCACCACCGGCCCGCTGATCGACAGCAAGGCCGTGGCCAAGGTGCAGGAACATATCGAAGACGCCGTAGGCAAAGGCGCCAAGCTGGCCCTGGGCGGCAAGCCGCACGCCCTGGGTGGCACCTTCTTCGAGCCGACCATCCTGCTCGACGTGCCGAAAAACGCCGCCGTGGCCAAGGAAGAGACCTTCGGTCCGCTGGCGCCGCTGTTCCGCTTCAAGGACGAGGCCGAAGTGATCGCCATGGCCAACGATACCGAGTTCGGCCTGGCCTCCTACTTCTATGCCCGTGACCTGGGCCGCGTGTTCCGCGTGGCCGAGGCGTTGGAGTACGGCATGGTGGGTATCAACACCGGCCTGATCTCCAACGAAGTCGCGCCGTTCGGCGGCGTGAAGGCGTCCGGCCTGGGCCGTGAAGGCTCCAAGTACGGGATCGAGGACTACCTCGAGATCAAGTACATGTGCCTCGGTGGAATTTGATTCGGAAATCCGCTGATTTCCAAGACGGGGCAAGGTGCGAAAGAGCGTGCGGCGCCCCGGTTGTAAGTCGTAACCCTATTGAGTCCCTCGCGGGCTCGGTTCAGTCGATCATCGCATGCTGAGCCGACCTCCCGCCGGGGATGACCATGAGGACACCATGAGCAAGACCAACGAATCCCTGCTGCAACGCCGTGCCGCCGCCGTACCGCGCGGTGTCGGCCAGATCCACCCGATTGTCGCCGAGCGCGCCGAGAACGCCACCGTGTGGGACGTCGAAGGCCGCGAGTACATCGACTTCGCCGGCGGTATCGCCGTGCTGAACACCGGCCACCTGCATCCGAAGGTGATCGCTGCCGTTCAGGAGCAACTGACCAAACTGACCCACACCTGCTTCCAGGTGCTGGCCTACGAGCCCTACATCGAGCTGTGCGAAGAGATCGCCAAGCGCGTGCCTGGTGACTTCGCCAAGAAGACCCTGCTGGTCACCTCCGGCTCCGAAGCCGTCGAGAACGCGGTGAAGATCGCCCGTGCTGCCACCGGTCGTGCCGGCGTGATCGCCTTCACGGGCGCCTACCACGGTCGCACCATGATGACCCTGTCGCTGACCGGCAAGGTCGTACCGTACTCCGCTGGCATGGGCCTGATGCCCGCTGGCGTGTACCGCGCCCAGGCGCCGTGCCCGCTGCATGGCGTGAGCGAGGACGAGTCCATCGCCAGCATCGAGCGCATCTTCAAGAACGACGCGCAGCCGCAGGACATCGCCGCGATCATCATCGAGCCGGTGCAGGGCGAGGGCGGTTTCTACGTCAACTCCCCGGCTTTCATGCAGCGCCTGCGCGCCCTGTGCGACCAGCACGGCATTCTCCTGATCGCTGACGAAGTGCAGACCGGCGCCGGCCGTACTGGCACCTTCTTCGCCACCGAACAACTGGGCGTGGTGCCGGATCTGACCACCTTCGCCAAGTCCGTTGGCGGCGGCTTCCCGATCTCCGGCGTATGCGGCAAGGCCGAGATCATGGACACCATCGCCCCCGGTGGCCTGGGCGGCACCTATGCCGGCAGCCCGATCGCCTGCGCCGCGGCCCTGGCCGTACTCAAGGTGTTCGACGAAGAGAACCTGCTGGCGCGCTCCAACGCCGTCGGCGAGAAGCTCAAAGCCGGCCTGAACAAGATCGCCGAGAAGCACAAGGTGATCGGTGACGTGCGTGGCTTGGGTTCGATGGTTGCCATCGAGCTGTTCGAGGGCGGTGACCACAGCAAGCCAGCTGCCGAGCTGGTCGGCAAGATCGTCGCCAAGGCGCGCGAGAAGGGCCTGATCCTGCTGTCGTGCGGCACCTACTACAACGTCATCCGCTTCCTGATGCCCGTCACCATTCCGGACGCGCAACTGGAAAAAGGCATCGCCATCGTCGCCGAGTGCTTCGACGAGCTGGCCTGAGTCGTTCCTGCCGTACCTGCGCCCGTGGCTATTCAGCCGGGCGCACCTGAGACCCGCCGTGTGCGGGTCTTTTTTCGCGTGGAGGATGGGGCTCTGGCTCTGGCCAGTCGCCGCTGAAGCGCCTCCCACAGGTGCGCTGCCGGTCGTGCTGCAGCCTGTGGGGGGCTTTAGCCGCGACGGATCTCCTGCCACGAAATCCCCGGATTGCATCCGGGCTACGCTCTGGCCTCATCTTGAGTGGTTTGGCTCAGTGGCGGCGACTCAGCGCGTCGAGCTGCTGGCTGACGTCATGGCTGGCCCGCTCCATCTGCGCCACGGCCTGCAGGGTGCGCGCCCAGTCCTGTTTCTGCGCGGCGTGCAGGGCTTCGTGAGCCGCCTCGTGCACCTGGCGATGCGGTGCCTCCAGCTGCTGATAGCCGCGCGTCCTGCCGTAGCGGGCGATGGTTTCGCCATCCTGGTACCAGCGGCCCAGGCGGCAGCTCTGGTGGTTGGCCAGCTCGGTATTGCTGTCGTGACGCTGCAGGCGTTGGTAGACCTCGAACTTGAACAGCAGATGGTCGAGCTTGACCGCTTCGCAGAACGAGCCGAGGGCGATGTGCTCGATCAGTGCGCTCATGCGTTCGCCCATTTCGACCATGCTGTCGAGGGTGTTGGCCGATTGCGAGACGTCGCCGGACAGGCGCGAAGCTTCCTGCGATAGCTGACCGATGGACTGGCTGGCGCGCTCGGTTTCCTGGTTGATGCTGGCAACGAGCTGGCTGATTTCCTGGGTGGCCTGGTGGGTGCGTTGCGCCAGGGCGCGCACCTCATCGGCGACCACGGCAAAGCCACGGCCCTGCTCGCCCGCACGGGCCGCTTCGATGGCGGCGTTGAGGGCCAGCAGGTTGGTCTGGTCGGAAATGGCCTTGATCAGCTCGACGATGCGGCTGATATCGCCCACCCGACCTTGCAGCAGTTCGACACTCTGCACGCTCTGGATGCCCTGCTTGGACATGCCGCCGAGTGCGCTGGAAAAACCGGCGAGCAGGCTCGAGGTCTGCTGGAAAACGCCCTGATGTTCGCGCTGCTTTTCGACCTCGACACGCAGTTGTTCCGCCTGCGCGACCACGCCGTCACGCGTAGCCGAGAGGGAGTCCTGGAAGTGGCTTAGTTCGCTTTGCAGTCGTTCGCGAAAGCGGCTCATGCCGTTGAGCTGGTGTTGCTCCTGCTGGGTCTGGCGCAGTAGCTCGCGGGTATCCTCCAGCTCGCGCTGCATGGCCTGCTTTTCGGCGCTCAGGCGTTCGACCTGGCTGTGCAGGTCTTGGCATTGCTGGCGCAATTTACGGTCGAACATGGGGGGCTACTCCGGGCAGGAAATGGCGGGTGACGCTGGCCTTCGTTATCGGCATTTCATTATTCGACTGAAGGGCGCGCGCGGCATTGACGCCGAGCATGGGCGCATGCAGAAAAAGGCCCGCGCATGGCGGGCCAAAGGGTGACAAGCAACAGGAATTGCGGGGCCTATTTGGGCTCGAAGATCACATACACCTTGCGGCAGGCTTCCAGCACTTCCCAGGTGCCGGAGAAGCCGGCCGGGATGACGAAGCGGTCGCCGGCGCGTACGGTCTTGGCATTGCCCTCGGCATCGCGCAGCACTGACACGCCCTGGAGAATCTCGCAGTATTCGTGCTCGGTGTAGTGCACCGTCCACTGGCCCACGGCGCCTTCCCAGATGCCGCTGCTGAACTGGCCGCAAGGGCTGCTGTAGTGGTTGCGTACGTTCTGCGCCGGATCACCCTTGAGCACCTTTTCCGGCGCGGGGCGGTAATGTTCGGCGGCGGTGCCGGCCTGGGCGAAGTCAACGATCTGTTCGATGCTCATCTGACGTTTCCGAAGTAAATGAAGACAGCCTGCCAGGGGGCTGATGCAGGTAGGGATGTTCAGCAGTCTATGTGTGGAAAAACGAACATGGCAAGGGCGTTTGGCTGGATTTTGTCAAAAATATTGAAAACTCCAGCGCCACTGGTTTAGTGTGGCGGGCAGGATTGGGCCCGCCAGCTGGCCCCGCGAAATTTTCCCCGGCGTACGCCCCCTTGGGCGCCCTGACGCCCATACAAGAGGATGCCGCAATGACTGATCTGACCCGTGCCGACTGGGAACAGCGCGCCAAGACCCTGAGCATTGAAACCCGCGCCTTCGTGCACGGTGAGTATCGCGCAGCCGAGTCGGGTGCCACCTTCGAGTGCATCAGCCCGGTGGATGGCCGCGTGCTCGGTCAGGTAGCCAGCTGCGACCTGGCCGATGCCGAGCTGGCGGTCAGGGATGCCCGTGCCACGTTCAATTCCGGCGTGTGGTCGCGCCTGGCGCCGGTCAAGCGCAAGCAGATCATGATCCGCTTTGCCGACCTGATCGATGCCAACGCCGAAGAACTGGCCCTGCTGGAAACCCTGGATATGGGCAAACCGATCAGTGACGCGCTGAACATCGATGTGCCGGCTGCTTCCCGTGCCATCCGCTGGAGCGGCGAGGCCATCGACAAGATCTACGACGAAGTGGCCGCGACTCCGCACGACGAGTTGGGCCTGGTGACCCGTGAGCCGGTCGGCGTGGTCGCCGCCATCGTGCCGTGGAACTTCCCGCTGCTGATGACCTGCTGGAAGCTCGGCCCGGCGCTGTCCACCGGCAACTCGGTGATTCTCAAGCCGTCCGAGAAGTCCTCACTGACCGGCATCCGCATTGCCCAGCTGGCCATCGAGGCCGGTATTCCGGCGGGCGTGTTCAACGTGCTGCCGGGCTTCGGCCACACCGTCGGCAAGGCCCTGGCCCTGCATATGGATGTCGACACCCTGGTGTTCACCGGCTCGACCAAGATCGCCAAGCAACTGATGATCTACGCCGGCGAGTCGAACATGAAGCGCGTGTGGCTGGAAGCCGGCGGCAAGAGCCCGAACATCGTCTTCGCCGACGCACCGGATCTCAAGGCCGCTGCCGAGGCCGCCGCCAGCGCCATCGCCTTCAACCAGGGCGAAGTGTGCACCGCCGGTTCGCGCCTGCTGGTGGAGAACTCCATCAAGGATCAGTTCGTGCCCATGGTGGTCGAGGCCATCAAGGCCTGGAAGCCGGGCCACCCGCTGGATCCGGCGACCAATGTCGGTGCGCTGGTCGATACCACGCAGATGAACAACGTACTGAGCTACATCCAGGCCGGTCACGAAGACGGTGCCAAACTGGTGGCCGGCGGCAAGCGCGTGCTGGAAGAAACCGGCGGCACTTACGTCGAGCCGACCGTCTTCGACGGTGTGAACAACGCCATGCGCATCGCCAAGGAAGAGATCTTCGGCCCGGTGCTGTCGGTGATCGGCTTCGATGACGAGGCCGATGCCGTGGCCATCGCCAACGACACCATCTATGGTCTGGCGGCCGGTATCTGGACCAGCAACCTGTCCCGCGCCCATCGCGTTGGCCGCGCCGTGCGTGCCGGTAGCGTGTGGATCAACCAGTACGACGGCGGCGACATGACCGCGCCGTTCGGCGGCTTCAAGCAGTCCGGTAACGGCCGCGACAAGTCGCTGCACGCGTTCGACAAGTACACCGAGATTAAGGCCACCTGGATCAAGCTGTAGCGGTACCGGGACGATCTCCTGGTCGTCGGCCATACGGCGTTGCGTCCTCGCTTTCAATGCTCACGTACTGCAGTACGCTGCGCTTGAAAGCTCCGGTGCGCCTTGTCTGGCCTTAGCCCAGGAGATCTTCATCGAGTTGCTTCCAGGCGAATATCTGTTTTAAACACTCCACTTGCGGCCGGGTTCCCGAGGAGCCCGGCCGTTGTCTTTGCAGTGGCTCGTCTGCCAAGGAATTCACCAATGCGTTGGGGTACCTATTTCGCCGTGTGTGCGGCGGTCATCAGCATCGGCCTGGCGCTGGGCGTGACCATGCCGTTGGTGTCGTTGCGCCTGGAAAGCTGGGGCTATGATTCCTTCGCCATTGGCGTGATGGCGGCCACTCCGGCGGTTGGTGTGTTGCTCGGAGCTTCACTGGCCGGGCGCCTGGCGGCACGTTTCGGCACCACTGTGCTGATGCAGCTGTGTCTGTTGCTCGGTGCGCTGTCGGTGGCCGGCCTGGCGCTGGTGCAGAACTATGCGGTGTGGGTGGGGCTGCGGCTGTTCCTCGGCGTGGCGCTGACCGTGGTGTTCGTGCTCGGCGAAAGCTGGATCAACCAGCTCGCCGTGGAAAAGTGGCGCGGCCGTCTGGTGGCGCTCTATGGCACCGGCTATGCGCTGAGCCAGCTCAGCGGGCCGCTGCTGCTCACCGGGCTCGGCACCGCCACCGATGCAGGTTTCTGGACGGGTGTGGGTCTGCTGGTCGGCGGTTCACTGATGCTGCTGGGCCGCAGCGGTGCGCCGCAGGTAGACGCGCACAGCACATCGGGTCGCGGTTTGCTGGTGTTCTGCCGCAAGTTGCCGGCCATTGCCTGGGCGGTGATGCTGTTCGCCGCCTTCGAGGCGATGATGCTGACCCTGCTGCCGATCTACAGCCTGCGCCAGGGCTTCACCCAGGAGGTGGCGCTGGTCATGGTCAGCGTGGTGGTGATCGGCGATGCCGCGCTACAGCTGCCCATCGGCTGGCTGGCCGACCGCATGTCGCGGCAGACCTTGTTCCGTTGTTGCGGCGTGGTGTTGCTGCTGTCCAGCCTGGCGATACCGTTGCTCCTGCACACGCCGCTGATCTGGCCGGTGTTCGTTGCCTTTGGTGCCAGCGCCGGTGGTCTGTTCACCCTGTCGCTGATCATGATCGGCGAGCGTTACCGCGATGATGAACTAGTGCGTGCCAACGCCCACGTCGCTCAGCTGTGGGGCCTGGGTTGCCTGATCGGGCCGCTGGCCACAGGCGCCGTCAGCCAGTGGCTGAGCGGCCATGCGTTGCCGCTGATGATGGCTACCGGTGCCCTGGTATTCATCATCCTGGCCAGTCAGCGCGGTGCTTTCAGCGAGATGCAGGCGGTGGGCGCGGCACGCTCCTGATGCCGCTGACCAGCTAGAGCACTTCCTTCAGCCGGTGCCAGAGCATGCCCAGCGCCAGCAGCGGTGAGCGCAGGTGCTTGCCGCCGGGGAAGGTCATGTGCGGCACCTTGTCGAACAGGTCGAAGCCACGGCTTGCCTGACCAGCGATGGCCTCGCCGAGCAGCTTGCCAGCCAGGTGCGTTGCGTTGACGCCGTGGCCGGCATAGGCCTGGGCGTGGAACACGTTGGGCTGATCCTTGAGTCGGCCGATCTGCGGCAGGCGGTTGGCGCCGATGCCGATCATCCCGCCCCATTGGTAGTCGATGCGCACATCGGCCAGTTGCGGGAACACCTTGAGCATCTTCGGCTTCATGTAGCCAGCGATATCGGCCGGATCACGCCCGGAATAGTGGCAGGCACCACCGAACAGTAAGCGGCGGTCGGCGGAGAGTCGGTAATAGTCGACTGTCACGCGCTGGTCGCACAGCGCCATGTTCTGTGGAATCAGTTGCCGCGCCTGCTCTTCGGAGAGTTGTTCGGTGGCGATGATGTAGCTGCCGGCCGGTAGCACCTTGCCGCTCAGGGTCGGGTTGAGGCCGTTGATGTAGGCATTACAGGCCAGCACCAGGTACTTGGCGCGCGCTTGGCCCTGGGCGGTGTGCACGCGCACCTCGTTGCCGTAGTCGATGCGTGTCACCGGTGAGTCTTCGAACAGCTGCACGCCGAGCGATTGGGCGGCAGCGGCTTCGCCGAGCGCCAGGTTGAGCGGGTGCAGGTGGCCAGAGCCCATGTCGATCATGGCACCGTGATAGTTGTCGGAGCCGACCACTTCGTGGATGCGCTCCTTCGGCACCATGCGCAGTTCGTGACGATAGCCTAGGCTTTCCAGCTCGGCCTTGTCTTCGGCGAAGCCTTCCATGTGCGCCGGCTTGTTGGCCAGGTCGCAGTAGCCCCAGGTCAGATCGCAATCGATCTGGTACTGGGTGACGCGTGCGCGCACGATCTCCACCGCCTCCAGGCCCATCAGCTTGAACTGACGCACGCCGTCCTTGCCGACCACCGATTCGAACTGTTCGACATCATGGCCAACGCCGCGAATCAGCTGCCCGCCGTTGCGCCCGCTGGCGCCCCAGCCGATCTTGCGCGCCTCCAGCAGCGCCACCGACAGGCCTTTCTGAGCCAGCTCGATGGCGGTGTTCAGGCCGCTGAAACCGCCACCGACGATGCACACGTCCACCTGCAGCTCACCGCCCAGGGGCGGGTAGGCCTGCCGGCGATTGACGCTGGCGGCGTAATAGGAAGCGGCATGCTGCGGGCTGTGGACGGGCTGGTGAACGCGGGCGTTCATGTGCGAAATCCTGATTTTGTTGTGTGGAAAATTCAACGCAGCATAAGCGCGTGATCCGTCCGACGCCAAGTGTCAGTCGGAAAAAACACGCGGGACAGCAGAACGACGTCGTGCGCTCCGCTCGGGGATCGGCGTGTAGCTAATCCGTCCCTCTGCGGGCAGGCGTCAGCATGGCACGGTAAACTGTCGCCTTCGTTGCCAGGCGCCCGCGTATGAGCTGCACAGACCGCAAGATCGACCACCTGCGTCGCAAGATTCCGCGCTTCGACTGCGTGCCCGGCTGTCACGATTGCTGCGGGCCGGTCACTGCGTCGTCCGAGGAACTGGCACGCCTACCGTTCAAGAGCGACGCCGAACATGATGCAGCACTGGCCGAATACAACTGCGTGCACCTGGGACCGAACGGTTGCGAGGTGTACGACCAGCGGCCGCTGATCTGCCGCCTGTTCGGGACGACACCGCGTCTGCCTTGCCCGCATGGTCGCGGGCCGGAGCAGCCGATCGAGCCGGCGGTGGAGCGCCAGGTGCACCGGCTGATCGCCACCACTCGCCAGCGACTCGTCTAGGCTCACGGCTCCCACGCTCTGCGTGGGAGCCCCTGCAGCGGCGCTCCGCGCCACGATTTGTCGTGAGCAGCAGGCTGGCGCAGAACGTCTGGCAGGGTGTGGGAACGATCAACCATGCCGTAGGAGCGAGCTCTGCTTGCGAACCAGGCCATGTAAAAGCTTCGCGAGCAGAGCTCGCTCCTGCAGATTCACTCCGGCACCGGCAGCGCCAGGCTCTCCTTAACCTCTTCCATGACGATATAGCTCTTCGATTCGCGCACGTGCGGCAGCTTGAGCAGGATGTCACCGAGCAGCTTGCGGTAGCTGGCCATCTCGTTGATGCGCGCTTTCACCAGATAGTCGAAGTCGCCGGAGACCAGATGGCACTCCAGCACATGCGGCAGCTTGAGCACGGCGCGGCGGAATTCCTCGAAGGTGTCACCGGACTTGTAGTCCAGGCTGATCTCGACGAACACCAGCAGGTTGGCCTTGAGGTGCTGCGGATTGAGGCGGGCGTGGTAGCCCATGACGATGCCTTCGCGCTCCAGGCGCCGTACGCGCTCGGTGCAGGGCGTGGTCGACAGCCCCACGCGCTCGCCCAGTTCGGTGAAGCTGATGCGCCCATCCTCCTGCAGGATGCGCAGGATGTTGCGGTCGATCTTGTCCAGTTCACGACGACTTTGGTGCTGGGTTCTCATGGGGAATCCGCCTCTGCAAAACGGCTTATTGCCAAGAATTCTCGCCAAATATAGCTGTGTATATGGTGAAAAGCACTGCGCGGCTCTTCCTATACTGCGCCCATCTACAACAATGGCCTGTAACGCACGCGCCCTGGGCGCGGCGGGGAGAAAAACATGCGTGTTCTGGTTCTCGGCAGCGGTGTGATTGGTACCGCCAGTGCTTACTACCTCGCCCGTCAGGGCTTCGAGGTGGTGGTGGTCGACCGTCAGAACGGCCCGGCGCTGGAAACCAGCTTCGCCAACGCCGGCCAGGTTTCTCCCGGTTATGCATCGCCCTGGGCTGCCCCAGGCGTGCCGCTGAAGGCCATCAAGTGGCTGCTGCAGAAACACGCTCCGCTCGCGATCAGGGCCACCGGTGACGTTGACCAGTACCTGTGGATGGCGCAAATGCTGCGCAACTGCACCGCCAGCCGTTATGCGATCAACAAGGAGCGCATGGTGCGTCTGTCCGAGTACAGCCGCGATTGCCTCGACGAGCTGCGTGCCGAGACCGGCATCGCCTACGAAGGTCGCCAGCTCGGCACCACCCAGCTGTTCCGCACCCAGGCCCAGGTCGATGCCGCTGCCAAGGACATCGCCGTGCTGGAAGCCTCTGGCGTACCGTTCGAGCTGCTCGACCGCGACGGCATCGCCCGCGTCGAGCCGGCCCTGGCCGGCGTCAAGCACAAGCTGGCCGGTGCCCTGCGCCTGCCCAATGACCAGACCGGCGACTGCCAGATGTTCACCACCAAGCTGGCGGACATGGCCAAGGCGCTTGGCGTCGAGTTCCGTTTCGGCCAGAACATCCAGCGCTTGGACGCCGTGGGCGACCGTATCAACGGTGTGTGGATCGACGGCAAGCTGGAAACCGCCGACCGCTACGTGCTTGCCCTCGGCAGCTACAGCCCGCAACTGCTCAAGCCGCTGGGCATTCGTGCTCCGGTTTACCCGCTCAAGGGCTACTCGCTGACCGTGCCGATCACCAACCCGGACATGGCACCGACCTCGACCATTCTCGATGAGACCTACAAGGTCGCCATCACCCGCTTCGACGGTCGCATCCGCGTTGGTGGCATGGCCGAGATCGCCGGTTTCGACCTGTCGCTCAATCCGCGTCGTCGCGAAACCCTGGAAATGATAACTGCCGACCTCTATCCGCAAGGCGGCGATCTGCAGCGCGCCGACTTCTGGACCGGTCTGCGTCCGGCCACGCCCGATGGCACCCCGATCGTCGGCGCCACCGCCTACCGCAATCTGTTCCTCAACACTGGCCACGGCACCCTGGGCTGGACCATGGCCTGCGGTTCCGGTCGCCTGCTCGCCGACCTGATGGCCAACAAGCGCCCGCAGATCAGCAGCGACGGGCTGGATATTTCCCGTTACGGCTCCAGTGCCCGTCAGCCCGACCTGCAGCACACCGCCCCCGCCCACTGATCGGCCGGGGTGTTCGCCCCAGATCCCATCTGCCCGGTACTGGCCTGTCGGCCAGTGCCTGCGCGCAACCGCAACCTCGCCAGCTATGGAGGCTCGCTGTACCGACCAGGAGACGGCTTCTTCTGATTAAGACGAGCGGAGCACAGGATTGCCTGCCGCTCTTGTACTTATAAATCTAAGAAAGAGATGTAATGCAATGAACAAACAATCCATACAGATAGCCCTTGCCTACATGTCCGTAGTGATCGGTGGTGGCTTCGCTTCCGGCAATGAAATCCTGCAGTTTTTCACCCGTTTCGGCCTGATTGGTGTGGCCGGTACGCTGGTCAGCGCCCTGTTGTTTGCGTTTCTGGGGATGCAAATTGCCCGTATGAGTTCGCAAATGCAGGCTACTTCGCACAAAGAAGTGCTTTACAAGTTGTTTGGCAAGACCATTGGCTTTGGCCTTGACGTGGTGTTGTCGTTCTTCCTCTATGGTGTGGGCGTGGTGATGCTTGCCGCTGCCGGTTCGACGCTGTTCCAGCAGTTTGGTTTACCGCCACTGCTCGGTGGTAGCCTGCTGGCGGTGCTTGCCATTGCCACGTTGTGTCTGAATGTCCGGGGCATCATCAATCTGATCAGTGTGGTGATGCCGTTTTTGCTCGGCATGGTGCTGCTGATTACCATTTATTCGATTTTCAGCTACAACGCCCCGCTGGACGTACTCAATGCGGTGGCCCAGGAAAACTCCAACCGTGCCGCCGATAACTGGATTGTGAGTGCACTGCTCTACGCTTCGTTCAACATCGCCGTGGGCCTGCCAATGCTGGTGGTAATCGGCGGTCTGACCCGCGATCATCGCGCCGCAGGCCTGGGTGGGGTCGTCGGTGGCTTGGGCCTGGGATTCCTGATTCTGGTGCTCAACATCGGCCTGTTCGCCAATATCAACCAGTTGCAAAACGTTGAACTGCCGACGTTGGCCCTGGCGGCCAACATTCACCCGGCACTGGCGGTGGCGATGTCTCTGTCGTTGATCTGTATGATTTACAGCACCGGTGTGGGTATGTTCTTCGCCTTCAGCGCCCGCTTTTCCAAGCCGGAAACCACGCGCTTCAAGTGGGTCAGTGCGGTGTCTGTAGCCATCGGTCTGGCACTGAGCCAGTTCGGTTTCACCAAGCTGGTGGGTACCGTCTATCCCTTGCTCGGCTACGTAGGTTTTGCCCTGATCCTGGCCATCGGCTTCAGCTGGATGCGCCGTCGCTCGGCTGTCAAGGCACAGAAGGCCGAGCTCAAGACCTATCCCTGATTTCACTCGGCACTGGCGGCGAAGGCCGGTGTTCATATTTCCAAGGAGCTTTTCATGTCCATTCAGCGTCTGCACGTTGCAAAGCGTTACAGCGAAGTGGTGACCCACAACGGCACCATCTACCTCGCCGGTCAGCTGGCCGATGAGTTCGATGGCGATATCCACGAGCAGACCCGCCAGACACTGGCCAACATCGACAAGATGCTGGCCGAGGGAGGCAGCGACAAGAGCAAGATCCTCTCGCTGACCATCTTCCTCAAGGACATGGCCGACTACGACGGCCTCAACGCCGAGTACGACGCCTGGGTCGCCGATGGCCATGCGCCGGCGCGGGCTTGTGTCGAGGCGCGGATGTACCGCCCCGACGTGCTGGTCGAAATGTGTGTGGTGGCTGCCGTCTGAGGCTACCGCGGCATTGGCTGTTGCTGGTGCCGAACCGATTTTGTGTTGGCTTTTCGCCCGGCTCCCTGCCGGGTTTTTTTTGAACAGTGCCGCTAGCGGCCACCGAGTGACTGATTACAACCGAAGGAACACCTTGCCATGCGTCCTGCTCGTGCCCTGATCGATCTGCAAGCGCTTCGTCACAACTACCAGCTGGCCCGCGAAATGAGCGGCGCTCGTGCTTTGGCCGTGGTCAAGGCCGATGCCTATGGGCACGGAGCGGTGCGTTGCGCGCAGGCACTCGAAGCCGAGGCCGATGGTTTTGCCGTGGCCTGCATCGAAGAGGCGCTGGCGTTACGCGAGGCCGGCATCAGGGCGCCGATCCTGCTGCTCGAGGGCTTCTTCGAGGCTGATGAGCTGGCGCTGATCGATCAGCATGACCTGTGGTGCGTCGCCCATGCGCAGTGGCAGATCGAGGCTATCGAACAGGCCCAACTGAGCAAGCCGCTGACCGTCTGGCTCAAGCTCGACAGTGGCATGCACCGTGTTGGTCTGCATCCGGCTGACTACCAGGCTGCCTACCGCCGCCTGCTGGCCAGCGGCAAGGTTGGCAAGATCGTGCTGATGAGCCACTTCGCCCGTGCCGATGAGCCTGAGTGCGAGCGTACCGCCGAGCAACTGGCCGTGTTCCAGCAGGCGCGCGAAGGGCTCGCCGCCGAGGTCAGCCTGCGCAATTCACCGGCCGTACTCGGCTGGCCGCAGGTGCCCAGCGACTGGGTGCGCCCCGGCATCATGCTCTACGGCGCTACGCCGTTCGAGCAGGCACAGCAGCAGGCCGCGCGCCTGCAGCCGGTGATGACCCTGGAGTCTAAGATCATCGGCGTGCGCGAACTGCCGGCGGGTGAGCCGGTAGGCTATGGCGCGCGCTTTGTCGCCGAGCGGCCGACCCGCGTCGGGGTGGTAGCCATGGGCTACGCCGATGGCTACCCGCGCCACGCGCCGAGCGGTACGCCGGTCATCGTGGACGGTCAACTGACCCGGCTGATCGGCCGTGTGTCGATGGACATGCTCACCGTCGATCTCACCGACCTGCCGCAGGCGGGGTTGGGCAGCCGTGTCGAGCTGTGGGGCAAGCAGGTACTGGCCAGCGACGTGGCGATGGCGGCAGGTAGCATTCCCTATCAGATTTTTTGCAACCTGCGGCGGGTACCGCTGCTCTATCTCGGGGCTGAAACCCGTTAAAAGACTGCTGCGCGTCGGCCATGCTGCGTTAAAAACAGGCTGGTTCGCCAGCCCGGTCGGATTGCTCATGTACAGCTCGTACAGTCGAACGCGACTCCGACCGATCCTCCCCTATTTGATTCGCTGGCGCTCTCCCTTCGGGCCAGCCTTCGGCTGTTACTCCCGTGGGTCGTTGCGCCTTGCATGGCTCTAGCTCGCGGCCTTTTAACGGGTTTCCTGGGAGGGTGTAGGCGAAGGGTGAACGCAAGTGTTGTAAATTCCGAACGCTATGCCATGATACGAACACTTTTTCGTATCACTCCCAGAGGGGGACACCAGCATTGGACGTCGGCGTTCGACTGCAATCGATTCGTAAGCTCAAAGGTCTTTCCCAGCGTGAGCTCGCCAAGCGCGCGGGTGTCACCAACAGCACCATTTCCATGATCGAGAAGAACAGCGTGAGCCCCTCGATCAGCTCGCTGAAAAAAGTGCTGAGCGGTATTCCCATGTCGCTGGTGGAATTCTTCTCCCTCGACATGGAGCAGGAGAACCAGATTCAGGTGGTCTACCGTGCCTCCGAGCTGACCGATATCTGCAGTGGCGCCATCACCATGAAGCTGATCGGCAAGGCTCATCCGAGCCGCGCCATTTCCTTCCTCGACGAGACTTACCCGGCCGGCACCGATACCGGTGACGAGATGTATGCCCACGAAGGTGAAGAGGCGGGCATGCTGGTCGAAGGCAAGCTGGAGCTGACCGTCGGTAATCAGGTATTTGTGCTTGAACCGGGTGACAGCTATTACTTCGAGAGCAGCAAGCCACACCGCTTCCGTAATCCGTTCGACGAGCCGGCACGGCTGATCAGCGCCACCACGCCAGCGAACTTCTGATCGATAACCCTGCGACAATTGGGTTGTTTCGGCCGGGGGTGCTTGCCGTTATACTGTCGCCCGCTCGCGAAACCGTGGCCGCGGGCGTGACTAGCCACGAAGAGGGTGTACCGTGAATCTGATGAAGAAAATGCTGGCAGCACCGGCTGCCGTATTGGCCCTGTGGGCAGTGACTGCTCAGGCCACGACCGATGAAGCCATTGCCGAACGCCTCAAGCCGGTCGGTGAAGTGTGCATCATGGGCGAAGAATGCAAGGGCGTCGGAGCAGTTGCAGCCGTTGCCGGTGGCGGTGCGCGTACCGCTGACGACATCGTGACCAAGCACTGCAGCGCCTGCCATGCGACTGGCGTGCTCGATGCACCGAAGATCGGCGACACCGCCGCCTGGAAAAAGCGTGCTGACGAGCAAGGCGGCCTCGACGGCATCCTCGCCAAGGCCATCTCCGGTATCAACGCCATGCCGCCGAAAGGCACCTGTGCTGACTGCACGGATGACGAACTGCGCGAAGCGATTCAGAAGATGTCTGGCCTGTAAGGCATATCGCTTTCATGAAGAAACCGCCCTCTGGGCGGTTTCTTCGTTTTGGCTGCCCGCCTGCCTGATGGGCTATTCGGGCGTCCAGTGTCAGTCGAGGAAGCGTACCTGGCCATTCTCCAGTGCTGCGACGCGGGCCAGCGATTCGACGCGGTAGCCTTCGCTTTCCAGCAACTTGCGGCCGTCCTGGAAAGACTTCTCGATGACGATGCCGATACCGGCAATCTCTGCGCCGGCCTGCTGGATCAGGTCGATCAACGCCTTGGCAGCATGGCCGTTGGCGAGGAAGTCGTCGATCACCAGCACCTTGTCGGCAGCGGTCAGGTGCCGGGCGGAAATGGCGATGGTGCTTTCGGTCTGCTTGGTGAAGGAGAACACCTTGGAGATCAGCAGGTCATCCTTGAGCGTCAGCGACTGGAACTTGCGCGCGAAGATCACCGGAATGCCCAGCTCCAGGCCGGCCATGACTGCCGGGGCGATGCCCGAGGCCTCGATGGTGACGATCTTGCTGATGCCCTGGCCGGCGAAGCGCTGGGCGAATTCGTGGCCGATCTCCTGCATCAGGCGCGGATCGATCTGGTGGTTGAGAAAGGCGTCCACCTTGAGTACGTGCTCGGACAGCACGATGCCTTCGCTGCGAATCTTCTGTTTCAACGACTCCACGGTCGATCCTCTGGTTGAGCAGAAAAGCTGCGGATTTTCGCTCAAAACACCCCGGATTGTGTAGTGAAACCGCAGCCTGCCCGACAGTCGTGGCCCATTGACCGCCTGGACAGGTTGGTAGCCCGGATGCAATCCGGGGGGCGCACTGCGCTCAGGTGCTTTTGCTCAGTCGTCGCAGGATGTCCCTGGGAATGCCGCGCGTATCCAGCGGCAGTTTGTCCGGCGCGGGCTCGATGCCCAGTTCGTAGAGCCAGTTGAGGGCGTACTCGCGCAGTTGCTTGATCTCGTAGGACTGCCACTGTTCGCGAATCGCTGGAAAGGCCTCGATTTCGTAGTCGAACGCGCGCAGCGGTTTGCGACCGGTCAGCGCCGCGCTGAGCAACGGGTGGGCATATACATCGTCGAGGGTGAACAGGAACGACTCGCGCATGGCCACGCGCTGGGGAATGTCGAGGTTGGGTATCTGGCTGTAGCGCTCGGAGTCGAGTTCGATCTGTTGGCGCTGTTCGCTGTGCTGATCCTCGGGCGACAGGCTCAACACGCTACCGCTTTCCAGATCCAGCCAGTGTTCCTGCTGTTCGCGGCCATTGATCAGCTCAATCAGGGCGTCGAGGTCGAGCGTGAAGGTGCGCATGGTTCCAGTTCCCCGGGTCTGAACGGTATTTTCTTCTGACCGGTAAATATTACGAGGGTGCCAGTTGAAGTGGTGGGCTGAAGCCCACCCTACGCTTTGCACAAGAGGTGTAGGGTGGGCCGGGCGGCGATCCGCTTCAGCCCACCGAATAAACCGACCATACACCAGTCAGCCATGACCTCAGCGCTTGAGCATCGCCCGCATATTGGCCAGGGCATCGTTGCCGCGCGCTGCCTTGACCTCCACCGGCGCCTCTTCCAGGCCTTCCCACACCAGGTCTTCGGGCGGCAGTTCGTCGAGGAAGCGGCTCGGCGAGCAGTCGATCACTTCGCCGTACTGCTTGCGCTTGGCGGCGTAGGTCAGCGCCAGATTACGCTTGGCGCGGGTGATGCCGACATAGGCCAGGCGGCGCTCTTCCTCGATGGTGTCGGCCTCGATGCTGGAGCGGTGCGGGAGGATCTCCTCCTCGAAGCCGATGATGTACACCGAGGGAAACTCCAGTCCCTTGGAGGCGTGCATGGTCATCATCTGCACGCCCTCGGCGCCTTCTTCCTCTTCCTGCTGGCGTTCGAGCATGTCGCGCAGCACCAGCTTGCCGATGGCGTCTTCGATGGTCATGTCGCCGTCTTCGTCGCGCTCCAGGGTGCTCTTCAGCGCATCGACGAGGAACCAGACGTTGCCCATGCGTGCATCGGCCACCTTGTCGCTGGAGGCGTTCTGGCGCAGCCAGTTCTCGTAGTCGATATCCATGACCATGCTGCGGATGGCGGCAATCGGATCATTCTGTGCACATTGCTGGCGCACGCCGTCCATCCAGCGCTTGAAGCGCGCCAGGCGTTCGGTAAAGCGCGCGTCGAGGTGCGCGCCCAGGCCGATTTCGTCGGCGGCGGCGTACATGCTGATCTTGCGTTCGCTGGCGTAGTTACCGAGCTTTTCCAGAGTGGCGGAGCCGATCTCCCGACGTGGCACGTTGATCACGCGCAGGAAGGCGTTGTCGTCGTCCGGGTTGACCAGCAGGCGGAAATAACTCATCAGATCCTTCACCTCCTGGCGGGCGAAGAAACTGGTGCCGCCTGAGAGGCGATAAGGAATCTGGTGGTGCTGCAGCTTCAGCTCCATCAGCTTGGCCTGGTAGTTGCCGCGATAGAGGATGGCGAAATCGCTGTAAGGCCGTTGCGTGCGCAGGTGCTCGGTAAGAATCTCCAGCGCCACCCGCTCGCACTCGGCATCTTCGTTGCGGGTGCGGATCACCCGGATTTCATCGCCGTGGCCCATTTCCGACCACAGCTGCTTCTCGAAAACGTGCGGGTTGTTGGCGATCAGCACGTTGGCGCATTTGAGGATGCGGCTGGTGGAGCGGTAGTTCTGCTCCAGCATCACCACTTTCAGCGACGGATAGTCCTCTTTCAGCAGCATCAGGTTTTCCGGGCGCGCGCCACGCCAGGCGTAGATCGACTGGTCATCGTCGCCGACCACGGTGAACTGGTTGCGCATGCCCACCAGCAGCTTCACCAGCAGGTACTGGCTGGCGTTGGTGTCCTGGTATTCGTCCACCAGCAGGTAGCGGATGCGGTTCTGCCATTTCTCCAGAATGTCGGCGTGCTCCTGAAAGAGCTTCACCGGCAACAGGATCAGGTCGTTGAAGTCCACCGCGTTGTACGCCTTGAGCGTGCGCTGGTAGTGCAGGTAGACGATGGCGGCGGTCTGCTCCTTGGGATTGCGCGCCTTGGCCAGGGCTTCGTCGGGCAGGATCAGGTCGTTCTTCCAGCTGTCGATGAGGTTCTTCACCTCGTCGGCGCCGTCATCGCCGGCATACTCCTTCTGCATGATGTCGCTGAGCAGCGCCTTGATGTCGCCGTCGTCGAAGATCGAGAAGCCGGGCTTGTAACCCAGGCGCGCGTATTCCTTGCGGATGATGTTCATGCCCAGGTTGTGGAAGGTCGACACCGTCAGGCCGCGCGCCTCGCTGCCCTTGAGCAGGCTGGCGACGCGCTCCTTCATCTCGCGCGCGGCCTTGTTGGTGAAGGTCATGGCGACGATATGCTGAGCGCGGATGCCGCAGTTCTGCACCAGATGGGCAATCTTGCGCGTGATCACGCTGGTCTTGCCGGAGCCTGCGCCGGCGAGCACCAGAAGTGGGCCGCCGACATAGTTCACGGCCTCTTGTTGCCGGGGGTTCAGTCGGGACATGGGATCGTTCGCAGAAAAAGGGCCGGGCATTTTAACAGGCCCGAGGGCTTCTGCCGCGACCGTGCGTAACTGTGGCCTGGGTCACGAAATTGCATTTACCGGGCAGGCTGAGCGGGATCTATGCAGTAGGCTGTTTGCGCTTGCCGGTTTACCGGCTATACCTCAGGATGTGCACGCATTTTCACCCGGAAGTGATTGATTAGACGTCGATAAAGACGCGTTCAGGCGACGTGATTCGCCATCATTCTTGTGGTCATTGGGGGGTTGCGTGTCCACGCTCGTCGAGCCGATGCGGTTGGTCCTGCTGACAGATTCGTCAGGCTGGGCCGAATTGTTGCACGAGCAATTGGGGGCACTTGGCAGTGCCTATACGCTGATAACCGCGCCATCCTGGGTGGCCGCCAGCGCCCTGTTCGATGAGCAGGCCCTCGGCCTGCTGCTGGCCACACCCGAACAGCTCCCGGCGCCGCATCAATGCCCGCTGCCGATGGTGCTGTTGCTCGATGACGAGCCTGCCGAAGCGCCGCCGGGCGTCAGTGACTGGCTGGTGCGCAGCAGCCTCAACCCCGATGTTCTGCGCCGTTGCCTGCGCTATGTGCGTGAGCAGGGCCTTCTCAAGCACACCCTGCAACGGTTGGCCGAGCAGGACCCGCTGACCGGCATCGCCAATCGCCAGGGCTTCCAGACCCTGCTGGCGGCGCGTTTGGGCGAATGCAGCGGCCGTGGCCTGGTACTGGGGCATCTCGATCTGGACAATTTCCGTCACGCCAACGATGCGCTGGGGCATCAGGCCGGTGACCGGCTGATCCTGCAGGTGGTGGCGCGGCTCAAGAGCCTGTTGCAGCCCGGTGATCAACTGGCCCGGCTGGGCAGTGACGAGTTTGCACTGCTGCTCGATGTACGGCGTGATCCGCAGCGGGTCGAGCGCTTGGCCGAGCGCGTCACCGAGGTGCTGGGTGAGCCCTACTGGATCGATGGCGAGAGCCTGCTGATCGGCTGCAGCCTGGGGCTTGCCCATGCGCAGCCGGGCGAGGGCGCCGACCCGTTGTTATGGCACGCGCACATCGCCATGCAGCAGGCCAAGAGCCAGCCCGGTTGCGCCTTTCATGTCTACGACGAGCGCCTCAATCGCAGTGCGCGTAGCCAGGCCGATCTGGAAGGTGAGTTGCGCCGTGCGCTGCGCCGTGACGAGCTGGAACTGCACTATCAGCCCCGTCTGTGCCTGCAGAGCGGGCGCATTGTTGGCCTGGAGGCGCTGGTGCGTTGGCAGCACCGCGAACGTGGCTTGCTCTCGCCGAGTGAGTTCGTGCCCCTGGCCGAAGAGTCCGGGCTGATCGTGCCGCTGGGTTACTGGGTGATCGCCCGTGCCCTGCGTGACATGCAGTGGTTGCGCGGGCGTGGCCTGCCGCCGCTGCACATGGCGGTCAACCTGTCGTTCCGTCAGTTTCAGGACAGCCAGTTGCTGGCGACCCTCAGCCGCCTGATCGAGGCGCGCGGAGTCGACGCGCAGTGGCTGGAGTTCGAGTTGACCGAGACGGCCGTGATGCGCCGCAGTGATCAGGTGCAGCAGACCATGCTGGCCCTGGGGCAACTGGGGGTGCGCTTCTCGCTGGACGATTTCGGCACCGGTTTCTCGTCCTTCGTTCACCTTAACAGCCTGCCGATTACCCTGTTGAAGATCGACAAGAGTTTCGTGGGGGGGATGGGTGCGCGAGAGGAAAATCGTCAACTGGTACGGGCGATGATCAATCTGGCGCACAACCTCGATCTCGAAGTGGTGGCCGAGGGCGTGGAAAATGACGCGCAACTGGACATGTTGCGCCAGTTCGGTTGCGATCAGGTGCAGGGCTATCTGATCAGCAAAGCCTTGCCGTTGGCCGAGCTGGCGCGCTTTCTGGTGTTCGGCAAGCACCAGCCGCAGCTCGGCGGATCGTAACCCGTAGCCCGGATTCATCCGGGACCGTGTGCCGGGCTTCCCCGGATTGCATCCGGGCTACGACAGGCAGACCTCGCCCTCTATCCTGTTCGACCGCTGCAGGCGCGCGATCTTCCACTGGAAGCCGAGCACCAGGCCGGTGGCCGTGACCGCCAGCCCAGCCGCCAGCCCCCACCACACGCCCTGTGCCCCCCAGCCGAGCGGGAAGGCGAGCAGCCAGGCCAGTGGCGCGCCGGCGCACCAGTAACCGGTCAGGCCGATCAGCAGGGTGGTACGCCCGTCATTGAGCCCCCGAATCGCACCCATGGCGATGCTCTGCAGGCCGTCGAACAGCTCGAACCAGGCCGCGATCGCCAGCAGGCTGACCGCCAGGCTGACGATATCGGCGAAGGCCGGATCGTGGCGGTCGAGGAACAGGCCGATGATCCACTCTGGCAGCAGCCAGAACAGCAGGGCGAACAGCAGCATCAGGGCAGCGCCCATTACCATGCCCAGGTGCCCGGCCAGGCGCGACAGGTGCAGGCGCTCGGCGCCGTAGTGCAGGCCGACGCGGAAGGTCACGGCATAGGACAGCCCCTGCGGCACGATGAACGCCAGCGCCACCGTCTGCATGGCGATCTGGTGCGCCGCCAGTTGCACGCTGCCCAGTGCGCCCATGCACAGGGTGGCGAAGGTGAACAGCCCCTGCTCGGCGGCGTAGGTGCCGCCGATGGGCAGGCCGAGGCGCAGCAGGGCACGCATCTCCGTGCGCTGTGGGCGGTCCAGGCGAAGGCGCAGCCCATACTGGCGGTACTGCGCGGCGATCAGGATGTACAGCGCCAGGGCCAGAGCCATGGCCGTGCTGACCAGCGCGGTGGTCATGCCGATGCCGCTCAGGCCCAGAGCGGGCAGACCGAACCAGCCCTTGATCAGCGCATAGTTGATGATGAAGTTGGTGAGGGTGCCGACGATGCTGATGGCCATGACCGGGCCCGGATGGCCGATGGCACTGGTAAAGCCGCGCAAGGCCATGAAGCACAGGTAGCCAGGCAGCGCCAGCGACAGTGGATGGAGGAATGCCATGGCCTGACTCGCCGCATCAGGATGCTGACCCAGATAAGGCAGTAATGGCCCCAGGAAATTGAGGCACAGTGCGCTGCCGATGGCCAGCAGCAGTGCCAGCCACAGGCCGCTCTGCAGCAGGCGGGTGACGCCGCCGGGGTCACCCGCACCATGACGAATGGCGACCAGGCTGCCAACGGCGGCGATCACCCCGGTGCAGAAGATCGAGAAGATGAAATAGCAGGTGGCGCCCAGTGCGCCGCCGGCCAGTTGCTGTGGGCCGAGCATGGCCATCATCAGCGTGTCGGTGAAGATCATCAGCGCATGGGCCAACTGTGCGGAGATCAGCGGGCCGGCCAGGCGCAGCAATGCCGCCAGCTCATGGCCAAGAGAATTTTTCATGATGAGTAAAACTTCGGCAGGGTAAGCATCCCCAGGCTGTCGGGGGATAGGTAATCGCCGCTATTCTGTGGCTCTTTTCGAGTGCTCACAAAAGGAAAATAGCCATGCATTGCATGATTAAAACTCATGGAAGCAAGGCATGAACCGCCGTCTGCCGCCGCTCTATGCGCTGCGCGCCTTCGAGGCCGCCGCGCGACATGCCTCGTTCACCCGTGCCGCCGAGGAACTGGCCATTACCCAGAGTGCGGTCAGCCGGCATATCCGCACGCTGGAGGAGCACTTCGACTGTCGCCTGTTCGAGCGTTGCGGGCGCAGCCTGCAGTTGAGCGAGCAGGGGCGTGCCCTGTTACCGGGCGTGAGTGACGGCTTCGACAGCCTGGCGCGGGCCTGTTCGGTGCTGCAGGCCGATGACGGCGTGTTGCGCCTGAAGGCGCCGACCACGCTGACCGTGCGCTGGTTGTTGGCGCGTTTGTCGCACTACCGCCAGGTGCATGCCGATGCCGAGGTGCAGCTGACCAGTACCTGGATGGATGTGGACAAGGTGGATTTCCGGCAGGAGCCCTTCGACTGTGCGGTGCTGCTGTCCGATGGCCATTTCCCCGATGAATGGGAAAGCACCGAGCTGTTTGCCGAGTGGTTGATCCCGGTGTGCAGCGCTGCCGATGCCGCGGATGCACCCTGGACGCTCGAGCGCCTGCTTGCGGCGCAACAGTTGCACCCGACGCCGGATCGCCGTGACTGGCGGCGCTGGCTGCAGGCCACCGGGCTCAGTGATCAGGTGCCACTGAAAAGCGGGCAGATGTTCGACATGCTCGAACTGGGCATTGTCGCAGCGGCGCGTGGTTATGGTGTGTCCATCGGCGACCTGTTGATGGTGGCCGAGGATGTGGCGCTCGGACGGCTCGGACTGCCCTGGCCAACAGCCGTACTGAGTGGCGAGAGCTATTATCTGGTATGGCCGCGTGCGCACCGGGCGCAGGGGCGCCTGCGGCGTTTGCGTGACTACCTGCTGGCAGAGGTCGCCGCGCTGGCGCTGCCCGAGGTTGAGCGCTTGCGCTGAGCGAGGTCATGGCCTGCGTACGGGGCGCTGCCGACCATCAACGGCCGGGGCGACCCCGCGCAGCGTGAGCGGACTGCAAGGGTGCGCATGAGTGTCGGCCTCTATTTATTGATCGATTAAATCTATCAAAGGCTGTGTTTCGGCATTGTTTTGGTAATAAATGACGACCGTATGGCGCTTTGACATTGACCGAGCGCAATGCTCAAGTATCCTCGCGCGCCTTCGCCGAGTCATAGGACGACTAGGTGGTATCGACATTGCTTGAGTCATTTGCCCAGACGCTCATGGCCGCACACCCGGAGCCCTCATGAATCCTTCCCGCTCTCGCATAGCCCTGCAACTGGCGACCATTCTGGCTTTGCTGCTGGTACTGCTGATCAGCGTCAGCACCCTGTTCGCCCTGCGTTCACTCAACGAGGCCAATCTGGTCACCCGCGAAAAGCACCTGGGCAGCGAAGCCGGGTTGCTGGCCGACCAGCTCGAAACCTTCCACGGCAGCCTGCGCGAGAGTACGCAGCGCCTGGCTGGGCTGTTCGAGCAGCGCTTCAGCAGTGGCTTGCAGGTACGCACCGATGAGCGTGTGAGCATTGGCAGCCTGCAGGCTCCGGCGCTTTACCTGGGGGCTACACGCCTGAACAACCACTTCACCGAGGTTGATGACTTCACCCGTATGACGGCGGGTGTGGCCACGGTATTCGTGCGCGATGGCAGCGAATTTATCCGTATTACCACCTCGCTGACCAAGCAGGACGGCACTCGGGCATTGGGCACGGCGCTCGACCACGCACACCCGGCCTATCAGCGCCTCTTGGCCGGGCAGAGTTATGTGGGCCGGGCCTTGCTTTTCGACCGTAACTACATGACCCAGTACACCCCTGTGCGTGATGGCCGTGGGCAGGTCATCGCCGTGCTGTTCGTCGGCTTCGACTACACCGATGCGCAGACGCTGCAATTGAACAAACTGAGCGCATTCCGCATTGGCAATACAGGTTCACTGGCGGTGCTCGACGAGCACGGCAAGTGGCTGGTCAAGCCCGCTGGCACGGGCGCTCTGGAGACACTGCCGGCAGCCCTGAGTGAGCGGATTGCCCGTCCCGGTGAGGGCGGCTTCTGGACGGATGCCGGGCAGACGTTCTACAGCGTCGCCATGCCCTTCGCCGGTGGCCCCTGGACGGTGCTGGCAAGCATGCCGCGCGAGGAAATCCAGGCAGTGACCTGGCGTGTCGGTACTCAGTTGGCCATGGGCAGCGCGATTACCCTGTTGCTGGCGGTGATCGCCGTGGTCTGGCTGCTGCGGCGCAAGCTCAAGCCGCTGGGTGATCTGGTCAGGCAGGCGCAGGCGCTGGGGGCCGGCGACCTCGGTGCGCGCATGGCGCAATCCAGTGATGACGAGATTGGCGAACTGGCGCGCAGCTTCAACCACATGGGCGAGGCACTGGCGGCTATGGTGGCGGGTATTCGCAGCGCCGCCCGGGATGTCAGTGCGCGCTCGCAGGCGCTGTCCACGCTGTCGCACGATGCCTATCAGGGTATTGATCAGCAATCTGGCGAGATCAGCAGCATGGCCGGCGCGGTGGAGGAGTTCAGCGCCACGTCACAGAACATCGCCGACAACATGCGCAACACCGAGCGCCTGGCCAGTGCCAATGCCCAGCAGACGCGCATTGGCCGTACCTCGATGGATCAGGCCTCCGAGGCACTGGTGCAGATTGCCGAAGCCCTTGAGCAGACCTCCACGGTGATCAACGGCCTCGGTCAGCGCTCCCAGGAGATCGGCGGCATCGTCAGCGTGATTACCGCGATTGCCGACCAGACCAATCTGCTGGCGCTCAACGCCGCCATCGAAGCTGCGCGTGCAGGCGAGCAGGGCCGTGGTTTTGCCGTGGTCGCCGATGAGGTGCGCAACCTGGCCGGACGCACCCGTGAGGCGACCAACGAGATCTCGGCGATGATCGGCAGCATCCAGAGCGAGACGGGCAGTGCCATCGCCACTATGGAGCAGGGCCGGCAGCTCATGCAGGACGGCCTGGAGCGCAACGCCAAGGTGGCGTCAGCGCTGGCGCAGATCAGCGAGCAGAGCGATGCTGCTGGTGAGCAATTCGCCGCCATCACCACCGCCACCAGCGAGCAGAGCAGTACCGCGACCGTGCTCAGCGCCAACCTGCAGAGCATTGCCCAGGCCAATGGTGAGCAGCGGCAAGTGGTGGCCAACCTGGGCGACACTGCGCGCGAGCTGGACCATCTGGCCTCGCAACTGCGTCAGGAGGTCGAGCGCTTCCGTTGAGTCACCCTGCTGCGGGGCGATACTGCAGCGCTTCGGCCAGGTGGGCACGGCTGATGTGCTGTTCCTCTGCCAGGTCGGCCAGGGTTCGCGCGACCTTGAGCACGCGATGGGCCGCGCGCAGGGACAGACCCAGGCGTTCGCAGGCGCCCTCCAGCCACTGCCGGTCGGCATCGCCCAGGGCGCAATGCTGGCGCAGGCCGGGCAAGTCGAGAAAGGCGTTGGCCACGCCCTGGCGCTGCAGTTGCCGGGCGCGGGCCTGTGCGACCTTGGCGGCGGCCTGAGCGGTGCTTTCGCCATCCTGCGGTGCAGCATTGAGGGCCGTTGTTTCGCGGGCTACCGTCAGGTGCAGGTCGATGCGGTCGAGCAGTGGCCCCGACAGCTTGGCGCGGTAGCGCTGGATCTGCTCCGGGGTGCAGCGACAGCGGTTGCTTGGGTCACCCAGGTAGCCACACGGGCAGGGATTCATCGCCGCCACCAACTGAAAACGCGCCGGGAAACGCACCTTGTCGCGTGCCCGGGCAATCACGATATGACCGCTTTCCAGCGGTTCGCGCAGCACTTCCAGCACCTTGCGGTCGAACTCCGGCAACTCGTCGAGAAACAGCACGCCCATATGGGCCAGGGTGATTTCACCTGGTTGCGGGCGGCTGCCGCCGCCGACCAGTGCCGGCCCCGAGGCGCTATGGTGCGGGGTGCGAAAGGGGCGTTGCGGCCAGTGCTGCAGAGGCGCGTGGCTGGCCACCGAATGAATCGCCGCAACCTGCAGCGCCTCGCTTTCGTCCAGCGGCGGCAGCAGGCCGGGCAGGCGGCTGGCCAGCAGCGTCTTGCCGGTACCGGGCGGGCCGCTGAGCAGCAGGTTGTGTGAGCCGGCAGCCGCCACCAGCAAGGCGCGTTTGGCGGCCGACTGGCCCTGGACTTCGGCCAGATCCGGGTAGGGGCGGCTCTGTCTGAGCAGCCCCTGTGCAAGATAAGCGTCGAGCGGTGCGCTGCCGTTGAGGTGCGCGGCGATCTGCAACAGATGCTCGACGGCGATGACCTTCAGCCCTGAGGCCAGGCTGGCTTCTTCGGCATTGGCGTGCGGCACCATCAGGGTGCGTCCGGCGGCCCGTGCGGCCAGAGCGGCGGGCAATACGCCCTGCACCGGGCGTACCGCGCCGGACAGCGCCAATTCGCCCAGGCATTCGTATTCATCCAGTGACTGCGCCGGCACCTGGCCGCTGGCGGCGAGAATACCCAGGGCGATGGCCAGATCGAAGCGTCCGCCGTCTTTCGGCAGATCGGCAGGTGCCAGATTCAGGGTGATGCGCTTGCTCGGAAATTCGAACGCGGCATTGAGGATCGCACTGCGTACACGATCCTTGCTCTCCTTGACCGCCGTTTCCGGCAGGCCCACCAGGGTCAGGGACGGCAGGCCGTTGGCCAGGTGCGCTTCGACGGTGACGGCCGGGGCTTCGACGCCGACCTGGGCGCGGCTGTGGACGATGGCCAGGGACATGATCGCTCCTTGATCTGTAACTGCCCCGCCGGACTCAATCGGCGGGCGGGTTCAGCTTGTTTTCCAGCTCGACGACCTTGGCCTCCAGTGCCTCGAGGCGGGCACGGGTGCGGGCCAGCACCACCATCTGGCTGTCGAACTCGTCACGGCTGACCAGATCGAGCTTGCTGAAGCCGCTCTGCAACAGCGCCTTGAACTGCGCCTCCAGTTCGGCACGCGGCAGCGGGCTGTCGCCACTGAACAGGCGCGAGGCGTGAGTGCTGAGGGTGTCGAGCAGGGCTTTTGGCGGCAGCATGATCAGGTTCCGTAAACAAACGGTCGGCAGTGTAGCACGCAGCTGTCAGCGGGATGTTCAGGCGTGGTCTGCACGATTTTTGAGCATTGCGTGATGTGTCTCCGCACCAAATGTGTGCGGCGCGTCCGGTGTGAAGGGCCGGGCAATGCCGCCCGAAACAGGTAAAGGCTTGATAGATGGCGCTTTTGCGTGAGCTGGCAAGCTTTCTGCTTAGACCCCAGCGACGCATGCACCGATGCAGTTCCGGTGCGGCAGGCGAAGCGGGGAGTGTTTCGTCGGGGCGGTTAGTGGGTATCGATCACGCCAGGCTGGAGCGGTCGGTGCATTACAAAAGCCAGACACTGCGCTTAGACTTGGCCCGGGTTCGCAATTCCTGGGGCATGTCCACCTTTCACGGGAGAAAGTTTCATGAAACTAGTCACTGCCATCATCAAGCCGTTCAAGCTGGACGACGTGCGCGAGTCACTGTCGGAGATCGGCGTGCAGGGCATTACCGTCACCGAGGTCAAGGGCTTCGGCCGTCAGAAAGGCCATACCGAGCTGTATCGCGGAGCCGAGTATGTGGTCGATTTTCTGCCCAAGGTGAAGATCGACGTGGCCATCGCTGACGATCAGCTCGATCGTGTGATCGAGGCCATCACCAAGGCTGCCAACACCGGCAAGATCGGTGACGGCAAGATTTTCGTAGTCAACCTGGAACAGGCGATCCGTATTCGTACCGGCGAAACCGATACCGACGCGATCTAACAAGCCTCCGAACCCCACGCCCCAGGAGTAAACCCATGACTCTGCGAACTTTCGCAGGGCTAGGAGCCCTTTTGTCCTCGAATTCTGCTCACACGCCGTTTTCGAGGGCCAATGCCGGAGCAGGCGATGCCCTCGCCGCTCTGCTGTGCCAGATCCTCTTCGGGTCTCGCGCTCGCCTAGTGATGGGAATGCCTGGTCGCCTTGCGGCGGCAGGGGTTCCGGTGATCCAGAACGAGCGTGGCAACGACCTGTAAAGCATGCGGAACGCGTCCGGCGCCAACCTGGACGTTTCTACCGAACAGCGCACAACAAAAGCGCCGGCAAGAGGTGAAAAATGGATAACACAGCATTGACTGCATTGCAGTACGGCTTCGATACCTTCTACTTTCTGATCTGTGGTGCCCTGGTAATGTGGATGGCAGCGGGTTTTGCCATGCTCGAATCCGGCCTGGTGCGTGCCAAGAACACCACCGAGATCCTGACCAAGAACGTGGCGCTTTATGCCACCGCCAGCGTGATGTACCTGCTGGTCGGTTACTACATCATGTACTCCAGCCCGGAAGGCGGCATCTTCCCTAGCCTGGGTTTCCTGATCGGTGACGAGAACACCGCTGAGGCCGTTCTGGCTGGTGGCGAGGATGCACCCTACTACTCGGCCCGTTCGGACTTCTTCTTCCAGATCGTGTTTGCCGCGACCTGCATGTCGATCGTTTCCGGCGCTGTCGCTGAGCGCATGAAGCTGTGGGCTTTCCTGGCTTTCGCCGTGGTCATGACTGGCTTCATCTACCCGATCCAGGGTTTCTGGAAGTGGGGCGGTGGCTTCCTCGATGCTGCAGGTTACCTCGACTATGCCGGTTCCGGTGTGGTGCACATGGCCGGTGCTTCCGCCGCTCTGGCTGGTGTGCTGTTACTGGGTGCGCGTAAGGGCAAATACGGCCCGAATGGCCAGGTCAACGCCATTCCGGGTGCCAATCTGCCGCTGGCCACGCTCGGTACCTTCATCCTGTGGATGGGCTGGTTCGGTTTCAACGGTGGTTCGCAGCTGAAGATGAGCACCATCGAAGACGCCAACGCCGTGGCCCAGGTGTTCACCAACACCAACATGGCTGCAGCCGGTGGTCTGATCGTCGCGTTGATCGTGGCCCGCCTGCTGTTCGGCAAGGCTGACCTGACCATGGCGCTGAACGGTGCGCTGGCTGGCCTGGTGGCCATCACTGCCGAGCCGCTGACCCCGAGCGCCCTGCAGGCCACCCTGATCGGTGGCGTGGGTGGTGCGCTGGTGGTGTTCTCCATCCTCGGTCTGGACAAGGTGAAGATCGACGACCCGGTGGGTGCCATCTCCGTGCATGGCGTGGTCGGCATCTGGGGCATCCTGGCCGTCTGCCTGACCAACGAAGACGCGTCGCTGGGCGCTCAGCTGCTGGGTATCGTCAGCATCTTCGCCTGGGTGTTCATCGCCAGCCTGATCGTGTGGAGCATCATCAAGGCGGTGATCGGCCTGCGCGTCAGCGAAGAAGAGGAATACGAGGGTGTGGACATCGCCGAATGCGGCATGGAAGCCTACCCGGAGTTCACCGGCAAGAAGTGAGTTTCGCCGGGAATGACAAGGGCGCCTTTAGGCGCCCTTTGTTTTTTCTGGCAGCACGCTAGAATGCGCGCGCTGGAGCCATCGAGAGTGAGAGCGGCATGTGGCAGCAACGCATCATCAGTCTGCGTCCGCGTGAGCGCGGTTTTCATCTGGTGACCGAAGAGGTGCTGGGCGCATTGCCGGAACTGGCGCAGGTGCGTGTCGGTCTGCTGCACCTGTGGCTGCAGCACACCTCGGCATCGCTGACGGTCAACGAGAACGCCGACCCTGCAGTGCGCCGGGATTTCGAACGCTTCTTCAACCGTCTGGTGCCGCAGGGTGAGGCAGGCTACGAGCACGATGACGAAGGGCCGGACGATTTGCCGGCGCACTTCAAGGGCAGTCTGCTGGGCGTTCAGCTGCAGCTGCCGATACAGCAGGGACGGCTGGCGCTGGGCACCTGGCAGGGTATTTACCTGGGCGAGCATCGCGATCATGGCGGTGCTCGGCGAGTGGTGGCGACCCTGCAGGGCGAGGCTATTTGAATTTTTCCGGTGGTGCGGTGTTCACTGCGCGACTGGGCTATAACTAACCTGCTTTTCGCAAGTCATGAGGTTGAACATGAGCGACGAAGACCTGGAACAAGATGATCTGGAAGCGGCCGACGAGGACGACGGTGAGGAACTGGCTGCTGCCGATGACGGCGACAGTGGCGACGATGAAGGCGACGGCGAGGTCGTAGCCAGCAGCAAGAAGAGCAAGGCCAAGGCTGTCGAGGTCGACGAGCTGCCGAGCATCGAAGCCAAGCAGAAGGAGCGCGACGCCCTGGCCCGCGCCATGGAAGAGTTCCTCGCCCGTGGCGGCAAGGTGCAGGAGGTGGAGCCCAACGTGGTCGCCGACCCGCCCAAGAAGCCCGACAGCAAATACGGCAGCCGCCCCATCTGAGGACGACTCGCTGCAAGGAACCCGCCCCAGTGGCGGGTTTTTTGTGCCCGCCATCCCTGGCGGCAACCCGGAGCGGCGCAGATCAACCGGCACGTCGGCAATCTTGTAGGAGCCCGCTTGCGGGCGATCAGCGCTGCGCTGAGTGGATCGCCCGCAAGCGGGCTCCTACACAAGAACCGGCACTGGCGCAGCCCGCTATCCAGGCCGTAGCCCGGATGAAATCCGCGGCATCTCCTGCGCTGAATGGTGGGAGATTCCAGGCGACAGAGAAATGCTGTTTCCGCCCCGAGGCTTCTACGACCAGCTGTCGAGCAGCACTGGCAGCTCGGCCAGGCTGGCGATCTGCGCATCCGGGGCCGTCTCGCCTTCCCAGCTGCGTCCTTGCGGATTGAACCAGACCGCCCGCATGCCGGCCGCCTGGGCGCCGGCAATGTCATCGCTGGGATGGTCGCCGATATGCACGGCACGCTCGGCGGCTACGCCGCCGGCGCGGCTGAGTGCTTCACGGAAGGGTTTCGGGTCGGGTTTGCCGATGCCCAACTCCTCGGCGCACAGGGCAAAGCGGAAGTATTCCGACAGGCCCAGGCGGCGTACATCGGCATTGCCGTTGGTGATTACGCCGAGCATGAAGCGCTCGGCCAGGGCTTCCAGCGTCGGGTGCACCTCGGTGAACAGCTCGACCTGATGGCGCGCGCTGAGAAACACTTGAAACCCTGCTTCGGCCAGCGTCTGCGCCTCGCCGTGTGGGTAGCCGGCATCTTCCAGGGCGTGAAACAGAATGCGTCGACGCAGCTCGCTCAAGCGATGCTTGAGCATCGGTTCGGCACTCAGCAAGCGACTGCGCACGGCCCACAGGTGTTCGACCGGTACCGCACCCAGACGCGGCGCGTGCAGCGCCAGCCAGTTGCGCAGGGCCGCCTCGGCGTCCTGCATCACCGGGGCGACGTCCCAGAGCGTGTCGTCGAGGTCGAAGGTGATCAGTTCAATGCTCATTCGGAACCGCCTTTGCGCTTGGCGCGTGGATGGGCCTGGTCATAGACATTGGCCAGGTGCTGGAAGTCCAGGTGGGTGTAGATCTGCGTGGTGGCGATGTCGGCATGGCCGAGCAGCTCCTGTACCGCGCGCAGATCCTGCGAGGACTCCAGCATATGGCTGGCGAAGCTGTGGCGCAGCATGTGTGGATGCAGATGCTGGCCCAGCTCGCGCACGCCGGCCTGGCGCACGCGCAGCTGCACCGCGCGCGGCCCGAGGCGACGGCCCTGTTGGCTGATGAATACCGCGCCGTCTCCGGGGTTGGCCAGTTTGCGCAGCGGCAGCCACTGCTCCAGTGCCTGTCGCGCCAGGCTGCCGACCGGCAGTTCGCGCGCCTTGTTGCCCTTGCCGCGCACCCGTACCAGCCCAGCGGGCAGGTCCAGGCCGTCGAGATCGAGCCCTACCAGTTCGGACAGGCGCAGGCCCGAGGAGTAGAACAACTCGAGCATGGCCTGGTCGCGGCGGGCGATGAAGTCGTCCTCCACGGCGCCGTCGAGCAGTTGGGCGCTGCGGTCGGCGTCCAGCGTACGCGGCAGGCGGCGCTCGCGTTTCGGCGGGCTGAGGCCGGTGGCCGGGTCATGGCGGCACAGGCCTTCACGCAGCAGGTATTGATAGAGGCCGCGGGTGGCCGAGAGCAGGCGCGCCAGACTGCGGCCGGACAACCCCTGCTGATGCAGGCGGGCGACCAGACGGCGCAGATTGCGTGTGTCCAGCTCGCTCCAGTCGTTCAGGCCTTCGGCTGCACAAAAGGCCTGCAGCTTGGCCAGATCACGGCGATAACCGTCGAGGGTATGCACCGACACCTGGCGCTCGCGGCGCAGGTGTTCGAGGTAGGCGTCGAGATGGGTTTCAAGTGTCACGTGCCGGGCTCCGAGCGGGCCGAAGGTGGATGAGCCTCGTCATCCACCCTACACGACCTAGCGTACCGAGCGCAGCGGCGTGGCGAAACTCGGCAATACGCGGGCCAGGACTTCGGCGATATAGCCGAGGAACAGGGTGCCGAGCGAGCTCTTGTAATGCTGTGGGTCAGCGCTGCCAATGGCCAGGACGCCATGCAGGCCCTGGTGGGTGAGGCTGACCACGGCGGCGGAGCCGACTTGCGTGGCGTCTTCCTTGCCGAACAGGAATTCCAGCTCGTGTGGGCGCAGCACGCCGCAGACGGTCTTGCCTCCGCTGAGCAGGCCACCGATCTGCTGGTGGGCTTCGCTTGAGCTGACCGAGCGGCCGACTGGCAGCTTGTTGTCGCTGAACAGGATCAGGCCGACGAAGGGCACCTGAAACTCGTGACGCAGGCTGTCTTCGACCACGCCGACCACTTCCTCGAGGCTGCCGGCATCGAGCAGGTCGAGCACCAGGCGGCGGGTCTTGTCGAACAGGCGGTCGTTGTCGCGCGCCACGTCCATCAACTGGCCAAGGCGGTGGCGCATCTCGATGTTGCGCTCACGCAGCAGTTTGACCTGGCGCTCGACCAGCGACACGGCGTTGCCGGGCTGGTGTGGAATGCGCAGTTCGGGGATGAGTTCTTCATGGTCGATGAAGAACTCCGGGTGCAGGCGCAAATAGGCGGCGACCGTTTCCGAATCGAGCGGTTTGGGCGAATCCTGCTGGTCGGTCATAGGCGAATCTGTCCTTCGTATACGCGGGCAGCGGGGCCGGTCATCATAACCGGCTGACCGTCGCCTGCCCATTCGATGGACAGTTTGCCGCCCGGCAGCTCCAGTTGCACGGGCGAATCCATCCAGCCCTGGCGAATCGCCGCGACCGCTGCGGCGCAGGCGCCGGTGCCGCAAGCCTGGGTTTCGCCGGCGCCACGCTCCCATACGCGCAGGCGCGCATGCTTGCGGTCAAGCACCTGGAGGAAGCCGACGTTGACCCGCTGCGGGAAGCGCGGGTGGTGTTCCAGTTTCGGCCCGAGGCTGTGTACGGGCGCGTCATCGACGCTGTCGACGCGCAGCACCGCATGCGGGTTGCCCATCGACAGTGCGGCCAGCTCGACGCTTTGGCCGTCGACCTCGACGCGATAACTGAGCGCCGCCTGTTCGGCCTGGAAGGGGATCTGTTCCGGCTGCAGGCGCGGTGCGCCCATGTTGACGCAGACCTGGCCGTCGTTCTGCACGCGCAGTTCGATGATGCCGCTCTTGGTTTCGACGCGAATCACCTTTTTGGTGGTCAGGCGCTTGTCCAGCACGAAGCGGGCGAAGCAGCGCGCGCCGTTGCCGCATTGCTCCACTTCCGAGCCGTCGGCGTTGAAGATGCGGTAGCGGAAGTCGACGTCCGGGTGGCTCGGCGGCTCGACGATCAGCAACTGATCGAAGCCGACGCCGGTGTGGCGGTCGCCCCACTGTTTGGCATGCTTGGGTTGCACGTGGGCGTGCTGACTGATCAGGTCTAGCACCATGAAGTCATTGCCCAGGCCGTGCATCTTGGTAAAGCGCAATAGCATGACGTCGCCCTCAGGCCGGCAGCAGGCTTTCGCCGGCGTAGAGCTCTTGAACCGTCTCGCGACGACGCACTTCATATGCCTGTTCGCCGTCCACCAGCACCTCGGCGGCACGGCCGCGGGTGTTGTAGTTGGAGCTCATTACGAAGCCGTAGGCACCCGCCGAACGCACCGCCAGCAGGTCGCCTTCGGCCAGCACCAGCTGACGATCCTTGGCCAGGAAGTCGCCGGTCTCGCAGATCGGCCCGACCAGGTCGTAGTGGCGCGCCTCGCCGTCACGCGGCTGCACCGGCGAAACGTCCATCCAGGCCTGATACAGGGCCGGACGGATCAGGTCGTTCATCGCCGCATCGACGATGGCGAAGTCCTTGTGCTCGGTGTGCTTGAGGTATTCCACCTGGGTCAGCAGCACGCCGGCATTGGCGACGATAAAGCGCCCCGGCTCGAATACCAGCGACAGCTCACGGCCGGCCAGGCGCTTGCGCACGGCGGCGATGTAATCGCCGGCCAGCGGCGGTTGTTCGTCGCGGTACTGCACGCCAAGGCCACCGCCCAGGTCCAGGTGCTTGATGACGATGCCGCGCGCGGCCAGCTTGTCGACCAGCAGCAGCAGGCGATCTAGCGCATCGAGGAAGGGCTCGAGGGTGGTCAGCTGCGAGCCGATATGGCAGTCGACGCCGATCACGTCCAGGTTTGGCAGCTCGGCCGCGCGGGCGTAGACCGCCTCAGCCTGCTCGATGTCGATGCCGAACTTGTTTTCCTTGAGGCCGGTGGAAATGTACGGGTGGGTGCCGGCGTCCACGTCCGGGTTGACCCGCAGCGAGACGGGCGCCTTGACGCCCAGCTCGGCGGCGACCTTCTGCAGGCGCTCCAGCTCGACGCTGGATTCGACGTTGAAGCAATGCACGCCGACTTCCAGCGCGCGGCGCATGTCGTCGCGGCTCTTGCCGACACCGGAGAAGACGATGCGGCTCGGTTCGCCACCGGCGGCCAGGACGCGCTCCAGCTCACCGCTGGAGACGATGTCAAAGCCGGCGCCAAGGCGCGCCAGCACGTTGAGCACGCCGATGTTGGAGTTGGCTTTCACCGCGAAGCAGACCAGGTGCGGCATGCCCGCCAGGGCATCAGCATAGGCGCGGTACTGCCCTTCGATGTGGGCGCGCGAATAAACGTAGGTGGGCGTGCCGAAGCGCTGGGCCAGCGCAGACAAGGCGACGCCTTCCGCGAACAGCTCGCCGTCGCGGTAGTTGAAGGCTTCCATGGTGCAGCTCCTGTCAGAGTTCGAAACGGTCTCGGCTGTTGCCGGCGTTGTCGTCGCCCGGCAGGTACAGCGGGCCTTTCTGACCGCAGCCGGCCAGCAGGCAAACGGCGGCGAGGAGCGCGAGGGTCAGTCGCTTCATGGGGCAGTCCTTGAAATAAGCGTGAATTGCGCCGGAGTATACCGACCCCCCGTCACCTTGCCTATGCGCCCGGCGCCCGCCTGGCGGGGCGCCGGCTCGATCTGCATCTGCCGTGGCATGAGTTAGCATGGGGGCCGTCATGAGGAGCTTCGATGGACAAACCCGCGATTCTGGCCGGCACGGTCTCCGTGGCCTATCTGCAAGGGCTGGTTGAATACCTGCAGCGCCAGGGGATCGCCCCCGAGGCACTGCTCGCTCATGCCCAGCTCAGCCCGGAAGTGCTCGGTCAGCGCGATCAGCGCATCGCGGCCAGTGCCTATCTGACGCTGTTGAGCGAGGGCGTGCGCCAGAGCGGTGATCCGTTTCTGGGCCTGCACCTGGGGGAGTCGGTACGGCCGGGTTACTACGGCGTGCTCGGTTACCTGATCATGAGTTGCGCGACCCTGGCCGACGCGCTGCACCGCCAGGCGCGCTACGCCTCGCTGGTCGGCAATCTGGGGCAGGTGGTGCTCGATGACGAGCCCGCCCGCATGGACGGTGAAGCGTTGGTCGCCCATCGCTGGCAGCCGCTACTGGCGCAGCAGCAGCGGCAACTGAGCGAGGAAACCCTGGCCGGCTGGGTCAGTTTCGGGCGCTGGATCAGCGGCCTGGACATCGCACCGACCGAGGTGCGTTTCCAGCATTCTGCACCGGCCGATACCTCGGAGCATGCGCGTATCTTTCGTTGTCCGGTGCTGTTCGATCAGCCCGACAACGCCCTGGTATTTCCCAGGCGCCTGCTCGCAGCGCCGCTGAGCCAGGCCGACGCGCAGGTGCGCGGCATGCTCGATGCCTACGCTGATCGGCTGCTGGCTGAGCTGAACCAGGGGCATGGCGTACTCGATCGCGCGCGCCTGGAGCTGGCGCGCCAGTTGCCGGAACAGGGGGCGGACCTGGAGGCCATCGCTGCCGCACTGGCGTTGACCCCGCGCACCCTGCAGCGGCGCTTGCGCGAGAGTGGGCTGTCGTTCAGCCAACTGGTCGACGAGACACGCCAGCAGCTGGTGCTGCATTACCTGCGCGACCCGGCGCTGGAGCTGGCGGAAATCGCCTTTCTGGTCGGCTTCAGCGAAGCGGGTTCGTTGGCCCGTGCATTTCGTCGCTGGACGGGAACGAGTCCGGGCGAGTACCGTCGCCACCTTTGTGCCTAGGCCGGCTATTCTGGCCTGGCGCTTACCGCTAATTTTTCTGCAGTTGCTGCATCTAGTGAGGACACCCCGATGAGCCTGAGCGAAGCCCGCTTTCACGACCTGGTCGATGCCACCCAGCAGGCGGTGGAGGACATCTTCGACGACAGCGGCCTGGACGTCGATCTGGAGAACAGCGCCGGTGTGCTGACGGTGCGCTTCGACAATGGCAGTCAGCTGATTTTCAGCCGTCAGGAGCCGATTCGTCAGCTGTGGCTGGCGGCCCGCTCCGGTGGCTATCACTTCGACTACGACGAGGCCGAAGGGCGCTGGATCTGCGATACCAGTGACGAGCAACTGGGCGAGATGCTGGTGCGCATCACCCTTGAGCAATGCGGCACCGAGCTGGAGTTCGATGAGCTCTGAGCCGAGCGAAGCGCCGCTGGCGTCACCCTGTCGGCGCCAGTGCTGCCTGGATGAACATGAGCAGTGCCTCGGTTGTGGCCGTACCCTGCAGGAAATTCTCGACTGGGGCACGGCCGACAACGTGCGGCGGCGCGTGATCTGCCAGGCCGCCGAGCAGCGCTTGCGCGAGCGCCGGCAGGGCCGTTGACCCGGCAGTCTTGTTTATTTATCCGGCTGTGTTAGGGTCGGCAGAACATTCAGCTAAACCCCGCCTTCGGGCGGGGTTTTGCTTTTTTACGGTTTAGGCGAGGAGAGCGCCCGACATCATGAACAGCACACCAACCATCACCATTACCCGCCTCGATATGCAGCGTCTGGAGCGTCTGCTCGACAGCCTGGACGAGTTTGGTCCTGGCGCAGAAGCGCTACAGGCCGAGCTGGATCGTGCCGAAGTGGTGGGGCACGACGAGGTGCCGGCCGGTGTGGTAACCATGAACTCGCGCGTGCACTGCCGCGAGGAGAGCAGCGGCAAGGACTACCACCTGACTCTGGTCTACCCGGAGGATGCCGGTGGCGAAGGCAAGGTCAGCATCCTTGCGCCAGTCGGTTGCGCCCTGCTCGGCCTGTCCGTCGGCCAACACATCGACTGGCCGGCGCCAGGTGGCAAGCAGCTCAAGCTGACATTGCTGGAAGTCGAATACCAGCCGGAAGCAGCGGGCGAGTACGACCGCTGAACGGCGTTTAAGCAGGAAGCCCACATCCGGGCGAGTGCAACCCTCAGGGCTTCACTGCCGGCGGCGGATTATCGATAGCGCTGTGTCAGGCCTGCTGCAGTGCCGCATTCAGAGCATTCTCCAGCTCGCTCTTGTAGCGCAGGTAGTGCACGGTCTGCGCCCGCTGCCCGGCCAGTACGGCAGACAGGTCGAGGTCGGTGATGTAGCAGGGATAGCGTTCGCCACCGGCACGCTGAACGATGATGTGCTGTGCCACGGCGCGATACAATTCGCGACCGTATTCCAGTTCGGAAAACTCGCGGTGGTTGCAGTACAGCGTGACATGGCGTTGACGACCGTCGCCCGGCTCGACGATGGCCTGCACGTCGTAGAACGGGTGGCTGACCTGCGACTCGGGCGCGGGTCTGCGCTCCAGGCGCTGGGCGCGCAATGGTGCCGCCGGCAGCAACTGGTAGTAGAGGATTTCCAGCGCGGGCTGGCTGTCGGCGCCCTCGAGCGGCAGCATGGCATTGCGCCGATACAGCAGTGACTGCAGGAAGCGATGGATCGGTGTCAGCAGGCTTTGCTCGTCGCGAAATGGCAGGCGTCTGCGCCACAGGGCGTTGTGCTCGTCGAGCAGGGTCAGCTCGGCCTCACCGCTGCTCTCGTGCACGCGGTAGAACACCTGCAGGCACTGTGGGCGGCCCATGGGCAGGATCAGCGCCAGGTCGTCGCCCTCGAGTGCATGGCGATCCAGGCGCAGCGGGCTGTAGCGCTCCTGTTCGGCGCCCAGATGGTCGAGCAGGGCCGGCACGTCACCCAGAGCGGTGTGGCTGACCTGGCCGGGGGCCAGTTGCAGAACGTGATAATGCTGGCGCACCTGCACCAGGTAGCGTGATGGGTACCCTTCGGCGTAGCTGTCGAGCAGGTCGCGCAGCAGTTCTTCGACCCGTTCGGCGATGGGTTGTGCACGGTTGCGGCAGTAGCAGCGTACCTGCACCCTGGGGAGCGCGCTGCCGGGCGGCAGGCTGTTGAGCAGGTCGCGCAGGCAGTCGAGCAGGGCGTCGGCACCGTCGTAACGGCTGACCTGCAGTTCGTTCCAGCTGTTGAGCACCACCTGGTCGAGGGTCAGCACCAGGTTCTCGCGTACCCCGGAATAGCCCAGCGCGTCGGTGCGGTCGGTGGTCATGTGCACGTTCATCTGGCTGTGCTGCTTGAGCGGGTCGACGCCGACATTGACCAGCAACAGCACCTGGCTGGGAACGCTGGCTCGCAGCAGGGCGGCTTCTTCCACGGGCTGCAGGGGCAGCGGGAAGCTCTGTTGCAGGCTGCCGATCAGGTTGGACAGCTCGTATTCGGTGAGGTCGCTGGCGCCGGGGTGCAGCGACAGACGGGTGCTGCTGTCGATCACGCCGTTGCGATGGCACCAGGCAAGCAGTTCGATCAGTTCACGCGAGCGCTTCAGCGGCGCGAAGTCGGCCCATTCCTGCGTACCCAGGCTGCCGTTGAACAGCGCCCAGAGGCGTTCGTTCGGCGCTTCGGGGCTGCTGTACTGAACCAGGGTCAGGGTGTCTTCGGCCAGATCCGGGGCGATGCCGGGGTTGATGAATTCGACCTTGCCGGCCTTGCGCTCGAAGGCTGCATACAGACGTCTGCCCAGCACGTTTAGGTCGCGGTTGTTGAGCGAGCTGCCGGCCTCGGTGCTGCGGGCAAACTGCGAGAGGAAGCGGTAGCTGTAGGTCAGCTCGTTGACCAGTACGCGGCGCTCGGCGGCAACCTGGCGCACCTTCCACTGGCTGCGGCTGTCGAGCACGTTGAGTTGGCGGGCCTGCCAGCCCCATTCCCGGGTCAGACGTTCGAGCAGCAGGCGCTGCCAGCTCTTGGTGCGGCCCCGGGTCGGCGGGCGGCTGATCTTCTTGTTGACCTTCAGGTACAGGCAGCGACGGATCAGTTCGAGTCGTTCCTGGTCACAACGGGCGCTGAGGTATTCCTCCAGGCGGCGGTAGATGACGATGTAGGGGTCGAGTTCGTCGAGATCCAGACGACCTTCGAACACGGCCTGCTTGAAGCGCAGGGCCAGGCACTCGACCTGTGGGTGCTCGCTGGCGTAGACCTCGGTGAGCAGCAGCTTGAGGGCGGATTTGTAGGGCGATTCGATGCCCTTGTACAACTGCCACATGCCGGCGCCGATGAACTCTTCCGGTGGAATGCGCGCCAGATGACCGAGGTCGAGCACATCTTCGTCGCGCACGAAGCGTTTGCTCAGCAGGGTGCGGCAGTAGTCCTCATAGCGCCCTTCTTCATACACCGGCACCAGCCACCAGAGCGGTGTGCGTCCGCCGAGCCAGATGGCGGTGCGGTAGAACTCGTCGAGGAGTAGATAGTGCTGGGTGGTGCCGCAGTCGTCGGAGGTCAGTTGTGCTTCACGCGCGCCCTGGGTGAAGCGTTGCGGGTCGACCAGAAAGACATGCACCTCGGCGCCCTGCGTGGCGGCCCAGCTTTCCAGCTGATCGCACTTCTTGCGCAGCTCGTGCAGTTCCTGCGCGCTGAGGCTGGGCGAGTGGCACAGCCACAGATCCATGTCGCTTTGTTCGGCCTGTGCCACGGTGCCTAGGCTGCCCATCAGGAACAGCCCATGCAGCGGCGCGGCACCCTGGCCGCGGCGCGGTTTGTAGACGAAGGAGCGGGTCAGGCGCTGCACTTCGGCCAGGCTGTCGTCATCCGGCTCGAAACCGCTGAGGCCCGCCGGTGTGCTGGCCGAGACGTAGCCGGGTAGCAGCGGATGATTGACGTGCAGCAGCAGCGGCAAGAGCTTGAGCACCAGTTGCTGGCGCGTCGACAACGCTTCCATGGCGCGCTGCAGACGGCCCTGGTTGATCCGCAGAAAGCGTGCGCGCAGCTGTGCCAGCACCTTGCGGTCGATGCCGTCATCGATATCGGGGCGTATTTCCTGCGTGCGCGTCATGCTCGAACTCTGCTGCGGGTGTGGCAAGCCTATCAGCGGCGTGCCCTTCAGTGCAGTGCCTGATCGTTATATCGCCCGTTATGCCGCTCGCTGAAGAGCGACCGGCGATGCCGAACAGTCATGGCTGAGCAGTCTTGCGCAGGTGCACCGCCCAGAGCGCGGCACATCTGCTGTGCGACGCTCTGATTCGCGGTGGGGCGTTATGCCTATCCCATTCGCGGGTCGGGTGGCGGCGGTTTGGATCAGGCGGAGGTGGCCTGGCGGTTCGACAGTATGGTCAGCAGGCCTTGTGCATGTTCGGCAGCATCGATGCCCAGACTGGTCAGATAGCCGCCATCGGCCTGGCTGACCAGACCTTTTTCATAAAGACGGGTGATGGCGCCCTGCGCCTTGAATGAAGCGTTGTTATGCACCTTGAGCCCCTCCTGGTGGTTGTCCAGGTTATACAGGGCGAGGATTTCCAGCTCGTCGATCAGGTCAGCGGTGAATGCCTTCATGGTGACTCCGTCTTGTTGTTGTGGCGCTCCTGCAGTGTAGAGCCATGTACCGGGCTCTGACCATCGCCGCGTTGCGGGTGGGTGAGAATCAGCTTTCCGCCGGCAGTTCCGGCAGGGCGCGTAACGCCTGCTCGTACCAGGTACCATCGAAGGGGCGATCCTCGCGCAGCATGGCGTCGACTTCGTGGGCCAGCACCAGGGCCATCAGTTCGAGGATTTCCTCACGCGCATAACCGACCAGTGTCAGTTTGTTGTACACCGCCGTGGCGGCGGCCGGCTCACCACTTTCCAGCTGATTCTCGATGGCCTGGATCAGGGTGGCTTCGGCGAAGTCTTCGTCTGCGTGGTCGTCGTGTTCGCTCATCTGTTATTCCTCATGGAGTGTCGGCAGCGAAATCCAGCAAGGCCTGGCCAGTCAGGCGATAGGTGGTCCATTCGCTCTGCGGGCGGGCGCCGAAGGATTCATAGAAGTCGATGGCGGGGGTATTCCAGTCCAGCACTGACCATTCGAAGCGGCCACAACCGCGTGCCACGGCCACTTGCGCAAGATGGCGCAGCAGTGCCTTGCCGGCGCCCAGGCCACGTGCTTCGGGGCTGATGTAGAGGTCTTCGAGGTACAGGCCGTGCTTGCCCAGCCAAGTGGAGTAATTGAAGAAGTACACCGCATAGCCGATGGGCTGACCGTCGTGCTCGCAGATCAGGCCGTGGGCCGTGCTGCCGTCGGCGAACAGGCTGTCGCGGATGCCGGCAGCATCGGTCTTGACCTCATGCTCGGCCTTTTCATAGATGGCCAGTTCGGTGATGAAACGCAGGATCAGCTCGGCGTCATCAGAGGTGGCGGGGCGGATGGTCAGGGGCATTGGCGTATCTCGTGAATGGTCAGCCGTAGGTAAGGGTCAGCCACGTCAGTGGCAAACCCACCAGGCAAAGGAAACCGAATGCAGCGACCCAGGTCGTGCGCGAACCCATTGGGTCGTCCACGCGTAGCGGCAGGTTTGGGTAGCGGCCCAGCGTCAGTAGCCTCAGGGCCAGCCAGCCGGTGCTGTACAGAATGTAGCCAACCACGACCTCGAGTACGAACTCGGCGAGTAACGCCAGGCCGCGCAGCAATAATTCGAACATGGTAATTCCTTTTCCCTGATGGTTCCCGTGGGCGTTAGCGAGCCGCCAGCAATTCGCGGCCACGCAGCACCGCAGCACGCACCTGATTCGGAGCCGTGCCGCCGATGTGGTTGCGGGCATTCACCGAGCCTTCCAGGGTCAGCACGGCGAACACGTCCTGTTCGATCTGCTCGCTGAACTGGCGCAGCTCGTCCAGGCTCATCTCGGCCAGGTCCTTGCCGCTGTCGACGCCGTACTTCACCGCGTGGCCGACGATCTCGTGGCAGTCGCGGAACGGCAGACCCTTGCGCACCAGGTAGTCGGCCAGGTCGGTGGCGGTGGAGAAGCCGCGCAGCGCCGCCTCGCGCATGATTTCGCGCTTGGGCTTGATCGCCGGCACCATGTCGGCAAAGGCGCGCAGGCTGTCGCGCAGGGTATCGGCGGCGTCGAACAGCGGTTCCTTGTCTTCCTGGTTGTCCTTGTTGTAGGCCAGCGGCTGGCCTTTCATCAGGGTCAGCAGGCCGGTCAGAGCGCCGAACACGCGGCCGGTCTTGCCGCGCACCAGCTCGGGTACGTCCGGGTTCTTCTTCTGCGGCATGATCGAGGAGCCGGTGCAGAAGCGATCCGGCAGGTCGATGAACTGGAACTGCGCGCTGGTCCACAGCACCAGCTCTTCGGAGAAGCGCGACAGGTGCATCATCGCCAGCGAGGCAGCGGCGCAGAATTCGATGGCGAAGTCGCGATCCGACACGCCGTCCAGGGAGTTGCCGCCCACGGCGTCGAAGCCCAGCAGTTCGGCGGTGATCTCGCGCTGGATCGGGTAGGTGGTGCCAGCCAGCGCGGCAGAGCCCAGGGGCATGCGATTGGTGCGCTTGCGGCAGTCGACCAGGCGCTCGTAGTCGCGCGACAGCATTTCGAACCAGGCCAGCAGATGGTGGCCGAAGGTCACCGGCTGGGCAGTCTGCAGGTGGGTGAAGCCGGGCATGATGGTCTCGGCTTCGCGCTCGGCCTGCTCCAGCAGGCCCTGCTGCAGGCGGGTGATTTCGGCGAGGATCAGGTCGATCTCGTCACGCAGCCACAGGCGGATGTCGGTGGCCACCTGGTCATTGCGGCTGCGTCCGGTGTGCAGCTTCTTGCCGGTCACGCCGATGCGGTCGGTCAGCCGCGCCTCGATGTTCATGTGCACGTCTTCCAGATCGACACGCCAGTCGAAGGTGCCGGCTTCGATCTCGCCCTGGATCTGCTTGAGGCCGTCGATGATCGCGTCGCGCTCGGCATCGGTGAGTACGCCGACCTTGGCCAGCATGGTGGCGTGGGCGATGGAGCCCATGATGTCGTGGCGGTACAGGCGCTTGTCGAATTCCACCGAGGCGGTGAAGCGGGCGACGAAGGCGTCGACGGGCTCGCTGAAGCGGCCGCCCCAGGATTGGTTGGTTTTTTCGCTGCTCATGATTAGTGCTCGGAATCGGGCGGGCCACGTTGGCGGCCAGCATGGCGGACAAAGTGGGTCGATAATAACAGGGTCGAGCCGCGTTTCGCCGGGCGGCGTTCGTCGTTGGACGCGCTGGGGCATTGTCGGTTGCTTCACAAAACTGCGCTGAAGGCAGCATTTCGGTGCTTTATTTCACCCGCCAGGAGCTCTCCGGCTTGCCGGCTCGCAAGGCGAAACGGAAACTGCACCGATGCACACTCAATCGTTTGCCAAGAACAGACCCGCCGCCGTCGACGACTTCTTCGTCCCCGAACTGTGCCAGCCTGAAGCGCTGCTGAGCATGGTGCTGCTGGCCGAATTGCTGGTGCTGGTACTGGTACTCGCCGAACCGATGACGCCGGGTTTCGACTGGGTGCGGCTGGCCCTGACGTCCTTGTTCGTGCAGTGGATCGTGCTGCTCTCGGCCGCTGTGCTGTGTCGTCTGCGCCCGCTGCTGGCGCGCTTGCGTCCGGCGCTGGCCGGCGGCCTGTGCTGCGCGTTGGTGGTGGTACTGACCCTGTGTTGCACGGCGGTGGCCGACTATTACGAGCTGGGTGGGCCGCTGCCGCGCAGCGGCGAGGTGAATCTTTATCTGCGTCATGCGCTGATCAGCCTGATCATGTCCGCACTGCTGCTACGCTATTTCTATCTGCAGAGCCAATGGCGGCGGCAGGAGCAGGCCGAGCTGCGTGCGCGCATCGAGTCGTTGCAGGCGCGGATTCGCCCGCACTTCCTGTTCAACAGCCTCAACAGTATCGCCAGCCTGGTGGTGGTCGACCCGGCCAAGGCCGAGCAGGCGGTGCTGGATCTGTCCGATCTGTTTCGTGCCAGCCTGGCCAAGCCTGGCACGTTGGTGTCGTGGAAAGAGGAACTGGAGCTGGCGAAACGATATCTGTCGATCGAGCACTATCGGCTTGGCGAGCGACTACAGTTGCAGTGGGAGGTCGAGGGTGTGCCGGAGGATCTGCCGATTCCCCAGCTGACCCTGCAGCCTCTGTTGGAGAATGCGCTGATCTATGGCATCGCACCGCGTATCGAGGGTGGCCTGGTGCGGGTCGAAGCGGATTACCAGGATGGTGTGTTCAGCTTGTGTGTCAGCAATCCGTATGAAGACCGGGGCGTGCAGCACCCGTCACGGGGAACGCAACAAGCGCTGGGTAATATCGACGCGCGTCTGGCGGCACTTTTTGGGCCGTGCGCGAGTCTCAGCGTGGAGCGCCGTGACGGCCGTCATTACAGCTGTCTACGCTATCCTTGTGCGAGACTCACGCAGGAAGCCAGAGCAATATGAATGTCCTGATCGTCGATGACGAACCCCTTGCCCGCGAGCGCCTCAGCCGCATGGTCGGTGAGCTCGAGGGTTACCGGGTCCTGGAGCCCGCCGCCAGCAATGGCGAGCAGGCCCTGACCCTGATCGATAGCCTCAAGCCGGATGTGGTCCTGCTGGATATCCGCATGCCCGGCCTCGACGGCCTGCAGGTCGCGGCCAAGCTGTGCGAGCGCGAGGCGCCGCCGGCGGTGATCTTTTGCACGGCTCACGATGAATTTGCCCTGGAAGCCTTCCAGGTCAGTGCCATTGGCTATCTGGTCAAACCGGTGCGCCCTGAAAGCCTCAGCGATGCCCTGAAAAAGGCCGAGCGGCCCAATCGCGTGCAACTGGCAGCGCTGACCCGTCCTGCGGCCGAGACGGGCGGTGGCCCGCGAACCCATATCAGCGCCCGTACCCGCAAGGGCATCGAGCTGATTCCGCTGGAGCACGTGGTCTATTTCATCGCTGATCACAAATACGTGACCCTGCGTCATGAGGGCGGCGAAGTCCTGCTGGACGAACCGCTCAAGGCGCTGGAAGACGAATTCGGTGATCGCTTCGTGCGGATTCACCGCAATGCGCTGGTGGCGCGCGAGCGTATCGAGCGCCTGCAGCGTACGCCGCTTGGGCATTTCCAGCTGTTCCTCAAAGGGCTGGGCGGCGACTCGCTGGTGGTCAGCCGCCGTCATGTCGCCGGTGTACGCAAGCTGATGCAGTCTCTTTGAAGGAAGCGTCGACTGCGGCCTATGGCCGCCACCTTCTGCCGGCGCGGAGCGAGCCTGTTATGATTCGCGGCAATCGGTTTTCTGGAATTGCCCCATGTCCCGCGAAATTCGCATTGCCACCCGTAAGAGCGCCCTGGCCCTGTGGCAGGCCGAGTATGTCAAAGCTCGTCTGGAGCAGGCGCATCCCGGCCTGAAGGTCAGCCTGGTGCCCATGGTCAGTCGTGGCGACAAGTTGCTCGACGCGCCGCTGGCGAAGATCGGCGGCAAGGGGCTGTTCGTCAAGGAACTGGAAACCGCACTGCTGGAAAATGAGGCCGACATCGCCGTGCACTCGATGAAGGACGTGCCGATGGACTTCCCTGAAGGCCTGGGTCTTTTCTGCATCTGTGAGCGCGAAGATCCGCGCGACGCCTTCGTCTCCAACACCTATGACAGCCTCGATGCACTGCCAGCCGGCAGCGTGGTCGGCACCTCCAGCCTGCGCCGTCAGGCGCAATTGCTGGCGCGCCGGCCTGATCTGAAAATCCAGTTCCTGCGCGGCAACGTCAATACCCGTCTGGCCAAGCTCGATGCCGGCGAGTACGACGCCATTATCCTTGCCGCCGCCGGCCTGATTCGCCTGGGCTTCGAGGATCGCATCCGCAGCTCGATCAGCGCCGAAGACAGCTTGCCGGCGGGTGGCCAGGGCGCGGTGGGTATCGAGTGCCGCACTGCCGACGTTGATGTGCATGCCTTGCTGGCGCCGCTGCATCACCGTGAAACCGCGCTGCGCGTTACTGCCGAGCGTGCGCTGAACAAGCATCTCAATGGCGGTTGCCAGGTGCCCATCGCCTGCTACGCCCTGCTCGAAGACAACCAGCTGTGGCTGCGTGGTCTGGTTGGTCAACCGGATGGCGGCCTGCTGCTGCGTGCTGAAGCCCGTGCCGCCAGCAGCGACGCCGAGGCTCTGGGCGTACGTGTCGCCGAGGCGCTGCTGGCGCAAGGCGCCGATGCCATTCTCAAGGCCGTTTACGGCGAGGCCGGCCACCCTTGAGCGCCTGGCGCCTGTTGCTGACCCGTCCCGCCGAGGACTGTGCGGCGCTGGCGCAGACCCTGGCCGCGCAGGGTATCGCCAGTCACTGCATGCCGCTGCTGGCCATCGAGGCGCTGGATGAAACGTCCGAGCAGCGCGGCGTCTTCGCCGATCTGCAGCGCTACTGCGCGGTGATCGTGGTGAGCAAGCCCGCCGCCCGCATCGGCCTGCAGCTCTTGGCTCGACATGCTGCGCCACCGCCCGATCTGCCCTGGTTCAGTGTCGGTGCCGCCACTGCTGCGGTGCTCGCCGAGCAGGGGCTGCGCGTGTATTTTCCCGACGCGGGCGATGACAGCGAGGCGCTGCTCGCGCTACCTGAGCTGCACCGGATGATTGCTGGCGCAACGCTGCCGCGTGTGCTGATCCTGCGCGGCGAAGGTGGCCGGGAGTTGCTCGCCGAGCGCTTGCGCAGCCAGGGTGTGACCGTCGACTATCTGCCACTGTATCGCCGTGTGCTGCCGCAGTATGCGTCGGGCGAACTGAGCCGACAGGTGCGAGCGGAACGCCTGAACGGCCTGGTTGTCAGCAGTGGACAGGGTTTCCAGCATCTGTTGCAGCTCGCTGGCGATGACTGGTCGGCCTTGGCTCGGCTACCCTTGTTCGTACCCAGTCCGCGCGTTGCCGAACAGGCCCGCGCGGCGGGTGCGCAGATCGTTGTGGACTGTCGCGGCGCCAGTGCCGCGGCCTTGCAGGCAGCGCTGGAGCAGTTTCCGGCTGCCGCCCTCTAAAAGGACGGATACGTGAGCGAAGCATCCACCCCGAACACGCCAGAAGAAAAACCGGCCAGTGACGCCGTGAAACCCACGCCTGCTGCTGCGCCAGCGAGCACACCGCGCAGTGCTGGCGGCAGCAGCCTTGCCGCATTCGCCCTGCTGATTGGCCTGGCCGGTGCCGGTGCCGGCGGCTGGAGTCTCTGGCAACTGCAGCAGATGCATGGCCAGGATCAGCAGCGGGCCGAAGACCTGCAACGCACCCGTGATGACAGCGCCAGGAAGGTCGAGGAATTGGCCCAGCGCCTGGATTCACGCCTGTCCGCGCTGCCCAGTGCCGCCGAGCTGGACGAGCGCCGCCGGCTGCTGGCCAATCTGCAGAACGATCAGCAGCGCCTGAGCCAGCGCCTGGAAAGCGTGCTCGATGGCAGTCGCCAGGATTGGCGCCTGGATGAAGCCGAGCATCTGCTGCGTCTGGCAACCCTGCGCCTGTCGGCATTGCAGGATGTGGCCAGCGCCGAAGCACTGGTGACGGCTGCCGATGACATCCTCCGCGAACAGGACGACCCGGCCGCCTTCGCCGCCCGCGAGCAGCTCAGCCGCAGCCTGGAAGCGCTGCGCACCACCGAGCGCCCGGATCGTGTCGGCCTGTTCCTGCAACTGGGCGCCCTGCGTGAGCAGGCTGCTACGCTCAATCCCCTGGCGCCGACCTTCGAAGGGCAGGGCGACGTACTCTCCGACCTGGCCGCCGAAGGCGATGGCAGCGCCTGGTGGAGCGAGTGGGCGAAGACGCTTTCCGACTACTTCCGCATCGAATTCGACGCCGATCGCAACGTACGTCCGCTGCTGTCCGGGCAGAGCCTGTCGCAGGTACGCCTTAGCCTGTCGCTGGCGCTGGAACAGGCGCAGTGGGCCGCGCTGCATGGCCAGACCGGCGTCTACCAGCAGGCGCTCAGGCAGGCCGAGGAAATCCTCGATGCCCACTTCAATCTGGACAACCCGGACAGTCGCGCCCTGCGCCAGCGCTTCGGCGAGTTGGCCGATGCCAGCATCGAGGTCAAGGTGCCGGATCTGAGCGAGTCGCTCGATGCGTTGCAGGCCTACCTGCAGCGCAAGCAGGCGCAACGCCGGCAGGGGGCCGCAGCGGCCGGGGAGGCGCAATGAGACGCCTGCTCTGGCTCCTGTTATTGCTGGCCGTCGCAGCCGGGCTGTATCTGCTCAGCCTGGCCATCGAGGCTGACCGTGGTTATGTGCTGTTCGCCTACCAGGGCTTCCGTTACCAGTCTGGGCTGTGGGCGTTTCTTGGCCTGCTGCTGGTCGTGGTGCTGCTGTACTACCTGCTCAAGCTGACGCTGCGCCTGCTGCTCAGCTCGACACGTCTGGCCAACCCCTGGTCGCGCCTGCATCGTAATCGCCGTGTGCGCCTGGCCTCCGAGCAGGGCATGCTCGACCTGGCCGAAGGCCGCTGGGCGCGCGCGCAGCGTCAACTGACCCGTGCCGCCGAGGCCGATAGCCAGCCGCTGATGTACTACCTCGGTGCCGCGCGGGCCGCCAACAAACTGGGCCAATACGAACAGAGCGATGCCCTGCTGGAGCGCGCGTTGAACAGGCAACCGCAGGCCGAGCTGGCGATTGCCCTGACTCATGCCGAACTGCAACGCAACCGTGGTGACAGCGAGGCAGCGTTGCAAACCCTGCAGGCGATGCGTGAGCGTCATCCGGGGCATCATCTGGTGCTGCGACAGTTGCAGCGCCTGTATCTGCAGCGCCAGGAGTGGTCGGCTCTGCTCGGCTTGCTGCCTGAATTGCGCAAGGAGAAGGCGCTGCCAGCGGCCGAGCTCGATGAATTGGAGCGCAAAACCTGGCGCGGCCGCCTGGCCGAGGTCGGTGATGGTGGGCTGGAGCAGGGTGAAGCTGCCTTGTCGTCATTGCACAAGGCCTGGAACCATCTGTCGGCCAGCCTGCGCCATGAGCCCGAGCTGATCGCCACCTATGTCGAGCAATTACGTCGTCTGGGCGCCCAGCAAGAGGCCGAAGAGGTGCTGCGCAGCGCGCTCAAGCGCGGCTATGACAGCCGTCTGGCGCGCTTCTATGGCGTACTGCGGGGCGCAGATCCGGCGCGTCAGCTGCAAACGGCCGAACACTGGCTGAAACAGCACCCGCAGGATCCGGCGCTGTTGCTGACGCTGGGTCGCCTGTCTCTGCAGAATCAACTGTGGGGCAAGGCGCGTGATTACTTCGAAAGCAGCCTCAAGCTTGAGCGTCACCCGGAAACCTGCGCCGAGCTGGCGCGCCTGCTGGCACAACTGGGTGAGCTGGAGCGCAGCAACCAACTGTTGCTGGAGAGCCTCGGCCTGCTGCACCAGGGCTTGCCTTCTCTGCCGCAACCCAGGGGCGTCGGTGTCTGAATGGCTGCGCCTGGTTGGTGCTGCGAGTTCACCGTGCGGACGGAGGGACGTTCGGGCATGATGAACAGCCTGTTATGACGCCCCGGGCGCCTTGAAAGGCGCCCTTGCTTTCCTCTACCGTACCGCCCACGTTTTCCCACCCGGAGCCACCATGCATCTGGCAAATCCGCGTCCTCTGTTTTTCCTCGCATTCATTGGTTGTGTACTGCTGATGATGGCTGCGCTGTACCTGGAGCATGTCGTGGGGCTGGAGCCCTGCCCGATGTGCGTGCTGCAGCGTATTTGCGTGATTCTGTTCGGCGTGGTCTGCCTGGTCGCTGCAGTTCATGGCCCCGGCATGCTCGGGCGGCGCATCTACGCCGTGCTGGCGCTGTTGTTCGCCGCTGCTGGCGCTGCCACTGCCGGTCGGCAGATATGGTTGCAGAGCGTACCGGCCGATCAGCTCGAAGCCTGCCTGCCGAGCCTGGAGTTCATGATGCAGGCCCTGCCGATGCAAGACATCGTGCGCCTGGTGTTCCAGGGCAGTGCCGATTGTGCCGAGGTGAAGTGGACGCTGTTCGGCATGAGCATCCCCGAGTGGAGCCTGCTTGGCTTCATCGGCATGATCGCCTTCAGCCTGCTCCAGTTGCTACGTCGCAACTGAGAATACGAATTGTACGAAGCCGCGCCATTCGTGGCTTCGAGATTAAACGCTCGTATGAAACTTTCTCGTGGCCATGCCTTGATGGCATGTGCCCGCAAGCATAATCTGACCCTCACGCACCGCCGGAAAAACGCCATTTTGCGGTTGCTCTTTCAAGGTCTGGTAGTGATCGACAAAAAGCTGTCGATAGCCCGCCATGACGTCGCCAGCCGCCGACCGAATGGCACGAGCACTTGCTGGCACGCCACGATAACGTCTCGGGAACGGGCGTAAGACAGGCATAGCGATAAGGGAAGCGAGGTTCATCATGCTTGAGAGTTGTCGCAACGCACAGGAACGCTGGGGTGGGGTTCATCAACTGATCGACCGTTGGCTGGGTGAACGTCGCGAACTGGTGCTGGCCTACACGGCCCTGGCCAAGGCGCCGCAGGCGCCGGCCATCAATAGCGAGTCTCTGCAGGGCTTCTGCGAGCTGCTGGTGGATTACGTATCGGCGGGGCACTTCGAGGTCTACGAGCAGTTGACCAACGAGGCCAAGGCCTTCAACGATCAGCGTGGTCTGGAGCTGGCCAAGCAGATCTACCCGCGTATCGAAGCCATCACCCAGGTGGCGCTGGCCTTCAATGATCGTTGTGACAACGGCGACTGCCGCGACAGCACCTCGCTGATGAGCGAGCTCAACCATCTCGGGCAGTTGCTGCACGAACGCTTCGAACTGGAGGACTGCTTGATCGAGGTGTTGCACAACGCCCACCAGGAGCAGGCTGCCGAAGCGCTCCGAGGCCTGGTCAATGGGCGCCGCACTCTCTCGCTGCGAGTCAGGCCTGCGCACACTCGAAACGCCTCACTCTGGGTGTGGCTCCTGCGCAAGGCTGCCTTGGCAGCTCCGTGAGATTGGTACCAGGTCGGCAGGATGGCCTCAGTCGGCCACATCCAGCAGGCGCAGGTCGAACACCAGCGGCGCATGCGGGGGGATCAGATCTCCGGCGCCTTCTTCGCCATAGGCCTGATTCGCTGGAATCACCAGGCGCCAATGCGCGCCCTTGGGCATTTCCAGCAGTGCGCTACGCCAGCCGGCGATCAGGCTGTCCAAACGAAACCATTGTGGCGTGGCGCTTTCGTCGAAGACGCTGCCGTCGGCCAGCTCACCGCGATAACTCACCTGTACCCGGCTGCGCGCCGTCGGCCTCGGGCCGTTGCCAGGACTCAGTTCGGTCGCCAGCACGCCGTTGGCCAACGTCCGTACATCGGCGCGGCGGCTTTGTTCGGCGAGAAAACGCTGCTCGGCTTCGATGGCTCTGGCATGGCGCAGGGGCGAGGATTCGAGACGCGCCTCGTGCTCATCCAGTAGTTGCTCAATGCGTGCCGCTTCCAGTCGCAACGGCTTGCCCTCGTAGGCCTGGCGTAAGCCTTCGAGCAGATCGCCCAGCGGCAGCTCGGGCACTTCCTCGCCCAGGCGCTCACCGAGACGCACGCCGAGACTGTAAGCCAGGTCTTGCTGATGCTGGTCAGCCTGGACGGCCAGGCTGCAGCACAGGGCGAAGGTGGCGAGTACGGCGCGGCTCATGTCGAAGTCTCCCAATGGCTGTGCCGGCGATTATGCCAGTCGAACGCCAGCCGCGCTCCGCTCAACAAAAGGCCTATGGCGAGGCATCTTACCTGCGTCTAGTATGGACGCGTTCATATCCGCCTGGAGGCGTATCATGTCGGCCAAGAAGAAGCCCATCAGCACCCCGTTGCACCTGCTGCATCAACTGTCTGCCAGCTTGCTCGAGCACCTGGAAAATGCCTGCTCGCAAGCCCTGATCGATGCCGAGAAACTGCTTGCCAAGCTGGAGAAGCAGCGCGGCAAGGCCCAGGAAAAACTGCACAAGGCCCGCAGCAAACTGCAGGACGCTGCCGCCGCAGGCAAGGCCAAGGCGCAAGCCAAGGCCAAGGATGCCGTCGCCGAGCTGGAAGAGCTGCTCGATGCCCTCAAGGATCGCCAGAGCGAAACCCGCACCTATATCGCCCAGCTCAAGCGCGATGCTCAGGAAAGCCTGAAGCTGGCCCAGGGTGTAGGCAAAGTGAAGGAAGCCGCCGGTAAGGCGCTGGATACGCGCGAAGCCAAGGCCGCCACGCCGGCAGCCAAACCTGCAAGCAAGCCGTCTGCAGCGAAGAAGCCTGTTGTCGCCAAGGCACCGGCGCAGAAAGCTCCGAGCAAAGCCGTCGCCGCCAAGCCTGCCAGCAAAGCGGCTGCCAAGCCTGCCGCGGCCAATAAGGCGGCTGTAAAACCTTCGGTAGCCAGCAAGCCTGCGGTAAAACCGGCCGCACCCAAGGTAGCTGCCAAGCCAGCTGCAACCAAAACAGCCGCCAAACCCGCTGCGAAGCCGGCGACCAAGGCGACACCTGCCAAGCCCGCCGTTGCCAAGAAGCCGGCGCCCGCGAAGAAGACCCCTGCCAAGCCGGCAGCCGCCAAGCCCGCTGCTGCGCCGGCAGCTCCGGTTGCGCCTGCCGCGAGCAGCGGCAGCGATACGCCGAGCGCTTCCTAAGGCAGCCTGACAGCGCCGCGCAGTACCTGTAGCGCGGCGCTGTCATTTTTTGCCAGGCGAATCAGCCAACCGTCTCCGCTTGCCTCGCTTGGCCAGCTCTCGGCCAGCACCTGCAGCCGTTCGAGCAATACCCGCTCGGCCTGCAGCTCCAGTTTCTTGATCTGTTCGCGCAAGGTCGTCAGCTCGGCATCGCTCTCTGCTGCCGTGCGCCAATCGCGACGAGTCCGGCGCAGGGGCGCAATCACCTCACGTTGCCACGGGTTGGCCACTGCCGTCAGGGCATGCAGGCGCTCGTCCAGGCAGCGCACGCCACGTCGCTCCAGCCAGGCACCTGCCAGCAGCAGGCACACGTCACTGCCGGCTCCCTGCAGTTCCAGGCAGGCCTGCTCCACGCCCGGTTTGGCGTAAAGTTCTAGGGCGAAATTCCACAGTTCCTGCACGCGGCCTCCGGGGCGATTTGATAGACTCCGCCGCCATTATGATCCGACTCCAGAACCTCACTCTACAGCGCGGCCCGCAACGCCTTCTCGAAGGCGCCGAGCTGACTCTGCACGCCGGCCACAAGGCCGGTCTGATCGGTGCCAACGGCGCCGGTAAATCCAGTTTGTTCGCCCTGTTACGTGGCGAGCTGACCCCGGACGCCGGCGATTGCCTGCTGCCCGGTGACTGGCGCATCGCCCATATGCGCCAGGAGGTCGATAACCTCGAGCGCCTGGCGGTGGATTACGTACTCGATGGCGACCACCACCTGCGCCGCGTGCAGGCCGAACTGGCCGCAGCCGAGCAGGCGCATGACGGTGCCGCCATCGCCCGCCTGCACAGCGAGCTGGACAGCGCCGACGGCTATACCGCCGATGCCCGCGCGCGCAAGCTGCTGGCCGGCCTGGGCTTCGAGAACGCGCAGATGGATCGCCGTGTCGGCGACTTTTCCGGCGGCTGGCGCATGCGCCTTAACCTGGCCCAGGCGCTGATGTGTCCGTCCGACCTGTTGCTGCTCGACGAGCCGACCAACCACCTGGACCTGGACGCGATTCTCTGGCTCGAGGGCTGGCTGCAAAGCTACCCCGGCACCTTGTTGCTGATTTCCCACGACCGCGATTTTCTCGATGCCGTGGTCGACCACGTCGCCCATGTCGAGCAGCGCAAGCTCAATCTGTATCGCGGTGGCTACACGGCCTTCGAGCGCACCCGCGCCGAACGCCTGGCCCAGCAGCAGCAGGCCTACGAGAAGCAGCAGGCGCAACGCGCGCACATGGAAAAGTACATCGCCCGCTTCAAGGCCCAGGCGACCAAGGCCCGCCAGGCGCAGAGCCGGATCAAGGCGCTGGAGCGCATGGAAGAGCTGAGCGCGGCGCATGTCGACTCGCCCTTCGACTTCGTCTTCCGCGAGGCCGAGAAGATCTCCATTCCGCTGCTCAGCCTCAGCGAAGGTCGCCTCGGCTATGGCGACAAGACCGTGCTGCAGCAAGTCAAGCTGAGCCTGGTACCCGGCGCGCGCATCGGCCTGCTCGGCCCCAACGGTGCGGGCAAATCGACGCTGATCAAGAACCTGTCGGCCGAACTGCAGCCGCTGAGCGGCAGCCTGACCCGAGGCGAGAACCTGGTGATCGGCTACTTCGCCCAGCACCAGCTCGATGCGCTGGATGACAAGGCCAGTCCGTTGCTGCACCTGCAGCGTCTGGCACCGGCCGAGCGCGAGCAGACCCTGCGCGACTTCCTTGGTGGTTTCGACTTCCGTGGCGCGCGTTGCGACGAGCCGGTGGTGAACTTCTCCGGCGGCGAGAAGGCGCGCCTGGCCCTGGCGCTGATCGCCTGGGGCAAGCCCAACCTGCTGCTGCTCGATGAGCCGACCAACCACCTCGACCTGGAAATGCGCCTGGCACTGACCATGGCTTTGCAGGAGTTCGCCGGTGCCGTGGTGGTGGTCTCGCACGACCGTCACCTGCTCAAGAGCACCACCGACGAATTTTTGCTGGTCGCCGATGGCCGCGTGGTGCCGTTCGACGGTGATCTGGACGACTACGCGCGTTGGTTGATCGACTACCGCCAGCGCCAGGCACCGCCCAGCGCAGCGCCCGACAGCGTTGCGGAGAAAACCGACAAGCGTGCCCAGCGCCAGGCTGCGGCGGCGCTGCGCCAGCAACTGGCGCCGCACAAGAAACAGGCCGAGAAGCTCGAACAGGAGCTGGGCAAGGTGCAGGAAAAGCTCGCCGTAGTTGAAACCCAGCTGGGCGACAGCGGTCTGTACGAGGCCGCACGCAAGGACGAACTGCGCCAGCGTCTGGTCGAGCAGGCGCAGCTCAAGACGCGTGAGGCCGAACTGGAAGAAACCTGGCTGTTGGCACTGGAAACCCTGGAGGCGTTGCAGCAGCAACTGGAGGATGCCGAGTGATGGAGCAGCTTGAACTGTTGACGGCCTGGCGCGATCCGCTGATTCGCACCGGCCAGGTGTTGTTGATCATCTTTTTGGCATGGGTTGCCCAGCGCATCCTCACCCGTGCCATCAGCCGCCTTGGCGACCGCTACAGCCTGCTGCCACCTGAAGTGTTGCAGCCGCTGCGCGGCCTGGTGCGCTGGCTGATCATGGGCAGCGCGCTGCTCATGGTGCTCGAGCGCCTGGGCGTCTCGGCGACCGTGCTGTGGACGGCGCTGACCGGCTTCACGGCCGTGGCGGCGGTGGCGTTCTTCGCCATCTGGAGCGTGCTGTCGAACATGTTCTGCGCGTTGCTGATTTTCACCATGGGGCCGTTTCGCATCGGCGACACGGTGGAGGTGATCGAAAGTGCCGACAAGCCCGGGGTGAAAGGGCGGGTCATTGCCATCAACCTGTTCTACACCACCCTGCAGGACCTCAGTGAAGAGGCCGTTGGCGCCGTGCTGCAGGTGCCCAACAGTCTGTTCTTCCAGAAGTCGGTGCGCCGCTGGCGCTGAGCATGGCGCCAGGAGTAGGCTGTAGCGCTATTTTCCTGATTTCAGCTACCCGAGGTACGCATCATGGCATTGGAAACCTGGCTCGCTTTCTTCGTCGCCTGCTGGGTGATCAGCCTGTCGCCGGGCGCCGGTGCCGTGGCGTCGATGTCTGCCGGTATGCAGTACGGCTTCTGGCGCGGTTACTGGAACGCGCTCGGTTTGCAGCTCGGTCTGGCGCTGCAGATCGCCATCGTCGCCGCCGGTGTGGGCGCCATTCTCGCGACCTCGGCACTGGCCTTCAGCCTGATCAAGTGGTTCGGCGTGGCCTATCTGATGTTTCTCGCCTACAAGCAGTGGGTCGCGCTGCCCAGCGATCTGGATGCCGGCGCGGCTGAGCGTCCTATCGGCCGGCCGCTGGCGCTGGTGCTGCGTGGTTTTCTGGTCAACTTCAGCAATCCCAAGGCCATCGTCTTCATGCTTGCGGTGCTGCCACAGTTCATCAATCCGCACGCGCCGCTGGTGGCGCAGTATCTGGTCATGGGCGTGACCATGATCAGCGTCGATCTGATCGTCATGGCCGGCTATACCGGTCTTGCCTCGCGCGTACTGCGCCTGCTGCGCACGCCGCGCCAGCAGCGCGTGATGAATCGCAGTTTCGCCGCCTTGTTCGCCGCCGCTGCCGGTTTGCTGGCGACGGTCAAGCGCGCGGCCGTCTGAGCCCGCGATCGTCCGGCGGTGGTCGATAGCGTCTGCCCGGAAAGTCATTCAGCACCATGGTCGTGAAGGTTGCAGCCTGCGCGGGAGACGACTTTCGGGGTTCCGTTCAGCGTTTTGTTACCAGATATTTCATATTTTCCTTGTGCTCAATCGTTAGGCCAGCAACAATTTAATGCCACCCATTCTCGTTTGGGATGCATTGATGATTCATTTCCGCCTCTCTCTTTCCTGGTTGATCCTGCCTTTGCTGGCCAGTCTCAGTTTTCTCGCCATTGGCGAGCCGCTCGATGGCGCCGCTCAGGCGCTGCATCTGATCGGTTATATCGGTGCCGATTATCCGGCCACTGTGGTTGACGGCCAGGTCGTCGACGTCAGCGAGTACCAGGAGCAACTGGAATTTCTCGATGTATTGCAGGGATTGATCGTCGCCTTGCCCGCGCAGGCCGGTCGCGCCGAGTTGGAGCAGGGCGTCAGCAATCTGCATCAGGCCATTATCCAACGCCAATCCGGCGATGAAGTCGCCAGCGCTGCCCGTGCATTGGGGGCGCGTCTGGCCGAGCTCTATCAGGTCAGCCTGACGCCGATCCTGACGCCGGATCCGCAGCGCGGCGCGCAGCTTTACGCCCAGCACTGCTCGGTGTGCCATGGCGACTCCGGGCTGGGCGACGGGCCGGCCGGCATCGGCCTGGAGCCGGCGCCGGCCAATCTGCGCGATACGGCGCGCATGGATCGCCTCAGCCTCTATGACCTCTACAACACCCTGGGTCTGGGCATCGAAGGCACCGATATGCCGGCTTTCGCCGATCAACTCGACGAGCGTCAGCGCTGGGATCTGGCGAGTTACATCGCCAGCTTTACCGCCACTGCGGCGCAGGGCCAGGCACGCTTTGCCATGAGCGAGTTGGCCGGGCGCACGCCTGCTGAAATTGCGGCCGCCGGTGGCGATGTCGCCGCGTTTCGCGCTCAGCGCGCGCATCCGCTGCTGGAGCAGCGCGGCCCGCAGCAACTGATCGGCTACACCCGCGCTACCCTGGAACGCAGTCTGCAGGCCTACCGCGAGGGCGATCGCGAGCAGGCCTATGACCTCTCCGTCGGCGCCTATCTGGAAGGTTTCGAACTGGTCGAAAGCGCTCTCGACAACCTCGATGCCGTGCAGCGCAAGACCACCGAGCGCGCCCTGATGGCCTATCGGCAGGCGCTGCAGGATGGTGCCAGCGTCGGTGTGGCGGCGCAGGCGCTGGAACAGGTCAAGATCGAGCTGGACAAGTCCGCCACATTGCTGGTCGATGGCGCCATGGACGACAGCCTGAGCTTCTTCGCCAGCCTGCTGATTCTGCTGCGCGAGGGGCTGGAGGCGATTCTGGTGCTGGCGGCGATTCTCGCCTTCCTGCGCAATACCGGGCAGCAGCAGGCGGTGCGCAGTGTGCACATTGGCTGGGGCCTGGCGTTGCTCGCCGGCGTCGCAACCTGGGCAGTGGCGGCTTACCTGATCGATATCAGCGGCGCCCAGCGTGAGCTGCTGGAAGGCGCCACGGCGCTGTTCGCCAGCGTGGTGCTGCTGTGGGTTGGCGTGTGGATGCATGATCGTCGTCATGCTGCGGCCTGGCAGGACTACATCAAGAGCAGCCTGGTCGGTGGCGGTGGCCGTTTCGGCTTTGCCGTGCTGGCGTTCTTCTCGGTGTATCGCGAGCTGTTCGAAGTGATCCTGTTCTACGAAACCCTCTGGCTACAGGCCGGGCCTGCCGGGCACGGTGCGGTGCTGGCCGGTGCTGCGGCCGCGCTGGTGCTCTTGCTCGGCCTGGCCTGGGTGATCCTGCGCGGCTCGCGCAAACTGCCGCTGGCGACCTTCTTCGGCATCAATGCGGTGTTGCTGTGCGTACTTTCGGTGGTGTTCGCCGGCCATGGCGTGGCGGCATTGCAGGAGGCCGGCGTGCTCGGCACGCGTCCGGTGGCATTCTTCGAGTTCGACTGGCTGGGCATTCACGCCGACGCCTGGAGCCTGGCCGCTCAGGGCCTGGCACTGACCGGTATCGCGCTGCTGTATGGGCGCAGCCTGCTGGGCGAGCGCCGACGCCTGGCCGAACAGCGCTGATAGCGTGATTCGAGGGCGGTTTTGCCGCCCTCGTGACTCCATAGCGTGAACCGCTGCCGCGACATTCGGTCTTACTGCGCTTAAGCTGTTTCAGATCCCTCTGCCGAGTGCGCGCATGTCTTCCTCGATCCATTCCACCCATTACGCCGACAGCCCCGATCTGGCTCTGGCCGTGCTGCGTCATCCCACTCTGGAGCGGGCGTTGTCTGCCGCCTGTAGCCAGCTTGCCGTGCGTGAAGCCTTTCTGGCTGCGTTGCGTGATCCGGCCATTGGCCCACAGCCGAGGCTTTTGTTGGCGATTTCCGGTGCGGATATGAATGGCCAGCGGCGCCTGGCGGCGTTGGTGGCCGAGTTGTTGTCGGATGAGGTTGAGCTGGATCTGATCGCGCTGGCCGACGACAGCCTGTCGCGTGCCGTGCGTGAGCGCTGCGAGCCGTTCTACAGCGCCTGAACCACCTGCCTGCTGGCATACTGGCGGCTGTTTTCTCTGCGGAAGTAGCTGCATGCGCGTATGGATCGACGCCGACGCCTGCCCTCGGGCGGCGCGGGATCAGGTGGTCAAGTTCGCTCTCAAGCGAGGGTTCGAGGTGGTGCTGGTGGCCGGGCAGGCCGTGGCGCGGCCGAACTTCGCCTGCGTGAAATTGATCGTGGTGCCCAGCGGGCCGGATGCCGCCGACGATCACCTGGTGGAACATGCCGTGCCTGGCGAGCTGGTGATCTGCAATGACGTGCCACTGGCTGACCGCCTGGTGAAGAAGGGCGTGGCTGCGCTCGATCCGCGTGGTCGTGAGTTCGACGAGCGCAACATGGGCGAACGCCTGGCGGTGCGTAATCTGTTCACCGATCTGCGCGAGCAGGGCCAGGTCGGCGGTGGTCAGGCACCTTACTCGGAGAAGGATCGTCAGGCCTTTGCCAATGCACTGGATCGGATTCTCACGCGTTTGAGTCGTTAGCGGCCCCGGCTTGCATGTGGGCCAGGGTGCGTATGGCCAAGCCATGTTCAGCGTTGCAGGGGATGGCGGAATTCGTCAGCCACACAGATAGGTGCCGGTGCCCACGGCCACCAGTACGCCTTCGTCGTTATGCAGCTCCATGCGAATCACCGCCACCTTGTTACCGGCGCGCAAGGGCGTGGCCGTGGCCGTGAAACGCTGACCGCGACCGGGGCGAAGGTAGTCGATGCGCAGGTCGATGGTGCCGAGCTTGGACAGCTTGCTCATGCGTTCGGCCGGCGGCAGATGCTGGTGGTTGGCGAAGGCGCCGATCAGCGCCATGGCGCCGCCACAGACGTCGAGCAGCGAGGAAATCACCCCGCCATGCAGGATGCCGTGAACGAAGTTGCCGATCAGTTCGGGCTTCATCGGCAGGTGCATGGTCACCCGTTCATGACTCAGCTCATCGAGTTCGATGCCGAGCACCTGGTTGAAGGGAATGCGCTGGAAGAAGCTGGCCACCGCCTGTTGCAGGTCGGGGCTGAGAACGAAGGGTTTGGACATGAAATACGCTCCGTGAAGTCTTGTCGCCACGCTGCCGCAGCGCGAGCGGCTTGAACAGCGTCGCGGCCAGACTGCCCTGAGCAATGACCGAAGCGCCCTGTAGAGGCGCTGGCTGGAGGGGTGGGGCGTGCGCTTCAGCTTCCGTGTCTATGAGCGGTGGGCTGAAGCCCACCCTACAAAGTCCAGAGTCCCACCCTGCAACGTCCCTGTAGGACGTAGGTCAGTGGTGCGCCAGTTCCAATACGCGGTCGACCATCTTGTTGATGCCCGACGCTGCCTCGGCGATGGATTGGGCGAGCATATAGGCCGGTGTGGTCACCAGTTTGCGCTGCTCATCCTCGATGATTTCGCTGACCTCGCACTCCTGGTGCGAGGCGCCCATCTGGGTCAGGGTGGCAGCGGTATCATGGTCGCTGCCGATGGTGCACACCACGCCGGCGCCGAAGATCTTCGCCGCCAGCGCCGGGGCGATGCACATCAGGCCGACTGGCTTGCCGGCATCGACGAAAGCCTTGCAGGCAGCCAGCACGTCGGGCTGCACGGTGCAGCCGGCGCCGCTGATGGCGAAGTCGGAGAGGTTCTTCGCCACGCCGAAGCCGCCCGGCAGGATCAGTGCGTCGAAGTCGGCCACATGCAGCTCCTTGACGTCCTTGATCTTGCCACGGGCGATACGCGCCGATTCCACCAGGACGTTGCGCGTCTCGTCCATTTCGTCGCCGCTGTAGTGATCGACCACGTGCAGTTGCGGCACGTTGGGAGCGAAACACTGCACCTCGGCGCCACGCTGGTCGAGACGCAACAGGGTGATCACGCTCTCGTGGATCTCGGCGCCATCGTAGACGCCACAGCCGGACAGAATCACAGCCACTTTCTTGCTCATGCTCGACTCCTGGTGAGGAAAGACGCGACCTTCAGTGGGCGCGGGTGTTACCGAATCCTGGATTGTCGCCAAATGCCACTTGCGCTGTCACTTGTCGTCGCGAAGCCTGGCGAACCTGCGCATAGGATGAATAACAGCGCATTCCCGACACAAAGTACAACGATAGGGCGCAGTCATGGATTATGTTCTCTACGCGGTACCCTTCTTCTTTCTGCTGATCGGCCTGGAACTGCTCGCCGACCGCTGGCGCGGCATGCACACCTATCGCCTGGCTGATGCAATCAACAGTCTCAGTGCTGGTGTTTTGTCGCAAGCCACCGGCCTGCTCACCAAGGTGCTCGGCCTGCTCACCTACGCCTTCGCCTGGGAGCATCTGGCGCTGTTCGACCTGTCTGACAGTAGTCTCTGGGTGTGGCTCTTCGCCTTCGTCCTCTATGACTTCTGCTACTACTGGAACCACCGCCTGGGTCATGAGCGCAATGTGCTCTGGGCCGCGCATGCGGTGCACCACCAGAGCGAGGACTACAACCTTTCCACTGCGTTACGGCAAACCAGCACCGGCTTCATTTTCGGCTGGATCTTCTACCTGCCGATGGCCGTGCTCGGTGTGCCGCCGCTGGTATTTCTCACTGTTGCCGCCCTCAATCTGCTGTATCAGTTCTGGGTACATACCCGGCATATTCCCAAGCTGGGCTGGTTCGAGTGGCTGTTCATCACGCCGTCCAATCACCGCGTTCATCATGCGCTGAATCCTGTCTACATGGATCGCAATTACGGCGGTGTGTTCATTGTCTGGGATCGATTATTTGGCACCTTCCAGGAGGAGCTGGACGCGGAGCCGGTGATTTTCGGTGTGACCGTACCGCTGGCCAGCTGGAACCCGCTGTGGGCCAACCTGCAGGTCTACGCCGGGCTATGGAATGACGCCAGGCGCGCCAGTTCCTGGTGGGACAAGCTGCGCATCTGGTTCATGCCCACCGGCTGGCGTCCGGCCGATGTGGCGGCGCGTTACCCGCAGGCCAAGGCGGACTTGAGTCAGTTCCGCAAGTTCGAGGTGCCATTGGCGCGTGCTGCACAGCTCTACGCGCTGCTGCAGTTCATCTGTTACCTGCTGGCCGGTGTCTGGCTGCTGGCGCAGGGCGACGCGCTCTCAACGGGCGCTGTGCTATTGGCCTGCCTGTGGACGGCGTTGGGGCTGTGCAGCATCGGTATGTGGCTGGAGAACCGCAGGCATGCCTGGCAGCTGGAGTGTCTGCGCCTGGCGAGCAACCTGCCGGCATTCTGGCTGGCCGGCGAACTGGGCATCTTGACCCTGAATGCGACTGCCTGGATGTGGTTGATCGCCTACAGCCTGGTCAGCCTGTTGGGCATATGGTGGGCTCGCGGTTCAGCCGCGCCGGCGCTGACGCCACCGGTATAGCCAGGCGAGGGAAAGCAGCAGCACCACGGCCGCGAGCAGGATGACCTGGTAGTTGCGCAGTTCTTCAAGCAGGCCGCCCATGGCATTGCCCAGGCTGTAGGCCAGCAGGCTGATGCCGCCGGCCCAGACACCGGCGCCGATGGCGTCGAGCAGCAGGTAGCGGCGCCAGGAATAGCCGGACAGGCCGATGGTCAGCGGCATCACCGTGCGCAGGCCATAGAGAAAGCGAAAGCACAGCACCCACAGATCCGGGTAACGCTTGATCAGCGCGCTGGCGCGTTCGCCCATTGGTTGCCAGCGCGGTTTGCGCTCAAGCAGCGCGCGGCCGTGACGGCGGCCAAGGTAGTACCACAGCTGATCGCTGGCGAAGGTGCCGAGGAAGGCGCATAGCGCCACCCATTCGATCTCCAGTACGTTGCGCACGGCCATGTAGGCGGCCAGCAGCAGGGATACTTCACCTTCGAGGAAGGTGCCGAGTATCAGTGCCGGATAGCCAAACTGGCGGATCAGGTCTTGCAGCATGTGGCGTGCTCATGACAACAGGTTATGCAGATTACTCCGACCGCAAGGAAGCCGAAAGGTGGCGCGGCATGCCACAATGGCCAGGTTTCGTGGCATTGCTGCCGCTCCCCGTTACCTTGCGACCTGCAGTCGCACGGCGTCACGGGGTTGTCATCATTTGGTCATAATGCCCGCTTATAACCGTCACACTGGCCCGCCCATGCGGGCTCTGGAGTCTGCCGTGAGCGTTACCCCCGCCAACCGTCTGTTCCCTGCCACCCGTCTGCGTCGTAACCGTCGTGATGACTTCTCCCGCCGCCTGGTACGTGAGAATCGCCTTAGCGTCGATGATCTGATTCTGCCGGTGTTCGTCCTCGACGGCGAAAACCGTCGCGAAACCGTGCCGTCGATGCCGGGCGTCGAGCGCCTGTCCATCGACCTGCTACTCAAGGAAGCCGAGCACTGGGTCGAGCTGGGCATTCCGGCGCTGGCGCTGTTCCCGGTGACGCCGCTGGAGAAGAAATCCCTCGACGGCGCCGAGGCCTGGAACCCGGACGGTATTGCCCAGCGCGCAATCCGCGCGCTACGTGCGAAATTCCCCGAGCTCGGCGTGATCAGTGACGTCGCCCTCGACCCCTTCACCACCCACGGTCAGGACGGCATCCTCGACGAGTCCGGCTACGTGCAGAACGACATCACCGTCGATGCGCTGGTCAAGCAGGCGCTGTCGCATGCCGAGGCCGGTGCCCAGGTGGTGGCACCGTCGGACATGATGGACGGCCGTGTGCAGGCCATTCGCGAGGCGCTGGAGCTGGCCGAGCACGTCAGCGTGCGCATCATGGCCTACTCGGCCAAGTACGCCAGCGCCTACTACGGCCCGTTCCGCGATGCGGTGGGCTCGGCGGCCAACCTCGGCAAGGGCAACAAGCTCGGCTACCAGATGGACCCGGCCAACGGCAGCGAGGCGCTGCATGAAGTGGCGGCCGACCTGGCCGAGGGCGCCGACATGGTCATGGTCAAACCCGGCATGCCTTATCTGGACATCCTCTGGCGGGTCAAGGATGCCTACAAGGTGCCGACCTTCGTCTATCAGGTCAGTGGCGAGTACGCCATGCATATGGCGGCGATTCAGAACGGCTGGCTCAGCGAAGCGGTCATCCTGGAGTCGCTCACGGCCTTTAAACGAGCCGGTGCCGATGGCATCCTCACCTATTTCGCCGTACGGGCGGCAGAACTGCTAAAACAAGGGCGATGACGCCCACAGGAACTCAGCGATGAACAGCGAAGGACTCAACAGCGAAGTGCTCGACAATGACCTGCCTCCGGCCGAAGTGGTCGCCGAGCCGCCGGTCGTGGAAATCCCGCCGCCGGCCCCGATCCCCAGCCTGGATGACAGCAGCCTGTACATCCACCGTGAACTGTCGCAACTGCAGTTCAATATCCGCGTGCTGGAGCAGGCGCTGGACGAGTCCTATCCGCTGCTCGAGCGGCTGAAGTTCCTCTTGATTTTTTCCAGCAACCTCGACGAGTTCTTCGAGATTCGCGTCGCCGGCCTGAAGAAACAGATCAACTTCGCCCGTGAACAGGCCGGTGCCGATGGCCTGCAGCCACATCAGGCGCTGGCGCGCATCAGCGAGCTGGTACACGAGCAGGTCGAGCGGCAGTACGCCATTCTCAACGACACGCTGTTCCCGGCGCTGGCCAAGCACAACATCAACTTTATCCGCCGGCGCTTCTGGACCACCAAGCTCAAGGCCTGGGTGCGCCGCTATTTCCGTGACGAGATCGCGCCGATCATCACCCCCATCGGCCTCGACCCGACGCACCCCTTCCCGCTGCTGGTGAACAAGAGCCTGAACTTCATCGTCGAGCTCGAGGGCGTCGATGCCTTCGGTCGCGATTCCGGTCTGGCCATCATCCCGGCGCCACGCCTGCTGCCGCGCATCATCAAGGTGCCGGAGGACGTTGGGGGCCCTGGCGACAACTACGTGTTCCTGTCGTCGATGATCCACGCCCACGCCGATGATCTGTTCCAGGGCATGAAGGTCAAGGGCTGCTACCAGTTCCGCCTGACCCGCAACGCCGACCTGTCGGTGGACACCGAGGACGTCGAGGACCTGGCGCGTGCCCTGCGTGGTGAGCTGTTCAGCCGCCGCTATGGTGATGCGGTGCGTCTGGAGGTGGTCGACACCTGCCCGAAACACCTGCGCGATCATCTGCTCAAGCAGTTTGGCCTGACCGAGGGCGAGCTGTATCAGGTCAACGGCCCGGTCAACCTGACCCGCCTGTTCAGCATCACCGGCCTGGATAACCGCCCGGAGCTGCAGTACGCGCCGTTTACCCCGGTGATCCCCAAGCTGCTGCAGAACGCAGAGAACATCTTCAGCGTGGTGAGCAAGCAGGACATCCTCCTGCTGCACCCCTTCGAGTCCTTCACCCCGGTGGTGGACCTGTTGCGCCAGGCGGCGAAAGATCCGCACGTGCTGGCGATCAAGCAGACCCTGTATCGCTCCGGGGCCAACTCGGAAATCGTCGACGCCCTGGTGGAGGCTGCGCGTAACGGCAAGGAAGTCACCGCGGTGATCGAGCTGCGTGCGCGCTTCGACGAGGAATCCAACCTGGCCCTGGCCAGCCGTCTGCAGGCCGCCGGTGCGGTGGTGATCTACGGTGTGGTGGGCTTCAAGACCCACGCCAAGATGATGCTGATTCTGCGCCGCGAGAACGGCGAGATCGTCCGCTACGCCCACCTGGGCACCGGTAACTACCACGCCGGCAACGCCAGGCTGTACACCGACTACAGCCTGCTCACTGCCGACGTTGCGCTCGGTGAGGACGTGTCCAAGCTGTTCAGCCAGCTCATCGGCATGGGCAAGACCCTGCGCATGAAGAAGCTGCTGCATGCGCCCTTCACCCTGAAGAAGACCCTGCTCGACCTGATCGCCAAGGAAACCGCCGCAGCGGCCGAAGGCAAGCCGGCGCAGATCATCGCCAAGTTCAACTCGCTGACCGATCCCAAGGTCATCCGCGCGCTGTACAAGGCCAGCCAGACCGGGGTGAAGATCGACCTCGTGGTACGCGGCATGTGCTGCCTGCGTCCGGGCATTGCCGGGGTGTCGCATAACATCCAGGTGCGCTCGATCATCGGCCGCTTCCTCGAGCACACGCGGGTGTTCTACTTCCTCAACGGTGGCGACGAGAAAATCTACCTGTCCAGCGCCGACTGGATGGAGCGCAACCTCGACAAGCGTGTGGAGACTTGCTTCCCGGTGGAGGGCAAGAAGCTGATCATGCGCGTGAAGAAGGAGCTGGAAAGCTACCTGACCGACAACACCCAGGCCTGGGTGCTGCAACCCGATGGCCGCTATGTGCGGCTGCAGCCAACCGGTAACCAGAACCCGCGTAGCGCGCAGTCAGGCTTGCTGGAGAAACTGACCGCGCCCGTAGTCAGCGCCCGCTAAAAGCGGCTGCGTGCAGCCCTCTGATGACCCTCTCCCTCCGGGAGAGGGTGCCCGAAGGGCGGGAGAGGGTTGAGGCCGCGTGTCGACGCTTTTGGAAGCACAGCCTCCTACGCCGGTGAGCGCCTGATCGCTGTCACCCTCATGGAACAGCGGCTATTTCGGTTTTCGAGCCCCGGATTGCATCCGGGCTACAGGCTGACGTGCGTAGGGTGCGCTGTGCGCACCACCCGCTCAACGCACGCTCAACGTCAGATCGATACGCTTGAGCCACTCGGCCTCGGCCTCGAAGTCCGCCAGGGTCAGCGGGTTGGCGGCCAGCCAGCCTTCAGGGAAGACGATCTCCAGGCTGTTGTCGCCCACTATGAACTGCACCTGCGGCATGTCCTGCGAGCCACGGATGTGGTGGAAGAGGATGGCGAAGCGCAGCAGCACGCACAGGCGCATCAGCTTCACGCCTTCCTCGCCGCACTCGGCGAACTTGTCCTTGGGGATGTTGCGGCGGTGGCCGCGTACCAGCAGGGCGAGCATCTGCTGATCCTGGCGCGAGAAGCCGGCCAGATCGGAGTGCTCGATCAGATAGGCGCCGTGCTTGTGGTACTGGTAGTGGGCAATGTCCAGGCCCACCTCATGCACCTTGGCGCCCCAGCTCAGCAGCTCGCGGTGCCAGTCGTCGTTAAGCCCCCAGTCGGCTGCGACCTTGTCCAGCGCTGACAGCGCCTTGGCCTCGACCCGTGCAGCCTGGTCGACGTCGACGTGATAACGCTCCATGAAGGCTGCCAGGGTGCGCTCGCGCACGTCCTCGTGCTGGTGACGGCCGAGCAGGTCGTACAGCACGCCTTCGCGCAGCGCACCTTCGGAGTGGCTCATGCGCTGGATGTCGCAGGCGTCGAAGATGGCTTCGAGAATCGCCAGGCCGGCAGGGAAGATGCCGCGACGATCCGGCTTGATGCCGTCCAGATCGATCTTCTCCACCTCGCCGAGTTTGAACAGCTTGCGCTTGAGCCAGGCCAGGCCCTCGACCGTCACCTCGCCATTGCCCAGCCCGGCTGCCTTGGTCGCCAGGCCGATGGCCTTGATGGTGCCGGAAGCGCCGACGGCGTCTTCCCAGCCGAGGCGGCGCAAGCCCTGTTCGATGCCCATCAGTTCCAGACGGGCGGCGGTGTAGGCCTGGGCGTAGCGCGCCGGGGTGATCTTGCCGTCCTTGAAATAACGCTGGGTAAAGCTGACGCAGCCCATCTGCAGGCTTTCGCGCAGCAGCGGCTCGAAACGCTGCCCGATGATGAACTCGGTGCTGCCGCCGCCAATGTCGGCGACCAGGCGCTTGCCGGGTGTGTCGGCGATGCTGTGGGACACGCCCAGGTAAATCAGGCGTGCTTCTTCGCGACCGGAAATAACCTCGACCTGGTGGCCGAGAATCTCTTCGGCGCGGCGGATGAACACGGCGCGGTTGCGCGCTTCGCGCAGGGCGTTGGTGCCGACGATACGCACGGCGCCTTCCGGCAGGCTGTTGGTGAACTGGGCGAAACGGCGCAGGCAATCCAGGCCGCGTTGCATCGCTTCTTCACTGAGCTGGCGCTCGTCATTCAGGCCTGCCGCCAGTTGCACCTTGTCGCCGAGGCGCTCGAGGATGCGGATTTCATGATTGTCGGCCTTGGCCAAAACCATATGAAAACTGTTCGAGCCCAGGTCGATGGCGGCGATCAGGGGAAAACTCTCGGCAGGGGCTTGGGGCATGATTGCGGCATCTCGTTCGATTTCCGCGCATCCTGCCACGACTGAGCGCATGAGCCAACGCATTCGGTTGTCGCATGAAACTGGTCTAGACCTGTGGTTATCGCAGGTTCAGCACGCTCAGCGGCTGTTTAAGAAGCTGTTCGTCGCAGTTATGCCCCTCGCCGCCACGATCCACCACCAGGAAGCGACCGGGGTGCTGCAGGCATAGCAACGGGTGGTGCCAGGTGCCCCGCGCGTAGTTCACGCCCTGGTCCGGCGCGCTGATGAAGGCGCGTATTTTCGACTCGTCCAGTTCGCCGGGCGGGGCGACGACGATCAGCATGCGTCCGCCGTCCACCGGGTAGAACGCCTGGCTGCCCAGCGGGTGGCGTTCGAGCATGCGAATCTCGATGGGCGCGTGCCAGGCCTTGCCCTCGAAGATGTTCACCAGGGTTCTTGGCGATTCGCCGGCCAGCTCCACCTGCACCAGATCGTGGTAGCGGGTGGTGGTGCCGGCATTGATCGGGAAGGCTGTGGCGCCGGCTGTTTCGATCACGTCGCCGAAGGGCGCGAAGGCTTCGCGGGTCAGCGGCTCGATACGCAGCGGCAGGGGTGCTGGTGCGTTCACAGGTTCACCGAGCCGATGAAATTGCGCAGCTCTTCGGTCTGCGGCGCGGCGAACAGCGCTTTCGGATCACCGATCTCGTGCACCTTGCCCTGATGCATGAACACCAGCTTGTCGCCGACTTCGCGGGCGAAGCGCATCTCGTGGGTGACCATGATCAGGGTCATGCCCTCGCTGGCCAGTTGCTTGACCACCGCCAGCACCTCGTTGACCAGCTCCGGGTCGAGCGCCGAGGTGATCTCGTCGCACAGCAGTACCTTGGGCGACATGGCCAGGGCGCGGGCGATGGCCACGCGCTGCTGCTGGCCGCCGGACAGACGCTCGGGGTAGGCGTCGAATTTTTCGCTCAGGCCGACGCGTTCGAGCATCTGTCGGGCGATCTGCTCGGCCTCGGCGCGCGGGGTTTTCTTCACCACCTGCGGCGCCAGCATGACGTTCTCGCCGACGGTCAGATGCGGGAACAGGTTGAACTGCTGGAACACCATGCCGACTTTCTGCCGCAGGCTGCGCAGGTCGGCGCGGGCGGCGTCGATGTACTCGCCGTCGACTTCGATCACGCCGTCGTTGATCGATTCCAGACCGTTGAGGGTGCGCAGGAAGGTGCTCTTGCCCGAGCCGCTGCGACCGATGATGGCGACCACTTCGCCTTCCTCCACCGTCAGGTCGATGCCCTTGAGCACATGGTTGTCGCCGTAATACTTGTGCAGGGCGGTGACGTTAAGCAGTGACATTCAGCCTCCTTTCCAGGCGGTATGCAGCGAGCGAGAGCGGGTAGCAAAGCAGGAAGTAACCGAGGGCGACGAAGCCGTAGACCATGAACGGCTCGAAGGTGGCGTTGGCCAGCATGCTGCCGGTCTTGGTCAGCTCGGTGAAACCGATGATCGAGGTCACCGCGGTGCCCTTGACCACCTGCACGGAGAAGCCGACGGTGGGCGCCACGGCTATGCGCAGCGCCTGCGGCAGCACCACATGGCGCAGGGTTTCCAGGCGGCTCATGGCCAGGCTTTCGGACGCCTCCCATTGGCCACGGTTGATCGATTCGACGCAGCCGCGCCAGATTTCGGCGAGAAAGGCGCTGGTAAACAGCGTCAGTGCGGTGGCCGCGGCCAGCCAAGGCGACACGTCGATGCCGAGCAGGGCGATGCCGAAGAACACCAGGAACAACTGCATCAGCAGCGGCGTGCCCTGGAACAGTTCGATATAGCCACGGGCCAGAATGCGCGGCGCCGATAACGGCGACAGCCGTGCCAGCAACACCAGCAGACCGGCGATGCCGCCGCAGACGAAGGCCACCAGCGACAGCAGTAGCGTCCACTGCAGGCCGGTGAGCAGGTTGCGCAGGATGTCCCAGAGGGTGAAGTCCATCAGCGCTCTCCCATGATGAAGCGGCGGCCGATCCAGGCCAGCAACTGGCGAATGCCGATGGCCATGAGCAGGTACAACGCGGTGGTCAACAGGTAGGTCTCGAAGGCGCGGAAGTTACGCGACTGGATGAAGTTGGCAGCGAACGACAGCTCCTCGGTGGAGATCTGCGAGCACACCGCTGAACCGAGCATGACGATGATGATCTGGCTCGACAGCGCCGGCCACACCTTGCCCAGCGCCGGGCGCAGCACCACATGGCGAAACGTTTCGAAGCGGCTCATGGCCAGTGCGCTGGCGGCCTCAAGCTGGCCATGCGGGATGGCCTGGATGCCGGCGCGGATGATCTCCGTGGAGTAGGCACCAAGGTTGATCACCATGGCCAGAATGGCGGCTTCCCACTCACTCAGGCGCACGCCGAGCGAGGGCAGGCCGAAGAAGATGAAGAACAGTTGGACGATGAACGGCGTATTGCGGGTCAGCTCCACATAGACGCCGAAAATGCGGTCGAACGGGCGGATGCGCCAGGCGCGCAGTATCGCCCCGACGATGCCGAGACCGACACCCAGCAGGGTGCCGATCGCCGTCAGGCCGAGGGTGAAGGCCGCGCCCTGCAGCAGCAGATCGCTGTGCTGCAGGACGGCGGCGAAGTCGAACTGGTACGCCATGGCTCAGCGCTCCGTCAGGCTCAGAGGTCAGCCGGCATGGGCTGCTTCAGCCACTTCTGGCTGAGCGCATCGAGGCTGCCATCGGTCTTGGCGTCGGCGATGATGGCGTTGACCTTGTCCAGTAGCGCGCTCTGGTTCTTGTTCACGCCGACGTACACCGGTGAGTCCTTGAGTTTGAGCTTCATGCTCGGGATGCGCTTGGGATTGCGCTCGGAGATGGCCACCATCACCACGTTACCGCTGGCGATCAGTTCCACCTGGCCGGACAGGTAGGCGGCGATGGTCGAGTTGTTGTCCTCGAAGCGCTTGATGGTGGCGCCTTTCGGGGCGACGTTGCTCAGTTCGATGTCTTCGATCGAGCCGCGAGTGACGCTGATAGTCTTGCCATTCAGGTCATCGAGGCTGGCGATGGCGGCGTCTTCGGGGCCGAACACGCCGAGATAGAAGGGCGCATAGGGCGCCGAAAAGTCGATCACCGCCTCACGCTCGGGGTTCTTGCCGAGGCTGGAAATCACCAGATCGACCTTGCCGGTGGTGAGGAAAGGAATGCGGTTGGTGCTGTTGACCGGGGTCAGCTCCAGCTTCACCGCCAGCTTGTCGGCCAGCAGTTGCGCGGTATCGATGTCCAGGCCACGCGGTTTCATGTCCGGGCCGACCGAACCGAACGGTGGGAAATCCTGCGGCACGGCGACCTTCAGTACGCCAGCCTTGCTGATGTCTTCGAGTGCATCGGCGTGAGCGGTGCTGGCGCCGAAGGCCAGGGCGGCGAACAGGGTACCCAGCAGGGTGCGGTGAAATGTGCGCATGTCGAACTCCCGATGAATGAACGAAAACTGAAGCGTTTTGCCTGGTTCGTGCAGTGCATCGGTTGTGCCAAGTTCAATGAAACAAGGGCTTTCATCGCTTCAGGCGAGCTGAAACAAGGTCTTACTGGTCTGAACAGTTGGCGGAGCTGACCAGTCGGTCAGCATGATTGCTGGTCCATCCTGGTGCGTTCGCTTTGCGGCGTGTTCCATGAGGGCGCGTCGCTTGCCTGGAGTGGTGTTCTGGCCTTACAAAGGCGGCCTAACTGGACTGACCGGCCCGAACAGCGATGAATGCTTCCGCTCCCCGCGCGGTACCCGAATATGCCTTGCAGGCGATCCGCCGTCTGATCGAAGACGAGGGCTATCGCCCCGGCGACGTCCTGCCGTCGCAGCGCGATCTGGCTGAGCGTCTCGGGATCAGTCGTGCCTCTCTGCGCGAGGCGTTGTCATCGCTCAGCGCGCTGGGCCTGGTCAGCGTGCAGGCCGGCAAGGGCGTGTTCGTTCAGGATGCGGCGAAGGCAGAGGCAGCCCATGCGTTCGCCTGGCCCTTCGCTGCGCAGGTGTCGGCGGCCGATACCTTTCAGCTGCGCTTCGCCCTGGAGGGTTTCGCCTGTGGTCTGGCGGCCGGGGTGATGACGGCCGAGGAATTGGACATTCTTGAAGACAACGTCGAGCAGATGCGCCGCGAGCTGCGTGCGGGCGATTTCGAGCAAGCCAACCGGCTGGATTTCGAATTTCACCAGCGTATTCTTGTCGCCAGCGGCAATCAGGCGATGTGTGCTCTGGTGACGTCCAGCGCGGATATTTTCCTGGAAAGTCAGAAGCTGCCGTTCATCCGCCCGGAGCGTGCGCAGGAAACCTGGCAGGAGCATCGCAAGATTCTCAAGGCGCTGGCCCGGCATGCTGCCGGCCCGGCGCAAAAGGCCATGCAGCAGCACATTCGCGCGGCAGCGCTGCGTACCGGAATCGCCTTCATCACCTTGGGTGATTGAAACTATTGAGTGGCTCAATCGCCAGTGCCTTTCGGTGTCACTCAAGCCGGGCTATGATGGCGCCACTTTTTGGTTGCCTGCCATCCTTGGCGGTAACCCTTCGGGCCGTCGCAAGCGACGTCAAAAATTCCTCCCGGCAAATTTTTGCTTCCGAATACACGGAGACTCCTCATGAGCGAATTCATCACCAACGTCAGCGACGCCAGCTTCGACCAGGACGTCATCCAGGCTGAAGGTCCGGTTCTGGTCGACTACTGGGCTGAGTGGTGCGGCCCGTGCAAAATGATTGCTCCGGTGCTCGACGAGATCGCCAAGGAATACCAAGGCAAGCTGAAGATCTGCAAACTGAACATCGACGAAAACCAGGAAACCCCGCCGAAGTACGGCGTGCGTGGTATCCCGACCCTGATGCTGTTCAAGAACGGCAACGTCGAAGCGACCAAGGTTGGCGCGCTGTCCAAGTCGCAGCTGGCAGCCTTCCTCGACAGCAACATCTAAAGAGTAGGGTGGGCTTTAGCCCACCGAGCTGTTCGCAGGTGGCGTGCTGGTGGGCTGAAGCCCACCCTACACCTCTGAGGCAAGTCGCTCTGGAAGGCCCTGCTTTTTGCGGGGTTTTTCGTTTTTAGGGCTAGACGCTGTTTTTTCACGGTGTTAAATTCGGCCTCGCTGCATCTTTCATGCAGCTCTCTGCACGCCGTCGCCGATTCATTCCTATACGAATTCGTTCGCGATCCTGTCGCCTTCTCTGCGGCGCGGCCTCTCAAGCTAACAGCTTTCTTCTCCTCTCGATGATCACGTCATTCCTATGAATCTGACCGAACTCAAGCAAAAGCCGATTGCCGAACTGCTGGACATGGCCGAACAAATGGGCCTGGAAAACATGGCCCGTTCGCGCAAGCAGGACATCATCTTCGCCCTGCTGAAAAAGCATGCCAAAGGCGGCGAGGAAATTTCCGGTGACGGCGTGCTGGAGATCCTCCAGGACGGTTTCGGCTTCCTCCGCTCTGCCGACTCTTCCTACCTGGCCGGCCCGGACGATATCTACGTCTCGCCCAGCCAGATCCGCCGTTTCAACCTGCGTACCGGTGACACCATCGTCGGCAAGATCCGCCCGCCGAAGGAAGGTGAGCGTTACTTCGCCCTGCTCAAGGTCGACAGCATCAACTTCGACCGCCCGGAAAACGCCAAGAACAAGATCCTGTTCGAGAACCTGACGCCGCTGTTCCCCAACAAGCGCCTGACCATGGAAGCCGGTAACGGCTCCACCGAGGACATCACCGGCCGCGTGATCGACCTCTGCGCGCCGATTGGCAAGGGCCAGCGCGGCCTGATCGTCGCTCCGCCGAAAGCGGGCAAGACCATCATGCTGCAGAACATCGCCAGCAACATCACCCGCAACAACCCCGAGTGCCACCTGATCGTTCTGCTGATCGACGAGCGCCCGGAAGAAGTGACCGAAATGCAGCGCACCGTGCGCGGCGAAGTGGTTGCCTCGACCTTCGACGAGCCGCCGACCCGCCACGTGCAGGTCGCTGAAATGGTGATCGAGAAGGCCAAGCGCCTGGTCGAGCACAAGAAGGATGTGGTCATCCTGCTCGACTCCATCACCCGTCTGGCACGTGCCTACAACACCGTGATCCCCAGCTCCGGCAAGGTGCTGACCGGTGGTGTCGATGCCCACGCCCTGGAGAAGCCCAAGCGCTTCTTCGGCGCCGCACGTAACATCGAAGAAGGCGGCTCGCTGACCATCATCGCCACCGCGCTGGTGGAAACCGGCTCGAAGATGGACGAAGTGATCTACGAGGAATTCAAAGGCACCGGCAACATGGAGCTGATCCTCGACCGTCGCGTTTCCGAGAAACGCACCTTTCCGGCGATCAACATCAACAAGTCCGGCACCCGCCGCGAAGAGTTGCTGACTGGCGAAGAAGAGCTGTCGCGCATGTGGATTCTGCGCAAGCTGCTGCACCCGATGGATGAGATTGCGGCCATCGAGTTCCTCATCGACAAGCTCAAGGCCACCAAGACCAACGACGAGTTCTTCCTGTCGATGAAGCGCAAATAAGCGTTGTGGCTTGCCAAAAGGCCGGGGAAACCCGGCCTTTTGCTGTCCGTCACTTTCACTGGCGCTTCTGAAAGTCCGACTTCGGCGCTAAACTTTGCGGCCGACTCTGGCCTGTCCGACACGAGGCTCCTGCATGCAGTATCGCGACCTGCGCGACTTCATCCGTGAACTGGAAAAGCGCGGCGAACTCAAGCGCATCCAGACCCCGGTTTCGCCGATTCTGGAAATGACCGAAATCTGCGACCGCACCCTGCGCAAGGGCGGCCCGGCGCTGCTGTTCGAAAAGCCCACCGGTTTCGACGTGCCGGTGCTCGGCAACCTGTTCGGCACGCCCAAGCGCGTGGCCTTGGGCATGGGCGCCGAAGAGGTGTCCGAGTTGCGCGAGATCGGCAAGCTGCTGGCCTTTCTCAAGGAGCCCGAGCCGCCCAAGGGGCTCAAGGACGCCTGGAGCAAGCTGCCGATCTTCAAGAAGGTCATTTCCATGGCGCCCAAGGTGGTCAAGGACGCGCCCTGCCATGAAGTGATCGAGGAGGGCGATGACGTCGACCTCGGCAAACTGCCTATTCAGCATTGCTGGCCGGGCGACGTGGCGCCGCTGATCACCTGGGGCCTGACCATCACCAAGGGCCCGAACAAGGAGCGGCAGAACCTCGGTATCTATCGCCAGCAGGTGATCGGCCACAACAAGGTGATCATGCGCTGGCTCAGCCACCGTGGCGGCGCGCTGGATTTTCGTGACTGGTGCCAGAAGTACCCGGACAAACCCTACCCCGTCTGTGTTGCGCTTGGCGCCGACCCGGCGACCATTCTCGGTGCCGTGACGCCCGTGCCCGATACCCTGTCCGAATACGCTTTCGCCGGCTTGCTGCGCGGTCATCGCACTGAGCTGGTCAAGGCCCGTGGCAGTGATCTGCAGGTGCCGGCCAGCGCCGAGATCGTCCTCGAAGGGGTGATCCATCCCGGCGAAACCGCGCCGGAAGGTCCCTATGGTGATCACACCGGCTACTACAACGAGGTCGACACCTTCCCGGTGTTCACCGTCGAGCGCATCACTCGCCGCCGCGACCCGATCTACCACAGTACCTACACCGGCCGCCCGCCGGATGAGCCGGCGATCCTCGGCGTGGCGCTGAACGAAGTGTTCGTGCCCATCCTGCAGAAGCAGTTCCCCGAGATCACCGACTTCTACCTGCCGCCGGAAGGCTGTTCCTACCGCATGGCGGTGGTGACCATGAAGAAGCAGTACCCAGGCCACGCCAAGCGCGTCATGCTGGGTGTGTGGTCGTTCCTCAGGCAGTTCATGTACACCAAGTTCGTGATCGTCACCGACGACGATATCAATGCACGGGACTGGAACGACGTGATCTGGGCGATTACCACGCGCATGGACCCCAAACGCGACACGGTGATGATCGACAACACGCCGATCGACTACCTCGACTTCGCCTCGCCGATCTCCGGCCTGGGCTCGAAGATGGGCCTGGACGCTACCCACAAGTGGCCGGGCGAGACCACTCGCGAGTGGGGCCGCGCCATCGAGAAGGATCCGGCCGTGGTGGCGCGCGTCGACGCGCTGTGGAGCGAGCTGGGAATCGATTGATGAACGTCACCCTGCAACCCTCCGGCATCACCCTTGCCCTGCAGCCGGGCGAGCGTATCCTCGATGGCGCCCGTCGTCTGGGTTACGACTGCCCGCAGAGCTGCCGCAACGGCAATTGCCATATCTGCGCTGCCTTGCTGGTGGAAGGCCGTGTGCGGCAGAACGGTGTGGAGCTGGATCACGGCGAGCTGTTCACCTGCCTCGCCGAACCGCTGGAAGACTGCGTGCTGCATTGGGATGGCGTGCTGGCGCCGGGCGAACTGCCGGTGCGCGAGCTGAGTTGCCAGGTGGTCGAGTGCCAGGACGTGGGCGGCGACGTGTTCCGTGTGCGCCTGCGCGCCCCGGCCGGCAAGGCGCCGCGCTATCACGCCGGGCAGTACCTGCTGCTGCAGCGCCCGGATGGCGAGATGGCGGCATTCTCCCTGGCGTCGGCGCCGCATGCCGGACGCGAACTGGAATTGCACATTCTCGCCCGTGAAGACAGCAGTATCGATCTGCTGGAGGCGCTGCGCACAACCGGCATGGCGCGCGTGCAGATGCCCTACGGTGACACTCACCTCGCCGATCTGCCCGATGGCCCGCTGGTGCTGATCGCTGCCGGCACAGGCATGGGCCAGATGCACAGCCTGATCGAGCACTGCCGCGCGGCAGGCTTCACCCATCCGGTGCACCTGTACTGGGGCGCGCGTCGCCCCGAAGATTTCTACGAGCTGCCGCACTGGGCTGAGTGGCAACAGCTGGACAACCTGCGCCTGCATCAGGTGGTCAGCGAACAATGTGGCTGGCAGGGCCGTTGCGGCCTGCTGCACGAAGCGGTGCGCGAGGATTTCCCTGACCTCAAGGCCTTGCACGTCTACGCTAGCGGTTCACCAGCGATGGTCTATGCCACGCTCGACGCACTGGTCGAGGCCGGCATGGACGCCCACCAGATGCGCGCCGATGTGTTCGCCTACGCGCCACGAAGTTGAATTAACAAGCTAATGTCTGTCAGTTAAGCGTCGACGCTGCCAGTGGGTAGGAGCGGCGCCCCGCCGCGAACCAGGGCGATACGCGATTGAAAAGCTTCGCCCTGGGGCGGGGCTCCTACGAAAGACCGCTTTGGCAAGCTTATCTGATCGGGATTGGCTGCAGCGTCACCGAACGGTTACTACCACCTTGCCCACTGCCTTGCGCTGGCCGAGGGTAGCGATGGCTTCGCCGCCGCGCTCCAGCGGGAAGGTCTGCGATACCAGCGGCTTGAGCTTGCCTTCGGCGTGCCAGGCGAACAGTTGCTGGAAGTTCGCGGCGTTGTCCTGCGGCTGGCGCTGGGCGAAGGAGCCCCAGAATACGCCGACTAGGGAGGCGCCCTTGAGCAAAGGCAGGTTGGCTGGCAGGGCCGGGATACCGCCGCCGGCGGCGAAACCCACCACCAGGAAACGGCCGTTCCAGCCGATGCTGCGGAAGGCTTCTTCGAACAGTGTGCCGCCCACCGGGTCGTAGATCACATCCACACCCTGGCCGCCGGTGAGGCGTTTTACCTCGTCCTTCAGGCTTTGCTCGCTGTAGTTGATCAGCTCATCCGCGCCGGCGTTACGCGCCACTTCCAGCTTCTCGGCGCTGCTCGCGGCGGCGATGATCTTGGCGCCCATGGCCTTGCCGATTTCCACCGCGGCCAGACCGACGCCACCGGAGGCGCCGAGCACCAGCAGGGTTTCACCCGGTTGCAGGTTGGCGCGTTGCTTGAGGGCATGCATCGAGGTGCCGTAGGTCATGCCGAAAGCAGCAGCGGTGGTCAGGTCCATGCTCTTGGGCACCGGCAATACGTTGTAGGCCGGCACGGCGACCTCTTCGGCAAAGCCGCCCCAACCCGTCAGCGCCATCACCCGATCACCGGCGCGCAGATGGCTGACCTTCTCGCCGACGGCCTTGACCACGCCGGCTACCTCACCGCCCGGGGCGAAGGGGAAGGGCGGCTTGAACTGGTATTTGCCTTCGATGATCAGCGTGTCGGGGAAGTTGACCCCGGCGGCCTGCACCTCGATCAGCACCTCGTTCTTTTTCGGTTCGGGGCTTGGCAGGTCTTCCAGTACCAGGGTGTCGGCGGGGCCGAAGGCTTTGCACAGCAGGGCTTTCATTAAGGTCATTCCTCTTGCAGGGTGCCTTGCAGTGTAGAAAGCGCCCGCCGAGGGTCAACGAGCATGCCGATGCCTGATAGGTCGGCATAAGCGCCGGGCTTGGGTACATGCGCGCGGATGGCTATGCTAGGCACATCCCCGATGGAGTGCCGAACGTGAAACTGTTGACCGCCCTGCTGCTGAGCCTGTCGATCTGCCTGCCTGCCCTGGCCTCTTCGGAGAAGAAGGAAGAGGTGCCGGCAACGCTGTATCACAACCTGTTCCCGGCGCTGATCGGCAATCTGGCGGATCCGGGCAATCGTCTGAAGTTCTTCAAGGCCGATGTGTCGCTGCGGGTGAACGGCACCGAGGCCGAGGAGAAGCTCAAGCTGCATGAGCCGCTGATCCGCCACCAACTGGTGATGCTGTTCTCGGCGCAGACCAGCGAGACCATCAACGCCCCCGATGGCCGTGAGAATCTGCGCCTGGAGGCGTTGAAGAAGGTGCAGGACGCGATCAATGATGAAGAGGGCAAGCCCATCGTCGAAGACCTGCTGTTCAACAATCTGATCATTCAGTGAAAGGCGGCATAATCAGTCAAGCGTCGACGCTGTGAATGCGTAGGAGCGGCGCCCCGCCGTGAACCGGGGCGCAATGGAAAAGCTTCGCCCCGGGGCGGGGCTCCTATGAAAAGCCGGCTCCGGGGTGTTCAGGCCATCTGCGCCAGGGTCTTGCGAAAACGCGTCAGCGCGGCGATGAAGAACAGCGTGCCGATGCCGGCAATGGCCAGCATGTACGGCCAGACGATGCTCAGCCCGGCGCCGCGATAGAGAATGGCCTGGGCCAGTGCGACGAAGTGGGTGGTCGGCGCCGCGAGCATGATCTGCTGTACCAGCTCCGGCATGCTTTCGCGCGGCGTGGTGCCGCCGGAGAGGATCTGCAGCGGCAACAGCACCAGGATGATCAGCAGGCCCAATTGCGGCATCGAGCGCGCCACCGTGCCGAAGAAGATGCCCATCGAGGTAGTGGCGAACAGGTGCAGCGCCGCGCCAGCCAGAAACAGCACAATCGAACCCTCGATCGGCACCTGTAGCCAGCCCTGCACCACCAGCAGCAGTGACAGCGCCGCAGCTGTGAGCACCACCAGCCCCATCGACCAGACCTTGGCCAGCATGATTTCCAGTGGCGTCACCGGCATCACCAGCAGGTGTTCGACGGTGCCGTGCTCGCGTTCGCGGATCAGCGCCGCGCCGGTGAGGATGATCGACAGCATGGTGATCTGGTTGATCACCTCCATCACCGAGCCGAACCAGGCGCGCGTCAGGTTGGGGTTGAACTCTATGCGTGCCACCAGTTCGGCTGGCTGCTGCAGCTCGCCCCGGTAGCGGCGGACGAACTCGGCCACCTCGCTGGCGCCGATATTCTGGATGTAGCCGGCACCGGTGAAGGCCATGCTGACCTGGGTGGCATCGACGTTGAGCTGGATTGCCGGGCTGCGACCGGCGAGCACGTCGCGCTGGAAGTTCGGCGGAATGTTCAGGGTGAAGGTGTAGCGCCCGGCATCCATGCCGCGATCCATCTCGTTCAGGTCGATACGTTGCGGGGTACGGAAGTAGGGCGCCTGGAAGGCCTGGATCAGCCGTTCGGAGAGTTGCGACTGGTCTTCGTCGACCACGGCGATGGCGGCGTTGTGCAGGCTCTCCGGCATGCTGGTTGCGGCCGAGTAGATGCCCATGCTGAAGGCCCAGATGATCAGCAATACCAGCGCCAGGTCATGCTGCAGGCTGCGCAGCTCCTTGATACCTAGGTGCAGAATGTTGGCCAGGCGTTCCATCACACCTCCTGTTTGCGCAGCAGGCTAGCGCTGAACAGCGTCAGCAGCGGGATGGTCAGCGCCAGAGCGGTGAAGTAGCCGGTCAGGTCCTGCAGCTCCAGCGCCTTGGAGAAGATGCCGCGGCTGATCACCAGAAACTGCGAGGTCGGGTAGAGCTGGCCGATCAGCGCGCCCGCGCCTTCCAGCGAGGCCACCGGGTAGATCAGCCCGGAAAACTGGATGGCCGGCAGCAGGGTGACGATGGCGGTGCCGAACACGGCGGCGATCTGACTGTTGGTGAAGGTCGACATGAGCAGGCCGAGTCCGGTGGCGCAGGCCAGATAGAGCAGGGCGCCGGCCAGCAGAGTCAGCGGGTTGCCCTTGAGCGGGATGTCGAACACCGTGACTGCCAGCAGCATCAGCAGGATGAAGTTGAACAAGCCCAGGGCGATGTAGGGCAGTTGTTTACCGAGCAGGAATTCCAGGCGGGTGACCGGGGTAACGTAGAGATTGATGATCGAGCCCAGCTCCTTCTCGCGCACCACGCCCAGCGCCGTGAGCATCGCTGGGATCAGCATCAGTAGCAGCGGAATCACTGCCGGTACCATGGCCTTGAGGCTTTCCACATCGGGGTTATAGCGGTAGCGCACTTCCAGTTCGGCGGCGCTGGCGGTTTGTGGCTGGGGTGAGCGGCGCGCCAGTTCCGCCAGGTAGTGCTGATGCAGGCCGGTGACGTAGCCCTTGATGGTTTCGGCGCGGGTCGGCATGGCGCCGTCGATCCACATGCCGATCTGCGGATTGTCGCCGCGCTTGAGATCGCGACCGAAGTGCGGCGGAATCTCCACGGCGAGGCTGATATCGCCATTGCGCAGGCGCCGTTCCAACTCGTCGTAGTCGGAGAGCGGCGCCTTCTCCAGGAAGTAGCGCGAGCCGGACAGGTTGAGGTGGTATTCCTGGCTGGTGGTGGTCTGGTCGCGATCGAGCACGGCGAAGGTCAGGTCTTCGACGTCGAGGCTGATGCCATAGCCGATGATGAACAGCAGCAGCACGGTGCCGAGCAGCGCCATGCCGCCACGGATCGGGTCGCGGCGCAGCTCCAGCGCTTCGCGGCGGGCATAGCTGAGCAGGCGGCGCAGGCTGAAGCGTTGACGCTGTTGTGGCGGCGCCTGTTCCAGCGGCGGCGCCTCGCTGACCGCTTGCTCGCCAACCGCCTCCTGCAGGTAGGCGATGAAGGTGGCTTCCAGGCTGTCCAGGCCGCGTTTGTCCATCAAGCCTTGCGGCGTGTCGCTGTCGAGCACGCGGCCGGCGTGCATCAGCGAGATGCGGTCGCAGCGCTGCGCCTCGTTCATGAAGTGGGTGGAGATGAAGATGGTCACGCCGTCCTGGCGCGACAGGTCGAGCATCAGTTGCCAGAAACCGTCACGCGCCACCGGGTCGACGCCTGAGGTGGGCTCGTCGAGGATGAGGATTTCCGGCTTGTGAATCACCGCCACGGCCAGCGACAGGCGCTGGCGGATGCCCAATGGCAGGCGCTCGGGGAGCATGTCCATGACCTCGCCGAGGTCGAAGCGTGCGGCCATCTGCGCCACGCGTGGCTCGATCTCCTCGGCGGGTACGTGAAAGAGTTGCGCGTGCAGCACCAGGTTCTGCCGCACCGTCAGTTCGCCATACAGGGAGAACGCCTGGGACATGTAGCCGACCCGCTTGCGCGTGGCCATGTCGCGCGGGTCAACTGCCTGGCCGAACAGCAGCGCCTCGCCCTCGGACGCTGGCAACAGGCCGGTAAGCATCTTCATGGTGGTGCTCTTGCCGCAGCCGTTGGAGCCGAGAAAACCAAAGATTTCGCCCCGGCGGATGCGAAACGACACCGAATCGACGGCGACGAAATCACCGAAGCGCATGGTTAGACCCTTGGCTTCGATGGCGATCTCGTGGCTGTCTTGCAGGGGTGGAATGAGCACCTGCTGATGGCCACGCCGACGCTCTTCGGGCAACAGCGCGATAAAGGCCTGCTCCAGGCTGGCGCAGTTGGTGCGTTCGCGCAATTCGGCCGGGCTGCCTTCAGCCAGCACGCGGCCGGCATCCATCGCTACCAGGTGGTCGAAGCGTTCGGCTTCCTCCATATAGGCCGTGGCCACCAGCACGCTCATCTGCGGACGCTGTGCGCGGATGCGCGCGATCAGTTCCCAGAACTGGTTGCGCGACAGCGGGTCGACGCCGGTGGTTGGCTCGTCGAGGATCAGCAGGTCGGGGTCGTGGATCAGCGCGCAGCACAGCCCCAGCTTCTGCTTCATGCCGCCTGACAGCTTGCCCGCTGGACGCTCGCGGAAGGCCGACATACCGGTGCTGCGCAGCAGGTCGTCGATGCGCCGCTCGCGCTCGGCAGCGTCCTGACCGAACAGGCGGCCGAAGAAATCCAGGTTCTCGAACACCGACAGCGTCGGGTAGAGGTTCTTGCCCAGACCCTGCGGCATGTAGGCGATATGCGGGCAGACATTGCGCCGATGACGGGCATCGGCCATGTCGCCGTCGAGCACTTCGACGCGGCCGTCCTGAATCTTCCGCGCCCCGGCGATCAGCGCCAGCAGACTGGACTTGCCGACGCCATCGGGGCCGATCAGGCCGACCATGCAGCGGGCCGGCAGTGCCAGCTCAACCTGTTGCAGCGCGTGGGTCTGGCCGTAGCGCAGGCCGACGCCGCTCAGGCGTGCGACCGGCGCGTTCATTGCGGAACCTTGATCGCCAGATGCGCGGGCCACTTGGCGTCAGGGTCGAGGCGCAGGTAGGCCATGCCCGGTACGCCGGTCTTGACCTGCTGCAGGTGCCTGCTCAGCAACTCGGGATCGAGGCGCGCCTTGACCCGGAACATCAGTTTCTCGCGCTCGTTGGCGGTTTCCACGCTCTTCGGGGTGAACTGGGCGACGCTGGCGACATAGCTGACCCTGGCCGGAATCACGTACTGCGGTACGGCATCGATCACCAGGCGTACCTCGCTGCCGAGGGCGACGCGACCGGCCTGGCGTTCGGGCAGGAAGAAGGTCATGTAGACGTCGGTGAGATCCACCAGGTTGAGCAGCTTGCCGCCGGCACCGAGCACTTCACCGGGTTGGGTCACGCGGTATTGCACGCGACCGGCGCGAGGCGCCTTGAGCAGGCTGTCATCGATGTCCACCTGCAGGCGCTCGACGCTGGCGCGGGCGGCCTCGGTCGCTGATTGCGCTTCGATGGCCTGCGATTGCGCGGCGGCGATACCGGCCTCGGCCGAGCTGACCTGGGCGCGCGCGGCGGCCAGCGCGGCTTCGGCGCTTTGCAGGCGGGCCAGATCGTCATCCAGCGTCTGCTGCGCCAGGGCGTTGCGCTTGACCAGGGTGGCGCTGCGCGCGTGACGTTTGCGTGCGGCATCCAGCTCGGCCTGGCGCTGGCGCACCACGGCTTCGGCAGCCAGCTTCTCGCTTTGGCGCAGGCTGATCTGGCTGGCGGCGGTGGTCTGGCCATTCTCGGCCTGGCGCAATTGGGCGCGGGCCTGCGCCAGTTGGGCCTCGAGCACCTGAGTGTCCATGCGCGCGAGAACCTGGCCTGGCTCGACGAAGTCCCCTTCGTCGACCTCGATGTTGGCAACGCGCCCGGCCAGCTTGGTGGCCACATCCACTTCGGTGGCTTCGATGCGTCCGTTGCCGCTGGCGAAGCCCTCGCCCAGGCCGTTCGGGCGCAGCTGCCACCAGGCTGTGGCAGCCAGTAGGGCGACGGCGGCAGCGAGCAGAACGGCCTGGCGAGATGTGATGTTGATCATTTCGGCTTCCCTGTTGAACCCCGGTTGCGGGGTTTTCACGACCTGTCGATTGTCTGCCGAATGGGCCTCAGGTGGCTTGATGCAGGTCAAGCACGGGCGGCTGCCACAGGCAGGTGCGGTTACGCCCTTCATGTTTGGCAAGGTACAGCGCCTGATCGCCCTGGGCGAGCAATTCGCCTGGCTGTTCGTTAATCACCGGATCCACTACGGTGATGCCGATACTCAGGGTCAAACGCCCCAGCGGGCTGCTTGGGTGCTTGATATCCAGGCTGGCAACCGCCGCATGGATGCGTGCGGCGACCTGCTCGGCACCCTCCTGATGGGTGTTGGCGAGGATGATGGCGAACTCCTCGCCGCCGTAACGGCAGGCGGTGTCGCCTTCGCGCTGCAGGCTTTCGCGCAGGGCTGCGCTGACTTTGCGCAGGACATCGTCACCGGCGAGGTGGCCGAGGGCATCGTTGTAGGGCTTGAAGTAGTCGATATCCAGCATCAGCAGTGCCAAGGGTGCCGCGAGGCGACGCAGGCGGCGCCATTCAGTCAGCAATTGCTGATCGAAGTAGCGACGGTTGTACAGGCCGGTCAGGCCGTCGAGCTGTGACAGACGCTGCAATTGCGCTTCCAGTTGCAGGCGCTCGCTGTTGTCGCGGGAAACCGCGATCAGGTATTCGTGATCATGCAGTTGCACCAGTTGGGTGTTGATTTCGGCCGGCTGCCGGCTGCCGTCGCGGCGAATCAGTTCGCGCTGGAAGATCCGCGACAGGTTGTCGCGCTGTGCCTGGCGCGCCTGTTCCAGCCAGCGATGAAAGCCCGGCATGAGCTTGTCCGGGGCATCGCGCAGCAATTCGGCGAACTGCTCGGGGCGGTAGCCGAGCGTGGCGTAGGTGGCCTGGTTCATGTGCAGCAGCTCGCGGCTGTCGCTGTCGAAGATGAACAGTCCGTCATGGCTGGAGTCGGTCAGGTCGAGCACCAGCTGCAGACGTTCACGGTTCTCGCGCAGGCGCTGTTCGGTTTCTTCACGGCGTTCGGCTTCCTCGCGGAAACGTCGATTGGCCAGTTGCAGGGCCCGGGCGCGGCGGCTGTTCTCCAGGGCCAGGGCCAGGGCCGCGACCAGCAGCAGGCTGATGGCCAGGCTGGCGCCGAGCACCACGCCGGGGAGTGGCGACTCGAGCTGGTCGAGCAATTGCTCGGTGGGGCTCAGGCGCAGGCTGAAGCTCTGGTTGTTGAGCAGACTCAGACCCAGTTGCAGGCTGTGCGGTGCATCGCTATCCGCCGTGCCATGTCGGTACAGGCTCTTGTCATGCTCCAGCAGCTCGAGATTGAAGGCTTCGCGGTCGATCTGGGTGAGCAACTGCAGCATCAGCGGCTCGACGCGAAATACGCCCTGGAGGAAGCCGTCGAACACTCGCGTGCCTTCCTGCATCCGGTACAGGGGGGTGTAAAGGACGAAGCCGCGTCCGCCCTGCACCAGTTCGAAACTGCCGGAGAAGCGCTGCTCACCGCTGTCACGGGCTTCCATGGCCAGCGGATAATTCGGGTGTTCGGGGGCCAGCGTGAAATTCAGCGCCGCTTCGTTGCCGGCGACCGGCAGCAGCCAGCGCATGTGCAGGTCGGCGCCGACCCACTGGATCGACTGGTAGACCGGAAAGCCGCGCAGGGTCAGTTCGACCTCCTCGTCCCAGCTGGCACGTGGCAGGCGACCCAGACTGTTCCACAGGCGGGCGATACGCTCGAGGCTGGCGACTTCCAAGTGCAGGGTGCTTTCCAGCTGGCGTGCCAGGCTGCGTGCCTGATAACCGATACGCTCGTCGATGCGCTGCTGTTGCACGGCATCGATCTGGCGCCACAGTAGAACGCTGGCGCTGCTCAGCACCACTAACAGGAACGCCAGCGCAAGGCGCGCCGGCCAGACGGAGGATGCCGGCATGGATAACTCCTGAGGCTCTGTAGGGTGATAGCACAGTGCCGCAGTTGACTCAACGCATGGCGAGAATGGCCGCCCACTGGTCATCGCTGACCGGCATCACGGACAGGCGGCTGCCGCGCTGTACCAGCGCCAGTTCGGCCAGTAGCGGGTTGTTCTTCAGCTGCTGCAGGGGCAGAACCTTGTCGAAGGCTTCGACGAATTCGACGTCCAGGGCGCTCCAGGGGTTCTTCTCGATACTGGCCTTGGGGTCGTGATAATGGCTGTCTGGGTCGAGCGCGGTCGGGTCCGGGTAGATCTCGCCGGCAATGCGTGCAATGCCGGCGATGCCCGGCTGCGGGCAACTGGAGTGATAGAAGAAGAACAGGTCGCCTGCCCGCATCGCGCGCATGAAGTTGCGCGCCTGGTAATTACGTACGCCATCCCAGCGCGTTTTGCCCAGGCGTTGCAGGTCGAGAATCGACAGTTCGTCGGGTTCGGATTTCATCAGCCAATGAGGCATGAACTTTGCTCCTGCAGGTCTGTCCGTAAGCGGACGCTTGTTTGAGTGAAAGTCTCCGACGGTCGGTTGACGCCGGAAATTGCACTGCGTTCGGGACTGGCGGAAAATGCCCGGCTAAACACCTAGCGCCGCCTTATTGCACACAACAATAACGCGCGACCAACGTGCGCATTGCCTTGAAGGGGGAGGCAATAGATGAAACGCAAGCCAGATCTTCTGTGGGTTCTCGTCGTACTGTTCAGCCTGGGTGTGGTTACCACGGGTTACACCCAGAGTCTCTGGGAACGCCAGGGCGACGCTCCAGCCAATATCACGCAGCAGCCCTGACACTCCGCTTGCCCGCGTGAGCACCGCAGGGAGTGCGGTGCCGCAGGGTTCACCTCAATACCACGCCTTGTCCGTCACCGTTGCCTGCAAGGGCACGTCCCAGCTGGCCATCGCCAGTTCGTCCACGCGCTGACATTCGTGCGCCAGGCCCAGTAGTGTCGGCATGTGCCAATTTTTGCGTCTGTGCAGATAGGCCAGGCTGCGGTCGTAGAAACCACCTCCCATGCCCAGGCGCCCGCCACGATCATCGAAGCCCACCAGCGGCAGCAGCACCAGATCCAGGGCCCAGACCTTGCGTTGGCGCTTTGGCTGCGGGCGTGGTTCGAGGATGCGAAAACGATTACCTGCCAGTTTCTCGTGCCGGCTGACGCGCTGGAAGACCATCTTGGTGCGCGGCCAGGCGCTGAGCACCGGCAGGTAGATGTGCTTGCCGCGTTTCTGCGCAGCGGCGAGCAGTGGCCGCGGATCGATTTCACCATCGTTGGGCAGGTACAGGGCGATGTGCCGGGCGCGACGAAACTGCGGGCTTTGTGCCAGTTGCCGATACAGGTTGCGTGCAGCAAGACGTTGCTGGCTACGGCTGAGCGCACGACGGCGCTGGCGCAGTACGCGGCGCAGTTGCGGGCGACTGGGAGTGCTGGACGTGGTCATGAGGTGAGGTTGTGCTGAGGCAGATAGCAGTGCTGAAACGCGCTGCAGGAAATGATGACTTCCCGGCGTGCCGCTGTCGGTTTAGCCCTTGAACCCGAAAGTTCAAGGTGGAGGTTGCAGGAGGCGTTAAGGCTTTCCGTCAGGCGGACATGCACACCGGCCCCAACATGCAACCCCCGTGGTTGTGCGTATCGGCTCAGGGACATCACCGACTGGCGCACACCCCAGGAAGTTGGGCTTAGTATACCCGAACAGAGGGTGTGCGGGGCGGCCTGCGACGAACCGGCAGGCATGGAGGTGCTCAGGGCGTCGGGTCGTCGGCCAGCGCATGGTCGACACGATCGAGCAGATCGCGTACCTGCTGGCGGGTGGAGCTGGCGTCCTGATCCAGGCGCTGCTGCTTGTGCAGCAGGTCATGGGTGATGTTCAGAGCGGCCATCACCGCCACGCGGTCGGCGCCAATCACCTTGCCGCTGGTGCGGATTTCACGCATCTTGCCGTCCAGGTAGCGGGCAGCGCTTTCCAGGTTGGCGCGTTCATCCTGCGGGCAGGCGATGCAATATTCTTTGTCCAGAATGTGGACGGTCACGGTGTTCGACTGGGTCATGAGTCCTGCTCCAGGGCTTTGAGGCGCGAAATCATCGATTCGACCTTGTGCCGGGCCAATTCGTTCTTTTCGATCAGATGAGCGCGTTCCTCGCGCCAGGCCTGTTCATTCGCCAGCAGGAGTCGGTTGTGAGCCTTTAGCTGCTCGACACGCTGGATCAGCAGCTCCAGCTTGGCGGTCAATGCGTGCAAATCGGCGTCTTCCATGGGCTCTCGCTATGGGAGGGAATGGCTGGACTATATAGGCCTGTCCCGTTCAGGGCACCTCTAAAAACTACCTGCGTTGTCATCACTGCGTTAAAAACAAGCTCAAAATGTTAATTGCAACTCGTAAAGTCGAGCGCGACTCCGACCGTTTTTCGCTTGTTTTTGCCTTGTGCTGACTACCTCGCCTACGTTTTTAGATGCGCCCGTTGCGGGTCAAACCACGGTTGGCAGTGATGTGATGCTGATGACGGCATCACTCCGGCGCCTCGGATGGTCTTGGCGCGTCTGCCGGTGCTAGGATACGAGGCCTCCATTCTAGAGATTGCGCCGCCTGGCGCCTAGCTATCTATGTCGATTCCAAGCTCTCCCTACGCCGCCTTCGCCGCTCTGCTCAGCAGCGCCGGGCATCCCGTTTCCCCTGCCGAACTGCACGGCCTGTTGCTGGGTCGCAGTTGCGCGGGCGCCGGCTTCGACGCCGACGCCTGGCTGCTCGACGCGGCTGATCTGCTCGGCGGCGAGCCGCAGGACAACGTGCGCCAGGCGCTGATCGGCCTGCAGGAGATGGTCAAGGGCGAATTGTGCAGCGAGGACATCACCGTGGTGCTGCTGTTGCCCGATGACGAAGCCCCGCTGACGCAGCGCGCGGTCGCGCTGGGGCAATGGTGCCAGGGCTTTCTCGCCGGTTTCGGCTTGACCGCCCGCGACGGTGCGCTGAGCGCCGAGGCCATGGAAGTGTTGCAGGATCTCTCCGCCATCGCCCAGGTGCAGAGTGCCCTGGAAGAGTCCGAAGATGGCGAGAGCGACTACATGGAGGTCATGGAGTACCTGCGGGTGGCGCCGCTGCTGCTGTTCACCGAATGCGCCAAGCCCGCCGTGCCTGCCGCCAAACCCTCCCTGCACTGATTTTTTGCCGGAGCCTGCCGTGATCAGCATTCCCAAGTCCGAATATGCCCGTCGGCGCAAGGCGCTGATGGCGCAGATGGAACCCAACAGCATCGCCATCCTGCCGGCGGCGCCGGTGTATATCCGTAATCGTGACGTCGAGCACGTCTACCGCCAGGACAGCGACTTTCAGTACCTCACCGGTTTCCCCGAGCCGGAGGCGGTGATGGCGCTGATTCCCGGGCGCGAGCATGGCGAATATGTACTGTTCTGCCGCGAGCGTGACCCGGAGCGCGAATTGTGGGACGGCCTGCGCGCCGGCCAGGACGGTGCGATCAGTACATTCGGCGCCGATGACGCCTTCCCCATCGGCGATATCGACGACATCCTGCCGGGGCTGATCGAAGGCCGCGAGCGCGTCTACTACGCCATCGGTTGCAACCAGGAGTTCGATCATCGGCTGATGGAGTGGGTCAACCACATCCGCGCCAAGGCCCGTCAGGGCGCCACGCCGCCGAACGAGTTCGTCGCCCTCAATCACCTGTTGCACGACATGCGCCTGTACAAGTCGGCTGCCGAGGTCAAGGTGATGAAGGAGGCCGCCGAGATCAGTGCGCGTGCGCACGTGCGCGCGATGCAGGCCAGCCGCGCCGGTCTGTACGAATACCACCTGGAAGCCGAGCTGGATTACGAATTTCGCAAGGGCGGGGCGAAGATGCCGGCCTACGGCAGCATCGTCGCCGCCGGCAAAAACGCCTGCATCCTGCACTACCGCGAGAACGATGCACCGCTCAAGGACGGCGACCTGGTGCTGATCGACGCCGGCTGCGAGATCGATTGCTACGCCAGCGACATCACCCGTACCTTCCCGGTTAGCGGCCGGTTCTCCCCCGAGCAGAAGGCCATCTACGAGCTGGTGCTGGCCTCGCAGGAAGCCGCCTTCAAGGAAATCGCCCCGGGCAAGCACTGGAACGAGGCCCATGAAGCCACCGTGCGGGTGATCACTGCCGGTCTGGTCGAGCTGGGCCTGCTCGAAGGCGATGTCGACGAGCTGATCGCCAGTGAGGCCTACAAACCTTTCTATATGCACCGTGCCGGCCACTGGCTGGGCATGGACGTGCACGATGTCGGCGACTACAAGGTTGGCGGCCAGTGGCGAGTGCTGGAGCCGGGCATGGCGATGACCGTCGAGCCGGGCATCTATATCGCTCCCGACAACGACAAGGTCGCCAAGAAATGGCGCGGCATTGGTGTGCGCATCGAAGATGACGTGGTGGTGACCAGGAAGGGCTGCGAGATTCTCACCGGCGGCGTGCCCAAGACCGTCGCCGAGATCGAGGCCTTGATGGCTGCCGCACGCACCGAGGCGGCCTGAGTCCATGGCCCGTGTGAACCTGGCGATCATCGGTGGCGGTCTGGTTGGCGCCAGCCTGGCACTGGCCCTGCAGGACACAGCGCGCCAGCGCGGCTGGCGCATCGCCCTGATCGAGCCCTTCGCCCCGGGCAGCGAGTACCAGCCCAGCTACGATGCTCGCTCCACCGCGCTGTCCTACGGCAGTCGGCTGATCTATGAGCGCCTCGGCCTGTGGCAGAGCATCGCCCAACGCGCCGAGCCGATTCAGCAGATTCATGTATCCGATCGCGGCCGTTTCGGCGCCACGCGTCTGCAGGCCATCGAGGAAGGCGTGCCGGCGCTCGGCTACGTGGTGGAAAACGCCTGGATCGGCCATTGCCTTTGGCAGGCGCTGGATGTGGATGTGATCGAATGGCGTTGCCCGGCCGAGGTGGTCGGCATGCAGCGTGTCGACGACGGCTATCGCCTGAGCCTGAGCGACGAAAGCAGCCTGGATTGTGACCTGGCCATTCTCGCCGACGGCGGGCGTTCCGGCCTGCGTGAGCAGCTCGGCATCAATATCAGCAGCAAGCCGTATGGGCAGAGTGCGCTGATCGCCAACGTCAGCCCGCTGGAGGCGCATCGTGGCCAGGCTTTCGAGCGTTTCACCGATGATGGCCCGATGGCCATGCTGCCCTTGACCGACAACCGCTGCGCACTGGTCTGGACGCGTGCCGCCGCCGACGCCGAGCGCCTGCTACAGGCCAGCGAGGCAAGCTTCCTGGCTGAGTTGCAAGAGGCCTTCGGCTATCGCCTGGGTGCCTTGTGCCAGGTGGGCGCGCGGCATCTCTATCCGCTGAGCCTGGTCGAGGCGCAGGAGCAGGTGCGTGCGCATCTGGTGGTGCTGGGCAACGCCGCGCACAGCCTGCACCCCATCGCCGGCCAGGGCTACAACCTGTCGCTGCGCGATACCCTGGCGCTGGCCGAGGTGCTGATCGACAGCGAGGCACCGCTGGGCGACTTCGTCACCCTGCAGCGTTACCAGCAACGGCAGCAACTCGATCAGCGCATGACGGTCGGCTTCTCCGACCAGGTGACGCGTCTGTTCAGTAATGCGCAGCCGCTGCTGACCGCCGGGCGCAATCTGGGTTTGCTCGGCCTCGATCTGCTGCCACCGGCCAAGCGCTGGTTCGCCCGGCAGGCCATGGGCATGGGTACGCGAAGCCTCTGACAGCCAAGGAATGAATATGCGAGCGGATCTGATCATCGTCGGCGCCGGAATGGTCGGCAGCACCCTGGCCCTGGCGCTGGAGCACTGCGGCCTGGACATCCTGATCGTCGACGGCAGCCCGCTGAGCGTGGCGCCATTCGCTGCGCAGGCGCCGTTCGAGCCGCGTGTCAGCGCATTGTCGATGGCCAGCCAGCGCATTCTCGAACGTCTGGGCGTTTGGCCTGGCATTGCCGCGCGGCGTGCCTGCCCCTATGGCGAGATGCGTGTGTGGGACGGTTCCGGCACTGGCAGCATCCACTTCGCCGCCGCCAGCGTGCATGCCGAGACGCTGGGCCATATCGTCGAGAACCGCGTGGTGCAGGATGCCCTGCTCGAAAGGCTGCACGACAGCCAGATCGGTCTGTTGCCCGGTGCGCGTCTGGAGCAATTGCGCCGCTCCGGCGATGACTGGCTGCTGACTCTCACCGATGGCCGTCAACTGCGTGCGCCGCTGCTGGTGGCAGCCGATGGCGCCAACTCGGCAGTGCGTCGCCTGGCTGGTTGCGCCACGCGCGAATGGGATTACCTGCACCACGCGATCGTCACCAGCGTGCGCTGCGAGCAGCCACACCAGGCCACCGCCTGGCAGCGCTTCACTGACGACGGCCCGCTGGCCTTCCTGCCCTTGGCCGGGCCGGCTGACGAGCACTGGTGCTCGATCGTCTGGTCGACCGTACCGGCTGAGGCTGAGCGCCTGATGGCGCTGGATGATGCCGCCTTCTGTGTCGAGCTGGGCAAGGCCTTCGAGCATCGCCTGGGCCAGGTGCTACATGCCGACCGCCGTCTGTGCATTCCACTGCGTCAGCGCCATGCCAAGCGCTATGTCGAGCCGGGGCTGGCGCTGACCGGCGATGCCGCGCACAGCATTCATCCGCTGGCCGGGCAGGGGGTCAATCTGGGCTTCCTCGATGCGGCGGTGCTGGCCGAGGTGCTGCTGCATGCCGCCGAGCGCGGCGAGCGCCTCAGTGATGAGCGGGTGCTGAGCCGCTACGAGCGCCGGCGCATGCCGCATAACCTGGCGATGATGGCGGCGATGGAGGGATTCCAGCGTCTGTTCCAGGCCGACCCGCTGCCGCTGCGCCTGCTACGCAATTTCGGCCTCGACCTGGTCGATGGCCAGGCCGAGGCCAAGGCGCTGTTCGTGCGTCAGGCGCTGGGGGTATCGGGCGATCTGCCGGAGTTGGCGCGAGTCTGATACGACGCAACTTGTAATAACTGCTGCGTGTCGTCTCGCTGTTTACGTTGAGAAGGCAAATAACATTCACTACTATTCAGCCACTTTGCTCACCCACAAGAGGCTGGTCCCATGAAAGCTCGCAACGCGCTTCTCGCTGCATTCACTCTCAGCTCCCTGGCAACCGCCGTTCAGGCTGCTGATGAGGTGGTGGTCTACTCCGCCCGTATCGACGAGCTGATCAAGCCGGTATTCGATCTCTACACCGAGAAGACCGGGGTCAAGGTGAAGTTCATCACCGACAAGGAAGCCCCGCTGATCGCCCGTCTCAAGGCCGAAGGTGCCAACACCCCGGCTGACCTGCTGATCACCGTCGACGCTGGCAACCTCTGGCAGGCCGAGCAGGAAGGCGTGCTGCAGCCAACCAAGTCCGATGTGATCGACGCCAACATACCCGCCCAGTACCGCTCCAGCACCGACAGCTGGACCGGCCTGTCGCTGCGTGCACGGACCATTTTCTACTCCACCGAGCGCGTCAAGCCGGAAGAGTTGTCCACCTACGAAGCGTTGGCAGACAAGAACTGGGAAGGCCGCCTGTGCCTGCGCACCAGCAAGAAGGTCTACAACCAGTCGCTGACCGCCACCCTGATCGAAGCCCATGGCGCCGAGAAGACCGAAGAAATCGTTAAGGGTTGGGTCAACAACCTGGCTACCGACGTGTTCCCGGATGACACCGCGCTGTTGCAAGCCATCGACGCCGGTCAGTGCGACGTGGGCATCACCAACACCTACTACTATGGCCGTCTGCACAAACAGCAGCCGGATCTGAAGGTCAAGCCGTTCTGGCCGAACCAGAACGACCGTGGCGTGCACGTCAACCTGGCCGGTGCCGGTGTGACCAAGCATGCACCGCATGCCGAACAGGCCAAGAAGCTGCTGGAGTGGATGACCACCGCAGAAGCACAGAGCATCTTCGCCGGTGTTAACCAGGAGTACCCGGCCAACCCGGCGGTGAAACCGTCTGCCGAGGTGGCTTCCTGGGGCACTTTCAAGGCCGATACCGTGGCCACCGAAGTATCTGGCAAGCGCCAGGCCGAAGCGACCATGCTGATGGACCGCGCTGGCTGGCAGTAAGCGCGTAACGATCATCGACTAGCCCAGCGCTGCCGTTATACTGCGACGCCCCGCCTAGCCGGGGCGTCGTCATTTCCGTAGTCGAGGAGTCCGCGTGCCGCATCCCGTCCAGCGTCGCTGGTACCCCATCGTCCTTGCCGTCGCCGTTCTGGTGTTGATGCCGCTGTCGGTGCTGCTGCTGAGCTGGCACGACGTGGATCAGCAGATCTGGGCGCACCTGTGGCAGACGCAGATGGCACGGCTGATCGGTAATACGCTGACGCTGGTGATCGGTGTCGGCGTAGGGGTGACGCTGCTGGGCGTGAGCCTGGCCTGGCTCACCAGCCTCTGTGAGTTTCCCGGCCGGCGCTGGCTGGACTGGGCGCTGATGCTGCCTTTCGCCATTCCCGCCTACGTGCTGGCATTCGTTTTCGTTGGCCTGCTGGATTTCGCCGGCCCGGTGCAGACGCTGCTGCGCGAATGGTTCGGCAGTGGCTTGCGCCTGCCGCGCGTGCGCTCGACCGGCGGGGTGATCATCGTGTTGGTGCTGGTGTTCTATCCCTACGTCTATCTGCTCGCTCGTGGCGCCTTCCTGGCTCAGGGCAAGGGCTTGATGGAGGCGGCCCGGGTGCTCGGGCAAAGCCCCTGGCAGGCGTTCTGGCGGGTGGCGCTGCCAATGGCGCGCCCGGCCATCGGTGCTGGTCTGGCCCTTGCAATCATGGAGACTCTGGCGGATTTCGGCGCGGTGTCGGTGTTCAACTTCGACACCTTTACCACGGCGATCTACAAGACCTGGTACAGCTTCTACAGCCTGACCAGTGCCACCCAACTGGCCAGCCTGCTGCTGCTGGCCGTGGCGTTGGTGCTCTACGGCGAGCGTCGTGCCCGTGGTGCGGCGCGGCCGGCCAGCGAGCGGCCCCGTGGCCAGGCGCTGTATCACCTGCATGGCTGGAAGGCCTTCGCAGCCAGCGCCTGGTGTGGCCTGGTATTCGCCTGTGCCTTCGTCATCCCGCTGCTACAACTGCTGGCGTGGTTCTGGCAGCGCGGCCGCTTCGACCTCGACGAGCGCTATGCCGGGCTGATCCTGCATACCCTGTACCTGGGCGGCATGGCGGCACTGATCACGGTGAGCGTGGCCATGCTGCTGGCCTTTGCCCGGCGTCAGGCGCCGAATCGCGGCGTGCGTTTCGGCGTGGCGTTGGGCAACCTCGGTTATGCCCTGCCGGGGTCTGTGCTGGCGGTGGCGATCATGTTGGCCTTCAGTTTCCTTGATCGCGAGCTGGTGATTCCGCTGTCCACGGCACTGGGTGGAGCCGGCAAGCCGCTGCTGATGGGGAGCCTCACGGCGCTGCTGGTGGCCTATCTGATCCGCTTCATGGCCGTGGCATTCGGGCCGCTGGAAACCAGCTTGGCGCGGATTCGCCCATCGCTGCCGGAAGCCTCGCGCAGTCTCGGGGTTGGCGGCGTTGGCCTGTTCTTCAAGGTCTACCTGCCACTGCTGTTGCCGGGCACCCTGTCGGCTGCGTTGCTGGTCTTCGTCGATGTGCTCAAGGAAATGCCGGCGACCTTGCTGATGCGCCCGTTCGGCTGGGATACGTTGTCGGTACGCGTGTTCGAGATGACCAGCGAAGGCGAATGGGCGCGCGCCTCGTTGCCGGCGCTGACGCTGGTGCTGGTCGGCCTGTTGCCGGTGATTTTGCTGATAAGGCGCTCGGCCCGCAGCTTCGGTTGAGGCTAGCCCTTGCCAAGGGGGCGACCTTTGGTCAGATGACCCCCGCCAACCTTGCGGCTACAATGCGCGCCATTCGCGAGCCGGCCCATCCGGCAGACGTGTCGAGAAGCGTAGGCGAGGCGGCCAGTGCAAGGCGCAGCAAGGCGAAAAAGCGGAGTGTGCTTCTGCACATGAGCATTTTGAGCCTGGCTGTAACGCAGCAATGGCAACGCAGCTAGCTTCTCGGGGGTCTGAATCGCTTCGCCAAGCCCGGAAGGAGATATAACCCATGGGACAGCGCACCCCCCTCTATGACCTGCATGTGGCGTTGGGGGCCAAGATGGTGGATTTCGGCGGCTGGGACATGCCGCTGCACTATGGTTCGCAAGTCGAGGAACATCATCAGGTGCGCCGCGAGTGCGGCGTATTCGATGTCTCGCACATGTGCGTGGTGGACGTCAGTGGTGAGCAGGCGCAGGCCTACCTGCAGCGCCTGCTGGCCAATGACGTGGCGCGCCTGCAGACGCCTGGCAAGGCGCTGTACAGCGCCATGCTCAACGAGCAGGGCGGGGTGATCGATGACCTGATCGTCTACCTGACCGGCTCTTCTTCTCCGGCACCGGGCTACCGCCTGGTGCTCAATGCGGGGACTCGCGACAAGGACCTGGCCTGGATGCACGCCCAGACCGCCGAGTTCGCTGTCGAAGTGCGCGAGCGCCGCGACCTCGCGGTTTTGGCCATTCAAGGCCCCAAGGCCCGTGCCCGTGTCGCCGAGCTGGTGACCCAGGCCCGTGCCGCGCTGATTCACGAGCTCAAGCCGTTCCAGGGGCTGCCAGAGGCTGACTGGTTCATCGCGCGTACGGGTTATACCGGCGAGGATGGTCTGGAGATCGTGCTGCCGGCGGCAGAGGTGGTGTCTTTTTTCAACGATTTGGTCGGTGCCGGTATTTCGCCGATTGGCCTGGGCGCGCGTGACACCCTGCGCCTGGAAGCGGGCATGAACCTGTATGGCCAGGACATGGACGAGCAGGTCAGCCCGCTGCTCGCCAACATGGCCTGGACCATCGCCTGGGAACCCGCTGCGCGTGACTTTATCGGTCGTGTGCCGCTGGAGGCACAACGCGCCGTCGGCTGCCCGAGCAAGCTGGTCGGTCTGGTGCTGGAAGAACGTGGCGTGTTGCGTGCCCATCAGGTGGTGCGGGTGGCTGGTGTCGGCGACGGTGAGATCACCAGTGGCAGCTTCTCGCCTACGCTGAACAAGTCCATCGCCCTGGCGCGTGTACCGGCAGCCACCGGTGAGCGGGCCGAGGTGGAGATCCGTGGCAAGTGGTACCCGGTGCGTGTGGTGCAGCCGGGGTTCGTGCGTAACGGCAAAACGCTGATCTGAATGGGCCCGGTGGCGCACGGTCGCCACTGCAGCCTGCTAAATTGTCCTGGCGACCCGTTGGTCGCCATCGCCTAGAGGAATGACACATGAGCAATATCCCCGCCGATCTGCGTTATGCCGCCAGCCATGAGTGGGCGCGCCTGGAGGCCGATGGCAGCGTGACCGTAGGTATTTCCGACCACGCCCAGGAAGCGCTTGGCGACGTGGTGTTCATCGAGCTGCCGGAAGTCGGCAAGCAGCTGAACGCCGGTCAGGAGGCCGGTGTGGTGGAGTCGGTCAAGGCCGCTTCCGACATCTATGCCCCGGTTGGCGGCGAAGTGATCGCCATCAACGAAGCCCTGACGGACAGCCCGGAGAGCGTCAACAGCGACCCATACGGCAGTTGGTTCTTCAAGCTCAAGCCGAGCGCTGTCAGCGAGCTGGACAAGCTGCTCGATGCCGCAGCCTATCAGGCCGCCGCTGACGCCGACGCCTGATTCATCCGCAACACTGAGAAAACCCGCCAAGGCGGGTTTTCGCATTTCTGGCGTATGGCGCGCTGTCGTTTTCAGCCATGTAGCCCGGATGACCGTTTGTCGTATTGCCAACACTTTCAAGAAATACAATATATAATAATAGATATTGTGTTAAGTGAAGGTGTTGCATGGTCGAATCCATCGATATCCAGCAACTGCGTGCCAATGCCGACGCTGCCGGGCAGTTGCTCAAGGCGCTGGCCAATCCGGATCGTCTGTTGCTGCTCTGTCAACTGTCGCAGGGCGAGCGCAATGTCAGTGAGCTGGAGGCATTGCTCGGCATTCAACAGCCGACGTTGTCGCAACAGCTCGCCGTGCTGCGTCGTGAGGGGCTGGTGGATACTCGCCGTGACGGCAAGCAGATCTTCTACCGCATCAGCAGCCCGGCCGCGTTGGCGGTGATCGAGACGCTGTATCGGCTGTTTTGTGAGGATCGGCAATGACCATCGACTGGGTTGGATTCACGCCCTGGAGCGCCCTGGCTGGCGGCGCCCTGATCGGTCTGGCGGCCTCGCTGTTCGCGCTGCTCAATGGCCGCGTGGCTGGCATCAGCGGCCTGCTTGGCAGCCTGCTGCAGCGCGGCGCAGAAGGGCGTGGGGAAAAGGCCGCATTTCTCCTTGGTCTGCTGCTGGCGCCCTCGCTCTGGGGCGTATTCGCGGCACTGCCGCCCATTGATTTCGAGGCGGACAGCCTGGGCCTGATCGTAGCCGGGCTGCTGGTCGGTATCGGCACGCGATATGGCTCGGGCTGTACCAGTGGCCATGGCGTTTGCGGCATTTCCCGGCTGTCGCCGCGCTCGCTGCTGGCAACCCTGTGTTTCATGGCGACGGGTTTCGCCACGGTCTTTGTCCTGCGTCATCTCCTGGGAGGCTGAACATGGCCAGACTCAGTGCATTCACCTGTGGCCTGCTGTTTGGCCTGGGCTTGCTGCTGGCGGGCATGGCCGATCCGGCCAAGGTGCTGGTTTTTCTTGATCTGGCCGGTCATTGGGATCCGTCGCTGGCGCTGGTGATGATTGGCGCCATTGCTGTCGCCGCGTTGCCGTTGAGTCTGGCGCAGCGGCGTGCCCGAGCCTTGCTGGGCGGCGCCATGCAGTTGCCGACGCGTCGTGATGTCGATGCTCGCCTGATTGGCGGCAGCCTGCTGTTCGGCGTCGGTTGGGGGATTGCCGGCATCTGTCCGGGACCGGCCGTGGCCATCCTGCTGACCGGGCACTGGCAGGTGTTGCTGTTCGTCGCGGCGATGCTCGCCGGCATGCTGATCTTTACTGCGCTGGAAGGCCGGCGCGGACGTTGACCTGGAGAACCTCGATGAAAGCCAATGTTGGAACGCTCGACCGCAGTCTGCGCATCGCCGCAGGTCTGATTCTTATCGCGCTGAGTCTTGCCGGTGTCATCGGTCTGTGGGGTTGGATCGGTGTGGTGCCACTGGCGACCGGCATCTTCCGTTTCTGCCCGGCGTATCCATTGCTGGGTATCAACACCTGCAAAATGAAATGAAACATATCCACTGAGGCGAGATGCGCATGCGACTTGATGCAGATCAAGTCGCCCCGGGTGTGCGCTGGGCATGGTCGAGACATAACCTGAACAGCCAATACCTGAGGAGATACACACATGCGCACTCTGACCCTGCTGGCCGGATTGTGTTTGGGCGCCAGCGCCTGGGCCAATCTACCGGCCAATGAACCCGTCGAGCCGATCGCACCGGCCGAGATCACTGATCCGGCCAAGGTGGAGCTGGGCAAGCAGCTCTTCTTCGACCCGCGCCTGTCGCGCTCGGGGTTCATTTCTTGCAACTCCTGCCACAACCTGTCGATGGGGGGCAGCGACAACCTGCCGAGCTCAATCGGCCACAACTGGCAGCAAGGGCCGATCAATTCACCGACCGTGCTCAATTCCAGTCTCAACCTCGCGCAGTTCTGGGATGGCCGCGCCGCCGACCTCAAGGAACAGGCCGCCGGCCCTATCGCCAACCCGATGGAAATGGCCTTTACCCACATTCTCGCCGTCGACGTGCTGCGCTCGATCCCGCAATACCGCGAGTCGTTCAAGGCCGTGTACAAAACCGACGAGATCACCCTGGACGAAGTGACCGATGCTATCGCCGAGTTCGAGAAGACCCTGGTCACGCCCAACTCGCGTTTCGACCTGTGGCTCAAGGGGGATGCTGAGGCCATCACCAAGACCGAGCTGGAAGGTTACGAGCTGTTCAAGTCCATCGGCTGCGTGGCTTGCCACAACGGCCCGGCGCTGGGCGGCAACTCGTTCCAGAAGATGGGCCTGGTAGAACCCTATGAAACCAGCAACCCCGCCGAAGGCGTTGCCGGTCTGACTGGCAAGGATGCCGACCGCTTCAAGTTCAAGGTGCCGACCCTGCGCAACGTCGAACTGACCTATCCCTACTTCCACGACGGTGCCTACTGGAAGCTGGAAGAGTCGGTGGACATCATGGCGCGCCTGCAGCTCGGCCGGCAGCTGAGCGAAGGCGATATTGGCAAGATCACCGCCTTCCTCAAGACCCTGACCGGCGAGCAGCCGAGTTTTGCCCTACCGATCCTGCCGCCGTCGAACAACGATACGCCAAGGCCGCAGCCGTTCGAGTGAGCAGGCTGTAACGATAACGCCCGGCATATGCCGGGCGTTATCGTTTCGTGGGCGGCGAGTGACTCCCGCCGGAGTTGGCGCGCTAGCCTTTGGGTTGTTGCTGGGTGATGCAATGGATATTGCCGCCGCCGAGTAGAATCTCGCGGCCCGGCACCATCACCACGCGATGCTCGGGGAACACGCGCTCCAGGATGGCGTGCGCCTCTTCGTCCTTCGGGTCATCGAAGCTGGGCGCGACGATGCCGCCGTTGACGATGAGGAAGTTGACGTAGGAACCGGCCAGGCGCACCTCCGGGCTGCGCTCCTGGCTGCCTTCGACCATGTCGACGCCGGCGCACTCCTCGGCAGTGGCGTGCAGTGGGCCCGGGATCGGCATCTTGTGCACGGTCAGCTGACGACCTTTGGCGTCGCGCGCGCTTTCCAGCACGCGCATGGCGGCCTGACAGCGCGGGTAGTTGGGATCGTTCTGATCATCGGTCCAGGCCAGCAGCACTTCACCCGGACGTACGTAGCAGCAGAAGTTGTCGACGTGGCCATCGGTCTCGTCGTTGTACAGGCCGTCCGGCAGCCAGATCACCGTGTCGATGGCCAGGTGCTCGTGCAGCACAGCCTCGATCTCTTCACGCGACAGGTGCGGGTTGCGGTTGCGGTTCAGCAGGCACTCTTCGGTGGTGATCAGGGTGCCTTCGCCGTCGACATGGATCGAGCCGCCTTCGAGCACGAACCCTTCGGTGCGGTAGCGCTTGCAGCCTTCGATCTCAAGGATCTTGCGCGCCACCTGATCATCACGCAGCCAGGGCCAGTACAGGCCGCCGTCGAAGCCGCCCCAGGCGTTGAAGGCCCAGTCCACGCCGCGCACGTCGCCGCTGTCGTTGATCACGAAGGTCGGCCCGGTATCGCGTACCCAGGCATCGTCGGTGGTGATTTCCACCAGGCGGATGTTGTCATCGTCCAGGCGGGCGCGGGCGTTTTCATACTGCGCGGCGCTGACGCAGACGGTCACCGGCTCGAACTGGGCGATGGCCTTGGCCACGGCGGTGAAGGCCGCCTGCGCCGGCTTGCCGCCGTTGCGCCAGTTGTCCGGACGCTCGGGCCAGACCATCCAGGTCTGGCTGTGCGGCGCCCATTCGGCGGGCATATGGAAACCATCGGCGCGTGGTGTGGTGTTCAGCGTGGTCATGTTTCACCTGTAGCCCGGATGCAATCCGGGGAGTCGTGAGAAAAAGCCCCGGATTGCATCCGGGCTACGTTCATTCGGACAGGCTTTCGCCATCGAGCGTGGAAAGCGGCCAGTATAGGTTCGGCCGGCGGTCGCGGAACACACCCCAGGCGGTACGCACCTTCTCCAGCTCGGTCAGATCGAAGCTGTGCACCAGCACGCCTTCCTCGGTCTGGTTCAGCTCCTCGACCTTCTCGCCGAACTGGTCGGCGATGAACGAACTGCCGTAGAAGGTGATGGCGTAGCCGTCCTGTTCCTCGCGGCCGATGCGGTTGCTTGCCACCAGCGGCATCAGGTTGGCGCCGGCATGGCCCTGCTGTACGCGCTGCCAGTGCTCGCGTGAATTGATGCTGGCGTCGTGCGGTTCGCTGCCGATGGCGGTGGGGTAGAAGAGGATTTCCGCGCCCATCAGCGCCATGCTGCGTGCGCACTCCGGGAACCACTGATCCCAGCAGATGCCCACGCCGATGCGCGCATAGGCGGTATCCCAGACCTTGAAGCCGGTATCGCCCGGGTTGAAGTAGTACTTCTCGTGATAGCCGGGGCCGTCGGGGATATGGCTTTTCCGATAAATCCCGAGGTTCGTGCCGTCGGCATCGAGGATGGTGATGCTGTTGAAACGGGCGCGACCGGCGCGCTCGAAGAAGCTGATCGGCAGCACCACCTTCAGTTCCGCCGCGACCTTGCTGAAGTGCGCAATGGCCGGGTTGTCCTCGACCGTGGTGGCCAGCTGGGTGTAGTCGGCATTGGGCTTCTGGCAGAAGTAGGGTGTCTCGAACAGCTCCTGAATCAGGATGATCTGCGCGCCCTGGGCTGCCGCTTGACGCACCAGCTTCTCGGCATTGGCGATGTTCGCAGGAGTATCCCAGGAGCAGGCCATCTGGGTCGCGGCAACGGTGACGATACGGGACATAAAGCACCTCTTGGAGTGATATGAGGCCTGATATCGGCCTGCGCGGGGCGCCATGGTGGAAGTTCGACCAAGGCTGGATGGTCGATTTATATTCGATAAAAATCGAATATGAAAGTGGTATTTGATCTTGAAAGCCAAAGTTAGCAGATTTTTATCGAATAAATATCTGCGTTTGGTCGGGTTCGGGCGCGGGCTCATCCGCGACGTATAGCGGGCCGGCAGCAGACTTATTTGTGACAGAGGGTGGGGCGCGAACCGGCGGTGTCAGGTTTGTTAAGGCGCAGGCTGGGGGAAATCAGGCCAACGGCTCGGGGCGCTTGGGCAGGGCGGGCGGGAGGTACAGGCCGAGGTAGGCATCGAACACGCGCATGCCTTCTTCGGCCAGGCGCGGGGTGATGTGGCCGTGCAACTGCACGGAACGCGCATAAACACGATCACCCAGCGACATCGCCAGGTTGAAAACGTCGATATCCTTCGGCAATTGCGGCAGGGGGAAGTGACGATCGAACAGTGCATGCATCAATCGGCCCAATTCCAGGTCGTGCTGCTGATCGGCCTGAGTCACTTCGGCCAGGCCGTGCTGTGCCAGGATCAGTTGGCGCGCTGCAGCATCCTCGGCATAGATGGCCAGCATGCGCTGCTCGATCAGGCGCGAGAGGTCGTGCCAGCTACGCAGGGCAGTGTGATCGATCGGCTGCTGCAGGCTGGCGCGAAAGGCTGCATGCACGTCGGCGGTCAGCCCTTCGAGCAGGGCCGGTACGCTGGCGAAGAAATGGTAGATCGACGAGGGCGGGATGCCGGCGCGTTCAGCCACTGTGTAGATCGACAGGGTGGCCATGCCTTGCTCGGCCAGCAGCTCGCGCGCTGCCGTGAGGATCTGGACGATCCTCGCCTGGCTGCTGGCGCGGGGTTTGCGCGGGCTGGCAGTGCGCGACATGAACAAGCTCCTCGGTTGTGAGGCGCTATTGGACGTCAGGCGCGGTCACTTGGGCAAGCAGGCTGAGCCGCCCGGCACTCTTGAGCGGGTGTGGGCGGCTTCTGCGCTTACACGGTATGCAGGTACCAGTTGTACTCGAGGTCGGAGATGGTGGTCTCGAACTCTTGCAGCTCGGCTTCCTTGCAGGCGACGAAGATGTCGATGTACTTCGAGTCGATGTACTTGTTCATCACCTCGCTGTCGTCCAGCTCGCGCAGGGCGTCACGCAGGTTGTTCGGCAGGCTGGGCTCGAGCTGCTCGTAAGAGTTGCCTTCGATCGGCTCGCCCGGCTCGATCTGGTTGGTCAGGCCGTGGTGGATACCGGCGAGGATCGACGCCAGCATCAGGTAGGGGTTGGCGTCGGCGCCGGCTACGCGGTGTTCGATGCGCACGGCATCCGGACTGCCGGTGGGGATGCGAACGGCCACGGTGCGGTTGTCCAGTGCCCAGCTCGGTGCGTTGGGCACGTAGAACTGCGCGCCGAAGCGGCGGTAGGAGTTGACGTTGGGGCAGAGGAAGGCCATCGACGCGGCCATGGTGTCGAGAATGCCGCCCACGGCATGGCGCAGCGAGCTGTTCTGCAGCGGATCGTCGGCGGCGAAGATGTTCTTGCCGGTCTTCTTGTCCAGCAGCGAGATGTGCACGTGCAGACCGTTGCCCGCCTGGCCCGGGTAGGGCTTGGCCATGAAGGTGGAATCCATCTCATGGTCGTAGGCGATGTTCTTGATCAGGCGCTTGAGCAGTAGCGCATAGTCGCAGGCCTTGATGGCGTCTTCGACGTGATGCAGGTTGACCTCGAACTGTGCCGGGGCGCTTTCCTTGACGATGGCGTCGGCCGGGATGTCCTGTTCCTTGGCGGCTTCGAGCATGTCCTGCAGGCAGTCGACGTACTCGTCGAGGTCGTCGATCAGATAGACCTGGGTGGAATGCGGGCGCTTGCCGGAGATCGGCGAGCGCGGCGGCTGTGGGCGGCCGTTCACGTTCTCCTGGTCGATCAGGTAGAACTCCAGTTCGAAGGCTGCGCAGATGCGCAGGCCCAGTTCGTCGAACTTCTGCACCACCTGGCGCAATACCTCGCGTGGGTCGGCGAAGAAAGGCGTGCCGTCCAGCTCGTGCATGGTCATCAGCAGTTGCGCGGTCGGGCGCTTCTGCCAGGGTTCGTTGCACAGGGTATTGGGGATGGGGAAGCAAATACGGTCGGCGTCGCCGATGTCCAGGCCGAGGCCGGTGCTTTCGACGGTGGAGCCGTTGATGTCCAGGGCAAAGAGCGAGGCCGGCAGGTTGATACCTTTCTCGTACACCTTGTGCAGGGCATTGCGGTCGATGCGCTTGCCGCGCACCACACCATTCATATCTGCAATAAGAAGGTCGACGAACTGGACCTCGGGATGTTCCTTGAGGAACGCGTTCGCTTCATTGAGCTGAACGGCACGCGGGGGTACCGACATGATGCAACACCTTTTTGTTAAATATATCAATCATGCGACTGCATGGGTGTGAGTCAATCCGAAACGCACTTTACTGTCAAGCTGGCCCCGTCGTGCCCTGCGTTGGAGCATCATGGCCATTTTTGGGGCATTTCAGAGCCTTTCAGTGCGCCTCGGAGGCTGAGCGGCCGGGCTGCTCAGTGGGGTGTGTTCAATTTTTTACAGAGCTATTGTGTAAAAAAATGAACAAAGCTAAGCTCGGCTCAAACCCACTAACAGCAATAATACGGGTGCCCCATGTTTTGCCTGCCGACCACCGGCGTCAGCGTTTGTAGCAGTGTCACGGGTTTTGCCAATGCCTTGCGCGGCCTCGAAATGAGTGTGCGCAAGCGGCGAGCTACCCGTACCAGTGCGCCTCGCCAGGGTGTGACGTCGCAGTCTTGCCTTTTCGCCCTTGCAGCGCCGCTCGGCCTGCCTGATCGGGCTTTCTCTCCGTTCGATAACCTGCACGATAGCGCACACGACGCCATGGCGCGCCCCTGTCGGCCGCCTGTGCGGGCCAGTGCGACGCCTGCTGCATGTACCGAAGCTGTCGCATGCCCGCCATTGCGCGCGTCAGAGGCATTGCTGCAACTGTCCAAGGAGGCGCAGTTTTCTTTGCCTGGTATGCAAACTCGGGTGTCGGAGGTGCTCTGCCCCTAGTAGCATCCACCCGAATATCTCGTCTTCTTCCAGGCCTTTGGTGAGGCTTGCAGGGGGAAGGCGGTGCAACGCTGAACCGGCTATACATCTAGTAGGTTCTACAACCCTGAGGTCTCTATGAGTACCAAGTTAGACCAGCTCACGAGCTGGCTGAAAGAACGCAAAATCACCGAAGTCGAATGCCTGATCAGCGACCTGACCGGCATTGCCCGTGGCAAGATCTCGCCGACCAACAAGTTTCTCGACGAGAAGGGCATGCGCCTGCCCGAGAGCGTGCTGCTGCAGACCGTTACGGGCGATTACGTCGAGGACGACATCTATTACGAGTTGCTCGACGAGGCGGATATCGACATGTTCTGCCGTCCGGACGCCAACGCTGTCTTCGTCGTGCCCTGGGCCATCGAGCCCACCGCCATGGTGATTCACGACACCTTCGACAAGCAGGGCAACCCCATCGAGCTGTCGCCGCGCAACATCCTCAAGAAAGTGCTGCAGATGTACGCCGACAAGGGTTGGAAGCCCATCGTCGCACCGGAAATGGAGTTCTACCTGACCAAGCGCAACAGCGACCCGGACTTCCCTCTGGTGGCGCCGGTTGGGCGTTCCGGCAGGCCGGAAACCGGTCGTCAGAGCTTCTCCATCGACGCGGCGAACGAGTTCGACCCGCTGTTCGAAGACATGTACGACTGGTGCGAGCTGCAAGGCCTGGATCTGGATACCCTGATCCACGAAGAAGGCCCGGCGCAGATGGAAATCAACTTCCGTCATGGCGATGCCTTGCACCTGGCCGACCAGATTCTGGTGTTCAAGCGCACCATGCGTGAGGCCGCGCTCAAGCATGATGTGGCAGCCACCTTCATGGCCAAGCCGATCACCGACGAGCCGGGCAGCGCCATGCATATTCACCAGAGCGTGGTTGATCTGAAGACTGGCAAGAACATCTTCTCCAACGACGACGGCACCATGAGCGAGCTGTTCCTGCACCACATCGGTGGCCTGCAGAAGTACATCCCCGAGCTGTTGCCGCTGTTCGCGCCGAACGTCAACTCGTTCCGCCGCTTCCTGCCCGATACCTCGGCGCCGGTGAACGTGGAATGGGGCGAGGAGAATCGCACCGTGGGCCTGCGCGTGCCGGAGGCCAGCCCGCAGAACCGCCGTGTGGAAAACCGCCTGGCCGGGGCCGATGCCAACCCTTACCTGGTGCTGGCGGCGACGCTGCTGTGCGGCTACATGGGCATGGTCGGCGGGGTCAAGCCCGGTGCGCCGGTCAAGGGGCGTGGTTACGAGCGGCGCAACCTGCGCCTGCCGGTGACCATCGAAAGTGCCCTGGAACGCATGGAAGCCTGCAAGGACGCCGAGAAATTCCTCGGCGAGAAATTCATCCGTGGCTATGTCGCGGTCAAGCGTGCCGAGCACGAGAACTTCAAGCGGGTGATCAGTTCCTGGGAGCGCGAGTTCCTGTTGTTGTCGGTTTAGTCCGGCGCAGCTGTAGGGTGGGCTTTAGCCCACCATTGCAGGCCGACTCGGTGGGCTGAAGCCCACCCTACTTGAGCGCGCTGAAGCGGATCGCCGCCCGGCCCACCCTACAGCGCCGCGAGCCGGCAGGGCCAACAGATAAGGTGTGGTAATGAGCAAGCAAGCGAACAATCCCAAGACTGCGCACTGGCAGGCGCTGAGCCAGGCCCATCACCTGGCGCCGTTCAGTGATTACAGGCAGCTGGCCGAAAAAGGCCCGCGCATCATCACTGAAGCGAAAGGTGTGCACCTGTGGGACAGCGAGGGCAACAAGATCCTCGATGGCATGGCTGGCCTGTGGTGCGTGGCCGTCGGCTATGGCCGCGAGGAACTGGTCGCGGCTGCTTCCAAACAGATGTTGCAGCTGCCGTTCTACAACACCTTCTTCCAGACCGCCCACCCGCCGGTGCTGGAGCTGGCCCACGCCATTTCCCAGCTGGCGCCGGCTGGCATGAACCACGTGTTCTTCACCGGTTCGGGTTCGGAAGGCAACGACACCATGCTGCGCCTGGTACGCCACTACTGGGTATGCAAAGGCCAACCGCAGAAGAAGATCATCATCGGCCGCGACAACGGCTACCACGGCTCCACCGTGGCCGGCGCCAGCCTCGGCGGCATGAAGTTCATGCACGAGCAGGGCGACCTGCCGATTCCGGGCATTGCCCATATCCCGCAGCCGTACTGGTTTGGTGAAGGCGGTGACATGAGCCCGGAAGCCTTCGGTATCTGGGCGGCTGACCAGTTGGAGAAGAAGATTCTCGAACTGGGCGAGGAAAACGTGGCGGCCTTTATCGCTGAGCCGATCCAGGGTGCCGGCGGTGTGATCATCCCGCCGGACACCTACTGGCCGCGCATCAAGGAAATCCTTGCCAAGTACGACATTCTCTTCGTCGCCGACGAAGTGATCTGCGGTTTCGGTCGTACCGGCGAGTGGTTTGGCAGCCAGTATTACGATTTGCAACCTGACCTGATGACCATCGCCAAAGGCCTCACCAGCGGTTATGTGCCGATGGGCGGGTTGATCGTCAGCGACAAGGTGTTCGCGGTGATCGAGGCGCACGGCGACTTCAACCACGGCTTCACCTACTCCGGTCACCCGGTGGCGGCAGCGGTGGGGCTGGAGAACCTGCGCATTCTCAAGGAAGAAGGCATCGTCGAGCGGGTAAAAGCGCAAACGGCACCGTATTTGCAGAGTCGTTTGCGTGAGCTGGCGGATCACCCGCTGGTGGGCGAGGTACGCGGTATCGGCATGCTCGGCGCCATCGAACTGGTGCAGGACAAGGCCAGCCGCAAGCGTTACCCGAGTGACGTGGCTGCCGGCATGGTCTGTCGCGGACACTGCTTTAATAACGGTCTGATCATGCGCGCCGTGGGCGACACCATGATCATTGCGCCGCCGCTGGTGATCAGCACGGCAGAGATAGACGAACTACTGGAAAAAGCACGCAAGTGCCTGGATCTGACCTTGCGTGACCTGTCGGTCTGAACGACCGCAGTCACGGAAAGTTGTCAGCGGTGCCATGACCTTGCCAGACTGCGCCAGAGTGCGTGAGCCGCTGTGATGACAATGGCTTGCGCGACCTCTGGACTACCGACACAACAACAGGAGCTGTACGCATGAAAACATTCGGCAAGACCCTTCTCGCGTTGTCCCTGACCGCAGCCGTGGCAGGCGCTGCTCAGGCTGACGACAAAGTGCTGCATGTCTACAACTGGAGCGATTACATCGCCGAAGACACCCTGGCCAATTTCGAGAAGGAAACCGGCATCAAGGTCGTCTACGACGTCTTCGACAGCAACGAAGTGCTGGAAGCCAAGTTGCTCGCCGGCAGCTCCGGTTACGACGTCGTCGTGCCCTCCAACCCGTTCCTGGCCAAGCAGATCAAGGCCGGCGTGTTCCAGAAGCTGGACAAGTCCAAGCTGCCGAACTGGTCGAACCTGGACAAGGATCTACTCAAGGCGCTGGAGCCGAGCGATCCGGGCAACCAGTACTCGATTCCCTACATGTGGGGCACCATCGGCATCGGCTACAACGTCGAGAAGGTCAAGGCCGTGCTCGGCGAAGACGCGCCGGTCGACTCCTGGGACCTGGTGTTCAAGCCGGAGAACATGGAGAAGCTGAAGTCGTGCGGCGTGTCCTTCCTCGACTCGCCGACCGAGATTCTGCCGGCTGCGCTGCACTACCTGGGCTATGCCCCGGACAGCAGCAAGGCTGACGAGCTGAAGAAGGCCGAGGAGCTGTTCCTCTCCATCCGTCCTTCGGTGGCCTACTTCCACAGCTCCAAGTACATCTCCGACCTGGCCAACGGCAACATTTGCGTCGCCATCGGCTATTCGGGCGATATCTACCAGAGCAAGGCGCGCGCCGAGGAAGCGAAGAACGGCGTACAGGTCGGTTACAACATTCCGAAAGAGGGCGCCGGTTCCTTCTTCGACATGCTCGCCGTACCGGCTGATGCCAAGAATGTTGAGGCCGCCCACGTCTTCCTCAACTACCTGATGGAGCCAGCGGTGATGGCCAACATCACCAACTACGTGCAATTCCCCAACGGCAACGCCGCAGCCACGCCGCTGGTGGATGAAGCACTGCGTACCGACCCGGGCGTATACCCGACGCCGGAAGTGCTGAAGAAGATCTACACCTTCCCGGACCTGGCGCCGGCGGTGCAGCGCAACATGACCCGCAGCTGGACCAAGATCAAGTCCGGTCGCTGATCGCAGCAGTACAGGCCTGGCGGGTATTGCCCGCCAGGCCATCCAGCAATACCTGATCGGCCATGCTGATGGCCATTGATGTGCGCGTGTTCGGGCCGAGAGCCTTCAGCGTTGATGCTGCAGCTCGATCTGGCAGTCGCTGATTCCCAACGCGTTTTCCTATAAAGTGCCGCGCTTTTTGGCGGCGCACCAAAGCGAGGATGAAACTGTGCGAGTAACCCTGCCCAAGACTCTGATCGCCCTGGCAGCCGCTACCCTGAGTGGAGCCGCATTGGCCCAGCAGACCGTGCACATCTACAACTGGAGCGATTACATCGGCGAAGAGACGCTCGCCAAGTTCGAGGCGAAAACCGCTATCAAGCCGATCTACGACGTCTTCGACTCCAATGAAACCCTCGAAGGTAAACTGCTCGCCGGCCGCAGTGGCTACGACGTGGTGGTACCTTCCAACCATTTTCTCGGCAAGCAGATTCGTGCCGGCGCCTTCCAGGCGCTCGACCGTTCGCGCCTGCCGAACTGGAGCAACCTGGATCCGGCACTGCTCAAGCAGCTGGAGACCAACGACCCCGGCAATCAGTACGCCGTGCCCTATCTGTGGGGTACCAACGGCATCGGCTACAACGTCGACAAGATCAATAGCGTACTCGGCGTCGACCAGATCGACTCCTGGGCGGTGCTGTTCGAGCCGGAAAACATCAAGAAACTCAGTCAGTGCGGCGTCGCCTTCCTCGATTCGGGCGATGAAATGATCCCGGCCATGCTCAACTACCTCGGCCTGGACCCCAACAGCACCAACCCCGACGATTACGCCAAGGCCGAGGCCAAGCTGCTGGAAGTGCGTCCCTACGTCACCTACTTCCACAGCTCCAAGTACATCGGCGACCTGGCCAATGGCAACATCTGCATCGCAGCCGGTTTCTCTGGCGACGTGCTGCAGGCTGCCGACCGTGCCGACGAGGCAGGCAAGGGCATCGACATCGCCTACGTGATTCCCAAGGAAGGCGCCAACCTCTGGTTCGACATGATGGCCATCCCTGCCGACTCGGCCAATGCCGAGCAGGCGCATGCCTTCATCAACTTCCTGCTCGAGCCCGAGGTGATCGCCGAAGTCAGCGACTACGTCGGCTATGCCAACCCCAATACCAAGGCGGACGCGTTCATGGACGAGGACGTGCGTAACGATCCGTCCGTTTATCCGCCACAAGCAGTATTGGACAAACTGTACATCTCCGCTGAATTGCCAGCACGAGTCGAGCGCCTCAAGACCCGTACCTGGACCAAGGTCAAGTCGGGTCAGTAATCGTTCCTGCCCGGCCGCAGGGCCGGGCACAATCTTCCGGGAGTTTTCCAATAATGGCTGTTGCCTCCAGCGCCTACAAAAAAGCCCTCGAGGGAGATCAGACACCGAAAGAGGTGCTGGTCAAGATCGATCGGGTGACTAAGAAATTCGACGAGACCGTGGCCGTTGACGATGTCTCGCTGACCATCAACAAGGGTGAGATCTTCGCCCTGCTCGGTGGTTCCGGCTCGGGCAAGTCGACCCTGCTGCGCATGCTCGCCGGTTTCGAGCGGCCGACCGAAGGGCGCATCATCCTCGATGGTGTCGACATCACCGACATGCCGCCGTACCAGCGGCCGATCAACATGATGTTCCAGTCCTATGCGCTGTTCCCGCACATGACCGTGGCGCAGAACATCGCCTTCGGCCTGCAGCAGGACAAGCTGCCCAAGGCCGAGATCGACGAGCGCGTGGCCGAAATGCTCAAGCTGGTGCACATGACCCAGTACGCCAAACGCAAGCCGCACCAGCTCTCCGGCGGTCAGCGTCAGCGCGTGGCCCTGGCCCGCTCGCTGGCCAAGCGCCCGAAACTGCTGCTGCTCGATGAGCCGATGGGCGCGTTGGACAAGAAGCTGCGTTCGCAGATGCAGCTGGAGCTGGTGGAAATCATCGAGCGCGTCGGCGTGACCTGCGTAATGGTGACCCACGACCAGGAAGAGGCCATGACCATGGCCCAGCGCATCGCCATCATGCACCTGGGCTGGATCGCCCAGACCGGTAGCCCGATCGATATCTACGAGACGCCGACCAGCCGCCTGGTGTGCGAATTCATTGGCAGCGTCAACCTGTTCGACGGGCAGATCACCAGTGACGAGGCCGACCACGCGATCATCGACTGCCCGCACCTGGACAAGCCCATCTACATCGGTCATGGCGTCAGTACCCGCGCCGAGAACAAGTCCGTCAGCTACGCCCTGCGCCCGGAAAAGCTGCTGATGGCCACCGCCTTGCCGGATGACCACGAACACCCCGAGTACAACTGGAGCCGTGGCCACGTGCATGACATCGCCTACCTCGGCGGTCACTCGGTGTACTACGTCAAGCTCACTTCCGGTCAGGTGGTGCAGTGCTTCATTGCCAACGCCGAGCGCCGTGGCAAGCGTCCGACCTGGGACGATCCGGTGGTGGTGTACTGGGAAGACGACAGCGGCGTGGTACTGCAATCATGAAACTGGCCAAACTCTCGCGCTATCTGCCCAGTGGGCGGCATGCCGTGATCGGCATACCCTTCCTCTGGCTGTTCCTGTTCTTCCTGCTGCCGTTCGTCATCGTGCTGAAGATCAGCTTCGCCGAAGCCGACGTGGCCATTCCACCCTACACGGAAATCTACCAGTGGGCGGACAACAAGCTGACCCTGCTGCTGAATTTCGGCAACTACATCTTCCTCACCGAGGATGCGCTGTACCTGTCGGCTTATCTGGGTTCGTTGAAGGTGGCGTTCTTCAGCACGCTGCTGTGCCTGGTGATCGGCTACCCGATGGCCTATGCCATCGCCCGTGCCCCAAGGGAGCGCCAGACCGTCCTGCTGCTGCTGATCATGATGCCGACCTGGACCGCGATCCTGATCCGCGTCTATGCCTGGATGGGCATTCTCGGCAACAACGGCCTGCTCAACAGCCTGCTGATGGGCATCGGTCTGATCGATACGCCGCTGCAGATCCTCAATACCAACACGGCGGTCTACATCGGCGTGGTTTATTCCTACCTGCCGTTCATGATCCTGCCGCTTTACGCCAACCTGGTGAAGCATGATCTGAGCCTGCTGGAAGCCGCCTCCGATCTGGGCTCGAGCAACTTCAACAACTTCTGGAAAATCACCGTGCCGCTGTCGAAGAACGGCATCATCGCCGGCTCCATGCTGGTGTTCATTCCGGTGGTCGGTGAGTTCGTCATCCCCGAACTGCTCGGCGGCCCGGAGACCCTGATGATCGGCAAGGTGCTGTGGCAGGAGTTCTTTAACAACCGCGACTGGCCGGTGGCATCCGCCCTGGCGGTGGTCATGCTGGCGATCCTGATCGTGCCCATCATTCTCTTCAACCGTAACCAGGCTAAAGAGCTGGAGGGGCGGCCATGATTCGTTCAATCACTGTGAGCCCATCATTCTCTTCAACCGGCTTTGCAACCAGAAGCGGAGCTAAAGAGCTGGAGGGCCGCCCATGAAGCGTTTCAGTTTCTCCAGCGTCATGCTCTGGGCCGGTCTGGCATTTATCTACCTGCCCATGGTCATCCTAGTCATCTACTCGTTCAACGCCTCGCGGCTGGTCACGGTGTGGGGTGGTTGGTCGGTCAAGTGGTACGTCGGCCTGCTGGACAACACCCAGCTGATGAACTCGGTGATGCGCTCGCTGGAAATCGCCTGCTACACCGCCATTGCGGCGGTGGCGCTGGGCACCCTGGCGGCTTTCGTGCTGACCCGCATCACCCACTTCAAGGGCCGTACGCTGTTCGGTGGCCTGGTTACTGCGCCGCTGGTGATGCCGGAAGTGATCACCGGTCTGTCGCTGCTGCTGCTGTTCGTGCTGATGGCGCAACTGATCGGCTGGCCGATGCAGCGCGGCATGACCACCATCTGGATCGCCCACACCACCTTCTGCTCGGCCTATGTGGCGGTGGTGGTGTCGTCGCGCCTGCGTGAGCTGGACATGTCCATCGAAGAGGCGGCCATGGACCTGGGCGCACGGCCGTGGAAGGTGTTCTTCCTGATCACTGTGCCGATGATCGCGCCGTCGCTGGCGGCGGGGGCGATGATGTCCTTCGCCCTGTCGCTGGACGACCTGGTGCTGGCCAGCTTCGTCTCCGGCCCTGGCTCGACTACGCTGCCGATGGAGATCTTCTCCGCCGTACGCCTGGGGGTCAAACCGGAGATCAACGCGGTGGCCAGCCTGATCCTGCTGGCGGTGTCGTTCGCTACCTTCCTGGCCTGGTACTTCGCCCACCGCGCCGAGGAAAAACGCAAGAAGGCCATGCAGCAGGCCATGGACGAGACCAGCAACCCGTCCTGGAAGTAGGGCGTCGACATTAGGCGCAACGAGAACGGGCCCCGCAGGGCCCGTTTTTCATGCTGTCGCCGGCACTATTTGACCAGTGCCTTCCAGGCCTTGAGGCTGTTGACGATCTGCGTCTGAGTTGCCCGCAGTTGCCGCTGCTCGTCATCCAGATCCTGCTGTGCCAGGCCATACAGCTTGTTCAGCTCGCCATACAGGCGGTCAGTCTCCGGCACTTCCAGCACGCCGCGCGCCAGGCGCAGCCAGACCAGCAGGCGCTCCAGGCGTGGCATCTGCTCGGCCAGATCCTCTGGCTGCTGCTGATAGCGGCGCAGCTGCAGGGCCGTGCCTTCTTCGCCCAGCAGAGTTGGCAGCCAGTTACCCAGTGCTGCGTTGCCCTGGCGATCGCCACGGCTGTTGCGTGCTTGCGTCCAGCTGCGTTGCAGCAACCAGTGCGACAGCTTCAGCGACAGCAGGCCCCAGCGGCAGCCATCCAGCTCGGCGGCGAACAGTGCCGGCGCATTACGGCGCATGCTGTCGTCGTGCTGCCCGGTTGCCAGACGCGGGCGCCAGTCGTCGAGCAGGGCATCGAGGGCTTCGCGCAGTTCGCGTGAGCTGGCGCGCGGTGCGGCCTGGCCGAGGCTGGCAAGCAGGGCGCGCAGATCGATCAGTTGCTCCAGCCATTGCTGCAACAGATTCCAGTGGCCGTTCCAGCGATATTGCTCGGCCAGGCGCTGGCTGGCGCCGAGCAGGTGCCAGGCGAGTGCGGCGAAAGCGTCGTCCAGGCTCATCTCACCCTGCAGCTCGGGTGCTGGCAGGCTGAGGTTATAGCTGCCAGCATCGAACAGACGATAGCCGCGTTCGGCCTTGCTGATATCGCAGGGCATCAGCGGCAGCTCGGCGGCGAGCTCGCAGGCCAACTCCAGCAGCGCAGCAGGTTCGCCCTGGCGCAGTTCCAGCTCCAGTTCGCAGATCTCTTCTTCGCCCTCGCCGGCGATCACCTTGCCCTGGTCCAGTGCGGCTTCGATGACCACCTTGGCCTTGCCGCGGCCCCAGGCGATTTCGGCCTTCTCGCGGACGAAGTCGGTGGTGAACAGCGGTTGCAGGGTTTTCTTGTCCAGCTCGGCCAGGCTGGCCGGCCAGCAACTGTCGTCGAGCTTTTTCAGGTCGAGCTTGGCCTTGCTCAGGTACCAGTCCCACTCGTTGCGCTCGGACAGCCCGGCAACGCTCTGGCCGCGGCTTTTCAGGGTCTGGATGAATTGTTCGCCATCGCGGCGCAGGCGCAGGGCGACCTTGGCATGGGCCAGGTCGCGATCCGGCGTGTCGTAGTACTGGTTGAACAGTTCGCCGCGCTGCCAGCCGCTCTTGTTGCGCTTTTTCAGCAGCGGATGCTCGCGCAGGGCGGCCAGGGTGGCGCGGCTGGCACGCAGTTTGATTTCGGTTTCTTTGACCATGGTGGAGACTTGATCGCCTTTTATAAAAATGTGACAGACCGATGACACGCGCTGGCGAATGACGAAGCCGCTCCCTATACTTGCGACCTTCTCAAAACGGGGGCTTACCCTATGCCTATCAATCCCTTTGTCAGCCTGTTCGGCCGCTCACCCATCGGCCCCATGCAACAGCATATCGCCAAGGCCCACGAGTGTGCGGCGAACCTGGTGCCTTTCTTCGAGGCCGTGATGGCCGAGGACTGGGCCAAGGTAGAACAGGTACAACAGGAGATGTCCCGGCTGGAGCATGAGGCCGACAAGCTGAAGAAAAGCGTGCGCCTGCACTTGCCCAAAAGTCTGTTCCTGCCGGTGCCGCGTTCGGACCTGCTCGAGCTGCTCAGTGTACAGGACAAAGTCGCCAACCGTGCCAAGGACATCGCCGGCCTCATGCTCGGTCGGCAGATGGCCATTCCGCAGCCATTGCAGCCGCTGGTGCGTACCTACGTACAGCGCAGCGTAGACGCCAGCGCCCAGGCGCTGAAGGCGATGAACGAATTGGACGAACTGCTCGAGACCGGTTTTGCCGGTCGCGAAGCCGTGCTGGTGGAAACCCTGATCGAGGAACTCGGTGTTATCGAAAACGATACCGACCGGCTGCAGATCGAGGTGCGCCGCAACCTGTTCAAGCTGGAGAAGGACCTTCCCCCGGTCGATGTGATGTTCCTCTATCAGATCATCGACTGGATCGGCGACGTCGCCGATCGTGCCCAACGAGTGGGCAACCGTCTGGAACAACTGCTGGCGCGCTAAGCGCCAGTGTCCTTTCTGGGATCTACGGAAACTAACTTTATGTCTCTAATTGCGGACTACGGGCTGATTCTGCTCGTGCTTGCCTGCCTTTTCGGTTTTTTCATGGCCTGGGGTGTTGGGGCCAACGATGTAGCCAACGCCATGGGTACATCCGTTGGCTCGCGAGCATTGACCATCAAGCAGGCGATCATCATCGCCATGGTCTTCGAATTCTGCGGTGCTTACCTCGCTGGCGGTGAGGTCACCGAAACCATCAAGAACGGCATTGTCGATGCCAACATGATCAGCCCCAACCTCATGGTGTTGGGCATGATGTCGGCGCTGCTGGCAGCGGGAACCTGGCTGCTGGTCGCTTCGACGCGCGGCTGGCCGGTATCGACCACGCACACCATCGTCGGCGCGGTCATCGGCTTTGCTGCGGTCGGTGTATCGGTGGATGCGGTGCACTGGGGTGGCGTCGGCCCCATCGTCGCCAGTTGGGTGGTCACGCCGCTGCTGGCCGGGATCATCTCCTTCTGCCTGTTCGTCAGCGTACAGAAGCTGATCATCGACACCGATAACCCCTTCCTGAATGCCAAGCGCTTCGTGCCGCTGTACATGTTCATCACCGGGTTCGTGATCTCGCTGATGACCATGACCAAGGGGCTCAAACACGTTGGCTTGAACCTCTCCAGTACCGAAGGTTTCCTGCTGTCGATCGGCATCGGTGTGCTGGTCATGCTTATTGGTGTCGCCCTGCTCAGCCGCATCCATGTCGATGCCGAAGCCGACAAGGCCTTCCACTTCTCCAGTGTGGAGAAAGTGTTCGCGGTGCTGATGATCTTCACCGCCTGCGCCATGGCCTTTGCCCACGGTTCCAACGACGTGGCCAACGCCGTTGGCCCGCTGGCGGCTATCGTCGGCGTCATTCAGAGTGGCGGCGACATGGCTGCAGGTGAGAAATCCATCGTTCCGAGCTGGATTCTGTTGCTGGGTGCGCTGGGTATCGTCGTGGGTCTGGCCACCTATGGCTACAAGGTGATCGCCACCATCGGCAAGGAAATCACCGAGCTGACGCCTAGCCGTGGTTTCGCTGCCGAGCTGGCGGCTGCCACCACCGTGGTCAGTGCCTCGGGCCTTGGGCTGCCGATCTCCACCACCCACACCCTGGTCGGTGCCATTCTCGGCGTTGGCCTGGCGCGCGGCATCGGTGCCTTGAACCTGGGCATGATCGGCAAGATCTTCCTGTCCTGGATCATCACCCTGCCTGTCGGCGCTTTGCTGTCGATCATCTTCTTCTTCATCCTGCGCGCGCTGTTCGGCGGAATCTGATTCCGCCCTGGCGGTTTCCCCTGAGGTTGGATGCTCCTATCATGGGGCTCCGACCCAGGAGATCGCCGATGCCCTTGCCGTCCTTCCGAGAGCAGTTCGCCGCGCTGATCGCAGCGCCCTCGGTGAGCTGTACCCAGCCCCATTGGGATCAGAGCAACGCGCCGGTCATCGAGCTGCTCGCTGCCTGGCTGGGTGATCTGGGGTTTACCTGCGAAACCCAACAGATTGCGCCCGGTAAATTCAACCTGCTTGCCAGCTATGGCTCCGGCCCAGGCGGGCTGGTGCTGGCCGGGCACAGCGATACCGTGCCCTTCGATGCCGCTCTGTGGCAGACCGACCCGCTCAAACTGAGCGAAGTGGGCGACCGCTGGGTGGGCCTCGGTAGTTGCGACATGAAGGGCTTCTTCGCCCTGGCCATCGAAGCCGTGCGGCCCTTACTCGACCAGCCCTTCCAGCAGCCGCTGCTGATCCTCGCCACCTGCGACGAAGAAAGCTCCATGGCCGGCGCCCGCGCCCTAGCCGCTGCCGGCCGACCGCTGGGTCGGGCGGCGGTGATTGGCGAGCCGACCGGTCTCAAGCCCATCCGCCTGCACAAGGGCGTGATGATGGAGCGCATCGATATTCTTGGGCAAAGTGGCCATTCCTCCAATCCAGCCCTTGGCCGCAGTGCACTGGAGGCCATGCAGGATGTCATGGGCGAGCTGCGCGGCCTGCGTGCGCAGTGGCAGCGTGAGTTCAACAACCCGCAATTCAGCGTGCCGCAACCGACACTGAACCTTGGCTGCATCCACGGCGGCGACAACCCCAATCGTATCTGTGGCCAATGCGCCCTGGAGTTCGACCTGCGTCCGCTACCGGGCATGGATCCCGAGCAGTTGCGCGCAGCCATTCGTGGCAAGTTGCAGCCGCTGGCGCTCAAGCATCAGGTGCGTATCGATTACGGCCCGCTGTTCCCGGAAGTGCCACCCTTCGAGCAGCGCGCCGATGCCGAACTGGTGCGTCTGGCCGAGCGTCTGACCGGGCACACGGCCCAGGCAGTGGCATTCGGCACCGAGGCGCCTTATCTTCAGCAGCTTGGCTGCGAGACGCTGGTGCTTGGCCCCGGCGATATCGACTGCGCGCACCAGCCGGGGGAACACCTGGAGCTGGCGCGCATCGAACCCACCGTGGCGCTGCTGCGCCAACTGATCCAACACTATTGCCTGACCCGGAGCGAAGACGTGCAGCGACGATGAGAGCGACTCTTTAACCGAACATGACGGCTACGCCCGTCCTACGTCTCGACGCTAATGGATTGCTCATGCACGACTACGTCACCTGGTTACGCCACGCCTCGCCTTATATTAACGCCCATCGCGACTGCACCTTCGTGGTCATGCTGCCGGGCGAGGGGGTTGCCCACCCCAATTTCGCCAATATCGTCCACGATCTGGTGCTGCTGCACAGCCTTGGCGTGCGCCTGGTGCTGGTGCACGGCTCGCGTCCGCAGATCGAGGCGCGCCTCGCTGCCCGTGGCCTGACTCCGCATTATTACCGTGACCTGCGCATCACCGACGCGCCGACTCTGGAGTGTGTGATCGACGCCGTCGGCCAGCTGCGTATCGCCATCGAGGCGCGTCTGTCGATGGACATGGCCGCCTCGCCGATGCAGGGTTCGCGCCTGCGCCTGACCAGCGGCAACTTCGTCACTGCCAGGCCGATCGGCGTGCTCGACGGGGTCGATTACCACCATACCGGCGAAGTGCGGCGCATTGACCGCAAGGGCATCAATCGCCAGCTCGACGAGCGCAGCATCGTGCTGCTGTCGCCGCTGGGCTATTCGCCCACCGGGGAAATCTTCAACCTGGCCTGCGAAGACGTCGCCACCCGCGCCGCCATCGACCTGGGCGCAGACAAGCTGCTGTTGTTCGGCGCCGATGATGGCCTGCTCGACGAGCAGGGCAAGCTGGTGCGCGAGCTGCGTCCGCAACAGGTGCCCGCGCACCTGGCACGGCTGGGCAGCAACTATCAGGGCGAGCTGCTCGACGCCGCCGCAGAGGCCTGTCGGGGCGGCGTCAAGCGCAGCCACATCGTCAGCTACGCCACCGATGGCGCGCTGCTCAGCGAGCTGTTCACCCGCACCGGCAACGGTACGCTGGTGGCGCAGGAGCAGTTCGAATCCCTGCGCGAGGCGACCATCGAGGATGTGGGTGGCCTGATCGAGCTGATCAGCCCGCTGGAAGAGCAGGGCATTCTGGTGCGTCGTTCGCGTGAGGTGCTGGAGCGCGAGATCGAGCAGTTCAGCATCGTCGAGCGCGAAGGGCTGATCATCGCCTGTGCGGCGCTCTATCCCATCGCCGATTCCGACTGCGGCGAGCTGGCCTGTCTGGCGGTCAATCCCGAATACCGTCACGGCGGTCGCGGCGACGAATTGCTTGAGCGGATCGAGGCCAGGGCGCGGGCGCAGGGCATCAAGACCCTGTTCGTGCTCACCACGCGTACCGCGCACTGGTTCCGCGAGCGCGGTTTCGAGCCGAGCAGTGTCGAGCGCATGCCCGCGGCACGAGCATCGCTGTACAACTATCAGCGTAATTCCAAGGTATTCGAAAAGGCGCTGTAGGCGGGGCGAGAGCAGGTCGCAACGGTAGGAGCGGATTTATCCGCTGAAGCCGCTCCTACGCTGGGGTGATGCAGGAGGCCAAGGCCGAGCATGTAGCCCGGATGCAATCCGCGAGAGCGAGCCAGAATACCCCCGGCTTTCATCCGGGCTACCTCTCTACTGGCGCAATCCTAGGGTGCGTTCAGGACTCAGGCACTGTGCTGCTGCAGGCGCATCTGTTCGAAGCCGTCGTCCCAGCCGGCCTCCCAGGCTGCAGCAGGGATTTCGTCAGGGTAGGGCTGGCGGGTTCTCGGCTGGCCGGTGAGGCCGGCCATATAGCCTTGCTGGTAGGCCTTGGTCAGGCTCTCCAGGCTCCATTGCGGCGTGGCTTCTTCGGCCATGGGCGCTGCTCGTCTATCGTCCTTTACCCGGCAATGCTAGCTTGCCGGGCGGCCCCGGGAGTGGCCGCCCATCCTGGCTTTTGCTCCGCTGGTTGGCTTTGTGACGCAGTCGACGCTTCGTCGCCTTACACGGCCAACGCCAGAATGCTTGCCTGATACGCCGCGACGAAGGCATCGAAATCGCCCTCGGGCTGTGCTTCCAGCTCTGCCTGTGCCGCCAGCGAGTCCCTGGCCGCCTGTTCGAAGGCCTGCTGCTGTTCGGCTGGGAGTGCTTGGCCACGGAAATACTCGGCATGGCGCAGGCTCTGCTGCAGGGCGAAGTCGGTGAAGCTCTGCCCCTGACGGAGTATCACCAGCACCTGCGCCGATGGGGTCAGCGCCACGTCGGCGACCTTGGCCTGCTGTTGCGCCAGTGCCTCGACGTGTGCGGCGCTACCCTGGTGGCGGTCGAGCAGCTCGGCCAGCGGCAGGATGCGTTCGAGCAACTCCCAGGCCCAGACCTTGAGTTCCACCTGCTGACTGCCCTTGTCCAGGTGCAGACCGGGACGGCGACCTTCCTTGACCACCTTGAGGAAGTTGTCGGTGCAACTGCTGCACTCGCCATTGCCCAGCAGCGGGCTGTCTTCCAGTGCGCAGAACAGCAGGAAGGCGTCGATGAAGCGCGCCTGCGCCAGGTCGATACCCAGCGGCAGGAAGGGGTTGATGTCCAGGCAGCGTACTTCCACGTACTGCACGCCACGGCTCATCAGGGCCTGGATCGGTCGCTCACCGCTGCGGGTCACGCGTTTCGGGCGGATGCTCGAGTAGTACTCGTTCTCGATCTGCAGAATGTTGGTGTTCAGTTGTAGCCACTCGTCGCCACGCTTGGTGCCCGCCTCAACATAGTCCGGATAGGGCGTGCCGACGGCCAGGCGCAGGCTGTCGGTGTAGCTGGCCAGGTCGTTGTAGCAGGGGGTCAGGCCAGACTGCGCATTGCTCTGGTAGCCCAGGTCGCTCATGCGCAGGCTGGTGGCGTACGGCAGGTACAGGGTGTCGGCGTCCAGCTCCTGCAACTGGTGCGGGCGGCCGCGCATGAAGCCCTTGTCCAGCGCCGGCGAGGCGCCGAACAGGTACATCAGCAGCCAGCTGTAGCGGCGGAAATTGCGGATCAGCGCGATGTAGCGTGCCGACTGGTAGTCGCGCGCGCTCTGCTCGCTGCCTTCGCTTTGCTGCTGCAGTTGCCACAGCTTTTCCGGCAGGGAGTAGTTGTAGTGGATGCCGGCGATGCACTGCATGGTCTTGCCGTATCGCAGCGCCAGGCCCTTGCGGTACACGTACTTGAGGCGACCGATATTGGAGCTGCCGTAGCGGGCGATGGGAATGGTCTCTTCGTCCGGCAACTGGCAGGGCATCGACGGGCTCCACAGCAGTTCGCCATCGAGCTTGTCGTAGGCGAAGCGGTGGATGCTGTCCAGTTCGGCGAGGGTGGCGGCCGGATCATTGGCGGTGCCGGTGATGAACTCCAGCAGTGACTCGGAATAGTCGGTGGTGATCTGCGCATGGGTCAGCGCCGAGCCTAGTGCCTGCGGGTGCGGAGTCAGGGCCAGCTGGCCGTCGCGGTCGACGCGCAGGCACTCGCGCTCGATGCCATGCAGACACTCGCCCAGCAGGGACAGGTTGGCCGGCTCGCCGAGCTGGGCCAGGCGGCGGGAGAGAAGGTCGCTCAAGATGCAATTCCTAACTGGGCAGTCGCCACAATATGGGGATCGCCCCTGCACTCTGCAAGGGGGCGAACGCTTACCCAGATTAGATTAGCGAGCGGGGTGCCGATTACACGCAGGCGAAGGTGCCTTGTGCCTTGGCGATGAGCTTGTCGCCCTGCAGCACTTCGGCCTCCACCACCTGGGTGCGGCGCCCGGCGTGCAGCACCTTGGCGTGGCACAGCACGCTGCCCTCGGATACCGGGCGGATGTAGTTGATCTTGCACTCCAGGGTCACGCTGCTTGGGCCGCCATCGCCGAGGCTGTGGCTGGCCTGACCCATGGCGGTGTCGATCAGCGAGAACAGCGCGCCGCCGTGCAGCTTGCCGTGCAGATTACGCAGCTCATCGGTGAGGGTCAGACGCACGCGCGCCTCGCCGCCGCCGGCCTGGAGAATCTCCAGGCCGAGCAGGCGGGAAAAGGCGCTGCTGGCGCCGACGTTATCGCTCGTACTCATTTCTTCAACTGCTTGGCGTTGGCGAACAGGGCAGCCATGCCGCCGGTGGCGGGTGCCGGTTTGTCCTGGCTGGAATGGCGCTCGCTGCGCGGCGTGTTGCCGCCACGGTTGCCGTTGCCGCGCTGACCGCCGCGCGCGCCCTCGACTTTCTCGCCGGGGGTGTCGCCCATGCGCATGGACAGGGCGATGCGGTTACGCGGAATGTCTACTTCCATTACCTTGACCTTGACCACGTCGCCGGCCTTGACCGCTTCGTGCGGATCCTTGATGAATTTCTCCGACAGTGCGCTGATGTGCACCAGGCCGTCCTGGTGCACGCCGATGTCGACGAAGGCACCGAAGTTGGTGACGTTGGTCACCACGCCTTCGAGCACCATGCCCAGCTTGAGGTCGTTCAGCGTTTCCACGCCTTCCTGGAACTCGGCGGTCTTGAACTCCGGGCGCGGGTCGCGGCCGGGTTTGTCCAGTTCCTTGAGGATGTCGCCGACGGTGACCAGGCCGAAGCGCTCATCGGTGAACTTGGCTGGATCGAGACGCTTGAGGAAGCCCGAGTCGCCGATCAGCGAACGGATGTCGCGGCCGGTGTCCTGGGCGATGCGCTCGACCAGCGGGTAGGTTTCCGGGTGCACGGCGGAGGCGTCCAGCGGGTTGTCGCCGTTCATCACGCGAAGGAAGCCGGCAGCCTGCTCGAAGGTCTTCTCGCCCAGACGCGGCACCTTCTTCAGCTCGGCGCGCGAGGTGAAGGCGCCGTTGGCGTCGCGGTACTGCACGATGTTCTGCGCCAGGGTCGCGTTGAGGCCGGAGATGCGTGCCAGCAGGGCGGCAGAGGCGGTGTTCACATCCACGCCGACGGCGTTCACGCAGTCTTCCACCACCGCGTCCAGGCTACGCGCCAGCTTGAGCTGCGACACGTCGTGCTGGTATTGGCCGACGCCGATGGATTTCGGGTCGATCTTCACCAGCTCGGCCAGCGGGTCCTGCAGGCGGCGGGCGATGCTGACTGCGCCACGCAGGGAGACGTCGAGATCGGGGAATTCGCGGGCGGCCAGTTCCGAGGCCGAGTACACCGAGGCGCCGGCCTCGGAGACCATCACCTTGGTCAGTTTCAGGCCCGGTACTTTCTTGATCAGTTCGGCGGCCAGCTTGTCGGTCTCGCGGCTGGCGGTGCCGTTGCCGATGGAGATGAGGTCGACGCCATGCTTGGCGCACAGCTTGGCGAGGATGGCCAGGGTACCGTCCCAGTCGTTGCGAGGCGCGTGCGGGTAGACGGTGGCGGTTTCCAGCACCTTGCCGGTGGCGTCGACCACCGCCACCTTGCAGCCGGTGCGCAGGCCCGGATCGAGCGCCAGGGTGGCACGCGGGCCGGCCGGGGCAGCCAGCAGCAGGTCGTGCAGGTTGCGGGCGAAGACGCTGATCGCCTCGTCCTCGGCCTTTTCGCGCAGCTCGCCGAGCAGGTCGGTTTCCAGGTGGTTGTACAGCTTGACCTTCCAGGTCCAGCGCACCACCTCGGCCAGCCATTTGTCGGCGGCACGGCCTTGCGCGCTGATGCCGAAGCGCTCGCCGATCATCACCTCGCAGGGATGCATGCTGCCCGGCAGTTCTTCGCCGACCTTGAGGCTGGCGCTGAGAATGCCTTCGTTACGGCCACGGAAGATCGCCAGCGCACGGTGCGACGGCACGCCCTTGAGCGGCTCGTCATGCTCGAAGTAGTCGCTGAATTTGGCGCCTTCGTTTTCCTTGCCGGGCACCAGGCGGGCGCTGAGGGTGGCGTTGTCCTTGAGGAAGCTGCGCAGCTTGTCGAGCAGGGCAGCGTCTTCGGCAAAGCGCTCCATGAGGATGTACTTGGCACCTTCGAGCACGGCCTTGATATCCGCGAAGCCTTTGTCGGCGTCGATGAAGCGCTCGGCTTCCTGCTCGGGCGTCAGGCTCGGATCGTTGAACAGTGCGTCGGCCAGTTCGCCGAGGCCGGCTTCCAGGGCGATCTGGCCCTTGGTGCGGCGCTTTTGCTTATACGGCAGGTAAAGGTCTTCGAGGCGCGTCTTGGTGTCGGCCAGGGCGATCTCGCGCTTGAGTTCGGGGGTCAGCTTGCCCTGCTCCTCGATGCTGGCGAGGATCGCCACGCGGCGTTCGTCCAGCTCGCGCAGGTAGCGCAGACGCTCTTCCAGGTGGCGCAACTGGGTGTCGTCGAGGCTGCCGGTCACCTCTTTACGGTAACGGGCGATGAAGGGCACGGTGGAGCCTTCGTCGAGCAGGGCCACGGCGGCGGCAACCTGTTGCGGGCGCACGCCCAGTTCATCGGCGATACGGTTGTTGATACTGTCCATAAATAAAGCTACCCACTGAAGCGACAGGGCGGCCGCAAAGATGCTGGCCAGAGACGAAAGCGGCGCATTATAAACACCGCATTCGCGAGCGCTGCGAACCGTTGGGGAAAAATCTGCTAACAATGGCTAAGGCGCCCAACCATGCGCCTGAGCGATAATGCCGCCACTTGCCGTCCACAGTACGGCTGCCAAGGAGACGCCATGACCCAGTCCGCTGCCCCTGTTGCCGAAGGCGAGAAGATTCTCATCGTCGATGACGACGCCCGCCTGCGCCGCCTGCTCGAGCGCTTCTTCGATGAGCAGGGCTATCGCGTGCGCGCGGTGGAAAACGTCGAGCAGATGGATCGTCTGCTGGCCCGCGAGCTGTTCAATCTGGTGGTACTCGACCTGATGCTGCCGGGTGAAGATGGCCTATCCGCCTGCCGCCGCCTGCGTGAGGCCGGCAATCAAATGCCGATCATCATGCTCACCGCCAAGGGCGACGAAGGCAGCCGCATCCAGGGGCTGGAGCTGGGCGCCGACGATTACCTGGCCAAGCCCTTCAACCCGCGTGAACTGCTGGCGCGGATCAAGGCCGTACTGCGCCGTCAGGCACCGGTGGTACCGGGCGCGCCGGGCACCGAAGACGAAAGCGTGACCTTCGGTGAGTACGAGCTGTCGCTGGCCACCCGCGAGCTGAAGAAGGGCGATGAAGTGCACATGCTCACCACGGGTGAGTTCGCCGTGCTCAAGGCGCTGGTGCAGCATGCGCGCGAACCGCTGACCCGCGACAAGCTGATGAATCTTGCCCGTGGCCGCGAGTGGGATGCGCTGGAACGCTCCATCGATGTGCAGATCAGCCGCCTGCGCCGCCTGATCGAGCCGGACCCGTCGAAACCGCGTTATATCCAGACCGTCTGGGGTGTGGGTTACGTGTTCGTGCCGGACGGAAATAAATGAAGCTGCAAGCTGCAAGCCACAAGTTGCAGGCAAAAGCGGACGGTACAACCACTTGTAGCCTGAAGCCTGAGGCTTGCCGCTGCAGCTCCGGGGTTTGCCGCTCGTGAAGGCTCCCGCCTGGTTCCCGCAAAGCTTCTTTGCCCGCACCCTCTGGCTGGTGCTGGTCGTCGTGCTGTTCTCCAAGGCACTGACCCTGGTGTACCTGATGATGAACGAGGATGTGCTGGTCGATCGTCAGTACAGCCACGGCGCGGCGCTGACCTTGCGCGCCTATTGGGCGGCCAATCCCGATGACCGCGATCACATCGCCCAGGCCGCCGGGCTCAAGCGCATTCCGCGCGACAAGGTGCCGGCCAGCGAACAGCACTGGCCCTACAGTGAAATCTTCCAGCGGCAGATGCAGACCGAGCTCGGTCCCGACACCGAAACCCGCGTGCGTGCCACGACGCCGCCGGCGCTCTGGGTGCATGCGCCGAGTCTCGGTGATGGCTGGGTGCGCGTGCCGATGTATCCGCACCCGCTGCGTGGCCAGCGCATCTGGAGCGTGCTTGGCTGGTTCCTCGCCATTGGCCTGCTGTCCACGGCTGCGGCCTGGATCTTCGTGCGTCAGCTCAATGCGCCGCTCAAGCGTCTGGTATTCGCTGCCCGCCAGCTTGGCCAGGGACGCAGCGTCAGGCTGCCGGTGAGTGATACACCGAGCGAGATGACCGAGGTCTATCGAGCCTTCAACCAGATGGCCGAGGATGTCGAGCAGGCTGCCCGCGAGCGTGAGCTGATGCTGGCGGGCGTCTCGCATGACCTGCGCACGCCGCTGACGCGCCTGCGTCTGGCCCTGGAGTTCATGGAAAACGATACCGAACTGACCGATGACATGGTGCGCGATATCGAGGACATGGACGCCATTCTCGACCAGTTCCTCGCCTTCATCCGTGATGGTCGCGGCGAGCCGGTGGAGGAAGCCGATTTCCCCGAGCTGGTGCGTGAAACCCTGGCGCCCTATAACCAGGGCAACGAGCGTGTGCGTTTGTGCCTGGAAGCGATTCCGCCGTTTCCGCTGCGTCGGGTATCGATCAAGCGGCTGCTCACCAATCTGGTGGAGAACGCCCTCAACCATGGTGGTGGCGATGCCGTCGAGGTGGTCGCCAGCCTGGCAGGTGATCACAGCGCGCCCTATGTGGTGTTGAGCGTGCTGGACCGCGGCAATGGTATCGATCCGGCCGAACTCGACAGCATCTTCAACCCCTTCATTCGCGGCGACAGGGCGCGTGGCGGGCGCGGCACCGGCCTCGGTTTGGCCATCGTCAAGCGTATCGCGGCCCTGCATGGTGGCAGCGTCGAGTTGCGCAATCGCAGTGGTGGCGGGCTGGAGGCGCGGGTGCGTTTGCCGCTGGGGTTGTTGTTGCCGCGCGATGCGGTTTGAGAACGGGGCGGCGGATTACCAGATCAGGCTGTCGCTGAACAGACGGGCGCGTACGTGTCTGCCCAGGTGATGGCGAATGCCCAAGACGTCGACTTGGGCCAGGGTCGCTTCCGGCACCTCCTCGGCGATAGCCGAGGCGGGAGCGATCAGCGCCAGACGACCGTCGAACGGCGCGCTCATCCTCGCCCCTTGGTGCGGGTCTGGCCATGTTCGGCGTTCTTTTCCAGGTGTTCGATGATCATTCCGGCGACGTCCTTGCCGGTTGTGGTCTCGATGCCCTCCAGGCCGGGCGAGGAGTTCACCTCCATCACCAGCGGGCCGTGGTTGGAGCGCAGGATGTCGACCCCGGCGACGTTCAGGCCCATGACCTTGGCCGCGCGCACGGCGGTCATGCGTTCTTCCGGGGTGATCTTGATCAGGCTGGCGCTGCCGCCACGGTGCAGGTTGGAGCGGAACTCGCCGGCCTTGGCCTGGCGCTTCATGGCTGCGATCACCTTGTCGCCGACCACGAAGCAGCGGATGTCGGCGCCGCCGGCTTCCTGAATGTATTCCTGCACCATGATGTCCTGCTTGAGGCCGAGGAAGGCCTCGATCACCGACTCGGCCGCCTTGTGCGTTTCGGCCAGCACCACGCCCATGCCCTGGGTGCCTTCCAGCACCTTGATCACCAGCGGTGCGCCGCCGACCATCTGGATCAGATCGGGAATGTCGTCCGGCGAGTGGGCGAAGCCGGTCACCGGCAGGCCGATGCCTTTGCGCGACAGCAGCTGCAGGGCGCGCAGCTTGTCGCGCGAGCGGCTGATGGCCACCGATTCGTTGAGTGGATAGACGCCCATCATCTCGAACTGGCGCAATACCGCACAGCCATAGAAGGTCACCGACGCGCCGATGCGCGGGATGACCGCCTCGAAACCTTCCAGCGCCTGGCCACGGTAGTGGATCTGCGGCTTGTGGCTGGCGATGTTCATGTAGGCACGCAGGGTATCGATCACCTGCATCTCATGGCCCCGTTGCTGGCCGGCCTCCACCAGACGGCGGGTGGAATACAGGCGCGGGTTGCGCGACAGCACGGCGATCTTCATGGGGCACCTGGAAGGGATGGAGGGAGGGCGGGTTTGTCCTGCACGTAGCTCAGCGCCGGATTGACCAGTAGTTGGCCGGTGATCAGTGCCTTGGAGCCGAGCAATACGCGATAGCGCATGGTCTTGCGACAGGCCAGGGTAAATTCCACCGGCCACAGGCGATCACCGAGCGCCAGGTCGGTCCGAATCACGTAGCGATTCTGCGCCTGGCCATTGGAACTCTTGATGCGTTTGAGCGAAACCAGCGGCGCCTCGCAGCGATGACGGCGCTGCACCTGGGTGCCGAGGTAGGCGGTGAAGCGTACCCAGTCCTCGCCGTCGCGCTGGAACGGCTGAATATCGCTGGCGTGCAGGCTCGAGGTGCTGGCGCCGGTGTCGATCTTGGCACGCAGGCCGATGATGCCGAGTTCGGGCAGATTGATCCATTCACGCAGGCCGATCACGCTGAGCTGGTCGAAAGTCTTCAAGGTGAGAGTGCCCCCTGCGGCCTACACGGCCTATGATTGCGCGCATTCTAGTTGGGCCTTGTGACAACTGCATCTGGCCTGCGTGCCGGATGCGAAATCCATCAGAGAGCGAGATGAGCGAAAAAGACGACGACAAGGTGCGCCTGGACAAATGGCTCTGGGCCGCGCGTTTCTACAAGACCCGTGCCCTGGCCAAGGCGGCCATAGAAGGTGGCAAGGTGCATCATCGGGGTGACCGTTGCAAGCCAGGCAAGGAACCCAGGATTGGTGACGAGTACGTACTGCGCACCGGTTTCGATGAGCGCACCGTGGTCGTGCTGGCGCTCTCTGCGGTGCGCCGTGGTGCGCCGGAGGCGCAATTGCTGTACCGCGAGACGCAAGAGAGTATCGCCCGTCGCGAGCAGGCCGCCGCCCTGCGCAAGGCGGGCGCGGTGGGGATGCAGAGCGACGGGCGGCCGAGCAAGAAGCAGCGCCGGCAGATCCATCAGTTCAACGAACAGCAGGCAGGTGGCCTGCGCCACCCCTGGGCAGATGAAGATTAGGCGCAATTCGGGTTGTGTGTAGCCCGGATGAAATCCGGGGAATCATCTCGACCCTCCCCGGATTGCATACGGGCTACTCGCTTCAGCGCCCGCTGACGATGCTCAGGCGGCCCAGCAGCGGCAGCTTGGCCAGGCGCGAGGTGATCGGCAGGCTGACCTTCTCCAGCCATTCGCTGGCGCGATAACCCAGCGGGGTGTAGCAGCTCCAGGCCAGCGCCAGCAGGCTGAGGAACACGCCGCCGACCAAGGCGTCCGCGCCCCAGTGGGCGCCGGCCACCAGACGCGGCAGCATGCCAATCACGGCAATCACCCAGACCAGCAGCAGGCGCCAGCTGCGGGCGAAGAAACTCATGAAATAGGCCCAGATCAGCAGCACCGAGGCATGATCGCCAGGGAAGCTGCGGCGGGCGCTGTCTTTCAGGTCCCAGCGCTCTTCCCAGGCCGGGAACAGCTCGGTCAGACGCGCGCTGCCTTCTACCACCAGCGACGGACTGGCGTGCTGCCAGCCCATGTACTCGACCAGATCGGCGAACAGCACGCGCATCAGCAGCATGACCGTCAGCGCGACGAGAAAGGCGAACAGCGCGCGACGCACGTGCGGCCCGGTGAAGATCAGATCGGCCTTGAGCATCACCGCCAGCATCACCACGCCGACGCCGGCGTCCAGCGGGCGCATGCTGCCGATGGCCCAGATATGGGCCCATACACCGCCAGCATGAACCGGATCGTTGAGCAGCCTGAACAGCCACAGATCGAAGGCGTCCCACAACTCGCGGCTGGGTTGCCACAGCCAGCTGGCAAGCAGCGCGAAGGCCGCGATATGGCAGGCCAGCATGGCGCGTGGCTGCCAGAGATGATTGATCGAAGGGCTCGACATGCGAAATCCTTTTGCTGATGAATGACAGGCCTGGCTCCAAGCGCGCGGATGATAGGCGGCGTGGCCAGCGCTACAAGCTCAGTTGCCCGCTCGTTCAGGCGAGGTTCAGCGGCGGATGTCTGGTATGTGAGCGCTGGCACATGACGGTCGGGCCTTGGTTGTGCTGGCGTTTGTGCCTAAAATCGCCAGCCTTTTTGCAGACCCCTGGGCAGACCGCTATGAACGACTTCAGTCAACGTTTCCTGTTCGACGACACCGATGTGCGCGGTGAGATGGTCGCGCTGCGCGAGAGCTATGCCCATGTGCTGGCCAAGCACGCCTACCCGCAGGCGGTGGCGCAACTGCTTGGCGAGATGATGGCCGCTGCAGCGCTGCTGGTCGGCACGCTGAAGTTCGATGGCCTGCTGGTGCTGCAGGCGCGCGCCGAAGGCCCGCTGTCGCTGCTGATGGTGGAATGCTCCAGCGCACGTGAACTGCGCGGCATCGCCCGCTATGACGCCGAGCGCATCGGCGCCGACGTTGACGCCGATCTGCAGAGCCTGATGCCCAATGGCGTGCTGGCCATCACCATCGACCCGACCCGTGGCCAGCGTTACCAGGGCATCGTCGACCTGGACGGTGCCGACCTGGCCGAGTGCCTGAGCAACTACTTCGCCAGCTCCGAGCAGTTGCCGACGCGCTTCTGGCTCAAGGCCGACGGCCAGCGTGCCCGTGGCCTGCTGCTGCAGCAACTGCCGCCGCACCACCAGACCGAGCCGCAGGAGCGCGCCGAGAGCTGGAACCATGTGTTGACCCTGGCCGACACCCTGACCGCCGAAGAGCTGTTGGGGCTGGACAACCCGACTCTGCTGCATCGCCTCTACCATGAAGAGAATGTGCGCCTGTTCGACGAGCAGCCGCTGCAGTTCCGCTGCAGTTGCTCGCGCGAGCGCTCGGCCGGTGCCCTGGCCAGCCTCGGTCAGGCCGATGCCGAACAGTTGCTGGCCGAGCAGGGTGGCAGCGTGGAAATCGACTGCCAGTTCTGCAACGAGCGCTATGCCTTCGACGCCGCCGACATCGCGCAACTGTTCGCTGGCGCCGGCAGCGAGGCGCCGTCACAGACACGGCATTGATGAACTTATCTGGGCGATAACCGTTCTCTATCGGATCGGAGGCTGCCAAGCAGTTCGCTTTTCTGGCATACTCCCGCGACTTTTTTACCGTGTAGCGCAGTTGCCCCTGTACTACACAACGTTCGGAAGACTCGGCCAGCGGCCGACGGGGACCCTCATGACGCAAGCCAACAACGCCGTGTACACCGACATCAGCGCCGCGCAACTGGTCGAAGAAGCCATTCGCCGTGGTGAAGGGGAACTGGCCGCCAACGGCGCGCTGGTCGTACGTACTGGTCATCGCACTGGCCGCTCGCCGGCTGATCGTTTCATCGTTCAGGAGCCGAGCACCGAGGCGCAAATTGCCTGGGGCAACATCAACCGTCCGTTCCCGGCCGACAAGTTCGATGCCCTGTGGGATCGCGTGGTCGCCTTCAACAACGCTCAGGAACACTTCGTCTCCCACGTTCACGTCGGTTCCGCCGCCGAGCACTACCTGCCGGTGAAGATGACCACCGCGACCGCCTGGCAGAATCTGTTCGGCCGTCAGCTGTTCATCAACCCCGAGACCTACAACCCGGCTGCCAAGGCCGAGTGGCAGATCCTCAACGTCGCCAATTTCGAGTGCGTGCCCGAGCGTGATGGCACCAACTCCGATGGTTGCGTGATCATCAACTTCGCTGCCAAGAAAGTGCTGATCGCCGGCATGCGTTACGCCGGTGAAATGAAGAAGGCCATGTTCTCCGTGCAGAACTTCCTGCTGCCGGAAAAAGACGTGCTGCCGATGCACTGCGCCGCTAACATCGGCGAAGAAGGCGACGTCACCCTGTTCTTCGGTCTGTCCGGCACCGGCAAGACCACCCTGTCCGCTGACGAGTCGCGTTACCTGATCGGTGACGACGAGCACGGCTGGGGCGAAGGCGTGGTGTTCAACATCGAAGGCGGCTGCTACGCCAAGTGCATCGACCTGTCCGAGAAGAACGAGCCGGTGATCTGGAAAGCCATCCAGTTCGGCACCGTGCTGGAAAACGTCGTGCTCGACGAAGAGCGCGTTCCGGATTACGCCGACGACAGCCTGACCCAGAACAGCCGCGCCGCCTACCCGCTGGAGTACGTCGAGAAGCGCAGCGAGAAGAATCTGGGCGGTGAGCCGAATGCGGTGATCTTCCTGACCTGCGACCTCACTGGCGTACTGCCGCCGGTGTCGATCCTCAACAACGAGCAGGCGGCCTACCACTTCCTGTCCGGCTACACCGCGCTGGTCGGTTCCACCGAAATGGGTTCGGGCGGCGGCATCAAGTCGACCTTCTCCACCTGCTTCGGCGCGCCGTTCTTCCCGCGCCCGGCTGGCGTTTACGCCGAGCTGCTGATCAAGCGCATCAACGCCTTCGGCTCCAAGGTCTACCTGGTCAACACCGGCTGGACCGGCGGTGGCTACGGCGTCGGCAAGCGTTTCAACATCCCCACCACCCGTGGTGTGATCGCCGCCATCCAGAGCGGTGCGCTGATCGGTGCCGAGACCGAGCACCTGCCGATCATCAACCTGGACGTGCCGAAGGCCGTTCCGGGCGTCGACACCAACCTGCTCAACCCGCGCAACACCTGGGCAGACAAGAACGCCTACGACGAAGCTGCCAAAGGCCTGGCCAAGCTGTTCATCGACAATTTCCAGAAGTTCGATGTCAGCGAAGCGATCAAGAACGCCGGCCCGCAGCTGTAAGCTGAGCCGCGCTTCTGACAAAGCCGCCTTCGGGCGGCTTTGTCATTTATGGCGTGGTGGTCGCGGAGCCCGGATGAAATCCGGGATGGCTGGTGACCCTTCCCGGACTTTATCCGGGCTACGTTCCATGGCGTACCCTGGCGAACCGCGTTATGGTCAGGGGCCATTCAGCGGTCAACGGAGTGACAGCGCATGTCCACCCTCAAACGTGTTTTCGGTTTCGATCAGCTGCGTCCCGGTCAGGAGGCGGTGATCAGCGCCGTGCTCGCCGGGCGTTCGGCGGCGGCGATCTTCCCCACCGGCTCGGGCAAGTCGCTGTGCTACCAGTTGCCGGCGTTGCATCTGCCGCACCTGACTCTGGTGATCTCGCCGCTGCTGGCGCTGATGCAGGATCAACTGGTGTTTCTGCATGCCCATGGCATCGCGGCGGCCAGCATCGATTCGGCGCAGAGCCGCGAGCAGGCCGCCGAGGTGATGAATCGTGCGCGCAGCGGCGAGCTGAAGATTCTGATGATCTCGGTAGAGCGCCTGAAGAACGAGCGTTTCCGAAATTTCATCGCCCAGGTGCCGATCTCCCTGCTGGTGGTCGACGAGGCGCACTGCATTTCCGAGTGGGGCCACAACTTCCGCCCCGACTACCTCAAGTTGCCCGATTATCAGCGCCAGTTCGGCATCGCACAGGTGCTGCTGCTCACGGCGACTGCCACGCCCAAGGTCATCGCCGATATGCGCGAGAAATTCGCCATTCTTGATGCGGACGTGGTCACCACCGGTTTCTACCGGCCCAACCTCAATCTGCTGGTGGAGCCGGTGGCAGGCTCCGCCAAGTTGCAGCGTTTGCAGCAATGGCTGGCGCCGCGTCGTGGTCAGGCGAGCATTGTCTACGTGACCCAGCAGAAGACTGCCGAGCAGGTGGCCGAGCGCCTGGCGCGCGACGGCCTGGCGGTCAGCGCCTACCACGCCGGTATGGCGCACGAGGTTCGCGAGTCGATTCAACGGCGTTTCATGGCTGGCGAGTTGGCGTGCATCGTCGCCACCATCGCCTTCGGCATGGGCATCGACAAGCGCGACATCCGCAACGTGGTGCATTTCGACCTGCCCAAGTCGGTAGAGAACTACAGCCAGGAGATCGGTCGCGCCGGGCGTGACGGCCAGGCCTCGGATTGCCTGGTGCTGGCCAGCCGCGACGGCCTGAGCGTGCTGGAGAACTTCGTCTATGGCGATACGCCGGAACTCGGCGGGATTCGCACCGTGCTCGACGACCTGCGCGCGGTCGGCACGGGCGGGCAGTGGGAGCTGATGCTCAATCAACTGTCGGATCTGAGCAATATCCGTGCGCTGCCACTGAAGACCCTGCTGGTGCAGCTCGAATTGCGTGGCATCATCGCGCCGCGTTATGCCTACTTCGCCGAATACCGCTTCAAGCTGCTTATGGAGGACGATGCGCTGTTGGCGCAATTCGAGGGTGAGCGGCGCCAGTTCGTCGAAGCCATCCTGGCCTGCTCGAAACGTGCGCGCACCTGGTCGACGCTGGATTTCGACGCCCTGTATCAACAGTACGGCGCCGAACGTGCGCGGGTGGTCAAGGCGCTGGATTACTTTCAGGAAAGGGGCTGGCTGGAGCTGGAAAGCAAGCAGATGACCGAAGTCTATGCCGTGCTCGATGGCGACTTCGATGTCGATGCCCTGGCCCATGATCTGCACGCGCACTTTCGTGCTCACGAGGCCAGCGAGATCGCCCGCATTCAGGCCATGCTCGCGCTGTTTGAGAGCCGCGAATGCCTGAGTCGGCGTCTGGCGCTGTACTTCGGCGATGAACAGGAGCCCGGGTGTTGCGGGCATTGTTCGGTGTGCCAGGGCCAGGTCGCGACCTTGCCGCAGCCGCCGGAATTACCGCCCCTGAGCGGTCGCGATGGCGCAGCGTTGTGCGCCGCCTTCATCGAGAAGCACCAACAGCACGCCGGCTACAGACCGAGTCACGAGTGCCTGACGCGTTTTCTCTGTGGCGTGACCACGCCCTTGTTCACCAAGCTCAAGGCGCGTCAGTTGACAGGATTCGCCGCGCTGGAGGATTACCCCTACGCCGAGGTACGCGAGTGGTTGGCGGCGTTGCTCGCCTAGGGTCTTGTGGGTATTGCTCGGAAGTGATGGGTGCGCACGGCGCACCCTACCGGTTTCGCCAATTGTCTAGGGCGCGCCGCGCGCAGCGAGGACTGCGTAGGAAATACCTGGTGTACGCAAGGCGGCCCTTTATTGGGTAGCGCGTTGCCCTTCAGCCAGCGTCCAGTCCACCAGCTCGCGGGACAATTGATCCCCTGCCTGAGCGAAAGCCGCCACCACCGAGGCAATCGAGGTATCGCTTGCCGGCTGGCTGATGCTGAAGCGGCGGCTGGCAATGATCTGCTGGCTGCGTGCATCGACCAGGCTGGCATCCAGGCGGATCAGGGCATGCGGGAGGCCATCACGGTATTCGCTATGGAAGCTGCGCAGGTCGCTGACCAGCTCCAGGTCGGCCTGCAGGCGTTGTTCCTCATTACTCAGTGCCTGGATGCGCCCGTCGTCATGGAAGGCATCGAGCAGGCGATTACGCAGCAGTCGTGGCGTGCGCTCGCTCCAGCGTACGCCCTGGTAGGTGTTGACCCGGCCAGGCTCGGGCAGCACGACGATGCGCGCATCGTCGAGCAGCTGATTGCTGAGCGGACTGTTGACCCGCAGTGACCAGTCGACGCGCTGCGTCTGCGCAGGCAGTGCCGCGCCAGGCAGCAGGTAGATATCCAGCGGTTCGCTCTGCGGCAGGATCGAGCAGGCACCGAGCAGAGCGGCAGCCAGCAGCAGGGTGAGACGCTTCATGGTTGGAACTCCTTGATGCTGTCGTTGCGCAGCAGGTAACCGGTGGGGTCCTGTTCCAGGCGGCGGGAGAAACTGCGCAGGGCACCGAGGGTGTCGCGCAGTTCGCCAATCGCCGGACCCAGCTCGCCAAGCCCCTGCATGCCGTTGTCCAGCGCGCTGCGATTGCTTTCCAGCAGTTGCTCGATGCTGTGGCTGCTGCGCTCCAGCGAGGCCATCAGGCGTTCGGCATTGTCCAGCGCCTGGCTGCCCTGGCCGTCGAGCAGGCGCTTGGCGGTGCGCATCAACTCGGCTGCTTCGCGGGTGGCCGCGCTGGTCTGGCGCAGGGCTTCACCGAGTTCGTCACGCTGGTCAGCGATGCCGGCGGTGGCCTGCTCGAGATTTTCCAGGGTTCGCGAGACGCGTTCGGCATTTTCGCGCGAGAGCATGCGATTGGCGCGTGTCAGCAGGCGGGTGATGTTGAGCACCAGATCCTCGCCATTGGCCATCAGTCGCGACAGCGGCGAGCGGTCGGCGATAATGATGCCGGGCTGACCATCCTCCCCCTTCAGGGGCGGGCTTTCCGGGCTGCCGCTGTATAGCTGGATCACCGCCAGGCCGGTGATGCTGGTGATCGACAGGCGCGCACGGGTGTCCTGCTTGATCGGTGTGCCACCGACGATACGGATGCGCGCGCGCACCGTGCGTGGGTCGTCGGGGTCGAGGCCGAGGCGGATCACGTCACCGACCTTGATGCCGCTGTACTGTACCGCACTGCCCTGCGACAGGCCGCTGACCTCCTCGTTGAAGATCACTTCGTAATCGGTGAAGGCGCGATCGGCACCGGCCTTGTTCAGCCACAGGCCGAACAGCAGCGCGGCCCCTACCGTAAGCACGGTAAACAGGCCGATCAGCACATGATGGGCTCTGGGTTCCATTCATTGACTCCCTGCCGCCGTAGCGGTCTGTGCAGCCGCGCGTCCACGCGGGCCGTGAAAATATTGCTGGATCCAGGCATCGTCGGTGGCGGCTACCACGTCCAGGCGGTCGGCCACCAATACCTTTTTCTGCGCCAGCACCGCGACGCGGTCGCAGATGCTGTAGAGCGTGTCCAGGTCGTGGGTGACCAGAAACACGCTGAGCCCCAGGCTGTCGCTGAGGGTACGAATCAGCTGGTCGAAGGCGGCTGCGCCGATGGGGTCGAGGCCGGCGGTCGGCTCGTCGAGAAACAGAATCTCCGGATCCAGCGCCAGGGCGCGGGCCAGGGCGGCGCGTTTGACCATGCCGCCGGACAGTGAGCTGGGGTATTTGTCGGCAGCATTGCTGGGTAGGCCGGCCAGGGCGATCTTGACCCGCGCCAGGCGCTCGGCGGCGGCGCGCGACAGGCCGGCGTGCTCGATCAGTGGCAGGGCGATGTTCTCGCTCACCGTCAGCGAGGAGAACAGCGCGCCGCGCTGGTAGAGTACGCCGAAGCGCCGCTCCAGTTGCGAGCGGCGTTCTGTCGGCAGGCTCAGCAGCTCTTCACCGAATACCCGCACGGTGCCGGCATTGGGGCGGCGCAGGCCGACGATGCTGCGCAGCAGCACCGACTTGCCGGTACCCGAGCCGCCGACCACGCCGAGAATCTCACCGCGGTACAGGTCGAAATCCAGATGCTCGTGCACCACCTGGCGGCCAAAGCGGTTGCTCAGGTTGCGCACCTCGATGACGCTGTCGCGGCTCACCAGCCCATCTCCATCAGGAACAGCGCAGCCAGGGCATCAAGCAGGATCACCACGAAGATCGACTGCACCACCGCCGAGGTGGTGTGCTCGCCCACCGATTGTGCGCTGCCACTGACCTTGAAGCCTTCCAGGCAGCCGATCAGGGCGATCAGGAAGGCGAAAATCGGCGCCTTGAGCAGGCCGACCAGGAAGTGCCGCAGCAGATCGCTGTCCTGCAGGATCGACAGGTACATGACCAGCGGGATGTCCAGCGCCACGATGCAGACCAGGGCGCCGCCGAGCATACCGCTGAGCATGGCGATGAAGGTCAGGATCGGCAGGGCGATGAGCATGGCGAACACCCGGGGCAGCACCAGCAGTTCGATGGGGCTCAGGCCCAGGGTGCGAATGGCGTCGATTTCCTCGTTGGCCTTCATCGAGCCGATTTGCGCGGTGAAGGCACTGGCGGTGCGGCCGGCCATGAGAATGGCGGTAAGCAGCACGCCGAACTCGCGCAGGAAGGAAAAGGCCACCAGGTTCACCGTGTAGATGCTGGCGCCGAAGTCGGCGAGGATGGTCGCGCCGAGAAAGGCCACCACGGCGCCGACCAGAAAGGTCAGCAGGGCGACGATGGGCACGGCGTTGAGCCCGCATTGCTCCAGGTGCGCGGCCAGGGCGGTCAGGCGCCAGCGTCGCGGGCGCAGCAGAATCGCCAGCATGCTGGCCAGGGTCAGGCCCATGAAGCCGAGCAGGGCACGGCCCTGGTGCCACATGCCTTCGACCACTTCGCCGATATGCCCGAGCACTTCACGCGCCACCGAGGGTTGCGCTGTTGGCTGCGTCTGCGGGCTGTCTGCCATGGCGTTTGCCACCGCCAGCAGCAGGGCGCGGCGCTGCGCGCTCAAGGCGCTCTGCTGTACGAGCTGGCGCAGGCGTTCGCTGCCGAGCAGTTCGACCAGCAGCGCTGCACCGGCAGTATCCAGCGCGGCCAGGTCGCCGAGGTCGACGCGTTCGCTGCCCTGCAGGCGTTCGCGCAACGCCAATACCTGGGGTTCGAGCAGGCTGTAATGGGCCAGCGTCCAGTCGCCACCCAGCCGCAGGTCGCTGGCGGCGTCCGTGTCGCGGGTCTGCGGCGAAGTCAGGTAGGGTGTGGTCATCGGCACAGCTTAGCGCCGCACGGGTCTTTCAGGCCAGCCATGCCGGTCAGCAGATGTGAATGGCGTGTGGCAGCTTCGGCACGCAGCGGATGACAGGCGCATGCGCTAAGGTGATGCGCATCGTTGCAAGACCGTGAGGGATGCGCCATGTCCGTCGAACATCTGGATGTCCTGATCATCGGTGCCGGTCTGTCCGGTATCGGCGCGGCCTGTCATCTCAAAAGACTGTGCCCGGACAAGCGCTTCGCCATTCTCGAAGCGCGCGAGGCCATGGGCGGCACCTGGGGTCTGTTTCGTTATCCGGGTATCCGTTCCGATTCGGACATGTACACCCTCGGCTACAACTTCAAGCCCTGGCGCGATGCGCAAGCCATCGCTGACGGCGCTTCGATTCGCCGCTACATCGAGGAAACCGCCGCCGAGCACGCTGTCGACGGCTTGATTCGCTATCGGCACAGGGTGCTCCAGGCCAATTGGTGCAGTGCCGACGCCACCTGGCAGTTGCTGGTGCAGCGTGGTGACGAGGCCGAGCCGCTGCGCATGCGTTGTCAGTTCCTGATGATGTGCACCGGCTACTACTGCTATGAGGCCGGCTATACCCCCGAATTCGCCGGGCGTGAGGCTTATCAGGGCACCTTCATCCATCCGCAGCAGTGGCCTGAAGGGTTCGACCACAGCGGCAAGCGTGTGCTGGTGATCGGCAGCGGTGCGACCGCCGTGACCCTGGTGCCGGCGCTGGCCGAGCGCGCGGCGCAGGTGACCATGTTGCAGCGTTCGCCGAGTTACGTGATCAATCTGCCGCAGCGTGATGCGCTGTCCAACGCGCTGCGGCGAGTGTTGCCGGAGAAATGGGTGTACCGCCTGGCGCGCGGGCGTAACGTCACCCTGCAGCTGGTCTTCTATACGCTGGCCAAGCGCTTTCCCAATCTGGTACGGCGGATACTGCTGGGGCTGGTGCGGCGTCAACTGGGCGATAGAGTCGATCTGCGCCACTTCAGCCCCCGCTACAAACCCTGGGACCAGCGCGTCTGTGCGGTGCCGGATGGCGATCTGTTCCGGGTATTGCGCCAGGGCAAGGCACAGGTGGTGACGGCCGAGATCGAGTGTTTCACTGCGCACGGCATCCGCCTGAAAAGCGGTGAGGAACTGACTGCCGACGTGATCGTCAGCGCCACCGGCCTGCAGTTGCAGTTGTTCGGCGGTATCGAGGTGCAGGTCGATGGTGTGCCTTTCCAGGCGCCGCTGAGCATGGGCTACCGGGGCATCATGCTGCGCGATCTGCCCAACCTGGCGGTGGTGATGGGGTATACCAACGCCAGCTGGACGCTCAAGGCCGATCTTTCCAGCGAATACTTCTGCCGCCTGATCAGGCACCTGGACGCCATCGGCATGCGCCAGGTGACCCCGCGTGACAATGACCGCAGCGTCCGCCCTGAGCCCTTTCTCGACTTGCAGTCAGGTTATATCGAGCGTGCCGCGCACCTGTTGCCGGCGCAGGGCGACCGCGTGCCGTGGAAGCTGCATCAGAACTATCTGCTCGATCTGGTGCTGTTGCGCTACGGCAAGCTGGAGGATGACTATCTGGTGTTCTCTGCGCCTCGGCAGAAACCTCAAGCGGCGTTGGTACAGCCCTGAGGTGATGGGGTATAGCGAATTTCCTACAAGATGTTGCGTAATCGTGCCGCTTACTTTTCTGGCATAGCGCCACTACACTTTTGTCAATTGCATCACGGATGAACAATCAGGTGCCAAGCACCTAGCCAATCAAGAGGTCGGCCATGAAGGAACAGCGCCATCTGCCCGCATTACGGGCGCATATCGAGCAATTGCTGAGCAAGGGCTGGATCATCTCCAATCGCAGCCCATTGACCCTGCAGAACGGTCATCGTTGCTATCTGGTTTCCCACGGCATGCTGATCAGCGACTCTTCTTCGCGCGCTGCCTGACCGCTTTCCCGACCGCTGCGCCCTGATCCCCGTCTGGCGCAGCGGCGTTTTTTGGTTACCGGATATTGCCCGCCAGCCATCCCCATTCCTCCTCATGCCCCGTCCTGACTGGGCTGACGACCTCTGTTCATCTCGGTCTATCGTGCCCGATAGGCAGCGAAAGCAACGCTAACGTCTTGGTCTGAACGCGGTCAGTGCCTATAACCATTGGGTCACTGTCAGAGGAGCAACGTCATGCCCAGTCGTCGTCGAGTCCTGCAAGGTGGTGCCAGCCTGGCCGCATTGGCAGCCCTGATGCCCTGGCTGCCGCCATCCGCCTTTGCCTCGGGCAGCATCCTGAAACGAGCGATTCCCGGTAGTGGCGAGCTGTTGCCGGTGATCGGCCTGGGCACCTCGCGCACCCATGACGTGGTAATGAGCGATGAGGCGCTAGAGCCGTTGCGTGAGGTGCTGCAAACCCTGGTCAACGGCGGCGCCAGCCTGGTGGATACCGCACCCAGTTACGGGCGCGCCGAGGCGGTGTGTGGCGCCCTGGTTGCCGAAGACGACATGCGCAAGAAGACCTTTCTTGCCAGCAAGGTATCTTCCAGCGGGCGTGCAGCGGGCGAGCGGCAGATCGCAGCCAGTTTCGCCGCCCTGCGCACCGACACCATCGACCTGATGCAGGTGCATAACCTGCAGGACACCAGCACCCAGCTGGGGCTGCTGCGTGAACTGAAAGAGCAGGGGCGAGTGCGTTACATCGGTGTGACGCACTACCTCGATTCCGCCCACGAGCGCCTGCTCGAGGTGCTGCGCCGGGAGCCGGTGGATTTCGTCCAGTTCAACTACTCCATCGGTGAGCGCAACGCCGAGCGTGAGTTGTTGCCGTACTGCGCCGACAAGGGCATTGCGGTACTGATCAACCGGCCGTTCCAGCGCGCGGCGCTGTTCGACCGGGTCAGGGGGAAGCGCCTTCCCGACTGGGCGGCGGTGGAGCTGGGGGCCACCTCCTGGGCACAGCTGATGCTCAAGTACATCCTCGCCAACCCGGCGGTGACGGCGGTGATTCCGGCCACTTCCAACCCGCGCTATATGGCCGATAACCTGCTCGCCGGCCAGGGCCGTTTGCCCGATGCGGCGCAGCGCCAGCGCATCATCGAGCTGTTCGCCTGAGATGCAGGCGCTCACCCGGCGCCTGGCGCGGGCGATCAATGCCGATGCGCAGGAGCTGACGGCGGTACTGGCTGGCTTTGCCCTGTTCCTCTGCCTGTTCGCCGGCTATTTCATGCTGCGGCCGATTCGCGAAGCAATGGGCATCAGCGGCGGCGTGCACAACCTGCAGTGGCTGTTCAGCGCCACCTTCGTCGTCATGCTGCTGGCCGTACCGTTATTCGCCTGGCTCAACTCGAAAGTGCCACGCATCCACTTCATCGACTGGGTATACGGCTTCTTCTGCCTCAATCTGCTGGCCTTCGTCCTGCTGTTTCGTGTCGATCACGACAGCGTGTGGCTGGCGCGGGTGTTCTACGTGTGGATCTCGGTCTACAACCTGTTCGTCGTCTCGGTCGCCTGGAGCCTGATGGCCGATGTGTTCGATGGTGCGCAGGCGCGCCGGCTGTTCGCCTTCATTGCGGCAGGTGCCAGCGTTGGCGGGCTGTGCGGGCCGCTGCTGAGCGCTACCCTGATTGGCCGGGTGGGTGAGTCCGGATTGATGTTGATGGCTGCTGTGTTGCTCGCTGTGGCCATGGCACTCAAGCGTTACCTGATGGCCTGGCGCGAGCGGCAAGGCGCCGGCAGATCTGCGGCCGCGAGCGGTGACAATCCGCGCCGGCCGGTGCCGGGCAACCCGTTCAGCGGCCTGACGCGCATGCTCGCTTCGCGCTATCTGTTGGGTATCGGCGCCTTCATCCTGCTGCTGACTTCGGTGAGCACCTTCCTCTATTTCGAGCAGGCGCGCCTGGTGGCCGAACTGTTCCCCGAGCGCGCCGCACAGATACGGGTGTTCGGCGTCATCGATTTCATCGTGCAGGCCGGTGCCCTGACCACCCAATTGTTCATCACCGGCCGGGTGGCGCAGAAGCTCGGCGTGCGCGTGCTGTTGTCCGCCGTGCCGGCGCTGGTCTGTCTGGGCTTTATCGGCCTGGCGCTGGCGCCGACCTTTGCCATGCTGGCGGGCCTGATGATCGTGCGGCGCATCGGCGAATACGCCTTCGTCCGGCCGGGTCGGGAAATGCTCTTCGCCCCGCTGGATGCCGAGAGCAAGTACAAGGTGAAGAACTTCATCGATACCGTGGTTTATCGCGGCGGCGATGCCCTCAGCGGCTGGGCCAAGGCAGGGCTGGACATGCTTGGCCACGGTGCCTGGCTAGTGGCGATGGTCGGTGCGGTGTGCGCGGCGCTATGGGGCACGCTCGGCTGGTACCTGGGGGGCCGCGCTGATCGACAGGTGAACACGCCGGGGATTGAAACGACGAGACAGCCCCATTCAAGCGCTGAATGGCAGTGATCACGAGAGATCATTTCAAAAACGCTGAAGGCTCGCCTAAGGTGAACCGGGACTTCAGCGTGATGGCCTGGATCATCTAGCCATTTCACCTGCCTGACCTTCGCTCGACGATCTTTCGTTCCGAGCCCGAGATGCATCCGGGAGGCGCATGAACGCGTTCACCTTCGCCACCACCGCGCAGATTCTCTGCGAGTCCGGCGCCAGTCTGCGTCTGGCCGAGCTGTGCCGCGAGCGCGGTGCCCGGCGCGTACTGATCGTCACTGACCCCGGCATCACCCGCCTGGGGCTGCTCGAGCCGCTGCTGCCGGGCTTCGCCCGCGCCGGCATGAGCGTGCAGGTGTTCGATCAGGTACTGGCCGACCCGCCCGAGGCCGTGGTGCTGGCGGCCGTGGCCCAGGCCCGTGAGTTGCAGGCGGAGCTGGTGGTCGGCTGCGGTGGCGGCAGCTCCATGGACGTGGCCAAGCTGGTGGCCCTGCTGGCCTGTGCCGAGTGTGACCAGACGTTGCGCGATATCTACGGCGTAGGCAATGCGCGTGGCCGGCGCCTGCCGCTGATCCAGGTGCCGACCACGGCCGGTACCGGCTCGGAGGTCACGCCAATTGCCATCGTCACCACCGGCGAGACCACCAAGATGGGCGTGGTCTCGCCTTTGCTCTTGCCCGATCTGGCGTTGCTCGATGCCGACCTGACCCTTGGCCTGCCGGCGGCCGTCACCGCCGCCACCGGCATCGACGCCATGGTGCATGCCATCGAAGCCTACACCAGCGCGCTGAAGAAGAACCCGCTGTCCGACCTGCTCGCGCGTGAGGCGCTGCGCCTGCTGGCGGCCAACCTCGATGAGGTCGTGCAAAACGGCAGCAACCGCGAGGCGCGTCAGGCCATGCTGCTTGGCGCCTGCCTGGCCGGGCAGGCTTTTGCCAATGCACCGGTGGCGGCGGTGCATGCGCTGGCTTACCCGCTGGGCGGGCATTTCCATATTCCTCACGGGTTGTCCAACGCCCTGGTGCTGCCGCAGGTGCTGGCCTTCAATGCATCGGTGGCCGCGCCGCTGTACGCCGAGCTGGCGCCGCTGGTAGTGGGCGAGCGTCTGCGAGCGGGCAGTGCGGAGGCGCAGACCGAGCAACTGATCGAGGCCCTGGCCGGCTTCAGCCAGCGCAGCGGGTTGCCGACGCGGCTGCGCGATGCCGGGGTCAGTGAGGCCATGTTGCCCACACTGGCGGCAGACGCCATGCTGCAACAGCGCCTGCTGGTGCACAATCCACGCGAGATGAACGAGCAGCAGGCGCTGGCCATTTATCAGGCTGCCTATTGAGGCGAGATTGTCGTTGGTGCGCACGGCGCACCCTACCGGGCCGGCGCAAACCCTGCCGTAGGGTGCGCTGTGCGCACCGAGACCACCCAAGGACTAGCAATGAGCCAACCCCAACACCTGCGTGGCGATTACCGCCACTTCCAGCCGATCACCACGCGCTGGCATGACAACGATATCTACGGCCACGTCAACAACGTGACCTACTACAGCTACTTCGACAGTGCGGTGAACGCCTATCTGATCGCCGAGGGTGGTCTGGATATCCATGACGGTGAAGTGGTCGGCTTCGTGGTCAGCTCCAACTGCGACTACTTCGCCTCCATCGCCTTCCCCGACGCCATCGAAGTCGGTCTGCGCGTCGGCAAGCTGGGCAACAGTTCGGTGCAGTACGAGCTGGCGATCTTCAAGGCCGGTGAGGATCAGGCCTGCGCCGCCGGACGTTTTGTCCATGTCTTCGTCGACCGGGCGAGCAATCGTCCGGTGAGCATGCCCCAGCCGCTGCGCTCGGCACTGGAGCGCCTGCTGGTCGACTGAAGCGTGCTAGGCTGTGGCGTTTGATGTTGCCAGGGAGTGCCCATGTCCGATCTGGATCGCGAGCAGGCGCAACGCCGTGCCGAGCGGATCACTGCGTTTCGTGCCGAGCTGGCCGAGCTGCGCCGTGAGCAGGTGCTGCAGCTGAGCGAGGCGCAGGAGCATGCCGTCGACGAGCATCATCGCCAGTTGCTGGCACACTTTCGGCAAACGCTGGATATCGACGCCGATGCCCGCGCACGCCAGTTGTCGCTGGGCATGCGTCTGGCCTCGCTGGTCGGTGCACTGGCCCTGGCAGCCGGGTTGTTCTTCCTCTTCTACCAGTTCTGGGGCCTGTTCGATGCCGGTGTGCAGGTCGCTGTGCTGCTCGGCAGCTCGCTGGGCAGCCTGCTGCTGTGCTTCTGGCTGCAGGCGCGCGACGCCTCCGGTTACTACGCCAAGCTGGCCGCGGTGCTGGCATTTGTCTGCTTCGTGCTCAACCTGTCGATGCTCGGGCAGATCTTCAATATCACGCCCTCGGACAAGGCGCTGTTGCCCTGGGGCGCGCTGGCACTGCTGCTGGCCTATCATTGCCGCCAGCGCCTGCTGCTGGTCACGGCGTTGCTGTGCTTCGGCCTGTTGCTCGCTGCGCGGTTGAACGACTGGACGGGCTGGTACTGGTGGTCGCTGGATGACCACCCGGAGCACTTCCTGCCTGCCGCGTTGCTGTTTCTGTTGCCGCAGTTCATCGATCAGACGCGCCGCGTCGGTTTCGCCGCCTGCTATCGGGTGGTCGGCTTGCTCTACCTGTTCGGGCCGGTCCTGATCCTCAGCTACTGGGGCCAGGGCAGCTACCTCGATTGGCCGGTGCGCTGGGTGGAGGCCTTCTACCAGACGCTGGGCTTCGTCCTGGCAGGCGCAACGATCTGGCTGGGCATTCGCCGTGGCTGGGCCGAGGTGGTCAATACCGGGTTGGGCTTCGCCCTGGTGCTGCTGTTCAGCAAGCTGTTCGACTGGTGGTGGGCGCTGCTGCCACGCTACCTGTTCTTCCTCCTGCTCGGGCTGATCGCGTTGTTGTTGCTGGCCATGCTGCAGCCCTGGCGCCGTGGAGGTGCAGCATGAATCGTCCACTTTGGCTCGGTCTTGGGTTGATCCTGGCGAGCAATGCCGTGGCGCTGGCGGGTGTCTGGTACAACCGCAGTGGTGCGCCGCAGGCGCAACTGCAATTGAGCGAGCGGGAAATCCAGTTGCCTTACGACAGCTGGCTGCGTGGCGAGGAAAACAGCGCTCTGCGTCTGCAGCTGGCCTGGCGCCAGGCGGATGCCGACTGGTCCTGGCTGGACGAAGCCAAGCTGCGGCAACTGGGCTTCGCACCCAATGATCTGGGGCGTCGCGCGGAACGGCCACTGTGGCTGGTGCTGGAACTGGACGGGGCAAGCTATCGCAAGCAGGTCGAGCGCGCCACGAGCGCTTTAGCCGCCGCGCAGGCAGCACTCGCTGACAGGCCGCAAGACCAGACTCTGCGTCAGCAGCGCGATCAGCGGCGGCTCGAGTTGCAGTATGAGCAGCAACAGGCCACACGGCTGTTGCTGGTGGATGCCGGCCTGGATGCCGAGGCTTTGCGTCAGGCCTGGCCGGATCGTCAGCGACAGGTCATTCTGGCCGGCCGGCTGAGACCCTATCGCCATGCTGACATGCCCCACTACAGCGCCAGCGTGGTGCTGCAGGGTGATCGCATCAGTGTGCCCAGGCGCTACCGCGAGGCCTTCGCGCAATGGCGGCTGCGCGCCTACGACGAAAAAAGGCCCAAGGTGCAGGTCGAAGTCGCCTTCGGCCAGCGCCATGAGCCTTGGCTGGTTCGCGTCGATCAGTGACGGCGCCAGTGCTTGTGGTGCTTCTTGTGTTTCTTGCCATGGTAGTGGCGGTGATGCTTGCCGCGACGGTCGTCGTCGTAGCTGGCGTTGCCCATGTGATTGCCTAGCGCACCACCGGCGCCGCCACCGACTGCTGCGCCCAAGATGCCACCCGTATTGCCGCCGACCTGCTGGCCGACGACGTTGCCGCCGGCTGCGCCCAGCGCACCACCAATGGCGGCTTCGGTGCGGCTGCGGCGATCGGCACCGACCATGCTGCCGGCTGCGCCACCAAGGCCGGCGCCAACTGCCGCGCCGGTGTTGCCACCGACCTGCTGGCCGACCATGGCGCCCACCGCGCCACCCAGGGCACCGCCCAGGCCGGCTTCGGTATTGCCGGCAAAGGCGAAGCCGCCGCTGCTCAGGCCAAGGGAAAGAAACAACAGTTGCAGTGACTTCATGAGAACCTCGTACAGGAGTCGCTGGATCGACGTTATGCCATTGACCCGCGACTGTGGCACGAGGTTCCGGGCCGCTGGTCAGCTCAGTGCGCTGCTGCCCAGCAGATTGCCGTTGCTGGCGGCCTGCAGGCGAATGGCAACGAACTTGGAGGTCGGAGTGCTGCTGCCGACGCCAGCACTTTCCAGCGGTACCAGTGGGTTGGCCTCTGGGAAGTAGGCGGCAGCCTGGCCGGCCGGGATGTCGAAGGCGAGCAGGGTGAAACCGTTCACCCGGCGTTCGATGCCGTCGTTCCACAACGAGCGAATATCCACCTTCTGACCGGGCTTGAAGCCCAGGCGCAGGATGTCTGCTTCGTTGGCGAAGAGCACGTCGCGCTGGCCGCGCACGCCTCGGTAGCGGTCGTCGAGGCCATACACCGTGGTGTTGTACTGATCGTGCGAGCGTAGGGTCTGCAGGATCAGATCCGGCGTTTCACCGCTTTCGCGCACCTGTGGCGGTAGCAGGTCGTCGAGCAGCGCATTGGCCTTGAAGTTGGCCTTGCCGGATGCCGTTTTCCACTGGCGCGCGCCGGCCGAGTTGCCGAGGTAGAAGCCGCCAGGATGAGCGACGCGCTGGTTGAAGTCGTGGAAGCCGGGAATGGTGTCGGCGATCAGCTCGCGAATACGGTCGTAGTCGGCGATCAGTGCGTCCCAGTCCACCGGAAGGTTACCCAGGGTGGCCTTGGCGATACCGGCGATGATGGCCGGCTCCGAACGCATTTCGCTGCCGGCCAGCGGCTCGAGCTGGCCGTAGGAGGCGTGGATCATGCTGAACGAGTCTTCCACTGTCACCGCCTGCGGGCCGCTGGCCTGCAGGTCGATATCGGTACGGCCGAGGCACGGCAGGATCAGCGCGTCACGGCCGACGGTGAGGTGACTGCGGTTGAGCTTGGTGCTGATCTGCACGGTGAGGTCGCAGCTTTGCAGCGCCTTGTGCGTGCGCGGGCTGTCCGGCGTGGCCTGGGCAAAGTTGCCGCCGAGGCCGATGAACACCTTGGCCTGGCCGTCGATCATGGCGTTGATCGCCTCGACCGTGTTGTGGCCGTTCGCGCGCGGCACCTTGAACTGGAAGCGTTTTTCCAGGGCGTCGAGCAGCGTCACCGGCGGGCGGTCGTTGATGCCCATGGTGCGGTCGCCCTGTACGTTGCTGTGGCCGCGCACCGGGCACAGGCCGGCGCCGGGGCGGCCGAGGTTGCCGCGCAGCAGTTGCAGGTTGACGATTTCCTGGATGGTGGCCACCGAATGGTGGTGCTGGGTGATGCCCATGGCCCAGCAGATGATCACGCGCTCGGCGCGGCGGTACATGCGCGCCGCCTGTTCGATCTCCTGCAGGCTGAGGCCGGACTGAGCCTGCAGCGCCTCCCAGCTGCAGTCGTCGAGCAGTTGCAGATAGGCCTCGACACCGTCGGTATGCTCGGCGATGAAGGCGTGGTCGAACACCGCCGCCTTACCCTTGGCCTGCGCCTCGCGCTCCCACTGCAGGAGGAACTTGGCGATGCCGCGCAGGGCGGCCATGTCGCCGCCCAGCGCCGGACGGAAGAACGCGGTATTCAGCGGTTCGGAACCGTTGGTGAGCATCTCCAGCGCGTGCTGCGGATGCTGGAAACGCTCCAGGCCACGCTCTTTCAGCGGGTTGAAACAGACCACCTGCGCGCCGCGTTTGACCGCTTCACGCAGCGGCTCGAGCATGCGCGGGTGATTGGTGCCGGGGTTCTGCCCCAGCACGAAGATCGCATCGGCGTGCTCGAAGTCGTTGAAGGTCACGCTGCCCTTGCCGATCCCCACGCTTTGACCGAGGGCGACGCCGCTGGCTTCGTGACACATGTTCGAGCAGTCGGGGAAGTTGTTGGTGCCGTAGGCACGGACGAACAACTGGTAGAGAAACGCCGCCTCGTTGCTCGCCCGGCCGGAGGTGTAGAACTCGGCCTGATCCGGGCTGGGCAGCGCTTTGAGGTGCTCGGCGATCAGGGCGAAGGCTTCGTCCCAGCTGGTCTGCACGTAACGGTCGGTGCTGGCGTCATAGCGCATCGGGTGGGTCAGGCGACCCTGGTATTCGAGCCAGTAATCACTCTGTTCACGCAACTGGCTGACCGTATAGCGGGCGAAAAAGGCTGCGTCCACGCGGCGCTTGGTGGCCTCCCAGTTGACCGCCTTGGCGCCGTTCTCGCAGAACTTGATGCGGCCATCCTCGGGCGAGTCGCCCCAGGCGCAGCCGGGGCAGTCGAAGCCGCCATTCTGGTTGGTCTTGAGCAGCGCGCGCAGGTTCTTGAACGGCTGCTTGCTGTCCAGCCAGAAGCGGGTGACGGCATTCAGCGCGCCCCAGCCGGCGGCCGGGCCTTTGTAAGGCTTGTAACGAGGGTTGACGGGTTGCAGGCTCATGGTCGTTCTTCTTCGTCAGGCGCGGGGCTGTAGACCCGCGGCGTGCTGTGATGAGGCAGGTGAATGAGGTTGAGGCGGTGGCGCCGCGCCCACTCCACGGTCAGGGCGGTAGGCGCGGACAGGCTTACCAGGGTACCGATGCCGGCACGTACCGCCTTGTGCAGCAACTCCAGGCTGCAGCGACTGGTGACCAGGGCGAAGCCGCCCAGGGTGTCGATACGTTCGCGGGCGAGGGCGCCGATCAGCTTGTCCAGCGCGTTGTGCCGGCCAATGTCTTCGCGGCACAGGCGAATCTCGCCGCTGGCGTCGATGAACAGTGCGGCATGCAGCGCGCCGCTGTGACGTGCCAGTTGCTGTTGCTCGCCAATGCGCTCACGCATGCCGCTGAGGTGTGCCAGTGGCGGCAAGGTGGCGCCAGGCAGGGCGGGCAGGGCCGGTAGTGCCTGTTCCAGGGCATCCACACCACACAGGCCACAGCCACTGGTGCCGGCCATTTGCCGACGTTGCTGCTTGAGCGCCCAGAAGGCACGACTGCTGACTTGCAGGCGTGCTTCGCGACTGTCGCCGATACCGCGTAGCTGGATGTCATAGATGTCGTCGATGGACTGAATCAGGTCGTTAGCGAGACTGAAACCGACGGCAAAATCTTCCAGGTGATGCGGCGAAACCATCATCACCGCCTGGTTCAGGTCGTTGTAACTGATTGCCAGGGCGCATTCTTCGGCCAACGCAGCCCGCTGTGCGCGGCCATCACCGAGTTCGGCGTAGGCATAGGCACTGGCGATGTAAGGCTGTGCGGCGGGCTTGGCCATCGAGGCGTGCTCTGTGACAGATTGACACAGCTAAGCCTAGGCCCATGGCGGGGGAGCGTCTAATCGTTGGCTTTGATGCTCTGATCGATGCGCTCTATCGTTGGCTGGCGAGCCACTCCCGCGCTTCTTCGAAACAGGCCTGTGCCAAGGGTGAGGCTGGCGCGCTGCGGCGCATGATCAGTCCCTGTGCTGCCAGCGTATGGGCGCCCTCGATCGGCAGTAAGCGCAGATGACCATCGCTTGGCGCGCCATCGATGGGGATCGGCATGACGCTGCAGCACAGCCCGGCACTGACGGCCTGAGTCAAATGATGCACGGCGTCGGCCTCCAGGCGTACCTGCGGAGTCAGCCCGCGCGCGCGGAAGCTGTGATCGATGGATTGGCGAAAATGCATGCCGGTGGAGAGCAGGCCCAGGGGCAGGTCGACCAGTTGTTCCCAGCGCAGGCTGCTGCTGATGAAGTGGAAGTGGCGCTGATCATAGAGCAGGCCCATGCGTGCTTCGGCCAGTTCCAGGCTGGCGAAGTGTTCGCGGTCGAGGCGGTCGAGATAGGACAGGCCCAGATCCAGTTGATTGCGCACCAGCCCTTCGAGGATCTGGTCGCTGCTCAGTGCATGCAACTGAAAACGCAGCCCCGGATGACGCTCGGCGAACAGGCTGATCAGGCGCATGGGGTCGAAACTGGCCAGCGGCACCACGCCCAGGCGCAGCGTACCCACCAGATGACCACGGCAGGCGGCTGCTTCGGCGAGCAAGCCATCCTGCGCCGCCAGCAGGCTGCGTGCCCAGGCCAGAATGCGCTCGCCCTCGGCACTGAAACCCTCGAAGCGCTGGCCACGGCGCACCAGCTCCAGGCCCAGTTCGTCTTCCAGCTGGCGCAGACGCATGGACAGCGTCGGCTGGGTGACGTGGCAGCGTGCAGCGGCCTGACCGAAGTGGCGGGTTTCGTCGAGGGCGACGAGGAACTTCAGTTGCTTGATGTCCATGGGCGTCCTCAGAGGTCGGCGATCAGGGTACGGTAATCTTCGACTGCAGCAAATTCTTCGGTGTCTTTTGGGCCTGTCTGGCTATCGGGTTGGCGCACGGCGAGCAGATGGGCGACACCGAAGCGGCCGGCGCTGCGCAAAATCGGCAGGCTGTCGTCGATGAACAGGCTGCGCGCCGGGTCGAAATCGACGTCCTGGTGCAGGGCGAACCAGAACTGCTGGTCTTCCTTGGGGAAACCGTAGTCGTGAGAGCTGATCAGGCGCTCGAACCAGGGCGCCAGTTCGACCCGTTCCATCTTCAACGACAACGAATCGCGGTGCGCGTTGGTGATCAGCACCACGCGTTTGCCAGCCTCGCGCAGGGCACGCAGAAAGACTTCGGCATCCGCACGCAGGGCGATCAGGTGCGCCACCTCGCGCTTGAGCTCGCGGATCGAAAGGTTCAGCTCGCGGCTCCAGAAGTCGGTGCAGTACCAGTTCAGCGTGCCGGCGTGTTGGCGAAACAGCGGCAGCAGCTCGGCCTCGGCCAGCGCCAGGCTGATGCCATGGTGTTCGGCATAACGCTGCGGCAGGTGCTTGAGCCAGAAGTGATTGTCGAAGTGCAGATCGAGCAGGGTGCCGTCCATGTCCAGCAGGACGGTGTCGATCTGGTGCCAGGGCAGTGCGGGCATGCGTGGGTCTCGGTTGTGGCGATGGTTTCGCCTTGATGCAATCTCGCTCAGGGATAATGCGAAAAGCCGCTGTATGATAACCCGCTCGGTCCCGCCAAGGAGTTGCCTCATGCGCCAAAAACCCACGGTCCTCGCCCGCGAAATCGTCGCCAGCAGCCGCCTGTTTCGTGTCGAGCAAGTGCAGTTGCGCTTCTCCAATGGCGCTGAGCGCACCTATGAGCGACTGGTCGGCAAGGGTTCCGGCCATGGTGCGGTGATGGTGGTGGCGATGCTCGACGCCGAGCACGCGGTGCTGATCGAGGAGTACTGCGGCGGCACCGATGACTATCAGTTATCGCTGCCCAAAGGGTTGATCGAGCCGGGTGAGGACGTGCTGGTCGCGGCCAATCGCGAACTCAAGGAAGAGGCCGGTTTTGGTGCGCATGAGCTGGAGTACGTCACCGAACTGAGCCTGTCGCCCGGTTACATGAGCCAGAAGATCCAGGTGGTGCTGGCGCGCAATCTGTACGAGGAGCGCCTGCCGGGGGACGAGCCCGAGCCGATGCGGGTCGAGCGTATCAGCCTGCGCGAGCTCTCCAGCCTGGCCCGCCACGAGCAATTCAGCGAAGGTCGTGCGCTGGCGGCGCTGTATCTGGTGCGCGACCTGCTGGCTCAGCGCGGGGAGTACCGTCCATGAGCCATCCCTCCATCCCGAAGGTGATCGAGCTGGTTCGCGCTGCCGGTGCCGCAACGCTGCCGTATTGGCGTAGCGATGTGGCCGTGACGGAAAAGGCCGATGCCTCACCGGTGACCGCCGCCGACCTGGCTGCGCACCATATTCTGTTCGCTGGCCTGCAGGCGCTGGCGCCGGAGATTCCGGTGCTGTCGGAAGAAGCAGCGGATATTCCCTTGAGCGAGCGCTCGGCCTGGACGCGCTGGTGGCTGGTCGATCCGCTCGATGGCACCAAGGAATTTATCGCCGGTTCTGAAGAGTTCACGGTCAATGTCGCCTTGATCGAGCAAGGCCGCGTGGTCTTTGGTGTGGTGGGTATTCCCGCCAATGGCCGCTGCTATTACGGTGGCGCCGGCCTGGGCGCCTGGTGCAGCGAAGCGCCTGGCACCGAGCAGTCGATCAGCGTGCGCCTGGCGCCTGCGCAGGGTTTTACCCTGGTGGCCAGCAAGCGCCATTCGAGTCCGGCGCAGGAAACCTTACTGGCTGGTTTGGCCGCCCGTTTTGGTGAGCCGGCGCTGGCCAATATCGGCAGCTCGTTGAAGTTCTGCCTGCTGGCCGAAGGCAATGCCGACTGCTACCCGCGTCTGGCGCCCACCTCGCAGTGGGACACCGCTGCGGCGCAGGGCGTGCTGGAAGGGGCGGGTGGCGAAGTGCTGAATCTGGCTGGCGAAGTGCTGACCTACGAGGCGCGCGAATCCTTCCTCAACCCCTCGTTCCTGGCCTTGCCGGCTGCCGCCGAGTGGCGTGGCGAGCTGATCGAACTGGCCAGCGGCCTGTAGGGTGCGCTGTGCGCACCGAGAGCTGCGCGGAATATTGCTGGTGCGCACAGCGCACCCTACAGGTTCTGCGTAAACCTCAATCGAGCATGTCGCTGTAACGCGCGTCCTTCCTGAACACCAGCGGCTGGTCGAAGCCCGGCACCTTCACTTCTTCGGTGGTGATGGAGATCGCCTGGTCGTCGATCATGTCGTTGCCGAAGTTGTAGATGATGTCCAGTTTGCCCAGCAGCGCCTGACTGTCGTAGGCGGCAGCAGCGGCGCGGGTAGCCTCGCGGCGCGCCAGGTAGGCGTCGAAGGCGGCCTGGCCGTGGCGCTTGCGCAGCATGCACTCGACCACGTGCGGGGCCAGTACCAGGGCGCTGGCGTTGTTGCCGCCAAAGCCCTTGGAGTTGATGAAGGCCACGTCCAGCGCGTGCTCACCCACTTTGCGATCGATGGTGGACAGGCTCAGATGAGCCTGATGCACGTCAGCGGCGACCGCATCGATGGTCTTCAGGCCCGGCACGATGCCGTACTTGAAGGCGCCGAGCGCAGCGATCACCTGGTCGCCGCTGGCGGTGGCCAGGGAGTGGCCGACGAAGGCCTTCACTGCGGTGACCGGCCACTGTTCGATACCGAAGGCGGCGGCGACGCGGTCGAGAATCTCCGACTCGGTAACGCGGTTGGCCGGGGTGCTGGAACCATGGGCGTGGACGAAGCTGCGGTTGCGCACGGCGTCCAGGCCGAGCAGCTGCACGGCGCTGGCCACGGCCTTGGCCACGGTCAGGTAGTTGCCTGGGCCGGGGGCGGAAATGGATTTCTTGAAGCCATCGGCGTTGATGAACACGTCCGGCACCGCGCCGTGAATGTCGGCGCCCAGTTCCAGGGCCAGTTCGTCGTCCATCAGCACCACGAACTGGCAGGCCTCGGCCAGGGTGAAGCCGCAGTTGTCGCCGAACGGGCGGCTGGCGCGGCGGAAGTCCACCTCGCTCTTGCCCTCGATCTGGCGCAGACCTTCTTCGGTGGCCAGCGCGCCCATGGCGCCGTAGCCCTCGATGCACTCCTGGTTGATCGGCGCCTCGCTGCTGCCGACGATGACCACGCGCGCCTTGCCTGCGGCGATCTGCTCGATGCCTTTCTGCAGGTTATAGAGGAAGGTGGCGCAGGCGCCGGTGATGCTGCCGGTGGTGCCGACGCTGCCGAGCACGTAGGCGTTGATGAAGTCGGCCGGCATGGTATTCAGGCCCAGGGCCAGTTGCTTGGCGGTCACGCGGCCACCCTTGAGGCGCGACTGCATCATGCCGCCGAAACCGTTCTCGTCGAGCTGGCTCATGATGCAGCTGGCGAACACGGCGATTTCGTCGGGGGCGACATGCTGGACGATACGCTGCCAGTCGATGCCCACCGAACGCAGCGCGTCGGTGACGCCGACCACGGTCATGGCCAGGCCGCGTGGATGAAAGCGCGCGTTGTACAGTTCGCTCGGCTCGAAGCCGGTGGGCAACTGACCGGCGGACTTCACCGCCAGTGGGCGGTAGCTGTCGACCTTGAATTCGCAGCTGTCATGCAAGGTGACGCATACCTCATTGCCTTCGAGCTCTTCGACCGACCAGTTGGCCGGCAGCGGCTCGGGCAGTTGCTTGCGCTGAGTCATGAAACTCAGGCTGGCGCCGTTGCTGGGTGCAACGCTGATGCTCTTCTGCCAGTGGGCTGCGTCCGGGTCCAGGTGCTGCTGCTCGATGCGGCGCACCAGGGTGCCGGCCAGGATCTGCTTGGCGTAGCGGCTTTCGATCTCGGCCAGGCTCAGCGGTTGGCCGTCCTGATCCTGGTACTGGCCGTCGACCACGCGCACCAGTTTCATCATCTGCGCCAGCCCGGCCAGGGTTTCCTGGCGCGCCTGGGGCTCCAGCGACTCCTGCACGGTGCGACGAAAACCATGGTGGAAGGAGCTGCGCCCGGCTGCGTTGTAACCCCCAAAACCCACGATCACAGGTAAGCGCGACATAACTCAAAAGCTCCTGAACAAGGCCAGCGCGACGCCAGGCCGGCGCCTCTGGGCGCGAGCGGGGTCATAGGGCGGTGGCATTTGGAAAATTTCGGCTGCCTAACCTGACGTGGATCATGACCGTCGAGTCACTCATTCGTCCAATGTCGTGGCAGGTGAGCGGCGTGTCGCAGGTGGGAAGGTGCAGTAGGTGCGCCGTGCGCACCAAGAACCTTCTAGAGGCTGGTGCGCATAGCCTGGGTTACCCCGCGACACCCTACGGAGCTGGCGAGCCCGCCGGGTGGCGGGCTCGAAGGGCTCAGCTCTGGTAGCTGATATGCCCGTCGACCAGCGTGTAGCGCACCGCGCCAGGCAGGCAGTGGCCGATGAACGGGCAATTGCTGCCCTTGGAGTACCACTGCTCGCCAGCGACGGTGGAGGCCTGCGCATCGAACAGCACGATATCGGCAGCGCCGCCGACGCTCAGCGTGCCGGCCGGCAGGCGCAAGGCGGCAGCCGGGCCACTGGAGAGGCGTGCCAGCAGCGTCGGCAGATCCAGCAGGCCGTCCTGCACCAGAGTCAGGGCCAGCGGCAGCAGGAGCTGCACGCTGCTGATGCCAGGCTCGGTAGCGGCAAAGGGCGCCAGCTTGGCATCGCGCTCGTGCGGCTGGTGGTGGCTGGCGATGGACGAGATCACTCCGGCCTTAACAGCCTCGCGCAGGCCGTCACGGTCGGCACGCGAGCGCAGCGGTGGCTGCACATGGTAGAGGCTGGAAAAATCGATCAGTGCTTCATCGGTGAGGATCAACTGGTACAGCGCTACATCGGCGGTCACCGGCAGGCCGCGGGCCTGGGCCGCGGCGATCAGTTCGGCGCCACGGGCGCTGGTGATCTGGCTGAAGTGCGCGCGCACGCCGCTCTGTTCCACCAGCAGCAGGTCGCGGGCCAGGGCCACGGTTTCGGCGGTTTCCGGGATACCGGCTAGGCCGAGGAAGCTGGCGGTCGGGCCTTCGTGCGCCAGGCCGCCTTCGGCCAGATCGGCATCCTGCGAATGGAAAATCACCTGCAGGTCGAAGGTGGCCGCATATTCCAGCGCGCGACGCAGGGTGCGGCTACTGCGGAAGTTGTCCAGGCCGTTGCCGAAGGCCACGCAACCGGCATCGCGCAGCGCAACGAGCTCTGCAAGCTGCTCGCCAGCCAGGCCCTTGCTCAGCGCGCCGATGGGGAACACCTTGGTGTGCCCGGCTTCGCGGGCGCGGTCGAGGATCAGCTCGGCCACCGCCGAGGTGTCCAGCACCGGCTTGGTGAGCGGCGGGCAGCACAGGCTGGTGACGCCGCCTGCGGCTGCAGCCAGGGTTTCCGTGGCGATGCTGCCCTTGCGGCTGTAGCCCGGCTCGCGCAGGGCCACCGACAAGTCGACCAGGCCAGGTGCAGCGATCAGTCCTTGGGCGTCGAGGGCCTTGTCGGCGACGAAGCCAGCAGGCGCCTGGCCGATGGCGACCAGCTTGGTGCCGTCGATATAGAGGTCAGTGACCTGATCCAGGCCGCTGGCCGGGTCAATCACGCGGGCGCCGAGGATTGCGGTACGCATCAGTTGGCCTCCTCGGCGTTGAGTTGACGTTGGGCATTCTGCCCGCTCATGGCCATCGACAGCACGGCCATGCGGATGGCGATGCCGTAGGTGACCTGGTTGAGGATCACCGACTGCGGGCCGTCAGCCACTGCCGACTCGATCTCCACGCCGCGGTTGATCGGGCCTGGGTGCATCACCAGGGCATCCGGCTTGGCCAGTTTCAGGCGCTGCTCGGTGAGGCCGAACAGGCGATAGAACTCGCCCTCGCTGGGCAGCAGGCCGCCCTGCATGCGCTCGCGCTGCAGGCGCAGCATGATCACCACGTCGACGTCCTTGAGGCCTTCATTGGCATCACTGAATACGCGCACACCGTAGCTTTCCTCCAGGCCGACGGGCAGCAGGGTCTTCGGCGCAATGACGCGGATATCCGGGCAGCCCAGGGTCTTCAGCGCCAACATGTTCGAGCGTGCCACCCGCGAGTGCAGGATGTCGCCGACGATGGCCACCGACAGGTTCTCGAAGTCGCCCTTGTGGCGGCGGATGGTGAGCATGTCGAGCATGCCCTGGGTCGGGTGCGCGTGGCGGCCGTCGCCACCGTTGATGATCGCCAGGTTCGGGCACACGTGCTCGGCGATGAAGTGCGCGGCGCCGGAGTCGGCATGGCGCACGACGAAGATGTCGGCGGCCATGGCTTCGAGGTTGCGCAGGGTGTCGAACAGCGTCTCGCCCTTGCTGGTGGAACTGGTGGAGACGTTGAGGCTGATGACGTCGGCCGACAGGCGCTGGGCGGCCAGCTCGAAGGTGGTGCGGGTGCGCGTGGAATTCTCGAAGAACACGTTGCACACGGTCTTACCGCGCAGCAGTGGGACCTTCTTCACCGCGCGCGCGCCGACTTCGAGGAAGGAGTCGGCGGTGTCGAGGATTTCGGTCAACAGCTCGCGGGGCAGGCCGTCGAGTGAGAGGAAGTGGCGCAACTGACCTTGATCGTTCAGTTGCAGCGGGCGCTTGGCGGCGAGTGGCGTCATCGCAGGGAGTCTCAGTTGGCGAGCGTCTGGAGTTCGAGGGTCAGCGGCGTGGGGCCGGACAATTTTACCCGCTCGTTGGCGGCCAGCGACAGGGTGGCGCCGACCACATCGGGGCGGATCGGCAGTTCGCGAGCGTTGAGGTCGAGCAGGCTGACCAGGGTCACGCTGGCCGGGCGGCCGTAGTCGAACAGTTCATTCAGCGCGGCGCGGATTGTGCGCCCGCTCATCAGTACGTCGTCGATCAGTACCAGGTGCTGGCCTTCGATCTCGAACGGCAGCTCGGACGGCTGCACCTGTGGGTGCAGGCCGTTCTGGGTGAAATCGTCACGGTAGAAGGACACGTCGAGCACGCCCAGTGCGTCGTCACGGCCAAGGGCGGCCAGCAAAGCCTGGGCGACCCAGACGCCGCCCGTGCGGATGCCGATAAAACGCGGCTCGCCGATCTGGCGTTGGTTGAGATGCTGAGTCAGGGCACTGGCCATGGCCGGCAGCAGGTCGTTGGGGTTCGGTAGCATGGCGAAACTCCTTGGTGCGGGCCGATTCGCTCAGCCCGTGCAGTTTTCCTCTAGCCAGCCCTGAAGGAGCAGAGCTGCGGCAATGGCGTCGACCGGGCGCTCGCGATAGCCGCCACTCTGGCCTTCGCGCAGGCGCTGGCCCTTGGCCTCGAAGGTGGTCAGGCGCTCGTCGTGGGTGTAGGCCGGCAGGTTGAAGCGACCGTTGAGGCGGCGGGCGAATTTCTCGGCGCGGGCGCTCATCTCGCTGGGCGTACCGTCCATGTTCAGCGGCAAACCGACCACCACGGCATCCGGCTGCCACTCCTTGATCAGTGCTTCGACGCGGCTCCAGTCCGGCACCCCGTTCTGCGCCTTGAGCACGCACAGTTCGCGGGCCTGGCCGGTGATCACCTGGCCGACGGCGACGCCGATCTGCTTGGTGCCATAGTCGAAGCCCAGCAGGAGGCGCAGTGGCTTGTCGCTCATCAGGCGTGCCCGACCTGTGAAGTCAGCAGGCTGAGGTTGACGCCCAGGCGCGCGGCTGCGGCGTTAAGACGCTGGTCGAACGGCAGGTCGAAGAGAATGCTGCTGTCGGCGGGGCAGGTCAGCCAGGCGTTGTCGGCCAGTTCCGCTTCCAGTTGCCCGGCGTCCCAGCCGGCGTAGCCGAGGGTGATCAGGTATTTCTCCGGGCCGCTGCCATCGGCGATGGCGAACAGCACGTCCTGCGAGGTGGACAGGCCCAGTTCACCAAGATCCAAAGTGGCCTGGAACTGCTGGCCAGACGGGTGTAGGACGAAGCCACGGTCGGTCTGCACTGGGCCGCCAGCGAAGATCGGCAGGCTGTGGCACAGCGCTGCAGGCTCTGCCTCGGGGCGCAATTGTTCGAGCACGTCGGCCAGGCTGAGACCATTGGGCTTGTTGATCACCAGACCCATGGCGCCCTGATCGTTGTGCTCGACCAGATAAGTGACGGTCTGTGCGAAGTTCGGATCGGCCATGTGCGGCATGGCGATCAGAAAGTGATGCTTGAGCGAGGTGGGAGCTGAGTTCTTCATGGCGGCTAGTTTCGGCTTTAAGGCGCCGGGCTTCAAGCTGTAGGGCGGACTCAGGAGCCGGCGCCTCACAAATCCCCCTGGCGCAGTGCTTGCGAGCTGCCGTCGCACCGGTACGTCCTGCTGCGCGTGCGCTCGTCCGTCAGTCCGTGGCCTGGATGAAATCCGGGAGCGGTACTGAAATTCCCGGATTTCATCCGGGCTACGGTAAACAAGCGACGTGCCGGGCTAGTTGCTGGACAGTCGATCGCCGCGCTCGAAGCGCCAGGTGCGGATGATTTCCAGGCGGTCGATATCTGCCAGGTCGCCGGTGAAGGGCGCATAGGGCGCGGCCAGGCGCACGATGCGTTGCGCGGCCTGGTCGAGCACCGCCTGGCCGGATGATTCCAGCACCTGGACTTCATACAGCGAACCGTCGCGGTTGATCGACACCAGCAGGCGCAGGCTGCCATAGATGCGCTGGCGGCGGGCGTCGTCGGGGTAGTTGAGGTTGCCGATGCGTTCGACCTTCTTGCGCCACTCGTCCTTGTACCAGGCACCCTTGTCGCGCATGGTCGAGGCCGCGTTGAGGCGATGAATCTTCGGGCGCTTGGCATAGGCCTGCACCTCCTGCGCCAGTTCCGCTTCCAGGCTGGCTATCTCGGCGGACAGTTGGGCAGCGTCGAATACCGGCGCCGGGCGCGTTGTCGCAACCGGCTTGGCTTCCTCGCGTTTGACTGGCGTCTTCTGCTGCTGCGGGGTGCGGGTGGCGATGGCGGCCTTGGGCGCCTCCTGCCGGGTGGCGGGCTGCTGCGGCGTGGCGGGCGGCGTGACCTTGCGCACCTCGCTGTCCTGAAAGGGCGCCTGCTCGGTGGTCTTCGGTGCGGCGGTATGCTCCAGGGTGCCGCTGCCTTGCTGGTTGTCCTGGGCGAGGAAGTCGGCCTTGTCCGGTGCTTTTTCGCTCTTGAAGGTGGACAGGGTGATTTCCAGTGTCTTGCTGATTCCCGGTGGCGACTCCAGGGTGAAGCCGACGCCAAGGATCACCGCTACGTGCAGTGCGGCGGCAAGAAAGAGGGTGAACCCGAGGCGATCCGCCGGTCGGACGGTGGCGGAGGGCGCGCTGGTTGGGGAGGCTGCTGCGTTCATCGCGTATCGGGTCTGCTTTCGAATGTCGCGCAGTCTGCCGGGTAGCGGTGGGCGCCTGCAAGTTGCAGGCGCCAGGCTGCCACTTGCGTCAAGCTTTTAGTCCGCGCTTGCGGGCAATGCAGTCCATCAGGCGTTCGCCGATGCGGGTGTCGAAGGCGGCATCGATCTCGCGGATGCAGGTCGGACTGGTGACGTTGATTTCCGTCAGATGGTCGCCGATCACGTCGAGCCCGACGAAGATCAGGCCTTTTTCGCGCAGGGTGGGGCCAACTGCCGCAGCGATCTCGCGGTCGCGTTCGGTCAGTGGGCGGGCCTCGCCGCGTCCGCCGGCAGCCAGGTTGCCGCGAGTCTCGCCGGCGGCCGGGATGCGCGCCAGGCAGTAGGGTACCGGTTCGCCGTCTATCATCAGGATGCGCTTGTCACCGTCCTTGATCGCCGGCAGGTAGGCCTGAACCATGATCTGCTGGCGACCATGCAGGGTCAGTGCTTCCAGAATCACGGAAAGATTCGGGTCGCCTTCACGGTGACGAAAGATTTGCGAACCACCCATGCCATCAAGGGGTTTGAGAATGATGTCACGGTGCTCATCGGCAAACTGGCGCACAATGTCGGGGCGCCGAGTGACCAGAGTAGGTGGTGTGTACCGAGGGAACTGGGTGGCGAAGAATTTTTCGTTGCAGTCGCGCAGGCTCTGCGGCCGGTTCACGACCAGGACACCATCGCGCTCCGCCTGCTCGAGCAGGTAGGTGGAGTAGACGAATTCGTTGTCGAAGGGTGGATCCTTGCGCATCAGGATCACGTCCAGTTCGGCCAGCGGCGTGTCCTGTTCGGCATCCAGGGCAAACCAGCGTTGCGGGTCGTTGAATACTTCCAGCGGGCGCATGCGGGCACGGGCCTGACCACGAACCTGGTAGAGATCCTGCTGCTCCATATAGAACAGCGACCAGCCGCGTGCTTGAGCGGCCAGCAACATGGCCAGCGAGCTGTCCTTCTTGAAGGAAATGCTGGCAATCGGATCCATGACGATCCCGAGACGAAGGCTCATGGGGGAAATCTCCGCGAGATAAGAGGGTTAAGGCCTGGTTGGCTATGCCTTGTGAGGCTGTCAGGGTGGCGTTGGCGATGGCCTTGGTCAAGGGCTGGCGCAGCCCCGGCAGGCTTATAGATTGCATCTGGAGAGTGTGCTACAAAGGCCCGACGATTGGGTCAAAGCCCATCGGCAACTGGGCCTCAGGCATACTGATAACGCGAATATAACGACTCACCGAGGCGATGGTAGGGCGAAAATGGAACAGCATTCCGAGGGTTTGAAAGTGATGGTGATCGACGATTCGAAAACGATTCGTCGCACCGCTGAAACTCTGCTGAAAAAAGTGGGCTGTGATGTCATCACTGCGGTCGATGGCTTCGATGCCCTGGCCAAGATTGCCGACACTCACCCCAGCATCATCTTTGTCGACATCATGATGCCGCGTCTCGATGGGTATCAGACCTGTGCCCTGATCAAGAACAACAGTGCCTTCAAATCCACCCCGGTGATCATGCTGTCCTCCAAGGACGGCCTGTTCGACAAGGCCAAGGGACGCATCGTCGGCTCCGATCAATACCTGACCAAGCCCTTCAGCAAGGAAGAGCTGCTCGGTGCGATCAAGGCCCATGTGCCGGACTTCACCCCGGTGGAACAAGCCTCCTGACGCACTGGCTCAACGGTCTCTGCGTCTCTTCTGTATTGGGAAACACCATGGCTCGAATTCTGATTGTTGATGACTCCCCGACCGAGATGTACAAGCTGACCGCCATGCTGGAAAAGCATGGTCACCAGGTACTCAAGGCGGAAAACGGCGCCGATGGCGTTGCCCTGGCCCGCCAGGAGAAGCCGGACGCTGTCCTGATGGACATTGTCATGCCCGGCCTCAATGGCTTCCAGGCGACTCGTCAACTGACCAAGGATGCCGAAACCAGCCACATTCCGGTGATCATCGTCACCACCAAGGATCAGGAAACCGACAAGGTCTGGGGCAAGCGCCAGGGCGCCAAGGATTACCTGACCAAGCCGGTTGACGAAGATACCCTGCTGAAAACCCTGAGTTCGGTGCTGGCCGGCTGATGCCGTGCTGATCGCGAACTGAATAACAACAAGACCAAGGCTGGCATGTCCGTGCAGACTCCTTTTCAGCTACTCCTCGAGATCGACCAGCGTTGCCGCGCCCTGGCGGCTGGCCTGCCGTCGCAGCAGGCGGCGGTGCAGACCTGGAGCGGCATCGGCTTTCGTATGGGGGAGCGCCTGTTCGTTGCACCCATGGGAGAGGTGGGTGAAGTTTTGCACGAGCCGCGCTATACCTTGTTGCCAGGCGTGAAGAGTTGGGTCAAAGGGGTGGCCAACGTGCGTGGCCGCCTGCTGCCGATCATGGATCTGTGCGGATTCTTCGGCAATGAGTTGTCCCCACTGCGCAAGTTTCGGCGAGTGCTGGTGGTCGATCACCAGGAAATCTTCGCCGGCCTGACGGTCGATGAGGTTTTCGGTATGCAGCATTTCCCCGTGGATGCCTTTTCAGAACAACTGCCGCCTCTCGAGGCGAGCATTGCGCCGTTCATCCACGGTGTCTTCCAGCGAGAACAGCCCTGGTTGGTATTCAGCCCCTACGCGCTGGCTGCCGATCCGGGTTTTCTCGATGTGGCTTATTAAAGATTTATCGGTTGGGTCGGCTCTGCCGGCCTTTTGGCGTTACATGGGAACCGTAGTGCGGTCGGTCCAGGCGGGGGCCAGAAAATGAAAAAAATCAATGCAGGCAATTTGTTGGCGGGGGCACGCAGCAGTACGCTGATCGCAGCGCTGTTCGTGGTGCTCATCGTGTCCATCGTGCTGTTGTTCGCGAACTTCGCCTACATCAACACCCAGTCCGGCTACGATACCGAGTACATCAGTCACTCCGGTGAGCTGCGCGTACTGTCCCAGCGTATCGCCAAGGACGCCACTGAAGCGGCCGCAGGTACGGCGCCAGCTTTCGGTCTGTTGCGCGAGGCGCGTAACGACTTCCAGCAGCGCTGGGGTTATCTGACCGATGGCGATGCCAGTACCGGTCTGCCGCCAGCGCCGGCTTCGGTGCAGGCGCAAATGGCTGCCGTACAGAAGGACTGGGATGCGCTGCGGCAGAACACCGACGCCATTCTCGCCAGCGAACAGACCGTACTCTCGCTGCACCAGGTAGCCGCCACCCTGGCGGAAACCATTCCGCAACTGCAGGTCGAGTACGAAGAAGTGGTCGACATCTTGCTGGAAAGTGGTGCGCCGGCGGCTCAGGTTTCCGTGGCTCAGCGTCAGTCGCTGCTGGCCGAACGCATCCTGGGTTCGGTGAACAAGGTACTGGCCGGTGACGAAGACTCGGTACAGGCCGCCGACATGTTCGGCCGTGATGCCAGCCTCTTCGGCCGCGTGCTCAATGCCATGCTCGAAGGCAATGCCGCCATGGAGATCACCCAGGTGACCGACGAAGAGGCGCTTGAGCGCCTGTCGGAAATCTCCGAGCTGTTCGAGTTCGTCTCCGGCTCGGTGGACGAGATCCTGGAAACCTCGCCGGAGCTGTTTCAGGTTCGTGAGTCGGCGAACTCCATCTTCACTGTCTCGCAAACCCTGCTGAGCACCGCTTCCGACCTGGCCGGTGGCTTCGAAGACCTGGCAGACGGTCGTGCCATCAATACCCTGGTCGGTTACCTGCTGGGCGCCCTGGCGCTGGCTTCGATCATCCTCATCGGCCTGGTGATGGTGCGCGAGACCAACCGCCGACTGGCCGAGACCGCCGAGAAGAACGAGCGTAACCAGGCAGCGATTCTGCGTCTGCTCGATGAAATCGCCGACCTCGCCGACGGTGACCTGACCGTGGCCGCGACGGTAACCGAAGACTTCACCGGTGCCATCGCCGACTCCATCAACTACTCCATCGACCAGCTGCGTGATCTGGTAGCCACCATCAACCTGACCGCCGTTCAGGTAGCCGGTGCGGCCCAGGAAACCCAGGCCACGGCGATGCACCTGGCCGAAGCGTCCGAGCACCAGGCGCAGGAAATCGCCGGTGCCTCCGCCGCGATCAACGAAATGGCCGTGTCGATTGACCAGGTATCGGCGAACGCCTCGGAATCCTCCGCGGTAGCGGAACGTTCCGTAGCCATCGCCAACAAGGGCAACGAAGTCGTACACAACACCATCACCGGCATGGATAACATCCGTGAGCAGATCCAGGACACCTCGAAGCGGATCAAGCGCCTCGGTGAATCGTCCCAGGAGATCGGTGACATCGTTAGCCTGATTAACGACATTGCCGACCAGACCAACATCCTTGCACTGAACGCCGCGATCCAGGCCTCCATGGCCGGTGATGCCGGTCGCGGCTTCGCCGTGGTAGCGGACGAGGTACAACGCCTCGCAGAACGTTCCTCGGCGGCGACCAAGCAGATCGAGGCGCTGGTAAAAACCATTCAGACCGACACCAACGAAGCCGTTATCTCCATGGAGCAGACGACTTCCGAAGTGGTGCGCGGTGCCCGCCTGGCGCAGGACGCCGGGGTGGCCCTGGAAGAGATCGAGAAGGTATCGAAAACCCTCGCGGCCCTCATCCAGAACATTTCCAACGCCGCCCGTCAGCAGGCTTCGTCTGCGGGGCACATTTCCAACACCATGAACGTGATCCAGGAGATCACCTCGCAGACGTCCTCGGGTACCACCGCCACCGCCAAGAGCATTGGTAACCTGGCCAAGATGGCCAGTGAGATGCGCAAGTCGGTATCCGGTTTCACCCTGCCAGACGCCTGATAAAGGAGTGCGGAGGCTGGCTGCAGCCTCCGCTACACAGCCATGACCCAGGGCGAAGGTATGCAGTCAGCGGGCGTGTGGGCATTGCGCCCGGTGGCCGATATGTCGCAAGCCGATTTCCACGACTGGCAGACGTTGCTCGAGGCGCGTACCGGCGTGGTGATCAGCGAGCAGCGGCGCGCCTTTCTGCAGACCAACCTGAGTGCGCGCATGCGCGAACTGGGCGTCACGGATTACGCCAGCTACTACCAACAGGTCACCGATGGCCCACGCGGCGCGGTGGAGTGGTCGACCCTGCTGGATCGTTTGACCGTACAGGAAACCCGTTTCTTCCGGCATGGCCCTTCCTTCGAGGTGCTCGCGCAGTACCTGCAGGAGCGCCTGGCGGCAGGCCTGGGCAAGCCCTGGGAGTTCTGGAGTGTCGGTTGTTCCAGTGGTGAGGAGCCGTATTCGCTGGCGATCATGGCGGCTGAGGCTCTACAGGGCAGCGAGTTGCCCGAGCATTTTGCGGTAACCGGCACCGATATCAGCCAGGGCGTGCTGAGCAAGGCGCGTGAGGCCTGTTATTCGGCGCGGCGCCTGGAGCAGGTGAGTGACGAGCTGCGCGAACGCTATTTTCTCGCGCAAGCCGATGGGCGTTTCAAGGTAGTACCGAGCCTGGCTGCACGTGTGTGCTGTGCCCGGCTCAATGTGCTGGAACTGGCCAATGCGCCGATGTCCGGCATGGATGTGATTTTCTGTCAGAACTTGCTGATCTATTTCCGCCGCTGGCGTCGCCGCGACATCCTCAATCGCCTGGCCGAGAGCCTGGCGCCGGGTGGCCTGCTGGTCGTGGGTGTGGGCGAAGTAGCCGGTTGGCAGCACCCGCAACTGGTGCCGGTGGCCGACGAGCGAGTTCTGGCGTTTACCCGCAAGGGATAAGGCCAAGTTTATGAGTGGAGTGGCTATGGGTGATCGGCATGATTATGTCGCCCTGGAGTGGGTCAAAGGCGAGATCGGGGAAACCCTGAAGCAGGCGCGTCAGGCTCTAGAGGCGTTCGTCGAGAACCCGCAGGACCCCACGCGCATGCGCTTCTGCCTGACCTATGTGCACCAGGTTCACGGCACCTTGCAGATGGTCGAGTTCTACGGCGCGGCGTTGCTCGCCGAGGAAATGGAACAGCTGTCGAAGGCGCTGATGGAAGGTCGCGTGGCCAATCAGGGCGAAGCCCTGGAAGTGCTGATGCAGGCCATCCTGCAGTTGCCGGTGTACCTCGACCGTATCCAGACCGCCCGCCGCGACCTGCCCATGGTCGTGCTGCCGCTGCTCAATGACCTGCGTGCCGCCCGTGGCGAAAAGCTGCTGTCGGAAACCAGCCTGTTCTCGCCGGACATGTCCGCGCGCCTGCCCGCGCTGCCGGAAGGCAGCATGGCGCGCCTGCGTACCGCCGAATTGCCGGTGCTGCTGCGCAAGCTGCGGCAGATGCTGCAGATGGCCCTGGTCGGCGTGATCCGCAATCAGGACCTGCCCACCAACCTGGGCTACATGGCGCGGGTCTTCGCGCGCCTGGAAACCCTGTGCCAGGACGCTCCGCTGGGCGGTCTGTGGCAGATCGCATCCGGTATGGTCGAAGGCCTGGCCAATGGCAGCGTGGTCAATGGCACGTCAGTGCGCACCCTGCTGCGCCAGGTCGACAAGGAACTCAAGCGCCTGGTCGAACAAGGCGCCGATGGCATCAACCAGCCCGCCCCGGATGAACTGACCAAGAACCTGCTGTTCTACGTGGCCAAGGCACCGGCGCAGTCGCCGCGCATCCGTGCGCTGAAAGAGCAGTACCGCCTCGACGAGGCGCTGCCTGACAACGAGGTGGTGGACGAAGAGCGTGCCCGCCTGGCGGGCCCTGACCGCGATGCCATGCGTTCGGTGGTCGCCGCGCTGTGTGAAGAGCTGGTACGGGTCAAGGACAGCCTCGATCTGTTCGTGCGCAGTGATCGCAGTCAGGTCAGCGAACTGGATGCCCTGCTGGCACCGCTCAAGCAGATCGCCGATACCCTGGCGGTGCTTGGTTTCGGCCAGCCGCGCAAGGTGATTCTCGACCAGATCGACGTGATTCACAGCCTGTCCCTGGGGCAGCGTGAACCCAACGATGCGGTGTTGATGGACGTCGCCGGCGCACTGCTGTATGTCGAGGCGACCCTGGCCGGTATGGTCGGCCCGAGTGACAACAGCCAGAACGAACAGAGCCACCTGCCCACCACCGACGTGGCGCAGATCCATCAGTTGGTGATCAAGGAAGCGCGCAATGGCCTGGAGCAGGCCAAGGACGCGATTATCGAGTTCATCGCTTCGCAGTGGAATCACGAGCACCTGGCGCGTGTGCCCGGCCTGCTGACTCAGGTTCGTGGTGGCCTGGCGATGATCCCGCTGCAGCGTGCCGCCGACCTGCTCAATGCCTGTAACCGCTACATCCAGGAACAGTTGCTGGCACGCAAGGCCGTGCCCAACTGGCAGAGCCTGGATACCCTGGCCGACGCCATCACCAGCGTCGAGTACTACCTCGAGCGTCTGGCCGAGGATCACGGCACCCAGGGTGACCTGATTCTCGATGTCGCCGAAGAAAGCCTGGAAACCCTGGGTTATCCGCTCAAGGAAAAACCTTCGATTCTCGACCGCATCGAGCCGCCGGCAGAGAGCCTGGCGCCGCTGGCCGACCCGCTGCAGGAAATCGAACTGCTCGGAGCCGAGGACGAACAACCCGAAGAGGCGCTGGTCGCGATTGAGCCGCTGACATTCGAGCCAGCCGAGCCTGACAGCGATCTCGCTACGGATCTGCAGTTGCCGGACGCCGAGCCCGAGTTGCCAGCCGACAGTTTCACCTTCGAACTGGATACGCTCGAAGAGCTGCCGGCCCTGCACCAGGAAGAAAACCTCGCTGCGCCTCTGCTCGATGCCGAGCCTGAGTTCGCGCTCGAAGAGCTGAGCCTTGAGCAGTTGGCCGAGACGAGCCAGTGGGGCGAACTGGAGCTGGCGGATCTGGATCTGCCGGAAGTCGAGCTGCCCAGCGCTCCCGAGAGCGTCCCTGAACTTGACGCAGTGGCGGCCGAAAAGCCGCTGTCGATGGCTGACGTCATGGCTGCCCCAGTGCAGGCGATCAACCCGCCTGCCGCCGACGTGCCGCCGAGCCTGCTGCCGCCGCCCGCGGATGAGGAGCCGGTGGACGACGATCTGCTGGAGGTCTTCATCGAAGAAGCCGGCGAAGTGCTGGAAACCATCGCCGAGTATCTGCCGCAGTGGCAGGCCGATACCGCCAACAAGGAGGCGCTGGTCGAAGTGCGCCGCGCCTTCCATACCCTCAAGGGCAGTGGACGTATGGTGCGGGCGCTGGTGCTCGGCGAATTGGCCTGGTCCATCGAGAACCTGCTCAACCGTGTGATGGATCGCAGCATCGAGCCGAGCGCCCCGGTGCAACAGGTGGTGCTGGATGTGGTCGCGCTGATGCCGGCGCTGGTCGAAGAGTTTGCCGCCAAGGCGCAGCGCCAGCGCGATGATGTAGACCTGCTGGCCGCCACGGCTCATGCCCTGGCCAAAGGCCTGACGCCCCCAAAATCTGACGCCCCGGCCGCCCAGCAGGTAGCCGAGCCCGTGGGCGTTGACGACGCTACCGAGGTCGTCGCGCACGACCAAGTGCCAGATGACGAGCCAATCGCCGGCGCTTCCCCGATTGATGAGCCCCTCGATGGCGAGCCCCTCGACCCACAGTTGCTGGAGATTTTCCGCAACGAAGCAGAAACGCACCTGGACACCCTGGTGGGCTTTCTCGCCGATTGCGCGCAGGAGCTGCCGCAGCCGGTCACCGATAGCCTGCAGCGCGCGCTGCACACCCTCAAGGGCAGTGCCTACATGGCTGGCATCCTGCCAGTGGCAGAAATTGCCGCGCCGCTGGAGAAGCTGGTCAAGGAGTTCAAGACCAACCTGATCCAGGTGGATCTGGCTGCCGCCGAGCTGCTCAGCACCGCTGAGGGATTGTTCCGCGCAGGCCTCGACAATCTTGAGAGCCAACCGCTGGCGCCGATCCCCGGTGCCGAAGCGTTTCTGGCCCGCGTCCAGGCGCTGCATCAGGAACGTCTGGCCAGCGCCGAAGACGAGCGTCAGGCACAGAGCGGCGAGACTCGCGACCCGCAACTGATTGGCATCTTCCTCGCCGAAGGCATGGACATCCTGCTCGATGCCGAGGATCTGCTGCGCAAATGGCGTGAACACCCCTCCGAGCGCCAGGAGCTGTCTGCACTGCTGGAGGAACTCACCACCCTCGGCCGTGGCGCCGAAATGGCCGAGTTGCCGCAGGTCGACGAACTGTGCGAAGCCCTGTTGGATCTGTACGGCGCGGTCGAGGAAGGCAGCCTGGCGGTGAGCGAACGCTTCTTCGACGAAGCGGAAAAGGCCCATGAAGCCCTGATCGGCATGATGGATCAGGTTGCCGCCGCCCTGCAGGTCAGCCCGCAGCCCGAGCGTGTGCAGGCACTGCGCGATCTGCTCAGCGAAGCCATCGATCCCAATACCCTGGCCTTGCTGACGCCCGGCGCCGAGGGCATGGAGATCATCGAACTCGATCAGGCCACTGCCGAGGCGGAGCAGGCCCTGGTCGAACCGCACAGTGTCGAGCCGTTTGCCGAGGCGGAGAGCGTCGAGGACGCGGGCGAAGCGCCGCAAGCGGAAGACGAATCGGCTGCGGCCGACGCCGATCTCGATGAGGAAATGGTGGAAATCTTCCTCGAAGAGGCCGTGGATATTCTGGAAAGCGCCGCGCAGGCGCTGGAGCGCTGGCTCGGTGAGCCGGACAACACCATGCCGCTGTCTGCGCTGCAACGCGACCTGCATACCCTCAAGGGCGGCGCGCGCATGGCGGCGATTCGTCCGATTGGCGACCTGGGGCACGAGCTTGAATCGCTCTATGAGGGGCTGGTTGATCGTCGTTACAGCCATTCCCCGGCCCTGGGTGCTCTATTGCAGCAGAGCCATGACCGTCTGGCGCAGATGCTTGATCAACTGCAGGCGCGGCAGACGCTGGCCTCTGCCGATGAGCTGATTCTGGCAATCCGTCAGTTCCGCCATGGTGGGGCGCCGCACAGTCTTTCGGCGGCCGTCGCTCACGTCGAGCCCGCGCCTGAGAGCCCGCTCAGCGAGCTGCCCGAACCTGAAGTCGAGCGTATCGAGCTGCCGCCGCTGGCCTTGGTCGAAGACGAGATCGTGTTCGATGAAGTCCCGGAGCCTGAGGCTCAGTCGCCCACTGTTGAGAGCGTCGAGCCGCCACTGCCGCAAGCCCTGCCGGCTGTGGACGAAACGCTGCCCGAGCCGCAGAGCATGACGCTGGCCAACTGGCACGATGAGCGCGACCCTGAACTGGTGGAAATCTTCCTCGAAGAAGGTTTCGACATCATCGACAGTGCCGGCGCCGCCCTGCAGCGCTGGATGGCCAATGTCGACAACAGCATCGAGCTGGAAGCCCTGCAGCGCGACCTGCACACCCTCAAGGGTGGTGCGCGCATGGCGGAAATCCGTGAAATCGGCGACTTGGCGCATGAGCTGGAGTTTCTTTACGAAGACCTCGGCGCTGGCCGTCTGCGCGCCAGTCCCGAGTTGTTCGGTCTGTTGCAGGCCTGTCATGACCGTCTGGTCGAGATGCTCGATGCCGTGCGCGGCCAGCGTGTCGTGCCGCAAGGCACTGCCCTGATCGAAACCATCAAGCGCTTCCGGGCCAACCCCAACGAACAACTGAGCATACCGCAGGCGGTACAGCTCAAGGCCGTGGTCGAGAGTGATGCAGCCGAAGAGGCCGACAGCGACATTCTCGATATCTTCCTCGAAGAGGGCGACGACCTGCTTGAAGCCATGGAAGCGGTCATTGGCCGCTTCGAGACGCAGCGTGATGACGTCAGTGCCATCGAGGAAATGCAGCGTATTCTGCATACCCTCAAGGGCGGCGCGCGTCTGGCCGGGCAGAAGCGTCTCGGCGATCTGAGCCATGACCTTGAGCAACACCTCACCGAGGCGCTGCAGCAGGGAGCACCCTGGCCGGAAAGTCTGTTCCTCGACGTGCAGTCCGGCTTCGAAGGGTTGCAGCAGGAGCTTGACCTCCTGCGCCAGCGCTTGAGCGCCAGCCTCGCCGGTCAGGAGGAAGCGGCGCCTGTCTCCGAGGCCGACCCTGGCGCCAATACGCTCACCCCGTTGCTCAACCCGATCGTGGCCGCCAGTGATGTGCCGAGCCAGGTTCAGGCGCGCAAGGTGCTGCCGTTCGTGCAGCGCGCGCAGGAGGCTGCGCAGGAAGCCGCCGCGCGCCGTGCACCACAGGAACTGGTCAAGGTGCCGGCCGAGTTGCTCGAAGGGCTGGTCAACCTGGCGGGTGAGACCTCGATCTTCCGCGGTCGTGTCGAACAGCAGGTCAGTGATGTCAGCTTCACCCTCAGCGAGATGGAAGCGACCATCGACCGCGTACGCGACCAGCTGCGCCGGCTCGATACCGAGACCCAGGCGCAGATTCTCAGCCGCTACCAGGCCGAGGCCGAGCGTGCCGGCTACGAGGACTTCGACCCGCTGGAGATGGACCGCCACTCGCAACTGCAGCAGCTGTCCCGTGCGCTGTTCGAATCCGCCTCCGACCTGCTCGACCTCAAGGAAACCCTGGCGGCGAAGAACCGTGACGCCGAGACCCTGCTGTTACAGCAGGCGCGGGTCAATACCGAGTTGCAGGAAGGCCTGATGCGTACGCGCATGGTGCCGTTCGACCGTCTGGTGCCGCGCCTGCGTCGCATCGTGCGTCAGGTCGCCGGCGAGCTGGGCAAGCAGGTCGAGTTCGTCGTCGGCAACGCCGAAGGGGAAATGGACCGCACCGTGCTCGAGCGCATCGTCGCGCCGCTGGAACACATGCTGCGCAACGCCGTCGACCATGGCATCGAGCAGGCCGAGGTACGCCGCGCAGCCGGCAAGCCGGATACCGGCACCATTCGCCTCAACCTGGGGCGTGAGGGGGCCGATATCGTCCTGACCCTGGACGATGACGGTGCAGGTATTCGCCTGGATGCCGTACGCCGTAAAGCCATCGAACGTGGCCTGATGGATGCCGACAGCGACCTCAGTGATCATGAGGTGCTGCAGTTCATCCTCGAAGCCGGTTTCTCCACGGCCGAGAAGGTCACGCAGATTTCCGGGCGTGGCGTCGGCATGGACGTGGTGCACTCGGAGGTCAAGCAACTGGGCGGCTCGATGAGCATCGAGTCGAGCCTCGGCCAGGGCACGCGCTTCACCATCCGCCTGCCGTTCACCGTGTCGGTCAACCGTGCGCTGATGGTGTACTCCGGCGAAGACCTGTATGCCATTCCGTTGAACACCATCGAAGGTATCGTGCGGGTTTCGCCGTTCGAGCTGGAGGCTTATTACGCGCCCGATGCACCGCGCTTCGAGTACGCCGGCCAGACTTACGAGCTGAAGTACCTGGGCGACCTGCTGAACAACGGTCAGCAGCCCAAGCTGGTAGGCCAGAGCCTGCCGCTGCCGGTGATCCTGGTGCGCTCCAGCGAGCATGCCGTGGCGGTGCAGGTGGACAGCCTGGCCGGTTCGCGCGAGATCGTGGTGAAGAGCCTGGGCCCGCAGTTTGCCGGGGTGCACGGCATCTCCGGTGCGACCATCCTCGGTGACGGTCGCGTGGTGGTGATTCTCGACCTGCTGGCAACCATTCGTGTGCGGCATGCACATCTGCAGAACCAGTTGACGCCGCGCCTGGCTTCGCGTCAGGCGGCTGCCAACGAGGAAGTGGAAGTCGATCGTCCGACGCTGGTCATGGTGGTGGACGACTCGGTCACCGTGCGCAAGGTCACCAGCCGCCTGCTCGAACGTAACGGCATGAACGTAGTCACCGCCAAGGACGGTGTGGACGCCATCGCCCAGCTGCAGGAACACAAGCCCGACATCATGCTGCTGGACATCGAGATGCCGCGCATGGACGGTTTCGAAGTGGCGACCCTGGTGCGTCACGACGAGCGCCTGAAGGACCTGCCGATCATCATGATCACCTCGCGTACCGGCGAGAAGCACCGCGAGCGGGCCATGGCCATTGGCGTCAACCAGTACCTCGGCAAGCCCTATCAGGAGTCCTTGCTGCTCGACACCATTGCACAGTTGGTCGATAGCCACCGGGTCAAACGGACATGACAGACAAATCCTCCGCGCGTATCGCAGTAATCGCCGACACCTCGCTGCAGCGCCATGTGCTGCAGCAGGCTTTGGCCGGTGGCGGCTATCAGGTGGTGCTCAACAGCGACCCGGCGCGCCTCGATGAGGAAGCGTTGGCAGCCTGCGAGACCGACCTGTGGCTGGTGGATCTGGCGCAGTCGGAAGATTCGCCGCTGGTCGACAGCCTGCTGGAACGCGCCAGTGCCCCAGTGCTGTTCGGCGAGGGCCACGCCCCAGAGCGTCATTCGGAAAACTATCCGCGTTGGGAGCGCAGCCTGTTCGGCAAGCTCAAGCGCCTGGTTGGCGACCCGACCCAGGCAGTCGGTCCCAGCCTGCAGGCACTGCTCGATGAGGCGCAGCGTCCGGCGCGCCTGGAACTGCCGCAGGCGTTGGCCAATACTCCGTTGAAAGCTGGCGAGCCGGCGCGCCAGGTATGGTTGCTGGCCGCCTCGCTGGGCGGCCCGGCGGCGGTCAAGGCGTTCCTCGATGCGCTGCCGGGTGGTCTGCCGATTGGCTTCATCTATGCCCAGCACATCGACGCCAGTTTCGAGGCGGCATTGCCGCAGGCCGTCGGCCGCCACAGCCAGTGGCACGTCAATACCGCGCGCCATGGCGACCCGGTGCGTTGTGGTGAGGTGGTGGTGGCGCCGATCACCCGCGAGCTGGGTTTTGCCGAAGATGGCGCAATGCAGCTTGCCGAGCGTGGCTGGCCTGAGCCGTACAGCCCCTCCATCGACCAGATGATGCTCAACCTGGCGCAGCAGTTCGGTGCCCAGTGCGGGGTGATCGCGTTCAGCGGCATGGGCAGCGATGGCAGCGCCGCTGCCGCATACGTCAAACGCCAGGGCGGGGTGATCTGGACCCAGCGCGCCGACAGCTGTGCCAGCCCGAGCATGCCTGACAGCCTGCGTGAGGGCGGCTACAGCAGTTTCAGCGCTGACCCGCGAGAGCTGGCCGTGGCGCTGGTCAATCACCTCGCCGAACATTGCAGTTGAGGACGTTTCAATGAGCCAAGCCGTCGCTACCCAGAACAGCACCGAAGGTCTGACCGGCCTGCTGGTGCCGCTGGCCGACCGCACCCTGCTGCTGCCCAACGTGGCCGTGGCCGAGCTGATTCCCTATCGCGCACCGCAGGTCAGCGAAGGTACGCCCGAGTGGTTTCTCGGCCAGATCGCCTGGCGTGATCTGCGCTTGCCGCTGTTGTCCTTCGAGGCGGCCAGCGGTGGTCAGGCGCAGGTTGCCGGTGGCGCCCGTGTCGCGGTGATCAACGCTCTGGGGGGGCGGCCCAAGGTCAAGTTCATTGCCCTGCTGGTGCAGGGTATCCCGCGCTCGCTGAAGGTCGGCAGCGACCTGCCTGCGGCCGATGTCGAGCTGGCGCCGCTGGAACTGGGCGCCGCCCGTGTCGGTGACGAGGTCGTGCGTATTCCCGATCTGGCCGCACTGGAGCAATTGCTCGCCGATGCCGGTTTGATCTGAAGTAGCCATGCGCTCAGGCGAGCGCCCATGAAAAAGCCCCGGCACTGACCGGGGCTTTTTCGTTACTGCCGTGGAACTATGGGCGCTGTGCTTGTGGCTGCGCTTCGGCCTTCTCGGCCGCGAGGTTTTCTTCCGAGGTATGCGCGCCCCAGTAGTCGGCATTCTTGATGCCCAGCTTCTCGGGGTGGAAGACCGGATCCTTGCCTTCGGCCTTTTGCTGCTCGTAGTCCTTCAGGCACTTGTAGGCAACCTTGTGCATGAGCAGGATGGCGATGATGTTCAGCCAGGCCATCAGGCCGACACCGAGGTCGCCCAGGCCCCACGCCAGATCGGCAGTTTTCACGGTGCCGTAGACGGTCGCCGCGATGATGCCGGCCTTCAGCAGCAGGGTCAGCCAGGGGCGATTCACCTTGCGGTTGATGTAGGCGATGTTGGTTTCGGCGATGTAGTAGTACGCCACGATGGTGGTGAAGGCGAAGAAGAACAGGGCGACGGCAACGAAGATGTTACCGAAGCCGGGCATGATGTTTTCCATCGCGGTCTGTACGTAGCCCGGACCTGCGGCCACCCCGGCGATACCGGTGAACATCGCGCTGCCATCAGGCGCCTGGACGTTGTACTGACCGGTGATCAGCAGCATGAACGCGGTGGCGGAGCAGACGAACAGGGTGTCGATATAGACCGAGAAACCCTGCACCAGGCCTTGCTTGACCGGGTGGCTGACCGCAGCAGCAGACGAAGCGTGCGGGCCAGTACCCTGACCGGCTTCGTTGGAGTAAACGCCGCGTTTGACCCCCCACATGATCGCCATACCGATGATCGCGCCGAAACCGGCATCCAGACCGAAGGCGCTGCGCAGGATCAGCGACACGACTTCCGGCAGTTTTTCGATGTTCAGCAGAACGATGACGCAGGCCACCAGGATGTAGCCCAGGGCCATGAACGGCACCACGAACTCGGCGAAGCGGGCAATACGCTTTACGCCACCGAAAATGATCAGGCCCAGCATGATGGCCAGCACGGCAGCGGTGGTGTTCGGGTGGATACCCAGTGCGGTTTCCGCGCTGGAGGCGATGGAGTTGGCCTGTACGCCCGGCAGCAGCAGGCCGCAGGCGAAGATGGTGACGATGGCGAACAGCCAGGAATACCACTTCAGACCCAGGCCGCGCTCGATGTAGAAGGCCGGGCCACCACGGTATTCACCGTTGAGCTTTTCCTTGTACACCTGGCCGAGGGTGGACTCGACGAACGCCGAGCTGGCGCCGAGGAAGGCGACCATCCACATCCAGAATACGGCACCCGGACCACCGAAGGTGATCGCAGTGGCCACACCGGCGATGTTGCCGGTACCGACGCGACCGGCGAGGGTCATGGTCAGTGCCTGGAAGGAGGTGATGCCATGTTCATCGGTCTTGCCGGTGAACATCAGGCGAATCATTTCTTTGAAGTGGCGAACCTGGAGGAAGCGGCCGCGCAGGGAGAAGTAGAGACCAACGCCGAGACATAGAAAGATCAGCGCCGGGCTCCAGACCAGACCGTTTAGGGTCGAGACCAGTTCGTTCATGCAATGCTCCTGGGCATGCGGTCGCCTTTGGGGCGGTGCCGAGGCCCGTTGTTTGTTATTGGAAGAGAACCGACGCTAACGGGCGCCGGCCTCGGCCGCGCGCGGGTTGCAGGTGAGCAGGTCGCGCGGGCGGCGCGCAGAGCATGACAAACACTGCTGGTCTTGCAATCTCTTGAGGTCACATTTTGTTACGTCCAAGCGACATTCTTATGCCTGGAGGTCGCCCCAGAGCTGTTGGGCGACACTCAGCGCCACCACGGGTGCCGTTTCCGTGCGCAGAACGCGTGGGCCCAGGCGGGCAGGATGGAAGCCGGCGCTCGTGGCCTGGTCGACTTCGGCATCGCTCAGGCCGCCTTCCGGACCGATCAGAAAGGCCAGGGAATGGGGTTTTTCATGGCTTTGCAGCGCAGCGGCAACGGGGTGCAGCACCAGCTTCAGCTCGGCTTCGATCTGCTGCAGCCAGGCGGCCAGTTCCAGCGGTGGGTTGATCACCGGCAGTACCGAGCGGCCGCACTGTTCGCAGGCGCTGATCGCCACCTGACGCCAATGCGCCATGCGCTTGTCGGCGCGCTCGTCCTTCAGGCGTACCTCGCAGCGTGCCGAGACGATGGGGGTGATTTCGCTGGCCCCCAGTTCGGTGGCTTTCTGGATGGCCCAGTCCATACGTTCGCCGCGTGACAGGCCCTGGCCGAGGTGAATATGCAGCGGCGACTCGCTCAGGCCGGCAAAGACTTCACGCAGCTCGACGCGCACGCTTTTCTTACCCACTTCGATCAGCTCGCCGAGGTATTCCTGGCCGCTGCCATCGAAGAGCTGCACGGCATCGCCCACGGCATGGCGCAGCACGCGGCCGATGTAGTGGGCCTGGGCCTCGGGCAGTTCGTGCTGGCCAAGGGAGAGCGGGGCATCGATAAAGAAGCGGGAGAGGCGCATGGTTTACCCACCTTGAAAAGAGTCGCGAATTCTAGCCGTAGGGTGCGCTGCGCGCACCGCCTCAGGCTCAGCCCGGATCGCGATGATCCGGGTAGTGGCGATTATCCACCGCGACGCTGACCGACTCAGACGTGGCGATATCGATGCCTTCACTGGCCACCTCGGCCAGAAAATCGATCTGCTCGGGGGTGATCACGTAAGGCGGCAGGAAATACACCACGCTGCCCAGTGGGCGCAGCAGGGCGCCACGGCCAAGGGCGTGCTGATAGACTCGCAGACCGCGTCGCTCCTGCCAGGGGTAGGCCGTCTTGCTCTTCTTGTCGGCAACCATCTCGATGGCCAGGGCCATGCCGGTCTGGCGCACCTCGGCGACATGCGGATGATCCTTCAGATGTTCGGTGGCGCTGGCCATGCGTGCCGACAGGGCCTTGTTGCGTTCGATCACATCGTCGTCACGGAAGATATCCAGCGTCGCCAGCGCGGCGGCGCAGGCCAGCGGGTTGCCGGTGTAGGTGTGCGAGTGGAGGAAGGCGCGCAGGGTGGCGTAGTCGTCGTAGAAGGCGCCGTACACCTGATCGGTGGTCAGTACCGCAGCCATCGGCAGGTAACCACCGGTCAGTGCCTTGGACAGCACCAGGAAGTCCGGGGTGATGCCGGCCTGTTCGCAGGCGAACATCGTGCCGGTGCGGCCGAAGCCGACGGCAATCTCGTCATGGATCAGGTGAACGCCATAGCGGTCGCAGGCTTCGCGCAGCAGCTTGAGGTAGACCGGATGATACATGCGCATGCCGCCGGCACCCTGGATCAGCGGCTCGACGATCACCGCGGCGACTTCGTGGTGATGCTCGGCCAGGGTCTGTTCCATGTGGGCGAACATGACGCGCGAATGCTCTTCCCAGCTCACGCCTTCCGGGCGCAGGTAACAGTCCGGGCTGGGCACCTTGAGGGTGTCGAGCAGCAGCGGCTTGTAAGTGTCGGTGAACAGCGACACGTCGCCCACCGACATCGCTGCCACGGTTTCACCGTGATAACTGTTGCTCAGGGTGACGAAGCGCTTCTTGTTCGCCTGGCCGTTGTTGAGCCAGTAGTGAAAGCTCATCTTCAGCGCCACCTCGATGCCCGAGGAGCCGTTGTCGGCGTAGAACACCTTGTTCAGGCCGGCCGGGGTGATCTGCACCAGACGCTCGGACAGTTCGATCACCGGCTGATGGGTGAAGCCGGCGAGCATCACGTGCTCAAGGCTGTCAAGTTGCTCGCGGATGCGCGCATTGATGCGTGGGTTGGCGTGACCGAAGACGTTGACCCACCAGGAGCTGACGGCATCCAGATAACGCTTGCCGTCGAAGTCTTCCAGCCACACGCCGGACGCCTTGCGAATCGCTACCAGCGGCAGGCGCTCGTGATCCTTCATCTGGGTGCAGGGGTGCCACAACACGTCGAGATCGCGTTGCATCCAGTGATCGTTCAGGCTCATGAGCTATCTCCCAGGGTTCGGCGGCACAGCCTACCAGAAGCCGTCACCGAGTCACGGCGTTGCCGCTGGTCTGGCAGAATGTACCGCTGGTGCCGTTGCCGGGGAACTCCATGGGCGGCGCGTCATACCAACGGGGTCGGCTTGAGGGAGGAAGCGCGAAATATCGCATTTCCTGATATTTCATAGCGAAATTTTCCGCTTTAAATCGATATATTTGCCGTTAGTCTTGCTCGGATCTGGATTAGGAAAGCCACCATGCAATGGCGCAACACTTCTGCTCGTTATGGTCTGGTCAGCGTGCTGCTGCACTGGTCGGTCGCGCTGGTCGTCTTTGGCCTGTTCGGCCTCGGCTTCTGGATGGTGGGGCTTAGCTACTACGATCCGTGGCGCCAGAGTGCGCCTGACCTGCACAAGAGCATTGGCATCCTGTTGTTCGCTGTCATGCTCCTGCGCGTGCTGTGGCGTTTGCTCAGCCCGGCGCCCGCGCCGCTTGCCAGCCATGGCAAGCTCACTCGCCAGGCCTCCAGACTGGGCCACGCCTTGCTTTATCTCGGCCTGTTTGGCGTGATGCTCTCCGGTTACCTGATTTCCACCGCTGATGGCCGTGGCATCGAGGTGTTCGGCCTGTTCAGTGTGCCGGCCACCCTGACCGGCATCGCGCAACAGGAAGACATTGCCGGAGCCATTCACGAATACCTGGCCTGGGGCCTGGTGATTTTCGCTGGCCTGCATGGCCTGGCGGCACTCAAGCATCATTTCATCGACCGCGACAGCACCCTGCTGCGGATGTTCGGGCGCTGAAGCATTCAAATCGGGCCAAGGCCCATCTAGATCGACAACCTCGCAAGGAGAACACCCCATGTTGAAGAACGCCCTCGCTGCACTGGTTCTGGGTTCGGCCCTGATGGGCGGCCAGGCCATGGCCGCCGACTACGCCATCGACAAGCAAGGCCAGCATGCCTTCGTCAACTTCAAGATCAGCCACCTGGGCTACAGCTGGCTGTACGGCACCTTCAAGGATTTCGACGGTACGTTCAGCTATGACGCTGCCAACCCCGAGGCGAGCAAGGTCAACGTGACCCTGAAGACCGCCAGCGTCGACACCAACCATGCCGAGCGTGACAAGCACCTGCGCAGTGCCGACTTCCTCAATGTTAGCAAGCACGACACCGCCACCTTCGAATCCACCTCGGTCAAGTCCACCGGTGAAGGCAGCGCTGACGTTACCGGCAACCTGACCCTGAATGGCGTGACCAAGCCGGTGGTCATCGCTGCCAAGTTCATCGGTGAAGGCCAGGATCCGTGGGGCGGCTACCGTGCCGGCTTCGAAGGCACCACCACCCTGAAGCTGAAGGACTTCGACATCACCAAGGATCTCGGCCCGGCTTCGGAAAGTGTCGAGCTGATCATCTCGATCGAAGGCATCCGCAAGTAACGAAAGCGGCCGCTAGCGGTCACCGGATGTGCCCGCATGTTCAGCCTGCGGCAATAACGAAAACGCCACCCCATGGGGTGGCGTTTTTGTTGGCGCGGCCGCTTACTCTTCGCGGTTACGCGTCAGCAGTGCCGGCTTCTCGCCACGCGGGCGGGTGCTGTTGCTCAGCTCGTCAAGTTGCTCGGCGCTGGGGAAGCGGTCCAGGCGCGAGCCCTTGTGCATGATGATCGGCTGCTTTTCGCGCGGGTTGCGCACGGCTGCTTCGGTACGCGGCAGCTCGTCGCGGTCCAGCGAGGTGATGCGACCGTCATGTGCCGGTCGGCCACGGCCACCGCCAGTGCGGCCCTGGCCACCCTGGCGACGATTCTTGCCTGGCGTGGCCGGGGTGCCGGCAGCATTGCTGCGCGGCGGCCTGTTGCTGCTCTTGGCTTTCTGGCCCTGACCCTGAGCGGCGCCAGTGCCCGCAGCGGCAGCGCCTGGGCGGCGGCCACGGCCTTGCGGCTTGTTCTGTACCGGCACATAGTCGGCACGGTTGCCGAAATTGTCGATCTCGTCGTCGAGGAACTCTTCCGGATCACGATCCGGAGGCAAGGGCGGAATGGCCGGGGCGGCGCCACGGCTCTGGTTGCGCGGTTGCTGACCACGGCGATTCTGGCCCTGACCCTGCTGCTGCGGCTTGGCTTTCTGCTCCTTGCCGCTGTCCTTGCCCTTGTCTCGACGACCACCGCTGTTGCGCTCGCCCTTGGGCTTGTCGGCGCCTTCGGCTTTGGCCTTTTTCGGCCCGGCATTGCGCGGCTGGCGAGGTTCACGCACTTCCGGACGTTCCGCTTCCACGGCGCTGGCATCGAAGCCCAGCAGATCACCGTCGGGGATCTTCTGCTTGGTCATGCGCTCGATGCTTTTCAGCAGCTTCTCTTCATCCGGGGCGACCAGCGAGATGGCCTCACCGCTACGCCCTGCGCGACCGGTACGGCCGATGCGGTGGACGTAATCTTCCTCGACGTTGGGCAACTCGAAGTTGACCACATGCGGCAGCTGATCGATATCCAGGCCACGGGCGGCGATATCGGTGGCCACCAGGATGCGCACCTTGTTCGCCTTGAAGTCTGCCAGGGCCTTGGTGCGCGCGTTCTGGCTCTTGTTGCCATGAATCGCGGCAGCCGGCAGGCCGTGTTTCTCGAGGTATTCGGCCAGGCGGTTGGCGCCGTGCTTGGTGCGGGTGAATACCAGCACCTGTTCCCAGGCGCCCTGGGTGATCAGGTGAGCGAGCAGGGCGCGCTTGTGGCTGGCGGCCAGGCGGAAGACGCGTTGTTCGATACGCTCGACCGTGGTGTTCGGCGGCGTCACCTCGATGCGCTCGGGGTTGTGCAGCAACTTGCCGGCGAGGTCGGTGATGTCCTTGGAGAAGGTGGCCGAGAACAGCAGGTTCTGGCGTTTGGCTGGCAGCTTGGCCAGCACCTTCTTGACGTCGTGGATGAAGCCCATGTCGAGCATGCGGTCGGCTTCATCGAGCACGAGAATTTCCACATGCGACAGGTCGATGGCTTTCTGGTTGGCCAGATCGAGCAGGCGGCCGGGGCAGGCGACGAGCACATCGACGCCTTTGGCCAGCGCCTGAACCTGCGGGTTCATGCCAACGCCGCCGAAGATGCAGGCGCTGACGAATTTCAGGTCACGGGCATACAGCTTGAAGCTGTCATGCACCTGGGCGGCCAGTTCGCGGGTCGGTGTCAGCACCAGTACGCGCGGTTGTTTCGGGCCGTGGCGCTGTTCGCGATCCGGGTGACCGTCCGGGAACAGGCGCTCGAGAATGGGCAGGGCGAAACCGCCCGTCTTACCAGTACCCGTCTGGGCCGCCACCATGAGATCGCGACCTTGCAACACGGCGGGAATGGCCCGCTGTTGCACCGGAGTGGGTTGGGTGTAGCCGGCGGCTTCGACCGCACGGACTAAAGCCTCGGAGAGACCGAGGGAGGCAAAGGACATGAGCAATCCTGTACTAGTGAGGGCGTGGCCCTGGGGGGTGTAGAGCCTGGCTTGAATCACGCATTGGGGGGCGTGATCCCGTCCGGTACTGCTGGCTTTAGGGCACCAGCATCCGGGCGCAAGCCTGGCGGGAAGGCCCGAGTATAACAGAGCGCAAGGCTTGCGCACCTATCAGCCTGTCGGCTGGTTCACGGCTGGCGTTCGTGCGGCCTGGCGTAGCGTGCCTGCAGGCGGGCATAGGCGGGTTCGCGCTTGAAGCGGCGTAGCTCGCGGGCGAACGCCTGCGCCAGTGGTTGCAGCGCCGGATCCTTGCGCAGCGCCAGGTACAGATGGTCGCGCCCGAGTCTTTTGCGGTGGTAGTCGATTTGCCCCTCGATGCCCATCTGCGCGATCAGGTAGAGGCCGGCGCGCCGGTCATTGACCACCAGGTCGACGCGGTGGCGTATTAGCTTGCCCATATTGGCTTCATGGCTCTGCGCTTCTTCGCGGCTGAACAGGGTCGAGGTGCGGAAGGCCTCGTCGTTGTACCAGTAGCCTGGCGAGACACCGATTACCAGGTCGCTCAGGTCTTCCAGGCTGGTGAAGCGGAAGGGACGATTGCGCGCATGGAACAGCACCAGCTCGACGTCGCTCAGTGGCTCTGCGACGAAGAGCATGTCGGCCTCGCGCTCGGGCAGGTGGAAGATATCCAGAATGCCATCGGCCTGCCCGTGCGCCAGTGCCAGCAGGCAACGCTTCCAGGGCAGGAACTGCAGCTCCAGCTCGATGCCCAGACGCTGCAGCACCGTCTGCGTGATCTCATAGTCGAGGCCGGTGGCCTGGCCGTGTTCCTCGAAGACGTAAGGCGCCCAGGCTTCCGTGACCAGGCGCAGCGTTTCACCGCGAGCGGCGAAAGCACAGGAGCACAGTAGAAGTATGGCGATAACCTGACGCGGCAATAGTGGCATCGCGCCAGATTAGCGATTTTGTAATGGCCTTTGAAGTGCGCCTACGTCACCTCAATCAATGACGCGATAGCAGGGCTCGTAGGCGCTGCCGCCCGGCAGCTTCATGCGGTGCTGCTCGACGAAGGCCTGCAGCAGGCGATCCAGCGGGCGCATGATGGTGGCTTCGCCGCGAATCTCGTAGGGGCCGTGCTCCTCGATCAGGCGGATGCCGTTCTCCTTGACGTTGCCGGCGACGATGCCGGAAAAGGCGCGACGCAGGTTGGCGGCCAACTGATGCAATGGCTGCTCGCGGGTCAGGTTGAGGCTGGCCATGGCTTCGTGGGTTGGCTCGAACGGGTGCTGGAAGCTCTCGTCGATCTTCAGCAGCCAGTTGAAGTGGAAGGCGTCGTTGCGCTCGCGGCGGAACTGACGCACGGCCTTGATGCCGATGGCCATTTCGCGGGCGACTTCAGCCGGGTCGTTGACGATCATGCGGTAGCGTTGCTGCGCCGCTGCGCCGAGGGTCGCGCCGATGAAATCATGCAGCTGCTGCAGGTACGTGCTGGCGCTCTTCGGGCCGGTGAGAATGACCGGGAAGGGCAGGTTCTGGTTATCCGGGTGGGTGAGGATGCCCAGTAGGTAGAGGAACTCTTCGGCCGTGCCGGCGCCGCCCGGGAAGATGATGATGCCGTGGCCGACGCGGACGAAGGCTTCCAGACGTTTCTCGATATCCGGCAGGATCACCAGCTCGTTGACGATCGGATTCGGTGCCTCGGCGGCGATGATGCCCGGCTCGGTTAGGCCCAGGTAGCGGCCGGTGAGGTTGCGCTGCTTGGCGTGGCTGATGGTGGCGCCCTTCATCGGCCCCTTCATCACGCCCGGGCCGCAGCCGGTGCAGATATCCAGGCCGCGCAGGCCCAGCTCGTGGCCGACCTTCTTGGTGTACTTGTATTCCTCGGTGCTGATCGAGTGGCCGCCCCAGCACACCACCATCTTCGGTTCGACGCCGCTGCGCAGGGTCTTGGCATTGCGCAGCAGGTGAAAGACGTAATCGGTGATGCCTTCGGAACTGTCCAGATCGATGCGCTTGTGCTCCAGCTCGCTCTGGGTGAAGACGATGTCGCGCAGGGCGCTGAACAGCATCTCGCGGGTGCTGGCGATCATCTCGCCGTCGACGAAGGCATCGGCTGGTGCGTTCAGCAGCTCCAGGCGGATGCCGCGATCCTGCTGGTGGATCTTCACTTCGAAGTCCGGGTACGCCTCGAGGATGGTCTTGGCGTTATCACTGTGCGAGCCGGTATTGAGGATCGCCAGGGCACACTGGCGGAACAGGCGATACACGCTGCCCGAGCCGGTTTCGCGCAGTTGCTGCACTTCGCGCTGGGAGAGGGTTTCCAGGCTGCCCTTGGGGCTGACGGAGGCGTTGATCGTGGAGCGTTTGAGCATGAGGGGCGATCCTTCGGCGGCAAGGCGGAGTGTGACGCAGACAGGCCGTCCGTGTGGACGGCCCGGAGGGAGCTGTCAACGTGACAGTTTGAGGTTGTTCCAGATGGCCAGGCTGGGGCCAGCCAGGTTCATGCTGTAGAAGTGCAGGCCCGGCGCGCCGCCTTGCAGCAGGCGCTCGCACATCTCGCTGATGACCTGTTCGCCGAAGGCGCGAATGCTGTCGCTGTCGTCGCCATAGGCTTCCAGCTGCTTGCGCACCCAGCGCGGGATCTCCGCGCCGCAGGCGTCGGAGAAGCGCGCCAGCTTGCTGTAGTTGGTGATCGGCATGATGCCCGGCACCACCGGGATATCCACGCCCAGTTTCTGCACGCGCTCGACGAAGTAGAAGTAGCTGTCGGCGTTGAAGAAGTACTGGGTGATGGCGCTGTCGGCACCGGCCTTGGCCTTGCGTACGAAGTTGGCGATGTCGCTCTCGAAGTTGCGCGCCTGCGGGTGCATCTCCGGGTAGGCAGTCACTTCGATATGGAAGTGATCACCGGTTTCAGTGCGAATGAACTCGACCAGCTCGTTGGCGTAGCGCAGCTCGCCGCTGGCCATGCCCATACCGGATGGCAGGTCACCACGCAGGGCAACGATGCGCTTGATACCGGCGTTCTTGTACAGGTTGAGCAGCTCGCGCAGTTCGGCCTTGCTGTCGCCGACGCAGGACAGGTGCGGGGCGGTGGGCACCTTGATCTCGCCATCGAGTTGCAGCACGGTGTTCAGGGTGCGGTCGCGGGTCGAGCCCCCGGCACCATAGGTGCAGGAGAAGAAATCGGGTTTGTAGGTTGCCAGTTGGCGCGCTACGTCCATCAGTTTTTCATGCCCGGCTTCGGTCTTGGTGGGGAAGAACTCGAAGCTGTAGCGGCGTTCTTGGCTCATAGGGTTTCTAGCCTTGGAGACGTAGGGTGGATGGCGTTTTTCCATCCACCTTGCGGGAAGTCGGCGGTGGATAAGCCAGGGGCTTATCCACCCTACGCATTAGTAGCGATAAGCGTCCGGCTTGAACGGGCCTTCCACGGTCACGCCGATGTAGTCGGCCTGCTGCTTGGTCAGCTGGGTGACCACGCCGCCGAAGCCCTTGACCATTTCCAGTGCGACTTCTTCGTCGAGCTTCTTCGGCAGCACTTCCACGGTCAGACGCTCGGCCTTCTTCTCCGGGGAGAGGTCGGCGAACTTCTGCTCGAACAGGAAGATCTGCGCCAGCACCTGGTTGGCGAAGGAGCCGTCCATGATGCGGCTCGGGTGGCCGGTGGCGTTGCCCAGGTTCACCAGACGGCCTTCGGCCAGCAGGATCAGGTAGTCGTCGTTGGTCGGATCGAAGCTGCCGGCGCCGGTGCGGTGGATCTTGTGCACCTGCGGTTTGACCTCTTCCCATGCCCAGTTCTTGCGCATGAAGGCGGTGTCGATCTCGTTGTCGAAGTGGCCGATGTTGCACACCACGGCGCGCTTCTTCAGGGCCTTGAGCATGTTGGCATCGCAGACGTTGACGTTACCGGTGGTGGTGACGATCAGGTCGATCTTGCCCAGCAGTGCCTTGTCGATGCTGGCCTCGGTGCCGTCATTGATGCCGTCGATGTACGGCGATACCAGCTCGAAGCCATCCATGCAGGCCTGCATGGCGCAGATCGGGTCGATCTCGCTGACCTTGACGATCATGCCTTCCTGGCGCAGCGACTGCGCCGAGCCCTTGCCCACGTCGCCGTAGCCGATCACCAGCGCCTGCTTGCCCGACAGCAGGTGGTCGGTGCCGCGCTTGATGGCGTCGTTGAGGCTGTGACGGCAGCCGTACTTGTTGTCGTTCTTGCTCTTGGTCACCGCGTCGTTGACGTTGATCGCCGGGATCTTCAGCTCGCCCTTAGCCAGCATGTCGAGCAGGCGGTGTACGCCGGTGGTGGTTTCTTCGGTGACGCCGTGGATGCGCTCGAGCATCTGCGGGTATTTCTTGTGCAGGATCTCGGTCAGGTCACCGCCGTCGTCCAGCACCATGTTGGCGTCCCACGGCTTGCCATCCTTGAGGATGGTCTGCTCGATGCACCACTCGTACTCTTCCTCGGTCTCGCCCTTCCAGGCGAACACCGGGATGCCGGCGGCGGCGATGGCGGCAGCGGCCTGATCCTGGGTGGAGAAGATGTTGCAGCTGGACCAGCGGACTTCGGCGCCCAGGGCGGTGAGCGTCTCGATGAGCACGCCGGTCTGAATGGTCATGTGGATGCAGCCAAGGATTTTCGCGCCTTTCAGCGGTTGGCTGGCGGCGTACTTACGGCGCAGGCCCATCAGTGCCGGCATCTCGGATTCGGCAATGATCAGTTCTTTACGGCCCCAATCGGCCAGGGAAATATCGGCGACCTTGTAGTCGTTGAAAGCGCTCATTAAAGCTCTCCATTCGTTGTCTGCGAATGGGCGCCGTTGATGCGTTTGGATAACGCCCCATCCGAGCCTGACAGGTCATACCTGCTGCAGCGCCCCTCGGACAGGTGGCGGGAGCGACCGGAGCGGTGCCGGTCGCGATAAAGCCCGCTGATTATAGCGAGCCGAGCGTCTACACCCAAGGCTTTCCGTCCGGTTGCTGTCGCTTACGCTTCCCCCTGTTTCGTGCCGCACCTTGATCCGGGCCTGATCACGTGTAGCTGAACCTGGGCTGAGCGCTGCGCGTGCTGACAGCTGTTGTGACAAGAGGTCGCTTGGCCGTACCGGGGCGAGCCGCGATACTGGCGCCCCCTGGTGTTCGGAAGTTGCGTCGATGACCTCGAAGAAATCCCTGTTGCTGATCTGCGTCTGTCTGGCACTGGCGGCCTGTGGCGGCGTCGACCCCGACTCGCCGCTGGGCAAGCGGCAGGCTGCATTCAAGGACATGCTCAAGGTCAGCGAGGACCTGGGCGGCATGTTGCGCGGTCGCATTCCATACGACGAGGCGGGGTTTATCGCCGGCGCGGCTGAGCTCGATCGCCTGGCGCACGAGCCCTGGCAGCATTTTCCGGATGTGCGCGACGACGAGCGCAGCAAGGCCAACCCGGAACTCTGGCAGCGCCAGGTGCAATTCCAGGCGATGGCTCGCGATCTGGAGCAGACCACGGCGGCGCTGGTGCAGGCGACCACGGCGCCACCGCTGCGTCGCTCTGCGCTGGAGCCGGCGATGCGCGCGGTCGAAGACAGCTGCGAAGCCTGCCACAAGGAGTTCCGCGTCTACTGACGGTCATGCCCCGTTGCGCTATGTGGGCCGAGCTGTGCCGGCTGGATCAGTGCCGTGGCGGTGCTGGATTGAAAGCTTGTGACGCCGGCCGCCATCAACTGCCGGCCCAGGTGTGCGACTTCCGGGTGGTTGAAGAACGCCAGCAACTGTTCGGCACGCTGGCGGCTGATGCCGGGGCGTTGTAGCCATTCGGCGCGGCTGCGTGCCTGTAATGTCGCCCAGTCATCTTGTGCCTGCAGGGTAAGGCCCGACGGTGCGCCGAGTGCTTGCAGCCACTGTTGCAGCGGTCGCTGCCGGGCCAGGGTGAAGGCTTGCTGCAACTGTACGGCGCGTCGCGGGCCGATGCCTGATACATGTTGCAGCTGTTGCGCGTCGAGTTCCAGCCAGTCGAGCAGGCCATCGATACGCTGGTTGGCCAGCAGCGTATTCCAGGTGCCCGGCCCTACGCCCGGCAGGTTCAGCCCCCGCTTGCCCGACAGCCAGTTGAGCCGGGCCTGGAATTGTTGCTCGCAGCCGGCGCTCAGGCGCCAGCAACTCAGGGCGTGGTATTGCGCGGGATCGGGTGCCTGCACGGCCGCGCGTTCGGGGCTGCGCCAGATCACCTGATCGAGGCGGGGAATGGTCAGGCCCGCCAGACGGATGGCCACCTGATCACCAGGACGTATATCGAGGGCTTCCCAGGCCGGCAGCGAACCCAGGGCGACCCGGCTGATCCGGCGCTCGTCGAGTTCGACCGTCTGCAAGCGCAGGATCGGCGTGATGCGACCGCTGCGGCCGATATTGAATTGCACAGCCTGAACCACGGCCAGCGCTTGCTCCGGCGGGTATTTCCAGGCAATTGCCCAGTGCGGCGCCTCGGCTTGCCAGCGTGCGCCGGCGGGGCGCGTGCCCTGGCGCACGACCACGCCATCACTGGCGAAGGGTTGCGGCGTGGTGAACCAGCGCTGGCGCCAACGGCGCGCCTCTTCAAGGCTTTCGAGTGGCTGGGTATACGCCAGCGCATCGTCGAAGCCCAGGCGCTGCAGAGCCTGCAGGCGCTTGGGCATCTGCGCCGGGCCATCCGGCCAGTCCCAGACGAACAGGCCAATGGCCGTGGCTTCGTCGGCCTGCAGCGATTGCCGCGCCATCAGCCCGGCCACCTTGCCGCGGGCGCCAACGCCGCCGTCGCGGCGCTGCACATGGCCGTCCAGGCGCCAGTAGAGTCGCCCTGCAGTACGGCGTCGCGTGGCTCTTTCAGGCGCATGGGAATGGCAGGTAATTGCTGCGCGCGGGCTGTCCAGTCCTGGCCCTGACGCCCGTCGCCCCGACTGATGGCCTGCTGCAGAACGCCAGCGCGGTAGACCAGGGTCACGGCCACGCCATCGACCTTGGGCTGGATCCACAGGTCGTCGCGATTGGCGATCCATTCGCCCACCGCCGCTTCGTGCAGTTTGCGCAGGCCGGTCTGTGCGATGGGGTGGGCGAGTTTGCCGCTGCTACCGGCCAGCGGCTCCGGCAAATGCCCGAGTGCACCGGCAAAGCATTGCTGCCAATGTTCCAGGCGTTCGCGGGCCTGGTCGTAGAGCGTATCGGCCACCAGCGCCTGGCCGTGATTGTGATAGGCGTCGTCCCAGTGGGCGACTTGCTGGCTGAGGGCGGCGAACTCGGTTTTGGCGCGACTGTCAGGCCAGTCGGGGCAGGGGATGGCCTGGGCAGCCAGGGGCAGGAGTAAGAGCAGCAGGATAGATTTCATCGCGGAGCTTCCTTGCTCGGGTGGTGCCTTGAGCCTAGCAGGCCAGATCGGCGGTTGCGAAAAGTTCTCTCTTCAGGAAGACGAAAACGCATGCGCATGACCGCTTTTTATGGTGCTTGACGATCTGATTGATTGGGTTTTATTGGGGTACTTGCGTGTGGCTTGCAGATTCGCGCGCCTTGTTTGCGTCGTCTGTCAGGATGCACTCAAGGGCCTGAGTACGAGGCCCGGTAAATAGGTGCTCAGGCACGAAAAAACCCCGCCAGATCGCTCTGGCGGGGCTTTCGTTTTCAGGGGCTTACAGGCCGGCAGCGGCGCGCAGGTCGGCGGCCTTGTCGGTGCGTTCCCAGGTGAAGGTGGTGAAGCTGTCGTCGCCGACGGTCTTGGACTGCGGCGTGCGGCCGAAGTGGCCGTAGGCGGCGGTGTCCTGGTACATCGGGTGGAGCAGGTCGAGCATCTTGGTGATGGCGTACGGACGCAGATCGAACACGTCACGCACCAGCTGGATGATCTTCTCTTCGGCGATCTTGTGGGTGCCGAAGGTGTTGATCGAGATGGAGGTCGGCTGGGCCACGCCGATGGCGTAGGACACCTGGATCTCGCAGCGCTCGGCCAGGCCGGCGGCAACGATGTTCTTGGCCACGTAGCGACCGGCGTAGGCGGCGCTGCGGTCGACCTTGGACGGGTCCTTGCCGGAGAAGGCGCCGCCGCCGTGACGGGCCATGCCGCCGTAGCTGTCGACGATAATCTTGCGCCCGGTCAGGCCGCAGTCGCCCACCGGGCCGCCGATGATGAACTGGCCGGTCGGGTTGATGTGGAACTGGGTGTCCTTGTGCAGCAGTTCGGCCGGCAGCACATGCTTGACGATCAGCTCCATGACGCCTTCGCGCAGGTCGTCGTATTTCACTTCCGGGTTGTGCTGGGTGGACAGCACCACTGCATCGATGGCCTCGACCTTGCCGTTCTCGTAGCGGCAGGTGACCTGGGATTTGGCATCCGGGCGCAGCCACGGCAGCAGGCCGGACTTGCGCGCTTCGGCCTGGCGCTCGACCAGGCGGTGCGAGAAGCAGATCGGCGCGGGCATCAGCACGTCGGTTTCGTTGCTGGCGTAGCCGAACATCAGGCCCTGGTCGCCGGCGCCCTGATCTTCCGGCTTGGCGCGGTCGACGCCCTGGTTGATGTCCGGGGACTGCTTGCCAATGATGTTGAGCACGCCGCAGGTGGCGCCGTCGAAGCCGACGTCGCTGCTGGTGTAGCCGATGTCGCAGATGACGTCGCGGACGATCTGCTCCAGGTCGACCCAGGCGCTGGTGGTGACTTCACCGGCAACGATGGCCACGCCGGTCTTGACCAGGGTTTCCACAGCCACGCGGGCGTGCTTGTCCTGGGTGATGATGGCGTCGAGCACCGCATCGGAAATCTGGTCGGCGATCTTGTCCGGGTGTCCTTCGGACACGGACTCGGAGGTGAACAGGGAGTATTCGCTCATGGGTGGGTTCCTTGTGTGCCGTAACGTGGAGCGCTTCGCTCGCCAGGTTGGGCGAAGTGCCGTAACTGAATCTGAAAACCGTTCTTCAGACCGATATAGAGACTTTCGCCGGGAACCAGCCCGGCGGCGCTGGCCCAGCGCGACAGATCGTCCTGCTCGAAGCCTAGCCAAAGATCGCCGCAGGCCTCGCGCGCCCAGCTCTGGTCGTGGCTGCACAGTTCGCTGAGCAGCAGGCTGCCGCCCGGCGCGACCAGGCCGGCCAGCTTGCGAAAGGCCTCGGCCGGCGTGGCGAAGTGGTGCAGCACCATGTTCAGTACCACGCAATCGGCCGTGACGGGCGTGTCCTGCAGCGCATCGGTCAGTTTCAGCTTGACGTTACCCAGCCCTTCGGCGGCGCAGCGCTGGCTGGCCAGTTCGAGCATAGCCGGGCTGTTGTCCAGTGCCGTGACCTGGGCGAAGCGCCGCGCCAGTTCGGGCAGGAAGGCGCCGTCGCCGGGGCCGATTTCCAGCGCCGTGGCGTCTGGCGCGAAACGCAGCGCATCGAGCAGCGCCAGCAGGCTGTCGCGGTACTGCGGCAAACCGGCGATCAGATCCTGCTGGGCCTGGAAGTTGCTGGCCATGCGCGCGAAGAAATCGCGGCTGACGGTGGCGCGCTGCTGGTGCACGGCGCCGATGCGCGTTTGCACAGCGGCGGGCAGAGGCAGGTCATCGATGTCGTCCAGCAGGGCGGCGTGCAGGCGGCCATTGGGCAGGGCGCGACGGTAGAAGATCGCGTTGCCCTCACGACGCGTGGCCACCAGCCCGGCCTGGGCCAGCACCTTGAGGTGATGACTCATGCCCGACTGACCGATGGCGAAGATCTGCGCCAGCTCCAGCACGCCGAAGGAATCGTTGCTCAGCACGCGCAAAACGTTCAGGCGCAGCGAGTCACCGCCGGCCTTGCACAGGGCGGCGAGCGTGTCGCAGGGGTCGAATTCCAACTCAGGGGCGCGCAGGGTCATGGTGGCGCAGTCTAGTCGGTCATTTTTCATACAGCAACACCAATATCAAAAAGTTTTGATATTGATTTTGCTGGCTAGCCGGCGTTCTCGCTCAGTGCCAGAAAGGCTGCGGGTGCCGGGCTCAGGCTGGCGCCCAGGCGCCAGAGCACATGCAAGTCGCGTTCGATCTGCAGATCCTGTACCTGCAGGTGGCACAGTTCACCGCTGGCCAGTTCGCGCTCCACCACCCGCTGTGACAGCCAGGCGATGCCCTGGCCGTCTGCGAGCAGGCGCTTGAGTGCCTCGGTGCTGCCGATGGCCATGCCGGCCTGTGGTTCCAGGCCGTGGTCGCGATAGGCCTGTTCGATGCTGGCGCGTGCGCCGGAGCCTGGCTCGCGCATGTACAGCGGATAATCCTGCAGATGCCTGGCCTGCAGCGCGCTGCTGCGGGCCAGTGGATGCTCTGGCGAAGCCACTGCCAGCAGGGCATCGCGGGCCAGCAGGTGGTAGGCATAGTCGCCGTGTGCGAACAGCCCTTCGACAAAACCGAGGCTGATCTGGCCCTCGTCCAGTTGGCGGGTTACAACATCGGTGTTGCTCACCTCCAGGCTGACGAATATCTGCGGATGCAGGGTGCGAAAGCGGGTAAGCAGGGGTGGCAGCAGGTAAGACCCGAGCGTGGCGCTGGCACCCAGGTGCAGCTCGCCCTGTTCGAGCTGGGCAAAGTCTCGCAGGTCGCGTTCGGCGGCGCGCTCCAGGGCGAAGATGCGTCGCGCATAGTCATGCAGGCGCAGGCCGCCTTCGGTCAGTCGCACGCCGCGTGGCTGACGATCGAACAGGCGCAGGTCGAGGCTGGCTTCGAGATCGCGAATTTCCCGCGTCACGGCAGGCTGGCTGATGTGCAGGCGTTCGGCGCCGGCGCTGATGCTGCCGGCTTCTGCCACGGCAAGGAAGACCTTCAGGTGATGGAGGTTCATGACTTTGTATAAGCGAAAAGTATGGGTTTGATGCTGAATATGTATTTTTCATATGGCAAGCCAATTCTTACCCTTGCGCCATCACTCATGTCACGGGACTACCCGACTCATGCCACGCCCCTTCAGTCGTTTACCCGAGCCGCTCGCCTTTATCCGTCACTTCACGCCCAGCTGGTTTGCCATGACCATGGGCACTGGTGTGCTGGCGCTGGTGGTCGCTCATCTGCCCTGGCAGCTGCCTGGATTGCTGATGCTCGCCGAGGGGCTGTGGTTTGTCGCGGTCAGTCTGTTCGCGCTGTTCAGCCTGCTGTTTCTGCTGCGCCTGACGCTGTTTCGCGAAACCATCTGGCCGATGCTGCTGCACCCGGTGCAGTCAATGTTCCTCGGTGCCATTCCCATGGGCCTGGCGGTACTGATCAAGGGCTTGTTGCTGTTCGGGGTGCCGCGTTGGGGGGAAGGGATCTACGCGCTGGCCCATGCGCTGTGGTGTCTGGATGCGGCGCTGGCGCTGCTTGGCGCGTTGTTGGTGCCCTATCTGATGTTCACCCGCCAGCACCATGCGCTGGAAAAGCTCACCGCGGTCTGGCTGCTACCGATTGTCGCACCGGAGGTCGCCGCCAGCACGGCAGGCGCGCTGGCGCCGCATCTGGCGGCCGAGGCGGCGCAACAGTTATTGGTGGCCGGCTTCGTGCTCTGGGGATTGTCGCTGTCGCTGGCGTTTTCGCTGATCACGCTGGTGCTGCTGCGCCTGGCCCTGCACAAGCTGCCGGATACCGATTTTGCCGCCACCAGCTGGCTGCCACTGGGGCCGCTGGCTACCGGTTGCCTGGGGTTGCTGAGCATGGGGCATGCGGCGCCGCTGGCCTTTGCCGGTACGCCGCTGGTGGGCGCCGCCGAGCTGGCGCGGGATCTCGGCCTGATCGGTGGCCTGGCGCTGTGGGGCGCGGGCTTGTGGTGGCTGGTGATCGCCACCCTGTTCACCCGCCACTACATCCGCGACAACATGCCGTTCAACCTCGGCTGGTGGGGGTTCACCTTCCCGCTGGGCGTCTTCGCCCTGGCCACCTTTGAACTGCAGGCCGTGACCGGCCTGAGCTTGTTCGCCTTCATCGGTCTGCTGCTGGCGGTGCAGCTGGCGGCGGTCTGGACGTTGGTGTTCAGCCGTACGCTCGCCGGCGTCTGGCATGGTGAGTTGTTTCAGGCACCGTGCCTGGGCGGGCCGGGCAGCCCGGCGGTGAGCGTTCTGAGCGAACAGGCGAGCTGATTTGCTCTCTACGACCATCTGTCATTGCCCCATGGGGGCTGGCTGGGCGAAAATAGACGTCTTTTTCGCCCCCTTCATTCAGAAGCAGCCCCCGTAGGAGATTCAGCGATGCCCAGCCGTCGTGAGCGAGCCAATGCCATTCGTGCCCTGAGCATGGATGCCGTGCAGAAAGCCAACAGCGGCCACCCCGGTGCCCCCATGGGTATGGCGGACATCGCCGAAGTGCTGTGGCGCGACTACCTCAAGCACAACCCGCAGAATCCGAACTTCGCCGACCGTGACCGCTTCGTGCTGTCCAACGGCCATGGTTCGATGCTGATCTATTCGCTGCTGCACCTGACCGGCTACGACCTGTCCATCGACGACCTGAAGAACTTCCGTCAGCTGCACAGCAAGACCCCGGGCCACCCCGAGTACGGCTATACCCCGGGCGTGGAAACCACCACCGGCCCGCTCGGTCAGGGCATCGCCAACGCTGTCGGCTTCGCCATCGCCGAGAAGGTGCTGGGCGCGCAGTTCAACCGTGAAGGCCACACCATCGTCGACCACAACACCTATGTGTTCCTCGGCGACGGCTGCATGATGGAAGGCATTTCCCACGAAGTCTGTTCGCTGGCCGGCACCCTGGGCCTGGGCAAGCTGATCGCCTTCTACGACGACAACGGCATCTCCATCGACGGCGAGGTCGAGGGCTGGTTCACCGACGACACGCCGAAGCGCTTCGAAGCCTACGGCTGGCAGGTGATCCGCAATGTCGACGGCCATGATGCCGAAGAAATCAAGATGGCCATCGACACCGCGCGCAAGACTACGGATCAGCCGACCCTGATCTGCTGCAAGACCACCATCGGCTTCGGTTCGCCGAACAAGCAGGGCAAGGAAGAGTGCCACGGCGCACCGCTGGGCAATGACGAAATCGCCCTGACCCGCGCCGCCCTGGGCTGGAACCATGGCCCGTTCGAAATCCCCGCCGAGATCTACGCCGAGTGGGACGCCAAGGAAGCCGGCGCTGCCGCCGAAGCCGCCTGGAACGAAAAGTTCGCCGCTTACGCCGCTGCCCATCCCGAGCTGGCCAGCGAGTTCAAGCGCCGCATGGCCGGTGAGCTGCCCGCCGACTTTGCCGAGAAGGCCAGCGCCTATATCCAAGAAGTCGCCGCCAAGGGCGAGACCATCGCCAGCCGTAAGGCCAGCCAGAACGCGCTGAATGCCTTCGGCCCGCTGCTGCCGGAATTCCTCGGCGGTTCGGCCGACCTGGCCGGCTCCAACCTGACCCTGTGGAAGGGCTGCAAGGGCGTATCCGCTGAAGACGCGTCCGGCAACTACATGTTCTACGGCGTGCGCGAGTTCGGCATGAGCGCGATCATGAACGGTGTCGCCCTGCACGGCGGTTTCGTGCCGTACGGCGCGACCTTCCTGATCTTCATGGAATACGCGCGCAATGCCGTGCGCATGTCCGCGCTGATGAAGAAGCGCGTGCTGTACGTGTTCACCCACGACTCCATCGGCCTCGGCGAAGACGGCCCGACTCATCAGCCAATCGAGCAGCTGGCCAGCCTGCGTGGCACGCCGAACCTCGACACCTGGAGGCCGGCCGATGCCGTGGAATCCGCCGTGGCCTGGAAATACGCCATCGAGCGTGCCGATGGTCCCAGCGCCCTGGTATTCAGCCGTCAGAACCTGCCGCACCAGAGCCGCGATGCTCAGCAGTTGGCTAACGTCGCGCGCGGCGGCTACGTACTGAAAGACAGCGCCGGTGAGCCGGAACTGATCCTCATCGCCACCGGTTCGGAAGTCGGCCTGGCCATGCAGGCCGCCGCCAAGCTGGAAGAGCAGGGTCGCCAGGTGCGCGTCGTTTCCATGCCATCCACCAGCGTGTTCGACCAGCAGGATGCCAGCTACAAGCAGGCCGTGCTGCCGGTTCAGGTGGGCGCGCGGATTGCCATCGAAGCCTCCCATGCCGACTACTGGTACAAGTACGTAGGCCTGGAAGGTCGCATCATCGGCATGACCACCTTCGGTGAGTCGGCCCCGGCGCCAGCGCTGTTCGAGGAGTTCGGTTTTACCGTGGACAATATCCTGGAAACCGCCGCCGAGCTGCTCGACGCCTGAGTGAGAACGACGATGTAGGGTGGGTGACGCTCTTTTCATCCACCGTTACACAGCGGGTGGATCGATTAAGCGCGATCCACCCCAGGTTCCTTCGAGATATCCGATGCCCAAGCGTCCCTACAGAATCGCTCTTAACGGCTACGGCCGTATCGGCCGTTGCGTGCTGCGCGCGCTGCACGAGCGTGGCGATTCGGCGAGTCTGGAAATCGTTGCGCTAAACGACCTGGCCGACCAGGCCAGCATCGAATACCTGACCCGCTTCGACTCCACTCACGGGCGCTTTCCCGGCGAGGTGAAGGTCGATGGCGACTGCCTGCACATCAATGGCGATTGCGTGAAGGTGCTGCGCCAGAGCGAGCCCGAGGCCATCGACTGGGCGGCGCTGGACATCGACCTGCTGCTCGAATGCTCCGGGCAGTACGTCACCCGTGCCGAGGCGCAACGCTTCATCGATGCGGGGGCACCGCGCGTGCTGCTGTCGCAGCCGATGGCCAGCGAGGCGGATATCGACGCCACTGTCGTCTTTGGCGTCAATCAGCAGTGCCTGAGCGGTGCCGAGCGCCTGGTGTCGAATGCGTCCTGCACCACCAATTGCGGTGTGCCGCTGTTGAAATTGCTCGATGAGGTGGTGGGTCTGGAGTACGTCTCCATTACCACCATCCACTCGGCAATGAACGATCAACCGGTGATCGATGCCTATCACCACGAAGACCTGCGCCGCACGCGCTCGGCCTTCCAGTCGGTGATCCCGGTGTCCACCGGCCTGGCGCGCGGTATCGAGCGCCTGTTGCCGGAACTGGCCGGGCGTATTCAGGCCAAGGCCATCCGCGTGCCGACGGTCAACGTCTCGTGCCTGGACATCACCCTGCAGACGGCGCGCGACACTTCGGCAGAAGAGATCAACCGCGTGCTGCGTCAGGCGGCGGAGAGTGGCCCGCTCAGGGGGCTGCTGGCCTACACCGAACTGCCGCACGCCAGCTGCGACTTCAACCACGACCCGCACTCGGCCATCGTCGACGGCAGCCAGACCCGCGTGTCCGGCCCGCGCCTGGTCAACCTGCTGGCCTGGTTCGACAACGAGTGGGGGTTTGCCAACCGCATGCTCGATGTCGCTGAACATTTTCTCGCTGTATCCACTTCCTCCGTACCACCAGCCTTTGTGAAGGACTGATCCATGACCGTTCTGAAGATGACCGACCTCGACCTCGCTGGTAAGCGCGTGTTGATCCGCGAAGACCTCAACGTCCCGGTGAAGGACGGTGTGGTCAAGAGCGACGCGCGTATCCTCGCCTCCCTGCCGACTATCAAGCTGGCGCTGGAGAAGGGCGCTGCCGTGCTGGTCTGCTCGCACCTGGGTCGCCCGGAAGAGGGCGTCTACAGCGAGGAAGACAGCCTGGCCCCGGTCGCGGCCTACCTGAGCAAGGCGCTCGGTCGTGACGTGCCGCTGGTCAAGGACTACCTCGGCGGTGTCGAGGTCAAGGCCGGCGAGCTGGTGCTGCTGGAGAACGTGCGTTTCAACAAGGGCGAAAAGAAGAACACCGATGAGCTGGCCCAGCAGTACGCCGCCCTGTGCGACGTGTTCGTGATGGACGCCTTCGGTACCGCACACCGCGCCCAGGGTTCGACCCATGGCGTGGCCAAGTTCGCCAAGGTCGCCTGCGCCGGCCCGCTGCTGGCTGCCGAACTGGACGCCCTGGGCAAGGCGCTGGACAAGCCGGCCCGGCCGATGCTGGCCATCGTTGCCGGCTCCAAGGTGTCGACCAAGCTCGACGTGCTCAATTCCCTGGCCGATATCTGCGACTCGCTGATCGTCGGTGGCGGCATCGCCAACACCTTCCTCGCCGCTGCCGGCCTGCCGGTGGGCAAGTCGCTGTACGAAGCCGATCTGGTCGACACCGCCAAGGCCATCGCGGCCAAGGTCAGCGTACCGCTGCCGGTTGACGTGGTGGTGGCCAAGGCCTTCGCCGAAGACGCCGAGGCCACCGTCAAGGCGGTCAAGGACGTGGCCGAGGACGACATGATCCTCGACATCGGCCCGCAAACCGCGGCGATGTTCGCCGAAATGCTCAAGGCCTCGCAGACCATCCTGTGGAACGGCCCGGTCGGCGTGTTCGAGTTCGACCAGTTCGGCAACGGCACCAAGGCCTTGGCCCTGGCCATCGCCGAGAGCCCGGCGTTCTCCATTGCCGGTGGTGGCGACACCCTGGCGGCCATCGACAAGTACGGCGTGGCCGAGCAGATCTCCTACATTTCCACCGGTGGCGGCGCGTTCCTCGAGTTCGTCGAAGGCAAGGTGCTGCCAGCCGTGGAAGTGCTGGAACAGCGCGTACAATAAAGACGAGCCAGGGTGATGAATGTCACTCTGCCAGCGGCTGATTAAACCCTGACGCGAACTGATGGTCTGTAGAAAACCGGATCATCGAACAAGGAGTCATGTCATGCGCAAGTTAGCCGCTTTGAGTCTCATGCTTATGTTGTTGGCCGGTTGTGCCGGTGGTGGACGGGAGGCGGCCTGCGAGGTGTTCAGCCCGGCGCAGATCGAAACCCCGACCACGCAGGATGATCAGCGTATCGATGAAAGCACGGACCAGCCTACCGGTCCGGTGCCGGAACAGCGTTGCTGACGAGGAGAGGCAATTGAGCAGGATCAAACTGGCGGGGCTCGCTGCCATCGCCCTGTTGCTGGCAGCCTGCAGCAGTCAGCCGGAGGCACCGGAGCAGTGGCATCGCTGGGTGTGCGACAGCCAGGCTGAAGTCCAGTGGCGTTTCGCCGATGACGACTTCGAACAAGTGGACGTGCGCCTGGGTGGCGACGACATCGTCTATCGTCTGACTCAGGAGCCGGCTGCCTCTGGTGCGCTCTACAGCGACGGGCGCCTGTCCTTTCACACCAAGGGTGAGGAAGGCCTGATCTACTGGACCGCCACCGATGACCTGATCGGCCGAGGCTGCAAGGCACCGTAACATCCTCGGTGATGCCGAGACGAACGCTGCGGGCATGCCCCAGCCTCACGAAACTTGAACAACGCCTGCCCCTGCGGCAGGCTTGCACGATCAACGACCTCCAAACCGGGAGACAGAAACACCATGGCACTTATCAGCATGCGCCAGATGCTCGACCACGCCGCCGAATTCGGTTACGGCGTGCCGGCCTTCAACGTCAACAACCTCGAGCAGATGCGCGCCATCATGGAAGCCGCCGACAAGACCGATTCGCCGGTCATCGTCCAGGCCTCCGCGGGTGCTCGTAAATACGCTGGCGCGCCGTTCCTGCGCCACCTGATCCTGGCGGCCATCGAAGAATTCCCGCATATCCCGGTGTGCATGCACCAGGATCACGGCACCAGCCCGGACGTATGCCAGCGCTCGATCCAGCTGGGTTTCTCCTCGGTGATGATGGACGGCTCGCTGAAAGAAGACGGCAAGACCCCGGCCGACTACGACTACAACGTCCGCGTGACCCAGCAGACCGTGGCCTTCGCTCACGCCTGCGGCGTGTCCGTGGAAGGCGAGCTGGGTTGCCTGGGCAGCCTGGAAACCGGCATGGCCGGTGAAGAAGACGGCGTCGGCGCCGAAGGCGTGCTCGATCACAGTCAACTGCTGACCGACCCGGAAGAAGCCGCGGCCTTCGTCAAGGCCACTCAGGTCGATGCCCTGGCCATCGCCATCGGCACCAGCCACGGCGCCTACAAGTTCACCAAGCCGCCAACCGGCGACGTGCTCTCCATCGAGCGCATCAAGGAAATCCACAAGCGCATCCCCAACACCCACCTGGTCATGCACGGTTCTTCCTCCGTGCCGCAGGAGTGGTTGAAGGTGATCAACGAATTCGGCGGCGACATCAAGGAAACCTACGGCGTGCCGGTTGAGGAAATCGTCGAAGGCATCAAGCACGGCGTGCGCAAGGTCAACATCGACACCGACCTGCGTCTGGCTTCCACCGGCGCCATCCGCCGCATGATGGCCGAGCATCCAAGCGAGTTCGACCCGCGCAAGTTCTTCGCCAAGACCATCGTTGCCATGCGCGATATCTGCATCGCCCGCTACGAAGCCTTCGGCACCGCCGGCAATGCTTCCAAGATCAAGCCGATCTCCCTGGAAGGCATGTACCAGCGTTACGCCAGTGGCGAGCTGAACGCCAAGGTCAACTGAGCCTGATGCGTTGTCCGCAGCCCCGCCTCGTGCGGGGCTGTTGCGTTATATCGGCAGGGCATGCTCGCCAGAGGTAAAACCCTGTAAAACTCCCGGAGCCTGAGCGTAGGCGGGGTGCGCCATAATCCGCGCACTGTCGTTCCGGGAAACTGCCACCCATGTCCAGCAAGCCACGCCTGTTGCTCGCCTTTCTTCTTGCCGTATTGCTGGCTTCGCTGCTCGCTTCGATCTTCCAGACCCAGGCCAATCTGGCTGCCCTGCAGGCCATTGGCGCACCGGTGCCATGGGATGTGCGTCTTGGCACCACCGCTCTCGACCTGCTCGGTTTTACTCCGACGTTCATCCTGCTCAGCGCTTTGGGTTATGTCTTCGCCTTGCCGCTGGCCGTCTGGCTGGCACGGCGTATGCCGCTTCTGCGCTGGCTGATCCTTGTGCTGGCCGGGGCTGCAGCGATCTGGTCGGCACTGGCCGTGGCCAACAGCGTGGCGCCCATGCCGACGCTGATCGCTGCTGATCGCAGCCCGTTCGGTACGCTCGGGCTGATGGCCTGCGGCAGTGTCGGCGCGCTGTTGTTTGGCTTGCTCGGGCGGCGCGTGCACTACCGCGCGCAGCCGACTTCCTCCGATTCCCTGTGACAAGGCGTTGCCCATGTTGAGAAGCACCCGCGCGCTGCTGCTTGGCGCCCTGTTCATCAGTACGCCGCTACTGGCGTTGGACTACCGCATCGAAACCTTCAGCGAGGGGCTGGAAAGTCCCTGGGCCATGGCGTTTCTACCCGATGGGCGCAAACTGGTCACCGAGCGCGTCGGGCGTTTGCGTATCGTAGAAGCCGACGGCAGTGTCGATCCCGAGCCGGTGGCCGGTTTGCCCGAAGCGTTCATCGCCGCCCAGGCAGGCCTGATGGACGTGGCGCTGGACCCGGACTACCGTGACAATCGCTGGCTGTATCTGACCTATGCCTATGGCTCGGCTGAAGCCAACAACACCCGCCTGGCCCGCGCCCGCCTGGTGGGCAACGAACTGCAGGACGTCGAGGTGTTGTTCACTGCCCAGCCGCTCAAGGCCGGCGCTGCACACTATGGTGGGCGTATCGCCTTTCTCGCCGACAAGACGCTGGTCGTGACCCTGGGCGACGGCTTCGACTGGCGCGAGCAGGCGCAGAATCCGGCCAACCATTTGGGCAAGATCGTGCGCCTGAATCGCGATGGCAGCGTACCGCAGGACAATCCGTTGGTGGGGCAGGCCGGGGCGGCCCCGGAGGTCTACAGCCTCGGTCATCGCAACGTGCAAGGCATTTTCTATGATGCCGAGCTCGATCGCCTGTACAGTCACGAGCACGGCCCGCGCGGGGGCGATGAGCTCAACCTGATCGAGGCCGGTAACAACTATGGCTGGCCGCTGGCGACCTTCGGTATCGATTACACCGGTGCGCGGGTCAGCCCCTACCACGAGCTGCCGGGGCTGACCGCGCCGTTGCTGCATTGGACGCCTTCCGTGGCGCCGTCGAGCCTGACCCTGTATCGCGGCGAGCTGTTCCCCGACTGGCAGGGCGATCTGTTCGCCGCCACCCTGGCTGAGCGTAGCGTGCGGCGTATCCGTGTGCGCGACGGCATGCTGGCCGGCGAGGAAATCCTCTTCGAGGAACTGGGCGAGCGTATCCGCGATGTGCGCAGCGGCCCTGATGGCGCGCTCTACCTGCTCACCGACAGTCCGCAGGGGCGTCTGCTGCGGGTGCTGCCCAGCGAGTAACCCGGCATCCGTTACACTGGCGCTCCTGATCAGAATGGGGGCTTGGTGGTGAAGTACCTACAGGGTTATCCGGTTGCCTTGCAGCAACAGGTTCGCCAACTCATTGCCGATGACCGCCTCGGCGATTACCTGGCACAGCGCTATCCGGGGCGACATGAAGTGCAGAGCGACAAGGCTTTGTACGGCTACGTGATGGCGCTCAAGCAGGAGCACCTGAAGAATGCGCCGGCCATCGACAAGGTGCTCTACGACAATCGCCTCGACCTCACCCACCGCGCGCTCGGCCTGCACACGGCGATTTCACGGGTGCAGGGCGGCAAGCTCAAGGCGAAGAAGGAGATTCGTGTCGCTTCGCTGTTTCGCGAGGCGGCGCCGACCTTTCTGCAGATGATCGTGGTGCATGAGCTGGCGCACCTGAAAGAGAGCGAGCACAACAAAGCCTTCTACAAGCTCTGCGAGCACATGCTGCCAGGTTATGCGCAGATCGAATTCGATCTGCGCCTGTACCTGACCTGGCGCGAGATGACCGGCGCCGGCTAACCGCGCAGGCGCACGTTGAGCTGATCGACCACCTCTGCCCAGTCGGCGTCCTCGAGGATTTCCTCGCGCAGGAAGGCGGCCTGCGCCGGGCTCCAGAATGCCGCATCGGCCAGTTTGCGAGCGTCTGGCAGCGGTGCATGGGTTTTGATGAAGGCTTCGATGCCGGCCTCGTCATGCGCCAGGCCGAGTTGCTTGAACAGCGCTGCTAGGTCGTGAACGGGCGGTTCCATGGCAAGCTCCTGATGGGGTTCGTCATGGGTATCTACCCAACCATAGCCCGGATAGTTCCCGCTTACTCGACGCTGAGCACCTCGAAGGATTGTGCGCCGCCGGCCATGGGCAGGCTGATTTCATCGCCTGGCCCCTTGCCCAGCAGGGCACGGCCCAGTGGTGCGGTGCTGCCGAGTACCTGAATCGAGTGACCGGTCTGCTGCAGCTTCATGCTCGCGCCCTGTGGGCCGAGAAACAGCCAGCGCCGCTGATTTTGGGCGTCGGCCAGCTCTATCAGGGCACCCAGCTCGATGCCCTGAGCCTCGTCGAACGGACGCGGGCGCAACTGGCGCCAGGTAATCAGCGTCTGCCGCAGCTCTTCGACGCGACGCGCCTGGCCGCTGGCCAGGTAGGCCGCTTCCAGCCCCAGGGTGTCGTACTTGTTTTCGGCGACGTTCTCTTCGTGTGTCGCCGCTTCATGGGCGGTGACGGCGGCGAGGGTGGCCTGCTCGAGGTCGCTCTGCAGATGGCTGAGTACGTCTTGCAGCAGCAGATTTTTATCCATGGTGTGCTATCGGGTTCGAGTTGATGAAGAGGCGAAAGCCTGACGTCGATCAGGCAGGGCTGCCAAGGCTGCCTTGTTTAGGAGCCCCGCCCCGGGACGAAGCTTTTCTGCGGCGTCAAACTCCGATTCGCGGCGGGGCGCCGCTCCTGCAGAGTCGATGGGTAGGCTGTGGCACCTGATCACGGGGATTGGCTGGCCAGGCGTACGCGGTTGCGACCCTCGGCCTTGGCCTGGTACATGGCGGCGTCGGCCAGGCGAATCAGGTGGGTGGCTTCGTCGTCGCCATGGCTCAGGGCGATGCCGATGCTGGCGCTCACACGCACGCTACGATCTTCCAGGTGCATCGGCGTGTCCAGCCCTTCCAGCAAGCGTCTGGCCAGATCCTGGGCATCGTCTGCCGACTGCACGTTCTCGCAGACCACCACGAACTCGTCGCCACCCAGGCGCGCCGGCAGGTCACCATCGCGGATGTACTGGCGCAGACGCTGGGCGATCTCGGTCAGCACCTGGTCGCCAAAGCCATGGCCATGCCGGTCGTTGATCGGCTTGAAACCGTCCAGGTCGATCAGCATCAGCGCGAGCAGTTCGTGGCGCCGCCGGCTGCGTGCCAGTGCCTGATCCAGGTGCTGCTGCAGGGCCGTGCGATTGGCCAGGCCGGTCAGTGGGTCCTGCAGGGCCAGTTCACGCAGACGCAGATTGGCCTGCTCCAGTGCCTGGGTGCGCTCGGTGACGCGCTGCGCCAACACCTGCTCGTTGAGTTGCAGGGCTGCCTCGCGCTGGCGTTTGTGCTCGTTGAAGCGTGCCGCCAGGGCGAAGGACAGCAGGATCATTTCCAGCCCCGAGCCGATCTGCATGGCGTACAGGGTGAGGAAGTTCGACGGGATCAGGGCGAAGTTGCGCAGTGCCAGCAGCCCCGCTCCGCTGAGCAGCGTCAGCCAGGCCAGGGCGAACAGGCGTGCGCCAGGCACCCGGTAGCCAACGCAGACGAAACTGGTCAGCAGTAGGGTCAGTGTGGCGATCAGGCCGGTCAGTGACATCAATTGCAGTGCACGCTGCAGCGGCAGCAGCACGCTGCCGAGCAAGGCCATGCCAATCGCCAGGCATAGCAACAGCAGCCCCTTGTCCCAATGCGGCAGCCACTGGCGGGTATCGAGAAAGCTGCGGGCGAATACCACCGACAGCAACGCGGCTGCCACCAGGCTGACCGGCAGGATGCGGTTGCTCCAGGGCGCGCCTTCAGACCACAGGTATTGCGCGCCGAGGCCATTGAGTGACAGCACGCTGAGGGCAAAGGCGCACATGAACAGCACGTAGTTGAGAAACGGCCGTTCACGCAGGGCCAGATACAGCAACAGGTTATACAGGCCCAGCGCGACCAGTACACCGCAGTAGATGGCATGTGCCAGATAGCCGCGCTGGCTGTGCTGCTCGAAATCGCGCAAGGACATCAGCGCACCACTGAGGGTCATGCTGCCGCGTGAGTCGACACGCAGGTACAGCGTGCGCTGCTCATCAGGTTGCAGGCTGATCTCGAAGACCGGGTTGCGGTGGCCAATGGCGCGCTCGCGGTAAGGCACGGTATCGCCACTGCGCGCTTCGCGTACTGTGCCGGCAGCCACATCGTAGAGGCGTACTTCATCCAGTGAGGCGTAGTTCAGCTCCAGGCGCCAGTGCAGGGGCTCCTGGGCGATTGACTGCAATTCCAGGCGCAGCCACACCACGCCGTCTACATAACCAAAACCCAGGCCATCACGTGCATGGGCAGGCAGGAAGGCGGCTGTATCAGCCTGCACCTCGGCGAGGCTCATGGCGGCCTGGGGATCTTCCAGGTAGCTGGCCACATCCTGCAGGTCGATGGGCGGCGTATTCTCGTCCAGCCGGGTCAGGGCATGCGCTTCAGGCAGCAGCAGGCACAGGGTCAGGAACAACCACAGCAGGGGAAAGCGTGCAGTTGAGTGGGCTGCAGACATCGCTTGAGGCCGAGAGAATGGGGGTGACTTGAATACTGGCAGAAAGATGGCGCTTGTCGTTAGCCGCTGGCAAAAAAACCAGGATCTCGGATAAGTGGCGCTGTTTTACGGCTCCCTGCGTCGCCCGGATTCTTTTCCCAGGTGCGCCGCCAGGGTGCGCAGCGGCGCGAGTTGGCGGCAGATCAGCGCCAGTTGCGTCTGCACCAGACGCTGGCGTTCGTCGGTGTCATCGGCGATCTGTTCCAGGCTTTGCGCCAGTGCCTGTTCTTCGTCGCTGTGGATGGCCAGAGGCTGCTCGCCGCGCAGGCCGCTGGCGATCTGCTCGAGGCTGCTGGCCAGCGCTTCGGCCTGTTCCAGCAACTGTGCCTGGGCTGCCTGCGGCAACTGTTCGCCACGGTGCGCGCCAAGTCCGGAAAGGTAGCTGAGCAGGGTGTGCGACAGTACCAGGAAGCGAAAGCCGAGGTCGGCATCCCTGCGGAAGTGGCCCGGCTCCATCAGCATGTTGCCGAGGGTGGTGGACAGCGCCGCATCGGCGTTGTGCGCGTTGCGCCGGGCCAGGCGGTAACCGAGGTCGTCACGCTTGCCGTGGGCGTACTGGGCGATGATCTGCCGCAGGTAGGCGCTGTTGCAGCTCAGGGTGCTGGCAAGCATGCGCCCCAGGCGTCGGCCTTGCCAGTCCGGCAGGATCAGGAACACCGCCAGCCCGGCGATCAGGCCGCCGAGCAGGGTGTCGACCAGGCGCGGCAGGAACAGGCCGTAGCCATTGCCGATCTGATTGAAGCAGAACAGCACCAGCAGGGTGATCGCTGCCGTGGCCAGGGTGTAGCGCGTGCTGCGCGTGGCGAAGAAGGCGACCCCGGCGACCACGGCGAACAGCGCCTGGATACGCGGATCAGGGAACAGGTCGAACAGTGCCCAGCCGAGGCCCAGGCCGAGCAGGGTACCGGTGATACGCTGCACCAGTTTCAGACGCGTGGCGCCGTAGTTCGGCTGGCAGACGAACAGGGTGGTGAGCAGGATCCAGTAACCCTGGGTCGGGTGAATCAGGTGCAGCAGGCCGTAGCCGGCGGCCAGGGCGATGGCCAGGCGCAGGGCATGGCGAAACAGCAGCGAGGTCGGTGTCAGTTGCTGGCCGATCCGTTCGATGACCTCGCGCAACGAATGCGGTTCGCGATCGAGCAGGCTGTTGTCCTGCTCATCGGCCAGGGCATCGGGGTTGCTGGCGTTGCTCAGCAGTTGATCGAGCGTGGCCAGGTTGCCGGCCAGTGCACCGAGCGAGCGCAGCAGGCGGCGCCAGGCCGGGTTGCTCTGCAGGTGCAGGTGGTCGAGCGAGGCATGCAGGTCTTCCAGCGCCTGGCTGCACAGTTCGCGGTACTCGAACGGCTGACGCAACTCGATGGCGCTGCCCAGACGCTGGCAGGCTTCGCCGTGCAGGCGCAGCAGGCGCTGGCAGCGAAACAACACGTCGCTGTGAAAGAAGGCTTCGGCCAGTTCGTTGTAGGGGTAGTGCGAGGAGCTGGCGCGCTCGTGGATGTCCTGGGCGAGGAAATACAGCTTCAGGTAGCGATTGACCTTGGGCCCGGGGCGGCCATTGCCGACCCGGTGCAGGATGATCTCCTTGGCCGCATTGAGCGCCGACACCACGCGCCCGTTCTGCTGCGCCAACTCCAGCCGGCGCTGCTCGACGTCCAGTTGGCGCACGGGCTCGAACAGTGCAGCCTTGAGCTTGAGGTACTTGCCCAGTTCGCGAAACAGCCGGGCCAGGCTCTGTTGTACCGGCTGATGGGCAAACAGCCCGTGCCAGACCACCGACAGCAGGCCATACCAGGCCGCGCCTGCTACCAGCAGCAGCGGCTCCAGCCACAGACCGGCAACACCGCCGCGCTGTTCGACGCCGATCATGCTGTACACGGCGAGAATCAGGGTGCCGGAGCCGAGGGTGGCAAAGCGTTCGCCCAGGGCACCGAGCAGGGTCAAGCAGAACGCTGACAGCGCCAGGGCGATGACGAACAGCCATGGATAGGGAAAGAGAAATTCCACCGCATAGGCCGCCGCACTGAAGCAGGCCAGGGTGACCAGCACTGCGCCGAGGCGACCTTGCCAGCTGTCGTCGGTCTCGGTCAGGGCGCTGGCGATGATGCCCAGAAACAGCGGGATCAGGGCGTGTGTCCAACCCTGCCACCCGCACAGCGCCAGGGCGCCTGCCAGGGCGATGAACACCCGCAGGCTGGTGCTGAACTTGTCCAGCGCCCAGAGGCGCCGCAGTGATTGACGAAGACGAGGGCGGGGCATGCGAGGTCTGATTCGGGGCGATGCGTGCAGACTACCGGAACTTTGCGCTCACTGGGTATGCGCTGAGGTTACGCAGGCGCTAGACATACTGTGCGGCGGCATAACCCGAGGCCCAGGCCCACTGGAAGTTGAAACCGCCAAGGTGGCCGGTGACATCCAGCACTTCGCCAATGAAATACAGGCCCGGCACCTTGAGCGACTCCAGGGTCTTGGATGACACCTCGTCGGTGTTCACGCCGCCCAGGGTCACCTCTGCGGTACGGTAGCCCTCGGTGCCGGCCGGTACCAGTTGCCAGTCGGAGAGCCTTTCGGCAATCGCCTTGAGTTCACCCGGGGTGTACTGCTTCAGCGGTTTGTTGGTGAACCAGCTGTCGACCAGCAGGGTCGCCATCTTCTTGGTGAACAACTCGGCCAGCAGGGTTTTCAGCTCGCTGTTGCCGCGTTCGCGCTGCTGCGTGGCCAGCCACTCGAGCAAGTCGATATGCGGCAACAGGTCGATATGCACGGTGTCGCCCGCCTGCCAGTAGGACGAGATCTGCAGGATCGCCGGGCCGGACAGGCCGCGGTGGGTGAACAGGATGTTCTCGACGAAACTCTGGCCGTTGCAGCTCACCCGGCAGTCCTCCACCGAGGTGCCGGACAGCTCCGTACACAGCGTCTTGAGCTGCGGATCGGTCAGGGTGAAGGGCACCAGCCCGGCGCGGGTCGGCAAGACCGCATGGCCGAACTGCCTGGCCACCTGATAGCCGAAGCCGGTGGCGCCGAGCGTCGGGATCGACAGACCACCGGTGGCGATTACCAGCGACTGGCAGGTAACGGTGCCCAGGTCGGTTTGCGCGCGAAACCCCGCGTCGGTTTTGTCGATACCCTGCACAGCGGTATCCAGACGAATTTGCGCGCCGGTTTCGGCGCATTCGGCCAGCAGCAGCTCGAGAATGTCGCTGGACTTGTTGTCGCAGAACAACTGGCCGAGCTTCTTCTCGTGATAGGGCACGCCATGCTTGGCCACCAGGCTGATGAAGTCCCATTGAGTGAAGCGCGCCAGCGCCGATTTGCAGAAATGCGGGTTGCCGGAGAGAAAGTTGCCCGGCTCGCAATACAGATTGGTGAAGTTGCAGCGCCCGCCACCGGACATGAGGATCTTCTTGCCAGCCTTGTTGGCATGGTCGAGCACCAGCACGCGGCGGCCACGGGCCGCCGCACTGGCGGCGCACATCAGGCCGGCGGCGCCCGCGCCGATGATCAGTACGTCGGTTTGCAACACGATATGTCCTCAGATGAAACGGCGGGCTACGCGAAAACCGCTGCAGTTTACCCGAAGCCGCCCGCTACCGGCGTTGCCGGCCCCCCCGGTACGGCAGGTGATGTTGCCTGGGTGACTATTATCGGTGATGACGCAGTGACGATTGCGACAGTGCCTGCTATCACTAGAACTGTTCATTCAAAATGGGTCTGCCCCAATGCCCGCGCGCGCCTGGCTATTGCTCCTGCTGCTCTCGCCAGCACTGGCTGTGGCTGAGCTATTGCAACTGGTGGCCGATCCCTGGCCGCCGTTCAACGATCAGCGGCTACCTGGCAAAGGGCTGGCCAGCGATCTGGTGGAGCAGGCACTGGTCCGTGCCGGCTACACCACCAGCTATGTCGAGGTGCCCTGGGAGCGTGCGGTACTGGGGCTCAAGCGTGGTGATTACGACGTGCTGATCAACGCCTGGTACAGCGTCGAGCGCGCCGAGTACGGTTATTTTTCCCAGCCTTATCTGCTCAATCGCATCCGTTTCATGCAGCGCAAGGGCAGCAGTATCCGCTTCGAGACCCTGGCCGACCTCTATCCGCACAGCATCGCGGTGGTCAGAGGCTATGCCTACTCGAAAGCGTTCGATAGCGATCCACTGTTGCGCAAGGTCGGCGTCGGCAGTTTCGAGAGTGCGGCGCGCATGCTGCATGCCGGGCGTGTGCAACTGGCGCTGGAGGACGAGCTGGTGGCGCGCTTCGTGCTCGGGCGCTCGTTGGCCGGCATTCGCGATGAGCTGGAATTTCTGCCCCTGCCCTTGAGCGAGAACGGCCTGCATATTCTGGTACGGCGCAGTCTGGCCCGGCATCGCGACATCGCTCAGCGTTTCGATGCGGCGATCGAGGCCATGCACGAAGACGGCAGCTACGCCGCGACGCTGCAGCGCCACGGTTTCTGATCAGGCCTGTACGGTGCGTGCACGGCCCTGCTGCTTGGCGCGATACAGGCGCATATCCGCTTCGTGCAGCAGGCTTTCCAGATCTTGCGGCTGGCCCTGGTAGAGCCCGGCGCTGAACGAGAGCGGCGGCGCACCGACCGTGTAATGCAGGCCCGCGCATTGCTGGCGCAGCCTGTCCAGCGCCTGCGCCACATGCAGGGCTTCGTGCAGGCTGAGCACGGCAAATTCCTCGCCGCCCAGGCGCCCCAGGAGCATGCCCGGCAGGGCATTGCTCATCGCCCGGGCGAACACCACCAGGGCGCTGTCACCGCTGGCGTGGCCGAAGCCATCGTTGATCTGCTTGAAGTGGTCGATGTCGAGCATGGCCACGCTGACTTCGCGATTTTCGCGTTGCGCCTGCTGCAGCAGCTGCATGCCCTGTTCGTAGAAGGCGCGGCGATTGTTCAGGCCGGTCAGGGCATCGAACTGTGCGGCCTTTTTCAGGGCGCGCAACAGGTCGCGGCGCTCCAGGGTCGACATCACCCGGCAATTCAGCTCTTCCGGGCAGAAGGGCTTACGCAGGAAGTCGTCGGCGCCGTGCTTGATGAACTGCGCGCTGAGCGAGCCCTTGGGGTCGGCGGACACGCCGATGATGATCAGGTCATTGAGGCGCAGCTTCTGGCGCAGTAGTTTGACCAACTCGAAACCGCTGACGCCGGGCATGGCGTGATCGAGTACCAGCAGGTCGAGGTCCGGGTGTTGATTGAGCTGGCGCAGGGTTTCCTTGCCGTCACTGGCCTCGATGATCTGGTAGTGGTGCGGCTCGAGGATGTGACGGATGTAGTGACGCTGCGCGCTGGAGTCGTCGGCGATGAGAATCTTGATATGGCTGTTGTGATCCAGCCGGTGCAGCAAGCGGAAGGCGTACTCGTAGGAATGCTGGCTTTCCTTGAGCACGTAATCGACCACGCCCTTCATCAGCAGCTCGTCGCGGCGCTGCTCGTTGTAGCTGCCGCTGAGCACGATGCACGGCAGGTGGTAGCGCATCACCAGATCGACGCTTTCGCCATTGGGCGCATCCGGCAGATGCAGGTCGACGATGGCGGCGAAGAACAGCGAAGCGGAGGTTTCCAGCATCACCTCGGCCTCGGCCAGCGAGGCACAGAAAATCGGTTGCAGGTCACTTTCCTGGCGGAACAGATGTTCGAGGATTTTCAGAACCAGCGAGCTGTCTTCGATGACCAGGATATTGCGCATTGATGACTCCGGCCCGGGCCGTTTGATCGTTGTGTCAGCCTTACAACAAGCGTACTCGCAGCGTCCGGCCTTTGATCTTGCCTTCGCTGAGACGTTTGAGTGCCTGGCGGGCCACGTCGCGCTGTACTGCGACGAAGGCCTGGTAGTCGAACAGGGTGATTTTGCCGACCTGATCGCCGGAAATGCCCGCGTCGCCGGTCAGGGCGCCGAGGATATCGCCAGGGCGCAGTTTTTCCTTGCGTCCGGCGCCGATGCACAGCGTGTGCATCGGCGGTAGCAGCGGCTCGCCTGCTGACCTGGCAGCAGGCAGTGGATACCAGGCCAGCGCCTTGCCCTGCAGGGTTTCGATGGCCTGCGCGCGTGCGGCTTCGGCCGGCGTCACCAGGCTCAGGGCCAGGCCCTTCTCGCCGGCGCGGCCACTGCGGCCAATGCGGTGGATATGCACCTCGGCATCGCGCGACAGCTCGACGTTGATCACCATTTCCAGACCCGCAATATCCAGCCCGCGCGCAGCGACATCGGTGGCCACCAGAACACTCAGGCTACGATTGGCGAACAATGCCAGCACCTGATCACGTTCGCGTTGCTCCAGGTCACCATGCAGGGCCGCGGCGGAAATCTTCTCGGCCTCCAGTTGTGCGGCCAGTTCATCGCATTGCTGGCGGGTGGCACAAAAGGCCACCGCCGGTTGCTTGCGAAAATGCCGCAGCAGGGTGCTGACCGCTTCCATACGTTGGCTCGGCGCTATTTCGTAGAAGCGCTGCTCGATCTGCCCGTCGTCGTGCTGCGCCTCCACTTCGACCCGCTCCGAGCTACGCAAGAAACGTGCGGCAAGCTGCTCGATGGCGGGCGGATAGGTGGCGGAGAACAGCAGGGTCTGGCGGCGTGCCGGGGTCTGCTCGATGATGTCGGCGATGCTGTCGATAAAACCCATGTCGAGCATACGGTCGGCTTCGTCGAGTACCAGGGTATTGAGCCCATCGACTTTCAGCGTGCCTTTGCGCAGATGCTCCTGCACCCGTCCCGGCGTGCCGACGATCACGTGCGCACCATGCTCGAGCGAGCCGATCTGCGGGCCGAAGGGCACGCCGCCGCAGAGGGTAAGCACCTTGATGTTGTCGGCAGCACGGGCCAGGCGGCGGATTTCCTTGGCCACCTGATCGGCCAGTTCGCGTGTCGGGCACAGCACCATGGCCTGGCAGCCGAAGTAGCGCGGGTTGAGCGGGTGCAGCAGGCCGATGCCGAAGGCTGCGGTCTTGCCGCTGCCGGTCTTGGCCTGGGCGATCAGGTCGCGGCCCTTGAGAATCAGCGGCAGGCTGGCGGCCTGGATGGGCGTCATCTCGGCATAGCCGATGGCGGCGAGATTGGCCTGCATGGCGGCAGAAATGGGCAGGCTGGCGAAGGCAGTAGCGGTCACGGCAAGAGCTCGGGGGTGAAGAAACAGGCCGGCAGTGTAACAGGCCCGCTCATTCGTCCGCTGAAACCTCGATATTGCGCCCGCTACGGCCATCTTTCGTGTCCAGTTGCAGGAAGATCGCCGCTGCCAGCATCGATAGCAGGCCAACGCACAGGTAGGTCGCCTGGAACGCCTGCAGCACATGGCCGTTGTCGCCCAGCTCGCGGCTGAAACCGCTGAGCAGCGCCGCCGCCGAGGCCACGCCAAGGCCCATCGCCAACTGCACCACCACCGACAGCAGGCTGTTGCCGCTGCTGGCTTCGCGGTTATCCAGATCGATCAGGGTCACGGTATTCATCGCGGTGAACTGCAGCGAGTTGCAGGCGCCGATCAGGCTGAGCTGGATGATCAGTTGCAGCGTCGAGGTGTCGCCGTCGACCAGGGCCAGGCTGGCGATCAGGGCGCCGAGCAGCAGGGTATTGCCGGTCAGGATATTGCGGTAGCCGAGACGTTCGATCAGCGGCCTGGCCAGCGGTTTGGCGGCCATCGCCGCCAGCGCCAGGGGGATCAGGCTCATACCGGCCTGGGCCGGTGAATAGCCCATCGCCAGTTGCAGCAGCAACGGCGTGAGAAAGGGCAGGGCACCGCTGCCCAGACGGGCGAACAGGTTGCCGATGATGCCCACGGCGAAGCTGCGGGTATGGAACAGCGCTGGCGAGAACAGCGGCTGTTCGATGCGCCCGGCGCGCAACCAGTAGGCGGCCAGGCAGGCCATGCCGCCGAGCAACAGCAGCACCACGCGCATGGTTGGCAGGTGCAGCTCGCCGAGGCCTTCCAGGGCGACCGTGATCAGCAGCATGGCGGCGCCGAACAGGAGAAAACCGACGCTGTCGAAACGGCTGCGTTCCGGCCCGCGCAGATCCGGCATATGCCGATGTACCGCCCAGCAGCCGAGCAGCCCCACCGGCAGGTTGATCAGGAAGATCCAGTGCCAACTGGCCACTTCCACCAGCCAGCCGCCCAGGCTCGGGCCGATCAGCGGGCCGAGCAGGCCGGGCAGGGTGATGAAGCTCATGATCCGCACCAGTTCCGAGCGCGGATAGGCACGCAGCACCACCAGGCGCCCGACCGGCATCATCAGTGCGCCGCCGAGGCCCTGGATGACCCGTGCGCCAATCAGCATGCTCAGCGACTCTGCCAGTGCGCAGAGCAGCGAGCCCAGGCTGAACAGGGCGATGGCGCCGAAGAAGATGCGCCGCGTGCCGAAGCGGTCGGCGATCCAGCCCGACGCCGGGATCAGCAGCGCCACGGTGAGCATGTAGGCAATCACCACCGACTGCATGCGCAGCGGATCTTCGTTGAGATCGCCGGCCATGGCCGGCAGCGCGGTGTTGAGGATGGTGCCGTCCAGCGTCTGCATGAAGAAAGCGATGGCGACGATCCAGGGCAGCAGGCGGGCGGTGCGTGGGTCGAGCGAGGGGAGGCTGGTCTGCATGAGGCGTCCGGCAGTGGTTGGCGGCGATGACCTGTACGCCATTATCGCTGGCTATGCCCTCGTTCGACGGCAGCGCCGTAAATAAATTCACAACGCCACGCAGGCGTCGAACCGGCTGGCACCGGCAGAAGCCTGGCTGGAGCAGCAAGCCTGGTGTTATCTGCGTAATGGGCGGGCGTCGTCGCTGTAAAAGGGCGAATGAATACGCGCCTGCAGAGACTGGGCGTATTCACTCGCGAGGGGGTAGCGCAACTGCTCGGTTGTGATCAGGCCACAGACACTGACCGCTGAGCTTGCCCGCGCGCCGGCCGCTCACCGGCGACGAAATAGGGTGCGTTACTGCGTGGCAGTGGCTGGCGCCCACGAATGCGGTCAGCGATCTTCTCGGCCATCATGATGGTGGTGGCGTTGAGGTTGCCGGTGATGATCTCCGGCATGATCGACGCATCCACCACGCGCAGCCCCTGCACGCCATGCACGCGGCCCTGGCCATCGACCACCGCCATCTCGTCCTCACCCATCTTGCACGAGCAGGACGGGTGGTAGGCCGTTTCGGCATGATTGCGGATGAAGTCATCCAGCTCGGCATCGCTTTGCACGTGCGCGCCGGGGCTGATTTCGCGGCCACGGTACTTGTCCAGGGCGGGCTGGGCCATGATCTCGCGGGTGATGCGGATGCCGTCGCGGAACTCCTGCCAGTCCTGTTCATGGCTCATGTAGTTGAAGAGGATGCTCGGATGTTCGCGCGGGTCGCGCGACTTGAGGCGAATGCGGCCACGGCTCGGCGAGCGCATCGAGCCCATGTGCGCCTGGAAGCCGTGTTCCTGCACACCCTTGCTGCCGTTGTAATTGATCGCCACCGGCAGGAAGTGGTACTGGATGTTGGGCCAGGCGAAGTCCTCGCGGCTGCGAATGAAACCGCCGGCCTCGAACTGGTTGCTGGCGCCCAAGCCTTTGCCGCGAAACAGCCAGTTGGCACCGATGGCGGGTTGGTTCCACCATTTGGTCGCCGGGAAGATGGACACCGGCTCCTTGCAGGCGTACTGCAGATAAAGCTCGAGGTGATCCTGCAGGTTCTCGCCGACGCCGGGCAGATCCTGCACCACAGGGATGTCGAATTCACGCAGCAGAGCCGCCGGGCCGACGCCGGAACGCTGCAGGATCTGCGGCGAGGCGATGGCGCCGGCGCACAGCAGCACTTCGCGGCGGGCATGAACGTTCAGTGGCGTGCGGTCGTCGCCCTGCAGATAGGCCACGCCAATGGCGCGCTTGCCATCGAAGAGGATGCGGTCGGTGGTGGCGTGGGTGACGATGGTCAGGTTCGCGCGCGCGCGGGCCTGATCCAGATAACCGCGTGCGGTGCTGGCGCGCCGGCCTTGCGGCGTCACCGTGCGATCCATCGGGCCGAAGCCTTCCTGCTGGTAGCCGTTGAGGTCATCGGTGCGTGGATAACCAGCCTGCACGCCGGCCTCGATCATGGCGTGGAACAGTGGGTTGTTGCCGTTCTTGGGTGTGGTCACGCTGACCGGCCCGTCGCCGCCGTGGTAATCATTGGCGCCGATATCGCGGCTTTCCGCCTTGCGGAAATACGGCAGACAGTCGTGGTAGCTCCAGTCTTCCAGCCCTTTGGCCGTGGCCCAGTTATCGAAGTCCATGGCGTTGCCACGGATGTAGCACATGCCGTTGATCAGCGATGAGCCGCCCAGCCCCTTGCCGCGCCCGCACTCCATGCGGCGGTTGTTCATGTACGGCTCCGGCTCGGTTTCGTAGGCCCAGTTGTAGCGCCGGCCCTGTAGCGGGAAGGCCAGGGCAGCGGGCATCTGGGTGCGAAAGTCCAGGCGGTAGTCCGGGCCGCCGGCTTCGAGCAGCAACACGCTGACGTCGGCATCCTCGGTCAGGCGAGTGGCCAGGACGTTACCGGCCGAGCCGGCACCGATGATGATGTAATCGTATTCCTGGGTCATGCTTCCTCCTGTTGCCCGGCTGTTATCCGGGAAAACGCGAGTGACAGTTCCCGAATTGCATCCGGGCTACGGGGCGGCTTTCTTTGTGGGAGCGGATTCATCCGCGATGCTTTTCGCGGCTAAAGCCGCTCCCACGCTAGGGGGCTCAGAACACCGAGGCGTAATCGCCCATTTCCAACTGCACCGACTTGATGCGGGTGTAGTGGCCGAGGGTGACCAGGCCGTTCTCGCGGCCAACGCCGGACTGCTTGTAGCCACCCACCGGCATCTCGGCCGGCGATTCGCCCCAGGTATTGATCCAGCAGATGCCGGCTTCCAGCTTGTGGATGACCCGGTGCGCGCGATTGAGGTCGCGGGTCACCACGCCGGCGGCCAGACCGTAGGTGGTGTCGTTAGCGCGGCGGATCACTTCTTCCTCGTCGTCGTAGATGAGGATGCTCATCACCGGGCCGAAGATTTCCTCGCGGGTGATGGTCATGTCGTCCCGGCAGTCGGTGAACACGGTGGGGGCAACGTAGGCGCCCTTGGCGTAGTCGCCGTCGGTGACGCGCGCACCGCCGATTAGCAGGCGCGCGCCTTCGCTGCGGCCTTTCTCGATGTAGCCGAGCACGCGCTCCATATGGGCGAAGCTCACCAGCGGGCCGAAATTGGTGGCGTCAGCCAGCGGGTCGCCGAGGCGGATGCGTTTGACCCGCTCCAGCACCTTGCTCTCGAAACGCGCCTGCAACATGCGCGGCACGAACACGCGGGTGCCGTTGGTGCACACCTGGCCGGAGCTGTAGAAGTTGGCCATCACTGCGATATCGGCGGCGCGGTCGAGGTCGGCGTCCTCGAAGATGATCAGCGGCGACTTGCCGCCCAACTCCATGGTCACCTCCTTGAGGCTGGAACTGGAGGCACTGGCCATCACCTTCTTGCCGGTGACGGTGCCGCCGGTGAAGGAAATCTTCTCGATGCCTGGATGCTCGGTGAGCCATTGGCCCACAGTGCTGCCCAGCCCGGTGACCACGTTGAACACACCGTTCGGCAGGCCCGCTTCGGTATAGATCTCGGCCAGTTTCAGCGCAGTCAGCGAGGTGACTTCGCTGGGCTTGAAGGTCATCGCGTTGCCAGCGGCCAGGGCTGGTGCGGACTTCCACAGGGCGATCTGGATCGGGTAGTTCCACGCGCCGATACCGGCCACCACGCCCAGCGGTTCGCGGCGGGTGTAGACGAAGGAGGTTTCGCGCAGCGGAATCTGCTCGCCTTCGATGGCCGGGATCAGGCCGGCGTAATACTCCAGCACGTCGGCGCCGGTGACGATATCGACGTAGCGGGTTTCGGAAAGCGGCTTGCCGGTGTCGAGGGTTTCCAGCTCGGCCAGCTCATCGTTGCGCGCACGGAGGATGTCCACCGCCTTGCGCAGGATGCGCGAGCGCTGCATGGCGGTCATCGCCGCCCACACCTTTTGCCCTTCGGCGGCGCTGGCCACCGCGTGGTCCACGTCTGCCTGGCTTGCGCATTGCACCTTGGCCAGCACCTCGCCCGTGGCCGGGTTGATGCTGTCGAAGGTTTCTCCACTGCTGGCGGCGACGTACTGGCCACCGATGTAGAGCTGCTGTTCGGCGAAACGTGGCATGGGCTGTCCTCTGTCTTCGATCTGCTTGGAGAACAGCCTATTTTATTTAAATTGAACGATCAATCAACAAAAACGACAGGGCGCCGCCAATCACGACATGGCCAGGCGGTTATTGCGTAGAGCCGTTAACGGGTAGGGTGGGCTTTAGCCCACCAAGGTCATGCGCGTGAGGCCTCGCCGCCGGCAACCCCTAACGGGCCTTGGCCAGCTGCAGGTCGAGGTAGTCGTAGGCGATGCGGCGGGCCTGTGCGGTGTCGAAGGCCTTGCCGGACAGCGCCCCGCGTAGCCACAGGCCGTCGATCAGCGAAGCCAGCCCGCGGGCGGCCTGGCGTGCCTGCTCCTGCGGCAGCGCGCGGTGGAACTGGCCGCAGAGGTTGGAATAGAGGCGGTGGTCATTGACCCGTTGCAGCCGGCGCAGGGCGGGCTGGTGCATGCTGCTGGCCCAGAACGCCAGCCAGGTTTTCATCGCCGGGCCGCTGACCTGGCTGTCGTCGAAGTTGCCGTCGATCATTGCGCGCAGGTGGGCGCGCGGGCTGTCATCGCTCAGCGCCTGGCGTCGTTCGGCCACGGCATCGCGCAGTGCCTGCATCAGGTGGCGCATGGTGGCTTCGAGCAGGCCGTTCTTGTCCTTGAAGTAGTGACTGATGATGCCGTTGGAAACCCCGGCCAGACGGGCGATGTAGGCGATGCTGGCATCGGCCATGCCGACCTGGTCGACGGCTTCCAGGGTGGCGGCGATCAGTTGCGAACGACGAATGGGCTGCATGCCGACCTTGGGCATCGGGCTCTCCATGGGGGACAGGAGGGCGCAGTCTAGGCGGATTTTTATTGATCGATCAATTACAGGGCGAGGCAAGCAGAAACGACAAAGCGGGCCGAAGCCTAATAGCAGTCAGTTAAGGCTGTACGCGTTTGGCTCCCCTCTCCCGTTTACGGGAGAGGGGTTGGGGGAGAGGGCCGCAATACCGCGAAACGGCCATTTACCCCTCTCCCTAACCCTCTCCCGAGAGGGGACGACTGATCGTAGCCAGTCGGGCGCTTAACTGATCGGTATTAGGCCGCAGCCCGCTTTGAGGCGTTACGCGTCGGTGCTTATTTCAGCCACTCGGCGACGCGCTCCGGGTTGGCGGCGATCCAGTCCTTGGCCGCCTGCTCCGGCTTGGCACCTTCACGAATGGCCAGCATCACCGAACCGACTTCTTCTCCACTCCAGGACAGCTTGGCAAGGAAGGCGGCAGCGTCGGCAGCCTTGTCCTTCAGCTGCGGGTTGGCCACGGTGTCGACGCGTTCGTCATCGCTGAAGACTTTCTTCGGATCTTCGAGGAAGCGCAGTTTCCATTTGGCGAACATCCAGTGCGGAATCCAGCCGGTAACCACGATGGGCTTCTGTGCTTTCTCGGCGCGGGTCAGGGCGGTGGCCATGGCCGGGCCGGAGCTGGGCATCAGCTTGATGCTGGCCAGGTTGTATGCCTTGATGGCGTCTTCAGTGCGGCGCATCACGCCGGCACCGGCGTCGATGCCGGTGATCTTGCCGTCGAAGTCCTTGGCGTATTTTTCCAGGTCTTCGATGCTCTTGGCTTCGACATAGTCCGGCACGATCAGGCCGATCTTGGCACCGGAGTAGTTGGTACCGAGGATTTCCACCTTGTCCTTGAGCTTGTCGAAGTACTCGCCGTGGGTGGCCGGCAGCCAGGCGGAGAGGGTGGCGTCGAGGTCGCCTCGGGCCACGCCCTGCCACATGATGGCGGGTTCGACCGGCTTCAGTTCGACCGTGTAGCCGAGTTTGCTGTGCAGAATTTCACCGGCGACATGGGTGACGGCGACGCTGTCATCCCAGCCGTTGACGTAGCCGATTTTCAGGGTGGGTTTGTCGGCGGCCAGGGCGCTGCCCATGCCGATGGCCAGGGCGGCAGCGCCGAGGCAGAGTTGCTTGAGTACGCGCATATTTGTTGTGCTCCATCAGTGAGTGGCAGTTGCAAGATCGTTGACTGGCTCGTTCTCATTGCGGGCCTTGCGAATCCGTATTGCGCAGCAGATTGCCGGTTCGCGGGCAAAGCCTCCCCGTCACGGCCAGACATCAGCCGCTAATGGTTGTTGGGGAGGCGTTCGGGCTCGAACCCCGAGAGGCGAGCCCGAATCGGGTCGTGGCTGGTTACAGCCCTACGTGTTTTTTCACGGCGGCAACGCCGTCCTGGCCGTCGAAGGTGGTCACGCCGCTCAGCCACTGGTCGAGGATCGCCGGGTTGGCCTTGATCCATTCCTTGGCGACGGTCTGCGGGTTTTCCTTTTCCAGCACCTTTTCCATCAGCTGGCTTTCGATCTCGACGGTGAACTGCAGGTTGTTCAGCAGTTTGCCGACGTTGGCGCAGCGCGCTTCGTAATCCGGTGGTACCACGGTGTAGACCTTGGCCGCGCCGTAGTCGGGGCCGAACACGTCGTCACCACCGGACAGGTAGGTGATGTCGTACTGGGTGTTCATCGGGTGCGGCGCCCAGCCGAGGAAGACCACCGGCTCTTTTTTGCGCATGGCGCGCGATACCTGCACCAGCATGCCGGCCTCGCTGGACTCGACCATGCGGAAGCCGCCAAGGTCGAACTGGTTGTTCTTGATCATGCCGTCGATCAGCAGGTTACCGTCGTTACCCGGCTCGATACCGTAGATCTTGCCGCCGAGCTGATCCTTGAACTTGGCGATGTCCTGGAAGCTCTTCAGGCCGGCCTCTGCTGCGTAGGTGGGCACCGCCAGGGTGTACTTGGCGCCTTCGAGGTTGGCTTTCTCCAGCACCTTGACGCCACCGTCCTTGAGGAAGGGCTCGATCACCGAATCCATCGACGGTGCCCAGTAGCCGAGGAAGGCATCGATCTGACCATTCTTCACCCCGGTGAAGGCGATGGGCACCGAGGCCATGATCTTGCGCGGCTGATAGCCCAGGCCTTCGGCCAGGGTCATGGCCACGCCAGTGGTGGCGGCGATGTCGGCCCAGCCGATCTCGGCGAAACGCACCTGTTTGCAACTGGCCGGCTCGGCGGCCATGGCACCTTGCATCAGTGCGCAGGACAGCAGGCCGATGGCGGCGGTGGTCTTGATCGTTTTCATCTGCGGTTCCCTGTGAAGTGAAAAAACCGATTAAGTGGACTGGCGCTGCAGCTTGCCACTGACCCAGGCGAATAGGCCGCGTTTGTTGGTTTGCGGCGTGCCGAAGCTTTCGGTGATGCGGTCGAGGATGATCGCCAGCAGCACCACGGCCATGCCGCTCTCGAAGCCCAGGCCGATGTCCAGGCGCTGGATGCTCGCCAGCACATCGTTGCCCAGGCCGCCGGCGCCGACCATCGAGGCGATGATCACCATCGACAGGGCCATCATGATGGTCTGGTTGACCCCGGCCATGATCGACGGCATGGCATTGGGCAGTTGCACCTTGAACAGCAACTGGCGGCTGGTGCAGCCGAAGGATTGACCGGCCTCGACGATTTCCTTGTTCACCTGGCGGATACCCAGGCTGGTCAGGCGCACGGCTGGCGGCATGGCGAAGATCACCGTGGCGATGATGCCTGGTACGCGACCAAGGCCGAAGAGCATGGCAGCCGGGATCAGGTAGACGAACGCCGGCATGGTCTGCATGAAGTCGAGAATCGGCCGGATGATGGTCGCCACGCGCTCGCTGCGTGCTGCCCAGATGCCCAGCGGGATGCCCAGCAGCAGGCTGATCAGGGTCGAGGAGAAGGTCAGGCCGAGGGTGACCACGGTCTGCTCCCAGAAGCCGGTCATGACGATGAGAATGAAGGCCACCGCAGTGAATACCGCGAAGCGTGCGCCAATGCGCCACAGGCCGAGGGCGACGAAGATGGCGATCAGCAGCCAGGCCGGCGGCAGCATGAGCAGCGCCTCGATGGCTTCGGAGAAGCCGCTGACGACCTTGCCGATGCTGTCGAAGGCGCCGCTGTAGTTGTCCAGCAGGTGTTGAACGACGTCGTTGACCCAGCTGCCCAGGTCGAGTTTCTTGTCACTCATGGGATTCCCCCTGCAGTCGGGTCAGCAGGCGGCCCTTGCTGATGGCGCCGCAGTAGTGGCCGTCGGCGTCGACCACCGGGATCGGCCCTTCGTTGTCCACCAGGCGGGTGATGACGTGCTCCAGCGGCATGTCTTCGGGTACCGGTACGACCTGCTTGAGCGCATCGGCTTCGAGTGGTCGGGGTTCGTCGCCGTCGACCATCAGGGCGATCTTCTCTAGGCTGATGGAGCCCTGGAAGTGGTTGTCCTCGTCGACGATGAAGGCGTAGTGCTTGTCCAGCGCCTGCAGCTCCTTGCAGATGCGCGTGGCGTCCGGCGCCTTGCCGTTGTGCACGTAGGTCGGCACGCTGTCGGCCTTGAGCTGGCCGGCGGTGAGGTAGCGGCTGGTATCGACGGTGTCGAAGAAATTGCGCACATAGTCGTTGGCGGGCTTCTCGATCAGCTCCTGCGGGGTGCCGACCTGGATCAGTTTGCCGCCTTCCATGATGCCGATGCGGGTGCCGATGCGCATGGCCTCTTCGATGTCGTGCGAGACGAAGATGATGGTGCGGCGGTGGGTCTTCTGCAGCTCCAGCAGCACGTCCTGCATCTCGCGGCGCTTGAGCGGGTCGAGGGCGGAAAACGCCTCGTCCATGATGATCATCGACGGGTTCACCGCCAGTGCGCGGGCCAGACCGACACGCTGCTGCATGCCGCCGGACAGTTCATGCGGGTACTTGTGGGCGAAGGTGTCCAGACCAACCTGTTCGAGCACTTCCATGGCGCGCTTCTCGCGCTCCTTGCGGCCTATGCCTGCCACTTCCAGGCCGAAGGCGGCGTTGTCCAGCACGCTGCGCGAAGGCATCAGGGCGAAGGACTGGAAGACCATGCTCATGTCACGCCGGCGCAGGTCGATCAGCTGCGACTGCGGCAGTTTGGCGACGTTCTGCCCGTCGATGTAGACATCCCCGGCGCTGGGTTCGACCAGGCGGTTGATCAGGCGGATCAGGGTGGATTTGCCGGAGCCGGACAGGCCCATGAGGACGAAGATCTCACCTTCCTCGACGCTGAACGATACATCGCTGACACCGATCACCGCGCCCTTCTCGGCAAGGATCTTGTCCTTGCTCCAGCCTTCCTTGAGCAGGTCGATGGCTTCTTGTGGGTTTGAGCCGAAAACCTTGTACAGGTGTTCGACCACGATCTTTCCAGACTGCATGGGACGTTTCCCCTTCAAACGATCTCGTTGGCGCAGACATGGCGGATACGCGTCGACGAAGCGTAGACCAACCATGGCGGGCCGCTGGCACCCTCGCGGGTGTTTGCTGAGTTTTTGCCTGGTGAGCGTTATGCGGCAGTGGCTTGCAGCCGCACTCAGACACGCTGCAACGACCGCACCATGCTGGGACTGCTGCCCGCTGCGTCGTCGAGTGATGATGAGTGAACCTTGCCTTGCCGTGCTGCAAACCGCTTTCCAAACCCTCTGGCAGTGTTTTGAACCCAGTCCCTTGGGGGTTCATGCTCCATCCTGGAACATGCGTACATCCGAAATTTCTTGTTGGGCTGGCGCCCGTCATGAGGGGCGGCCAGCGCTTGTCTGTTCTTCGGCCCGGGGCGGAGGGCCCCAGTCTGCCAGCTTCCCGTGAAGTGGCAGCGACGTGATCAGCTGATTCAACGATATCGCCTTGGAGTCTGCGCAATTGTCGGTTTGCGACTCTGACGTGTTGGGCGACGACATAGCACTGTCCGCTGCGTATGTGCCGTTTTCCACTCGAACTCGCCTGGGCGAAAAGTGAGTGGTTTGGCTGCACGCTATAAAAACCATAACAGACTTTTTTACCCCCAGGTCAAGCCTGGAAGCCGCGCCGGGCGTGCTTTTCAGCGTTTTCATCAGGCTACAGCCGCCGTTTTACGGGGGCTGTAGCTGTGTTGAAAAAAATTGACAGCAAGCTGAGAGAAAAGGTTCTCGGGATGCCTGTCAAAGTGTTTGTCCGAGCCAAGCCCGCAGGGCTTTGAATGCATCTCAGAAAACTCTCATATATCTTTATTTTTGTTGTTTTTTTACGATTTTTACTGAAATTAATACACTTTTCAGGCTTTTTCGGTGCGTCTTTCCTGTCTATGGCCGGACGTGCGGGCGCTGCTGTGCGTGTGCTGCTGGCGTGCTGTTGGCGGCAGCGATTCATGCTGGTGCGATTGGCTGTGCAGAGTAACTGATTGGCGATTTTTTGGTGCGTGCGGCTATGCATGTGTCGTTACCCGTGACGCGTTACTGATCGATAACCTGCCTGATACGTGGACTGCTACCGAAATGCTCAGCGTCTGCTGGCCGGCTTATCTGCCTGGAGAGGCGAACCGCTGGAGAGCCCGTATCCCGAGCGCATGATTTTTATTGAACGCATGAACAATTTAGGCATGACCTTTGCGTTGTCATGGGTACACCGCTGGCTGGTGTCAGCGCCATGAAAAAACCAGGACCTGTGCGTTCGCGTGGGTCGCTACCGTGCTTTGCGTGAGGGATCCACTATGTCGCAGTCCGCCCAGGGGCCTCAGCCTCAGAACCGTGTCACCCAGTCCGTTGGTTTTCTGTTGCTGGACAATTTCACCCTGATTTCCCTCGCCTCGGCGATTGAGCCTCTGCGCATGGCCAACCAGCTTTCCGGCAAGGAGCTGTACCGTTGGCACACCCTCACTCACGATGGTTTGCCGGTCTGCGCCAGCGATGGTCTGCAGATCACTCCGGACGCTGCCATGCAAAAAGCGCCGACGCTGGATGCGGTGATCGTCTGTGGTGGCGTGGATATTCAGCACAGCGTCAAGCGTGAGCATGTCAGCTGGTTGCAACTGCAGGCGCGCCAGGGTCGCCAGCTCGGTGCCGTGTGCACGGGTAGCTGGGCGTTGGCCAAGGCCGGTCTGCTCGATGGCTACGATTGCAGCGTGCACTGGGAGTGCCTGGCCTCGATGCAGGAAGCCTTCCCGCGTGCGGCCATCACCACCCGCCTGTTTTCCATCGACCGCAACCGCAATACCTCGTCCGGCGGCACTGCGCCGATGGACATGATGCTGCACCTGATCGGCCAACAGCATGGCCGCGAGCTGGCGGCCGGTATCTCGGAAATGTTCATCTACGAGCGCATCCGCAACGAGCAGGATCACCAGCGTGTGCCGCTCAAGCACATGCTCGGCAGCAACCAGCCCAAGTTGCAGGAAATCGTCGCGCTGATGGAGGCGAATCTGGAGGAGCCGATCGACCTCGACGAACTGGCCTGCTTCGTCGACATCTCCCGTCGCCAACTCGAGCGCCTGTTCCAGAAGTACCTGCACTGCTCGCCGTCGCGCTACTACCTGAAGCTGCGCCTGATTCGTGCACGGCAACTACTCAAGCAGACCAGCATGTCGATCATCGAAGTGGCGTCGGTCTGCGGCTTCGTATCCACCCCGCATTTCTCCAAGTGCTATCGCGAGTATTTTGGCATTCCGCCGCGCGACGAGCGTGCCGGCCAGCAAGGCAACAACCTGGTGATGCTGCTGCCGATTCCCGAGCAGCAGGTCAACTCCAGCGCGGTACTGGCGCTCAACCGTGCGCAAGGTGAGTCGACCTTTGCCAGTGTGCGTATCTGAATCGAGCGGCAATGAAACGGGGCGCCATTGGCGCCCCGTTTTCGTTTTCAGTGGTAATTGTTTCGGTGGGCTAAAGCCCACCCTACGTATGAAACGGATCGCCGTCCGGCCTACCTACGCGGTGCGCTGTAGTCGATGTAGGGTGGGCTTTAGCCCACCAACCTCTGCCTTGTAGGCCTTTGGTCGGCCGAGGCGGATCGCTCCCGGCGCACTCGGCAAGTCTTAAGCAGATCAAGCCGGCTTCGGCACTAGCGCCGGCAGCAGGTGGCGGCTGATGGCCTCACGCACGTTCGGCAGCAGGGTGGCACTGCCGCCAAGCAACTCTTCCACCAGTCGGCGCAGGGCCACGGCGCGTTCGGCGCTGAGGCCGCTGACGGCCAGTTCGCAGGCCTGCTCGGGCGTGACGCCGGGCGGAATGCTCAGGCCTAGCGCGATCAGGCGTTCACGGAAGTCTTCCTGGTCGATCAGATCGGCATGCATCATGGTCGTGGCTCCTTGTGGCGAGGCAGGCGCTGCGCAGTTGGTCTTCAGCCCTCGGTCAGCGCAGAACCCCTTCTTCGATCAATAGTTTGAAGATAGCCTCTGCACCTTCCTGTGGCGAGACGTCCTTGAGGATCTGGCCGCCGCCACCACTGGCTTTGGCCGTCGCCGCCTTCATCCGTTCCGCGCCGGTCTTGGCCTTGATCACCTTCAGGCGCTTGGGCCTTGGCTTGGCCGGCTGCAGGCTGGCCTCGGCCAGCAGGGCGTCATCCACCACGGTGACTTCGTGGGCTTCGATCTGCCCGCGTCGCGCCGGGCCGAAGGCGCTTTGGCGAGCGACCGGGGCGGCGTTGTCGACGCTGGCGACGCATGGCAGGCGCACCTTGAGGCGGCGCCGTTGGCCGCGCGGCAGGGCTTGTAGCACCTGGGCGACGCCGTTTTCGACCTTCTCCACTTCCGCCAGGCCGACCACCATCGGCCAGCCTAGGCGCTCGGCCAGCAGGAACGGCAGCATGCCGGAGCCTTCGCCGGTTTCCGCCTGGCTGCCGGTGAGCACCAGCTGCGTGCGGCTGCCTTGCAGGTAATCGACCAGCAGCGGCAGGGCGTCGGCGCCTTCCGGTTGTTCCAGCACATCAAGCTGCTCCAGACCCATGCCCAGATAACCTCGCAGGGCTTCGGCCTGCGGGTCGCCGGCGTGCAGCAGTTGCAGATTCTGACCGCCCAGGCGCAGGCCAAGCTCCACCGCGCGGGCGTCCTGCTCGGCGCGGCGTGGGCGGCCCGAGGTCGGGTGGGCGCCGACCGAGACCAGAGCGACGATATTCAGATCAGTCATGGTGTCCCCGTAGCCCGGATGCAATCCGGGAAAGCTGATGGTGACCCCGGATCGCATCCGGGTTACGCAGCATCACGTTTTCCTGCCTGGCGCCAGGCAGCAACGTGTTCGATCAGTGCGGCAAGGATCGCCGCCGAGTCGCCGATCACCGAAAGGTCGGCGCGTTTGATCATGTCGCAGCCGGGGTCCATGTTCACCGCCACCACCTTGTCGCAGGCGCCGATGCCCTGCAGATGCTGGATGGCGCCAGAAATACCGACGGCCAGGTAGACGCGGGCGGTGACCCAGGTACCGGTGGCGCCTACCTGGCGGTTGCGCGGCATGAAGCCGTCGTCGACCGCGACGCGTGAGGCGCCTTCGGTGGCGCCGAGGGCAACGGCGGCCTGGTGGAACAGCTTCCAGTTCTTCACGCCGTTGCCGCCGGAGAGGATGAACTCGGCTTCGGCCATGGGAATCTGTGCAGGGTCGACGGCCACCGGGCCGAGATCTTCGACGCGTGGCAGGCTGTGGGCGATTTTTTCGGCCAGCTCCAGGGTGCGGGCTTCATGACGAGTGTCGCTGACCGGCTCGGCGCATTCGGCGGCAGCCAGGATCAACCGTGGCAGCGCGCGCTGGATATCCTGCTGGCCACTGCCGGCACGGCCGATGGCCTGCTCGCCGGCGACCTGCCAGACGCGCGTCGCCGGGCGCTCACCGAGCTTGGCGGCAAGGCGTCGGCCCAGCTCGCCGCCACCGGTGCGGCTGTCGGGTAGCAGCCAGTGACGCGGTGCCAGTTGGCTCTCCACGGCGCTCAGCGCCAGTACGCGGGCTTCTGGGGCGTAGCCGTCGAAGGCATCGCCGACGATACGCAGCAGACGGTCGACGCCGGCCGTGTCGAAAGCGCTTTCCTTGTCTTCACCGAAGATCACGGCAACTACGGCACCGCTATCGCCGGCCAGCTTGCGCGCCAGTCCGAGCAGATCCTTGTCATGGCTGGACAGACGGCCACCGACCATGTCTGGCACCACGCAGATGTGGAAGGCCGGTTGCTCGACCACGTGCAGCGGCAGTTGCACCTCGACACTGGCACTGCTGCGTTTGCCGCTGGTGCCCTGCTGGGCGCCGCTGCGGTCGATACGCTTGAGCCCGGCGGGGCCGATGAAACCGGCGGCGATGGCGTGCGGGTTCTTGCGGATGATGCCGTTGGGGCCCATCCAACTGGTTTCGGCCTTCTGCATCGACGCATGCAACGGGTGCAGGCGGTTGCGGGCGATCCACTCGGCGCGAGGGTCGCGGCGGATGATGTCGCTCATGCTGCGTTCTCCTGGTCAGGCACGGACGGTTCCCTCGCCCCCTTGGGGGAGAGGGTTAGGGAGAGGGGGAAGCAGGCGACGTTGTGGTGGCCGGACATGCCATCTCCCCCGGCCCCTCTCCCGCAAGCGGGAGAGGGGAGGCAAGCGGTTAGCGGCTTCATCACTGCACCTCCGCCAGTTCGCGCTTGGTGGCAGGGTGCTTGGCCGGTACTTCGGTGGCTTCGATCAGCACTTCTGCAACCAGCTCGGCGATGTCCTTGATCTCCGGACGCGGTGCGACCACGCCTTCGAGCATCGCCGTGCACTGCGGGCAGCCCACGGCCACCACTTCGGCGCCGGTTTCCTTGATGTCGACCATGCGCATGTCGGGAATCCGCTGCTTGCCGGGGATGTCGGTGATCGGTGCGCCGCCGCCGCCGCCGCAGCAGCGCGAACGGAAGCCGGAACGCTCCATCTCCTTGACCTCGATGCCGATGGCATTGAGCACGGCGCGTGGCGCCTCGTACTCGCCGTTGTAGCGGCCGAGGTAGCACGGATCGTGGTAGGTGACGCTGGCGGCCTTGCTCTGGCCGAGATTCAGCGAGCCCTTGCGCACCAGCTCGTCGATAAAGGTGCTGTGGTGCAGCACCTGGTAGTCGCCGCCAAGTGCGCCGTATTCGTTCTTCAGTACGTGGAAGCTGTGCGGGTCGCAGCTGACGATGCGCTTGAAGCGATACTTGGCCAGGGTGGCGATGTTGCGCTTGGCCAGGTGCTGGAAGGTCGCTTCGTCGCCGAGACGGCGCGCCACGTCGCCGCTGTCGCGCTCTTCCAGGCCCAGAACGGCGAAGTCGACGTCGGCAGCCTTGAGGATCTTCACAAAGGCTCTCAGCGTTCTCTGATTGCGCATATCGAAGGCGCCGTCGCCGACCCAGAACAACACGTCGGTTTCCTGCTTGTCGGCCAGCAGCGGCAGGTTCAGGTCGGCGGCCCAGTTCAGCCGGCCACCCGGATTGAAGCCGCCCGGGTTGTCGGTGGCGATCAGGTTGTCCAGCACCTCGGCGCCCTTGTTGGGAGTCGCCCCCTTCTCAAGCGTGAGATGACGGCGCATATCGACGATGGCATCGACGTGCTCGATCATCATCGGGCATTCCTCGACGCAGGCGCGGCAGGTGGTGCACGACCATAGGGTGTCGGCATCCACCAGCGCCTTGCCTTGCAGCGAGACGATGGGCTGATGCGGACCGCCGCTGTGTTCGCCTAGCGGTTTGCCGGGGTAGGGGCTGCCGGCAAAGTTGGCGTCATTGCCACCGGCCAGGCCGATGACCATGTCCTGGATCAGTTTTTTCGGGTTCAGCGGCTGGCCGGCGGCGAACGCCGGGCACATGGCCTCGCATTTGCCGCACTGCACGCAGGCGTCGAAGCCGAGCAACTGGTTCCAGGTGAAGTCGGTGGGTTTTTCCACGCCCAGCGGGGCTTTCGGGTCGTCCAAATCGAGGGCTTTCAAGCCCGTAGAGCGGCCACCGCCGAAGCGTTCGCTGCGACGGTGCCAGGCCAGATGCAGGGCGCCGGCGAAGGCGTGCTTCATTAGGCCGCCCCAGGTCATGCCCAGGAACAACTCGGACACGCCCCAGGCCACGCCAACGGCGAGGATGGCCGCGAGCACCCAGCCACCGAAACCGACCGGCAGAATCCCGGCCACCGGCAGCGTGGCGATGAAGAAGCTCGCCGCGAACATCAGCAGGCTTTTCGGCAGGCGCATCCATGGGCCTTTCGACAGGCGCGATGGCGGGTCGAGACGACGCTTGGCGACGAACAGAGCGCCGACGAACATCAGCACCGTGGCGGCCAGCAGGGCGAAGCCGAGGATACGGTTATGCAGGCCGAAACCGTGCACGACGATGGCCAGCACTGCCGCCAGCACGAAGCCACCGGCGGTGGCCACGTGGGTCTTGGACATGTACTTGTCGCGCTCGACTACATGGTGCAGGTCGACCAGATAGCGACGCGGCATCTTCAGCAGGCCGCCGATCCAGTCGACTTTCGACGGTCTGCCGCGCCGCCATATGAAAAAGCGCTTGGCCGCCCCGATGACCGCGAGGGCCAGGGCGGCGAAGATCAGGATGGGGAGAATGGTTTGCAGCATTTGCTTACCCTCACAGGGTTGATCGTTCCCACGTCGAGGCGTCGAACCGTCCGCGTGGTAACGCATCGCCGGACGCTCTGCTTCCAGCGCTTGTGACGCAGAGCGTCACGGCGCCAGGTCTCCCACGCAGAGCGTGGGAGCCATCATCCAATTGGGATCAGAAGTCCTTGCACAGGCGTAAGGCGTCGTAGATCGCCGCGTGAGTGTTGCGCTGGGCCACGCAGTCGCCGATGCGAAACAGCAGGTAGCCATCGCCCGACTCGCTCAGGCACGGCTGCGGCTTGATCGCGAACAGCGCTTCCACGTCGATCTGGCCCTTGTTGCGTGAGCCCTGCTTGAGTGCGTAGTACAGCGACTCGTCAGGACGCACGCCGTTCTCCACCACCACCTGGTCGACTACGCGCTCTTCCTTGGCGCCGGTGTATTCGTTCTCCAGCACCGCCACCAGTTTGTCGCCCTCGCGGTAGACCTTCTCCAGCATCATGTCGCCGGTCATGATCACTTCCTTGGGGTAGAGGCTTCGGTAGTAGGTCGGGAAACTGGTGCCGCCGATGGCCACGCCCGGCTTGATATCGTCGGTAACGATCTCCACCTGCGCGCCCTTGTCGGCGAGGAAGTCGGCGACCGACATGCCGGTAAATTCACAGATGGTGTCGTACACCAGCACGTTCTTGCCCGGCGCCACCTTGCCCGAGAGCACGTCCCAGCTACTGACCACCAGGCCTTCGGCCGCGCCCCAGTGCTCGTTCTGTTCGAGGAAGGGATGGCCGCCGTTGGCCAGCACGATGATGTCCGGGCGCAGATCGTGAATGCTCGCTTCATCGGCGCCGGTGCCCAGGCGCAGATCGATGCCCAAACGTGCCAGCTCCAGTTGATACCAGCGGGTGATGCCGGCGATCTGGTCACGCTGCGGCGCTTTGGCGGCGATGGTGATCTGCCCGCCCAGTTGTTCCTGCTTCTCGAACAGGGTCACGTCATGGCCACGCTCGGCGGCGACGCGAGCGGCTTCCATACCAGCCGGGCCGCCGCCGACGATCACCACCTTGCGCTTGGCGCCGGTGGATTTCTCGATGATGTGCGGTACGCCCATGTATTCACGGCTGGTGGCGGCGTTCTGGATGCACAGCACGTCCAGGCCCTGGTACTGGCGGTCGATGCAGTAGTTGGCGCCGACGCATTGTTTGATCTGGTCGACCTGGCCCATCTTGATCTTGGCGATCAGGTGCGGGTCGGCGATGTGCGCGCGGGTCATGCCGACCATGTCGACGTAGCCGCCTTCGAGGATACGCGTGGCCTGGTTCGGGTCTTTGATGTTCTGTGCGTGCAGCACCGGCACCTTGACCACCTCCTTGATGCCGGCCGCCAGGTGCAGGAAGGGCTCCGGCGGGTAGCTCATGTTCGGAATCACGTTGGCCAGGGTGTTGTGGGTGTCGCACCCTGATCCAACGACGCCGATGAAATCGATCATGCCGGTGGCGTCGTAGTAGGCCGCGATCTGCTTCATGTCCTCATGGGACAGGCCGTCCGGGTGGAATTCGTCGCCGCAGATGCGCATGCCGACGCAGAAGTCGTCACCGACCTCGGCGCGCACGGCCTTGAGCACTTCTAGGCCGAACTTCATGCGGCCCTCGAAGGTGCCGCCCCATTCGTCAGTACGCTTGTTCACGCGCGGCGACCAGAACTGGTCGATCATGTGCTGGTGCACGGCGGACAGCTCGACACCGTCCAGGCCGCCTTCCTTGGCACGACGCGCCGCTTGCGCGTAGTTGCCGATCACCCGCCAGATTTCCTCGACCTCGATGGTCTTGCAGGTGGCGCGGTGCACCGGTTCACGGATGCCGGACGGCGACATCAGGGTCGGCCAGTGGTAGCCGTCCCAACGCGAGCGGCGGCCCATATGGGTAATCTGGATCATGATCTTGGCGCCATGCTTGTGCATGGCGTCGGCCAGGTTCTGGAAGTGCGGGATGATGCGGTCGGTGGACAGGTTGACCGAACTCCACCACTGCTGCGGGCTGTCGATGGCCACCACCGATGAGCCGCCACAGATCGCCAGGCCGATGCCGCCCTTGGCCTTCTCTTCGTAGTACTTCACGTAGCGCTCGGTGGTCATGCCGCCGTCGGTGGCGTAGACCTCGGCGTGCGCGGTGGAGAGCACGCGGTTGCGGATGGTCAGCTTGCCGATCTGGATCGGCTGGAACATTGCTTCGAAGGCCATTACGGCATCCTCACGGTAAGCGCTCTAGCGTTGGGGGGGCGCTGGTCGCTCCCACGTATTTCTTGTGGGTGACTCAGAGTGGCCGGGTGACGAACAGGCCGTCGTCATGGCCTTCTTCGGCACCGCTATATTCCTGCACGGTGATGGTGCGGATCGGGCTGCCCTTGGCAGCGAGAATCTGGTCGATGGCGCCGGAGAACCAGCCGGTGAACATGTAATCCACCTTGCGATTCACCTTGCCGTACACGTAAACGAAGGCCGAATGCTTGAGCTTGACCTCGGCATGGCCGGTTTCCAGGTCGAGCTTCTGCGTTTCGAACAGCCCCCAGCCGCGCTGCGACAGGCGCTTCATGTAGTGCTCGAATACCGCAGCGCCGGAAATGCCGTGGCACTCTGCTTCCTTCTCGCACCAGTGCCAGGCGGATTTGTAGCCGGCCTTGTAGAGGATCTCGGCGTACTTCTCGGCGCCGAGCACTTCCTCGATGCCCATGTGGTTGTTGACGAAGAAGTGGCGCGGCACGTAGAGCATCGGCAGGGCGTCGGTGGTCCAGACGCCGGTTTCGTCGTCGACTTCGATGGGCATTTCGGGGGCGTGGGTGGCCATGTGTTGTTAACTCCAGAATTCGTTGTCTGATCGTTCCCACGCTTTGCGTGGTAACGCCTCATTGGACGCTCTGCGTCCGCTTCTGTGACGCAGAGCGTCACGGGCTGCATTCCCACGCTGAGCGCGGGAATGATCATGGGATAGGGAGGGGCTCACTCGCCCCAGACGTCGGCCAGAACTCTTACCCAGTTCTCACCCATGATCTTGCGCACCACGCGCTCGGAATGGCCGCGCCCCAGCAGGGTTTCGGTGAGGTTGGGGAATTCGCCGACGGTACGGATACCCAGCGGGTTGATGATCTTGCCGAAGTTGGTCAGGCGACGGGCGTAGCCCTTGTCGTGGGTCAGGTACTCGAAGAAGTCCTGGCCGTGGCCCTGGGTGAAGTCGGTACCGATGCCGATGGCATCTTCACCGACGATGTTCATCACGTACTCGATGGCTTCGGCGTAGTCGTCGATGGTCGAGTCGATGCCCTTGGCCAGGAATGGCGCGAACATGGTCACGCCAACGAAGCCGCCGTGGTCGGCGATGAATTTCAGCTCTGCGTCGGATTTGTTGCGCGGGTGCTCTTTCAGGCCCGAGGGCAGGCAGTGGGAGTAGCAGACCGGCTTCTTCGATTCGAGGATGACTTCCTCGGAAGTCTTGCTGCCAACGTGGGACAGGTCGCACATGATGCCGACGCGGTTCATCTCGGCGACGATCTCGCGGCCGAAGCCGGACAGGCCGCCGTCACGCTCGTAGCAGCCGGTGCCGATCAGGTTCTGGGTGTTGTAGCACATCTGTACGATGCCGACGCCGAGCTGCTTGAACACCTCGACGTAGCCGATCTGGTCCTCGAACGCATGAGCGTTCTGAAAGCCGTAGATGATGCCGGTCTTGCCCTGCTCCTTGGCCTTGCGGATGTCGGCGGTGGTGCGTACCGGCATCACCAGGTCGCTGTTCTCGCGGATCAGCTTGCTGCTGGCAGCGATGCTGTTGACGGTGGCCTGGAACCCTTCCCACACCGATACGGTGCAGTTGGCGGCGGTCAGGCCGCCCTTGCGCATGTCCTCGAACAGCTCACGGTTCCACTTGGCGATGATCAGACCGTCGATGACGATGCTGTCGGCGTGCAATTGCGCTGGGCTCATCAGGCTTGTCCCCTAAACGGATGCGCCGAGTCGGTCGTCGGCGCTTTGGGGAGAGCTTATCCCTGGGGGGCGGGGCGACCCGGTGCAAAAACGACTGGGGGTTTGCCGAAAGCGTCAAGCCAAGGTCGTGAATGGATACGTCATGAGCAGACGGTCATTTCGGTTTGTACGCGCAATACCCCGGCCGTGGGCCGACCTTGGGGTGATGACGGCAGGTGTCAGGACGTTTTTCGTAGACGGTGCACAGGCGCGTCTTGCGGTCGAGGAACAGGCAGTCGTTGTTGGACATGCGCGTCAGGGTGAAGATGCCCGACTTTTGATTGAAGCGCTCGACGATGCCGTCCTTTTGCAGGCGTTTGGCGATGTTCTTCGGCGGCTCGCTGCGCTCGAACTCGTCGACTAGCTCCAGGCGGATCAGGTCGTTCAGGCGCACTTCCACCGGCAGGGTGCAGCAACTGGAGATGCAGCTATGGCACATGTCGGCGGTGTATTTGGCCCAGGTTTCCAGGCGGTCGATTTCTGCAGCGGCTATCAGGCGGGGCTTCATCATGGTTTGGGCTGTCGTGCGGTCTGCGCCGCTGCTGTCACGGGGGCGGCGATAATAGCGGGCGCGCCGCATTTGTGAAGCACCGGCTGGCGGTTGGGTGCTTTGCGTTGTGCCTGTGAACGGCTTGGCAATCGTCTCTCTGGGTGTTGCCTGGTGCGCCTCCTATACTGCTGCCCTGTCGCGGGCGGCAGTGTGGGCGCGGGGCGATCTCTTTCTCAGGGCTGGGACATAACGCATGCAATGGATCTTCATGCTGGTCGGTTTGGTGCTCGGCGTGGGCGCCGGCGAGTCGCTCACGGGCGCGCTGCTTGGCGGCCTGATCGGCCTCAGTCTGGGCCAGGCGTTGCGCCTGCAGGGGCTGGAGACGCGCAACGCGCAACTGGCTGCGCAGCTCAAGGATTTTGCCGAGCGCTTCGAGCGCGGCACCCGTGCCATGCACGAACGTCTGCTCAAGGTGGAGCAGGGCGAGCTCAGTGAGCCGGAAGCGGCTGCCGCGTCTACTGAACCCCTCATCGAGGCTGTCGCCGAATCGTTGCCCGCAACGGTCGTTGCCGAAGAGCCTGTGCCAGAGCTTGACTGGACGCTCGACCCCTTGCCTGAAATCGAACCCTCGCGGCCTGTCGAAGCGCCCGAACCCCTGGCTGCGCAGGTCGCCCATCAGCCCCAGCCGGCCGTGCAGCAAAACCCCTGGCGCGAGCAAGCACCGCGCGAACCGAACCTGATCGAGCGTGGTATCGCAGCGGCCAGAGCCTGGCTGTTGGGTGGCAACACCGTGCTGCGGGTTGGCGTGGTGTTGCTGTTCCTCGGCCTGGCCTTCCTCCTGCGCTACGCCACTGAAGGCGTCGAGGTGCCGGTAGAGTTGCGCTACATGGGCGTGGCGGCCAGTGCCCTGGCCTTGCTCGGCCTCGGTTGGTGGCTGCGCCGGCGTAACCCCGGCTACGCCCTGGTGTTGCAGGGCACCGGCATCGCCGTGCTGTACCTGACGGTATTCGCCGCCATGCGTTTGCATCCACTGCTCGATCCGGGGCTGGCGCTTGGCCTGCTGGTGGCGGTGACGCTGTTTTCGGCGATTCTCGCCGTGCAGCAGAACGCCCTGGGCCTGGCGGCGGCTGCAGCACTCGGTGGCTTTGCCGCGCCGATTCTGACGTCTACTGGCAGCGGCAATCATGTCGCGCTGTTTTCCTACTTCGCCCTGCTCAATGCCGGCATCTTCGCCATCGCCTGGTTCAAGGCCTGGCGTCTGCTCAACCTGATCGGCTTCGTCGGCACCTTCGGCATCGGTTTCGCCTGGGGCCTGCGTTCCTATACGCCGGATTTGCTGGGCAGTACGCAGCCGTTCCTGCTGTTGTTCTTCCTGATGTACGTGGCCATCGGTTTGCTGTTCGCTCGCCGCACCCTGCGTGACGCGGCGGATGCGCCCGAGGCGCGTGATGAATTGCTGCGCTGGTCGCTACGGCGTGGCGATTACGTCGATGCCACCACGCTGTTTGGTCCGCCGCTGGTCGGCTTCGGCCTGCAGGTGGCGCTGGTGCGGCATATCGAGTTCGCCGCTGCATTCAGCGCGCTCGGCATGGGGCTGTTCTATTTGCTGTTGGCGCGCGTGCTCAAGGCGCGTGCCGGCGAACGTGCGCTGCTGCTGGTGGAAACCTGCCTGGCGCTCGGCGTGGTGTTTGCCAGCCTGGCGATTCCGCTTGGCCTGGATGCGCGCTGGACGGCGGCTGCTTGGGCCGTGGAGGGCGCCGGTATTTATTGGCTCGGTCTGCGTCAGGGCCGGCCACTGGCGCGTGCCTTCGCCCTGTTGCTGCAGGTGGGCGCGGCGCTGGCCTTCGTCAGTGGTCTGGATTTCGGCTACGACAGCCTGCTCGACGGCTCGCCGTTGGGTGCGCTGATGCTCGGTGCGGCGCTGCTGTTCAGCTATTGGCAGTTGCGCTCGATGCCCGATGCGGCCAACGCCTGGGAACGCCACCTGCTGCCCTGGTTGGGCCTGGCCGGGCTGGCGTTTCTCTACCTGATCGCACCGCTGCTGTTCGAGGCGCCCGGCACCGCCATCGCCTGGGCGCTGGCCGGCCTGGCGACGCTGTTCGTCGGCCTGCGCATCGCCGCGCCGAGCTTCGTCTACAGCGCATTCGCCGTGCAGTTGCTCGGTGGGCTGCTATTCCTCGGGCAGATGGCGCTGGATTCGCTGGTTGGCCGCAGCGGCTTCAGCGCTGGTTGGTTTGGCTTGCTGGCGGCGTCGATGGTCGGTCTGGGGCTGATCGCCGGCATGCTGCTGGCCGCGCGCGATCCGCAGATTCGAGAGAATCGCCGCCTGCTCGGCGCCCTGTCGCTGGTGCTGCTGGTGGGGCTGGTGTTCATCAACCTGGCGGTGCTGTTCGTGCTGCCCTGGGTGGCGGCAGCGGCGGTGTGGGGCGGCAGCGGTTTGCTGATTCTCTGGCTGGCGCTGTATCTCGGGCAGCGCGCGGCCTTCCTCTTCAGTCTGCTGCTGCAGGTGTTTGCCGGTCTGGCCTTCCTTGCGGCCGGGCCGTTGCTGCTGAACGGGGTCACGGGCGAAGGGCTGTCGCCGCTGGCGCATACCGGCTTCTGGACACCCGCTGTGCTCGGCCTGGCTGCGCAGATTGGCGCCTGGCGTCTGCACAGCCTGGCGCGCAGCGGGCGGGAGATTGGTCTCGATGGCGTCAGCCTGCAGCGCCTGGGGCAGCTCTTGCTGGCCTGGGGCGCGGCCTGGTGGGCGCTGGCATTGGTCAGCGAGGTGCTGCGCTTCGTCAGCAGCGAGCTGCAGGCCAGTGTGTTGCTGATTCTGGCGGCCCTGTCGGCACTCACCTGGATGCTGCTGGCACTGCGCACGGGCTGGCGCGACCTGGCCGTGCTGTGCAGCCTGCTGGCGCCGTTGGCCGGTCTGATCCTGGCGTATGCCTGGCATCCGTTGTATCACCCGGCCGCGAACTACGGCTGGCTGGCCTGGGGTATCGTGATCGTCGCGCATCTATTGACGCTGAGGCGCCTGAGCGAGCAACTGCCGAGCCGTGCCGCCAGCATCGCCCATGTGCTTGGCTGCTGGTTGCTGCTCGGCGTGCTGGCGCTGGAGCTGCGCTACCTGCTGCTGAGCCTGGCCGATCACTACAACGCCTGGCGTTGGCTGGGCTGGGCGCTGCTGCCGACCGCCTATCTATGGGTCATGGCGCAGGCGCGCGGCCTGCCCTGGCCTGTAGCCGCTTTCGAGCGCGAATACCGCCTGTGGGCGGCGACGCCACTGGCCGCGCTGATGCTCGCCTGGTTCTGGCTGGCCAATGCCAATAGCGCTGGCGACAGTGATCCGCTGCCTTACCTGCCGCTGTTCAATCCACTGGAGCTGGGCTTGCTGCTGAGCCTGGGGGCGTTGTCCGTCTGGGCGCGCGATGCGCTACCGCGCCTTGGCCTGGAGCCGGCCCGGACGCTGCTGATTGTCCAGGGGATGGCGGGACTGTCGCTGTTCGCCCTGCTGACGGTGATGGTGATGCGTAGCGCGCACCACTGGGGCGGCGTGCCCTGGCAGACTTCGGCGCTGTTCGATTCGATGCTGGTGCAGGCGGGCTGGTCCATCGTCTGGACGTTGATCGCCCTGGCGCTGATGCTCTTCGGCCATCTGCGCGTACGCCGCGAACTGTGGCTGGTCGGTGCCGCGCTGATCGCCCTGGTGGTGGCTAAGCTGTTCTTCGTCGAGCTGGGTAACCGGGGGGGCCTGGAGCGCATCGTGTCGTTCATCGGCGTTGGGGTGCTGTTGCTGGTGGTGGGCTATTTCGCCCCGTTGCCGCCGCGCAAGGCCGAAGCGTCGGCTGCTGACGAACAGGAGTCCACCGTATGAAGTTCATCCATTGCTGCCTGCTCCTGGGCCTGTCGTTGTCTGCGCAGGTTCAGGCTGGCGAGACGCTGCAGGACTATCGGCACAGTGCGGCCCTGCAGCTCAGCGGCGAGGGCCCCTGGTATCGTCTGGAGTTGCCCTTCGCCGCTCACCTTGCTGCCGGGCATGGCGATTTGCGTGATCTGCGCGTATTCGACAGCAACGGCCAGATGCAGGCCTATGCGCTGATTCCGGGGCGCAGCGAGACCGTGCAGCAGGAACAGGAGCATGGCGTGCGCTGGTTTCCGTTGCGAGGCCGCGCCGATGCTCAGGAAATACCCGCGCTGCGCGTCGAGCGCAGCACCACGGGTACGCTGATCGAACTACGCGGTGATGCGCCGGCCGCAAGCGGGCAGCAACTGCGCGGCTGGCTGCTCGATGCCAGTGCCATCGATGCGCCGCTGGTACGCCTGAGTCTGGACTGGAGTGGTGCCGAAGACGGATTTCAGCGCTTCAGCATCGAGGCCAGTGACGATCTTCAGCACTGGCGCAGTTGGGGAGAAGGGCAGGTGGCCCGCCTGAGTTTCGCCGATGAGCGCATCGATCAGCGTCAGGTCGAGTTGCCCGGTCAGCGCGCCCGTTATCTGCGTCTGCTGTGGCACAACCCGCCTCAGGCGCCGCAACTGCAGGCCGTTACCCTGCGCAGTCAACGGCAGGCTCAGCAGGCTGCGCCGCTGGTGTGGTCCGAACCCATGCCGGCGCAGACCAATGCCGAAGGGCTGTATCAGTGGCAGTTACCGCTGGCCCTGCCTCTGGAACGGCTGCGTATCGCGCTGGAGCATAGCAATACCCTGGCGCCACTGCGTATCGAGGCGCGTAGCAGCGATCAGGGCACCTGGCGTCCGTTGGTCAGTGGAGTGCTCTATCGCTTGCCCGAAGCCGGGCGCGAAGTCGTCAACGATGCATTGGCCCTGCCCGGTTGGCCGCTGCAACAACTGCGTGCGCAAGTCGATGCCCGTGGCGGCGGCCTGGGCGGGCAGGCACCACGCCTGCAGGTCGCATTGCGCGCCACGCAACTGGTCTTTCTCGGTCGTGGCGAGCCGCCCTATCGGCTGGCGCTGGGCAACCCGAGTGCGCAGTCGGCAGCATTGCCGCTGCACACCCTGATCCCCGGTTATCAGCCGGCGCGACTGGTCAGCCTTGGTCGTGCCGAGTGGGTCGAGCCGCTGGCCGTTGCACTCGAATCTCCGGTTGGCGCCGGCCGCGACTGGCAGCGCTGGGGACTCTGGGCTGTACTGTTGTTGGGTGTCGGCTTGTTGGCCCTGATGGCGGCCAGTTTGCTGCGTCGCCCGCCAGTTGCCTGAGACGCGACATGGAACCATAAAGCCCTGCTGCGCAGGCTGTGTGAAAACGCCCTGACCGTAGGCAAATCCAACGCCCCGACTGGTTCGGGGCGTTGGCGTTTTTGATGTTTGGAAATGGAAGACGGGATTTATCCCAACAGTTCGATCAACCGACGGGCACCCAGCACATTGATGGCTCGTTTCAGGTTGTAGGCGTTGACCGCCAGGGCCATTTCCGTCCGCGCTCCCCGCAGTTGTCGGAGCAGGAAGCGACCATTACCCAAAATCCACTGCTTCAGATTACCGAAGGGATGTTCGACGATGGATCGGCGCCTGACCATCATCTCTGGATGCGCCTGCATCCGCTGATGCATGCGCTCGAATGCGGCTTCATGGACATGCCGAGTCACGTATCGGCGCTTGGCCTTGGTGCAGCGTGATTTCAATGGACAGCCCTCGCAGTCACCTTGCCTGGCATAGATACGTTGTAGGCCACTGACCTGTTTGAGTGTTAGCCACTGGCTCGCAGGGCATTGGTACTGGTCGTTTTTTGCGTCGTAGGTGAAGGCGCTGCGATCGAATAGCGGCGTGTCGTCGCCCTTGTTATTGATGCCTCGATTCTCCGGCACATAAGCCGTAATCCCAGCATCATCACAGGCTTGAAACTGCTCACCATTGGAGTAGCCGGCATCGGCTGTAACCGTCAGCTCTTCCTGTTCTAGGATCGCCTGGGCGGCCTTGGCCATCGGTTCCAGTTGCTGGTTATCGCAACCGTCCTGAGTGACGGCATGATGCAGGATCAGCCCATGCTCGCCATCTACCGCGCTTTGCACGTTATAAGCCACGCGAGCCCCCTGGTGGGTACGCATCATGCGGGCCTCATCCTCACCCATGACGAACTGATCCAGCCCCTGTACCTCCATCAACGCCTGGGCTGTCAGGTTATCGGCATGTCGACTCTTCAGGTGCTGCAGCGCAGCCTTGACCGCACTGCGATCAACCCCTTCAGTCGCCTCACTGCGGTCAGCCTCGTCCAGTTCTGCCAGATAACGGCTTATCTGCGCCTCCAGTTTGGCTTGTTAGCGCTTGAGCTTCGTCAGGCTCAGATGCTTGCGTTGCGACGCAACCGCCTGAAACTTACTGCCATCGATGGCCACGAGTTGCCCACTGATCAGTCCCACCTGGCGACAGAACTGGACGAAGGTGCGGCAGGTCGCTTGAAAAGCAGCACTGTTGTCCTTGCGAAAATCGGCAATGGTCTTGAAATCCGGCGCCAATCGGCCCAGCAGCCACATCACCTCGACATTGCGCTGGCACTCGGCTTCCAGGCGCCGGGAGGAGCGGATGCGCTGGAAGTAACCGTATAGATAAAGCTTGAGTAGATCCGCCGGATCATAGCCAGGACGTCCGGTCTTGAGCGGCTCGGCCTTGCTGAAACCCAGAGCCTGCAGATCCAGACGAGCGACATAGGCCTCGATCACCCGTACCAGATGATCCTCCGGTACCAGCTCCTCCAATGTGGGAGGAAACAGGCTGCTTTGCTGACGACCTTCGCCCTTGATGTAGCCCATAAACAACAATGCCCCTATCGACCGATAGAGGCATTGTCTTCACCTTGCACTCAGACTGCTAGGTTTTCACACAGTCTGTGCGGCAGGGCTTTTGCAGTATCTTAAGCACCCCGCGCCAGTCCAGCATTGAAGGTCAGGAAGGCCCTTGCGTATTTCGATTCGCGTCATCGCCCCGTCATCCCATGTCGGCTGCTTGCGCGGCTTACGTGCCGCCTTGCCGCTGTGCAGGTGTGGCTGATGCAAGCCTGCCTGGCTTCCGGCTGGGGCCTGTCACCGCCGGTTTTGCTGACCCTGCTGGTAGGGCTTGGCGTGGTTCTGCTGGCGCACTGGGTGACCCGCCAACGCGACTTTCCGGGACGTGACAGTTTCATCCTGCTGCACCTGGCCAGCCTCTGGTGGATGGGCGCTGCCGCACTGGAAATGAGCTTTTTCGCTGCCGAATGCAAGATGTTCTGGGCCAGTATGGCCTGGCCCGGCATCGTGGCCACGCCTACCTTCTGGGCCGTCTTCCTCTGGCAATACGTCAACAGCATGCGTACGCCTTTAGCGCGCAGCAGCATCCTCGGGCTCAGCCTGGTGCCGCTATTGGTCTGGGCATTGGCGCTGAGCAACCCCTGGCATGGTCTGTTTTATGGCCCTGGCAGCGCGCCAATCGATGCCAGCCCGGGGGCTCCGGTGCGTTACGTGCATGGCCCGTTGTTCTACGCCAGCGCCGTCTATGTCTATCTGTTCATGGCCTTCTGCATGGGGCTGGTGACGCGTGCTGCAGCGCTGAGCCATGGCGTGCACCGTCGTCATTACCTGGCCTTCTTGCTGGTCACAGCGGTGCCCTGGGTGGCCAACATCGGTTATGTGGGCTTTGGTTGGACGCTGTTCGGTTTCGACCCGACGCCCTTCAGTTTCGCCTTCACGCTGGTGGCATTTTCCTGGCTGATCGTTGGTGTGCGCCTGTTCGATCTGCTGCCGGTGGCGCGTCACCTGTTGCTCGATGCCCTGCTCGACCCGGTGCTGGTGATCGATCCGCAAGGGCGGGTGGTCGAGGCCAACCCCGCGGCGCTGAAATTGGCGGGCCTGCAGACAGGATGGGCGGGAACCCAGCTCGGAGAATGGCCGGTCTTCGGCGCAGATCTGCAGCAACTGCTGCATGAACGCGACAATCTCGAGGGTCAACCACTGACCCTGACCAGTGCTGCGCGTTACTACGAAGTGCGCGTGCGGGCCATCCAGCGCACCACGCGCCATGGTCCGGCCTTGCTCGGCCATATGCTCTACATCCGCGATGTCACGCAGCGCCATCTCAGTGAACTCAAGTTGGCCGAGGCGCTGGCGCTCAGTGAAGAGCGGCTGCGCACCATCAGCAGCCTGCACGAGCAATTGCGTGAGCAGGCGCTGTGCGATCCGTTGACCGGGTTGTACAACCGCCGTTATCTGGATGAGTTCTTCGCCCGCGAACTGGCCCGGGCGCAGCGCGAAAGTCTCCCGCTGGCACTGGCCCTGATCGACCTCGACCATTTCAAACGGCTCAACGACGAGAGTGGTCACCTGGCCGGTGACGACGTACTCAAGGCCGTGGCGCAGCACCTGCAGGACAACCTGCGCAGCACCGATGCGGTATTTCGTATCGGTGGCGAGGAGTTTCTGCTGATCCTGCCAGGCGCCGATCCGCGTGAGGCCTGCGAGCGTCTGCAAGCGATCTGCGCGCAGCTGGCCGCGCGCGAAATCGCCAGCCGTGGCGGTGATCAGCGCATCACCCTGTCTGCCGGCCTGGCGCATTGGCCCGAGCAGGGGCAGGCGCTCGATGAGTTGTTGCAGGTCGCCGATGCCGCGCTGTATCAGGCCAAACGCGACGGGCGCAACCGTGTCTGCGACCTGCTGGTAGAGGGCAATCTCAGCCATCCATCCCGGCAGGCAGCATTGCGCGGCGACTCGGGTTAAACTGCGCGCGATTTTTTCCCTTTCCGGAGCCGTCCATGTCCCGCGTCACCCTGAGCCGCTACCTGATCGAGCAGACTCGCAGCCACAATACCCCGGCCGACCTGCGTTTCCTTATCGAAGTCGTGGCACGGGCCTGCAAGGCGATCAGCCATCAGGTCTCCAAGGGCGCCCTCGGCGGCGTGCTGGGCAGCCTGGACAGCGAGAACGTGCAGGGCGAAGTGCAGAAGAAACTCGATGTTATCTCCAACGAGATCCTCCTCGAAGCCAACGAATGGGGCGGCCACCTGGCCGGCATGGCCTCCGAGGAAATGGACAACGCCTACCAGATCCCCGGCAAGTACCCGAAAGGCGCCTATCTGCTGGTATTCGACCCGCTGGACGGCTCCAGTAACATCGACGTCAACGTCTCGGTCGGCACCATCTTCTCGGTGCTGCGCTGCCCCGAGCGCAATGGCGAGACCGGTGATCTTGGCGAAGAAGCCTTCCTCCAGCCCGGCACCCAGCAGGTCGCCGCCGGCTATGCGATCTACGGCCCGCAGACCATGCTCATGCTGACCATGGGCGATGGCGTCAAGGGCTTCACCCTGGACCGTGAACTGGGCAGCTTCGTACTCACCCACGACACCATCAAGGTGCCGGAGTCGACCAAGGAATTTGCCATCAACATGTCCAACCAGCGCCACTGGGAAGCGCCGGTGCAGCGCTACGTCTCCGAGCTACTGGCCGGTGAGACCGGGCCGCTGGGGCGTAACTACAACATGCGCTGGATCGCCTCGATGGTGGCCGACGTGCACCGTATCCTCACCCGTGGTGGTGTGTTCATGTACCCGCGCGATGGACGTGATCCGTCGATGCCAGGCAAGCTGCGCCTGATGTACGAGGCCAACCCGATGGCGATGATCATCGAGCAGGCCGGTGGCGCTGCCACTGACGGCAGCCAGCGCATCCTCGATATCCAGCCCACTTCCCTGCACCAGCGTGTGCCGGTGTTCCTTGGCTCCAAGGAAGAAGTGCTGCGTATCACCGCCTACCACCGCAGCTGAGCCTCTGCGGCCGCCCGCTCTTGAGAGTGGGTGGCTGCCACTTTGGCTGCACATCGTTCGCAGCCATGCGGGGGAACCCGTACCGGTATCTGCACTCCAAGCGGGCAAGTCGTCGCCGGCTATGCCAAGCTTGCTGGCACCTTCCCATCAGGAGCCTCATCCATGTCGATGCGTATCGTCGCGTTGCTTGCCTGCTGTCTGCTTGCCGCGTGCAGCAAGGTCAATCAGGAAAACTACGCCAAGCTCAAAGCGGGCATGAGCAAGCAGGAGGTGGAGAGCCTGCTCGGTGCGCCGGGCGAGTGTGCCGGTGCGCTGGGCATGACCAGTTGTACCTGGGGCGATGACAAGGCCTATATCAGCGTCCAGTATGCCGGGGACAAGGTCATGTTGTTCTCCGGCAAGGGACTCAAGTAAACAGGAGCTTCCATGCGTTCGATCCTAATCGCCAGTGCCATTCTCGCCCTTGCCGGTTGCGCCAATTCCGGCACTGGCAGTATTCCCAAACCGCCACCGCAGACCATGCAGGTCGATCTGCAGCGCTACCAGGGCACCTGGTACGAACTGGCACGCTTGCCGATGTTCTTCCAGCGCAACTGCGTGCAGTCCGAGGCGCACTATGGGCTGCGTGACGATGGCCGCATCGACGTGACCAACCGTTGCCGCGACAAGGACGGTGAATGGATTGAGGCCAAGGGTTTTGCCGAGCCGCAGGTCGAAGGCAAGACCGACAAACTGTGGGTGCGCTTCGACAACTGGGCCAGCAAGATCCTGCCGATCAAGGGCGACTACTGGGTGATCTACCGCGACGAGGATTACCGTGTGGCGCTGGTTGGCCACCCGGAGCACAAGTACCTGTGGCTGCTGTCGCGCACCCCGGAAGTAGATCAGCAAACCCGTGACAAGCTGCTCGAAATTGCGCGCGAGCAGGGTTACGTGACCTCGGACCTGATCTGGCGCCAGGCCGACTGAGGCACCTGTAGCCCGGATGCAATCCGGGGGAATCCAGAAGGTATCCCCGGATTGCATCCGGGCTACGGATCACTCCCAATCCAGGCGCGCGAGCTTCCATTCGCCGTCGTCGAGCCACCACTCCAGTTTCACCGAGTAGTGCCGCGCACTATCGGGGATCAACCCTTCGGCGCCGGTGAGGGCGACCTGCGCTTCGGTATGCCCCTTGCTGCTGATCGCCGCGTCGATCCAGCTGTTCTTGCCCAGGGCGAGCACCTTGATGTTCTTGTGGCGCAGAAACAGCAGGGTCATGGTGCGTTTGGCCCACTCGCGGTCAAGCTCTTGACGGGCCAGGAAGTCGCCATGCAACTGGTCCAGCACCGCGCCGGTGCTCTTGGCCTCGATATTGTCCTGCAACTGCTGCACGGCGGCTTCCAGTGCAGCCTGCGGGTCGTCACGACCGCCACAGCCGACGAGCAGGAGGGTGAGGGTCATGAACAGCGACCAGGACAGATGACGCATCGACATGCTGAACTTCCTTTTCATGGTTATGATGCCAGGCAGAGCGGACACGGCAGTTGTAGCCCAGCCAACAGGAGCCAACCATGCAGACTTTGTATCCGGAGATCAAACCCTACGCACGCCACGAGCTGGCGGTCGAGGCGCCGCACGTGCTGTACGTCGACGAGAGCGGCTCGGCGGATGGGTTACCGGTGTTGTTCATCCATGGTGGTCCCGGTGCCGGCTGTGATTCTGCCAGCCGCCGCTATTTCGATCCGGCACTGTATCGCATCGTCACCTTCGACCAGCGCGGCTGTGGCCGTTCCACGCCCCACGCGAGCCTGGAGAACAACACCACCCAGGCGCTGATCGGCGATATCGAGCGTATTCGCGAGCACCTGGGGATCGACAAGTTCGTGCTGTTCGGTGGCTCCTGGGGTTCCACCCTGGCGCTGGCCTATGCGCAAACGCATCCACAGCATGTGCACGGGCTGATTCTGCGCGGCATCTTCCTGTGCCGGCCGCAGGAGTTCAGCTGGTTCTACCAAGAAGGCGCCAGCCGCCTGTTCCCCGATTACTGGGAAGACTACGTCGCACCGATTCCGCCTGAGGAGCGTGGCGATCTGATGCAGGCTTTCTACAAACGCCTGACCGGGGCCGACCAGATCGCCCAGATGCACGCGGCCAAGGCCTGGTCGACCTGGGAAGGGCGCACCGCCACCCTGCGCCCCAATACCCAGGTGGTCGAGCGCTTCAGCGAGGCGCACCGGGCGCTGTCCATCGCTCGTATCGAGTGCCACTACTTCGTCAACGACGCCTTCCTCGAACCCAATCAGCTGCTCCGTGACATGCCGAAGATCGCCCACCTGCCGGGCATCATCGTGCATGGCCGCTATGACGCCATCTGCCCGCTGGACAACGCCTGGGCGCTGCACCAGGCCTGGCCCAACAGCGAGCTGCAGATCATCCGCGATGCCGGCCACTCGGCGGCGGAGCCCGGTATCACAGATGCACTGATGCGCGCGGCTGAACACATGGCCCGGCGTCTGCTCGACCTGCCGCCGGAGGATGCATGAAGCTGTTGATCCAGCGCGTGACCGGCGCACGGGTAGAGGTTGACGGCGAAGCCGTGGGCAGCATCGATCAGGGGCTGCTGGCACTGATTGGCATCGAGCCTCAGGACGACCAGGCCAGCCTCGGCCGCGCCCTGCACAAGCTGCTCAACTACCGGGTATTCAGCGATGAAGCGGGCAAGATGAACCGCTCGCTGAGTGACGTACAAGGCGGACTGTTACTGGTTTCGCAATTTACCCTGGCCGCCGACACCAAGAGCGGCATGCGCCCCAGCTTCTCCAGCGCCGCGCCGCCAGCCCAGGGCGCTGCGTTGTTCGATGCCCTGGTGGAAATGGCCAGGGCCCAGCACCCGCAGGTCGCCACCGGGCGCTTCGGTGCCAATATGCAGGTGCATCTGGTCAACGATGGGCCGGTGACCTTTCTGCTCGAGGTCTAGCGCTAGTTTGGGGGCGCGAATGCTGGGGGCTTGAACGTTTCGCGAGCAGCGCCCGCTTCTGAGCAGGGTGGACAACACGAAGCTTGTCCACCATCCGAGGTACTAGAACAATCTGGCCAGCAACGCAGGCACCGCCGTTTCCACCCGCAGAATGCGCTCGCCCAGTTGCACCGGTTGCAGGCCGGCAGCGTCGCGCAGCAGATCGACTTCATAAGGGATCCAGCCGCCTTCCGGGCCGATGGCCAGGGTTACCGGCTGCTCGACGGCACGTGGGCAGGCTGGGTAATCACCCGGGTGACCGGTCAGGCCGAGGGTTCCCGCCGCCAGCGCCGGCAGGCGATCCTCGACGAAGGGCTTGAAGCGCTTCTCGATGCTCACCTCGGGCAGCAGCGTGTCGCGCGCCTGCTCCAGGCCGAGGATCAGTTGTTCGCGAAGCGCTTCGGCATCGAGGAATGGTGTCTGCCAGAAGCTTTTCTCCACACGATAGCTGTTGACCAGTACCAGGTGCGCCACGCCCATGGCGCTGACCGTTTGCAGCACACGCTTGAGCATCTTCGGGCGGGGCAGGGCGAGGACCAGGGTCAACGGCAGCTTGGCCGGTGGCGGTTGGTCGAGGCTGACCGTCAGTTCGGCATGTTCGGCATCCAGGGCAGTCAGGCAGCCTTCACCCATCAGTCCGCCAAGGCGACCGACGCGCAAACGGTCACCGGCTTCGGCACGATGCACCTCATGCAGATGCTTCAGGCGTCTGCCGCTGAGGCGAACCCGATCGACCCCGATGAAATCGGCGTCTTCCAGCAGCAGCAGGTTCACGACAGCGGTGCGGGCGGTTGGTCTTCGGGCTTGGCGTCTTCTTCGCTCTGTTCCTCGTCGCGCTTGCGCTTGACCATGGCGCCAGCCAGTACGCCGGCCTCGAACAGCAGCCACATCGGTACCGCCAGCAGGGTCTGCGAGAACACGTCAGGTGGCGTCAGCAGCATGCCGACCACGAAGCAGCCAACGATCACGTAGGGGCGGCTCTTGCGCAGCGTGGCCACGTCGACGATACCGACCCAGAGCAACAGGAAGGTGGCAATGGGGATTTCGAACGCCACGCCAAAGGCGAAGAACAGGGTCAGGACGAAATCCAGGTACTGACCAATGTCGGTCATCATCGCCACGCCTTCCGGGGTCACGCTGGCGAAAAAGCCGAACATGATCGGGAACACCACGAAGTAGGCGAAGGCCATCCCGGCGTAGAACAGGAAGATGCTGGAGATCAGCAGCGGCACCGCGATGCGTCGTTCGTGGGTATACAGGCCCGGCGCGATGAAGCCCCAGGCCTGATGCAGGATCACCGGCATGCCAAGAAACAGCGCGCACATCAGGGTCAGCTTGAATGGCGTGAGAAACGGCGAGGCGACGCCGGTGGCGATCATCGTCGCGCCTTCCGGCAGGTAGGCACGCAATGGCGCCGCCACCAGTGCATAGATGTCCTGGGCGAAGTAGAACAGCCCGGCGAAGATCAGCAGGATGATCACCACGCAGCGCAGCAGGCGCGTACGCAGTTCGGTCAGGTGCGAGACCAGAGGCATTTCCTGGTCGGCGTCCGGCAGTTTGCTCATGGCTGGGGATTCTTGTCCTGGGCGGCGGGCGCTGGCGGCTCGACGCCGGTCTTGTCGTCGTGGCTGCCCGGCTTGAGGTTGGCGGTGTCGAGGATGTCCTGCTTCATCGCCTTCATTTCCCGTTCCAGTTCGAGGATGCGCTCGTTGTGCAACTGACGACGGATTTCGTCGGCGCCGATTTCACGCTCTACCTCGGCCTTGATCGAGTTGAAACTGCGCTTGATCCGCCCGATCCACAGCCCGGCCGTACGCACTGCCTCGGGCAGGCGTTCGGGGCCGAGCACCACCAGAGCTACCAGGCCAACCAGCAGCAGTTCGCTGAAACCGATTTCGAACATGGCTCAGTCTTTCTTCGCCGGCTCTTCGACCTTGCGTGCCTGGGCGTCGATGGTCTGGCCCTTGGGCTCCTCGACCGCGGGCTTGTCGGCCTCGGCATTGTCCATCGACTTGCGGAAGCCCTTGATCGCGTCGCCCAGATCAGCACCCAGGTTTTTCAGGCGCTTGGTGCCGAACAGCATGACCACGATGAGCAGGATGATCAGAAGTTGCCAGATGCTGATGCCGCCGAAACCCATGGTGTGTACTCCGTTGTGAAGGTTTATTCGGATTGCGGTCGCGCGGCTTTTTCCGCGTGGCCGGAGAGGCCGAAACGACGATCCAGTTCGTCCAGCACGGCCTGCGGATGCTGGCCGAGAGCGGCAAGCATGACCAGGCTGTGGAACCACAGGTCGGCAGTTTCGTAGATCAGGTCCTGACAGTCACCGCTGACGGCGGCGTCCTTGGCGGCGAGGATGGTTTCCACCGATTCCTCGCCGACCTTTTCCAGAATCTTGTTCAGGCCCTTGTGATACAGGCTGGCGACGTAGGAGCTCTCGGACGCTGCGCCCTTGCGCGCTTCCAGTACGTCGGCCAGGCGGCTCAGGGTGTCACTCATGGCTGTGTCCTGCATAGATGGCGTGCGGGTCTTTCAAAACGGCATCGACGGTTTTCCAGGCGCCGTTCTCGTAGACCCGGTAGAAGCAGCTCTCACGCCCGGTGTGGCAGGCGATGCCGCCCAGTTGCTCGACCATCAACACGATGACGTCGGCGTCGCAGTCCAGGCGCAACTCGTGCAACTTCTGCACGTGGCCGGACTCCTCGCCCTTGCGCCACAGCTTGCCACGCGAACGTGACCAGTAGATGGCGCGCTGTTCGCTGACGGTAAGAGTGAGGGATTCGCGGTTCATCCAGGCCATCATCAGAATGCGGCCGGTCTGGTGATCCTGGGCGATGGCCGGCACCAGGCCGTCTTCGTTCCAGTGGATTTCGTCGAGCCAATCGTTCATCGCTGTTCCAAATCTGCCGGGGCTACCGGGCTGTCAATCCGTCAAGTGTGCCAGTGCCGTGGCTGCCTGGCTATCGGCGCAATACCAGATAGAGGCCGGCACCGAGCATCAGCCAGGCCGGCCAGGCCGCCAGCAGCGGGGCGAGCCCCTGCACGGCACCGGCGCCGATCAATGCCGCGCCAAGCAGGCGCAGCGGCCATTGTGCGCCCAGGGTGGCGGGTTGGCTGGCGGGCTGCTGTTGCAAGCGCTCCAGGGTGTCGCGGGCGATCTGCGACAAGTGCGGTACCTGCTCGGCCTGCTGCTGCAGGTTGCGCAGCAGGTGCAGCGGGCTGATGCGCTCGCGCATCCAGCGTTCGAGGAAGGGCTGGGCGGTGCTCCACAGATCGAGATCCGGGTAGAGCTGACGACCCAGGCCTTCGATGTTGAGCAGGGTTTTCTGCAGCAGCACCAGTTGCGGCTGTACTTCCATGTTGAAGCGCCGCGCGGTCTGGAACAGGCGTAGCAGCAACTGGCCGAAGGAGATGTCCTTCAGGGGACGCTCGAAGATCGGTTCGCACACGGTACGGATCGCCGCCTCGAACTCGTTGACCTTGGTGTCGGCCGGCACCCAGCCCGAGTCGATGTGCAACTGCGCCACCTTGCGGTAGTCGCGCTTGAAGAAGGCGATCAGGTTGCGCGCCAGGTAGTCCTGATCCTCGTCGGTGAGGCTGCCTATGATGCCGCAGTCGATGGCGATGTACTGCGGGCTCCAGGGCGTGCGGGTGCTGACGAAGATGTTGCCGGGGTGCATGTCGGCGTGGAAGAAGCTGTCGCGAAACACTTGGGTGAAGAAGATTTCCACGCCACGTTCGGCAAGCAGTTTCATGTCGGTACGTTGGTCGGCCAGGGTCGCCAGATCGGTCACCGGGATGCCGTAGATGCGCTCCATCACCAGCACCTGATGGCGGCACAGATCCCAGTACACCTGCGGCACGTAGAGCAGAGGCGAGCCGTCGAAGTTGCGCCGTAACTGGCTGGCGTTGGCCGCCTCACGCAACAGGTCAAGTTCGTCGTAGATGGTTTTTTCGTAGTCGCTGACCACCTCCACCGGGCGCAGGCGACGGGCATCGGCGGAAGCTTTCTCGGCGACGCGGGCGATCAGGAACAGCCAGGCCAGATCCTGACGGATGATTGGCTTGAGGCCCGGGCGTACCACCTTGACCACCACCTGTTCGCCGGTCTTGAGCTGTGCGGCATGCACCTGTGCCACCGAAGCCGAGGCCAGCGGCTGGCTGTCGAAACGGGCGAACAGCTCGCTCACCGGGGCGCCCAGTTGGCGCTCGATCAGGGCGATGGCCTGGTCTTCCGGGAAGGGCGGCACCTGATCCTGCAGGCGTGCCAGCTCGTCGGCGATATCCGGCGGTAGCAGGTCGCGACGGGTGGAGAGCAACTGGCCGAACTTGATGAAGATCGGCCCCAGATCCTCCAATGCCAGGCGCAGGCGTGCGCCACGCGAAAGGTCGAGCGGCTTGCGCGGCAGCCAGCGCCATGGCAGCAGCCAGGACAGCGCCCGCAGCCAGAAAGGCAGCGGTAGTGCGAGGAGCAGATCGTCCAGTTGGTAGCGAATGACCACGCGCTTGATGCGCAACAGACGGCGAACGGCAAGCAGCTTCATGCGTCGGGCTTATGGGCAGAGGTGAGGCGCTCGATGCGTGCTTCCAGGCGGTCGAGGGCGAGTTTCAGTTGATCCAGCTCGGCGAAGCGCACATCGGCCTCGCGTTGACCGACCAGGGTGCGTGACTCTTCGGCCAGGTAGTCGGCCAGATCCTGATTGAGGCTCGCGGCGCCGTGGCTGGCGAAATGGACCCGGCTGCGCAGGTGGCCGGCGAGCAGGGTCGTGGCCACCGGGCCGAGCCAGCGCGAGACTTCGTATTCCCAGTCCAGCTCCAGATCCTGAAGTATCCCGGCCAGTTGCAGCAGCGCCGCACTGTCGCCTTCGAGCGACACCTCGGGGCGATGCAGCACGGCGGTTTTCTCGCGGCTCAGGGCCAGGCGCGCCAGGCTGGCGGCAGGCGCCGTGAGTGTGCAATCGGCGGGTGCATGCCATTGCGACGCCAGTTGCAGGCCATCGCCGCTGGGCAGGATGAACAGTTCCAGTGCCGGGCTTTGGCAGTGCACGGCGATGACCTTGCCGGCCAGCGCCTGCAGGCGTGGCAGCGCCGTGCCGTCGAGGCGCAGGACGCGATTGAGCCCCGTTTCGACGCCCGCAAGCAGCCCGGTCAGCAGCATCAGGGCTTGATGCCGCGATGCAGGGCGACGATGCCGCCGGTCATGTTGTGGTAGGTGACGCGCTCGAAGCCGGCGTCGACCATCATCGCCTTGAGGGTTTCCTGATCCGGGTGCATGCGGATCGATTCGGCCAGGTAGCGGTAGCTTTCCGAATCGTTGGTGATCAGCTTGCCGGCCAGCGGCATGAAGCTGAACGAATAGGTGTCGTAGGCCTTGGCCAGCAGCGGATTGCCGGGCTTGGAGAATTCCAGCACCAGCAGGCGGCCACCGGGCTTGAGTACGCGCAGCATGGAGCGCAGGGCGTCTTCCTTGTGGGTGACGTTGCGCAGGCCGAAGGCGATGGTGACCACGTCGAAGTGGTTGTCGGGGAACGGCAGCTTCTCGGCATCGGCCTGGACGAACTGCACATTGCCGGCCACGCCCTTGTCCAGCAGGCGGTCGCGGCCGACCTTGAGCATGGAGTCGTTGATATCGGCCAGCACCACCTGGCCGGTGGGGCCGACGATGCTGGAGAACTTGCGGGTCAGATCGCCGGTGCCGCCGGCGATGTCGAGCACGCGGTTGCCGGTGCGTACGCCGGACAGCTCGATGGTGAAGCGCTTCCACAGGCGATGCAGGCCGCCGGACAGCACGTCGTTCATCAGGTCGTACTTGGCTGCAACGGAGTGGAAGACTTCGGCTACCTTCTCCGCCTTCTGGCTTTCCGGTACGTCCTGGAAGCCGAAGTGGGTGGTGGGTTCCTGCTCCTGGGCCTTGCGTGGATCGCTCATGTCGCTCTCACCGGGTAGAAAACCGCATCATTCTAAAGCTGCGTGCAGTCTTTGTCTTGTTCGGGTGCCCGGCCATGCGCCGGGCTGGTAGAGTGCTGTGACTACATGCCGCAGCGTCGCGGCGCGCTGCCCGTTCAAGGAGTTGCCATGTCCCGTATTCGTGTCGAACGATCCCATTCCCTCGGCCGCGAAGCCGCCCGTGAAAAGGCCGAGCGCCTGGCCGAGCGCCTGGCCAGCGAGTACGACGTGCGCTACCGCTGGAACGGCGACACCCTGGAGTTCAAGCGCAGCGGTGCCGACGGCAGCATCGCGGTGGGTGAAGACACCGTGCGGGTGGAACTCAAGCTCGGTCTGCTGCTGTCGCCCATGGGCGGCATGATCCAGCGCGAGATCGAGCAGGTACTGGACAAGTCGCTGGCCTGAACCCGCAGGCACAAGGGTGGATGGCGCTTTTTACATCCACCGGGGTGAAGCGTGATCCACGTTACGGGTTGTGGCTAGCCGCTCCTAGTATGCGATTTCTAATTTTTCTCCCTAGTGTGTACCCAAGCCTGCAAACCGTGGGCGTTTCCGCTAACTGTCAAAGCGCGTGAGGTGCACCATGTCGAAAGTTGCCGTGAAGAAAAAAGTCGAAGCTGTGGTCGAAGACAAGGCTGGCGTACTCGACGATGTGAAGGGCTATGCCCGCAAGATTTACCTCGCTGGTCTGGGTGCCTACGCCAAGGCCGGTGCCGAAGGCGTCGGTTACTTCAAGGAGCTGGTCAAGGCCGGCGAAGGCGTTGAAAGCAAAGGCAAGAAGCTGGTCGACGAGCAGGTCGAGGCGGCCAACAGCCAGATCGAATCGGTCAAGCAGTCGGTCAATTCCAATGTCACCAATGTCACCAGTGTCAAAGGCAAGGTCGAAGTGCAACTCGACAAGATCGAGAAGGCTTTCGATACCCGTGTGGCTGCCGCGCTGAACCGCATCGGCATTCCGTCCAAGCAGGATGTGGAAGCACTCTCTGCTAAGCTGGATGAGCTGAGCGCGTTGCTCGAGCATGTCGCGCGTACCAAATAAGGAGATCAGGATGGCTGTTAAGAAGAAAACCGAAAAGCAGACCAGCTCCTGGATCGGCGAGGTCGAGAAATACTCGCGTCAGATCTGGTTGGCAGGCTTGGGCGCATACTCCAAGGTCAGCAAGGACGGCACCAAGCTGTTCGATACGCTGGTCAAGGACGGCGAGAAAGCCGAGAAGTTGGCCAAGAGCGAAGTCGACAAGCAGGTCGGCGTAGTCAAGGCAGGTGTCGGCTCCAAGGTCGGCTCCGCCAAGTCCAAGGTCGATGAGGTCAAGGACAAGGCAATTGGCAAGTGGAGCGAGCTGGAAGAGGCGTTCGACAAGCGTCTGAACAATGCCATCTCGCGTCTGGGCGTACCCAGCCGCAATGAGGTCAAGGCGCTGAACGACAAGGTCGATAGCCTGACCAAGCAACTGGAAAAAATCGCTGGCGTGTCGGCCAAGTCCGTGGCCAAACCTGCCGTGAAGGCTGCGGCTAAGCCGGCTGCGAAAGCAGCTGCCAAACCTGCTGCGAAACCGGCCACCAAAGCTGCAGCCAAGCCCGCCGCGAAACCTGTTGCAGCAAAACCGGCAGCTAAACCTGCGGCCAAGCCCGCGACTAAACCGGCAGCTAAGACCGCAGCGAAACCCGCTGCCAAGCCAGCGGCTGCGGCCAAGCCTGCAGCTAAGCCAGCAGCCAAACCGGCTGCTGCGAAGAAGCCGGCAGCGCCCAAGGCCGCAGCGCCGAAACCGGCCGCGCCGGCTCCGGCACCTGTCGCCGCTGCTACCCCGGCTGCTGCACCGGCTCCGGCTGCCACTACGGCGACGCCCGCCACTTCGTCCTGAGTTTCTCAGGATCAAAAGCGCCCGGCCACGTGCCGGGCGTTTTCATTTCAGGTGCGGGCATGCGCTATACGCAGCAACCGAGGCTGCGCATCAGGCCTCCAGGTAACGCAGCGCCAGATGCTCGACGGTGCCGCGTGAGGGTTGGTTAAGGTGCGGCGCGGCCAGCATCATGATCTGGTACACCACCAGACGTACTTCGCCTTCCTGGCCAAGAATGCGCTGGTAATCGAGGGAGAACAGCAGGGTCAGGGTGATCTGTTCGACCAGTTGGCCAAGCGATTGAGTGCCGCTGTTCAGTTGGCCGTTGGCCATCAGACGGGCCAGTAGCGCGGCCAGCGTACGTTTCAGTGCGTTGAGCCAGTGGCGAATGCCGCGCGCCAGTTTCGGCAGGCGTCCGGCCAGGTTGGACATGTCCTGGAAAAGGAAGCGGTATTGCGCCAGGCGCTCGACGATCAGGTGCAGGAACAGCCAGTAGTCTTGCACGTCCAGCTCAGCTTCGGCAGGCGGGTCGAGTAGCGGCGCCATCTCGGCCTGGAAACGCTCGAACAGCTCCAGCACCAGCGGTTCCTTGCCATGGAAGTGGTAGTAGAGATTGCCCGGGCTGATCTCCAGCTCGTTGGCGATCTCCAGGGTGGATACGTTGGGCTCGCCCTGTTCGTTGAACAGCATCAGGGCGGTTTGCAGAATGCGCTCGCGGGTTTTCATCCGTCTCTTCTTGTTCGTGGCGCCGGAGGCCTGACGATAACCGGCCGGCATGCAGCCGACCATCCCTTTAGTAAAAGTCGCGTAGCGACATCTCTCATGTCCTTCTCCCTTCGGGAGAAGGTGGCGCGAAGCGCCGGATGAGGGATGCGGGCATGCCGCGCAGGCCTTTTTGGCGTGGCATGGCGCTTCAGCGGATATGCACGTAGGTGCCGGGTGCAGCTTCCATGGGCGGGTGCCTGGCGCTGCCCAGGGTCGCCAGGGTCTCGCGTTGTTCGCCAGAGCGGGCCTGCATCCATTCCAGCCACTGCGGCCACCAACTGCCTTGCCGGTGCGTGGCGTCGTGATACCAGGCGCGCGGATCGGAGGTGAGCTTGGCGTTCTCGTAGTAATTGGCCTTGGGGTTGCCCGGCGGGTTGAGGATGCTCTGGATATGGCCGCTGTTGGACAAAATGAAATGGCGTTTGCCGCCAAGCAGCAGGGTCGAGCGATAGACCGCATCCCAGGGGGTGATGTGATCATTGATGCCCGCCACGCCGAAGCTGTCGACGTTGACCTTGCTCAGATCCACCGGCGTGCCGCATACCTCCAGGGCGCCGGCGCGGCTGAGCGGGTTGTGCTTGAAGAAGTCGATCAGGTCGCCATGCAGGGCGGCAGGCAGGCGGGTGTTGTCGTTGTTCCAGTAGAGGATGTCGAACGCCGGTGGTTGCTTGCCGAGCAGGTAATTGTTGATCCAGTAGTTCCAGATCAGGTCGTTGGGACGCATCCAGGCGAACACCCGGGCCATGTCGCGGCCATCGAGCACGCCTTGCTGGTAGGAGCGGCGTTTGGCCGACTCGAGGGTTTCCTCATCGGCGAAGAGCATCGCCGGGCTGTCGATCTGGCTGTCGAGCAGGCTGACCATATAGGTGGCGCTGGCCACTTTGCGCAATTGTCGACGCGCCTGCAGATGGCCCTGCAGGGCGGCGATGGTCAGGCCACCGGCGCAGGCACCGAGCAGGTTGACGTCCTTGCTGCCGGTGATCGCGCGGCAGGCATCGACGGCTTCCTCGACGGCCTGCACATAGCTCGACAGGCCCCATTCGCGGTGCCGTGGGTCGGGGTTGCGCCAGCTGATCATGAAGGTCTGCAGGCCGTTCTTCAGCGCGTACTGGACGAAGCTCTTGTCGTTGGACAAATCGAATATGTAGTACTTGTTGATCTGCGGCGGCACTATCAGCAGCGGGCGCAGGTACTGTTTCTCGCTCATCGGCCTGTACTGGATCAGCTCCAGCAGCTCGTTGCGAAACACCACGGCGCCGGGTGTGCAGGCCAGGTTGCGGCCAACCTCGAAGGCCTGCTTGCTGACCTGGCTGGGCATGCCGCCGTTGTGCAGCAGGTCGTCGAGCAGATGGCGCAGACCCCTGAAGGCGCTGCTGCCGCCGGTGTTGAACAGCTCCTTGAGCGCTTGCGGATTGAGCGGGCTGTTGGACGGTGACAGCGCGTCGCTCATCAGTGAGGCGAGAAAGCGCGCGCGGGTACGGTCATCGGCCGACAGGTCGCTGTCGTCGATCCATGCCGCCAGTTGCTTCTGCCACGCCAGATAGGCCTGCAGGCTGCGCCGGTAGAGGGGGTTGAGGTGCCAGGTCGGATCGGCGAAGCGCGTGTCCTGTGGATTGACCTTGTGCAGGGTGTCGCCGAGTAGCACGCGACTCAACTGGTCACCGAAGGCCAGCAGATGCCGGCCGCTGCGCACTGGATTCTTCAGACCCTGTCTGGCCAGCAGGCGCATGGTCGACAGCAGGTCGCGCCCGCGCACGCCGACCACCGCGCTCTGGGCATTCATGAAGGTGGCAGGTGCCGGCAGTGAAGCCGGGGTCGACTTGTCTCGCATGGTGTAACACTCCATCGTCAAACCGTCTGGCAGATCGTCAGGGCGACCCGCAAGAGACTGTCATGGCGCGCAGCGCCTGACGCGCGCCTTGCTTATGCAGCCTCTGCAGCAAGCCTTGTACCAGGCGCGCGGGACGTGCATTGCAGAGCGCCTAGCGAGATTCGAAGGGGCCGATATCGGCCCCTTGGTCAAACATGCAGAACATTGCGCACCAAACCGGTGCCGTCAATGCTGACGTGCGGGCGTAGGCTGCGGGTGCATCACCGCGCGGTGCCGTTCCTCTTCGAGAAACTTCATGATGATCGGTGCCACCGCTTCGGCGCGGGTCACCAGGAACAGGTGGCCGTCGTCGATCACGTGCAGTTCGGCGTTGGGAATGCGCCAGGCCAGCAGGCGCATGTTGATCAACGGAATCAGCGGGTCGTCATCGCCGGCCATCACCAGCGTCGGTTGGCGGATCTTGTGCAGCCAGTGGATGCTGGTCCAGCCGAGGCCGGCGAACAGCTGCCAGTAGTAGCCCATCTTGCCGCCGGAGCGCACCTTGCTGGCGTGTGCCATGGCCAGCTTGGGATCGCGGCGGAAGGCGCCGCCGTAGATGTCCGGGGCGATGCGCACGCCGTAGGACGGCTGCACATAGCGGCGTGGGCTGGCCATGCGCCAGAGCACCTTGGGCTTGCCCGGCACCATCACCGCGCCGGCCGAGGTGGCGGCGAGGATCAGCTTCTTGCAGCGCTCCGGGTAGTCGTGGGCGAACTGCTGGGCCAGGGCGCCGCCCCAGGACACGCCGATGGCATTGACCTGACCGTAGTTCAGGTAATCGAGCATGCGTGCCGCCAGCTTGGCCAGGCCGGGGAAGCGATAGGGCGTGGCCGGGGTCGAGGAACCGCCGACACCGGGAACGTCGAAGGCGATGATTTCCAGCTCCGGATCGAGGGCGGCGACGAAGGGCATGACCAGTTCCAGGTTGGCACCGATACCGTTGAAGATCAGCAGCGGCACCAGCTGACTGTTGCCCGGCCGCACTGCCGTGCGGATGGTCTGCCCATCGAGGTCGATGGTGCGGAATACGAATGGTTGCGGCATGGGCGCAGCCCCTGTGGAGTTGAGCGCTGAAGACGGCCGTCCGGGCCGCCTCCAGGGTTACCAGGCTGTGCCTGGTTCGCCACGTCCGAGCAGGCGCGTGACGTGCGGCACTTCCCGGTGCCGCTGCGGTTGTGGCTGACGAATCAGCGTTCGTGTACGTAGGTGCCCGGAGCGGCTTCGCCGGCCGGGAATTTCTTGTTGCCCAGGGCGCTGGGAGCGTTCTTGGTCTTGCCCGAGCGCTCGGCCAGCCAGCTTTGCCAGTGCAGCCACCAGGAATCGGCATGCTTGGTCGAGCTTTCCTGCCAGGCTTTCGGATCCAGCGGCATCTCGCTGTTGGTCATGTAGCGCGCCTTGGGGTTGCCCGGCGGGTTGAGAATGCTCTGGATATGGCCGCTGTTGGACAGCACGAACTCGCACTTGCCGCCGAACAGGTGCGCCGACTTGTAGCAGGAATCCCAGGGCGTGATGTGGTCGGTGGTGCCGGCGACGACGAAGAAGTCGCAGGTGACCTGCTTGAGGTCGATCGGCGTGCCGCAGACTTCCAGCGCACCCGGACGGGTCAGCGGGTTGGTCTGGAACATGTCGATGAACTCGCCGTGCAGCGCGGCCGGCAGACGCGTGGTGTCGTTGTTCCAGTAGAGAATGTCGAACACCGGCGGCTCGTTGCCGAGCAGGTAGTTGTTGACCCAGTAGTTCCAGATCAGGTCGTTGGGGCGCATCCAGGCGAATACTTTGGCCATGTCGCTGCCTTCCAGCACGCCGGCCTGGTAGGAGCGGCGCTTGGCGGCTTCCAGGGTCTTCTCGTCGGCGAACAGGGCAACCTGGGTGTCGAGCTGGGTGTCGAGCACGCTGACCAGCAGGGTCAGGGCGTTGACCTTGGGCTCGCCGAGCGCGGCGTAGTGGCCGAGCAGCGAGGCCGTGGTCAGGCCGCCGGAGCAGGCGCCGAGCATGTTGACGTCCTTGCTGCCGGTGATGGCGCAGATGACGTCGATGGCTTCCTTGAGTGCCGCAATGTAGGTGGACAGGCCCCACTCGCGTTGCGCCTTGGTCGGGTTGCGCCAGCTGACCACGAAGGTCTGCACCTGGCTGCGCAGGAGGAAGCGCGCCAGGCTCTTGTCCGGCGACAGGTCGAAGACGTAGAACTTGTTGATCTGTGGCGGCACCACCAGCAGCGGACGCTCGTGCACGCTCTCGGTGATCGGCTTGTACTGGATCAGCTCCAGCACGTCGTTGCGGAAGACCACGGCACCCTCGGTGGTGGCCAGGTTCTTGCCGACCTCGAAGGCCTCCATGTTCACCTGGCTGGGCATGCCGCCGTTGTGCACCATGTCCTTGGCCAGGTGCGAAAGACCATCGAGCAGGCTCTTGCCGCCGGTTTCGAAGAAACGTTTGACTGCCGCCGGGTTGGCCATGCTGTTGCTCGGCGCCATGGCTTCGGTCATCAGGTTGATGACGAAGTGGCCGCGACTGGCGTCCTGCTCGGACAGCGAACTGTGCTCGATCCAGTCATGCAGCTCCTTGCGCCAGGCCAGGTAGGTCTGCAGATAACGGCGATACAGGGGGTTCTGGCTCCAGGTCGGATCATTGAAGCGGCGGTCACCCTCTTCGGGTTTGAGCGCGGACTGACCGAGCATGACGTTCTTCAGCTCCAGGCCGAAGTGGGCGACATGCTTGGCACTGTGGAAGGGTTGCTTGAGTGCCTGGGCGAGCACCATACGGGCAGAGGTCAGCAGATCCTTGCCGCGAATGCCGATTACCGGGTTGAGTCCCAGAGTATTTTCAGAGGCCTGGCGTTTCAGGTCTTCGTTATTCTTGTCACTCATCTACGACGCTCCAATGTCCTGAGTCACGTACCGGCTGCGCTCGCGGCGAAACAGGGGCCAGGTACTGCTCGGGTTGCCGGGTGCGGATCGCGTCCGCGTCATGCATTGCATCTGGCAGGGCCAAATGCAGGGAACCTGCCAGTTCCTTGGTTACCCGAGTTTTTGCCGTTAGGCAAGCTGATCGATGGGGCGAGAGTATGCCGCGATAGTTTAGAAAAATCGTTCTAACTACCGGGTAATGAGGCGGGAAAGGAAGGCGAGCGCTCTGCGACGAGGTGTACGCGCGGTTCAGAGCATCAGACGCACGACGCTTTCGCTGGGGTCGCGGGATTGGCCTGCAGCACTGAGCTGCGCCAGGTAGTCGGCCCAGAGTTGATCGTGCCGGGTGGCCAGTTCGTAGAGGTATTCCCAGGTGAACAGACCGCTGTCATGGCCATCGTCGAAGCACAGCTTCAGTGCATAGTTGCCGGCCGGTTCGATGCGCTCCAGGCCAACGTTGAGTTTGCCCGTCTGCAGGATGGGTTTGCCATGCCCTTGTACCTCGGCCGAGGGCGAATGTACACGCAGGAACTCGGCGCTGAGCGAATAGCTCTGCTCGCCGTAACGCAGCTCCAGAGTCTTCGAGGCCTTGTGCAGTTTGATCGCGCTGGGGATGGGCATACTCGGCTCCTGAAAACGATGTAGCCCGGATGCAATCCGGGACGCGGTGGTGAACGCCCCCGGGTTGCATCCGGGCTACGGGGTTACAGAATATAACGCGACAGGTCTTCGTCCTGCGCCAGCTCGCCGAGGTGGCCATTGACGTAGGCGGCGTCGATACGGATGGCTTCGCCGTTCTGCTGGCCTGCCAGATCGGAGGCCGTGAAGGAGACTTCCTCCAGCAGGCGTTCGAGCAGGGTGTGCAGGCGCCGAGCACCGATGTTCTCGGTTTTCTCGTTGACCTGCCAGGCAATCTCGGCAATGCGTTTGATGCCGTCTTCGGCGAACTCGATATCCAGCCCTTCGGTTTTCAGCAAGGCGCTGTACTGTTCGGTGAGCGAGGCGTGCGGTTCGCTGAGGATGCGTTCGAAGTCCTGCGGGCTCAGCGCCTTGAGCTCGACGCGGATCGGCAGGCGACCCTGCAGCTCCGGCACCAGATCACTCGGTTTGCTCAGGTGGAAGGCGCCCGAGGCGATGAACAGGATGTGGTCGGTCTTGACCATGCCCAGTTTGGTGTTGACCGTGCAGCCCTCGATCAGCGGCAGCAAATCACGTTGCACGCCCTCGCGCGACACATCGGCGCCGCCGGTGTTGCCGCGCTTGGCCACCTTGTCGATCTCGTCGATGAAGACGATGCCGTGCTGCTCGACGGCCTCCAGAGCGCGGGCCTTGAGTTCTTCCTCGTTGACCAGGCGCGCAGCTTCCTCGTCGCGCACCAGCTTCAGCGCATCGGCAACCTTGAGCTTGCGGCTCTTCTTCTTGCCCTGGCCTATGCTGGAGAACAGATTTTGCAACTGGCTGGTCATCTCTTCCATGCCCGGCGGGGTCATGATCTCCACGCCCATGGGCGAGTCGGCCACTTCGATGTCGATTTCCTTGTCGTTCAACTGACCTTCGCGCAGACGCTTGCGGAACAGCTGGCGGGTGTTGGAATCCTCGCTGCGCACCGGCTCGTCACCGAAGCCCTGGCGCGCAGGCGGCAACAGGGCGTCGAGGATGCGCTCCTCGGCAGCGTCCTCGGCGCGGTGGCGCACCTTGGTCATCTCCTGCTCGCGCAGCATCTTCACCGCTGCATCGGCCAGGTCACGGATGATCGATTCGACGTCGCGGCCAACGTAGCCCACCTCGGTGAACTTGGTCGCTTCGACTTTCAGGAACGGGGCATTGGCCAGCTTGGCCAGGCGGCGGGCGATCTCGGTCTTGCCGACGCCGGTCGGGCCGATCATCAGGATGTTCTTCGGCGTCACTTCCTGGCGCAGCTCGGCTGGCAGCTGCATGCGCCGCCAGCGGTTGCGCAGGGCAATGGCCACGGCGCGCTTGGCGTCGTCCTGGCCGATGATGTGGCGGTTGAGTTCGTGGACGATCTCGCGGGGCGTCATGGACATGGAATCGGGCTCGCTATCGTATCTATGAAAAAAGTGGACGCTTGGGGGCTCTCTAAAAACGTAGGCGAGGCAGTCAGCGCAAGGCGGAAACAGGCGAGGAACGGTCGGAGTCGCGGTCGACTTTACTGTTGTAAATGAGCATTCTGAGCCTGTTTTCAACGCGGCGATGACAACGCAAGTAGTTTTTAGATAGGCCTCACTCGGCGGCATCCAGTTCCTCGATGGTCTGATGATGATTGGTGAACACGCAGATGTCGCCGGCGATGCCGAGTGCAGTCTGCGCTATCTCGAGGGCGGACAGGTCAGTCTTCATCAGCAGGGCGCGCGCGGCGGCCTGGGCGAAGTTGCCGCCGGAACCCATGGCGATCAGGCCTTCTTCGGGTTCGACGACGTCGCCGTTGCCGGTGATGATCAGCGAGGCATCCTTGTTGGCTACGGCCAGCATGGCTTCCAGGCGGCTCAGACTGCGGTCGGTACGCCAATCCTTGGCCAGCTCGACGGCGGCACGCACCAGATGGCCCTGGTGTTTTTCCAGCTGGCCTTCGAAGCGCTCGAACAGGGTAAAGGCATCGGCGGTGGCACCGGCGAAGCCGGCCAGCACTTGGCCGTGATAAAGGCGGCGCACCTTCTTGGCGTTGCCCTTCATGACGGTGTTGCCGAGGGAAACCTGGCCGTCGCCAGCCATCACGACCTTGCCGTGGCGGCGCACTGAAACGATGGTGGTCAAGGGGGAATCTCCACGCTGCGGGGCGAACTTGCCCGGATGGAAACTCAGATGGGGTGCCCGCCGCGGCTTTTCAACCGGCGGCGGATCAAACGGCGATCAGCGGACCTGACGCTGCTGTAACAGCAGGTTGCTGAAGCCGCCGGCTGCCAGGGTCTTCTGCGCGCTGGCCAGTTGCTCGCGACTGGCGAAGGGGCCGACCAGGACGCGGTGCCAGGTCTCCTCGCGCACCTTGCCGGTTTCCACCCGTACGTTCTGGCCGAGCAGGATGATCTGCGCGCGCAGGCCGTCGGCGTCGTCGCGTTTGCGGAACGAACCGGCCTGCAGGAAGAACTGCGTGGTGACCGGCGCGCTGGCCAGCACGGGCGGCGCGGGCGGCGGCACCTGGCCGTTGAGCGCAGCTTCGGCGCGGGCGGTGTCGATCTTCGCGGCTTCTTCCGGGGTGACCGGTTTTTGCTCAGGCACGGGCGGCGGCGTTTCTTCCAGGGCCTGTGGCAGGATCACTTCGGATTCCGGCAGCAGGGTGTAGAAGTCGTACTTGGGCCTGGCCGGCTCGGGTTGCGTCGGCTTCGGCTCGGGCTTGCTGCTGCGCACCTGCTCGCTCTTGTCGCGTTTGATCTCGTCACGGCCCGGTTCGAGGCTGAACAGGAACATGAAGAAACCGCCGACCACCAGGCCGCAGGCCAGCCAGATCCAGCCCGGTACGGGTTTCTTCGCCGGAGCCTGATAGCGACTGGCGCCGCGTTTCGGCGCCGGCTTCTTGCGCGCGGCCATTTACATGCGCTCCAGGGTTTCCAGGCCGAGCAGCTCCAAGCCCTGCTTGAGGGTACGGCCGGTCAGGGCGGTCAGGCGCAGGCGGCTGTTGCGCGTGGCTTCATCCTCGGCAGCGAGGATCGGGCAGTTCTCGTAGAAGCTGGAGAACAGCCCGGCGAGGTCGTACAGGTAGGCGCACAGGATATGTGGCGTGCCCTTGTCGGCGACGTTGCCCAGCAGCTCGTTGAACTGTGCCAGCTTGGCGGCCAGGGCTTGCTCCTGCTCGGCAGCCAGGGTGATTTGTCCGCCGATTTCGTCCACGGCCTTGCCCAGTTTACGGAACACGCCGGCGACGCGGGTGTAGGCGTACAGCAGGTAGGGGGCGGTGTTGCCTTCGAAGCTGAGCATCAGGTCGAAGTTGAAGCTGTAGTCGCTGGTGCGGTGCTTGGACAGGTCAGCGTATTTCACCGAAGCGATGCCGACTACACGGGCGATCTGACGCAGCTCGTCTTCGCCGAGGTCCGGGTTCTTGCTCTTGACCAGCTCGTAGGCCCGTTGCTCGGCTTCGTCGAGCAGTTGCACCAGTTTCACCGTGCCGCCGTCGCGGGTCTTGAACGGACGGCCGTCCGGGCCGTTCATGGTGCCGAAGCCCATGTGTTCCATGTCCATGCTGGCCGGGACGAAGCCGGCCAGGCGCGCGCAGGCGAAGACCATCTGGAAGTGCAGCGCCTGACGCTGGTCGACGAAGTACAGCACGCGGTCGGCCTTGAGCGTGCCGGCGCGGTAGCGGGTGGCGGCCAGGTCGGTGGTGGCGTACAGATAGCCGCCGCCCGCCTTCTGCACGATCAGCGGCAGCGGGTTGCCTTCGGCGTTCTTGAACTCGTCCATGAACACGCACTGGGCGCCGTTGTCTTCGGTCAGCAGACCCTTGGCGGCGAGATCGGCAACGACCTGCGGCAGGTCGTCGTTATAGGCGCTTTCGCCTTTGACGTCGGCCATGCTCAGCTTGACGCCGAGGCGGTCATACAGCGCCTGGCAGTGCGACAGGGAGATGTCGTTGAAGCGATGCCACAGGCGCAGGCACTCGGCGTCACCGGCCTGCAGCTCGACCACCAGTTGGCGCGCGCGGTCGGCGAACTCAGGGGATTCGTCGAAGCGCTTCTTGGCGGCGCGGTAGAAGCCTTCCAGGTCGGCCAGCTCGCTTTCGGCGGCGGCCGGGTTTTCCTGCATATAAGCCAGCAGCATGCCGAACTGGGTGCCCCAGTCGCCGACGTGGTTCTGGCGGATCACCGTGTCGCCGAGAAACTCCAGCACGCGCGCCACGCCGTCGCCGATGATGGTCGAGCGCAGGTGGCCGACGTGCATTTCCTTGGCCAGGTTGGGGGCGGACAGGTCGACCACCACACGCTGCGCCGGGCCGTTCTTGCGCACGCCGAGCGTGGCGTCAGCCAGCGCGGCTTCCAGGCGCTGGGCCAGGGCATCGCTGTTCTGGAAAAAGTTGAGAAAGCCGGGGCCGGCGATTTCCACCTTGGTGATCTGCGCGTCGGTCGGCAGGGCGGCGATGAGTTTCTCGGCCAGGTCGCGCGGCTTCATGCCAGCCGGCTTGGCCAGCATCATGGCGATGTTGCTGGCGAAGTCGCCGTGGCTCTTGTCCCTGGTGTTCTCCACCTGGATGGCCGGCGTCAGGCCCGCAGGCAACACGCCTTCGGCGGTCAGGCGGTCGAGGGCTTGCTGGATCAGGTGGCGAATGCTGTCTTTCATGTTCGGCTCGGGTTGCCTTGGGGCTTTGGTCGAAAACTGCGCATTATAAGAGCAGCGGCAAGCGGCAAGCCACAAGCGGCAAGGAAAAGCGTGCCGCGTTTCCGTGGGGAGTGGGTAGGGTGGGCTTCAGCCCACCGAGGCTGGCCGCTGTTGGTGGGCTGAAGCGGGACGCCGTCCGGCCCACCCTACGGATTAGAGGCTGGCAGCGTGCCGCTTAGAAAAGATCGATCGGGTCGACATCCAGCGACCAGCGCACCGCCCGGCCGCTGGGCATTTGCTCCAGCGCATGCAGCCAGTGGTTGAGCAGCCTGTGCAGCGGGGCGCGGGCATTACCCTGTACCAGCAGTTGCGCGCGGAAGCGCCCGGCGCGGCGTTCCATCGGTGCGGGAACCGGGCCGAGCAGTTCGATGCCGGAGAGATTCAGTTCGCCCAGCAGATGCTCGGCCTCGCTGCAGGCTTCATCGAGAAAGCCTTCCGCCTGGCCGGGCTTGTGCGCCTCGGCGCGTAGCAGGGCCAGGTGGCAGAACGGCGGCAAGCCGGCGCTGCGCCTTTCGCTCAGCGCCTGTTCGGCAAAGGCGAAGTAGCCCTGCTCGGTCAGTTGCACCAGCAGCGGGTGGTCGGCCAGGTGGCTCTGGATGATCACCTTGCCCGGTTCTTCGGCGCGCCCGGCGCGCCCGGCGACCTGCACGATCAGCTGCGCCATGCGCTCGCTGGCGCGGAAGTCCGCCGAAAACAACCCGCCGTCGGCATCGAGAATCGACACCAGCGTCACCCGCGGGAAATGGTGACCCTTGGCGAGCATCTGGGTGCCGACCAGGATGCACGGCTCACCCTTGTTGATGGTGGCGAACAGGCGATCCATCGCGCCCTTGCGCGAGGTACTGTCGCGGTCGATGCGCAGCACCGGGTAGTCGGGAAACAGCACCGCCAGGCGCTCTTCGGCGCGCTCGGTGCCGGCGCCGACCGGGCGCAGGTCGACATGCTGGCATTTAGGGCAGTTGCTCGGCTGTTTCTCGACGTGGCCGCAGTGGTGGCAGCGCAGCTCCTGATAGCGCTGGTGCACGGTCATGCGTGCATCGCAGCGCGGGCACTCGGATAGCCAGCCGCAATCATGGCAGAGTAACGTCGGGGCGAAGCCTCGGCGGTTGAGGAACACCAGCACCTGCTGACCGGCTGCCAGCGTCTGGGCAATGGCTTGCTGCATCGGCCCGGAGATGCCCGAGTCCAGTGGCCGGCTTTTCACGTCCAGGCGCAGGAAGCGTGGCTGGCTGGCGCCGCCGGCACGCTGGGTCAGCTTGAGCAGGGCATAGCGGCCACTGTGGGCGTTGTGCAGGCTTTCCAGTGAGGGCGTGGCCGAGCCGAGGACGATGGGCACATTTTCCTGGCGGGCGCGCACCAGTGCCAGGTCGCGGGCGTGGTAGCGCAGGCCTTCCTGCTGTTTATAGGAAGCGTCGTGTTCTTCGTCGACGATGATCAGTCCCGGATTCTTCATCGGCGTGAACAGGGCCGAACGCGTACCGATGATGATGTCGGCTTCGCCATCACGTGCCGCCAGCCAGACGTCGAGGCGCTCACGATCGTTCACCGCTGAATGTAGCAGGGCGATACGTGCATTGAAGCGGCGGGCAAAGCGATCGAAGGTCTGCGGCCCGAGGTTGATCTCGGGGATCAGCACCAGCGCTTGCTTGCCGGCCTCCAGGCACTGATGGATCAGTTGCAGATAGACCTCGGTCTTGCCGCTGCCGGTAACGCCGGCAAGCAGAAAGGCATTGAACTGGCCCCAGCCTGACGCCACGGCATTCACCGCGGCGCGCTGCTCGGCGTTCAGCGGCAGTTCCGGTTGTGCCAGCCAGTGCGCAGGCTTGGCATGCGGCTGGGTGCGGCGCACCTCGACGCGTACCAGTCCTTTCTCATGCAGCAGTTGCAGGCTGTCGCGGTTGAGTTGCAACTGGCTGAGCAGGCTGTGGGCCACGCCGTGCGGATGTTGCGCCAGCGCCTTGAGCGCGTCGCGTTGGCGCGGGGCGCGGGCCAGGCGAGGATCGTCGACACTGGCGCCTTTGCTGGCCAGCCAGTAGCGCTCCTGGCGGGTTTCGGCCGGCTCGCCCTGGCGTAGCAACACCGGCAAGGCCCAGTTCAGGGTGTCGCCGAGGCTGTGCTGGTAGTACTGCGCCGTCCACAGGCACAGCTTGAACAGCGACGCTGGCAGCGGTGGGCGGGCGTCGAGCAGTTCAAGGGCGGGCTTGAGCTTGTCGAGTGGGACTTCGCTCTGGCTGTTGACCTCCACCAGCACGCCGATCATCTCGCGTCGGCCGAAGGGCACGCGCAGGCGCACGCCGGGCTGCAGGGCGCTGCGCGACACGCCGGCAGGGGCGAGGTAGTCGAACAGGCGGCGCAGCGGCGAGGGCACGGCGAGGCGCAGGATCAGGTTGGGCAAGCCAGAAACTCCACGAACAGGCGGGCGATGTTACCACGCGACGACCGGCACCTTGCGCGGCTTGCATCGACTTGCGCGTCTGGTAAGATGCGCGGCCTATTTCTGTGCGGTGCCTGACATTGGTCCGGTGGCGGCACGACTACCTTGAGGAAAGCACGATGAAAGCCGATATCCATCCGAACTACGTCGAAATCGACGCTACCTGCTCCTGCGGTAACGTGATCAAGACCCGCTCCACCCTGGGCAAGAACCTGAGCCTCGACGTTTGCTCCGAGTGCCATCCGTTCTACACCGGCAAGCAGAAAGTGCTGGACACCGGCGGCCGTATCGATCGCTTCAAGCAGCGTTTCGGCGTATTCGGCGCCAAGTAAGCGACCGAAGCATTACGGAGCGTGCCATGCACCTGTCCGTGATAGTGAAAAAGGCGTCCCTGGTGGGCGCCTTTTTCGTTTCTCTGCTATGCGTCGACCTGGCCCAGGCCTTCTGCCCCCTGCCTGCCAATCTTGCTCAGGTCGCCGTGCGCCAGGTCGTCGATGGCGATACGGTGCGCCTGGCCGATGGGCGCAGCATTCGTCTGATTGGCATCAACGCGCCCGAGCTTGGGCGCAAGGGGCGTAGTGATGAACCCTATGCGTTGCAGGCCAAGCGCCGCCTGCAGGCGTTGATCGATGCCAGCGATGGACGTGTCGGCCTGCTCTACGGTGAACCGCGCAAGGATCGTTACGGACGTACCCTGGGTCATCTTTACGACCGCCAGGGGCGCAATCTCGAGGCGCAGCTACTGAGCGAAGGCCTTGGCTTCATGGTCGCGGTGGCACCTAACACTACGCTGGTGACCTGTCAGGCGCAGGCCGAGCGTCAGGCGCGCAGCAAGCGGCTTGGCGTGTGGCGTAGCGAGCAGGTGAAGGCGGCTGGCCAGTTACGTGGTGGAGGCTTCGCCTTGCTCGGCGGGCGGGTCACCAGTGTGCAGCGCAACCGAGGCGGCCTCTGGATCGACCTCGACGGTGGTCGGGTATTGCGCGTGGCGCCGGAACTGCTGGGTGAGTTCGACGTGCGTGCCTTGGAGAAACTCAAGGGGAGACAGGTTGAAGCGCGTGGCTGGGTCATTGATCGTCAGTCGCGTGGTAGCTTGAGCCGTGGGCAGGCGCGCTGGATGCTGCCGCTGACTCATTCGGCGATGCTGGAGGTGTTGCCATGATGCGTGCGTTGACGCTGTGTCTGCTCTGCGGCTGGCTGGCGGGTTGTGCGGTCAATCCTGCAACGGGGCGCAACGATTTCGTGATGATGAGCGAGCGTCAGGAGCTGGATCTCGGCGCGCGCTACAACCAGGAAATCCTCAAGCAGTATCCGCGCTATGAAGATGCCAAGTTGCAGGCTTATATCCAGCGCGTCGGCGAGCGGGTGGCACGCAGCAGCCATCGCAGTCAGCTCAAGTACGTCTTCACCCTGGTCGACAGTCCGGACGTCAATGCCTTTGCGTTACCGGGCGGCTACATCTATATCCATCGCGGGCTGCTGGCCTACCTCAACTCCGAGGCGGAGTTGGCTGCCGTGCTGGGGCATGAGGTCGGTCATGTGACAGCCCGGCATAGCGTGCGCCAGCAAAGCCAGTCCACGGCCTGGGGATTACTCGGCCAGGCTGCGGCCATCGGTACCGGTGTCGGTGCGCTGGGCGACCTGACCAGTGTCATGGGCAGCGCGTTCGTGCGCGGCTATGGGCGCGACATGGAGCTGGAGGCTGATGGCCTGGGCGCGCAATATCTGGCGCGCAGTGGCTATGACCCGCAGGCGATGATTGAAGTGGTCAAGGTGCTCAAGAGTCAGGAAGACTTCGCTCGCGAGCAGGCTGCCAGGCGCGGAGAGGCGCCGGCAGCAGGCGGCTATCACGGCCTGTTCGACACCCATCCGGACAATGATCGACGCCTGCAGGAAGTGATCGGCCCGGCGCGTGCGTTGGCCGGCGGCAATCAGGAAGTGGGGCGCGAGCGTTTCCTGCAGATGCTCGATGGTCTGGTGTTCGGCGATTCGGCGGCCAGCGGCATTCGTCGTGGGCGCCATTTCTACCACGGCGAGCTGGACTTCGCCCTGAGCTACCCGCAAGGCTGGCAACTGGTCAATCGCCCGGATGTACTGATCGGCCATAGCCCCGATGAGCAAGCCTTTATCGCCATGACCCTGGAGGCAGCGGACAAGCGTCTGTCGCCTGCCGAATATCTGCGCCAGCGCGTCGGCAACCAGCGTCTGGTGGCTGGTGAGGAGCTGCGCTTAGGTGCGTTACAGGGCTATACGGCGGTGTTGCAGGGGCCGTCGGCGCGTCGCGTGGCGGTGATCTATCGCGGCGACAACGCTTACCTGTTCGTGGCGGCAGTGAAAGGGCGTGCCTCGCTGGAAACCGAGGATCAGCGTTTTCTCGAGGTTATCCGCAGTTACCGGCCGCTGAAGGCAGCCGAGCGCAAGTTGGCCGAGCCGCTGCGTCTGCATCTGGTGCGGGTCAAGGCGGGTCAGGGCATGACTGGTCTGGCCAGTGGCGCGCCGTTGGCGGCTGATGGCGAGGCACAGTTGAGGCTGCTCAATGGGCTGTATCCGCGTGGCGAGCCGCGTCCGGGGCAGTGGTTGAAAACGCTGCGCTAGCACGGCGCTTCAATCGCGACCGAACGGTCTTGGCAGGTGTATACAACTTGCGTATCCTCGGCCGCTGCCCGTTCAACAGCCAAAAAAAGCGGAAATGCCACTATGTCAGATCTAAAAACTGCCGCTCTCGAATATCATGCCCAGCCCCGTCCCGGTAAGCTGAGTGTCGAGTTGACCAAAGCCACTGCCACTGCCCGCGACCTGTCGCTGGCCTACAGCCCGGGTGTCGCTGAGCCAGTGCGCGAAATTGCCCGTGACCCTGAGCTGGCCTACCGTTACACCGGTAAAGGCAACCTGGTCGCCGTAATTTCCGACGGTACTGCCATTCTCGGTCTGGGTGACCTCGGCCCGCTGGCTTCCAAGCCAGTCATGGAAGGTAAAGGCGTACTGTTCAAGCGCTTCGCCGGTATCGACGTGTTCGATATCGAAGTGGATGCCGAGAGCCCGCAGGCCTTCATCGACACCGTCAAGCGTATCTCCATCACCTTCGGCGGCATCAACCTGGAAGATATCAAGGCCCCCGAGTGCTTCGAGATCGAGCGTGCGCTGATCGAGCAGTGTGACATTCCGGTATTCCACGATGATCAGCACGGTACTGCGATCGTGACCGCTGCTGGCATGCTCAACGCCCTGGAAATCGCAGGCAAAACGCTCGAAGAAGCGAAGATCGTCTGCCTGGGCGCCGGTGCGGCTGCCATCTCCTGCATGAAGCTGCTGGTTAGCATGGGTGCCAAGGTCGAGAATATCTTCATGGTCGACCGCAAGGGCGTGATTCATGCCGGTCGCGATGACCTGAACCAGTACAAGGCCGTTTTCGCTTCCGAGACGGATCGTCGTACCCTGTCTGATGCGCTCGATGGCGCGGACGTCTTCGTCGGCCTGTCCGGTGCCAATCTGCTGAGCCCGGAAGACCTCAAGCGCATGGCGGCCAACCCGATCGTCTTCGCCTGCTCCAACCCGGATCCGGAAATCAGCCCAGAGCTGGCACACAAGACGCGCAACGACGTGATCATGGCCACCGGTCGTTCCGACTACCCGAACCAGGTCAACAACGTACTCGGCTTCCCCTTCATCTTCCGTGGCGCTCTGGATGTGCGGGCGACCCGCATCAACGAAGAAATGAAGATCGCCGCTGCCCTGGCCCTGCGTGATCTGGCCAAGCTGCCGGTGCCGCAGGATGTCTGCGACGCGTACGGCGGCATCAAGCTGGAGTTCGGTCGCGAGTACATCATTCCGAAACCGATGGATCAGCGCCTGATCACCGTGGTCTGCGACGCCGTGGCCAAGGCAGCCATCGAATCCGGTGTGGCGACCCTGCCGTATCCGAAGCACTATCCGCTGAAATCGGTGGATGAAGTGTTCAACGGCTGATCAGCCGAGCCATAAAAAAACCCGCTTCGGCGGGTTTTTTTATGGTTATTGATTCGGCTCCAGGCGACCGTTGCAGACGCCCGAGCCTTGCCCTAGAACAGGTCGATTGGTGCCATTTCGTCGGCCGGCAGCGGGCTGCCGGGAACGCCCATGCCAGATTCGAATTCGCTCATCGGCGGTGGCGAGTCCTCGCTTTTGAACAGCTCGAAGTAGGCGTCTGGTGTGCCGGGTGCCGCAGCGCGACCGCTGACCGGATCGACACGCAGGGTCAGCAGGCCCTTGGGTTCCTTGGGTAGATGGTTGGGGCGATCCTTGAGTATGACGCCCATGTAGTTCATCCAGATCGGCAGCGCGACTGTGCCGCCGTATTCGTGGCGACCCAGGCTTTCCGGTTGGTCGAAGCCGGCCCAGACCGTGGTCACGTAATCGGCGTTATAGCCGGAGAACCAGCTGTCCTTGGATTCGTTGGTGGTGCCAGTCTTGCCTGCGAGGTCGCTACGCCCCAGGGCCAGGGCGCGGCGGCCAGTGCCACGCTTGATCACGTCCTGCAGCATGCTGGTCATGATGTAGGCGGTACGTTCGTCGATAATCTGCTCGGCGACCTTGGGCTCTTCCGGGGGCAAATCAGCGGTCGCGTTCACCGTCAGGTTGGCATTCTCTTCGCTCGGCTCGTTGCCGGGCACGCGCGCCGGGTTGGCGCGGAACAGCAGCTTGCCGTTGCGGTCTTCGATGCGTTCGATCAGGTACGGCTCGATCTTGTAGCCGCCGTTGGCAAACGTGGCCCAGCCCTCGGCGATTTCCATGGGGGTCAGGCTGGCGGTGCCCAGTGCCAGCGACAGGTTGCGTGGCAGGTCCTGTGGGGCGAAGCCGAAGCGTTCGATGTAGCGCAGGCTGCGGTCGATGCCCATATCCTGCAGCAGGCGGATGGACACCAGGTTGCGCGACTTGTACAGCGCTTCACGCATACGAATCGGGCCGAGGAAGGTGTTGTTGTCATTCTTCGGCCGCCATTTCTGCGACAGGTAGTCATCGGAGAGAATGATCGGTGCGTCGTTGACCAGGGTTGCGGCGGTGTAGCCGCTATCGAGCGCCGCACTGTAGACGAAGGGCTTGAAGCTGGAGCCTGGTTGACGTTTGGCCTGTACGGCGCGGTTGTAGTTGCTCTGATCGAAGGAGAAGCCGCCAACCAGTGCCTGAATGGCACCACTGTAGGGGTCGAGAGAAACCAGCGCACTCTGCGCCGCCGGCACCTGGGTAAAGCGCAGGCTGCCATCGGCCTGGCGCTGCACGCGCACGATATCGCCCGGCTGCACGACATCGGCAGGTTGCTGCGGGCGCGGGCCCATGCTGTTGGTGTTGAGATAGGGGCGAGCCCATTTCATGCTGTCCCAGGAGACGGCCTGTTCTTCGCCGTTGCGGGTCAGTACCAGAATGCCGCTTTTCTCGACCTGGCTGACCACGGCTGGCTCCAGGCCGCCAATGCTGCGGAACTTGCCCAGTTCGGCAAGCCAGGTCTCGCGCGTCATTCCGGGCAGGCGGCTCTCAGGGCCACGATAGCCATGGCGTTGGTCGTAGCTGATCAGGCCGTCACGGAGTGCGGTGTTGGCTGCTTCCTGCAAATGACTCGGCACGGTGGTGGTGACGTTGAATCCTTCCGTATAAGCCTCGCTGCCATAGCGACCAACCATTTCTGCACGCGCCATCTCGGCTATATAAGGTGCGCTCAGTTCAGGCGTTGGCACGTGGTAGCGGGCGTCGACTTCTTCTGCCAGCGCTTGTTCATAGCTGCCCTGGTCGATGCGGCCAAGGCGATAGAGGCGGCCGAGAATCCAGTCGCGGCGTTCCTTGGCGCGTGTCGGGTTGACCAGTGGGTTGTAACGCGACGGCGCTTTCGGCAAGCCAGCGATCATTGCCATCTGGGCCAGGTTCAGGTCACGAATCGATTTGCCGTAATAGACCTGTGCGGCCGCTTCGATGCCATAGGCGCGGTGGCCGAGATAGATCTTGTTGACGTAGAGCTCGAGGATTTCATCCTTGCTCAGCTCTCGCTCGATCTGCAGGGCCAGGAGGATCTCGGTGGCCTTGCGCGAAAAGCTGCGCTCGCTGGTCAGGAAGAAATTCTTCGCTACCTGCATGGTGATGGTGCTGCCACCACTCTGAATCTGACCGCTTTTCAATAATTGCGTGGCAGCGCGCATCAGGCTGGTCACATCGACGCCATAATGGTTGGCGAAGTTATCGTCCTCGGCAGCCAGCAGGGCGCTGATGAATTCCTTGGGGATCTCGTCGAAGCGAATCGGCGAGCGACGCATCTCGCCGAACTCGGCAATCAGTTTGGCATCGCTGCTGTAGATGCGCAGGGGGATCTGCAGCTGAACCTGGCGCAGCGACTCGACGGACGGCAGGGTCGGGCTAAGATAAAGAAACGCACCGCTGAAACTGAGCAATAGCCCACAAAAAACGGCAACGCTAGACCACCAGATGAACTTTAGCAGGCGTATCAAAATGTTCGGAATTCCAAGTAAAAGAATGAGTTAAGCCGGAGTCGAGGCGAAAAGGGAAAAGCTGTTCACATTATAAGCGGTTTTTTTCCCGTGGAGCCATTTGCGCTTCTGTCAAGACTGATATTTAATGTGGAAAAACATAAATAGTCCGTAAGTTGCGGATGCTAATAGGAAAACGGTCGTGCTAGGGCTCTTCACTAAGAAAGCGAATACGCTGCTGGGGATCGATATCAGCTCGACTTCGGTCAAGCTCCTCGAACTGAGTCGCTCGGGAAGCCGCTACAAGGTAGAGGCCTATGCCGTCGAGCCACTTCCGCCCAATGCAGTGGTCGAGAAGAACATTGCCGAGTTGGAGGGGGTCGGTCAGGCGCTTTCTCGCGTTTTGGCCAAGGCCAAGAGCGGTGTCAAGACCGCGGCCGTTGCCGTTGCCGGTTCGGCCGTCATCACCAAAACCATCGAAATGGAAGCTGGGCTTTCCGAGGATGATCTGGAAAACCAGCTGAAGATCGAGGCGGATCAGTACATTCCCTATCCGCTGGAAGAAGTGGCCATCGATTTCGAGGTGCAGGGGCCGGCGCCGCGTAATCCCGAGCGTGTCGAGGTTTTACTGGCGGCATGCCGCAAGGAAAACGTCGAGGTTCGTGAGGCTGCCCTGGCGCTCGCAGGCCTGACTGCCAAAGTGGTTGACGTCGAGGCATACGCTCTCGAGCGTGCCTACGGTCTGCTGGAGGCGCAGCTGGGTGCTGGTCACGACGAGTTGACGGTCGCGGTCGTGGATATCGGTGCGACCATGACTACGTTGAGCGTCCTGCACAACGGCCGAACCATCTATACCCGCGAGCAACTCTTCGGCGGCAAGCAACTGACCGAGGAAATCCAACGTCGCTACGGTCTGTCCGTGGAAGAAGCTGGACTTGCCAAGAAGCAAGGCGGTCTTCCGGATGACTACGACAGCGAAGTGTTGCAGCCGTTCAAAGAAGCTGTTGTTCAGCAGGTTTCCCGTTCGCTGCAGTTCTTCTTTGCTGCTGGGCAGTTCAACGATGTCGACTACATCCTCCTTGCCGGCGGCACTGCATCGATTCCTGATCTCGATCGGTTGATCCAGCAAAAAATCGGTACGCAGACCCTGGTGGCTAATCCCTTTGCCGATATGGCGCTCAGCAGCAAGGTCAATGCCGGTGCACTGGCCAGTGATGCGCCGGCACTGATGATTGCCTGTGGTCTGGCGATGAGGAGTTTCGACTGATGGCGCGGATTAACCTACTTCCCTGGCGTGAGCAGCTGCGTGAAGAGCGCAAGCAGCGGTTTCTGGTTACGCTGGTCGGTGTGCTCGTTGTGGCGGCTGGCTTTGTTTTTCTGGGCGATCAACTGCTCAATGGTGCTATTGAACAGCAAAATGCGCGTAATGAGTTCATAAAAAGAGAAATTGCGGTTCTTGATGCACGCATCAAAGAAATCAGTGAGTTGAAAACGCGTCGTCAGCAATTACTGGAGCGGATGAAGATTATTCAAGATCTTCAGGGTAATCGGCCAATCATTGGGCGCGTATTCGATCAGCTGGTTCGAACGCTGCCTGATGGCGTGTATTTTTCCAGTGTGAAGATGGTCGGTAAGAAAATTGATATTCTGGGGGCTGCAGAGTCGAATAACCGAGTGTCCAATCTCATGCGTAACTTGGATGGCTCTGAATGGCTGAGTGCGCCTAACCTGACTCAGGTAAAAGCCACAACGGCAGGTGCACTGGATCAGGCAAATGTCTTTCAGTTGAGTGTTCAGCAGACTCAGCCTGCACTTGAAGAAGTTGAGGGTAATAAGAAATGAGTCTGGCTGAATCCATTGAAAGTCTACGAAAATTTGATCTGAACGATCTGGATTTTAATAATGTTGGCTCTTGGCCTGGGGCAGTGAAGGCAGTTGTCTTTGCATTGTTTTTCTTGGTCGTACTGGGGGCAGGGTATTACTTTCACCTAAGCGATCTCCAGGCTGAGCTTGAGCGCGTTACATTGGAAGAAGATAGCCTGAAGCAGCAGTTCTCCAATAAGGCATCTCAGGCGGCTAACCTTGAGGCCTACAAGGAACAGATGAAAGAAATGGAAGTTTCTTTCGGTGCCCTATTGAGGCAGTTGCCTAGTGATACAGAAGTGCCTGGCTTGCTTGAGGACATTACGCGTACCGGGCTCGGTAGTGGTTTGGAGTTTGAGGAAATCAAGTTACTCCCTGAGGTGGCGCAGCAGTTTTACATCGAGCTGCCAATTCAGATGTCCGTGGTCGGTGGTTATCATGATCTGGCCACTTTCGTTAGCGGTGTTGCTAGCCTGCCTCGCATTGTTACCCTGCATGATTTCGAGCTGAAACCCGTTGATAAAGATGGTTCTTCCTCAACTTTGCGAATGACGGTTCTTGCAAAGACTTATCGTTATAACGATAAGGGGCTGGAAAAATGAAATTATTTAAGCTGTTTTTCCTGGTGTGCTGCTCTGCAGGGGTGGCTGGTTGCAGTGATGGTGATTTCTCGGATTTGCAAGCATTTATGGATGAGGCTCGATCCAGGCCTAAAGGAGCGATCGAGCCATTGCCAAAGGTGCCTGCGTATGAGGCTTTTACCTACAGCGCTGCTTCTTTACGTAGCCCTTTTCAACCGCCGGTTAAGGTTGACACAGTGAGTCGCGGCAAGGGTTCTCCGGAAGTGCGTCCTGATGAAAGCAGGGTCAAACAGTTCCTCGAGGGTTTTAATATTGAAGTGTTCGAAATGGTGGGAAGTCTTTCGAATGAAAGTGGCTTTTTCGCGCTTGTAAGTGGTGCCGGAGGGGTTCACCGAATCAAGGTGGGTGACTATTTAGGGCGAAATCACGGGCGCGTAGTCGCTGTAGATGAAGCCAAGATTGACGTGGTCGAAATAGTACCGGACGGTGATCAAGGTTGGCTTGAAAGGCCGCGAAGCCTAACGCTGAAAGAGCGCTCTTAACTGGCGGGAACATATATGAAAAATAATTTTCAGTCTGCACAGCGGAAACATGTAATGAACAACTCGTTCTCGCGGCTCGGTCTTTCTGTAGCGGCTCTTTTAATGTCGCCGGCGTTGTTGGCTGCTAGCCTAAATAGTGTGGATGTTGCCGCTTTGCCAGGTGATCGTGTCGAGTTGAAATTGACTTTTGATGAACCTGTTTCTGAGCCTCGAGGTTATACCATTGAGCAGCCCGCTCGCATCGCTCTAGATTTACCGGGCGTATCCAGTCGTTTGGGTAGCAAGAATCGTGAAATAGGTATGGGTAATGCGCGCAGCCTCACTGTCGTTGAGGCGAAGGATCGCACACGGTTGATCGTCAACCTGACTAACCTTGCGCCTTATACAACCCGCGTCGATGGCAATAATCTGTTCGTCGTCGTTGGTGACGGCCCTGCATCCACTGTTTCATCTGTCAGGGCTTCTGCCCCGGCGAGTCCTGTTACCGTTGTTCCAGCACCCACTGCTCGCGCTGTTACAGGTGTTCGCTCGGTTAGTGACATCGATTTTCAGCGTGGCGAGCAAGGGGAGGGTAATATCGTAATTTCTCTGTCCGACCCCAAAATCAGTCCAGATGTTCAAGAGCAGGGCGGGAAGATCCGTATTGATTTTCCCAAGACGCAGTTGCCCGAGTCGTTGCGCGTGCGTTTGGACGTAAAGGATTTCGCTACACCAGTACAGTTCGTCAATGCCAGTGCTTCAGCTGATCGTGCAAGCATCGTGGTGGAACCTACCGGACTTTATGACTACCTGGTGTACCAGGCAGACAACAAGCTGACCATCAGCGTCAAGCCTCTCACCGAAGAGGATGCGGTTCGGCGTAACGCAGACCGTTTTACCTATACAGGTGAGAAACTCTCCCTGAACTTTCAGGACATTGATGTTCGTTCGGTCTTGCAGTTGATCGCCGATTTTACGGATCTGAACCTGGTTGCCAGTGATACTGTTCGCGGCAATATCACTCTACGCCTCCAAAACGTGCCGTGGGATCAGGCACTGGATCTGGTACTCAAGACCAAGGGGCTTGATCAGCGTAAGGTCGGTAATGTTTTGATGGTTGCTCCGGCTGATGAAATTGCCGCCCGTGAGCAGCAGGAGTTGGCTGTGCAGAAACAGGTTGCCGAGTTGGCGCCGCTTCGCAAGGACATCATTCAGCTCAACTACGCGAAAGCATCCGACATCGCCAAGCTCTACGAGGAGGGTTCCTCGGGCACCTTGAAGGACGATATGCGTGGCTCGGTAATTTTCGATGACCGCACCAACAGTCTGATCGTGACCCTGACTCAGGAGCATATCGACGAGCTCCGCCGTATTGTCACCCAACTGGATATCCCGGTTCGTCAGGTGATGATTGAAGCTCGCATTGTCGAAGCGAACGTCGACTATGACAAGGCTCTGGGGGTTCGCTGGGGGGGGAACTTCTGGTCGGGTGATAAGTGGAATGCTTGGGGCAAGAACGGCAATCTCGGCGTTGAAGAGAGTGATGATGGGCAGCAGGTCGGTCGCTTCCCTGGCATCCGTGAAACTCCGCTGAATAGTCCTTTTGTTGATCTTGGTGTCGCTGGAAGCACTTCGGGTATTGGCATTGGCTTTGTTACCAATAACGTCATTCTCGATATGCAGCTCAGTGCCATGGAAAAATCCGGCTCTGGTGAGGTTGTATCTCAGCCTAAAGTTGTGACCTCCGACAAGGAAACCGCAAAGATCCTCAAAGGGACCGAAGTGCCTTATCAGGAAGCGAGCTCAAGTGGTGCAACCAGCACCTCTTTTAAGGAGGCTGCGTTGTCGCTTGAGGTTACGCCGCAAATTACGCCAGACAACCGTGTGTTGATGGAGGTCAAAGTCACCAAGGATGCTCCGGACTTCTCCGTCGCTTCGTCCACAGGCGGTATCCCGGCCATCAGCAAGAACGAGGTCAATGCCAAGGTTTTGGTTGCTGATGGCGAGACCATCGTGATCGGTGGCGTGTATTCCAATACCCAGTCCAAGTCGGTGGATAAGGTGCCATTTTTGGGTGATCTGCCCTTTATCGGTCGGGTGTTCAAGCGTGATCTGGTTCAGGATAGAAAGGCGGAATTGCTTGTATTCCTGACTCCGCGCATCATGAACAACCAAGCCATTGCCGTGAACCGATGACCTAAGTGCGGAATGTAATCCTCGTTGGCCCGATGGGAGCTGGAAAAAGCACCATCGGGCGTTTGCTTGCCAAAGAACTGCGCGTGCCTTTCAAAGACTCCGACAAGGAGATCGAGCAGCGTACCGGTGCTGATATTCCCTGGATCTTCGATGTCGAGGGTGAGCAGGGCTTTCGTGAGCGGGAGCAAGCAGTAATTTCAGAGCTGTCGCAGCAGGACGGTCTGGTGCTGGCCACTGGCGGTGGGGCGGTGATGCGTCCAGAGAATCGTCAGGCTCTGCATGCGGGAGGGCGAGTCGTGTATTTGCACACCTCCGTAGAGCAGCAGATTGATCGCACCTCGCGTGATCGCAATCGGCCGTTGTTGCGCACGGCCAATCCGGCGCAAGTGCTCAGGGATCTGATGGCCACGCGTGATCCTCTCTACCGCGAGGTTGCCGATATCATCATCGAGACTGACGAGCGTCCGCCGCGCATGGTGGTGCAGGAAATTCTTGCGCGTCTGGAAGCCTTGTCGCCCCGTTAAAGCGTGGGGCGAACTGCGCTATCCTAGTGGCCTTTTTATTCTGGGGGCCTCATGCAGACTCTTCACGTTGAACTTGGCGAGCGCAGTTATCCCATCTATATCGGCGCGGGTCTCCTGGCGGATCCTGAGTTGCTCACGCGCCATATCGGCGGAAGGCAGGTGGCGGTGGTCACCAATGAGACCGTAGCGCCTCTGTATCTCGAAACGCTGATGCGATCCCTTGAAGGTTTCAAGGTCGCCTCGATCGTGCTGCCGGATGGCGAGGTGTTCAAGAGCTGGGAAACGCTGCAGCTGATTTTCGATGGCCTGCTGACGGCCAGGCATGATCGGCGCACGACAATTATCGCTCTGGGTGGCGGTGTCATCGGCGACATGGCGGGCTTTGCTGCTGCCTGTTACCAGCGAGGTGTGGATTTCATCCAGGTACCGACGACGTTGTTGTCTCAGGTGGATTCCTCGGTGGGAGGCAAGACGGGGATCAATCATCCGCTGGGCAAGAACATGGTCGGCGCGTTCTATCAACCCAAGGCCGTGTTGATTGATACGGCCAGTCTGCGCACCCTGCCGGAGCGCGAGCTTTCCGCTGGGTTGGCCGAGGTCATCAAGTACGGGTTGATTTGCGATGAGCCCTTCCTGGCCTGGCTTGAGGAAAATATGCCGGCCCTGCGTGCGCTCGATGGTGCTGCGCTGACTTATGCCATCGAGCGCTCCTGTGCAGCCAAGGCCCGCGTAGTGGGGGCTGACGAGCGTGAGTCTGGCGTGCGTGCCACGCTCAATCTCGGTCATACCTTCGGGCATGCCATCGAGACCGAGCAGGGCTACGGCGTGTGGTTGCATGGCGAAGCGGTTGCCGCTGGAACGGTGATGGCACTGGAAATGTCTCACCGCCTTGGTTGGTTGTCTGCGCCAGAGCGTGATCGCGGTGTGCGTCTGTTGCAGGCTGCGGGATTGCCGGTGGTGCCGCCACGGGACATGACGCCCGAGCGCTTCCTTGAGCATATGGCGGTGGACAAGAAGGTGCTCGACGGCCAGATGCGCCTCGTCCTGCTTAAACATCTGGGAGAGGCGGTGGTGACCGCCGACTACCCGCGTGAAATTCTCGACGCCACGCTGCGTAGCGACTACGTCGCGTTGGCTCAGTCGTCCAACTCTTGAAGAGTGATCCATGACCAGTTTGCATGCTGACGAAGCTTTTCTGGCGCATTACCAGTTCAGTCACGACCCTTTTGCGCCGCGAGTACCTGGCTTCAAGTTTTTTCCGGCGCAGCGCAAGCCGGTGCTTGGGCAATTGCATCATCTTGCGCGTTACAGTCAGCTGTTGCTGGCTGTGGTCGGCCCTGAGGGCAGTGGCAAGACCTTGCTGCGTCAGGCGCTGGTTGCCAGTACCAACAAGCAGGCCGTGCAGAGCATCGTCGTTGCACAGGTTGCGACCACGGCTGACGCGCTGCTGCGTCAGGTGGCTCAGGGGTTGGCGATCGCTCAGGTCGACGTGCGCTCGGTACTGGCGCAGGTTGCACAGCTGGCGCTGACCGGACAGGAGGTTTATCTGCTCGTCGATGATGCCGATCAGCTGGATGACGCTGCCTTGAAATGCGTTCTGGAGCTGGCTGCTGGCAATGCAGACGGGCGTCCGCATATTTTCCTGTTTGCCGAGCAGGGACTCCTGGCGCGTCTGGAGGCGCTGGCGGGTGGCGAGGAGTGTTACCACGCCATCGAGCTGCAGCCCTATACCGAAGATGAAACGCGTGACTACCTGACGCAGCGGCTCGAGGGCGCTGGTCAGGGTATTGATCTGTTATCTGATGAGCAGGTCGAAGATATCCATGCGCGCGCTCAGGGGTGGCCTGGAGCGATCAATCAGGAAGCGCGTGAGCTGCTGGTCGAGCAAATGCTTGCGCAGCGTGCTGCCGGTCGCGGCGTTGGTGGCGGTTTTAACTTACCGAAAAAGCACCTGTTGGCGTTGGCTGTCGTCCTGGTTGGCGTCGCCGCTGCCTGGATGATGCAGGGGCGTGAGTCGGCCTCGACTGCGCCGGTGGTTAGCAGTTCGTCGTTGCCTTTGCAATCATCCGCGCCCGCCGCCGAGGTTCAGGAGCCTGCGCAAGCTCCTGCAGAGAAGGGGCGTGCGCCAGCTATCGAGTTTGCCGGCACCAGTCAACCACTGCCTCTGCCGCTGGTGGGGGAGTCGCAAGCCGTGATTCGCCAGCCTCTGGCTGAGGCTGCCGGGGAAGCGCTGGATAACTTTGAGCCGCCGGCTATGCCTGAGCCCTCGACAGTCACGCCGCCGCCTGCGCCAATAACTGCTGCACCTGCACCTGCACCTGCACCTGCACCTGCACCTGCACCTGCACCTGTGAAGCAGCCTGAGCCTGTTGCGGCAAAACCCGCACCGGCGGCCGCTAAACCAGCGCCTGCGCCTAAGCCTGCACCCGCTCAGGCTGTAGCCTCAGGTGCTGCGGCGACCAACTGGTATGCGCAGCAGCCAGCGTCCCGCTATGCCTTGCAGGTACTTGGATCGCGTTCGGAGGCCAATATTCAGGCGCTGGTGCGTGAAGGGGGCAGCGAGTACCGCTACTTCAAGAAAGTCCATCAAGGGCAGCCGCTGTACGTGCTGACCTATGGTAGCTTCTCCAGTCGCGACGCCGCTCAGGCAGCGGTGAAAACCCTGCCCGCCAAGCTGCAGGCGGGCAAGCCCTGGCCTCGTACGCTGGGTAGCATTCAGCAGGAAATGAGCCGCTAAGCGCTCTGTCTCAAGATGACCGCCTGGTCGTTAGCACGACCTTGCGGTCTTATCCTTCGTTTTTGCGACATAAATATTCACCCCTTCGTCACGGAAATTTGTGACGCCATGGGTGGATATGTACAATGACCTCCCTTTTGCCCATGCAAAGCACGCCCGTGCCTGTTATTCGGGTTTAAGCAATTGAATTAGAAAGTAATTTGCCTGAAGTCTAGGCAGCCTGGTGAGAGTCCCCCTTATGAAAGCAGGTTTGTACCGTCCTGATGAGTTCAAGGATAACTGCGGCTTCGGCTTGATCGCCCACATGCAAGGTGAGCCTAGTCATCACCTGCTCAAGACCGCTATTGAGGCCCTCACCTGCATGACTCACCGCGGCGGTATCAACGCCGACGGCAAGACCGGTGATGGCTGCGGCCTGCTGATCCAGAAGCCCGATCAATTCCTGCGCGCTGTTGCCCGGGAGCAATTCGGCGTCGAACTGCCTGGGCAATATGCCGTGGGCATGGTGTTCTTCAATCAGGATTCGGCCAAGGCCGAAGCCGCGCGCGAGAACATGAACCGCGAAATCCTCGCGGCAGGTCTGCAGCTGGTCGGTTGGCGCAAGGTGCCGATCGACACCAGCGTGCTTGGCCAGTTGGCGCTGGAGCGTCTGCCGCAGATCGAGCAGGTGTTCATCGGCGGTGAAGGCCTGAGCGACCAGGAGTTCGCCATCAAGCTGTTCAGCGCCCGCCGTCGCTCGTCGGTGGCCAATGCCGACGACAGCGATCACTACATCTGCAGCTTCTCGCACAAGACCATCATCTACAAAGGTCTGATGATGCCGGCGGACCTGCAGCAGTTCTACCCGGATCTGGGTGACGAGCGCCTGCAGAGCGCCATCGCGGTCTTCCACCAGCGCTTCTCCACCAACACCCTGCCGAAGTGGCCGCTGGCGCAGCCGTTTCGCTTCCTCGCGCACAACGGCGAGATCAACACCATCACCGGCAACCGCAACTGGGCGCAGGCTCGCCGCACCAAGTTCGCCAACGAGCTGATCCCTGATCTCGACGAGCTGGGCCCGCTGGTCAACCGCGTCGGCTCCGACTCCTCGAGCATGGACAATATGCTCGAGCTGATGGTCACCGGCGGTATCGACCTGTTCCGTGGCCTGCGCATGATCATTCCGCCGGCCTGGCAGAACGTCGAGACCATGGACGCCGACCTGCGCGCGTTCTACGAATACAACTCCATGCACATGGAGCCCTGGGATGGCCCGGCCGGCGTGGTACTGACCGATGGCCGCCATGCCGTGTGCCTGCTCGACCGTAACGGTCTGCGCCCGGCGCGTTGGGTCACCACCAAGAACGGCTACATCACCCTGGCCTCGGAAATCGGCGTGTGGGACTACCAGCCCGAGGACGTCATCGCCAAGGGCCGTGTCGGCCCGGGGCAGATCCTTGCTGTCGATACCGAAACCGGCCAGGTGCTGGACACCGAGTCCATCGACAGCCGCCTGAAGTCTCGTCATCCCTACAAACTGTGGCTGCGCAAGCATGCCCAGCGCATCAAGGCGACGCTGGAAGACCGCGACCATGGTTCGCCCTTCTACGACCCGGACCAGCTCAAGCAGTACATGAAGATGTTCCAGGTCACCTTCGAGGAGCGTGACCAGGTGCTGCGCCCGCTCGGTGAGCAGGGGCAGGAAGCCGTGGGCTCCATGGGTGATGACACGCCGATGGCCGTGCTCAGCCAGCGCGTGCGTTCGCCCTACGATTACTTCCGCCAGCAGTTCGCGCAGGTCACCAACCCGCCGATCGACCCGCTGCGCGAAGCGATCGTCATGTCCCTGGAAATCTGCCTGGGCGCCGAGCGCAACATCTTCAGCGAGTCGCCGGAGCACGCCACCCGCGTGATCCTCAGCAGCCCGGTGATCTCGCCGGCCAAGTGGCGCGCGCTGATGAACCTGGATCGCCCGGGCTTCGACCGTCATGTCATCGACATGAACTACGACGAGTCGCTGGGTCTGGAAGCTGCCGTACGCAACATGGCCGACCAGGCCGAGGAAGCCGTGCGTGCCGGCAAGGTGCTGCTGGTACTGACCGACCGTCACATCGCCCCGGGCAAGCTGCCGGCCCATGCCGCGCTGGTCACGGGTGCAGTGCATCACCGCCTGACCGAGAAAGGTCTGCGTTGCGACTGCAACATCCTGGTGGAAACCGCCACCGCGCGTGACCCGCACCACTACGCCGTGCTGCTGGGCTTCGGCGCCTCGGCGGTGTACCCGTTCCTGGCCTACGAAGTGCTGGGCGACCTGATTCGCACCGGCGAAGTGCTGGGCGATCTGTACGAAGTGTTCAAGTACTACCGCAAGGGCATCTCCAAAGGCCTGCTGAAGATCCTGTCGAAGATGGGCATCTCCACGGTCGCCTCCTACCGCGGTGCGCAACTGTTCGAGGCGGTCGGTCTGGCTGACGAAGTCACCGAACTGTGCTTCCGGGGTGTGGCCAGCCGCATCCAGGGCGCGCGTTTCGTCGACATCGAAAGCGAGCAGAAGCTGCTGTCCCAGGAGGCCTGGAACAACCGCAAGGCGATCCAGCAGGGCGGCTTGCTCAAGTTCGTCTACGGCGGCGAATACCACGCCTACAACCCGGACGTGGTGCGCACGCTGCAGGAAGCCGTGCAGCAGGGCAATTACGAGAAGTACAAGGCATACTCGACGCTGGTCGACACCCGTCCGGTGTCGATGATCCGCGACCTGCTCAAGGTCAAGGAATCCGCCACGCCGATCAGTCTCGACGAAGTCGAGCCGCTGCAGTCGATCTTCAAGCGCTTCGACGCCGCCGGCATCTCCCTCGGCGCGCTGTCGCCGGAGGCGCACGAGGCGCTGGCCGAGGCGATGAACCGCCTGGGTGGTCGCTCCAACTCCGGTGAGGGCGGCGAAGACCCGGCCCGCTACGGCACCATCAAGAGCTCGAAGATCAAGCAGGTGGCCACCGGCCGCTTTGGCGTGACCCCGGAATACCTGGTCAACGCCGAAGTGCTGCAGATCAAGGTGGCCCAGGGTGCCAAGCCCGGTGAGGGCGGCCAGCTGCCGGGCGGCAAGGTCAACGGTCTGATCGCCAAGCTGCGCTACGCGGTGCCGGGCGTGACCCTGATCTCGCCGCCGCCGCACCACGATATCTACTCGATCGAAGACCTGGCGCAGCTGATCTATGACCTCAAGCAGGTCAACCCGAAGGCGCTGGTGTCGGTCAAACTGGTGGCGGAAGCCGGTGTCGGCACCATTGCAGCTGGTGTGGCCAAGGCCTACGCCGACCTGATCACCATTTCCGGTTACGACGGCGGTACCGGCGCATCGCCGCTGACTTCCATCCGCTACGCCGGCGCGCCCTGGGAGCTGGGCCTGGCCGAAACCCACCAGACTCTGCGCGGCAACGACCTGCGCGGCAAGGTGCGGGTGCAGACCGACGGTGGTCTGAAAACCGGCCTGGACGTGATCAAGGCGGCCATCCTCGGCGCCGAGAGCTTCGGCTTCGGTACTGCGCCGATGGTGGCCCTGGGCTGCAAATACCTGCGCATCTGCCACCTGAACAACTGCGCCACCGGCGTGGCCACGCAGAACGACAAGCTGCGCAAGGATCACTTCATCGGCACCGTCGAGATGGTGATGAACTTCTTCACCTACGTCGCCGAGGAAACCCGCGAGTGGCTGGCCAAGCTGGGCGTGCGAAGCCTGGAAGAGCTGATCGGGCGTACCGACCTGCTCGAAGTGCTGCCGGGCGAAACCGCCAAGCAGGGCAACCTGGATCTGTCGCCGCTGCTGGCCAGCGCGCATATCCCGGCTGATAAGCCGCAGTTCTGCCAGGTGCCGAAGAACCCGCCGTTCGACGAAGGCCTGCTGGCCGAGAAGATGGTGGACATGGCCAAGGACGCCATCGCCGGCAAGGCCGGTGGTGAGTTCGAGCTGAACATCGGCAACTGCGACCGCTCCATCGGCGCGCGTATTTCCGGCGAGATCGCCCGCGTGCACGGCAACCAGGGCATGAACGACGCGCCGATCACCTTCCGCTTCAAGGGCACTGCCGGGCAGAGCTTCGGCGTGTGGAACGCCGGTGGTCTGCACCTGCGTCTGGAAGGCGATGCCAACGACTACGTCGGCAAGGGCATGACCGGCGGCAAGATCGTCATCACCCCGCCTGCCGGTAGCCCGTTCGCCACCGAGGACAGCGCCATCATCGGCAACACCTGCCTGTACGGCGCCACTGGCGGCAAGCTGTTCGCCACTGGTACTGCGGGTGAGCGTTTCGCCGTGCGCAACTCCGGCGCCCATGCCGTGGTGGAAGGCACTGGCGACCACTGCTGTGAGTACATGACTGGCGGTTTCGTCTGCGTACTGGGCAAGACCGGCTACAACTTCGGCTCGGGCATGACCGGCGGTTTCGCCTACGTGCTCGACCTGGACAACGGCTTCTACGACCGCGTCAACCACGAGCTGGTGGAAATCCAACGCATCAACAATGAAGCGATGGAGGCCTATCGCAGCCACCTGGAAAGCGTGCTCGCCGAGTATGTCGAGGAAACCGGTAGCGAGTGGGGCCAAAACCTGCTGGAGAACCTGGACGATTACCTGCGCAAGTTCTGGCTGGTGAAACCGAAAGCGGCCAGTCTGAAGTCGCTGTTGTCCAGCACCCGTGCCAACCCGCAATAAGAATGCGCCTGAAGTGGTTTGATGAGGTAATGCAATGACTGAACGTCTGAATAATGACTTCCAGTTCATCGAAGTCGGGCGCAAAGACCCGAAGAAGAAACTGCTGCGTCAGCGCAAGAAGGAATTCGTCGAGATCTACGACAACTTCAAGCCGGCGCAAGCTGCAGACCAGGCGCATCGCTGCCTGGGCTGCGGCAACCCGTATTGCGAGTGGAAGTGCCCGGTGCACAACTTCATTCCCAACTGGCTCAAGCTGGTGTCGGAAGGCAACATCCTGGCTGCCGCCGAGCTCTCGCACCAGACCAACACCCTGCCGGAAGTCTGCGGCCGCGTGTGCCCGCAGGATCGCCTCTGCGAAGGTGCCTGCACCCTCAATGACGGCTTCGGCGCGGTGACCATCGGTTCGGTGGAGAAGTACATCACCGACACGGCGTTCGCCATGGGCTGGCGCCCGGACATGTCCAAGGTCAAACCGACCGGCAAGCGTGTCGCGGTGATCGGCGCCGGCCCGGCCGGCCTCGGCTGCGCCGACGTGCTGGTGCGCAACGGCGTGAACCCGGTGGTGTTCGACAAGAACCCGGAAATCGGTGGTCTGCTGACCTTCGGTATCCCCGAGTTCAAGCTGGAGAAAACCGTGCTCAGCCGCCGCCGTGAAGTCTTCACAGGCATGGGCATCGAGTTCCGCCTGAACACCGAGATCGGCAAGGACGTGACCATGCAGCAACTGCTGGATGAGTACGATGCCGTATTTATGGGCATGGGCACCTACACCTACATGAAGGGCGGCTTCCCGGGTGAGGATCTGCCGGGCGTCTATGACGCGCTGGACTTCCTCATCGCCAACGTCAACCGCAACCTCGGTTTCGAGAAGTCTCCGGAAGACTTCATCGACATGAAGGGCAAGCGCGTCGTGGTGCTGGGTGGTGGCGACACCGCGATGGACTGCAACCGCACCTCGATCCGTCAGGGCGCCAAGGCCGTGACCTGCGCCTATCGCCGTGACGAAGAGAACATGCCGGGCTCGCGCAAGGAAGTGAAGAACGCCAAGGAAGAGGGCGTGAAGTTCCTCTTCAACCGCCAGCCCATCGCTATCGTCGGCGACGGCAAGGTAGAAGGCATCAAGGTGGTCGAGACCCGTCTCGGCGAACCGGATGCCCGTGGCCGCCGCAGCCCCGAGCCGATCCCGGGCTCCGAGGAAGTCATCCCGGCAGAAGCCGTGCTGATCGCCTTCGGCTTCCGTCCGAGCCCGGCGCCCTGGTTCGAGCAGTTCGAGATCCAGACCGACAGCCAGGGCCGCGTCGTGGCGCCCGAACAGTCGCAGTTCAAGCACCAGACCAGCAACCCGAAGATCTTCGCCGGTGGCGACATGGTGCGTGGTTCAGACCTGGTGGTGACGGCGATCTTCGAAGGCCGCAACGCCGCCGAAGGCATCTTGGATTATCTGGGCGTCTGATCGATTGCGTCGTGGCTTGCCCGCGACAAATTGACCCGATGGACAAAAGGCACGGCACCCGCCGTGCCTTTTGTTTTGCGGTCTGCGAAAATGCCCGAACTTTTTTCTAGGACTCTGCCATGACCGCCCTGAAGAACGACCGTTTCCTGCGTGCCCTGCTCAAGCAACCCGTGGATGTCACGCCGATCTGGATGATGCGCCAGGCCGGCCGCTATCTGCCGGAGTACCGTGCGACCCGGGCCAAGGCCGGCGACTTCGTGAGCCTGATGAAGAACCCGGAGCTGGCCTGTGAGGTCACTATCCAGCCGCTGGATCGTTACCCGCAACTGGATGCGGCGATCCTGTTCTCCGACATCCTCACCATTCCCGATGCCATGGGTCAGGGCCTGTACTTCGAGACGGGTGAAGGTCCGCGCTTCAAGAAGGTGATCAGCAACCTGGCCGATGTCGAGGCGCTGCCGGTCACCGATGCCGAGGAGGATCTGGGCTACGTGATGGACGCCGTGCGCACCATCCGCCGCGAGTTGAACGGCCGGGTGCCGCTGATCGGCTTCTCCGGCAGTCCGTGGACGCTGGCCACCTACATGGTCGAAGGCGGTTCGTCGAAGGACTTCCGCAAGACCAAGGCCATGCTCTACGACAATCCGCAGACCTTGCACGCGCTGCTCGACAAGCTGGCGCAGTCGGTCACGGCCTACCTCAACGGGCAGATTCTGGCGGGTGCGCAGGCGGTGCAGATCTTCGATTCCTGGGGCGGCGCGCTGTCAGCGGCGGCCTATCAGGAATTCTCCCTGGCCTACATGAAGAAGATCGTCGACGGTCTGATCCGCGAGCACGACGGGCGTCGTGTGCCAGTGATCCTGTTCACCAAGGGTGGTGGTCTGTGGCTCGAGTCCCTGGCCGGCAGTGGTGCCGAGGCGCTGGGCCTGGACTGGACATGCGACATTGGCAGCGCTCGCGCTCGTGTCGGTGACAAGGTCGCCCTGCAAGGCAACATGGATCCGGCGGTGCTCTATGCCAAGCCGGCAGCGATCCGTGCCGAGGTGGCGCGCATTCTGGCGGCCTATGGTGCCGGCAGCGGTCACGTGTTCAACCTTGGTCACGGCATCACCCCGGAAGTCGACCCCGCCAACGCGGCAGCCTTTTTCGAGGCCGTGCACGAGTTGTCGGCGCAGTATCATGCGTAATGCATGTTTAAGGTTTTCCGCCGTGGCATGCAGTTTTCGTTAGTCGAATATAGGGCAGTTGCAGGAGCAGTGCTCTTTCTAGATGGTCGCCGTGATCCCATGTGATCACGGCTTTCATTCCTACGTGCTTTTCATCTCGGGCTCCGGCGACTACTCAGCTACGTCCGGTGCAGCCTGGCTGACTCGCGTCGATGATCAGATTACCCTCGGCACGAATACCTATCGAACCGATGATAAATGAGTGGTTTAGCTGGCTAATAACTAGGTCGCTCAGCCCAACTGCGCATTTGTCTTTCTCGATTGCTTTGTCGATTGCGGTCTTCATGTTCGGGATGCCTGTGGGGAACAAGATCACAGGGTAAGAGTCCTCACCAACTACTCGTGGCCCCTTAACGAACTTTGCAGAGTTGATGTTGTAGTTCTTAGTACTACCGACTGTCAGATCGGCTACTCGAATGGTGCAGCCAGAAATCAATAGTGCTCCGAGAAATGTTGCCAAAACTGCTTTTTGCATAGCTCTTTCCATTTTTGAGCATGTGAGAATCCCATGCGTCCTGGGTTTTTGGTCTGCCAGAATAAGTGGCAGCGGAGCTTAGCATGATGAGCTGGCCTTTTGCCTTCATGCTTGGGGCGAATAGCTACAACATGCTTTTTGGATTTATCGCTTATCCGCAGGTTTTTTGCATAGAATCCAAGGTCACTCAGGCTCAGGGAGGTGTGCGATGCGACGTGTGGTGTTCAACCAGAAGGGCGGCGTGGGCAAGTCCAGCATTGCTTGCAATCTCGCGGCCGTCAGTGCGGCGCAGGGCTATCGTACCCTGCTGATCGACCTCGACGCTCAGGCCAACTCGACCCATTACCTCACTGGGCTGACCGGCGAGGAAATTCCCATGGGTATCGCCGACTTCTTCAAGCAGACGCTGTCATCCGGCCCGTTCGCCAAGAAGGGCAAGGTGGATATTTACGAGACGCCGTTCGATAACCTGCATGTGGTTACGGCCACCGCCGAGCTGGCCGAGTTGCAGCCCAAGCTTGAGCAGAAGCACAAGATCAACAAGTTGCGCAAACTACTCGACGAGCTGGCCGAAGACTATGACCATATCTACCTGGATACGCCGCCAGCGCTGAATTTCTATACGGTTTCTGCGCTGATCGCGGCGGATCGTGTGCTGATCCCCTTCGACTGTGACAGCTTCTCGCGCAACGCCCTGTATGGTCTGCTGGCCGAGATCGAGGAACTCAAGGAGGATCACAACGAGACACTTGAGGTGGAAGGTATCGTGGTCAACCAGTTCCAGCCGCGCGCGACCTTGCCGCAGCAGTTGCTGGATGAGCTGATTGCCGAAGGGCTGCCGGTACTACCGGTGAATCTGATGAGTTCGGTGAAGATGCGTGAATCGCACCAGGTGTGCACGCCGCTGATTCATCTCGATGCACGGCACAAGCTGACGCAGCAATTCGTCGAGTTGCACGACCTGCTCAACGCCAGTTGAACGGCTAAGTCTGATCAAACGCCGTGGCCGCCTCAGGCAGACCACGGCGAGATTCAACGCACGACGAACACGTCGCACGGCGCCTTGTGCAGGAAGTGTTGTGCCAGGCTGCCCAGCAGCGCTTGGGAGAAGGCGCTGCGGCCGTGGCTGCCGAGTACCAGCAGTTCGCCGCGACGTGTCTTGATCTGCTCCTGCAGGCTGCGCAGGATGCCACCTTGTAGCACTTCATGGCTCAGTTTCGGACCACCTGCTGGCAGTTTCTGTGCTTCGTCGTGCAATAACTGATCAATCAGGCTCCGCTGGGTCTGCAATTGCAGCTCGACTTCCTGCGGCGTGCCCTTGTCGGGCTCGAAAACGTGCAGGGCATGCAGTTCGGCATCGCCGGGTAGCAGGTGGTAAGCCTGGCCCAGCGCACTGCAGGCGCACAGGGAGAAGTCGATGGCGGCCAGCGCTCGCTGATAAGGGTTGAAATCGTTACGCGCGACCAGCAGCAAGGGCACGGTGCAGCGGCGGGCGATACGATCCAGGCTGGTGCCGGAGAAGAAGTCATGACGCTGCTGATGGCCACCTAAAACCAGCAGGTCGCAGCCGCTGTCCTGCACCTGTTGCAGCACGACCTCGGAAGGTTTGCCACTGAGCATGCGCAGTTCGGTGCCCGGTGGTGCATATTGCGTCAGGCTGCGATCCAGCGCCTGGCGCGCTTTTTCGTGTTGCCCGCTGTTCTGGCTCGGATCCAGCACGTGCAGCAGGGTCAGGTGGGCGCCGTGTTGCTTGGCGAGTTGACTGGCGCGACACAGGGCCATATCGGCTGTGTCGCGCAGGTCATGGGCGATAAGGATGTGCTTGAACATGGTGACGGCTCTCCTGCCGATACCCCTCGGCAATTTTATTGTGGCTGTTCTGATAGCCGCTCTTTTGACGTGTGACAAGGTAGGGGACTGTTACCGATTGCGACTCCGTCAGCGACGTGCTTCAGCGTAAACGCAATTGGTACAGGCCGCGACTTTCTGCGACCACTTCGCCGCTGCCGTCGGTCAGCTGCAGTTCGAGTGCATATTCGGCCTTGCCCTGCTGGTTCGTCTGCTCTTGCAGATGAGCGATTTGCTCGGGCGACAGGCGCGCTTCGACCTGAATGTCGGCGGTGGCCGGGCGGCGAAAGCGCAGGTTCATTTCCTTGATGACGGGATAGAAGCGCTGGGCATCGAAGCTGGTCAGAAACAGGGCGCCACCCGGAATCTCCGCCAGGGTGAACAGGGCGCCGGCGTACATGCTGCCGATGTGGTTCTGATTGCCTTGCAGGGGCATGCGCAGGCGTACGAAGCCGGGCTCCAGTACCTCGGCCTTGAGGCCGCTGCGTTTGACGAAGGCGATCTGTTCTTCGGTGAGTTGGCGGGTGATTTCCACAGGTAGCGGCATGGTGTGACTCCTTGGGGGGCGTCCCGCCAGACTAGGAGTTGCGCGTTGCCGTGCAATTGACCGTAGTGACCGCCGTGACTGACCGAAGTGCTCAGGCGGCGTAGCCCGGATGCAATCCGGGAATGCCTGGAACCTCGGCTTCCCCGGATTGCATCCGGGCTACAGAAGCACGCTAGATGCCCTGCTGACGCAGCCACGCCTGCAGTTGCGGTAGCGGCATGGCGCCACTCTGGCGTGCGACTTCGACGCCTCCCTTGAACAGGATCAGGCTGGGAATGGAGCGGATGCCCAGTTGCCCGGCCAGGTTGGGGTTGGCTTCGCTGTCCAGTTTGCCCAGTCGGCAGCGCCCTTGCAGCTGCCCGGCTGCCTGCTGGAAGGTCGGCGCGAAGGCCTGGCAGGGGCCACACCAGCTGGCCCAGACGTCCACCAGCAACGACAGGTCGCCCTTGAGCTGGCTGGGGAAGTTGGCTTGCGTGAGGGTTATGGGCGCGCCAGGCAGTACCTCACTCTTGCAGCGCCCGCAGCGTGGGGCGTCGCCCAGACGCTCGGCGGGAATGCGGTTGAGCCCGCTGCAGTGCGGGCAGGGGATCAGTAGGGGATCGCTCATGATTCGGCTCCAGCGGCAGTTATACCTATCTGGAGCCGAAGCAGCGGTTTTTCAAGCGATCACCCGCGCGCGGCCTCGAGTGCCTGGGTCAGGTCGGCGAGGATGTCGTCGATATGTTCGATGCCGATGGACAGGCGCACCATGTCGCGTGGTACGCCGGCCTTCTGCAGTTCCTCGTCGCTGAGCTGACGGTGGGTGGTGGAGGCCGGATGGCAGGCCAGCGATTTGGCGTCGCCGATGTTGACCAGGCGCACCACCAGTTGCAGCGCATCGATGAAGCGCGCGCCGGCTTCCTGACCGCCCTGGATGCCGAAGGAGAGGATCGCCGCCGGCTTGCCGCCGAAATAGCGCTGGGCCAGTTCATGCTCAGGGTGATCGGCCAGGCCGGCGTATTTCACCCAGGCCACTTGCGGGTGGTCTTGCAGGTACTGCGCGACCTTCAGCGCGTTCTCGGTGTGCCGCTCCATGCGCAGGGCCAGGGTTTCCAGACCTTGCAGGATGAGGAAGGCATTGAACGGCGACAGCGCCGCGCCGGTGTTGCGCAGCGGTACCACGCGGCAGCGGCCGATAAAGGCGGCAGGGCCGAAGGCTTCGGTGTAGGTGACGCCGTGGTAGGACGGGTCGGGCGTGTTGAGCAGCGGGAAGCGCGCCTTGTTGTCGGCCCAAGGGAATTTGCCGGAGTCGACCACGATGCCGCCGATGCTGGTGCCATGGCCACCGATGTATTTGGTCAGCGAGTGGACGACGATATCCGCACCATGTTCGAAGGGGCGGCAGAGAATCGGCGTGGCCACGGTGTTGTCGACGATCAGCGGCACTCCATGTCGATGCGCCGCTTCGGCCAGCGCTGCGAGGTCGACGATGTTGCCGGCCGGGTTGCCGATGGATTCGCAGAACACCGCCTTGGTGCGCTCGTCGATCAGCGCCTCGAGCGCGGCGATATCGTCGTGCGCGGCGAAGCTGGTCTGGATGCCGAAACGCGGCAGGGTGTGGGCGAGCAGGTTGTAGGTGCCGCCGTAGAGCTTGGCCACCGAGACGATGTTGTCGCCAGCCTCGGCCACGGTCTGGATGGCATAGGTGATGGCGGCCATGCCGGAGGCCACGGCCAGCGCGCCGACGCCGCCTTCCAGCGCCGCCACGCGCTCTTCGAGCACGGCGTTGGTCGGGTTCATGATGCGCGAATAGATGTTGCCGGCGACTTTCAGGTCGAACAGGTCGGCACCGTGCTGGGTGTCGTAGAAGGCGAAGGAGCTGGTCTGGTAGATCGGCACCGCCACCGCCTTGGTGGTCGGGTCGGGGCTATAGCCGGCGTGGATGGCCAGGGTTTCCAATTTCATGCGCGTGTTCCTTCAAGGGCAGATTGAAAGGATCGCAGCATGGAGAAGGCACCGAGGCTCGGTCAATGTGTTCGGGCAATGAAAGGCGACTTGGTTTAGAACATTGTGTTCGGCGCTTATGCCGTCAGATTGGCGTCAGCGGGAAGAACCAGGGGATGAACACCGTAGCGACGCCCCATAGCAGCAGGTTCAGCGGAATACCGATTTTCATGAAGTCAGTGAAGCGGTAGCCGCCGGCGTTGTAGACGAAGGTGTTGGTCTGGTAGCCAATCGGGGTGGCGAAGCTGGCGCTGGCAGCAAACATCACCGCGACCACGAAGGCGCGTGGGTCGACCCCCAGATGCTGCGCCATACCAATGGCGATGGGGGTGACCAACACGGCCACCGCGTTGTTCGACAGCACCTCGGTGAGGATCGAGGTGAACAGGTAGATGAAGCTCAGCATCAGCAGCGGTCCGGCCCAGGGCAGCCAGCTCATGACGTTTTCCACCATCAGTTTGACCAGGCCGACCTTGTCCATGGCGATGCTGATGGCCAGCATGCCGAAGATCAGGCTTAGAATCTTCCAGTCCACGGACTTGTAAGCGTCCTCGACGTCGAGGCAACGGGTGGCCAGCACGGTGACGGCGCCGATGATCGCCAGGCCCTCGATGGGCATCACGCCCAAGGCGGCCAGTAGCATCACGGCCAGGGTGGCAATGATCGCGATGGGCGCCTTGTCGCGGCGGAAGGCGCGCTCCTGTACGGCGTTGAGGCTGATCAGCTCGCCGTTGTCGGCGAAGCGCTTGATCTGTGCAGGCGTGCCTTCAACCAGCATCACGTCGCCGAACTGCAGCTCGAAGTCATCGAGGTTGCCCTGTACGTTTTCGTCCTGACGATGCACGGCGAGCACGGCGATGCCATAGCGCGCGGTGAGGTCGAGGTCACGCATCGGCCGGTGGCTGTAGCGCGAGTTACGCCCGACGATGGCCTCGGCGAGGATCACGTCATGGCTGCTGATGGTCTCGAAGGCGTCGCCACGGTTGAAGCTCAGGTGGCCGCTCTCGCGCATTTCCACCACATCCTTGACCTGACCGTGCAGCATCAGGCGGTCACCGCTGGCCAGCAGGGTGTCGGCGCCGGGTGCGGTCAGTTCCTGTTCGTCACGGAACAGCTTGAGTACCTGCAAGCCACTGCCACCGTTGAGATTGGCCTCATGCAGGGTCTTGCCGATCATCGGCGAGTCGTGTGGTACCAGCAGTTCGGTCATGAAAGTACGCGCCAGATCCGGGCGCAACTGGCGTGACAGGGTTTCCCGCTCGGGCAGCAGGCGGTGGCCGATGGTCAGCAGATAGAGCATGCCGAAAGCGGCCATGACCAGACCCACGCCGGTGATCTCGAAGATGCCGAATGGCTCCAGGCCGGCCTTGCGTGCGACGCCGTCGACCAGGATGTTGGTGGAGGTGCCGATCATGGTCAGGGTACCGCCAAGGATGGTGGCGTAGGACAGCGGGATCAGCAGCTTGGAGGGCAACGTACCGGCGCGGCGGGCCAGGGCAATAGCCACCGGGGTCAGAATGGCCACCACCGGCGTGTTGTTCAGGCAGGCGGATACCACCAGCGCGGTGACAGTGAGCCCTGTCAGTACACGGATCGGGCTGGTGCCGACCAGGTTGCCCAGCCAGTTGCCGAGGGCATCGATGCAGCCGGTGCGCTCCAGGGCGGCGGAAAGTACGAACATGCAGGCGATGGTCACCGGCGCCGAGTTCGACAGCACGCTGAGCACTTCGCCCGGTGTCAGCAGTTGGGTGACCAGCAAGGCGGCCACGGCGATGGCCGCGACGATGTCCGGGCTCCACTTCTCGCGGACGAAGGCATACAGCACCCAGATCAGCAGGGCGCCGACGAACAGGAGGGGAAGTGAGTCCCAGGACATGGGCATCCTTAGCGTCGAATCTCGTGTGAGGTATCGGGCACGCACCTGGGCGGCCTGGCAGGGCGCCAAGATAGAGCGCTTCTCTTAGATAGTCTAAGAATGTTTGGGTAGATTGATATGCCTTTTCGGTTTAACAGATAAACGCCGGGCGCCAGCGAGGTTCACGACGAACAGCTGATCTCGAGATGCTTGCCCCACTCCGGTGGGCGTTCGGCATAGCGCTCCTTACCAGGTTGCTCGTCGAACGGGCGTGACAATACCGTGTGCAGTTCGCGCACCGGGTCATAGTCGCCGGCCTCGGCGGCTTCGATGGCCTGCTGAGCCAGGTAGTTGCGCAGGATGTATTTGGGGTTGACCGCGTGCATGCGCGCCCGGCGTTCGTTCTGCTCGCCACCGTCCAGTGCGCACCGCGCCAGGTAGTCCTGAGCCCAGGCATCGAAGCCGGCCAGATCGACGAAGTCGTCGCGTAGCAGATGGAGCGCGTCGGCCGGCGCCTGTTCGCCGAGGCGGCGGAAGAACAGGCTGTAGTCGGTGGTTCTGCCCGCCTGCATCAGTTGCAGCAGGCGCTTGATCAGCGCGTCGTCATCCTCCCGGGCGCTGGTGAAACCCAGGCGTTTGCGCATCAGGTCGAGGTAGTGCGCCTGGTACAGCGGCAGGAACAGCTCCAGCGTTTCACGCAGCGCATCCACCGAGGCGAAGGGCGTCAGCGCCTGGGCCAGGGCGGCGAGGTTCCAGTGGGCGATGGGCACCTGGTTGCTGAAGCTGTAGCGCCCTGTGTCGTCGGAGTGATTGCAGATATGGTTGGCATCGAAATCGTCTAGGAAGGCGTAGGGACCGTAGTCGAAGGTGATACCGAGGATCGACATGTTGTCGGTGTTCATCACGCCATGACAGAAACCATAGGCCTGCCAGTGGGCGATCATCGCGGCGGTGCGTTCGATCACCTCGCGCAGCAGGGCCAGCCAGGGCTGCTCCTGCTCGAGGCAGTGGGGGAAATGACAGGCCATGACGTGTTCACCGAGGGTTTTCAGGTGTTCGTGCTGGCGCGTGTAGTAGAAATACTCGAAATGGCCGAAGCGCACATGACTTTGCGCCAGGCGCAGCACCATCGCCGCGCTTTCCCTTTTCTCGCGCCAGACCGGGGTGTCGGAGCCGGTGACGCACAGTGCGCGTGAACTGGGGATGCCGAGGGCATGCAGGTGTTCACTGGCGAGAAATTCGCGGATCGATGAGCGCAGCACTGCGCGGCCGTCACTCATGCGCGAATAGGGCGTCATGCCGGCGCCTTTGAGGTGCAGATCCCAGTGCTCACCAGACTCGTTGAGCACCTCGCCCAGCAGCAGACCGCGCCCATCGCCCAGGCGCGGGGTGTAGCCGCCGAACTGGTGCCCGGAATAGACCATCGCACGTGGCTCTGCCTGTTCCCACAGCTTGTGTCCGGCGAACAGTTCGGCGAACTCGGGGCGCTGTGCCTCGCCTGGCTGCAGGTCGAGCAGGGCCAGGGCCGACGCGCTGGCTACCACCAGGCGTGGTTGCTCGATGGGCTCGGGCAATACCTCGGTGGAGAAGGCGTCGCCAAGACGGGCGAAACGGTTGTCGAAGGTCAGCGTATCGAGGGTTTTCATGAGGGGCTTGTGCGGGCTCAGGTCGTGGCAGGCGGTGGCGATTTACGCGACAGTGCAGCCGCGGCTCCGGCAGCGGCGGCGCTTTTCAGCGCTTCCTTGTTCTCCAGCAGGTGTTCGTCATGCTGCATGTTCTTGACGTAGACCTCGACCTGGCGGAACGCGATGCTGATGCCGTTTTTGGCAAATTCACGGTCGATGAAGCGGTTGATTTCATCGGTTGCCGGGTTGCGGTCGCCGAGGTCGCGTACGTGGACGCGCAGTTCATGTTCCAGGCTGCTTTCACCGAAACTGAGGAAGTACACGATCGGTTCGGGCTCCTTGAGCACGCGGCTATTTTCCCGGGCCGCCTGCAGCAGCAGGTCGCGTACCAGGTCGAGGTCGGAGCCGTAGCCGACGCCGACCTTGACGGTGACGCGGGTTACGGTGTCGCTCAGCGACCAGTTGATCAGTTGGCCGGTGATGAAGGTCTTGTTCGGGACGATGATTTCCTTGTGGTCGAAATCGGTGATGGTGGTGGCGCGGATCCGGATCCGACTGACCGTGCCCGACAGGTTGCCGATGGTCACCACATCGCCAATGCGCACCGGCCGTTCGAACAGGATGATCAGGCCGGAAATGAAGTTGGCGAAGATTTCCTGCAGGCCGAAACCCAGGCCTACCGACAGCGCGGCCACTAGCCATTGCAGCTTGTCCCAGCTCACGCCAAGGGTCGACAGTGTGCTGACGATGCCGATGCCGACCAGCACATAGGACAACAGGGTGGTCGTGGCATAGGCGCTGCCCTGCGCCAGGCGCATGCGCGACAGCACCAGCACCTCCAGCAGCCCCGGCAGGTTGCGCGCCAGGGCAATCGTAATGGCGATGATGAGCAGGGCGCCGATGACATCCATCAGGCTGATGGGAATCATGGTCGCGGAATCACCCGTGCCACTGCTGTATTGGTAAAGGCTGATGGTTTCGAGGTAGGTGAATACGCCGATGAGCTCGGACCAGACCCAGTACAGGCACAGCAGGAAACCGCCCAGCAGGGCCAGGCGGATCAGGCGCAGTGACTGCTGGTTGATCTGTTCGATATCCAGCGTGGGTTCTTCGATCGCGGCATCGCTGTCACTGCCCTGAGCCTGACGTTGCGCCAGCGCCCGCTGATAGGCCAGACGACGCGCCGCGACACTGAGGCCACGGACGAAGGCCGCCTCGAGTATCAGCCAGAAGATCAGCTGGTAGAGCGTGTCGATCAGGCGGTCGGTGAGTTTCAGGGCGGTGTAGTAGTAGCCCAGCCCGACGGCCACCATCAATACGATGGGGAGCAGGCTGAACAACAGGCCAACGGTGGCGCGCAGGGTCGAGGTGTTCTCCCGTTGTGGCGTGCCGAGTAACAGGCGGAACAGTTGCCAGGCCATCAGCGCATAACAGCTCAGTACCACGGCGATGCCGATCACGTCATTGGCCAGACTTGCCGGCTGATGCTCGGCAATACTGGTGACCGCCACCAGGGCCAGGACCACGAAACCCAGATTGCGGATATGGCGGCGAATGAAGCTGACACTGGCTGGCGGCCAATGGAAGTGCAGCACCGCGACGCCGTTGGGCGAGAGGATCCGGTACAGGGTGTAGAACACCAGCCAGGCCTGGGCCATCTCGTACAGTGCCGTACCGAGGTAGAGGCTCTGCCCGCGCGGCTCCATCAGCAGGGCATAGCCGCACAGGCTGAGAAACAGCGCACCGGGCAGGGCCAGGATGAGATTCAGACCAATGGCGAGTGGCGTATGCAGCTGGCTGTCACGTTTGTAATGGCCAATATCGCCATGCAGGCTGCCGAGCTTGCCGAACAGATACTGGCGTCGCCAGACGATCAGTGCGCAGAGTAGCAGCAAGGGCAGAAAGACCAGCGGGCGCTCCAGCAGCACTGCGCTCAGTTCTCCGGCGACTTCGCCCCAGGGCAATTGCTCCAGCTGTTGCTGCAGATGCCGGGGAGCGCTTTCGAGCCAGTCGAGGTTCAGCGGTTTGTTGCTGGGGATCCAGAACATCTGCTCTTCGATGGTGGCGCGCAGACTACTGGCCGTGCTGGACAGCTCCTTCTGATTGAGCTGCAGGGTGATCGATTCGTTGAGCAGCGCATTGAGCTCGCGGTTGAGGCGATCGAGCAGCTCTCGGCGTGTGCTCAACTGCTCATGCAGGGTATTGCGCAACGCGGTCGTGACGTCTTCCGCCGGCTGGCTGCTGAGCAATTGATCGATATAGGCGTCGGGGTTGCTGATCTGCTCGCGTTGCTTGCCCAGATCGAACTGGTACAAGCGGATGTCCGCGATTTCGTCAGCCAGATTGCTGTCTTCCAGCTTCAGGTTAGGTAGCGCCTGTTTCTGCTGGTAGAGAATCCGCGACAGCAGCAGGCTGCCCTGCAATACGCCGATCTGCTCGTCGAGTGCCTGATCGGCCTGAACCAGATTGTCCAGTTGCTGGCGTGTCTTGAGGTTTTCCTGCGTGAGCTGATTGAGGCGTTCGGTGGCGCGCAACAGGTAGTCGGAAAGCTTGAGGTTGAGCGTACTTTCACGTGCCAGCAGTTTGTCCGAGCCGGCCCGTTCAGCTTCGCGCGACTGTTCGGCTACGGTTTGTTCGGACTCGGCGCGGCGGCGTTCGTTGATCAGGTTCTGCAGGTCGAGGCGTTCCTGCTCGGCCCGGCGTATGCGCTCTTCGAGCAGGGCGCGTTGGGCGTTACCAAGGTCCTGCAGCAGGCTGTTGCCGGCCAGTTCCTGGCGGCGTAGCTGTGTCTGTGCGCCGAGTAGCACCAGCTCGGCGTTGAGCTGGTCGCGCCGCTCGCTGGAGAGGGGCTTGCCGTTATCACGACCGCTTTTCAGGCTGTTGCTGATCTGCTGAGTGTGCGCCTGGTTCTGGCTGATTTCTGCCTGTGCCCGCTCAGGGCGGGTCTGTGCGGTGATCACCAGGCTATTGGCTTCGATGATCGCCTTGTTCCACTCGGTGAGCTGGCTGGAGCGGTCGGCGAGCAACTGCTCCAGTTGCGACAGGCTGGTGCGCGCGTGACGTTCGGCAAGCGGTACTTCGGGGCTGGCCTTGAGCCGCGTCAGGTCGCGCTGGGCGTCGTTGATCAGGCGGGGGGCTTCGTCCAGCTGCTGGCGCAGATCGCTCAGACGCTGCTCGACAGCCTGGCTGTCCTGGAGCATGCGCAGGGTCTGCTCGAGGGTCTGCTTCAGGGCCGCTTGCTCGGCTTCCGGCAGTTTGCGGTCTGCCAGGCTGTCGAGGCTCTGCTGCACGTTTTCGATGTTTGGCGGCTCTTCGGCCAGAACAGGGGAGATGCCGAGACAAAAAGCAAGGAGGGCAGCAATCAGGGGACGACGCAAAGGGGACATGGTCGATCTATCTAATGAGTTGACGATGGCAGTGTAGGCCGTTTGCTGTGCAACGAATACGCGGGCCATTAGGCCCGCGTGCAAGAATGTCGGATGTTGGCAGCGCGCTCTGGGTTCTGTACGGAAAGTGCCTGCGTGCGCTCATGCTGCGTTTGAACAGGCTGGAACGCCAGCCCGGTCGAATGCTCATTGACAGCGCGATGGCTCGAATGCGCGTGCAAAGCGTTCCTCGCCTGTTTGGCTGAGCCGCTACCGATATCGCATGAGCTGCGCGCGAGAACCTTTCGTGCGAACCCTAGAAGTGCAACCCGGGATTCGGGCGACTGTCTTCGGGGAATTTGACGCCGACCTTGCGTATCTTGTTCCCTTCCATCTGCGCCACTGTCCAGGTCAGGCCCTGCCATTCGGTCTGGTCGCCGACGATAGGTTCGCCGCCAATTGCCTGAGCAATGAAACGCCCCAGAGGTTGATTGCCCTCGACATCATTGAGCTTCAGGCCATAGAGAGCTGCGATTGCTGCCAGTTCGGCATCACCCTCGAGCACGAAGTCGCCGAAGAAACGCAGATCCTGGCCGCGTTTAGGCGCCTGGCTGAAGAGTTTACCCAGCGCCGGCAGGTCGGCGTCATGGCCGATGACGCAGAGAATATCGCCTTCCTGCAGTGTGGTACTGCCGGATGGGTGGAGCAACTCACGACCACGGAACAGCGCGGCGATACGCGTGCCCTGCGGCATATTCAGCGCCCGCAGCGGCGCCCCGATGCACCATTTTTCGGCACCCAGACGGTAGACGAACAGCTCCCACTGGCTGGTCAGGTGGACTTCCAGGCCGGCACGTGATATCGGCGAAGGCACTGGCGGCACTTCCACCCGGGCCTTGCGCGCCGCCCAGCCCAGCGTGGTGCCCTGCAGCAGCAGGGAAACCAGCACGATGAAGAAGGCGACGTTGAAGAACAGTTGTGCATTCTCCAGACCGGCCATCAGCGGGAACACCGCGAGGATCACCGGCACTGCGCCGCGCAGGCCGATCCAGGAGATGAACACGCGTTCGCGCAGGTTGAAGCTCTTGAAGGGCAGCAGGCCGATGAATACCGACAGTGGCCGTGCGAAGAAAATCATCCACAGCGACAGCAGCAGCGCTGGCACGGCGATCGGCAGCAGATTGCTCGGGGTCAGCAGCAGGCCGAGCACCAGGAACATGCCGATCTGGCTGAGCCAGGCCAGGCCATCGAACATATGCAGAATGCCGTGACGGTTGCGGATCGGCCGGTTGCCCAGCAGCAGGCCGCAGACATAGACGGCGAGGATGCCGCTGCCGCCGATGAAGCCGGAAATCGCGTAAATCATGATGCCGCCGCTGACGGCAAGCAGTGGGTACAGGCCGTCAGCCACCGACAGGCGGTTGATCAGTTGCAGGAGCAGCCAGCCGCCCAGCGCGCCCAGGGCGATGCCCAGAGCGAACTGCTGCACCAGGCTGCTGAGAATGCCCCAGCTAAAGCTGTTCTGCCCGGAGGCGATCATGCTGATCAGGGTGACCGTGAGGAACATGGCCATCGGGTCGTTGCTGCCCGACTCGATTTCCAGTGTCGGGCCAACACGCTCGTTGAGGCCCTTGCCGTTGAGCAGGTTGAACACCACGGCGGCATCGGTGGAGCCGACGATGGCGCCGATCAGCAGGCCTTCGATCAGGCTCAGGTTGAACAGCCAGGCGGCCGCCACGCCGGTCAAACCGGCAGTGATCGCCACGCCCAGTGTGGCCAGGGACATGGATGGCCACAGCGCCACGCGGAAGGTCGAGGCGCGCGTACGCATGCCGCCGTCGAGAAGAATGACAGCCAGCGCCAGGTTACTGACCAGGTAGGCCAGGGAGTAGTCGTTGAAGACGATGCCGCCAATGCCGTCGACGCCGGCGAGCATGCCGACACCGAGGAAGATGACCAGAATCGGGATGCCCACGCGGGTGGACACCGAACTGACCATGATGCTGAAGGCAACCAACAGGGCACCGATCAAGAACAGCTGATTGATGGTGCCTGCGTCCAATGTCTAACTCCTTGCGATGGTCATATATGCATTCAGCGTGCCAGCGATTCTAACCCGACGCCTGACGCCGCTGTCAAAAAAAACCATCCTCCTTGTTTCATTAGGTTGCGCAGGGCTTGCCAGGGCTCAGAACCAGGTGTCCTGCATGCACAGGCAGGTGTCATCACGAGCCTCGAGAATGGCCAGGTCGTGGTGGCAGCTCGGCACTTCCCAGGTCAGGAAGTAGCGTGCGGCCTGCAGCTTGCCGCGGTAGAAGGCCTGTTCTTCGGCATTGTCCGTGCGGGCCAGGCCCTGCTCGGCGCGAATTGCCTGTTCCAGCCAGCGCCAGCCGATTACCGTGTGGCCGAACACTTTCAGGTACAGCGCGGAGTTGGCCAGCCCCTGGTTGATCTTGCCGCTCATCAGGTCGCCCAGCAGCGCCAGGGTGACCGTCTGCAGGCGGGCCAGCAATTGTTCCAGCGGTTGGCGAAGCGCTGTGAGCGATTCGTACTCGCTGGCGCGCTGGCAGCAGTCGTTGATCAGCTTGAGCAACTGCTTGAGCGCGGCGCCACCGTTCATCGACACCTTGCGTCCGAGCAGGTCGAGCGACTGGATACCGTGGGTGCCCTCGTGGATCTGGTTGAGGCGGTTGTCGCGGTAGTACTGCTCCACCGGGTATTCGCGTGTGTAGCCGTGGCCGCCGAGAATCTGGATGGCCAGCTCGTTGGCCTTGAGGCAGAACTCCGACGGCCAGGATTTGACGATGGGCGTGAGCAGGTCGAGCAGTTCCAGGGCGCGGCTGCGATCTTCGGCGGTTTCCAGGGTCTGGGTGTCATCGAACAGCCGCGCAGCATAGAGGCCGAGGTCGAAGGCACCTTCGACGTAGGCCTTCTGCGTCAGCAGCATGCGCCGCACGTCGGCATGCTCGACGATGGAAATCTGCGGGCTGCTCGGATCCTTGCCGTCCGGCTGGCGGCCTTGCGGGCGGTTACGCGCATAGTCCAGCGAGTACAGGTAGCCGGCGTAGCCGAGCATGATCGCGCCCATGCCGACGCCGATGCGCGCTTCGTTCATCATCTGGAACATGTAGGACAGCCCGTGGTGCGGCTTGCCCACCAGGTAGCCGACGCACTCGCCGTTGTCGCCGAAGTTCAGCGCCGTGGAGGTGGTGCCGCGCCAGCCCATCTTGTGGAACAGCCCGGCCAGGGTCACATCGTTACGTGCGCCCAGGCTGCCGTCGTCGTTGACATGGAACTTGGGCACTAGAAACAGGCTGATGCCCTTTACCCCGGGCGGTGCGTCCGGCAGCTTGGCCAGGACCATATGCACGATGTTCTCGGAGATCGGCTGGTCGCCGCCGGAGATGAAGATCTTGTTGCCCTTGATGCGGTAGCTGCCATCGGCATGCGGCTCGGCGCGGGTTCTGATGTCCGACAGCGAGGAGCCGGCGTGCGGTTCGGTCAGTGCCATGGTGCCGAAGAAGCGACCGTCGATGATCGGCTGCAGGTAGCGGGCCTTCTGCTCCTCGTCACCGAAGGCCTCGATCAGGTTGGCCACGCCCATGGTCAGCATCGAGTAGGAGCTGGTGGCGATGTTGGCCGACTGGAAATGGGCAAAGCAGGCCTGCGACAGCAGGTTGGGCAGTTGCATGCCGCCATGCTCGAAATCGCGGGTGGCGTTGAGGAAACCCGCCTCGTGGAAGGCGCGCAGGGCCGGCTCGACCTCGGGGATCAGCACCGCGCCGCCGTCGACGTACTGCGGTTCGTGCTCGTCGTTCTTGCGGTTGTGCGGGGCGAACAGCTCCTCGGCGATACCGCGCGCGGTGCTGATCGCCGCGTCGAAGGTTTCGCGATTGTGATCGGCGAAGCGCGGGCGCTGAGTTAGGGCTTCGGCGTCGAGCACTTCATAGAGTTCGAACGCCAGGTTGCGGGAGCTGAGCAGGGTCTCGGACATGGAACGGGCCTCCAGATGATCGACCGAGTCTAGGCAGTCGAGCACCCGGCTGCCCAGTATCATCATTGGCCGTGATATTCGCTCGTTTGTGGGTGATGAGTAGGGCGGATGGAGCCCGCGCCTCGGTTATCGCGGGTTGCAGTCGCCCTGCAAGGGCAAGACCGGCTGTCAGGCGAAGCCGCGCGCCAGTTCGCGGGTCAGCTCAGCAGCCGGCATCGGCCGGCAACTGGTGACATGCTGTCCCGCCCACAACGGCGAAAAGTCCCCGCTGCCCTGCGCTTCGGCCGCTGCCCGCAAGGGCGCGATGGCCGCCGTTGCCAGGGGGAAGGCCGGCACCTGCGTGCTGAGCGGCCCCATCTCGCGCATCAGGCGGTTGACGATGCCGCGTGCTGGGCGCCCGCTGAACAGATTGGTCAGCGCCGTATGCTGCGCCGCCGGGCTTTGCAGGGCGGCACGGTGAATGGCACTGATGGTGGCCTCCGGGCACAGCAGGTAGGCGCTGCCGACTTGCACGCCGGCCGCACCGAGGGCCATGGCGGCGGCCACGCCGCGTGCATCGCTAATGCCGCCTGCCGCGATCACCGGCACATCAAGGGCATCGACCAGTTGTGGCAGCAGGGCGAAGGTGCCGAGCTGGCGGCTCAGGTCATCATCGAGAAAATGGCCGCGATGGCCGCCGGCTTCCAGCCCCTGGGCGATCACCGCATCGACACCGCGTTCCTCTAGCCAGAGCGCCTCAGCGAGCGTGGTGGCGCTGGAGAGGATCTTTGCCCCGCTGCGGCGCACCCGCTGCAGCAAGGTTTCATCTGGCAGGCCGAAATGGAAGCTCACCACCGCCGGGCGAAACTCTTCCACCAATTCGGCGGCCTCTGCGTTGAACGGCAGGCGTCCCGGCCCGCTGGCGATGCTGGCCTGATCCACCCCCAGCTCGGCGTAGTAAGGCGCCAGGGCTTGGCGCCATGTCGCCTCGCGCGCTGCATCCGGCTCGGGTGGCACATGGCTGAAGAAGTTGAGATTGAACGGGCGCTCGGTCAGCTCGCGCATCGCCTGCAGCGCCTGACGCAGGGCTATTGGGGTGAGCATGGCGCAGGGAATCGAGCCAAGGCCGCCAGCCTCGCACACGGCAGCAGCCAGGCGGTGATCCTGCGAGCCGGCCATCGGCGCCTGGATCAGGGGCAGTTCGCTACCAAGCAGTTCTTGCAGAGACATGGCGGGTTCTCGCTATCCGTGGAGAAGCGCAGACTAGGCCGTAAGGGCGCGAAGGGGCAAGCCGCAATGCCAGGCGCCGGCCTGTTAAACTGCGCGCCTGATTCGAGGACTGACCCATGAACTACCGCCACGCCTTCCATGCCGGCAATCACGCCGACGTGCTCAAGCATCTGCTGCTGACCCGCCTGCTTGCCCTGCTGTCGAAGAAGGAGGCGCCCTTCGCCTACCTCGACAGCCATGCCGGGCTCGGCCTGTACGATCTGCATGGCGATCAGGCCAGCCGTACCGGCGAGTACCTGGAGGGTATCGCCCGCCTGTGGCAGGCCGAGCAGTTGCCGGATGCGGTCGAGGTCTATCTAGAGGTGGTGCGGGCGATGAACCCCGATGGCGAGCTGCGCTACTACCCGGGCTCGCCGGAGCTGGCGCGCCTGCTCAGTCGCGAGCAGGATCGCCTGCAGCTTAACGAAAAACATCCCGAGGATGGTCGCCTGCTCAAGGACAATATGCGCGGCGACCGCCGTGTGGCCGTGCACCTGGGCGAAGGCTGGTACGTGCCACGTGCACTGATGCCGACTCGCGAGAAGCGCGTGCTGCTGCTGATCGATCCGCCCTTCGAGCAGGCGGACGAACTGCAACGCTGTGTCGAGGCCTTGAATGAAGCGCACGGCCGTATGCGCCAGGCCATCGTGGCGATCTGGTACCCGATCAAGGATGAGCGGCAACTGGCGCGTTTTTATCGTGACCTGAGCAAGAGCGCCGCGCCCAAGCTGCTGCGCGTTGAGTTGTATGTGCATGCGCCGGATGATGCGACACGTTTGACCGGCTCGGGTCTGGTGATCAGCAACCCGCCTTGGGGGCTGGAGGACGAACTCAAGCAGTTGTTGCCCTGGCTGGCCTATGTGCTGGGCCAGAGCCAGGGCGGCTGGCGCCTGGACTGGTTGATAGAGGAAGCGCCAGGCGGCAAGTCATAAGCGCGTAGTCCGGATGAAGTCCGCGAGCCGTGGCCCCCGATCCCCGGATTGCATCCGGGCTACAAGGGGTTCAAGCAGGCTTGTGATTGGGCTCGATGTGATAGCTCAGGTTGTGCCTCGGGCTGAGGTACTCCAGCACCTCCAGCGGTAGCTGCGAAGGGCGCAGGCTGCGGGCGATGGCCAGTGTAGGCTCCTGGGAAAGGTCGAGAATCAGCGCTTCCTGCTTGGGGGTGTCGGCATCGTAGAGAATCAGCGTTGGCTTCAGCGCCTGTGTCGGGTTCATGCCCAGCACCAGTGCATAGCGCTCGTCTTCGAGTTGTACCAGGCTGCCCGGTGGGTAGATGCCCATCACCCGGATAAAGGCCTTCAACGCTACATCGTCGAAGTGCTCGCGCTGCTGTTTGAACATCAGCGCCAGGGCTTCATGTGGACTCAGCGCCTGGCGTGGGTCGAGCGGGTTGCACAGCCCGTCGAAGTGATTGGTGATGGCCACCAGGCGACTCAGGCGGCCGATTCCGGCTTCACGCAGACCGCGCGGGTAGCCAGTGCCGTCGCAATGCTCGTGGTGCTCGTGGATGATGCGCAGCACCTCGTCATCGAGCATCAGTTTCTGCCCCAGGCGCAGGCCGAAATCGGTGTGCATCTGCAGCAGTTGTCGCTCGGGGCGGGTCAGCGGTTCGGGCTTGAGCAGCACCTTGCTTGGTACGTCCAGTTTGCCGATATCGTGCAGCAGCGCGCCAAGGCCGAGGCTGTGACAGGCCTCGCTGTCGAGGCCGAGCTGACGGCCGAGCAGCAGCGACAGTACGGTGACGTTGAGAGCATGGAAGTAACTGTCCTCGGCGGCCTTGCCGGTGATGCTATGGAGCACCACGCTGGGTGCGCCGAGCAGGGTCGCGACCATCTCGCCGACGATGGCGCCAGCCTGGCGCATGGCGTCTTCCGGACGGCTGCGCAGCGTCTGGTTGAGCGCCCTGATGCGCTGGCTGGCTTCGATGAAGCGCTTGTCCACGTCAGCCAGGCGGCTGCGCAGGTTGCGCAGTTGCTGCGCCCGTTCCTGGCGTGCCTGTGCTTGGGGATCCGGCGCTGCGGTTTCGCTTTTCACGGCTGCAGGTGCCGCGTCCGGCGGCAAGGGCGCACAATCGCTACGGGCTGGATCGTAACGCAGCTGTTTCAGCTGGAGCGCACGCAGCGCGCGAATCTGCGCTTCATCCTTGATCTTGAAGTTGCTGAAGGCGAAATCGTGTTCCCACCACTTCAGGTCCAGCTGTATGTAGAGGCCGATGCAGAGCTGTTCTGGCGTGAGGTAGACGGTGCTGTCGGACATGCGGCATTGATACGCTGATGGCGGTTTGCTGGCATTCTAGTGCGACACGTATCGGCTGCGTAGCCTTTCCTCGCGCAGCATCAGGCCATCACGTCGATGCTGTTGCCCAGGTTGGGCGGATTGCCGGGGGCGCTGACCGGTGCAGCCGGCTGTACCAGCCCGGTGATACTGGCAGTCTGCAGCTCCAGCGTCTTGCGCAGCAGCAGGAGCGACATCTGCGCGGCAATCTGCGTCGATGCCTGGCTCGCAACCTGGCTGGAAATACGACTCAGCTCCATGATCCCTTACCCGTATTCAGGATTCAGGGGGTAGACATACGCCTGTGCCACCCAGGCCGCAATAGCCGTTGGGATTCTTCGCCAGGTATTGCTGGTGATAGGTCTCGGCATAGTAGAAGGTCGGTGCTTCGCTGATTTCGGTGGTAATGCGGCCCAGGCCGGCCTTGTCCAACGCGTTCTGAAAGCGCGCCTGGCTGGCCAGTGCGGCACTCAGTTGGGTGGCATCCTGGCAGTAGATCGCCGAACGGTACTGGGTGCCCTGGTCGTTGCCCTGGCGCATGCCCTGAGTCGGGTTATGCGCTTCCCAGAACACCTTGAGCAGTGCATCGAAGCTGGTCAGCTGCGGATCGAACACCACCAGCACCACTTCGGTGTGCCCGGTCAGGCCGGAGCAAACTTCGTCGTAAGTCGGGTTGGGAGTGAAGCCACCGGCGTAACCAACCGCTGTGCTGAATACGCCGGGCTGTTGCCAGAAGCGGCGTTCGGCGCCCCAGAAACAGCCCAGGCCAAACACCGCCTGCTGCAGGCCGGCAGGGAAGGGCGGCTTGATCGGATGGCCGTTGACATGGTGGGTGTCGCTCACTGGCAGCGCTTCGCTGCGGCCAGGCAGTGCCTGCTCGGTAGTCGGCAGGGCGTGCTTGTTGACGAGAATCTGGGAACGCAGAACCATGGCGGTCTCCTGGGTGGTCATGGATGGGCGGACTGCGCGCAGCGTCGCGTATTACGTCCGTTGCTCGGCCTGTGGCCGGCAGGGATAGCGGCGCAGGCCGTCGATCAGCTCGCGGCCGGGAATCGCCCGGTCGAACAGATAACCCTGGCCGATATCGCATTTGTGGCGGCGCAGGAAGCCAAGCTGAGCGCCGGTTTCGATGCCTTCGGCGACCACCTTGAGCTTGAGGTTGTGGGCCATGGCGATCACCGCCGAGGTGATCTCCATGTCGTCCTGGTTGCCCGGAATGTCCTTGATGAAACTGCGATCGATCTTGATCACGTCGATGGGGAATTTCTTCAGGTAGCTGAGCGAGGAATAACCGGTGCCGAAGTCGTCCATGGCCAGGCTCAGGCCCAGGCTTTTAAGGCGGCTGAGCTGGTGGCGGGTATCGTCGGTGGCTTCCAGCAGCAGGCTTTCGGTCAGCTCCAGTTCCAGCAGGTGCGGGTCGAGCTGTTCTTCATGGAGGATGGCGGCGATGGAGCCGACCAGATCAGGGTCGGAGAACTGCTTGGGCGACAGGTTGATCGCCACCTGCAACTGGCCCAGGCCGATGGCGGCGATCTGCTTGCTCATGCGGCAGGCCTGGCGCACCACCCATTTGCCGATGGGGATGATCAGGCCGGTTTCCTCGGCCACGCTGATGAACTGATCCGGACTGATCATGCCTTTTTCCGGGTGCTGCCAGCGCAGCAGCGCTTCCATGCCGAGCAATTGACCCGTCTTGAGGCACAGCTTGGGCTGGTAGAACACCTCCAGCTCGTTCTGGGTCAGGGCGCGGCGCAGATTGTTCTCGACGAACAGCTTGTAGTTGGCTTCGGCATTGAGCGCCTCGGTGAACAGCTGCACCTGATGCTTGCCGTTGGCCTTGGCCTTGTGCAGCGCGAGGCCGGCGTGTTTCATCAGGGTTTGCGGATCATCACCGTGCTCCGGGGCGATGGCCAGGCCGACCGAGCCGGTGACGCTGATCAACTGGTTGTCGACGAACAGTGGCTTGTCCAGCGTCTGCAGCACCTGATGGGCGAGATCCAGGGCGTTTTCCTGGCTGCAGCTATCGAGCAGGATGGCGAACTCGTTGCTGGCGAAGCGTGCCAGGCTGCCCTTGGCGCCCAGGCTGTTGCGCAGGCGCCGGGCGAGGGCCGAGAGCAGCTTGTCGCCGGTCTGGTGGCCGAGGCTGTCGTTGATGCGCTTGAAGTTGTCGATGTCCACCAGCAGCAGGCCGAGGCTCCGTAGGTTCTGGGCAAAGCGTTGTTCAAGGCTGCGGATGAAGGCGGGACGATTGCCCAGGTTGGTCAGGTTGTCGGTGTAGGCCAGGCGCTCGATGCGCTGCTGGGCCAGCTTGGCCTCGGTGATGTCTTCATAGATGCCGATGTAGTGGGTCAGCTCGCCGTCGTCGCCATACACCTTGGAGATCGACAGGTGGCCCCAGTAGGGCTCCAGGTTCTTGCGCCGGCTACGAAACTCGCCCTGCCAACTGCTGTGTTCGGCCAGGCTCGAGTCGGTGTCGAATAGCAGGTCGCTGAGGTTGGCCATGGCCGGTAGTTCCGACAGGCGCTGGCCATAGACCTCGTCGCAACTGTACAGGGTGATGGCGGTGAAACTGGGGTTGACGTACTCCACCCGGCCATCGCGGTCGACCAGCAGAAAGGCGCTGGCGCTCTGCTCCACGGCGCGCTGGAACAGATTCAGGGTGCTGGTGACGTCACGCTTTTGCTGGTTGATCAGCACCTGGGCGAACTGGTCGGCCAACTCGCCGGCGAAGGCGATCTCGTCAGCCTGCCAGATACGCTTCGGGCCGATATGCTCCAGGCAGAGGATGCCTACCACCTCGCCTTCGATACGAATGCTGGCATCGAGCAATGAGTGGATGCCATACGGCTGTAGACAACTGGCAGCCAATTCGCGGGTGCGTGGATCATGCAGGGCGTCATGGGCATCGATCACCCGGCTGCTGTGCAGTGCCTGCAGGTACAGCGGGGAATGGCGCGCGTCTATCGCCTGCGGCTGTTCGTGGCGAGCCAGGTCGCGCCGGTACAGCGATATGGGCTCCAGATGCTGGCTGGCGAGCCTCCACAGGCTGGCGCGAGCGACACCATAGACCTCGCAGGCCGCTTGAGTGATCAATTCGGCGGCTTCCTGCTGCGGGTCGCTGGAAACGTAGCGTTGGCGCGCCAGCCGCACGATGAGCTCACGCTGAGTCTGTGAGCGCGCCAACTGCTGCAGATGGTCGTGCTGCGTGCGTGGGAAGTGCTGCAGTGAGTCCAGCAGGTCAGGCTCCTGTATCGGCGTGGAGCTGTCATCGGAGATCAGCAGATAACCACGCAGCAACTGGCGATTACGCTGTTTGAACGGCTCGCCTATCTCCATCAGATTCAGCCGCCCCTGAGGCGTGTGCAGGGTGTAACTGACCTGATAGTGGGCGCTGCGCTGCAGTTGTTGCTGGATGACATCGTGCAGGCGGTAGCGTGCTTCCGGCTCCATCAGGCTGGCATAGGGGGCATCCACCAGCGCGCACAGGGCGGTGGCGCTGATACCGAGCTTGCGCTCGCAGGTCGGGTCGAGAAACAGCAGAGCCCAGCTTGGTTCGTTCAAGCGCTCGAAACGCAACATGCCGAGCCGCGAGGGTACTGGCAACTGCGTCACAACCTCGGCTGCCGACCGTGTGCCGGCATCGGGATGGCTTTTCATTAGGCGTTGGGCTTCCAGTATGCTGACCAGGCGAGGCTTCCGTACTCGGTACAGGGCCGCTGTACCGCAAGGCACATTGGCGTGGACGGAGGCTGAGGCTCAGGCCTACTTCACTATAGCGTTCGGCAAGGGTGCATCATGCAAGCAAGACTGACAAGGAAACTGATGGCCATGCTGTTGGGGGCAACGCTTTCTGCTGCCATCCCCACGTTGGCCGGTGCCGATGAAAAGGGGGCATTGCAGGGCGCTGATCAGGCCGCTTATCTGGACGGGCTAAAGCGTCTGTATCTGACCGACAACGAGCGTCAGGCATTGCTGGCGCACAACAATGCCCTGCTGGAAACCTACGCCCTGCGCGCCGGCTACCAGGTTGGCCAGGCGCAGCGGCAGGATCTGCTCTACCGCTTCGCTGTCGGCAATACCGGCGAACTGATTCTGCGCGAGGAGCGCCGTGACGTGCAGGGGACTGCCATCGCCGTGCGCAATCAGCGCGTTTCGGTGTTCGGTATCGACCCGTTCATCCGCTACGAATGTCCGACCGGCGGTATCCGTTGTGTGCTGCTCAATCCGGTCGATGGCAGCGAGTTGCTGAGTATCGTGCGTGACCATCAGGGGGCGGGCGAGTTGGCCAAGGCGCTGAGCTTTCTGATTCGCAACGTGCAGAAGGGCTGATTTGCCCCGCTCACAGGTTCAGCAGAAACATGGCCTTGGCCAGGAACAGAATGGCCAACATGTGCAGCAGCACGCTCAGGTGAATACGGCGCGAGCGTGTTGCTGTCATGCGGCCGGTGCGCATCAGGAACACCACCAACAGGAAATGCCCGAGGATGCTCAGCGCCAGGATGATTTTCAGGCTGAGCAGCATGCCGAAGCTGCTGGCCAGTGGCGCATGCAGGGCTGCGCGGTAGTGCCAGGCCAGGCCCAGGCCGGCGGCGTAAAGCACCAGTATGACCCAATGCATGACCTGCCTGGCGCGTTGGCCCAGCGCGCGTGAGAAGCCGGCCTTGGTTGCATCCGGCAGTGCCTGTGTGGCACGGCTGAGAATCATCACTTCGAAGAAGACGCCACCGATGAAGAATGCGGCTGCAGTCAGGTGGGCGAATTTGAGCAATAGATAGAGCATGAGGCGCGCACCGGATCGAGATCGATGCAACGATCATGGCGCTTGCTGCGCTCATCGTCATGATCAGGATCAAGCCGGCCCTGATTCGTGCAGGCAAAAAGAACCCCGCCTGGATGGGCGGGGTTGAGGATGCGAGCGTGGCGTGCTCGAAACGGTTTACAGCAGGATGGTGCGGATATCGGCCAGCAGCTGCGACAGGCGCTGAGTGAAGCGTGCGGCAGCCGCGCCGTTGATCACCCGATGGTCGTAGGACAGCGACAGCGGCAGCATCAGCTTGGGCTGGAAGGCCTTGCCATCCCACACCGGCTGCATGGTCGCCTTGCTCACACCGAGGATCGCCACTTCCGGCGCGTTGACGATCGGCGTGAAGCCGGTGCCGCCAATGTGGCCGAGGCTGGAGATGGTGAAGCAGGCGCCCTGCATGTCATCAGCCGAGAGCTTCTTGGTGCGCGCTTTTTCCGCCAGGGCGGCGGCTTCAGCAGCCAGTTGCAGCAGACTCTTCTGGTCGACGTTCTTGATCACCGGCACCAGCAGGCCGTCCGGCGTATCGACGGCGAAGCCGATGTGCACGTACTTCTTGCGGATGATCGCCTTGCCGCTCGGGGCCAGCGAACTGTTGAAGTCCGGCAGTTCCTTGAGCAGGTGGGCGCAGGCCTTGAGCAGCAGCGGCAGTACGGTCAGCTTGACGCCGGCCTTTTCCGCCACGGCCTTCTGCGCGACGCGGAAGGCTTCCAGGTCGGTGATGTCGGCCGAATCGAACTGGGTCACGTGCGGCACGTTGAGCCAGCTGCGGTGCAGGTTGGCAGCGCCGACCTGCATCAGGCGGGTCATCGGTACTTCTTCGATTTCACCGAACTTGCTGAAGTCCACGGTCGGGATCGGCGGAATGCCGGCGCCGCCGGTAGCGGCTGCAGCAGGCGCCTGCGGTGCGGCCTTGGCCTTGTGCATCATGGCCTTGACGTATACCTGCACGTCTTCCTTGAGAATGCGACCTTTCGGGCCGCTGCCGGCGATATCCGCCAGCTCCACGCCGAAGTCGCGGGCCAGCTGACGCACGGCCGGGCCAGCGTGCACCTTGGCTCTGCTGCGCTTGGGTGCGTTGGCCGGATCGGCAGCAGCAGCAGACAGCGAGGCGATGGCGCGCACTTCGGCAGCCACTTCCGGTGCGGCGCCTTCCGGCACGCGGTGCACTTCCTGGCTGGCTTGCGCCGGCGCTGCGGCCGGTGCAGCGCCAGCCACCTTGAGTTTGAGAATCAGGTCGCCGGTGGAAACTTCAGCGTCGAGTTTGACCAGCACTTCTTCCACCACGCCGGCAGCCGGCGAGGGAATTTCCATGGAGGCCTTGTCGGACTCCAGGGTGATCAGCGACTGGTCGGCTTCGATGCTGTCGCCGGCCTTGACCATGACTTCGATGATCTTGACCTTGCCGTCGGTGCCGATATCCGGCACGTGCACGTCCTGCACGCTGCTGCCGGTTGGCGCGGCGGCAGGGGCTGGTGCGGCGGCGGGAGCAGCTGCTGCCTTCGGCGCGGCCGATTGAGCCGGTGCCGCAGTTGGGGCAGCACCTGTCACTTTCAGCTTGAGGATCAGGTCGCCGGTGCCGATTTCATCGTCCAGCTTGACCTGTACCGACTCCACCACGCCGGCAGCCGGCGCGGGGATTTCCATGGAGGCCTTGTCGGACTCTAGGGTGATCAGCGACTGGTCGGCTTCGATTGTGTCGCCGGCCTTGACCATGACTTCGATGACCTTGACCTTGCCGTCGGTGCCGATATCCGGCACGTACACGTCCTGCACGCTGCTGCCGGTGGCAGCAGCGGCGGGCGCGGCAGCCGGAGTGGCCGCTTGTGGGGCTTCGGCAGGGGCGGCTTCGGTTTTCGGCGCAGGCGCCGCTTGCGCAGCACCTTCGACTTCCAGCACCAGCAGCTCGTCGCCTTCCTTCAGGCGGTCACCGATCTTGACCTTGATTTCCTTGATCACGCCGGCCTTGGGCGAGGGCACTTCCATGGAGGCCTTGTCGGACTCCAGGGTCAGTACGCTCTGATCGACTTCGATACGGTCGCCGACCTTCACCAGCAGTTCAATCACCTCGCCTTCACCGCCGAGGTCGGGTACGCGAATCAACTCACTCATCGCTTCGCTCCTTAGCAGTCCAGGGGGTTGGCTTTGTCGGCGTCGATGCCGAACTTGGTGATGGCATCGGCCAGCACCTTGGCTTCGATCTCACCACTGTCGACCAGGGCTTCCAGGGCGGCGAGCACGACCCAGTTACGATCCACTTCGAAGAAGTGACGCAGCTGCTTGCGGCTGTCGCTGCGGCCGAAGCCGTCGGTGCCCAGGACCTTGTATTCCTTGCTCGGTACCCACTGACGAACCTGTTCGGCGAACAGCTTCATGTAGTCGGTCGACGCGATGACCGGACCCTTGCGACCGCTCAGGCACTGCTCGATATAGGTCTGCTGCGGCTTCTGACCCGGGTGCAGGCGGTTGCGGCGCTCCACGGCCAGGCCGTCGCGACGCAGTTCGTTGAAGCTGGTGACGCTCCACACATCGGCACCGATGTTGTACTCGTCGCGCAGGATCTTCGCTGCTTCACGCACTTCGCGCAGGATGGTGCCGGAACCCAGCAGTTGCACGTGGTGCGCGGCTTCCTTCTTGTCTTCCTCGAGCAGGTACATGCCCTTGATGATGCCGTCTTCCACGCCCTCCGGCATGGCCGGCTGCTGGTACGACTCGTTCATCACGGTGATGTAGTAGAAGATGTCCTGCTGCTCTTCGATCATCTGGCGAATACCTTCGCGGATGATCACGGCGAGCTCGTAACCGTAGGTCGGATCGTAGGTGCGGCAGTTGGGGATGGTCGCTGCCAGCATGTGGCTGTGACCGTCTTCGTGCTGCAGGCCTTCACCGTTGAGGGTGGTACGGCCAGCGGTACCGCCGATCAGGAAACCACGGGTGCGGCTGTCGCCAGCGGCCCAGGCCAGGTCACCGATACGCTGGAAGCCGAACATCGAATAGAAGATGTAGAACGGCAGCATCGGCTGGTTATGGCAGGAGTACGAAGTACCGGCGGCGATGAAGGAACTCATGGCGCCAGCTTCGTTGATGCCTTCTTCGAGGATCTGACCTTTCTTGTCCTCTTTGTAGAACATCACCTGGTCTTTATCGACCGGCTCGTACAGCTGGCCGACCGAGGAGTAGATGCCGAGCTGACGGAACATGCCTTCCATACCGAAGGTACGGGCTTCGTCCGGGATGATCGGGACGATGCGCTGGCCGAGTTCCTTGTCCTTGACCAGCTGCGCGAGGATGCGCACGAAGGCCATGGTGGTGGAGATTTCGCGGTCGCCCGAGCCGTCGAGGATGGCCTTGAGGGTATCCAGCGGCGGGGTGGGGATGCTGAAGCTCTTCTGCCGACGCTGCGGGACGAAGCCACCCAGCGCGTTGCGGCGCTCGTGCAGGTACTTGTACTCCGGGCTGCCCGGCTCCGGGCGCACGAACGGCAGGTTTTCCAGGTCCTCATCCTTGACCGGAATGTCGAAGCGGTCGCGGAACTGACGCAGGCTGTCGACATCGACCTTCTTGGTGTTGTGCGCGGTGTTCTTCGCTTCACCGGCGCCGGTACCGTAGCCCTTGATGGTTTTGGCCAGGATCACGGTGGGCTGGCCGCTGTGGTTCACGGCCTGGTGGTAAGCCGCGTAGACCTTGTACGGGTCGTGGCCGCCACGGTTGAGCTTCCAGATCTCGTCGTCGGAGAGGTCCTTGACCATCTCCTTGAGCTCTGGGGTGTTGAAGAAGTTTTCGCGCACGTAGGCGCCGTCTTTGGCCTTGTAGTTCTGGTATTCACCGTCGACCACTTCGTCCATGCGACGCTGCAGGGCGCCGTCCTTGTCCTTGGCGAACAGCGGATCCCAGAAGCGACCCCAGACCACCTTGTTGACGTTCCACTGAGCACCGCGGAACACGCCTTCGAGTTCCTGGATGATCTTGCCGTTGCCGCGCACCGGGCCGTCGAGGCGCTGCAGGTTGCAGTTGATGACGAAGATCAGATTGTCCAGCTTCTCGCGGCCAGCCAGGGAGATGGCGCCGAGGGATTCCGGCTCGTCGCACTCGCCGTCGCCCATGAAGCACCAGACTTTCTGCTTGCCGGCCGGAATGAAGCCGCGCGCTTCCAGGTACTTCATGAAACGTGCCTGGTAGATCGCCTGGATCGGGCCCAGACCCATGGACACGGTGGGGAACTGCCAGAAGTCCGGCATCAGCCAGGGGTGCGGGTAGGACGACAGACCTTTGCCGTCGACTTCGCGGCGGAAGTTCTTCATCTGCTCTTCGTCGATGCGGCCTTCCATGAAGGCGCGAGCGTAGACGCCAGGGCTCGCATGGCCCTGATAGAACACCAGGTCGCCGCCATGTTCTTCGGTCGGAGCCTGGAAGAAGTAGTTGAAGCCGATGTCATACAGCGTCGCCGAGGAGGCGAAGCTGGAGATGTGGCCGCCCAGATCCGGGTCGTCCAGGTTGGTGCGCATCACCATGGCCAGGGCGTTCCAGCGCACCAGCGAGCGGATGCGGCGCTCCATGAACAGGTCGCCGGGCATGCGCGCTTCGTGGGTAACCGGGATGGTGTTGCGGTACGGCGTGGTGATCGCGTAGGGCAGTTGCGCACCGCTACGGGTGGCCAGCTCGCCCAGACGGGTCATCAGGTAATGGGCACGGTCTTCACCCTCACGGTCGAGGACGGATTCAAGGGCGTCCAGCCATTCCTGGGTTTCGATCGGATCGAGGTCTTGCATGGCTTGCTCCAGGGCGGAAAGGCTTCCAGAATCGGAGGCCAGTTGGGTCTCGTCAGCTTTTTGGGCGGGCGAGTTGAAGTTCTTGGATTTACCGGGGGTAGGACCGGCCGCGTGTAGTTTTACTACATTTCGACGGCGGATTCAGCCCTCTGGATACATTTCTTCCGTAGTAAAACTACAGTTCGCGGTGTTGCCGGCCGCGCGCGCCCACTACCTCAGGGGTTTGGGTGACTGCGCCGTATGTCTGGCAGCCCGCCAAAAGGATAGACCATGAGCCTGCCGTTGCTGGTCGAGTTGCCCCCTTCCCTGAGTGCCCTTGCCGAGCGCGCCGAACAGTCATTGCAGGCGGCGCTGGCCGAGCATGATGGGCTGGTCGAGCGGGTTGCGGCCTGGCCGCAAGCGCGGCGCATGGCCTGGCAGCAGGTGTCGGCGCTGAGCGATTTCGTCGCCGAGCAGGCCCGGCGTGATCCGCAGATGTTCGTCGCGCTGGCCGACTCCGGCGAGCTGGAACGCAGCCTGGCGCCCGGTGAGTTGCGTCAGCAGCTGGAGGCACAGTTGGCCGAGTGTGCCGATGAGGATGCGCTGGGGCGTTGCCTGCGGCGTTTTCGTAACCGGCAGCAGTTGCGCATCATCTGGCGCGATTTCAGTCGGCAGGCGGCGTTGACCGAGACCTGTCGCGATCTGTCCGATCTGGCTGACGCCTGTATCGATCTGGCCTATCACTGGCTGTATCCGCGTCACTGCGCGCAGTTCGGTACGCCGGTCGGGCGGCGCACGGGCCAGCCGCAGCACATGGTCATCCTCGGCATGGGCAAGCTCGGTGCGGTGGAGCTGAATCTGTCGTCGGATATCGACCTGATCTTCGGCTACCCGGAAGGCGGCGAGACCGAGGGCGTGAAGCGCCCGCTGGACAATCAGGAGTTCTTCATTCGTCTGGGGCAGAAGCTGATCAAGGCGCTGGATGCGATCACTGTCGACGGGTTCGTATTCCGCACCGACATGCGCCTGCGTCCCTATGGTTCCTCCGGTGCGCTGGTGTTCAGCTTCAATGCGCTGGAGCAGTACTACCAGGATCAGGGGCGTGACTGGGAGCGCTACGCCATGATCAAGGCGCGCGTGGTCGGCGGTGACCAGGCCGCCGGTGCCGAGTTGCTGGAGATGCTGCGGCCCTTCGTCTACCGCCGCTATCTGGATTTCTCTGCCATCGAGGCGCTGCGTGCGATGAAGCTGCTGATTCAGCAGGAGGTGCGGCGCAAGGGCATGAGCGAAAACATCAAGCTCGGCGCGGGGGGTATTCGCGAGATCGAGTTCATCGCCCAGGCCTTCCAGCTGATCCATGGCGGACGGGACCTCAGTCTGCAGCAGCGGCCGCTGCTCAAGGTGTTGACCACGCTGGAAGGGCAAGGCTACCTGCCGCCGGCGGTGGTTGCGGAGATGAAGGAGGGTTATGAGTTTCTGCGTTATACCGAGCATGCCCTGCAAGGCATCGGTGACCGGCAGACGCAGATGTTGCCGGCTGATGCGCAGGATCAGGCGCGGGTGGCGGCGATCATGGGCTTCGCCGACTGGTCGAGCTTCCATGAGCGGCTGATGCACTGGCGTGGTCGCATCGAATGGCACTTCCAGCAAGTGATCGCCGATCCCGATGAGGATGAGGCGCAGGCCGGCGAAACCGCAGTCGGCGCCGAGTGGCTGCCTTTATGGCAAGGCGCACTGGATGATGAGGCTGCCCAGCAGCAGTTGCAGGAGGCCGGTTTTGTCGAGGCCGCCACGGCCAATCGGCGCCTCGTCGATCTGCGCAACGGGCCGCAGGTGCGTGCCATGCAGCGGCTCGGGCGCGAGCGTCTGGATGCCTTCATTCCGCGCTTGCTGGCGCAGACCGTCGAGCACGACAAGCCGGATCTGGTGCTGGAGCGGGTGCTGCCGCTGGTAGAAAAGGTTGCCCGGCGCTCGGCCTACCTGGTGCTTCTGACTGAAAACCCAGGAGCGCTGGAGCGACTGATCACGCTCTGCGCCGCCAGCCCCTGGATTGCCGAGCAGATAGCCCGCTACCCGCTGTTGCTCGATGAGTTACTCAATGAAGGCCGGTTGTATTCGCCGCCGCTGGCGCCGGAGTTGGCGGCCGAGTTGCGTGAGCGGCTGGTGCGCATTCCCGAGGAGGATCTGGAGCAGCAGATGGAGGCGCTGCGTCATTTCAAGCTGGCGCACAGCTTGCGCGTGGCCGCCTCGGAGATCGCCGGTACGCTGCCCTTGATGAAAGTGTCGGATTACCTCACCTGGCTGGCCGAGGCGATTCTCGATCAGGTGCTGGCGCTGGCCTGGCAGCATACGGTGCAGCGTCATGGCCGCCCGCAGCGAGTCGACGGCACACCGTGCGACCCGGACTTCATCATCGTCGGCTACGGTAAGGTCGGTGGCCTGGAGTTCGGCCACGGCTCGGATCTGGATCTGGTGTTCATCCATGACGGCGATCCGCAGGCCGAGACCGATGGCGCCAAGCCCATCGACGGTGCGCAGTTCTTCACCCGCCTGGGGCAGCGCATCATCCATCTGCTGACCACTCAGACCACCTCCGGTGCGCTGTATGAGGTGGACATGCGCCTGCGACCATCTGGCGCAGCCGGGCTGCTGGTCAGCTCGCTGGGTGCCTTCCAGCGCTATCAGGAAAACGAGGCCTGGACCTGGGAGCATCAGGCGCTGGTGCGTGCGCGGGTGCTGGTGGGTTGTTCGCGGCTGGCCGGCGAATTCGCCCGGGTGCGCGCCGAGGTGCTGGGGCGCCAGCGCGATATCGAGGCGCTGCGCGTCGAGGTCAGCGAGATGCGGGCGAAGATGCGCGACAACCTTGGCAACAAAAATACCGCGGCCGGAACGGCGCCAAACGCCTTCGAGGCCACGTCCTCCTTCGATCTGAAGCAGGACGCCGGTGGTATCGTCGATATCGAATTTATGGTGCAATACGCGGCTCTGGCCTGGTCGTGGCAACACCCGCAGCTACTCGAGTTCACCGATAACATCCGCATTCTGGAAGGTCTGGAGCGGGTCGGTCTGATGGGCGCCGAGGATGCCGCATTGCTGCGTGAGGTCTACAAGAATTACCGCTCGGCCGCCCATCGCCAGGCGCTGCAGAAGCAGCCTGGAGTGGTGCCGGGCGATCAGTTTCAGGACGAGCGTCGTGCCGTGATGCGCTTGTGGCGTGAGTTGGGACTGAGTTGAATGACGGGGCTGCGGCCCCACCGAATTGTTCGAACCGTGAAGCGAATTTGAGGAGCAGGCAAGATGTCGATGTCCGACCGTGATGGCGTGATCTGGTACGACGGCAAACTGGTGCCGTGGCGCGAAGCCAACACCCATGTGCTGACCCACACCCTGCACTACGGCATGGGCGTGTTCGAGGGCGTGCGTGCCTACAACACCCCGGACGGCACCGCGATCTTCCGCCTGCAGGCGCACACCGATCGCCTGTTCGACTCCGCGCACATCTTCAACATGCAGATTCCTTTCTCCAAGGAAGAGATCAACGAAGCCCAGCGCGCCGCCGTGCGTGAGAACGGCCTGGAAAGCGCCTACCTGCGTCCGATGGTGTTCTTCGGCAGCGAGGGCATGGGGCTGCGCGCCGCCGGTCTGAAGGTGCACGTGATCGTCGCCGCCTGGCACTGGGGCGCCTACATGGGCGAAGAAGCGCTGGAAGCCGGCATCAAGGTGCGCACCAGCTCCTACACCCGTCACCACGTCAACATCGCCATGACCCGCGCCAAGGCCAACGGCAACTACATCAACTCGATGCTGGCCCTGCAGGAAGCCATTTCCGGCGGCGCCGACGAGGCCATGCTGCTGGATCCGGAAGGCTACGTGGCCGAGGGTTCGGGCGAGAACATCTTCCTGGTCAAAGACGGCGTGGTGTACACCCCGGAAGTGACCTCCTGCCTCAACGGCATTACCCGCAGCACCATCCTGACCCTGGCTGAAGAGCACGGCATCAAGGTGGTCGAGAAGCGCATCACCCGCGACGAGGTGTACATCGCCGACGAGGCCTTTTTCACCGGCACCGCTGCCGAGGTCACGCCGATCCGCGAAGTCGACGGCCGCAAGATCGGTGCAGGTCGCCGTGGCCCGGTGACCGAGAAGCTGCAGAAGGCCTACTTCGACCTGGTCACCGGCAAGACCAGCGCGCATGCCGAATGGCGTACGCTGGTTAAATAAGCGATTGTTCGAAGGCTCGACGGGGAGGCCTCAAGAGTCCGCCGGTAATCTTGCGAGCTAGAGTCAGGCTAGGCGCAACAGGGGCGAGGGCGTGAGTTTACTGCGGTAAATGAACGCCCAAGACCCTTTTGCAACGACGCTGACCGACGCGCAGCTGATTGCAGGCGGGCTCTGAGCCTCCCCGGTCGTTTCTGGAAAAGATATGAAGATACTGATCGTTGGGCCGAGCTGGGTAGGCGACATGGTGATGGCGCAGACGCTGTTCCAGTGCCTGAAACAGCGCCACCCTGCGTGCGAGATCGACGTGCTGGCGCCGGACTGGAGTCGGCCGATCCTCGAGCGCATGCCCGAGGTGCGTGCCGCGCTGAGCCTGCCGCTGGGGCATGGCGTGCTCGATCTGGCCACGCGCCGGCGCATCGGCAAGTCACTGGCCGGCCAGTATGATCAGGCCATTCTGCTGCCCAACTCGCTCAAGTCCGCGCTGGTGCCCTGGTTCGCCGGCATCCCCAAGCGCACCGGCTGGAAAGGCGAGATGCGTTATGGCCTGCTTAACGATATCCGCACGCTGGACAAGGAACGCTACCCGCTGATGATCGAGCGTTTTATGGCGCTGGCGTACGATGGCGGGACGGAGCTTCCCAAGCCGTATCCGCAGCCGCGTTTGCAGATCGATGAATCGAGCCGTGACGCCGCTCTGAGCAAATTTGGCCTGCAGTTGGACAGTCCGGTGCTGGCGCTATGCCCCGGCGCTGAGTTCGGCGAGGCCAAGCGCTGGCCTGCCGAGCACTATGCCAAGGTCGCCGAAGTGAAAATCCGTGAGGGTTGGCAGGTCTGGCTGTTCGGCTCGAAGAACGACCATGCCGGTGGTGAAGACATCCGCTTGCGCCTGATTCCGGGCCTGCGCGAGGAGGTCAGCAACCTCTCCGGGCAAACCAGCCTGGCCGAGGCCATCGACCTGATGTCGGCCGCCACTGCGGTGGTGTCCAACGATTCCGGGCTGATGCACGTGGCAGCGGCGCTGAACCGCCCGCTGGTGGCGGTCTACGGTTCCACCTCGCCGGGTTTCACGCCGCCGCTGGCTGATCGTGTCGAGATCGTGCGTCTGGGGCTGGAGTGCAGCCCCTGCTTCGAGCGTACCTGCCGCTTCGGTCACTACAACTGCCTGCGCGAGCTCAAGCCACGCCCGGTGATCGAGGCGCTGGAGCGTCTGGTCGGTGATGCCCTGACCCTGGTCGAGGGCGACTGATTTGCGGGTGCTGATCATCAAGACCTCGTCGCTGGGCGACGTGGTGCATACCCTGCCAGCGCTGACTGATGCCGCACGCGCCATTCCCGGTATTCGCTTCGATTGGGTGGTGGAAGAAGGCTTTGCCGAGATTCCCGCCTGGCATCCGGCCGTTTCCCAGGTGATCCCGGTGGCCATTCGCCGCTGGCGCAAGCATCCGCTGCGCACCTGGCGTAGCGGCGAATGGGCACGCTTCAAGCGGCGTCTGCGGGAAACCCGCTATGACCTGGTGATCGATGCCCAGGGCCTGCTCAAGAGCGCCTGGCTGACGCGTTACGTCTCGGCACCGGTAGCGGGGCTGGATCGCGACTCGGCGCGTGAGCCGCTGGCCAGTCGCTTCTATGATCGCCGCTATGCGGTACCCAAGGATCAACATGCCCTGGAACGGGTGCGCCAGCTGTTCGCCAAGGCGCTCGGTTACACGCTGCCGTCCGGCACGGGTGACTACGGCCTCAACCGTACGGCGATGATGGATGCCCCGGCGCAGCCTTATCTGGTGTTCCTGCATGGCACCACCTGGACCAGCAAGCATTGGCCGGAAGCCGACTGGCGTGCGCTGGCTGAGCGCATGGACGAGCTGGGCTGGGCCGTGCGTCTGCCTTGGGGCAACGAGACGGAAAAGGCGCGTGCCGAGCGCATCGCTGCCGGCCTGACGCATGCCGCCGTGCTGCCGAAGCTGAATCTGGCCGGTGTGGCCAAGGTGATCGCCGGCGCCAGCGCTTGCGTCTCTGTCGACACCGGCCTTGGTCATCTGGCCGCCGCGCTGGATGTGCCCAATATCTCCCTCTACGGTCCAACCCTGCCCGGCAAGGTGGGCGCCTACGGCCGTAGCCAGATTCACCTGTGCGCCTGCGGCCCGAACGCCGGCAGCGGTGACCGTGACAAGCCCTGCTTCGATGGCCTCGGCGCCGAGCGCGTCGGCCTGGAACTGGAGGCGCTGCTGCTGGCGCCTCCCGGCACCCTTTAAGGAGCGGCTATGCAACTGGCCTTCGTTCTCTACAAGTACTTCCCGTTCGGCGGGCTGCAGCGCGATTTCATGCGCATCGCCCTGGAGTGCCAGGCGCGCGGCCATGCCATTCGCGTCTACACGCCGATCTGGGAAGGGGAAAATCCCGGCGGTTTCGATGTACGCGTGGCGCCGGTACGCGCGTTGTTCAACCATCGCCGCAACGAAAAATTCAGTGCCTGGTTGCAGGCTGACCTGAAGCGCGATCCGGTCGACCGGGTGATCGGTTTCAACAAGATGCCGGGGCTGGATGTTTATTACGCTGCCGATGGCTGCTTCGAGGACAAGGCGCAGACCTTGCGTAACCCGATCTATCGCCGCTGGGGCCGTTACAAGCACTTCGCCGATTACGAGCGTGCGGTGTTCGCGCCGGAATCGAAGACCGAGATTCTGATGATCTCCGAGGTGCAGCAACCGCTGTTCGTCAAGCACTACAAGACGCCGTTGCAGCGTTTCCACCTGCTGCCACCGGGTATCGCCCAGGATCGCCGCGCGCCGGCCAATGCTGGCGAGATTCGCGCCGAATTCCGCCGCGAGTTCAAGCTGGCCGACGATGACCTGCTGCTGGTGCAGATTGGCTCCGGCTTCAAGACCAAGGGTCTGGATCGCAGTCTCAAGGCGCTGGCCGCGTTGCCGCGCGAGCTGCGCAAGCGCACGCGGCTAATCGCCATCGGCCAGGACGATCCAAAGCCTTTCCTGCTGCAGGTCAAGGCGCTGGGGCTGTCCGATCAGGTGCAGATTCTCAAGGGACGCAGCGACATTCCGCGCTTTCTGCTGGGGGCCGATCTGTTGATCCATCCGGCCTACAACGAGAACACCGGCACCGTACTGCTTGAGGCGCTGGTGTCCGGCCTGCCGGTACTGGTCAGTGATGTCTGCGGCTACGCCCATTACATCGCTGATGCTGATTGCGGCCGGGTCGTGCCCAGCCCCTTCGAACAGGAGCAGCTCAACCGCACCCTGGCCGATATGCTGGCTGATCCCGAGCACCGCGCGTTCTGGGGGCGCAACGGCCTGGCCTATGCCGATAGCGCCGACCTGTATTCGATGCCGCAGAAGGCGGCCGACGTGATCCTCGCTTCGAGGTGCGCGTGAAGCTGATTCTCGCCGAGCCGTTCAAGCGCCTGTGGGCCGGCCGGGACGCTTTCGAAGCCGTCGAGGCGCTCGAAGGGCAGGTCTACCGTGAACTGGAAGGTCGTCGCACCCTGCGTACCGAGGTCGAAGGGCGTGGCTACTTCGTCAAGATCCATCGTGGCATCGGTTGGGGCGAAATCGTCAAGAACCTGCTCACCGCCAAGGCTCCAGTGCTGGGGGCTGCGCAGGAATGGCAAGCCATCCAGCGCCTGACTGAAGCCGGTGTGCCGACCATGACTGCCGTGGCTTACGGTGAGCGCGGCAGCAATCCTGCACGCCAGCACTCCTTTATCGTCACCGAAGAACTGGCGCCGACCGTCGACATGGAACAGCTCAGCCTGAACTGGGCACAGCAGCCGCCGAAGCCGGCGCTGAAGTGGGCATTGATTCGCGAAGTGGCGAAGATGACTGGTAGTATGCACCGCGCCGGGGTCAACCACCGTGACTGCTACATCTGCCATTTTCTGCTGCACAGTGACCGGCCGATCCAGGCCAGCGACCTGCGTTTATCACTGATCGACCTGCACCGCGCCCAGGTGCGTCGCTTCACGCCACGGCGCTGGCGTGACAAGGACCTGGCCGCGCTGTACTTCTCGGCGTTGGACATCGGCCTGACCCGTCGCGACAAGCTGCGTTTTCTGCGCACCTACTTCCAGCGTCCGCTACGTGAGGTGCTGCGTGAAGAGGCAAGCCTGCTGGCCTGGCTGGAGCGCAAGGCGGCGAAACTGTATGAGCGTAAGCAGCGTTATGGGGATGCGCTCTGATGGCTAGCTGGAACCTGGCCCCCGAATATCGTGCGCTCGCAGCAGACTTCGGATCTTTCGAGGCTGTTTTTGCTATCGAAGGGGAGCGCTTGACCAAGGATCCACTGTCGGAGGTCGTGCGCATCGAACGTGACGGTGTTCGCTATTACGTAAAGCGCTACTGGGGGGCGGGTAAAGGTCTGCGCCGTTATCTGGGGCGTCCGCGGGTCAAGGCCGAATGGCAGAACCTCAAATTGTTCGCCAAGTGGGGCATCCCTACCGCGCCTATTGTTGCGCATGGTCTTGAGCGCAAGGCAGGAGCGTTTGTGCGTGGCGCGCTGATCACGCGTGAACTGGAGAATACAGTCGATCTTGCTGAAGTCGCCAGTCGTCAGGATCTGCGCTTGGCTGATCGGACATGGGTTCAAATCATCAGTCGGCAGTTGGCCAAGTGCACACGGACGCTGCACGATCACCACTTCACCCACAATGATCTGAAGTGGCGCAATCTGCTGGTCAACGACAAGGCCGAACTGTACTTCATCGATTGCCCCACCGGCAGCTTCTGGTGGGGGCCCCTACTGCGTTACCGCATCGTCAAGGATCTGGCCTGCCTAGATAAGGTCGCCAAGTACCACCTGTCGCGCACGCAACGCCTGCGTTTCTACCTGCAATACCGCCAGCGCAGTCGGTTGAGTCGTGGTGACAAGCAGCGTGTCCGGCAAATCCTCAAGTTCTTCGAGGGACGTGAATGACGGATTTTATCGCGGCGCAGGATCGCGCCCTGCTCGAACGCCATGGGTTGGCAAGCTTCGATGCCTTGTGGGCACTGAAGCTGGAGGCGGTGGACGAGCCCAATACCGAGCGCGGTGGCTGGAGTACGGTCTATCGTCTTGAGCTGGATGAGCGTGCCTTCTATCTCAAGCGGCAGAGCAATCATCTGACACGCAGCCTGCTGCATCCGTCAGGTGAGCCGACCTTCGCTCGCGAATTTCGCAATATCTGTCGTTATGCCGAATTGAACATACCGGCGCTACAAGCCGCTTTTTTTGCCGAGCGTCGAGTGCCAGGCGAGCGGCGCGCCGTTCTGCTCACGCGCGCGCTCGATGGCTGGCAGGATCTGGAGCACTGGCTGATGGGCTGGAGCACGCTCGACAGTGCCGGTCGCACGGCCATTCTGCATGCCTGTGGCGAGCTGGCGCGGCGTCTGCATCAAGCAGGGCAGATGCATGGCTGCTTTTATCCCAAGCATATTTTCCTCCGTGAACAGGACGGCCGGGTCGACGCGCAGCTGATCGATCTGGAGAAAACCCGGCCGCTGCTGCTGGGACGGCGTGATCGGATCAAGGATCTCGAACCGCTGTTGCGTCGCGCCAGAATCTGGAACGAGGCTGAAGTGCGTGAACTGTTGGCGGCCTATCTTGGCGGGGCGGCGGATGTCGACGCCTGGTGGCGCCGGCTCGGTGCGCGCCAGCGTAACAAGGAGGCACGGTGATGAGCTTGCGCGAACTGAGTCAGGCTGGGCGCGCACCCGCGCTACCACTGACGCTGGATATCGCCGGCGAAACGCTGGTGCTCGAGCGCCTGCTGCGTGTGCTGCCTGGGCAGCGTTATGTTGCTGCTGCACGTTGGCAGGAGCGCCCGGTGCTGGCCAAATTGCTGGTGGGCAGCAAGGCGCAGCGGCATTTTCAGCGTGAGCTGGAGGGTGCCGAGCTTTTGGCCCGACAGGGGCTGGTTACGCCCGAACTGCTGGCGCAGGGTTTTATCGACGGGCAGGGCGGTTGGCTGCTGTTCGACTATCTGGAGGGCGCGCAGAGCCTCTGGGAGGCCTGGCGCCAGGCGGCTCGCGAGCCGTTGCTGAGCGATGCGCAACAGGCGATCCTGGCTGAGGCGCTGGGGGCGATTGGGCAGATGCATGCTCAGGGCCTGTGGCAGGCCGACCTGCATCTGGACAACCTGCTCCAGCATGAAGGCCGCCTGTATCTGATCGACGGCGGCGGCGTGCGCTGCGAGACGCCTGGGCAGCCACTGTCGCGCGCGCGTGTGCTGGAAAACCTCGGCGTGTTCTTCGCCCAGTTGCCGGCTGAGCTGGACGAGCATCTGGAAGAGTTGTTGATCCACTACCTGCTGGCCAATGGTGAGCATGCGCTGCCGCTGGAAATGCTCCAGGCCGAGATTGCCAAGGTGCGCCGTTGGCGCTTGCGCGACTACCTGAAGAAGGCGGCGCGTGATTGCAGTCTGTTTGCTGCGCGCATTGGCGCCTTCGGCCTGCGCGTGGTGCGCCGTGAGGCAGAGCCGGCGTTGCAACCGCTGCTGGCCGATCTGGACGCTCGCATCGATGCCGGGCATATCTACAAGACCGGTGGTGCCGCTACGGTGGCACGTGTTGAGCTGGACGGTCGGCTGCTGGTGGTCAAGCGTTACAATGTGAAGAGCTGGCTGCACTGGCTCAAGCGCTTCTGGCGCCCGAGTCGTGCCTGGCATAGCTGGATCGAAGGCAATCGCCTGCAACTGCTAGGGTTCACGACGCCGACGCCGCTTGCCGTGATCGAACGGCGCTGGTGCTGGTTACGCCGCCGCGCCTACCTGATTACCGACTATTGCGGCGGGCAGGATATAATCGCCCGTTTCGAGGCATACAAGCAGGCAACGCCCCCGGAAACCGAGCTGCTGGCGCTGGATCGACTGTTCGCCGCCCTGTTGCGCGAACGAATCAGCCACGGTGATTTCAAGGGTCATAACCTGTTCTGGGATGAAACGCAGGGCGCCTGGTCGCTGATCGACCTGGATGCCATGCGACAGCATCGCAGTACGCGCAGTTTCGCCCGGGCCTATGCCCGCGACCGCGCCCGTTTTCTGCGCAACTGGCCGGCGGATTCCGCCCTGTACCAGTTGCTCGATCAACGTTTACCGCAGGTGCCCGGCACCTGCCCGAATTAGAGGCTCAAACCTGTGGCACTGACCATTCTCGGCCTGTCCGGCGCCCTCAGTCACGATCCGTCCGCCGCGCTGTATATCGACGGCAAGCTGATCGCGGCGGTGGAAGAGGAGCGCTTCGTGCGTGACAAGCACGCGAAGAACCGCATGCCCTACGAGTCGGCCAAGTTCTGCCTGGAGCAAGCCGGCATCAAGCCCTCGGATGTCGACGTGGTCGCCATTCCCTTCGCCCCTATCAGCATCTTCGAGAAGGCCCGCTGGCAGTACGCCAAGCGCTACGCCTACGCGCCGGATCGTGCGCTCGATGCCATCCTGTTCGGCAACCGCCGCTACAAACGCTACAAGAAGCGCATCGAGTGGTGCCTGGTGCAGCTCGGTTTCGACCTGAAGAAGGTCAAGGTCGAGCCGGTCGAACACCACCTGGCGCACGCTTCCAGCGCCTACCACTGCTCGGGCTTCAAGGAGAAGACCGCGATCCTCGGTATCGACGGCAAGGGCGAGTACGCCACCACCTTCTTCGGCTACGGCGAGAACGGCAAGATCCACAAGATCAAGGAGTTCTACGATCCGGATTCGCTCGGCGGCCTGTACGGCGCGATCACCGAGTACCTGGGCTTCGAGATGCTCGATGGCGAGTTCAAGGTCATGGGCATGGCGCCCTATGGCGACGCCGCCAAGTACGATTTCTCGCGGCTGGCCAAGTTCGAGAACGGCGAGCTGATCATCAACACCGAGTACGCCAACGTCATCGGTTTCCGTCGCTACAAGGAAAACGGCAAGGGCTACTACTTCTCACCCAAGCTGATCGAATGGCTCGGCCCGAAGCGTGAGGGCGATATCGCCGACGACCCGTACATCCATTATGCGGCCAGCATGCAGGCGCTGTTCGAGAAGCTGGCGCTGCAGATGATGGAGTACTACCTGGGCGACATCCTCAAGGAAACCGGCAAGATCGCCTTCGCCGGTGGCTGCGCGTTGAACGTCAAACTGAACCAGAAGATCATCGCCCGCGATGATGTCAAGGAGCTGTTCGTCCAGCCGGCCTCTGGCGATGCCGGCACCGCTGTCGGCGCCGCCGCCTACGTTTCGCACCAGCGCGGCGTACCGGTGGAGAAGATGGAACACGTCTATCTCGGCCCCTCGTACAGCAACGAGGAAGTCGTCGCCGCCTGCGCCAAGCACCCGAACAAGCCGGTGTTCAAGCGCATCGACAATACCCCCGAGCGCATCGCCAAGATCATGGTCGACGGCAACCCGGTAGCCTGGTTCCAGGGCCGCATGGAGTTCGGCCCGCGCGCCCTCGGTGGCCGTTCCATCATCGGCTGCCCGAGCGTGCCGGGCGTGGCCGACCGCATCAACGAGCAGATCAAGTTCCGCGAGCGCTGGAGACCCTTCTGTCCGTCCATGCTCGACACCGTGGCGCCGAAGATGCTCAAGGTCGATCACCCGAGCCCGTTCATGACCTTCACCTTCGAGGTGAACGAGGAATGGAAGGAGCGCGTTGGCGAAGTCGTGCATGAAGACGGCACCTCGCGCGCCCAGGTGCTGGAGCGCCGCTTCAACCCGCGCTGGTATGACCTGATGCTGGAGCTGGAGAAGCTCACCGGTAACGGCGTATCGCTGAACACCTCGCTCAACCGTCGTGGCGAGCCGATGATCTGCTCGCCCACCGATGCGCTGAACATGTTCTACGGCTCCGACCTGCAGTACCTGATCATGGAAGACATTCTCGTGGTCAAGGATGGCAAGGATTGGTATGACCACGTCTGACCAGGCACATGGCGAGACCGAGCGTTGGGTGCTGCAGTTCTGCCATGGCTATGACGGTCCCTTTCTGGATTGTGCGCGGCAATACGCCGTGCTGTTCAAGGGCACGCCCTACAAGGTCTGCACGGTTTACCTGACGGGTAAACCGAGTACCGAGGTCGAGCGCGGCTCGGCCTCGGACGAGGTAATTTTCCTCGACTACTCCAGCGCTCAGGTGCGCGGCCTCAAGCTGGGGGCGATCCGCGATTTCCGGCGAATCGCTGCCTCACGCGACTTTGCCCTGTGCATCGCCCACCGCTTCAAACCGATCTATGTCGCCTTGCTCGGCAGCGACCTGCCGGTGATCGGCGTGCATCACGCCTTTGGCGACTTCAAGCGTCGTTCACGCCAGTTGTTCGCCAACTTCTTTCGCAAGCGCCTGGCGCTGCTTGGTGTGTCTAACGCCGTACGCGACGACATGCGCGCCTGCCTGCCTGGTTGGCCTGCCGAGCGTATTGAAACGCTGTACAACCGCATAGACGTCGAGGCCGTGCAGGCTGAACAAGTATCTCGTGAGGCTGCCCGTGAGCATCTTGGGCTGCCGCTAGATGCCTGGGTGGTCGGCAATGTCGGCCGTCTGCATCCGGACAAGGATCAGGCTACGCTGATTCGCGGTTTCGCCCAGGCACTGCCACAACTGCCTGCAGGTAGTCTGCTGGCGATCATGGGTAGCGGCCGGCTGGAGGCGCAGTTGAAGGCATTGGCAACTGAACTGGGCGTCAGCGATTCGGTACGCTTTCTCGGTCAGGTGCCCAATGGGCGACACTATTTCAAGGCGTTCGACGTGTTCGCGCTGACCTCCGATCATGAGCCGTTCGGCATGGTGTTGCTGGAGGCGATGGCAGCGGAGGTACCCGTTATCTGTAGTGATTGTGGCGGCGGCCGTGAGGTGGTGGACGGGAGTGGCTTGCTGGTTGCTTTTGCTCAACCCTCTGCATTGGCAACAGGCTTGCGTGAATGTGCCGAGGGTCTGATAGACACGCAGTCATCAGCTGATAGGTTGAGTCTGTGCTTTAGTGATCAGGCAGCACGTGAGCGCTTCTGGACGCTCGGTTGGTTGTCCCAATAATTTGCCGTGTTTTATTTGAATTCTGGGATCGTGACTGTGGCCCCTAGTATTTGTTTCATCATTCCGTATTTTGGGCGCTGGCCGTTCTGGATGCCTCTGTTTCTTGAAAGCTGCAGAACCAATCCAGATATAGACTGGTTGCTTTTTAGTGACTGTGGCGAGCCGGAGGGTCTGCCGGCCAACGTTCGCGTTGAGCCCGTGACGTACGCTGACTATTGCTCGTTGGTTTCGGATCGTCTCGGTATATCGTTCTCACCGGTTAATCCCTACAAGCTTTGCGACCTCAAACCCGCTCTTGGCTTTATTCATCAAGAGCAATTGCGGGGATACGATTTTTGGGCATTCGGTGACCTCGACTTGATTTACGGGCGTTTACGCCAGTACTTCACCGATGAGCGGCTTGCACGTTACGACCTCTATTCCACACATGCCCGGCGTGTGTCTGGGCATCTTTGCCTGATACGTAATACGGACGTGATGCGTCAGCTGTTCATGCGCATGCCGCACTGGCAGGAGCGTTTGGGGGATCAGGAGCATCATGCACTCGATGAAGGTGCATTCAGTCGTTTGTTCCTGTGGCGGAAGAATTTTCCAAAGCCGCTTTTCAATTTGGTAGGGCGGTTCAATCCATTGCGTCGGCGTAGTGAGTTCATCGAGGCATTCAGCACCCCTGATGGATGTATCCCTTGGATCGATGGCAGTTTTAATTTTCCTAGGTGCTGGCTCTGGCGTAACGGCAGCCTGACCAACGACCAGGATGGTGATCGACAGTTTCCTTATTTCCACTTCGCCATATGGAAGCGTGGTGCGTGGTCGGATAAATCGGCTCCCGCGCAGGAGTCGATGCAGATGCTGGCAGTTAAGCAGGCTTGGATGATCGACGAAGAGGGATTTTCGCAGTGGGAGTGAATATGGCGCGACGTATCAAAGTCTTGCAGTTGCATCCGGACTACAACATCAAGACGCACGATTTTGCCGATTTGGGAGAGCAGATTTTTCACGCCCTACCTTCGGAGCGTTTCGAGACGGTCAATGCGTTTCTACGTGGGCGGCCTACCGGTGATCAACCCGAGAGTCGAGCCGAGCGTTCGATCTATTTCGAGTTTTCCGACGCCCAACTCAAGGGTATGCGTATTCGCGCCATGTGGCAGCTATTCCGATACTGCCGAAATGAGCGCTTCGATGTGGTGATCTGCAATCGCTTCAAGCCTGTGAACATGATGCTGATGCTCAATCGCTGGTTGAAGATCCCTTTGTGTATCGGTATCGCTCATGGTTTTGGCGAATACGATCGAGCCTATCGTCGTCAGCAGACTGCTCGCTTGGTCAGCTCCGCTTGGCGTTTCGTGGGTGTTTCACCTGCGGTCAGACAATATCTCCTCGATTGCCGATGCGGCTTCACCGAGCGCAATACTGTCGCGATAACCAATGCCATTGATATTATGCAGGCTGAAGGCCTTCAGCTTTCGCGTGACGAGGCGCGTTCCCAGTTAGGGCTCGAGCCACATGTACGGCTTGTCGGAGCGTTGGGGCGACTGGTCCCGGTAAAGGGGCATATTCACCTGATCCGTGCTTTTGCGCAGATTGCAGGGGCGCATCCGAATGCGCAGTTGGCAATCATTGGCGCGGGACGCGAGCATGACCGCTTGCTACGGGAGGTAGAGCTTCTCGGTTTGCAAGGGCGTGTGCATCTGCTTGGTTTCCGCGAAAACGCCCTGCGCTATGTGCGCGCGTTCGATATATGGGCCATGCCTTCTTTGGCAGAGGGGCTAGGTTTAGCACTGCTCGAAGGAATGAGTGGGCGTCTACCGGTGATCGCGAGCGATGTCCCAGCCATGCTGCCATTGATCCAGGGTGCTGGTGGTATTGCTGTCGCACCGGCAGATGTCGAGGGGTTGAGCAGGGCCTTGGATGAGTACCTCTCTCTCAGTGATGAGCAGCTCCAGATGAAGGGGGAGCAGTCCTATCGTTATCTAAAGGAACAGCACGATATTGACGTGTTTCGCCAGCAGTACTTGGAGTTGATCGACTCTGCGTTGAGCGAGGTGACGCCATGACAGAACAGCTGCCATTGGTCACGGTCGTCATTGCCTCATATAACCATGCACACTATATCGAACAGTGCATCCTCAGTGTCGTGCAGCAGACATATCCGCATATCGAGCTGCTCGTAGTTGATGACGGCTCCACAGATGACAGTGTGGTGCGAATAGAGCAGTTGCAGCGTGAGCATGGATTCGAGTTGCGTGTTCAGCAGAATAAAGGCCTGACGCACACGCTCAACGAGGCGATTGCACGCGCCAAAGGCAGCTTGATTGCTCCGTTTGGTTCGGATGACATCATGGTGCCCGAGCGAATCGCCAAGCAGGTTGCCTACATGCAGGACAAGCCTGAGGTAGGAATCTGCGCCGGCAATATCGAATTGATCGATTCCGATGGCCAGCTGTTTCCCGAATCTCGTCAGCGACGGGATATCGCGTTCCGTCGACTGGATTTCGATGACGTGTTCATGGAGCGCAAACCTTATCCGCCAGCACCCACTCTGCTATTTCGCAAAGAGGCGCTGGAGCAGGTGGGTGGGTTCGACCCGCAGATTCGACTGGAGGATTTGCTCATCGAACTCAAGATCACCCATGCCGGCTACTACATCGATTGCCTTGGCGAGGTGCTAGCTCAATACCGCAAACACGACAGCAACTCGTCCAAGAATACGCCGTTCATGGTGGACAGCATTCTGCGCACCTATGCCTTGTTCAAGGATCACCCGCAGTACGAATTTGTCCGGACACGCTTTCTCAGTTCGATGTTCCTGAAGTGCTCCAACCGAGATCGTGATTACGCGAAGCAGTTGCTCAGGCAGATTCCGTTTCGTAGCTGGAACAAGAAGACCTGGCGTGGGTTGGGGCGTCTGCTTTTCTCGCCCTTGGAGAAAAATTGACCATGAGCTTCTGGGCAAGATTTAGAGAGCGTCGGGCCAAGCGAGCGATCCGTAAGTTGCCGAAGCTGTATCGCGGTCAGGCACGCTTCCTGCTGCGCTATCCCCACTATTCGATTGGTGTCGGCAGCTATGGTCTGCCAATCGTTCATGACTGGAACGAGGGAGCTACGCTGCGTATTGGCGCTTACACCTCTATCGCCGAGCAGGTCGAGATTTTTCTGGGTGGTCATCACCGCACAGAGTGGGTCACGACTTACCCGTTCCCCGCAATGATTGATGAGGCTGCGGAGATTCCCGGTTATGCATTCAGCCGTGGCGATGTTGTTATCGGCAACGACGTGTGGCTATGTACCGGCGCGGTGATTCTTTCTGGCGTCACTGTGGGGGATGGCGCGGTGGTCGCCGCTGGCGCTGTGGTCACCCGTGATGTTGCGCCTTACTCGATCGTAGCCGGTAACCCAGCACGACATATCCGTTGGCGTTTTTCTGAGTCGATCAGAGGGGCGCTTTTGGCTGCGAAATGGTGGGATTGGCCGGAAGGCGAGATCCGTCAGGTCAGTACGTTGCTTTGCAGCGAGCGGTTGGATGCGTTTATCGAGTACGTGGAACGGCGCACTAACGCTATGTCAAATCAGTCCGGCCTCAGCAAAAGCGCCTGAACGAAATGAGGGGCGTACTGGCCGTAGCCTTGGCTCAACGCGTCCCTGTACAACCCGAAAAGCCAGTGTTCATCCTTTTCGTAGCGACGCATGTGCTTCAGGTTGCGTTGACGCATGCTCAGGCTGAGCGGGCGGCGTCCCACTTTCATATCCGCTACATCGATGAGGCCTAATGCTTCATTTGGCAGCACGAGTACGTTGCCCAGGTGGATGGAACGGAAATAGACACCCTGCTCATGCAGGTGTCCGAGTAGTTGGCCAAATTGCGTAATCAATCTGCGCTGTTGTTCCGGCTGCGCTTCCTCGAGGGTCTTTCTCAGCGTATCGCCAGGCAATGGCACGTAATGCACGGCCGTGCCGTTTACTTTATCTTCTACGCGATAGGTTGCGATGATTTGCGGCGTGCTAAAGCCCAGACGTTGTAGGCGTCTGGCATTTTCGGAAAAGCGCATCGCGTAAGGCTTTAGTGTTGCGCTGGAGAATAACCGTCGCTTACGAAACAGTTTCAGGTAGCTGCCGTCCTGAAGGCGTAGAACCTTCGGGCCGAGACCATCCTGTTCCAAGACGGTCGAATCGTGCATCAGTACTTGTAGTTGATCGGCTGACAGACGTTGCATCAACGGTCTCGCTCTTTTTTGCGGCCGATATTCAAGGCTGCCACAAGGGCCAGTGGAATCCAGGTCAGGAACCAATGCTCCTTGGGGCGGGAAAGAATGCCACCGCCCTCGGCCAGGCCGGCGCCCAGCCCGTAAACGACCAGGGCGCCAGCGATAATGAAATACAGGTCACTGCGTTGCTGCCAGCAGGCCCAAAGTGCTGCTCCGTGCATAAACAGCCAGAAGAGGGCGCCAATGATCCCCGTGTAATAAAGCACGCCGAGGAAGAAGCTATGAGGCTCGCTGAATGTGTAGTTGGTTCCGGGGATGCTAATCGCAAGATGGGCATCGAAACCATGCCCGATCCAGGGCTGGAGGCGAATTTGCTCAAGTGCCAACTGCCAAATTTCCAAACGATAAGATGTGCCCCGGTTCAGCAAGCTCTCCGGGTAAATCAGCAGCAGGGCTAGTACACCACAGGCACCAAGGACGGCCAGCACAAGGGCGCGCTTATTCCAGCAGCAGATCATCAACCAGCCCGATGCGAGCGCTAGAGCGAGAATTGGAGTGCGTGAGCCGGTTGCAAGCAGGGTTAGCAACAGCACCGCGAGTGGTATGAGTGCCAGCTGGCTCTGCCTGCTGGAGGCTGTCATCCCCCAGCCAAGCCAGGCTATGCAGAACAAGCCGAATACATGCGAGCTGAGCAGAGGATTGTCCAGTGCGCCGCTACCGACCAGGCGAGCATCAGGTTCGTGATGTAGAGCAAAATCGATCAACGCATAAGCGGCTATCGGGATGATCACAAGTGAGGCCAGGCACACTACCTTCAGCAGTCGCGAGCAGTTGCGTTGCGCCATGAATGCGCAGGCCATGAAGAGCATGAGGATATACAGTGGCCTCTTGCTCAGCGACGCAACAGACTCGTCGGTGTCCGACCAGGATATGCTCAGCAGGGCCCACGCAGAGAAGGCAATGAATGCTAGCGTGATGGGGTCGCGAAGCGGCGAGACAAGTTGTTTGGGCTGCATCACCATTGCGATGAGTGCCGGCGCTGCAACCAGTGCATAGAAAAGCTTGTGATACTGACTGCGATCGTCCAGCCAAGTGAGGCCGGTCAGCAAGCAAAAGTAGCCGATCGGCAAAATCCATTCGCCAACGAAATCTGATGTAGTGCGCGGCCATGCGCGTAAGGCAAACGACATTGATCCTGCATCCTCTGATCCTGATTCGAGGCGCGATTCTACGGGATACCAGCGGATATTTCGCGCATCCATGGCGCAAGGGGGGCTGTGATAGTATTCGCCCTTGTTCTGGCTGCGGCATATTTCCATGACCGATACCTCTGCGGACCTTCAATCCAGCTCTAGTTTGAAGATCTATTTTCGCTTGTTACGTTACGTCAGACCTTACATCGGTTTGTTCCTGCTCAGCCTGGCAGGCTTTCTGATCTTCGCGTCCACCCAACCGATGCTGGGTTATATCCTCAAATATTTCGTCGACGGACTGTCCAATCCAGATGCCAGTCTTTTTGCGGGTGTGCCCTGGTTGCTGGAGCATGCGCCATGGCTAGCGCACCTGAAGCTGCTGCAGGCCGTACCACTGCTGATCGTGTTGATTGCGTTGTGGCAGGGTATTGGTTCGTTCCTCGGCAATTACTACCTGGCCAAGGTATCGATGGGGTTGGTTCAGGATCTGCGCGTAGAGCTATTCAATAATCTGCTAACCCTGCCCAATCGTTATTTCGACAACCATAATTCCGGTCATCTGATCTCGCGCATTACCTACAACGTGACCATGGTCACCGGTGCGGCTACCGATGCGATCAAGGTTGTCGTGCGTGAAGGTATGACGGTGATCTTCCTGTTCGCCACCCTATTGTGGATGAACTGGAAACTGACGCTGGTGATGGTGGCGATCCTGCCTGTCATCGGTCTGATGGTGACCAGCACCAGCAAGAAATTTCGCAAGCAGAGCAAGAAGATCCAGACCAGCATGGGTGATGTCACCCACGTCACCTCCGAGAGCATCCAGGGCTACCGCGTGGTGCGCAGTTTTGGTGGTGAGGATTACGAGAAACAGCGCTTTCTCGGGGCCAGCGAGGAGAACAAGCTCAAGCAACTGAAGATGGTCAAGACTAACGCGGTCTATACGCCTTCACTGCAACTGGTGATCTACAGTGCCATGGCCGTGCTGATGTTTCTTGTCCTGTGGCTTCGCGGTGATGCCTCGGCGGGTGATCTGGTGGCCTATATCACTCTGGCGGGTCTATTGCCCAAGCCGATTCGTCAACTGTCCGAGGTCAGCTCGACCATCCAGAAAGGTGTGGCGGGTGCCGAGAGCATTTTCGAGCAGCTCGACGAGGAGCCGGAAGTCGACTGCGGCACTCAGGAACGCGAGCGCATCAACGGCCGACTGGAAGTGAAGGATCTGAGCTTCAGCTACCCCGGTTCGAAAAAGCCCGTGCTGAACAACATTTCCTTCGTCGCCGAGCCAGGGCAGATGGTGGCACTGGTCGGGCGTTCCGGTAGCGGCAAGTCGACCCTGGCCAACCTGATTCCGCGTTTCTATCACCACGAGCAGGGCAGCATCCTGCTCGATGGTGTCGATGTCGAGGATTACACCCTGCGCAATTTGCGTCGCCACATTGCTCTGGTGACTCAGCACGTCACCCTGTTCAATGACTCGGTGCGCAACAATATCGCCTATGGCGATCTGGCCGGCGCGCCGCTCGAAGCTGTGCAGCAGGCGGCCGCCGATGCTTATGCCGCCGAGTTCATCGAGAAGATGCCGCAGGGTTATGACACCCTGGTCGGCGAGAACGGCGTGTTGCTATCCGGCGGGCAGCGTCAGCGCCTGGCCATTGCCCGTGCGCTGCTCAAGGATGCGCCGCTGTTGATTCTCGACGAGGCCACCTCGGCCCTGGATACCGAGTCCGAGCGGCATATCCAGGCGGCGCTGGATCAGGTGATGCAGGGTCGTACCACGCTGGTGATCGCGCACCGCCTGACTACCATCGAGAAGGCCGATCTGATTCTGGTGATGGATCAGGGGCAGATCGTCGAGCGCGGTACGCATGCCGAGTTGCTGGCACAGAATGGCTACTACGCCAGACTGCATGCCAAGCAGTTCGAGGACGGCGACGAGTCCGTCGTAGCTGAGCTGAACACCTGATGCTGAATCGTCTGCAATTCTGGCGTGAGCGTGGCTGGGCGCCAATCAATGCGGCTGACTACGCCGAGGCCTGGGCGCGCTTCGGTGGCAGCGTTGCCACTCACCCCGAGGTGGTGGCACGGTTGGCCGATCTGGCCGGTATCCCGGTGCGTTATCTGGGATGGCAGTCAGGTGGTGAGCTAAAAGCTGCTATCCCGACCTGGGGGCGGCACCTGGCCTTGTCCAAGGACGTGCTCAAACAGCAGGGCAAGCGTGGCCTGTTCGACCTGGGCAATGCCGAGATCATCCTGCCGCTGGCTGCCGATGCGCATGTGCCGTTGCGTCATCGGGTGCGCTACCTGTCCGAGCTCAATGCCGCTCAACTTACCGGCATCAGCGAGCAGCCCGAAGGGCTGGCATTGGCCCGCGAGCCGGAGCAGTACAGCAAGAAGTTCCGCTACAACCAGCGCCGTGAACAGCGTTTGCTGGAGGAGGCGGGCGGGGTGATCCGGCCGATGCTGGAGCTGACGCCGGAGGAACAGGCGCGCATCTACGCCGATCTGTTTCAGCGCCGCTGGGGCTTCGCGGCCACCGGCAAGGATCATCTGGGCGAAGTGTTCGGCTTGCTGCGCGAGTTCATGACCGGCGCGCTGATCTATCTCAACGACGAGCCGGTGGCGATCCAGGTGCTCTATCGCGTCGAGGCGCCGCAATGGGTCAGCCTGGAATACATCAACGGTGGGGTCGACCCGCAGCAGCGCGAGTTCAGCCCCGGCAGCGTGCTCAGCTTCGTCAATACGCAGAGTGAATGGGAGCATGCGCGAGCGCTGGGCAAGCCGTTGCGCTACTCCTTCGGCCGCGCCGACCGCGAATACAAGGATCGCTGGTGCAACCGGGTGCCGGTCTATCAGGTGTGAGGCGATGAACGGACGCAAGCAACAACTGCTCAGGCGCCACCGGCGCAACAAACGTATCGGCTTGTCAGTGGCGCTGCTGGCCCTGCTGGTACTGGGTGTGTGCGTTGCCTGGTGGCTGCCGCCTCTGCTGCTGGTGCTGGGTTGGGTGGCACACGAGGCCTGGTTTGCCGATCACCTGTTCTATTCGCCGCGCGACGACTATCGCTATGACTTTCCCGATGACTGTCTGAGTGTGCCGGCGCGCATCGAGCAAGGCATCCTGTATGTCGAGGAGGGGCTGGAGGGCCGTGACACGCAGATCCTCGAGCTGCGTCTGACGGCAACATGGCTCGGGCGCTGGCTCGACCCGCATGTTCTGCTCGGCGATGACCGTCAGGATTTCGAGCGCGGCGTTGTCGGGCGTCGTTACCTCAATTTATCCGGGCAGCAGGCGAACGGGCTAAGCATCGTTCCACGGTTTTGCCGAATAGATGGCGAGCTGCGCCTGCACGCCATGCGTAATCCGGACTTCAGTAAACAGCGCATGCTGATCATCGCGCCGCATGCCGACGATGCCGAGTTGGCGGCTTTTGGTCAGTACAGCCGCTCGTCCGACACGGCAATCGTCACCCTGACTCAGGGTGAGATCGAGGCCGAAAACTATCAGCGCCTCGGCCTGGACAAGGCTGCCGCCGCTCGCCTGAAGGGGCGGCTGCGCGCCTGGGACAGCCTGGCCGCGCCGCTCTGGGGAGGGGTCACTCAAGCGCGTTGTGTGCAGCTCGGTTACTACTGCCTGCAACTGCCGGCCATGGCCGAGCAACCGCAAACGCCGTTTGGCTCGCGGGAGTCGGGCGAGAGCGATATTCGCAGCGTGCGCTGTCACAACCCGCTGACGCTGCCGGCGGACGCCGATGGCCAGCCGACCTGGAACAACCTGATCGCCGATCTGGTCGCCGTGATCGAGCATTACCGCCCCGAAGTGCTGCTGACGCCGCACCCGGAACTCGATCCACATCACGACCATGTCGCCAGCACCCGTGCCGTGCTCGAAGCCTGCGATTGCAGCGGCTGGAAGCCGCAAACCCTGTTGCTCTACGCCAACCATCTACACGACAACGACCGTTGGCCCATGGGCCCGGCCGGTAATGGCATTGCCCTGCCGCCGGCGCTGACGGCGCTGCCGGCTGATCGCTTGTGGAGCCCGACGCTGGATGCCGAGCAGCAACTGGACAAGGCCATGGCGCTCGGCCTGCAGCATGATCTGCAAGGCCCACTGCCGCTGAAAAGGCGCCTGCGCCGCTTGATTCAGCAACTGCTGGCTGGGCGTCGCTGGCCGGCCACGGGCGAAGACGAGTTCTTCCGCAAGGCCGTGCGTCGCCACGAACTGTTCTGGGTCCGTCAGCGTTAAGCGGTACGCCGATTGGCTCATGCTATGATTTTTCCCGTTTTTCTCCCCTTCTGGAGCCACCATGAAACTGACCATGCCCCGCTATGACCAAGCCGCCGTTCTGGTGGTGGGCGACGTGATGCTCGATCGCTACTGGCATGGCGGCACCTCGCGGATTTCCCCGGAGGCGCCGGTGCCGGTGGTGCGTGTCGATCAGATCGAGGATCGTCCCGGTGGCGCTGCCAACGTGGCGTTGAACATCGCCGCGCTCGGCGCGCGCGCCCTGCTGGTCGGTGTGACCGGCGAAGACGAAGCCGCCGACAGCCTCAGCGACAGCCTGCGTGGTGCGGGCGTGGAAACCCATTTCCAGCGCCTCGACGACCAGCCCACCATCGTCAAGCTGCGGGTGATGAGCCGTCACCAGCAATTGCTGCGCATGGACTTCGAGGAGCCCTTCAACACTGACAGCGCCGCCCTGGCGCGTGACGTCGATGCACTGCTCGCCGGGGTCAAGGTGCTGGTTCTGTCGGACTATGGCAAGGGGGCACTGCAGAATCATCAGGCGCTGATCCAGGCCGCGCGCAAGAAGAACATTCCGGTGCTGGCCGACCCCAAGGGCAAGGACTTTTCCATCTACCGTGGCGCCAGCCTGATCACCCCCAATCTGCATGAATTCGAGCTGATCGTCGGTGGCTGCGCCGACGAAGCCGAGCTGGTCAGCAAGGGTGCCAAGTTGATGAGCGACCTGGAACTGGGTGCGCTGCTGGTGACCCGTGGTGAGCACGGTATGACCTTGCTGCGCCCGCAGTATGCGCCATTGCATCTGCCGGCCCGTGCTCGGGAAGTGTTCGACGTCACCGGTGCCGGTGACACGGTTATTTCTACCCTGGCGGCCTCCATCGCCGCTGGCGAGGAGTTGCCGCTGGCGGTGGCCCTGGCCAATCTGGCCGCTGGCATCGTCGTCGGCAAGCTCGGCACGGCCGCCATCAGCGCGCCAGAGCTGCGCCGCGCCGTGCAGCGCGAGGAAGGTTCCGAACGTGGCGTGTTGAGCCTCGATCAACTGCTGATCGCCATCGAGGATGCCCGTGCCCATGGCGAGAAGATCGTCTTCACCAATGGCTGCTTCGATATTTTGCATGCCGGCCACGTGACCTATCTGGAACAGGCCCGCGCGCAGGGCGACCGCCTGATCGTGGCGGTCAATGACGATGCCTCGGTCAGTCGCCTGAAAGGCCCGGGGCGACCGATCAATGCCGTCGATCGCCGTATGGCCGTGTTGGCCGGCCTCGGCGCGGTGGACTGGGTGGTGAGCTTCAGCGAGGACACGCCCGAGCGTCTGCTCAAGCAGGTGCAGCCGGATGTGCTGGTCAAGGGGGGCGATTACGGCGTTGACCAGGTCGTCGGCGCCGATATCGTCCAGGCCTATGGCGGCGAAGTACGCGTGCTTGGGCTGGTGGAGAACAGCTCCACCACCGCCATCGTCGAGAAGATCCGCAGCAAGTAACGCATTGCCTATGGCATCGCCCGTCGGCTCTGGTGTGCGCAGTGTCTGTCAGTTGGCAGCAGAGAATCGTTCGGGCGCACACTGCAAACGCCTGCATGCCCATGCAGATGGGCATCCACAGCCCACACCCCCATCCAGGCTCCCGCTTTGCGGGAGTGGCGTTGAATGGATGGAGGATATCCCTAGAAACGGAAGACTTCGGTATCGATCTTGATCGGTTCTGCCACCGGAATCTTCGGCCCGGCTGTGTCAGGTTCCTGCGGTTTGGCTTTGGCCACCGGCGCCTTCTTGCGCGGCGCTTCGGGTGCCGGATCGGCGGCGGCGATGGGTTGAATGGCCACTGCCAACTCAGCGGCCAGGCGTTGCAGCAGCAGACTCTGAGCCTTGACCTGTTCAGCCAGGGCGCCGCCGTGTGCTTCTTCCAGGCGGATCAGGCGGCTGTCGCGCAGTTGTCCACGGCGGTCGAGCAGGCGCCATTGCGCTTCGAGCACTGCAGGTTGAGTCGGGCCGGAGTCCAGGCGGGTGATGGTCAGCATGACCTGCGCATCGGCACTGAAACCCGGTGCGGCCGGCGCCAGCGCCAGTCGCTGACTATCCAGACGCCAGGCCAGTTGGCGCAACATCTGCTGGTCGATGTCGTTGGCCAGGCCGCTGGCCCAGCGAGCGTCTTGCGCGGCGACCAGGCTGCCATCGGCCTGGCGTTGCAGCAGATTTTGCTGGCGCAGGTAATCAGCCACGCTGATGGGGCCAATCAGCACGGTGACGCCATTTTCACGGGTCGGCGTCAGCGCTTCGCCGCTATCGAGTTGGTAAAGCGGCACCGGTTTCTGCTGCAGCAGGCTGCAACCGCTCAGCACGAGCAGCGTGGTCAGAAACAGAGCCACAGGGCGTACTACAGTCATCATTCATTCCAGGCAGCCGCTTCTGGGGCAGCTGCTATCGATCCCATATCATGCTGTGGGGTCATCTGCACATGACCCGGGGCGCGTATCATCCGTCAAACCGCGCGATGACTCCAGCCCTGGCTGCTGGCTGGTCGCGCGGTTATCGTGGCAGAACGATGGCGGATGCCGGGGTTATTCCACCAGCAACTGGTCGACGCGCTGAAAACCGCGCGGCAGCTTGTTGCCACGCCGGCCGCGCTCGCCCTTGTAGTGTTCCAGGTCATCGGCCTTGAGGGTCAGGGTGCGCTTGCCAGCCTGCAACACCAGGCTGGAGCCACTCGGTACGATGGCCAGGTCGGTCAGGTACTCCTCGCGACTGGCCACGCGCTCACCGGGGATGCCGATGATCTTGTTGCCCTTGCCTTTGCCCAGTTGCGGCAGGTCGCGCACCGGGAACAGCAGCAGACGCCCCTCGGTGGTGACGGCGGCCAGCCAATCGTCTTCGAGATTGCTCAGTGGCTTGGGCGTTACCACGCAAGCGCCGTTGGGCAGGCTCAGCAGGGCCTTGCCCGCCTTGTTCTTGGCCTGCAGGTCTTCGCCCTTGACCACGAAGCCGTAGCCGGCATCGGAGGCGATCACGTACAGCGCGCTGTCTTCGGGCAGCATCACGCACTCGAAGGTCGCCCCTGGCGGTGGGGTCAGGCGGCCGGTGAGTGGCTCGCCCTGGCCACGCGCCGACGGCAGGCTGTGAGCCGCGAGCGAATAACTGCGGCCTGTCGAGTCGATAAATACCGCGTATTGGTTGGATCGGCCCGGCGCGGCGGCCTTGAAACCGTCGCCGGCTTTATAGGAAAGCCCCGTTGCGTCGATATCGTGGCCCTTGGCGCAGCGCACCCAGCCTTTTTCCGAGAGCACCACGGTGACCGGCTCGGTCGGCATCAGCTCGGTTTCCGAGAGGGCCTTGGCTTCGGCGCGGGCAACGATCGGCGAGCGGCGGTCGTCGCCGTACTTCTCGGCATCCTCGAGAATTTCCTTGCGCACCAGCTTCTTCAGCTTGGCTTCGCTGCCGAGCAGGGCCAGCAGCTTGTCGCGCTCCTTGGCCAGCTCGTCCTGCTCGCCACGGATCTTCATTTCTTCCAGGCGCGCCAGTTGGCGCAGGCGGGTGTCGAGAATGTAGTCGGCCTGCACGTCGGTCAGGCCAAAACGCTCCATCAGCACCGGCTTGGGCGAATCCTCGCTGCGGATGATGCGAATCACCTCGTCGAGGTTGAGGAATGCAATCAGCAAGCCTTCCAACAGGTGCAGGCGACGCTCCACCTTGTCCAGGCGGAACTGCAAGCGGCGGCGCACGGTGCCGACGCGGTACACCAGCCATTCGCTGAGCAGGGTGCGCAGGTCCTTGACCGACGGCTTGCCGTCGAGGCCGATGACGTTGGTGTTGACCCGGTAACTGGACTCCAGATCGGTGGTGGCAAACAGGTGGGTCATCAGCTCATCGGCATCGACGCGGTTGGAGCGGGGGATGATGACGATGCGGCAGGGGTTCTCGTGATCCGACTCGTCACGCAGATCAGCGACCATCGGCAGCTTCTTGGCCTGCATCTGCGCGGCGATCTGCTCCAGCACCTTGGCCCCGGAGACCTGATGCGGCAGGGCAGTGACGACGATATCGCCATCCTCGACGCGATACACCGCGCGCATACGCACCGAGCCGCGGCCGGTCTCGTAGATCTTCAGCAGGTCGGCCTTGGGCGTGATGACCTCGGCTTCGGTGGGGAAGTCCGGGCCCTGAATATGCTCGCACAGCTGCTCGACCGTGGCGTTCGGCTCATCGAGCAGGCGTACGCAGGCCGCCGCGATTTCCCGCAGGTTGTGCGGCGGCACGTCGGTGGCCATGCCCACGGCGATGCCGGTGGTGCCATTCAACAAGAGGTTGGGCAGCCGCGCCGGCAGCGTCGCCGGCTCGTTCAGGGTGCCGTCGAAGTTCGGCACCCAGTCGACCGTACCCTGACCGAGTTCGGCTAGCAGCACTTCCGAATAACGCGACAGGCGCGCTTCGGTGTAGCGCATGGCGGCGAAGGATTTGGGGTCATCCGGCGCCCCCCAGTTGCCCTGGCCGTCGACCAGGGTGTAGCGGTAGCTGAACGGCTGCGCCATCAGCACCATGGCTTCGTAGCAGGCGCTGTCGCCGTGCGGGTGGAACTTGCCGAGCACGTCACCGACGGTGCGCGCCGATTTCTTGTGCTTGGCGTCGGCATCCAGGCCCAGTTCGCTCATGGCGTAGATGATACGGCGCTGCACGGGCTTGAGGCCGTCGCCGATATGCGGCAGGGCGCGGTCCATGATCACGTACATGGAGTAATTGAGATAAGCCTGCTCGGTGAAATCGGCGAGTGACCGGCGTTCAACGCCTTCCAGGCTCAAGTCGAGGGATTCGCTCATGCGGGCCTCATTGCAAGGTTGATTGGCGCAGCACCAGGGTGCCGCCCTTTTGACTGAATTCGAGTTGCTTCAGGGCGCTCATGCCCAGCAGCACGTCGTCGCCGTCCATACCGGGGGCGATCAAGGCGGCGACGTCACGCAGTTCGATGTCGCCCAGGCGCAAGCTGTTCAGACGGGTGCGGTGCCCGGTGGCACGACCGTTGGCCGTGCTGATGATGATTGGCGCGCCACGTTGCAGGCCAAGACGCTCTGCCACTGCACTGGGAATCGCCACCTGGGTGGCGCCGGTGTCGAGCAGGAACGTCACTTTCTGCCCGTCGATTTCGCCGTCGACCAGATAGTGGCCTTGCCGGCTGCTGGTCAGGCTGACTTCGACGTAACCCTCGCCATGCACCGACTGCGGCGTCTGGTTGGGGTTGCGCTGGCGCTCTTCCCAATTACCGAAAAAATGCGTGGCCAGCAGCAGGCCGGTGCCCCAGAAGAGCACCCACATCACCCGTCCGGCGCGGCGGCCAGGCGTCTGCTCTGTCACGGACGTCGGCTCCAGCCGCCCTTGGGCGCGGCAAAGCGCCAGGCGACGGGACGCACTTCGCCGTCAGCACGGGTCTGGCTGCCGTTGTCGACGCCGATCCAGGCGCCATCCTTGTCGATCCACAGCGCTTCGGCCATGCCGTAGTTCGGTGCGTAGCGGCGTGGTTCGCTCAGCGCTTCGCTGGCGAACGACCAGCAGAGCTCAGCCACGCCGTCGCTCAGCGTGCGGCGGCAAATGCGATGCGCCTGGCGCTCCAGGGTAAAGAGCTTTTCACCAAAATAGGCCAGGCCGGAGAAGTCGCGCGGCGCCGGATGGCCGCCGAGTGCTTCTGGTGAGGGTTCGTCGCCGCTTTCGCTGGTCAGCACGCAACCGCCGGTACAACGCCAACTGCTGCCGCGACGATGCAGCACGGTCAGGCCACGGCGGCGCTGTTCGGCGGCCAGCCACAGGCGATCACCGGCCGGATCGATGGCGATGCCTTCGAAACCCTGGTTGAAGTGCAGCAGCATGCCGCTGGCACGGGCCTGACGTACCAGGCCGGTCGGCAAATTGAGCCACTGGGCGTTACCGTTGCTGGCGACCTGCAGCACGGCGGCGCGGGTTTCGCTGACCAGGTAGCGATTACCCTGGGCGTCGCATGACAGACCTTCGAAATCCAGCATGCTTCCGCGTACCAGGCCGCTGGCCCAATTGCGCATGCGCAGCCCCCAGGGCAGCAGGCTTTCGGGTGGCTCCGGGGCGACGAAGGTTTCCGCTTCGGCACGCAGCAGGCCATCCTCGGCATGCAGCCGGTAGAGGCGGTCGTCATCACGGTCGGAGACCGCCCACAGGCTTTCGCCGCACATGGCCAGGCCCGAGAGATTCCCGCCCGGCATAGCCGTGACCGGGTATTCGGCCTGCAGTGTGAGCTCTTCGAGCTGCACCGGTTCGGCCTGTGCGCCACTGGCCAGCAAGCCGAGCACAAGGAACATGACACGCATCAGAGCAGTACCTCGGCCAGGTTGCCCTTGGACTCCAGCCAGCTCTTGCGGTCGCTGGCGCGTTTCTTCGCCAGCAGCATGTCCATCACCTCGCGGGTGCCTTCGAAGTCTTCCAGCGTGAGCTGCACCAGGCGCCGGGTGTTGGGGTCCATGGTGGTTTCGCGCAACTGCGGCGGGTTCATCTCGCCAAGGCCCTTGAAGCGTGTGACCTGCGGTTTGCCACGGCGTTTTTCGGCCACCAGGCGGTCGAGGATGCCATCGCGCTCGGCATCATCCAGGGCGTAGAAGATCTCCTTGCCCAGGTCGATGCGATACAGCGGCGGCATGGCCACGTAGACGTGCCCGGCGTCCACCAGCGGGCGGAAGTGACGGACGAACAGGGCGCAGAGCAGGGTGGCGATGTGCAGACCGTCGGAGTCGGCGTCGGCGAGGATGCAGATCTTGCCGTAGCGCAGCCCGGAAAGGTCGCTGGAGCCTGGATCGATACCGATGGCCACAGCGATATCGTGCACTTCCTGGCTGGCCAGCACTTCGCTGCCGTCCACTTCCCAGGTGTTCAGGATCTTGCCGCGTAGCGGCATGATGGCCTGGAATTCCTTGTCGCGCGCCTGCTTGGCGCTGCCGCCGGCCGAATCACCCTCGACCAGGAACAGTTCGCAGCGCAGCGGGTTCTGCCCCGCGCAGTCGGCCAGCTTGCCGGGCAGCGCCGGGCCCTGGGTGATCTTCTTGCGCTCGACCTTCTTGCCGGCCTTGAGGCGCCGGCCGGCGTTGCTGATGGCCAGCTCGGCCAGTTGCAGGCCGGTTTCCGGGTGGGCGTTGAGCCACAGGCTGAAGGCGTCCTTGACTACGCCGGAGACGAACGCCGCTGCCTCGCGCGAGGACAGGCGCTCCTTGGTCTGCCCGGAGAACTGGGCGTCCTGCATCTTCATCGAGAGGACGAAGGCGATGCGCTCCCAGACGTCTTCCGGAGCCAGCTTGACGCCGCGCGGCAGCAGGTTGCGGAACTCGCAGAACTCACGCATGGCATCCAGCAGGCCCTGACGCAGGCCGTTGACGTGGGTGCCGCCCTGCGCGGTGGGGATCAGGTTGACGTAGCTTTCCTGTACCGCGTCGCCGCCCTCGGGCAGCCACAGCAAGGCCCAGTCAACGGCTTCCTTGTTGCCGGCCAGGCTGCCGACGAAGGGCTCGGCCGGCAGGCGCTCGAACTCGCTGACGGCATCGACCAAGTAGGAGCGCAGGCCGTCCTCGTACAACCACTCGACCTTCTCGCCGGCGGCCTTGTCCTCGAAGGTCACCGACAGACCTGGGCACAGCACGGCCTTGGCCTTGAGCACATGCTTGAGGCGGCTGACGGAGAACTTGAAGGAGTCGAAGTACTTGGCATCCGGCCAGAAATGCACGCTGGTGCCGGTGTTGCGCTTGCCGACGGTACCGATGACTTGCAGGTCGCTGGCCTTGAAGCCATCGGCGAAGCTCATCTGGTATTCGTTGCCATCACGTTTGACGGTGACCACCACGCGGGTCGACAGGGCATTGACCACGCTGATGCCGACGCCGTGCAGGCCGCCGGAGAACTGGTAGTTCTTGTTGCTGAACTTGCCGCCGGCATGCAGCTTGGTGAGGATCAGTTCCACACCCGGCACGCCTTCTTCCGGGTGGATGTCCACCGGCATGCCGCGACCGTCGTCGAGCACTTCCAACGAGTTGTCCTCGTGGAGGATCACCTGGATCGACTTGGCGTGCCCGGCCAGGGCTTCGTCGACGCTGTTGTCGATCACTTCCTGGGCCAAGTGGTTGGGGCGTGTGGTGTCGGTGTACATGCCCGGGCGCTTGCGCACCGGGTCGAGGCCGGAAAGAACTTCGATGGCGTCTGCGTTATAGGCGTTCTGCTGGGCCATAGGGTCTCTTGGTCATCAATTGAATGCGGAAAAGTCGGTATCGCGCCAGAGTGTGGCGCTAATGCCGGCGAATGCGAAGAGTGCCGGCAAGTGTTCGGTAAAGCCCTGGAAGCCGTGGTCGCCACCGGCCTGGATGCGCAGGGCACAGGCGCGGTAATAGCGCTCGGCGTCGCGGTAGTCGAGGGTTTCGTCGCCGGTTTGCAGCCACACCTGGTAACGCGCCGGATCGCACGGTGGCGCAACGTCGAGCTCGGCCAGGGCGTGGACATGATCCTCGGTCAGCTCCCAGGTTTCGTCGCTGTAGTAGTTCTTCTGCGGGCCGAGGTAGCCGTCGAAGCGCAGGTGCGGCTGCACGGCCGGATTGATCAACAGTGCCTTGAGCCCGTGCTGCTCGGCCAGGTTAGTGGCGTAGTAGCCGCCCAGCGAGCTGCCCACCAGCAGCGGCGCGCCCAGTTCGCCGATCAGCGCCTGCAACTGCGTGATGGCCTGGCGCGGATGATGATGCAGGGCCGGTACGCGCAACTGGTTTTCCAGGCCCAGATGAGCCATGGCACGGCTCAACTGGCTGGCCTTGAGCGAGGCCGGCGAACTGTTGAGGCCGTGAATATAGAGAATGGATGCGGTCATGGTGCGGGAGGCTACTACAAAAAACGGCGGCAGGCTTCAGGCGGCAGGCAAGAGCAAAGCGGTTTCCTGCCGCCTGACGCCTCAATAGCCCTTGACGCTGTAATCGATCTCGAACGTGATGCCGGTTACGCGCGAAACACCGGTATCCAGCGTGCCATCGGTATGCAGGCGCAGCCAGCGATAGCCAGGGGCTTCGCTGCTGACCTGGAATTCTTCACTGCCCGGTGCGAACTGCACGCAGGTCGAAGGCGAGGCGAGCAGGCGCAGATTGCCGCGCATCTGGTCGAACTCCTGATGGACGTGCCCCCATAGCACGGCTCGGGCCTGCGGATGGCGATCGAGGATGGCGAACAGGGCATCGGCGTTGCGCAAGCCGATGGGGTCCATCCATGTGCAGCCGATCGATACCGGGTGGTGATGCAGGCAGATCAGGTGATGGCGCTGCGGTGCTTCACTCAGGGCGCGTTCCAGCAATTCAAGCTGGCTGTCGGCAAGAAAACCGGGCACCGCGCCGGGGATCGACGAGTCGAGCATGATCACGCGCCATGCACCCAGGTCGTAGATCGGCTCGAGCAACGGCGTGCCGGCACAGGCACCTTGCATGGGCGGGAGTTCGTCATGGTTACCAGCGAGCCAGCGCACGGGCGCGCCGAGCGGGTCGGTCAGGTGGCGAAAGCGCTCATAGGAGGCCAGGCTGCCGTCCTGCGACAGGTCGCCGGTGGCCAGAATCAGGTCGATGCCGGGTTGCTCCTGCAGCATCTGCTCGATCACGCGGCGCAGGCTGTCGCAGGTATCCATGCCCAGCAGCTTGTCGCCCGCGTCGGCGAACAGGTGGCTGTCGGACAACTGCACCAGCAGGACCGAGGAATCAGCAGAGTGGGTGGGCAGGCTCGGCAAGACCGTCTCCTTGGACTCTATCGAGTGAATTATGGTGGTTGCCGCACTAAAGGGAAAACCTGGGAAGTGGACGCGGATCACAGAAAAACGTCTGCAACGTTTTTTACCTGTATCGGTGTCGCGACTCGGGTGTGCACGGCAGATGAACCATACAACGGCACCTAAACTGCCGCCCAGCGAAAAACGTGAAGGGCGCTCTACATCACCGGCAGCGGTTCGTGCCCGCAGGCCAGACAATGGCTCAGCCATTCGCCGAGGAACAGATTAAGCTGGCTCTTCTCGTCCGGCTGGTGCATGGCGGCATTCGGGTATGGGTAGCGAATATGCAGGCGCCGCGCGTTCTCGGCGCCCACCACCTCGGCCATGCGTGCATCGTGATACACCCGCACTTCCAGTTGCGGCACCGGCAGCCAGGGTAGGCTGTGTTCCTGGCGCACGCACAGGGTGGTGGTGTAGGGGCAACTTTCCAACACGTCCAGCGCCAGCACGCCGAGCAGATGCTCACCCTGGCTCAGTGCCACGCGGCGGCTTTCCGTGTGCTCACGCATGTTCGGCAGCAGGCGCATCAGGCGCGCGTAGTTGGCCTCGCAAGCCGCTTGCAGCTCGACCAGGTCGACCCGATAGCGCTCGCGTAGCAGATTCACGACCACATCCCCCGCACTTCGTCGCGGTTCAGCGCCAGCCATTGCAGGGCGATGATGCTGGCGGCGTTGTCGATACGCCCGTCGCGCACGGCGGCCAGGGCATCCTCCAGCGGCATCACCTGTACCCGGATGTCCTCGCCTTCCTCAGGCAGGCCATGCACACCGCCGGCACCTTCACTGCTGCAGCGACCGACGAACAGATGCACGCGCTCGTCCGAGCCACCAGGCGAAGGGTAATACTGGGTGATCGGCCACAGCGACGTCAGGGGCAGGTCGGCTTCCTCGATGGCTTCGCGACGCGCGACCTCCTCGGGCTCCTCGTCCTTGTCGATCAGGCCTGCGACCAGCTCCAGCAGCCAGGGGTTGGCGCTCTTGTCCATGGCACCGACGCGAAACTGCTCGATCAGCACCACTTCGTCGCGCTGCGGATCGTAAGGCAGCACGCACACGGCGTCGTGACGCACGAACAGCTCGCGGGTCAGCTGCGGGCCCATGTTGCCGGCGAACTGGCGATGGCGCAGCTTGATCCGGTCGAGGCGGTAGAAGCCGCGAAAGCAGTTCTCGCGCTCGATGATGTCGATGTCGTCTTTGCCCATGGCAACTCCCCAGATAGTCGTAACGGGCCAAACTGCGGCCCGTTACCTGTCACACTAGCGAGCATAGCGCTGCCAGATCAAGCTTCCATGACTGCCTGCTACACGCGTTGGTAGAGTTGGCTGCCTTGCGCCTTGAATTCCTCGGCCTTGGCCTGCATGCCTTGCTCGGCATCCAGATCGACGGCGTCGATGCGCTGATCCTTGGCGTATTCACGTACTTCCTGGGTGATCTTCATCGAGCAGAACTTCGGCCCGCACATGGAGCAGAAATGCGCGACCTTGGCCGAATCCTTCGGCAGCGTCTCATCGTGGTAAGCGCGTGCAGTGTCCGGGTCCAGCCCCAGGTTGAACTGATCTTCCCAGCGGAACTCGAAGCGCGCCTTTGAGAGGGCATTGTCGCGGATCTGTGCGCCGGGGTGACCTTTTGCCAGGTCAGCAGCATGGGCGGCGATCTTGTAGGTGATGATGCCGGTCTTCACGTCATCCTTGTTCGGCAGGCCCAGGTGCTCCTTGGGCGTGACGTAGCAGAGCATGGCGCAACCGAACCAGCCGATCATCGCCGCACCGATGCCGCTGGTGATGTGGTCGTAGCCTGGCGCGATGTCGGTGGTCAGCGGGCCGAGGGTGTAGAACGGCGCCTCGTCACAGCATTCCAGCTGCTTGTCCATGTTCTCCTTGATCAGTTGCATCGGCACGTGACCGGGGCCTTCGATCATGCACTGCACGTCGTGCTTCCAGGCGATCTTGGTCAGCTCGCCAAGGGTTTCCAGCTCGCCAAACTGGGCGGCATCGTTGGCGTCGGCAATCGAACCCGGACGCAGGCCATCGCCCAGCGAGAAGCTGACGTCGTAGGCCTTCATGATTTCGCAGATGTCGTCGAAATGGGTGTAGAGGAAGTTTTCCTTGTGATGCGCCAGGCACCACTTGGCCATGATCGAGCCGCCGCGCGAGACGATGCCGGTGACGCGCTTGGCAGTCAGCGGCACATAACGCAGCAGCACGCCGGCGTGGATGGTGAAGTAGTCCACGCCCTGTTCGGCCTGCTCGATCAGGGTGTCGCGGAACAGCTCCCAGGTCAGGTCCTCGGCGATGCCGCCGACCTTTTCCAGGGCCTGGTAAATCGGCACGGTGCCAATCGGTACGGGGCTGTTACGGATGATCCACTCGCGGGTTTCGTGGATGTGCTTGCCGGTGGACAGGTCCATCACCGTGTCCGAGCCCCAGCGGATGCCCCAGGTCAGCTTGGCCACTTCTTCCTCGATGGAGGAACCCAGCGCCGAGTTGCCGATATTGCCGTTGATCTTCACCAGGAAGTTGCGGCCGATGATCATCGGCTCCAATTCGACGTGGTTGATGTTGGCCGGGATGATGGCGCGGCCACGAGCGACTTCGCTGCGGACGAACTCGGGGGTGATCTCTTTCGGGATGTTGGCGCCGAAGCTGTGGCCGGCGTGCTGCTCATTGAGCAGGCCGGCTTCACGCGCTTCGGCCAGCTTCATGTTTTCGCGGATGGCGACGTATTCCATCTCCGGGGTGATGATGCCTTTCTTGGCGTAGTGCATCTGGCTGACGTTGTGCCCAGCCTTGGCCCGGCGCGGGTTGCGCACGTGGGCGAAGCGCATCTTGGTCAGCTCGGCATCGTTCAGGCGGCGCTGGCCGAACTCGGAGGACAGGCCCGGCAGTTTCTCGGTGTCACCGCGGTCTTCGATCCAGGCGCTGCGCACGTCGGCCAGGCCCTTGCGCACGTCGATGCTGACGTTGGGGTCGGTGTAGGGGCCGGAGGTGTCGTAGACGGTGACCGGCGCGTTGATCTCACCACCGAAGTCGGTCGGCGTCACGTCCAGGCTGATCTCGCGCATCGGCACGCGGATGTCCGGGCGCGAGCCCTGCACATAGACTTTCTGCGAACGGGGGAAGGGCTGTACCGACTGCTGGTCGACCTGTGCCGACTCACTCAGATTCTTTTGTTGTTGTACGCTCATCAAGGCTATCTCCGGGGATGGTTGTCGGAGGCGGAACCTGAGAGCAAAGAGAGGCGGAGGCGCACCATGAGCGGTGCCGAGAGGACTCGCCGGTTGATGGGCGAGGACATCTTGTTCCCTACGCAGGCCTTAACCTGATCAGGTTCAACGGGATCCGGAACTCTCCGATCTCAGCCTCTGATTTGAGGCACCCCGACAAGAACGTACGCAGTCTAAACAAGCTGGCGAGAGAAAACCAATCCGCTGCCCGTTGGGCATTGGCCCGTATGTCGGAATCTGCCGTTTTGACGGATTGTTCCGGGGCGGCAACATAGCTTGTCACTATCTAGACTGATGCAAGCCATGGCGCGCTTGACCCCTGCCTGCAGCGGGCCGTAGCCTTGCTGATTACCGCCTACTCAAGGATCGACATCCATCATGTTGCGCAGACTTTCCCTGGCAATCGCCGTGGCCGCCGCTTCGGTGGGCCTGGTTCAGGCCGAAGAGGCCCCACTGTCCAGCAAGACCGACCTGGTCACCGTGTATCAGGAAGCCGCGAAGAGCAACGCCGATATCGCTGCCGCGCGTGCCGATTACCAGGCACGTCGCGAAGTCGTGCCGCAGGCGCGTGCCGGTTTGCTGCCCAACCTGTCGGCCGGTGCCAACTATGGTGATACACGTACGGAAGTCGACACGCCGAGCGTCACCAGTTCGCGCAGTGGTCTGGTCTACCAGGCCAATCTCAGTCAGCCGCTGTTCCGCGCTGATCGCTGGTTCCAGCTGCAGGCCGCCGAAGCGACCAGTGAGCAGGCCGCACTGGAGTTGTCGGCGACCGAGCAGAACCTGATTCTGCAGAGCGCCGAAACCTACTTCGCCGTGCTGCGTGCGCAGGACAACCTGGCCTCGACCCGGGCCGAAGAGGCTGCATTCAAGCGTCAGCTGGATCAGGCCAACGAACGTTTCGACGTCGGTCTGTCCGACAAGACCGACGTGCTCGAAGCGCAGGCCGGTTTCGATACCGCGCGCGCCAACCGCCTGCTCGCCGAGCGCGCGGTGGATGATGCCTTCGAAGCGCTGGTGACCCTGACCAACCGCGATTACGTGGCGGTTGAAGGGATCGTGCACAGCCTGCCGGTGCTGGCGCCAACGCCGAACGATGCCAAGTCCTGGGTCGATACGGCGGCGGCGCAGAACCTCAACCTGCAGGCCAGTTTGTATGCGGTGACGGCTGCCGAAGAGAACCTGCGGCAGCGCAAGGCCGGCCATGCGCCGACCCTGGATGCCGTGGCCAGTTATCAGCAGGGCGACAACGACAGCCTGGGCTTTACCAACAGTGCGGCGACTGGGCGTACCTTCAGTGGCGACGTTTCACAGCGTTCCATCGGTCTGCAACTGAATATCCCGATCTACAGCGGTGGCCTGACCAGCTCGCAGGTACGCGAGGCCTACCAGCGCCTGGGGCAGACTGAGCAGCTGCGCGAGAGCCTGCGTCGTCAGGTGGTGCAGAACACCCGCAACCTGTTCCGTGCGGTGAACACCGATGTGGAGACCGTGCAGGCGCGGCGCCAGTCGATCATCTCCAACCAGAGCGCGCTGGAGGCCACCGAGATCGGCTATCAGGTCGGTACCCGCAATATCGTCGACGTGCTCGACGCCCAGCGTCAGCTTTACAGCGCCGTGCGCAATTACAACGACGCACGTTACGACTACATCCTCAATAACCTGCGCCTGAAGCAGGCCGCCGGCACTCTGAGCCCGGCTGACCTGGAAGCGCTGGGCAGTTTCCTCAAGCCGGACTACAACCCGGACAAGGATTTCCTGCCGCCGGACCTGGCCTCGGCCGCCGAGGATCGCCTGAAGAACAATCAGGATTTCTGAGGCAAGCGCTGAGACGAAAAAGCCCGACGCGAGTCGGGCTTTTGCTTTCAAGTGCGGTTGCGTATCAGACAGAGCGTAGGGGGCGGGTGGCGAACCGCTTCGGCCAACCAACAGTGGCCGCTCTGGATGTGGTGGGCTGAAGCCCACCCTACCCGCCCTGACGATTGCCAAGCGTAGCCCGGATTACATCCGGCTACAGAAGACGCTGCAAGCCCTCCAGCAATCGCTGCAGCGCGCCCTGGTTGGCCTTGAGCACGCTCAGGCCCGCCTGGCTCATGCGCTGCATCTCGCTCGGTTCGTTCAGCAGCGCCGCAACCTTGTCCGCCAACTGCCCGGCGTTTTCCACTTCGTTCAGGGCGCCGGCTTCGCGCAACTGCGCGGCGATTTCCAGGAAGTTGAACAGGTGCGGGCCGCTCAGCACGGGCTTGCCCAACGCGGCCGGCTCCAGCAGGTTATGCCCGCCGTTGGCCACCAGGCTGCCGCCGACGAAGGCGATATCCGCCAGGGCGTAGAGAAACAGCAGCTCACCCATGGTGTCGCCCAGCAGCACCTGATCGCTGGTTTGCACGGCTTCTCCCGTGGAGCGGCGGCGTGTGGTCAGCCCTTGGCTGATGCAGAGCTCATGCACCGTGTTGAAACGCTCGGGGTGGCGCGGCACCAGGATCAGCAGGGCATCCGGTCGAGACTTCAGCAACTGGTGATGGGCGGCGAGGATGATCTCGTCCTCGCCGGTGTGGGTGCTGGCGGCGATCCATATCGGTCGAGTCGTGGCCTGCCATTGCTGGCGCAGGGCATCTGCGCGTTGCAGCAGTTCAGCATCGATCTTCAGGTCGAACTTGATCGAGCCGGTCACCTCCACGCACTCGAAGCGGGCGCCCAGATCGAGAAAGCGCTCGGCTTCGGTCTGAGTCTGCACGGCGATCAGCGACAGTTCGGCAAGCATCGGTGCGGTGAGTTTGCCGAACCGGGCGTAACCCCGTGCCGAGCGTTCGGACAGCCTTGCGTTGGCCAGGGCGACCGGAATGCCGCGCTTGGCGCATTGGTGGATATGGTTCGGCCACAGCTCGGTTTCCATGACCACGGCCAGGCGCGGCTTTACGCGGTCGAGAAAACGCGCAGCGGCCCAGGGCAGGTCGTAGGGCAGGTAGCAGTGCTGCACGCTGCCGCCGAACAGTGCCTGGATGCGCTCTGAGCCGGTCGGCGTCATGCAGGTCACGGTGATCGGCAGTTCGGGATAGCGTGCCTGCAATGCGCGGATCATGGGTGCTGCGGCGATGCTTTCGCCTACCGAGACCGCGTGCACCCAGATGCCGCCGGGTTTCATCGAAGGCAGGTTTAGGGAGAAACGTTCATCGATACGCTGGGCATAAGCCGGTGCCTTGCGCGCACGCAGCGCCAGGCGCAGAGCAATCAGGGGCAGGGCCAGGTGCAGCAGCAGGGTGTAGAGGAGTCTGTTCATGGGGGCGCAGCTTATCGCCGCCCGCAATCCTCTGGAAGCACGATCACGCTTGCGGGCGCAGCAGTTCGCGCGCCAGGCAGTCGGCCAGCCAGTTGGCCGCCGGGCCGAGCGCGCCGTCGCGGCGGGTGACCAGCTCCACCACCAGTGGCAGCGGCGCCCAGTCGCTGCGCAGTTCCTGCAGGTGGCCCTGGTAGGTCGGGTACTGCGCCACATGGCGCGGCAGCCAGGCCCAGCCAACGCCACGGATCACCAGCTCGGCCATCACGTAGAAGCTGTCGGCGCGCCACACCAGCGGGCTGATCTGCTCACCGCCGGGGTAGTGGCTGTCCTGCGGGGTCATCAGCAACTGGCGATGCTCGGCCAGGTCGCGGCGTTCCACGCTGTCGAGTGCCGCCAGCGGGTGCTGTGGGCTGCATACCGTGACCATCTCGATGGTGCCCAGGCGCTGGCTTTCCAGTTCCCTGGGCATCTGTTCGTGATGAAACAGCAGGCCTAGGTCGGCCTGGCGCTGGAGCAGCTTGCGCGCCACATCACCCTGCGCGCCGCTGGAGAGCTGAACCTCCAGCAGGGGGAAGGCTTCGGCCAGTGCTTCCAGGCTGGCCAGCACTGGCTGATAGGGCATGGCCTCATCCTGCGCCAGGCGCAGGCGTGCTTCCTCGCCGCGTGCCAGGCCCAGTGCGCGACCATCCAGGCGCTCGCACTGCTGCAACACGCTGCGTGCCTGCTCCAGCAGCGCCGCACCCGCTTCGGTCAGCTGTGGCTGGCGACCGCTGCTGCGTTCGAAGAGGGCTACGCCCAGATCCGTTTCGAGTAGGGCGATGGCAGTGCTCACCGCCGACTGCGCGCGACCGCTTTCGCGTGCCACGGCAGAGAAGGAGCGGCACTCGGCGGTGCGCACAAACAGATGGAGCTGATCGAGGTTCCAGTTCATTGCCTATCTCCATTGCAGATAGGTAATGACTTTATCCCATCGCTATGACGACTAGAATCGGCAGCCTCGCTCAGGAGTCGCCATCATGCCCGGATACCTCTATCTCGCCATTGCCATCGCCGCCGAAGTGGTCGCCACCACATCGATGAAGGCCATCGATGGTTTCAACAAGCCTTTGCCGCTGGTGCTGGTGGTGGGCGGCTACTGCATTGCCTTCTGGATGCTGACACTGGTGGTGCGTACCATTCCGGTGGGCGTTGCCTACGCCATCTGGGCGGGTCTGGGCATCGTCCTGGTGAGCATCGCGGCGATGTTCATCTATCAGCAGAAACTCGATTTGCCGGCTGTGCTGGGCATGGGCCTGATCGTCAGTGGCGTGGTGGTGATCCAGTTGTTTTCCAGCTCCACCGGCCATTGAAGCGGGACGTCAGGGTTACGTTTGCGGCCTGAAGCTTGCCGCGTGTAGCGGCCCCGAGGGTTATACTGCGCGCCTGTTTTTCTGCGAGGCGCGTTCATGTCCCAAGCTCTCAGCACCGATGTCCTGATCGTCGGCGGCGGTATCGCCGGTCTCTGGCTCAATGCGCGCCTGCGTCAGCATGGCTTCGCCACCGTGCTGCTGGAGCGCGGCAGCCTGGGCGGCGGGCAGAGTCTGAAATCGCAGGGCATCATCCATGGCGGCGCCAAGTACGCCCTGCACGGTGCGCTGACGGGCGCTTCCGAGGCCATTGCCGACATGCCACGGCGCTGGCGCGAGGCGCTGGCGGGTAATGGCGAGCTGGATCTTTCTGGCGTGCGCATCCTCTCCGACGCGCATTACCTGTGGTCGCCCGGCACCCTGGCCGGCAACCTCACCAGCTTCTTTGCCAGCAAGGCGGTGCGCGGCCGAGTCGATCAGGTCAAGGGCGATCAGTTGCCGCCGGCGCTGCAGCATCCGAAGTTCAAGGGCAAGGTCTATCGCCTGGCCGAGCTGGTGCTCGATGTGCCGAGCCTGATCGCCCGTCTGGCCGAGTTGGCTGGCGACAGCCTGCTGGCGGCCGAACGTATCGAATCGCTGCAGGACAATGGCGAGCTATGCGGCTTGATCGTCGATGGTCGCGAGATTCGTGCGCAGCGCGTGGTGCTCAGTGCCGGTGCCGGCAATGCTGAGCTGCTCGCCGCCTTGGGCATTGAGCAGCCTGCGCAGCAGTTGCGCCCGCTGCATATGGTGCTGGCCAAGGGGCCGGCGCTGAAACCGCTGTATGCGCATTGTCTGGGTGGTGGGCCGAAGCCACGGGTGACCGTCACCACTCATCCGGCGGCGGACGGACAGTGGGTCTGGTACCTCGGCGGTGATCTGGCCGAGGCGGACGGCGTTGCCCGCGATGAAGCTGCGCAAATTCAGGCCGCGCAAAAGGAAATGGCAGCCTTGCTGCCCTGGGTCGATCAGCGTCAGACGCGCTGGGCCACCTTGCGTGTCGACCGTGCCGAGCCGGCGCAGTCGGGCCTGGTGCGTCCCGACAATGCATTTTTGGCCGAACAGCAGCGCCTGCTGGTGGGCTGGCCGACCAAACTGGCGCTGGCGCCGGATTTCGCCGACCGCGTACTGGCCGCCCTGCAGCGTGATGGCGTGCAGCCGCTCAGTCATACGCCGCGGCCCGAGCTGCCGCGCCCTGCGTTGGGTCAGCCGGTATGGGAGGCGTTGCTGCCATGAGCACCCTGCACGATCTGCATCGTCCGCTGGGCTCCACCGGCTTGCGCGTTTCGCCGCTGGGCCTGGGTACGGTCAAGCTGGGGCGCGATCAGGGGGTGAAGTATCCCAACGGCTTCACCATCCCCGACGATGCGCAGGCGCGGGCCTTGCTGCAGCAGGCGCGCGAGCTGGGCATCAACCTGATCGATACCGCGCCGGCCTACGGTATCAGCGAGCAACGCCTTGGCCCGCTGTTGCGTGGCCAGCGTGATGAGTGGGTGATCGTCAGCAAGAGCGGCGAAGAATTCGAGCAGGGGCAGTCGCATTTCGACTTCTCGCCGGCGCATACGCGGCTGTCCGTCGAGCGCAGTCTCAGGCGCCTGGAAACCGACCGTATCGATCTGCTGCTGGTGCACTCCGACGGTAACGATCTGGCGGTGCTGCGCGAGACAGGGGTGTACGAGACGCTGGCCGCGCTCAAGCGCGAGGGCAAGATTCTCGCCTATGGGATTTCCGGCAAGACCGTCGAGGGCGGGTTGCTGGCGTTGCAGCAGGGGGACTGCGCTATGGTCACCTACAACCTCGGCGAGCAGGGCGAAAAGCCGGTGCTGGACTACGCTGCCCGTCATGCCAAGGGCATCCTGATCAAGAAGGCGCTGGCCAGCGGTCACGCCTGCCTGGCCGAGGGGGTCGATCCGGTACGCGCCAGTTTCGAGCTGATTTTCGCGCATCCGGGGGTCAGCAGCGCCATCGTCGGCACCATCACGCCTGCGCATCTGGCGGCCAATGCCGCGACTGTTGCGGCTGTTTTGCAGGGCATCGACTAGATCGGTCACGTCCTCTTACAGGCCCTGGGTTGTATTGAGTGGCTAGCTTGGGGCAGCCTTGAGCGGTTTTCGTCGCAACCTGACCCGCGCGTGAGTGCCGGCTTGCTAGTCGCCTCACGCCCCGCCGGAAAGAGGAGCCGAGATGCCTCGTACGCTGATCCGCAAGGACCCAAGCACGTTCAAGACCCTGCCACTGTTCGTCGAGGCCGGCCCGGATGGGCTGAGTTACCAGAGCCTGGGGCAGCCGCTGAATTTTCAGCAGATGCTCGAGCGGCGCCGCCCGCTTGAGGTGGCGAACAGCTCGCGCTTTTCCGTCGAGCTGGCCAATCTGGGCGTGTCGGTACGCCTGACCCTGCGTCTGCACGGGCGCGATTACTGGCTGCTGGTGCGCCAGCGTCGCCCGGATCGTGGCGACACCGTGCTCAAGCTGATTTCCGGCTACGTGCCGGCGCATGAGCTCAATCTGCCGTTGCTCACGGCCATTCAGGAGGTGGCCGAGGAATGTCTGCTGGAAAGCGCCGATGGCTGGTTGAGCGGGCGCTTCGGCGATACCTGGCTGCCCACGCCCTATCAGGGCGCCCTGCGTTACCGTGAGTCCAGTCACTTCCGCCTCAGTCCGCTGTCCGGTGCAGCGCTACCGGTGCAGTGTGGCAACCTGACCCTGCTCGAGCGCCCGCGTGCCTATGTGCATCTGCCTACGGCATCCTTGCAGCTGGTCTATGACATGAGTCTGGAGCTGCCGCGCGATGCCCGCCAACTGAGTCTGTTCCATGTCGATGAATGCCTGGAGGAGGGCCGGCTGGTAGCGCGGCTGGAGCGTCGTCGCCCGGATCTTTACCTGTTGGCGCTGCACCGGGGGGCGCCCAGTGGCGAGCTGTTCACCCTGAGCAAAGGCGAGTTGCGGCCTGCCGGTACCCGCGGTCTGTGGCTGTCGGAGAGCTTCGCCGAGCAGGAAGGCTGGCTGGTGCGTGACGAGCGGGTGCGCTGGGCGGACTGGCTGCAGCGTTACGGTGTGAAGCCGCCACAGCGGCGCGCATTGGCCAGTGCTTGAGTGACGCCGGGCCTCAGTGTGCCCGGCTGTCGTGCATGCGCGTCAGTTGCCGCTCCAGCAGGGCCGGATAAGGATCGAGCAGGCGCTCCACGCAACTGGCACCCTCCGGGCTGGCAATCGGACGAATGCGCGCACGTTGGCGAGCGAGGGTGTCCTGGGCGACGCGCTGCTCGACCAGCAGCAGGTTGCGGCTGTGTTGTGACAGTGCCAGGGCATCCAGGGCGCTGTCGCTGAGCAGCAGCTCGGCCTGGCCCAGTTCTTCCAGGTCGCTGCCCAGGGTCAGGCCCAATTGCAGCTGCAGGGTGATGCCGCTGTCGGCGACCTCGATCTGCAGGGCATGGCCCAGGGCGCGCATCAATTCGCCACAACAGATGGCGTGGGTCAGGTAGTCTTCGCCGCATTCGCGTTCGTGGAACAGCATCAGGCTGCTGCCGTCCTTGAGCGTGTGCAGTTGTCCCTGATACAGCGCGGCAGCCTGATCGAGGCAGGCACGATAACGCTCCAGCAGTTCCATCAGACGTGTGCGCGGCAGACGCCGTAGTTGCTCCTGAGCACCGAGCTGAATGGCCAGCACCGCGCTGGCCTGCGATTGGCGCGGCGCTTGGGCGACGGGCGCGGCGGCTGTGGATTCGTCGCGCAGGTCGGCGAAGGGATCGTCCGGTTCAATCGCCTCGGGCCAGGGCTTGAGCGTCTCGTCGTCTCTGTCCCGTTCATCGAAGGTATGGCTGGCGCGCGGCTGTTGCGGCTCGTCGTCGTCTTCTTCTGGGAGGTAGTCGTCGACGTCGTCGAGCAGCGGTTGGTCATCCAACTCCGGCTCGGGTTCAGGCTTTTCCGGCACCAGGCGTGCCTGCAGCTGGCGCGCCAGATCGCCGATTTCGTCGTTGCGTCCGGCACCTGGGGCGGGGTCGTCCGGGTCGCGTAGCCACAGGCGCATCTGCAGCAGCGGCGTGGAGATGTGCCGGCCCAGGCGCATGCTCAGTGACAGCGTGAGGGCCAGCAGGATCAGGCTGAGGATGCCCATACTCTGCAGGCTGATGGTCATCGGTTGCTGGAACTGGCTCATGTCCAGGCTGATGCGCAACTGCCCGGCCATCACTTCCTGAAAGGTGATGGAGGTGGAGTACAGACCCTCGGTTTCGCCCAGTACGCTGCGCGTCGGGCGCGAGCCCGCCTCGGCAAGGATGCGGTCATCCACGCTGTAGATCGCGGCGTGCGCGACCAGTGGATTCTTCGCCAGGTTGCTCAGCAGCACGTTGAGGCTGAGGATGTCGTTGGACACCAGCAGCTCGGTTGCGGAGGCAGCCGTCTGGGTAATCAGCGCCTGGCCGAGGGCGTCGGCCTGCTGCTGCATGGCCTGCTTGAACTGCATGCCCATGACCCAGGCATAGATGAGCATGGCCAGCGCCACCAGCAGCAGGCTGTGGCTGGCGATGCGCAGCACCAGAGGCACGCGTCGCTGACGCAGCGCGTGGAAGATCAGGAGGAAGAAGTTATCGGGTTTGACGGGCGCGGGCCGGTTCACAGAGCTCGGCTCTTGTCGACTGAAGTTGCCGCGCAGTATAGCGAGCGCTCTGGGGTGGGCAAAGCGCACGGCTGCCCGGATCGACGGGAAACTGGGTAGAATGTGCGCCTTTTCGTCGGTCGGTAGTCATTTCACTGCTGGCTTGCCTCAATCGTTTGCCCTGGAGGGTGCGTCTTGCGCGAAATCGTCCTGATCAATATCACCGGCGAAGACCGCCCCGGACTCACTGCTGCCATCACCGGCGTGCTGGCTCAGGGCGGGGTGAACATTCTCGATATCGGCCAGGCGGTGATCCACGACACCCTGTCGTTCGGCATCCTCATCGAGATTCCGGACAATGGTCGCTCGCAGTCAGTGCTCAAGGATCTGCTGTTCACCGCCTACGAACTCGATCAGCAGGTGCGCTTTACCCCGGTCTCCGAAGACGACTACCGGCAGTGGGTCGGTGGCCAGGGCAAGGCGCGCCATATCGTCACCCTGCTGACGCGCAAGGTCAGCGCCGAGCAACTGCAGCGGGTCAGTGCGATTACCGCCAGGTACGGCCTGAATATCGACCATATCGACCGCCTTTCCGGGCGCATGCCACTGGACATGCCGGCCGAGCAGGGCAAGGGCTGCATCGAGTTTTCCGTGCGTGGCGAGCCGGCTGATCCGGCAGCTCTGCGCGCCGAATTTCTCAGTGTGGCGCAGGAGCTCAATGTTGACATCGCCTTCCAGCGCGACTCGGTGTTCCGTCGCAACCGCCGCCTGGCCGTGTTCGACATGGATTCGACGCTGATCGAGGCCGAGGTGATCGACGAGCTGGCCAAGGCGGCCGGCGTTGGCGAACAGGTGGCCGAGATTACCGAGCGCGCCATGCGCGGTGAGCTGGACTTTCGCGCCAGCTTCAAGGAGCGCCTGGGCTTGCTGCAGGGGCTGTCGGAAGACGTACTGGAAGAGATTGGCGCGTCCCTGCGTCTGACCGAAGGCGCCGAGGTGCTGTTCGCCGAACTCAAGCGCCTGGGCTACAAGACCGCGATCCTCTCTGGTGGCTTCACCTATTTCGCCAGGCAGCTGCAGGCCAAGCTGGGCATCGACTACGTGTTCGCCAACGAACTGCAGATCGAGAACGGCAAGGTCACCGGGGTGGCCGTCGAGCCCATCGTCGATGCCCAGCGCAAGGCCGATCTGTTGCGCGAGCTGGCGCAGAAGGAGGGCTTGCAGCTGGAGCAGACCATCGCCGTTGGTGATGGCGCCAACGACCTGCCGATGCTTGGCCTGGCCGGTCTCGGTGTGGCCTTCCGGGCCAAGCCGCTGGTCAAGCAATCGGCCAAGCAGGCGATCTCCACCCTGGGGCTGGATGGCATTCTTTATCTGCTGGGTTTTCGCGACCGTGAGGGGCAGGAATAAGCACCGGCGCCGTCTCGGATATAAAAAGTCACCTGTTCAGGTTAATGCCAGCCAGTTAAGCCTCGACGCAGCCAATGTGTAGGAGCGGCGCCCCGCCGCGAACCAGGGTGACGTGCCATCGAAAAACTTCGCCCCGAGGCGGGGCTCCTACGAAAAGCCGCTTTGGCCACGGCCACCTTATCGGATCGGCATTAACCTGTTCAGGTGGCTTCTTCGTCGGCGGGATTTATTCGTCGCCGGCCGAGAAGTCGTAGTCCATCGACTGGCTTGGGCCCTGCAGGTAGTAACCCTGAATGAAGTTGACGCCGGCCTGCCATAGCGTGGCCAGCACGCTGGCACTTTCGACGAAGGGTACGATGGTCAGCTTGGCCTGGGCATGCAGGCTGCTGAGCAGGGTTTTCAGCGCTTCCTGGTTCTCTGCATTGCTCAGATCCTGGGAGAACGAGCCGTCGACTTTGACGAAGTCCACGTGCAGGTGCTTGAGCGTGTTGAACGGGTTCAGTGCGCAGCCGAACTGGCTCAGAGCGACCTTGCAATGCAGCTGCGCCAACCCCTGGGTCAATGCCTTGGCCTGTTTCAGGTAGGCGATGGCGTCCGGTTCGCTGAACTGGAACACCAGTGAGTCCGACGGCAGCCGTGCAGCCTTGAGTGCCACGCTGAGCCAGGGCAGCAGGGTCTGATCCTGCAGACTGGCGCTGGACAGGTGCACGAACAGACGGGTGTGATGCCCTTTGGCGCGGTGGTCAGCCAGCAGTTTGATCGAATTGAGGATCACCCAGCGGTCGATCTTCTCGCCGAGTCCTGCCTCCTTGGCGGCGGCGAGGAAGTCCTTCGGCGAGACCTCCTGCCCCTGCGGGCTGAGCAGGCGCAACAGGACTTCGTAGTGTTCGTTGGCGTCGCCGCGCAGGCTGATGATCGGCTGGAACAGCAGGCGGAAGCTGTTGTTCTCCAGTGCCTGCTGCACCATGGCCAGCAGGTTGCCGCGGTTGGCGGCGGCGGCCAGCTCGTCGGCCGGGTTGAACAGCTTGAGCGCATTGCCGTCGTTGAGTTCATCAGCGCAGCGGAGTGCGCGGTCGATGACTTCCTGGGCCTTGGCGGTCTTCTCGCTGAGCCCCGCGACACCAATCGACAGCGTGGTCTGCACGGTGCGTCCGCTGACGTCGAACAGATGGCTTTCGACTTTCTTCAGCAGGCTCTGCAGGCTGGCCTGGCAATGCTCGGGTGTCTGGCCTGGCAGCAGGGCGGTGAATACGTCGTCACCGAAACGCGCCAACTGACTGTCGGCGGGGAAGTGGTCGCGCAACAGTCCTGCCAGATCGGTCAGCAGCAGGTCGATGCTGGCCAGGCCGATTTCGCCCTGCAGGGCGGCGTAGCGGTCGACGCGGATATATGCCAGGGTCGAGGGTTGGCCGCTGTTGATGGCGCGCTCGGCTGCGCTGTCCATCAGCTCGAGGAAATGACTGCGGTTGAACAGGCCGGTGACCAGGTCCTGACTACTGATCTCGCGCAGCTTTTCTTCCAGTTCGGCATTGGAGGTTTCCGCGCGGATCACCACCTGGATGCAGGGTTCGCCGTCATAGGTGGCCGGAGAGAAACTCATTTGCGCGGCGAAGCTGCTGCCGTCGGCGCGTACGCCCTGGCAATTGAGCTCAGCATTACCTTCGGCGCTCTGGTAGTTCTTCAAAAAATCCTTGAACGCTGCATGATCGCTGCTGGCGATCAGGTCGATCATCGGCATGCCTTCGAGCTCTTCGCTATCTTCGTAGCGGAACAGCTCAAGGTAGGCGCGGTTGGCGTAAATATGCATGCCGTCATGCACGTAGGTGATGGCGTCCACCGAGCTTTCCAGCAGCAACTGGCAGCGCTTTTCCGCCTCGCGCAGGGCCACTTCAGCCGCGCGCCGGGCACGCCGCTCTTCCAGATTGCTCAGCTCACGTTTGGCCACCAACACCAGGCGTTCGTCCTCGCCCTGTGGCAATGCATCCTGGGCGCCGAACAACAGCGCTTCGGTAATGATTTCCGGGTCGTTGTCATCGACCAGCTGAATGACGGGAATATCCTTGGCCTGCCGGCGGATGGCGTTGATAGCCTCGCCAGGTTCCAGGTACTCGCTGCTCGGGGCGCAGATCAAAAGATCCCAGGTGTGCTGCAGGGTCTCGGCGAGATCCTCGCTGGAGGTCAGCCGGTGCACACGGGTGGCATGCCCGGCGTTGCGGAACAGACTGACCAGGCGCTCAGCTTCGTTCTGCGAATCTTCGAGAAGCAGCAGGCGGATGGTTTTTTTTTCGATGGCCATAGAGGGTCAATGCAGCGCCGAATGGACGCGAAAAGGCGACAAATGGTGAATCTTCCGGAGCCTACAGAGACTTCCAGAGCGAGTCAAAATCTTCCTCCCCGGCAGGCTTGTGGCTTTGCGAGGCTGTGACCGGCGTCCCGGCAGGGGGCTCTTGTTCGCCTACGCGGTGATATTCGAACTGACTGAAGCTGCCGGTACTGACCTGGCGTCGGCTGAGTACGGCGCGGTGTTCTTCACCGCGGTCGTTGATCAGTACCTTGCTGCCTTCCTGAAAGGGCAGGCGCGGTGTGATCAGGCTGGCAGGGCGAGAAATGGCGCTGATTTCCGGCAGTAGCAGGGCGCGCAGGTACTGGCTGTTCTGATCGGCCTTGCGCAGCAGTTGCAGGCCGCAGGGGCGTGCATGCGGAGCGATCAGCTCGATACCCATCTGCGTGCCGCCACCACGCACCTGGCGAATCCAGCGTACGATGGCCACGCTCCAGCCCTGGCTGGGGCTGTCCTGCACACCGAGCAGCTCGCCCGCCTGTAGCTGGCTGGGCACTTCCTTGGGCCAGGACAGGCAGTAGCCGCCCGGGCTGTGGTTGACGATGGCCAGCTTGAAGGTCGGATAGTCCTCGGCGCTGTTCGTCGTCGGCGTCTGCTCGCCCGGGGTGACCTTGGTGTACTGAATCTCTTCGAAGTGGATCTCGTCGGCTGCGCTGCGTTGCGCATCGAAGGCATTGGACCAGATATCCGGCTCACCGGTATTCGGCTTGAAGACGGCCGCGCCGATTTCCACCGGGCGCTTGAGCACCTCGCCGAACGAGCGACGCCCGGAGAGGAAGAAATGCAGCGCGGTCATGCCAATGCACAGGGTCAGGCTGCCTTGCCCCGGCGTGCGCTGGAAGGTGCGCTCGGCGATGTCGCCCCAGGCTGCGGCAACATGTTGCAGCAGGTCGAGGCTGATGCCTTCGGGGATCATCAGGCGCGATTTGCTGCGATCTTCTTCGGGCAGTTCGAGGTATTCCTTGATCGCATCGACCAGTGGCTGCGTATCGATGCCCAGCAGATTGTGCAGGTCGCTGCTCTGATACAGCGACTTGTAGCGCGGTGGGCCATCGATTTGTGGGGCGAGGACGAACAGGCTGTCCGGATGATCGCCCGGCTGCAATTTGATCAGTGCGCTCCACGGCTCCAGGGCCTCGGCCAGGCGTGCAATACCGTTCTGGCGCATCTGGTTGGTGCGCGCGCAGCCCAGCAGCAGCGCGGTGATATAGCTTTGCTCGGTGCTCAGGCCCGGCGTATGGCGGGCCAGAGGGTCACGAATGACCTGGCGTTGCAGGCGTTGCTCGCAGGCGATCTGGTAGAGCTGGTGCAGTTCCAGCCAGAGTCCTTCAGGCACCGGGCAATACAGCTGGCTGGCGCGCACCAGCGGGCTGCACAGGCTGTTGCTGGCACGCTGCAGGGCGATTGCGAGCAGTTGGTCGCGGTCTTTGCCGCTGAGCGGGATGACCTTGGCAATGATCAGCTTGTAGCCGACAGCCAGATGGTTCTGCAGCGCCTGGCAGAGGTTGGCCACCTTGCGCGGGCGTTCATCGAGGACGATCGCCTGATTGAGAAAGTGGCGTTCCAGATGTTGGCAAACGAAGCTGACTTCCGGGCGCAGCAACTCCAGCAACTGCAGGCGATTGTCGGCGGGGGTGAGAAACTGGTTGAGTTCCACCAGGCTCTGGTACAGCTGTCGTGCGGTTTCGCCGATGTTCGCCTTGGGCAGGGCCGCGATCCAGCGTTTCAGATCGCGGGGGCTGCCATTGCAGAAACTGAGGCTCTGCTGGCTTGGCGTGGGCACACGCAACAGTTGCAGGTGGGTACTCTGTTTATCCATCAAACTCGGATACTCCGGCCACGCACTATCAAGCGGCTCTAGTAGTAGTCTTTCGAACTCTAGCAGTATCTGACTGCGCTGGCAGCCCGCTTACCTGCTGGGCTGCCTGGCCAGGGTGCACATCTATAACCAGATGGTCGGGGGGCGGTTCCTTGTCTCGCCCGCTCAGGCCTGGGCATTGCCCAGTCGTTGGCCCATACGCACCGGGCTGCCGGCCGCCAGTTCCTCGGCCCATTGCACCTGGTTCGGGCCGAACAGCACGATGGCCGTAGAGCCCAGCTTGAAGCGGCCCATCTCGGCGCCCTTGGCCAACTCGATGGGGCCGCGCGCTGCTGCGTCGTAACGCGTGCTCTTGAGTTCGCGCCTGGGCGGTGTGACCAGACCGGCCCATACCGTTTCAACGCTGGCGACGATCATTGCGCCTACCAGCACCACGGCCATGGGGCCACGCTCGGTATCGAACAGGCAGACCACGCGCTCGTTGCGGGCGAACAGTTCCGGCACATTTTCCGCGGTGGTCTGGTTGACCGAAAACAGCCGGCCGGGCACGTAGACCATTTCCTTCAGGGTGCCGCCCAGCGGCATATGGACGCGATGGTAATCCTTCGGCGAGAGGTACACGGTGGCGAACTGGCCGCCCATGAACGGCGCGGCACGCTCAGCGTCGCCACCCAGGAGTTCGACGGCGCTGAAACTGTGGCCCTTGGCCTGGAAGATACGGCCGTGTTCGATGGCGCCGAGTTGGCTGATCGCGCCATCGGCGGGGCTGAGAATGGCGCCAGGGGTTTCATCCAGCGGGCGCGCGCCGTCTTTCAGAGCGCGGGTGAAGAACGCGTTGAAGTGTTCGAAGGCGCGCAGGTCTTCGACCTGAGCTTCGCTCATGTTGACCTGGTACTGCTTGGCGAACCAGGCAATCAGCGGGTTCTTCAGCCAGCCGATGCGGCATTCGGCCACGCAGCCGACCAGACGTGACAGCAGGTGATGCGGCAGCAGGTACTGGCTGAGGATAAAAAGACGTTGTTTCATCGTGTTTCCTTGAGGGTTTGAGCCGGCGCTGGCACGGCCAGGTCGGGGTAACTGATGGCCGTTCGCTCAGCGCTCGATGGGGGTGTCGGGCCGATTGCCCCATTCTGACCAGGAGCCGGCATAGGCCTTCACGCGCGGATAGCCGAGCGCCTTGGCCACCACGTAACTGAGGCCGGAGCGGCGATGCGTCTGGCAATGCGTGATCACTTCCTTGTCCGGCGTGATGCCCAGACCTTGCAGGATGTCGTCGATATCACTGCGGATGCGCATGCCGCGCTGCGGATCCATGGCGGCTGTCCATTCGAAATGGACGGCGCCGGGGATATGCCCACCTCGCGCTGAATTGAGTTTCGCGCCCGTGTATTCGTCCGCGCTGCGCACGTCCCAGATGGCCAGGTCATCATCGCCCAGACGCGCTTGCAGGTAATCGCAGGTCGCGGTGGGGGTATCGCTCAGTGTGAGTGATACCTCGGTGCGGGTTACTGCAGGCTCTGCCTGGCTCAGTTCGAGGCCGTCGGCGACCCAGGCCTGCAGGCCACCATTGAGGAAGTGATGACGCGGGTGACCGATCACATCGAGCAGCCAGATGAAGCGGCCCGCCCAGGGGCCGCCTTCGTCGTCGTAGACAACATAGGTGGCGTCAGCACGGTGGCCGATATCGGCGAACAGCGCCTCGAGCTGGGCCGGCTCCGGCAGCAGGCCCGGCGCTGGCGGTTGACCCCGTTGCGTGCGCTTGGCATCGACCCAGCGTGCGCCGGCAATGTGGCCGTCGGCATAGCGTGCGGCGCTGCTCAGATCGAGCAGGATCAGGTCGTCGGCGTTCAGGCGTGCGGCCAGTTCGGCAGGCTCTATCACCAGCGGCAGGTTGTCGAAGGCGGACATGAAGGCCTCCCTGAAGTTAAGAACGGACGATTGTAGCGGAAATGGGCTGCTTCAGCGTCCGCGCCTGGAGAAGCTGCCCAGCGCGCGTTCGATGCACTGCGCGGTCTTGCCGACAGCCTGCAGGCTGACGTCGTTGAGCGGCTGGCCACTCTGGTCGGCCACGAGCAGCAGCACCACACGACCGTTATTGGCCAGTGAGCGCAGCAGCAGATGCTCGCTGGGGAACAGCGCCTTGAGGTGACCCGGCAGCAAGGCAGAAAACTGCGCCACGTTGCCTGGCGTCAGGCGCAATTGCCCAGGTGCGTCGAGCAAGCGCCGGAGCACCTGACTTTGTGTCGGATCGAGGCTCAGGCTCGCTGCGCTGGCATCCAGGCCGGCCGCTTGCTGCACCTGCAGGCGGGTGTGCGTGCGGTCGGCGAGTAGCACGAGGATGCGTTGCATGCCGCAGGCTTGCAGGGCATCGCGGGCACATGCGGTCAGCTGTAGCACATTGGCAAAGCTGCTGGGCTCGGCCAGCAGGCGTGCGCAGTGCTGTCGCCACAAGGCGAGCGCGTCACGCTTTGGTGGCGGTGGGGCGCTGACGGCAGGTTTCAGTCGGTGGACATGCCACGGCCAGATCAAGGCCTGGGCGGGATGCCACAGCGCAGCGTCATGGCTCAGGCGGGCGCTGCTGACGGCATGCTGGTGCACTTCCTGCTGCAATTCGCTCAACGGGATCTGCAGGTACAGGCCGGTGAGGCGCTGCCAGCGCAGGCTGTGCGCGGTATCCCAGGCATGGTGAGCCGACACCGCCAGACCGTTGGCCAGCAGCACGCAATTGCTGGGGTGGGTAAGCCAGTGGCGCAGGGGAATGTCGGCATCGAGCATCTGCTGTTGATGCAGTGGGTGCTCGTTATCGCGGGCGATATGCAGGGCCTTGACCAACTGGCGACGATCTCGTTCGAGCAGGCGGTAGCCGCGTACGATCCACTCCGGCAGACGCCAGCGCTCGGCCAGCTTGATGCACAGTTGAATCAGGGGGACGCCGAGCAGCTCCTGCTCCACTGCTGCCGGACGTTCGCCTTTGAGCAGCACGCGTTGTTCCCAGGCGTCGAACAGTTCGGGGTGGGCATACAGCAGCGGCCAGACCGGCGCCAGAAACAGCAGGCTGCAGCCATGCAGTTCATTCCACAGGCGTGCCAGGCGCGCACCGAACAGCCCCCGGGCCTGCTGGCTGGCGTGCTGACTGATGAGCAGGATTTGCCTGAAGGCCAGCGGTATATCCTGTTCGGGCAGTGCGGGGGCCAGGTTGAGCAGGGCTTCGCAGCGGGTCAGACCCAGGCGCGACAATGCCGTCTCGACGCTTTCTGCAGGGGCGCTGAGGCTGTTGCCCGATTGATTGACCTCGCGCAGCACTTGCAGGGCAAAGGAGGGGCTCGCTTCTATCGCCTCGGCGATTTCACGCCAGTTGAGACGGCTATCGGCGAGAATGCGCCGCAGGCGCACATGCTGCTGCTGCTCGATCGGCAGGGGCAGTTTGCCCAGTTGTTGTAACCAGGTGTCCAGCGTACGCGGTAGAGACTTTGACGTCGGCATATTGGCTCGAGTCGAAACTGGCTTTTGACCATAACTGGCTATAGTCTGGCGTATAAGTTCCGATAATTAGAAGGGTTGTTTTCAATAACCCATTCACTAGGCTCTGCAAGCGTTTATTTCATGGTAAGAATCATTGGCATCATCGTTGTTTTCGGCTGCGTACTCGGCGGATTCATCCTCTCGGGCGGGCAGTTCATGGCTCTGGTTCACCCCTTCGAGGTGCTGATCATCGGCGGTGCGGCGCTGGGGGCATTTTTGCAGGCCAACCCGGGCAGCATGTTCATGACCGTGTTCAAGAAGTCCTTGAGCATGTTCGGTACGCGCTTTACCCATACCTACTACCTGGAAGTTCTCAAGCTTCTCTACGAGATTCTCAACAAGAGTCGCCGCGAGGGCATGATGGCTATCGAGGCCGACGTCGAGGATCCCAACGCCAGTCCGATCTTCAGCAAGTACCCTGGCGTGCTCAGGGATGCGCGGATGACCGCCTTCATCTGCGACTACCTGCGCATCATGTCCTCCGGCAACATGGCACCGCATGAGCTGGAAGGCCTGTTCGACATGGAGCTGGCCAGCCTCAAGGAAGAAGTGGAACACCCGGCGCATGCCGTGGCCAAGGTCGCCGACGGCATGCCGGCCATGGGGATCGTTGCGGCGGTGTTGGGTATCGTGATCACCATGTCGATCCTGGCCGAGGCGGACAACGCGCAAATCGGCGAAAAGGTGGGTACTGCCCTGGTCGGTACCTTCCTCGGCATTCTCGCTTCCTACGGTTTCTTCGGCCCACTGTCGAACGCCCTTGAGCACGATGCCAAGGAAGAGCTGAATCTCTACGAAGCGATCAAGGCGACCCTGGTTGCATCGGCGTCCGGCATGCCGCCGACCCTGGCCGTGGAGTTCGGGCGCAAGGTCTTGTATCCGGCGCACCGTCCGAGCTTCAGTGAGCTCGAACAGGCCATGCGCGGCAGCTAAGCCATGGAAAATAACCAACCCATCATCGTCAAGCGGGTCAAGAAGGTCGCGGGCGGGCACCATGGCGGTGCCTGGAAGATTGCCTTCGCCGACTTCGCAACCGCCATGATGGCGTTCTTTCTGGTGATGTGGCTGATGACATCGGCCACGCCGGAGCAGAAGAAGGCCATTTCCGGTTATTTCCAGGACCCCATTGGCTTCACCGAAAGCGCCAGCCCCTACGTCATCGACCTGGGCGGCACGCCGACGCCGGCCCCTGAGCGCACGCTCAATCCGGATATCTCCGAGACCCCCGAGAGCCAGCCGGACGAGACGGGGATCAGCACCGATCAGATCGAGACCCTGGCCGACAAGATGGAGCAGGAGCGTCTCGAGCTGCTGTTGCAGGAGTTGCAGAACAAGGTCGAGGACAACCCCGAGTTGCAGCGCTTCAAGGACCAGATCCTGTTCGAGATCACCCAGGATGGCTTGCGCATCCAGATCATGGACGCCGAGAACCGGCCGATGTTCGCCCTGGGTAGCGCCAACCTGCAGCCTTATTTCGAAGACATCCTGCTGGTCATGGCCGATACCATCCGTGCGGTGCCGAACAAGATCAGCATCAGTGGCCATACCGATGCCAAGCCCTTCGTCGGGCGGGGTGATTTCGGCAACTGGGAGTTGTCATCCAATCGCGCCAATGCCGCCCGGCGGGTGCTGATCGCTGGCGGCTATCCGGACGAGCAGGTGGCGCGGGTGGTCGGCTATGCGTCGTCGGCACTATTCGATCGTGAGGATCCGTTCAATCCGGTCAACCGGCGCATCGATATCGTCGTGCTGACCAAGAAGGCGCAGCGTGCGATCGAGGGTGAGCAGGGCGCGAACGGTGACGCGCCTGCGCCAGACCAGGCGCCTGCGACAACCCCTTCAGATGCCCCGGCAGAGGCATTGCCCGAGGATCAGTTGCGCGAGCGTCTGAATATCTTCGAGGGTGGCGGCAGCCCGCTCGATCAACTGAACAATCAGTAATCGTCCTGCGGCAGGCTGGCGATGATGTGTCGGTAGCTGGCCATGCGCTGAGGTTGCACGCGGCCGTCCTCGAGCGCCTTGAGCAGTGCGCAGCCTGGCTCGCGGTCATGTTTGCAGTCACGGAAGCGGCAGCGCCCGAGCAACTCGTGAAATTCGATGAAGCCTGCCTCAACGTCATCACGGCTGACATGGCCCAGGCCGAATTCGCGAATGCCGGGTGAGTCGATCAACTGGCCGCCACCGGGGAAATGGAATAGCCGTGCGGTGGTGGTGGTGTGCGTGCCTTTGCCGGTCAGCTCCGACAATGCCCCAACGCGCGTATCGATGCCGGGCAGTAGGCTGTTGACCAGGGATGATTTGCCCACGCCTGATTGGCCGACGAATACGCTGATGTTTCCGTTCAGGCGATGTTTCAGCTGCTCCATGCCATCGCCCTGATGGGCCGAGACTTCCAGCAGCGGGTACTCGAGCTCACGATAGACCTTGAGCAATGCGTCCAGCGCCACCTGATTCTGTTCGTCGATCAGGTCGGCCTTGTTCAGCAGCAGCAGCGGGCGAATGCCCGCGTGCTCGGCGGCCACCAGGTAACGGTCGATCAGGTTGGCGTGCGGCTCGGGTAGTGGTGCGAAGACGATGACGATCTGATCGACGTTGGCTGCCACCGGCTTGAGTTGGCCGCGCATGTCGGGGCGACACAGTTCGCTGTTTCTCGGCAGTTGCGCGACGATTACGCCGTCACCCTGATTGCCGGGGCGCCAGACCACCTGATCACCGGTGACCAGTGCCGGCAGGTTGGCGCGCAGGTGGCAGCGAAACACCTGGCCGGCCAGCTCGCCCTGCAAGCCCTCGATTTCCACCTGGACGCCGAAGTGGGCGATGACCAGACCGGTCTGCTCCGGCCCCAGGTCGCCGCCTTCGAGGGCTTCCACGGCCTTCGATTCACGTTTGGCAGCGCGGGCAGCGCGTTCGCCCTGAATCTTTTCGATGCGCCAGTTCTGGCGGCGGTTGAGTTGGCGTTTGGCCATGGAGCATCCGGGTAGTGGAGTGTTGATCGCGGCGAGTTTAGCATGAGCGCTCGGTGGCCATTCGGCTGTCAGGAACAGAGGTCGGGAATGACGGCAGGCGAGGAACGAGCGGTGCTGCGGCTACCGTTATTGCGCGCTCTTTTGGCGCAGGGTCTGGCCTTGGCGCTGGTGGTGGTGCTGGTCTATCTGCTGGCGTTGCTGCCCTGGCGCATGTCGTTGTTTTCGGTGGCGCTGCTGCAAGGTGTTGTGGCCGCCGGGATCGGCTGGCGCCTGGGTCTGTCACGCTGGTGGTTGTGGATCAATCTGGCGTTTCTGCCCGCGCTGCTGGTGATGCAGCGCGCCGATTTACCGGCCTGGTTGTTCCTGCTGGGCTTCGTCCTGCTGCTACTGGTCAACTGGAACAGTCTGCGCGAACAGGTGCCGCTCTACCTGAGTGGGCGCAAGGCGCAGCGACGCCTGCAGCAGTGCTTGAGCGAGCGTGAGCCGCCGCTGCGCTTCGTCGACCTGGGCTGTGGTACTGCTGGTACGGTGCTGCAGATGGCCAGACGGTTTCCGCGCGGGCAGTTCGTTGGTGTCGAGACGGCGCCGCTGCTCTTCGCTTTCGCCTGGCTACGCTGCCTGCTGCAGGAGAACTGCAGCATTCGTTATCAAAGCCTATGGCAGGTCGAGTTGCGTGAGTTCGATGTCGTCTACTGCTTCCTGTCGCCGGTGCCGATGCCGCGACTGTGGGCCAAGGCGCAGGTCGAGATGCGCGCCGGCAGCTGGCTGATCAGCAACACCTTCGAGATACCGGGTGTGCCGGCTGATCGCAAGCTTGAGATCAACGAAGGGCGGCAAACGGCGCTGTTGCTCTGGCGTATGAAGGGTGCCGAGATCCGCTAGACTGGGTGCCTGAGCCAAGGAGCCTAACCATGCAAAACCCCAATAACCTGATCTGGATCGACCTGGAAATGACCGGCCTGGAGCCGGAGCGCGACGTGATCATCGAGATGGCCACCGTCGTCACCGACAGCGAGCTGAACGTGCTGGCCGAAGGCCCGGTGATCGCCGTTCACCAGAGCGACGAAGCGCTGGCCGCTATGGACGAATGGAACACCCGCACCCATGGCCAGAGCGGTCTGACCCAGCGCGTACGTGAAAGCAAGATCGACACGGCGTCGGCCGAAGCGCAGACCATCGCCTTCCTCGAGCAATGGGTGCCCAAGGGCAAGTCGCCGATCTGCGGCAACAGCATTGGCCAGGATCGTCGTTTCCTCTACAAGTACATGCCCGCGCTGGAAGCCTACTTCCACTATCGCTACCTGGACGTGTCGACGCTGAAGATCCTCGCCGGCATGTGGGCGCCCGAGGTCAAGGACAGCTTCCAGAAAACCGCGACCCACCAGGCGCTGGATGACATTCGCGAGTCCATTGCCGAGCTGCGCCACTACCGTGAGCATTTCCTCAAGGTGTAAATGAGCCACTCCGGCGCGTCCCGCGTGCCGTGCGAGTAGCGTAGCCCGGATGCAATCCGGGGAAACGGGCGGCGCCATTCCCGGATTTCATCCGGACTACAAGGCGCCGTGCTGCTCCAGGGCCCACGCCACATGCTCGCGTACCAGCTCCGACGGGTGTTCGCGGCGCGCCTGTAGCGCCTCCAACACCGGGATGGTGGAGGGCGCATTGCCCAGGCCGACCGCCAGGTTGCGCAACCAGCGTTCGTAGCCGGCGCGGCGCAGCGGCGAGCCTTCAGTGCGGCCGAGAAATTCCTCTTCCGTCCACAGGAACAGCTCGGCCAGGCTGCTGTTGTCCAGGCCGTGGCGCGGCTGGAAGTCGCCCTGTTCGGTGGGCCGGGCGAAGCGATTCCAGGGGCAGACGATCTGGCAGTCATCGCAGCCGAATACCCGGTTACCGATGGGCGCGCGCAATTCTTCGGGAATTGAGCCCTTCAGCTCGATGGTCAGGTAGGAGATACAGCGCCGCGCGTCCAGTACATAAGGGCCGGCGAAGGCTGCAGTGGGGCAGATATCCATGCACGCGCTGCAGCGTCCGCAATGCTCGCTGGCGTGTGGGGCATCCACCGGCAGTGGCAGGTCGACGAACAGCTCGCCGAGAAAGAAATAGCTGCCGGCCTTGCGGTTGAGCACCAGGGTGTTCTTGCCGATCCAGCCCAGGCCGGCTTTTTCGGCGATGGCTTTCTCCAGTACCGGTGCACTGTCGACGAAGGCGCGGTAGCCGAACGGGCCGATTTGTTGCTGGATACGTTCGGCCAGTTGTTGCAGGCGCTTGCGGATCAGCTTGTGGTAGTCGCGGCCCAGGGCGTAGCGCGATACGTAGGCCTGTTCCGGCTCTTTGAGGCGCTGGGCCATCTGCGTGTCGCCGGGCAGATAGTCCATGCGCAGCGACACCACGCGCAGGGTGCCAGGTACCAGTTCGTCCGGGTGTGAGCGCTTGCTGCCATGGGCGGCCATGTAGTCCATTTCGCCCTGGTAGCCGGCCTCCAGCCAGCGTTGCAGGTGCGCTTCGTGCTCGCCCAGCTCGACATCGCTGATGCCAACCTGCTGGAAGCCCAGCTCGCGCCCCCAGTCCTTGATGGATTGGGCGAGAAGGTCGAGGTCGAGATGCTGTTCGGACATGGGCGGGCGCAGGCGATGGACGTGGGTATAATTCTGCCAGACATCCGTGGTGAGCGAGCCATGCATTCATTTTCCGCTTCTTTGCCGTTTAGCCTGCACAGTGCCGCACAGGTGCGTGCGCTGGATGCGCAGTTGATTGCAGCCGGTACGTCCGGATTCGCGCTGATGCAGCGCGCTGCCCATGCCGCCTGGCGCGCCCTGCGCCGGCGCTGGCCGGAGGCTGGCGAAATCACCGTGCTGGCCGGGCGTGGCAACAATGCTGGCGATGGTTATCTGATTGCTGCCCTGGCTCAGCGTGCCGGCTGGCGTGTGCGGGTCTTGGCCGTTGGCGATCCCGCCGCGTTGAGTGGCGATGCTGCCCAGGCTCGTGCTGAGGCCAGGGATGCCGGGGTGGCGATTCTGCCCTGGAGCGAATGCGCGCCATTGGCCGGTGTCGTGGTCGATGCCTTGCTCGGCACGGGCCTGACTGGCGATGTGCGTGAGCCTTGTGCCCAGGCGATTCGTCTGCTCAACCAGAGCAGGTTGCCGGTGCTGGCGGTGGATATTCCATCTGGCTTGCAGGCCGACACGGGCGCGCGCCTGGGGGTGGCAGTGCGCGCCGACCTGACGGTGACCTTTATCGCGCTCAAGCTCGGTCTGTTCACGGGTGTCGGCCCGCAGTTGTGCGGCGAGCTACAGTTCGACGATCTACAGGGCGACGCTGAGCTATTGGCTCGGGCGCCCAGCGTGGCGCAGCGTCTCGATCCAGCTAACCTGCCGCGTCTGGCCGCCCGCTCGCCAGTGGCACACAAGGGGCAGTTCGGTCACCTGCTGGTAGTAGGGGGTGACCTGGGTATGGGCGGCGCTGCGTTGCTGTGCGCCGATAGCGCGTTGCGTGCCGGTGCCGGGCTGGTGTCGTTGGCCACGCGCGCTGAACATGTTGCGGCCGCCCTGGTGCGCCGACCAGAAATCATGTGTGCTGCGGTAGCCTCGGCCAATCAGTTGCTGAGTCTGGTCGAGCGTGCCGATGTCTGTGTGGTCGGGCCGGGACTGGGCCAGGGGGCCTGGAGCCGCAGTCTGCTGTCTGGCGTGGCGGGTAGCGATCAGCCGCAGGTATGGGATGCCGATGCATTGAATCTGCTTGCGGCTGGGCAGGTCAGTGCGCCGCGTCATGGTGTGCTGACGCCGCATCCGGGTGAAGCGGCGCGTATGCTGGGTATCGAAACGGCGGTGCTGCAGACGGACCGACCCGCAGCGGCGCGAGCGCTGGCGCAGCGTTTTGGTCTGGTGGTAGTGCTCAAAGGCGCCGGTAGTCTGGTCGCCGCGCCGGATGGACGTCTGGCGCTGTGTGATCGTGGCCATCCGGCGATGGCGGGGGCGGGGCTGGGAGATGTGCTGGCTGGCCTGATCGGCGCGCTGCTGGCGCAGGGCATGGCCGCGTATGATGCGGCCTGCCTGGCCGTCTGGCTGCATGCACGGGCCGGCGAGGTGCTTGCCGTGCAGGGGCGTGGGCTGGCGGCCGGTGATCTGCCCTGTACCATTCGTCAGTTATTGGAGGAGGTGTGTCCTTGTACGAAGTGAGATTCGAGGCGGCCGACGAGGCTGCGATGCTGGCGTTGGGTGCGTCGATTGCCGAGGTCAGTGGAGGTGTCGGCACGATTTATCTGCATGGTGATCTGGGGGCCGGCAAGACCACCCTGTCGCGCGGTATTCTGCGCGGGCTGGGCCATGTCGGGGCGGTCAAGAGCCCGACCTTCACCCTGGTCGAACCCTATGAGATTGGTGGCGTACGCGCCTTCCACTTCGACCTGTATCGCCTGGTCGATCCTGAGGAGCTGGAGTTTCTCGGGATCCGCGATTACTTCGAAGGCGCCGCTCTGTGCCTGATCGAGTGGCCGCAGCGTGGCGCAGGCGTTTTGCCAAAGCCAGACCTGGACATTACCATTAGCCCCCAGGCGAGCGGCCGCTCGCTGTTGCTGCAAGGGCATGGGACTCGAGGGGAGGCCTGGTGCAAGGCGCTTGGCAGCAAGCAATGAATAAGACGCGATGGGGTTGGTTATGCGCATAGGCGCGCTGGTTACCGCTGTGGGGGTGTTGTTGGCGGCCCTGGCTGCCGAGGTGCTGGCTGCCTCCGATGTGCGTAGCGTGCGTCTGTGGCGTGCACCGGACAATACCCGCCTGGTCTTCGATCTGTCCGGCCCGGTGCAGCACAGTGTCTTCACGCTGGCGGCTCCTGACCGTATCGTCATCGATGTCAAGGGTGCCAGGCTGGCCACCAATCTCGAGCAGCTCTCGCTCGCCAATACCCCGATCACCGGTGTGCGCTCGGCGCAGCGCAGCGCCGAAGAGTTGCGCGTGGTCATCGATCTGTCGGCGCCGGTTTCGCCGAAGAGCTTTACCCTGGCGCCCAATCAGCAGTACGGCCATCGCCTGGTTGTCGACCTGTTCGATCAGGGCAGTGCGCCGCCCTCTGCGCCGACCTCCAGCGTTGCGGCCAGCGCGCCGCCCGTGCCGGTCACGCCGACCCAGCCGCCACCCAAGCTGACGCCTGTGCCCAATGGCAAGCGCGATATCGTTATCGCCATCGATGCCGGCCATGGTGGCGAAGACCCTGGCGCGCTGTCGCCGGTCAAAGGGCAGTACGAGAAGAACGTGACCTTGGCCATTTCCAGGGAATTGCAGCGACAGATCAATGCCGAGAAAGGCTTTCGCGGCGAGTTGGTGCGCACGGGGGATTACTTCATTCCACTGCGCAAGCGCACCGAGATTGCGCGCAAGAAGGGCGCGGATCTGTTCGTCTCCATTCATGCCGATGCAGCGCCGCGCGCTTCGGCCTTCGGTGCGTCGGTCTATGCCTTGTCCGAGCGCGGAGCAACCTCCGAGACCGCCCGCTGGCTGGCCGATGCCGAGAATCAGTCTGACCTGATCGGCGGTGCCGGCAACGTCAGTCTCGACGACAAGGACAAGATGCTCGCTGGCGTGCTGCTGGACCTGTCGATGACGGCGTCGCTGTCATCCAGCCTGAATGTCGGGCAGAAGGTGTTGTCGAACATGGGCAGCATCACCCCGCTGCACAAGCGGCGCGTCGAACAAGCAGGGTTCATGGTGCTGAAGTCGCCGGATATTCCTTCGATCCTGGTGGAAACCGGGTTCATCTCCAATCCCAACGAGGCGAAGAAGCTGCACACTGTCAGTCATCAACAGGCACTGGCGCGCTCCATTACCACCGGGGTCAAGCAGTTCTTCCACGAGAATCCGCCGCCCGGCACCTACGTAGCCTGGCTGCGTGACGAAGGCAAGATCGTCGCCGGCCCGCGCGAACATGTGGTGGCGCGCGGCGAAAGCCTGGCGCTGATCGCTCAGCGTTATCAGATCAGCCTGGCGGCCTTGCGCAGTGCCAACAAGCTCAGGGGCGACGTGATCAAGGTCGGCCAGACATTGCAGATACCCGCCACAGCGCTGGCAGCCCAGTAGTGAGTGTCATGTCCCGTATTCATTTGCTCAGCCCGCGCCTGGCCAACCAGATCGCTGCGGGCGAGGTGGTCGAGCGTCCGGCTTCGGTCGCCAAGGAGCTGCTGGAAAACAGCCTGGATTCCGGTGCCCGGCGTATCGATGTCGAGGTCGAGCAGGGCGGCGTCAAGCTGCTCAAGGTGCGCGACGACGGCAGTGGCATCGCCCCGGACGACCTGCCGCTGGCCCTGGCTCGCCATGCCACCAGCAAGATTCGCGAGCTGGAAGACCTCGAAGCCGTACTCAGCATGGGCTTTCGCGGCGAGGCGCTGGCTTCGATCAGCTCGGTATCGCGCCTGACCCTGACTTCGCGTACCGCCGACGCCGACCAGGCCTGGCAGGTGGAAACCGAAGGACGCGACATGGCGCCACGGGTGCAGCCAGCTGCGCACCCGGTGGGCACCTCGGTGGAAGTGCGAGATCTGTTCTTCAACACCCCGGCACGGCGCAAGTTCCTGCGCGCCGAGAAAACCGAATTTGATCACCTGCAGGAAGTGATCAAGCGCCTGGCGCTAGCTCGCTTCGATGTCGGCTTTCACCTGCGCCATAACGGCAAGACCGTGCTCAGCCTGCACGAGGCGGGTGACGAGATCAGTCGTGCGCGGCGTGTGGCCTCGGTTTGCGGCCCGGCCTTCCTCGAGCAGGCGCTGCCGATCGAGATCGAGCGCGGTGGTCTGCGCTTGTGGGGCTGGGTTGGCTTGCCTACCTTCTCGCGCAGCCAGGCGGACCTGCAGTGCTTCTATGTCAACGGCCGCATGGTCCGCGACAAGCTGGTTGCCCATGCGGTGCGCCAGGCCTATCGTGATGTGCTGTTCAACGGCCGTCACCCGACCTTTGTGCTGTTTCTGGAAATCGACCCGAGCACGGTGGACGTCAACGTTCACCCGACCAAGCACGAAGTGCGCTTCCGTGACAGCCGCATGGTGCATGACTTCCTTTACGGTACGCTGCATCGGGCCTTGGCCGATGTACGACCGGAAGATCAGGTGGCGGCTCCGGCGGCCATCTCCCCCATGTCGCGTGCAAGCGGGCTGGCCGCCGGAGAATTTGGCCCGCAGGGCGAAATGGGCCTGGCCGCCAGCGTGCTGGAAACCCCGGTGGCCAATGCGCAGCCGGCCTGGCGTGGTGCAGGTGCCGGTTATCAGCAGCCGGCCGGCAACCCCGGCGTACCGGCTGCCGAAACGCAGGCCGCCTATCGCGAGTATTTCGCCCCGCTGCCCGCTGCGTCGCCCGCAGCGCTGCCGCAGGAACAGGGCGACATTCCGCCGCTCGGCTATGCCGTGGCGCAGCTCAAGGGCGTCTACATCCTCGCCGAGAATGCTCAGGGCATGGTTGTGGTGGACATGCACGCCGCGCATGAGCGCATCACCTACGAGCGCCTGAAGCATGCGATGGCCAGCGAGGGGCTGCGCGGCCAGCCGTTGCTGGTACCGGAGTCCATCGCTCTCAGTCAGCGTGAAGCCGACTGCGCCGAGGAACATGGCGAGTGGTTCCAGCGTCTGGGCTTCGAATTGCAGCGCCTGGGAGAGGAAACGCTGGCGATCCGCCAGATTCCGGCGCTGCTCAAGCAGGCCGAAGCGACCCAGTTGGTGCGCGACGTACTGGCCGATCTGCTCGAATATGGCACCAGCGACCGTATCCAGGCGCACCTCAATGAACTGCTGGCGACCATGGCCTGCCATGGCGCGGTGCGCGCCAACCGGCGCCTAACCATTCCCGAGATGAACGCCCTGCTGCGTGACATGGAACAGACCGAGCGCAGTGGCCAGTGCAACCATGGGCGACCGACCTGGACGCAATTGAGCATGGATCAGCTCGACAAGCTGTTCATGCGTGGTCAGTAATTGAGCAATGCCCCGCCGAGGGCTCCCGTCTTTGTTGCCGAGTCATATCGATGCCTGCGCTTCCTCCTGCAATCTTCCTGATGGGCCCGACTGCCGCCGGCAAGACCGACCTGGCCCTGGAGCTGGCGCGCGTCTTGCCGTGTGACCTGATCAGCGTTGATTCGGCGCTGATCTATCGTGGCATGGACATCGGCACGGCTAAGCCTGATCGTGCCATTCTCGACGCGTTTCCTCACGCCCTGATCGATATCCGTGATCCTGCTGAGAGCTATTCGGCGGCGGAGTTTCGCGCCGATGCCCTGGCCGCCATGGCCGAGAGCACGGCGCGTGGCCGTATTCCGCTGTTGGTCGGCGGCACCATGCTCTATTACAAGGCGCTGCTGGAGGGCCTGGCCGACATGCCCAGTGCCGATCCGGCGATACGCGCCGAGCTGGAAGCGCGCGCACTGGTCGAAGGTTGGGACGCGCTGCACCGTGAGTTGGCGGAGGTCGATCCGGAGTCCGCGGCGCGCATCCACCCCAACGACCCGCAGCGTCTGACCCGGGCCCTGGAGGTCTATCGCCTGAGCGGCCTGAGCATGACCGAGCATCGCCGGCGCCAGGCGGCAGGAAATCCCGATGCGGGCACATCAGGTACCGGGCAATTACCCTATACTGTTGCTCAGCTTGCTATCGCACCAGCGCAGCGTCAGGTTTTGCATGACCGCATCGCTCAACGATTTCGGGCGATGGTGGAGCAGGGCTTTGTGCAAGAGGTCGAAGCCCTGCGTAGCCGAAGTGACTTGCACGCGGGATTGCCGTCTATACGGGCGGTGGGTTATCGCCAGGTATGGGAATACCTCGATGGCGAGCTGTCCCGGGACGATATGGTCGAGCGGGGCATCATCGCCACTCGCCAGTTGGCCAAGCGGCAGTTCACCTGGCTACGCGGTTGGGAGAACTTGCATTGGCTCGATAGCCTGGCCTGCGACAATCTGTCTCGCGTCTTGAAATACCTGGAAAGCGTCTCCATATTGAAATGAGACCTTGCCGCTGGTCGTCTATCCTTGGGGGTGGGACGGCCTGAAGCCATTGTTTACCTACTAAAATTATTGAATTGATCCTCGAAAGGAGTGCGGCACATGTCAAAAGGGCATTCGCTACAAGACCCTTACCTGAATACCCTGCGTAAGGAACGCGTCCCTGTTTCCATCTATCTGGTCAACGGCATCAAGCTGCAGGGCCAGATCGAGTCCTTCGACCAGTTCGTCATCCTGCTGAAGAACACCGTCAGCCAGATGGTCTACAAGCACGCCATTTCCACCGTCGTCCCCAGCCGTCCGGTGCGTTTGCCGAGCGCAGGTGATGCCGAGCAGGGCGATAGCGAACCGGGTAACGCCTGACCTATAGGGGGCTGCATTGTTCTTCGAGCGTCATGAGGGCGGTGAGCGGGCCATCCTGGTTCATCTGGAAGGCCAAGACTCCGAGGCGAGCGAAGACCCCCAGGAGTTCCAGGAATTGGCCATGTCGGCAGGCGCCGACATGGTCGCTTTCTTCAGTGTGCCCAGCAGTCGTCTGACGGCCAAGTTCCTGATCGGCAGCGGTAAGGTCGAGGAACTGCGCGACCAGGTCAAGGCCGCCGAGGCCGATCTGGTCATCTTCAATCACACCCTGACACCCAGCCAGGAGCGCAATCTTGAGCGCGCCTTCGAATGCCGTGTGCTCGACCGTACCGGCCTGATCCTCGATATATTCGCTCAGCGCGCGCGTACTCATGAAGGCAAGCTGCAGGTCGAACTGGCTCAGCTCGACCACATGAGTACGCGCCTGGTGCGCGGCTGGACTCACCTTGAGCGGCAAAAGGGCGGTATCGGTCTGCGTGGCCCGGGTGAAACCCAGCTGGAAACCGACCGCCGCTTGCTGCGTGTGCGCATCCGGCAGATCAAGCAGAAGTTGGACAAGGTGCGCAGTCAGCGTGAGCAGGCGCGTCGCGGGCGCAGGCGTGCGGATATTCCATCGGTCTCCCTGGTGGGGTACACCAACGCCGGCAAGTCCACCTTGTTCAATGCCCTGACCACCTCCGAGGTGTATGCGGCCGATCAACTGTTCGCCACACTCGATCCGACCCTGCGCCGTCTGCAACTCGACGACCTGGGCCCCGTGGTGCTGGCCGATACCGTGGGTTTCATTCGCCATCTGCCGCACAAGCTGGTCGAGGCTTTCCGCGCTACGCTTGAAGAATCGAGCAATTCCGACCTGCTGCTGCATGTGATCGACGCCCATGAGCCTGAGCGCATGGCCCAGATCGAGCAGGTGCAGAACGTGCTCCGGGAGATCGGTGCGCACGAATTGCCGATGCTGGAGGTATACAACAAGCTGGATTTGTTGGAAGGTGTCGAGCCGCAGATCCAGCGTGATGGTGACGGTAAACCGCTTCGCGTGTGGTTGTCGGCGCGAGATGGGCGTGGTCTGGAGCTGTTACGCCAGGCCGTGGCGGAATTGCTGGGCGAGGATTTGTTCGTTGCCACGCTGCAGTTGTCGCAGCGTCTCGGAAGGCTGCGGGCGCAATTGTTCGCCCTGGGGGCCGTGCAAAGTGAAGTGCATGATGAGCTGGGCAACAGCCTGCTGTCGGTACGCTTGCCGCGCGTCGAGCTCAATCGCCTGGTGAGTCGTGAAGGTTTGGAGCCTCAGGCCTTTATCGAGCAACATACTTTGCAATAAAGCCTGGGGCGGCGGCTTTGCTGTCACCGTGGGGCTTTGGGTAGCATTAGCCGGCGCGCCGTGGGCGCGCCTTCGCTTTATCAGTACGGAGAACGCTATGGCTTGGAATGAGCCGGGTGGCAACTCGAACAATCAAGACCCTTGGGGCGGCCGCAAAGGCGGTGGCCGGCAGGGCCCGCCGGATCTCGACGAGGCGTTTCGCAAGCTGCAGGAAAGCCTCAATGGCATTTTCGGTGGCGGCAAGAAGCGCGGCGATGACGACTCCGGGCGCAGCGGTAGCGGCGGTGGCTTCGGTCTGCTGTTCGTAGGCCTCGGCCTGTTGGCGGCGGTCTGGCTGTACAGCGCGATCTATGTGGTGGACGAGCAGGAGCAGGCTGTCGTGCTGCGCTTCGGCAAGTACCATGAGACCGTCGGTCCTGGCCTGAACATCTACTTCCCGCCGATCGATCGCAAGTTCCAGGAAAACGTCACCCGTGAGCGCGCCTACAGCAAGCAGGGCGCCATGCTGACCGAAGACGAGAACATCATCGAGGTACCGCTGACCGTGCAGTACCGCGTCAGCAACCTGCAGGACTTCGTGCTCAACGTCGACCAGCCGGAAGTCAGCCTGCAGCACGCCACCGACAGCGCCGTGCGCCATGTCGTGGGCTCCACCGAGATGGATCAGGTGCTGACCGAGGGCCGTGAACTGATGGCGACCGAGGTGCGTGAGCGTCTGCAGCGCTTCCTCGACAACTATCGCACCGGTATCACCATCACTCAGGTGAACATCCAGAGCGCTGCTGCGCCGCGTGAAGTTCAGGAAGCCTTCGATGACGTGATTCGCGCCCGTGAAGACGAGCAGCGTGAGAAGAACCAGGCCGAGTCCTACGCCAACGGCGTAATCCCGGAAGCCCGTGGTCAGGCCCAGCGTATGCTGGAAGAGGCCAATGGTTACCGTGATGAAGTCATTGCGCGTGCCCGAGGCGAGGCCGACCGCTTCACCAAGCTGGTGGCCGAGTACCGCAAGGCACCCGAGATCACTCGCGAGCGTCTGTATATCGACACCATGCAGGAAGTCATGAGCAACACCAGCAAGGTTCTGGTCACCGGCGACAAGGGGCAGAACAACCTGCTCTATCTGCCGCTGGACAAGATGATCGACAGCCGTGGCGGTGCTTCTTCCTCCAGTTCTGCCAACAGCAGCAACACGACAACGCGTGATCCAGCGGTGCCGCTGAGCAGCGATCTGTCGCAGCGTAACCTGCGTACCCGGGAGGGCCGTTGATGAGCAACAAGTCCCTGATCGGCCTGATCGTGGCCGTGGTTCTGGCCCTGGTGGCATGGAATAGCTTCTATATCGTGGCGCAGACTGAGCGTGCGGTGCTGTTGCAGTTCGGGCGAGTGGTTCAGCCTGATGTGCAACCCGGTCTGCATGTGAAGATTCCTTACGTCAACCAGGTGCGTATTTTCGATGGGCGTCTGCTGACACTGGATTCGACCTCGTCGCGCTTCCTGACGCTGGAGAAGAAGGCGCTCATGGTCGACGCCTATGCCAAATGGCGGGTAAAGGATGCCGAGCGCTTCTATCAGGCTACCTCCGGCATGAAGCAGGTTGCCGACGAGCGTCTGGCGCGTCGACTGGAAGCTTCGCTGCGTGACCAGTTCGGTAAGCGTACGCTGCATGAGTCGGTATCCGGTGAGCGTGATGCGCTGATGGCCGACGTGACCGCGACCCTCAACCGCGCCGCCGAGCGTGAGTTGGGTATCGAAGTGGTTGACGTTCGGGTCAAGGCCATCGACCTGCCGCGTGAAGTCAACCGCAGTGTATTCGAGCGGATGAGCACCGAGCGTGAGCGTGAAGCGCGCGAACACCGTGCCAAGGGTCGCGAGCTGGCCGAGGGTATTCGTGCCGACGCTGATCGTCAGCGCCGCGTACTGCTGGCAGAGGCCTATCGCGAGGCTGAAGAGCTGCGCGGTGATGGTGACGCACAGGCTGCTGCGATCTATGCCAATGCCTTCGGTCAAGACCAGGAGTTCTACTCCTTCTACCGTAGCTTGCAGGCGTACCGCGAAAGCTTCGCCGACAAGCGTGATGTGCTGGTGTTGGATCCGGGCAGTGACTTCTTCCGTTATCTGGAGAACTCAAAGCCTTGAAAAAGTGGCTTCAGGCTGCACGCTACAGGCCTCAGGCGAACATCTGTTTGCCTGTCGCCTGAAGCCTGTGGCTTGTCGCCCTGACCGTGTTATCATGCGGCAGCCGGGGAAATCCCGGCTTTTTTGCGTCTGTGGGAATCATGTGGCAGGAACTCGGCATCGCACTGTGTCTGGTATTGGTGCTGGAAGGCATCCTGCCCTTCCTCTATCCGCGCCATTGGCGCGGAGCGGTCATGCAGGCAGCGCGTCTGTCCGACCGCCGACTGCGTCTTATGGGGCTGGCCAGCATGCTGCTGGGTACGGCCCTTCTATATCTGCTTCACTGAAGGCTTGTGCCGCCCGGATCGAGAGGGGAATGGCGAAATGGCAACGGTAGACCGCTGGCTGCTGCCAGATGGCATCGAAGAAGTACTGCCGCCGGAAGCGGCGCGCATCGAGGCGGCCCGCCGCCAAGTGCTGGATCTGTTCCAACTTTGGGGTTACGAGTTCGTCGTCACCCCCCATATCGAGTACCTGGAATCCCTGTTGACTGGCGCCGGTCAGGATCTTGACCTGCGTACCTTCAAGGTCACCGATCCGCTGTCCGGTCGGCAGATGGGCTTTCGTGCCGACATCACCCCGCAGGTGGCGCGCATCGACGCGCACACCCTGCGCCGCGAAGGGCCAAGCCGGCTGTGCTACGCCGGTAGCGTGCTGCATGCACAACCGCGTGCGCTGACCACCTCGCGTAGTCCGATTCAGCTGGGCGCCGAGTTGTATGGTGATGCCAGTCCGGCCAGCGATATCGAGGTGATCAGCCTGCTGGTCGAGACCCTCGAGCTGGCCGCGGTGCCGCATGTCCATATGGATCTCGGTCATGTTGGCATCTATCGCGGCCTGGCGCGTGCCGCGGGTTTATCCGGCGAAGCCGAGCAGCGGCTGTTCGATGCGTTGCAGCGCAAGGCCATGGACGAAATCGAGACCCTGACGGCGGCCTTGCCGGCTGGCCTGGGCAACATGCTGCGTTCGCTGGCCGAGCTGTGCGGCGGGCGTGAAGTGCTGGACCTGGCTCAGGCGGCGTTGGTCGAGGCACCGGATGCCGTGCACGCCGCGCTCGATGAGCTGGTGGCCATTGCTGATGCGCTGGAGTTGCGTTACCCGGAGTTGCCACTGTACTTCGATCTGGGCGAGTTGCGCGGCTACAACTACCACACCGGCGTGGTGTTCGCGGCGTTCGTGCCGGGCGAGGGTGGTGCAATTGCACAGGGCGGTCGTTACGACGATACCGGTGCCGTGTTCGGCCGGGCGCGTCCGGCCACCGGCTTCTCGACCGATCTGAAAACCCTGGTGACCCTGGGCGACATGCGTCTGGACGAGACGGTAACCGGTATCTGGGCACCGGATAATCATGACCTCTATCTGTGGCAGGCCGTTCGGCGTCTGCGTGGTGAGGGTGAGCGCGTGGTACAGGCGCTGCCCGGGCAGAGCGAGGCGGATGCGCGCGAAGCAGGCTGTGATCGCCTGCTGGCACTGCGCGATGGACGTTGGCAGGTGGCGCCCCTGGCGTCCTGAATTCATTTTCGCCGGCTCGCGGCCGGCATCGAAGCTTGCGCGAAGAGGACAAGTTTATGGGTAAGAATGTCGTCGTCCTGGGCACCCAGTGGGGTGATGAGGGCAAGGGCAAGATCGTCGACCTGCTCACCGAGCAGGCCGCAGCAGTCGTGCGTTATCAGGGTGGCCACAACGCTGGCCACACCCTGGTTATTGACGGTGAGAAGACCGTCCTACACCTGATTCCGTCCGGCATCCTGCGTGAAGGCGTCGAGTGCCTGATCGGCAATGGCGTGGTCGTTGCGCCCGACGCCCTGATGCGCGAAATCGTCAAGCTGGAAGAGAAGGGTGTGCCAGTGCGTGAGCGTCTGCGCATCAGCCCGGCCTGCCCGCTGATTCTGTCCTACCACGTGGCGCTGGATCAGGCGCGTGAGAAGGCGCGTGGCGATGCCAAGATCGGCACTACCGGTCGCGGTATCGGCCCGGCCTACGAAGACAAGGTCGCGCGTCGCGGCCTGCGTGTCGGTGACCTGTTTCACCGCGAGCGCTTCGCCGCCAAGCTGGGCGAGCTGCTGGATTACCACAACTTCCAGCTGGTCAACTTCTATAAAGAGCCGGCCATCGACTTCCAGAAGACACTCGACGAGTGCATGGAATACGCCGAGCTGCTCAAGCCGATGATGGCTGACGTCACCGCGGTGCTGCATGACCTGCGTCGTGAAGGCAAGGACATCATGTTCGAAGGTGCTCAGGGCTCGCTGTTGGACATCGACCACGGCACCTACCCCTACGTCACCAGTTCCAATACCACGGCAGGCGGTATCGCCACCGGTTCCGGTTTCGGCCCGCTGTACCTGGATTACATCCTCGGTATCACCAAGGCCTACACCACCCGTGTCGGTTCCGGCCCGTTCCCGACCGAGCTGTTCGACGACGTTGGCGCCTTCCTCGCCAAGCGCGGTCACGAGTTCGGCGCGACCACCGGGCGTGCCCGTCGTTGTGGCTGGTTCGATGCGGTAATCCTGCGTCGCGCCATCGAGATCAACAGCATCTCCGGTCTGTGCCTGACCAAGCTGGACGTGCTCGACGGCCTGGAAACCATCCGCATCTGCACCGGCTACAAGGACGCCAATGACCAGGTATTGGTCGATGCGCCGACTGACGCCGACAGCTACATCGGCCTGCAGCCGGTCTATGAGGAAATGCCGGGCTGGAGCGAGTCCACTCTGGGCGCCAAGACCCTGGAAGACCTGCCGGCCGCTGCTCGCGCCTACATCAAGCGCGTGGAAGAGCTGGTCGGTGCGCCGATCGACATCATCTCCACCGGTCCTGATCGCAACGAGACGATCGTGTTGCGTCATCCGTTCGCCTGATGGGGCGCTGCTGACGCGTCACGAGAGCCGCCTTCGGGCGGCTTTTTCGTGGGCGCTGACGGAGCGGTTCCAGTGTTTCGGGCATGTGCTTTGCTTGTATTAAACAAATCCCGGAAGTCGCCGTTATAGTCGTTACGGTCGTTGAGGAGTGTCGCCAGTGTTTGCCATCGTGTCCATGTTGCGTAGTCGTTTGCTGCGCCCGGTTTTCGTCGCGCTTGGTCTGGCCATGCTGGTGCAGGTCGGTTTGGCGGTTTGGCTGATGCGTGCCTCGGTCGATGGCATGGTCGAAGACCTGGTGCAGCGCCTGGGAGGCGAGAGTCGCCGTCTTGGCGAGGAATTGAGCCTGGCTGAGCGTGAGATGACCCAGGGCCTGGCGGCGTTGTCGAGCAGTACGCGGTCGCGCCTGGGGGAGGGGCTTTCCAGTCAGCTGAAGGACGAGCAGGCGCAGCTGCGGGTGGTGCTGGAAAACAACCTGAAGCAGTCTGGTCAGGCGCTGGCGCAGTTGCTGGCCGGGGTTGCACCGAAGTCGATCTGGGATCTGGACATTCCGGCGCTCACCTCGCTCACGCGCATTGCCCAGCAGGATCCGGCGGTGTTGTTCGCCATCATCTATGACGCCGAAGGCAAGCGCCTGACCCGCAATTTCAATCGCAGCAATGCGCAGGTACGTGAGCTGGTCGCTGCTGGTCAGGGTGACTCGCCATTGGAAAAACTGGTCGATGCAGCCTCGCGTGATCCGCGCGTATACGTGGTCGAGGCGCAAATCAGCCCGATGGGGGCGTCGATCGGCAAGGTGCAGATGGGTTTGTCGCTGGATGTGGTGGAGAAGGAGCTGGCAGCGCTGGATGGCCGTTTTGCCACATTGGTCGAAGGGGCGGGTGTGCTGGTCGACAGCAGCCTGGCCGGTGCCTCCGAAGAAGCCGCTGGTGCGCTGCGTGAGCGTCTGCAGTCGGCCGAGCGCTATACCCAGGAAATGGCCCGTAACGGTGGCGAGTCGGTGCGTGTAGCGGCTGATTCGCTGCGGTGGAACATTGCCATGGGGCTGTTGGTCGTGGGGGCGTTGGCAATGCTGGTGGTCGCCCTTGTGTTGGGATGGCGGGTGCTCAGCCGGCTGCGTTTGCTCAGTGCCGCGCTCAACGACCTGGCAGCGGGTGAGGGGGATCTGACGCGACGCGTCAGTATCGACAGCCGTGATGAAGTCGGCGAGATGGCGGATGCGGTCAATCGTTTCATCGCCAAGCTGCAGCCCATCGTGCGTGAGTCCGGTGAAGTGGCGCTGCGCACCGGTGAGCAGATCCGCAGCCTGACTCAGCGTGGCGTTGCGGCCGAGGCCGCAGCCGGTCGTCAGCGCGATGAGGTGGCGGGCAGTCTGCAGGCGTTGGAGCAGATGGCCGATGAGGCGCAGGCAGAAAGCCAGGCCATGCAGGAGGCGCTGCAGCGTGTCGATACCATCCGTCAGGCCGCGCACGAAAATGCGGCGATTGCTCAGCGTCTGTCCGCGCTGATCGAAGGTCTGGTGGCTCGGGTGGCTGATGGTTCGGCGGTGATCGAGCGGCTGGCCAAGCAGAGCGAGCAGATCGAAGTGGTGCTGACGGTGATTCAGTCCATCGCCGAGCAGACCAACCTGCTCGCGCTCAATGCGGCCATCGAGGCGGCGCGCGCGGGCGAGAGTGGGCGTGGCTTCGCCGTGGTGGCCGACGAGGTGCGGGCGCTGGCAAGCAAGACCCAGCAGTCCACGGGCGATATCCAGACGCATATCGCGGCATTGCAGCGTGGCGCGCAGGAGGCGGTTGCTGCCATCGCTCAGGCAGGTGCGCAGGGCAGCGAGGGGTTGGAGGTGCTGCGTGACAGTGCGCGCCTGCAGCAGTCGGTGCAGCAATCGGTGGATGATGTGCACGGCGCCATCAATGCGGCGACTCAGGCGGCGGCGCATCAGGCAGAAGGTGCAGGCGCTGTGCGTGGGCGTGTCGAGATCATTCATGCCGAGGCGCAGCATGCGGCGGAGGCGGTGGCGGCGATTGCCGGCAATGCGCGCGCGCTGGACGAACTGGCGGCGCAGCTCAAGGCCAGCCTGGGTCAGTTCAAGGTGTAGGGTGCGCTGGGCGCACCTTGCGTGCGGGCCACTTTTGCGCAGGCAATAAAAAACCGAGTCATAAGACTCGGTTTTTTGAATTTTGGTGCCCAGGAGAAGACTCGAACTTCCACGGCCGTTAAGCCACTGATACCTGAAACCAGCGCGTCTACCAATTCCGCCACCTGGGCACTGCAGCAATGTTCGTCGTTACCGACACGGAGCGTTGCATCCGTTATTTGCAAAATGGCTTATCAGACCATTTCACGAAATTTGGTGCCCAGGAGAAGACTCGAACTTCCACGGCCGTTAAGCCACTGATACCTGAAACCAGCGCGTCTACCAATTCCGCCACCTGGGCACTGAAACTGATGAATCATCATCTGCTTCGTGTTACAACGTCCGCTCGACGCTGTGGGCGCGAACTATACGGGCGGGCATTTACCTTGTAAACCCCTGACCGCAAAAAAATTATTGTCGCCGGAAAAGCTGCCGCGAATGACGTTTTCGCGCTTCAATAGGCAGATGGCATACACCTTTATACATAAGCATAGGTAATCCTTCCTACATGGCCGATTGGCAATCCCTCGATCCCGAGGCCGCCCGCGAGGCGGAAAAATACGACAACCCCATCCCCAGCCGCGAACTGATTCTGGCCCATCTGGCCGAGCGTGGTTCGCCTGCCAGCCGTGAGCAACTGGTCGAAGAGTTCGGTCTCGATACCGACGACCAGCTCGAAGCGCTGCGTCGCCGTCTGCGTGCCATGGAGCGCGACGGCCAGCTCATCTATACCCGTCGCGGCACCTACGCGCCGGTGGACAAGCTCGATCTGATCTGCGGGCGTATCAGTGGTCACCGCGATGGCTTTGGCTTCCTCGTGCCCGATGACGGCAGTGACGATCTGTTCCTTAGCCCGGCGCAGATGCGCCTGGTGTTCGATCGTGATCGTGCGCTGGTGCGTGTCGCCGGGTTCGACCGCCGTGGTCGCCGTGAAGGTGGCATCGTCGAAGTGATCGAGCGCGCCCATGAAAGTATCGTCGGGCGCTATTACGAAGAAAATGGTATTGGCTTTGTTGTCGCCGACAACCCGAAGATCCAGCAGGAAGTGCTGGTCACGCCGGGGCGCACGGCCGGTGCACGCATCGGCCAGTTCGTCGAGATCAAGATCACGCACTGGCCGACCTCACGTTTTCAGCCACAGGGCGATATCGTCGAGGTGATCGGCAACTACATGGCGCCGGGCATGGAGATCGACGTCGCGCTGCGTAGCTACGACATTCCGCACGTCTGGCCCGAGGCGGTGGTCAAGGAAGCGCGCAAGCTCAAGCCTGAAGTGGACGAGAAGGACAAGGAGAAGCGCATCGATCTGCGTCACCTGCCGTTCGTCACCATCGATGGTGAAGATGCGCGCGACTTCGACGATGCGGTGTACTGCGAGAAGAACAGCAGCCGCTGGAAGCTGTTCTCCGGTGGCTGGAAGCTCTACGTGGCCATCGCCGACGTGTCGCACTACGTCAAGGTCGGTTCGGCACTGGATGCCGAGGCGGTCGAGCGTGGCAACTCGGTGTACTTCCCCGAGCGCGTCGTGCCGATGCTGCCGGAGGAGTTGTCCAACGGTCTGTGCTCGCTCAACCCGCATGTCGATCGTTTGGCCATGGTCTGCGAAATGACCATGTCCAAGAGCGGCCAGATGGTCGACTACAAGTTCTACGAAGCGGTGATCCACTCCCATGCGCGCCTGACCTACAACAAGGTCAGCCTGATGCTGGAAGACCCCAAGAGCAGCGAGGGCAAGTCCCTGCGCAGCGAGTACAAGGACGTCCTGCCGCACCTCAATCAGCTCTATGCGCTGTATCAGGTGCTGGTGGCGGCGCGACACGAGCGCGGCGCCATCGATTTCGAGACGCAGGAAACGCGCATCATCTTCGGCACCGACCGCAAGATCGACGAGATCCGCCCGACCCAGCGCAACGATGCGCACAAGCTGATCGAGGAGTGTATGCTGGCCGCCAACGTGGCCACCGCGCGCTTCATGCAGGATCACGAGATCCCGTCGTTGTACCGCGTGCACGACGGCCCGCCGCTGGAGCGCCTGGAGAAGCTCAAGGCGTTCCTCGGCGAGCTGGGTCTGTCGCTGCAACGCGGCAAGTCCAAGGACGGCCCGTCGCCCAAGGACTATCAGCGCCTGCTGGAAAGCATCCGCGAGCGCCCGGACTATCACCTGATCCAGACCGTGATGCTGCGTTCGCTCAGCCAGGCGGTATACAGCGCGCAGAACGAAGGGCACTTCGGTCTCAATTACGAGGCATATACCCACTTCACCTCGCCGATTCGCCGCTACCCCGACCTGCTGGTGCACCGCGCCATTCGCAGCGTGATCCGCTCCAAACGCGACACTAAGCACGTCGAGCGTGCCGGGGCCGCGATCATGCCCAAGGCGCGTATCTATCCGTACGACGAGGCCACGCTGGAGAAGCTCGGCGAGCAGTGCTCGATGACCGAGCGGCGTGCCGACGAAGCGACCCGCGACGTGGTCAACTGGCTCAAGTGCGAGTTCATGCAGGATCGTGTCGGCGAGACCTTCGCCGGTGTGATCACGGCGGTGACCGGTTTCGGCATTTTCGTCGAGTTGCGCGACATCTACGTCGAAGGTCTGGTGCACGTGACCGCGCTGCCGGCCGACTACTACCACTTCGACCCGGTTCACCATCGCCTGTCCGGCGAGCGCAGCGGCCGCAGCTTCCGCCTCGGCGACAGCGTCGAGGTCAAGGTGATGCGCGTCGATCTGGACGAGCGCAAGATCGACTTCGAGCTAAGCCAGGATAAGGCCGCCAAGGGTGACGATGCGCGGCGCGGCAAGCCCGACGGCATGGGCAATACCGATGTGCAGAAGAGTCGTGACGTGAAGAAGGCGTTGCTGGCGGGTGCCAAAGCAGGCAAGGGCGGTAGCGGCAAAAGTGCTGCCGGCAAGTCGGCGAGCACTGCACGCAAAGGTGCCGGGCGTGGCGACAGTGCCCCGCCAGCGGGCAGCAAGCCGCGTAAGCGTAAGGCCAAGTCATGAGTGATCTGGAAAAGATCTACGGCGTACATGCCGTGGAAGCCTTGCTGCGTCATCACCCCAAGCGGGTGAAGCAGGTCTGGCTGGCTGATGGTCGCAGTGATCCGCGGGTGCAGCCGTTGCTGGAGCTGGCTGCGCAGTCTCGGGTAAAAGTGGGGCAGTGCGAGCGCCGTGAAATGGATGCCTGGGTCGAGGGTGTGCACCAGGGTGTGATTGCGGATGTCAGCCCCAGCCAGGTCTGGGGCGAGGCGATGCTCGAAGAGTTGCTCGATCGTTGCGAAGGCCCGCCTTTGCTGCTGGTGCTCGATGGCGTGACCGATCCGCACAACCTGGGGGCTTGCCTGCGTACGGCAGATGCCGCCGGCGCGTTGGCGGTGATCGTGCCCAAGGACAAATCGGCCACCCTCAATGCCACGGTGCGCAAGGTTGCTTGTGGCGCTGCCGAGGTGATTCCGCTGGTGGCGGTGACCAACCTGGCGCGCAGTCTGGAGAAGTTGCAGCAGCGTGGCCTGTGGGTGGTCGGTACGGCCGGCGAGGCCGAGCAGGAAGTCTATGAGCAGGACATGACCGGCCCGACGGTGCTGGTCATGGGTGCCGAGGGCAAGGGCATGCGCCGCCTGACCCGTGAGCATTGCGATTACCTGGTCAAACTGCCCATGGCCGGCAGTGTCAGCAGTCTCAACGTCTCGGTGGCCACCGGCGTCTGCCTGTTCGAGGCGGTGCGCCAGCGTCAGGCCAAGCACAAGGGCTGACTGCTCAAATAATCGCCAATTCGTCTTGCGTGCGGCAGGGGGCTTCTCTAGAATGGCGCCCCTTGCTGTGACGGCAGGCCTTTTTGCGCCTACCGCCTGGCAAGCTCATCACGAGAAAAACCCACTCCTTGCCTGACCACCTGAGTTGGCAGGCTACAACCCGTAAGGAGCATTTATGCGTCATTACGAAATCATCTTTCTGGTTCACCCGGACCAGAGCGAGCAAGTCGGCGGCATGGTCGAGCGTTACACCAAGCTGATCGAAGAAGACGGTGGCAAGATTCACCGCCTGGAAGATTGGGGCCGTCGTCAGCTGGCTTACGCCATCAACAACGTCCACAAAGCCCACTACGTGATGCTCAACGTAGAGTGCACCGGCAAGGCCCTGGCCGAGCTGGAAGACAACTTCCGCTACAACGACGCCGTGATCCGTAACCTGGTCATCCGTCGCGACGAGGCCGTCACTGGCCAGTCCGAGATGCTGAAGGCCGAAGAAAACCGCAGTGAGCGCCGCGAGCGTCGTGAACGTCCTGAAAACGCCGATTCCAACGATGGCGATGACAGCGACAGCAACGACAGCGACAACGCTGACGAGTAATCCACGGATCTATTGAGGAGCCAATCACATGGCACGTTTCTTCCGTCGTCGTAAATTCTGCCGCTTCACCGCTGAAGACGTGAAAGAGATCGATTTCAAAGATCTCAACACCCTGAAGGCCTACATCTCGGAAACCGGCAAGATCGTTCCGAGCCGTATCACCGGTACCAAGGCTCGTTATCAGCGTCAGCTGGCCACCGCTATCAAGCGCGCCCGCTTCCTGGCCCTGCTGCCCTACACCGACAGCCACGGCCGCTGAGACCGGACAGTCGACAAGCGTTAAGGAATAGATCGCATGCGCGCCCTGGCTGAATACATCATGCGCGGCCGTATGCAGGCCACCCTCGTGGTGGTGGGATCGGCAGCGATGCCGCTGTTGTTCTGGTTGAGTGCCGCCGCTGGCAGCCTTGTGCTGTTGCGGCGTGGAGCCAGTGATGCCATGGGCATCCTGGCCTGGGCCATGCTGCCGGCGATTGCCTGGTGGTATTTCGGCGAACCGCGCACCTTGCTGGTGCTGGTGGGGGCGTTGAGCCTGGCGTTGTTGTTGCGCGCCAGTTGGACCTGGAACCGCATACTGCTGTGCAGTGTGGCACTGGGCCTGGTGTATGGATTGGTTCTTGGGGCAGTGTTCCGCGAACCCATCGCGGCCATGGCCGGCGAGCTGCAGAAGCTTTTGCCAACCATGTTCGATGGGGCTCACCAGCAATTGTCGGTGAGCGAACGCGAGCGTCTCGAGGCGTTGATCGCACCGGTGCTGACCGGATTGCTGGCGGCCTTGCTGCAGATCCTGAGCTTGCTGAGCCTGATTCTTGGGCGTTACTGGCAGGCCGTGCTGTACAACCCTGGCGGTTTCGGTCGCGAGTTTCGCGCCCTGAGACTGCCGCTGCCGCAGGCGCTGTTGCTGTTGGCGGGCATGGTGCTAGGTCCCAATCTGGGGCCGCAGTTGGCCATGCTCACGCCGCTGTGCAGTGTGCCGCTGCTGTTCGCCGGGATCGCCCTGGTGCACGGCCTGGTGGAGAAGGGTGGGCTCGCTCGCTTCTGGCTGGTGGGCATGTACATCACGCTCCTGCTGTTCATGCAGCTGATCTATCCGTTGCTGGTGGTCTTGGCCATCGTCGACAGTCTGTTTGATTTTCGCGGTCGCCTGGCGCGCAAGAACGGCCCGGGCTCTGCGAACGGTGAAGGTTAAAAGTTAAGAGGTAAGACCCAAATGGAAGTCATCCTGCTGGAAAAAATCGCCAACCTGGGCAACCTGGGCGACAAAGTGAACGTTAAAGCCGGTTACGGCCGTAACTTCCTGCTGCCGCAAGGCAAAGCCACTGCTGCCACCGAAGCCAACGTTGCTGCTTTCGAAGCACGTCGCGCCGAGCTGGAAAAACTGGCTGCCGAGAAGAAAGCGTCTGCTGAAACTCGCGCTGCTCAACTGGCTGAGCTGGAAGTCACCATCACCGCCACCGCTGGCGATGAAGGCAAGCTGTTCGGTTCCATCGGCACCCACGACATCGCTGACGCCCTGACCGCCTCCGGCGTTGAAGTGGCCAAAGCTGAAGTGCGCCTGCCGAACGGCACCATTCGCCAGGTTGGCGAATACGACGTAGCTGTGCACCTGCACACCGACGTCGAAGCCACCGTCAAGGTGATCGTGGTCGCTGCTTAATCAAGTAGCCGCCAAGCGGGCTTGCGCTGTAGCGCAGGTCTGCTGACAATCGGGCACGGCATCGCTTCGGCGATCCGTGCCCTTTGTTTTTCTATGGTCATGTCCCTGTCGGCGTTTTCTCGTAGGGTGGGCTTCAGCCCACGCGGGCTGGTGGGCTGAAGCCCACCCTACGGCTCCTGCGCCTGATGCAGACATGGTCTTCTATCGCAGTGTTTCCGTCCCGAGCCTATGAACGACATCAGCATTCCCGAACAGTACGACCTGCAAACTGCCGCCCTGAAAGTGCCACCGCACTCCATCGAGGCGGAACAGGCGGTGCTCGGCGGCCTGATGCTCGACAACAATGCCTGGGAGCGTGTGCTCGATGGTGTGTCGGACGTCGATTTCTATCGCCACGACCACCGCCTGATCTTCCGCGCCATCTTCAAGCTGGCCGAGCGAAACGAACCTTTTGACGTGGTGACTCTGTCCGAGCAGTTGGACAAGGAAGGGCAGCTATCGCAGGTCGGTGGCCTGGCTTATCTCGCCGAGCTGGCGAAGAACACGCCGTCGGTGGCCAACATCAAGGCCTATGCGCAGATCATTCGTGAGCGCGCCACGCTGCGCAAACTTATCAGCATCAGCAACGAGATTGCCGACAGGGCTTACGCCCCGGAAGGCCGCACTGGCGAGGAAATTCTCGACGAAGCGGAGCGCCTGATCTTCCAGATCGCCGAAGACCGCCCCAAGACCGGTGGGCCGGTGGGTATCAACGACATTCTGGTCAAGGCCATTGACCGCATCGACACGCTGTTCAACAACGGTGACGCGATCACCGGCCTGTCCACCGGTTTCGACGATCTGGATAACCTGACCAGTGGCCTGCAGCCTGCTGACATGATCATCGTCGCCGGCCGTCCGTCGATGGGTAAGACCACCTTCGCCATGAACCTGGTGGAAAACGCGCTGATGCGTAGCGACAAGGCGATTCTCGTCTACTCGCTGGAGATGCCGTCGGAATCCATCGTGATTCGTATGCTCGCCTCGCTGGGGCGTATCGACCAGACCAAGGTACGTGCCGGTCAGCTCGATGACGATGACTGGCCACGCCTGACCAGTGCGGTCAACCTGCTCAATGATCGCAAGCTATTCATCGACGATACCGCCGGTATTTCCCCGAGCGAGATGCGTGCGCGCACGCGACGTCTGGCGCGCGAGCACGGCGAGATCGGCCTGATCATGGTCGACTACCTGCAGCTGATGCAGATCCCGGGCTCCAGCGGCGACAGCCGGGTCAACGAGATTTCCGAGATTTCGCGCTCGCTCAAGGGGCTGGCCAAGGAATTCAATTGCCCGGTCATCGCCCTGTCGCAGCTCAACCGTGGTCTGGAACAGCGCCCTAACAAGCGCCCGATCAACTCCGACTTGCGTGAGTCCGGTGCAATCGAGCAGGACGCCGACATCATCCTGTTCGTCTACCGCGATGAGGTGTATCACCCCGAGACCGAGTACAAGGGCGTGGCCGAGATCATCATCGGCAAGCAGCGTAACGGCCCGCTGGGCACCGCGCGCCTGGCCTTCCTCGGCAAGTATTCGCGCTTCGAGAACCTGGCGCCGGGTAGCTACCAGTTCGACGACGAATGAGATTCTCAGCACGGGCGTCGTAGGGGCGAGCTCTGTAGCCCGGATGAAATCCAGGGCTCTCGGCGCAGAAGCCCCCGGATTGCATCCGGGCTACGCTCTAGATCAATGAAAACGGGCGCCCAGCGGTTAAGATGGGCGCCCGTTTTTCGTTCAGGCCTTCTGTCATGCGTCCGCTTGCCGCCATCGTCGACCTTTCCGCCATCGCTCATAACTACGCCGTCGCCAAGCGCTGCGCGCCCGGGCGTCAGGCCTTCGCCGTGGTCAAGGCCAATGCCTACGGGCATGGCGTGCGTGAGGTGGTGACGGCGCTGCACGAGGTTGCCGATGGCTTTGCCGTGGCCTGCCTGGAGGAGGCGGCCGAGGTGCGCGCCATGCATGGTGAGGCGCGCATCCTGCTGCTCGAGGGCTGCTTCGAGGCCAGTGAATACGCCATCGCCGCGCAGCTTGGACTGGATGTGGTGGTGCAGAGCGCGGCGCAGGCAGAGGCGCTGATTGCTGCTGAGTTGGCGCGTCCGCTCAATGTCTGGCTCAAGCTCGACTCCGGCATGCATCGCCTGGGTTTCGACGCCGCCAGCCTGCGTCAGTGGCATGCGCGGCTGGAAGACGCTGAGCAGGTCGCCGAGCTCAACCTGCTCAGCCACTTCGCCTGCGCCGACGAGCGCGGTCATCCGCTGACCGAACAGCAGGTCGAGCGTTTTCTCGATCTGCTGGATCTGGATTTCAATCATCGCTCACTGGCCAACTCGGCGGCCGTGCTGACCATTCCTGCCGCGCATATGGACTGGCTGCGCCCCGGCATCATGCTCTATGGCGCCACACCATTCGCCGAGCTGAGCGCACGCGAACTGGGGCTGAAATCGGCCATGACCCTGGCTGCGCGGGTGATCGCCGTGCGTGAAGTTGCAGCCGGTGAGAGCGTTGGTTATGGCGCGACCTGGGTGGCCGAGCGGCCTTCGCGTATCGCCACGGTCAGCTGCGGTTATGCCGATGGTTATCCGCGCCATGCGCCCAGCGGTACGCCGGTGTTGGTCGAGGGGCAGCGTGCTGTGCTGGCGGGCCGGGTGTCGATGGACATGCTGGCGGTGGATATCACGGATCTGCCCGAGGCCGATATCGATTCGCCGGTGGAGCTGTGGGGCAGTCAGTTGCCAGTGGATGAGGTGGCCGCGGCGTGTGGCACCATTGGCTACGAGTTACTGACCAAGGTTACCGCGCGGGTGCCGCGACGCTATATCGGCTAACGCTAGCCCTGCCGTGTGCTCAGGCCAGGCCACTGGATACTTTCAGTACATCCAGCTGTAGGCAGGCCTGCTCGCTCAGCTCACCATCGTCGCCATGCACGCGTAGGCCCGAACGCCCTTGCTCCTTGACCCGGTAAAGAGCTGTATCGGCTGCTTTGTAAATGCCAGTGAAGTTCTTCGCATGGCGCGGATAGAGCGCCACGCCGATGCTGATGGTCACCTGCAGACGTTCGGCGCCGTAGTGCACGGGGGCCGCCAGCTCAGCCAGCAGGCGCTCGGCAATTTCCCGGGCCTGGCTTTCGGCATCGCTGCCACAGATCAGCGCGGCGAATTCATCGCCGCCCAGGCGGGCCACCGCATCACCGGCGCGCACATGTTCACGCAGGCGCCTGGCAATTACCTGCAGCATCAGATCACCAGCCGCGTGGCCAAAACGGTCATTGATCGGCTTGAAGTGATCCAGATCAATCAGCAGCAGCGCGATGCTTTCCTTGTGCCGCTCGGCGTGCGCCAGGGCTGATTCACAGCGCTCGACCAGGTAGCGGCGGTTGGGTAGTTCGGTGAGCGAGTCGTGGAAGGCGGCGTATTGCAGTTCGCGCTCGCGATCACGCAGCTGCTCGTTGGTTGCGGCCAGTTCGGCGGTACGCATGGTCACTGCCGCCTGAAGTTCGTCGGCGCTGGCCTGCAGTTGGGCTAGGCGCGCGGTCTTCTCGCGGTCCGCCTGCTGCAGCGCGACAGCGCGTTCCTGCTTGAGTATCTGGATGCGGTAAGCCAGGGCAAAGGAGAACAGGATGGATTCGGCGGCCACGGCCAGCGGGAAGATGTAAGCGTTCCACTCGGCTGGTTGCAGCACGCCGGTGGTGCGCAGCAGGAGGATGCTGACGCTGCCCAGGACCAGACCGTAGCCGTAGAGATACAGCTGCGCCGGGAAGAAGCCCTGGCGCCAGCGTATCAGGGCGCTGCCCAACGCAGCGGGGATGCTGGTCAGAGACAGCAGGGCGATGGCCCATGCGGCCAGGTAACGCTGCTCGAACAGGTTCAGGACGATGGCGATGAGGTAGATCACGCAGGCCATGTTCAGCAGGTGATGCGCCCAGCGCACGTAGACACGCGTTTGCAGCAGGGCCTGGGTGAAGCGGCTGGCGAACAGCCCCCACAGCGATGGCAGGGTAATGCGGTCGAGCCATGGCGGTACCGCATAATTCGGCCACAGGTACTGCGCGCCGTGACCGGTCATGCTCATGATGAACAGCAGGGCGAAGGCGGTGGTCAGCACATACCAGAAATAGGCCTTGTCGCGCAGCGAGATGAGGATGAACAGGTTGTACAGCAGCAGTGCGAAGACCACGCCGTAGATGACGCCGAGTGCCAGATTCTCGCGGGTGGCCAGTTGCGTGAGGTCGTCGAGCTGCCAGATGCGCAGCGGGAAGGAGTTGCCCGCCGGGTCGAAGGCACGCAGGTAGAAGGTCGTTGGCTGTTCACCCAGGGCTGGCAGGTCGAACACCATGCGTCGGTAGGGGTGGTCGCGGTTCTCGCTGAAGGCGACGCGCTCGCCGGCTTGACGCACCAGCCAGCCGCCCTGGCCGTCGGGTTGATGGAGCTGCAGGTCGAGTTGGGTCACCGAGCCCACTTCCAGTACCCAGTGGGCGGGTGCCTGCTCATCACGCTGCAGGGCGAGTTTGACCCACCAGGGGTTCAGACTTTGGCCAACGCTGGCGCGGCCATTGGCGGGCTGAAAGCGTGCCTGCTGTTCGGGGGCGGTAATGTTGTCGATGCTCAGTGTGCCCTGAGTATCCTCCAGTAGCTCGATATGGGCATTGAGCGGCATGCCGCTACTGGCGTCGGTGAGCACCATGGATGCGTGTGCCAGGCCGCAAGCGGACAAGCCCAGCAGAACAACGAGCAGGAGAATATGGCGCTGCAGCATAGGTTTCCCGAAAACAGCTGGCCGACTTTCTGAGTATATGCTCAGGATTGTTATCCGACGTAAACAAATATGGCATTAGGCTATTGCGCAAGCATGACGGCCACTTTCATCCTTCTTGTTAGCTGGATGGCGTCATGGCTAGCCCTGTGTGGGAGGGAGCGGCGCCCATCTTTTCGTGGCTTGCGCGGTATCATTAAACCCAGTGCAGTAGTCTGGTTTGGTCAATTTTTGTGCTATCATCCGCGCCCCTCGTGATAGCCCGCTGATCAAAAATTATGCAAGCCGCCAAGCCGTTGTTCGACTATCCCAAGTACTGGGCCGAGTGTTTCGGGCCTGCGCCCTTCCTGCCGATGAGCCGGGAAGAGATGGATCAGCTCGGCTGGGACAGCTGCGACATCATCATCGTCACCGGTGACGCCTACGTCGATCATCCGTCGTTCGGCATGGCCATCATTGGCCGCCTGCTCGAAGCCCAGGGCTTTCGCGTCGGCATCATTGCCCAGCCGGATTGGCGCAGCAAAGACGACTTCATGAAGCTTGGCGAGCCGAATCTGTTCTTCGGTGTCGCGGCGGGCAACATGGACTCGATGATCAACCGCTACACCGCCGACAAGAAGATTCGCTCCGACGACGCCTACACCCCGGGCGGCCTGGCCGGCAAGCGCCCGGACCGCGCCAGCCTGGTCTACAGTCAGCGTTGCAAGGAAGCCTACAGCCATGTGCCGGTGGTGCTCGGTGGCATCGAGGCCTCCTTGCGTCGCATCGCCCACTACGACTACTGGCAGGACAAGGTGCGCCGTTCGATTCTGATGGACGCCACCGCCGACATCCTCCTCTACGGCAACGCCGAGCGCGCCGTGGTGGAAATCGCCCAGCGTCTGTCGCGAGGCGAGAAAGTCGAAGCCATCACCGACGTACGCGGCACGGCGTTCATTCGTCGCGATACGCCTGAGGGCTGGTTCGAGGTCGACTCAACCCGTATCGACCGCCCGGGCCGCGTCGACAAGATCATCAACCCCTACGTCAATACCCAGGACATGGAAGCCTGTGCCATCGAGCAGGCCAAAGGGTCGGTCGAAGACCCGAATGAAGCCAAGGTGGTACAGATTCTCGAAAGCCCGCGCATGACCCGCGACAAGACGGTGATCCGCCTGCCGTCGTTCGAGAAGGTGCGCAACGACCCGGTGCTCTACGCCCACGCCAACCGCGTGCTGCACCTGGAAACCAACCCGGGCAACGCCCGCGCGCTGGTGCAGAAGCATGGCGAGGTGGACGTCTGGTTCAACCCGCCACCCATTCCCATGACCACCGAGGAAATGGACTACGTGTTCGGCATGCCCTATGCGCGCGTGCCGCACCCGGCCTATGGCAAGGAGAAGATCCCGGCCTACGAGATGATCCGCTTCTCGGTGAACATCATGCGCGGCTGCTTCGGCGGCTGCACCTTCTGCTCGATCACCGAACACGAGGGCCGCATCATCCAGAACCGTTCGCATGAGTCGATCATCCGCGAGATCGAGGAAATGCGTGACAAGGTGCCGGGCTTCACCGGCGTGGTCTCCGATCTCGGCGGGCCGACCGCCAACATGTACCGCATCGCCTGCAAGGATCCGGAGATCGAGAAGCACTGCCGCAAGCCGTCGTGCGTGTTCCCGGGGATCTGCGAGAACCTCAACACCGACCACTCATCCTTGATCGAGCTGTACCGCAAGGCGCGTGCGCTGCCGGGCGTGAAGAAGATCCTGATCGCTTCGGGCCTGCGCTACGACCTGGCCGTGGAGTCGCCGGAGTACGTCAAGGAGCTGGTCACCCACCACGTTGGTGGCTACCTGAAGATCGCCCCGGAGCACACCGAGCGCGGCCCGCTGGACAAGATGATGAAGCCGGGCATCGGCAGCTACGACCGCTTCAAGCAGATGTTCGAGAAGTACTCGAAAGAGGCGGGCAAGGAGCAGTACCTGATCCCGTACTTTATCGCAGCGCACCCCGGTACCACCGACGAGGACATGATGAACCTCGCCCTGTGGCTCAAGCGCAACGGCTTCCGCGCCGACCAAGTGCAGGCCTTCTACCCGTCGCCGATGGCCACGGCGACAGCCATGTACCACTCGGGCAAGAACCCGCTGCGCAAGGTTACCTACAAGAGCGATGGCGTGGAGATCGTCAAGAGCGAGCAGCAGCGTCGCCTGCACAAGGCCTTCCTGCGCTATCACGATCCCAAGGGCTGGCCGCTGCTGCGTGAAGCGCTGGAGCGCATGGGCCGTAGCGATCTGATCGGCAATGGCAAGCACCACCTGATCCCAACCTACCAACCGCAGACCGACGAGTACCAGAGCGCCCGGCGCAAAAACTCGACGCCGGCGGGTAGCAAGAAAGTGGGCAAGATCCTCACCCAGCACAACGGCCTGCCGCCACGCGCCAGCGATGGTGCCAAGCCCTGGGACAAGCGCGAGCAGGCCAAGGCCGCAGCCTTCGCCAAGTTGCAGGAGCAGAAGAAGGGGGCTGGCAAGGGTGCCAGTGGCAAGAAGAAACCGCGCCCGGTCGCGCCACGCTGAACAAGACGCCAGCCTCGAGCTGGCGTTTTGCTGTTTGCAATGTCGAATGAGTTAGAGTGCTGCTGCTGTCAGTTGGGTCTGCTCTATCGTTGTGCGTCCATTCGCTGCTGGTGCGGGTGATGCACTGTTGTGGGGCTTGCCGCGGCGCGCGCCCTTGAAAACCGGTGTTGCGTCTCTGGCATAAGTCTTGCGCTGTTCAGCACATCGCCCAGGCTAGCAGGAGGCCGCCGTGTCGATTCATGTCGCGCTGCACCATGTCACCCACTACCGCTACGACCGTGCGGTCAATCTCGGGCCGCAGGTCGTACGCTTGCGCCCGGCACCGCACAGTCGCACGCGTATCCTTTCCTACGCATTGAAGGTTGAGCCGGGCGAGCACTTCATCAATTGGCAGCAGGACCCGCAGGGCAACTACCTGGCGCGCCTGGTGTTTCCGGAGAAGACCCGCGAGTTCAAGGTCGAGGTAGACCTGGTCGCCGAGATGGCGGTGTTCAACCCCTTCGACTTCTTCCTCGAGCCTTACGCCGAACGTATTCCCTTCGCCTATACCGAGGGCGAGCAGCGCGAGCTGGCGCCTTACCTGATCAAGTTGCCGGCGACGCCGCTATTCGCCAAGTACCTGGCCGGCATTTCCCGCGAGCCGGTGCCCAGCATCGACTTTCTGGTCGGGCTGAATCAGCGCCTGTCGGCTGACATCCGTTACCTGATTCGCATGGAGCCGGGCGTGCAGACGCCGGAGCAGTCGCTGGAGCTGGCTTCCGGCTCCTGCCGCGACTCGGCCTGGCTGCTGGTGCAGCTGCTGCGGCACCTGGGGCTGGCGACGCGTTTCGTTTCCGGCTACCTGATCCAGCTCACCGCCGACGTCAAAGCCCTCGACGGCCCCAGCGGCACTGACAAGGACTTCACCGACCTGCACGCCTGGAGCGAGGTGTACCTGCCCGGCGCTGGCTGGATCGGCCTCGACCCGACTTCCGGCCTGTTTGCTGGCGAAGGTCATATTCCGCTGGCCTGCAGCCCGGAGCCGTCCTCGGCGGCGCCGATCACCGGCGGGCTGGACGAGTGTGAGGTGGAATTCGAGCACCTGATGAGCGTGGAGCGGGTGTGGGAGGCGCCGCGCGTCACCAAACCCTACAGCGAGGCGCAATGGCAGGCGATCCAGGCGCTGGGCCAGCAGATCGACGATGACCTGCACAAGCACGACGTGCGCCTGACCATGGGCGGCGAGCCGACCTTCGTCGCTCTCGATTATCCCGATGACGACGAGTGGAACACCGCCGCGCTCGGGCCGAACAAGCGCCGCTTGGCCGCCGATCTGTTCTACCGCCTGCGCAGTCACTATGCGCCCAAGGCGCTGGTGCACTTCGGCCAGGGCAAGTGGTACCCCGGCGAGCAGTTGCCGCGCTGGTCGCTGAACTGTTTCTGGCGCCGCGATGGTGAGCCGCTGTGGCACGACCCCAAGCTGCTGGCCGATGAGAAGCGCGGTTATGGCGCTACGGCAGAAACGGCCTCGCGTTTTCTCGCCACCCTGGCGGCGCATCTGGGTGTAGATGGCGGCAACGTTTTCCCGGCCTATGAGGACTGGTTCTACTACCTGTGGCGCGAGCGCAAGCTGCCGGACAACGTCACTCCGGACGATCCGCGCCTGAGCGACCCGCTGGAGCGCGAGCGCCTGCGCAAGGTGTTCGACCAGGGCCTCGACGCCGTGGTCGGTCACGTGCTGCCGCTGGCGCGCCAGGTAGTGGGCAACGGCTGGCAGAGCGGGCGCTGGTTCCTGCGCGACGAGCATTGCCGTCTGTTGCCGGGCGACTCGGCGCTGGGCTATCGGCTGCCGCTGGATTCCATGCCCTGGGTCAGTCAGGCCGACTACCCTTACGTCAATCCGGTCGACCCCAGCCAGGCGTTGCCGCCGTTGCCCAGTCCGGCGCAGATCCAGCGTCAGCTGCGCGGTGTCTGGCGCGGCGCCAGTGCCGGCCCGCAGAGCGCGCGCCCGGCCAACGGGCAATCGGCTGCCGGCATCGTCCGTACCGCGCTGTGCGCCGAGCCCCGCGATGGCCGTCTGTATCTGTTCATGCCGCCGCTGAGCCATCTCGAAGACTATCTGGAGTTGGTCGCGGCCATCGAGGCCGTGGCTGCCGAGCTCAAATGCCCGGTGCTACTGGAGGGCTACGAGCCGCCGCTGGACCCGCGCCTGCAGTATTTCCGCGTTACCCCCGACCCGGGCGTGATCGAGGTCAACATCCACCCGGCCGCCAGTTGGGATGAGCTGGTCGAGCGCTGCGAATTTCTTTACGAGGCCGCGCGGCAGTCGCGTCTGTCCAGCGAGAAATTCATGATCGACGGACGCCACACCGGCACCGGCGGTGGCAACCACTTCGTCCTCGGCGGGGCGACGCCGGGGGATTCGCCCTTCCTGCGCCGTCCCGACCTGCTGCGTAGCCTGATCAGCTATTGGCACAACCACCCGTCGCTGTCCTATCTGTTCAGCGGGCTGTTCATCGGCCCGACGTCACAGGCGCCGCGTGTCGATGAGGCGCGCAACGATGCTCTGTACGAGCTGGAGATCGCCTTCGCGCAGATGCCCGAACCGGGGCGCGACTGCCCGCCGTGGCTGGTCGATCGGCTGTTGCGCAACCTGCTGGTGGACGTCACCGGCAACACTCACCGCGCCGAGTTCTGCATCGACAAGCTGTACTCGCCGGACTCGGCCACTGGTCGCCTGGGTCTGCTCGAACTGCGCGCCTTCGAGATGCCGCCGCATGCGCAGATGAGCCTGGCTCAACAACTGTTGCTGCGTGCGCTGATCGCGCGCTTCTGGCAGGAGCCCTATCGGCCGGCGAAGCTGGTGCGTTGGGGCACCGAGTTGCACGACCGTTACCTGCTACCGCATTTCATCGAGCAGGACTTCGCCGATGTGCTGCAGGAACTGGGTGCCTTTGGCTATCGCCTACGCAGCGAATGGTTCGCCCCGCATCTGGAGTTCCGCTTTCCCAAGGCCGGCGACTTCATGGTCAAGGGTATCGACCTGGAAGTGCGTCAGGCGCTGGAGCCTTGGCACGTGCTGGGTGAGGAGGGGGCGGTCGGTGGCACCGTACGCTACGTCGACTCGTCCCTGGAGCGGCTGCAGGTGAAGGTGAACGGCATGGCCCCGGATCGCTATGTGTTGACCTGCAACGGCGTGCCGGTGCCGCTGCGGCCGACTGGCAAGGTTGGCGAGTTCGTTGGTGGTGTGCGTTTCCGCGCCTGGCAGCCGGCCAGTTGCCTGCAACCGACCATCGGTGTGCACGCGCCGCTGGTGTTTGACCTGATCGACACCTGGATGCAGCGCTCGCTGGGTGGTTGCCAGTACCATGTCGCGCATCCGGGCGGTCGTAACTACGACAGCCTGCCGGTCAACGCCTACGAGGCCGAGAGCCGGCGCCTGGCGCGCTTCTTCCGCCTGGGCCATAGCCCGGGCAAGCGCCCTGTCATGCAGCCGATAGACAATAATGAACTGCCGATGACCCTGGATCTGCGTCGCGTCTGACGTCGATTCCGTCTGTGGGAGGGGCTTTAGCCGCGAACCGTCGCCGCTGAAGCGCCTCCCACGGATACAGCATCAACCTGCATCACGCTGCACCGCCTTGCCACTGCCGAGCCTGCCATGCACGACCTGCTAGACGATTATCCGCCCCCTGCCGGGGCCTACCACGAACTGCTCGACGCCAAGGGCAACGTGCGCCCGCACTGGCGCCGCCTTTACGAGCAACTGGCACGCAGCCGCCCGGAACACCTGGCGCAGCGCGAGGCGATGCTGGCGCGGCAGATTCAGGAAAACGGCGTTACCTACAACGTCTACGCCGACCCGGACGGCGCCGACCGCCCGTGGGAACTCGACCTGCTGCCCAATCTGATCCCCGCTGACGAGTGGCAGCAGATCGCCGCTGGCGTGGCGCAGCGCGCGACCTTGCTCAACCGCGTGCTGGCCGATCTGTATGGCCCGCAGAAGCTGATCGCCGAGGGCTTGCTGCCGACCGAGCTGGTGTTCGGCCACAACAATTTCCTCTGGCCGTGCCAGGGCATGCAGGCGCCGGGCGGTACCTGGCTGCACCTGTATGCAGTGGATCTGGCCCGGGCGCCGGACGGGCGCTGGTGGGTCACCGCCGACCGCACCCAGGCGCCATCCGGTGCCGGTTATGCGCTGGAGAACCGGCAGATCGTCTCGCGTGCCTTCCCCGAGCTGTACCGCGACCTGCGCGTGCAGTACCTGGCCGGTTTCTTCCGTACCCTGCAGGACACCCTGGCACGTCAGGCGCCAAGTGGCGGCGAGACACCGCTGGTGGTGCTGCTGACGCCGGGGCGCTTCAACGAGAGCTACTTCGAACACCTGTACCTGGCGCGCCAGCTAGGTTATCCACTGGTCGAAGGCAGCGACCTGACCGTGCGCGACGCAACCCTCTACCTCAAGACTCTGGCCGGCCTGCGCCGCGTGCATGCGGTGCTGCGCCGTCTCGACGACGACTACTGCGACCCGCTGGAGCTGCGTACCGATTCCGCCCTTGGCGTACCTGGCCTGCTCGAGGCCGTGCGCCGTGGCCGCGTGCTGGTGGCCAATGCCTTGGGCAGCGGCGTGCTGGAATCCCCCGGCCTGCCCGGCTTTTTGCCGGCGATCAGCGAGCACCTGTTGGGCGAAGAACTGCTGCTGCCATCCATCGCCAGCTGGTGGTGCGGCGAGCCGCCGGTACTGGACGAGGCGCTGGAGAAACTCGATCAGCTGCTGGTACGTCCGGCCTTCCCCTCGCAGAGCTTCAATCCGGTATTCGGCCGTGATCTGGACGAGGCGCAGCGCGCCAAGCTGGCTGAGCGCCTGCAGGCACGTCCCTACGCCTATGTCGCGCAAGCGAGGGCCAAGCTGTCGCAGGCACCAGTGTGGGACGGCAGCGGTTTGCAGCCGCGGGCCATCGGCATGCGCGTGTTCGCCGTGGCCAGCGCCGATGGCTATCGGGTGATGCCGGGTGGCCTGACGCGTGTGGCCGCCGAGGCCGATGCCGAGGTCGTGTCGATGCAGCGCGGCGGGGCGAGCAAGGATACCTGGGTGCTCGGCACGCGGCAGAGTGGCGGCGAGCCCTGGCAGACGCAGCGTACGCTCGGCACCGCCGACCTGGTCCGTAGCGACCCCTTCCTGCCTTCACGCGTGGTGGAGAACCTGTACTGGTTCGGTCGTTACGCCGAGCGCTGCGAGGGCAATGCGCGCCTGCTGCGCATCATGCTGGCGCGCTACGTCGATGACGATGACGACCCGCAGGCGCTGCAGAGCGCGCTGGCGCTGGCGCAGGAATTGGGCCTGCTGGCAGATCCCGACGAGGGTGAACTGGCGGAGCGTCTGCTGCAAGCGCTGCTCGGCAGCGACTGGCCGGCCAGTCTGCGCGCCAACCTGCAGCGTCTGCAATGGGCTGCCGGCAGTGTGCGCGGCAAGCTGTCCCAGGCTAACTGGCAGGCGCTGGTGGAATTGCAGCGCGAGGCGCAGCTGCTTGAAGGCCAACCGGCCGACTTCGGTGAACTGCTGGATTTTCTCAACCGCCTACTGATGTCGTTGGCGGCGCTGTCGGGCTTCGCCCTCGACGACATGACCCGCGATGACGGCTGGCGCTTTCTCATGCTCGGCCGCTACATCGAGCGCCTGCAGTTTCTCTGCGACAGCTTCGCCGGCTTCCTGCGCAGCGGTTCATCCACCGATCAATCAGCGCTGGAGTGGCTGTTGGAACTGGGTAACAGCAGCATCACTTACCGCACCCGCTACCTGGCTTCGGCGCAGTTGATCCCGGTGCTCGACTTGCTGCTGCTGGACGAGCAGAACCCGCACGCGGTGATCTTCCAGATGCGCACCCTGCTGCGTTCGCTGGAAGGGCTCAATGAGCGCTTCGAGCTGCCGGCCGAGCGCTACCTGGCGTATCTGGAGGAGCAGCTTGCCGCGTTCAGCCTCGCCAGTTTGGAAAACCCGCTGTTCGGCCCCGGCAGCACCCGCGCGGTGCTCGAAGGCCTGGCCGATCTGCTGGTGGCCATCAGCGAGGCCGCCGGCGCGGTATCCGATCATCTTGGCCTGCGCTTCTTCGCTCATGTCGATGTCAGCCAACGGACGCAATCCTCATGAGCAGCGCCTTTTATCAAGTTCTGCACGACACTCACTATCGCTATTCGGCGCCGGTTTCCCTGGCCCAGCAACTGGCGCACCTGTGGCCGCGCGAATGCCCCTGGCAGCGCTGCCAGGAAAAGGAGCTGCGTATCGACCCGCAGCCCTGCCAGCGCCGTGACGGTCTGGACGTGTTTGGCAACCCGCTGACGCGGCTGGTGTTCGAGCGCCCGCATGAGGCGCTCAGCGTCAGTGCGCGGCTGCGTGTCGAGGTGCTGGCACGCCCTGCGCTCGACCTCGACGATTCGCCGAATTGGGAGGCGGCCTGCGCGGCGCTCAGCTATAGCGGCAAGCCGATGGAGCCGGCATTGCTGGAAGCGGCACGCTATCGCTTCGAGTCACCCTACGTACGCCTCAAGCAGGTCTTTGCCGACTTCGCTGACGACTGCTTCACGCCAGGGCGCCCGTTGCTGCAGGCCGGCCAGGCACTGATGCAGAAGATTTTCGAGGAGTTCAGTTTCGATGCTGGCGCCACTCAGGTGACCACGCCACTGCTGCAGGTGCTGGAAGAAAAACGCGGCGTCTGCCAGGACTTCGCCCACCTGATGCTCGCCTGCCTGCGTTCGCGCGGCCTGGCGGCCCGCTATGTCAGCGGCTACCTGCTGACCCAGCCGCCACCCGGCCAACCACGGCTGATCGGCGCCGATGCCTCGCACGCCTGGATCTCGCTGTATTGTCCGCGTCAGGGTTGGGTGGATTTTGATCCGACCAACAACCTACGTCCGGCGCTGGAGCACATCACCCTGGCCTGGGGCCGGGATTTCTCCGATGTGTCGCCGCTGCGTGGGGTGATCCTGGGGGGCGGCAGCCACGATCCGGACGTGCAGGTCACGGTGCTGCCGTTGGGGTAGGAGGCGTGGGAGGGCGCACTGGCGCTGCTCCCACGATCATCGCAGGCCTTTTAGTCGACCAAGTTCAGGCTGCCTTTCATCAGCGAGTAGTGGCCGGGGAAGGAGCAGAAGAAGCTGTAGTCTTCGCCCGCTGCCAGCTTGCTGACGTCGAAGGTGACCGAGGTGCTTTCGCCGCCGCCGATCAGGTCGGTGTGGGCGATCACGCGCTCGTCACCGGCTTTTACGTAGCTGGCGTCCGGGCCGGCGGGAATGCCGTCGGTGGCCACGCCGGGCATGTCGGCGGTCTTGCTCAGTACCCAGTTGTGGCCCATGGCGGTCTTGGGCAACGAACCTACGTGCTTGAGGTTGACGGTGAAGGTCTTGCAGCTCTTGCTGACGGAGATGGCCTGGGTGTTGAAGGTCATCTGGTCGGTCGATTCGACATCCACCGAGCATTCGGCAGCAAGAAGCGGGGTGCTGGCCAGGCCAAGCAGTGCCATCAGAGCAACGTTACGTAACATCGTGAAGCCTCCAGATTCTGAGTTTCCGGTCAGGTCCAGTGAAGGTTCGCACAGCTACCGCTGCTCATGGGTGCGACCGAACGCCACGGCGGTTATCCAGAAAAGCTGTGGATAGTTCTGTGGGGAAGCTCTGCAAGATCCGCCAGAGGCTCTGCCATGCGGACTTGGCAAGGCGCTGTGCAGCTTTTGTCCAGATGCTCGTGGCGTTGCGAGAAAATGCTTTGTAATGAATTGCTTGAGTGAGCAGGCAAGGCTCTGCCCGACGTTGCAGAGGGGGCTGAGAGGTTATCCCCGAAAACGGTGGAGCAAGCTGTGGATAAGCCTGGGGCAAGTCGCTTCGGGCAGCGCCCCGCAAGGGGCGCAGGCAACTGCCGAGAAAGTGAGCGCCTAACGCCTCGGCGTTTTGCGCAGTGCCCGCCACAGACCACTCGCCGCGCTGACCAGCGGTACGCTGAGCAATCCGGCGATGATGCCGAACAGGGCGTTGAGCAGTGTCGGCACCAGGGCCGAAAGCAGGGCGCCTGCATCCTCGGCCACCCATTCGGCAGCCAGGTGCACGGCGCTTTCCACAGGCGGCAGGCCGTGGCTGAGGATGCCACCGCCGACCATGAACATGGCTGCGGTGCCCACAACCGAAAGCGTCTTCATCAGCCAGGGGGCCAGGCGCAGGATGCCGCGCCCACAGGCCTGGGCGAAGGCGCTGGCGCGCTGGCTGAGATAGAGTCCGGCGTCGTCCAGTTTGACGATGCCGGCGACCAGCCCATACACGCCGACGGTCATCACCAGGGCGATGCCGCTGAGCACCAGCACCTGATTGAGAAAACTGGCGGTGGCGACGGTACCGAGGGTGATGGCGATGATCTCGGCCGACAGCACGAAGTCGGTGCGTACCGCACCGCGAATCTTCTCGCGCTCGAATGCCAGCAGGTCGATGGCCGGATCGGCGACGGCCTGCAGATGCGCCTGCTGCGGCTCATGCTGATGCTGATGCCGGTGCAGGAGCTTGTGCAGCAGCTTTTCCGCGCCTTCATAGCAGAGAAACAGACCGCCAAGCATCAGCAGCGGCACCACCAGCCAGGGCGCCACTGCGCTGATCAGCAGCGCGGCCGGCACCAGGATCGCCTTGTTCACCAGCGAACCCTTGGCCACGGCCCAGACCACTGGCAGCTCGCGATCCGCCTTGACCCCGGTGACCTGCTGGGCGTTGAGCGCGAGGTCATCGCCCAGTACGCCGGCAGTCTTGCGCGCGGCGACCTTGGTCATGGTGGCGACGTCATCGAGTACCGTACTGATATCGTCGATCAGGGCGAGCAGGCTGCTTGCGGCCATGGTGCGGCTTCCATAGGGAGTGAAGCCGCAGAGCGTAGCATTGTGTTACATCTCTGCGTACTGGCTCAGACGGGCGCGCGAACTACCCACTTCGGCGCCGCGCTCGGGCGCCATTCGACCAGCGCATCGATCAGGTCTTGGGGGGTACCGGCAATCTGCAGCATCTCGCGGTGCTGCGGGCGCACGAAGCGCTCGGCGACCAGGTGATCGAGGAAGTCGCCGAGTTTGCTGTAAAAACCGTTCACCTCCAGCAGCCCCAGCGGTTTGGCGTGGTAGCCGAGTTGGCCCCAGGTCCACACCTCGAACAGCTCTTCCAGAGTGCCGAGGCCGCCGGGCAGGGCGATGAAGGCATCGGCCAGCTCGGCCATGCGCGCCTTGCGTGCATGCATGCCATCCACCACTTCCAGGCAGGTCAGGTTGCGATGGCCGATCTCGGCACGTTCCAGGCTTTGCGGAATGATGCCGATCACCTCGCCACCGGCGTTCAGCGCCGCATCGGCGACCACGCCCATCAGGCCGACGGCGCCGCCGCCATAGATCAGGCGAATGCCGCGCTTGGCCAGGTGCTGACCGAGGGCTTCGGCCGCTTCGCGGTAGATGGGACTGGCACCAGGGCTGGCACCACAGAAGACGCAGACGCTACGCAGGGACATGAGCAGGCTCCTTGGCTGAAGGCGCCAAGGGTAACCAGCCGCAGCCCAGCCACCAAGGGTCAGTGGCGCGTATCGATGCCGCAGGTGGCGCAGGCGTAACTGGCGAGCAGTTGCTTGAGCAGGTCGTTGAGGGGCATGGCGCGGCTTCCTGACGCAGGGGTATGTGTTTGAGCCTAGTCCTGCCTGGGATGCTGCGCCCTTAGATTATTTCGATGATGGCGATAGCTGCCCGTCGATCAGACCAGTTCCATTGCGCTCATGCCGGCCAGCCCCAGCAGCACCACGCCGCAGGCTGCGTAGGTCAGGCGGTGCCAGAGCAGCGAGGCCGCGCGGCGAAACCAGTCCACCAGCCCGGCACAGATGAAGCACCAGAGCAGCGACGAGACCATGAAGCCGGCGAAGAACACCGCCAGGTGAGCTGGCGTTGGCTGAGCGACGCCGATGGCCGCCATCGCGCCGCCCATGGCCGCCCAATAAACGATGTTTTGCGGGTTGGTCAGCGACAGCGCAGCGCCTGCGGCGAAGGCACCACCAGCGGCGCCCTGACTGTCGTTGCTGGGTAGCGGCGGGCGATGAGCGTCGCGCAATGACTGATAACCGAGCCAGGCCAGATACAGCGCACTGGCCAGGGTCAACGGGTAGCGGATCTGTGCGCTGTCGAGCAGCAGTGCCAGGCCGGTCAGGCCCACGGCGGCCCAGGTGGCATCGCCCACCAGCGAGCCGATCTGCACCATCAGCGCCGGTTTGTAACCGTCGCGCAGGCCCCGGCGCAGGGTTTCACTGAATACGGCGCCGGGCGCCGCGTTGAAGACGAAGCCAAGGAGCATGGCGGCGAGGAAGAAACTGAACATGAAACATCCCAGGATGAACTTGGCGGCTTGATGCGCCTGCAAGACCACTGAAAGCGACTCCGGCTGCAGCCGCTAGCGTCGCGTTGGTGCCTGTATCGATGCAAGGGCCTTGTGTATCCGGACAACGGCAATAAAGTTTTCCACGAAGGCTGTGGACATTTTTGTGGATAAGCTGGTGGCGTTTGCCTGCGATGCCTGAAATACCGTGTTTACAGCCTGTTGGTGAAGAATTGAACAGCGTTATTTTTCCTTTTTACACAAGGACTTGACAGTTTTTGGGAAAGCTCGAAGCGTGCTTTTTGGTTTTCCACGATTGCTGTGGGTGATGCTGTGGGTAACTGTTGTAATTGTTGCTGTATGGCCTGATATGACTGGTTCTCAGCGTATTGGCCAAGCTTTGATCAGTGCTGTTCAGCGGATGCTGGACACACCGTTGTCCAGTCTTTTTTATACCTTGGCAGGCAGGCCGAACAATTATCCCCTGGGTATGTGAAGAAAACTGTGGATAAGCTGGTGGTCGATCACGCTAGCGCCCGTCACGTCGGCTCTGGACGCCAACAGGCAGGGTGCGTGTACACCCTGCCTGCAGCGGATGCTCAGCTGAGCAGCAACCAGGCACCCGTCGCTGCCGAGGCGCCACCCGCGATACGTACCAAGGGGGCTGCGGCCTGGGGCAGAAAACGCACCAATGCAAAGCCAATGGCATGCAGTGCGGCAGTGGCGACGATGAAGCCGATGGCGTAGCCGAAGGGGCTGGCCAGTTCCGGCAACTCCAGGCCGTGAGCGACGCCGTGGGTGAGGGCGAAGAAGGCGGTCAGGGCTACGGATACCGCCATCGGCAGGCGCGCGGCGACGGCTACCAGCAGGCCGAACGCCAGTACCGAGCCGGCGATGCCGGTTTCCATCAGCGGGATTTCCACGCCGGAGAAGCCGAGCAGGCCGCCGACCAGCATGCTGCCGACGAAAGTCAGCGGCAGCGCCCAGCGCGCCGCGCCGCTCTGTTGGGCGGCCCACAGGCCAACGGCGAACATCGCCAGCAGGTGATCCAGGCCAAACACCGGGTGGGCCAGGCCGGCCATCAGGCCGGAATCACCATGCCCAGGGTGAGCGAAGGCCAGTGCCGGGGTGCAGAGCAGGGCGATGGCGGAAAGGGTCTTGCGCAGGTTCATAGGGATCTCCTTGAAGGTGGAATCAGGCTGCCGTGAGCATGCCCTGGCGTTCGATGAAGGCGATGATCTCGTCGAGACCCTGGCCGACTTTCTGGTTGCTGAAGACGAAGGGCTTGTCGCCGCGCATCTTCAGGGTGTCGCGCTCCATCACTTCCAGTGAGGCGCCGACCATCGGCGCCAGGTCGACCTTGTTGATCACCAGCAGGTCGGATTTGCAGATACCGGGGCCGCCCTTACGCGGCAGCTTGTCGCCGGCTGACACGTCGATCACGTACAGGGTCAGGTCGGACAGCTCGGGGCTGAAGGTGGCCGACAGGTTGTCGCCGCCGGATTCGACGATGATCAGATCCAGGCCGGGAAAGCGGCGGTTGAGTTGCTCCACGGCCTCCAGGTTGATCGAGGCGTCCTCGCGAATCGCGGTGTGCGGGCAGCCGCCGGTTTCCACGCCGATGATGCGCTCGGGCTCCAGCGCCTCGTTGCGCACCAGAAACTGGGCGTCTTCCTGGGTGTAGATGTCGTTGGTGACCACGGCGATGTTGTAGCGCTCGCGCAGGGCGCGGCACAGGGCCAGGGTGAGGGCAGTCTTGCCGGAACCGACCGGGCCGCCGATGCCGACACGCAGGGGTTGGCTGTTCATGGGGTGTTGTTCCTCATCAGGAGCGGAAAAGACGCGAGTACTGGCGCTCGTGCGCCATGCTCGTCAGGGCCAGGCCGAAAGCGGCGCTGCCCCAGTGTTCGGGGGAAAGGCTGGCGGCTTGCTGTTGCGCGGCCTCGAGCTGCGGCAGCAGGCGGCTGGTCAGGCGCTGGGCGGCCTGCTGGCCGAGCGGCAGCACCTTCATCAAGACGGCGAGCTGGTTTTCCAGCCAGCCCCAGAGCCAGGCGGCCAGGGCATCGTCCGCGGTGATGTGCCAGGCGCGTGCCGCCAGTGCCCAGGCCAGAGCCAGGCCGGGCTCCTCCTGGGTTGCGAGGAGTTCACGCGCGGCCTCATCCAGCTCCGGCAGGCCTTCGAGCAGTTGCCGCAGCGAATAACCCATCTGCCGGCTTTCCAGGGCCAGCTCGCGGGTTTCGCGGCTGGCGCGGTGTTGTTCGGCCAGTAGCTGAAGCTGTGCCCAGTCAGCCTGTGCGGCTGCGCGGCAGTGGGCCAGCAGCAGCGGCGCTTCGAAGCGGGCGAGATTGAGCAAGAGCTGATCGGCCAGCCAACGCTCGGCGCTCTCGGCATCGCTGACCAGGCCGCTGTCGATGGCCCATTCCAGGCCTTGCGAGTAGCTGTAACCGCCAATGGGCAGCTGTGGGCTGGCCAGGCGCAACAGTGCCCAGGCCGGTTTCATGGGCTGACCCCGGTGCGCGCGGGCGATATGGCTCGACTCACTTGCGTACCCCGAACTGGTGCAGGCGCGGACCATAGTTGAACTCTTCGTCGCCATGATGGGAGTGATGATGGCCGCCGCCATAGGCGCCCTGCTCGGGCTGATAGGGTGCTTCGATGGCTTCGACCGTAGCGCCGAGCTGTTCCAGCATGGCCTTGAGTACATAGTCGTCGGGCAGGCGCAGCCAGCCGTCACCCAGTTGCAGGGCGACATGGCGGTTACCGAGGTGATAGGCGGCGCGCATCAGCTCGAACGGGCTGGCGCAGGTGACATGCAGCAGCGGCTCGGCCTTGGCGCGCACGCGCACGACACGTCCGTCCTTGGCCTGCAGAAACTCGCCATCGGCCAGTGCCGGTTGGCCGCGTTCGAGGAACAGGCCGACCTCTTCACCGGCAGTGGTAAAGCAGCGCAGGCGGCTCTTGCTGCGGGCTTCGAAGGTCAGTTCCAGTTCGGCGTCGTAGGCTCTCTGCGGCGCGATTCGGGCGTGGATCACCAGCATGTGTATCGATTCCGGGGCAGTGTGCCCGGAAATAGTGCAAGTGCCTTGCCAAGGCCGAAGAATGGCGCAGGGCGCGAGGTTCAGGCGAGCTGTGGATAACTCGACGAAGCGGTCGGAATTTATTTGGTGCGTTTTTTTCAGGCTTGCGCGTTTTTGGTGCGGGCTACTCGGATGGCTTGCCCAGCCCCAGCCAGTGTTTGCCACCGACCATGATGAAGCGCAGTTGCTGGATGACCTTGGCCTCTGCGGTGAGGTGCGCCGGCAGGGTTTCGGCGGGCGGATCGATCAGCTCGGGCAGGGTGGCGAAGACGGTCTTGACCACCAGATCCGAGACCACGTCGAGCGCTGCATCGTCGAGGTGCGGCATGCGGTTCATCAGCTTGAGGTCGGCGGCCAGGTCGCTGGTGATTCGCTCGCGCAGGGCGGCAATGGCCTGGCGCACAGGTTGTGAGCCGCCGTACTGCTCGCGGGCGAGAAATAGGAACTGAGCGTGGTTGGCCGCCACTTCAGCGAGGAAGATGCGCACCGAGGCATCGATCATGCCGCGCATCTCGAATTCATGGCGGCGTACCTGGCGGATCGCCGCGCGGAAGGTCTCGCCGACTTCCGCCACCAGTGCCAGGCCGAGTTCGTCCATGTCGGCGAAATGGCGGTAGAAGCCGGTGGGCACGATACCGGCGACACGCGTCACTTCGCGCAGGCTCAGGCTGCCAAAGCCGCGGCCGCTTTCCATCAGCGTGAGGGCTGCGTCCATCAGGGATTGGCGGGTCTGCTGCTTTTGTTCGGCGCGTGGCGTCATGCGAAACCGGATCATTGGGCGATGCCGCACTCTAGCAAAAGCAGCGGGGCAGCGTCGAACCGCGCGGCGCCTTTCGGTGTACAAGTGTTGTCTGGAATATGGGCTTTCTGCCAGTGTCGTGAACAAATGTTTAATGGATAATTACGGATGCCCCTGATTCCCCTGTCATTGGCGCGCTGCTTGTCGCCTGCTCTGCAGCCGCTGCGCCGGCTCTGTGCTGGTGGCTGGCGGCCGGCAGCGGCATCACGCCGTTGCTCGGGTTGTTGCGTGAGGCGCTGGCGCGAGGTTTTTCTGCGCCGGTGACACTGCTGCATCAGGTGCGCCGTCAGGGGCAACAGGCCTTTGCCGAAGAGCTGCAGGCATTGTCGGCTACGGCGTGGTGCGGCTGTTCCCCGAGCAGCGCTGGAAGCCCTTTTACCGCTGGCAGCCTTTGTGGGTGACGATCCAGGCGCTGCTGTTCCAGTACGCCGTGGCCATCCAGCACCTGCGCCTGGACAAGCTGATCAAGGGGCGCATCAGCCAGGACGAGGTAAAACCGCTGGCGCGTCAGTTCGGCGCCAAGCTGGCACGGCAGTGGGGCAAGGATTATCTGGTTTTTCCGCTGCTGGCGCTGCTGCTTGGCGCCAATGCCCTGGCCGTGCTGGCGGGCAACCTGGTGGCCAATCTACTGCGTAACCTGTGGACCTTTCTGGTGATCTTCTGCGGCCATTTCACCGAGAAGGCAGCGGTGTTTGCACCCGAAGTATTGCAAGGGGAAACCCGTGGCCATTGGTACCTGCGCCGACTGCGTGGTTCCAGCAACCTGTCCGGTGGGCCGCTGCTGCATATTCTGACCGGCAACCTCTGCCATCAGATCGAGCATCACCTGTTTCCGGATCTGCCGGCGCGGCGCTATGCCGCGTTGGCACGTGAGGTGCGCCTGATCGCTGAGCGTTATGGCCAGCACTACAACAGCGGAACCCTATGGGGACAGTTCGCGACCGTTCTGCGGCGCATCTGGATCTACCGTTTGCCCACTGCCGGGGTGGCGTGAGTGACTCGGTTGAGCCAGCCACGGGTATGAAAAAGCCCGGCTTGGGCCGTAATGCTGTTCACATAAGAAATGGTCGGACGCGATGAGTCCTCTCGCCCCTTTGGGGAGAGGGTTAGGGCGGGCCGCGTTCGGAGAGGGGAAAACTGGCAGGTTTGCGGTGTTTTCAGCCCTCTCCCCCAGCCCCTCTCCCATAAATGGGAGAGGGGAGCCAAACGTGTGCAACCTTAAGTGAACAGCATTCCGGCTTGGGCCGGGCTTGTGGGTGTTGCAACAGCACTCAAACCGTACGGCCGCGCTGCTCGATCAGACGATCGGAGCCGCCTTCGGCCAACTGAACACGTTGGGCGCCCGGGGTGCGCTCATAGCCGCCTTCGGCCAACTGCACACGCTGAGCTCCGGGAGTACGCTCATAGCCGCCCTCGGCCAGTTGAACACGCTGGGCACCCGGGGTGCGCTCATAGCCGCCTTCGGCCAACTGCACGCGCTGAGCACCGGGAGTACGCTCATAGCCGCCCTCGGCCAGTTGAACACGCTGGGCACCCGGAGTGCGCTCATAGCCGCCTTCAGCCAGCTGAACGCGCTGTGCACCCGGCGTACGCTCATAACCACCTTCTACCAGCTGAACGCGCTGGGCACCGGGGGTGCGGTCGGCGCCGTCTTCGGCCAGCGGTGCGACGGGTTGCTGTTGGACCTGGCTGTCCTTGGTTTCACCCACCAGAGGGAAGGGGGCGCTGCTAGAGGCGGCGAATACACTGGTGGTCATCAGGCTCAGGGCCAGGGCTGCAAGGCTAAGTTGAGTTTTCATGTCGTTCTCTCCGTTGGGGAGTAATAAGTGGCTTCGGAGCTAATTCTTGAGGACATGAGCGAAGATAAGAACTTGACTGACCTGATAGTGAACATCGATCCCCTCAATACTTGATTGGGGCTCTCTATCTCGGTACTTCTGGCTGAGTGTCAAACCTGGCGGCGGATGTTTCGCAAGGCGTCGCGCTGAGCGTTCGGCACGCGTATGCTTGGCGGCCCTCGCGGGTCGAGCTCGATCCGTCCTCTTCAGCAGTCCCAGGAGGCCGCTTCAGCCATGCTCGCCGCACAGGCCATTTTGCCGATCTTCGCGCTGATCGTTCTCGGCTATCTGCTCGGCTGGCGCCAGTGGCTCACCACCGAGTCGGCGGCCGGTCTGGCCAACATCACCTTCAAGCTGTTCATGCCGACGCTGCTGTTCGCCGGTATCGCCAAGGCCTCGCTGGCCGAAGGGCTGTCGCCGGTATTGCTGCTGGCCTACTACCTGCCCGTGCTGCTGGTGTTCGGTATGGTCAACGCGCTGGCACACTGGCGGCGCGGGACGGCGACACCACTGGGGCTGGTGGCGGCGTTCTCCAACAACGTGCTGGTGGGCATTCCGCTGATCGCCAGCCTGTTGGGCAATGACGGGCTGCTCTATGTGTTTGCCATCCTGGTGTTCCACAGCCTCACGCTGTTTTCCCTGCACAGTTTCTACGCCGCCTTCGGCAGCCAGGAGCGTGTCGACGGTCGCGCGCTGCTGAAGAACCTGGCCAACCCGATGATCATTGGCCTGGGGCTGGGCGCGCTGCTCAACCTCTCCGAGCTGCAGGTGCCGGAGAGTCTGTGGCGCGCCGTTACCTGGCTGGGGCAGGCCGCCTTGCCCTGTGCGCTGATCGTGCTCGGCGCCAGCCTGTCGCGTTATCGCCTGCGCCCAACGGGCGAGGCCTGGGGCGTGGCGCTGGTCAAACTGCTGGTATTCCCGGCGCTGGTCTGGTGGCTCAGCGGCCTGCTCCCCGGCCTCAACGACACCGCGCGCAGTGTGCTGGTATTGCTCGCGGCCTGCCCCAGCGGGGTCAATGTAATGGCCTTCGCCCGCACCGCTGAGGATAGCCGCAGCGTCAGCGCGGCGATTTCCCTGTCCACGCTGCTGGCGGCGATGACCTTGCCGGGGTGGATGCTGCTGGTGGGATTCTGAGCCTGGCCGGTGTATCGAACCGCGCGCGGCGGTGGCTCAGTCTTGCGCCTGTTCTTGCAGGGCTTGTAGCGCTGGTGCGGCGTAGATGCCCACCTCCACCGCCAGTTCCAGTACCCGTGGCAGGTCGCTGGCGTACACCAGTACGGCCTGCAGTTCGTCGTCCAGCGACTCGCTGAAGTCCACCAGCACGTAACCGTCGGTCTCTGGCGACAACGCCGAGAGTTGTACCTGGATGCGGTTGAGTGCTTTCAGCGGCTCGGTCTTGGCCAGTTGCTTGGCCTTGAGCACGAACTGCACCTGCGGGCCGAAGGATTCGGTGATGCGCTGGAACAGCTCTTCATAGCTGTCGGCCTGGAACAGCACGGTCTCCGGCAGGCTGCCGACCACCACCCACTCGCCCAGCGGGATGGGGAAGTCATCGTCGTAGTTGACGTCCGGGTTGGCCGCGAGGAAGGCAGCCGGGTCGGCATAGGCCTGCGCGGCCTCGTCGGCGATGCGGGCGATCTCGTCCTCGGCCAGGCAGCCGGAGCTTATCTTGGCGATCAGTTCTTCCAGCTCGGTTTTCATCGGACATTTCCTCAGCAGATCAAAAGGTGGGGAGTCTATCACCAGGCCGATTGCTTACCGCTGCTCTGGCCGGGCCAACGCGCAGCAGATCGTTAGCCGTAGCGTTTCTTGGCTTCGATGGCCAGGCCACTGCCAATGCTGCCGAAGGTGTTGCCTTCCACGCTGCGCGCATTCGGCAGTATCGCCGCCACGCTCTGGCGCAGCGCCGGCACGCCGCTGGAACCACCGGTGAAGAACAGCGTGTCGACCTGATCGGCGCTGATGCCGGCATCGGCCAGCAACTGCGTAAGGCTGGCGCGGATGCGTTCGAGCAATGGCTCGATGGCATTCTCGAACAACGGTCGAGTCAGCTCGGCGACCAGGCCCGGCTCGACGCGCGACAGGTCGATGGGCCGTGCGTCCTGTTCGCTCAGGGCGATCTTGCTGTCTTCCACCTGCATCGCCAGCCAGTGTCCGGCGCGCTGTTCGATCAGGCCGAACAGGCGGTCAATGCCGGTGGCGTCGACGATGTCGTAGCGCATGTTCTGCAGGGCAAGCTGGGTCTTCTGCGCGTACAGCGCATTGATGGTGTGCCAGGTGGCCAGGTTGAGGTGGTAGCTGGTGGGCATGAAGGCGTCGCTTTTCATCCGGCTGCCATAGCCGAACAGCGGCATCACCCCGGCCAGCGACAGCTGTTTGTCGAAGTCGGTCCCGCCGATGTGCACGCCGCCGGTGGCGAGGATATCGCCCTGGCGCTCGGCCAGATGATGGCGCTCAGGGGCCAGACGCACCAGAGAGAAGTCCGAGGTACCGCCGCCGATATCGACGATCAGTACCAGCTCCTCGCGGTCGAGGTTCGACTCGTAGTCGAAGGCTGCAGCGATGGGCTCGTACTGGAAGGACACCTCCTTGAAGCCAAGCTTGTGCGCCACGGCCACCAGGTTGTTCTGCGCTTCCTGGTCGGCGGCCGGGTCGTCGTCGACGAAGAACACCGGGCGTCCCAGCACGACTTCCTCGAAGGGGCGCCCGGCCTGGGCTTCGGCGCGCTTTTTCAGCTCGCCGATGAAGAAGCCGAGCAGGTCCTTGAACGGCAGGGCGCTGCCCAGCACGGTGGTTTCGCTCTTCAGCAGCTTGGAGCCGAGCAGGCTCTTCAGCGAGCGCATCAGCCGGCCTTCGTAGCCTTCCAGGTATTCGTGCAGGGCCAGGCGGCCATAGACCGGGCGACGCTCTTCGGTGTTGAAGAAAATCACCGAGGGCAGGGTGATCTTGCCGTCTTCCAGGGGCAGCAGGCTGTCCTGGCCGGGACGTAGCCAGCCGACGGTGGAGTTGGAGGTGCCGAAGTCGATGCCGCAGGCGCGGGCGGGAGTGCTGAAGGACATGACAGAACGCAGGGCCGCAAAATGGCCGCGCATTCTATGTCAGCGAAGCGGTGGCGGCGAGCCGTCAGGACGGCAAGTTGTTGCCCAGTTGCTTTTCCTTCCACTGGCTCCACTCGAAGCCCAGCACCACCAACAGCGACAGGGCGAAGGGCAGCAGCAGGTAGAACATGCGGAATACGATCAGCGCGGCCAGTACATCGGCGGCGGGGATTTCCGGCAGGGCGGCGAGGAAGGTCACCTCCAGCACGCCCAGGCCGCCTGGTGCATGGGACAGCAGCGCCAGCGAGAAAGAGGCGAGGAACACGCCGAGTACCACCAGATAGCCGGGATGGTTATCGGCCGGCAGGGCGAAGTAGATGATTGCCGCCGCGCACAACAGCTCCAGCGGGCCGGCCAGCAACTGGCGGCTGACGATGGGCAGGCGTGGGTATTCCACATGCAGCTTGCCCAGGGTCCAGGGCTTGAACTGGCGCCAGGAACCGAGCACGTAGAGGCCGACCAGGCCGAGCAGGACGCCGCCGATGGCGATGGACACCAGCGGCGTGACGTCGACGACGCGGTGGATCAGATCCGGTTGGGCGATCAGCACACAGCCGCTGGCCAGAAGTGTGCCAAGGGCGAAGGTGAAGGAGCAGAAGACGATGAGGATGCCGATTTCATGTGGCGTCAGCCCCTTGCTGCGATAGGCGCGGTAACGCACCACCGCCCCGGAAAACACCGAGGCGCCGATATTGTGGGCCAGGGCATAGGTGGTGAAGGAGCAGAGGGTGATGAAGCGCCAGGGAATCTTCTTGCCCAGGTGGGCGACGGCAATGCGGTCGTACCAGGCCAGCGCCCAGTAAGCGCCGAGTGTCGCGGCAGCGGCGAGCAGCCAGTTGATGTGGGAGATCGCTTCGAGGCTGCCCTTGATTTCGTCGAGGGAAATAGTGCGCAGTTCGCGGTAGAGCAGAAAGCCAGAGAAGACCACGGCACCGAGTCCGATCAGCGTCCAGATCAGGTCGCTGCGCTTCAGTTTGGGTTTGGCTTCTACGACAGACACTGCAATTCCTCGCTCGCTTGGCCCCGAGGTAGCGGGGCCGCATGCCTCCATCCGAGGCCGCTATTCATCGGCCTTGAGACCGTTTGGCAATGGCCGTTGGCGGATCGTGCCCGCGCGGCGCGCTGCGCAGTATCTGCGAGGCGCCGTTTGTACTCAACTGCCAGACCTTTTGCGGCTTGTCGGAGTTGTGTCAACGATTGTCCCCCAACGCTCATGTCCAGTTCAGCGTCAGCGCCGCCAGTACCGCGTAGCGGCCGGTTTTGGCCAGGGTGACGATGAGCAGAAATACCCACAGGCGCTCACGCATCACACCCGCCACCAGCGTCAATGGATCGCCGATCACCGGCATCCAGCTGAGCAGCAATGACCAGCGCCCATAGCGTGCATACCAGGCTTGCGCCTGCTCCAACCGCGCCGGGCTGACCGGAAACCAGCGTCGCTCGCGATAGCGCTCGAGGGAGCGGCCCAGCAGCCAGTTGATCCAGGAGCCCAGCACGTTGCCCAGCGTGGCGACCAGCAGCAAGGCCCAGAGCGGATGCTGGCGGGCCAGGAGCAGGGCGACCAGTAGCGCTTCGGACTGCAGCGGCAACAGCGTCGCCGCGCCCAGGGCGGAGAGAAACAGCGCCAGATAGGCGGACAGACTCAGCATGACTGCAGCACGCCGGCCGTTGGGCCGGCGGGGATCAGGACTGCGATTCCTGGCCGCTGTTGGCCATGATCTCTTCCAGGCTCAGCCCGGTCAGGCCGTGGATGGTCTTCCACAGGTAGTAGAAGATGGCCATCAGCATGATCATCGAGGGAATGGCGATCATCGGGTAGCTGAGCAGGGTCATGCGCCCCAGCTCGTCATTGAAGGCCTCGGTGCCGGCCGGGCTGACCACGATCCACTTGGCCAGCACATAGTTCATCAGCGAGGAGAAGAAAAAGGTGCCACTGAGCCAGTAGGTGGCGCGCAGCAGGCGCGTTTCGAAGTGCTCGACATGACCGCCCTGTTCCAGGCGCTCATGGATCTTGTCGATATTGAGCACGGTCTTGTTGAACAGCAGGGTACGAATCAGCGGGTAACGGGTGCGGGTGGAGACCAGTACTGCGATGCCGATCAGCCCGGGAATCAGCGCTTCCTTGACCGCCAGCCACTGGGTATCGAGCTTGAGCAGGCCGATACCGCCGGTCAGCGCGACGCTGATCAGGCCGAGCAGGGCGATGAAATTGAATTTGCGGTACTTGATCAGCTCGAACGCGCCCCAGCCCAGCGGGAAGGCCAGGGCCAGAATCAGCGCACCATCGGCGCCGAGGCGCTGCTCGCCACTGAGTTTCATGAGGATGAACGAAGGGATCAGGATGCTGATGGCCAGGTCGATCAGTGGGCGGGGCTTGTGCGTCGGGGTACGGCTGTCAGTCGTGGCGGTCATGGTAGCTGGAGTCTGCGTAGGAAGGCCGATGATCGCCTGCCCGGCGCGCCAGGGCTAGCCCGACCGTCGGTTTTGAATGTGAAAAAGTATGAGCCGACAGCGTGCAGACAGGCTGGGTGGCGCAGTGAGGCGGGTGGTGCTGAGCTGCGGATCATGGCCGCGCAGGGTTCAGCAGGCGGCCTTGGTGATGGATCGTCCGGGCGTTTATGATGGCCGGCCTGGTCACCCTGAATTGGTCGTAGGGTGCATCACGGACGGTGATCTGCAATGAGCCTGAAGTACCCGCTCGCAGCCCTGTTGCTGCTCTGCAGTGCCTGCGCCCATGTGCTGGCTGCCGAGTTGCGGCTGTATACCGAGGACTATCGACCGTTCAGCTACCTCGAGGACGGCAAGCCCAGTGGCATGGCGGTGGCCGTTGTCGAAGAGCTGATCCGTCGTACTGGCGAGCCGGCACGGATCGAGCTGGTGCCCTGGACCCGTGGCTATCATCAGGTTCGCCAGCAGGCCAATAGCGCGCTGTTCTTCACCGTACGCACGGCGCAGCGCGAGGCCGAGTTTCAGTGGGTGGGGCCGATCGCGCGCGGTCATACGCGTTTCTACACGCTCAAGGATGCCGGACTGCGAGTCAACACCCTCGATGATGTGCGCCAACTCGGCACGCTCGCTGTCCCCTGGCAGTGGTACAGCTATGAACTGTTGCGCGAGCAGAATCTGCAAAACCTCTATGGCGTGTCGACACCGCAGGACATGCTGCGCATGTTTCGTCATGGTCGCGTCAAGCTGCTGCTGGCCAACACCCTAACCCTCGATGGCATGCTCGCCGAGCAGGGCATGCATGCCGGACAGTTGCAGGCGCAGTTCGACCTGATGAGCAATGACTCCTATATTGCCTTTTCCCGGCAGACCGATAAGGCGCGTGTCGCCCGTTGGCAGCATGCGTTGCAGGCGATGCGTGATGATGGCAGCCTGGCACGTGTCTATCGACGCTGGCTGCCGGAGGCCGACGCGCGGGCGTTGACCGATCAGTTGCGGCCGGAGTGAGGTGGCTGCAGGGCATTGCCCGGCTTGCCGGGCTGCACACGAGAGGAAACATGATGGGCAGGCACCTGCGTCGATGGTTGTGTCTCGCGTTGCTGGCGCTGTGCGCGCCGGCTGCGGCTGAGCTGCGCCTGCTCACCGAAGAAGCCCCGCCGATGAGCTTCACCCGCGATGGCGAACCCAGTGGCTTTTCCGTCGAGGTGGTCAGGGCCCTGCTGGCGCGTACCGGCGACAGCGGGAAGATCGAAGTGCTGCCCTGGACACGGGCCTTCCATCTGGCTCAGCAGGCCGCCGACACGGCTCTGTTTTCTACCGTGCGCACGCCCGTGCGTGAGGATAGATTCCACTGGGTCGGCCCCATCGTGGTCGGTACCACCAGCTTCTATTCGTTGAAGTCCCGTCACCTGGTCATCGATACCCTGCAGCAGGCCGCCGCCAGCGGGCCTCTGGCGCTGCCCAAGCAGTGGTACACCTACGAGACCCTGAGTGCACAGGGGTTCAGCAACCTCTATGGCGTGTCCAGCTCGAAGCAGATGATGACCATGCTCAGGCATGGCCGGGTCAAGCTGATTGCCACCGAGGATCTGACCCTGGCGGGCGAGCTGGCTGCCGCCGAGCTCAAACCGCAAGACGTTACCGCGCATGTGCCCTTCATGCGTTCGGCCTATTACATCGCCTTCTCCCCGCAAACCTCGATGGTACGTGTGGTGCGCTGGCAGCGCGCCCTGCAGCAGATGCACGAGGACGGCAGTCTGGCCGCCATCCTCAAGCGCTGGCTACCACATGCGGCGATGCCGCCCATGGAGCCGTAGCGGCTGGCGCGGCGACTGGTTACCCTGAGCGCTGGTCATTCACCGAGTCCAATCATGGCGCGTCGTCACCTTACGCTCGATCTGCGCAGTCGCGCTGACCTGTTCGCCCATCTTGGGGCGATGGAACAGGCGGGTGTACCCATCGATCGCTCGTTGGCCAGCCTGACGCTCGGGGCGCGCCATGAGGCTGCGCTCAAGCGCTTGCGCCAGATGGTGGATAACGGTCGCGATCTGGCGAGTTCCGGCCAGTTGAGTGGCGTTTTTACGCCACTGGAAAGTGGCCTGGTGCGTGCCGCGCAGGAAGCCGGCGCGCTGACGCACATCTATCGGCAACTGGCGCAGCGCTACGACGAGCAAGCGCGTCATGTGACTGAGCTGAGATCACGTCTGCTGCTGCCGGCGGGCGTGCTGCTGCTGGCGCTGGCGGTCAAACCCCTGCCTGCCCTGGTGGCGGGTGGCCTGAGTGGGGGCGGCTATTTGCTCGCCGTGCTGTTGCCGCTGCTGTGGCTGTCTGCGCTGTTGTGGGGGGTGAGCGCGCTATGGCGCCGTTGGCAGCAGCGCCGGAGCGAGGCCCCCGGCTTGCTCGACGATCTGTTGTTGAGCTTGCCGTTATTCGGCAGCCTGCAGTGGCGGGCGGATTTGCGTAATTTTTGCGACAGTCTCGGGTTGCTGCTGGAGGCAGGCATGCCGGTGCTCGACGCCCTGCCGCGTGCCTGCAGTGCCATAACCAATGCGCGCTTGCGGCGGGATTTCGCCAGCCTGGCGCCGCGAATCACGGCTGGGCAGTCACTGGTTCGGGCCTTCGATGCGCTGAGCTTTCCCGGCAAGGCCATGTTCATCGGTGTGCTCAATACCGGTGAAGCGACCGGTCGACCAGGTGAAGCACTGTTGCGCTTCGCCCGCCTGCAGGCACAACAGCTGGCCTCGCAGCAGCAGTCGCTGGCGACCTGGCTGCCGCGCCTGTTCTATCTGGCGGTCGCCGCCTGGATGGCCTACGGCCTGCTGAGCGGTGGCGGCTTCTTCCCGGCGCTGCCGGCGGAGCTGGCTGGCCGGTAAATTGCTGGCTATCCGCCAGGGCGTACCGACTGAAAGCTGGCAGCAAGTGCCTTGCGCTAGCATTCGTCACGTCTACGCCATGACTAAAACGAGAAAGAAGCGATTCAACCGACTTTGGAATACGCCCCCATGCCCATCCTGCAACGTGCATCCCACCATGAGCTGCGCAGTGCCTTTCGTGCCCTGCTGGCTTCCGATCGCTGCTATCACACCGCGTCGGTCTTCGATCCCATGTCCGCCCGCATCGCCGCCGATCTCGACTTCGAGGTCGGTATCCTCGGCGGCTCCGTCGCGTCTCTTCAAGTGCTCGGCGCGCCGGACTTTGCCCTCATCACTCTCAGCGAGTTCGTCGAGCAGGCCGCGCGCATCGGCCGCGTGGCGCGTTTGCCGGTGATCGCTGACGCCGACCACGGCTACGGCAATGCGCTCAACGTGATGCGCACCGTGGTCGAGCTGGAACGCGCCGGTGTCGCCGCGCTGACCATCGAAGACACCCTGCTGCCGGCCCAGTTCGGCCGCAAGTCCACCGATCTGATCTCCATCGAGGAAGGTGTCGGCAAGATCCTCGCTGCGCTGGAAGCACGCGTCGATCCGGAACTCTCCATCATCGCCCGGACCCACGCCGGGGTGCTGGAAGTGGACGAAGTGATCCGCCGCACGCGCGCCTACGAGGCCGCCGGCGCCGATGGCATCTGCCTGGTCGGGATCAAGGATTTCGCCCACCTGGAGCAGATCGCCGCAGGCCTCAAGGTGCCGCTGATGCTGGTCACCTACGGCAACCCCGAGCTGCGTGATAACGAACGCCTGGCGCGTCTGGGCGTGCGCATCGTGGTCAACGGCCACGCCGCCTACTTCGCCGCGATCAAGGCCACCTACGACTGCCTGCGCGAGCAGCGCGGCGCCCAGCCGTGCGACCTCAACGCCACCGAACTGACGCACAAGTACACCATGCCCGAGGACTACATCGTCTGGGCCAAGGAGTTCATGGAAGTCCGCGAGTAAGAGCCTGTTCACGATCTGCTGCGCTTCGACCTTACGGCGTTAAAAACAGGCTGGAGCGCCAGCCCGATCGGACTGCTCATTTACAGCTCGTAAAGTCGAGCGCGACTCCGACCGATCCTCGCCTGTTTTTGCCTTGTAGGCTTCCAGCTCGCAATATCGTGAACAGACTCCTAGCCAGAACACCACTTGCACTTCGCATTCTCCAGGCGCATATCTGTCCGGACAGTGCGAGGAGGTCGAACATGGCTGGCGGTTGGGCAAGCGACGACGCGGTGCAGGAACAGATCGACAGCAGCATCGAGGACGCCGTCGCGCGTGCCCGTAGCCAGTTGCCGAAAGGCGAGAGCCTGCGGCATTGCGAAGAATGCGATGCCGTCATTCCCGAGGCGCGTCGCCAGGCCATTCCCGGCGTGCGCCTGTGCGTCAATTGCCAGGCCGAACACGACCGGAAGAGCGCCGCCTTCACCGGCTACAACCGGCGGGGCAGCAAGGACAGCCAGCTGCGCTAGCTTTCCCGACGGCTCTTCCCGCAGGGCAACTCAGAACAGGAAATAGCGCTGCGCCATCGGCAGCACGTCGGCCGGCTCGCACCAGAGCAACTGGCCGTCGGCCTTGACCTGATAGTTCTGCGGATCGACCTCGATATTCGGCAGGTAGCCGTTGTGGATCAGGTCGGTCTTCTGCACCTCGCGGCAGCCTTTGACCACACCGATTTTCTTCTTCAGCCCGAGCTGCTGCGGTACACCAGCGTCGAATGCCGCCTGGCTGATGAAGGTGATGCTAGTGGCATGGCGGCTGCCGCCGTAGCTGGCGAACATCGGCCGGTAGTGCACCGGTTGTGGCGTCGGGATCGAGGCGTTGGCATCGCCCATCAGGCTGGCGGCAATCGCCCCGCCTTTTAGGATCAGCGTCGGCTTGACGCCGAAAAAGGCCGGGCGCCACAGCACCAGGTCGGCCCATTTACCCACTTCGATCGAGCCGACTTCGTGGCTGATGCCGTGGGTGATCGCCGGGTTGATGGTGTACTTGGCGATGTAGCGCTTGGCGCGGAAGTTGTCGTTACCGGGTGCGTCTTCGGGCAGCGGGCCGCGCTGCTGCTTCATCTTGTCTGCGGTCTGCCAGGTACGGGTGATCACCTCGCCGACGCGGCCCATGGCCTGGCTGTCGGAACTGATCATGGAAAAGGCGCCGAGGTCATGCAGGATGTCTTCGGCGGCGATGGTCTCGCGGCGGATACGCGATTCTGCGAAGGCCACGTCCTCGGCGATGCTCGGGTCGAGGTGGTGGCAGACCATGAGCATGTCCAGGTGTTCGTCGATGGTATTGCGGGTGAACGGGCGCGTCGGGTTGGTCGAGGACGGCAGCACGTTGGGGAAGCCGCAGGCCTTGATGATGTCCGGCGCGTGACCGCCGCCGGCACCTTCGGTGTGATAGGTGTGAATGGTGCGGCCCTTGAACGCGCCGAGGGTGGTCTCGACGAAGCCGGATTCATTGAGGGTATCGGTGTGGATCGCCACCTGCACGTCGTATTCATCGGCCACGCTCAGGCAGTTGTCGATGGCGGCCGGGGTGGTGCCCCAGTCTTCGTGCAGTTTGAGGCCGATGGCGCCAGCCTTGACCTGCTCGATCAAGGGCTCGGGCAGCGAGGCGTTACCCTTGCCGGTAAAGCCCAGGTTCATCGGGAAGGCGTCGGCGGCCTGCAGCATGCGCGCCATGTGCCACGGCCCGGAGGTGCAGGTGGTGGCGTTGGTGCCGGTGGCCGGCCCGGTGCCGCCGCCGATCATGGTGGTGACGCCGCTCATCAACGCTTCTTCGATCTGCTGCGGGCAGATGAAGTGGATGTGGGTGTCGATGCCGCCCGCGGTGAGGATCATGCCTTCACCGGCGATCACCTCGGTGCCGGCGCCGATGGCGATGGTCACGTCCGGTTGGATATCCGGGTTGCCGGCCTTGCCGATGGCGGCGATGCGCCCGTCCTTGAGGCCGACGTCGGCTTTGACGATGCCCCAGTGGTCGATGATCAGCGCGTTGGTGATCAGGGTGTCGACCACGTCGGCGGCGCACAGTTGGCCCTGGCCCATGCCGTCGCGGATCACCTTGCCGCCGCCGAATTTCACTTCTTCGCCGTAGGTGGTGAAGTCCTTCTCCACTTCGATCCACAGGTCGGTGTCGGCCAGGCGCACCTTGTCGCCGACGGTGGGGCCGAACATGTCGGCGTAGGCTTGGCGGGAAATCTTCATCGGCACTTCCTGTATTCGTTTGATCGTGCCCACGCTCTGCGTGGACATGCAGTTGGCGACGCTCTGCGTCGCAGGGACGCGGAGCGTCCCGCTATGGGTTCCCACGCAGAGCGTGGGAACCATCAGTCGAGATTGCCCATCACCCGCCCGGCGAAGCCGAACACCCGACGCGCGCCGGCCAGCTCGACCAGTTCCACCTCACGACTCTGTCCGGGCTCGAAGCGCACGGCGGTGCCGGCCGGGATATTCAGGCGCATGCCACGGGTGCTGGCGCGGTCGAACAGCAGCGCATCGTTGGTCTCGAAAAAGTGGTAGTGCGAGCCGACCTGGATCGGTCGGTCGCCGCTGTTGGCCACGGAAAGGGTCAGCGTGCGGCGACCGGCATTGAGCTCGATCTCGCCGTCGGCAATCTGGTATTCGCCGGGAATCATGGGGTGCTCACTCCAGAATCAGTTGCATGAAAGTCAGATCCAGCCAGCGCCCGAACTTGCGCCCGACCTGGGGCATCTGCCCGGTGGTGACGAAGCCGAGGCGCTGGTGCAGGCGAATCGAGGCGGCATTTTCCGACTCGATGGCGGCGACCATGACGTGCAGGTTGGCGGCGCGGGCGCGCTCGATCAGCGCCTGCATCAGCGCTGGGCCGAGCCCTTGGCCGCGTTGGTCGGCGCGCACGTAGACCGAGTGCTCGACGGTCTGGCGAAAACCTTCGATGCTGCGCCAGGTGCCGTAGCTGGCGTAGCCGAGTACCGCGCCGCCTGCATCACGCGCCACCAGTACCGGGAAGCCGGCTGCCGTGCGTTCGGTCAGCCAGGCGCGGCGGTTGGCCAGATCCACCAGCGTCTCGTTCCAGATCGCCGTGGTGTGCTGCACCGCGTCGTTGTAGATGGCGAGGATGCCAGGCAGGTCGGCTTCGCTGGCGTCGACTATGGAATAGCTCATGAGTTACGCAATCGGCTGATGGACGGTCACCAACTTGGTGCCGTCAGGGAAGGTGGCTTCGATCTGGATTTCCGGGATCATCTCCGGTACGCCCTCCATCACCTGCTCGCGGCTCAGCAAGGTGGTGCCGAAGTGCATCAGCTCGGCGACCGTCTGGCCGTCGCGCGCGCCTTCGAGCAGGGCGGCGGAGATATAGGCCATGGCTTCCGGGTAATTCAGCTTGACTCCGCGGGCCAGGCGGCGCTCGGCCACCAGGCCGGCGGTGAAGATCAGCAGCTTGTCTTTTTCTCTTGGTGACAAATCCATGACGGCTCCAGTCTTGGAGCGGCAAGGCCGTGCCTTGTCCGCAATGGTGTTTCGGTCGCTGGGTAGAACGCGGCGTGCGCTGTTCCACGCTGGCGTGGCTGTACTGCAATTCGTAGGAGCCGGCTTGCCGGCGATCAGGCCTCTGCGGATCGCCGGCAAGCCGGCTCCTACCTGTTCGTTGTGCTCATGTGCTCCAGATTCGCGGTGGCACCGCTTCCCGCCCTAGCAGCGCTGGACGCAGCAGGTGCCAGATGGCGATCAGCCAGGCACGCGCCTTGAGTGCCTCGCTGGCCAGGCAGCGGGCGATCAGCAGGCCCGCGAGCTGGCTGAGATCACCGCGCACGCCGTCGATCTTCAATTCACGGCAGCGTTCCAGCAGTTCGCTGTCCACTTCGCCGCTGACCAGCAGGGTGCCGAACACCGGCTGGCCGTTCAGGCCGATGGGCGAGTCGAGCAGGCCGTCGCCACCGCTCACGCGCTGGCGCTCGTGCCAGAGCAACTTGCCGTCACGGCGGATATCCAGCGCGGCCTGAAAGTGGCCGCTGGCAAAACGCTCGTCGGAGGCGGGGCGGCCTAGGGCGACGATATCCCAGTAGAACAGGCGCGCATCGCCGTGCAACTCGATCTGCGTGTGCAGTTCGGCCTGGGCGCCGGCATAGAGGATGGTTTCCTGCGGCAGCCATTCCAGGGTGGCGCCGGCCTCGACGCGCAGACGCAGATCCTGGCGGGCGACACCGGCTGCGCTGTACCACTTGGCGGCGCCGGGGCTGGTGAGCTGCACCCAGGTGTTCTCGCCGGCATGAGCCGAGATGTCCAACGTATCGCCACCCGCGATGCCTCCGGGCGGATGGACGATGATGTGCTGGCACACCTCCGGGCCTTCGGCATACAGGTGCTTCTGCACCCTAAGGGGGCCAAGGTGGCGTCTGCGCACCGGCGTGGTGCGTTCGCCGTGGCGCGCGTAGGCCAGCTCCAGCTCGGCAGGCCAGCTTGGCGTGAACAGGGCGGCAGGCAGATTCATGTCAGGGCAGCGCTTTCGCAGGATAGTTGACCGAGTGGGCAAGCAAGAGGCGTGCCTCGAACCAACTCGGTGCGTGGTGCGCGCAGCGATTGCCATACATGCTGGCGCTAGGATCCGTCGCGACTAAAGCCCCACAAGGCGGAGCTGGGCGTAGGGGGATGACGTTTTTTCATTCACCCTTGCATCGCAGAGTGGTGGACGGATGAAGCGTCGTCCACCCTACGAGGCTGGTCAGATCGCCACCAACCCGCGCACACCTTCGGCTTCCATGTTTTCACCACGGCCCTGCTGGACGATCTCGCCACGGCTCATCACCAGGTACTGGTCGGCAAGCTCGGCGGCGAAGTCATAGAACTGCTCCACCAGCAGGATGGCCATGTCGCCGCGAGCGGCGAGCTTCTTGATCACCACGCCGATCTCCTTGATCACCGACGGCTGGATGCCTTCGGTGGGCTCGTCGAGGATCAACAGGCGCGGCTGGCTGGCCAGGGCGCGGCCGATGGCCAACTGTTGCTGCTGGCCACCGGAGAGGTCACCACCACGGCGATGCTTCATTTCGCGCAGCACCGGGAACAGCTCGTAGATGAAATCCGGCACGGCCTTGGCCTGGCTGCCGGGAAAGCGTGACAGGCCCATCAGCAGGTTCTCTTCCACCGTCAGGCGGCCGAAGATCTCGCGGCCCTGCGGCACGTAGGCGATGCCGGCGTGTACGCGCTGGTGCGGTTTGAAGCCGGTGATGGCCTTACCTTCCCATTGCACGCTGCCGTCCTTGGCCGGGATCAGGCCCATCAGGCATTTGAGCAGGGTGGTCTTACCCACGCCGTTGCGGCCGAGCAGGCAGGTGACTTCGCCGACCTTCACGTCGAACGACAGGCCACGGAGGATGTAGCTGCCGCCGTAATACTGGTGGAGTTGTTGGACTTGCAGCATATCGATGTCCTTAAGCATGCGGTGCGCGCGGCGCACCCTACGGGATAAGCCGCGCCGGGTAGGGTGCGCCGTGCGCACCGACTGTCAGCGACCCAGATAAACCTCGATCACCCGCTCATCGTTCTGTACCTGTTCCAGCGAGCCTTCGGCCAGCACGCTGCCCTGGTGCAGCACGGTGACGTGGTCGGCGATGGAGCCGACGAAGCCCATGTCGTGCTCCACCACCATCAGCGAGTGCTTGCGCGCCAGCGACTTGAACAGCTCGGCGGTGAACTCGGTTTCGGCGTCAGTCATGCCCGCCACCGGCTCGTCGAGCAGCAGCAGGTGCGGCTCCTGCATCAGCAGCATGCCGATCTCCAGGAACTGCTTCTGGCCATGGGATAGCAGGCCAGCCGGGCGGTTGCGCGAGGCTTCCAGGCGGATGGTGGTCAGCACTTCCTCGATACGATCCTTCTGCTCGCCATTGAGTTTGGCGCGCAGGCTGGCCCATACCGACTTGTTGGTCTTCTGTGCCAGCTCCAGGTTTTCGAACACCGTCAGCGCTTCGAACACCGTCGGCTTCTGGAACTTGCGGCCGATGCCGGCCTGGGCGATCTGCACTTCGCTCATGGCGGTCAGGTCGTACTGCTCGCCGAAGTAGGCGACGCCGTTGTCCGGACGGGTCTTGCCGGTGATCACGTCCATCATGGTGGTCTTGCCGGCGCCGTTGGGGCCGATGATGCAGCGCAGCTCACCGACGCCGATGTACAGGGTCAGGTTGGTCAGCGCCTTGAAACCATCGAAGCTGACGTTGATGTCTTCCAGCGTAAGGATGGTGCCGTGGCGGACGTTGACGCCCTTGCCGACGGTCTTGCCGGTGTCCAGTGTCAGGCCGTTGGGGTCGAAAGCGGCTTCGAGCATGGTTTCAGGTAGCGGAGTGGCTTTCATTGATCCTTCTCCTTGCGCAGCAAGCCCACCACGCCACGCGGTAGATACAGGGTGACGACGATGAACAGCGCGCCCAGGGCGAACAGCCAGTATTCCGGGAAGGCCACGGTGAACCAGCTCTTCATGCCGTTGACCAGGCCGGCACCAAGCAGCGGGCCGATCAGCGTGCCGCGACCGCCCAGGGCGACCCACACGGCGGCTTCGATGGACTGGGTCGGCGCCATTTCGCTGGGGTTGATGATGCCCACCTGCGGCACGTACAGCGCGCCGGCCAGACCGCACAACACCGCGCTCAATACCCAGATGAACAGCTTGTAACCGCGTGGGTCGTAACCGCAGAACATCAGGCGGTTCTCGGCGTCACGCAGGGCGGTGAGCACCCGGCCGAACTTGCTGCGTGCCAGGCGAAAGCCCAGGTACAGGCTGCCCACCAGCAACACCACGGTGGCGAAGAACAGCGCCGCGCGGGTGCTCTGCGCGGTGATGTCGAAGCCGAGGATGCGGGTGAAGCCGGTAAAGCCGTTGTTGCCGCCGAAGCCGGTTTCGTTGCGGAAGAACAGGAGCATGCCGGCGAAGGTCAGCGCCTGGGTCATGATCGAGAAGTACACGCCCTTGATCCGCGAGCGGAAGGCGAAGAAGCCGAACACCAGCGCCAGCAGGCCGGGCGCCAGCACCACCAGGCACATGGCCCAGAGGAAGCTGGAGGTGCCGTACCAGTACCAGGGCAGCTCGTTCCAGGCCAGGAAGCTCATAAAGGCCGGCAGGCCGTCACCAGCGCTCTGGCGCATTAGATACATGCCCATGGCGTAGCCGCCGAGCGCGAAGAACAGGCCGTGGCCCAGCGACAGCATGCCGGCGTAGCCCCAGACCAGATCCAGCGCCAGGGCGACGATGGCGTAGCAGAGGATCTTGCCCACCAGGGTCAGCGAATAGGCCGAGACGTGCAGGGCATGGTCGGCCGGCAGCAGGTGCAGCAACGGCATGGCGACGAGGATCGCCAGCACCAGCAGGCCGATGGCCAGGGAGACCTGCGGGCCGAGTTTGGCGCTGGCGCGGGCCAGCAATGTTTGATTGAGTGGCATGGTCATCAGTCGATCACCCGTCCTTTGAGAGCGAAGAGGCCTTGCGGGCGTTTCTGGATGAACAGAATGATCAGCGCGAGGATGAGGATCTTGCCGAGCACGGCACCGATCTGCGGTTCGAGGAATTTGTTCACCACGCCCAGGCCGAAGGCGGCCAGCACGCTACCGGCCAGTTGCCCGACGCCGCCGAGTACCACCACCAGGAAGGAGTCGATGATGTAACTCTGGCCAAGGTCCGGGCCGACGTTGCCGATCTGGCTCAGGGCCACGCCGCCGAGGCCGGCGATGCCCGAACCGAGGCCGAAGGCCAGCATGTCCACGCGCCCGGTGGGCACGCCGCAGCAGGCGGCCATGTTGCGGTTCTGCGTCACCGCGCGCACGTTCAGGCCCAGGCGCGTCTTGTTCAGCAACAGCCAGGTCAGCACCACGACGAACAGCGCGAAGCCGATGATGACGATGCGGTTGTACGGCAGCACCAGGTTCGGCAGCACCTGCACGCCGCCGGACAGCCAGGCCGGGTTGGCCACTTCGACGTTCTGCGCACCGAAGGTGACGCGTACCAACTGAATCAGGATCAGGCTGATGCCCCAGGTGGCCAGCAGAGTTTCCAGCGGGCGGCCGTAGAGATGGCGGATCACCGTACGCTCCAGCGCCATGCCGATGCAGGCCGTGACCAGAAAGGCGATGGGCAAGGCGGCCAGCGGGTAGAGCGTCAGGTATTCGGGTGCCAGGCGCTGGAAGCTCAACTGCACCACGTAGGTGGTGTAGGCACCGAGCATCAGCATTTCGCCATGGGCCATATTGATCACCCCGAGCAGGCCGAAGGTGATGGCTAGGCCGAGGGCGGCGAGGAGCAGGATCGAACCCAGCGACAGGCCGCTAAAGGCTTGGCCGAGCAGTTCGCCGATCATTAGTTTGTTCTTCACCTGAGCCAGGCTCTGTTCGGCGGCGGCGCGCACGGCGCTGTCGCTTTCTTCGCCATCGAGCAGGCTTTGCAGGCGGGTGCGCGCCAGTGGGTCGCCGGTCTTGCCCAGACGCTCCACGGCAGCCAGGCGCACGGCAGGGTCGCTGGCCTCCAGCTGCAGGTTGGCCAGGGCCAGGGTGATGGCATCGCGCACGTTCTCGTCGGCTTCCGCGCTCAGGCGGTTTTCCAGCAAGGGCAGCAGTGCCGGCGGCGTGTTGCGTTGCAGTTGCTTGGCGGCGGCGAGGCGCACGGCGGCGTCGTCGTCGAGCAATTGATGGCTGGCCACGGCGAAGGCGACCAGACCGCGCAGGCGGTTGTTCAGGCGCAGTTTGCGTGGCGTGCCGTTGGCTGCGGCGTCGCCATCGGCGGCTTGCCAGGTGCCGCTCTGGTCGATGAAGGCGCGTTTGTCGGCATCGCTGCCGACGCGGCCCTGCTGCAGAGCTTGCAGCAGTGGCATACGCTCGGGGCTGGGCGCGGCGGCCCAGTCCTGCAGCAGTTTGGCCTGCTTGCTGGCGTTGGCGGCGACGAAATCGTCGGCCTCGCCAGCCTGCGCCGCCAGAGGCAGCAACAACAGCAGGCTCAGGAGAATTCGGGTAAGGGCAGTGGGCATAAGGGTGTCCTTGATGGCCTGTAGGAGCCCGCTTGCGGGTGATCAGGGTGATCGCTGGCAAGCCAGCTCCTACAGGTTTGCAGCGGGTGAGAACCGTGGAATCAGTTCGACTTCACCGGGGTATCGGCTTTCTTGTCGTTGCCTTCGATGTAAGGGCTCCACGGCTGGGCGCGGATCGGGCCGTCGGTTTCCCAGACCACGGAGAACTGACCGTCTTCCTGGATCTCGCCGATCATCACCGGCTTATGCAGGTGGTGGTTCTTCTCGTCCATCTTCAGGGTGAAGCCGCTCGGCGCCGCGAAGGTCTGGCCGGCCATGGCTTCGCGTACCTTGTCGACGTCGGTGGTCCCGGCCTTCTCGACCGCCTGCGCCCACATGTGGATGCCCACGTAGGTGGCTTCCATCGGGTCGTTGGTCACCACGGTGTCGGCGTTCGGCAGCTTCTTGGCCTTGGCGTAGGCTTTCCAGTCGGCGACGAATTTCTCGTTGACCGGGTTTTCCACGGACTGGAAGTAGTTCCAGGCTGCCAGGTGGCCGACCAGCGGCTTGGTGTCGATGCCGCGCAGTTCTTCTTCACCCACGGAGAAGGCCACCACCGGCACTTCGGTGGCTTCCAGACCCTGGTTGGCCAGTTCCTTGTAGAACGGCACGTTGGAGTCGCCGTTCACAGTGGAAACCACGGCGGTCTTGCCGCCAGCGGAGAACTTCTTGATGTTGGCGACGATGGTTTGATAGTCGCTATGACCGAAGGGGGTGTAGACCTCTTCGATGTCCTTGTCGGCGATGCCCTTGCTGTTGAGGAAGGCGCGCAGGATCTTGTTGGTGGTGCGCGGGTAGACGTAGTCGGTGCCGAGCAGGAAGAAGCGCTTGGCGGCGCCGCCGTCTTCGCTGAGCAGGTATTCCACCGCCGGGATGGCCTGCTGGTTTGGCGCGGCGCCGGTGTAGAACACGTTCGGCGACATCTCTTCGCCTTCGTATTGCACCGGGTAGAACAGCAGGCCGTTGAGCTCTTCATAGACCGGCAGCACTGATTTGCGCGATACGCTGGTCCAGCAGCCGAAGGTCACCGCGACCTTGTCCTGGGTCAGCAACTGACGGCCACGCTCGGCGAACAGCGGCCAGTTCGAGGCAGGGTCGACCACCACCGCTTCCAGTTGCTTGCCGAGCACGCCGCCCTTGGCGTTGATCTCGTCGATGGTCATCAGCGCCATGTCTTTCAGCGAGGTTTCCGAGATGGCCATGGTGCCGGACAGCGAGTGCAGGATGCCGACCTTGATGGTCTCGGCGGCCTGGATGGACCAGCTCAGGCCCATGGCGGCGATGGAAGCGGAAAGGGTAAAGGCCTTGATCAGGCTGCGACGTTGCATGCTGTGTTCTCCATTCTCAACTTGAGTAAGTGGGCAACTCTTTATTGTTCGGCAGTGATGCAAAAGGTCATTTACGTCACCCTTGCGCCGGTAGCGCCCGTTGCCGGGCGCTGTGCAGCATGTGCAGGGTGATCTTGCGCACTTCCGCTTTGCTGACCTCTATGTGGGTCTTGAGCAATAGCTGTGCCTCTTCGCAGCGGCGCGACAGAATCGCGCCGAGGATGCGGGCGTGTTCCTCGTAGGTGAGTGCCACGCGTGGCCCCCGGGTGAAGTCCAGGCGCCTGATAATTCGGATCTTTTCGCTGACTTCGGCGTGTAGGCGGGCCATCTCGCGATTGCCGGCGGCCTCCACCAACTGGCAGTGAAAACGTTCATCCAGGCGCGAGACTTCGCGGCGGTCCTGCAGGCGCTGCTCCGGCTGCACCATCCAGGTGCGGCGCAGCTGTTCCAGTGCATCCGGAAGCACGTCATTGGGGCGTTCGCACAGGCGCTTGACCGCCTCCAGTTCGAGGACGATGCGTACTTCGTACAGCTCCTCGAAGTGGGCGAAATCGAACGGCTTGGTCTGCCAGCCGCTGCGGAAGTGCACCTCCAGATAGCCCTCGCGCTCCAGGCGATACAGCGCCTGGCGCACCGGCGTGCGGCTGACGGCCATGCGTTCGGCGATCTCGCCTTCGCTAAAGCGATCACCGGGCAGCAGGCGGAACTCGAAGATGTCGTCCTTGAGCTGCAGGTAGATGCGCTCGGCGAGATTCTCCGGGCGCTCCTTGCCGCGCTTGGCCGGGCTGACCAGTTGCATCTCAGGCCGCCTCGTTCGGGGTCAGCAGGAGCAGGGCATCGCCCGGCGTCACCGCCTTGCCGGGGGCGCAGCGCAGCGACTTGACCGTGCCGGCCACCGGCGCGGTCACTGCCAGCTCCATCTTCATCGCCTCCACCACCAGCAGCGGTGTGCCGGCTTCCACGTGCTGGCCGGGCTCGACCAGCACCTTCCACACGCTGCCGCTCATCTCGGCGGCGACCAGATGGCCGTCCAGATCGGCGTCATCATGGCTCGGGCTGGTCAGCGCTTGTGCGGTGCTCGGATCGTCGTCCTTCCACAGCTCGACTTCGGCGTCGAAGGCGGCTTTCTGCTGGCGCTGGAAGGCTTCGATAGCGGCGGCGTTGTCGGCGATGAAGCGGTTGTAGGCGGCGAAGTCGAATTCGCTTTGCTCGATGCGGATCTGCGCGCGGCCCTCGCGGAAGGCTTCACGGAACTCATCCAGTTCGGCCTCGCTGACCGGATAGAAGCGCACCTGATCGAAGAAGCGCAGCAGCCAGGGCTGGCCATTCTCGAACTGGGCGTTCTTCACGTATTTGTTCCAGATCGGCAGGGTGCGACCGACCAACTGATAGCCGCCGGGGGAGTCCATGCCGTAAATGCACATGTACATGCCGCCGATGCCCACAGTGCCTTCGGCGGTGAAGGTGCGCGCCGGGTTGTACTTGGAGCTGAGCAGGCGATGACGCGGGTCCAGCGGCACCGCGCAGAGCGCGTCGAGGTAGACGTCGCCGAGGCCGAGGATCAGATAGCTGGCGTCGAACAGGATGTCGCGAACCTGCTCGCGGCTTTCCAGGCCATTGGCGCGCTGGATGAAGTCGACGTTGTTCGGCAGCCAGGGCGCCTCGCTGCGTACGGTTTCGCGGTAGCGTTCGACGGCGGCCAGCGTTGCGCTGTCCTCGAAGGCCATGGGCAGATGGACGATCCGGGTCGGCACCTTGAGCTCGGCGACATCGCCAAGCTGGCGCTCCAGGCGCAGCAGGTGGTCGAGCAGGGTGCGCTGGTGCAGCACGCGGCTGTCGTAGCGCAGTTGCAGCGAGCGTACGCCGGGGGCGAGTTCTTCCAGGCCGCGCAGCGGCTCGGCTTTGAGCGCTTCCATCAGCAGATGCACACGCAGGCGTAGGACCAGATCCAGCACGTTGTCGCCGTATTCCAGCAGGATGTAGGCGTCGCCGGCCTGGCGATACAGCGCACGCGGGCGGCTGCCTGCAGCGGGCAGCTCGGCCAGCACGGTGGCGGAAACGGTGGTGTCCGCTTGCAGCGACGGTGCCGGCAGGGTCACCGCGCTGATCGCCGCCAGTGCCTCGATGCTGCCCAGTTGCGCCTGCTCCAGGCTCTGCGCCTGTTGGAAGCCGATAGGGTGAAAGCGCAGCTTGTCGCCGGGCTTGACCTGGCCGACCTTCCACAGCTCGGCTTTGGCGATGGTCACCGGGCAGACGAAACCGCCGAGGCTGGGGCCGTCCTTGGTCAGGATCACCGGGAAGTCGCCAGTGAAGTTGATCGAGCCGATGGCATATTCGCAGTCGTGCACGTTCGATGGATGCAAGCCGGCTTCGCCGCCGTCGGCCCGCGCCCAGCTCGGTTTCGGGCCGCTCAGGCGCACGCCGAGACGGTTGGAGTTGTAGTGCACCTCCCACTCGGCGGCGAAGAACTCCTCGATGGCTTCAGCGGTGAAGAAGTCCGGCGCGCCGTGCGGGCCATACAGCACGCCGATGTTCCAGGTGGTGCCGTAGCTGGGGATCAGGCTCGGGTGAGCCGCCTGCGGCTGGGCGACTGGCGCTGGCGTGGTGCAGGCCGGCAACTCGGGCTGGGAGATGGCCAGCATGTCGGCGGTACGCAGGGGGCGCCCGGCATGCCCGCCGAACTGGCCGAGGGCGAAGGTGGAGCGGCTGCCCAGGTACAGCGGCACGTCCAGGCCATTGCGCACGGCGAGATAGGTGCGGCAGCCACTGACCGCGCGGCCCAGCTTGAGCACCTGGCCGGCCTTGACCGCGATTGGCTGCCAGTAGGCCACCGGTGCATCGTCCAGGGTGGCCGGGCAATCGGCGCCGGTCAGGGCGATCAGCGCATCGCTTTGAAAGCGCAGGGTCGGGCCTTGCAGGGTAAATTCCAGGCCGGCGGCTTCGGCGTGGTTGCCGACGATACGGTTGGCCAGGCGGAAGGCGAAATCATCCATCGGCCCGGACGGCGGCACGCCGATATCCCAGTAGCCGAGACGGCCGGGGTAGTCCTGCACGCTGGAGTAGGTGCCGGGCTCCAGCACTTCGATGACGCTGGCCTTGAAGGAAAAACTGTCGAGCAGACGCGTCCATACTTGGCCTTGGGTGAAGCGTTCGTCGGCCACCACCTGGCGCAGGTAGTCGAGGTTGCTGGCAATGCCGTGCAGGCGGGTTTCGCCCAGGGCCTTTTGCAGCTTGGCGATGGCCTCAGCGCGTGTGTCGGCATGGACAATCAGCTTGGCGATCATCGGGTCGTAGAAGGCCGACACTTCGCTGCCGGTGCTGACCCAGCCGTCGACGCGCACGTCGTCCGGGAAATGCACGTCGGTGAGCACGCCTGGGCTGGGCTGGAAGTTTTTCAGCGGGTCTTCGGCGTAGATCCGCACTTCGATGGCGGCGCCTTGCGGGGCGCGGTCGAGCGCGGGCCAATCCAGCGCATCGCCTGCGGCCACACGCAGCATGCACTCGATCAGATCGAGACCGGTGACCATCTCGGTGACCGGGTGCTCGACCTGCAGGCGGGTGTTCACTTCGAGGAAGTAGAAGTCGTCACGGGCGGCGTCGTAGATGAATTCCACGGTGCCGGCACTGCGATAGTTGACCGACTCGCCAAGCTGCACGGCTGCGGCGTGCAAGCGTTCGCGGGTGGCCTGCGGCAGGTTCGGCGCCGGGGTTTCCTCGACCACCTTCTGGTTGCGCCGCTGCAGCGAGCAGTCGCGTTCGCCAAGGGCGGCGACGCGGCCGGCGCCGTCACCGAAAATCTGTACCTCGACGTGGCGCGCCTGATCGACGAAACGCTCGAGAAATACCCCGGCATCGCTGAAGAATTGCTCGCCCATGCGCTTGACGCTCTCGTAGGCGCTTTCCAGCGCGGCGGCGTCGCTGCAGCGGGTCAGGCCGATGCCGCCACCGCCTGCGGTGGTCTTGAGCATCACCGGGTAGCAGATGCTGTCGGCGGCGCTCAGCGCTTCTTCCAGGCTGTGCAGCAGGCCGGTGCCCGGGGCCATCGGCACCTGGGCCTGGGCCGCCAGTTCGCGGGCCCGGTGCTTGAGGCCGAACTCGCGAATCTGCTCGCCGGTCGGGCCGACGAAGGCAATGCCGGCTGCTTCGCAGGCATCGGCGAACTCGGAGCTTTCCGAGAGAAAGCCATAACCGGGGTAGATCGCCTGGGCGCCGGTTTCTTGCGCGGCGGCGAGAATCTTGTCGATACGCAGGTAGCTGTCGGCCGGCTTGTCGCCGCCCAGGGCGATAGCGATATCGGCGTCGCGTACGTGCTGTGCATTGCGGTCGGCGTCGGCGTAGACGGCGACGCTTTTGACGCCCAGGCGCTTGAGCGTGCGGATGGCTCTGACGGCGATCTCGCCACGGTTGGCGATCAGTACGGTGGTAAACACGGTCGTTCCCTCGTCGTAGGGTGGAAAACCGCGAAGCGTTTTCCACCAGCTGTTCGGTTTTGTGGATGGCTACGGTCATCCACCCTTGTATTTTGTTTTTGCTCAAGTCGCTCTTGAGCACAAGGCACCCGGATGCCGTATCCACCCTTGGCGACAAGGCCGTGATGTAGATTTCGCACCGGTTTGCCTGCTTTAACTTGCCAGAGATCGGACAGTATCTTCGACCCGGCCAAGCCGTGAGTCAGCATTCACAAGGTGGATCGCGCAAGCCATGAGCTCTTTTGACTTCATCCCTCTGGGAATCGACATATCCAAGAAGAAAATCGATTGCGCCCTGATGCTGGGTGCAAAATTCAAGAACAAGGTCTTCGCCAATAACCCCGAAGGGTTTGTCGGGTTGTGCGCTTGGATCGATCAGCACGCCCAAGCAACAGTGCACATCTGTATGGAGGCTACGGGCATCTACTGGGAGGCAGTGGCTGTACATCTGGCCAATGCGGGGCATCGCGTCAGTGTCATCAATCCAGCCCTGGCCAAAGCCCATGCTCAATCGCTGGGTCTGCGTAGCAAGACTGATGCAATCGATGCAAGGGCGTTGGCTGATTATTGTCGGCAACGACAACCTGCCCTTTGGGTTGCTCCATCACTTTCGGAGCAGCGGTTAAAAGCGCTGGTACTGCGCCTTCAAGGCCTAGTGACCATGCGCACCGAGGAAAAGAACCGGATCGAGTCGGCCCGTGACTCGGTGCGTGAAAGTCTGGACAAGCACCTGCAATGGCTCGACGAAGAGATCAAGCGTATTGAACTGCAGATATCCCAGACGCTTGATGATGACCCGATGTTACGAGGCAAGCGTGAGCTGCTGACCTCCATCCCTGGTCTTGGGGAACGCACCTTATCCGTTCTATTGGCCTACGGCCTGGGAGGAGAACGCTTCGACAAGGCGCGCCAATTCGTTGCCTTTGCCGGCTTGAGCGTGCGTGCGTATGAGTCTGGCAGCAGCGTCAGGGGCAAGCCGCGGATGTCCAAGGTCGGTCACTCACGGCTGCGCAGTGCGCTGTACATGCCCGCGATGGTGGCTCTGTACAGAACCGACTGGGGGCGTCGCTATCGTGACCGGCTTGCCGGTAACGGCAAGCCAGCCAAAGTCATCATCGGTGCCATGATGCGCAAACTCGTGCATGTGGCCTTTGGCGTGCTGAAGTCCGGACGAAAGTTCGACCCCGAACTCCATGTCGCTTGCGCCAGATAACAGTATCTACGGCTGATCAGTTCCCTCTCCCCTCGGGGAGAGGGCTAGGGAGAGGGGGCATGCAGGCCACCCTCTCCCCCAACCCCTCTCCCGCAAGCGGGAGAGGGGAGTCATTCACTTCCTGGTTTCGGCGATAAACGCCCGCCAACCACCAAAACTGGTGATGTCACGGGCGCCATCCAGCGCATAGGGCTCGCAGATAAAGCCCTTGACCCAGCGGCCATCGGCCAGCTCCAGGTTGCCGATGCCCAGCGGTGGCGGGATCTCGGCGACGAACTCGCCGAAGCGCGCCTGCGGCACGTCCCACAGCTCGACGATGATCTCGGCGCCGTCCTCAGCCACCCGCGCCAGGCCCGGCTTGGGTGGCACGGTGCCGGGCAGTGCGTAGAGGCGGTAATGCGCGGTGCTGGTGGTCTGCTCCACCAGCACGGCATCGCGGCTGGTGAGCTGGAAGTTCAGCGGCATGCCGGTCAGGTGCGCGCCGACTACGGCGACGCGGATGCAGCCCGGCGCTGGTTTATCGCTGGCGGTTTGCGCTGGCAGCGGCTTGCCAGTGGCGCCCAGTGGCAGATTGAGTGCCTGCTGCCAGAGCTGACCGAAGGCGGCCAATGCCTGGTCATGCCAGGCCGGGGCGAGCAGGGTGATGCCGGCCGGTAGACCGTCGGCGCGCAGGCCAGCCGGCACCGCCAGGGCGGCCAGGTCGGCGAGGTTGGTGAAGTTGGTGTAGGTGCCGAACTGGCTGTTGAACAGCACAGGTTCCGCTTCCATCTCGGTCAGGGTGCGGATGGTTGGTGAGGTCGGTACCACCATGGCGTCGAAGCCGGCCAGGGCGTCGTTGATCACGCGGCTCAGTTCGGCGCGAATGTATTCGGCCTTGTAGGCGTCGCAGGCGCTGTACTTGTGGCCGTTCTCGACGATGCCGCGCACCACCGGGTTGATGTGCTCGGGGTTCACGCCTTCTACCGCGACGGTGCGTTCGGCGACCCAGGGGCCGTAGTAGAGCTGCTCGGCCAGTTGCTGGAAGGGAGCGAAATCGATCTCCACCAGCTCGGCGCCCAGTTCGCGCAGTTTGCCCAGTGCGGCCTCATAGACGGCCTGGTTCTGGCTGTCGCCGAAGAACTCGGGGTTGGCCGGCACGGCCAGACGCGGCTGGGCCGGCATGCCGACCTTGGCGCTGTTCGGGTTCTTGCGGCTGTAGGCATCGGCAGCGTCATAGCCACCAGCGATATTGGCCACGGCCAGGGCATCGCTGACAGTCAGGGCGAACACCGAGATGCAGTCGACCGTGCGGCAGGCCGGTACCAGGCCGGTATTGGGCAGCCAGCCCTTGGTCGGCTTGAGCCCGACGATATTGTTGAAACCCGCCGGTACGCGGCCCGAACCGGCGGTGTCGGTACCCAGCGAGAAGGGCACCAGACCGCGCGCGACCACACTGGCCGAGCCGGAGCTGGAACCGCCGCTGACGTAAGCCGGGTTGAAGCTGTTGGGCACCGCGCCGTGAGGTGAGCGGGTGCCGACCAGGCCGGTGGCGAACTGGTCGAGGTTGGTCTTGCCGATAAGGATGGCGCCGGCCGCGCGCAGTCGGGCTACCACTGTGGCATCGGCGTCGGCGGTGTAGGCGAACTCGGGGCAGGCGGCGGTGGTGGGCCAGCCGGCAGCGTCGATATTGTCCTTGATGGCGAAGGGCACGCCGTACAGCGGCAGCTTGCTCAGATCGCCGGCTGCACCTTCCAGCGCGCTGGCCAGGGCGTCGAGTTGAGCGTTTAGCTGCGCTTCGCTGGCCAGGGCGATCCAGGCGCTGTCATCAGTGCGCAGTTCCAGGCGCAGAGCGTGCAGCAGTTCGGCAGGGGACTGGCCGTCGCGGTAGGCCTGTTGCCATCCGGCGAGGGTGAGGGCGGTCGGTGCGTTGGACATGCTTCGAGATTCCATCTTGTATCCAAGTTGGAATCGCTAGAGCAATGAGGGTGCCAGTTCTTATAAAGTCTTTTATTTCATGTGGTTAGGTGATTTTCAGCGCTGCGAGCAGGGCGCTGTCGAGGAGCGGTGCACCGTGCTGGGGCCGCGCTGCAAGCGGATGGTGCAGAGTTTCAGGGCTGCTGGTGCGTTCACCGCAGCGGGCATGTAGGGTGCGCTGTGCGCACCGCCAGCGTTCTGCGATAAAGGCTGGTGCGCATGGCGCACCCTACGGTTTGGCGCGCGCTACGGCTTACGGCACCAAGTAATTCTTCACCCCAGTGAAGATGATCTGCGCGGCCAGGGCGCAGACGAACAGGCCCATCAGGCGGCTGACGATCTGCAACCCCTGGTCGCCGAGCAGGCGTTCGAACTGGTTGGACAGGTACAACACCACGCCTACGGTGAGGCTGGCGAGGAAGATCGCCGCCACGGCCACCAGCTTGTCGTCCCAGTGCGGCTGGCTCGCGCCCATCAGCAACAGGGCGCCGATGGTGCCGGGGCCGACGGTGATGGGGATGGTCAGCGGCACGATGGTTACGTCCTGCTGCACGTTGTCGCTCTGCACCGCCGACTTGCCCTGGGCCATGCCCAGGGCGGAGATGAACAGCACGCTGCCTGCGCCGATACGGAAAGCGTCGATGGTGATGCCGAACAGGGTGAAGATGTGCTTGCCGAACAGGTACAGCAGCACGCTGGCGATCAGCGTGGCCAGCGCCACCTTCCAGGCCAGGCGCTTGCGTTCCTTGAGGGTGTAGCCGCGACTGAGGCCGATAAAGCAGGAGAGGACGAAGAAGGGGCTGTAGAGCACCAGCATCTTCAGGTACAGGCTGAACAACTCGGACGCCATGGCGGCAGGCTCGCAGAAAGGCAGAAAAGGTAAGGAAGACTATCAGTGTGGCAGCGCATCGCGCTGGCGACGCAGTTCGCGTTCGGCGATCCAGTGCTCGATCAGCTCGCGCAGCTGCGACAGCTCCACCGGTTTGGACATATGGCCGTCCATGCCGACGGCACGCGCGCGTTCCTTGTGTTCACTGAGGATATGCGCGGTCAGCGCCACCACGGGGGTGCGCGGGCGCTTCTCGCTCTTTTCCCAGGCGCGCAGTTGTTCGGTGGCGGAGAAACCGTCGAGCACCGGCATTTCGCAATCCATCAGCACCAGGTCATAGGGCTGCGCCTTGATCGCGCTGAGGGCTTCCTCGCCATTGCTGGCGGTGTCCGGCTTGAGGTTGAGCTTGCCGAGCATGCCGCGAATCACCTTGGTCGAGATGCTGTTGTCTTCGGCGACCAGGATGCGGAAGTCGCTCGGCACGTTCAGGGGCATGCTCACCGGCGTCGGTGCGGCCTGTGCCGGCGCGTCGTTGGGGCGCTGCGCCAGTTCGTCGGCCAGGGTGGTCTTGAGCGTGTAGCCGGCCACCGGCTTGGCCAGGATACGCTTGATCCCGGCGTTACGGGCGATCACCTTGCTCGGCGCGTTGCTGATGCCGGTGAGCATGATGAGCAGGATGTCGTGGTTGAGGCTGGGGTCTTCCTTGATCTTCGCCGCCAGTTGCATGCCGGTCATGCCGGGCATGTCCTGGTCGAGCAGCACCGCGTCGAAGTATTCACGCATGTGCGCCTTGGTGCGCAGCAGGGCCAGCGCTTCCTTGCCGGACGCTACGGTGCTGACTTGCATGCCCCAGGCGTTGCATTGCTGCATCAGTACCTTGCGGCAGGTGTCGTTGTCGTCCACCACCAGCAGGCGGGCGCCCTGCAGCGGGCTGTCCAGATCGGGTTCCGGCTGCTGCAGGCGGGCGGCGTCCAGCGGCAGGGTCAGCCACAGGGTCGTGCCCTGATTGCCGCTGCCCTGGATGCCAAACTCGCCGCCCATCAGGCGCACCAGCTGGCGGGCGATGATCAGGCCCAGACGCCCACCCAGCCGGGTGGCGGAGAGGAAGTCGCGACTCTGCAGTTCGACGTTGAGCAGCGCGTCGCGCTCCTCGGCCTGCAACGGTGTGCCGCTGTCCTGCACGGCAATGCGCAGGCGCTGCTGACCATCGCTGCTGTCCAGTGCGGCGACCAGCAGGATCTCGCCCTCGTCGGTCTGCTTGAAGGCGTTGTCCAGCAGGCTCAGCAAGGCCTGGCGCAGGCGCGTGGGGTCACCGCTGATCACCCGTGGCACCTGCGGCTGGATGAAGCTGATCAGCTCCACGCGCTGCTGCTCGGCCTTGGCGCGGAAGATGTCGAGGCAGTCCTCGATTAGCGCACCGAGGTCGAATTGCACGTCATCCAGCTCGATCTGGCCGGATTCCAGCTTGGAAATGTCGAGAATTTCGTTGATCAGGGTGAGCAGCTCGTTGCCCGAGCTGTGGATGGTCTGCACGTAGTCACGCTGTTTGGCCGACAGCGGCGTGCCTAGCAGCAGTTCGGTCATGCCCAGCACACCGTTCATCGGGGTGCGGATTTCGTGGCTGATCTTGGCCAGGAACTCGGCCTTGGCCCGCAGCTCGGCGCTGCTGGCCGCGAGGGCGGTGCTCTCTTGCAGGGTGTCGCTCTGGATCTGCCGTTGCCGTTCGGTCAATGACACGCTGAGGATCAGCCCTGCCAGGGTGGCGACGCTGAACACGCCGAGCACCAGCCAGCCTGGATTGAGCTGATCGAAACCGAGCAAAACAGGGACGAAGAAACCGAAGCCGAGATTGAACACCACCATGCCGATGGTGATCAGGCGCGCCGGCTGATAGCCCGAGCGCCAGTGCAGCGCGCTCACCAGCAGCAGGTTGATCGCGCTCAGGGCCACCAGCAGGTAGACCAGCGAGCTGTACCAGAGCAGACCGGTGGCGGCGATGCACAGGGCGTATACCAGAATCAGCAGGGCATTGCCCTGCAACAGGCGATTGAGCGGGCTGTGCTGTACTGGCGTGCCGTGCATGAAGCTCAGGCCAAAGGCCAGGGCGCTGAAGGCAGCGAACAGGGCAGAGAGGTCGGCGATCAGGGACTGGTTGTAGCCCAGGCTGGGCAGCCACTGGGCGAAGATGCCGAGGTTGGCCGACGAGCATACGGCCAGGCCGATGTTCACCCCGGCCAGCCACAGACCACTGGCGCTGCGGCTGTAGATGAAGCGGATGAGGTTGTACAGGGTCAGCAGCAACAGGGCGCCGAACAGCATGCCGTAGAGGTAGGCGGGTTTTTCCAGGCTGACCAGTTCGGCCTGATCCATCACCTTGAACCAGGTCATCAGCGGGTGGTTGGAGGTCAGACGGACATAGGCGACGCGGGCCTGGCCGTCATTCGGCAGGGGCATCAGGTAGAAGCGCGACGGCAGCGGCCGCGAGTCCAGTGGCATGGCCTCGCCGGTGTGCAGGTTCTGCTCCAGCTGGCCATCTCGTAGCAGGTAGTAATCGAGGTACTGCACCCGTGGCGAGAAGATCCACAGCCAGACGGGCTGCTCTTGCGGCGGCAGTTCAGCACGCAGCCAGACGGCGTGATCACTGGGCGGGAAGGTGAAGGATTGTTTGCTGAGGGGCTTGAACTGCTGGCGCTGAGCGCGAACCTCTTCAAGGTCCAGGCGGGCGCTGGCGTCGACCAGATAGGACCAGGCATGTGCGCTTTGCGAGGCGGCGTTCGCAGTGGCTGTCAGGGCAAGGCCAAGCAACAGCAAACTGGCGAGTAGTCCGATGGCAATCCTGAGCCGGCGCACGGGCAAGTCCTTCTATATGAGTGGCCGGATTATAGCCAAGCATTTGCTCGCGAGAATACGGCGCGGCGCGGCTTTTTGCGCTATCCGCACCGTATTCTCCGAGTGGCGCTGGCCTTAGCCTTCGCCGCGCTCGCGGGCGATGGCGCGGTAGCCGATGTCGTGACGGTGGAACATGCCGTTCCAGCGAATTTTCTCGGCCAGGCGATAGGCTTGCTGCTGGGCTTCGGCGACCGTGCGGCCGATGGCGGTGGCGCAGAGTACGCGACCGCCAGCGGTGACGATCTGGCCGTCCTTCAGCGCGGTGCCAGCGTGGAACACCTTGCCGTCGAGCTTGGCGGCTTCATCCAGGCCTTCGATCACGTCGCCCTTGGCGTAATCGCCGGGGTAGCCGCCAGCGGCCAGCACCACGCCCACGGTCGGACGCGGGTCCCAGGTCGCTTCGACCTTGTCCAGCGCCTTGGCCAGGGCGGCCTCGACCAGCAGCACCAGGGAGCTTTCCAGGCGGCACATGATCGGCTGGGTTTCCGGGTCGCCAAAGCGGCAGTTGAACTCGATGACCTTGGGCTTGCCGGCCTTGTCGATCATCAGGCCGGCATAGAGGAAGCCGGTGTAGACGTTGCCTTCGCTGGCCATGCCGCGCACGGTGGGGTAGATCACCTCGTCCATCACGCGCTTGTGTACTTCGGCGGTGACTACCGGCGCAGGCGAGTACGCGCCCATGCCGCCGGTATTCGGACCGCTGTCGGCGTCGCCGACGCGCTTGTGGTCCTGGCTGGTGGCCATCGGCAGCACGTTCTCGCCGTCGACCATGACGATGAAGCTGGCTTCTTCGCCGTCGAGGAATTCCTCGATCACCACGCGCGAACCGGCTTCACCGAAGGCGTTGCCAGCGAGCATGTCGCGCACCCCGTCTTCGGCCTCTTGCAGAGTCATGGCGACGATCACGCCCTTGCCGGCGGCCAGGCCGTCGGCCTTGATCACGATGGGCGCACCTTTCTCGCGCAGATAGGCCAGCGCCGGCTCGATCTCGGTGAAGTTCTGGTAGTCGGCAGTCGGGATCTTGTGACGCGCCAGGAAATCCTTGGTGAAGGCCTTGGAGCCTTCCAGCTGGGCGGCGGCAGCGGTGGGGCCGAAGATGTCCAGTTTGCGGCTGCGGAACAGATCGACCACGCCTTTGACCAGCGGCGCTTCCGGGCCGACGATGGTCAGTTGCACGTTCTTCTCGGCGAAATCGGCCAGCTCTTCGATGGCCAGCACGTCGATGGCGACGTTCTCACACTTGGCTTCCACCGCAGTGCCGGCGTTGCCCGGGGCGACGAAGACCTTCTCGACGCGTTTGTCCTGCGCCACTTTCCAGGCCAGGGCGTGTTCACGACCGCCGCTGCCGATGATCAGTACGTTCATGGGGTTCTCCTGAGCGTTCCCGGATTTCATCCGGGCTACGTTCTACAAAATTCGAGGTCGCGATGAAGCCGGTAGATGCTAGGCGCCCCAGGTTTCGACAAGCGCAGTTGCCGACTGGCAATGAGCATTGGCGGAACCTGGGGCAACAACGCAGATGCCGGTTTCAGTGCGGCCGATTTTAGTGCCTAAAGTGGCGCATGCCGGTAAACACCATGGCAATGCCAGCCTCGTCGGCCGCCGCGATCACCTCGTTGTCGCGCATCGAGCCACCGGGCTGGATCACTGCGGTGATGCCAGCCTTGGCCGCGTTGTCGATGCCATCGCGGAACGGGAAGAAGGCATCCGAGGCCATGACCGCGCCCGGTACCGGCAGGCCGGCGTGCTCGGCCTTGATCGCGGCGATACGTGCGGAGTTGACGCGGCTCATCTGGCCGGCGCCGACACCGACGGTCTGGCGGTTCTTGGCGTAGACGATGGCGTTGGATTTGACGAACTTGGCCACTTTCCAGGCGAAGATCAGGTCGTGGATTTCCTGCTCGCTCGGCGCGCGCTGGGTGACGATCTTCAGGTCTTCTGCCTTGATCATGCCGATATCGCGGCTCTGCACCAGCAGACCACCATTGACGCGCTTGAAGTCCCAACCCGCAGCGCGCTCGGCCGGCCACTCGCCGCATTCGAGCAGGCGCACGTTGGCCTTGGCAGCCACCACTTCACGAGCGGCGGCGGAGATTTTCGGGGCGATGATCACTTCGACGAACTGACGCTCGACGATGGCCTTGGCGGTTTCACCGTCCAGCTCACGGTTGAAGGCGATGATGCCGCCGAAGGCCGATTCGGTGTCGGTGGCGTAGGCCAGGTCGTAGGCCTTGCGGATGCCGCCTTCGTCTTCCGGTACCACGGCGACGCCGCAGGGGTTGGCGTGCTTGACGATGACGCAGGCCGGCTTGACGAAGCTCTTCACGCACTCCAGTGCGGCGTCGGTGTCGGCCACGTTGTTGAACGACAGCTCCTTGCCTTGCAGTTGCACGGCGGTGGAGACGCTGGCTTCGCCCTTCTTCGCCTCGACGTAGAAGGCCGCGCTCTGGTGCGGGTTCTCGCCGTAGCGCATTTCCTGTGCCTTGACGAACTGGCTGTTGAAGGTGCGCGGGAAGGCGCCGCGACCTTCGGTGGACAGGGCGTCACGTGCCTGGTCGATGGTGCCCAGGTAGTTGGCGATCATGCCGTCGTAAGCTGCGGTGTGTTCGAAGGCCTTGAGCGCCAGGTCGAAGCGCTGGGCGTAGCTCAGGCCGCCGGCTTTCAGCGAGGCGACGATGCCGGCGTAGTCGCCGGTGTTGACCACGATGGCCACGTCTTTGTGGTTCTTCGCTGCCGAACGCACCATGGTCGGGCCGCCGATGTCGATATTCTCGATGGCGTCGGCCAGGTCGCAATCAGGCTTGGCCACGGTGGCTTCGAAGGGATAGAGGTTGACCGCCACCAGATCGATCGGCTTGATGCCGTGCTCGTCCATCACCGCGCCGTCCAGGGCGCGACGGCCGAGGATGCCTCCGTGGATCTTCGGGTGCAGGGTCTTCACGCGGCCATCCATCATCTCCGGGAAGCCGGTGTAGTCGGCGACTTCCACTGCGGCCACGCCGTTGTCCTTGAGCAGCTTGTAGGTGCCGCCGGTGGAGAGGATCTCGACACCGAGGGCGCTCAGTTCGCGAGCGAATTCGAGGACGCCGGTCTTGTCGGAAACGCTGATCAGCGCGCGGCGGACGGGCAGAAGGGTGGTCTGGTCGGTCATTTCACTATCCATCAGAGCGGGGATATCAGCAAAAGAGGCGGCTCATGCGGGCCGCCCTTTTCGGGGGTTCGGGTTACAGCAGGTCGTACTGCTTGAGCTTCTTGCGCAGCGTGCCGCGGTTCAGGCCGAGCAGCTCGGACGCCTTGGTCTGGTTACCTTTCACGTGATTCATGACGGTTTCCAGCAGCGGTGCTTCGACTTCGGTGAGCACCAGGTTGTACACGTCGGTGACGTCCGCGCCCTCGAGGTGGGCGAAGTAGTTGTGCAGCGCCTTCTCCACGGCGCCGCGCAGGGTCTGACCCTCTTCGCTTGGCGTGTTCAGGTGCTGTTTAAGGCTGGTGTTGTCACTCACGGGTGCAATTCCACTCACTAGGGTCTCTGTCATCAACGTCATGCGGCCACCTCGTTTTCATCGTTGTGCCGTTCGCGGAAGAACGCGCGAACGTGGGCGCACTGTGCGTCCGTGCTGTCCAGACGGTTGAACTGGGCGCGAAACTCCCTGGCGCCCGGCAGGGTTGCCAGATACCAGCCGACATGCTTGCGGGCGATGCGTACGCCCATCAATTCGCCGTAGAAGGCGTGCAGTGCGGCCAGGTGTTCCAGCAGAATGCGTTCCACTTCGAGCAGGCTCGGTGCCGGGAGGATTTCGCCGGTACGCAGGTAGTGCTCGATTTCACGGAAGATCCACGGCCGTCCCTGGGCGGCGCGGCCGATCAGCAAGGCGTCGGCGCCGGTGGCGTCGAGTACGGCCTTGGCTTTTTCTGGGGAGTCGATGTCGCCGTTGGCGAACACCGGAATCGATATCGCCTGCTTGATGGCGGCGATGGTGTCGTATTCGGCCTCGCCGGTGTACAGATCGGCGCGGGTGCGGCCGTGTACGGATAGTGCGGAAATACCGGCGTCTTCGGCGATTTTTGCTACGGTAACGCCATTTTTATTGGCACGATCCCAGCCGGTGCGGATCTTCAGGGTTACCGGCACGTCCACTGCGCCAACCACCGCATCGAGGATCTCGCGTACCAGCGGTTCGTCACGCAGCAGGGCGGAACCGGCAGCCTTGTTGCAGACCTTCTTGGCCGGGCAGCCCATGTTGATGTCGATGATCTGCGCGCCCAGCTCGACGTTCTTGCGCGCGGCTTCTGCCATCATCTGTGGGTCGCCGCCGGCGATCTGCACCGAGCGGGGCTCGGGATCACCGGCATGCAGCAGGCGTAGGCTGGACTTGCGGCTGTTCCACAGGCGCACATCGCTGGTGACCATCTCCGACACCACCAGGCCGGCGCCGAGGCGGCGGCACAGCTGGCGGAACGGGCGATCGGTAACGCCGGCCATGGGGGCCAGGATCAACCGATTGGGCAATGTGTAAGGGCCAATACGTGGGGCCGACATGGGGCGTCCCTGCTGGGTTTGGTCGATTGCGATCAACACCTGCCCTCCACTGTGTTCGGCGGGGAAGACGATGGTGGGGCGGGTGCTCGCGAAAGGGTGGGCATGATACCCGCTCTGGATGACCGGATAAAGGTCGTTTTGAACAAATTCTGAACAGCTATGGGCTTATCGCCAGCAGTTAGATAAAGAGCCTGCGACCACGGGTCGCGGCCTCTGCAGGCTACTCGGGAGAGTGGAAGCTGAGGCTGTAATTGACCGCCCGGATGCCGGGGTCGAGGATATCCAGGGAGATGTGGATGGGCGTCTGCGGCGGCATTTCGCGCTGTCCGGCCAGCTCGCCAGCGAGGTACTCGCTGGGCTTGAAGCGGCGGCTGGCGATCAGCTGTCCGCCCAGGTCGGCGAAGCGCATTTCCAGCAGCGGGAAGGGTTGGGCGAAAGACGCGCGGTTGTAGAGAATGGCGTCGACGATCAGCGCGCCGGAGAACTCCGGGTGGCTGCGCACCACCAGGTTACTGCTGCGAATCTGGCCGATGTCGACTTTCGACGGCAGGCTGCAGCCGATGCTGGGGCACAGCTGTTCGAACCAGGGTCGGTAACGATCCTGTCGCGCCAGTTCATCGAAGTTGTAGGTGGCGTATTGCGCCAGCAGGCCGGCTGCCGCCAGCAGGTTGAGCAGGCCCCAGCCGAACACGCGCCCCCAGGCGGTGCCTTGTGGCTGCTGCCAGTCGAGTTGCAGGGGTTCGTCGTCCAGGTCGAACAGGCGCTCTTCGCGCAGGCCCGGCTCGTTGCGCGTGAGCTTGGACTCTTCGCGTTCGCTGTGCGGGGCTTCGTCCGTCTGCGCTTGTTCCAGCGGTTCGTCATCGAGGCTACCCAGGCGCGGTTCGTCGGCTTCCTCTGGGGGCTCGACAACGGGCTGTCTGTGCGTTGTGGTGGGCGGCGCAGGCTCGGCCATTCTACGTTCCGCTGCAGCCGCTTGCGGTTGTGCGTCACTTTCCTGCAGCTCGAAGCGTGCGCGCTCAGGTTTTACCGGCTCGTCACGCAGCAGGGCTTCAGTCCAGGATTCATCGTGGATGTCCTTGGGGGCGTCTACGCCAATGTCCTCGAAGCGTTCGGTTGTGCGCGGCGCCCGTTCCAGGGCAAGAAACTGCTGCGACAGCTGCTGTTCCTGCTCTTCCAGTCTGGCCAGTTCCTCGTCGAGATCGAGGCTGTCGAGGTCCAGGTCGTCATGAATCCACAGCGTATCGTCGACCGCTTTCTTGGCTGCTGGCTTGCTGCCGGTGCCGGCGTGGAACTGTTGCGCCACCGCGCTGGGTGCTTTGACTGTTGCGCTCGTCGTGGCAGGGCCGAACAGCTGTTCGGCGGCGTTGAACACGTGCAGGCAGGCCCCACAGCGCACGACGCCATGGGCAGCAGCCAGCTGCGCCTGGCTGACGCGGAAGCTGGTACGGCAATGGGGGCACTGGGTAACGTGGCTTTCGCTCATGCGCGGGTCCGGAAAATCCAAGCAGCTAGTCTAACGCAACGATTGCGCGCGCATCAGCGCTTGACGCCGCTGATGCGCACCCAGCCGTCCTTGCTGGCGGTCGGATCAAGGTCGAAGGCGCCGGCGTAGGCGGCGCGGACTTCTTCGGCCTGTTCGGCGAGGATGCCCGACAGTGCCAGGCGTCCACCGCCTTTGACCAGCGCAGTGATCTGCGGTGCCAGGGAAACCAGCGGGCCGGCAAGGATATTGGCGACGACCACGTCGGCCGGTTGCTGCGGCATATCCGCCGGCAGATAGACCGGGAAACGAGCGGGGTCGATGCCATTACGCAAGGCGTTGTCGCGGGAGGCTTCCAGGGCCTGTGGGTCGATATCGGTGCCCACGGCCTGCGGTGCGCCTAGCAGCAAGGCGGCGATGGCGAGAATGCCCGAGCCGCAGCCGAAATCGATCACATGGCAATCATCCAGCTTCTGGCCATCGAGCCATTCCAGGCACAGCGCGGTGGTCGGATGGGTACCGGTGCCGAAGGCCAGGCCCGGATCGAGCAGCAGGTTGACCGCATCCGGCTCCGGCGCGGCATGCCAGCTCGGCACGATCCACAGGCGCTGGCCGAAACGCATCGGCTGGAAGTTGTCCATCCAGCTGCGTTCCCAGTCCTGATCTTCGATGTGCTCGATCTGGTGCTCGGGCAGGCTGCCGCCGCACAGCAGGGTCAGGTGGGCGATCAGTGCCGCCTCGTCGGTATCGGCTTCGAACAGCGCCAGCAGGTGGGTGTTCGACCACAGCGGTGTGGTGCCCAGATCCGGCTCGAAGATCGGCTGATCTTCGGCGTCCATGAAGGTTACCGATACGGCACCGACTTCCAGCAGGGCGTCCTCATAGGTTTCTGCCTGCTCAGGCGTGATGGCGAGACGGACTTGTAACCAGGGCATGACAAACCTCATGAACACGGTGGCGGACGGCGCAAATTGGCGCGAAGCTTACTTGAAGCAATGAGGCGGCTGCCACCGCTGGCAGCCCGGAAACGACAAGGGCCGCCAAATGGCAGCCCTTGTCTTGTGCGCTATGCCGAAGCTTAGTGCTTATCCATACCCAGTTTCTTTTCCAGATAATGAATGTTCACGCCACCTTTGACGAAACCCTTGTCGCGCACCAGGTCGCGGTGCAGCGGCACGTTGGTCTTGATGCCGTCGACCACGATCTCGTCCAGGGCATTGCGCATGCGCGCCATGGCTTCGTCACGGTCCTTGCCGAAGGTGATCAGCTTGCCGATCAGCGAGTCGTAGTGCGGCGGTACGCTGTAACCGCTGTACAGGTGCGAGTCGACGCGCACGCCATTGCCGCCCGGGGCATGGAAGTGCTTGACCTTGCCTGGGCTGGGCATGAAGTTGTCCGGGTCTTCGGCGTTGATCCGGCATTCGACCGAGTGGCCGAGGATCTTCACGTCTTCCTGCTTGATCGACAGCTTGTTGCCGGCGGCGATGCTGAGCATCTCCTTGACGATGTCGATGCCGGTGACCATCTCGGTGACCGGGTGCTCGACCTGAACACGGGTGTTCATCTCGATGAAGTAGAAGCGACCGTCTTCGTAAAGGAACTCGAAGGTGCCGGCGCCACGGTAGCCGATCTCGATGCAGGCATCGACGCAGCGCTTGAGCACTTCGGCGCGGGCCTTCTCGTCGATCAGCGGGGCCGGAGCTTCTTCGATCACCTTCTGGTGGCGGCGCTGCAGCGAGCAATCGCGGTCATACAGGTGAATGGCGTTGCCCTGGCCGTCGGACAGCACCTGGACTTCCACGTGACGCGGATTGCCGAGGAACTTTTCCAGGTAGACCATCGGGTTGCCGAACGCGGCACCGGCTTCGGTGCGGGTCAGCTTGGCCGACTTGATCAGGTCTTCTTCCTTGTGCACCACGCGCATGCCGCGACCACCGCCGCCGCCGGCGGCCTTGATGATCACCGGGTAGCCCACTTCACGGGCGATGCGCAGGGCTTCTTCCTCGTCTTCCGGCAGCGGGCCGTCGGAGCCGGGAACCACCGGTACGCCGGACTTGATCATGGCGTCCTTGGCCGACACCTTGTCGCCCATCAGGCGGATCACGTTGGCGGTCGGGCCGATGAAGGCGAAACCGGAGTTCTCCACCTGTTCGGCGAAGTCGGCGTTCTCGGCGAGGAAGCCGTAGCCCGGGTGGATGCCCGTGGCGCCGGTCAGCTCAGCGGCGCTGATGATCGCCGGGATGTTCAGGTAGGACTGCGCGCCAGGTGCCGGACCAATGCAGACGGACTCGTCGGCCAGGCCCAGGTGCATCAGTTCGCGGTCGGCGGTGGAGTGCACGGCCACCGTCTTGATGCCCAGCTCCTTGCAGGCGCGCAGGATACGCAGGGCGATTTCGCCACGGTTGGCGATCAGGACTTTTTCCAGCTTCTGCATTGCAGGCTCCCCGTGCATCAAACGATGGTGAACAGGGGTTGGTCGTACTCAACCGGCTGGCCGTTTTCCACCAGGATGGATTCGATCACACCGCTGGCTTCGGCTTCGATGTGGTTCATCATCTTCATCGCTTCGACGATGCACAGGATGTCGCCTTTCTTCACGGTCTGACCGACTTCGACGAAGTTGGCAGAGGTCGGCGAAGCGGCGCGGTAGAAGGTACCGACCATCGGCGAGCGAGCCACGGTACCGTTCAGCTTCGGTGCGGCAGCCGGAGCAGCTTCAGCGCTCGGAGCGGCAGCAGCGACAGGCGCGGCTGCCGGAGCGGGTGCCGGGGCGTAGACCGGCTGCGCGGCATAGGCCGGCTGCTTGCTGTGACGGCTGATACGTACGGACTCTTCGCCCTCTTTGATCTCCAGCTCGTCGATACCGGACTCTTCCAGCAGCTCGATCAGTTTCTTGACTTTACGGATATCCATGAATGGTCAACTCCCAGAGGTGAGGTAGGACTTGTCTACCAGGCTACGCGTCAGGCGCGCCCGGTCAGTTGTTCGAGTGCCGCTTCCAGGGCCAGTCGGTAACCGCTGGCGCCAAGGCCGCAGATCACCCCCACTGCAACGTCGGAGAAGTAGGAGTGATGGCGGAAAGGTTCACGCTTGTGCACGTTGGACAGGTGCACTTCGATGAATGGGATGCTCACCGCCAGCAACGCGTCACGTAATGCGACGCTGGTATGGGTAAAGGCGGCGGGATTGATCAGGATAAAGTCGACACCTTCACCTTTTGCGGCGTGAATGCGGTCGATCAATTCGTATTCGGCATTGCTCTGCAGATGCAGCAGATGGTGGCCAGCCTCGCGGGCGCGGCGCTCCAGATCCTGATTGATCTCGGCCAGGGTGGTGGCGCCATATTTATCGGGCTCGCGGGTGCCCAGCAGGTTGAGGTTGGGGCCGTGCAGCACCAGTAGGGTGGCCATGGTCGCGTTCCTTGTTGTTCGGGCTGCGCAGGACTATGCCGTAGCTGGCCCGATGTCGGCAATAGTCGACACGATGACCGGCGTTTGCGGCAGAAATATGACTACAGCGCTGGTTTCGGTCGTTGCCGGGCGCGTGCCCGATCACCCTGAGTGTACTCAGCGTTCTGTCTGGCGGCTGCCGGCCTGATCCAGGCGGCCGGCGAAGGTCGCGGCATCGACCTCACCTACGACACGCAGATCGAGCCATTCGTCACCATTGTCGGCGAACAACTGGATGGCCGGCGGGCCGAACAGTTGGTAGCGGTCCAGCAGGGCGCGCTGGGCAGCATTGCTTGCGGTGATGTCGAAGCGGATCAGGCGCCAGCCGGCCAGCTTGCTACCCACCTCGGCATTGCCGAATACCTCACGCTCGATGACCTTGCAGCTGATGCACCAGTCGGCGTACCAGTCCAGCAGCAGCGGCTGGCCGGCAGCTTTGGCCTCGGCCAGGGCCGCGTCCAGCTCGGTTGGGCTGCTCAGGGTTTGCCAGGCACCGCTCTTGGCGCTGCTCTGGCTGGCGCCGGCCTGCAACTGGCCGAGTGGCTTGAGCGGATCGGTCGCGCCCTGCAAGGCGCCGACCCAGGCAGCCAGGGCATAGACCAGCAGGGCCAGCCCGACGATCTGGCTGAGCTTCTGCCGGTTCGTCTTGGGGCCGAATTCCAGGGCACCGAGAAACACCGCCACGCCGCCGGCCAGCAGGCCCCACAGGGCCAGACTGAGGCTGCCCGGCAGCACGCGTTCGAGCAGCCACACCGAAACGGCCAGCAGCAGCACACCGAAGGCATTGCGTACGCTCACCATCCAGGTGCCGGTTTTCGGCAGCAGCGCACCACCGCCCACGGCGAACAGCACCAGCGGCGTACCCATGCCGAGGCCCAGGGCAAGCAGTTTCAGGCCGCCGCCCAGGGCATCGCCACTGGCACTGATATAGAGCAGGGCACCGGCCAGCGGTGCCGAGACGCAGGGACTGACCAGCAGGCTCGATAGCACGCCTAGCAGGGCGGCATTCACATGCGAGCCGCCATGGGTCTTGCCGGCCAGGCGATCCAGTGGCTCGCTGATGAGGCGTGGCAGGCGCAGCTCGAACAGGCCGAACATGGCCAGGGCGAACACCGCGAAGAAGGCGGCAAACGGCACCAGTACCCAGGCCGATTGCAGGCGCGCCTGCAGGTTGAGACCCGCGCCGAACAGGCCCATCAGCGTACCGAGAATGGCGAAACAGGCGGCCATCGGCAGCACATAAGCCAGCGACAGGGTCAGGCTGCGCAGGCCGCCCAACTGGCCGCGCAGTACCACGCCGGAGAGAATTGGCAGCATCGGCAGCACGCAGGGGGTGAAGGTCAGCGCCAGGCCGCCGAGAAAGAACAGCGCCAGCTCTTTCCAGTTCCAGCCGGATGCCATCGATACCCCATCGCTGCTGTTGGCAGCAGGCATGTCACCGATCTCGATGAATTCGGTTTCCGGCGGGTAACACAGGCCCTTGTCGGCGCAACCCTGATAACCGACCTGCAGGCGCAGCGGGCGATTGTCCGGGTTATCCAGCGGCACGCGGATATCCAGCACGCCGTAGTACACCTCGACATCGCCGAAGAATTCGTCGTGCTTGGCCTGACCGGCCGGCAATTCGGCTTTGCCGAGTGTCAGCTGTGCCGGTTCGACGCTGAAGTTGAAGCGGTGGCGGTAGAGGTAGTAGCCCTCGGCGGCGACGAAACGCAGCGTCACGGCCTGTGTATCGCTGCTGACCAGGCTTAGCTTGAAGGCTTCGCGTACCGGCAGGAAATCGCTGCTGTTGTTCAGCGGTGCACCAAGCGGCGACGCAGCCGGACGCTGGTCGAACAGGTTGGCGCTAGCGGGCAGGCTCAGGCAGAGCAGAAGCAGGGGGAGCAGCAGTCGACGCAGTGACATCGGGTCAATATCTCGGCGAAAGGTGGCGGCATGATACCGGAAAGCACTCGCTCGCCGCGCCGTCGTTGCGCCGGAGCGTTGATTGCCGGATATGAGCGCAATCTTGGAAAAGAGCGCTCCTGCCGAGTTCCGTCTCGCGTCGCCCTGCGCTGCCGTGTCGCAGGCTGTTACACGCGAAAGACCTGCACGGCCTTGTGCAGGTCGCCGCCAAGCTGCAGCAGGCGTTCGCTTTCGTTGCGTCCGCTGGCGATCAGGCCGAGGTTGTCATCGCCGAGTTGGTGAATGCGCTCAGCATGTTCGCGAATCTCACCCACTGCGCTGCTCTGCTGGGCAGTGGCCTCGGCGATGCGCCCGGCCATGCTGGCAATGGTGCCGATGGCGCTGACGATCTCGTCCAGCGCGCCGTCGGCGGCCTCGGCCTTTTCTGCCGTGGCTTCGGCATGTCCGACCTGGGCGCGCATGGCCTGTACCGACTGGTGCGCGGCCTGCTGCAGGCGGCCGATCACCTCCTGAATTTCCGCGGTGGCAGTGCCGGTACGCTGTGACAGCGAGCGCACTTCGTCGGCCACCACGGCGAAGCCACGGCCGGCTTCACCGGCACGCGCGGCTTCGATGGCGGCGTTCAGCGCCAGCAGATTGGTCTGCTCGGCGATGCCGCGAATCACTGTCAGCACACCGCCGATGGTCGCCGTCTCATCGGCCAGGCGCTCGATGGCCTGGGCGTTGTCCTGTACCTCGCTGACCAGCGCATGCAGGCCTTGCAGGCTCTGGCCGATGACCTGTTGGCCGTGAGCCAGGGCGCGATCAGCGTCACGGCTGGCATGAGCGGTCTGGCTGGCATCCTCGGCGACCTGGCCGATGGTCGCTTCCAACTCGCCCAGCGCGTCACGGATCAGTGCCGTATCGCCGGCCTGGCGTTCGGCGCCAGCGTGCAGGCCTCCCGTGAGGTCGGCCAGCGTGTGGCTGGAGTCGGCAACCTGCTCGGCGTGATGGCGGATGCTGGCGACCAGCTCCACCAGGTAGCGGCGCAGGTGGTTGAGCGAGTCCTCGATATCACGCAATTCGCGGATGCGCGAATTGATCGTGATCGTCGTGGCGAAGTCGCCGCTGGCCCAGCGCGACAAGGCGGGAACCAGATGGCCCAGCACCTGCGACAGGCGTCGCTGGATACGGTCGATGAGCAGGGCGATGAGCAGGATCAGGCCGATCATCAGGCCCTGGAGCAGGCGCACTTCACCCTGGATGCGGTCATATTCGCTCTGCACCAGCGGCTCCAGCGCCGCCAGTGCCTGCTGCACCTGGCGCACGCGTTCGGTCGTGATCAGGGTCAGTTGCTGGCGTTGTTCGACCAGTTCGCGCGTGCGCTGCAGTTCAGCGGGGTAGCGACGTACCAGGGCATGCAGCTCACGCTTCAGCTCGATGCCACGATCCTGCGCCTGTTGCGTCTGCCCGCCGTCATCCAGCCCGAGCAGTGCGGCGAAACCAGCGCTGGCGGAGCTGGCGTCCTGCTGCACGCCCAGTAGCGGCAGGCTGTCGAGCACTTCCACCTGCTGGCGCAAGGCCTTGAGTTCGCGCTCGACATCGCCGAGCAGTTCACTGCGGCCTTGGCTGATGAAGCGTTCGCGGGCGTGAGCCAGCTTCATCAGGCGCGAGCCCGCGTCCTGCAAAGGTTGGCGATAGTCGTTGGCGGCCGGGCCATTGGCGCTGGCTGCATACTGGTTCAACTGCTCCAGCGCGGCGAGCATCTCGCGCTCGGCCTGCAACAGCAGGCCTTGTGGGTCGCCAGCCAGCTTGCCAGCCGCCAGCAACTGGTTGGCGCTGAAGTCGCGCAGTTGTTCCAGGCTTGGGCGCAGTTCGACGATCAGTTGCGGCGGGAGTTGCGCGAGATCTTGCTCGAAGGCGTCGATGGCCTGGGTTGCGGCGCTGTGCTGCACGGCATTGCCGCTGGTCAGGTAGGCCTGGATGTTATCGATCACTTGGCCCTGGAACTGCTGGGACAGCGTCAGGTAGCGCGCCATCAGTTGCATGGGCTGCTGCAAGGCGCGCTGCGACCACCAGAGCGTGGCTGCCAGCGCGACGCAGGCAGTGACCAGCAGCGCTGTGTTGAGGTTGGTGAGCAGCTTGAGGCGCATGGCGGGCTCGATCGACGACTGGACGATGGTCGCGAGCTTATTGCGGTTTGGTTGCTGTTTTATGACGGCACAAGGGTGAGTGCAATCATATTGCTATCAGTACAGCTCGACCCGATTACGCCCGCCATGCTTGGCCTTGTACAGTGCTTCGTCGGCGCGCTTGGACAGGGCATTGCCATCCAGGCCCGGTTGCAGCATGGCGATGCCGCAACTGAAGGTGCAGGACAGATCCTGCGGCTGCGCCGGGTAGTTGATTTCGGCGAAGCGCTGGCGAATTTCCTCCAGCACTTTGAGTGCCGATTGCGCGTCGGTGTCGGGCAGTACCACGGCGAATTCCTCGCCGCCGTAACGGCCGATATGGTCGGTCTTGCGCAGGCGCTGCTTGAGAAACAGCGCCAGGCTCTTGATCACCCGGTCGCCCATGGGGTGGCCGTAGGTGTCGTTGACCTTCTTGAAGTGATCGATATCGAGCATGGCGAAGGCCAATGGCTGCCCGTCACGGCGAGCGCGGAAGCAGGCATCTTCGAGCAGTTGCAGGGTATGGGTGTGGTTGTACAGGCCGGTGAGGCTGTCACGCACCATGCGCGCCTTGAGGTTGCGGGCGCGGGCTGCGCGGTTGCGCACGGTGGCGATCAGGTGGCGCGGCTTGATCGGTTTGGTGAGGAAGTCATCACCGCCTTCGCTCATGGCATCGAGCTGCTTGTCCAGGTCATCCTCGGCCGACAGATAGATGATCGGCACGCTGACGTAGCGGTCATTGTGGCGGATTACCTTGGCCAGCTCGGCGCCGTTGCACTCGGGCATGTACATGTCGAGGATGATCAGGTCCGGTTGCAGCTCAGCCAGCGCGTCCATCGCCAGGATCGGCTCGGTCAGGGTGTGGGTGAGGATGCCGGCGCTGTTGAGCACGCGTTCGGTGTGGGTCGCCTGGGCTTTGGAGTCGTCGACGATCAGCACCTTGTACGGATCGTATTGGGAGACGTGAGTCAGTACTTCGATACGTTCGAGCAGGCTCGAGGCATCCAGCGAGCCGGTGAAGAACTCCTGCCCGCCGGCGCGTACCGCGGCCAGGCGTGTCGGGGTGTCGTTGTCGCAGTGGCTGAAGAACAGCAGAGGAATCTTCTGCTCCAGGCCTTCCTGCACCGAGCCTGCCAGCTCCAGCCCGGCGCCGGCGAAGTCGACGTCCATGACGATGGCGGCGGGGTGGCGCTCGGTGATGGCGGCGCGGAAAGCACGCTCATCGCTCAGTGCCTGCGCGGCCAGGCCGAAGAACTCCAGTTGCTGGGCCAGGCGCTCGGCGCGTTGGGCATCCTGCAGGGCGAGATAGACCGGTTTGCGCAGCGGTGGCAGGAAGGTTTGCTCGAAGGCGTCGCTATGGCGCAGGCCGGTATGTGAAAGGCGTTGCATGGCCTGATTGAGGCGAGCGATCAGCGTACTGTTGAGACGGCCGCGATTTTCCACGACCTCGTCGAGGCTGGTGCCAATGCTTTGCGCCAGTTGCGCATGCTCGATCTGCTCGAAGCGCTCGGCGTAGCGCAGCAGGCGCAGGTTGGCTTCGGTCAGCTCGGCCATGCCGGCATCGTTCCATTCGCTGCGCTGCAGGCGCTGCCATACTTCCAGCACCTGGCGCGCCTGATGAATCACGCGCTGGGCGAAGTGATGCTTGAGGCGATCGCGACTGGGGGCCGGGTGCTCGGTCATGGGCCGACTTCTATAGGTGGTTAAATCAGTGGTGGCTTTATGCTATCACTTGCTGCGGGCGCTGGCATTGCCGTCGATCAATTGACGGTCGTATTTCTGTCGTATAAGCGACAGAAATGTAGTTTTCCCTTACCAGCGGTAAGTTTGCGCCTGCGCCCTGCGTTTTGCAGTGGGCTTGCCTTATAGTGCGGAACAGGTCGCAACCCGTTGGCCAGGTTGTGGTCGAACACTCGAATTCGCTTAAAAAGGGACACTGTCATGCTGGACTGGAAGAATCGCTCGACGAACTCGCCGGGCAGTACCGATAAGGCCTCAGGTAGCAGCCTGATCGCGCGTGCGCTGGGTGGCCTGATCGGTGTCTATCTGCTGATCGCGCTGGTGGTCGGCTGGTACTGGAGTCAGGAGCCGTCGGCCTTTCAGGTGCAACAGCACGCTCAGAGCGCCGCGCAACAGGCGCAGCGGCAGATGGTGACCGGCTATACCACGGTGGAAACCCTCAAGCAGGTCGCCAGCACGCTGCTCGACAAGCCCGGTGGTTACATTTCCAACGACCTGGCGCCGCCCGGCCTGTGGCTGGACAACATGCCGAGCTGGGAATACGGCGTGCTGGTGCAGGTGCGCGATTTCTCCCGCGCGCTGCGCAAGGACTTCTCCCGTTCGCAGTCGCAGTCCACCGAAGACCCGGACCTGGCCAAGGCCGAGCCGCGTTTTCATTTCGACAACAAGAGCTGGGCGCTGCCAGCGTCCGAGTCCGAATACCGCGAGGGCATCAAGTCGCTGGATCGCTACCTGGCGCGTCTGAGCGATCCGCAGGAGAAAAACGCCCAGTTCTACACCCGTGCCGACAACCTCAACAATTGGCTGGGTGATGCCGGTACGCGCCTGGGCTCGCTGTCGCAGCGTCTGTCTGCCAGCGTTGGCCAGGTGCGTCTGAGCGAAGCCCTGCAGGTCGGCAATGATGCCAAAGAGTCCGGTCTGGTTGGTCAGGGCGGCGTATATGAGACGCCCTGGCTGCAGATCGACAACGTGTTCTACGAAGCGCGTGGCCAGGCCTGGGCGCTGGCGCATCTGCTGCGTGCGGTCGAGGTGGATTTCGCCGATGTGCTGGCGAAGAAGAACGCCACCGTCAGCGTGCGCCAGATCATCCGCGAGCTGGAGGCGGCGCAGGCGACCCTGTGGAGCCCGATGATCCTCAATGGCAGTGGCTACGGCATTCTCGCCAACCATTCGCTGGTGATGGCCAACTACATCTCGCGGGCCAACGCCGGCATGATCGATCTGCGTCAACTGCTGAGCCAGGGTTGATGGCTGCGATTTCAGCGGCGGAGGCAGCGCATCGCGCTGCCTCGGATCAGGAGCGCGTGGCCTGGGTCGATGAGCAGGATCAGCCGCTTGGCGGTGTCTCTCGCGCCGACCTGCGTGAGCAGCGTCTGATCGGGCGTGGCACCTACATCCTGTTGTTCAACTCGGCCGGTCTGCTGTGCGTGCACCGGCGTACCCTGAGCAAGGCGTTGTATCCCGGCTACTGGGATGTGGCAGCCGGCGGCATGGTGCTCGAAGGTGAAGACTATCGGTTGTCTGCCGAGCGTGAGCTGGCCGAGGAACTGGGCATTGTCGATGCCGAGTTGGTCGAGCATGCACACTTTCTCTATGACGCCCCGGAAAGTCGCTTGTGGTGCATGGTGTACTCGGCGGTATCCGACGCACCGCTGGTGTTGCAGCCGGAAGAGGTGCTGGAAGCGCGCTTTATCAGCATCGAGCAGGCGCTGGAGGAAACTCAACGCCTACCTTACTGCCCGGACTCGTTGGCGGCGCTGGAACGCTATATGAGCCGGCCGCTTGCGGCCTTCCGATGACCCTCTCCCATTTATGGGAGACGACTGCAGGAATGCAGGAGTTAGAGCGACGCAGGATGCCCAAGCCGAGGGTGTCCGAAGGGCGGGAGAGGGCGGTTGTATCGAGTTCGTAGGCCGCGCCGCGCGCAGCGAAGCTCCGTCTCAGATGTAAAGGCGGTGCGCGCGGTGCACCCTACGGCGTCGTTGATTCCGAGCGCTCCGTGCACGATGGCGAACAGCGTCGCCAAAGTACTGAACAATGACGCAAATTTGGTCTTAGCAAGCCCGGCCTTTGCCGTTAAACTGCGCGGCCTTTTCAGCGGACGTCTGTCCGCTAGCGCTGCCCCTGCCTGAGTGGGGCTTCGCGGCTGAATCCGTTCAGCCAGTCGCTATCCTGACCCCTACGAGGACAAGCCGGTGGTCAAGAAAGCCTCTTCATTTTCCGCCCTGAGCGGTCTCGTCTATTCCACCGATGGTGGCCGTCATTGCCCGGATTGCAACCAGCCGGTGGATGCCTGTATCTGCAAGCAGACGCATATCCCGGAAGGTGATGGCATTGCCCGTGTACGCCGTGAGACCAAGGGGCGTGGCGGCAAGACCGTCACCACCGTCAGCGGCGTGCCGCTGGCCGAGGAGCCGCTCAAGGAGCTGGCCAGCGCCTTGAAGAAACGCTGCGGCACCGGCGGCGCACTCAAGGACGGGGTGATCGAGATTCAGGGCGACCACGTCGACCTGTTGTTGGCCGAACTGAGCAAGCGCGGTTTTACCGCGAAGAAGTCCGGCGGCTGAGCCCGCTTTTTCTAAACTTTCGGCAGGCTTTGGTGGTCGACCGCCGAGCAACCGTCATCTATCGCCTTTAATTTCTGACGCGACCCACGGTTGCGCACACCCACTTCCAGGGAGACTCAGATGTCCGCACGACGCACCCGCAAAGACGACGGCAGCCAATGGACCGTAGCCGATAGCCGCAGTGTTTACGGTATCCGCCATTGGGGCGCCGGGTACTTTTCGATCAACGACGCCGGGCGTATCGAGGTACGGCCCAATGGGCCGGACAGTCAGCCGATCGATCTTTATCAGCAGGTCGACGAGCTGCGTCAGAGCGGTTTGTCGCTGCCGCTGCTGGTGCGCTTTCCGGACATCCTGCAGGACCGCGTACGGCGCCTGACCGGCGCCTTCGACGCCAGCATCGAACGCCTGGAATACCAGAGTCGCTATACCGCGCTGTACCCGATCAAGGTCAACCAGCAGGAAGCGGTGATCGAGAACATCATCGCCACGCAGAACGTCTCCATCGGCCTCGAAGCCGGCTCCAAGCCCGAGCTGCTGGCCGTACTGGCGCTGGCGCCGAAGGGTGGCACCATCGTCTGCAACGGCTACAAGGATCGCGAGTTCATCCGTCTGGCGCTGATGGGGCAGAAACTCGGCCATAACGTGTTCATTGTCATCGAGAAGGAGTCGGAAGTCGCTCTGGTGATCGAGGAGGCGGCTGAACTCAAGGTCGCGCCGCAGATCGGCCTGCGCGTGCGCCTGTCCTCGCTGGCATCCTCCAAGTGGGCCGACACCGGCGGCGAGAAGTCCAAGTTCGGCCTGTCTGCCGCGCAGCTTCTCTCGGTGGTCGAGCGTTTCCGCGCCGCCGGGCTGGATCAGGGCATCCGCCTGCTGCATTTCCATATGGGCTCGCAGATCGCCAACATCGCCGACTACCGCAAGGGCTTCCGCGAGGCCATCCGCTATTACGGCGAGCTACGCGCCATGGGCCTGCCGGTCGATCACATCGACGTCGGCGGCGGCCTCGGCGTGGACTACGACGGCACCCACTCGCGCAACGCCAGCTCGATCAACTACGACATGCAGGACTACGCCGATGCCGTGGTCGACATGCTCAAGGAGTTCTGCGACCGCCAGGAAATCCCCCATCCGCACATCTTCTCCGAGAGCGGCCGGGCGATGACTGCGCACCACGCCGTGCTGCTGGTGCAGGTCACCGACGTCGAGCGGCACAACGACAAGGTGCCGGAGATCGATGCGAGCATCGAGCAGCCGGAAGTACTGCAGGTACTGATCGAGCTGCTCGACGACAGCGACCCGGAAATGGTCGCTGAAACCTATTGGCGCGCCACCCACTACATCGAGGAAGTGGCCGCGCAGTATTCGGCCGGCAAGCTGAGCCTGGCGCAGAAGGCGCTGGCCGAGCAGTGCTACTTCGCCATCTGCCGTCGCCTGCACAACCAGCTCAAGGCCCGCCAGCGTTCGCACCGTGCGGTGCTCGACGAACTCAACGACAAGCTTGCCGACAAGTACATCTGCAACTTCTCGGTGTTCCAGAGTCTGCCGGACACCTGGGCCATCGGTCAGATCCTGCCGATCCTGCCGCTGTCGCACCTGGACGAGGAGCCGCTGCGCCGCGCGGTGCTGCAGGACCTGACCTGCGACTCCGATGGCAAGATCCGTCAGTACGTCGATGAGCAGTCCATCGAGACCAGCCTGCCAGTGCACGAACTGCGCGAAGGCGAGGATTACGTGCTGGGCATCTTCCTGGTCGGCGCCTATCAGGAAATCCTTGGCGACATGCACAACCTGTTCGGTGATACCGACTCGGTGAACATCTACCAGAGCGCCGATGGCAGCGTGGTGCATGCCGGCATCGAGACCCACGACACCATCGAGGACATGCTGCGCTACGTGCACCTGTCGCCCGAGGAGTTGATGACCCACTACCGCGACAAGGTCGCCAGCGCCAAGATCAGCGCCCGTGAGCGTACCCAGTTCCTCGATGCGCTGCGTCTGGGCCTGACCCGTTCGTCCTACCTGGCGTCGTAAGCCGCCTGCCCGGATGCTCTCCGGGGCTGGCGCAATGTTGGACACCGCTCCCGGATTGCATCCGGGCTACGGTGTTGCTCTGCGGAGGCGCTTAACGGCGTCTCCCAGGGTTCAGCCAATCACGCCATAGCCGCGCGCCATCAGCGCCGCCAGCAGCGGTATCACCAGCAACAGCAGCAGTTCGAGGCGAATGCTCCGGGTCACCAGGCGTACCTGCCGAGCACTCGGCGCGGGCACCTGAGCGGCCTTCACGGCGCCACGCCATTTGAAAAAAACCACCGTAGGCAGGATCGACAGCAGGCCGACCAGGATGAACAGGCCGAGTTTGGCGTGAAACAGGCTGTTGCCCATGTAGTAGGCGGCGCCCTTGCCGAACCACAGCACACGGGCGAAGCCGGTAGCCAATACCAGGCCGGCGCAGATGCCATAGGCCAGGTCGGTGATCATCAGGCTGCGCGCGCGGGCAAGGTCAAGCGGCGCCTTGAACAGGACATGCTCGATGCTGAGCAGGGCGAACAGGGCGAAGATCGACAGGTAGTGCAGGTAAGCGACGAGTGCGGCAGTCATGCGGGTTTCCTTCACTGGGGCAGCGCGCTTAGCTCACTGCGGTTACGGCCACCGTGCTTGGCGCGATACAGCGCCTGGTCGGCACGCTTCAGTGCATCCTGGCTGCTCTCGTCGTGGCCGAGCAGGGTGCAGCCCAGGCTGACCGTCTGCTGCAATTCGCCCTGGTCGAGTTGTATGGGCAGGCTGGCGATGCTCAGACGGATACGCTCGGCGATCTGCAGCAGTTCCGTATCATCGTGCACGCGGGTGAGTGCGACGAACTCTTCGCCGCCATTGCGGGCGAGGATATCCGCCGGTCGTAGTGCGCTGCTCATGCGTCGGGCGCTTTCCCAGAGCACATGGTCGCCACCGTCATGACCATACCTGTCGTTGACCTGCTTGAAATGATCCAGATCGCAATAGATCAAGCCCAGGCGCTGGCTGCTGCATTTGACGGCGACTTGTTCCAGAGCCAGGAAATGCTGCAATCCGGCGCGATTCCAGAGTTGCGTAAGCGGATCGAGCATGCCCTTGCGCTGCTCACGGCTGAGCGCGTCGCGCAGGTCACTGGCCTGTTGCGAACTGTGCTGCAGGTGCAGGTAGTGTTCGGCGAGGTAGGCCAGGTCACGCAGGCGGAAATGTTCCTGAATACCGAACTGGCGTGGCTGCGGGTCGGCCAGGCAGAGGGTACCCAATGGCAGGCCCTCGCTATCGTGCAGCGGCCAGCCGGCGTAAAAGCGCACATCGGGGGTGTTGCGCGCCAACTCGGAGCCGGCGAAGCAGGCGTCTGTCAGGCTGTCTTCGGCGATGAGCGGTGCGTCGCGCAGGACCGCGTGTGAACAGTACGAGAGGCTGCGCGGTGTTTCAGCCGCGTCCATCCCCTGGCGGCTCTTGAACCATTGGCGATCACGGTCAACCAATGTGACCAGCGCCATCTTCACCTGAAATACATCGCGGGCCAGACGAGTCAGGGCGTCCAGGTAGGGATCGGCGGGGGTGTCGAGCAGCTCCAGGTTATCCAGGGCTTGTTGGCGCTTGGCCTCGTTAGCGGGCAGCTGAACGCTGAGCATGGGCGATCTCTCCTGATACTGGGAGTGGGAACCACAGGTCGCGGCGACTCAAGTGCCAAGCATAGCCACCCAGTATGACGCTGCGCAGCCCCATGAAGGCCAGAAATGCCAACCACAGCCCGTGATTGCCCAGGCTTTGCAGCCACCAGGCCAGCGGCAGTGCCAAGGCCAGGGCGATGAGCATGGCGTCGCGCATCTCGCGGGCGCGGGTGGCACCGATGAACAGGCCGTCGAGCAGGTAGCTCCACACGGCCAGCAGCGGCAGCACGGCCAGGTAGGGCAGGAAGGTCAGCGCCAGTTCGCGGACTTCGGCGATATCGGTGAGCATGCCGACGAACCAGTGCCCGCCGAACAGGAAGAACAGCGCAAAGCCGGCACTGGCCAGCAGCGACCAGGTGCCGGCCACCAGTAGCGAGCGGCGCAGTGCAGCGCGATCACGCGCGCCCAGGGCATGACCGCACAAGGCTTCGACGGCATGCGCCAGGCCGTCCAAGGCGTAGGCGGTCAGGGTCAGACCATTGAGCAGCAGCGCGTTGGCTGCCACCGTGGCATCGCCCAGGCGCGTACCTTTCACGGTGATCAGGAAGAACACCAATTGCAGCGCCAGGGTACGGATGAAGATGTCGCGGTTGACCGCCAGCACTGGGCGCCAGTTGCGCCAGTGTCGCAGCGCGCGGCGGTCGAGTTGGCCGGGATAGCGTGCCAGCGCGCCACGGGCCAGCCACAGGCCGAGCAGGGCACCGCTCCATTCGGCGATCACCGAGGCCCAGGCCGCACCGGCCACGCCCCATTCCAGGCCGAGCACGAACAGCAGATCCAGCGATACGTTGATCAGGTTGGCGGTGAGCAGAATGGCCAGCGGGCCACGGGCGCTTTGCGTGCCGAGCAGCCAGCCGATCAGCGCATAGGTCGCCAGGCTGGCGGGCAGGCCGAACAGGCGAATCTGGAAATACTGGCGCGCCAACTGATCCAGCTCCGCCGAGGGTTGCATCAGGCTCAGCGCCGCGCTGCTGAACGGCAAAGCCAGCAGGCCCAGCAGCAAGGCCATGAACACGCCGAGGCCGAGCCCTTGCACCAGCACCTGGCGCAACGCGCCGCCATCTTCGCGCCCTGCTGCCTGAGCGGCGAAACCGGTGCTGCCCATGCGCAGAAAGCCCATGGCCCAGGTCAGCAGGGTATACAGGCTGCCGCCGACTGCCACCGCAGCGAGCTGGTGAGCATGTGGCAGATGGCCGACCACGGCGGTGTCGACCAAGGCCACCATGGGCACCGACAAATTGGAGAGGATCATCGGTGCCGCCAGCGCCCAGACCTTGCGCTGGGTCGGGGTGTGGCGCCAGGCTTCGAGCAGTGCGTGCATGTGGGGCTTCCGTTCCAGCAAAGCGCCGATTATAGGCGCCCTGCGGAGTGTGCGCAGCTTGGCGGATTTCGTCGCCTCGCCTCGTCGGCGCATTGGCCGCTCGGCTATAGTGATGGCCTTCGCGCCCCTACTCTCCGGAGCCCGCAATGCCGAACAAAGGACTGCTTCTGGCCATGCTGCTGAGCCTGCTCAGCGCCTGTGATTCCTCCCAGCCCCCTGCCACGGTGACCCCCGCCGCGCCTGCTGCGCAACAGCCACAGGCGCCCAAGCCAGCGGTCGACCGCGAGGCACTGGCCAAGCGCTACGCCGGGCGCGAGCTGGAGGTGGTCGACGTTTCCGAGGTGCAGCTCGATGGCGCCAGTGCGCTGTCGCTGACCTTCTCCATGCCACTGGACCCCGATCAGCCCTTCGCCGAACGCCTGCATCTGGTCGATAGCGTCTCTGGCAAGGTCGATGGCGCCTGGGAACTGACCGACAACCTCAGCGAGCTGCGCCTGCGCCACCTCGAGCCGAAGCGCAAACTGGTGCTGACCATCGATGCCGGGCTGAAGTCGATCAATGGCGGCAAACTCGCTGCCGAGCATGTCAGCCGTTTCGAAACCCGCGACCTGCAGGCCAGCGTCGGTTTCGCCAGCCGTGGCTCGCTGCTGCCGACCCGACTGGCCGAAGGCCTGCCGGTGATCGCGCTGAACGTCGACAAGGTCAATGTCGAGTTCTTCCGCATCAAGCCCGAGGCGCTGCCGAATTTCCTCGCGCGCTGGGGCCGCGCCAGCAACCTGGATACCTGGGAGGCGCGCGAGCTGCTGCCGATGGCCGATCTAGTCTATGGCGGGCGCTTCGACCTGAACCCGGCACGCAATACCCGTGAAACCCTGCTGCTGCCCATTGCCGGCCTGGAGCCGTTCAAGCAGCCGGGCGTGTACCTGGTGGTGATGCGTGAGGCTGGCAGCTACAGCTACTCGCAGCCAGCGACGCTGTTTTCCCTGAGCGATATCGGCCTGTCCGCGCATCGTTATCGTGACCGCCTCGATGTGTTCACCCAGACGCTGGAAGGTGGCAAGGCGCAGTCCGGCGTGCAGCTCGAGTTGCTCGATGGTGATGGCGCTTTGCTCGCTGAAGGCAAGACCGATTCGGCCGGCCATGCGCAACTGCCGCTGCCGGACAAGGCCCAGGTGCTGCTGGCCAGGCAGGACGAGCAGACCAGCCTGCTGCGCCTGAACACCCCGGCGCTGGATCTGGCCGAATTCGACATCACCGGCCCGAAAGCGCACGCCCTGCAGTTCTTCGTGTTCGGCCCGCGCGATCTGTATCGCCCCGGCGAGACCGTGCTGCTCAACGGCCTGCTGCGCGATGCCGATGGTCGCCCGGTCAAGGCGCAGCCGGTCAGCGTCGAGGTACGCCGCCCGGATGAGCAAATCAGCCGCAAGTTCGTCTGGAATGCCGGTGATGACGGCCTCTATCAGTATCAACTGCCGCTGGCCGAGGAGGCCCCGACCGGGCGCTGGCAACTGTTGCTCGACCTGGGCGACGGCAGCCCACAGCTCTATGAATTTCTCGTCGAGGACTTCCTGCCCGAGCGCCTGGCCCTGGAACTCAAGGGCCAGGACCAGCCCTATGCACCGGGCGACAGTGCCGAGTTCGCTGTGACTGGCCGCTATCTCTACGGCGCGCCGGCCGCCGGTAATCGCCTGACCGGGCAGCTCTATGTGCGTCCGCTGCGTGAGGCGGTGGCCAGCCTGCCGGGCTATCAGTTCGGCGATATCACCGAGGCCGATCTGAGCCAGGACCAGGAACTGGACGAGGTCAGTCTCGACGATCAGGGCCGCGCCGTGCTGCGCCCGGAAAATCGCTGGGGTGACGCCAAGTCGCCGCTGCGTCTGATCCTCCAGGCCAGCCTGCAAGAGTCCGGTGGTCGCCCGATCACCCGCCGCATCATCCAGCCGGTGTGGCCGGCCGAGCGGTTGCCAGGGCTGCGTGGGCTGTTCGAGGGTGAGGAAGTCGACGCCGACAGCCTGGCCGAATTCGAAATTCTGGTGGCCGACGCCGCTGGCAACAAGCTGGCAGCCGACAACCTCAACGTGCGCCTGGTGCGCGAACGCCGCGACTATTTCTGGAGCTTCTCCGACGGTGAAGGCTGGCGTCACAACTACAACGAGAAATTCCTCACCCTCAGCGACGAGCCGCTGAAGGTCGCCGCGGGCGGTACCGCCAAGGTCAGCTTCCCGGTGGAGTGGGGCCCTTATCGGGTCGAGGTGGTGGACAACCAGACCGGGCTGGTCAGCAGTCTGCGCTTCTGGGCCGGCTACCGCTGGCAGGACAACGCCGATGGCGGCGCGGTGCGCCCGGACCAGGTCAAGCTGGCGCTGGATAAACCCGCCTATTCCGCCGGTGATGTGGCCAGGATCACCGTCACCCCGCCCGCTGCCGGCAACGGCTACCTGCTGGTCGAGTCCAGCGAGGGGCCGCTGTGGTGGGAGGAAATCAGCGTGCCGGCCGAAGGCAAGACCTTCGAACTGCCCATCGACAAGAAATGGGCGCGCCACGATCTCTACCTCAGCGCCCTGGTGGTGCGTCCGGGTGAGCGCAAGGCGCAGGTCACCCCGAAACGTGCGGTCGGCCTGCTGCACCTGCCGCTGGAACGTGCCCCGCGCAAGCTGGCGGTGAGCCTGGAGGCGCCAGAGAAGATGCGGCCCAAACAGCCGCTGAAGGTCAAGGTCAGCGCGCGTAATGCCGACGGCAGCATTCCTGACAAGGTGCATGTGCTGGTCGCCGCGGTGGACGTGGGCATCCTAAATATCACCAGCTATGCCACGCCCGATCCTTTCGCCAACTTCTTCGGGCGCAAGGCCTATGGCGCTGACCAACTGGATATCTACGGCCAACTGATCGAAGCCCAGGGGCGCGTCGCCAGCCTGGCCTTCGGTGGTGATGCCGGCCTTGCCGCCGGTGGCAAACGCCCGGATACCAGTGTGCTGATCGTCGCCCTGCAGAGCGATGCGCTGAAACTGAACGACAAGGGCGAGGGCGAAGTCAGCCTGGACATTCCCGACTTCAACGGCGAGCTGCGACTGATGGCCCAGGCCTGGACCGACGAACGCTTCGGCATGGCCGAGGCCAAGACGGTGGTCGCTGCGCCGCTGATCGCCGAACTGTCGATGCCGCGTTTCCTTGCCGGTGGTGACGAAACCACCCTGGCGCTGGACCTGACCAACCTGTCCGGTGCCGAGCAGCAGCTCGACGTGCAGGTCAGTGTGGAAGGCCAACTGCGTCTGCTCAACCAGGGTGAGGCGCCGATCCGTCTGAACGACGGCCAGCGCACCACACTGCGGATTCCGGTGCGCGCCGAAGGTGGCCTGGGGCAGGGGCGTATCCATGTCGAGGTGCAGGGCCTGGCTCTGCCGAACGAGACGCTGGGCGACTTCAGTCGCGAATGGACGCTGGGCATTCGCCCGGCCTACCCGGCGCAGCTGCAACACTTCCGTGCGGTATTGGGGGAGGGCGAGCCCTGGACCCTGCCGGCCGGTACCTTGAACCAGTTCGAGCCTGCCGGGCTGGAGGCGGTGCTGGCGCTGTCGAGCCGGCCGCCGCTGAACCTCGGTGAGCAGATCCGTGCACTCAAGGCCTATCCGTACGGGTGTCTGGAGCAGACCACCAGCGGCCTGTTTCCGTCGCTCTACGCTGACGCTGCGAGCCTCAAGCGCCTCGGCTTGGAAGGCGAGCCGGAAGAGCAACGGCGCAAGAGCATCGAGCTGGGTATCGAGCGTCTGCTCGGCATGCAGCGTCACAGTGGCGGCTTCGGCCTGTGGAGCGCCGAGAGCGAAGAGGAATACTGGCTCACCGCTTATGTCACCGACTTCCTCCTGCGTGCTCGCGAGCAGGGCTTTGGCGTACCGCCAGAGGCACTGAAGAAGGCCAACGACCGCCTGCTGCGTTACCTGCAGCAGAGCAGTCTGATCGAAGCCAGCTACAGCCAGGACTTCGCCCACACCCGCTTCGCCGTGCAGGCCTACGCCGGCTACGTGTTGGCGCGTAGCCAACAGGCGCCGCTGGGCGCGCTACGCAGCCTGTTCGACCGTCGTAACGACGCCCGCTCCGGTCTGCCGCTGGTGCAACTGGCCGCCGCATTGAAGCTGATGGGCGATGCACCGCGTGCCGAGCAGGCGTTGAATCAGGGCTTGATTCAACAACGCGATGGCGAACGCTGGATGGCTGACTATGGCAGCCCGCTGCGCGATCAGGCGCTGATTCTCGCCCTGCTGGAAGAGCACGATCTGGCGGCTGGCCAGCGCGAGCAACGTCTGTTCAATCTGGCGGATGAGCTGGCCGGTCAGCGCTGGTTGTCGACCCAGGAGCGCAACTCGCTGTTCCTCGCCGGTCGCGGCATTCTCGGCAAACCCGAGCAAAGCTGGAGCGCCAAGCTGGCCAGCGGCGCCTTCCAGTTCGACCTGAGCAACCAGCAGCCCGGCATCAAGCTGGAGCGTGGCGAGCTGGCCGAACCGCTGAGCGTGAGCAACGCCGGCAGCGCTACCTTGTATCAGCAACTTACCCTGTCCGGTTACCCGAGCCAGGCGCCGCGCGCCGGTGGTGAGAACCTCAGCATCGAGCGCGAGTACCTCGGTATGGATGGTCGCCCGCTCGATTTGCAGCGCCTGGACAGCGGCGAACTGGTGCTGGTGCACCTGGCCGTGCGCGCCAAGCAACGTGTGCCGGACGCCCTGGTCGTTGACCTGCTCCCGGCTGGCCTGGAGCTGGAGAACCAGAACCTGGCGCAAAGCGCGGCGAGCCTTGATGACGCAGGCATCAACGTCAAGGAGTGGCGTCAGTCGATGCAGAACGCGCGGATCAAGCACCAGGAATATCGCGGCGACCGTTACGTAGCCGCGGTGGATGTGGAGGAGTACGGCACTACCCATCTGCTCTACCTGGCCCGTGCGGTGACGCCGGGCAGCTACCGTGTACCGCCACCGCAGGTCGAATCCATGTACCGCCCGAGCTGGCAGGCACTGGGTAGTGCGCCGGATAGTCTGGTGGTGAGGGGGCGCTAAAAGCGGCCCTCTCCTCAACCCTCTCCCATGAATGGGAGAGGGGGCCGAGCGTGTACAACTTCTGTTGCGTGTCTAACTTCTCCCCTCTCCCGCTTGCGGGAGAGGGGTTGGGGGAGAGGGAAAAAAGGTTCAAGGAGGAACCATGACGCTACTCGACAACGCCAAACGCCTTCGTCATGAGATGACTGATGCCGAACAACGGCTCTGGTATTACCTGCGTGCCCACCGCTTCCTAGGCCTGAAGTTCAAACGGCAGAAACCCATTGGCCCTTATATCGTCGACTTCATCTGCACCGAACGCTGGCTGGTCATCGAGCTGGACGGTGGTCAACATCAGCGGCAGGCGGAATACGACCAGAAACGTGAGCATTATCTGGAGAGTCGAGGCTATCGTGTGCTGCGTTTCTGGAATCATCAGGTGCTGGCTGAAACGAAGGCGGTACTTGAACGGGTTCGTCTTGAAATCGGCGAGCAAGATGGGCGGTGAACGTAGCCACAAGTCTTGGCAAAACGCTGATCGGCTCCCCTCTCCCATTTATGGGAGAGGGGCTGGGGGAGAGGGCCTTGCATGCGCCGCCTAACTCGCCGTTGGCTCCTCATTCTCGTACTCCCCCTGACCCTGCTCTGGCTAGCCGACCAACTCTTTCCACTACCCCTGCCCGAGGATGATCTGGCGCGGGTGGTGCTGGCCGAGGACGGCACGCCGTTGTGGCGCTTCGCTGACCGTGATGGCGTATGGCGCTATCCGGTGACGCCCGAAGAGGTCTCGCCCTATTACCTGGAAGCGTTGCTGACTTACGAGGACCGCTGGTTTCGCCAGCACCCTGGGGTCAATCCGCTGGCGCTGGGGCGTGCGGCCTGGCAGAACCTGACCGGCGGGCGCGTGGTGTCCGGCGGCAGTACGCTGTCGATGCAGGTGGCGCGGCTGCTCGATCCGCATGGGCGTGACCTGCCCGGCAAGCTCAAGCAACTGTGGCGCACGGCGCAGTTGGAATGGCACCTGTCCAAGGACGAAATCCTCACCCTGTACCTGAACCGTGCGCCTTTCGGTGGCACCCTCGAGGGCGTGGCGGCTGCCAGCTGGAGTTACCTGGGCAAGCCGCCGAGCCAACTGACCCGTGCCGATGCGGCGTTGCTCGCGGTACTGCCGCAGGCGCCCAGCCGCTTGCGTCCGGACCGGCATCCCGAGCGCGCCCAGGCCGCACGTGACAAGGTGCTGCGGCGCCTGGGCGAGTTTCAGGTGTGGCCCCAGTCCCAGGTAGACGAAGCGCTGGAGGAACCAGTGTTTCTAGCGCCGCGCCGTGAGCCAAGCCTCGCGCCCTTGCTGGCGCGGCGGCTGAACCGTGCCGGCAGCCCACCGCTAATCCGCACCACCCTCGATGCCAGCTTGCAGCAGCGCCTGGAAGACCTGCTGCTGGGCTGGCGCGCGCGCCTGCCTGAGCGCACCTCGGCGGCGATTCTGGTGGTCGAGCACGAGAGTATGGCGGTGCGTGCCTATCTCGGATCGGTGGATATAGCCGATACCTCGCGCTTCGGTCACGTCGACATGGTTCGCGCCCTGCGCTCGCCGGGCTCGACGCTCAAGCCCTTTCTCTATGGCATGGCCCTGGATGCCGGGCTGATTCATTCCGAGTCGCTGCTGCAGGACGTGCCGCGACACTATGGCGACTACCGGCCCGGCAACTTCGCCGCCGGCTTCGTCGGTCCGGTATCGGCCAGCGAGGCGCTGGCCACCTCGCTCAATTTGCCGGCCGTGCAGTTGCTCGAAGCCTACGGGCCGAAACGCTTTGCCGGTGAGCTGCGCAGTGCCGGTGTGCCTATTCGCCTGCCTGCACTGGCGGAGCCGAACCTGGCGATGATCCTTGGAGGCGGCGGTTCGCGCCTGGAGTCGCTGGTGGCAGGCTACAGCGCCTTCGCGCGCGGTGGCATGGCGGCCAAGCCGCGACTGCAGCCGAGTGATGAACTGCGCGAGCGGCGCCTGCTGTCGCCCGGCTCGGCCTGGATCATCAGGCGCATTCTCAGCGGTCAGGCGCGCCCTGATCGTGACCCGCGTGCCTACCTGGCGCAGCGCCCGACCCTGGCCTGGAAAACCGGCACCAGCTACGGCTTTCGCGATGCCTGGGCCATCGGCGTCGGCCCGCGTCACCTGATCGGTATCTGGATCGGTCGCCCGGATGGCACGCCGGTGCCTGGCCAGTTCGGCCTGGCCTCCGCTGCGCCGCTGTTGCTGCAGGTTCACGATCTGCTGGTCAACCGCGACAGCCAGCGCGGCATTGCCACACCGCCCGATCCACAACCTGCCGAGGTGGGTGTGGCGGCCATCTGCTGGCCATTGGGGCAGCCGATGAGCAGGGACGACCCCAACTGCCGGCGCCTGCGTTTCGTCTGGACGCTTGAAGGCACCACGCCACCCACGCTGCTGGCAGCCGATCAGCCACTGGGGAGCGGTTTGCGCGAGCGCTATTGGGTCAATGCCCAAGGGCTGCGCGTCGGCTCCGGTTGTGCCGGGGCCGAAGCGCGTGAACTGGCCTTGTGGCCGGCACCGCTGGAGCCCTGGTTGCCGCGCCGGGAGCGGCGTACCGCGCGTTTGCCACATATCGATGCGAGCTGCCCGCCACCACAGAGCAGTCAGGTGTCACCGTTGTCCATCGTCGGTGTGCGCAATGGCGATCGCTTGCGTCGGCCGCAAGGCAGTCAAGAACCGCTAAGGCTCAATCTTTCGGCCCTGGGCGGCAGCGGCCGGCGCTGGTGGTTCCTCGATGGCCAACCTATTGGGGAGAGCACTCAGGATGCTCCCTTCAACCACGCGTTCGCCAGTGGCCGGCATCAACTGAGTGTGCTCGACGAAGGTGGTCAGACCGCTCGTCTGGAATTTAGCGTAGGGTCCTGAGATCTGAGTTTCCAGGTGTCGGCCGCTCTGGCCTGAGCTGCCTGGCCGATGGTCTAACCGGGTAGATGGGCAAGTTCCGCCTTTAGTCGTGATGGGCTTTGTAAGATGCCGTGCACACCACTTATCCCTCCGGAACACGCTGGTGTGCGCCGCCTGGGCAGCCCCGCTGCACCCTACCTAAATTGGTACGTGATCTTAACGCCAGCGCGCTTTAGTGATCTGCCGCAACCAGACGGTTACGGCCTTCGCGCTTGGCGCGGTATAGCGCACTGTCGACGCGCTTGAAGAAGGCGTCGGCATCGGCGTCATGGCTGTTGCTGAAGCAACCGATGCCGAGACTGGTTGTCAGCTCCAGACGCTGATCGTACAACTGCAGGCCTTCTACCTCCAGCTCCTGTCGAAAGTGCTCGGCCAGATCCCAGGCCTGGGCCAGTGTGGTGCCCGGCAGCAGCACACCGAACTCCTCGCCACCCAGGCGTAGCAGTGCGTTGGCATCGCGGCGAAACACCTTGCGCATGCGTTCGGCGAAGGCGCTCAGGCAGGTATCGCCACCGACGTGGCCGTGTTCGTCGTTGACCTTCTTGAAGAAGTCGATATCCATCAGTACCAGCGACAGCGGCTCGCCCTGGCGCACTGCATTGGCCACCAGGCTGGGAAACAGGTTATTGAACTGATAGCGGTTGCCGAGCTGGGTCAGGCTGTCGGTGCGACTGAGCAGGTCCAACTGGCTTTGCTGCTCCAGCAGCTTGAGCTCCAGATTGATGGTGGCGCGGTACTCGCGATGGTTACGCCCTAATACCAGAATCAGATAGCTGAGATAGAAGATCAGAGTGATCAGCATCGCGTGCCTCTGCTGCCAGTTCAGCGCCATCACTGCCAGGCCCGGCAGGTAGAGCAGGGCCAGCGCCAGGAGTGCGCGGCTGCGGCGCATGGCGAAGTTGAAGGTCATCGCCGTGGCGAAGGCCACCGTGGCCAGTGTGGCGATCATTTCCGAGTCGTTGTAGGCATCGCTGTACACCGCCAGCGCATGGGCCTGGCCCCAGCACAACGAAGTCAGGAGGATCAGACCCCAGTGACGGTCGAGCCAGCGCTGCAACTGCTCGGGGCTTTCGAGGCCGTCAGGGCGGTGCAGCAGTCGCGCGGCCAGCAGTGCGGCGAACAGCAGGCAGCCCAGCACCCCGCTGAACATCAGGCTGCCGGGCGCTGCGCTGAAGGCCCAGGTCAGCAGCCAGGCCAGAAAATAGAAGAAACCACCAAGGCGCGTGCGGATGCGGGTGTCATCCACTTCGCGCCACAGGGCGAAGGTATTGGGTTGGCGCGGTACTTCGGCGTCGGGCATCGTTTTCGGCCTGTCACCGCTGGCGGCCACCTCCGGGCCGTCGCAGGCGACGTCAGAACCTTCTCCACGGGGCTTTTTGTGATCACAGAAAATGCATGCCTGAGCATAGCGCCTTTTCGTGATACCTGGAGTGTCCATTTGCCAGTATTCGTGGCCACCCGTCAGCCGCGACGGATCATCCATATCCCGGCGACGATCAACAGCAGGCCTGCCACCTTGCCGAAGGTGATCGGATTTTCTCGGAAACCGGCCCAGCCGAAATGATCGAGGGTGATGGCCATGGCCAGTTGTCCGGCGATCACCAGCACCATGAACAGCAGTGCCCCGACGCGCGGCCCGGCGAAGGCCGCGGTCGCGATGAAGAAAGCGCCGAGCAGGCCGCCGCTCCAGTGCCACCAGGTCAGCTCCTTGAGCGCACCGAGGCCAGGCATTTCACGCTGGCTCAGGGTCATCAGCAGTAACGCCAGGCTGCCAACGGCAAAGGAAATCAGCGCGGCGGCGAAGACACTGGACAGGTGACGGGCAAGCTGGCCATTGATACCGGCCTGCAGAGGCAGCACCGCGCCGGCGAGGAAGGGCAGGGCCAGCAGCCAGCCGCTGATGTGGTTCATAAATAACTCCAACGAGGGAAACGGGGTAAGGCGTTACGACAGGTTTTTTTCCAGCTGCACCAGGGCGACACGGCTGCCATCCGGGGCGCGGCGTTCGACGATGCCGACGGTCTGATAGCCAAGACGCGTGTAGAGCAGCAGGCCGCCAGCGTTGGCGTTGAAGCAGGACACCTTCATCAGCGGCGCCTTGTAGCGCTCGTGGGCGATCTGCTCCATCACTTCCACCAGGTGCTGAGCCACGCCCTGGCTGCGTGCCCAGGGTGCCACCATCAGGTTGCCGAGGGCGCAGAATTCGCCGTGCTGCCATTGGTAGAAATTGGCGAAGCCGGCGACTTTTCCAGCCAGTTCCACCACGGTGCTTTCACGCCGCTCGGCAATGGCGGCAGCGAGCTGGCCGACGTTGAGTGGCCAGATGGCCTTGGGGTAGCAGAAGAACAGTTCATCGACGTTCTGCGGGAAGCCGGCCACGTCACCGAGGTCGGTGGCCGTGGCCGGGCGGTGTTGCAGGTTTGCGTTCAAACGGGGCGGTCCTTGTTCAGCGCGGTGGATACTGCGAGAGCACCTGGGTGACGGTTTCGCGGATCGCCCGTTCGCGCTCTGCCGGTGTCGGTGGCTGGCTGCGCATGACCTGTTCACCGCTGCCGCGCCAGACCAGTTTGCCGTCTTTGCCGTCGTACAAGTCGATCTGCAGCGTCGCGACCTTGTAGTCCACACGGCGCGTTTCGGTGAAGGCCGGGCCGCCCCAGTAACCTCCCCAATAGCCGCCCCAGCCACCGCCGTACTGGGTGGTGATCTGATCCTGACGCTCGTCGACGATCAGCACGCTCTGCACTTTCAGGTCGCCCTTGCCGTCAGCTGCTTGGCGCAGGCCGCGTTGCTCGAGCTGCTCGGCGACGGCCTGGCTGATTCGCGCTTCGGTGATATCGCTCTTCAGCCGTGCGTCGTCGGGTTGGTAGGCGAGCTTGTCGTCCATCCAGCTCCAGCTGCGGTAGGCGGCGAAATCGCGGCTGGGGTCGAAGTCGCGCTCCAGGCTGACGCTGGCGCAACCACTGAGCAGCAGGGCAAGAAACAGGCAGGGCAGGGTACGCATGATGCTCTCCGAGGCGGTCGATCAATGGGGTGGGTAGCCGTTTAGCGCGCTGCGGATGGCCTCACGCATGGCCTCGGCCTGCGCCGCCTGATCCTTGCCGGCCAGGGCCTCGCCGCTGCCGGACCAGACCACCTGGCGGTCGCGCGGGTCGATCAGTTCGAGGCGTACCACGGCCACTTTCTGTTCGTAGGTGCGCACGATGGGCACGCTGCCATAGGCGCCGTAATGGCGATCCCAGTGGCTGCCAGTGCCGTAGTAGCCGCCGACGTTGTCCTGATACTGGCGCAGGCGGGTTTCCTGGCTGATGCGGGCGCTGACCAGCACATCAGCGGGGCCGTTGAGCGCCGGGCGCAGGCCATACTGGTCGAGGCCGGCGCTGACGCTGTCGGCCAGTTCACTGCTGGGCGCCTGGCCGTCCAGCCAGCTCCAGCTGCGATAACGGCCGTAATCGCGCGGTGCGGCCGGGTAGGCGCTGCGGTCGAAGGTGGTGGCCGCTTCCGGCGGGGCTGGTGGTATGGGCAGCGATTCGGCGCGGTAGGGATTCTGGCTCTGACAGGCGGCCAGCAGCGGCAGGATGAGTATGGCTATGACGGTGCGCATGGTGGTCTCCGTGGTCGCGCGCGACATCCCGGGTGGTTTCAGGCTACGCCGGCTTGCTGGCTTCGTCCAACGCGTTCAGATCGGCCGGCATATCCAGTGCAGGTAACGGCCCAGCCCCTCGAAGCTGGGGTGACGCCGATGGGCCAGCTCCATTTCCAGCAGGTCGATCAGTTCGGCCTTGGCCTGGAATGGCTGCGGCATGTAATCGTGGAATACGCGCACGCCGCTACGGCTTTCGACCTGCCAGTAGGCTGCGAGTTGCGTGGCCAGTTCGCGTGGGTCGAGCGGTTGTTGGGGCGTCAGGCTCTGTTTCTCGCCGGCGAACTGCGCCTTGCGCAGCTTGCGGAAGTGGCCCTTGAGCAGGTTGCGGTAGATCAGCGCGTCCTTGTTATAGAAGGCCAGCGACAGCCAGCCGCCCTTGTTCGTCAACTGGTGCAGCACCGGCAGGATGGCGGCCGGCTCGGCCAGCCATTCCAGCACGGCGTGGCACAGCACCAGGTCGAAGGGCTCCTGCAACTGGCCGGGCAGTTCCTGCCAGGGCGCCTGGATGAAGGTGGCATGCTGACCCGCTTCGGTGAAACGCTGACGCGCGCCTTCGAGCATGGGTTCGGCCGGCTCAGCCAGGGTGACCTGATGGCCACGCTGGGCCAGCCACAGGCTCATATGGCCGAGCCCGGCGCCCACGTCGAGTACGCGCAGCGGACGATCCGGCAGCGCTTCGGCTAGGTCGGCCTGCAGCACGGCGAGGCGGATGGCACCCTTGGCGCCGCCGTAGATCCTCTCGGCGAAGCGGGTGGCGAGTTCGTCGAAGTGGCGGTCGCTCATGTGAGGAAGCGCCGTTCGTTGTCGGCGAGCTTGTCGAGCACCGCCTGGTTCATGTCGATGCCCAACTCGCTGCACAGTTGCAGCAGATAGAGCACCACATCGGCCACTTCCTGGCCGGCATGGGCGAGTTGTTCAGGCGGCAACTGGCGGGATTGCTCCTCGCTCAGCCACTGGAAGATTTCCACCAGTTCGGCCATTTCCACGCTGGCGGCCATGGCCAGGTTCTTCGGGCTCTGGTAACGGCGCCAGTCGTTGTGGTCGCGAATGGCGTGCATGCGCGCGGTGAGTGCAGCGATGTTCATGGTGCGGCTCCTGTCGAGCCGCATAGCTTCGGCGCGAACGTTGTGCGCTGCAAGCAGGAGCTGATTGGCCTGTTCTTCGGATGAGCGTCGTTGACGAATGACAACCGACGCCAGGCCTGATCCGAGCGACGACATGCCGCCCATGCGCTCGCTCACCGAGGGGTAGATGCCCGGCATGCCCCAGCAGGCGGCGTCTGCTGCAACGCCTCTTCAGCAATTGCTCGTCGGAGCCGTGCTGTGGTGGCCTGTCGCGCGGCAAATCACCACAGCGCCTGTTGCGCCTTTAGCCGCTAGTCTTTCATTGCAACATTGATTCAAATCAATACCGCACGTCGCGCTTAATCTGGCAGCCGTTCGGCTGCACTGCATGTCATAAGAACAATTTCAGCTCGTGTGACTCCAACACCTGGAGTCTGTGGCTCGGCTTTGCGTGCCGGGGCCAAGATAACCCTGAATGAGGACACCACATGTTCGGTCTAGAGGCGCTTGATCTCGCCCGAATCCAGTTTGCCTTCACCATTTCCTTTCACATCGTCTTCCCGGCCATCACTATCGGCCTGGCCAGTTACCTGGCGGTGCTCGAAGGGCTGTGGCTGAAAACCGGCAATACCTTGTACCGCGATCTCTACCACTTCTGGTCGAAGATCTTCGCGGTCAACTTCGGCATGGGCGTGGTTTCCGGCCTGGTCATGGCCTATCAGTTCGGCACCAACTGGAGTGCCTTCTCCGATTTTGCCGGGGCGGTCACCGGGCCGCTCTTGACCTACGAAGTGCTCACCGCGTTCTTCCTCGAGGCAGGTTTCCTCGGCGTCATGCTGTTCGGCTGGAATCGCGTCGGGCCGGGCCTGCACTTCTTCTCCACGCTGATGGTGGCCATCGGTACGCTGATTTCGACCTTCTGGATTCTCGCCTCCAACAGCTGGATGCACACACCGCAGGGGTTCGAGATCATCGACGGGCGAGTGATTCCGGTGGACTGGTTCGCCGTGGTGTTCAACCCCTCGTTCCCCTATCGCCTGGCGCATATGGCCACGGCGGCGTTCCTGGCTACCGCCTTCTTCGTCGGCGCCTCGGCGGCCTGGCATCTGCTGCGCGGGCGTGACAACCCGGCGATCCGCAAGATGCTCTCGATGGCGTTGTGGATGGCGCTGATCGTCGCGCCGGTGCAGGCCTTCATTGGCGATCTGCACGGCCTCAATACCCTGAAGTACCAGCCGGCCAAGATCGCAGCCATTGAAGGGCACTGGGAGAATGTCGGTGACGAGCCGACGCCGCTGATCCTCTTCGGCTGGCCGGATATGGAGCGCGAGGAAACCCGCTTCAAGGTGGAGATCCCCGCACTCGGCAGCCTGATCCTCACCCACAGCCTGGACAAGCAGGTGCCGGCGCTCAAGGACTTCCCGCCGGAAGACCGGGCCAACTCCACCATCGTCTTCTGGACCTTCCGCATCATGGTTGCCATGGGCCTGATGATGATCTTCGTTGGCCTGTGGGGCACCTGGCTGCGTCGCGGCGACCGGCTCTATACCTGCCGGCCGTTCCTGCACCTGGCGGTATGGATGGGGCCGAGCGGCATCATCGCCATCCTCGCCGGCTGGTACACCACCGAAATCGGCCGCCAGCCGTGGATCATCCATGGCCTGATGCGCACCGCCGATGCTTCGTCCGGGCACAGCGCGACGCAGTTGGGCATCACCCTGGTGCTGTTCGTGGTAGTGTATTTCGTCCTGTTCGGTGCGGGCATCGGCTACATGCTGCGTCTGGTGCGCAAGGGGCCGACGCTCGATGAAGGCAAGGAAGTGTCGTCCGGTGGCCCTGGTCAGCCGCGTACGCCGGCACGGCCGTTGTCGGCTGCCGAAGAAGGCCTGGACGATGGCGAAACCGACACCTTGCCGCAGAGGAACTGAACATGGGTATCGACCTTCCGCTGATCTGGGCGGTGATCATCGCCTTCGGTGTGATGATGTATGTGGTGATGGATGGTTTCGATCTGGGCATCGGCATCCTCTTTCCCTTCGTCCGTGACGACGGCGAGCGCGATGTGATGATGAATACCGTGGCGCCGGTCTGGGACGGCAACGAAACCTGGCTGGTGCTGGGCGGCGCGGCGCTGTTCGGCGCCTTCCCGCTGGCCTATGCGGTGGTGCTCGATGCCTTGTACCTGCCGCTGATCCTGATGCTGCTGGGGCTGATCTTCCGGGGGGTGGCCTTCGAGTTCCGCTTCAAGGCCAAGGCCGCCAAACGCCATCTGTGGGACAAGGCCTTCATCGGTGGCTCACTGACCGCGACCTTCTTCCAGGGCGTGGCGCTGGGCGCCTATATCGATGGTTTCGAGGTGGTCAACCGGCGTTTTGCCGGCGGTGCCTTCGACTGGTTCACGCCGTTCTCGGTGTTCTGCGGCCTGGCGCTGATCGCTGCCTATGCGCTGCTCGGCTGCACCTGGCTGATCATGAAGACCGAGGGGCGCCTGCAGCAGCAAATGCACGATATGGCGCGGCCGCTGGTGCTGGTGTTGCTGGGCGTGACCGGCATCGTCAGCCTGTGGACGCCTTTGGCTCACCCGGATATCGCCGAGCGCTGGTTCAGCCTGCCCAACCTGTTCTTGTTCATGCCGGTGCCGCTACTGGTGCTGCTGTGCACCTGGGCGCTGCTCAAGGCCGTGGCCGATAACGCACACTACGCGCCGTTCATCCTTACCCTGGTGCTGATCTTCCTGGGTTACAGCGGCCTGGCCATCAGCCTGTGGCCGAACGTCATCCCGCCGTCGATCAGCATCTGGGATGCCGCCGCGCCGCCGCAGAGCCAGGGCTTCATGCTGGTGGGCGCGCTGTTCATCATCCCCTTCATTCTCATGTACACCGCCTGGAGCTACTACGTGTTTCGCGGCAAGGTGACGGTGGATGATGGTTATCACTGAGAACGCAGCCATGACCGAAACCGAAGAGAAGAAACCGCTGTGGCAGCGTCTGGTGTGGCTGGTGCTGATCTGGGCCTGCAGCGTCACTGCGCTGGGTGTGGTGGCCTGGCTGTTGCGCCAGTTCATGAGTGCGGCGGGGTTGGGTACACCGGGCTGAACCCTGGTTGATCCGTCACCCCCGCTTGTTCCCATACTGGCCTCCTTTCTCCGCAATCCGGGAGGCCCGATGTTCGCCCTTAGCGACACTCTGCAGCGGCGTTTTGCTGCGCTGAAATCCACCGCCGACTTCTGCTCGCTGCGTTATGTGCAGGAGAGCCGGGAATCCTACTGGGTGAGGCGGCATGTGGCGCAGGTGCCTTCTTTCGTTGACGATGGCGGTGCCATGCTCACCGTGCGCATTGGCGGTGTCGAAGCTTATGCGGCCACCAGCGATCTCAGCCAGGTCGGCTTGCAGGCCGCGCTGGAGCGAGCCGAGCAGATGGCTCGCGCACTGGCCGGGCATAACCTGTTGAGCCTCGTTGACCTGCCGCAACCTGCCGAACAGGCCGATGATGTGATGCCGGGTTACCAGCAGCCGCTGGCCAGTGCCGCGCACTGGTTCGAGTTGCTGATGGCCGAGTCGGCGTTGATTCCCCGCGATGCACGTCTGGTCGATAGCCATGTTGGGCTGACCTTTACCGATCACGAGCAGATCTACCTCAACAGCGCAGGCGCTTGCCTGCGTCGTGCCCAGCGCTATGTCTTTCCGCAAGTGGGTGTTACCGCCAGCGATGATCGAGATAGCCAGAGCCGCAGTTTCGGCGGCACCCATCTGGCGCGGCAGGGTGGTGCCGAGGTGCTGCAGCAGTTGGGCGTGATCGGCAGCGCTGCGCGTATCGCCGACGAGGCGTTGCAACTACTGCTGGCGCCCAACACGCCAAGCGGTGCGCGCGATCTGCTGCTGATGCCGGATCAGATGATCCTGCAGATTCACGAATCCATCGGCCACCCGCTGGAGTTGGACCGCATCCTCGGTGACGAGCGCAACTTCGCCGGTACCAGCTTCATTCGCCAGGAGGATTTCGGTCATTACCAGTACGGCTCGCCATTGCTCAACGTGACCTTCGATCCGGGTGTGCCAGGCGAGCTGGCCAGCTACCGCCATGACGACTACGGCACCCCAGCGCAGCGCGAATACTTGATCCGCGATGGCATCCTTCAGCGTCCGCTCGGCGGTGCGCTGTCGCAGTGGCGCAGCGGGCTGCCGGGTGTCGCCAACAGCCGCGCCTGCAGTTGGAATCGACCGCCCATCGACCGTATGGCCAATCTCAATCTGGAACCGGGTGAGCAGAGCCTGGCCGAGCTGATCGGCGGCATCGAGCGCGGCATCCTGATGAGCAACAACCGCTCCTGGTCGATCGACGATGCGCGCAACAAATTCCAGTTCGGCTGCGAGTGGGGCCAGTTGATCGAAAACGGCGAACTCAAGGGCGTGGTGAAGAATCCCAATTATCGCGGCATCAGCTCGGGCTTCTGGCGCAACCTCAAGGCGGTCGGCGACGCCTGCACCTTCGAGGTGATGGGCACGCCCTATTGCGGCAAGGGCGAACCCAATCAGGTGATCCGCGTCGGGCATGCCTCGCCGGCCTGTGTATTCGCCGATATCGACGTTTTTGGAGGGGCGGCCTGATGGATGCTCGTCAGCATTTCACCGCGTTGCTGGAGTATTTGCAGGCGCAAGTCGTGGGCGAGGAGGGTTTTACCCTGGTCTACGGCGCCGAGGTTTCCAGCTTTATCCGCTTCAACCAGGGGCAGGTGCGTCAGGCTGGGCAGGTGCAGCAGGTCTACGTCACCTTGTCGCTGTACCAGGGCCAGCGCCATGCCGAGCACAAGCTGGCGCTCAGTGGTGTGCTCGATGAAGATGTACCCCTGCTGCTGCAAGCGCTGCAGCGCCTGCGTGGCATGCTGCCAACTCTGAGCGAGGATCCGTATCTGCGCCTGAATCGTCAGGCCTGGCGCAGCGAATCCATGGGCGAAGCGATTGCGCTGGATAGCGCGGCCATGGCGCAGCAGATCGTCGCTGCGGCGGCTGGCCTGGATCTGGTCGGCTTTCTCGCCTTGGGGCCGCAGTACCAGGGCTTCGCCAGCTCCTGGGGCGCTTTCGGCTGGTATGCCGCCAGCAGCTTCAACTTCGAGTTCAGTCTGTTTCACGGCAACGGCCAGGCGGTGAAAAGCGCTTATGCCGGTGAGCAGTGGGACGCTCAGGCGTTCGCCCGCAATCTCGACAGCGCGCGACAACAACTGGCGTTTCTCGGCCGTCCGGCCAAGGCGTTGCAACCGGGCGCTTATCGCGCCTATCTGGCGCCGGCAGCGCTGGAAGAGCTGGTCAGCCTATGCTGCTGGGGCTTCGGTGCGCAGGCGCTGGCTTCGGGCGGCAGCCCCTTGCAGCGGCTGTTCGGCGGCAAGGCCGAACTCAACACCCAGGTGACCGTGGACGAGCGTATCGAAGGTGGCCTGGCTCCGGCCTTCACGGCAGAGGGGCCACGCCAGCCGCTGCGCCTGATCGATCGTGGCCGTCCTGGCGAACGCCTGGTCAGTTCGCGCAGCGCTGCCGAGTACGGCCTGACCGCCAATGGTGCCGGACGCGGCGAATACCCGTTGTCACTGCACATGCACGGCGGTGATCTGGATGAGCGCGAGGTGCTGCAGCGCCTCGGCACGGGTCTGTATATCGGTAACCTGTGGTATGGCAACTTCTCCGACCTGCCGGCCGGGCGCCTGACCGGTATGACCCGCTTTGCCACCTTCTGGGTCGAGGACGGGCAGATCCAGGCGCCGGTCAACACCATGCGCTTCGATGATTCGCTGTTCGACTGCCTCGGCCCGCAACTCGAAGCCCTGACCCGCGAGCCCGAACTGCTGCTGCCCGGCGGCACCTACGGCGCCCGGCAGACCGGCTCGATGGCGCTGCCGGGGGCATTGCTGTCGCGCTTTACCCTGACCTTGTAGGTGGCTTACTTGCTCGCCTTGAGCACCACGAACTTCGGGTTGGCCGCCACCTGCTCGACGCCACGGAACAGCCGCGCCAGCTTGGCGTGATAGCCCAGGTGGCGGTTGCCGACGATCCACAGTTCGCCGCCGGTCACCAGTGCCGCGCGGGCCTGCTGGAACATGCGCCAGGCGAGAAAATCACCGACCACCTGCTGCTGATGGAACGGCGGGTTGCACAGCACCAGATCCAGCGAGTCGGCCGGCTGCTCGGCCAGGCCGTCGCCTGCGCGGATCATCACTGCTCGCTCACCGAGCGCCGCCAGCCAGTTTTCCTGCGCCGACTGCACGGCCATATAGGACTCGTCCACCAGCGTCAGTTGCGCCTGCGGGCTGCCCAGCGCGTAGGCGATGCCGAGCACGCCGTTGCCGCAGCCCAGATCGGCGACGCGGCGTGCGTCGAGATGGCGTGGCAGGTGCGGCAGTAAGGCGCGGGTGCCGATGTCCAGGCCGTCGCGGCAGAACACGTTGGCGTGGTTAACCAGCTCCAGCGCCGGTTTATCCAGGCGATAGCGGCTCGGGTAGGGCGAGCGTGGCGCGGCCTTGGCCTCAGGCGTGGCGCTGAGCAGGCGGGCTTTCTTCACCGCCAGCGAGGCCTGCACCGGGCCGATGTATTGCTCCAGCAGATCGCCCGCCGCGCGCGGCAGGTGCTTGATCATCGCCCCGGCAATCACCCGAGCGCCCGGCGCCAGTTGGCCGTGCAGGCGGATCAGTTGTTCTTCCAGCAGCGCCAGGGTCTTGGGCACGCGAATCAGCACCCAGTCGAACGGCCCTTGCGGCGTTTCGCTACTCGGCAAAAAAGTGACTGTGTCGCTACTCAGGCCATTGCTGGCGAGGTTTTTCTGCAGGGCGAGAAAGCCCAGGTGCGAATCGCTGCTGCTGGTCACCTGGTAGTGCCCGGCCAGCGAGCAGGCGAGGGCGCCGAAGTTGTCATTGAGCAGCAGCACGCGGCTACCGGCTTCGATGCCGTGCTCATGCAGATGAGCCAGCAGGTATTCATCGGCTGCGTCGAAGGCTTGCAGCGGCTCGTTAGGCTGGTGCGGTTGGCGTTGCAGATGATCAAGGCTGGCGAAGGGTGTGTCGAGAGTAGGCATGCAAACCTTCGGTGTTTGTCGGCGGTCGATTGCGCCAGACTGGGCAGGTATTCAAAGGAGGAGGCGATTATGACCGTCAGTGACGACAAGTTCACCCGTCAGACGCTGCTCGAGGTGCACGGCCTGACGCCGAGCCTGTTCACCCTGCGTACCACGCGGGATGCGGGCTTTCGTTTTCGCGCCGGGCAGTTCGTGCGTCTCGGTGTCGAGAAAGTCGATGGTTCAGTGGTCTGGCGTGCCTATTCGCTGGTGTCCGCGCCGCATGACGAGTTTCTCGAGTTCTTCTCCATCGTGGTGCCGGGCGGCGAATTTACCCGCGAGCTGAGCCGTCTGCGGGTTGGTGACAGCCTGCTGGTGGAGAAGCTGGCCACCGGCTTCCTGACCCTGGATCGCTTCGTCGATGGCCGCGACCTGTGGCTGCTGGGCAGCGGCACCGGCATCGCGCCATTTTTGTCGATCCTGCAGGACTTCGAGGTGTGGCAGCGCTTCGCGCGCATCGTGCTGGTGTACAGCGCGCGCACCAGCGCCGAGCTGGCCTATCAGCCGCTGATCAGAAGCTTCGCTGAACTGGAGCATTTGGCCGAGTTCGCGCACAAGCTCACCTACCTGCCGGTGGTTACCCGCGAACAGGCGCCGGGCTGCCTGCATGCGCGGATCACCGATCTGCTCGACAGCGGCGAGCTGGAGCGCGCTGCCGGGCTGCAACTGACGCCCGAGCATTCGCGGGTGATGATCTGCGGCAACCCGCAGATGATCGACGATATTCGCCAGCGTCTGAAAGCGCGCGGCCTCAACCTGAGCCTGACCCGCAGACCGGGTCAGGTGGCGGTGGAGAACTACTGGTGATCAGTCCTCGCGGATGGCCTTGATGCGGTGCTCCCAGCGGCGCTTGGCGAAGCGGCGCATATTGGGAATGTCATCGGTCTCATCGAGGATCGGCTTTCCGATGATGGTTTCCATGATGTCTTCCAGGGTCACCAGGCCGCGCCAACTGCCGAATTCGTCGTACACCAGGCACATGTGCTGACGTTCCTGCATCATCAGGGTCATCAGGTTCTCCACGTTCATGCTTTCCGGCACGACCTTCAGCGGCTTCATGATCTGGGTGATCGGCTCGCCATCGTTCTCGGCGGCCAGGGCGTCATAGCGGAACACCACGCCCAGCGGCGATTCGTCTTCACCGATGACCGGGTAGCGGGAGAACTGGCTCTCGCTGGCGCGTGTCTTGAAGGTGGCAATGGATTCGTCCGGTGCGGCGGATTCGCAGACGATGCGCGGGGTCATGATGTCGCGCAGGCGAATCTCGTGCAGGTCGAGGATATTGCTGATCACCCGATGCTCATCTTCGTCGAGCTTGCCGACTTCGCGGCCAAGCAGGGTCAGCGCCTTGATCTCCTGACGGATGTCGTGCTCCGGCTCCTTGCCGCCGAACAGGCGCATGATCAGGTCCGACATGACGATGAACGGCTTGAGCAGCAGGATCATCGCCCGCAGCATGCCCGGCAGAACGGGCGCCAGGGCGCGCCAGTAACGGGCACCGATGGTCTTCGGCAGAATTTCCGAAAGCACCAGGATCAGCAGGGTCATGACCGCCGAGGCGATACCCAGGTAACCGTCGCCGAAGACGATTGCCACCTGCGCACCAACGCCGGTCGCGCCAACGGTGTGTGCCACGGTGTTGAGGGTCAGGATGGCCGCCAGCGGCTGGTCGATCTTGTCTTTGAGCTCTTTCAGCCTTTCGTACAGCTGAGGTTTGTCGGCCTTCTGCTGGGCGATGTAACTGGGCGTGAGAGAGAGCAGCGCGGCTTCGAGAATGGAGCAGATGAACGAAACCAGGATGGAGAGGACAGCGAACGCTATCAGGAGTGTCATGTAGATGGGCTAGTGACGAACGGCCGATGAAATTAACGCAAAAAGCAGGTGATATTGCAGCAAGGCTGCAACATTTTGTTTCAGGGGCTGCGCAGGTACGCCGGGGCTGGCAACTCCTTGCGCTGCAGCATTCGGTGCAGCTTCGACTAGGCTAAGGAAACCCCTTCCGGAGAATCCTCCATGCCGCTCGAACACCATCCGCTTAGCCGAGAGTTTCCGCAGCAGCACGATGCCTTGCGCAAGTTGCTGCACAGCGACCCACACTTTCCACGTCTGGCCAGTGACTATGAAGCGCTGGACAGGCGCATCTACGCCATCGAGGCGGGGCGTGAGGCGGCGGATGATCTGATCCTGCAGGGCCTGAAGTTGCAGCGGGTGGCCCTCAAGGACGAGATCGCCGAACTGTTGCGCCAAGCGGGCAGTGCTTGATCCGGATCAAATGAACGGTCGACGTGCAGCGCTAGGCTGGAGCCATCTTTCCTGTCAGAGGCTCCACCATGCACGTCGACCATCATCCGCTGGTTCATGACTTTCCCGAACTGCGCAGCGAGCTGCAGCGTCTTCGCCAGAGTGATGAGTATTTCGCGCGCCAGGCCGAGGAATACGAAGCGCTGGACAAGCGTATCTGCCGCATCGAGGACGGTATCGAGCTGCTCGATGACGTCACGCTCGGCGCGCTGAAACTCAATCGTGTCGCCATGAAGGACGAGCTGGCGCGCCAGCTCAAGCGCGCTGCCGGGCAGTGCTGCGGTTGCGGTAATGGCTGCAAGGGCTGAGTGCAGGCGGTCTTGGTAAAGACTGATCGCCCACAAGCGGGCTCCTGCGCTCAGGCGCTATCAATGTACGGGCGGGTTGATCAGGTAGGTGAGCAGCCCGTCCGCCTCTTCTTCCGTCCACACGGGGCGCGCTGGCCTGGGCCATTCACTCAGTAGCTGCTGCCAGAATGCGCAGGCCAGTTCATCCTGGCGGTAGTAGCGCAGCAACCACGGGCTGCCATCGCCCATGATCTGCTGCACCAGCGCGCGGCCAATGCCCTGGCGGCGATACTTCTTGAGGATGAACAGGTCGGCAAATTCCGGCGCCTCGATACCCGGCAATTCGCTGCGTTCGACCAACAGAAAGCCGGCGATAAAGCCATTGGCCAGGATCAGCTGTGCGCTCCAGCCCGGCTCCTGCCAATAGCGCTGCAGATGGGGGTGATGGATGTAGAAGCGGCCGTCCGTCTCCACGTCCTCCTGCTCCCAGTCGGAGCTTTCGTAGGCATAGAACTGGTAGAGGTTGGCCAGTAGCGGCAATTGTTCGGCGCTGGTGGGCAGCAGTTGGATCTGCATGGATGTGCTCCGCGCGGTGTGGTGTGGTCTGTAAATCTATCCAGTAGTTCGGTATCGTTCCAGCCTTCGCTCAACAGGCAGGACGATTTTCCCATGGCCAAGGCTAAACGCATGTACGGCTGCACCGAGTGCGGCGCCACCTTTCCCAAATGGGCCGGGCAATGTGGTGAGTGCGGCGCCTGGAACACCCTGGTGGAAACCGTGGTCGAGGGCGCGACGCCCAGTGGCCGCACTGGCTGGGCCGGCGACAAGGCCAATATCAAGACCCTGGCCGAGGTCAGTGTCGAAGAAATTCCGCGCTTTTCCACCGCTTCCGGCGAGCTGGACCGGGTGCTCGGCGGTGGCCTGGTCGATGGCTCGGTGGTGCTGATCGGCGGCGACCCCGGCATCGGCAAGTCGACCATCCTGCTGCAGACCCTGTGCAACATCGCCCAGCGTTTCCGGGCACTGTACGTCACCGGCGAGGAATCACAGCAGCAGGTGGCCATGCGCGCGCGGCGGCTGGACCTGCCGCAGGACAAGCTCAAGGTGATGACCGAAACCTGCATCGAGTCGATCATCGCCACCGCCCGCCAGGAAAAACCCAAGGTCATGGTCATCGACTCGATCCAGACCATCTTCACCGAGCAACTGCAGTCGGCTCCTGGTGGCGTTGCCCAGGTGCGCGAGAGTGCGGCGCTGCTGGTGCGTTTTGCCAAACAGAGCGGCACGGCGATCTTTCTGGTCGGCCACGTCACCAAAGAAGGCGCGTTGGCCGGCCCGCGTGTACTGGAGCACATGGTCGACACAGTGCTGTATTTCGAGGGCGAGTCCGATGGCCGTTTGCGCCTGTTGCGGGCGGTGAAGAACCGTTTCGGCGCAGTCAACGAACTGGGCGTGTTCGGCATGACCGACAAAGGCCTCAAGGAAGTCTCCAATCCGTCGGCGATCTTCCTCACCCGCGCCCAGGAAGCGGTGCCCGGTAGCGTGGTGATGGCCACCTGGGAAGGTTCGCGGCCGATGCTGGTGGAAGTGCAGGCGCTGGTCGACACCAGCCATCTGGCGAATCCGCGCCGCGTCACTCTGGGCCTGGACCAGAATCGCCTGGCCATGCTGCTGGCCGTATTGCACCGCCATGGCGGCATCCCGACCTATGACCAGGACGTATTCCTCAACGTGGTCGGTGGGGTCAAGGTGCTGGAAACAGCGTCCGACCTGGCATTGATGGCGGCGGTAATCTCCAGCCTGCGCAACCGGCCGCTGCAACATGACCTGCTGGTGTTCGGCGAGATTGGTCTGTCCGGCGAAATCCGCCCGGTGCCCAGTGGTCAGGAGCGTCTCAAGGAGGCGGCCAAGCATGGCTTCAAGCGCGCCATTGTGCCCAAGGGCAACGCGCCCAAGGAAGCGCCGGCTGGGTTGCAGGTCATCGCCGTGACGCGCCTGGAGCAGGCGCTGGATGCGCTGTTCGAATAGAGGAGGGCGTAGCCCGGATGCAATCCGGGGCTTTGCGGTGCTGTTCTTCCCGGATTTCATCCGGGCTACTGGACTGCGGCGTTCTGTCGCGATTGGGGCACTGGGGAAAATTGACCGAGATCAATGGGTAGCAGGCTATCGACGCGCAGCATGAAGGCGTATCCAAACGAGGAGACACCATCATGTTCCTGTTTTTCGACTACTTTTCCCGGGCTTTCAACTTCGACGCCAAGGCCGTCGAGTCACGCGAGGCGCGTCGCGAAGCGCAGCGTATCCAGGCCCGTCGTCAGCGCCGGCAGCAGGCTGAAGCTGCCTGCCTGCGCCATTGATCAATCGGCTTCGCCGAGTGCCGCCAGTTCACGTTCCAGCAGTTGCTCATCACCCAGATTGAGCTCGATCAGGCGGCGCAGGTGGCTGATCGATTCCAGGTCGATATGCCGGCAGACGAAGCCGAGCGACTGCGGCTGGGTGCGCGTGAGCACCACTTCCATCTTCACCCGGGCTTCGTTGCCCAGTTCGATCAGCGCCTCGAATGGTTGATCCGGATCGCCGTTCCAGTCTCGCGGCGTGCCGATGAGCAGACCCTTGAGCGAAATATCGTGCAGAGCGGCCGACCATTGTCGCTCGCCCTGTGCGATGACGGTGGGGGCGTCGAAAGCGACGCGCTGAAAGCGCCGACGCTCGTTGGCTGATTCACTCATGCCCGTACTCCTGAAGGATTTACATCACTATAGCCAAGGCTGGTAAGCCTGTGCTGCATAGCTGTGCCGTAGCGCACAACCGCAGCGCATAAGTTTGACAGGTGGCCAAGTCTCGCCAAAGCTCCTTATGCGGTTTTTATTACTCGATATTGCGGAGTGACAGATATGAGCAAGCGACTGCTGGGTAAAGGTTTGGTCTTCGGCCTGTTGAGCATGGCCAGCGTTGGTGCATTTGCCGATGCGGCAGGCGGCAACGGCTGCGGCTGGGGCAACATGTTGTTCGAAGGGCAGCGCGGCATGGCGCCGCACTTCCTGGCGACCACCACCAACGGCACCTCGGGTAATGCCACCTTCGGTATGACTTCCGGTACCAACGGCTGCGATACCAGCGGCGCGCTGGGTTACAACGGTCGCTCCATGCTGGCAATGAATGGCATGCTCGACTCCATCGCCGAAGACATGGCCGTGGGCCAGGGTGAAGCGCTGGATGCCTACGCCACGCTGCTGGGCGTTGCCGCGCAAGACCGCGCGCATTTCGCCAAGGTCACCCACGAGAATTTCGGCAGCATCTTCAGCAAAGCTGACGCCACCAGCGAGCAAGTGCTGGCTGCCACCCTCGATGTGATGAGCCGTGACGCGCAGTTGGCGCGCTACGTGAAACAGCCGGCCTGAGATTAATCCCCGGCAAAAACAAGCCCGCCAATTCGGCGGGCTTGTTCATTTCAGGCAGCGTATCAGTTGCCGTATACCGGGAACTTCGCGCACAGCGCCTTGACCTGTTCGCGCACGCGGCCTTCGACTTCATCGTTGCCGATGTTGGCCAGCACGTCGCAGATCCAGCCCGCCAGCTGACGGCACTCGTCTTCCTTGAAACCGCGCGTGGTCACGGCCGGGGTGCCGATACGCAGGCCAGAGGTGACGAACGGCGAACGTGGATCGTTCGGTACGCTGTTCTTGTTGACGGTGATGAAGGCGCGGCCGAGGGCGGCGTCGGCGTCCTTGCCGGTGATGTCCTGCTTGATCAGCGAGAGCAGGAACAGGTGGTTCTCGGTGCCACCTGAAACCACGTCGTAGCCGTTGTCGATGAACACTTGGGCCATTGTCTGGGCGTTCTTGATCACTTGCGCCTGGTAGGCCTTGAATTCAGGCTGCAGCGCTTCCTTGAAGCACACGGCCTTGGCCGCGATGACGTGCTCCAGCGGGCCGCCCTGGCCACCCGGGAACACGGCGGAGTTGAACTTCTTCTCCAGCTCTTCGTTCTTGCGCGCCAGGATCAGGCCGCCACGCGGGCCGCGCAGGGTCTTGTGGGTGGTGGTGGTGACGACGTCGGCGAACGGTACCGGGTTCGGGTACAGACCGGCAGCAACCAGACCGGCGACGTGGGCCATGTCGACGAACAGGTAGGCACCGACCTTGTCGGCGATGGCGCGGAAACGCGGGAAGTCCAGCACCTGCGAGTAGGCGCTGAAGCCGGCGATGATCATCTTCGGCTTGTGCTCGACGGCCAGGCGCTCGACTTCGTCATAGTCGATCAGACCCTGGTCGTTGATGCCGTACTGCACGGCGTTGTAGATCTTGCCGGAGAAGCTGACGCTAGCGCCGTGGGTCAGGTGACCGCCATGGGCCAGGCTCATGCCCAGCACGGTGTCGCCGGCGTTGAGCAGGGCCATGTACACGGCGCTGTTGGCCTGGCTGCCGGAGTGCGGCTGGACGTTGGCGTAGTCGGCGCCGAACAGTTCCTTGGCGCGGTCGATGGCGAGTTGCTCAACCACGTCGACATACTCGCAACCACCGTAGTAACGCTTGCCCGGGTAGCCTTCGGCGTACTTGTTGGTCAGCACGCTGCCCTGGGCTTCCATCACCGCCGGGCTGGTGTAATTTTCCGAGGCGATCAGCTCGATGTGCTCTTCCTGGCGCTGAGCTTCCTGCTCCATCGCGGCAAAGAGTTCGGCGTCATAACGAGCGAGGTTCAAATCACGGCTGAACATGGCATTCCCCTGAAGTCAGCTGGGCGGAAGAAATAGGGGGCGGATTCTACCGTAAAGGTCGCATTAAGGCATATGAAGGTCGGTCATGAGCCTGACAAATGGCTTTCAAGAGCCCTGTGCCATATCAGCCTGCCGCTCAGCTCAGCATGAACAGCGCGGCACCGCCGAACTGGGCGCTGAACTGGCGCGCCTTCATCGGCCGGCCGAGCAGATAGCCCTGCACTTCGTCGCAACCATGCTCACGCAGGAAGTCCAGCTGTGCGTGGTTTTCCACGCCTTCGGCGATCACCATCATGTTCAGGCTGTGCGCCATGGCGATGATGGCGCGGGCGATCTGCGCATCCTGTTCGCCGTCCGGCAGGCCGTCGACGAAACTGCGGTCGATCTTCAGTACGTCGATGGGGAACTGCTTGAGGTAGTTCAGCGACGAGTAGCCGGTACCGAAGTCGTCCACGGCGATGCACAGGCCCAGGTGCTTGAGTTCCCTGAGGGTCTGCATCGCACTTTCCACATCGCGCATCAAAATACTTTCGGTCAGCTCCACCTCCAGGCAGGCCGCCGGTACGCGGGTTCTGCGCAGAATGGTGGCGATCCGCGCTGTCAGATCGCCTTCGGCGAACTGACGCGCCGACAGGTTGACCGACACCTTGGGGATGCGGATCTTCTCGTCATGCCAGGTCTTGAGCTGACGGCACGCCTCTTCCAGTACCCATTCACCGACCTGCACCACCAGGCCCAGTTCCTCCAGTACGGGGATGAAGTCATCCGGTGGTATCAGGCCACGGGTCGGATGATTCCAGCGCAACAGGGCCTCGACGCCGGTCAGGCGGCTGCCGTCGCCGGAAAACTGTGGCTGGTAATGCAGCACGAACTGAGCCTGCTCCTGGGCGTGGCGCAGGTCACTTTCCAGTTCCAGGCGTTCCAGGGCGCTGGCGTTCATGTCGGCCTGGTAGAACTGGAAGTTGTTCTTGCCGCGTTCCTTGGCGTGGTACATCGCCGTGTCGGCGTTCTTCATCAGTTGGCTCAGTTCGTTGCCGTCTTGCGGGGCGAGGGCAATGCCGATACTGGCCGTGACGAAGAACTCGCGACCTTCGAGGATGAAGGGGCGGGCCAGGCTGGAAAGAATCTGCTCGGCGACATGAATGGCACGGTTCAGTGCGCTGTCGCGGTTGGCGCGTGGTTGCAGCAGCAGGGTGAACTCGTCGCCGCCCATGCGTGCCACGGTGTCGTCGCCATCGACGCAGGCCGACAGGCGCACGGCCACGTCCTTGAGCATGCGGTCGCCGGCAGCATGACCGAGTGAGTCGTTGATCGGCTTGAAGCGGTCGAGGTCGAGGAACATCAGCACCACCCATTCGTCATGCCGCTCGGCATGCTGCAGGGCGCTGTGCAGACGATCCTGGAACAGGGTGCGGTTGGGCAGGTGGGTCAGGGCATCGTAGTAGGCCAGGCGATGGATGCGCTGCTCGCTAGCCTTGCGCTCGCTGATGTCGCTGAAGAAGCACACGTAGCTGACCAGGTCACCTTCCTCGTCATGCACGGCGGTGATGCCGACCCAGGCAGGGAAGTTCTCGCCGCCCCTGCGCTTGAGCCATACCTCGCCCTCCCAGCTGCCACGCTGGTTGAGTTGGCCAAGGATGTACTGCACATGTGTCGCCTGCTGGCGGTCGGCGGTGAGCATGCCTGGCAACTGGTCGAGCACCTGAGCCGGCGAGTAACCGCTGACACGGCTGAAGGCCTTGTTGACCTGCACGATGTAGCCGGCCGGGTCGGTTACCAGGATCGCCGCCGTGGAATGCTCGAATACCGTGGCGGCCATGCGCAGGTCCTTTTCCGCGCGGCGTTGCTGGCTGATATCGCGGCCTACGGTGAGAATGCCTTCGAAGCGTCCGTACTCGTCCCACATCAGCACCAGGCGCAGCTCCACCGGAATCTTGTGGCCGTCGGCGCGCAGGCAGTCGAAGACGAAGAGCTGATCCGGCAGTTCTTCGCGCAGGCGATCGAGCCGGTCGCTCTCACTCAGGGAGTCGCGGATGCGCTCGAGCAGCAGGTTCAGCCCGCTGAGCTGTTGCGGGTTGGCTGCCAGGCTGAAGATGTTGTTGCTCATCACCCAGTCGACCGAATAGCCCAGCAGGGGTTCGACCGAAGGGCTGACGTAATTGAGCCTGAGCAGACTGTCGGTGGAGAGGATCACGTCGCTGATGCTTTCGGCCAGCAGGCGATAGCGCTGCTCACTGTCACGCAGTGACTGGTTGCGCTCGATCTGCTCGGTGATGTCCTTGGCCACGCCGATCAGGCGGCTGACGCGGCCGCGTTCGTCGCGCGCCAGTGCCTGCTCGCGGATACTGAACCAGTGCCATTGACCATTGCGATGACGCCAGCGCAGCACGGATTCGAGCAGGACGCCCTCGCCCACCACCTGCTGCAGATTGCGGATGCGCCAGTAGTATTCGGCATCGTCCGGGTGCAGCACCTGCACCCAGAAGTCTTCGCGCATCGCACGCAGCTCGGCCTTGCTGTAACCCAGCTGCAGGCCCAGGCTGTGGTTGCTGAACAGCACGTGCCGGTTCTGCATGTCATGTACGTAGAGCAGATCAGGAACCGAGCGCACCACCTCGGACCAGAAACGCTCACGCTCGATCAGCGACAGCTCGATACGCTTGCGGCTGGTGATATCGCTGATGCTCAGGGTGACGGCCTGATAATCCTGAATCATTTCCGGCAGACGCAGTACCAGCCATACATGACGCTGCAGGCCCTGTGCGGTGACCAGCTGGGTTTCCAGCTCCACCAGATTGGGGCCTTCGAGCACGGCCACGGCCAGGCGATAACGCAGATCGTCGTGCTGTATCGGGCCGTTGTCGATCAGTTGCTGCCAGGCCTGCTCGGTACTCTTCACCCCGAGCAGGTTGAGCGCCACCTGATTGGCTTCGGTGAGGTGCAGGTGCTCGATCAGCTGCTCTTGGTGTGCGCTATCGGCACGCAGCCAGCGCTGCAGGCCGGCTTCGTCACGCAGCTTGTGCTGCAGCAGCAGGCTGCGCATGCCGGAGAGATCGAGGACGCACAGGGCCACGCCGGTGCCCTCGAAGATATCCTGATAGCGCCTGCGGGTTTCCTGCAGCACGCGCATGGCCTGCTGCTCGTCGGTCACGTCACGCAGCACCCAGACGTAGCCGGCCTGGTATCCGTTATCGCTGATGTCGCTGCGCGTCACGGCAAACAGCCGTTCGCGACCTTCACGGGTTACCCTGACCAGCTCCGCGCCGAGGTCGCTGCTCTGCTGCGGGCTGTTGAGCAGCAGGGGATCCAGATCCGGCAGCAATTCCAGCAGATGCAGGTTTCGAGCGCCTTCACTGTTGAAACCGAACAGGGCCTCGGCCTGCGGATTCAGGTAGCGCACCTTGCCATCGGCTTGGGTAACCAGAATCCGTTCCTCGACGGCGCCAAGCGCGCTGGCAGCCTGGCGCAGCGAGCGGCGTGATTCGGTATTCAGACGTTGTAGGCGGCGTTGCTCGCGCTGCAGGCCATAGAGCGCCAGCAGTGTGAGCAGGCTGCAGAGAATGAACAGCAGAAATTTACCGGCCAGCGCTGGCATCAGCTGGTTGCCGGCGCGTTCAGCGTCGAACAGGGCGCGCAGTTGCCAGTCGCTACCGGACAGGGCGAATGCCTCCAGACTGTGCGCCTGTTCTGCGGCGGTAACCGGGGTGGCGCTGAAGCCTGTTCGTGGCGCGTCGTCAGCGCGTGCAATGACCCGCTGGCTCAGTCTGTCCTCGAGCAGCCACTGATGTTCGCCACGATCCTGATCACGCAGCCAGTCGTCCAGTACCTGGGGCTGCAGGCGCAGCACGTGATGACTGTCGTCGGGCTGGCGCAGCAACAGGTACAGCGTGCGGCCTTCAGGGGGGCTGAAGGCGTAGTGATAGTCGTGCGAAGCGTTGTGCCGCAGCAGTTGGCGGATAAAGGCCTGGTCGCGTGATGGGCCTGCGCTATCCGCCCGCAACTGCCCGTTGCTGTCGAACCAGGCCACGCTGCTCAGTGCCGGAAAAACCTCGCGCAGGTTGCCGATGCGCTGATCGAACCCCTCACTTGCAACGTCACGGCTCTGGAGTATGACCTGCACCGTCTGCGCCTTGAGTGACATGCTCTGGCTCAGGTGTCTGGCCAGTTGCGTGGCATAGGCCTGATGCAACTGCCTTTGGCTGTCGAGCAACTGGCGATATTCCTGAGCCAACTGCCAGACCAGCAATCCCAGGATCGTCACTATCAGTGTGACCAGCGCGCGCCGCAACGCCACGCGCGACTCGCCCGTGGAGGAGGCAGGCAGGGAGGAGGGAGTTGACACGTCTGGTGAACCTGCTGACGGTGCGGGGCTATCTTGAGCAGTTGGGCGTGCGAGTCTGCATGAATGCGCGCCAGCCGGGTAGAATGCCTGTAAATATGGCGAAGTGCCAGTTGCGCCGACGAGCGTGGGTTTGCCCTGCCTCGCGCATTCCGGTAGCTTTGGTGCCGCGCGCGTGAACGCTCCGCGCGACACTTGGCGTTCGTCCTGTCAGGGGCTACCGTCTTCGTCAGCGTGTCGTTGCCAGGGCAATGAAAATTACCCGCAGCCGGTCACGGCGGGCAGGTCAGCAGACGCCAGCGGTTTGCCGTCTGCATTACTGCAGCGTTGCGCCGTAACGCCGGGCCCACTCTATTTCAGCCTTTATTCTAACCAGTCAGGTTTTCCATGGCTCAGTACGTCTACAGCATGCATCGGGTCAGCAAGGTTGTCCCGCCCAAGCGTGAAATTCTCAAGGACATCTCCCTGTCCTTCTTCCCGGGGGCTAAGATCGGTGTTTTAGGTCTCAACGGTGCAGGTAAATCAACATTACTGCGCATCATGGCCGGCGTCGACACCGAGATCGACGGCGAAGCCCGGCCGATGCCCGGCATCAAGGTCGGCTACCTGCCACAGGAGCCGCAGCTCGACCCGAGCAAGACCGTGCGTGACATCGTCGAAGAGGCCGTAGGCGAGATCAAGCAGGCCCAGGCCCGCCTCGACGAAGTGTATGCCGCCTATGCCGAGCCGGATGCCGATTTCGACGCGCTGGCCGCCGAGCAGGCCAAGCTCGAAGCCATCCTGCAGGCCTCCGACGGGCACAACCTCGAGCGCCAGCTGGAAGTGGCCGCCGACGCCCTGCGCCTGCCGCCATGGGATGCCAAGATCGAACACCTGTCCGGTGGCGAGAAGCGCCGTGTGGCGCTGTGCCGCCTGCTGCTGTCGGCGCCCGACATGCTGCTGCTCGATGAGCCAACCAACCACTTGGATGCCGATTCGGTGGCCTGGCTCGAGCGTTTCCTGCATGATTTCCCCGGCACCGTGGTGGCCATTACCCACGACCGTTACTTCCTCGACAACGTTGCCGGCTGGATTCTCGAACTCGACCGTGGCCACGGCATCCCCTACGAAGGCAACTACTCCGGCTGGCTGGAATCGAAGGCCAACCGCCTCGCTCAGGAAGCCAAGGCCGAGGCGTCGCATGCCAAGGCGATGAAGGCCGAACTGGAATGGGTTCGTCAGGGCGCCAAGGCGCGTCAGTCCAAGTCCAAGGCGCGTCTGCAGCGCTTCGAGGAAATGCAGTCGCAGGAATTCCAGAAGCGCAGCGAGACCAACGAGATCTACATTCCGGCCGGTCCGCGCCTGGGCGACAAGGTCATCGATTTCCACAATGTATCGAAGTCCTTCGGCGACCGCGTGCTGATCGACGATCTGTCCTTCAGCATCCCCAAAGGCGCCATCGTCGGCGTGATCGGCGGTAACGGTGCCGGCAAGTCGACCCTGCTGCGCATGATCACCGGCAAGGAGCAGCCGGACTCCGGCACCATCGAGATCGGTGAAACCGTACAGATCGCGAGCGTCGAGCAGAGCCGCGAAATGCTCGAAGGCAACAAGACCGTGTGGGAGCAGATTTCCGATGGTTTCGACATGATCAAGGTCGGCAACTACGAGGTGCCGTCGCGCGGTTATGTCGGGCGCTTCAACTTCAAGGGCGCCGACCAGCAGAAGTTCGTCAAGGATCTCTCCGGCGGTGAGCGCGGGCGTCTGCACATGGCGCTGACCCTCAAGCAGGGCGGCAACGTGCTGCTGCTCGACGAACCGTCCAACGACCTCGACGTGGAAACCCTGCGCGCCCTGGAAGAAGCGCTGCTGGACTTCCCCGGCGCCGCCATCGTGATCTCCCACGATCGCTGGTTCCTCGACCGTATCGCCACGCACATCCTCTCCTACGAGGACGACGGCAAGGTCAACTTCTTCGAAGGCAACTACACCGAGTTTGAAGCCGACCGCAAGAAACGCCTGGGCGAGGCTGCCGCACAGCCACACCGCGTGCGTTACAAGAAGCTGGCGCAGTAAGCGTTCAGTGGAAAATACAACGGAGCCTGCGGGCTCCGTTTTTCGTTGCGGTGAGGGGGGCTCGAACCGGGTGAAGTAGGGTCTACAGACTTATTCCTGATGTGAGATGTCGAGGGGGAGGCTGGCGCTACAATGCGCTGCGAGATGCATCTGGATATTGTTAGCGGTTTACAGTGCCAACCGCATCGACAAATCCACCGCCTTCACATCCTTGGTCAGCGTCCCCAGCGAGATGTAATCCACGCCTGTCTCGGCAATCACGCGCAAGGTGCTGTCGTTGATGCCGCCCGAGGCTTCGAGTTTGGCGCGGCCGGCGGTGAGCCTTACGGCTTCGCGCATGTCCTCCAGTGACAGCTCGTCGAGCATGACGATATCGGCGCCCGCGTCCAGCGCTTGGCGCAGTTCTTCCAGACTTTCCACTTCCACTTCCACCGGCTTGCCCGGGGCGATCTGGTGAGCGGCGTTGATGGCCTGGGCGATGCTGCCGCAGGCCGCGATATGGTTTTCCTTTATGAGGAAGGCGTCGTAAAGGCCGACGCGGTGGTTGTGGCAGCCGCCGCAGGTCACCGCGTATTTCTGTGCCAGACGCAGGCCTGGAAGGGTTTTGCGGGTATCGAGCAGTTTTACCTGGGTGCCTTCGACAAGGTCGGCGTAGTGGCGGCAGCGGGTGGCCACGGCAGACAGGGTCTGCAGGAAGTTCAGTGCGCTGCGCTCGCCACTGAGCAGGGCGCGCGCCGGGCCTTCGAGGCGCAGCAGGGTCTGGTCGGCGCTGACCTTGTCACCATCCTGCACCTGCCAATGTACCGCGACGCGGGGGTCGAGCTGGCGAAACACCGCATCGACCCAGGCCGTGCCGCACACTACGGCGGCCTCACGGGTGATCACGCGGGCGCTGGCCAGGCGTTCGTCCGGAATCAGCTGCGCGGTGATGTCGCCGCTGCCGATGTCCTCTGCCAGGGCGCGGCGGACATTGGCTTCGATTTCGCCGCTGAGGTCAGCGAGGGTCAGGTTGGGCATGATCGGCTCCGGTGTAGGCGTGGGGCGATTATAGAGGCAGACGCTGCAAGGGCAATGGACTGGCAACTGGCGGGTTGCGCAGTATGGTCTTGCGAGCGGAGCGCTTGACCGACCCATGGCGCGGCGCTCGCTTCGAGCCGGCGTTAGGTTGTCGATCTGCGGCTACGCTTGAGCGAGTGGCTTCCGGGCAGGGCGCGTGGCTATCTGTGACCTGCTTCATGTCTACAGTAAAAATTGGCTTGGTGTGGCGCGTATCCTCCCTATAATGGCTTTACTTTTTACATTATTGACGCCAGGCCTTTGACGTTACGGACGACGCTCGGTTGACGCTGTGCAGACCAGGAAGCCCGGGTTCGGGCAGTCTGCGGGAGACTAGAATGAAGACCGACGCGAATGTGGTGCACCTGGCCAAGGTCATCGCAGAGCAATCGCCAACTTCGCCGGTAGGAAGACTGCCCGTGGCGCTGACCCAGGTGCGTGATAAAGCTGCGCAACAGCTCAAGCAGAGTCTGCAGAGCCTGTTCGACAATGCCGACGATACCCTCTTCGAGATGGCGGATCGGGCTACCAGTAATGCCGAGCAGAATGCTTTCTTCGAGGCCATGCGCGACCTGCGCCTGAAACGCAAGAACATCGAGCGCGGTTTCCTGCAGAAGGTGTTCGAGTCTTTCGCCAATCTCAATCAGTACGAAATCGGTAAGCCGCAACCCGCGCTTGATGCGGTGTCGTTCGACAGCCTGAGCCTGGTGCAGAACGACGAACTGGAAGAAACCGTTGCCCTGGATGCCATGGTGGCCAGGGTGATGAGCCGTGATGCCGTTGCGCTGGGGCATCTCACCACGCGCCTCAATGCTGTGATCAGCAAAAAACTCGATGACAAGAGCAACCCGCTCGGCCCGACGCTGCTCAGTGAATACTTCCTCGATGCCTGCAGTGGCCTGGGTGTGGAGATCAAGGTCAAGCTGATCATCCTCAAACTGTTCGAAAAATATGTGCTCGGCGGTTGTGATCTGCTGTACGCCGAAGCCAACCAGGCGCTGGTCGCTGCCGGTGTGCTGCCTGAACTCAGGTCTGCACCGCCGCGCCGGCAGCCGCGCCAGGCAACTTCGGCCCAGGCGCAGCCAGCCACTGAGGACGGCATGCCCTTGCTCGACGGGGCTGATGCGAGTGTGCAGGAGGTGTTTGGCGCCTTGCAGGATCTGCTGTCGCAGGTGCGCGGCACGGCGATGCCACGACGTGCCCAGGTGGCCGATGCATTGCCGATTACCAGCAATGACCTGATGCGTCTGCTCTCGCACATGCAGCAGCGTGCTCCGGCTCAGGCCAGTGTCGAAGACTTCGACCTGCGCGAGCAGCTCGAGCTACTGCTCGAGCGCGCCAGTGCCAAGAGCGGCAAGGCGCGGGTAGTGGGTGAGGTGGATGAAGATGTGATCAACCTGGTGTCGATGCTGTTCGAGTTCATTCTCGACGATCGCACCCTGCCGGATTCGCTCAAGGCGCTGATCGGACGTCTGCAGATCCCGATGCTCAAGGTCGCGGTGCTGGACAAGACCTTCTTCAGCCGTGGCAGCCATCCGGCGCGCCGCCTGCTCAATGAAATCGCTTCTGCGGCCCTTGGCTGGGTCGATCAGGACGATGCGCAGCGTGACAGCCTGTATCAGAAGATCGAGCAGGTGGTGCAGCGTCTGCTTAACGACTTTGTCGATGATCCGGCGATTTTCTCCGAGCTGCTGGCCGACTTCATGGCCTTTACCGGCGATGAACGCCGCCGCAGCGAGTTGCTCGAACAGCGCACGCGCGACGCCGAGGAAGGCAGCGCGAAGGCCGAGTTGGCGCGTCGTCAGGTCGAGCACGCATTGAACGAACGACTGCTGGGCAAGACCTTGCCGGAGGTGGTGGTGCGTCTGCTGCAGGAGGCCTGGAGCAAGGTGCTGATGCTCACCTGCCTCAAGCATGGTGTCGATTCCGAGGAGTGGCAGGCCGCCTTGCAGACCATGGATGATCTGGTCTGGAGTGTTGCTCCGCATGAAGACCCGGAAGCACGCCTGCGCTTGCTGGAGCTGGTGCCGGGGCTGCTCAAGGCATTGCGCGAGGGCATGGCCAGCGCGGCCTTCGATCCATTCTCCACCAGCGAGTTTTTCAGCCAGCTGGAGGTGCTGCATGTGCAGGCTTTCCAGCGTTTCAAACGGGCCTCGTCCGACAGCGACGTGGTGCCTGAACTGACAACCGACGCAGCAGAGGCCGGTATCGAGTTGCCGCTGCTGGAGTTGCCGGCTGCGCAAGACGTCGAAGATGCCCCGGCGATGGTCGAGGTGGTGGAGGAAATCATTCTGCTCGCGCCGGGCCAGACGCATCCGCAGGAGCCGGATGTGGTATTGCCGGACGATGACGAGGCCTTGTTGCAGGTCGATGCCCTGCGTGTCGGCAGTTGGGTCGAGATCCAGGAAGACGAAGAGCATAAATTGCGCTGCAAGCTGGCGGCGATCATCAAGCCGACTGGCAAGTATGTATTCGTCAATCGCACTGGTATGAAGGTGCTGGAGAAGACGCGCAACGCCCTGGCCGTGGAGTTTCGCCGCAATACCATTCGCCTGCTCGACGATGCTCTGCTTTTCGACCGGGCTCTGGAGTCGGTGATAGGCAACCTGCGCAGGTTGAAACACAGCTGATTCTTTGCCGGGAAGCGCTTCCGGTAACGCTCTGGTCAGTGGCCCTGCATCAGGATTAAACCTTTTGCTCTTGCAGCGTGCTCGGTATCGATTCGCCGCGAGGCGCGGCTCCTACAGGGGATATCAGGGCTAAGCATTTCGGCTTTTGTGGGAGCCCCGTCCCGGGGCGAAGCTTCTGGCTTGGGTGTTGCCCCTGTAACCATTCGCCGCGATGTGCGGCTACAGGGGGTTGATGCCAGGACGCTGAGCCTTGGCGGCTCGCTCTGATTCTCTCGCGCGCACATCCTGTTGCGCCCTCGCTCTTGGCCGCTGTAGCCGCCTGTTCTAGAGTGGTTGCTCGTTCAGGAGCATTTCATGCAGCTCGACCCCTCGACAGGCTGGTTTCAGGGCATTCGCCATTGCCCATCGCCGAACTTCAATGCACGCCCGGCGGGTGAGGTTTCCTTGCTGGTGGTGCATAACATCAGCTTGCCGCCCGGGCAGTTCGGCACCGGCAAGGTGCAGACGTTCTTTCAGAACCGTTTGCCTGTGCACGAGCACCCTTTCTTCGCTGAGATTGCCTCCTTGCAGGTTTCTGCGCACTTCTTCATCGAGCGTGATGGCGGGCTGACGCAGTTCGTCTCCTGTCTGGATCGCGCCTGGCATGCGGGTGTATCGAGCTTCGAGGGGCGCGACAACTGCAATGATTTTTCGCTTGGTGTGGAGCTGGAAGGGACGGATGATCTGCCCTACACCGATGCCCAGTACGCCAGGCTGGGCGAGTTGACCCGGCAGTTGCTGGGCGCCTATCCGGCGTTGTCGGCGCAGCGTATCCGTGGCCATAGCGACATCGCGCCCGGGCGCAAGACCGACCCGGGGCCGGCTTTCGATTGGTCGCGCCTGCATGCCGAACTGAAGGAGAGGTAGCAATGAGTTTTCTGGTGATCTTACTGGTGCTGTGGGTTGAAAAGTTTTCGGCCTGGCGCCTGCGTATTCAGCAGGATGGCCCCTGGTTGGCACAGCTCCAGCGTTTGCAGCAGGGTGGTTTTCAGCAGGCGCCCTGGCTGTGCCTGGCGCTGCTGGTGTTGCTGCCGGTGCTGGTGCTGGGGCTGCTCTTGCTGGTACTCGAACCGCTGGCTTACGGTTGGCTGGCGTTGCCCGTGCATTTGCTGGTGCTGATCTACAGCCTGGGGCGTGGCGATCTGCTCGCCGCCCTGGGGCCGTTTCGTGATGCCTGGCGGCGCGGTGATGCGCAGGCGGCGTACCACGTCGCCGAGCGCGATCTGGCCCTGCAGCCGGAAGAGGGCAGCGAGCTGCTGGTGCAGGTTCAGGGACACTTGCTGTGGCAGGCGTATCAAAGCTTCTTCGCGGTTATTTTCTGGTATCTGCTGCTCGGGCCGATGGCGGCGCTGGCGTATCGCCTGCTGGCGCTGAGCGCCGAGCAGGCCGAGCAACCGGCTCTGCGCGAGCGGGCCGTGCAGGTGCGGCATGCCTTCGATTGGCTGCCGGCGCGGGTGCTGGCTTCCAGTTTTGCCCTGGTGGGCAATTTCGTCGCGGTCAGTCGTGCCCTGCTGCATGAGCTGCTGAGCTGGGACATTTCTGCTGCGCAACTGGTGATCAAGGCCGGGCGTGCGGCAGGGGAGATGCCGCCGCCGGTGATGGGTGAGGAGGGCGTCGAGACTCTCGATCAGCTCTGGCAGCTGCTGATACGCGCGGCGGTGGTCTGGTACGCCGGTTACGCGGTGTGGGTGTTGTTCATCTAGCAGCGCCTGGCGATCAGCCAGGCTCTTTCGTGCGCTGCGCGGCCCGGCAGGATATCGGCTGGGCATTCGGCGTGCGCTTAACCTTAAGTTACAAAGCGACACGTCGATAAGGGGTATAAGAGGCATCAGCCGCCCTTTTGGTGACTTTCGTCACATTCGTCTGCCTCTGTACAGGCCGGGCTGCGCAGGACGCCGTCGTCAGCCCGAAAGCGGTTTTGCGGTCGTTCAGCTACACCCATAACAATAATGCTAACTGGAGACGTCTAGTGAAGACCGTGTTGTACCCGGCCATCGCGCTGATGAATCGCCTCAGCTTCGGCATGAAGTTCAGCCTGATCAGCGTTTTGTTCTTCCTGCCCATGCTCGTCACCAACTTCTATCTGGTGCGTGACTCCTATCGTCAGTTCGTTGGTACCCAGACGGCTCTGCAAAGCCTGGAACTGCTGGGGAGCAGCCTGCAGTTGCGGCGTGATCTGGAAAACCTCAACGACCTGGTGCTGATCAATTCGATGATCGGCCAGTCCGGTCAGGCGGGTGATCTCGAGGGGCGCATCGATCAACTGCAGCAGTCGCTCAGCGCCAGTTTGCAGGGGCTGCAACCGGTGACCAGCGATGCCGACCAGGCCGCAGAGTTCCTGGCCAAGCGCGATGAGCTGCTGGCCGAGCTGAAAAGCGCAGAAGCCGAGACGTCTTTGCAGAGCAAGGCCGTCATGGTCGAGAAGCTGTTGGGAGCTTCGCAGGTCTTCATCAAGCAGGTGGCCAGTCAGGCTGGTCTGAGTCAGGACCCGCAGCCGCAGGTGCGAGGTATGACCGAGCTACTGACCAACGTGACGCCCCATATTACCGGGGCGCTCAGCCAGGGGCGGGCCATCGGTGCCTATTCCCTGGGGCAGGGGTTTCTCAATTCCGCTGCCAGTACCAAATTCGATGATCTGCTGTTGCGGTTGGAGAAACTGCACGCCGAGTATGGCCTCAATCTGCAGGAGGCCCTGGCGGGCAATGTGGCTGCGCAGAATGGCCTGGGCAGTCTGGCCGAGGCCAGCCGTCAGACGCTCAAGGACGGCGCAGTCTTGTTCGAGGACAAGGTGATCATCGCCGACAGCCTGGATGCACCCTGGGCGCAGTTCTATGAGCAGGTCAGCCAGGAAATGGCCAAGACCTACGCTTTCAACGATGGCCTGCTGGCCTTTCTCGACAGCCAGTTGAGCGAGAGGCTCGCGGAGAACCGTGGGCAGATGGTGCTGCTGGTCGCTGCCCTGGTGGTGGTGTTCCTGCTGATCGTCTATCTCTACAGCGGCTTTTACGTATCGACCCGCACCACCCTGAAGAATCTGGGGCGGGTGATGGACAAGGTGGCGGCGGGCGACATGACGGTCAGCTTTCAGGCGCACAGCCGTGACGAGTTGGGCGAGCTGGGGCAGGTATTCAATCAGACCGTGCAGCGTATTCACGATCTGATCGAGCGTGTCGGCCATACCGTGGGCGAAGTCGGTGGCCAGGCTGACCGGGTTGAGGTGATCTCCGGCGAGAGTAATCAGGCCGTGGCGGGGCAGCGTTCGCAGATCGAGCAAGTGGCCACGGCGATGAACCAGATGGCCGCTACCGCTCAGGAAGTCGCACGCAGCGCCGCGGCGGCAGTGGGCAGTGCGCAGAGCGTGAATCAGGAAACGGTCAGTGGCCGTGCCCTGGTCGAAGCGCAGGTCGGCGCCATCGAGCGTCTGGCCGGCGAAATCGATCAATCGGTGGCGGTCATCAATCAGCTGGCCAGCGACAGCGCTTCGATCAGTCAGGTGCTGGATGTGATCAAGGGCATCGCCGAGCAGACCAACCTGTTGGCGCTCAATGCCGCGATCGAGGCCGCGCGCGCCGGTGAGCAGGGACGAGGTTTTGCCGTGGTGGCCGATGAGGTGCGCAACCTGGCCAAGCGTACCCAGCAGTCCACCGAAGAGATCGAGGCGATGATCGCCAAGCTGCAAGGCGGTGTCGGCGCGGCGGTCAAGGCCATGAATGCCAGTCACCAGATGGCGGATGCTACGGTCAGTGAATCATCCAGGGTGCAGCAGGCGCTGGAAAACATCCTCGGTGCAGTGGGCATGATCGTCGACCAGAACCAGCAGATCGCCGCTGCTGCCGAACAGCAGACGGCGGTGGCGCACGATATCGATCAGAACATCGTCGAGATCAACCACGCTGGAGAGCGTACCGCCGCCGGTGCCAGCCAGACCGAGCAGGCCAGCCGCGAATTGAGCGAGTTGGTAACGCGGCTCAAGCAATTGATCGGCGCGTTTCGTGTGTGAGGACTGGCCTCGTGGGAGGCGCTTTGGCGGCGATGCTTTTGTAGTCGTCGTGGCCAAAGCCCCTTCCACAGGCCTCCACGCTCAGGGGTAGGAGCGGCGCCCCGCCGCGAATTTGGGCGACGCGGTCTGGAAGCATTCGCCCCGGGGCGGGGGCTCCTACCCTGGCTGCATTTATCCCCAGCCGAACAACTCATCTGCATTACGGCTGCTGGCCGCCGCCAGTTCTTCGGTGCTGATGCCACGTAAGGCGGCCAGTTCAGTGCAGATATCTGCCAGGTACTCCGGACTGTTGCGCTGATACGGGTGCATGGCCGGTGCCATGTCCGGGGCGTCGGTTTCCAGCACGATGGCGTCCAGTGGCAACCCGGCCACTACCTGGCGCAGACGGTTGGCCTGTGGCCAGGTGGCCGCGCCACCCAGGCCGAGACGAAAACCCAGCTTGATGTATTCGCGGGCTTCTTCCTGACTGCCGGCAAAGGCGTGGATGATGCCGCCGGGCTTCAGGCGAAAGCGTTTGAGTGTGGCGATGGTCGCGGCATGGGCGCGGCGCACATGCAGCAAGGCTGGCAGTTCGAACTCGGCAGCCAGCTCAAGCTGCGCCTCGAACAAGGCCTGCTGGCGCTGCCGATCCAGGTTCTCCAGGTAGTAATCCAGACCGAACTCGCCAACGGCGCAGAGCTTGCGCTGCCCGAGGCGGTCGCTGAGCCATGCACGCAGTTCATCGAGGTGCTGCGGCTGATGTTCGTTGAGATAGACCGGGTGCAGGCCGAACGCGGCATACAGGCCTTCGTTTGCCTCGACCAGGTGCCACAGCCGCTGCCAATTGGCCTGATAAACCCCGAGCACCACCATGCGCTGCACGCCAAGCGCCCGGCTGCGCGCGAGCACGGCGTCGCGATCCGTGTCGAAGTCGGGGAAGTCGAGGTGGGTATGGGTGTCGATCAGGCGCATGGGCCAAGCTTCGGTGATTTTTCCCGGCGATGCCAGGTGCGGATGCCGGTGTTTCTCGCCATGGTCGTCCGCACGCGGGTTCTGTGTTGCGAAGGCGCCCGATCCTACAGGCGCGCCTTGAAACTGCGTTCGATGGCCTCGATGCCGGGGCGATAGTCGTTGTTCTCCACCGCCTGTAAGGTCCAGGCCAATACCCGTTCGGTAATGCGCTCGTGCTGCTGGCTCATGGCGTTGACCCGCAGCGGCAGAAAATCCAGCAACTGGGTGTCGCCGAAGGTGGCCAGTCGCACGGCTGGCCAGTGCTCGCTGCCTTGTTCGCGCAGGGCATCGAACACCCCTTCGAGCAGCACGTAGGCGGTGGTCAGCAGGGCATCCGGCGGGCTGCCTGCGTCCAGTAGCGTCTTCATATGCCGGTAGCCGCAGGCGCGGTTGAACTGCTCGCCGTGGCAGACGCTGAGGCGTCCGTCGAAGCCCGCCAGGGCGGCACGGAAACCGCGCTCGCGCGCCTGGCTGATGACCAGTTCAGCGCGTGCGCCAAGCAGGGCGATATGACGCGGTTTGGGCGTGAGCAGGCTGGCGGTGAGGGTGCGTCCGGCTTGTTCGTCATCGCTGACCACCGAGCGGATGTGGGCTGGCGACAATGCCCGGTCGACAGCGATCACTGGCAGGCCGGCGGCGACGATGCTGGGGTACAGCAGGTCGTCCGGCGGCAGGCAACTGGCGACGATCAGCGCCTCGCAGCGACGCGAGCGAAACAGGTCAAGCAACTGCCGTTCGCTGCTCGGGTCGTCATCGGAACTGGCGATCAGCAACTGGTAGCCGGCGGCGCGGGCCTTCTGCTCGAGCAGCTTGGCCAGGCGCGCATAGCTGGGGTTTTCCAGGTCCGGCAGGATGAAACCGAGGCAGCGACTCTGCCCACGGCGCAGACTGGCGGCCTGCTGATCTGGGCGATAGCCATGCTCTTCGACCACCGCCAGCACCCGGGCCACGGTGGCGGGGCTGATGCGGCGTTTCTCGGCCTGACCGTTGATCACGTAGCTGGCGGTTGTAACCGAGACCTGAGCCAGGCGGGCGATGTCGCTGAGTTTCACGGGCGCATCCTGAATCGCTGAGTGAGAGGGCGTGCGAGCGCCGCGAGTCTACAACGACTCGGCGACGGCCGGGCTTCAAGGATCACTCATTATCGGATAAGGTGCCAGCGCTTGATGAATCGTTTCAGCAAAGCGGATTCATCGGCTAGTCTTAGCCAAAACAACAAGTCGGAGACCACCATGCTCGAACTCGATGCCAGCCAAATCCAGATGGGCCGGGTTGCGGCGAACAAGGGCGAAGCCCTGGCCATGCTCGGTGATGCGCTGACCCGTGCCGGCCTGGCCAATCCGGCTTACCTCGAGGGCTTGCAGGCGCGTGAGGCCCAGGGCTCGACCTTTCTCGGTCAGGGCATCGCCATCCCCCATGGCACGCCACAGACCCGCGATCAGGTGCTGCGCACTGGCGTCAGCCTGATTCAATTTCCCGATGGGGTGGACTGGGGCAATGGCCAGCAGGTGTACCTGGCCATTGCCATTGCTGCGCAATCCGACGAACACCTGCACCTGCTGCAACTGCTGACCCGCGCCTTGGGCGAGGGCGACCTGAGCCAGGCACTGCGTGAGGCCCGCGAGCCGGCGCAGATTCTCGAGCTGCTGCAGGGCGCGCCGCAGGCGCTGGCGCTGGACGGCCAACTGGTGGCGCTGGGGCAGCCGGCCGAAGATTTCGACGAATTGCTCTGGCAGGGCGCGCGCCTGTTGCGCCAGGCCGGTTGCGCGCGCAGCGGTTTTGCCCTCGGGCTGGCCCGTGGCGAGCCGCTGCCGCTGGGCGACGGCCTGTGGTGGCTGCACAGCGAGGCCAGCGTCGAGCGGCCTGGGCTGGCCTTCGTCACCCCGGCTCAGCCGCTGAGTTTTCGCGGTGAGGCGCTACGTGGTCTGTTCTGTCTGGCCAGCCAGGGCGAAGCGCATCGGCAGGCGCTGGAACGTTTATGCGATGTGCTGATCGGTGGCCGCGCGGCGGCCTTCAGTGAAGCCAGCGATAGCCGCCAGGTGATCGAGGCGCTGGGCGGCGAGGTGCCGCCGGACTGGCCCAGCCTCAGCGTGCCGCTGCTCAATGCTCATGGTTTGCACGCGCGACCGGCCAAGGCGCTGAGCGAGCTGGCGCAGGGTTTTACCGGCGAGATTCGCGTGCGTCTGCGCGGCGACAGCGGCGCGGGCGTGTCGGCCAAGAGCCTCAGCCGCTTGTTGGCCCTGGGCGCGCGACGTGGGCAGATGCTTGAGTTCAGCGCCGAACCGGCGATTGCCGACAGCGCCCTACCGGCCATTCGCGCGGCCCTGGAAAGCGGCTTGGGTGAGGCAGTCGAGCCGCTGAGCGAAGCGTTGCCGGAAGTGGCTGCGCAGTTGCAACCCGTCGAGGTGGTGGCGCCGGTTGCCGGGAGTCGCCTGCTGGCGGTTGGTGCTTCGCCGGGGATCGCCATGGGCCCGGCGCTGGTGCGCACGCCGCCGGTGTTTGATTTCGCCGAGCAAGGGCAGGGTGCCGAACAGGAACGAGCGCGACTGGCGTCAGCCCTAACGGCCGTTGCCGCGCAGATTCAGCGCCTGGTCGACGGCGCCGGGATGGCGAGCATCCGCGAGATTTTCAGTGCCCATCTGGCCATGCTGGCTGATCCGGCGTTGCGCGAGGACGTCGATGCGCGCCTGGCCAAGGGTGCGAGCGCCGAGGCGGCCTGGCAGGGCGAGGTCGAGGCAGCGGCCTCGCGCCAGGAGGCGTTGCATGATCCGCTGCTGGCCGAGCGCGCGGCGGATCTGCGTGATATCGGCAACCGCGTGCTGGCGCATCTGTGTGGCGTGGAGCTGCCCAGCGAGCCGAACGAACCTTACATTCTGGTGATGGCCGAAGTGGTGCCGTCGGACGTCGCCAGCCTCGACCGTCAGCGCGTGGCGGGCATTCTGACCGCGCGCGGCGGTGCGACTGCACACAGCGCCATCATCGCCCGCGCTCTGGGGATTCCCGCCGTGGTTGGTGCCGGTGACGGCGTACTGGCCCTGGCGCAGGGCACGCCGTTGCTGCTCGACGGCGACAGCGGCCTGCTGCGTATCGCTCCGGATGTCGCCGAGCGTGATCAGGCACTCCGGGAGCGCGAGACGGCGCAGCAACGCCGTGAGCAGGCACATGCCGCGCGCTTCGAGGCGGCGCAGACCCGCGATGGTGTGCGCGTGGAAGTGGCGGCCAATATTGGCGCCAGTGGCGAAACCGCCGAAGCGGTGGAGCTGGGCGCGGAGGCGGTGGGCCTGCTGCGCACCGAGCTGGTATTCATGGAGCATGCCCAAGCGCCGGATCAGGCCGCGCAGGAGCGTGAGTACCGGCGTGTGCTCGATGCCCTGGACGGGCGCCCGCTGGTGGTGCGTACCCTGGATGTCGGCGGCGACAAGCCGCTGCCGTACTGGCCGATGCCGGCTGAGGAGAACCCTTTCCTTGGTGTGCGTGGCATTCGCCTGAGCCTGCAGCGCCCGGCGATTCTGGAAACCCAGTTGCGCGCCTTGCTCGCCTCGGCCGATGGCCGGCCGCTGCGCATCATGTTCCCCATGGTCGGCGCGGTGGAAGAGTGGCGCGCAGCGCGTGACATGGTGCAGCGTCTGCGTGAGGAGATCGCCGTCAGCGATCTGCAGGTCGGCATCATGATCGAAGTGCCCTCGGCAGCGCTGCTGGCGCCGGTACTGGCGCGCGAAGTGGACTTCTTCAGCATCGGCACCAACGACCTGACGCAATATTGCCTGGCCATCGACCGTGGCCATCCACAGCTGTCGGCGCAGGCCGATGGTCTGCATCCGGCGGTGCTGCGCCTGATCGAGATGACCGTGACCGCCGCCCACGCCCAGGGCAAGTGGGTGGGCGTTTGTGGTGAGCTGGCCAGCGACCGTTTGGCCGTGCCGCTGCTGGTCGGCCTGGGCGTGGACGAACTGAGCGTGACGCCGCGTTCGATGGCCCTGGTCAAGGCGCGCGTGCGTGAGCTGGACAGTCGCCAGGCGCGCACCCTGGCCGACCGCGCCCTGACCCTGGACAGTGCCAGCGCCGTGCGTGCGCTGGTGGCGGAGATGCACTGATGGCACGAATCCTGACCCTGACCCTGAATCCGGCGCTGGATCTGACCCTGCGCCTGGATCGCCTGCACCCCGGTGCGGTCAACCGCTGCCATGAGCTGCGCAGCCACGCCGCCGGCAAGGGGCTGAACGTCGCCCAGGTGCTGGCCGACCTTGGCCATAGCCTGAGCGTTGCTGGCTTTCTCGGGCGCGCCAACGCGGCGCCGTTCGAGAGCCTGATGCACAAGCGCGGTTTTCACGATCTGTTCGTCCGTGTGCCGGGGGAGACGCGCAGCAATATCAAACTGGCCGAGGCCGATGGCTGCATCACCGACCTCAATGGCCCTGGCCCGCAGGTCGAGGCCGAGCATCTGCAACGTCTGGAAACTGAGCTGGAGCCGCTGCTCGCCGGGCATGACGCCGTCGTGGTCGCCGGCAGCCTGCCGCGTGGGGTGACGCCGCAATGGTTCGCCGGCCTGCTGCGGCGGATCAAGGCCAGTGGCGTGCCGCTGCTGGTGGACAGCAGCGGTGCCGCGTTGCAGGCGGCCCTGGGCGTCGCGCCCTGGCTGATCAAACCCAATGAAGAAGAACTGGCTGAGGTCTGTGGCAGCGATCTGCCGACCGCCGTGCAGCGTCTGCGCGCGCAGGGCATCGAGCATGTGCTGCTGTCGCGTGGCGCCGAGGGCGTCGATTGGTATGGGCCGGGCATCGCCCTGCGCGCTGTACCGCCGCGTGTCGAGGTGGTCAGCACGGTGGGTGCCGGTGACTCGCTGCTGGCCGCCAGCCTGCACGGCCTGCTCGCAGGCTGGCCGGCCGAACGCACCCTGCGCCTGGCCACCGCCGTGGCCGCGCAAGCGGTCACCCAGATCGGCTTCGGCATCCATGATCGCGAGCAGCTGGCCCGTCTCAAGACGGCTGTGCAGTTGCACTCCATAGAACAATAAGAGGCGCCCACCATGAATCTGTTGATCGTCACCGCCTGCCCCAACGGCCAGGTCACCAGTGTGCTCTGTTCGCGCCTGCTGCAGGCAGCGGCTGAGCGCCTGGGCTGGCAAACCTGTGTCGAGGTGCACGACAGCCGTGCCATCGGCGCGCCGCTGAGCGAAGCGCAGATCGCCGCCGCCGACTGGGTGCTGGTGGTCAAGACCGGTGAGTTGTCGCTGGCGCGTTTTGCCGGCAAGCGTCTGGTTCAGGCTGCGCCGGCCGAAGCGCTGGCCGACCCGCAGCGCTTCCTGCAGGACGCCGCCGAGCGTGCTCAGCCCTATGTCGAACGTGCCGAGTCTGAAACCGCTGGCCGCCGTCGCCTGGTCGCCATCACCGCTTGCCCGACCGGCGTGGCGCACACCTTCATGGCCGCCGAAGCGCTGCAACAGGCGGCGCAGCGCATGGGGATCGACCTGCAGGTGGAAACCCGTGGCTCAGTCGGTGCGCGCAATCTGCTCGATGAGGCTGCCATTGCCGCCGCCGATGCCTTGCTGCTGGCCACCGATATCGAGGTGGATACCAGCCGCTTCGCCGGCAAGAAGGTCTATCGCTGCGGCACCGGGGTGGCACTGAAACAGCCGCAACAGACGTTGGAAAAAGCCTTGAGCGAAGCGCGGCCGCTGGCCGAGGCGGCAGCGCCTGCTGAGGGCAAGGCCGTCGCCAGCAGTGGCGAAAAGAGCGGCCCCTACAAGCATCTGCTCACCGGCGTGTCCTATATGCTGCCGATGGTGGTGGCGGGTGGTCTGCTGATTGCTTTGTCGTTCGTCTTCGGCATCGAGGCGTTCAAGGAGGAGGGCACCCTGGCTGCCGCGCTGATGAAGATTGGCGGCGAGAGCGCCTTTCAACTCATGGTGCCGCTGCTGGCCGGCTACATCGCCTATTCCATCGCCGACCGTCCGGGCTTGGCACCAGGGATGATCGGCGGGCTGCTGGCCAGCTCGCTGGGCGCCGGTTTTATCGGCGGCATCGTCGCCGGTTTTCTTGCCGGCTATTCGGCCAAGGCCATCGCCCATTGGGTGCGTCTGCCGGCCAGCGTCGAAGCGCTCAAGCCGATTCTGATCATCCCGCTGCTGGCCAGCCTGTTTACCGGGCTGGTGATGATCTATCTGGTCGGCAGCCCGGTGGCGGGTATGCTGGCGGGGCTTACCGCCTTTCTCGATGGCATGGGCAGCACCAATGCCATCCTGCTTGGCGTACTGCTCGGCGGTATGATGTGCGTCGACCTCGGTGGGCCGGTCAACAAGGCGGCCTATGCCTTCTCCGTCGGTCTGCTGGCCTCCAGCAGCTATGCACCGATGGCGGCGACCATGGCTGCCGGCATGGTGCCGCCCATCGGCATGGCCATCGCCACCGTGCTGGCGCGGCGCAAGTTTGCCGAGAGCGAACGCCAGGCCGGCAAGGCCGCTGGGGTACTGGGGCTGTGCTTCATCTCCGAGGGGGCGATTCCCTTCGCGGCGAAAGACCCGCTGCGGGTGATCCCGGCGAGTATCGCCGGTGGAGCGCTGACCGGCGCGCTGTCGATGTATTTCGGCTGCAAGCTGATGGCGCCGCACGGCGGCTTGTTCGTGCTGCTGATTCCCAACGCCATCAACCATGCGCTGCCCTACCTGTTCGCCATCGTCGCCGGCAGCCTGGTCACGGGTGTGCTCTACGCGTTGATCAAACAGCCCGAGGTGCAGCCGCAGGCAGTTGGGGCATGATGAGTGCAAGGTGACGAGGCTCGGTTACACTGGCTGCACTGACGCCGGGATTTGGGGTGGCGTTGTACTGCTCTGCCCCGTGGCGTGACACCTTCACCCAGAAAGGAACTGCTCTAGATGACCCAAACTCTCGCGCATCGCTGGCGCTTCTTCCGTGCCGGCGGTTTCGATCAGGTGCAACTGGAAACCCCGGCCGACCTCGCCGCCCTGCGTGGCCTGGATCAGAAACTCTGGGCCAGCCTGGCCTGCCCGGTGCAGAACCTCGAGTTGGACCGGCGCATGCTCGATTACATCGACCTGAACAGGGACGGGCGTATTCGGGCGCCGGAAATGCTCGATGTGGTCGACTGGACCCTGGCACGCCTGGCTGATCCTGCCGTGCTGTTTCAGCAAGGCCCGCTGCTGCTGTCCTCGCTCACCGACGATGCCGTGGGTACACGCCTGCGTCTGGCTGCACAGCGTCTGCTGGGTGTACTCGGCCGGCCCGATGGCGATAGCCTGACCCCGGCCGATACGGCTGACCTGGCGCAACTGTTCCCGCCGCATCAGCCCAATGGCGATGGTCTGGTGCCGGCGACCCTGACCGACGATGCCGAGCTCAAGGTGGCCATCGCCGACATTATTGGCTGCCTCGGTGCGCAGACTGATCGTAGCGGCGAGCCGGCCATCGGTGCTGAGCAGATTACGGTCTTCTTCGACCAGGCGCGGCAAATACACGCTTGGTATGCACGGGCCGCCGAGCAGGGGCTGGATGTGTTCGGCGATGACACCGTCGCGGCGGTTGAGGCGTTGAGTGCCGTGCGCGACAAGATCGACGATTATTTCACTCGCGTGGCCATGGCCGAGTTCGACCCGCGCGCCGCTGCGCTGATGAATGCCCGGGAAGACGAACTGGTACGTCTGGCGGCGCTGTCACTGGCCGATGCCGGCGAAGTCGCGGGGCTGCCACTGGCCGCCGTGCAGCAGGGCGACGAATTACCCCTGAGCAAGGGGCTCAATCCGGCCTGGCAGGGCGCTATCGCGGCGTTTCGTCAGCGTGTGGTGGTGCCGGTGTATGGCGAGCTGGATAGCCTGTCGCGCGAGCAGTGGCAACATCTGCTGACGCTGTGTGGCAACTACCTGGCCTGGCAGGCCGAGGCACCCAAGCCGGCAATTGCCGATGGACTGTCACGCGAGCGCATTCTCGAACTGCTCGAACAAGGCAGCGAAGCGCGTCTACTGGCCCTGGTCGAACAGGACAAGGCGGTGGCCGAGGCGGCCGAAGGCTTGGTCGATCTGGACAAGCTGATTCGTCTGCGCCACGGCCTGGTCGAGTTGCTGCGCAATTTCGTGTCGTTCCAGCGCTTCTATGCGCGTCAGGCCAAGGCGGTGTTCCAGGCCGGCGTGCTGTACATCGACGGCAAGAGCTGTGATCTGGTGGTCGAGGTGGGCGACATCGAGGCGCATGCCAAGGTGGCGGCGGCCAGCGACTGCTTCCTGCTCTATTGCACCTGTACCCGTCGTGGCGAGCCGGTGCGGGGGCGGGAAACGCTGAACATCGTGGTGGCCGTGACCGCTGGCAGTGAAGGCGATCTGCAGGCCGGTCGCCACGGGCTGTTCTATGACCGCGATGGCAACGACTGGGATGCCACGGTGGTCAAGGTGGTGCAGCATGCCATCAGTATTCGCGAGGCGTTCTGGTCGCCGTACCGGCGCATCTCCAGCCTGGTGTCCGAACAGGTACAGAAGCTGGCGGCCAGCCGTGATGCCGATATGGTCAGCAAGACTGCCGCCAGGCTCGGCGAAACCGGTGCTGCGCCGGCCGCTACAGCGGCGCCGGCCTTCGACATTGCCAAGTTCGCCGGGATTTTCGCCGCCATCGGCCTGGCGGTCGGCGCCCTGGGGACGGCGCTGGCGGCGGTGGTCACGGGGATTCTGGCGCTGGCCTGGTGGCAGATTCCATTGTTGTTGCTCGGTGTGTTGCTGGCCATCTCCGGCCCGGCGATGCTGCTGGCCTGGTTCAAGTTGCGCCGGCGCAGCCTGGGGCCGATCCTCGATGGCAACGGCTGGGCGGTGAATGCCCAGGCGCGGCTCAGCATTCCCTTCGGTACTGCACTGACGCAGATGGCGGAACTGCCCAAGGGCAGCGACCGCGCGCTACGCGACCCCTATGCCAACAAAGCGCCTGTGTGGCCCTGGATACTGGCGCTGCTGCTGGCGCTTGGACTGGGTTACTACGCCTGGAGCAATGGTGTGTTCAGCCCGGCATCGGAGGTACCTGCCGAAGCCGCGGCGCCTGTTCAGGACGCCGGGTAGGGCGTCCCGGTCCGCCCTACGCGCTGCCGGCTGAAGGAAAATTGTGGGAGCCGCTCCCCGCGGCGAATCGGGTATTCGCCCCGAGGCGGGGCTCCTACGGCTTGGCCATGGGCTGGGGGAGAGGGTTGAAAGCACCGCAAAACTGCCAGTTTCCCCTCTCCGAACGCGGCCCGCCCTAACCCTCCCCCAAAGGGGCGAGGGGACTAATCGCGTCCGACCATCGCTTATGTGAACAGCATGATGGCCATGGGCGCGCTTTTGTAGGAGCCGGCTTGCCGGCGATCCTGCACGATGCTGATCGCCAGCAAGCTGGCTCCTACATTTCGACGCTCAACCAGCCAGCAGCTCCGCCACCCAGCGCGGTATTTGCTCGGTGGCCGGGCCATAGCGCTTTTCGGCGAACAGCGAGTGGCCCTGGCTCGGCTCCAGATTGATCTCCAGCGTATGCGCGCCCGCACGGCGCGCCTGCGCGACGAAACCCGCTGCCGGGTAGACGTGCCCCGAGGTGCCGATGCTGACGAACAGCTCGCACTGCTCCAGCGCGTCGTAAATACGCTCCATGTGATAAGGCATTTCGCCGAACCAGACGATATCCGGCCGTAACGTGCCCTTCAGGCCGCAGCAGGCACAGGCCTGGCCGACCGGCATGTCCTCCAGCAAGGGAAAACGCTGCTGGCTGTTGCTGCACAGCATCGACTGCAACTCGCCGTGCATATGCAACAAGCGTTTGGAGCCGGCGCGCTCGTGCAGGTTGTCGACGTTCTGCGTCACCAGCAGGAATTCGCCTTGCCAACCAGCCTCCAGCTCGGCCAGGGCCAGATGCCCGGCATTTGGTGCGATGGCCGAATCACGCAACTGGGCGCGACGCATGTCGTAGAAGCGCTGCACCAGCGCAGGATCACGGGCGAAGCCTTCGGGCGTGGCCACTTCTTCGATGCGATGGTCTTCCCACAGGCCGTCGGAGGCGCGGAAGGTGCGAATACCGCTCTCGGCGGAGATGCCGGCGCCGGTAAGGATGACGAGATTGGGATGGGGCATGCTGGCTCCTGGGCAGGTCGCCATTAGGGGCGGCGCTTCAGCAGGGCTTGCCGTTGCTGCGGTTATCGGTCGGCTCCACACACACCTGCTCAACGATGGACTGCACCTGAGGGCTCTTGTCGCGAATGCTGCTGGTGAAGCTGCCGATAAAACGTTCGGCTGCAGCGGCATCGTCAAAGCGACGCGCGCCACTCAGGTTGCCGGTGTAGGAACCGTTGCTGGAGGCGTAGCACTGCGAGTAGCCGTCGCATTTGAGGGCGACCACCCATACCGTCGAGTTGACCAGTACGCCAGCCTGGGTGATACCAGCGGTGAAAAGCAAAGAAAGAAGGGCAGCGCGCATATCGATAACTCCTGTAGTCGAGAAGGCGAGAGTAGCGGGTGACAGGTGTTTCGGCTACTGGACGCCGGCTGGGCCAGCGTCCGTTTCTACATCAGCCACATTAATGCACACGCCGGCTGATGTTCGTGGCCTTGTGCAGTGGGCGATCAGTGATGCTCGCGGGTGGCGCGGAATTTCACTTCCGGCCAACGCTCTTCCATCAGGCTGAGGTTGACGCGCGTCGGGGCCAGGTAGGTGAGGTGACCGCCGCCGTCGATGGCGAGGTTCTCGTAGGCCTTGTCCTTGAACTCCTTGAGCTTCTTCTCGTCGCTGCATTCGATCCAGCGCGCCGACCAGACGTTGATCGCCTCGTAGGCGCACTCGACCTTGTATTCCTCTTTCAGGCGGCTGGCGACCACGTCGAACTGCAGCACACCGACGGCGCCGAGGATGATGTCGTTGTTGCGCTCGGGGAAGAACACCTGGGTGGCGCCTTCCTCGGCCAGTTCCTGCAGGCCCTGGCGCAGCTGCTTGGATTTCAGCGGGTCTTTCAGGCGTACGCGGCGGAATAGTTCCGGGGCGAAGTGCGGGATGCCGGTGAAGCCCAGGTTCTCGCCTTCGGTGAAGGTGTCGCCGATCTGGATGGTGCCGTGGTTGTGCAGGCCGATGATGTCGCCGGCGTAGGCTTCTTCCAGGTGCTCACGCTCGCTGGAGAAGAAGGTCAGGGCGTCGCCAACGCGCACGTCCTTGCCCAGGCGCGCGTGGCGCATCTTCATGCCCTGGGTGTACTTGCCCGAGCAGATGCGCATAAAGGCGATACGGTCGCGGTGTTTCGGGTCCATGTTCGCCTGGATCTTGAACACGAAGCCGGAGAATTTCTCCTCGGTCGGCTCCACAGTGCGCTCGTTGGCGGCGCGCGGCAGCGGACGCGGCGCCCAGTCGACCACGGCGTCGAGTACATGGTCGACGCCGAAGTTGCCCAGCGCGGTGCCGAAGAACACCGGGGTCATCTCGCCCTTGAGGAAAGCGTCGGGCTCGAACTCATGGCAGGCGCCCTGCACCAGCTCCAGCTCCTCGACGAAGCGCTCGTACATGTCGCCCAGGTGGGCACGCGCTTCGTCGGAATCCAGCTTCTGGATGATCTTGGCTTCGGTGCGCTCGTGACCATGGCCCGGGGTGTAGACGATGATGTAGTCGCCGCTCAGGTGGTAGACGCCCTTGAAATCCTTGTAGCAGCCAATCGGCCAGGTGATGGGTGCGGCCTTGATCTTCAGCACCGCCTCGATCTCGTCGAGCAGTTCGATGGGGTCGCGGATGTCGCGGTCGAGCTTGTTGATGAAGCTCACGATCGGCGTATCGCGCAGGCGGCACACATCCATCAGGGCGATGGTACGCGGCTCGACGCCCTTACCGCCGTCGAGCACCATCAGCGCGCTGTCCACGGCGGTCAGGGTGCGGTAGGTGTCTTCGGAGAAGTCTTCGTGGCCGGGGGTGTCGAGCAGGTTGACGATGTGCTCACGGTAAGGGAACTGCATCACCGAGGTGGTGATGGAGATGCCGCGCTGCTTCTCCATCTCCATCCAGTCGGAGGTGGCGTGACGGTCGGATTTACGCGACTTCACGGTACCGGCCACTTCGATGGCCTTGCCCATCAGCAGCAGCTTTTCGGTGATGGTGGTCTTACCGGCGTCCGGGTGTGAAATGATGGCGAAGGTACGGCGCTTGGCGACTTCGGCGGCCTGGGTGGTCATGAATATGTGCCTGGATGGAGTCGTTGAGGGTGCCTTGGCACCCGTAAAACGCGGGATTATACCGATAACTGGCGGCTCTGGCGGAGAGCGGTCATCGGTTTTCAGGCCGTTCGGTAAGTGCTGCGGCCGGGCCTTGTTGCAGATGCGTAAATATCGCGCAAAGTAATGGTTATGAAAATTATTCCCATATAGAGTAGCCGCCCGTCGCAGTGGGTGAGGGTGGCTCCGTCGTGTTCAAGAAAATCATCTTCCAGTTGCACTGGTTCTTCGGTATCAGCGCCGGCCTGGTGCTGGCCGTCATGGGCATAACCGGTGCCCTTTACAGTTTCGAGGGCGAGATCACCCGGGCGCTCAACGCCGAGCGTTGGCAGATTCAGCCCAGCGCACAAGGCCCTCTCACCCCTGGCGAGCTGGCTGCGAAGATCGAGGCCGCCACTGCTGATCGCGTTACCGGGCTGTGGGTCGATGGCCGCCATGACGGGCCTGGCATGGCTTTTCTGTCTCCGCCGCCGGGCGAGCGGCGTGGGCCGCGCATCGTCTTCGACCCCTATACCGGTGAAGTCCTTGCCGAGCCCGTTGGTCAGGACTTCTTCCACCTGATGCTGATGTTGCACCGCTTCCTGTCCATGGGCGAAGTGGGCAAGCAGATCACCGCTGCCAGCACTCTGGCGCTGCTGTTCTTTTGTCTCTCCGGCCTCTATCTGCGTTGGCCGCGCCAGGCCTTGAGCTGGCGTACCTGGTTGACGCTGGACTGGAAGAAGAAGGGGCGTAGCTTCAACTGGGATCTGCACGCGGTCGCCGGCACCTGGGCGCTGCTGTTTTATCTCTGCGCCGGGCTCACGGGCCTGTACTGGTCTTATGACTGGTATCGCGAGGGGCTGACGCGTCTGCTCTCCGACACGCCGACCGAACAGCGTGGCGAGCGTGGTCAGCGCCAGGCGCCCGCTGGCCCTGCGCCGAACGTTGACTACGACGCCGTCTGGCAGAGCATCCAGCAAGCCGCCGGGCCCAAGCTGGTGGCCTGGAACCTGCGCCTGCCGCCAGTGGCGGGGCAGCCAGCGACGGTTTTCTACATACTCGATGGCGCCGAGCATGTGCGCGCCTTCAACCAGTTGCAGCTCGACCCGCAAAGCGGTGAAGTCAGTCGGCATGAGCGCTACGCCGAGAAGAGCTTCAAGGCGCAACTGCTGGCCAGCGTCTACGCCCTGCATGTGGGCGAGTACTTCGGCCTGCCTGGGCGCATCCTGATGATGCTGGCCACGGCGGCCATGCCGCTGTTCTTCATCACCGGCTGGCTGCTGTACCTGGACCGCCGACGCAAGAAGCGCGCGGCCCAGGCGGCGCGCGGTACGCTGAAAACGGATGACTCGGCTGAAGGCTGGCTGGTGGGCTTCGCCAGCCAGAGTGGTTTTGCCGAGCAGTTGGCCTGGCAGAGTGCCGGGCAGTTGCAGGCCGCCGGTATCCCGGTGCGGGTCGAGCCGCTGTCGCGCCTCGATGCTGACAGCCTGCGGCAGACACGCAAGGCGTTGTTCGTGGTCAGCACCTTCGGTGACGGCGAGGCGCCGGACGCGGCGCAGGGCTTCGAGCGCAAGGTGCTGGGTGGCGCGCTGCCGCTCGAACAACTGAGCTATGCCGTGCTGGCGCTGGGCGACCGCCAGTACCAGCACTTCTGCGGCTTCGCCCGGCGCATCAACGACTGGCTGGGTTTGCAGGGTGCGCAGCGCCTGTTCGACAGCGTTGAGGTCGATGGCGCCGATCAGGCCGCGCTGCAGCGTTGGCAACAGCAGCTGAGCGCGCTGACCGGCGCGGCGCCGGTTCGTTTCGAGGAGGCGCCCTGGCAGAGCTGGACGCTGGCTGAGCGGCGCCTGCTCAACCCTGGCAGCCAGGGCGCGCCGGTGTTCTTCATCGGCCTGACGCCACCGGCGCAGAACACCTGGCAGGCCGGCGACATTCTGCAGATTCGCCCGCGCCATGCGCCGAGTGTGGTGGAGTCCTGGTTGCAGCATTCCGGCTTCGAGGGCTTCGAGCCCGTCACGCTCGCGGGGCAAGCGACCAGCTTGCGCGAAGCGTTGGCTGAGCGGCAACTGCCAGACAGCTTCGCCCATCTGGTCGGCCTGCATGCCCAGGCACTGGTCGATGCGCTGGTGCCGTTGGGCACGCGTGAATATTCCATCGCCTCGGTGGCGGCCGATGGTGTGCTGCAGCTGATCGTACGTCAGGCGTTGCAAGCCGATGGCCGTCTGGGGCTGGGGTCTGGCTGGCTGACCGAGCACCTGCCGGACGGTGGTCAGTTGCTGGCGCGGGTAAGACGCAACAGCGGCTTCCACCTGCCGGACGACGACCGCCCGCTGATCCTGATCGGCAATGGCACCGGCCTGGCCGGCCTGCGTTCGCTGCTGCGCGCACGCGCACTAGCCGGGCAGGGGCGCAACTGGCTGCTGTTCGGCGAGCGCAACCGCGCCTGCGACTTCTTCTGTGGCGACGAACTGCAGGCGGCGCTGGCCACCGGCGAGCTGCAGCATCTGGATCTGGTGTTCTCCCGTGATCAGGCGCACAAGCGCTACGTGCAGGATCTATTGCGCGAGCAACACGAGCGCCTGCGTGTCTGGCTGGGCGAAGGGGCTGCCATTTATGTGTGCGGCAGCCTGCAGGGCATGGCCGGCGGCGTCGATGCTGCGCTGCGCGACTTGCTCGGCGACGAGGTGGTGCAGGAGCTGATCGAGGAAGGGCGTTATCGCCGTGACGTGTACTGAGTGGACGAGCGGACGGTGCAAACCGCTCGCTCAAAGGTGCTGCAATGGCACTGAAACACGGCTGCGCCAAACTGGCTGAAAGCCCCGCCTGTTCAGCATTTCAGGGCGTTTTGTGTGATATCCGGAACGAGCTGAAATTAGGCAGAATTTCCGGTTGATCTGCGGGGCGCATGGTCTTAAAGTCCGCGCCCGAACGTCCATGCTGGAAACGATCCATCCGGCTCAAGTACTGACGACGAGAGGTTGCCGGCCGGCGCATGGTCGGTACCGGTGATGCTCGGCGACATGCCTTGGGAAGTAGGCGAACCAAAGTGGGGAAACTGTCAGACGTTCAGGCACGCGCGTTGCGCGGCCACCCCCTACACGTAGCGGAACCTGTGAGCGGTTCTGCTGCCCGAATCCATGTGTTCCCGGTTTAGCCATTGGAGTTCCCGCATGTCGATCAAGGTCGAAGACTATTACGCACCCGCCACTTTCCAGCGCATGAAGGCATTCGCCGATCAGCACGAAACCCCGTTCGTGGTGATCGACCGCCAGATCATCGCTGATGCCTACGATCAACTGGGCACCTGCTTCCCCTTCGCCAAGGTCTACTACGCGGTCAAGGCCAACCCGGCCGTCGAGATCATCGAGCTGCTGCGTGACAAGGGCTCGAGCTTCGACATCGCCTCGATCTACGAGCTGGACAAGGTCATGGCCACCGGCGTCGGCCCCGAGCGCATCAGCTACGGCAACACCATCAAGAAGGCGCGCGACATTCGCTACTTCTATGAAAAAGGCGTGCGCCTGTTCGCCACCGATTCCGAAGCCGACCTGCGCAACATCGCCAAGGCCGCGCCGGGTTCGAAGATCTACGTGCGCATCCTGACCGAAGGCTCCACCAGTGCCGACTGGCCGCTGAGCCGCAAGTTCGGTTGCCAGCCAGATATGGCCTTGGACCTGCTGATCCTGGCCAAGCAACTGGGCCTGGTGCCGTACGGTATTTCCTTCCACGTTGGCAGCCAGCAGCGCGATATCGACGTGTGGGACGCTGCCATCGCCAAGGTCAAGGTGATCTTCGAGCGCCTCAAGGAAGAAGACGGCATCACCCTGCAGATGATCAACATGGGGGGCGGCTTCCCGGCCAATTACATCCAGCGCACCAATGATCTGGAAACCTACGCAGCGGAAATCACCCGCTTCCTCAAGGAAGACTTCGGCGATGATCTGCCGGAAATCATCCTTGAGCCGGGCCGCTCGCTGATCGCCAACGCCGGCGTGCTGGTCTCGGAAGTGGTGCTGGTCGCACGTAAGTCGCGTACCGCCGTTGAGCGCTGGGTGTATGCCGATGTGGGCAAATTCAGCGGCCTGATCGAAACCATGGACGAATCGATCAAGTTCCCCATCTGGACCGAGAAGAAGGGCGAGATGGAAGAGGTGGTGATCGCCGGCCCGACCTGCGACAGTGCCGACATCATGTACGAGCACTACAAGTACGGCCTGCCGCTCAACCTCTCCAGTGGTGACCGCCTGTACTGGCTGTCCACCGGTGCCTACACCACCAGCTACAGCGCCGTGGAGTTCAATGGCTTCCCGCCGCTGAAGTCCTACTACCTGTAAGGCACTGCAAGTCTTGACCCTGGCCGTAGGCCACCCTGCGTAGGGTGGCTGTGATGCCAGGTGACGAACGCCCACCTCGAGTGGGCGTTTTCATGTCTGCCCAGAACACCTCATGTGTAATGAATCGTCGGTCCTGGACGCTCTAGCAGGCCGTTGAAAAACTCGGCTTCAACTGCCCCAACCCGTCCGGTTTGGCGCTTTTTCAAGCGCTTTGGCCTAACGGAGTCCACACAAGGCCTGACTTCAGGCCTTTTTGACAGGTTTCAGCACCACGTTCACGCCTTTCGGCGTTTTTTGGGCGTAACTCGCCCTATACATGCGATCCTCGCCACCAACCCGACAGGCTACCCAGTCGGATCAGGTTGTAGACCGAGAAACCCAGCAATAACTGAGCACTCAGCTTGGCGCGACCGATCAGCTTGGTCTTGCGCAGGCCGCCAACCGTCTTCAGCCAGCCAAAACCTTCTTCGATCCGCTTGCGGATCTTCTGGCTGGCGGCATACCCCGGATGCCGCGTGGTGCGCCCATCGATGGCGCTGCCCTTGCGCTTCTGCGCCACATGCGGTGTCACTTTCAGCTCGCGCGCCCTCTGCACGAAACGCTTCTGGTCGTAATTCTTGTCTGCACCTACCGTGCTGCCCGGCTTGGCCGTGCGCTCCAGCATCTCCAGCGCCGCCTCTACCTCGGCACGTCCATTGAACTCGGTGCATTCCACATCCACGATCAGACCGTTGCGGTGCTCCATCATCGTGTGGGCCATGTGCGCCAGACGACTGGCATCGCCATTGCTCTTGCGCGCCAGCCGGGCCTCGGGATCGCTGGTCGATTGGTGGGTCGCGTTGCTGCGCTTCTCGCCCTTGAAGTCGGCATCGGGGTTGCGCGTGCCATCCTCCGGTGGGTCGCCGCCATCCTTCTTGATAAAGGACTTGTGCGAGGCCCAGGCGTCGATCAGCGTGCCATCGACGCTGAAATGCTCGTTGCTGGCGTACTCGGACCATGCGGCCAGCGACTTGATGCGCTGGAAGAACAGCCGCGCTACATCCTGGTTGAACAAGCGGTCACGGTTCTGGCTGAAGGTCGAGTGATCCCACATGCGCTCGTCCATCGACAAGCCGACGAACCAGCGAAACAGCAGGTTGAAATCAATCTGCTCGACCAACTGCCGCTCGGAGCGAATGGTGTAAATCACCTGCAGCAACGAGGCGCGCAGCAGCCGCTCCGGCGCAATCGAGGCCCGTCCCAGGGTGGAGTACAGCCCGTCGAAGTCCCGATCCATCGAAGCCAGAACGGTATCGACCAGGCCTCGCAGGGGACGCAGCGGGTGATCGTTCGGGATGCGCTGCTCCAGCGTCGTATAACTGAACAGCTCGTTTTGTTTGAGGTCGAGTCCACGCATCGGCTTGGGCTGGCTTCGGCAGAAGAGGATGGCCGCCATTTTGCCAGAGCCACGCGGGCTCTGGCTTTTTTCAACGGCCTGCTAGGGGGCAGGATAAAAGCGTGGATATTTTTGTTACAAACAAGTTGATGTAAATCATTCATAAAGATTGATTAAGATTGAATCTCAAATACTATCGCGCACAGTTTCTATCCGGAGTGACTTTCGTGAGCGATAAACACAACAAGCGTACCCCTTTCCCCCAGCGTCGTTTGCTGGCCTCGGCTGTCAGCCTGGCTCTGCTGTCCGGTTATGCCGTGGCGCAAGAGACGGCGGTGGAACTGGACGACATCACCGTTCAGGGGCAACAGGACAACGGGTTCAAAGCCGACAAGGCGTCCTCTCCCAAGCAAACCGCCGCCCTACTCGATACCCCGCAGACGGTCAATGTCATTCCGGAGACGCTGTTCCGCCAGCAGAACGCCCGTACCCTGACCGATGTGCTGCGCAATACGCCCGGGATCAGCTTCGAGGCGGGCGAAAACGGTTTTGCCACCGGTACCAACAACTTCAGCCTGCGGGGTTTCAACACCAGCGGCAGCCTGTTCATCGACGGTGCGCGTGATAACGGCAGCTACACCCGCGACGTGTTCAACGTCGAGCAGGTCGAGGTGTTCAAGGGGCCGGCAGCCGACAATGGCCGCGGTGGCGCCGGTGGTTACGTCAATCAGGTGACCAAGACGCCAACCCTGGAAAGCTTCATCGCCGGCGGCGCCAGCTTCGGCTTCGATCAGTACGACTCCGAGCCACGCCGCCGTGCCACGCTCGACACCAACCAGATCATCAATGACAGCAGCGCGTTTCGTCTCAACCTGCTGGTCGAGGACAGTGGCGTCGCGGGCCGTGAGCATGCCGAGAAGAACAGCTGGGGTATCGCCCCGTCGGTGGCCTTCGGTCTGGGCACCGACACTCGCGCCATAGTCGCTTACGAGCACGTCGAGATGAACGACCGCCCGGATCTGGGTGTGGCCGGCGTCACCCTGCGTGACCAGCTCAAAGGCGCCAACACACCACTCGATTCCTCGGTGTGGTCGGCCGATCGCGACAAGTACTTCGGCCTCAAGTCCGATTTCGACGACACCACCAGCGATGCGCTGATGTTCCGCCTCGAACATGATCTGTCCGCTGGCGTCACCCTCAGCAACCAGACACGTCTGGCCCGCGTTGATCGCCAGGCGCGCTACACCCACGTACTGGATGACGACAACAATGCCAATGCTGCGCTGGTCAATGTACAGCGTCAGCAGTATGACCGCGTCAACACCTCGCTGAGCAACCTGACCAACCTGTCCACTCAGTTCGATACCGCAGGATTGCGCCACAACTTGTCGGCAGGTTTGGAACTGAGCCGTGAAAAGTCTGAGTCGCTGGGCTTCCAGTCGCAGACACTGCCGGGGCTGGTCAATGTCTTCGATCCGGATTGGGAGCGCAGCGTGCCAGCGGCATTGGCCCCGCGCGATCGCACCAAGGTCGATGTGGATACGGCGGCGCTCTATGTCTACGACACCATCGAGATCAACCCCCAGTGGCAGGTGACCGGTGGTCTGCGTCTCGAGCAGTACCAGGCGAGCATCAGCAACAAGCGTCTGGATGGCGCTGCTGCGCCGGGCGATGACTTCGATGACACCGAGCTGAGCCTCGGTGGCAAGTTGGGTGTGGTCTACAAGCCACTGCCCAACGGCAGCGTTTATGCGGCCTACGGTGTGTCCACCCAACCGCCGGGTTCCTACCTGTCCAACTCGGATATCTCCCGTAGCGACCAGGGCTTGCCGGCGTTGATCAAGGGCGCCGATCCGGTGCGTGCGCACAGCTACGAGATCGGCACCAAGTGGGACTTCTTCGACAAGCGCCTGTCCACCACTGCCGCGCTGTTCTACACGGAGAAGAAGAAGGTGGCGATCACCGGGCTGGACGTGGGTCAGACCGGGCCTGCCACACTCAAGGGCTATGGCGAACAAGTGGTTAAAGGCCTTGAGCTGGGTGTCAGTGGCAAGATCACCGACAACTGGGATGTCTTCGGCGGCATCGTGTTCATGGACAGCGAGCGCAAGCACAGCGCGTATCTGGATGACGTGCGTCGTCGTGCCAACAGTGGCGACTACGGCACTGAGCTGCGCACCGATGTTGACGAGCTGGCTTTCACGCCCAAGGTCTCCGGCAACCTGTGGACGACTTACCGTCTGCCTGTCGGCCTGACTCTGGGGCTGGGCGCCCAGCATGTCGGCTCGTCCTACCTGGGGCGTCCGGATGACGTCGAGCGTATTGTCGCCAACGGTCGCTACGGCCGTGTGCCGAGCTACACCACCTTCGCCGCGATGGCCAGCTATGAGGTCAATGCCAATGTGGATGTGCGCCTGAACATCGACAACCTCACCAATGAGGAATATGTCAGCTCGGCCAACTGGCAGGGGCGCCGTGCCTTGCTGGGTGATCCGCGTACCTTCACCCTGAGCACCAACTTCCACTTCTAAGCACGCTTGAGTGCCAGACGCCCTGATTGCCACGCAGTCGGGGCGTTTTCATTTTTGCGGTAGCAGATCGGACTTCTTTCCGGGTGCTGCTGCCCTTTAGAATCATTCGCAACGGCGACTGGCCCTGGAGAACCCCGAACATGATGCTGAGCATTCCCGGCGTGCTGAATGCCGAACAACTACGGCAATGCCGCGCCGCGCTTGAAGGTGGCAACTGGCAGGATGGCCGGTTCACCGCCGGGCATCAGGCGGTGAACGTCAAGGCCAATCAACAGCTCGCTCAGGACGATCCGCTGACCCAGCAACTGGGTGATTTCATCCTGGCCTGCCTGGCCCAGCATCCGCGTTTCATGGCCGCTGCGTTGCCACTGAAAGTGGTGCCGCCGCGTTTCAATCGCTATGCCGAAGGTGGCACCTACGGTGACCACATCGACAATGCGGTATTCAGCGTGCCGGGCACACCGCATCGGATTCGTGCCGACCTCTCGGCGACTCTGTTCTTCAGCGAACCGGACGAATATGACGGTGGCGAGCTGGTCGTTCACGACCATTTTGGCAGTCACCGGGCCAAGTTGCCCGCTGGCCATTTGCTGCTCTATCCCAGTGGCAGCCTGCACCGGGTCGAGCCGGTGACACGGGGGGCGCGCCTGGCAGCGTTCTTCTGGGTGCAGAGCCTGGTACGTGAGGAGCCTCAGCGCAGCGTCCTGCTTGAGTTGGATGACAGTATTCAGGCGCTGCGTGAGCAGGTACCCGACAGTCCCGAACTGGTACGACTGACCGGGATCTACCACAACCTGTTGCGGCAATGGACGCAGACGTGAGCCAGCTCCGCGCTTTCTGGGCTGCATGTCCCGGATTGCATCCGGTCTACGAATCGACGATGACAACGCGCTGAGAATCGCCATGACCTTGCCCAAGTTGCAGCAGATCCCGTCCACCATCGCCGCCGTAGCCGACTATGAGCCTTATGCCCGCGAACGCATGAGCGAACAGGCCTGGGCCTATCTGGCCGGCGGCGCGGCGGATGAACTGACCCTGGCGGATAACCGGGCGGCGTTCGAGCGCCTGCGTCTGCGTAGCCGAGTGCTGCAAGACCTGAGCGCTGGCAATACGCGCCTGCGCCTGTTCGGTCAGGACTTCGATCATCCGATCTTTCTTGCACCGGTGGCCTACCAGAAGCTCGCCCATCCTGATGGTGAATTGGCCAGCGTGCTTGCGGCTTCAGCGTTGGGGGCCGGCATGGTGGTCAGCACTCAGGCCAGTGTCGAGCTGGAAGCCATCGCGGCGCAGGCGCAGGCGCCGCTTTGGTTCCAGCTGTATATCCAGCCGGATCGCGCATTCACTGCGGCCTTGATCCATCGAGCAGAAAGCGCCGGTTACCAGGCGCTGGTGCTGACGGTGGATGCCCCGGTCAACGGTGTACGCAATCGCGAGCAGCGCGCCGGTTTCGCCTTGCCGGCGGGTGTCGAGGCAGTCAATCTGCGTGGGATGCGACCCTTGCAGGCACAGGCCGATCCGCAGAACGGCAGCCTGCTCCTGGGCGGCCCGTTGCTGGCGGCTGCGCCGACCTGGCGCGACCTCGCCTGGCTGCGCGAGCAGACGCGTTTGCCGATTCTGCTTAAGGGCATCATGAGCGGGGTCGATGCCGAGCAGGCGCTGGCGGCGGGCATGGATGGGCTGATCGTTTCCAACCATGGCGGTCGCACACTCGATGGTCTGCCTGCAACCATCGATGTGCTGCCCGAAGTCGCTGCGGTCGTGCAGGGTCGGGTGCCGCTGTTGCTCGACGGCGGTATTCGGCGTGGCAGTGACATCTTCAAGGCGTTGGCGTTGGGCGCCGATGCGGTACTGATAGGCCGGCCGTACGTGTATGGCCTGGCTACGGCTGGCGCTGTTGGCGTCGCCCATGTGCTGCAAATACTGCGCGCCGAGCTGGAAGTGGCCATGGCGTTGACAGGCTGTCGGAACCTGCAAGCAATTGCGCCCCAGTCAATCTGGAGTGCCCCCCGTGGCTGAGCGAGGGATCGATCATGCTAGAGGCAGGCTGTTCATTGGCGGAATCTAATTAATATTGATTCTTGTTTGACATTGAAATATTTACAAATACTATACCTGCGCCCACGGCGCTGAATGCCGACGGGCTGTCTGCCGCTTGCTCTGCGGAAACTCAGGCGTAGTCATGTGTGAGTTTTTTGTAAATAATTATCAATAGCTAACGATGGGTCATATTGAATGAGTGCCAGGAATAACTACCAAACCCTGCCTGCCAAACGTCTGTTAGTGACTGCTATCGGGGTAGCCGTTGCGTCGCTTGCGCTGCCGGTAATGGCTGCCGAGTCGGTAAAGCTCGATAGCGTGACCGTCAAAGGAGAGCGCCAGGAGGGCTTCAAGACCAGCGAGTCGTCTTCGGTCAAGTACACAGCCCCCTTACTCGATACACCGCAAACCGTAACGGTAGTACCGCAGAAGGTGATTGCGCAGCAGCAGGCGTTGAGTCTGCGCCAGGTCTTGTCGAACGTTTCGGGTATCACTTTCACCGCAGGCGAGGGCGGTGGCGGTTCAGGCGACAGCATCAATATTCGTGGTTTCGGTGCCAACGCCAATATGCAGATCGACGGGTTGCGCGACAGCACCCAGACCAACCGTACCGACACCTTCAATATCGAGTCGGTCGAGGTGATCAAAGGGCCCAACTCGGTATTCGGCGGCAGTGGGACCACCGGTGGCTCCATCAATCAGGTCACCAAAGCGCCGGTACAGCGCGATTTCACTCGCCTCGGCGCTAGCCTGGGTACCGACAGCTATCATCGCCTGACACTCGACAGCAATCAGACGCTGGAGGATGTCGGCGTCGACAGCGCGTTCCGTTTGAACCTGATGACACACGAAAACGATGTGCCCGGTCGTGAGCAGATCGACCGCAAGCGTTGGGGCATCGCACCTTCGCTCGCGCTGGGGCTGAGTGAGGACACGCGCCTGACGCTCAGTTACTTCCATCAGACCGATGATCAGTTGCCCGATTATGGTGTCCCGGCAATCGATGGCAAGAAGATCGCCGGTGTCGACCGTGACGCCTATTTCGGTTGGAAGAATCTGGACAAGGACGACATCAAGACCGATGCCTTCACGGTCAAGTTCGAGCACACCTTCAACGACAGCCTGAGCCTGCAGAATCTGACGCGCTACAGCCTGATCGACCGCAATACGGTGATCTCGGCTTCTCACGTCAACACCACGGGTGTGCCGGCAGGTAACTATCGCCCCGCCGGCCCGCAGGCTTACGGGCGTGATATCAACAGTGAGTTGCTGATCAATCAGACCAACCTGCGCGCCGACTTCGAGACCTTGGGGTTGTTGCACAGCCTGGCCACCGGGGTCGAGGTATCGCGTGAGCACTTCGATCTGAAGACCTACAACCACGGCCTGGGCTCAGGCGCAGCCGCGTATCCGGGTAACGGCTATTCGCTGGACAATCCGCCGGGTTACTGGGCTGGCCCGGCCAACAAGACATTCACTGCCGACACCTCGACGCGCCTGGACAATCAGGCTGTCTACGTCTTCGACACCATTGCCCTGAACCCGCAATGGGATGTGAATCTGGGGCTGCGCTACGACTGGATCGAGGGTGACTACGAAAGCACGGCGCTACCGTCAGGTGCGCTAACCACGCTTGATACCCGTGATGAAAAGCTCAGTGGACGAGCCGGCCTGGTCTACAAACCCACCGATAATGGGCGCATCTATGTGGCCTACGGCACCTCGTTCAATCCATCGGCCGAGTTCCTGGTGACCACGGGCGGTGGAGTGTCGGCAGCGACCGCCGATCTGTCGCCGGAAAAGAACAAGACCTGGGAGCTGGGCACCAAGTGGGAACTGCTCGACAAGCGTCTTGAGGTCGATGCCGCGCTGTTCCGGGTGGAAAAGTCCAATGCCCGAGAAACCATGGCTGACGGCAGCACCCAGCTGGCCGGCGAACAGCGTGTGCAAGGTATCGAGCTGGGCCTGACGGGCCACATCACCGAGCAGTGGGATGTGTTTGCCAATTACACGGTACTGAGCAGCGAAACCCTCAAGGCTGCGGACACAGCCGCCGGGATCGCGCGCGAGGGGCAGGCGTTGGCCAATACGCCGCCGCGTTCGTTCAACCTGTGGACGGTCTACGAGCTACCCGCCGGATGGTCCCTGGGTTATGGCGCACGTTACGTTAGCGAACGTAATGTCAGCTCCAGTGGCAGCGCCAAGCTCGACGCGTACTGGCTGCATAACGCCATGGTCGGCTATGCGGTCAATGAAAACCTGGATCTGCAGCTGAACCTCAACAACCTCTTCGATGAGGACTACGTCGAGCGCGTGCGCCAAACGCCAGGCACCTCGGCGCGTTCGTCCGCTATCGAATACGGTGATGGTCGCTCGGCCATTCTGTCGGCGACCTACAGCTTCTGAGGCTGAGGCCGCGCGTCCTGAGACAACACGCCCCGACTGGTTCGGGGCGTTCTTGTCTGAGTGTTTGGCGCAATATCTTGTCCGCGTCGTGTCTTGAAGGACAGCAGACTAGTAAAGGTCGCGCCGGTAACGTCCGGCTTCGCGCAAGGCCGTCACCTGCTGCTGGCCGAGCAATCCGTGCAGCAGCGCATCGACCTCTTCGCCCATGCCTTGCAGGCTGCCGCACAGCAGCAGGCTGGCGCCACGTTCGATCCAGGCGCGCAGCTCATCAGCAGCGTCGCGCAGCAGGTGCTGTACGTAGACCGCTTGCGCCTGATCGCGGGAAAACGCCAGGTCGAGACGGCTGATGTGGCCGCTGCGCTGCCAGGTGCGTAGCTCGTCGGCGAAGAACAGGTCGCAGGCGGCGTTGCGTTCGCCGAACAGCAACCAGTGGCCATGCTGGCCCAGGCGCTCACGCTCGCGCAGGTGGGCGCGCAGGCCGGCCAGGCCGGTGCCGTTGCCGATCAGGATCAGCGGGCCGCTGGCTGTCGGCAGGTGAAAGCTCGGGTTGCTGCGAATACGCAGCTCGACAGCCCCGCCGATGGGCGCGTATTGGCACAGCCAGCCGGAACCCAGGCCGGGCTGGCCTTTGGCGTCCTGCAGCAGGCGCACCAGCAATTCCAGCGCGCCGTCATCAGGCAGCGAGGCGATGGAGTAGTCACGATGCGCCAGCAGGGGCAGCGTTTGCAGCACGGCTTCGGCATCCAGGCCGCGCAGGCTTTGCAGGTCATCCGGCAATTGCCGGCGAGCCAGTTGTGCGCTCAGGGATTGGCCATCGCCAAGGCGTAGCTGGCCATCGAGCTGGAGCGTGCGCAGCAACGCCTCGACTCGCTCGGTCGGCTGGCAGGGGGCGACTTCGGCGATATCGCCGGCTTGCCAGGCCGGCATGTAGTCTGTTGGCTGCAAGCGCAGGTGGAACGCGGGGCGCCCTTGGCTGGTGGGGTTCATACAGTGACGTGCGAGCAGTTGCCAGGGCTGGTAATCGGCTGCCTGCCAAGCGGCGAAGTGCTGCCCGCCAGCCAGCACGCCGAGTTGCTGCTGCCACTGACGCAGCACGGCCGGGTCGCCACGGTCGGCTTCCAGGCGGTCGAACAGGGGATTCGCGCCGAGGCCTTGCAGTCGCTGGTCCAGTTGCCTAGCAAAACCACAGAAATGCCGATATTGGCGATCCCCCAGGCCGAGCAGGGCGAAGTCGAGCCGGCTCAGGTCCGGTTGGGCCTGGTCGAGCTCACGCAGCCAGCGCGCCGCGTGATCCGGCGCCTCGCCTTCGCCGTAGGTGCTGGCTATCAGTAGCAGGCGGCTGCTGGAGGCCAGGCGTTCGGCGCGCAGGGCATCGCAGGGCAGTGCCTGTGCAGCGATGCCGGCGCTGCGCAGTTGTTCGGCGCTCAGCTCGGCAAATGCCCGCGCCTGGCCGCTCTGGCTGGCGTAGGCGACGAACAAGGGCTCGCCTGTCTCGCTGACGGGGACGGCGCAGGCGGAGCGGGGACGCCAGCTTCGCACGCAGATCCCTAGCCAGGCGAGCACGGCCAGCGCGGCGCTGATGTGCCGTGGCGGCTGCAGCCAGAACAGCAGGGCGGCCAGGCTCAGGCAGGCAAGTGCGGGCCAGTAGCGCTGCAGGAAGGGGGCGAGTTGGGGCGTCATGATGATCCGTGGTGCGGCTGCAATTCAGGAGGGGCGTGGTGCTCATTCCCGGATTGCATCCGGGCTACGGTGGCTGCATACCCGCAATGGTTGCCGCAGGTGTGCAGGATGCGCCCCCTGGTCATGTGCGAAGGGGGCGCATTGGCTCAGGGGGCGAGCACTTCGAGGGTTGCGCTGTAGCTGGCGCGGCGGCGGGTGGCGGGCGCCTGTGCCTGGTCGCTTTCCAGCTCGGCTTCCAGCCAGTACATGCCGGCCTCGGGCCAGGTGATGCTGACACGGCCCTGGGCATCGCTCTTCAATTCGATCTCGCCGAGCTGGTCGCGATAGCGGTTGCCGCCGGGGATCACACTCACTGCCACATCAGCGGCAGGCTTGCCGTCGAGCAGCAGGATGAACTCGGCCGCTTCGCCCGCGAACAGGTCATTGGGGTGGGTCACCGGCTGCAGTTCCAGACCCTTGCCGGTGGTGGACAGCACGGTGTCGGTGGTTTTGCCGGAGGTGACGAAGACTTCCATACGACTGGAGGTCTGGCTGACCTGCAACTCTTCGGCGGCCGCCGGGATTTCCTTGGCCAGGGCCTCGGCGCTGCCCATCCAGCGCCGCTGTTGGCCGTTCTCCTTGTAGGAGGCGAACAGGCCGTGGTTGGTGATGCTCAGCTTGTAGGTGCCCTTCTGTGAAAGGGGTAGGTCGAAGCTGCTGCGGTAGCGGCCGATATGGCCATTTTGCGGTTGCAGCAGGCTGCCGTCCGGTGCCTGGATCTGCAGTTGCGCGGCCGGGCGCAGACGCATGCCGGGTGGCCCACCGGCCGGTGCTTGATCCATTGCGCCGACACCGGCGATACGCAGCGGGAAGTGCTCGAAGTAGAACAGATCATTGGAGACGGCGGCGTCGACGGTGATCCACGGCTCCTCACCGGACAGTACGGTGGCCGAGGGCAGCATCCAGGCGCGGTGCGCCTGAGCGGAGAAAGGCAGGCACAGGGCCAGGGTCAGTGCGGCCCATTTGCAGGTCTTGTTCATGGTGATTTCCTTATGGGGTGAGTTCGAGGGTGATGGCGCCCAGCTCGTGCTGGCCCTGGGCGCTGGCCTGGTTGCGCTGCTGCGGCGGCCAGGTGAACGGCACACGCAGCAGTTCGCGGCCGCCCACTTCGCGTGCAGCCTCTACGACCAGTTGGTATTCACCCGCCGCCAGGTTCTGCAACTGCGGGCTGTCGCTGGCGAAGCTCAGGCTGTGCTTGCCTACGGCGCGGGTGGCGCCGCTGATGCCATCGACCGGCATGTCCAGGTTGCGCCCGCTGCGGCGCCACCACTGGCGCAGATCCTTGAGCCATTTCTCGCCCTCGGCATCCTTCATCTTCATGTCGTACCACACCGTCAGATCGGCGGCGTGACGGTTGCCCGCATCCTCCAGCCAGACGGCCACATAGGGGCGGTGGTATTCGGCGACCTGCAGGCGCGGGATCTCGACCTCGACGGTCATCTGTGCCGCCAGCAGCGGGGCGCTGAGCAGGCTGGTAAAGGCGAACAACAAGGGTCTGGACATGGCCACCTCGTCAATGGATGAAAACAAGCGCCAGCAGCAGCGGCAGCAACAGGCCCAGACCCGTGAGTGGCCAGGTCGAGGGGCGGCTGCCGGCATGGCGGTGCAGGAGCAGCAGGCCAGTGAGGCTGAACAACACGCAGACTGCGGCGAAGATATCGATGAGCCAGCTCCAGGCCGTGCCGGTATGGCGGCCCTTGTGCAGGTCGTTGAAGTAAGCGATCCAGCCACGGTCGGTGGCTTCGTATTCCAGCTCGCCGGAGTGCAGATCGAGGCTCAGCCAGGCGTCGCCACCTGGGCGCGGCAGGGCGATATACAGCTCGCCATCCGACCACTCGGCGCTACGCCCGTCGAGGCGCACTTGCAGGCTCTGCTCCAGCCATTGACGCAAGGCCAGCGGCAAACCCTGATTGGGCGTTTGCTGCAGCAACTGCGCCTGCAACTCGGCGGGCAGTTGCGCCTGCCGCTGCTGTACCTGCGGGCGGGCTTCGATCTGCCCGGCGTGGTTGAGGGTGATGCCGGTGATGGCGAACAGCAGCATGCCGGCCAGGCAGAGCGCGGAACTGATCCAGTGCCATTGGCGCAGGGTGCCGAGCCAGGGGAGTCGGGGCATGTGCAGCGTGCTCGAAAGAAGGAGGCGGGGATTCTATTCCGGGTGTTTCTGAGGCTGGTTCTTATTGGCAAGGGCTATGCGTTCGTCTGCCGATGACGTTCACCAGTGAAGCCGCCGCTCCGGATGGAGCGGCGGCATGGCATCAGAACTCGATAACCGTCGACAGCCAGAGACGGCGACCTTCCTCGAGGGTGCCACTGGTGGACTGCGCGATCTGCGTATAGTCCGAGGCCCAGCCGGTGGTGCCGGTGTTGGTGGTGTAGTAGCTGCCGCTGGTGAAGTCCCGGTCGAACAGGTTGTAGATCGTGGCGCTGAAGGTCACGTTCTGCGAGGCCTTGAAGGAGCCGCCGAGGTGGAAGACCTCATAGGCTTTCAGATCACCGACTGCGTCGAACAGGGTCTGGTTTGCGGCAGTCAGGTTCTCGTAGCGATCAGTAAAGCGAGCGCGTTCGCCGCGATATTCGCCTTTGAACCACAGTGTCAGGCGGTCATTGGCTGCCCAGCTCAGGCGAGCGTGAGCCATATGCTCGGGGGTGTTGGTGAGTGGCGCGCCCTTGTTGATGCCACTTTTCTGCTCGCTGTCGGTGTAGGTGTAGTTGACGGCCAATGCCCAGGCAGGGGCGAACTCCCAGCGGCCTGCAACCTCGACACCCCGGGTGACGGCTTCGCCGATATTCACGCTCTGGGCGAAGTTCTCCTGAGTGAAGCCCGAGCCGTAGCTTACGCAGCCTGGCTGATTCGGATTCGCCGTGTAGAAACAGTTGGCCAGCGGGGTGCCGTCATCGATCTTGTCCTTGAACTTGTTATGGAACAGGGTGACGTTGGCGTTGAAGTCGGAAAGGTTGTCGTAGTACGCACCGATCTCGGTGTTGGTGGTGATTTCCGGATCAAGGTCGGGGCTACCGATAGTGATTGTCGAACCCTGGCCCGTTACACCATTGATGCCGTCATGCAACTGGTTGAGTGTCGGGGTCTTGTAGCCACGGCTTACGCCGCCCTTCAGGGTCCAGGTGTCCGTTGTGTTCCACACCAGGTAGGCGCGCGGGCTGATATGGCCACCAAAGGCTTCATGATCCTCGTAGCGCGCGCCCAGAGTCAGTGCCAGGTCTTCACGCAGGCGCCACTCATCTTCGGCGAACAGCGCCCAGGACGTTTGCTGGAAATCCTTATCCGCGATGCTGTCGGTGACCTTGGCGTCCCACCACTGGGCGCCGATGGTTGCGATGTGAGATTCCCCCAGCGGGGCGACCAGCTTGCTATCGACAACCAGGTCGGTTGACTTCAGCTTGCGGTCGTCACCGATGATGATCGACGGGAAACCGGTGTAGGCGTTACCAATCGGGTTACCTGGAATGGTGCGGCCCAAGGTTTCCGTGGTGTTGTGGGTGACGCTGCTTTCCAGGGTGCCGAAACTCAAACGCCCGGTATGGCTGAGGGCGATCTGATCGCGTTCGAAGCGCAGTTCATCCTTGTAGCCATTGGCTCGCAAAGGCGCATTGGTGGTACAGCCATCGGTTGCGCTGCCGCCGTTCTTGCCATCGAGATTGCCCAACTGACAGTTATCGTTGTTGTAGACCTGACGGCCACGTTCGAAGTCGAGGGCGAAATCATTGGATTCGTTCGGGGTTAGCGTCAGGCGCGTACCGAAGGTTGTATTACGGCCTTCGACGGGCGATGCACCGCGTTTACTGACAGTGCTGTTGTCATCGAACTGCAGATCGGATTCGCCCCGGTCATACAGGCTGCCACGTACGGCGAGCCCCAGTAGACCTTCGACCAGTGGGCCGCTGGCGTAGAGGCTGGTACTGCTTGCCTCGCCGTAATCGCGGTTTTCCTGGAACGTATGATCCAGGCTCAGGCTTGCTCCCCATTCCTGGGCGACCTTGCGCGTGATGATATTGACTACGCCGCCCATGGCATCGGAGCCGTACAGGGTCGACATCGGCCCGCGAATGACCTCGATGCGCTCGATAGCGGACATGGGCGGCATGAAGCTGGTAGCGGTTTCGTTGAAGCCATTGGGCGTGACATTACCGGCGGTGTTCTGCCGACGGCCGTCAATCAGAATCAGGGTGTAGTCGCTGGGCAGGCCGCGAATGCTGATATTCAGACCACCAGTCTTGCCCGTGCCCTGGCGCACGTCGATGCCTTCCACATCTTCCAGTGCCTGTGCCAGGTTGCTGTAGCGCTTCTGCTGCAATTCCTCGCGGCTGATCACGCTGATGCTGGCGGGGGCTTCGGTGATCTTCTGCTCGAAGCCGGAGGCGCTGACGACCACATCGCCAAGGGCGATAGGCTCGTTGGCCTGGGCGCCGAAGCTGGCGGCCAAGGCAATGGCGCTGGCCAATGCGGTGCGGGAATTGAGAGCGGGCATCGATCTACTCCTGGCAGTAAGGGGGTGCAGTCGTAAGACTTGCGAACGGCCGGGATGATAGTGATTTGCATATAAGGTTCAATTGCGGATGATATCGAGAAACCTGGAATTGCTCCGCAAGTGCCGTGAATGCTGGCTTGCGGGGAGGTGTAAATTTTGTAAATGCGACTGATTCTTGATGATTTGAAGGGCTTTGCGTCTGTTTCTGGCCTGCATGAGTTGCTGTCGACAGGAGGCTTGTACGCTGTCCGGCCGTGAGTGGGCGTGGCGCTCGGTCAAGGGTTCGTGGTGGCGGATCTATCGCGGTCAGGCGGGTTGTGAAACACCCTCAACCGTCACGCCCGCGAAAGCGGGAGCCCGGTGCCCGTCGGTCCCGGCATGACGGCTTTTGCAGTGTTTCCTAGCAGGCTTGCCAGTCCAGGGTCAGCTCTTCCTGCCAGACGAAGCGTTCGAAGTGACTGCCGACGATACCCTGCAGGCGCTGCAGGTCTTCGCTGTTGTCGCTTTGTACCTGCAGGCGCAATCCCTGATTTTCTGCCTTGAGGGTGGCCAGGCCTGAAGTGAACGTGATGTTGCCCTGATGCTCGTCGAAGCTGACCGGGATCTTGTGCGCGAAGTGTTTGCACAGTCGGCTGATATAGCGGGCCGGGGTGTCGGTTGCCACGAAGGCCGTGCTGCTGAATGAAGTCATGAGGAAACCTCTCGGAAGATGATTGTGCTGTGAGTACGCCGCGTCAGCGGCGTTCAGTACGCCAGGGTAAAACGCTGACGGATGTGTTGCGGCTGCTCGGTTTCGTCGAGCATTGCCACGGCGAGGTCGGCGACCGAAATGCTGCCCGGCTCATCGCCATTGCTCAGCAACTCATCACGGCCCAGGCGGAACTTGCCGGTACATGGGCCTGGAACCAGCAGGGCAGCGGGGGAGACAAAGGTCCACTCCAGCGCCTGTTCGTCACGCAGGATGTTCAGCACCTGGCGTGCGCCCTCGGCGCCTTCCTTGTACTCGGCGGGGAAATCAGGCGTATCGATCAATTGAACGCCAGGCGCGACGTACAGGCTGCCAGCGCCACCGACCACCAGCAGACGCCTGATGCCGGCCTGCTTGCTCGCGGCGATGATCGAGCGGCTACCCGCGATGAACTGCTCACGGATGTCCGCCACGCCCCAACCCGGGTTGAAGGCGCTTATCACCACGTCATGCCCATTGAGCTGTTCGCTCAGTGTGGCGCTGTTGTGTACGTCAGCTTGTACGGGGTTGAGCTGAGGGTGTGCGGCCAGTTTGTGTGGATGACGCACCAGAGCGCTGACCTGATGGCCACGATTCAGCGCCTCGTCCAGTAGCGGTGTGCCGACGTAGCCTGTGGCACCGATCAGGGCGATTTTCATGGAGACCTCGTGCAGTGAAGGTGGATACATCATCGCTGCTGGATAAACACGAGAAAAAGTGGCCTTATGCACTTGGATAATTAAGTGAGACTTCATAATGGAGCAGCTCAAGCGTATGGCGCTGTTCGCCACGGTGGTGGCCAGGGGCTCGATGGTTGGCGCTGCCGAAGCCCTGGGCATGACGGCCTCGGCGGTCAGCCAGCAGGTTCGCCGGCTCGAAGAGGCCACCGGCGTTACCCTGCTGCATCGCACCACCCGCAAGCTGACCCTGACCGAAGCCGGCGCGACCTTCTACGAGAGCTGCCGGCAGATCGTCGAACTGGCTCAGCAGGCCGAACAGCGCCTGGCCGAACAGCGTGATGCGCCGGTGGGGGAGTTGCGCGTCGCCGCACCGGTTGGCTTTTCCGGGCCGCTGTTGTGCGAGGCGCTGGCACCCTTGCTCAGTGCTCATCCGGGGCTGAGCCTGAGCCTGTTCTTTCAGGATGAGCAGATCGATCTGATCGAGTCGCGCATCGACCTGGCCATTCGCGTCGGCCTGCAGGAAGACTCCAGTCTCATTGCCCGTCATGTCACCGACTGGCGCATGCTGCCATGCGCTGCTCCGGCCTATCTGGCACGTAGCGGTATGCCCGTGGCACCGGAGCAGCTGCTCAGGCTCGACTGGATAGGCCTGCGGCATGAGCGCAGCCAGCACCTGACCCTGCAGGGGCCAGCAGGTGCGCAGCAACGCCTGCGCCTGGAGACGCGCATCAGTTGCAACAACATCCTGGCTGCGCGGCAGTTCACCTTGGCGGGGATGGGCGTGTCGCTGCAGCCCGAGCCGGAGATTCGTGATCTGCTCGGTCGCGGTGAGCTGCTGCCCTTGCTGCCAGACTGGCGCCTGGAGCCCATCGGCCTCTATCTTGTCACGCCAAGGCGCGATGCTCAGCCGGCCAAGGTGCGTTATGCCATGGAGGCGCTCAGGCGGCATCTGCTGAGTGCCTGATGTGCTGCCTCGTGCAATCTGTGCCGCTATCTACCGGCATCTGCCTCGGGAGCCTTTGAACAGGTGTCTGGCTGTGCGAGGATGCACAGCAATATTCCCTTGGCCAGACAGGATCCGTGATCCACACCGATGAAGACGCCCAAACGTATTGAACCCCTGGTCGAAGACGGCCTGGTGGATGAGGTGCTGCGACCACTGATGAGCGGTAAGGAAGCAGCGGTCTATGTGGTGCGCTGTGGCGATGAATTGCGCTGCGCCAAGGTCTACAAGGAAGCCAACAAACGCAGCTTCCGCCAGGCTTCCGAATACCAGGAAGGCCGCAAGGTACGCGGCAGTCGCCAGGCGCGGGCCATGGCCAAGGGCAGCAAGTACGGGCGCAAGGAACAGGAAAGCGCCTGGCAGAATGCCGAGGTCGCTGCGTTGTTCCGTTTGGCCAATGCCGGCGTGCGAGTGCCCAAACCCTACGACTTTCTCGACGGCGTACTGCTGATGGAGCTGGTGGGCGACGGCGAGGGCGATGTTGCGCCACGGCTCAATGACGTCGACCTGCACCCGGACGATGCCCGTGAGTTCCACGCCTTCATGATCCAGGAGATCGTCAAGATGCTCTGCGCCGGCCTGGTGCACGGCGATCTGTCGGAATTCAACGTGCTGCTCGGCCCTGAAGGCCCGGTGATCATCGACCTGCCGCAAGCCGTGGACGCTGCTGCCAACAACCACGCCTTCAGCATGCTCGAACGCGACGTGCGCAACATGGCCGAATACTTCGGCCAGTTCGCCCCGGAGCTGAGATACACCAAGTATGCCAAGGAAATGTGGGCACTCTACGAGGCCGGCAAGCTGACGCCGGACACGCAGCTGACTGGCGAGTTCGCCGAACCGGAAGACGCCGCCGATATCGATGCGGTGATGCGCGAAATCAAGGCTGCACTGGCTGAGGAAGCAAAGAAACAGGCGCTGCTCAACGCCGAAGACGAACCCAAGGACGCCGAACCGATCCCGCCCTGGATGCGCTGAGCTGCGATTATCGGGGGCTGCGCCTTGCCGTAGCCCGGATGAAATCCGGGGCGGTTTTCGCAGCCTCCCCCGGAGTGCATCCGGGCTACACGGAGCCTCCATGCGCGCATTTCGATGCGCCGCAGCTCACGCTCTGCTCGATGCCTTTGAGGATCGGGCAGTCTGGCCGGTCGTTGCCCTGACAACTGTTCGCCAGCTCCACCAGCGTATCGCGCAAGGCCGTCATCTCGGCAATCTTGCGCTCCAATTCGGCGATGTGCTCTTCGGCCAGTGCTTTTACATCAGCACTGGCGCGCTGCTTGTCCTGCCATAAGGCCAGCAGCTTGCCGACTTGCTCCAAAGAAAACCCCAGATCCCGCGCGCGCCTGATGAACGCCAGACGATGCAGATCATCCGTGTTGTACTGCCGATAACCACTCTCCGACCGCCCGGCATGGGGCAGCAGGTCGATGGACTCGTAATAACGAATCATCTTGGCGCTGAGGCCGGTGTGCTTGGCAGCTTGGCCGATGTTCATGCGCGTGGCCTCCAGCGATTGAGCAGCAGGGCATTGCTCACCACGCTGACGCTGGACAGGGCCATGGCGGCGCCGGCGAACATCGGGTTGAGCAGGCCGGCGGCGGCCAGCGGGATCCCAATCAGGTTGTAGATGAAGGCCCAGAACAGGTTCTGGCGAATCTTGGCGTAGGTGCGCCGGCTGATATCCAGTGCTGCCGGCACCAGACGCGGGTCGCCGCGCATCAGGGTGATGCCGGCCGCGTGCATGGCGGCATCTGTGCCGCCGCCCATGGCGATGCCAACGTCCGCGGCAGCCAGCGCTGGCGCGTCGTTGATGCCGTCGCCCACCATGGCCACGGTGCCCTGCTTGCGCAGTTCGCCAACCAGGCGGGCCTTGTCGGCCGGCAGTACCTGCGCGTGAGGTTGGTCGATGCCCAGTACGCTGGCGACTGCTGCCACGCTGCCCTGGTTGTCGCCACTGATCAGGTGGCTGGTGATGCCCTGTGCACGCAGTTCGGTGATGGCGTCGGCCGCACCTTCCTTGAGCTGATCACCGAATGCCAGCAGGCCGAGCAGGCGAGGGGCGTCACCGGTTTCGATCAGCCAGGACAGGGTACGGCCCTCGGCCTCCCAGGTGCGGGCGGATTCGGCCAGATCCCCCGCCTGCAATTGGTTTTCTTCCAATAGGCGGCTGCTGCCCAGTTGCAGGCTACGACCCTCGACACTGCCAGCTATCCCCCGACCGGCCAGCGCGCGACTGTCGCTCAGTGCTGGCAGGGCAATGTGCTGGTCGGCGCAGCGCTGCAATACGGCCTTGGCCAGCGGGTGCTCGCTGCCCTGCTGCAGGCCGCCGGCCAGGCGCAGCAATTCGTCCTCGCTGGCCTCGCCCAGGCCAATATGGACGATGCGCGGTTTGCCTTCGGTAAGGGTGCCGGTCTTGTCGAACGCGATGTGCTGCACGGCATGCGCCACTTCCAGCGCTTCGGCGTCCTTGATCAGGATGCCATGGCGTGCGGCGACGCCAGTGCCGGCCATGATCGCGGTCGGTGTGGCCAGACCAAGGGCGCAGGGGCAGGCAATCACCAGTACGGCGACGGCGTTGAGCAGGGCGTTTTCCAAGGATGCGCCGAGCGCCAGCCAGCCCAGCAGTGTGGCCAGTGCGATGAGCAGTACGGCGGGGACGAACACCTGGCTGACCTTGTCTACCAGCTTCTGGATCGGCGCCTTGGCTGCCTGGGCATCCTCGACCAGACGGATGATGCGTGACAGTACGGTCTCGGCACCCAGGGCGGTAGTCTCGACCAGCAGGCGGCCTTCGCCGTTGATGGCGCCAGCGGTGACCTTATCGCCGGGCTGCTTGGCCACCGGCAGGCTCTCACCGCTGATCAGCGCTTCGTCGGCGTGGCTGTGGCCTTCGAGCACCTGACCGTCGACCGGGAAGCGTTCACCAGGCTTGACCACAATGCAGTCGCCCAGCGCCAGGGCGTCGATGCCGACGCGCTCCTCGCGGCCGTCGACGAGGCGCACCGCGTGGTCCGGGCGCAGTGCCTGCAGAGCACGAATGGCGCTGGTGGTCTGGCGTTTGGCGCGGCTTTCCAGGTACTTGCCGAGGAGGATCAGGCTGATGATCACGGCCGAGGCTTCGAAGTACAGATGCGGCATCTGCCCGGCTGGTGTCGTGGCCCATTGGTACAGGCTCAGGCCGTAACCGGCGCTGGTGCCTATGGCCACCAGTTGATCCATGTTGCCGGCACGGGCCTTCAGCGCCTGCCAGGCGGCGCGGTAGAAGCGTGCGCCGAAGATGAACTGCACCGGCGTGGCGAGCAGACACTGCGCCCAGGCCGGCAACATCCAGTGCAGGCCGAAGGGCTCGACCAGCATCGGCAGCACCAGTGGCAGGGTTAGGGCGATGGCCATCAGCAGGGTCAGACGTTCACGGTACAAGCGACGCTGGGCCTGATCGTTCGCTGGACGTTCGCCGAGCAGCTGTGCCCGGTAGCCGGCGGCCGTGACGGCTTTCACCGCCTGCTGTGGGTCGAACCCGGCGAGTACCTGCAGGCGCGCCTTCTCGTCGGCGAGGTTGACGGCGACCTGGCTGACACCCGGCAGTTTGCTCAGCGCGCGCTCGATACGGCCGACGCAACTGGCGCAGGTCATGCCCTCGATGCTCACTTCCAGGGGCTGGCTGGGTACGCTGTAGCCGGCACCTTCGATGGTGGCGATCAGCTGCGGAAGGCTCCCGGCAGGCGCTTCGATGCGTGCCTGCTCATTGGCCAGGTTGACGCTGACACTGTTCACCTGCGGCAATTTGCCCAGCGCGCGCTCGACACGACCGGCGCAACTGGCGCAGGTCATCCCCTGAATCGGCAGGTCGTAGGTGATCATGGCAGGCTCTCTAATGGCAGGCATGGCGACAGGATCAACCTTGACCCCATGGCAAGGTCAAGCCTTCAGTTCAGCGCAGGCGCTGCGTGCAGGCGCAGACCGTCGCTGCCCATGGCGATGCGGTATCGGCGTACTTCGCCGGCCAGCAGCTCCAGTGACTGCCCGGTGAGCTGGGTGATGCCGTCCTGGCAGCGGCCGCTGCCAGTCAGGCCCAGGCGTAACGACACCTTGCCTGGCGGCAGGTTGAAGGACACCGACTGGCCCTGATGCAGGCGTGCGGCCATCTGGTCATGCAGGTACAGCGCGACCTCGCAGGTGGTGGCCACCTCCAGGCGTTCGCGTGAGACGATCAGCACCGCGTAGCCTTCACCCTGGCTGGTCGAGGGCAGTGGTGCCAGCGATTCGGCCTGAGCCAGGGGCGCCAACAGCAGGGCAAGAGCGATACGGAGTGGGCGCATGGCGAGGGTCCTCATGGGCAAACCAGGCGAATGACAGGCGGTAAGGGCTTGACCTTGCCATCGTGGCAAGGTCAAGACTACACCCATCATCCCGTCTTTCAAGGAGTGTGCACATGCAGCAGTTCAAGGTCAGTGGAATGTCGTGCGGCCATTGCGTACGCGCCGTGACTCAGGCGATCCAGGCGCTGGATCAGGCGGCCAGGGTCGAAGTCGATCTGGCCGCAGGGCGGGTATCTGTCGAAAGCGTCCTGGATGCTGCGCAGATACAGGCGGCGATCCGTGAGGAGGGGTATGAGGTTGCGCCTGTCTAACCGTAGCGCTACGACTCGACCCAGGGCCATTGCTTCAGCAGGCCGCGAAAGCAGCTGTCGATCATGGCCGGCGTGTCGGTTTGCGCGTCGAACAGATGGGGATCACGCAGCCAGTCGCTGAACAGGCCGACGAGCAACGCATGCAACGTACGAGAGGCCAGGCGCGGGCTGATACCTGCTTGCAGGTAGGGTTGCACCGTGGGCAAGGCGAACTGCTGTTCGCACAGGTCGATGAATTGATTGACGAAGGTCTCGTGCCGTTCCTCGGCCTCGCGCAGCTCTTCGGTGAACTCGCAACGGCGCAGCAGCACGGTGAGGATGCGCCGGCGCTGCTCGTCCAGTACCAGGTTGGCCATGGCCTCGATGCACAGGTCGCGCAGCAGTTGCAGCGATGACAGGCCATCGGCGGCTGCCAGTCGCTCGGCCAGGGGTTCCAGCGGCAGGCGTACCTGATTGAGCATTTCGTGGAACAGGTGGGCCTTGTTCTGGAAGTGCCAGTAAACCGCGCCGCGCGTCACACCGGCATGCCGGGCAATATGCTCCAGGCTGGTGTGGGCGACCCCGCGTTCGAGGAACAGCTGTTCGGCTGCCGCGAGGATGGCGTGGCGGGTTTTCTCCGCGTCTTCTTTGGTTCTGCGCATGGTGATCCGGGTGTTGAAACTGGGCTCAGAGGCTGCCGAGTTTACCGACTTTGTCCCGCTTGCTGGTGGCTACCCTGTTTTACCGGCGCGATGTCCCCGAGCCGGAGCCGCAAGACTTTGGCGGAATCGCAGGTACAGTGCGTTGCACTGGCTGGCCTTTCGTGGGCGGCGCGAACAGTGAGATGATTAGCCAGCTAACAAATGGCCCGGAATGCTCATGAACCTGCGTACCCTTCTGATTCTTGGCGCGCTGTGCGCCTTTGGCCCGCTGGCCATCGATTTCTATCTCCCGAGCTTCCCGGCTCTGGCGCAGCAGTTCGCCACCGACGTCGAGCATGTGCAGCTGTCGCTGGCGGCCTATTTCGTCGGCATCGCCATCGGCCAGTTGTTCTATGGCCCGCTGGCCGACCGCTTCGGTCGGCGTGTGCCGTTGCTGGTAGGCGTGACACTGTTCACGGCGGCATCGCTGGCCTGTGCGCTGGCGCCGAGCCTGGAATGGCTGATCGTGGCGCGTTTCGTTCAGGCGCTGGGTGGCTGCGCCGGGATGGTGATCACCCGTGCGGTGGTGCGTGATCTGTGCGATCCGTTGGCCTCTGCCAAGGTCTTTTCGCAATTGGTGCTGGTGATGGGCCTGGCGCCGATCCTGGCGCCTCTGGGAGGCGGCCTGTTGCTCAATACCCTGGGCTGGCCATGGATATTTCACAGCCTGGCGATTTTCTCCGGGCTGTGTCTGCTGGCCGTGATGTTCGGGCTGCCGGAGACGCGCCCGCAGCATCTGCAGCCGGCACCGCTGAGTGGGGCTTTCGGCCAGTACCGCGCCTTGCTCGGCAATGCTCCGTTCATGGGCTACAGCCTGGTTGGCGGTGTCGCCATGGCCGGGATGTTCGCCTACATCGCCGGCTCGCCCTTCGTGTTCATCGAACTGTACGGCGTGCCGGCCGAGCACTACGGCTGGCTGTTCGGCACCAATGCGGCGGGCTTCGTGATCATGGCGCAGGTCAATGCGCGCCTGGTGCGGCGCGGTGGCCCGGTGCTGTGGTTGCAGCGCATGGTCCTGGTGTATCTGCTCAGCGCCCTGAGCCTGCTGGTGCTGGCCTGGATGCAGCCAGCTCAACTGTGGCCGCTGATGGTTCCGTTGTTCATCTGCGTGGCCTGTCTGGGCTGCGTGCTGCCCAATGCCACGGCCTGCGCCATGGCCGGGCAGGGGCGTCATGCCGGCAGTGCCTCGGGGCTGCTGGGCAGCATGCAATTCAGCGTGGCGGCCAGCGCCTCGGCGCTGGTGGCTTGGCTGCATGATGGTTCGGCAGTACCCATGGCGCTGGTGATTGCCCTGTGCGGCGCCGGTGCCTGTGCCATGGTCTGGTGGTGCAGGCGTTTCGTGGTCTGAGTCGCGTCAGTTGCCAGGGTAGTCGCTGAGCACGACATCCTGCTGCTGCTTGTCCAGACCAATCACCTGATAGGGATCGACACGGTCGCCGTATTCCATGCCCGGCGAGCCCATGGGCATGCCGGGTACGGCGGCGCCAATCAGGTCGACACGCTCGCGCAGCTTGAGAATGTCAGCAGCCGGGACGTGGCCTTCGACGAACTTGCCGTCGATCACCCCGGTGTGGCACGAAGCCAGACGCGGCGGCACGCCCAGTCGTTGTTTGACGGCACGCATATCGGTCTCGACGTGATCGTTGACGGTGAAACCGTTGTCCTGCAAGTGACTGATCCAGTCCTTGCAGCAGCCGCAGTTGGCATCGCGGTGAACATCGATGCTCGGGGGCTCGCTGGCATTGGCCAGGCTGGTGAAGAGGCAGAGGGCGAGCAGGGAACGACGCATGGCAGGCTCCGGATGATTGAGTGCTGAGCATAGCGCCGCTACCGGCACGGCCCAAGTGCCTGCGACTATGCGTCGCGATCAGGTACGCCTATGCTGGCCATGCCTTGATGATCAGGAATCTGCCGATGCTGTTTGCCCGAATCATCCTGTCGATCCAGATCGTGGCCCTGACTGCGCTGGGGCTGGCGTATTTCATCCGTCCCGAGGAAATGGCCAGCTTCAGCGGCGCACTGCTGATGGGCAGCGCTGCTGTCACGGAAGTGCGTGCCTATTACGGAGGGCTGCAACTGGGGCTTGCAGCCTACCTGGCGATGGCGCTGCTGCGTCTGGATCTGTTGCGCCCGGCGCTGCTTCTGCTGGTGTTGCTGTACAGCGTGCTGGCGCTGGCACGCTTCGCCGGGCTGTGGCTGGATGGCGGCGCGCAGCAGACCTTCAATCTCTACGCGCTGCTGCTCGAGGTGCTCTCGGCCGCTTTGGCCTGGTGGGCGTTGCGCGGCGTGTCACACTGAGCTGTAGCCCGGATGCAATCCGGGAACTGGGCAGCAGGCAAACCCCGGATTGCATCCGGGCTACGAGGGACGGCTCAGCGCCGTTCTAGCAGCACACCCGCTTCCATATGGTGGGTGTAGGGGAACTGGTCGAACAGTGCGCTGCGCGTCACCTTGTGGGTGTCGCTGAGCTGGGCGATGTTGGCGGCCAGGGTTTCCGGGTTGCAGGAGATGTACAGGATGCGCTGGAAACGTCGGGTCAACTCGCAGGTGTCCGGGTCCATGCCCGCGCGCGGCGGGTCGACGAATACGCTGCCGAAGTCATAGCTTTTCAGGTCAATGCCGGCCAGGCGGCGGAATGGGCGCACCTCGTTCAGTGCCTGGGTCAGTTCCTCGGCGGACAGGCGCACCAGTTCGACGTTGTTCACGCCGTTGTCAGCCAGGTTGGCCAGGGCGGCGTTGACCGAGGTCTTGCTGATCTCGGTGGCGAGCACCTTGCGTACGCGGGTGGCCAGCGGCAGGGTGAAGTTACCGTTGCCGCAGTACAGCTCCAGCAGATCGTCGTCGCGCTTGCCGAGTACGTCATGGGCCCAGCCCAGCATCTTCTCGCAGACCCGACCGTTGGGCTGAGTGAAGGCGCCTTCCGGTTGGCGATAGCGGAACGTGCGTCCGGCTACGCTCAGTGCCTCTTCCACGTAGTCACGACCGATCACCAGGCGCTGACCGCGAGAGCGTCCCACCAGGCTGACGTTCAGTTCGGCGGCCAGTTTCTCCGCCTCGGCCTGCCAGGCTTCGTCCAGCGGGCGGTGGTAGGCCAGGGTGATCAAGGCATCGCCGGCCAGGGTGGTGAGAAACTCGACTTGGAACAGCTTGAACGACAGCGCCTCGCTGGCCTGCCAGGCGGCACGTAGGCGCGGCATCAGTTCATTGATACGCAGGCTGGCGATGGGGAAATCGTCGAGCAGGATCGGCGTGTGCTTGTCGCCTGGGGCGAACATCGCATAGTGGCGTTGGCCATCCTCACGCCACAGGCGAAATTCGGCGCGCATGCGGTAGTGCTCGCGTGGCGAGTCGAATATCTCCGGCTCCGGCGCGGCGAAGGGCGCCAGCAGTTCGACCAGGCGGGCCTTCTTCTCGGCGAGTTGGGCGTCGTAGGTGGCGGGGTCGAATGCGGGGCGGCTCATCGGTCACTCATGCGGGCAGGAAAACGGGGCGCCATTGTAGCGGAGGCGATGCTGCCGTGCCCGGCTGGCGATGATTGGTGTGCGGGACGCGGAGCGTCCGGGGAGGCGTTCCCACGCGGAGCGTGGGAACGATCATGACTCAGGCCGCGTAGGGTGGGCTTTAGCCCACCGATAACACTTCAGGTCGTAGAGTGGATGACGCTTTTTCATCCACCGGTTGTGTGCCCGGAGAGAAGGTATTGGTGGACACGAAAAGCGATGTCCACCCTACACCTATTGCCGCCTACCTTGTGTGCTGATCAGGCGAAGTAGGCCAGCTTGACGATGAACAGCGCCGAGAGCACCCACATCGCCGGGTTCAGCTCGCGCCAGCGGCCGGCCAGTACCTTGACCGCCGTCCAGGCGATGAAGCCGAAGGCGATGCCGTTGGCGATGGAGAAGGTCAGCGGCATGGCCAGGGCAGCGACCACCACCGGGGCGGCGACGGTGAGGTCGTCCCAGTCGATCTGCGCCAGGCTGCTCATCATCAGTACGGCGACGAACAGCAGCGCCGGGGCGGTGGCGTAGGCCGGCACCGAGCCGGCCAGCGGGGCGAAGAACAGGCTGAGCAGAAACAGCGCGGCGACCACGCAGGCGGTCAGGCCGGTACGCCCGCCGGCGCTGATGCCAGCCGCCGATTCGATGTAGCTGGTTGTGGTGCTGGTGCCCAACGCGGCACCGGCCATGGTCGCGGTGCTGTCGGCCAGCAGAGCGCGGCCCAGGCGCGGCATCTTGCCGTCCTTGTCCAGCAGGTCAGCCTTTTGCGCCACGCCGACCAGGGTGCCGGCCGTGTCGAACAGGTCGACGAAGAGGAAGGCGAAGATCACGCTGATCAGGCCGATATCCAGTGCGCCGGCGATATCCAGCTGTAACAGGGTCGGCATCAGCGACGGTGGCATCGAGACCACGCTCGGCATTTCCGACAGGCCCAGGGCGATGGACAGGCCGGTGACCAGCAGAATGCCGATCATCACGGCGCCGGTGACCTTGCGATAGGCCAGCGCGGCGATGACGAAAAAGCCCAGGCAGGCCAGCAGCGCGCCGCCGGTGCTCAGGTCGCCGAGGCCGACCAGGGTGGCCGGGTTATCCACCACGATGCCGGCGTTCTTCAGCGCGATGATCGCCAGGAACAGGCCGATACCGGCGGCGATACCGGCGCGCAGGGCCAATGGGATGCTGTTGATGATCCACTCGCGGATCTTGAAGATCGACAGCAGGAAGAAGATCGCGCCGGAGAGGAACACCGCGCCCAGGGCGGTCTGCCAGCTGTAGCCCATGGTCATCACCACGGTGTAGGTGAAGAAGGCGTTGAGGCCCATGCCCGGCGCCAGGGCGATCGGGTAGTTGGCCAACAGGCCCATCACCAGCGAGCCGATGGCGGCGGCCAGGCAGGTGGCGACGAACACCGCGCCATGATCCATACCCGTCTCGGCCAGCATGTTGGGGTTGACGAAGAGGATGTAGGCCATGGTCAGGAAAGTGGTGACCCCGGCCAGAACCTCGGTGCGCACCGTGGTGTTGTGGGCGTTGAGTTGGAACAGTCTTTCCAGCATGGTGGCTCCCCCGAGGCGCGAACGCGCCGAAATTGGTCTGCAGAAAGCAAAGCACATTCGTCCGCATGAGCTGGAAAAATGGCTCGATTTCGCAAAAGCCGCGCATCATACCAGCAAGGTTTTGCCGGGTGAATTTATGGTCTTTTCGGCCTTTTCATGACCGGGTAGACAGTTTTGCCCTGGCTGTGTCGGGCATGTCGCTACGAGCAGGCCAGGGCACCTGACGGGCTCAGTGATCCTCGCTTTCGCGCGCCAGTAACTGCTGCTTGCGCTGCAGCCCCCAGCGATAGCCACTGAGGCTTCCATCACGGGCCACCACGCGGTGGCACGGCAGCAGCAGGGCGATGGCATTGCTGGCGCAGGCGCGCGCCACCGCACGCGGGTGGCTGTGCAGTTGCTCGGCCAGTTCGGCATAGCTGCGCGTCTCTGCGCAGGGAATATTCTGCAGCGCTTGCCAGACGCGCAGCTGAAACGCCGTGCCGCGTCTGTCCAGTGGCAGATGGGCAGCGCGCTGCGGTTCTGCGAGTTGCTCCAGCACCTGCTGCAGCCAGTCACGCAGGCCTGCGGCATCCTCTTCGAGCTGTGCTGCGGCAAAGCGCTGCTGCAGCTCTTCGCGTAGGGCCATTGGCTCAGCGCCGAACAGCAGCGCACAAACGCCCTTGTCGCTGGCGGCCAGCAGCACCTGGCCGAGTGGGCAGGGGGCAATGGTATAGCGCAGGCGTTCCCCAGCGCCCTGCTGGCGGCGGCGGGCCGGGCTCATGGCCTGTGGCTGGGCATAGAGGGCGCGGGTGCCGCCATAGCCGGCGACCAGCGCTGCGTCGAGCACGCTGGCTGCCTGTGGCAGATGGGTTTCCAGGCGTTGCCGGCGCAGGGCGGCGGCCCAGGCATTGGGCGTCATGCCCGTGCGCGCCTTGAATGCACGGGCCAGGTGCGAGGCTGACAGACCGATGCGTGCCGCCAGCTGGGGCAGGGTCAGGCGTTGTTCGCCGCTGAGCAGGTCACAGGCTGCGGCGACCAGCGCATCGAGCTGCTGCGCCGGGCTCTGGCCTTGCGGCGAGCAGCGTTTGCACGGGCGAAAGCCGGCTGTCTCGGCGCTGGCTGCGTCAAGGTGAAAGCTGACGTTATCGCGCCGTGGTCGCCGCGCCGGGCAACTGGGCCGGCAATAGATACCCGTGCTGCCGACAGCGAAGACGAAACGCCCGTCGAACGCCGCGTCGCGCTCGCAGACGGCTTGCCAGCAGCGTGCCTGGTCGAGCATGAGGCGAACCTTTCTGGTGAGGATGACAGCACCGATTGTCGGTTGCGCCTGTCGAGCTGCCAATCCGTATTGCACTTTCAAACCCCGGATCGGGTCATTTGTCCGAGGGCCTGAGCATAAACAGCACTCAGCACCTTTAATGATGAGTAGGCAGATGCCGAAGGAGATCGCCATGCGCGGGATGCTCGATAGGCCGGAGCAGGAACTGATTCTGGTGGTGGACGATGCCGTGGATGCGCGCCAGCGCCTGGGGGCGCTGCTGGCTGATCGTTATCAGGTGAGCCTGGTTGGCAATGATGAGGCACTGCAGGCGGCCAGGGCGCAACCGCAACCGGATCTGATCCTGCTTGGCTGGCAGGATGACTATGCACTGTGCCGCAAGCTCTGCGGCGACCCTCAAACCCGTCATATCCCACTGATTCTGGTGACCGGGCGCAGCGATGTTGCCGACGAGCAACTGGGCTTCGACCTCGGCGCCGCCGACTACATCACCAAGCCGGTCAGCCCGCCCATCGTACTCGCCCGCGTGCGGGCGCAACTGCAGCTCAAGGCCGCTACCGACTACCTGCGTGACAAGAGCGAATACCTCGAACTCGAGGTCAAGCGGCGCACGCGCGATATCCAGCGCCTGCAGGATGTCACCATCGAGGCCATGGCCAGCGTTGCCGTGATGCGCGACAACCCGCGCAGCCGTCGTCTGGAACGTATCGAACGCTATATGACCTGCCTGGCTGCTGCGTTTGCACGGCAGCAGCCGGCCTTGTCAGCGTCGTTGAGCGGGACGCGTATTGCCCAGTTGGGCAAGTCGGCCAGGCTGCATGTGATCGACCGGCTGACCCTGCCTGATCGGGTGCTGCTCAGCCATGGCGAGCCGGACGAAAATGACCTGCGCCTGCTGCGCGAGGGTGTGATCGCTGGGCGGGATGCGCTCGAACGTGCCGAGCGCAAGCTGGGCAGCATCACCGACTTTCTCTCTGACGCCAAGGACATCGTCTACAGCCAGCATGAGCGCTGGGATGGTCAGGGCTATCCGCAGGGGCTGAGTGGTGAGCAGATTCCACTGTCGGCACGGCTGATGGCGCTGGTCGGATACTTCGAAGAGCTGACCTGTCAGCATGCCTATCTGCCGTCGATCAGCCCGGAACAGGCCGTTTCGCGGATCTGCGCCGCCAGCGGCACGCGCTTCGATCCCATGGTGGTGCTGGCTTTCGTCGAAGTGACGGCGGAGTTCCTGCAGATCGCCGCAACCCTGGCCGATGACGCTGCCGCCGTCGGTGTCGAGTTGCAGCGCCTGGAAGACTCGCTGGCAGAAAGCATCGAGCTGACCCTGCCGCCGGCGCCCTGACGTAGTGCCAGCTCGTGCAGGGTGCGCTATGCGCACCGCTGCACCGCGTCTGCCGTGCACGACCGATTCGGCCCACGGCACCCTAGTGTCGCGACACGAATGATCTGTCGCTGCCTTGAACCGTGGGGGGGCTTCAGCCGCGAGCGAATTTGAATGCGCTAAAAGCGTCGCGGCTAAAGCCCCTCCCACGAAGCCGGGCGCTGAACCGATACTCCATGTTGACGAGACGCTAGCGACCTGCGTGGCCATCGCAGGGGTCAGTCGGCGATGCGTTCGACATGATGGCAGGCCACCTGCCGTGCATCGATCAGGCGCAGTTCGGGGCGTTCGCCCCGGCAGCGTTCGTCGACATGCGGGCAGCGCTTGTGGAAGGCGCAGCCGGATGGCGGATTCAGCGGGTTGGGCAACTCACCGCTGATTTTCAGTCGAGGCTTGTCCGGATCAGGGTGAATCGCCGGTGTCGCTGACAGCAGGGCGCGGGTGTAGGGGTGCAGTGGGCGGGCGTAGAGCGCTGTGGCCGGGCCCATTTCCACCGGGCGCCCGAGGTACATCACCAACACGTCGTCGGCGACATGGCGCACCACCGCCAGGTTGTGCGAGATGAACACGTAGCCGGTGGCGAACTGCTCCTGCAGGTCCATGAACAGGTTGAGCACCTGCGCCTGGATCGACACGTCCAGCGCCGAGGTCGGCTCGTCTGCCACCAGCACCTTGGGCTGCAGCATCATGGCGCGGGCCAGGGCGATGCGCTGGCGCTGACCACCGGAGAACATGTGCGGGTAGCGCGCATAGTGTTCGGGGCGCAGCCCCACCTGCTGCATCATCGCCTGAACCCTGTCGCGGCGTTCGGCGCGCGACAGCTCGGTGTTGATCAGCAGCGGCTCGGCCAGTTGATCGCCGATCTTCTGCCGTGGGTTGAGTGAGGCGTAGGGGTTCTGGAACACCATCTGCACGTCGCGGCGCAACTGCTTGCGCTCGGCTTTGCTGGCGCCGGTTACCTCGCGCCCGGCGATCTGCAGGCTACCGGCGCTGGGTTCTTCGATCAGGGTCAGGGCGCGGGCCAGGGTCGACTTGCCGCAGCCGGACTCGCCGACCACCGCCAGGGTTTTGCCAGCCTGCAGACTGAAGGACACGCCATTGAGGGCCTGCACCGTGGCTGCCGGTTGGAACAGGCCACGCGAAACGCTGTAGTGACGGGTCAGCTCACGGGCTTGAAGTACGGTACTCATCAGGCCACCTCCGCCGTAGGGTGAAGAGGAAAAAAGCAGCGTGCGGCGCCACGGTCGTGTGCATCCAGCGCTGGCCGCTCGTCACGGCAACGTGGCTGCACATAGGGGCAGCGCGGCGACAGCAGGCAACCCAGTGGACGGTCATAGCGGCCCGGCACGATGCCCGGCAGGGTGGCCAGGCGGCTGGCGCCTGCGCTGTGTTCCGGGATGGCTTTGAGCAGCGCTTCGGTATAGGGATGGCTGGGGGCATCGAACAAGGTCGGCACCTGGCCCAGTTCCACCGCCTGGCCGGCGTACATCACGCACACGCGCTGAGCGGTTTCGGCGACCACGGCCAAATCGTGAGTGATCAGCACCAGGGCCATGCCCTGATCGCGCTGCAGATCCAGCAGCAGCTCCATGATCTGCGCCTGGATGGTCACGTCCAGCGCGGTGGTCGGCTCGTCGGCGATCAGCAGCTTGGGTTCGGCGGCAATCGCCATGGCGATCGCCACGCGCTGACTCATGCCGCCGGAAAGCTGGTGCGGGTAGGCATCGAGGCGGCTGGCAGCGCCAGGGATTTCCACCCGTTCCAGTAGTTCCAGGGCACGTACCCGCGCCGCCTTGCCCTTCAGACCAAGGTGCTGGCGCAGCACTTCCTCGATCTGGAAGCCCACGGTGTAGCTGGGGTTGAGCGCGGTCATCGGATCCTGAAAGACCATGGCCAGGTCTTTGCCGACGATATGCCGGCGCTGGCGGCCTTTCAGGCGCAGCATGTCGGTGCCGTCGAACTGCATGCAGTCGGCCTGGACGATACCGGGGGCATCGATCAGGCCCATCAGCGCCATCATGGTCACCGACTTGCCCGAACCGGACTCTCCGACGATGGCCAGCACTTCGCCCTTTTCCACGGACAGGTCGAGACCATCGACCACCGGCACGGCAGCGGCGCTGCCGAAGCGTACGCAGAGGTTGCGGATATTTAACAGGCTCATTGCTGGCTCCTCACTGCGCATTCTTGAGTTTCGGATCGAGCGCATCGCGCAGGCCGTCGCCCATCAGGTTGATCGCCAGCACGCTGAGCAGAATCGCCAGGCCGGGCAGCGTCACCACCCACCAGGCACGTTCGATGTAGTCGCGCGCCGAGGCCAGCATGGTGCCCCACTCGGGTGTCGGCGGCTGTACGCCGAGGCCGAGAAAGCCCAGCGCGGCGGCGTCGAGAATCGCCGAGGAAAAGCTCAGGGTAGCCTGCACGATCAACGGTGCCATGCAGTTGGGCAGCACGGTGATGAACATCAGTCGGGGCAGGCTGGCACCGGCCAGTTGCGCGGCAGTGACGTAGTCGCGGTTCAGCTCGCCCATCACCGCTGCGCGGGTCAGGCGCACGTAGGACGGCAGCGAGACGATGGCGATGGCGAAGATGGTGTTGATCAGCCCAGGGCCGAGGATGGCGACGATGGCTACCGCCAACAGCAGCGACGGCAACGCCAGCATGATGTCCATCAGGCGCATGATGCCGGGGCCGAGTAGGCGCGGGAAAAAGCCGGCGACCAGGCCCAGGAGGATGCCGGGAATCAGCGACAGCAGCACAGACGCCAGGCCGATCAGCAGCGACAGGCGTGCGCCAAAGATCAGGCGCGAAAGCAGGTCGCGGCCCAGCTCGTCGGTGCCGAGCAAAAATTGCCATTGGCCACCGTCCAGCCACACCGGCGGGGTGAGCAGGAAGTCGCGGTACTGCTCGCTCGGGTCATGTGGTGCGACCCAGGGGGCGAACAGCGCGCAGAACACCATCAGCAGCATGAACGCCAGGCCGGCGACCGCGCCCTTGTTATGGCTGAAGGCTTGCCAGAATTCCTTCAGCGGCGAGGGGTAGAGCAGGCTCTGATCGAGGCTGGTGGCTGCAGTCATGGGCGTGCCCCCTGGGTAGGGTGCGCTGTGCGCACCGATGGTTGGTCGCCGCTATTGGTGCGCACGGCCTGGGCGGCCCCGCGACACCCTAGGGTCTGTCGATTCATCACGCCTTCCTTACTTCTGATGGCGAATACGTGGATTGGCCAGGCCATAGAGGATGTCCACGATGAAGTTGACCAGGATCACCAGGCAGGCGATCAGCAGGATGCCGTTCTGCACCACCGGGTAGTCGCGGGCGCCGATGGCTTCGATCAGCCATTTGCCGATACCCGGCCAGGAGAAGATGGTTTCGGTCAGTACCGCGCCGGCCAGCAGGGCGCCGACCTGCAGGCCGAACACCGTCAGCACCGGGATCAGTGCGTTGCGCAGACCATGCACGAAGACCACGCGTGCCGGCGACAAACCCTTGGCCCGCGCGGTGCGGATGTAGTCCTCGCGCAGCACTTCGAGCATGGCCGAGCGAGTCATCCGCGCGATCACCGCCAGCGGGATGGTGCCGAGCACGACAGCCGGCAGGATCAGGTGGCGCAGGGCATCGGTGAAGGCGCCGGGCTCGTCGGCGAGCAAGGTGTCGATGAGCATGAAACCGGTCACCGGCGGAATGTCGTAGAGCAGGTCGATGCGCCCGGAGACCGGTGTCCAGCCCAGGCCCACCGAGAAGAACATGATCAGCAGCAGGCCCCACCAGAAGATCGGCATGGAATAGCCGGTCAGCGAGATGCCCATCACCCCGTGGTCGAACAGCGAACCACGCTTGAGGGCGGCGATTACCCCGGCGATCACGCCCAGGGTGCCGGCGAACAGCAGGGCAGCCAGTGCCAGTTCGACGGTGGCGGGAAACAGGGTGAGAAACTCTTTCCACACGCTTTCACGCGAGCGCAGTGACTCGCCCAGATTGCCGCTGGCGAGCTGACCGATGTAGTCGAAATACTGCGCATACAGGGGCTTGTTCAGCCCCAGGCGCTCCATGGCCTGAGCGTGCATTTCCGGGTCGACGCGGCGCTCGCCCATCATCACCTCCACCGGGTCACCGGGGATCAGGCGGATCAGCGCGAACGTCAGCAGGGTGACGCCGAAGAAGGTGGGGATCAACAGCCCCAGGCGTCTGGCGATGAAGGACAGCATCAGGCGGTATTACTCCATGGCTGGAAGCAGGCACCGGACTGCGTGGCCCGGTGCTGTTGTCGTAACGGATGGGGCCGGCGGTGACCATAAGCGGCGTGTCCGCAGACACGCCGCCCTGCCATCACTTGCCGATGCTTACGCCGTAGAAGGCGTTCAGCGCGAAGGGGCTGATGCGGAAGTCACGCACCTCCTTGCGCATCGGCTGGTACACGGTGGAGTGCGCCAACGGGGTGATCGGCACCTCACGCTTGAGGATCACCTGGGCCTGCTTGTACAGCTCGGTACGTTCGGCCACGTCGGTGGTGCGCTTGGCGGCCTTGACCAGCTTGTCGTAGTCCTCGAAGCACCACTTGGAGAAGTTGTTGCCGTCGACCGCGTCGCAGCCGTAGAGGGTGCCGAGCCAGTTGTCCGGGTCGCCGTTGTCGCCGCTCCAGCCAATCAGCATGGCGTCGTGCTCGCCGGCCTTGGCGCGCTTGAGGTATTCGCCCCATTCGTAGCTGACGATGCGTGCCTTGATGCCGATCTTGGCCCAGTCGGCCTGCAGCATTTCGGCGATCTGCTTGGCATTGGGGTTGTACGGGCGCTGCACCGGCATGGCCCAGAGGGTGATCTCGGTGCCTTCCTGGACGCCTGCGGCTTTGAGCAGCTCCTTGGCTTTTTCCGGGTCGAAGGCCGGATCCTTGATGTCCTCGTTATACGACCACTGGGTCGGTGGCATGCCATTGACCGCCAGTTGCCCCGCGTCCTGGTAGACGGCGTTGAGGATGGCCTGCTTGTTCACTGCCATGTCCAGTGCCTGGCGTACTTCCAGCTTGTCGAACGGCGGATGGGTGACGTTGTAGGCGATATAGCCGACGTTGAAACCTGCCTGCTCGGGCATCTGCAGGTTGGCATCCTGTTGCAGCGAGGCGATATCGGCCGGGCGCGGGAACAGGGTGACGTGGCATTCGCCGGCCTTGAGTTTCTGCATGCGCACCGAGGCGTCGGTGTTGATGGCGAAGATCAGGTTATCGATCTTCACGTCTTCAGGCTTCCAGTAATCCTTGTTGCCCTTGTAGCGGATCACCGCGTCCTTCTGGTAACGGCTGAACACGAAGGGGCCGGTGCCGATGGGCTTCTGGTTGATGTCGGCGGCCTTGCCGGCCTTGAGCAACTGGTCGGCGTATTCGGCGGACTGGATCGAGGCAAAACTCATCGCCAGGTTCTGCACGAAGGCAGCGTCCACGTCGTTGAGGGTGAAACGCACGGTCATGTCATCGAGCTTTTCCAGCTTGGCGATGTTGCTGTCCATGCCCATGTCGGTGAAGTAGGGGAACTCGCTGGGGTAGGCCTTGCGGAACGAGTGGTCCTTGTCGAGCATGCGCTCGAAGGTGAACAGCACGTCGTCGGCGTTGAAGGTGCGGCTGGGCGTGAAGTACTCGGTGGTGTGGAACTTCACCCCGGGGCGCAGCTTCAAGGTGTAGGTCAGGCCGTCATCGGAGACCTCCCAGCTTTGCGCTAGGCCAGGTTCGACCTTGGTACCGCCGCGCTCGAATTGGGTCAGGCGGTTGAAGATGGTTTCCGCGGCTGCGTCGAAATCGGTGCCGGTGGTGTACAGGCCGGGGTCGAAGCCCGCAGGGCTGCCCTCGGAACAGAACACCAGGTTGGCGGCGCTGGCGAAAGGAGCGCTGGCGAGCAGACCAGCGGTAAGCAAAGCCTGGATAGTGGCGTTCTTGCGCATCATGACCTCATCGTTGTTGTGGTTGTGATCCCTGAGGAGCCTCTTGTGAAGACCACCGCCGAAACTATGCAGGCCTTGTGCCCGAGGCAAGCGTTACATCATACGCAAAATGGTTAGCGCTACAGCGTTGTAACTTGCTGTCGCATTTATGAAAAACTGCAGCGAAAAGATGGCGAAACGCCGTTATCAATCGAGAACGGCGTTGCTTTGTTGCGAAGCGCGCTTCAGGGCATCTGCACTTCGATGACGCCATCGGCACTCACCGTGACCTGGCTGGTGCCGGCCTCGATCTGCGGCGTGGCGGCTGCGTCCATCATCGCCATGCCCTTGGCCTCGACGTTGCGCATGGCCATTGGCGGCTGGAAACCGCCCGTATTGAGGTTCAGGCTGACCAGCTTGTAGCTCTTACCGCCTAGCGCTTCGGTGGCCAGTTGTGCGCGTGCCTTGAAGGCGTTGACGGCGTCCTTGAGCATGGCGTCTTCGCGGGTCTTGCGGGTGTCGGTGGCGATGCTGAAATTCATGCCGGCCATCTTCATCGATTGCAGCAATTCACCAGTCAGGGCGGAAAGCCGGGCGAAGTCGGCGCTTTCCAGGCGCACCTCGGCGCGTTCACGCCAGGCGCTGATCGTCTGCCCCTTGTCATCGTAGACCGGGTAGCTGTGGCGGCTGCCCAGCTTGACCGCTACGCCCTTGACCTGACGCGCCTGCTCCAGCGTCTTGTTCAGGGTATTGGTGATCTCGGCGGCCAGCTTGGCCGGGTCGGCATTCTGCGATTCGCTGTAGAGGGTGACGTGCATCAGATCGTGTGCCACTTCCTGATTGACCTCGGCGCGCAGGGCGATCTGGTTGTAGCGCGCCTCGGCGGCCAGCAGGCCGGTGCTGGCCAGGCTGGCAGCGGTGAGGGCGAGGGCGGTGGCGATACGGGTCATGGTGCGCATGGTGCAGTTCCTTTTTCGATGGCCTGATGGCCGTTTCCCGAGGGTAGACGAAGGCGAGTCGCGATCCGGGTTAACGCCGCTACAACTTTTTTCATCCAGGGCGTTGTTGAGGTATGCGTCCGGTTGCCGCAGCGGCGCAAGGCCGCAGCAGGCTTGGTTATACTCGGCGCAACCATTGGAGTCGCCATGCTCGAACCCGTTCAGCTGCTTTCTGCCAGTCGCCAGAACCTCTGGCGACTGACGCTTATCCGTATTCTGGTGCTGGCCGCTCAGGCTGGCTCGGTCGGGCTCGCCTACAAGTCCGGCATGCTACCGCTGCCCTGGTTGCAGTTGTCGGTCACCCTCGGCATTTCCCTGCTGTTGTGCCTGGGCACCGCGTTGCGCCTGCGTGGGCCTTGGCCGGTGACCGAGGTGGAATATGCCGTACAACTGGCCTGTGACCTGATCATTCACAGCGTACTGCTGTATTACTCGGGGGGCTCGACCAACCCCTTCGTGTCCTATTACCTGGTGCCGCTGACCATCGCCGCAGCGACCCTGCCGTGGATGTTCACCATCGTCCTCGCGGGCCTGGCGCTGGCCGGTTACACCCTGCTGCTGGTGTGGACGCACCCGCTCGAGTTGCCGGCTGCACGTGAGAGCCTGCTGGTCTACGGCATGTGGCTGAGTTTCGCCCTGTCTGCGGCGCTGATCACCTTCTTCGTCGCCAAGATGGCCGAGGAGCTGCGGCGCCAGGACGAGCTGCGCGCCGAACGGCGTGAGGAAAGCCTGCGTGACCAGCAACTGCTGGCCGTGGCCACTCAGGCCGCTGGTGCCGCCCATGAACTGGGCACGCCGCTGGGCACCATGAGCGTGCTGCTCAAGGAGCTGCGCCAGGAATATCGCGACAAACCGGCGCTGCAGGATGACCTGGCCTTGCTGCAGGAGCAGGTGAAACTGTGCAAGTTCACCCTGCAGCAACTGGTGCGCGCCGCCGAGAACGACCGGCGTCAGGCGGTGGTGGAGCAGTCCTGTGTCGAGTGGCTGGAAACCACCCTCAATCGCTGGCACCTGATGCGCCCCGAGGCCAGCTACCGCTACCAGTGCCTGGGGCGTGGCACGCCGCCGCGCATCATGCCGCCGGCCGATCTCACCCAGGCACTGCTGAATTTGCTCAATAACGCTGCCGATGCCTGCCCTGACAAGCTCGATATCCGTCTGGACTGGGATCACCAGTGGCTGCGCCTGAGCATTCGTGATCATGGCGCGGGGGTGCCACTGGCCATCGCCGAACAACTGGGTCGGCCGTTCTTCACCACCAAGGGCAAGGGCTTTGGTCTGGGGCTGTTTCTCAGCCAGGCCAGCGTGACCCGTGCCGGTGGCACGGTTAAGCTGTATAACCATGAAGAAGGCGGCACCCTCACCGAATTGAAGTTGCCGCGAGCCTATGGCGTGGCCTGACAAGGAAAACCAGCATGAGCGAAGAATCCCTGTTCGACGGTGAAGAGCAGCCCCACCTGCTGCTGGTCGACGATGATCCCACCTTCATCCGCGTCATGGCGCGGGCCATGAGCCGCCGTGGTCTGCGTGTGTCCATTGCCTCCTGCGCCGATGAAGGCCTGGCCCTGGCCAAGGAGGATCTGCCGGACTACGCCGTGGTCGATTTGAAGATGGAAGGCGACTCCGGCCTGGTGCTGCTGCCCAAGCTATTGGAGCTGGACGCCGAGATGCGTGTGGTGATCCTCACCGGTTATTCGAGCATTGCCACCGCCGTGGAGGCGATCAAGCGTGGCGCCGCCAACTACCTGTGCAAGCCAGCCGATGCCGATGATGTACTGACCGCACTGCTGTCCCAGCATGCCGACCTGGACAGCCTGGTGCCGGAGAACCCGATGTCGGTCGATCGCCTGCAGTGGGAGCATATCCAGCGCGTGCTGGCCGAGCACGAGGGCAACATCTCCGCCACCGCTCGCGCCCTGGGCATGCACCGCCGCACCCTGCAGCGCAAATTGCAAAAGCGCCCAGTGCGCCGCTGAGCCTCCGCATACGCAGTAGCGTAGGGTGGGCTTCAGCCCACGAGGGATGCTCAGACCGTAGTGCCGTAGGGTGGGCTTTAGCCCACCACCAGGGGGGCTCAGGCCGTAGGATGGGGCTGAGCTCATCAACTCGGGGTCACGTGGGCTAAAGCGGATCGCCGCCCGGCCCACCCTACAACTGCGCGGCTGTTGCCCATGGCCGAAGGATGCTTAGCCAGCTAACATAGGTCGTCAGACAACCCCTTCGGTGCTTTCATGCTCGCCGTCGTCCAGCAAACCCTCGCCATCACCGCGCCGGTGTTCGCCATGCTGTTTCTCGGCGTGGCGCTCAAGCGCCTGCACTGGATCGACAACGCCTTTATCGATACCGCCTCGAGCCTGGTATTTCGCGGCACCATGCCGACCCTGCTGTTCCTCGGCATCGTCCGGGCTGATCTGAGCGCGGCATTGCAGCCGGCGCTGCTGCTGTTCTTCGTCGCCGCCACCCTGGTCTGCTTCCTGCTGGCCTGGGGCTGGGCGATCTGGCGCGTCCCGCATGCCGAGCGTGGCATCTACACCCAGGGCTCTTTTCGTGGCAATAACGGCATCATCGGTCTGGCACTGGCCACCAGCCTCTATGGCGACTACGGGCTGTCGCTCGGCGCGGTGCTCGGTGGGGTGGTGATCCTCTGCTATAACGTGCTCTCGGCCATCGTCCTGGCGATCTACAGCCCGGGTGCCAAGACCGGGCCGCTGGCCATCGCCAAAAGCATCCTGATCAATCCACTGATCATTGGCGTCCTGCTGGCCATTCCCTTCGCCTATTGGCAGGTTCCGCTGCCGGCCTGGCTGATGACCTCGGCCGGGTATTTCGCGCAGATGACTCTGCCTCTGGCGCTGATCTGCATTGGCGGCACCCTGAGTCTGGCGTCATTGCGGCGCAGCAGTGGCGTGGCCATCGGCGCCAGTCTGATGAAGATGGTCTGGTTGCCGCTGATCGCGACCTTGGGCGCCTGGCTGTTCGGCTTTCGCGGGGCGGATCTGGCGATCCTGTTTCTCTACTTCGCCAGCCCGACCGCAGCGGCCAGTTTCGTCATGGCCCGCGCGGTGGGTGCCAATCATGAGCTGGCAGCGGCCATTATCGTCATCACCACCCTGGTGGCGGTGGTCACCACCAATGTCGGGTTGTTGCTGCTGCAGTGGGGGAGCTGGATCTAGCGCGGTTTGGCTTGCCGGCGATTAAGCGATCGTCGGCAAGCCGGCTCCTACGAAGCGTTGCGCTGGTATTCCTCGATCACTTCCTGCGCGGCGCGGAAGGCGTCGATGCTGGCCGGTACGCCGGCATACACCGCGCAGTGCAGCAGGGTTTCGCGGATTTCCTCGACGGTGCAGCCATTGTTCAGCGCGCCGCGCACATGGCCCTTGAGTTCCTGCGGGCATTTCAGTGCGGTCAGCGCCGCCAGGGTGATCAGGCTGCGGGTTGCGCGCGGCAGGCCGCTACGCGTCCAGACGCCGCCCCAGGCGTGTTCGTTGACGAAGTCCTGCAAGGGTTGGGTGAACTCGTTGGCATTGCCCAGGGCGCGGTCGACGAAGGCGTCGCCCATCACCTCACGCCGTACTTGCAGGCCGCGATCGTGGTTCTCGCTCATCGTCACACCGGCTCGCCACGCTGTTTGCGCCAGGCGCGTGCGGCAATGACCACCAGGGTGACGGCGGTCAATGGCAGCACGTAACCCAGCATGGCCTCGCCCATCACGTCAGCGAAGGGGCGCCCAGTGGAAGACAGAATCAGGTAGAGGGTGTAGGCCACGTAATACGCCAGAAACAGCAGACCTTCCCAACGGTTGATGCGGTAACCGGCGAAGAAGATCGGCAGGCAGGCAACGGCGACGGCAATCATGACCGGGAAATCGAACGCCAGGGCATTGGGCGACACCGAAATGGCGGCCGGCGAGACCAGCGAGGCCAGGCCCAGCACGCAGAGCAGGTTGAAAATGTTGCTGCCGACGATATTGCCCACGGCGATATCGCGCTCCCCCTTGATGGCGGCGAGAATCGAGGTGGCCAACTCCGGCAACGAGGTGCCGACCGCAACCACGGTCAAACCGATGACCAGCTCGGAAATGCCCAGTGCCCGTGCCAGTGTCACGGCGCCTTCGACCAGGAAGTTCGAGCCGGTAACCAGCAGCACCAGGCCAGCGATGATCAGGCCCAGATTGATGGCCCAGGCATAGGGCTTGGGCGCTTCGTCGAGGCCGAACTCCTTGGCAAATTCGTCATCGTCGCCGCCCTTGTCCTTGCGCGCGCTGTAGATCAGGAAACCGGTATAAGCCACTACGCCGGCGAACAGCAAGGCGCCGTCGAGGCGGCTCAGCGAGCCATCCCAGGCCAGACCGAAGGTGAGCAGGCTGGCGCCGATCATGATCGGTACGTCGAGGCGAATCAGCTGGCGCGAGACGATCAGTGGCGCCACCAATGCAGTCATGCCGAGAATCAGCAGGACGTTGGCGATATTGCTGCCAACGACATTACCGATGGCCAGATCGCCACTGCCATCCAGGGCCGCCTGCACGCTCACGGCGGTTTCCGGGGCACTGGTGCCGAATGCCACCACCGTCAGGCCAATGATCAGTGGCGGGATGCCGAATTGCGCGGCCAGTTTGGCTGCACCGCGTACCAGCACTTCGGCGCCAGCGACCAGCAGCACCAGGCCTGCGATCAGGTAAACGAAGGTCATCAGAGTCATTGCAGGGTAGCTCCAGAAAAAGTGCGGCTAGTGTAGCGATGGCATTGTTGGCCGCTAGAGGCTGCAGAAAGATTTTGTTGCCAATTGTTGGTCAGTCCAGTCTTTCGACCCGTACCGGCACCACGCCGGCGCGTAGCATGTCCAGGCGTACCGCTGCAGCACGGGAAACGTCGATGATGCGCCCGCGCACGAAGGGGCCACGGTCGTTGATGCGCAGCACCACGCTGCGCTCGTTGTTCAGGTTGGTCACCCGTACCCGCGTGCCGAAGGGCAGGCTGCGATGCGCGGCGGTCAGCGCGTGCTGATCGAAACGCTCGCCGCTGGCGGTGCGCTGGCCGTGGTGACGATCACCGTAGTAGGAGGCCTTGCCGGTTTCGCTGCTGTCCGAGCCGCCGCCGAAGGTGGAGCAGCCGCCAAGCAGGGCGAGCGCGCCTAACAGAGCAAACGCCGGTAGCCCGGATGCAGTCCGGGGTGTTGTCGATTCCCGGATTGCATCCGGGCTACGGATCATCATCGTGTTTTCTCCAGATAAAAAGACGCCGGGCAGGCCCGGCGTCGTTTCATTTGTTCCAGGCTCAGCCTTCGAGCTTCTTCTTCAGCAGTTCGTTCACTTGCCCCGGGTTGGCCTTGCCCTTGGAGGCTTTCATGGCCTGGCCGACAAAGAAGCCGAACATCTTGCCGCGCTTGGCTTCATCGTTGGCGCGGTATTGTTCGACCTGCTCGGCGTTGGCGGCCAGCACTTCGTCGAGCATGGCTTCGATGGCGCCGGAATCGGTGACCTGCTTGAGACCTTTCTTCTCGATGATCTCATCGGCGCTGGCGCCTTCACCGGCCGCCAGGGCTTCGAAGACCATCTTGGCGATCTTGCCGCTGATGGTATTGTCCTTGATGCGCAGGATCATGCCACCCAGTTGCTCGGCGGATACCGGCGACTGTTCGATCTCCAGGCCGTCCTTGTTGAGCAGGCTGGACAGCTCGCCCATCACCCAGTTGGCCGACAGCTTGGCGTCGCCGCAGGTCTGGCAGACCGCTTCGAAGTAGTCGGCCAGCTCACGACTGGCGCTGAGCACACTGGCGTCGTAGCTGGACAGGCCGAACTGGCTTTCGAAGCGCTCGCGCTTCTGCGGCGGCAGCTCGGGCAGGCCGGCGCGCAGCTCGTCGAGGAAGCTGCGCTCGATCACCACCGGCAGCAGGTCCGGGCAGGGGAAGTAACGGTAGTCGTTGGCTTCTTCCTTGCTGCGCATGGAGCGGGTCTGATCCTTATTCGGATCGTACAGGCGGGTTTCCTGCACCACCTTGCCGCCGTCCTCGATCAGCTCGATCTGGCGCTGTACTTCATGGTTGATGGCTTTTTCGATGAAGCGGAACGAGTTGACGTTCTTGATCTCGGCACGGGTGCCGAACTCGGCCTGGCCCTTCGGGCGTACCGACACGTTGCAGTCGCAGCGCAGCGAACCTTCGGCCATGTTGCCGTCGCAGATGCCCAGGTAACGCACCAGCGCGTGGATGGCCTTGACGTAGGCCACGGCTTCCTTGGCCGAGCGGATGTCCGGCTCGGAAACGATTTCCAGCAGCGGGGTGCCGGCGCGGTTGAGGTCGATGCCGCTCATGCCCTGGAAGTCTTCGTGCAGGCTCTTGCCGGCGTCTTCTTCCAGGTGCGCGCGGGTGATGCCGATGCGCTTGACGCTGCCGTCTTCCAGGGTGATGTCGAGGAAGCCCTTGCCGACGATGGGTTGATCCATCTGGCTGGTCTGGTAGCCCTTGGGCAGATCCGGGTAGAAGTAGTTCTTGCGCGCGAAGACGTTACGCTCGGCGATCTCGGCGTTGATCGCCAGACCGAACTGGCAGGCCATGCGCACGGCTTCGGCATTCAGCACCGGCAGGGTGCCGGGCATGCCGAGGTCGACCAGGCTGGCCTGGGTGTTGGGCTCGGCGCCAAAGGTGGTGGCGCTGGCCGAGAAAATCTTCGACTGGGTGCTGAGCTGAGCGTGAATCTCGAGCCCGATCACGGTTTCCCATTGCATCGTTAGTGTTCCTCAATCCTGTATGGCGTGCGGTCTGTGCGGTGCGGCCCTCACCCGGCGCTTCGCGCCACCCTCTCCCGGCGGGAGAGGGGAATGGGGCGCATGGCTACGCCATGGCTCAGAAGTCTTTGGGTGCGTGTTTATGCCAGTCGCTGACCTGCTGGTACTGGTGCGCGACGTTGAGCAGACGACCTTCCTGGAAGTAGTTGCCGAGCAACTGCACACCCACCGGCAGGCCGTCGACGAAGCCGGCCGGCATCGACAGGCCGGGGATGCCGGCCAGGTTGGCGGTGATGGTGTAGATGTCTTCCAGGTAGGCGGACACCGGGTCGGCATTCTTCTCGCCGAGTTTCCAGGCCAGGTTCGGCGTGGTCGGGCCGAGGATCACGTCGACCTCCTTGAAGGCGGCGACGAAGTCGTTCTTGATCAGCCGGCGAATCTGCTGTGCCTTGATGTAGTAGGCATCGTAGTAGCCGGCGGAGAGCGCGTAGGTGCCGACCATGATCCGGCGTTTGACCTCGGCGCCGAAGCCCTCGCCGCGCGAGCGCTTGTACAGATCCTGCAGGTCTTTCGGGTTCTCGCAGCGGTAGCCGAAGCGCACGCCGTCGAAACGCGACAGGTTGGAGCTGGCCTCGGCCGGCGCGATCACGTAGTAGGCGGGAATAGCGTGCTGCATGTTCGGCAGCGAGATGTCCTTGACGGTGGCGCCGAGCTTTTTCAGCTCCTCGACCACGGCCATCACCTTCTCACCGATGCGTGCATCCAGGCCGGTGCCGAAGTATTCCTTGGGCAGGCCGATGCGCAGACCGGCCAACGGCTGGGCCAGCGCTGCCAGGTAATCATCGACTGGCTGGTCGACGCTGGTCGAATCCTTGGCATCGAAACCGGCCATGGCGCCGAGCAGCAGGGCGCAATCCTCGGCGGTGCGGGCCAGCGGGCCGCCCTGATCGAGGCTGGAGGCGTAGGCGATCATGCCCCAGCGCGAGACGCGACCGTAGGTGGGCTTGATGCCGGTGAGGTTGGTCAGTGCCGCCGGCTGGCGGATCGAGCCGCCGGTGTCGGTGCCGGTGGCGGCCGGCAGCAGGCGTGCGGCGACGGCGGCTGCCGAGCCACCCGACGAGCCGCCCGGTACGCGGGTCAGATCCCAGGGGTTTTTCACCGGGCCGTAGTGGCTGGATTCGTTGGCCGAGCCCATGGCGAATTCATCCATGTTCAGCTTGCCGAGGGTGATAGTGCCCGCGGCGGCCAGCTTCTCGACCACGGTGGCGTCGTAGGGCGCCTTGAAGCCGGTGAGGATCTTCGAGGCGCAACTGGTCAGCACGCCTTCGGTGCAGAACAGGTCCTTGTGGGCGATCGGGGCGCCGAGCAGCGGGCTGTTTTCGCCGGCAGCGCGGCGGGCGTCAGCGGCCTTGGCCTGTGCGATGGCCAAATCTTCAGTGACGGTGATGAAGCTGTTGAGCTGCGGGTCGAGCTGATTGATGCGCGCCAGCAGGCTCTGGGTCAGCTCTTCAGCGGAGAATTGCTTGTCGGCGAGTGCGCGGGCGATCTCGGCCAGGGTCAATTGATGCATGGCGGAAGGCTTTCCTTACTCGATGACTTTGGGAACCAGGTACAGGCCGCTTTCCACGGCCGGGGCGATGGCCTGGTAGGCGTCGCGCTGGTTGCGCTCGGTGACCACGTCGGCACGCAGGCGCTGGGTCGCTTCCAGCGGGTGGGCCAGGGGTTCGACGCCCTGGGTATCGACCGCCTGCATCTGATCGATCAGGCCGAGAATACTGTTCAGGGTCTCGGTGGTTTGCGGAATATCGCCGTCATTCAGACCCAGGCGGGCCAGGTGGGCGATTTTTTCCACCTCGGAGCGTTCAAGCGCCATCGGGGGTTCTCCAGTGGAAGTGTGACAGAAGGGCTGCAGGGAACGGATGTCGCGAGCCAGCGGTCAAAGGCCGCGATGTGCAGCTACAAGGCCCGGAAAAACAGGCAATCTACCATATTGCCGCCTTGCTCAAAATCCCTGCCGTTGTTAGAGTTTGCCGCACTTTTTACCTGCGCGTTTTGCGCGCCTGGCCTTCACCCACGCGTTGCCTAGGGTCCCTTCCTAATGTTCAAGAAACTGCGTGGCATGTTTTCCAGCGATCTGTCGATCGATCTGGGCACTGCCAATACCCTTATTTATGTGCGCGAGCGCGGTATCGTCCTGAACGAGCCGTCCGTGGTCGCCATCCGTACCCACGGCAACCAGAAGAGCGTCGTGGCTGTCGGCACCGATGCCAAGCGCATGCTCGGTCGTACGCCTGGCAATATCTCCGCCATCCGCCCGATGAAAGACGGTGTGATTGCCGACTTCAGCGTCTGCGAAAAGATGCTGCAGTACTTCATCAACAAGGTTCACGAGAACAGCTTCCTGCAGCCGTCGCCGCGCGTGCTGATCTGCGTGCCGTGCAAGTCGACTCAGGTCGAGCGTCGCGCCATTCGTGAATCGGCGCTCGGCGCCGGTGCCCGCGAAGTGTTCCTGATCGAAGAACCAATGGCCGCTGCCATCGGCGCCGGCTTGCCGGTCGAGGAAGCCCGTGGCTCGATGGTCGTCGATATCGGCGGCGGTACCACCGAGATCGCCCTGATTTCCCTGAATGGCGTGGTCTATGCCGAGTCCGTTCGCGTCGGCGGCGACCGCTTCGACGAAGCCATCATCACCTACGTGCGCCGCAACTACGGTTCGCTGATCGGTGAAGGCACGGCCGAACGTATCAAGCAGGAAATCGGTACTGCCTACCCGGGTGGCGAGATCCGCGAAGTCGACGTGCGCGGCCGTAACCTGGCTGAAGGCGTACCGCGCAGTTTCACCCTGAATTCCAATGAAGTGCTCGAGGCGCTGCAGGAATCCCTGGCGACCATCGTGCAGGCGGTCAAGAGCGCGCTGGAGCAGTCGCCGCCCGAGCTGGCCTCGGACATTGCCGAGCGCGGCCTGGTGCTGACCGGTGGTGGCGCACTGCTGCGTGACCTGGACAAGCTGCTCTCGCAGGAAACCGGCCTGCCGGTGATCGTCGCCGAAGACCCGCTGACCTGCGTCGCCCGTGGCGGCGGCAAGGCCCTGGAAATGATGGATCGCCACGCCATGGATCTGCTCTCCACCGAGTAAGGTTCACCCCGCGTGTCCGCCGTGCCGCCTCCGGGCGGCACGCGCATATTCGAGCATTGCAGTACACTCGGCCCACTCTTCGTTTGACCGGTTCGCCCTTCGCATGAATCCGCGTGCTTTTCGCCCCCGTGGCGCACAAGGAGCAGGTCATTAAGCCGCTCTTCGCCAAAGGCCCCTCGCTGGGCATTCGTCTGTTGGTATTCGCCGTGTTGTCGGCGGTGCTGATGGTGGTCGATGCCCGTTTCGAGACGCTCAAGCCGCTGCGCAGCCAGATGGGCCTGGTGCTCACGCCTTTCTACTGGTTGGCCGATGCGCCTGTGCGCGTCTGGGACGGAGCGACCCAGCAGATCTCCTCGCGCAGCGAGTTGATGGCCGAAAACGAGAAGCTCAAGGCCGAGGCGCTGCTGCTGCAACGGCGTCTGCAAAAGCTGGCCGCGCTCACCGAGCAGAACGTACGCCTGCGCGAGCTGCTCAACTCGGCTGCGCTGGTGGACGAAGAGGTGCTGGTCAGCGAACTGATCGGCGTCGACCCCAACCCCTATACCCACCGCATCCTGATCGACAAGGGCGAGAAGGATGGCGTGTTCCTTGGTCAGCCGGTGCTCGATGCGCGCGGACTGATGGGCCAGGTGGTCGAGATCATGCCCTACACCTCGCGCGTGCTGTTGCTGACCGACAACACCCACAGCATTCCGGTGCAGGTCAACCGCAACGGCCTGCGCGCCATCGCCGTCGGCACCGGCAACCCCGAGCGTCTGGAGTTGCGTCATGTCGCCGACACCGCTGATATCAAGGAAGGCGATCTGTTGGTCAGCTCGGGCATGGGCCAGCGCTTCCCGGCCGGCTATCCGGTAGCGACGGTCAAGGAAGTGATTCACGACTCCGGCCAGCCTTTTGCCATCGTTCGCGCCGTCCCCACGGCCGCGCTCAATCGCAGCCGTTACCTGCTGCTGGTGTTCTCCGACCGGCGCACGCCCGAGCAGCGTGCCAACGATTCGGCCGAGGCTCAGGAGGCCGCTGACCGCGAAGCCGAGCAGGCGCTTGGCAATGCTCAGCCGGCCACTGATGCACCGGCCGCAGACGCCCCCGCAGAGGAGAGCAACTGATGGCTGGTATACAGCCCCGTAACGGCTGGGTGATCTGGCTGAGCCTGGCGCTCGGCTTGTTGCTCAGCGTTTCGCCGCTGCCCGAGTTCATGCAAATGGGCCGTCCGCTGTGGGTTGCCTCGATTCTGACCTACTGGGTGCTGGCCCTGCCGCATCGCGTCGGTATGACCACGGCTTGGGTTCTGGGCCTTGCCCAGGATGTGCTGTTCGGCACCTTGCTGGGGCAGAATGCGCTGATTCTGACCCTGATCACCTTTCTGGTGCTGAGCCTGCATCAGCGTTTGCGCATGTTTCCCATGTGGCAGCAGAGCATGGTGCTGATGGTGGTCTTCGGCCTGGCGCAGCTGGTGCAACTGTGGCTCAACGCCCTGACCGGCAGCCGTCCGCCGACGTTGGCCTTCGTCTTGCCGGCACTGGTCAGTGCCCTGCTATGGCCCTGGATCTGCGCCATTCTGCGCAGCCTGCACCTGCGCCTCAACGTCAACTGAGCGCAGCCAGGCGCATGGCTGGCTGCGGTCGCTCATAGGAGATACCCGCATGGCCACGCTGTTTCTGGCTTCCGCCTCGCCCCGTCGCCGTGAATTGCTGGCTCAGATCGCCGTGCCCTGCGTCACGCAAATCGCCTCGATAGATGAAACGCCCTTGCCAGACGAGCCTGCGACAGCCTATGTAGAGCGTCTGGCGCGGGAAAAGGCGCGTGCTGCGCTGCTCGCGTTGGACGAATCTGCCGACGCCGTGGTGCTGGGCGCGGATACCGCCGTAGTGCTCGAGGGGCAGATACTCGGTAAACCGCAGGATTTCGCCGACTGCAGTCGCATGTTGCGCGGGCTCTCGGGGCGCACTCATCAGGTGATGACGGCCGTAGCCCTGGTCAGCGCGCAGCGTGAAGCGGCGCAGGTGGTGTGCAGCGAAGTAACCTTTCGTCACCTCGGCGATGCCGAAATTGCTGCCTATTGGGCCAGTGGCGAGCCCGCCGACAAAGCGGGCGGTTATGGTATTCAGGGATTGGCGGCAGTATTCGTCAGTCGTCTCGAAGGCAGCTATTCGGCCGTGGTCGGGCTGCCATTGTGTGAGACGGCGCAGTTACTCGGTGATTTCGGTATCGCCTGCTGGCAACAACAGGCCGCGAAATAAACTATCTGCCCTGCTGAGCGGGCATTGAATCCAGCGGGATGGATGCATGAGCGAAGAGATTCTGATCAATATCACGCCGATGGAGTCGCGCGTGGCGGTGGTGGAAAACGGCGTGCTGCAGGAAGTGCACGTCGAGCGCACGCAGAAGCGCGGCATCGTCGGCAATATCTACAAGGGCAAGGTGGTGCGTGTGTTGCCCGGCATGCAGGCGGCCTTCGTCGATATCGGCCTGGAGCGGGCGGCGTTCATCCATGCTTCGGAAATCTCCACCCGTGAGGGGGCTGCGGTCGAGCCGATCAGCGCCCTGGTGCACGAAGGGCAGAGCCTGGTGGTGCAGGTGACCAAGGATCCCATCGGCAGCAAGGGCGCGCGCCTGACCACCCAGCTGTCGATTCCCTCGCGTTACCTGGTGTACATGCCGCGTACCAGTCATGTCGGGATTTCGCTGAAGATCGAAGACGAGACCGAGCGCGACCGCCTCAAGCAGGTGGTCGCCGATTGCGTCGCCGCCGAGGGCATCGAGGAAGCCGGCGGCTTCATCCTGCGCACTGCCGCCGAGGGTGCGGGCGCTGATGAAATTCTGATCGATATCCGCTATCTGCGCCGCCTTTGGGATCAGATCGGTGCGCAGATCCAGCATGCCAAGGCGCCGGTGGTGATCTACGAGGATCTGTCCCTGGCACTGCGCACCCTGCGCGACCTGGTCAGCCCGCGCACCGAGAAGATTCGCGTGGACTCGCGGGAAACCTTCCAGAAAATCACCCAGTTCGTTGCCGAGCTGATGCCGGAGATTGCCGACAGGCTGGAGCACTATCCAGGCGAACGGCCCATCTTCGACCTGTATGGCGTCGAGGACGAAATCCAGCGCGCACTGGAACGCAAGGTACCGCTGAAATCCGGCGGCTATCTGGTGGTCGACCCCGCCGAAGCGATGAGCACCATTGACGTCAATACGGGCGCCTTCGTCGGCCATCGCACGCTGGAAGAGACCATCTTCAAGACCAATCTGGAAGCGGCCACGGCCATTGCCCGCCAGCTGCGCCTGCGCAACCTGGGCGGCATCATCATCATCGACTTCATCGACATGGAAGACGAGGAGCATCAGCGCCAGGTGCTGCGCACCCTGGAAAAGCAGCTCGAACGCGATCATGCCAAGACCAACATTATTGGCATCACCGAGCTTGGTCTGGTGCAGATGACCCGCAAGCGCACACGCGAGAGCCTCGAGCAGATTCTCTGCGAGCCGTGCAGTGCCTGTCAGGGGCGCGGCAAGTTGAAGACGCCGGAGACCATCTGCTACGAGATCTTCCGCGAGATTCTGCGCGAAGCCCGCGCCTACCAGGCGGAAAGCTATCGCGTGCTGGCCAACCAGAAGGTGGTCGATCGCCTGCTCGATGAAGAGTCGGGCAACGTCGCCGATCTGGAAGCCTTTATCGGACGTACCATCAAGTTCCAGGTGGAAACCATGTATTCCCAGGAACAGTACGACGTGGTGCTGCTCTGAGCACCGCCAGCACCCGGATAAATACCCTGGCGCGCCTGTTCTCGGCGCTGCTGCGCTGGGGGCTGGGGCTGTGCGCCGCCTTGCTGGTGCTGGCGGCGCTGTACGTCAGCCTGGGTCGTGAACTGGTACCGCTGGTGGCCGAATACCGCCTCGAGCTGGAGGATCGCGCCAGTGCGCAGTTGGGCGTGCCGGTGCGCATCGGCCGTCTCGAGGGGCGCTGGCAGGGGTTTGCCCCGGTGCTGGAGGCGCACGATGTGCGTCTGGGTAGCGAGGAGGAAGGCCTGAGCCTGGAGCGCGTGCGACTGGTGCCGGACGTGGGTGGCAGCCTGCTGGCACGCCAACCGCGCATCGCCCACCTGCAGTTCGATGGTCTGCAGCTGAACGTGCAGCAGAACGCCGAAGGTGGCTGGCAGTTGCAAGGGATGCCACAACGCAGCGGTCCCGAGTTGAATGTCGGACAGCTACTGGAGCAGTTGCAGATCGTGCACCGCATCAGTCTGCTCGACAGTCGTGTGGTGCTGCAGCCGCTCGATCAGGCGCCGCTGTTGCTCAGCTACGTCAATCTGAGCTTGCGTTACGGCAGTAACAGCCAGCGCCTCGACGGCCGCTTGCTGCTGCCCGACGGTCAACCGGTGGCGCTGCGCTTGCGCACACGGATGCAGCCTGAGAGTTGGCGCGAGGCCGAGTCCGAACTCTATTTGAGCTTGCCGCAGAGTGACTGGGCGGCCTGGCTGCCAAAATCGCTGCTTGGCGACTGGCAGGCGCAGCACCTGCAGGCCGGCGGTGAGCTGTGGCTGCAGGGTCGTGGTCTGGCCCTGCACAAGGGGGCCTTGCGCCTGCATGCCCCCGAGCTGGTGGGTGGTCAGGCTGAGCGGGCTCCAGTGACGCTCAGGGATGTGGCGTTCAATGCCTTCTTCGAGCAAGACGAGCAGGGTGTGCGTGCGCAGATCGATTCCCTGGCCCTGAGCCATGGCGAACAGCGCATTGGTGAGCTGCACCTGAAGCTGAAACAGAGTGACACGGGTGAGGCTGACGAGCGCTGGGCGCTGACGGCCGACCGCCTCGATCTCGCCGCATGGGCACCCTTGGTGCAGGCGTTGCTGCCGATGCCCGAAACTGCACGCGATGTACTGGTCGCGCTGGCGCCGGTCGGTGCGGTCAACAACCTGCTGCTCGACTACTACCCGCAACGTGAAGGTGCAGAGCGCCTGCAGTTCGCCGCCAATCTGGACAGGGTGGGGATACGGGCCTATCACGGCGCGCCGGCCGTGGAGAATGTCACCGGCAGTGCCTCGGGCAACCTGTTCAAAGGTGAGTTGCGCCTCAATACCGAGGATTTCGCCCTGCACCTGGATCAACTGTTCCCCAAACCCTGGCGCTATCGCCATGCTCAGGCGCGCTTGAGTTGGGACTGGAGCGAAACCGGCCTGACCCTGTACAGCCCCTATATGCGCCTTGATGGCGAGGAGGGGCAGATCGCCGGTGACATGCTGATCCGTCTGCTGCGCGACCCCGAGGCAGAGGACTACATGGATCTGCGCGTCGGGCTGCGTGATGGTGACGCGGCCTATACCGAGAAGTACTTACCGAGCCGCTCACCGGGGATGAGCCGCGAGCTTGACCAGTGGTTGAAGACGGCGATTCGCGGCGGCCATGTCGAGCAAGGCTACTTTCAGTATCAGGGGTCATTGAGCAAGGGTGCAGAGCTCGGCGCGCGCAGCATCAGCCTGTTTTTCAAGGTCAAGGATGCCGAGCTGGCCTTTCAACCGGGCTGGCCTTCGCTGCGGGAGGGTGTGGGCGAGGTGTTGATCGAGGACGATGCAGTACGCGTGCGCCTGCAGAATGGGCGCCTGCTGCAAAGCCAGGTCAGTGACGTGACCGCCAACATCCCCTTGTTGCATGATGGCAAGGCGCCGCGCCTGCAGCTCGACGGCGATGTACAGAGCAGCCTGCCCGACGCCATCAAGCTGTTGCAGGAAGCGCCACTGGGGACACAGGAGCTCTTCGCTGGCTGGCAGGGCGACGGCCCGCTGGCCGGTCGCCTGCAACTGGATATTCCGCTGCAAAAAGGGGTGCCACCTGTTGTGGTCGTGGATTTCGCCACCGAGGGCGCGAGTCTCAAGCTGGCCAATCCCGATCTGCAACTGAGTAACCTGCAGGGGGCATTTCGCTTCAACAGCGCCGCTGGCTTGAGTGCGCCGGATGTGCGTGCCGAGGTCTTCGGGCGCCCGGTACGCGGCAAGATCAGCGCCGAGGGTGCGCGTGGCAAGGCGCTTACACGTTTCGATCTGCGTGGCCAGGTGCAGGTCGAAACCCTCAGCCAATGGCTGGGCGGACCGCAGAAAATGCCGGTCAGCGGCGTGCTGCCGTATCGCCTGCGCCTGACGCTCGATGGCGATGACAGTCAATTACGTGTCGACTCCAACCTGCGTGGTGTGGCGGTCGAGCTACCAGCCCCCTTCGGCAAGACGGCGCAGCAGGCGCGGGATGCCAGCTGGCGCATGACCCTGGCCGGTCGCGAGCGCCGCTACTGGGCCGAGTATGGCGATCTGGCTAGCCTGAATCTGGCCGCACCTCCTGGCGCGCTGGCCGACGGTCGGGGTGAACTGGTGCTCGGTGGTGCCCCGGCGGGGTTGCCGCCTGGCCAGGGGCTGCGCGTGCGCGGGCGCTTGGACGAACTGGATCTCGATGCCTGGAAGCAACTCGGCAGCAATCATCCGGTCAAGGTGGATGCTGATAGCCAGCGCCTGCTGCGCAGTGTGCGGCTGGATGTCGGACGCTTCCGTGGTTTTGGTCAGGAGGTCGAGCAACTGACGCTTGGCCTGGCGCGAGAAGACCAGGCCTGGGCCTTGCAGATCGACAGCGAGTTGGCCGCCGGGCGTGTGCTGTTGGCCGATGGTGCGGACACGCCGATTGCCATCGACCTGCAGTATGTACGCCTGCCGGCGCCGGACGCTGAAGCGGCGAAGGTCGTCGATGCGCCTGATCCCCTGGCCGATTTCGATCCCGGCACGCTGCCGGCCATGGATATCCGTATTCAGCGTGTACAGCGTGGCGACAAGGTGCTGGGCGCCTGGTCGCTCAAGGTCAGGCCCGAGGCGCAGGGCGTGCGTTTCGATGAACTCGACCTCGATCTGCAGGGGCTGAAGATTGGTGGTAGTGGTGGCTGGCGAGGCACGCCTGGCAACACCCAAAGCTGGTACAAGGGGCGCCTACAGGGCAAGGATCTCGGCGACATTCTGCAAGCCTGGGATTATGCCCCCAGCGTTACCAGCGAAAGTTTCCGGGTAGACGCCGATGCCACCTGGCCCGGCTCTCCGGCGTGGTTCTCGCTCAGGCGTTTTTCCGGCAATCTCGATCCTTCGCTACGTAAGGGCCAGTTCGTCGAAGTGCAGGGCTCGGCCCAGGCGTTGCGGGTATTCGGCCTGCTCAACTTCAACTCGATTGGCCGGCGTCTGCGTCTGGACTTCTCCGACCTGCTGGGCAAGGGGCTGAGTTACGACCGGGTCAAGGGCAACCTGCAGGCCACCAATGGTCTGTTCGTCACCCGGGAGCCGATCACCCTGACGGGGCCGTCGAGCAACCTGGAGCTCAATGGCAATCTGGACATGCGCGATGAGCGCATCGACGCCAAGTTGTTGGTGACCCTGCCGGTGACCAACAACTTGCCACTGGCAGCACTGATTGTCGGCGCGCCGGCCATTGGCGGGGCGTTGTTCGTGGCCGACAAGTTGCTGGGTGACAAGGTCGCGCGTTTCGCCAGCGTGCAGTACGACGTCAAGGGCCCGCTGCAGGAACCGGATATCAGCTTCGACAAGCCTTTCGAAAAGCCGCAATGACGGTGCGTCTTGGCGTAGGCTGTCACAACGAGAACTGATGAGTACCGCCATGAACCTCGCTGTAATCCAGATGGTCAGTCAGGACGACGTGCAAACCAACCTGCGCCTGGCGCGGCGCATGCTGGAGCGCGCAGCCCAGGGCGGCGCGCGCCTTGCCGTGCTGCCCGAGAACTTCGCCGCCATGGGCCGTGCTGATCTGGCCGCCATCGGCCGGGCCGAGGCCTTGGGCGAGGGGCCGATCCTGCCCTGGTTGAAACGTGCTGCGCGTGACCTCAGCTTATGGATAGTGGCCGGCACCTTGCCGCTGCCGCCGGATGATGATGCCGAAGGCAAGCCGCACGCCTGTTCACTACTGATCGACGATCAGGGCGAGCGCGTGGCCCGTTATGACAAGCTGCATCTGTTCGACGTCGAGGTGGCCGACAACCGTGGCCGTTATCGTGAGTCGGATGATTTCGCTCATGGCCAGCGCGTCGTGGTGGCGGATACGCCGGTCGGGCGTCTGGGCCTGAGCGTCTGTTATGACCTGCGCTTCCCCGAGCTGTTCGCTGCGCTGCGTGAAGCCGGCGCCGAGCTGATCAGCGTGCCGGCGGCGTTCACCGCCGTGACCGGCGCGGCGCATTGGCAGGTGCTGACCCGCGCCCGTGCCATCGAAACCCAGTGCTATGTGCTGGCCGCCGGCCAGGGCGGCGAGCACCCGGGGCAGCGCATGACCTTTGGCCATTCGGCGATCATCGACCCCTGGGGTAAGGTAGTGGTCGAACAGGACCAGGGCGAGGGTGCTCTGCTGACTGCCCGTGATGCCGCGGAGCAGGCCGCCATTCGTCAACGTATGCCGGTGCAGCAGCACCGCCGATTTGTCTTGCCGGACGTCCTGCGTCCGCATGTGGAGTGACCATGAATACGATGTTGCAATCCGTCAGCGAGCATCTGCTGGCTCCCGGTAATCTGACCCTCGATAGCCTCGGCAGTATGCTGGGCGAAGTCGCAGGGCCTGGCATCGATGCCGCCGATCTGTATTTTCAGAGCCAGGTGTCGGAAACCTGGGTGCTGGAAGATGGCATCGTCAAGGAGGGCAGTTTCAACCTCGATCAGGGCGTTGGCGTGCGCGCCCAGTCCGGTGAGAAAACCGGTTTTGCCTACAGCAATGCCATCAGCCTCGCTGCCCTGACCCAGGCCGCACAGGCTGCACGTTCGATCTCGCGCGCCGGCCAGCAGGGCCGCGTGCAGGCGTTCGTCAGCCCGCAGGTGACCCAGTTGTATGCCGAAGGCAATCCGCTGGACGTGATGGGCCGCGCCGAGAAGGTCGAATTGCTGCAGCGTATCGACCGCGCCACGCGTGCGCTCGATCCGCGCATCAAACAGGTCACCGTGAGCCTGGCCGGCGTCTGGGATCGCATTCTGGTGGCCGCGCATGATGGCAGCCTGAGTGCCGATATCCGTCCGCTGGTGCGCTTCAATGTCAGCGTCATCGTCGAGCAGAATGGTCGCCGCGAGCGCGGTGGTCACGGCGGCGGCGGGCGTACCGACTATCGCTATTTCCTCGAAGAAGACCGCGCCATGGGCTATGCCCGCGAGGCGCTGCGCCAGGCGCTGGTCAACCTCGAAGCCATCGCCGCGCCTGCCGGCAGCATGCCGGTGGTGATGGGCGCCGGCTGGTCCGGTGTGCTGCTGCATGAAGCGGTCGGCCACGGCCTGGAAGGCGACTTCAACCGCAAGGGCAGCTCAGCCTACAGCGGCCAGGTCGGGCAGAAGGTTGCGTCCAGCCTGTGCACCATCGTCGACGACGGCACCCTGGCCGGACGGCGTGGCTCGCTCAGCGTCGACGACGAAGGCACGCCGACCCAGTGCACCACGCTGATCGAGAATGGCATGCTCAAGGGCTACATGCAGGACAAGCTCAACGCGCGCCTGATGGGCGTGGCCGCCACCGGCAACGGCCGTCGCGAGTCGTACGCGCACCTGCCGATGCCGCGCATGACCAACACCTACATGCTGGCGGGCGAAAGCGACCCGGAGGAAATCATCCGCTCTGTGAAGAAGGGCATCTACTGCGCCAACCTTGGCGGCGGTCAGGTGGACATCACCAGCGGCAAGTTCGTCTTTTCCACCAGCGAGGCCTACCTGATCGAGGACGGCAAGATCACTGCGCCGGTCAAGGGCGCCACGCTGATCGGCAATGGCCCGGAGGCCATGAGCCGGGTGTCCATGGTCGGCAATGACCTGGCCCTGGACAGCGGCGTCGGCACCTGCGGCAAGGATGGGCAGTCGGTGCCGGTAGGCGTCGGCCAGCCGACGCTGAAGATCGACGCGATCACCGTAGGTGGTACCGGCGCGTGAGTCGCGCCGGTATGACGATGTCTAGCGCAGGCCGCGCTGGATTTCGTCAAGCTCACGGATGTACTTGAACACCTTGCGCGCCGCGGCTGGTGGCTTGTTGCGCGCCGCTTCGTGCTGCGCATGACGCACCAGGCCACGCAGGTGCTGGACGTCAGCGTCGGGGTAGAGCTCGACGAAGCTCTCCAGCGCGCTGTCGCCCTCTGCGATCAGGCGGTCGCGCCAGCGTTCGAGCGCGTGGAAGCGTTCGTTGTACTCGCGGGTGGAGCTGTCTACCTGGTCGAGCATGGCAACGATCGCGTCGACATCCTGTTCACGCATCAGCTTGCCGATGAACTGGATGTGGCGTTTGCGGGCGGCGTTGGCAGTATGTTTCGGCGCTTCGGCAAGGGCGCGGCGCAGGGCATCGGTCAGCGGCATCTTGGCCAGCAGATCCGCCTTGAGCGTGGTCAGTCGCTCGCCAAGCTCCTGCAGGGCATGCAGTTCGCGTTTGACCTGGGATTTGCTCTTCTCCAGGGAGAAGTCGTCGTAGGAATCAGACATGGGGTGGGTCCAGAGGGAAACGCCGCCATGATAGCAGTAACCGTGACGGTCGGCCTGTGGGCGGGCGGTCGAGAGCAGGCCTTGAGTGTTTACCACTAGTGCCTGCGCCAAGAGAATCGGGAGTGGTTATGAGTGAAGTAGAACGTATCGGGCCGCAGGCCTTGCCTGCACTGCAAGAGCAGGTCGAGGCGATTCTTGCCGAGGCCAGGCGCCAGGGCGCCAGTGCCTGCGAGGTAGCCGTTTCGGCCGCGCAGGGGCTGTCCACCACGGTGCGCCAGGGCGAGGTGGAAACTGTCGAGTTCAATCGCGATCAGGGTTTCGGCATCACCCTCTACGTGGGCCAGCGCAAGGGCTCGGCCAGCACCTCGGCTACTGGCATCGAGGCCATTCGCGAGACGGTGGCTGCGGCCCTGGCGATTGCCAAACACACCAGCGAGGATGAGTGCGCCGGCCTCGCCGATGCTGCGCTGATGGCCCGCGAGCTGCCGGAGCTGGATCTCTATCACCCCTGGTCGATCACTCCGGAGCAGGCCGTCGAGCAGGCGCTGGCCTGTGAAGCCGCCGCGTTCGCCGCTGATAAGCGGATCAAGAACGCCGATGGCACCAGCCTCAACACCCACCAGGGTTGCCGAGTGTATGGCAACAGCCACGGGTTCATCGGTGGTTACGCCAGTACCCGCCACAGTCTGAGTTGCGTGATGATTGCCGAAGGTGAAGGGCAGATGCAGCGCGACTACTGGTATGACGTCAATCGTCAGGGTGACCTGCTGGCCGATCCCGTGGGCATTGGCCAGCGCACCGCCGAGCGCGCTGTCAGCCGCCTGGGCGCACGGCCGGTGCCAACCTGCGAAGTGCCGGTACTGTTCGCTGCCGAGCTGGCCGGTGGATTGTTCAGCCATCTACTGGCGGCGATCTCGGGGGGCAATCTGTATCGCCAGTCCTCGTTTCTCGAAGGGGCGCTGGGTCAGCGCCTGTTCCCCGAGTGGCTGAGCCTCGACGAGCGCCCACATCTGCCACGCGCACTGGGCAGTGCCACTTTCGATGGTGATGGCCTGGCCACCTACGCGAAACCCTTCGTGGACAAGGGCGAATTGGTGTCCTACGTGCTTGGCACCTATTCCGGGCGCAAGCTGGGTTTGCCGAGCACCGCCAATGCCGGCGGCGTGCATAACCTGTTCGTCACCCATGGCGATGAAGACCAACAGGCGCTGCTTCGCCGTATGGGCCGTGGTTTGCTGGTGACCGAGCTGATGGGGCAGGGGCTGAATCTGGTCACCGGCGATTACTCGCGCGGCGCGGCGGGTTTTTGGGTGGAGAACGGCGAGATCCAGTTTCCGGTGCAGGAGGTGACCATCGCCGGCAACCTGCGCGACATGTTCCGCCAGATCGTTGCGGTCGGTCGCGACCTGGAGCGGCGCGGCAATATCTGCACCGGCTCGGTGCTGATCGAGAAAATGACTGTCGCGGGCAGTTGAAGGCGGCAGTCATCACAGGGCCATCGCTGGGTGGCCCTGGTTTTACTCGCCTTCGTCGAAGTAGTTCTCGATCAGTCCAACCAGCGCGGTCATCGCTTCTTCGTCCTGCTCACCCTCGGTCAGCAGGTGCACGGTTGTGCCCTTGCCAGCGGCCAGCATCATCACTGCCATGATGCTTTTGCCGTCCACCAGGCTGTCAGCACTGCGTCCGATACGAACCTGGCAGGGAAATGTGCTTGCCAGGCCGACCAGTTTCGCGGCGGCGCGTGCGTGCAGGCCAAGCTTGTTGATGATGGTGATTTCGCGTGCGGGCATCGCGGCGGACTTCCTTAGCTGAGATCGCGGTGACGTACCTGGACGCTCTTCAGCGGGGCTTTGAGTGCCTGGCTCAGGCGATTGGCCAGGTACACCGAGCGGTGATGGCCGCCGGTGCAGCCAATGGCAATGGTGACGTAGGCGCGGTTGCTGGCGGCAAAGCGCGGTAGCCATTTTTCCAGATAGGCGAGGATGTCCTGATACATCTCCTCGACCTCCGGCTGTGCGGCCAGGTAGTCGACCACGGGTTGATCCAAGCCGGAATAGTCGCGCAACTCAGGCTTCCAGTACGGGTTGGGCAGGCAGCGTGCATCGAACACCAGGTCGGCGTCGACCGGCATGCCGCGCTTGAAGCCGAAGGACTCGACAAGAAAGGCCGTGCCAGTCTGTTCCTGACCCAGCAGGCGCAGCTTGAGGGTGTCGCGCAGTTGGTAGAGGTTCAGCCGGGTGGTGTCGATCTTCAGGTCGGCACGGTCGGTGATTGGCGCCAACAGCTGGCTTTCATAAGCGATGGCTTCTGCCAGCGAGCGATTGTCGTTGGTCAGCGGATGGCGTCTGCGTGTTTCGGAAAAACGCTTGAGCAGGGTTTCGTCTTCGGCGTCGAGGTAGAGCACATCGCAGCGAATGTTGCGTGTACGCACTTCTTCGAGCAATTCCGGAAAGCGCTTGAGCTGGCTCAGCAGGTTGCGCGCATCGATGGAAACGGCCACCTGCGGCAACAGCATGTCGCTGTGCGGCAGGAAACGCCCGGCCAGATCCGGCAGCAAGCCGGCTGGCAGGTTATCGATGCAGTAGAAACCGTTGTCTTCGAGTACATCGAGGGCGGTGCTCTTGCCCGAGCCGGAGCGGCCGCTGACGATGATCAGGCGCATGTTCAGTGACCGTTCTGAATGTCTACGACGACCTGATAAAGCTCTTCGCCGCTGCTGGCCTGACGTAGACGTTCGCGCACATCTTGGCGATCGAGCATGCTGGCGATCTGCCGCAGCAACTCGAGGTGCGCATCGGTTGCCGCTTCCGGCACCAGCAGGACGAACAGCAGATCCACTGGCGCACCGTCAATGGCATCGAAGTCGACGGCAGCATCCAGATGCAGGACAGCGCTGATGGGTGCACTGCAGCCAGCCAGGCGGCAATGCGGAATGGCGATGCCGTTGCCGAAGCCGGTGGAACCGAGCTTCTCGCGGGCGATGAGGCTTTCGAAGATATCCTGGGTATCCAGGTCGGGCAGGTCGCGGGCAACCAGGTTGGCAATCTGTTCGAGTACGCGTTTCTTGCTGCCACCCGGCACGTTCACCAGGGAACGGCCGGGGGTCAGGATGTTTTCAAGTCGGATCATGGATGGGGAATGTCAGCGGGCCGTGGCGCCTTGCAGGCGTTCGAGCTGCTTTTCCTTGTGCTTGATGAGTTGACGGTCGAGTTTATCGGCCAGCAGGTCGATGGCTGCGTACATGTCCTGATGTTCGGCATTGGCGACGACTTCACCACCGGCAATATGCAGGGTGGCTTCGATCTTCTGCTTGAGTTTTTCGACCTCCATTATCACCTGAACGTTGGTGATCTTGTCGAAGTGGCGTTCCAGTCGGCCGAGTTTCTCGCCGATGTAGTCACGCAGGGCGTCGGTCACATCCAGCTGATGTCCACTGATGTTGACTTGCATACCGCTTTCTCCTTGTTGCCTTGTGTAAGAGATGGGTCTGGGTCAGACCCACCACCGGAACACTGTGGCCTGTTCGCCGGGGCGATCAGTCGATCTTGCTCACATCAGGCGTTTGCGTTCGCTGGAGGGCGCAATACCGAGAGATTCACGGTACTTGGCTACTGTCCGGCGTGCGACCTGGATGCCTTGTGCCTCCAGTAAACCAGCGATCTTGCTGTCACTCAATGGCTTTTTCGCGTTTTCCGCGGCAACCAGTTTTTTGATGATGGCGCGGATCGCGGTAGACGAGCATTCGCCGCCTTCGGAGGTGCTGACGTGGCTGGAGAAGAAATATTTCAGCTCGTAAATACCACGCGGGGTGTGCATGAATTTCTGCGTGGTGACGCGCGAGATGGTCGACTCGTGCATGCCTACCGCTTCGGCGATGTCATGCAGCACCAGCGGCTTCATGGCCTCGTCGCCGTAGTCGAGAAAGCCGCGCTGATGCTCGACGATCTGCGTGGCGACCTTCATCAGGGTTTCGTTGCGGCTTTGCAGGCTCTTGATGAACCAGCGCGCCTCCTGCAGCTGATTACGCATGAAGGTATTGTCGGCGCTGGAGTCGGCACGTTTGACGAACCCTGCGTACTGTGGGTTGACGCGCAGGCGCGGCATGGCTTCCTGGTTCAGTTCCACCAGCCAGCGGTCATTGTGCTTGCGCACGATCACGTCGGGTACCACGTATTCCGGTTCGCTGGATTCGATCTGCGAACCCGGACGCGGGTTCAGGCGCTGGATCAGGTCGATGACCTGACGCAGCTCGTCTTCCTTGAGCTTGCTGCGGCGCATCAGTTGGGCGTAGTCACGGCTGCCGAGCAGCTCCAGGTAATCGCTCACCACGCGCTGGGTTTCGTTGAGCCAGGGGGTGTTGCTGGGCAGTTGGCGCAGTTGCAGCAGCAGGCACTCGCGCAGGTCGCGGGCGCCGATACCGGCAGGTTCGAACTGCTGGATGCGGTGCAGTACCACTTCCACTTCGTCCAGTTCGACATCCAGCTCCGGGTCGAAGGACTCGGTCACTTCCTCGAGGGTTTCCTCAAGGTAGCCGTCATTGTTGATGCAGTCGATCAGGGTAGCGGCAATCAGCCGATCCTTGTCCGACATGGGGGCCAGGTTCAGTTGCCAGAGCAGGTGACTGTGCAGGCTTTCGCCACTTGAGGTGCGGGTGGTGAAGTCCCACTCGTCATCGTCGCTGCTGGGCAGGCTGCTGGCGCTGGTCTGGTAGATGTCTTCCCAGGCGGTATCGACCGGCAGCTCGTTGGGGATGCGTTCACCCCATTCGCCTTCTTCCAGGTTATCCACCGTCGGGGCGGTTTCCTGGTAGCTCTCTTCCTTGCTCGGAGCTGGGGTGGCGCTTTCGGCGCCATCAGCCATGGGGTCACTGTTGTCGAAGTCGTCGCCATCTTCCTGGCGCTCGAGCATGGGATTGGATTCCAGTGCCTCCTGGATTTCCTGTTGCAGGTCCAGGGTCGACAATTGGAGGAGGCGGATAGCCTGTTGCAGCTGCGGGGTCATCGTCAGCTGCTGGCCCATCTTGAGGACTAGCGATGGTTTCATTGCAGACCTTAATTTACTGGCGAGTTACGCCTTCCACATCAGGGCGCCGAAGCGCCGCCAGGAAGCAAATTATATGCCTGAACTTCTCGTTCTTGCCTAGGGGTTGCAATATTTCTGTAGCGAAACAACGGCGACTTGCAGGCTGTTTCAAACATCAGCAGCGCGCGCTGTTATCCGCTACAGGCGGAACTCGTGACCCAGATACACCTCTTTGACCGTCTGGTTGGCGAGGATGGCCTCGGCGTCACCTTCGGCGATCAGCTGTCCGTCGTTGACGATGTAGGCGGTTTCGCAGATGTCCAGGGTTTCGCGCACGTTGTGATCGGTGATCAGGATGCCAATGCCCTTGGTCTTGAGGTGATGGATGATCTGCTTGATATCGCCTACCGAAATCGGGTCGACACCGGCAAAGGGTTCGTCGAGCAGGATGAACTTGGGGTTGGTCGCCAGCGCGCGGGCGATTTCCACGCGGCGCCGTTCACCACCGGACAGGCTCATGCCCAGATTGCCAGCGATATGGTGGATGTGAAATTCCTGCAGCAGGTTTTCCAGCTCCGCCTGGCGCCCAGCACGATCCAGATCCTTGCGCGTTTCGAGGATGGCCATGATGTTGTCGGCCACTGACAGCTTGCGGAAGATCGAAGCCTCCTGCGGCAGGTAGCCGATACCTGCGCGCGCCCGCCCATGCATGGGCTGGTGGCTGACATCCAGGTCGTCGATCAGCACGCGCCCCTGATCGGCGCGTACCAGGCCGACGATCATGTAGAAGCAGGTGGTCTTGCCGGCGCCATTGGGGCCGAGCAGGCCGACGATCTGGCCGCTTTCGATGCTCAGGCTGACATCACGCACGACCTGGCGGCTTTTGTAGCTTTTCGCCAGGTGTTGGGCTTTGAGAATGGCCATTACTGCTGTTGATCCGCAGGTTTGTTCTTCGGTTGGATAACCATGTCGATGCGTGGGCGCGGCATGCTGACATTGCCACCCGTGGCACGGCCGGCATTGACGATCTGGCGGCGGGTGTCGTAGACGATCTTCTCGCCTTCAAAGGTATTGCCTTCCTGAATCACCTTGGCCTGGTCGATCAGTACGATGCGCTCGTTGCTGGCAAAATACTGGATCGTCTTGCCGTAAGCCTTGACGATGTCCTTGTCCACGGCTGGTTTCTGCTCGTAATAAGCCAGATTGCCCACCGCAGTGAATACGTCGATATCGCCACTGGCGGTCTGCGTGATGGTCACGGTGTCACCCGTGATCTTCAGCGTGCCCTGGGTGATGATCACGTCGCCACGGTAAACCGCGACACCTTGACGGTCATCCAGTTCGGCGCTGTCGGCCTGGATGCGAATCGGCTGATCGCGATCCGATGGCAGTGCCCAGGCCGCCGCGCTTCCCAATGCGGCACCGAGGGCGAGAATAAGGGGGAGGGTATTAACGAACCTCATGCTGGCCTCTTACGTTGGACGGCAGGATCATCCGGCCGTCATTCAAGTACGCTTTCATTCCTTGTGCCGTGGTCACCCCGTTGGCCGCGACGATTCTAACGGCTTGCTCGGTCTGCGCATATTCCTTGTCAGGAATTACGGTCATGCGGTTGCTGGTGATGATGGTCGGGCGGTTCTTGGCATCGGTACGGGCGATGCGCACATCATCGATCAGTTCTACCTCGACGCCGCCAGGCGAGACTTCGGCACGCTGGCTGGTGACATTCCAGGGCAGTTCGCTGCCGCGATAGAGATCCAGCTTGGGCTTTTCGACCAGCGTGATGTCGGTGCTCTTGACGTGTTCGAGCTTGTCCGCCGTCATGCGGTAATGCAGGGCGCCGTCATCCTGAAACTGCACGGTGCGTGCGCCCACGACGTAAAAGTCGACGACGTTGTCATTGGCGTTCTGGCGCGCCTGGCGGTCGGTATCCGGGGCCAGATTCCAGTAACCGAGAGCGGCCACCACGACGGCAATCAGAGCAAGGATCAGGGTGTTGGTGATTTTACGCGGCATGCTGTTCTCTACAGGTAGGCGGCTTGGGCCGCATCCAGTGTGCCCTGGGCGCGCATGATCAGTTCGCAGAACTCCCGTGCCGCGCCGTCGCCGCCGCGAGCCTGGGTGACGCCATGGGCGTGCTGACGCACGAAGCTGTCGGCGCTGGCCACGGCCATGCCCAATCCGACCCGGCGAATCACCGGAAGATCCGGCAGATCATCGCCAAGGTAGGCAACCTCTGTATAGCTTAGGCCGAGTTCGGCGAGCAGGCCGTCGAGAACCACGAGTTTGTCCTCGCGGCCCTGAAACAGATGCTGGATGCCCAGGTTGTTGGCGCGACGCTCCACCACCGGGGTCTTGCGCCCGCTGATGATGGCGGTGCGCACGCCCGAGGCGATCAACATCTTGATGCCGTGGCCATCGAGGGTGTTGAAGGTTTTGAATTCGCTGCCGTCTTCGAGAAAGTACAGGCGACCATCGGTAAGTACGCCATCGATGTCGAAAATCGCCAGTTTCACGGCGCGGGCACGTTGCAGCAGGTCGTTCATCACATTACTCCGGCGCGCAGCAGGTCATGCATATTGAGGGCGCCGACCGGGTTGTCCAGGTCGTCGACCACCACCAGTGCGTTGATCTTGTTGTCTTCCATGATTTTCAGGGCTTCGGCGGCGAGCATTTCCGCGCGGGCGGTCTTGCCATGAGGGGTCATGACTTCATCGATCAGGGCCTGGCGTGCGTCGATGCCCCTGTCCAGGGTGCGACGCAGATCGCCGTCAGTGAAGATACCGGCCAGGCGGCCATCCGTCTCCAGTACCACGGTCATGCCCAGGCCTTTCTGGGTCATTTCCAGCAGGGCGTCGCGCAGGCTGGTACCACGATGTACGCGTGGCAGGGCGTCGCCGGCATGCATCACGTTCTCCACCTTGAGCAGCAGGCGTCGGCCAAGGGCGCCGCCCGGGTGAGAGAAAGCAAAGTCTTCGGCAGTGAAACCGCGCGCTTCGAGCAGGGCAATGGCCAGGGCGTCGCCAAGTACCAGGCTGGCCGTGGTCGAGGAGGTCGGTGCCAGGTTGAGCGGGCAGGCTTCCTGCGGGACGCGAGCATCGAGATTGACCTCGGCGGCCTTGGCCAGCGGTGAATCCGGATTACCGGTCATGCTGATCAGGCGGATACCGAGGCGTTTGATCAGCGGCAGCAGGGTGATGATCTCGGCGGTGCTGCCGGAGTTGGACAGGGCCAGGACGATGTCGTCCTTGGTGATCATGCCCATGTCGCCATGGCTGGCTTCGGCCGGATGAACGAAGAACGAGGTGGTGCCGGTGCTGGCCAGGGTCGCGGCGATCTTGTTGCCGATATGCCCGGACTTGCCCATGCCGACCACGACGACGCGGCCCTTGCAGTTCAAAATCAGCTCGCAGGCTTTGACGAAGTCGGCGTCGATGCGTGGCAGCAGCTCCTGCACGGCTTCGATTTCGAGGCGAATGGTGCGTTGTGCAGAGTCGATCAGGTCGCGGGTCTGGTTCATGCTGGGTCAGTCTGGAGGGCGAAAAAGGCGACGATTATAACGGGAAATGCTTGCAGTGCTCACCTTTGACTCGTCCGGGTACTGTCGAAACTGTCGCAAGTCTGAACGTTGCGCCCTGGCGCTATTGGGTGGCGTGTCCGGCCAGTGCTATAGTTCGCGGCCATTTTGGCCCCTCTGGCTGGCGCGTGTCCTTGCTTCTGGAGGCAGCGTCTGCAAGGAAGGCCTGATTTTCAAGGAGTTCAGATGAGCGCCGAGCACGAGTACGCGATCGAGTTGCAGGGCGTGAGCTTTCAGCGTGGCGCGCGGTCGATTTTCGACAAGGTCGACATCCGCATCCCGCGCGGCAAGGTCACCGGCATCATGGGGCCGTCCGGCTGCGGCAAGACCACCTTGTTGCGCCTGATCGCTGCCGAGTTGCGGCCCTCTGCTGGCGATGTTCGCGTCGGCGGTGTCAGCCTGCCTAAGCTATCGCGTGATGAGCTGTTCGACATGCGCAAGCAGATGGGCGTGCTGTTTCAGAGCGGTGCGCTGTTCACCGACCTCGACGTGTTCGAGAACGTGGCGTTCCCGCTGCGTGTGCACACCAAACTCCCCGAAGAAATGATTCGCGACATCGTCCTGATGAAATTGCAGGCCGTTGGTCTGCGTGGGGCGCTGGAACTGATGCCGGACGAGCTTTCCGGGGGTATGAAGCGTCGTGTCGCGTTGGCCCGCGCCATCGCGATGGATCCGCAGATCCTGCTGTATGACGAGCCGTTCGTAGGGCAGGATCCCATCGCTATGGGCGTTCTGGTGCGCCTGATCCGTCTGCTCAACGATGCGTTGGGGATCACCAGTGTGGTGGTCTCTCATGACCTGGCTGAAACCGCCAGCATCGCTGACTACATTTACGTGGTCGGTGATGCGCAGGTACTGGGGCATGGCACGCCGGCCGAGCTGATGGAGTCGGATAATCCGCGTATCCGTCAGTTCATGAAGGGTACGCCGGATGGTCCGGTGCCCTTTCATTTTCCAGCGCCGGACTACCGCGAAGATCTGTTGGGGAGAGGGTGATGCGCAGAATTTCACCGCTCGAACGGCTGCGGCTGTTCGGTCGTGCGGGTATCGATGTGGTCGCGACGCTGGGGCGTTCGGTACTGTTCCTGGGCGGAGCGCTGCTCGGTCGCAGTCGTGCCGGCAAGCCTTTGCAACTGCTGATCAAGCAGCTGTTCGCGGTTGGCGTGATGTCGCTGGCGATCATCGTCGTTTCCGGCATCTTCATCGGCATGGTGCTGGCCCTGCAGGGCTACAACATTCTGGTCAGCTACGGTTCCGAGCAGGCGGTCGGGCAGATGGTCGCGCTGACGCTCTTGCGTGAGCTTGGGCCGGTGGTGACCGCGCTGCTGTTCGCCGGCCGCGCCGGCTCGGCGCTGACGGCCGAGATCGGCAACATGAAGTCCACCGAGCAGCTCTCCAGCCTGGAGATGATTGGCGTCGACCCGCTCAAATACATTGTCGCGCCGCGGCTGTGGGCGGGCTTCATCTCCATGCCGCTGCTATCGATGATCTTTTGTGTGGTCGGCATCTGGGGGGCGGCCATGGTCGCCGTGGACTGGCTGGGGGTCTATGAGGGCTCGTTCTGGGCCAACATGCAGAACAGTGTTTCCTTCTATGACGATGTGCTCAATGGCCTGATCAAGAGCGTCGTCTTCGCCTTCGTAGTGACCTGGATCGCCGTGTTCCAGGGCTACGACTGCGAACCCACTTCCGAGGGCATCAGCCGCGCGACCACGCGCACCGTGGTGTACGCCTCGTTGGCCGTGCTGGGCCTGGATTTCATTCTGACCGCTTTGATGTTTGGAGACTTCTGATGCAAAACCGCACGCTGGAGATTGGTGTCGGCCTGTTCCTCATGGCCGGTGTGCTGGCCCTGCTGCTGCTGGCCCTGCGCGTCAGTGGCCTGAGCGTCGGCAGTGCTGGCGATACCTACAAGGTCTACGCCTATTTCGACAACATCGCCGGGTTGACCGTGCGCGCCAAGGTGACCATGGCCGGCGTAAGCATCGGCAAGGTCACGGCGATCGATCTGGATCGTGACAGTTACATGGGGCGGGTGACCCTGGAGCTCGATGGCAACGTCAATAACCTGCCTGAGGATTCCACTGCGTCGATCCTGACCGCAGGCTTGCTCGGCGAGAAATACATCGGCATCAGCGTGGGTGGTGACGAGGAGGTGCTCAAGGATGGCAGCACCATCCACGACACGCAGTCCTCGCTGGTGCTGGAAGACCTGATTGGCAAATTCCTGCTCAATTCGGTCAATAAAGATGAAGCCAATTGATGAGGGCTCCTGGCATGTTCAAGACCGTGCGTAATTCCCTGCTGGCGTTGCTGGCCACTCTACCGCTGCTGGCTGTTGCGGCGCCGAGCGCCCACGATGTGGTGCAGCAGACCACCGATACCCTGTTGGCTGACCTCAGGGCCAACAAGGAGCAGTACCGCAACAACCCCAATGCCTTTTATGACTCGCTCAACGAGATTCTCGGCCCTGTGGTCGATGTCGACGGTATTTCCCGGGGTGTGATGACCGTGCGCTATTCGCGTCAGGCTTCGCCCGAGCAGATGACCCGCTTCCAGGAGAATTTCAAGCGCAGCCTGATGCAGTTCTATGGCAATGCTCTGCTCGAGTACAACAACCAGGACATTCGCGTGCTGCCAGCCAGCGGTCGTGCCGAGGGTGAGCGTACTTCGGTCGGCATGGAAATTCGTGACGGCAAGGGCGTGGTCTATCCGCTGTCCTACACCATGGTGTCGATCGATGGCGGCTGGAAGCTGCGCAATGTGGTGATCAACGGCATCAATGTCGGCAAGCTGTTCCGTGATCAGTTCGCCCAGTCGATGCAGGCCAATCGCAATGACCTGGACAAGGTCATCGACACCTGGGCCGATACCGTGGCTCGTGCCCGTCAGGCTCGGGGCGAGTCGTGAGTCAGGCGAGCATCAGCGAGCGCGCTTCCGGGCAATTGCAGCTCAGCGGCGTGCTGGATTACAGCACCGGCCCGCAACTGCGTGAGCAGGGTGCGCGCCTGATTGCAGGCAGTAGCACGGCACACCTGGTGCTCGATTGCACTGCGGTAGAGAAATCCAGCAGTGTCGGTCTGGCGCTGCTGCTGGCGTTCATGCGCGATGCGCGCAAGGCCGGGCGCGAGCTGAGCATCAGTGGCTTGCCCGACGACATGCGCGAGATTGCCCAGTTCAGCGGTCTGCTGGAATTGTTGCCGCTGCAAGCGTGAAGTGCCTTCCGTCGTTGCGTCACTGCCGCTGCTGGCGGGGTTCGCAGGCGGGAGGCTTTTTTGTATGATGGCCGACCCGCGGGCGCTGGTAGCCCGAATGCGTCAGTCGAGGTCGAGCATGCAGGCTGCAGAAGTAAAAAGCCTCCTAGAGGAAAAACTCCCGAACACCCAGGTGGAAGTCGAAGGCGAAGGCTGCAACTTTCAGCTCAACCTGATCAGCGACGAGCTGGCCGCCCTCAGCCCGGTCAAGCGTCAGCAGCAGATCTACGCCCACCTCAATGCCTGGATCGCCGATGGCAGCATCCATGCGGTAACCATGAAATTCTTCAGCCGGGCCGACTGGGCCGCGCGTTCCTGAGCCTGCGGGCGACGAGATTCCTATGGATAAACTGATCATTACCGGCGGCGTTCGCCTCGATGGCGAAATCCGCATTTCCGGTGCGAAGAACTCTGCGCTGCCGATTCTTGCGGCCACCTTGCTGGGCGACGAGCCCGTGACCATCTGCAACCTGCCGCACCTGCACGACATCACCACCATGATCGAGCTGTTCGGGCGCATGGGCATCGAGCCGGTGATCGACGAGAAGCTGGCGGTGGAAGTCGATGCGCGTGCGATCAAGACCCTGGTCGCGCCGTATGAGCTGGTCAAGACCATGCGCGCCTCGATCCTGGTGCTCGGCCCGATGGTCGCGCGCTTCGGTGAAGCCGAAGTGGCGCTGCCGGGCGGCTGCGCCATCGGTTCACGTCCGGTCGACCTGCACATCCGTGGCCTCGAGGCCATGGGCGCGATCATCGATGTTGAAGGTGGCTACATCAAGGCCAAGGCGCCCGAAGGTGGTCTGCGCGGTGCGCACTTCTTCTTCGACGTGGTCAGCGTGACCGGCACCGAGAACATCATGATGGCCGCAACCCTGGCCAAGGGCCGCAGCGTGCTGGAAAACGCCGCGCGCGAGCCTGAGGTGGTCGACCTGGCCAACTGCCTGATCGCCATGGGTGCGAAGATCCAAGGCGCGGGTACCGATACCATCATCATCGACGGCGTCGAACGCCTGCATGGCGCGCGCTTCAACGTCATGCCCGACCGTATCGAGACCGGCACCTACCTGGTGGCCGCTGCCGTTACCGGTGGTCGGGTCAAGGTCAAGGACGCTGATCCGTCGACCCTGGAGGCCGTGCTGGCCAAGCTGCAGGAGGCAGGCGCCGAAATCACCACCGGGCCGGACTGGATCGAGCTGGACATGAAGGGCAAGCGCCCGAAGGCCGTCAATCTGCGCACCGCTCCCTATCCGGCGTTCCCCACCGACATGCAGGCGCAGTTCATCGCCCTGAACGCGGTGGCCGAAGGCACCGGCACCATCATCGAAACCGTGTTCGAGAACCGCTTCATGCACGTCTACGAGATGCTGCGCATGGGCGCCAATATTCTGGTCGAAGGCAACACGGCTGTGGTGACCGGCGTCGAGAAGCTCAAGGGCGCGCCGGTGATGGCGACTGACCTGCGCGCCTCGGCGAGCCTGGTGCTGGCTGCGCTGGTGGCCGAAGGCGATACGCTGATCGACCGCATCTACCACATCGACCGTGGTTACGAGTGCATCGAGGAAAAACTGCAGCTGTTGGGCGCCAAGATCCGCCGCGTTCCGGGTTAAGTCTCCACAGCCTTATGGCCGTCTCTCTCGGGGGCGGCCGCTTCCGTTCAAGGAAACCGTTTCATGCTGACCATTGCCCTGTCCAAAGGCCGTATTCTCGATGACACCCTGCCGTTGCTGGCCGCAGCGGGTATCGAGCCGACCGAGAACCCGGACAAGAGCCGCAAGCTGATCATCCCGACCACTCAGGATGATGTGCGCCTGCTGATCGTGCGCGCCACCGACGTGCCCACTTACGTCGAGCATGGCGCGGCCGACCTCGGCGTGGCGGGCAAGGACGTGCTGATGGAGTACGGTGGCCAGGGTATCTACGAGCCGCTGGATCTGCAGATCGCCAAGTGCAAGCTGATGACGGCTGGCAAGGTCGGTGCACCGGAGCCGAAAGGGCGCCTGCGCGTGGCCACCAAGTTCGTCAACGTCGCCAAGCGCTACTACGCCGAGCAGGGTCGTCAGGTCGATATCATCAAGCTCTACGGCTCGATGGAGCTGGCGCCGCTGGTGGGCCTGGCCGACAAGATCATCGACGTGGTCGACACGGGCAACACCCTGCGCGCCAACGGTCTGGAGCCGCAGGAACTGATTGCCACCATCAGCTCGCGGCTGATCGTCAACAAGGCGTCGATGAAGATGCAGCATGCGCGCATCCAGTCCCTGATCGACACCCTGCGTAGCGCCATCGAGGCGCGACACCAGGGCTGACTCCTTACCGCGACTTTGGGTCGCGGCAGCCTATCCGTGTCATAGCCAAATTCTCAGGTGCCCGCACGGTGGGCTTGCTACTCTAGCGGCGCCTGAAATTTACCCTTACACGAGGCTTTGCCATGACCGCTCCCATTGCTATTCGCCGACTCAACGCCGCTGAACAGGACTTCGCCCGACACCTGGATCATCTGCTGAGCTGGGAGAGTGTGTCTGACGATGGCGTCAACCAGCGTGTGCTGGAAATCATCCAGGCTGTGCGCGAGCGCGGCGACGCTGCTCTGGTCGAATACACCCAGCGTTTCGATGGTCTAGAGGTCGCTTCCATGGCCGACCTGATCCTGCCACGCGAGCGTCTGGAACTGGCCCTGACCCGCATCAGCGCCGAGCAGCGCCAGGCGCTGGAAGTCGCCGCCGAGCGCGTGCGCAGCTACCACGAGCAGCAGAAGCAGGATTCCTGGCGCTACAGCGAGGCCGACGGTACCGTGCTGGGGCAGAAGGTCACCCCGCTGGATCGCGCCGGCCTCTACGTGCCGGGCGGCAAGGCGTCCTACCCGTCCTCGGTGCTGATGAACGCCATTCCGGCCAAGGTCGCCGGCGTACCCGAGGTGGTGATGGTGGTGCCGACGCCGCGTGGCGAGATCAACGAGATCGTCCTCGCTGCCGCCGCCATCGCCGGTGTCGACCGTGTGTTCACCATCGGTGGCGCCCAGGCGGTTGCCGCCCTGGCCTATGGCACCGAGAGCGTGCCGCCGGTGGACAAGATCGTCGGCCCCGGCAACATCTATGTGGCTACCGCCAAGCGCCATGTGTTCGGCAAGGTGGGTATCGACATGATCGCCGGGCCGTCGGAAATTCTGGTGGTCTGTGACGGCCAGACCGATCCGGACTGGATCGCCATGGATCTGTTCTCCCAAGCCGAGCACGACGAAGACGCCCAGTCGATCCTGGTCAGCCCGGATGCCGCCTTCCTCGACCGCGTCGCCGAAAGCATCGCCAAGCTGCTGCCGACCATGGAGCGTGCCGAGATCATCCGTACCTCGCTGGAAGGTCGTGGCGCACTGATTCAGGTGGCCGACATGGCGCAGGCCATCGAGGTATCCAACCGCATCGCCCCCGAGCATCTGGAGCTGTCGGTGGCTGACCCGGAAGCCTGGCTGCCGCAGATTCGCCACGCCGGTGCGATCTTCATGGGCCGCTACACCGCAGAAGCCTTGGGCGACTACGTGGCCGGCCCGAACCACGTGCTGCCGACGTCGGGCACTGCGCGGTTCTCCTCGCCGCTGGGGGTGTACGACTTCCAGAAGCGTTCGTCGATCATCTTCTGTTCGCCGGAGGGCGCGTCGGAGCTTGGCAAGAGCGCCTCGGTACTGGCTCGTGGCGAGTCGCTGACCGCGCATGCGCGCAGCGCTGAGTACCGGATCAAGTAAGGCCGGGGGCGTTGCGCACCCTTTGAATGTTTTGGTGCGCACGGCGCACCCTACGGGATCGCGTCTCGCTGATTGAGCGAAGCGATATCCATCGCCCATGTCACGCATTTCGAGGAGAGAAGGGCAGATGAGCAAATTCTGGAGCCCCTTCGTCAAGGACCTGGTGCCCTATGTGCCGGGTGAGCAACCCAAACTGAGCAAGCTGGTCAAGCTCAATACCAATGAGAACCCCTACGGCCCGTCGCCCAAGGCCATCGCCGCGATGCAGGCGGAGGTGAATGACAACCTGCGCCTGTACCCGGATCCCAATGGCGACCGACTCAAGCAGGCTGTCGCCGATTACTATGGTGTGAGCACTGCCCAGGTATTCGTCGGCAACGGTTCCGACGAGGTGCTGGCGCATGCTTTCTACGGCTTGTTTCAGCATGACGCGCCGCTGTTGTTCCCGGATATCAGCTACAGCTTCTATCCGGTTTACTGCGGCCTCTATGGCATCGAGTACCAGCAGGTGGCGCTGGACGAGCAGTTCCAGATTCGTGTCGAGGACTATGCCCGGCCCAATGGCGGCATCATCTTCCCCAACCCCAATGCGCCGACCGGCTGCCTGCTGCCGCTCGACGCCATCGAGCGTCTGTTGCAGAACAGCCCGGATTCCGTGGTGCTGGTGGACGAGGCTTATGTCGACTTCGGCGGTCAGACGGCAATCGCCCTGGTCGACAAATACCCCAACCTGCTGGTCACCCAGACCTTGTCCAAGTCGCGTTCGCTGGCCGGGTTGCGTGTCGGTATCGCGGTCGGCCACCCGGAGCTGATCGAGGCGCTGGAGCGGATCAAGAACAGCTTCAACTCCTACCCGCTCGATCGCATCGCCATTGCCGGTGCGGCGGCGGCGTTCGAGGATCGCGCTTATTTCGAGAAAACCTGCCAGCAGGTGATCGACAGCCGTGAGGCGGTGGTCGCCGGTCTGCAGGGGCTGGGCTTCGAGGTGCTGCCTTCGGCGGCGAACTTCGTCTTCGCCCGTCATCCGGGCAAGGATGCGGCCACTCTGGCGGCAGGCCTGCGCGAGCAGGGGGTGATCGTGCGTCACTTCAAGCAGCAGCGTATCGCGCAGTTCCTGCGCATCACCATCGGCACGCCGGAGCAAAACCAGGCGCTGTTGGATACGCTGAAGGCTCTTGGCGTGTGAACATGCAAAGCCGGCCCGATCAGGCCGGCTTTTTCATGCCTGGCGTTTCAGTTGTTGCTGTTGGCAGGCGGGCGGATGCCGATCTCGGCGGTCAGGCTCAGTGTCTTGCCGTTGCGTAGCACCTCGATGCGAATCTTGTCGCCGGGCTTGGTGCGTGCTACCTGATTCATCGAGCGTCGGCCGTCGCTGGCCGCTTCACCATCTATGCTGAGGATCAGATCGCCCGGCTGCAGGCCGGCTTTCTGCGCCGGACCATCGCGATAGACCCCCGCCACGACGATGCCGGGGCGTCCATCGAGACCGAAGGATTCGGCCAGCTCCGGCGTCAGCGGTTGCACTTCGACACCGAGGTAGCCGCGAATTACCTGGCCGTGCTCGATGATCGCGCGCATCACCTCCAGCGCCAGTTTTACCGGGATGGCGAAGCCGATGCCCTGTGAGCCGCCGGACTTGGAGAAGATCGCGGTATTGATGCCCACCAGATTGCCATGCGCATCGACCAACGCGCCGCCGGAGTTGCCGGGGTTGATCGCGGCATCGGTCTGGATGAAGTCTTCGTAGGTGTTGAGGCCCAGCTGGTTGCGCCCGGTGGCGCTGATGATGCCCATGGTCACGGTCTGGCCGACGCCGAAGGGGTTGCCGATGGCCAGGCTGACGTCGCCGATGCGGATGCTGTCTGAGCGCCCGAGGGTAATCGCCGGCAGGTTGGGCAGGTCGATCTTCAAGACGGCCAGGTCGGTTTCCGGGTCGCTGCCAATCACCCGTGCCAGGGTTTCACGGCCGTCCTTGAGGGCTACGACGATCTGGTCGGCACCACTGACCACGTGGTTGTTGGTCAGCAGGTAGCCTTCCTTGCTCATCAGTACCGCCGAGCCGAGGCTGGACTCCATGCGCTGTTGACGCGGCAGGTTGTCACCGAAGAAACGGCGGAAGGCGGGGTCTTCGAACAGCGGATGGGCGGGCTTGCTCACCAGTTTGGTGGTGTACAGGTTGGCCACGGCGGGGGAGGCGGTATCGACAGCCTCGGCATAGGATACCGGGCCTTCCTGCAGGCGACTGTAGATCGGCGCCTGCACCAACTGCACGTCCTGGCTGGGCAGGCCGACCCATTGCGGGTAGCGCTGGATCAGCAGCAGGGCGATGAGTACACCGACCAGCAGCGGCCAACCGAGAAAACGCAGTGCCTGGGGCATCGGGACAATCCTGAGGGTTGCGGGGGCCAATTCCGGCCCTTAAGGTGGCGCATTATAGTGAGGTGCTCGCCAATTAGGCAGCGGCCCGCAAAAGCTTGTGAGGAATCTTCATGGCCATTGCCCTGCCCACCCTAGTGGAAGAAGCTGACGCCTTTCTTAATGCGTCGCGTATCAGTGACTACTGCCCCAATGGCCTGCAGGTCGAGGGGCGCCCGCAGGTCAGCCGTATCGTCAGCGGCGTTACCGCGAGCCAGGCATTGATCGAGGCCGCCATCGACGCCAAGGCCGATGTGCTGCTGGTGCATCACGGCTACTTCTGGAATGGCGAAAACCCCTGCGTCACCGGCATGAAGCAGCGTCGCCTGAAAGCGCTGCTGGCGCATGACATCAGCCTGCTGGCCTATCACCTGCCGCTGGATGTGCACCCCGAGGTGGGCAACAACGTGCAGCTTGCACGTCAACTCGGCATCGTCGTCGAAGGCCCGCTGGAGCCGGAAAACCCGCGTACCGTTGGCCTTGTCGGCTCACTGGCCGAGCCGGTGAGCGCCGCCGATTTTGCCCGGCACATCCAGCAGGTGCTCGGGCGCGAGCCGCTGCTGGTTGCGGGAGACGGGCTGATCCGCCGCGTTGGCTGGTGCACGGGCGGCGGCCAGGGCTATATCGACCAGGCGATTGCCGCCGGGGTCGACCTGTACCTGACCGGTGAAGCCTCCGAGCAGACCTTCCACAGCGCGCGTGAGAATGGCTTGAGCTTCATCGCTGCCGGTCATCACGCCACCGAGCGCTACGGCGTGCAGGCGCTGGGTGATTATCTGGCACGGCGTTTCGCCCTCGAACACCTGTTCATCGACTGCCCGAATCCGATCTGAATCGCCCGAACGGGCAGGTATAATGCTAGATCGTTTCGGTCTAACCGGCGCCCTGAGTATAAGCAGACGCTGTGATAGAGTGCGCGCTCGTCCACGGCCCGCCGGCCCCATAACAGCAAACCGTGAGTAGCCATGCTCGACAAATTGACCCATCTGAAGCAGCTGGAGGCGGAAAGCATCCACATCATTCGTGAAGTGGCCGCCGAATTCGACAACCCGGTGATGCTCTATTCCATCGGCAAGGACTCCGCCGTGATGCTGCATCTGGCCCGTAAGGCGTTCTTCCCTGGCAAGCTGCCGTTCCCGGTGCTGCACGTCGATACCCGCTGGAAGTTCCAGGAGATGTACCGCTTCCGCGAGAAGATGGTCAGTGAATATGGCCTGGAGTTGCTGACCCACATCAACCCCGATGGTGTGGCGCAGGGCATGAACCCCTTCACCTACGGCAGTGCCAAGCACACCGACGTGATGAAGACCGAAGGTCTCAAGCAGGCGCTGGACAAGTACGGCTTCGATGCCGCTTTCGGCGGTGCGCGTCGTGATGAAGAAAAATCCCGTGCCAAGGAACGCGTGTATTCCTTCCGTGACAGCAAGCACCGCTGGGATCCGAAGAACCAGCGCCCCGAGCTGTGGAGCGTGTACAACGGCAAGGTCAAGAAGGGCGAGTCGATCCGCGTCTTCCCGCTGTCCAACTGGACCGAGCTGGACATCTGGCAATACATCTACTTGGAACAGATCCCGATCGTGCCGCTGTACTTCGCTGCCGAGCGCGAAGTGATCGAGAAGAACGGCACGCTGATCATGATCGACGACGAGCGCATCCTCGAGCACCTGTCGGACGAAGAGAAAGCCCGGATCACCAAGAAGATGGTGCGCTTCCGTACCCTCGGCTGCTACCCGCTGACCGGTGCGGTGGAATCCACCGCCACCACGCTGCCGGAAATCATCCAGGAGATGCTCCTGACCAAGACCAGCGAACGCCAGGGCCGGGTCATCGACCACGACCAGGCGGGTTCGATGGAAGAGAAGAAACGTCAGGGCTATTTCTGAGGATCGCGCACCATGAGTCACCAATCCGATTTGATCAGCCAGGACATTCTCGCTTACCTGGCCCAGCACGAGCGCAAGGAACTGCTGCGCTTTCTCACCTGCGGCAACGTCGATGACGGCAAGAGCACGCTGATCGGCCGCCTGCTGCATGATTCCAAGATGATCTATGAGGATCATCTTGAGGCCATCACCAAGGACTCGAAGAAGGTCGGCACCACCGGCGATGACATCGACCTGGCACTGCTGGTCGACGGCCTGCAGGCCGAGCGCGAGCAGGGCATCACCATCGATGTGGCCTACCGTTACTTCAGCACCGCCAAGCGCAAGTTCATCATCGCTGACACCCCCGGCCATGAGCAGTACACGCGCAACATGGCCACCGGCGCTTCGACCTGCGACCTGGCCATCATCCTGATCGACGCTCGTTACGGCGTGCAGACCCAGACCCGCCGGCACAGCTTTATCGCCTCGCTGCTGGGCATCAAGCACATCGTCGTCGCCGTCAACAAGATGGACCTGAAGGACTTCGATCAGGGCGTGTTCGAGCAGATCAAGGCCGACTACCTGGCCTTCGCCGAGAAGATCGGCCTGCGCCCGACCACCCTCGAGTTCGTGCCGATGTCGGCGCTCAAGGGCGACAACGTGGTCAACAAGTCCGAGCGCTCGCCCTGGTACACCGGGCAGTCGCTGATGGAAATTCTCGAGAGCGTCGAAGTGGCGGGCGACCGCAATTTCGACGACCTGCGCTTCCCGGTGCAGTACGTCAACCGTCCGAACCTGAACTTCCGCGGTTTCGCCGGCACTCTGGCCAGTGGCATCGTGCGCAAGGGCGATGAAGTGCTGGCTTTGCCGTCGGGCAAGAGCAGCCGGGTCAAATCCATCGTCACCTTCGAGGGCGAGCTGGGGCACGCCGGCCCGGGCCAGGCCATTACCCTGACCCTGGAAGACGAGATCGACGTGTCCCGTGGCGACATGCTGGTGCACGCCGACAACCGTCCGCAGGTCAGCGACAGCTTCGAGGCCATGCTGGTGTGGATGGGCGAAGATCCGATGCTGCCGGGCAAGAAATACGACATCAAACGCGCCACCAGCTACGTGCCGGGCTCGATCCCGAGCATCGTCCATCGCGTCGACGTGAACACCCTGGAGCAGGGCGCTGCCAGCGAGCTGAAACTCAACGAGATTGGCCGGGTCAAGGTCGCCCTGGATGCGCCGATTGCTCTGGATGGCTACGAGTACAACCGCACCACTGGCGCCTTTATCGTCATTGACCGCCTGACCAATGGCACCGTCGGCGCTGGCATGATCATCGCCGATCCGGTTAGCCATGGCGGCGGTCAGCATGGCCGTCTGGCGCACGTATCGACCGAGGAGCGTGCCTCGCGCTTTGGCCAGCAGCCGGCCACCGTGCTGTTCAGCGGCCTGTCCGGCGCTGGCAAGAGCACCCTGGCCTATGCGGTCGAGCGCAAGCTGTTTGACATGGGCCGTGCGGTGTACGTGCTCGATGGCCAGAACCTGCGCCACGACCTGAACAAGGGCCTGCCGCAGGATCGCGCCGGACGCGCCGAGAACTGGCGTCGTGCCGCGCACGTCGCGCGTCAGTTCAACGAGGCCGGGCTGATCGCCCTGGCCGCCTTCGTCGCTCCGGATGCCGAAGGTCGCGAGCAGGCCAGAGCGCTGATCGGCAGCGAGCGTCTGGTCACCGTCTACGTCCAGGCTTCGCCGCAGATCTGCGCCGAGCGCGACCCGCAGGGGCTGTATGCCGCAGGGGGTGACAATATCCCGGGCGAAAGCTTCCCCTACGACGTGCCGCTGGATGCCGATCTGGTGATCGATACCCAGACGCAGTCGGTCGAAGAGGGTGTCAAGGCGGTGCTGGATCTGCTGCGTAGTCGCGGCGCTATCTGACGTTCTTGCGCTGAACGAGAAGCCCTGCAGTGATGCGGGGCTTTTCGTTTGTGAGGTGGCTCTGGCTTCGCAAGGCGCCGGCGGCTCCTGCAATTGCTACCCAATAAAAGGGTCGTAGGATGGGTAGAGCATCGCGAAACCCATCAGCCGACCCCCGGGTTTCGCTGTGCTCAACCCAGGCTACGATTGTTGCCCAATAAAAAGCCCCGCAATCGCGGGGCTCGGTATTTCTGGCTGGCGGATTACTTCTTCAACCCGTAGCTCTCGTCCAGCATGCCCGGGCCATCGCTTTTCGGCGCGTAGTCCTTGGGCATTTCGTAGTTCTTCGGCGGGGTCAGGCGCTCACGCTTTTCGCCGGCTTCGGTACTGTTCAGGGTGGCCAGCAGGCGTTGACGGGTCAGTTCGTCCAGGGCCAGGCGGTTGGCGCCGTCGGACAGGTGCTCCTGCACGTCCTGGTAGCTCTGGGTGAGTTTCTTCACCAGGCTGGCGGTGGTGTTGAAGTGGGTCACCACTTCGTTCTGGTAGGCCTCGAAGCGTGCCTGCATTTCATCCATCTGCCGCTGCGTCCGGCTGGGCGCGGCATTGGGAGCCAGGCGGGCGAGCACAAAGCCCACGGCGATGCCGACCACCAGGGTCAGGGCGGGTATCAACCAGGCTGTTACGGTCTGTTCCACGAGTCCTTCCTCTCAAAACGGCTTTGCTTTACGTTAGCGGCTCGAACCTGTGCTGTATACGTTTACCGCACAGGCAGTTTGCTAGACGAGTCGACCCGTTGCGGGGTCACGGAGTTCAGTGTTGCTCAGTCGCGAAACCCCTCTTTTCATTCAAGGCCCGTTGGGTCAACTCGAAGCCCTGCTGCTGGAAGTGCCTGATGCACGTGGTGTGGCGTTGCTCTGCCATCCCAATCCGGTACAGGGTGGCACCATGCTCAACAAGGTGGTGAGCACCCTGCAGCGCACAGCGCGCGATTGTGGCTATCACACATTGCGTTTCAATTATCGCGGTGTGGGCGCCAGTGCCGGCAGCCACGATATGGGCATCGGCGAAGTGGACGACGCCGAAGCCGTCGCCGCCTGGCTCAAGGAGGAATACCCGAACCTGCCCGTCACGTTGTTGGGCTTTTCCTTCGGCGGTTTCGTTGCCGCTGCGCTGGGGGCGCGCCTGGAAGCCTTGGGTCAGGTGCCGAGCAAGCTGTTCATGGTGGCACCTGCGGTGCATCGTCTAACGGCCGATGTGCCGCCGGCCAGCCAGTGCCCGCTGGTGGTGATCCAGCCCGATGCGGACGAGGTGATCGAGGCGCAGGCCGTGTACGGCTGGTCGGCCAATCTCGGGCGTGCCCATGAGCTGCTGAAAGTGGCAGAATGCGGTCACTTTTTTCACGGCAAGCTGACGGATCTGAAGGAACTTCTTCTGCCGCGTCTATAAAACCGTCATTCCCGCGCAGGCGGGAATCCAGAGGGCCGCAGCACCTAGGCTCCCGCCTTCGCGGGAGTGACGGCAAATGAAGGCCTGCCACGTCATTGCAGCAAGACAAGCGAATTACTATGACCACCCGTATTCTTACTGGTATCACCACCACCGGCACGCCGCACCTGGGCAACTACGCCGGCGCCATCCGTCCGGCCATCGCGGCTAGTCGCGATCCGCAGATGGACTCGTTCTACTTCCTTGCCGACTACCATGCGCTGATCAAGTGCGATGACCCGGCGCGTATTCAGCGCTCACGTCTGGAGATCGCCGCCACCTGGCTGGCGCTGGGCCTGGACACCGACAAGGCGACCTTCTACCGCCAGTCCGATATTCCCGAGATTCCCGAGCTGTGCTGGCTGCTGACCTGCGTCGCCGGCAAGGGCCTGCTCAACCGCGCCCACGCCTACAAGGCCTCGGTGGACAAGAACGTCGAAGCCGGTGAAGACCCGGACGCCGGCGTGACCATGGGCCTGTTCAGCTACCCGGTGCTGATGGCGGCGGACATCCTCATGTTCAACGCGCAGAAGGTGCCGGTCGGCCGTGACCAGATCCAGCACGTGGAGATGGCGCGCGACATCGGCCAGCGCTTCAACCACCTGTTCGGCAAGGGCAAGGACCTGTTCGTCCTGCCCGAGGTGGTGATCGAGGAGGAAGTGGCCACGCTGCCCGGCCTCGACGGGCGCAAGATGAGCAAGAGCTACGACAACACCATCCCGCTGTTCGGCACTGCCAAGCAGCTCAAGGACGCCGTGGCGCGCATCGTCACCGACTCCAAACTGCCGGGTGAGCCCAAGGATGCCGAAGGCTCGCACCTGTTTACCCTGTACCAGGCCTTCGCCAGCCAGTCGCAGCAGGCCGAGTTCCGCGCCGAGCTGGAAGGCGGCCTGGCCTGGGGCGAGGCGAAGAATCGCCTGTACCAACTGCTCGAAGACACCCTGGGCGAGGCGCGCGAGCGCTACAACACGCTGATCGCTCGGCCGGCCGATCTGGAGGACATTCTCCTTGCGGGCGCGGTAAAGGCACGCAAGATCGCTACGCCGTTCCTCGGTGAGCTGCGTGAGGCGGTGGGCCTGCGCTCGTTCCGCGAGCAGGTGCAGGTCGCTACCAGCGAGAAGAAGAAAGCCGCCAAGAGCGCACGCTTTGTCAGCTTCCGTGACGACGACGGCAGCTTCCGCTTCCGCCTGCTCGACGCCGATGGCGAGCAATTGCTGCTGTCGAAATCCTTCGCCGATGGCAAGTCGGCCGGCATGGCCAACAAGCGTCTGCAATCTGGCGAGCCGCTGGATGTGCGCGCCGAAGGTCTGAGTTTCTCGGTCTGGGTCGACGGTGAAAGCGTTGCGAGCAGTCCCGAGTTCACTGATGGCCAGGCGCTGGAAGATGCCATCGCCCGCCTGCGTGAGGCGCTGGCGCCGCAGGAGTGAAGTAGCCCGGATTGCATCCGGGCTACAGGCAGATTGCCAAGCAGCGGGGGCGTCGCTAAAGTGACGCCCCCGTTTTTACTTGCCGGCCGAGAGCCTTTTGAAAGGCTCGCGAGCTAGAGGCATGCAAGGCAGAAACAGGCGAGGAAGCGGAGTGTACATGGTGTACATGAGCATTCGACCGGGCTGGCGTTCCAGAGTGTTTCTAACGCAGCAGGCCCGACGCGCAGCAGACTTTGAACAGGCTCTAACGAATCATGACTCCTCTCGAGCGTTATCAGGCCGATCTCAAGCGGCCCGACTTCTTCCATGATGCGGCCCAGGAAAATGCCGTCCGCCACTTGCAGCGTCTGTATGACGATTTGATTGCGCGTGACCAGGGCAAAACCGGCCTGATGGGCAAGCTGTTCGGCAAGAAGCCGCAAGGGCCGGTCAAGGGCCTGTATTTCTGGGGCGGGGTGGGGCGTGGCAAGACCTACCTGGTTGACACCTTCTTCGATGCGCTGCCGTTCGAGCAGAAGATGCGTACGCACTTTCACCGCTTCATGAAGCGTGTGCACGAGGAAATGAAGACCCTCAAGGGTGAGAAGAACCCGCTGACCATCATCGGCAAGCGTTTCGCCGACGAGGCGCGGGTGATCTGCTTCGACGAGTTCTTCGTCAGCGACATCACCGACGCGATGATCCTCGCCACCCTGCTGGAGGAGCTGTTCAAGAACGGCGTATCGCTCGTCGCGACTTCCAACATCGTGCCGGACGGCCTGTACAAGGACGGTTTGCAGCGCGCCCGCTTCCTGCCGGCCATCGCCCTGCTCAAGCAGCACACCGATATCGTCAACGTCGACAGCGGCGTCGACTATCGTCTGCGTGCGCTGGAGCAGGCTGAGCTGTTCCACTTCCCGCTCGGCCCTGAGGCCGACGAGAGCCTGCGCAAGAGCTTCCAGAGCCTGCTGCCGGACTGCACCCATATGGTGGAGAACGAGGCGCTGATGATCGAGAACCGCGCAATCAATGCCGTGCGCGTGTGCGAAGACGTGGCCTGGTTCGAGTTCCGCGAGCTGTGCGATGGGCCGCGCAGCCAGAACGACTACATTGAACTGGGCAAGATCTTCCACGCGGTGATCCTGGCCAATGTCGAGCAGATGAGCGTGGCCAAGGACGACATGGCGCGGCGCTTCATCAATCTGGTGGACGAGTTCTACGACCGTAACGTCAAGCTGATCATCTCTGCCGAAGTGGAGCTCAAGGATCTGTATACCGGCGGTCGTCTGAGTTTCGAGTTCCAGCGTACGCTGAGCCGCCTGCTGGAGATGCAATCACACGAGTTCCTTTCGCGCCCGCACCGGCCCTGACGGTGCAGTGATACGCACAAGGCGACCTGCGAGGTCGCCTTGTGCGTTTCCGGGGGCAGTCAGCCCGGCGCGTTGCGCTCAGTCCTGGTAATCCTTCTGCTGGAACTGCCGGCGATACTGGTTCGGCGACAGCTCGGTGTGCTGGCGGAACAGGCGGGCGAAGAAGCTGGCGTCGTCATAACCGACTTCGTAGCTGATGGTCTTGATGCTCTTGCGCGTTGAGGAGAGCAGGCTCTTTGCCGTCTCGATGCGCAGGCGCTGCAGGTAGTGCAGCGGTTTGTCGCCGGTCGCCCCCTGGAAACGGCGCATGAAATTACGAATGCTCATGCCATGTTCGCGCGCCACGTCCTCGAAGCGGAACTTGTCGGCATAGTGCTCCTCCAGCCAATGCTGGATCTGCAGCACGGTGACGTCCTGATGCAGTTTCTGGCCGCCGAAGCCAATTCGTCCGGGCGTGTAGCTGCGCTGCACTTCGTAGAGAATGTCGCGCGCCACGCCCTGGGCCACGCCGGCGCCGCAGTAACGCTCGATCAGGTAGATATACAGGTCGCAGGCCGACGTGACGCCGCCCGCGCAATACAGATTGTCGGCATCGGACAGGTGCTTGTCCTGATTGAGCAATACCTTGGGGAAGCGCTCGGCAAACTCGCGGAAGAAGCGCCAGTAGGTGGTCGCTTCCTTGCCGTCGAGCAGGCCGGCTTCGGCCATCCAGAATACGCCGCTGGCCTCGCCGCAGATCGCCGTACCGCTGGCGTGCTGGCGCCTGAGCCAGTCCAGTACCTGTGGATAACGGCGGCTGAGGGCATCGAAGTCGTCCCAGAAAGCCGGCAGGATGATTACGTCGCAGCTATCCAGCCCGCCGTCTACCGGCAGGCGTACATTGCTGAAGCTGTTGACTGGCTGGCCGTCGGGGCTGACCAGGTGGATCTCGAACGGCGGCTCAAGGCCCAGGCCCTGCTGTTTGGCATGGCGAATGCCGGCCATGTGGAAGAAGTCCTTGGCCTGCAGCAGGGTGGATGCGAACACGCCATCGGTGGCGAGAATACTGACGCGGCGCAAAGTCGTGCGCGGCTGTGGGATAACCATAAGTAATTATTCTTGTTCAAGGCGTAGTGGTCATGCAGCGGCTGGATCGTCATATTTTTTGGCGCTTGTGTCCAGTGTGACCAAGCGTTTGCTTGGCTAAAGTCGAAGTCTGCTTTTTCGACCATCAGACACAGGTAGCGCCATGATTCCCAGAACCCTATTCAGCTCCGATCACGAACTGTTCCGCGATAGCGTGCGCAAGTTTCTCGAGCAGGAGGCCGTGCCTTATCACCAGCAGTGGGAGAAGGACGGCCATGTCGACCGTGCGCTGTGGAACAAGGCGGGCGAGGCCGGCATGCTCTGTTCGCATATTCCCGAGGCGTATGGCGGTATGGCGGCTGATTTCCTCTACAGCACCGTGGTGATCGAGGAGATCGGCCGCCTGGGTCTGACCGGCATTGGATTTTCCCTGCACTCGGATATCGTTGCGCCCTACATCCTGCATTACGGCAGCGAGGCGCAGAAGCAACATTACCTGCCCAAGTTGGTGAGCGGCGAGATGGTCACCGCCATCGCCATGACCGAACCGGGTGCCGGCTCCGACCTGCAGGGCGTGAAGACCACCGCCGTGCTCGATGGCGACGAATACGTGATCAACGGCTCGAAGACCTTCATCACCAACGGCTGGCTGGCCGATCTGGTGATCGTCGTGGCCAAGACCGATCCCAAGGCTGGCGCCAAAGGCACCAGCCTGTTCCTGGTCGAGGCCAATACCACCGGATTTTCCAAGGGCAAGCGCCTGGAAAAGGTCGGCATGAAGGCGCAGGACACCTCCGAGCTGTTTTTCCAGGACGTGCGCGTACCCAAAGAAAATCTGCTGGGGCAGCCAGGGATGGGCTTCGCCTACCTGATGCAGGAGTTGCCGCAAGAGCGCCTGACCGTGGGCATCGGTGCCCTGGCCTCGGCCGAAGCGGCGCTGCAGTGGACACTCGACTACACCCGCGAGCGCAAGGCCTTTGGCAAGGCCGTGGCGGATTTCCAGAACACCCGCTTCAAGCTGGCTGAGATGGCAACGGAGATTCAGGTTGGCCGCATTTTCATCGATCGCTGCCTGGAGCTGCACCTGCAGGGCAAGCTGGATGTGCCGACTGCGGCGATGATCAAGTACTGGAGCACCGATCTGCAGTGCAAGGTGCTTGATGAATGCGTGCAGCTGCACGGCGGTTACGGCTACATGTGGGAGTATCCGGTGGCGCGGGCCTGGGCCGATGCGCGGGTGCAACGCATCTACGCCGGCACCAACGAGATCATGAAGGAGATCATCGCTCGTTCGCTGGTGTAAATCCGTAGGGGGCGCTGTGCGCGCCTGCAACGCTGAGGTGCTTGGCGGTGCGCACGGCACACCCTACGTGGTGCGTCAGGGCGCCGGGTTGGGTTGCGCCTTGTGAATCGCCTCGATACCGGCGAGCACTTCTTCGGAAAGCTTCAGCCCGGCGCTGGCCAGGTTGCTGTCCAGTTGCTCCAGGCTGGTGGCGCCGATGATGTTGCTGGTCACGAAAGGCTGCGCGGTGACGAAGGCCAGGGCCATCTGCGCGGGATCCAGGCCGTGTTCGCGGGCCAGGGCGACGTAGCGTGAGCAGGCAGCTTCGGCTTGTGGGTTGGTGTAGCGGGCGAAGCGGCTGAACAGGCTGATGCGCGCGCCGGCCGGGCGGGCGCCGCCTTCGTACTTGCCGCTGAGCATGCCGAAGGCCAGCGGTGAGTAGGCCAGCAGGCCGCACTGTTCGCGAATCGCCACTTCCGCCAGGCCCACCTCGAAGCTGCGGTTTAGCAGGTTGTAGGGGTTCTGGATCGACACGGCGCGCGGCCAGCCACGGCTCTCGGCCAGTTGCAGGAACTTCATGGTGCCCCACGGGGTTTCGTTGGACAGGCCGATATGGCGGATCTTGCCGGCCTTGACCTGCTCGTCGAGCACTTCCAGGGTTTCCTCCAGGGGCGTGAACTCGACATCCTTGTGCTTGTAGTCGAGCTGGCCGAAGAAATTGGTCGGGCGCTCCGGCCAGTGCAACTGGTACAGGTCGATCCAGTCGGTCTGCAGGCGTTTCAGGCTGGCATCCAGAGCGGCGACGATGTGCTGGCGGTTGAATTTCAGCTGGCCATCGCGGATATGGCTGATGCCATTGCCGGGGCCGGCGATCTTGCTGGCCAGAATCCAGTCGGCGCGGTCGCCGTGCTGTCTGAAGTAGCTGCCGATGATTTGCTCGGTCTTGCTGTAGGTCTCGGCGCGCGGCGGCACCGGGTACATCTCGGCGGTATCGATGAAATTGACGCCGCTGACCTTGGCCCGCTCGATCTGGGCATGGCCTTCGCACTCGCTGTTCTGCTCACCCCAGGTCATGGTGCCCAGGCACAGGGCGCTGACATCGAGTCCGGTTCGGCCTAGCTTGCGGTATTCCATGAGGTACTCCTTTGGCAAAAGAGCCATACAAGCAGGTTGAAATTTTTTTCGCAATCCGGATAATCCGGCACCTCTTTCTGCGGTGGAAGTGATGCGCCGCCTGCCGAAGAATCTTGCCGTATTGTGGACGCGCTGACCCGAGCCCCCGATAGCGTCCGTATGCGGCTGCCTTTGACTTGTCAAAGTACGCACTATTCAGTAAGATCCGCCGTCTATTTTTGCTGGGCGGCCCCTGAGGCTATAAAGAATGAAAACTTTTACTGCTAAACCAGAAACAGTAAAGCGCGACTGGTTCGTCGTTGATGCTGCTGGTCAGACCCTGGGTCGTCTGGCCACTGAAATCGCGAGCCGTCTGCGTGGCAAGCACAAGCCTGAGTACACTCCTCACGTTGACACCGGTGACTACATCGTCGTGATCAACGCCGAGCAGGTGCGCGTGACCGGTGCCAAGACCAGCGACAAGATGTACTACTCCCACTCCGGTTTCCCGGGCGGCATCAAAGAAATCAACTTCGAGAAGTTGATTGCTCGTGCGCCTGAGCGCGTGATCGAGACTGCGGTCAAAGGCATGCTGCCGAAGAACCCGCTGGGTCGCGACATGTACCGTAAGCTGAAGGTGTACAAGGGTGCCGCTCACCCGCACACCGCTCAGCAGCCCCAAGAACTGAAGATTTAACGGAATAGTTCATTATGTCGGCGACTCAAAACTACGGCACTGGCCGTCGCAAGACCGCAACCGCGCGCGTTTTCCTGCGTCCGGGTACTGGTAACATTTCGATCAACAATCGCGCCCTGGATTCCTTCTTCGGTCGTGAAACTGCTCGCATGGTCGTGCGTCAGCCGCTGGAGCTGACCGAGACCACCGAGAAGTTCGACATCTTCGTCACCGTTGCCGGTGGTGGTGTCAGCGGTCAGGCCGGCGCTATTCGCCACGGCATCACTCGCGCTCTGATCGAGTATGACGAGACCCTGCGCAGCCCGCTGCGTAAGGCCGGTTACGTCACTCGTGATGCCCGTGAAGTCGAGCGTAAGAAAGTCGGTCTGCGCAAAGCGCGTAAGCGTCCGCAGTACTCGAAGCGTTAATCGCGACTACGCTTCCCAAAAGCGCCCAGTTTCCTTACGGAGCTGGGCGTTTTTTATGGGGCGGGCAAAGTGCTGCGACAACGTGCCGCATATATGTAAGCCGCGTGCGGCAAGGCTTTCGCGGCTTACCTGGCAGGTAATTACCTTGTCAGAAAAGGGGCTTTTCTTTACCATTTGGCGAATTTTTTGCGCGGCCCGATTTTTACTTAGTAGAGGCCTGAACAACAGGCCACAAAGCTGATGGGAGACGACTGAATGAGCAATGACGGCGTGAATGCAGGCCGGCGTCGCTTCCTAGTTGCAGCCACCTCCGTGGTGGGTGCAGCAGGGGCGGTAGGTGCTGCGACTCCGTTCGTGGGGTCATGGTTCCCCAGTGCCAGGGCCAAGGCGGCCGGTGCACCGGTGAAGGTGAACGTCAGCAAGATCGAAGCAGGTCAGCAGATGGTTGCTGAGTGGCGCGGTCAGCCGGTGTTCATCGTGCGCCGTACTGAGGAAATTCTTGCCAATCTGACCAAGATCGAAGGCAGTGTCGCCGATCCTGAGTCTGCTGCTTCCGTGCAGCCTGAGTACGTGGACAAGAAAACTCGCTCGATCAAGCCCGAGTTGCTGGTGCTGGTAGGCCTGTGTACTCACCTGGGTTGTGCGCCGTCCTTCCGTCCGGAAGTGGCGCCTGCCGATCTGGGGCCGGACTGGGTAGGTGGCTACTTCTGCCCTTGCCACGGTTCGCGCTACGACATGGCTGGGCGTGTCTACAAGGCACAGCCGGCGCCGCTGAACCTGCCGGTGCCGCCGTACAGCTACGAGACGGATGACATCATCGTCGTCGGTGTGGACCAGGAGAACGCCTGATGAGCAAATTCATGGAATGGGTGGATGCGCGCTTCCCCGCCACCAAGATGTGGGAAGACCATCTCTCCAAATACTACGCTCCGAAGAACTTCAACTTCTTCTACTTCTTCGGCTCGCTGGCCTTGCTGGTGCTGGTCAACCAGATCGTTACCGGTATCTGGCTGACCATGAGCTTCGAGCCTTCGGCTGAAGGCGCGTTCGCCTCCGTCGAATACATCATGCGCGATGTCGAGTACGGCTGGATCCTGCGCTACCTGCACTCCACTGGCGCCTCGGCGTTCTTCGTGGTGGTCTACCTGCACATGTTCCGTGGCCTGCTCTATGGCTCCTACCAGAAGCCGCGTGAGCTGGTGTGGATCTTCGGCATGCTGATCTACTTGGTGCTGATGGCTGAAGCCTTCATGGGCTACCTGCTGCCGTGGGGCCAGATGTCCTACTGGGGCGCCCAGGTGATCATCTCGCTGTTCGGTGCCATTCCGGTCATCGGTGACGACCTGACCCAGTGGATCCGTGGTGACTACCTGATCTCCGGGATCACCCTGAACCGCTTCTTCGCCCTGCACGTAATCGCCCTGCCGATCGTTCTGCTCGGCCTGGTCGTGCTGCACATCCTGGCACTGCATGAAGTCGGCTCGAACAACCCGGACGGCGTCGACATCAAGAAGTACAAGGACGAAAACGGCGTACCGCTCGACGGTATCGCGTTCCATCCGTACTACACCGTGAAAGACATCGTCGGTGTCGTGGTCTTCCTGTTCGTGTTCTGCTTTGTGGTGTTCTTCTTCCCGGAAATGGGCGGTTACTTCCTCGAGAAGCCGAACTTCGAAGCGGCCAACCCGTTCAAGACACCTGATCACATTGCCCCGGTTTGGTACTTCACCCCGTTCTACGCGATTCTGCGTGCGGTACCGGACAAGCTGCTGGGCGTCGTGGCCATGGGTGCTGCCATCGCCGTGCTGTTCGTGCTGCCGTGGCTCGACCGTAGCCCGGTCAGGTCGATGCGCTACAAGGGTTGGATGAGCAAGATCTGGCTGGTGATCTTCTGCATCTCCTTCGTCATCCTGGGCGTGCTGGGTGTGCTGGCGCCGACCCCGGGTCGTACCCTGCTGTCGCAGGTGTGCACCTTCCTGTACTTCGCGTACTTCATCCTGATGCCGTTCTACACCAGGATGGAGAAGACCAAACCGGTTCCGGAAAGGGTGACTGGCTGATGAAAAAGCTCTTTGCTGCATTTGTTTTCGCTGCGCTGCCGGCTCTGGCCATGGGCGCCGTGAGCAATTATCCGCTGGATAAAGTGGACATCGATCTGCGCGACAAGGCTGCCCTGCAGGACGGCGCGCGTACCTTTGCCAACTACTGCATGGGCTGCCATGCTGCCCAGTACCAGCGTTACGAGCGCGTTGCCGATGACCTCGGCATCCCGCACGAAATCATGCTGGAGAATATGGTCTTCAACGACGCCAAGATTGGCGATCACATGAAGATCGGCATGCGTCCTGACGACGCCAAGGCCTGGTTCGGTGCGGCTCCGCCCGATCTGACCCTGGTTGCTCGTGTGCGTGGCAACGACTGGCTGTATACCTATCTGCGTACCTTCTACGATGATCCTTCGCGTCCGCTGGGTGCCAACAACAAGGTATTCCCCAATGTGGGCATGCCGAACGTGTTGGTCGCCCTGCAGGGTAAGCAGGTTATCGGCTGCAAGCAGGTCCAGGTGGTGGAGAACGGCAAGAAGCAGTTCGATCCGCTCACCGGCACGCCGATCACACATGAAGCCTGTGATCAGCTGACCATCGAACCGAACACCGGCACGCTGAGCGAGGCCGAGTTCGATGAGAAGATCAAGAACCTGGTGACCTTCCTGGCCTACTCGGCCAACCCGGTCAAGCTGAAGTCCCAGCGCATCGGCACCTACGTGCTGTTGTACCTGGCGTTCTTCTTCGTGTTCGCCTACCTGCTCAAGCGTGAGTATTGGAAGGACGTTCACTAAGTCGTCAAAGCTGCTGCAACCTGCGCGCCCTGAGGGGCGCGCAGGTGCTTCAGTCCTGCCATTTCCGGCGATTGCCCTGGGCGTCGTCGTCTGTAACGAAAGAATTGCTCCGGCAATTTTTCCTGTTTCCGGATAATCAAAAAAGCGAGGAGGATCGCCATGGCGGTGACCAACAGGTTGACCTGCTACTCCGACCCCGCCGACCACTATTCCCATCGCGTGCGTCTGGTGCTCGCCGAGAAAGGTGTCAGCGTCGAGATCGTCGATGTCGAGCAGGGGCGTTGTCCGCCCAAGCTGGCTGAAGCCAATCCCTATGGCAGCGTGCCGACGTTGGTCGATCGCGATCTGGCGCTGTACGAGTCGACCGTAGTCATGGAGTACCTGGACGAGCGCTATCCGCATCCGCCCCTGTTGCCCGTGTATCCGGTGGCGCGTGCCAACAGCCGTCTGCTGATGCACCGTATTCAGCGTGACTGGTGCGCGCTGGTCGATCGCATACTCGACAAGCGCAGCAAGGAGGCCGAGCGTCAGCTGGCGCGCAAGGAGCTGCGCGAAAGCCTGACGGGGGTGTCGCCGCTGTTCGCTGACAAGGCGTTCTTTCTCAGTGATGAATTGAGCCTGGTCGATTGCTGTCTATTGCCCATACTCTGGCGTTTGCCGCTATTGGCTATCGAGCTGCCGCGTCCGGCCAAGCCGCTTCTCGACTACATGGAGCGCCAGTTCGCCCGAGAGGCCTTTCAGGCCAGTCTTTCCGCTGCCGAGCGCGCGATGCGCTGAGAAGGAGGAAGTCATGAATTCCAGTCGTCCCTATCTGGTGCGTGCCCTTTACGAATGGATCGTCGACAACGACTGCACCCCGCATTTGCTGGTCAATGCCGAGTATCCCGGGGTGCAAGTGCCGCCGGGTTTCGCCAGTGACGGCCAGATCGTGCTCAATACCTCGCCCAGCGCCGTGCGTCATCTGCATATGGATAACCAGGCGGTGAGCTTCGAAGGGCGTTTCGGCGGTGTTGCGCATACGCTCTACATCCCGGCTGCTGCTATTTTGGCGATTTACGCACGGGAAAATGGCCAGGGTATGGTCTTTGACATGGAACCCTCCGTGGCCAGCGGCCCTCAAGAGCCGGAGCCGGATGATGACGGGCCTGGGGGTGGTGAGTCGTCGCGACCCAGCGGTCCGCCGAGTCTGAAAGTGGTCAAATAGGCATCAGGCAACAGCACAAAAGAAAACGGGCGCCCTGGCAGACTGTGTGAAAACCTAGCAGTCTGAGTGCAAGGTGAAGACAATGCCTCTATCGGTCGATAGGGGCATTGTCGTTTATGGGCTATATCCAAGGTGAAGATCGGCAACAAAGCAGCCTGTTTCCGCCGACATTGGAAGAGCTGGTTCCTGAGGATCATCTAGTTCGAGTCATCGAGGCCTATGTGGCTCGTCTGGATCTGAAGGTACTGGGGTTCAGCAAGGCTGAGCCGCTCAAGACTGGGCGCCCTGGCTACGATCCAGCTGATTTGCTCAAGCTATACCTATATGGCTACTTCCAGCGCATTCGCTCCTCTCGTCGATTGGAGGCGGAGTGCCAGCGCAATATCGAGGTGATGTGGTTGCTGGGTCGTCTGGCGCCGGACTTCAAGACCATCGCGGATTTTCGCAAAGACAACAGCATGGCCTTTCAGGCGACTTGCAAGGCTTTCGTCCAGTTCTGTCGCCAGGCGAGCTTGATCAGTGGGGAGCTGGTGGCCATCGATGGCAGCAAGTTCCAAGCGGTAGCTTCGCTGCGCAAGCACCTGAGCGTGGAGAAGCTCAAGCGTCAACAAGCGAAGCTGGAAAAACACATTGCCCAGTACCTGGCCCAGCTTGATGAGGGTGATGCACAAGACGCGCAAGAGACGATTGACCGGGCAGCGGTGAAACAGGCGCTACGCCAGCTACAGGATCGCCATGGCGATAACTTGACCGTACAAGCGCTGATGGAGGCGCAGGGCCTGGAACAGTTCGTCGAAGGCGAAGCGGATGCCAAGAAGATGCGCTGCTCAGGCAAGAGCCCTTGCGTGGCCTACAACGTGCAGAGCGCTGTCGATGCCGAGCATGGCCTGATCGTGCATCACGAAGTGACCAGTGACTGCACCGACAACCAGCAGTTGGAGCCGATGGCCAAAGCGACTCAGGCGGTTCTGCAGCAGCCTGAGCTGACGGTCACGGCTGATGCTGGTTATTCCAACGGGGCGCAGTTTCAGGCCTGCGAAGAAGCGGGCATTACGGCTTTCGTCCCCGTGAATCGCGCGCCCAACAACCAGGGCGGCGGCACGCTGTTTGTGCGTCAGGACTTCACTTACGATCCTGCGACCGACAGTTTCCAATGTCCTGCGGGTAAGACCCTGTCGCTCAAACAGCTCAATCGTGGCACTCGCCTTTACGCAGCCCGTGCCGAGGACTGCGGGAACTGCCCATTAAAAGCCAAGTGCACACAGGCCCAACGGCGTCATATCAGCCGCCATCCCAACGAAGAGGCGTTCGCGCGGATGGAGAAACGACTCGAAACTCACCCTGAGATGATGGGACGGCGACGAGCAATCGTCGAGCACCCTTTTGGCAATCTCAAACAATGGATTCTGGGCAACGGTCGTTTTCTAGTGCGCCATTTCAGCGGGGTGAGAGCTGAGATGGCGATGGCCGTGCAAGCCTACAACCTCAAACGTGCTATTTCGGTACTCGGGGCGCGCCGCATGATCGAGCTACTGACCTGAACGCTGCACTTTGCATCATTGCATCAGTAAAAACACAGACGCCCCGAATCAATCGAGGCGTTTGTATTGAACCGGTTCAGTTCAGAGCGTTTTCACACAGCCTGCTGGGCGCCCGTTTTGCTTATGGCTTGTGGCTTAGTTGGTGTATTCGAACAGGCGGATGACCTTCTGCACCCCGGATACGCTTTGAACCACGCGGGTGGCGGCGTTGGCTTCTTCGCGGGTGACCAGGCCGAGCAGGTAGACGATGCCGTTTTCGGTGACGACCTTGATCCGTGCGCTCGGTACGCTGCTGTCAGCGATCATCTGTGCCTTGATCTTGGTGGTCAGCAGCGAGTCGTTGCTGCGTGCCAGCAAGGACGCCGGCTGTTGTACCTGCAGTTCGTTATAGACCTTCTTCACGCCCTGTACGCCGCGCGCGGTTTGCGCCGCGCGATCCTTGAGCTCGCTGCGCGGAGTCTGTCCGGCGAGCAGGATCACGCCGTTATAGCTGGTGACCACGATGCGCGAAGTCGGACTGGACAGGTCGGCGTGCGCATTGCTGATGCGCGACGCAACCTCCGGGCCAAGGAACTGGTCATCGATCTTGTTGCCGATGCTGCGGCTGCCACAGCCTGCCAGAGTCAGGGTAACGGCCAGGGCGGCCAGAATCAGGGCGGAACGCTTCATTCTTCACTCCCAAACAATTGACTGTCTATCAGGTCGCAGAGGCAGTGGATGGTCAGCAGGTGGACCTCCTGAATGCGTGCGGTAACTTTGGCTGGAACGCGGATCTCGACATCTTCCGGTAGCAGCAGCGAGGCCATGCCGCCGCCGTCACGGCCGCTGAGGGCCACGACGGTCATTTCGCGATCATGTGCAGCCTGAATGGCCTGAATGACATTCGCTGAGTTGCCGCTGGTGGAAATGGCCAGCAGTACGTCGCCTGGCTGACCCAGTGCGCGGATCTGCTTGGAGAAGATTTCGTTGTAGCTGTAGTCGTTGGCAATCGAGGTAATGGTCGAGCTGTCGGTGGTCAGGGCGATGGCCGGCAGGCTCGGGCGCTCGCGCTCGAAGCGGTTGAGCAGTTCGGAGGAGAAGTGCTGGGCACCCCCGGCGGAGCCGCCGTTGCCGCAGGAGAGAATCTTGCCCTCGTTGAGCAGGGCCTGCACCATCACCAGGCTGGCGTGCTCGATGTAGGGGGCCAGGACTTCCATGGCCTGCTGCTTGGTGTCGATGCTGGCTTGGAAGAGCTGGTGGATTCGGGATTGCATGTCCATCGGTTAAACCTTGAATGTACGGCCGTCAGGCATCGAAGGCGTTCTTGATCCAGTCGAGGCGAGCGGCGCCGTCAGTGCTGATGGCGACCACATCGAAGCGGCAGGGGTGGCGGGTCCAGCGCGAGTGCTGCTGGAGGAAGAGCTCGGCGGCGATCACCAGCTTGCCACGCTTGCGTGCATCGATGCTCTCCAGGGCACCGCCCCAGGCGCTGTGGCGACGGGCGCGGACTTCGACGAATACTACTGTATCGCCGTCGAGCATGACCAGATCGAGCTCGCCACGGCGACAGCTCCAGTTCTGTTCGATCAGGCGCAGGCCATTCCGTTCCAGGTGTTGCCGTGCCGCCTGTTCGGCGGCACGGCCCAGGTCGTTGTGTGCGCTCAATTGATGCTGTCGGGGAGGCGCTGAACCTGGCCGCCACGGAACTCGGCCCAGGGCAGTTGGCGTTCGATGCGCTGCGTGGCGTTGAGGCTGAGGCTGCCGGACAGGCCGTCGATGCGCGACTCCGGCAGCGCCTTGAGCTGGCCCAGGCGTGGTGCCAGGCGGTAGGCGTCGACACCCATGGCATACAGGCGGCCGAGGCTGCCGCCCGCTTGCGGCCACTGGTTGCTGACTTCCTGGCGCAGCGGCGCGTGGGTGTCGAGCAACCAGGGGGTTTCGCAGAAACGAATACCTTCGAGATCCTGGTACTGGGCCTGGCTGTGGGCGCCGGTGAACAGGTGCGAGGTGGCGTACACGGGCACGTCGCCGGCGTACTGGAACGCCAGGGTCGGCTTAATCTGCTGGGCCTGTTGTGGGGTGGCGGCGAGGAAGATGAAGTCGACGTCCTGGCGCCGCGCCGGTTGTGCGTCCAGGCTGGTGCCCAGGGTGTTTTGCAGGCGGCCGGCGCGGGCCTCGCTTTCGCGCAGTTGGAACAAGTCGGCGATCTGCCGCGCCAGCTCCACCGGCTGGTCGACATGCTCGGCCGCGATCAGGGTACCGCCCTGCGCCTGCCAGCTTTGACGGAAGGCGTCCAGTACGCGGTCGCCCCAGTCGCCGCGCGGCACCAGGGCCACGGCGCGACGCATGCCATCGCTCCAGGCGCGGCGTGCCACTTCGCGTGCTTCGTCCTCGGCAGCCAGGCCGAACTGGAACAGTTGTGCCGGGCCTTCCTGGCCAGCGTCGCTGTAATTCAGGGCCAGGGTGGTGATAGGCAGTTGCTCGCGCTCGCTGAGCTGCTTGACTAGGGGCTTTTCCAGCGGGCCGACTACCAGCTGCACGCCGTCGGCCTGCGCTTGCTGGTAGAAGGCGTCCAGCGAGCCGATGCGCGAGCTGTCATACAGCTTGATGTCCGGCGGGTTCTGTCCGGCCTGCTGAGCTTCGTAATGGGCGGCGAGGAAACCGTCGCGCAGGGCGCGGGCAACGCTGGCCAGCTGGCCTTCCTGCGGCAGCAGCAGGGCGACACGGGTCAGCGGCTGGCTGGCCAGCTCGCGCAGCTTGCCCAGCGCTTCAGGCAGTTGCTCGGCGGCCGGGTGTTGCGGATTTTGCGCAATCCACTGATCGATGGCGGCTTGCTGCTGTTCGAGCGTGGCGCTGCTTTTGGTCAGTTGGGCCAAGTCCAGCCAGCCGGCCAGGTCGCTGTCGGCGCCGGCCGAGGTTTGCGCGGGCAGGCTGGATACCAGTGTCCAGATGTTTTCGTGGTTGTCGTGCGCGACCTGGCCACTCAGCAGCGGGGCGATGAACACGCGCTCGCGTGCGGCGGCGAGGGTCTGACCATCGGCCTCCAGGGCACGGGCACGCACCAGTTGGGTACGAATCTGTTGCTCGACCGGCAGCTCACCCAGGCGCTCGAGGCTGGGGTGCTGCAGGGCTTTCAGTGCGCTCTTGGGCTGCTTGCGCGCCATGGCCAGTTCGGCTTTCAGGGTGCTGGTGAAAATCTGTTGCGCGGGTTGCAGGCTGGCGATATCGATCTGCTCGAGAATGCGGCTGGCGCGGGCCACGTCATTTTGCTGGTAGCTCTGGTCGGCGGCAGAGAGGCGCAGCAGGGCGGCCTGCTCCGGTTTGCTCTCGACAGCCTGCTGGAGCATCTGTTCGATGCTGGCTTGTGGCGTACGTGGCAGCTGGCCCAGGTTGTTGGAGGGCGAGCTGGCACAGGCAGCGAGCAGGCCGGCCAGAAACAGAGCAGAAAGAGGGCGCAGGCTAGCGATCATCGGTTCATCCTGATACTTGAGCAAAACGAGCGGCGATTGTACCCAAGGGGCGACATCCGTGCGATGCCGCCGGGGCGGAACCGGCTAGAATGAGCACTCTTTCAATTAACGAGGTGTTTCCAGTGAGTCAGCCCGCCGTCGCAAGTGTCCAGCCAGGCAGCCTTTATGTGGTCGCTACGCCCATTGGCAACCTGGACGACATCAGCGCGCGGGCCCTGCGGATTCTGCGCGAGGTGGCGCTGATCGCCGCTGAGGACACCCGGCACTCGGCGCGCCTGCTGCAGCACTTTGGCATCCAGACGCCGCTGGCGGCTTGTCACGAGCACAACGAGCGCGATCAGGGCGGTCGTTTTCTGGCGCGGTTGCAGGCCGGGGAGGATGTTGCGCTGATTTCCGATGCGGGTACGCCGCTGATCTCCGATCCGGGCTATCACCTGGTGCGTCAGGCGCGTGCGGCCGGTTTCGCCGTGGTGCCGGTACCGGGGGCCTGCGCACTGATCGCGGCGCTCTCGGCTGCTGGCCTGCCGTCGGATCGATTCATCTTCGAAGGCTTTCTGCCGGCCAAGGCGGCGGGGCGTCGTGCGCGCCTGGAGCAAGTGCGCGAAGAACCGCGCACGCTGATTTTCTACGAAGCGCCGCACCGGATTCTCGAATGCCTGCAGGACATGCGCGAGGTATTTGGCGATGATCGCCCTGCCTTGTTGGCGCGTGAGTTGACCAAGACCTTCGAGACCCTGCAGGGGTTGCCGTTGGCCGAGCTGTGCGAGTGGGTCGCGGCAGACAGTAATCAGCAGCGCGGCGAGTGCGTGGTGCTGGTGGCAGGTTGGCAGGCGCCGGAAGGTGAGGAGGCGGTCAGCGCCGAGGCATTGCGCGTGCTCGATCTGTTGCTGTCGGAAATGCCGCTCAAGCGTGCGGCAGCCTTGGCTGCGGAGATCACCGGGGTGCGCAAGAATGTGCTTTATCAGGTGGCGCTGGAACGCAAGGGGTGAGGTTGTCGCAGGAGCGAGCTCTGCAGAGGGCGCGCTGGGCTAATGCCAGCCTGTTAAGCGTCGACGCTGTCAGTGCGTAGGAGCGGCGCCTCGCCGCGAACCAGGGCGATGCGCAATTGACAAGCTTCGCCCCGGGGCGGGGCTCCCACGAAAGGCCGCTTTGGTGGCCTTATCTGATCGACATTAGGCGCGCCAGGCTGCTTTTTCTTGCCGCCGGTAGCTTGCGGCTTGCGGCTTTGTTAACCTTGCCGGCGGAGAGTCGATCGGACAGTCGCTGCCTTCGCAAGAAGGGGGAGGAAAGTCCGGGCTCCATAGGGCAGGGTGCCAGATAACGTCTGGGAGGCGTGAGCCTACGGAAAGTGCCACAGAAAATAACCGCCTAAGCGTTTCGGCGCCGGTAAGGGTGAAAGGGTGCGGTAAGAGCGCACCGCGCGACTGGCAACAGTTCGTGGCACGGTAAACTCCACCCGGAGCAAGACCAAATAGGGTTCCATCGGCGTGGCCCGCGCTGGAACCGGGTAGGTTGCTAAAGGCGTGCAGTGATGTACGCCGTAGAGGAATGACTGTCCTCGACAGAACCCGGCTTACAGATCGACTCTCCTCCTTTCTTCCTCGCTATACCCTTCTATTCCCCGCTCGTCTGATACCAAAAAAATCTTACTCTTAACAAATCACTTTAAGTTCGGATTTTAGCTCGCTGCAATGGCTCGAATTTATCCGCTGAAAGTCGGCTCAGGCATCTCTTTCCTCCTCGCTTTTGTGCGCTAAATCTCCGTCCTGTAAGGATTTTTCCCTTTCCGGGCGCCTTGACGGTGGGGCGCATGCGTTCCTATAGTGTGCGCAAGTGGTAAGAAGTGGCATGAAGTGGGTTTTTTTGGGCATGGATAGCTAATTACAGGGGAAGCGCAGCCGTGTTTCGCGGAGCTAACGCCATCAGTCTCGACGCCAAAGGGCGCCTCGCGATGCCGAGTCGGTATCGTGACGAGCTCGTTTCGCGTTGCAATGGCCAGCTCATCGTGACCATCGACGCCGTTGACCCCTGTCTGTGCGTGTATCCCCTGGCCGAGTGGGAGCTGATCGAGAACAAACTGCGCGAGCTGGCCTCCTTTCGTGAAGAGAACCGCCGCCTGCAGCGACTGCTGATTGGTAATGCAGTCGATCTCGAGCTGGATGCCAGTGGTCGCTTTCTGGTGCCGCCGCGCTTGCGCGAGTACGCCAAGCTGGACAAGCGAGCGATGCTCGTCGGTCAGCTGAACAAGTTTCAACTCTGGGATGAAGATGCCTGGAATGCCGTAGCCGAAGCCGATCTGGCTGCCATCAAACAGCCCGGCGCCCTTTCCGATGACCTGCGTGATCTGATCCTGTGACCATGACCGATAGTTTCCGCCATATCACCGTGCTGCTCGACGAAGCTGTCGAGGGGCTGGCTGTGCGCGCGGATGGCTGCTACATGGATGGCACCTTCGGGCGTGGCGGGCACAGCCGGCTGATCCTGCAGAAGCTCGGGCCCGGCGGGCGGTTGTTGGGGTTCGACAAAGATCCCCTGGCGATAGCCACCGGGGAAGCATTGGCGGCCGAAGACGGCCGCTTTGTCGTTGTGCAGCGCAGTTTTGCGGAACTTGGCGATGAGGCTGTTGTCCGCGGCATTTCCGGTCAGGTCGCCGGCATTCTGCTGGATCTTGGTGTGTCGTCGCCGCAACTGGACGACCCCGAGCGTGGCTTCAGCTTTCTCAATGACGGCCCGCTGGACATGCGCATGAATCCCGATGCCGGCATGAGCGCGGCAGAGTGGATTGCCACGGCGACCGAGGATGAAATCGCCCGCGTAATGAAGGATTACGGCGAAGAGCGTTTCGCCAAGCGCATGGCGCGCGCCGTGGTGCAGCGCCGTACCGAGCAGCCGTTCACCCGCACGGCCGATCTGGCCAAGGTACTGACCGAGGCCAACCCCGCCTGGGAAAAGGGCAAGAATCCGGCGACCCGTGCTTTCCAGGGTATCCGCATCTTTATCAATAACGAGCTGGGTGATCTCGAGCGCGGCCTCGACGCGGCCCTGGAAACGCTCGAGGTCGGTGGTCGCCTGGTGGTGATCAGCTTCCACTCGCTGGAAGATCGCATCGTCAAACAGTTCATGAAGCGTCAGGCCAAGGGCGAGGCGGACAAGCTGCCGCGTGACCTGCCGATCATTCCGAAAGCCTTCGAGCCGCGCCTGAAGCTGATCGGCAAGCCGGTCTATGCCGGTGAGGCCGAGCTCAAGGCCAATCCGCGCTCGCGCAGCGCGGTGATGCGCATCGCGGAGAAGTTGCGGTGAGCCGCCGGCTGATCAAATCCATGCCCAGCGGCAGCTTTCTGATGCTGCTGTTGTTCATTGCCATTCTGATTTCCGCCGTGGCGGTGTCTTACAGTGCGCACTGGAATCGCCAACTGCTCAATGAGCTGTACGGTGAGCTGAGCGTGCGCGACAAGGCGCAGGCCGAGTGGGGGCGGCTGATTCTCGAGCAAAGTACCTGGACCGCGCACAACCGCATTGAGGCGCTGGCCACTGAGCAGTTGAAGATGCACATTCCCGACCCCGCCGCCGTGCGCATGGTGCGTCCATGATCGGGCTCGAAGGCGCACTCTATCCCTGGCGCTTCCGCCTGGTGCTGGTGTTGCTGGCGCTGATGGTCGGTGCCATCGCCTGGCGCATGCTCGACCTGCAGGTGCTCGACCATGACTTCCTCAAGGCCCATGGCGATGCCCGCAGCGTGCGGCATATCCCGATTCCGGCGCACCGTGGCCTGATCACCGACCGCAATGGCGAGCCGCTGGCCGTCAGCACGCCGGTCACTACGCTGTGGGCCAATGGCAAGGAGCTGCAGGCGGGGCGTCAGCAGTGGCCAGTGCTGGCTGCGGCGCTCGGTCAGGATCCGGCCAGCTTCGCTGCGCGCCTGGAGCAGAACAAGGACCGTGAGTTCATGTATCTGGTGCGTGGTCTGACCCCCGACAAGGGACAGAGCGTGCTGGATCTCAAGGTGCCGGGCGTTTATGCCATCGAGGAATTTCGCCGTTTCTACCCGGCTGGCGAGGTCGCCGCTCATGTTGTCGGCTTCACCGACATCGACGACCGCGGTCGCGAAGGTATGGAGCTGGCTTACGAGGATTGGCTGGCCGGTGTACCCGGCAAGCGCCAGGTGCTCAAGGATCGGCGTGGCAAGCTGATCAAGGATGTACAGGTTGCGCAGAACGCCAAGGCCGGCAAGGCCTTGGCGTTGTCCATTGATCTGCGTCTACAGTACCTGGCCCATCGCGAGCTGCGTAATGCGCTGCTGGAGAACGACGCCAAGGCCGGCAGCCTGGTGATGGTCGACGTGAAGAGCGGCGAGGTGTTGGCGATGGTCAACCATCCCACCTACAACCCGAACAACCGTCGCAACCTGACCCCGGCGGCCATGCGCAACCGTGCCATGATCGACGTCTTCGAACCCGGCTCGACCATCAAGCCGCTGTCGATGGCCGCTGCCCTGGAGACCGGCCGCTGGAAGCCCAGCGATATCGTTCAGGTCGGCAACGGTACGTTGCAGATTGGTCGTTACAGCATTCGCGACGTTTCCCGTACGCAAGGCCCCGCGCTGGATCTGACCGGCATTCTGATCAACTCCAGTAACGTCGGCATGAGCAAGATCGCCTTCGACGTGGGTGGCGAGAATATCCATCAGGTACTGAGCAACCTCGGCTTCGGCCGTGACACCGGTCTTGGTTTTCCGGGCGAGCGGGTTGGCAATCTGCCCAACCATCGTCAGTGGCGACAGGCAGAAACCGCCACGCTGTCCTACGGCTATGGTCTTTCGGTGACAGCTGTGCAGTTGGCTCATGCCTACGCCGCCTTGGCCAACGGCGGCAACATGACGCCGCTGTCGATGATTCGTGTGGACAGCAAGCCGGGCGCCATGCAGGTCATGTCGGCCGATGTCGCCAAGACCCTGCAGGGCATGCTGCAGCAGGTGGTCGAGGCGCCGCGCGGGGTGTTCCGCGCGCAGGTGCCGGGTTACCACGTCGCCGGCAAGAGTGGCACCGCGCGCAAGACCAATGCCGGGGCCAAGGGCTACCAGAGCAATTCCTATCGCTCGCTGTTCGCCGGTTTCGCCCCGGCGCAGGACCCGCGCATCGCGCTGGTCGTGGTGATCGACGAGCCAGGCAAGGGCGCCTACTACGGCGGCCTGATTTCCGCACCGGTATTCAGCCGGGTGATGGCCGGTTCGCTGCGTTTGATGAACATTGCGCCTGACAATCTGCCGCCGCCCGAGCAGAAGATGGCTGTCGCTGGCCAGGGAGGGCGTAACTGATGCCCATGCCACTCAATCAACTGTTGCCCGCTGCCGAGAGCAGTGTGCTGATTCGGGAACTGACTCTGGACAGCCGCAAGGTGCGTCCGGGTGATCTGTTTTTGGCCGTACCAGGTACTCAGCAGGATGGTCGCGTGCATATCGCCGATGCCATTGCTCGCGGTGCTGCCGCTGTCGCCTTTGAAGCCGAAGGCGCTGCGCCCATGCATGCTGAAAGTGCTGTGCTGGTGCCGGTCAAGGGGCTGGCCGGACAGCTTTCAGCCATCGCCGGGCGCTTCTATGGTGAGCCAAGCCGCGCATTGCATCTGATCGGTGTCACCGGCACCAACGGCAAGACCAGTGTCAGCCAGTTGCTGGCGCAGGCGCTGGATCTGCTCGGTCAGCGTTGTGGCATCGTCGGTACCCTGGGTACCGGTTTCCATGGCGCGCTGGAGCAGGGTAAGCACACCACACCCGATCCGGTCGGGGTGCAGGCCACCCTGGCCTCGCTCAAGCAGGCTGGTGCGCGCGCTGTGGCCATGGAAGTGTCCTCCCATGGTCTGGATCAGGGGCGCGTCGCCGCGCTGGAGTTCGACGTGGCGGTATTCACCAACCTGTCGCGCGATCACCTCGATTACCACGGCAGCATGCAGGCCTATGGCGCAGCCAAGGCCAAGCTGTTCGCCTGGCCGAACCTGCGTTGCCGGGTGGTCAACCTCGATGATGCCTTCGGTCGTGAGCTGGCTGCGCAGGCGCACGAGTCGCGCCTGATCGGCTACAGCCTCAGCGATGCCAGTGCCTTCCTTTATTGCCGCGATGCGCAGTTCGATGATCACGGCGTGCGTGCACGCCTGGTGACGCCGCGTGGCGAAGGCATGCTGCGCAGCAATCTGCTCGGTCGTTTCAATCTGAGCAACCTGCTGGCGGTGGTTGGTGCGCTGCTGGGGATGGATTACGCCCTCGACGAGATTCTCAAGGTGCTGCCGCAACTGCAGGGGCCAGCGGGCCGCATGCAGCGTCTCGGTGGCGGCGACAAGCCGCTGGTGGTGGTCGACTACGCGCACACCCCCGATGCGCTGGAAAAAGTGCTCGAAGCCATGCGGCCGCACGTCGAAGGGCGCCTGATTTGCCTGTTCGGCTGTGGTGGTGACCGTGATCGCGGCAAGCGCCCGCTGATGGCTGCGGTGGCCGAACGTCTGGCGGATCTGGTTTGGGTGACCGATGACAATCCGCGCACGGAAGAGCCGGCGCAGATCGTTGCCGATATTCGTGCTGGTTTCACGGCGCCGGAGCAGGTGCAGTTCATTCACGGTCGTGGCGATGCCATCGCCCGGCTGATCGCTCAGGCCGAGCCCGCCGATGTGCTGGTACTGGCTGGCAAGGGGCACGAGGATTACCAGGAAATCATGGGCGTGCGTCAGCCGTTCTCCGATCTGATCGAAGCAAGCAAGGCCCTGGCGGCCTGGGAGGCCACGCATGCTTAAATCCTGGCTGCTCAGCGACGTCGCCGCCGACCTCAGTGCGCGCCTGATCGGTGCCGATGTGGCGTTCTCCGCCGTTGGCACCGACAGCCGTACCATCGCTGCCGGGCAACTGTTCGTGGCGCTCACCGGGCCGCGGTTCGACGGTCATGATTATCTGGCCGACGTCGCTGCCAAGGGCGCCGTTGCCGCGCTGGTCGAGCGTGAGGTGGCCAATGCACCGTTGCCGCAGTTGCTGGTGGCTGACACGCGTCTGGCGCTCGGTCAGCTGGGCGCGCTCAATCGTCAGGCCTTTACCGGCCCGCTGGCTGCCGTGACCGGCTCCAGTGGCAAGACCAGCGTCAAGGAAATGCTCGCGTCCATTCTGCGCGCCGCCCTGAACGGCGCGGTGCTGGCCACGCGCGGCAACCTCAATAACGATCTTGGCGCGCCGCTGACCCTGCTGGAGCTGGCGCCTGAGCATCGCGCCGGGGTGATCGAGCTGGGCGCCAACCATGTCGGCGAGATCGCCTACACCGTCAGCCTGACCCGGCCGCAGGTGGCGATCATCACCAATGCCGGCAATGCCCATGTCGGTGAGTTCGGCGGCCCGGAGAAAATCATCGAAGCTAAGGGCGAGATTCTCGAAGGTCTGCCGAACGATGGCGTGGCCGTGCTCAATCTGGATGACAAGGCCTTCCTTACCTGGCAGCGCCGCGCCGCCGGACGCAAGGTGCTCAGCTTCGCCCTGCGCGACACCCGCGCCGATTTCCACGGCAGCGATCTGGCCCGTGATGCGGGCGGCTGCCAGGGCTTCACCCTGCGCAGCCCGCTTGGCAGTGCGCATATCCAGCTCAATCTGCTCGGTGAGCACAACGTCGCCAATGCCCTGGCGGCCTGCGCTGCCGCTCATGCGCTGGGCATGCCGCTGTCTGCCATGGTCGAAGGCTTGCAAAATCTGCAACCGGTCAAGGGCCGTGCTGTCGCGCAACTGGCGCCGAATGGCGTGCGGGTGATCGATGACAGTTACAACGCCAATCCTGTAGCCATGTGCGCTGCGGTGGATATACTCGCCGGCTTTTCCGGGCGCACCGTTCTGGTGCTCGGAGACATGGGCGAGCTGGGCGAGTGGGCCGAGCAGGGCCATCGCGATGTTGGCCGTCATGCCGCCGGCAAGGTCGACGCACTGTATGCCGTTGGCCCGCTGATGCGCTTCGCGGTCGAGGAGTTCGGCGCCAAGGGGCGTCATTTCGTCGACCATGCCGAGCTGATCGCCGCGCTTCGTGCCGAACAGGCCGGCAGCACACTACTAATCAAGGGTTCACGCAGCGCCGCCATGGACAAGGTCGTGGCAGCGCTGTGCGACGTAGCTGGGGAGAATCACTAAATGCTGCTGCTGCTGGCGGAGTACCTGCAACAGTTCCACAAGGGCTTCGCGGTCTTTCAGTACCTGACCCTGCGCGGCATTCTCGGCGTGCTTACCGCCCTGGCGCTGTCGCTGTGGCTCGGCCCGTGGATGATCCGCACCCTGCAGGTGCGCCAGATCGGCCAGTCGGTGCGTAACGATGGCCCGCAATCGCACCTGTCGAAGAAGGGCACGCCGACCATGGGCGGTGCGCTGATTCTCACCGCCATCGCCGTCAGCACCCTGCTCTGGGCCGACCTGTCCAACCGTTACGTGTGGGTGGTGCTGGCCGTGACCCTGGCATTCGGCGCCATCGGCTGGGTCGACGACTACCGCAAGGTGATCGAGAAGAACTCGCGCGGCCTGCCGAGCCGCTGGAAGTATTTCTGGCAGTCGGTGTTCGGCCTGGCAGCGGCGGTCTTCCTTTATATGACGGCGCAGAGCCCGGTGGAGACCACCCTGATCGTGCCGCTGCTCAAGGATGTCGCCATTCCCCTGGGCGTCGGCTTCGTGGTGCTGACCTACTTCGTTATCGTCGGCACCAGCAATGCGGTGAACCTCACCGACGGTCTCGACGGTCTGGCCATTCTGCCGACCGTGATGGTCGGTGGTGCGCTGGGCATCTTCTGCTACCTGTCGGGCAACGTGAACTTCGCCGAATACCTGCTGATTCCGTACGTGCCGGGCTCCGGTGAGCTGATCGTGTTCTGCGCTGCGCTGGTCGGTGCCGGTCTGGGCTTTCTGTGGTTCAACACCTATCCGGCGCAGGTGTTCATGGGCGACGTCGGCGCGCTGGCGCTTGGTGCTGCGCTGGGCACCATCGCCGTGATCGTTCGCCAGGAAATCGTGCTGTTCATCATGGGCGGCGTGTTCGTCATGGAAACCCTGTCGGTGATGATCCAGGTGGCCAGCTTCAAGCTGACCGGCAAGCGTGTGTTCCGCATGGCGCCGATTCACCACCATTTCGAACTCAAGGGCTGGCCCGAGCCGCGTGTGATCGTCCGTTTCTGGATCATCACCGTGATTCTCGTGCTGATCGGCCTGGCCACCCTGAAACTGAGGTAATTGAGCGTGACCCTGATCGCTTCCGACCAGTTCCGCATCGTTGTCGGCCTCGGCAAGAGCGGCATGTCCCTGGTGCGCTTCCTGGCGCAGCAGGGCGTGCGCTTCGCCGTGGCCGATACGCGCGCGAACCCGCCGGAGCTGGAGACGCTCAAGCGTGACTACCCGCAGGTGGAAGTGCGTTGTGGCGAGCTGGACGTGGAGTTCCTCTGCCGCGCCTCGGAGCTGTACGTGAGCCCGGGCCTGGCCGTGGCCACTCCGGCGTTGGCGGCAGCGGCTGCGCGCGGGGTGAAGCTGTCCGGCGATATCGACCTGTTCGCCCGTCACGCCAAGGCGCCGATCATCGCCATCACCGGCTCCAACGCCAAGAGCACCGTCACCACCCTGGTCGGCGAGATGGCGGCCGCCGCCGGTAAGCGTGTCGCCGTGGGCGGCAACCTCGGTACGCCGGCACTGGATCTGCTGGCGGACGACGTCGAGCTGTACGTGCTGGAGCTGTCCAGCTTCCAGCTGGAAACCACCGATCAGCTCAATGCCGAAGTGGCCACCTGTCTGAACATCAGCGAAGACCACATGGATCGCTACAGCGGGCTGCCGGCCTATCACCTGGCCAAGCACCGGATTTTCCGTGGCGCCCGCCAGGTGGTGATCAACCGCGACGACGCGCTGTCGCGCCCTTTGATTGCAGATCAGGTGACCTGCTGGGAATTCGGCCTGGGCAAACCAGATTTCAAACGCTTCGGTCTGCTCGAAGAGAATGGCGAGAAATCCCTGGCGTTTCGCTTCGAGGCGCTGCTGCCGGTGAGCGAACTGAAGATCCGTGGCGCGCACAACCAGTCCAACGCCCTGGCGGCGCTGGCGCTCGGTCATGCCGTGGGCCTGCCGATGGACGCCATGCTGGCCACCCTGCGCCAGTTCGCCGGGCTGCCGCATCGTTGCCAGTGGGTCGGTGAGCGCGCCGGTGTGAACTACTACGACGATTCCAAGGCCACCAATGTCGGCGCGGCGCTGGCGGCTATCGACGGCCTGGGTGGCGATATTGCCGGCAAGCTGGTGTTGATCGCCGGTGGCGATGGCAAGGGCGCCGACTTCTCCGCGCTCAAGGCGCCGGTGGCACGCTTCTGCCGCGCCGTGGTGCTGCTCGGTCGTGATGCCGAGCGCCTGGCCGAGGCCTTGGGTGATGCGGCGCCGCTGGTGCGCGTGCAAACCCTGGACGAGGCGGTGCAGCGCTGCAGCGAACTGGCCGAGGCGGGTGATGCCGTGCTGCTGTCGCCGGCCTGCGCCAGCCTGGATATGTTCAAGAACTTCGAAGAGCGCGGGCGTCTGTTCGCCCAGGCGGTGGGAGGTTTGTCATGTTGACGGACTTCCTCCACGTTCGGCCTTCGCCGCTGCTCGGGCGCGGCTTCGATGTCGATTTCCCGATGCTGGCCGGCTGTCTCGCTCTGCTCGGCCTGGGCCTGGTGATGATCACCTCGGCTTCCTCGGAAGTGGCGGCGGCGCTGTCCGGTAATCCGCTGTACCACATGATTCGCCATCTGATTTACCTGGTCATCGGCCTGGGTGCTGCCGGTGTCGTGCTGATGATCCCGATGAGTTTCTGGCAGCGTTATGGCTGGATGCTCCTGCTGGCGGCGTTCGGTCTGCTGGTGTTGGTGCTGATCCCCGGTATCGGCCGCGAGGTCAACGGTGCGCGACGCTGGATCGGCTTCGGCGCGTTCAACGTGCAGCCGTCGGAAATCGCCAAGGTGTTCGTCGTGGTCTACCTGGCCGGTTATCTGGTGCGCCGTCAGGAAGAGGTGCGCGAGAGCTGGATGGGCTTCTTCAAACCCTTTGTGGTGTTGCTGCCGATGGCCGGTCTGCTGCTGTTGGAGCCGGACTTCGGTGCCACCGTGGTGATGATGGGCTCGGCCATGGCCATGCTGTTCCTCGGCGGCGTCGGCATGCTGCGCTTCGGTTTGATGGTGGCGCTGGCGGTCGGTGCCGTGTTCGTTCTGGTACAGACCCAGGAATATCGCCTGCAGCGTCTGATCACCTTTACCGACCCCTGGGCCGATCAATATGGCGCTGGTTACCAACTGACCCAGGCGCTGATTGCCTTTGGTCGCGGTGAATGGTTTGGCGTTGGCCTGGGCAACAGCATCCAGAAGCAGTTCTACCTGCCGGAAGCGCACACCGACTTCGTTTTTTCGGTACTGGCCGAGGAGCTGGGGCTGGTCGGTGCGCTGACCACTTTGGGGCTGTTCGTTTTCGTCTGCGTGCGTGGTCTGTATATCGGCCTGTGGGCGGAAAAGGCCAAGCAGTTCTTCTCCGCCTACGTCGCCTATGGCCTGTCCTTCCTGTGGATCGGTCAGTTCCTGATCAATATCGGCGTGAACACCGGCCTGCTGCCGACCAAGGGGCTGACCCTGCCATTCCTCAGCTACGGCGGCTCGTCGCTGGTGATCTGCTGCGTCAGCCTGGCGCTGCTGCTGCGTATCGAATGGGAGCGGCGCAACGTGTTGGGTAACGAGGATATCGAGTTCAGCGAAGCGGATTTCGCCGAGCCGAGCAAGGAGGTCGCCCATGCGCGGTAATGTGCTGATCATGGCCGGCGGCACCGGCGGTCACGTATTCCCGGCGCTGGCCTGCGCGCGTGAATTCCAGGCACGCGGTTACGCCGTGCACTGGCTGGGCACGCCGCGTGGCATCGAGAACGAGCTGGTGCCTCAGGCCGGTTTACCGCTGCATCTGATCAACGTCAGCGGCCTGCGTGGCAAGGGCAAGCTGTCCCTGCTCAAGGCGCCATTCCAGTTGCTGCGTTCGCTGCTGCAGGCGCGGCGTATCGTGCGTGAGCTGCAGCCGGTGTGCGTGCTGGGCATGGGCGGTTATGTCACCGGGCCTGGCGGCCTGGCTGCGCGCCTGGCTGGCGTGCCGTTGATCATCCATGAACAAAACGCCGTGGCCGGCACTGCCAATCGCCTGCTGTCGCGTATTGCCACGCGCATCTGCGAAGCCTTCCCGAACACCTTCGCGGCTTCCGACAAGCGCCGCACCACCGGCAACCCGGTGCGTGAGGAGCTGTTCCTGGAAACCTCGCGCGAGCCGCTGGCCGGGCGCAAGCCGAAATTGCTGGTCCTCGGCGGCAGCCTGGGCGCCGAGCCGCTGAACAAACTGCTGCCGGCGGCGCTGCAGCAAATCCCTGCCGAGTTGCGCCCACAGGTGTTCCACCAGGCCGGTAAACAACATGCCGAGATCACTGCGGAGCGTTATCGCGAAGCTGCGGTCGAAGCCGAGGTCGCGCCGTTCATCAAGGATATGGCGCGCGCCTATGGCTGGGCCGATCTGGTGGTGTGCCGTGCCGGTGCGCTGACCGTCAGCGAGCTGGCCGCAGCCGGTCTGCCGTCGTTCCTGGTGCCGCTGCCGCACGCGATCGACGACCACCAGAGCCGCAATGCCGAATACCTGGCGAAGGAGGGCGCTGCCGTCCTGCTTGCGCAACATGCCACTGACGCGGCCACGCTTGCCGCGCAGCTTACCGAGGTTCTGATGCACCTGGAAAAACTCAACGTCATGGGCGCCACCGCGCGTCGCCTGGCCAAGCCTGATGCCACCCGCACGGTGGTCGACATTTGCCAGGAGGTGATGCGTGGCTAAGTCTCCCGCTGCGGTCAAGGCCGAAGTGCGGCGCATGCGCCGTATCCGCCGTATTCACTTCGTCGGTATCGGCGGCGTGGGCATGTGCGGCATCGCCGAGGTGCTGCTCAACCTGGGTTACGAAGTCTCCGGCTCCGACCTCAAGGCCTCGGCTGTGACCGAGCGCCTGGAAAACTTCGGTGCGACCATTTTTATCGGTCACCGTGCGGAGAACGCCGAGCAGGCTGACGTGCTGGTGGTATCCAGCGCCGTCAACACCAGCAACCCGGAGGTCGCCACTGCGCTGGAGCGTCGTATCCCGGTGGTGCCACGTGCCGAGATGCTCGCCGAGCTGATGCGCTACCGCCACGGCATCGCCGTGGCCGGCACCCATGGCAAGACCACCACCACCAGCCTGCTGGCCTCGGTGTTCGCCGCTGGCGGCCTTGATCCGACCTTCGTCATCGGTGGCCGCCTGAACGCTGCCGGCACCAATGCCCAGCTCGGCTCCAGCCGCTTCCTGATCGCCGAAGCCGACGAGAGCGACGCCAGCTTCCTGCACCTGCAGCCGATGGTTTCGGTGGTCACCAATATCGACGCCGACCACATGAGCACCTATGGCGGCGACTTCAACCGACTGAAGAAGACCTTCATCGAGTTCCTGCACAACCTGCCGTTCTACGGCCTGGCCGTGCTCTGCGTGGATGACCCGGTGGTGCGCGAGCTGCTGCCGCAGGTCGGCCGCCCGACCGTGACCTACGGCTTTGCCGAGGATGCCGACGTGCGCGCGATCAACGTGCGTCAGGAAGGCATGCGCACCTACTTCACCGTACTGCGCCCGGACTGCGAGCCGCTCGACGTGTCGGTGAACATGCCGGGCAACCACAACGTCCTCAATGCCCTGGCGACCATCGCCATCGCCACCGACGAAGGCATCGACGATGCCGCCATCGTCAGCGGCCTGTCGGGCTTCCAGGGTGTCGGTCGGCGCTTCCAGGTCTACGGCGAACTGCCGGTGGACGATGGCAGCGTGATGCTGGTCGACGACTACGGCCATCACCCGCGCGAAGTCGCTGCCGTGATCAAAGCCGTGCGTGGCGGCTGGCCGGAGCGTCGTCTGGTGATGGTCTACCAGCCGCACCGCTACAGCCGCACCCGCGATCTGTACGACGACTTCGTGCAGGTGCTGGGTGAAGCCAATGTACTGCTGCTGGTGGAGGTCTACCCGGCCGGCGAAGAGCCGATTCCCGGCGCCGACAGCCGCCAGCTGTGCCACAGCATCCGCCAGCGTGGCCAGCTCGACCCGATCTACGTCGAGCGTGGCGCCGATCTGGCGCCGCTGCTCAAACCGCTGCTGCGTGCCGGCGACATCCTGCTGTGCCAGGGCGCGGGCGATATCGGCGCGGTGGCACCGCAACTGATCAAACACCCGCTGTTCGTGGGGGAGTCGAAATGAGTTTGCACAGTACCCTCGATCCCAAGGCTTTCGGTCGCGTCGCCGTACTGTTCGGTGGCAAGAGCGCCGAGCGCGAGGTGTCGCTGAAATCCGGTAATGCCGTGCTCAGCGCCCTGCAGGCGGCTGGCGTGGACGCCTTCGGCATCGACGTGGGGGATGATTTCCTGCAGCGCCTGAACAGCGAGAAGATCGACCGTGCCTTCATCGTGCTGCACGGCCGTGGTGGCGAGGATGGCTCCATGCAGGGGCTGCTCGAGTGCGCCGGCATTCCCTACACCGGCAGCGGCATCCTCGCCTCGGCGCTGGCGATGGACAAGCTGCGCACCAAACAGGTCTGGCACAGCCTTGGCCTGCCGACGCCGCGTCATGCCGTGCTGACTTCGCAGGCCGACTGCGAAGCGGCAGCTGCCGAATTGGGCTTCCCGCTGATCGTCAAACCGGCGCATGAAGGCTCAAGCATCGGCATGGCCAAGGTCGACAGCGTCGAGGCGCTGATCGCTGCCTGGCAGGACGCCGCACGCTACGACAGCCAGGTGCTGGTCGAACAGTGGATCGCCGGCCTCGAATACACCATCGCCGTGCTGCGTGGCGAGGTGCTGCCGCCCATTGGCCTCGGCACCCCGCACACCTTCTACGACTACGACGCCAAGTATCTGGCCGATGACACCCAGTACCGCATCCCCTGCGGCCTCTCGGCCGAGAAAGAGGCGGAACTGAAAGAGCTGATCGCGCGTGCCTGCGAGGCCGTGGGCACTCAGGGCTGGGCGCGCGCCGATGTGATGCAAGATGCCAACGGCCAGTTCTGGCTGCTGGAAGTGAACACGGTACCGGGCATGACCGATCACAGCCTGGTGCCAATGGCTGCGCGTGCTGCCGGCCTGGATTTCCAGCAACTGGTGCTGGCGATCCTGGCTGACAGCGTCGAGGCGAGGGGTTAAGCGATGAGCATCGCTCTGCGTCATCAGGACACGCTGAGGGCTCCGCTGCGCGGCAAGCCCGCGCCGCGTGGCGCCAGCCGTCTGGTGGCCAAGGAGCCGATGCGCCTGCGTTTGCCCAAGGCTGATTTCTCCTGGGTAGGCCGTTTGCTTTGGCCGTTGCTGCTGGTCGCTCTGGGTTTCGGCGCCTATGAAGGTGCGCAGCGTCTGCTGCCCTATGCCGACCGCCCGATTGCACGCATCAGCGTGCAGGGCGACCTGGCCTATATCAGCCAGCAGGCAGTGCAGCGGCGCATCGCGCCATTTATCGAGGCGAGTTTTTTCAGCGTCGATCTGCGCGGCATGCGTGAAGAACTGGAGCGTATGCCCTGGATTGCCCATGCCGAAGTGCGTCGCGTCTGGCCGGATCAGATTGACGTACGCCTGGAAGAACAGCTGCCCATTGCTCGTTGGGGCGACGAGGCGCTGCTCAACAACCAGGGCCAGGCCTTCGCCCCGCAGGAGCTGGACAACTATCAGCACCTGCCGCAGCTCTATGGTCCTCAGCGTGCGCAGCCCAAGGTGATGCAGCAATACCAGATGCTCAGCCAGTTGCTGCGGCCGATGGGCTTTACCGTGGTCGGGCTGCAGTTGCGCGAGCGCGGCAGCTGGTTCCTCTCGGCCACCGAGAACGCCAGCGGCCAGCGCATCGACATCCTGCTGGGACGTGATCACGTGGTGGAAAAAATGCGTCGTTTCGCCGCCATCTATGAGCGGGAACTGATCGATCAGAGCGCGAACATCGCGCGCATCGACCTGCGTTATGCCAACGGCCTGGCCGTGGCCTGGCGTGAGCCGGTGGAGCCGGCTGCGGCCGAGCAGAAAGTGAATTGAGGAGAGGCTGGACTAATGAATAGCGCGCAGAGCGGCAAGATGATCGTTGGCCTGGACATCGGCACCTCCAAGGTGGTGGCGCTGGTGGGCGAGGTGACGGCCGACGGCCAGCTGGAAATCGTCGGCATCGGTACCCATCCGTCGCGCGGGCTGAAGAAGGGCGTGGTGGTCAATATCGAGTCCACCGTGGCTTCGATCCAGCGTGCCGTGGAAGAAGCGCAACTGATGGCCGGTTGCCGCATCCATTCGGCATTCGTTGGCGTGGCCGGCAATCACATCCGCAGCCTGAACAGCCACGGCATCGTCGCCATCCGTGATCGTGAAGTGAGCCCGGCCGATATCGAGCGCGTGCTCGACGCCGCGCAGGCCGTGGCGATTCCGGCAGACCAGCGCGTGCTGCACACCCTGGCGCAGGATTACGTGATCGACAACCAGGAAGGCGTGCGCGAGCCGCTGGGCATGTCCGGCGTGCGCCTGGAAGCCAAGGTGCACGTGGTCACCTGCGCCGTGAATGCGGCGCAGAACATCGAGAAATGCGTGCGCCGCTGCGGCCTGGAAGTCGACGACATCATCCTCGAACAGCTGGCCTCGGCCTATTCGGTACTGACCGAGGACGAGAAAGAGCTGGGCGTGTGCCTGGTGGACATCGGCGGTGGCACCACCGATATCGCCATCTTCACCGAAGGTGCGATTCGTCACACGGCGGTGATCCCGATTGCCGGTGATCAGGTCACCAACGATATCGCCATGGCCCTGCGTACGCCGACCCAGTACGCCGAGGAAATCAAGATTCGCTACGCCTGCGCCCTGGCCAAGCTGGCCGGTGCCGGTGAAACCATCAAGGTGCCGAGCGTCGGTGATCGTCCGCCGCGCGACCTGTCGCGCCAGTCCCTGGCCGAGGTGGTCGAGCCGCGCTACGACGAGCTGTTTACCCTGGTACAGGCCGAGCTGCGTCGCAGTGGCTACGAAGATCTGATTCCGGCCGGGATCGTCATGACCGGCGGTACGGCGAAGATGGAAGGCGCGGTCGAACTGGCCGAGGAAATCTTTCATATGCCGGTACGCCTTGGTGTGCCGCATAGCGTCAAGGGCATGGGCGACGTCGTGCGCAACCCGATTTATTCCACCGGTGTGGGGCTGCTGATGTACGGGCTGCAGAAGCAGAACGACGGCATTTCCATGTCGGTGGGCAGTCCTTATCAGGACGAGAGCAAACCCCCGGTACTCGAACGCATCAAGCGTTGGGTACAAGGCAATTTCTGAATTTTGCGGTAGGCGTTACACAACTAGAAAGGAAGGAGAGGGATCATGTTCGAACTAGTAGACAACATTCCACAAAGCGCAGTGATCAAGGTCATTGGTGTCGGTGGTGGCGGCGGTAACGCAGTCAATCACATGGCCGTCAGCAACATCGAGGGCGTCGAGTTCATCTGCGCCAACACCGATGCGCAGGCGCTGAAGAACATCGGTGCGCGCACCGTGCTGCAGCTCGGCCCGGGCGTGACCAAGGGCCTGGGTGCTGGCGCCAATCCCGAAGTCGGTCGTCAGGCCGCGCTGGAAGACCGTGAGCGTATCGCCGAAGTGCTGGCCGGCACCGACATGGTGTTCATCACCACCGGTATGGGCGGTGGCACCGGTACCGGCGCTGCTCCGGTGATCGCCGAAGTGGCTAAGGAACTGGGTATCCTCACCGTGGCCGTGGTCACCCGTCCGTTCCCGTTCGAAGGCAAGAAGCGCATGGTCATCGCCGATGAAGGCATCCGTGCATTGGCCGAGAGCGTCGACTCGCTGATCACCATCCCCAACGAAAAACTGCTGACCATCCTCGGCAAGGACGCCAGCCTGCTGTCTGCCTTCGCCAAGGCTGACGACGTACTGGCCGGTGCCGTACGCGGTATCTCCGACATCATCAAGCGTCCGGGCATGATCAACGTCGACTTCGCCGACGTGAAAACCGTGATGAGCGAAATGGGCATGGCCATGATGGGCACCGGCTGCGCCAGCGGTCCGAACCGTGCGCGTGAAGCGACCGAGGCGGCCATCCGCAACCCGCTGCTGGAAGACGTCAACCTGCAGGGCGCGCGCGGCATCCTGGTGAACATCACCGCAGGTCCCGATCTGTCGCTGGGTGAATACTCCGACGTGGGTAACATCATCGAGCAGTTCGCCTCCGATCAGGCCACCGTCAAGGTCGGCACCGTGATCGACGCCGACATGCGCGACGAACTGCACGTCACCGTGGTCGCTACCGGCCTGGGTGCGCGCATGGAAAAACCGGTCAAGGTGGTCGACAACACCGTACAGGTCGCCGTCACTCAGTCGGTTGCCCAGCAGCCTGCCGCGCCTGCGCGCAGCGAGCAGTCGGTCAACTACAAGGACTACGAACGCCCGACCGTGCAGCGTCAGAGCCATGGCGGCGCGGCCACTGCAGCCAAGCTCAATACCCAGGACGATCTCGATTACCTGGATATTCCGGCGTTCCTGCGTCGCCAGGCTGATTGATGGAATTTATCAGGAGTATATGGGTGATTGGTGTTCAGCAAAGGTCGGTTCTGCTATTATTTCCGACCATTGTTGAAAACAGTTCGCAACTAGCGATATAGCGGCCAAGCCATGATCAGACAACGCACCCTGAAGAACATCATCCGTGCCACCGGCGTTGGCCTGCATTCGGGGGAAAAGGTTTACCTGACCCTGAAGCCGGCTCCGGTGGACACCGGTATCGTGTTTCGTCGCACCGACCTCGATCCTGTCGTGGAAATCCGCGCACTGGCCGGGAATGTCGGTGAAACCACCATGTCGACCACGTTGATCAATGGCGACGTCAAGGTGGACACGGTAGAGCACCTGCTTTCGGCCATGGCTGGCCTGGGCATCGATAACGCCTACGTTGAGCTCTCCGCGTCCGAAGTGCCGATCATGGATGGCAGCGCTGGTCCCTTTGTATTCCTGATTCAATCCGCTGGCCTGCAGGAGCAGGAAGCGCCGAAGAAGTTCATCCGTATCCTGCGTGAGGTGACGGTGGAGGAGGGCGACAAGCGCGCCACCTTCGTGCCTTTCGACGGTTTCAAGGTGAGCTTCGAGATCGACTTCGATCACCCCGTGTTCCGCAATCGCACGCAGAGCGCCAGTGTGGATTTCTCCAGCACGTCTTTCGTCAAGGAAGTCAGCCGGGCCCGCACCTTCGGCTTCATGCGTGACATCGAGTTCCTGCGTTCACAGAACCTGGCGCTTGGTGGCAGTGTGGAAAACGCCATCGTGGTCGACGAGTATCGCGTGCTCAATGAAGACGGCCTGCGTTACGAGGACGAATTCGTCAAACACAAGATTCTCGATGCCATCGGTGACCTGTACCTGCTGGGCAATAGCCTGATCGGCGAGTTCAAGGGCTTCAAGTCCGGTCACGCATTGAACAACCGTTTGCTGCGTACCCTGATCGAGCAGGCCGATGCCTGGGAAATGGTGACCTTCGAAGACGCCAACCTCGCGCCGATCTCTTACATGCGTCCGGTTGCGGCGGTGTAAACCTACTCTCTTTCCTGCTTCAATTTTAGGCCACCTTCGGGTGGCCTTTTTTATGTCTTGCTGCAGCCATGGCGTGCTGCGTTGAGACGGTTCTCCGGCGACGTTTTTCTGCTGGTCGTGCCCGGATGACCTTTGCCGACGAACGGACGAGGCGTCATTCGTCCTTGCGAGTGTGGCTGGCCAGGCGCTCAAGTGCGGCGCGTAGTCTGGGGTCGCTGATGCCTTCGGCGGTGGCCTGGATGCTATGTGCGGCGCTGTCGGAGAGGTGCAAGGTGCGACCTGCTGCGCGATTCTGGCCACCTTGAGGTTGCACCTTGAATATGATTTTCGTTAAGGTCGCGAACTCTTCAAGCGCCTGCAGCTGTCGTTGCAATCTTCGTTGCTGGTAACGCAGGCGTGTTGCCCAGTGGCCGTCGGTCACGATCAACAACAGACAGCCGTCGCGCCAGGACGCTACATGACAGTGCTCCCGGGCTGCGGGCTGTAGCTGGCTATCGACAAGACGCTGTAGGTGAACAAGGCGTTGTGCCTGGCTGAACAGCGCTTTCAGGGGCTTTGCTTCGCGCAGCAGCTTAGCGGGTGCCTGGGCCGGCAAGGGACGAAACGTCATGGCGGGAAGCCTTAAGTTGCAGAGCCGACATGGTAGCAGAGCGTGCTGCCGGCCTGTGCTTTGTGAAAAGGGGAAACCATGCACATCATTTTGCTCAACAGTCGCCATGGTTCAGCGCGAACGATCCATTTGAACCTGCGCTGGCTGCTGCTATCGGTTGTTGTGTTGCTGGCTCTGAGCCTTGGTGCCGGTGCCGCGCTGGGTGCCAGGTGGCTGACCGCCGAACCAGTGGTCGATGCCTCGCTGGCCAAGGCGCTCGATCAACAGCGCGAACAGGTTGGCGCCGTACGCCAGGATGCGCAGCGTCAGCTCGATGCCTTCGCCGTTCACGTTGCCGAGTTGCAGGCGCGCCTTACCCGGCTCGATGCCCTGGGTGAGCGTCTTACCGAGTTGGCGGAGCTGGATGCCGGCGAGTTCGACTTCTCACTCGGTGTAGGCCAGGGCGGTGCAGAGGATGCGCTGGGCGCTTCGGCGTATGCGCCGCCGCCTTTCATGAGTGCGCTCGATGAGCTGGCGTTGCGCGTGGACAGTCGCGAGCAGCAGCTTGAAGTGCTCGAGCAATTGCTGGGTGAGCGCCGTCTGAATGAGGCCGAAACCCTCTCCGGTCGTCCGGTTTTGCAAGGTTATGTGTCGTCACCCTTTGGTCGTCGTGTGCACCCCTTGACCGGTCGCGCCAGTGTTCACAAGGGCATCGACTTCGCCGCCAAGCCTGGTAGCGACGTAGTCGCGGTGGCGGCTGGTGTGGTGACCTTCTCCGGGAAGAAGAGTGGTTACGGCAATACCGTGGAAGTCAGCCATGCCGATGGCTACGTCACGCTCTATGCGCACAACCAGAGCAATACCGTGCAGATCGGTGATCTGGTGCAGCGTGGCCAGACCATTGCCAAGGTCGGTCGCAGTGGGCGCTCCACCGGTTATCACGTGCATTTCGAGGTCAGCAAGGAGGGGCGTCAGGTCAATCCGGCCCTGTACATCGCGCGGGCCAGCGGCGTCGAGTAAACAGGTCGCTTTCGCCTCGCCCTTGTATTGCCGGCATTGACCCTCATATAAGGTTTCACGTCGCGCTCCCGGCCTGCCGGGTGGCGCGGTCTGCAACACACGCGGCAGCAATGGGCTGACAACGTCACTTTCCTCCCTGGGTTTTCCGGGTAGAATGCCCCCTTCGTCTGTAGCCATGCTGGCTGCCATGTCGCGGTTTGCGCCGACCTCCATCCATTCGCCGGAAGATCCTGTCGATATGTTTGCGCCTCTGTTGAAAAAACTTTTCGGAAGCAAGAATGAGCGTGAAGTCAAACGCATGCTCAAGGCGGTACAGTCCGTCAACGCCCTCGAAGAGCAGATGATCGCCCTCTCGGACGAGCAGCTGCGTGGTAAGACCGAAGAGTTCAAGGGCCGTCTGGCCAAGGGCGAAACCCTCGATAAGCTGCTTCCCGAAGCCTTTGCCGTGGCCCGTGAGGCCGGCAAGCGGGTGATGGGCATGCGCCACTTCGATGTGCAGCTCATCGGCGGCATGACCCTGCACGAAGGCAAGATCGCCGAGATGCGTACTGGTGAGGGCAAGACCCTGGTCGGTACCCTGGCCGTCTACCTCAATGCGCTGTCCGGCAAGGGCGTGCATGTGGTCACGGTCAACGAATACCTGGCACGCCGCGATGCCAACTGGATGCGTCCGCTGTACGAGTTTCTCGGTCTTTCCGTGGGTATCGTCACCCCCTTCCAGCCGCCGGAAGAGAAGCGCGCCGCGTATGCCGCCGATATCACCTACGGCACCAACAACGAATTCGGTTTCGACTACCTGCGCGACAACATGGCCTTCAGCCTGGAAGACAAGTTCCAGCGTGAGCTGAATTTCGCCGTGATCGACGAAGTCGACTCCATCCTCATCGACGAAGCGCGTACCCCGCTGATCATTTCCGGTCAGGCCGAAGACAGCTCCAAGCTGTACATCGAGATCAACAAGCTGATCCCGCGCCTGAGCCAGCACATCGAGGAAGAGGAAGGCGTGGTGACCCAGGAAGGTCACTACAAGATCGATGAGAAGTCGCGTCAGGTCGAGCTCAACGAAGCCGGCCACCAGTACGTCGAGGAGATGCTCACCGCTGCCGGCCTGCTGGCCGAAGGTGAAAGCCTGTATTCCGCACATAACCTCGGTCTGCTGACTCACGTTTACGCCGGCCTGCGTGCACACAAGCTGTTCCATCGTAATGTCGAATACATCGTGCAGAACGGCCAGGTCATCCTGATCGACGAGCACACCGGGCGTACCATGCCGGGCCGTCGTCTGTCCGAAGGTCTGCATCAGGCCATCGAGGCCAAGGAAGGGGTGAACATCCAGGCCGAGAGCCAGACGCTGGCTTCGACCACCTTCCAGAACTACTTCCGTCTCTACAACAAGCTGTCCGGCATGACCGGTACTGCCGATACCGAGGCGTTCGAGTTCCGCCAGATCTACGGTCTGGACGTGATGGTCATCCCGACCAACAAGCCGGTGGCGCGTAAGGACTTCAACGACCTGGTCTACCTGACCCAGGAAGAGAAGTACCAGGCGATCATCGCTGACATCAAGGACTGCCAGGCCCAGGGCCGGCCGATTCTGGTCGGTACTGCCACCATCGAAACCTCCGAGTACGTCAGCCAGCTGCTGAATAAGGAAGGCATCGAGCACAAGGTGCTCAACGCCAAGTTCCACGACAAGGAAGCCGAGATCATCGCCCAGGCCGGTCGTCCGGGGGCGCTGACCATCGCTACCAACATGGCCGGTCGCGGTACCGACATCCTCCTCGGTGGCAACTGGGAAGTGGAAGTTGCCGCGCTGGAAAACCCGACCGACGAGCAGATCGCACAGATCAAGGCTGACTGGCAGAAGCGCCATCAGCAGGTCATCGAGGCCGGTGGCCTGCATGTGATCGCTTCCGAGCGTCACGAATCGCGCCGTATCGACAACCAGCTGCGTGGCCGTGCCGGTCGTCAGGGTGACCCGGGTTCCAGCCGCTTCTATCTGTCGCTGGAAGACAATCTAATGCGTATCTTCGCCTCCGACCGGGTGAAGAACTTCATGAAGGCTCTCGGCATGCAGTCCGGCGAGGCCATCGAGCACCGCATGGTCACCAACGCCATCGAGAAGGCGCAGCGCAAGGTCGAAGGTCGCAACTTCGACATGCGCAAGCAACTGCTGGAATTTGACGACGTGGCCAACGAGCAGCGCAAGGTGATCTACCACATGCGCAACAGCCTGCTGGCTGCCGAGAGCGTTGGCGATACCATTGCCGAGTTCCGCGAGGAAGTGTTGAGCGCCGCCATTAACAGCCACATTCCGCCGCAGTCGATGCCGGAGCAGTGGGATGTGGCCGGTCTGGAATCCACCCTGCAGAGCGATTTCGGTCTCAAGCTGCCGATTCAGCAGTGGCTGGATGAAGACGACAAGCTGTACGAGGAAACCCTGCGCGAGCGCATCCTCGCCGAGCTGCTGACTGCGTACAACGAGAAGGAAACCCAGGCCAGCGCCGAAGCGCTGCGTACCTTCGAGAAGCAGATTCTGCTGCGCGTACTGGATGACCTGTGGAAAGACCACCTGTCGACCATGGATCACCTGCGTCACGGTATTCACCTGCGTGGCTACGCGCAGAAGAATCCTAAACAGGAGTACAAACGCGAGTCCTTTGCCCTGTTCCAGGAGCTGCTGGAGTCGATCAAGCGCGACACCATTCGCGTTCTTTGCCACGTTCAGGTTCGTCGCGAGGATCCGGCCGAAGAGGAAGCGCGCCTGCGTCGCGAAGCCGAGGCCCTGGCCGAGCGCATGCAGTTCCAGCATGCCGATGCTTCGGCACTGATGGCCGAAGACAGCGCGGCTGAAGAGGGCGATGTCGCCGTGGCGGCTGCGCCGGTACGCGCCGAACCCAAGGTCGGTCGTAACGAGCCGTGCCCCTGTGGTTCGGGCAAGAAGTACAAGCACTGTCACGGCCAGATCGGCTGATCGAGGCCGCTTGCAGTAGCGGGCGCTTCGGCTATGCTGCCAGCGCCCTGACAACGCCGCGACGGCTGTGCCGCTCGCGGCGTTTTACCATCTCATCCGGTCGCCCGAGCGATCACTGCATACTTGAAGGAGCGCATCTCATGGCTGTTGGTCTTGGCCCGCTGTCTACCCTGCACCCGGTTCCCGGTTTCGAGCTGGGCATCGCCTCGGCCGGCATCAAGCGCCCCGGGCGCAAGGATGTGGTGGTGATGCGCTGCGCCGAAGGTTCGCGGATTGCCGGGGTGACCACGACCAACGCGTTCTGCGCTGCGCCGGTACTGATTACCCGCGAGCGCCTGGGCGGCGAAGTGCGTTACCTGCTGACCAACACCGGCAACGCCAACGCCGGCACCGGTGCCGATGGCCTGGCACGCGCACGCCGTGCCTGTGCGCGCCTGGCTGAGCTGACTGGCGTGGCGGAAAGCGCCGTGCTGCCGTTTTCCACCGGGGTGATCGGTGAGCCGTTGCCGGTCGAGAAGATCGAGTCCGCGCTGCAGGCGGCGCTGGACGACCTCAAGGCCGATAACTGGGAAGCGGCTGCGACCGGCATCATGACCACCGACACCCTGCCCAAGGGCGCCAGCCGGCAGTTCCAGCATGACGGCGTGACCATCACCGTGACCGGCATCAGCAAGGGCGCGGGGATGATCCGCCCGAACATGGCCACCATGCTCGGCTACATTGCCACCGACGCCAAGGTCGCTCAGGGCGTGCTGCAGGATCTGGTGCGCGATGCGGCGAACAAGTCGTTCAACCGCATCACCATCGATGGTGACACCTCCACCAATGACTGCTGCATGCTGATCGCCACCGGCCAGGCCGGGTTGCCGGAAATCAGCGAAGCCTCGGGTGAACTGTTCGCCAAGCTCAAGCAGGCGGTATTCGACGTCTTCATGGAAGTGGCGCAGGCCATCGTCCGTGACGGCGAAGGTGCGACCAAGTTCGTCACCGTGCAGGTCAATGGCGGTGGCACCCATCAGGAGTGCCTGGACGTAGCCTACGCCGTGGCCCACTCGCCGCTGATCAAGACCGCGCTGTTCGCCTCCGACCCGAACTGGGGCCGCATCCTCGCAGCGGTCGGCTATGCCGGCGTACCGCAACTGGACGTGAGCAAGATCGACGTATTCCTCGGTGAAGTCTGCATCGCCAGCAAGGGTTGCCGCGCGACCACCTACACCGAAGAACAGGGTGCGGCAGTGATGGCCCGTGAGGAAATCACCATCCGCATCGAGCTGGGACGCGGCACCTGCAGCGAGACCATCTGGACCACCGACCTGTCCCACGAGTACGTCAAGATCAACGCCGAATACCGCACCTGATCGCGTCCTGCTCGTCCGTATTCCCGCGCCTCATGTCCGCATGACGCGCGGGAATTTGCTATTCGGGAGGCAGGCTTTTAACGTCGAGCGACTTCATGCCCGAGGACGCGCGAGATGCCTGTGAAACTGGTGATTGGCGACAAGAACTATTCCTCCTGGTCGTTGCGCGCCGCGCTGGCGGTCGAGCTGGCCGGTGTGGAATGTGAAGAAGTGCGGGTGCGCCTGTATCAGCCCGACAGCCGCGCGCAATTGCTACGGCACTCGCCCACCGGCAAGGTGCCGGTGCTGCTCACCGAGCATGGGCCGGTGTGGGATTCGCTGGCGATAGCCGAGTATCTGGCCGAGCGCTACCCCGAGGCGCAGCTGTGGCCGCAGGCGCCTCAGGCACGCGCCTTGGCGCGTAGTGTTTGTGCGGAGATGCACAGTGGCTTCAGCGCGCTGCGCAGCCACCTGCCGATGGATCTGGCGCGTGACAAGGCGCTGACCGAGCTGCCGGACGCGGCGCAGGCCGATATCGACCGCATCTGCGCGATCTGGGCCGATTGCCGCGAGCGCTTCGGCAGTTCCGGCAACTATCTGTTCGGTCAGGCCAGCATTGCCGATGCCTTCTTCGCGCCGGTTGCCGCACGCCTGCGCAGTTATCATGTGGCCTTGCCGACAACGGCAGCGGCCTATGTCGAAACCATCTACCGCTGGCCGGCGTTCCAACGCTGGCATCAGGCAGCATTGCAGGAGGTCAAGGGGTGAAGCGTGTGCATGTCGCAGCAGCAGTGATTCGGGGTGTCGATGGACGCATCCTGCTCGCCAGGCGACCTGAGGACAAACACCAGGGCGGGCTCTGGGAGTTCCCCGGTGGCAAGGTGGAAGAGGGCGAAACCGTGCATGCCGCGCTCGCGCGCGAACTGCAGGAGGAACTGGGCATTTGCCCGCAGGCGGCGCGCCCGCTGATCCAGATTCGCCACGATTACCCGGACAAGCAGGTGCTGCTGGACGTCTGGGAGGTTTCGGCCTTCAGTGGCGAGCCGCATGGTGCCGAGGGTCAGCCGCTGGCCTGGGCCAGCGAGCGGCAGTTGCTGGACTACCAATTCCCCGCCGCCAACAAACCCATAGTCGCCGCCGCGCGCCTGCCCGAGTGCTACCTGATCACTCCGGATGGCCTGGCGCCGAGCGAGCTGCTGGCCGGCATCCGCAGTGCCCTGGCCCAAGGCATACGCCTGATTCAACTGCGTGCGCCGAACATGTTCGATGCGCAGTACCGCGACCTGGCCGTCGATGTGCAGGGACTGTGCGCCGGCAAGGCGCAACTGATGCTCAAGGGGCCGCTGGAGTGGCTGGGCGACTTTCCGGCGGCCGGCTGGCACCTGACCGCCGAGCAACTGCGTCAATACGGCGCTGGTGGTCGACCGTTCCCTGAAAATCGCTGGTTGGCCGCTTCCTGCCACAGTCCCGAGGAGTTGGCCCTTGCTGCGCAGATGGGGGTGGATTTCGCCACCCTGTCACCGCTGCAGGCCACCGCCACGCACCCCGGCGCGCAGCCGCTGGGCTGGGAGGCGGCGCGCGAGATGCTGGCGGGGTTTAACTTGCCGGCTTACCTGCTGGGCGGTGTTGGCCCGGGCGACGTCGAGCGTGCCTGGCAGATCGGCGCTCAGGGTGTGGCGGGTATTCGCGCATTCTGGCCCGCCTCGTAGAGAGGTAAATCAGCCGCTCGTGCGAGCGGCTGTCCTGATTGAACCGCAGCCTGGTGCGAGGGGAGCGCTTTACTCGGCTTTGCTCAGGTGCACCACGCGCTGTGGAAAGGGAATGCCGATGCCGGCTTCGCTCAGGCGTTCCTTGGCTTGTTCGGTAAAGTCGAAGGTCACGGGCCAGAAGTCGCCGGTCGCCACCCAGACGCGCAGCGACAGATTCACCGCGCTTTCCCCAAGCCCGGTGACGAACACCGCTGGCGCAGGGTCGAGGTGCACGCGCGGATCCCGGGCGATATCCAGCAGCACCTCACGGGCCTGTTTGATGTCGCTGGCGTAATCGATGCCGATGTTGATATCGGCACGTCGACGCGGTTCGCGCGAATAGTTGGTGATATGTCCGTTGGACAGGCTGCCGTTGGGCACGATCACCACCTTGTTGTCGCCGGTCTTCAGGGTGGTATGGAAGATCTGGATGCTGTCGACGCTGCCGGATACCCCCTGGGCCTCGATCCAGTCCCCCGCCCGGAAGGGACGAAACAGCATGATCAGCACGCCACCGGCGAAATTGGCCAGGCTGCCCTGCAAGGCCAGGCCGATGGCCAGGCCTGCCGCACCGATCATGGCGATGAACGAGGTGGTTTCTACGCCGATCATCGAGGCCACGCTGATCAGCAGCAGAATGCGCAGCACGATGCTGATCAGGCTGCCGATGAAGCTGCTCAGGGCGCGGTCGATCTTGCGTACTTCAAGCATGCGCCCGATGCTCGAGGTCAGCCTGCTGATCAACCACCAGCCAATCAGCAGAGTGATCAGGGCCAGAGTCAACTTGCCGCTGTACTCCAGCACCACAGGCAGCCAGGCTTCGGACAGCTTGACCAGTTCGTCGACGTTCATCTCCATGGGGACTCCTGTTTTCCCGTGCCTGAAACGCAACCGCCATGGCAGGCCATGGCGGTCAGAATGCTATCAACCTAGTGTGCGACGCCCTGGCGCCGCAAAGGTTCAATCGCGGAAATTGTTGTACTGCAGCGGCATGCCGAACTCGTGACCGCGCAGCAGGGCGATGGCTTCCTGCAGGTCGTCACGTTTCTTGCCGGTCACGCGTACCTGCTCGCCCTGGATGGCGGCCTGCACCTTGAGCTTGGCGTCCTTGATGTGAGCGACGATCTTCTTCGCCAGCTCCTTGTCGATACCTTCGCGGAAGGTGACCTCCTGCTTCATCACCTTGCCTGACGCGTAGGGATCCTTGGTTTCCATGCACTGGCAGTCGATCTTGCGCTTGACCAGGCTGCTACGCACGATGTCGAGCATCTGCTCGAGCATGAACTCGGCTTCGGCGGTCAGGGTCAGCGCCTTGTCCTTGCTTTCGATGCTGCACTTGCCGCGCAGATCGAAACGGCGGTCGAGTTCCTTGATGGCGTTATCGACCGCATTGGTCAGTTCGTGTTTATCCAGTTCGGACACGACGTCGAACGAAGGCATGAGTGGGCTCCTGATGGACGGCGCGATCCTCTTCACGGAGTGAACGCGCCTGACTTGACGATAACTATGGCGGCCTCATTATACCCACTCTGATAAACGCCGTTTGGCGTCCTTCCCTCCTGCCTGCGAGCCAGTACCATGCCTAACCCCCATCTCAGCATCCTGGTGGTGGACGACGCCAAGTTCTCCAGTGCCATGATTGGCCGTGCACTGAGCCAGGCTGGCTACCAGGACGTACGCTTTGCCAGCAGCGCCAGCGAAGCCCTGCAGCAACTGGAGCAGCGCCCGGCCAGCGTATTGCTGGCCGACTGGCTGATGCCCGAGATCGACGGCCTGGAGCTGACCGCGCGGGTACGTCAGCTGGACGAGACGGCCGATCACTACACCTACATCATCCTGCTCACCGGCAAGGAAGGCGAAAACGTGCTGGGCGAGGCCTTCGACCGGGGCGTCGATGACTTCATCAGCAAGGCGGCCATGAACGAGCAGCTGGTGCCGCGTGTGTACGCCGCCGACCGGCTGTGCAATACCCTGCAGCGCCTGCTGCACGAAAACCGCATGCTCACGCAGAGTGTCGCCAGCCTGGAGCGCCGCAATCTGGTCGACCCGCTGACGGGGCTGGGCAACCCGCGCTATTTGCGCCAGAAGCTCTCCGACAGCCTGCGCCAGATCGAATCACGCGGCGGCGCTGTCTGCTACCTGTTGATAGGTCTGCCCGAAGCCACGCAACTGCGTAGCCAGTATGGAGAACGCTTCTTCAATGAGCTGCTGCACAGTGCCGCCCGTCGGCTGCAGCAACTGGTCCGGCCGCTGGATGTGCTGACCCGTCTGGATGACAACCATTTTGGCCTGATCACGCTGCTTGATGATCTGCAGGAATGTTCGCCGAGCAGTTTCAAGCGTCTGCACGAGGGGCTGAACCTCAAGGCATTCAAGACCAGCGAAGGCTTCATCACCCTGAAGGCGGGCATCAGCCTGGTCGGCATCGATGCCAAGGCACTGCCCACCGACCCCGAGCAACTGATCCAGCATGCACAAAAGCTGCTGGCCGAGTCCTACGCCAGCGGTCGCGTCGCCGCCATGCGGTTGCCCCTGCCGTGACCTGGCACATTCTCGGCGCCGGCAGCCTCGGCAGCCTGTGGGCTGCGCGTCTGGCTCGTGCCGGTCTGCCGGTCAGGTTGATTCTGCGCAACCGGCAACGCCTCGAGGCCTATCGTCAGGCCGGTGGCCTGACCCTGATCGAGGCGGGGCAGGCTCAGCGCTTCGCCATCCCTGCCGAGTTGCCGCAGGCGCATGCGCCCATTCATCGTTTGCTGCTGGCCTGCAAGGCTTATGACGCGCAGCAGGCCGTCGCGAGTATCGCCAGGCGTCTGGCGCCGGGCGCCGAGTTGTTGCTGCTGCAAAATGGTCTCGGCAGTCAGGACGCCGTCGCCCGTGATCTGCCCGCGCAACGTTGCCTGTTCGTTTCCAGCACCGAAGGTGCCTTTCGTCCTGCCGATTTTCAGGTGGTGTTTGCCGGCCAGGGGCAAAACTGGCTGGGCGACCCGCATGACCCCCAACCGCCCGCCTGGCTAAGCGAGCTGCAGCACGCCGGCATCACGCACCAGTGGAGCCCGGACATTCTCGCGCGGCTGTGGCGCAAACTGGCGCTGAACTGCGCGATCAACCCGCTCACCGTGCTGTACGACTGCCGTAACGGCGAGCTGGCCGGGCACTCGGTTGAAGTCGCCAGCCTGTGCAGCGAACTCGTTGCCCTGCTGCAGGGCTGCGGCCAGGCGGCGGCTGCAGAGCATTTGCATGAGGACGTGCTGCGGGTGATCCATGCCACCGCCGCCAACTACTCCTCCATGCATCAGGACGTTGCGCAAGGGCGGCGTACCGAGCTCAGCTATCTGCTGGGCTACGCCTGCGCGGCTGCACGGCGCCAGCAGTTGCACCTGCCACAGCTGGAGCAGCTGCAGCAGCGTCTGATCAAGCATCTGCGCGAACGGGGTTTGCCGCTGGATTGACGTGGCAAACCGCCGCTCATGGCCTGGCCGGTTACAACCGCCCTACACAGGCAGTGGGCAACCGCGCTAACCTGCCGTTTCCATTCGTCACCACGACACCTTCATGAGATTGCGTCAGCGCCTCGAAAACCTGCCGGTTGGCCGCAAGCTGCTCGCTGCACTGTTGGCGTTGCTCGCCGCCGTGATGCTGGTGGCCAATCTGGCCTTCATCAGTGCTGCCTACTGGATCACCCAGGAAAGCATGGCGCCACAGGCGCTGCACACCCTGGGCCGCCTGATCGCCAGCCCGACGCTGAGCAAGGAAGCCCTGCACTCGTCGGCCTCGGCCGAGGCTGTGCTCACGCGCCTGGATGATTACGCGCCGCTGCGTGCAGCGGTGATCTATGACAGCAATGGCAACAGCCTGGCGCAATTGCAGCGCGGGGAGAAACTGCAATTGCCACAGCAACTGAGCCAGTTGCAGCACTGGCGCGAAACGGCTTTTCGCACCAATCTGCTGGTCGACCTGCCGCATCCCAGCGGTCGTCCCGGTGCCCTGTTGCTGGTCGCCTCCAGTGAACTGCCGGGGGCGTTCTATACCGGCACCCTGACCGCCAGCCTGGTGATTCTGGCGTTCAGCGTGCTGTTGTGGCTGCTGGTGGCCAAACAGATCAAGCGTCTGGTGACCAAGCCCATCCGCCGTCTCGAGGAACTGTCGCGTCAGGTTACCCGCGAAGAGAACTATGCGCTGCGCGCCGATCGCGGCAATCAGGACGAAATCGGCAGCCTGGCCGATGCCTTCAACACCATGCTGATGCGCATGGAAGCCCGCGAGCAGCAACTCAAGCGCGCCCGCGACGACGCCCAGCAGGCCTTCGATCAGGCGCAGAGCCTGGCCGAGGAAACCCGCCACTCCAACCGCAAGCTGGAGCTGGAAGTGCAGGTGCGCAGCAAGATCGAGAAGAAGCTCACCGGTTTCCAGAACTACCTCAACAGCATCATCGACTCCATGCCCTCGGCGCTGATCGCCCTCGATGAGCAGCTTTACGTTACGCAGTGGAATCAGGAGGCCAGCACGTTATCCGGCACGCCGCTGGAAGAGGCACTGAACCAGCCGGTGTTCCTCGCCTTTCCGCCACTCAAGCCGTTTCTGCCCCAGCTCAAAGGTACCGCCGAACAACATCGGGTGGAGAAGATCGAGCGTGTCACCTGGCACAAGGGCGAAGAGCCTCATCATTACGCCCTGACGTTCTACCCGCTGATGGGCGGTGCCGGGCGTGGCGTGGTGATCCGTATCGACGACATCACCCAGCGCCTGGCTCTCGAGGAAATGATGGTGCAGTCGGAAAAGATGCTCTCGGTCGGCGGCCTGGCGGCGGGTATGGCGCATGAAATCAACAACCCGCTCGGGGCCATCCTGCATAACGTGCAGAACATTCGCCGGCGCCTGTCGCCGGAGCTGGAAATAAACCTCGAACGGGCCGAGCAGGCCGGCATCAGCCTGGCTGCCATCGAGCAGTACATGGAGGCGCGCGAGATTCCGCGCCTGCTCGATGGCATCCAGCAGGCTGGCCAGCGCGCCGCCAAGATCGTCAGCCATATGCTCAGCTTCAGCCGCCGTAGCGACCGTCAGCTGTCGCCCTGCGAGCTGCCGGCACTGATCGATCAGGCGCTGGAAATTGCCGGCAACGACTTCGACCTGGCTGATGGTTTCGACTTCCGCACCCTGGAAATCGTGCGCCAGTTCGATCCGTTGCTGGGGCCGGTAGCCGCGACTGCCAACGAACTGGAGCAGGTGCTGCTCAACTTGCTGAAGAACGCCGCGCAGGCCATTCATCAACGCGACGACGAGGCCGAGCCAGGCCGTATCATCCTGCGTACGCGGCAGGCTGGCAGTTGGGCGGAAGTGCAGGTCGAGGACAACGGCATCGGCATGAGCGAAACCGTGCGCAAGCGCATCTTCGAACCCTTTTTCACCACCAAGGAGGTCGGTCAGGGCACCGGCCTCGGTCTGGCGGTCTCCTATTTCATCATCACCAACAATCACAAGGGGCAGATGGAAGTGCACTCCACGCCGGGCCAGGGCACCTGCTTTACCCTGCGCCTGCCGCTGGCCTCCCTGCCCGAGCACACAGGACTCTGAACCATGGGCTTTCGTCTCTCGAAGATCTACACCCGTACCGGCGACAAGGGCGAGACCGGCCTGGCCGATGGCCGCCGGGTCGGCAAGGACCACCCGCGCGTCGAGGCCATGGGCGAGCTGGATACGCTCAACAGTCAGCTTGGTTTGCTGCTCGCCGAGCTGAACGAGGCCAGTGTGACCTGGCCAGGCCTCAAGGAAATCAGTGACATTCTTGGCCCCTGCCAGCACCGCCTGTTCGACCTTGGGGGCGAACTGGCGATGCCCGAGTACCAGGCGCTGCAGCAGGTGGAGGTGGAACGCCTCGAGGCCGCCATCGACCGCTGGAACGAAGAGGTCGGGCCATTGGAAAACTTCATCCTGCCCGGCGGCTCCAAACTGATCGCCCTGGCCCATGTCTGCCGCAGCCTGGCGCGCAGTTGCGAGCGGCGCTGCCAGCACCTCAATGCCGTCGAGCCGCTACGCGGTGAAGGCCTGGCCTACGTCAACCGCCTCTCCGATTTGCTGTTCGTCGCTGCGCGTCTGATCGCCAGGCGCCAGGGCGTTGCCGAGGTGTTGTGGCGGGCAGCGGAAAAGCCTGAACAGCCGGCCTGATGCCCGCCCGTTCAGCGCGTCGCAGCAACGCGCCACGGCGAGCCAGGGGCCGGCCGTCGGTCGCTGATCAGGCTTTTTCGGCTGCAGGCGGCGCCTCTTGCGGCGCCGGCAGGCGTTTGTCGCGGCGCCACTGCAATGTGATCAGCAGCAGCGTGGGGATGCCCATCAGCGCGGTGGCCAGGAAGAAGTGGGCATAACCCAGGCTTTCCACCATCACTCCCGAGTAGCCGCCAATCAGGCGCGGCAGCAGCAGCATGATGGAGCTGAGCAGGGCGTACTGGGTGGCCGAGAACTTCAGATTGGTCAGGCTCGACAGATAGGCGACGAAGGCCGAGGTGGCCAGGCCGGCGCTGAAGTTGTCGCAGCTGATGGTGACGACCAGCATGTTCAGGTGCGGGCCCATGCCCACCAGTAGCATGAACATCAGGTTGGTGGCCGCCGAGGCGGCCGCGCCGATCAGGAGAATCGGCATGATGCCGAAACGCACGATGAGCAGGCCGCCGGCCCCGGCGCCGAGCAGGGTCATCACCAGGCCGAAGATCTTGCTGACACTGGCGATCTGCTCCTTGGTGAAGCCCTGGTCGATGTAGAAGACGTTGGCCATCACCCCCATCACGGTATCGGACAGGCGATAGGTGGCAATCAGGCTCAGCAGCAGCAGTGCCTGCCAGCGATAGCGCACGATGAAGTCGTTGATCGGCGTCAGCACCGGGGCCATGCCGCCCCAGAACAGGCTGGAAATCGACAGGCTGGTGAGCAGGGTGTAGAGCAGGGCGCGGAGGAAGGCGCGGTCTTGGTAGAGCAGTTCCTGCAGGCTCATCTGGCCTTGCAGGACCAGGTGCAGATCGCTTTCGTAGAACTGGGTGATCATCGCCGGCACGGCAATCAGCAGGATGATCAGCAGCAGCACGGACAGCAGCTGATGGAAGAAACCATACCTCGCCGCTGCCGTTTTCAGCACCGGCGCCAGCCCACCCCAGAACAGCCCGGATGCGCACACGCAGGCCAGGGTGCTGTAGAGCATGGCGCGCAGGAAGGCGCGGTCGCTGTAGAGCAGCTCCTGCATGCTGACGTCACCCAGTAGCATCGGCACCAGGTCACTCTGGTAGAACTGGATGAACATGGTCGGCACGGACACGATCAGCACGATCACCGCGCTGATCGCCAGCAACTGATGGAAGAAACCGTGTTTGGGGGGCGCCACATGGATATGTGGCGGCGCCGGTGGCTCGCGCATCCAGATGGAGGTGAGCAGGCCGGGCAGCATCAGCAGGGCGAAGACCATATAGGTGCCGGTCCAGGCACTGAACTGGTAGACCTTGGCGGTCGAGCCGAAGCCTTCGGCGAAATACAGCGCGCCGGCGGTGGCCAGCAGCGCGGCGACGCGGTAGCCGGTCATGTAGGCGGCGGCCAGCGCAGCCTGATGCTCATCGCCGAGGATTTCCAGGCGGTAGGCATCAACGGCGATGTCCTGGGTGGCCGAAGCGAAGGCGACCAGCACGGCCAGGGCGATCAGCGTCGAGAGGTGCGTTTGCGGATCGTAATGCGCCATGCCGATCAGGCCGATGGCAACCAGGCCCTGTGACAGCACCAGCCAGGAGCGGCGCCGGCCAAGCTTGCCCAACACTGGCAGGCGCCACTGGTCGAGCATCGGGGCCCAGACCCATTTGAAGGCATACGCCAGGCCGATGAGGCTGGCAAAACCGATGGTCTCGCGCGCTACGCCGGCTTCGCGCAGCCAGACCGACAGGGTCGAGAACACCAGCATGTAGGGCAGGCCGGCGGCGAAGCCCAGAAGCAGCAGCGCCAGTGTGGCGGGGTTGGCGTAGGTGGCGAGGGCTTCTCGCCAGGATTTGCGTGGCATCAGGCTCGAATCTGGGCTGGAGGGGTGGTTCGTAGGGCGCACTCTAACTGCTGTGCTCCATCGGACGCCAGCCGTGACGACGCATATCCACACGTTCGTTCAGGATGCTGATGCCCTCCGCCCGCAGGCGCGCCCGTTGTTCGGCGCCCGCCGGGCTGCCAGCGCTCAGGCTGAGACGGCCGCCTGCGGCAATGACACGATGCCAGGGCAGGGTGGTGCCATCGGGGAGTTGGCCCAGGGTACGGCCGACCCAGCGTGCGGCGCGGCCCAGGCCGGCCAACTGCGCCAGTTCGCCGTAACTGACGACCTTGCCGGCCGGCACCTGTGCCAATACCAGGTACAGCGCTTCGCGGCGTGCCTCTGCGCTTGCCGGTGGCGAGGCCGGCCATGCAGACTCTGCCGGTTTGATCCTGCCCATGGGGTGCGTCCTTATCATGCGTGTACTGATTGCCTGGTGTCTTTCAATCCTGGCTGCACCGCTCTGGGCCGATACCGTCTGGTTGAACAACGGCGATCGTCTGAGCGGCGAAATCATCCTGCTCGATGGCGGCAAGCTGGCGCTCAAGACCCGATATGCCGGCCAGGTGCTGATCGACTGGAAGGATATCGATACCCTCAGCTCCGACAAGCCCCTGCTGGTGCGGCGCAGCGGTTTCGACAACGAGCGCAGCGAAAGGTTGGCCGCCGCCGGCGCGGGCATGGTTCGCGTGCAGGGTGAGCGCGAGTACACCTTGCCGCTGGCGCAGATCAAGCGCCTGGTGCCGCCACGGCCGTTGCTGGAGGATCGCCTCTGGGAGGGCAACCTTGATGCCAAACTGGATATGAAGCGCAACGAGAACGATGTCGACGAGTGGAAGCTCAAGGGCAATACCCGCGTCGAGCATGGTCGTTGGCGCCATCTGCTCAGCGGCGAACTGGAGCGTGAAATCAAGAATGATCGCAAGGTCGAAGACAACTGGGAGCTGGAATACGACCTCGACCGCTTTCTGACCGAGCATTGGTTCTGGCGTGCGGGCGTGCAGCAGGGCGAGGATGAATTCGAGATCGTCGACCGTCAGCGTATCGTCGGCACCGGCCCCGGTTATCGCTTCTGGGATGACGAACTGGGTCGCTTCGACTTGATCGGGCAGTTCAATCGTGTACGCCTGGAGTCGGACGTCGCCGACCTGGCCTTCAATACCACGTCGCTGGAGCTCGATTACAAGCGCCTGCTATGGGGCACGCGGTTGGAGTTCTACGCCAACGCCGAGCTGCAGATCCCGCATATCGCTGAAATCGACTACGTGCTCGACAGTGAGATGGGCCTGCGCTACCGCCTCAACCAGTGGGCGCGGCTGTCGCTGCTCTATGAGCTCAATCAACTGGCGGCCCAGGGTCAGAGGGTTTCTGACCGACATTACCTGATCGGTGTCGGCATCGGTTGGTGAGCCTGCAAGGCCAATGATGCAGCAGGCAGCAGCGTCCTGCGCAGGGTTGGCCGACCAAATACGCTGAACTCTGCGGCAGGCTGTCGGTCAGCTCTTGCTCAAGTGTCGGGCTTGCGGATAATGCCCGGCTTTTTCGCCCATCAGAGCCTTACTGACCTGCCATGTCGCGTCCATCATCCTTCTCGCTGCTTGGTCTGAGCCTTGCCCTGCTCAGCTCCGCCACGTTTGCCGACACCGTCTGGCTGACCAACGGTGACCGCCTGACCGGCACCATTCGTTTCTTCGACGGCAGCAAACTGCTGCTGGAAACCGACTACGGCGGCTCCATTCCGCTGAGCTGGAAGAAAATCGCCACCCTGCAAAGCGACCATGAGCTGCTGGTCAAACTTGGCCCTGTGGATGGCGAGCGTGCCAAATCGCTGCTGGCCGCCGAGCCGGGCAAGGTGACACTGGCCAATGGTGACTCGCCGAAAACCATCGAGCTGGCGCAGATCGAGCAGATCATGAAGCCCAAGCCGCTGGTCGAGGACTTCACCTGGAAGGGCAATGTCGACCTCGGTCTGGACTACAAGCGCGGTGAGCGCGACTCCGACGACTACGATGTCGGCATCAAGACCCAGGCCCGTCATGGCCTGTGGCGGCATAACGCGCTGGCTGATTACAACCGCGAGCTGAAAAACGACGTCGTCAGTACCGACAACTGGAGCGCCGAATATGCCCTTGACCGTTTCCTCACCGAGAAATGGTTCTGGCAGGGGCGCTTCGAGTACAAGCGCGACCGTATCGAAGAAGTCGAGCGTCAGCGCACCCTGGGTACCGGTCCGGGTTACCAGTTCTGGGATGACGAGCTGGGGTCGTTCTCCCTCGCCACCCTGGCCAACCGCAGTGACTACTTGTACAGCAACGGCGAACAGGACCGTTTCTATGCCATGAGCGTGAAGTGGGACTACAACCGCTATCTGATCGGCAAGACCGTCGAGCTGTTCAGCGTCGGTGAAGTGGGGCGCCCGCTCAGCAGCGCCGCCGACTACAGCCTGGATGCCGAGATCGGCCTGCGCTACAAGGTCACCGACTGGGCGTCGTTGAACATGAAGGCCGAGAAGGACATGGTCAGCGGTGCCGAAGGGGATCTGGACGAAACCCGCTACACCCTTGGCTTTGGTGTCGGCTGGTAACGTTCGCCAGCGTCAAGAAAAAGCCCGCGAATCAATCGCGGGCTTTTTCTTGGGCGAGAGAATCAGGCCTCTTGCCCGTCCTTTTTCTTCCAGCCGGCGCCGCCTGGCAGTACCAGGTTGAGCAGCAGGGCGCTGATGGCGCACAGGGAAATGCCCGACAGGGCAAATTCCTTGCCGCCAATCACCATGCCGCCGATACCGAACACCAGGGTCACCGAGACGATGATCAGGTTGCGCGCTTCGGACAGGTCGACCTGATGACGAATCAGGGTGTTGAGACCGACCACGGCGATGGAGCCGAACAGCAGGCAGAGAATGCCGCCCATCACCGGCACCGGGATGCTCTGCAGGGCCACGCCGAACTTGCCGATAAAGGCCAGGGCAATGGCGAATACCGCCGCCCAGGTCATGATCTTCGGGTTGTAGCTCTTGGTCAGCATTACCGCGCCGGTCACTTCGGCGTAGGTGGTGTTGGGCGGGCCACCGAACAGGCCGGCTGCCGAGGTGGCCAGGCCGTCGCCGAGCAGGGTGCGGTGCAGGCCCGGCTGTTTGACGAAGTTCTTGCCGGTCACGTTGCCAATCGCCACCACGCCGCCGATGTGCTCGATAGCGGGCGCCAGGGCGACCGGCACCATGTACAGAATGGCGCCCCAGTGCAGCTCGGGGGCGATGAAGTTGGGCATGGCGATCCAGGCCGCCTGGCTGACGGCGCTGCTGTCGATCACACCGAGTACGGCGGCGATGGCGCAGCCAACGGCGATACCGGCAAGAATCGGCACCAGGCGGAAGATCCCACGCCCCAGCACGGCCACCAGCAGGGTGGTGATCAGCGCCGGCATCGAAATCATCATCGCGGTGCTGTACGGCACCAGTTCGACGCTGCCGTCACCAGCCTTGCCCATGGCCATGTTCACCGCGACCGGTGACAGCGCCAGGCCGATGGAGATGATCACCGGGGCGATCACCACCGGTGGCAGCAAGCGGTCGATGAAGCTCGGGCCGCGCAGCTTCACCAGCGCCGACAGCAGGATGTAGACCAGGCCGGCCGCAATCACGCCACCCATGACCGCAGGCAGGCCGAACTCGCCCTTGGCTGCCAGAATCGGCGCGATGAAGGCGAAGCTGGAGGCCAGAAACACCGGCACCTGGCGCTTTGTTACCAACTGGAACAGCAGGGTGCCGATACCGGCGGTGAACAGCGCGACGTTAGGGTCCATGCCGGTGATCAGCGGCATCAGCACCAGGGCGCCGAAGGCCACGAACAGCATCTGTGCGCCGGAAATGCCCTGGCGCCACAGCGGATCGTTGAATTCCGTTTGCGACATGTCAGGCGTCCTTCTGCTTGGTGCCGAAGATCTTGTCGCCAGCATCACCCAGGCCCGGAATGATGTAACCGTGTTCGTTCAGACGCTGATCGATGGAGGCGGTGAAGATGGTCACGTCCGGGTGCGCCTGCTCGACCGCCTTGATGCCCTCGGGGGCAGCGACCAGCACCATGGCACGAATGTCCTTGCAGCCGGCCTTCTTCAGCAGGTCGATAGTGGCGACCATCGAGCCGCCGGTGGCCAGCATCGGGTCGATGATCAGCGCCAGGCGCGAGTCGATTTCCGGGGCGAGCTTCTCCAGATAGGTGTGCGCTTCGAGGGTCTCCTCGTTGCGCGCCACGCCCACGGCGCTGACCTTGGCGCCCGGGATCAGGCTGAGCACGCCGTCGAGCATGCCGATGCCGGCGCGCAGGATGGGCACCACGGTGATCTTCTTGCCGGCAATCTTCTCCACCTGTACGGTGCCCGCCCAGCCTTCGATGTCGTAGGCTTCCAGGGGCAGGTCGTTGGTGGCCTCATACGTCAGCAGGGCGCCCACTTCCTGGGCCAGCTCACGGAAATTCTTGGTGCTGATATCGGCGCGGCGCATCAGGCCGATCTTGTGACGGATCAGCGGGTGGCGGATCTCGCGAGTGGGCATGGGCTGGGATCTCCAACGGGGCTCTGGGAAAAAAATCGCGTTAGATTAAAGCATTGCTCATGCCAAGTGGTGAGTGACTGATTAGTCACGATGTCCCGCGCTGCGCATCGGCTACGCTGGTCAGTCGACACTTGGCAAGCGTTGCCGGGGTCTGTACCTTTGCCCGCTTTTATTTGACGGCTCGATCAGCTTTGAAGCTGTCTGCGCCATTCATCAGCCCGATCAAGAGAGAGCACCATCATGTCCTCCGATCTCGTGCACATTCGCCAAGTCATGGCGGAAGCCGACTGCCTGTTCACCGAAGCTGAGGTGGAAGCGGCCATCGATCGGGTGGCCAGCCAGATCAATGCCGAACTGGCCGAGTGCAATCCGGTGGTGTTCTGCGTGATGAATGGCGGCCTGATCTTTTCCGGCAAGCTGCTGACCAAGCTGAATTTCCCACTGGAAGCCTCCTACCTGCATGCCACCCGCTACCGCAATGAAACCAGTGGTGGCGAGCTATTCTGGAAGGCCAAGCCGGAAGTGTCTTTCATCGACCGCGACGTGCTGATCATCGATGACATCCTCGATGAGGGTCATACCCTCGGTGCGATCATCGATTTCTGCCACCATGCTGGCGCGCGTGCCGTGCACACCGCCGTGCTGATCGACAAGAAGCACGAGCGCAAGGCGCGCCCGGACCTGAAGGCCAACTACGTGGGCTTGTCGTGCATCGACCGGTACATCTTCGGTTACGGCATGGACTACAAAGGCTACTGGCGCAACGCCGCCGGCATCTACGCGGTCAAGGGGCTGTAAGCCGGATGCCAGATTCACACACCTGCTGTTCGTAGGAGCCCCGCCTCGGGGCGAAGCGGTTGATGTCAGCGGCGCCCAGATTCGCGGCGGGGCGCCGCTCCTACATGGCGACGCCGATCCAACAGTCGACGCCTGGCGTGTAGCCGGATGAAAAAGGTCTACGGCCTCAGTATGTAGCCCGGATGAAATCCGGGTTCGCTTTCGTCGCTGTGCCGGGGTGTTATCCGGGCTAAGGCCTCAGGCCTCTCCCAGCCAGCGCAATGCCTTTTCCCGCGCGTGCGGCAGATCCCGCGCATAAGCCAGTTCGCCCTCGCGGCTGCGCACGCCGGCGCGCCGTAGTTGCAGGCGTACCTGCGCCGTCGGCCCGCTCAGAATCAGCGCCACGCCCTGCTGGCGATAGTCACGCAGCACATTGTCCAGCGCGGCGATGGCGGTCATGTCCAGCAGTGGTACGGCGCCAATGTCGACGATCACCACGCGCACGCCCGGCGTGAAGCGGCGCAGCACACTCAGCGCCTTTTCCGCTGCGCCGAAAAACAGTGGGCCGCGAATCGCATACGCCAGCACCTGCTCGGGCAGGTTGCGCAGGGCTTCCCGCTGTTGCCGGTTCAGTGTGGCGGTATCGGTCAGCTCGCTCATGCGTTTGATGAACAGTCCTGCCGCCAGCAGCAGGCCGACGCCTACCGCCAGTACCATGTCGAACAATACGGTCAGCACCAGGCAGGTCAGCAGCACCAGCACATCGCTGCGCGGAGCGATACGCAGGGTGTGAGCGACGTGGTGGGCTTCGCTCATGTTCCACGCCACCATCAGCAGCAGCGCTGCCAGTGCGGCCATGGGCAGATAACTGAACAGCGGCGCGAGCAGCAGAATCGCTGCCAGCACCACGCCTGCATGAACCAGTGCGGCCACTGGCGAAAACGCGCCAGCGCGCACGTTGGCGGCGGTACGGGCAATGGCTGCAGTCGCGGTGATGCCGCCAAAGAACGGCGCAGCCAGGTTGCCCAGACCCTGGCCGATCAATTCGGCGTTGGGGTCATGCTTGCTGCCAGTCATGCCGTCGGCGACTACCGCGCAGAGCAGTGATTCGATGGCGCCGAGCATGGCGATGGCAAAGGCCGGGGCCAGCAGTTGACGGATCAGTTCGAATGACAGCGTCAGCGGCTGGCCGTCAGCGCCCGGCAGGTTCCAGGGTAACGCCAGGCTCGGCAGGAAGGGCGGAATGCCGGGGTACTCGATGCCATCGAGTTGATAACTGAAGCGCTCGCCCAGTGTCGCCACGGGCAGGCTCAGGCGCTCCAGAAGCAGTGCCAGCAATGCACCGACGGCCAGGGCGACCAGGTGTGCGGGAATCTTTGGCGCCAGGCGTGGCCAGATCAGCAGCGTGGCCAGGCATACGGCGCCGACCAGGCTGTCGCCCGGCTGCAGGCTGGGCAGGGCGCGAACCAGCAGGTTCAGTTGCTCCAGCAAGTGTTGCGGTGCGCTGGCCAGGTGCAGGCCGAGCAGGTCCTTGATCTGCAGAACGGCGATAACGATACCGATGCCCGCGGTAAAGCCCAGCGTCACCGGATAGGGCACGAACTCGATCAGGCGTCCGGCGCGTAGCAGTCCCATGGCGATCAGGATCACGCCAGCCATCAGCGTGCACAGCAGCAGCCCGCCAAGGCCATATTGCTGGGTGATCGGCAGCAGAATCACCACGAAGGCAGCGGTGGGGCCGGAAATATTGAAGCGTGAGCCACCGCACAGCGCGATCAGCGGTGCGGCGATCAGCACGGTATAGAGGCCGTGCTGCGGCGCCACGCCTACGGCGATGGCCAGCGCCATGGCCAGTGGAATGGCAATGATACCCACCGTCAGGCCGGCGCTCAGATCCCCGCGCAGGGCCTTCCAGGAGTAACCTGCGCGCCGTGTCTGGCGCCAGGCGGCGAACAGCGGTAACGATGGACGTGACATGCTGGCTCCCCAATGGCTTGACGCATTATAGGGGCCGGTTTGCACCGCGCGGCATGACCTAGGTCGGCTGTTGTGTCGATTGTGCGCATGTTAGCCTGCCGGGCTGCGCGTTGAGCCGCGCGCGGCCCGGCGTTACACTGCCGGCCCTCTGTAATGCTGGCGGGAGCGGGCGATGCGTAAAGACAAGAAGCAGGTGATTGGCGAAGAAATCAGCGATGACTCGATCAAGCTGTTCCTGGCGGTAGAGCCAGCGGACACTACGCCGCCTTCGCTGCACAAGCTGGTCAAGGCCTATCGCGGCTTGCGTGTCGATGATTTCGAGCGCTTCGTGGGCTTCTTCGTTGCCGAAGGCTACGACCTCTCGGCCACCGATGCGCAGGGTAATGATTTCATCGCGCTGATTCAGGATCAGCGCAATGCCGAGCCTTATATCGACGTGATCAAGGCGGCTCGCGGCTGATTCTGTCGAGGGTATAGGCAAAAATGCCCGCGCTCCGATGAGGAGGCGGGCATTTTTATGGTCTGTGAGTCGTGAACTCAGGGCAATAAAAAACCGGCCTCAAGGGCCGGTTTTTCAAGAACCTGTCGCGATTAAGCGGCAGCAGCTTCGCCCAGCGCCTTGATGTGCGCGTTCAGGCGGCTCTTATGACGAGCGGCTTTGTTCTTGTGGATGATGCCTTTGTCAGCCATGCGGTCGATGACCGGAACGGCTGCAGTGTAAGCGGTTTTAGCAAGCTCGAGATCTTTGGCAGCAATAGCCTTGACTACGTTCTTGATGTAAGTACGAACCATCGAGCGCAGGCTGGCGTTATGGCTACGGCGCTTCTCAGCCTGTTTGGCGCGTTTTTTGGCAGAAGGTGAGTTGGCCACCGTCAAGCTCCTCGAAAACTGGGGGGTTACGACAAATAAGGCCGCGAATCATGCCGATCCATCTGCCTGCTGTCAAGTCTGATGACGCTTTCCTGTGCTGGCCTGACCAGTGGTGGCTCGCTACACTCGACGCCTTCGTTGAGCGGCGGATTGTCCGCTACTGCACCTCTTTATGGAAGCCGAAATACCCCATGAATCTGCTCAAGTCCCTGGCTGCCGTCAGCTCCCTGACCATGGTGTCGCGCGTGCTGGGGTTCGTGCGCGACACCATCATTGCCCGCACCTTCGGGGCCGGGGTGGCGTCGGATGCCTTCGTGGTGGCCTTCAAGCTGCCCAATCTGCTGCGCCGCATTTTTGCCGAAGGCGCCTTTTCCCAGGCTTTCGTGCCGATTCTGGCAGAGTACAAGATGCAACAGGGCGAGGAGGCCACGCGCACCTTCATCGCCTACGTCTCGGGTTTGCTGACCCTGGTGCTGGCGCTGGTCACGGCCATCGGCGTGCTCGCTGCGCCCTGGATCGTCTGGGCCACGGCGCCGGGGTTTGCCGATGAGGCCGAGCGTTTCGAGCTGACCGTCGATCTGCTGCGGGTAACCTTTCCTTATATATTGCTGATCTCCCTGTCATCGCTGGCGGGCGCCATTCTCAACACCTGGAACCGTTTCTCGGTGCCGGCCTTCGTGCCGACCCTGCTCAACGTCAGCATGATCGTCTTCGCGCTGTTTCTGACGCCCTATTTCGACCCGCCGATCATGGCGCTGGGCTGGGCGGTGCTGTTCGGTGGCCTGGCCCAACTGCTCTGGCAACTGCCGCACCTGAAGAAAATCGGCATGCTGGTGCTGCCGCGTTTGAGTTTCGGTGATCTGGGCGTGTGGCGCGTGCTCAGACAGATGGGGCCGGCGATCTTCGGCGTCTCGGTGAGTCAGATTTCGTTGATCATCAACACCATCTTCGCTTCTTTCCTGGTGGCTGGCTCGGTGTCCTGGATGTATTACGCCGACCGCCTGATGGAGCTGCCCTCGGGGGTGCTGGGCGTGGCGCTGGGCACCATCCTGCTGCCGGCACTCTCGAAAACCTACGCGAGCAAGGACCGCGACGCCTATCGCCACCTGCTCGACTGGGGGCTGCGCCTGTGCTTTTTGTTGGTGTTGCCCTGCACCCTGGCGCTGGCGATTCTCGCCGAGCCGCTGGTGGTATCGCTGTTCCAGTACGGCAAGTTCGGTGCAGAGGACGCGCTGATGACCCAGCGGGCGCTGGTGGCTTACTCGGTCGGCCTGCTGGCGTTGATTCTGATCAAGATCCTCGCGCCAGGCTTTTATGCCCAGCAGAACATCAAGACGCCGGTGAAGATTGCTGTGTTCAGCCTGCTGGCGACCCAGGTGATGAATGCGCTGTTCGTCTTCGGTCTGAATATGGCGCACGTCGGCCTGGCGCTGGCGATCAGCCTGGCGGCCTGCCTGAATGCCGGCCTGTTGTACTGGCAACTGCGCCGCGCCGCTATCTTCCAGCCACTGCCGGGCTGGGGACTGTTTCTACTCAAGCTGGTGGTGGCGGTGGCGGTGATGGTCGCGGTGTTGCTGGGGCTGCTGCAGGTCATGCCCGCCTGGGCGGAAGGGGAAATGCTCGTGCGCCTGTTGCGTCTCGGCGCGCTGGTGGCTGCTGGGCTGGTCGCTTACTTCGGTATGTTGCTGATATTGGGCTTTCGTCCGCGCGATTTTGCCCGGCGGGCCTTGTAGCGGTTTCAGGCGTCACGATGCCTGTTGTGCATGGCGTGCTGTGCGTATAATCGGCCACTTTGTGAACAAGAAGCGTGCTATGCAGCTGGTTCGAGGTCTTCATAACCTGCAGCCCCAGGCGCGGGGCTGTGTGGTCACCATCGGTAATTTCGACGGCGTTCATCGTGGGCACCAGGCCATCCTGGCGCGCTTGCGCGAGCGCGCTGCGGAGTTGGCCGTGCCCAGCTGCGTGGTGATCTTCGAGCCGCAGCCGCGTGAGTTCTTCGGCCCGGACACCGCGCCGGCGCGTCTGACTCGCCTGCGTGACAAGCTCGCCCTGCTGGCTGGCGAAGGCGTCGATATGGTGCTGTGCCTGGCCTTCAACCGCCGCCTGCGCGAGCTGTCGGCCGCCGAGTTCGTCCAGCGTGTGCTGGTCGAAGGCCTGGGCGTGAAGGATCTGGAAATCGGCGATGATTTTCGCTTCGGCTGCGACCGTGCCGGCGATTTCGAATTTCTCCAGGCCGCAGGCTTGCGCCACGGCTTCAGCGTTGATGCTTCGACTACGGTCGAAGTGCTCGGTGGCCGGGTCAGCAGCACGCGCGTGCGTCAGGCCCTGGCCGATGGCGATTTCGAGTTGGCCGAAGCCCTGCTAGGCCGGCCGTTTCGCATCGCCGGGCGCGTATTGCACGGGCAGAAGCTCGGCCGCCAGCTCGATGCGCCCACTGCCAACATCCAGCTCAAGCGGCGCAAGGTTCCGCTGACCGGTGTTTATCTGGTGAGCTGTGACATCGATGGCGTGATTCAACCGGGCGTCGCCAATATCGGCGTGCGCCCCAGCGTTGCCGGTGACGGCAGCGCCCATCTGGAAGTGCATCTTCTGGATTTTGCCGGCGATCTGTATGGCCGGCGTCTCTCGGTGGCTTTCCACCACAAGCTGCGTGATGAGCAGCGTTTCGCCTCGCTGGAGGCCTTGAAGGCGGCGATTGCCGCCGATATCGCCGCTGCCCGTGAATATTGGCAGAGCCACCCGCTGATGAAGAGCCCGAAATGACCGACTACAAAGCCACGCTGAACCTGCCCGATACCCAGTTCCCGATGAAGGCCGGCCTGCCGCAACGCGAGCCGCAGACCCTGCAGCGTTGGAACGAGATTGGCCTGTATAGCAAGCTGCGCAAGATTGGCGAAAATCGGCCGAAGTTCGTCCTGCACGACGGCCCGCCCTACGCCAACGGCAGCATCCACATCGGTCATGCGGTGAACAAGATCCTCAAGGACATCATCACCCGCTCCAAGACCCTGGCTGGCTTCGACGCGCCCTACGTGCCGGGTTGGGACTGCCACGGCCTGCCGATCGAGCACAAGGTCGAAACCACCTTCGGCAAGAACCAGCCGGCGGACCTGACCCGCGAGCGCTGCCGCACTTATGCCGGCGAGCAGATCGAAGGGCAGAAGGCCGACTTCATCCGCCTCGGTGTGCTGGGCGACTGGAACAACCCGTACAAGACCATGGACTTTGCCAACGAGGCCGGCGAGATCCGCGCCCTGGCCGAGATGGTCAAGCAGGGCTTCGTGTTCAAAGGCCTGAAGCCGGTGAACTGGTGCTTCGACTGCGGCTCGGCCTTGGCTGAAGCCGAGGTGGAGTATCAGGACAAGAAGTCCGATGCCATCGACGTCGCCTTCCCCATCGAAGACGCCGGCAAATTAGCCGCCGCCTTCGGCCTCAGCGAGTTGAGCAAGCCGACTGCCATCGTCATCTGGACCACCACGCCCTGGACCATCCCGGCCAACCAGGCACTCAACGTCCACCCGGAATTTACCTACGCCCTGGTCGACACCGGCGAGCGCCTGCTGCTGCTGGCTGAGGAGTTGGTCGAGTCCTGCCTGCAGCGCTACGGCCTGCAAGGGCAGGTGATCGCCACGGCGCAGGGCGCTGCGTTGGATCTGATCCGCTTCCGCCATCCGTTCTACGAGCGTTTCTCGCCGGTGTACCTGGCCGAGTACGTCGAGCTGGGTGCCGGCACCGGCATCGTCCACTCGTCGCCGGCCTATGGCGAGGACGACTTCCGCACCTGCAAAGCCTACGGCATGAGCAATGACGACATTCTCAGCCCGGTGCAGAGCAATGGCGTGTACACCCCGGACCTGCCGTTCTTCGGTGGCCAGTTCATCTGGAAGGCCAACCCGGCCATCGTCGAGAAGCTGGCCGAAGTCGGTGCGCTGCTCAAGCACCAGCCGATCCAGCACAGCTATATGCACTGCTGGCGCCACAAGACACCGCTGATCTACCGCGCCACCGCACAATGGTTCGTCGGCATGGATACTCAGCCGAAGCAAGGTGCGCCCCTGCGTGAGCGTGCGCTGGCCGCCATCGAACAGACCCAGTTCGTCCCAGCCTGGGGCCAGGCGCGCCTGCACAGCATGATCGCTGGCCGCCCGGACTGGTGCATCTCGCGTCAGCGCAACTGGGGCGTGCCGATCCCGTTCTTCCTGCACAAGGCCACCGGCGAGCTGCACCCGCGCACCGTCGAGCTGATGGAGGAAGTCGCCAAACGTGTCGAGCAAGAGGGCATCGAAGCCTGGTTCAAACTCGACGCTGCCGAGCTGCTCGGCGCTGAAGCGGTTGACTACGACAAGATCAACGACACCCTCGATGTGTGGTTCGACTCCGGTACCACGCACTGGCACGTGCTGCGCGGCTCCCACGACATGGGCCACACCGACGGCCCGCGCGCCGATCTGTACCTGGAAGGTTCGGATCAGCATCGCGGCTGGTTCCACTCCTCCCTGCTGACCGGCAGTGCCATCGATGGCCACGCGCCGTACAAGGCGCTGTTGACCCATGGCTTCGTGGTCGACGAGAACGGCCGCAAGATGTCCAAGTCGCTGGGTAACGTGGTCGCCCCGCAGGAGGTCAACGACAGCCTGGGCGCCGACATCATGCGCCTGTGGGTCGCCTCCACCGACTATTCCGGCGAGATGGCCGTGTCCAAGGTGATCCTGCAGCGCAGCGCCGATGCCTACCGCCGCATCCGCAACACCGCGCGCTTCATGCTGGCCAACCTCAACGGTTTCGATCCGGCCAAGGATCTGCTGCAGCCCGAGCAGATGCTCGACCTCGACCGCTGGGCCGTCGACGCGGCCCTGCGCCTGCAGGAAGAGATCATCGAGGCCTACGCCGATTACCGCTTCTGGAACGTCTACTCCAAGGTGCACAACTTCTGCGTGCAGGAGCTGGGCGGCTTCTACCTGGACATCATCAAGGACCGCCAATACACCACCGCCGCCGACAGCGTGGCGCGTCGCTCTTGCCAGAGTGCGCTGTTCCACATCAGCGAGGCGCTGGTGCGCTGGATCGCGCCGATCCTGGCCTTCACCGCCGAAGAAATCTGGCAGTTCCTGCCGGGCGAGCGCAACGAATCGGTGATGCTCAATACCTGGTACGCCGGTCTGCAGCGCCTGCCGGAAGGCTTCGAGCTGGATCGCGCCTACTGGGATCGCGTCATGGCGGTCAAGGCGGCCGTGAACAAGGAGCTGGAGAACCTGCGCACGGCCAAGGCCATCGGTGCCAGCCTGCAGGCGGAAGTGACGCTGTTCTGCGACGACGCCAAGCAGGCCGATCTGGCCAAGCTCGGCGACGAGCTGCGCTTTGCCCTGATCACCTCGGCGGCGCAGACCGCGCCGCTGGCCGATGCGCCGGCCGATGCGGTGGTGACCGAAGTCGAGGGTCTGAAGCTGAAGATCCTCAAATCCGCCCACGCCAAATGCGGTCGTTGCTGGCACTTCCGCGCCGATGTCGGCAGCCATGCCGCGCATCCTGAACTGTGCGGTCGTTGCGTGAGCAACATCGAAGGCATCGGAGAGGTGCGCAAGCATGCCTGAGTCCTCGCGTTTCGGGCATCTGCCCTGGCTGCTGCTGAGCCTGCTGATCCTGGTCGCCGACCGGGTGACCAAGGATATTTTCGAAGGCACGCTGAGCATGTACCAGCGCATCGAAGTCATTCCGGGTTACTTCGACTGGACCCTGGCCTACAACACCGGCGCGGCGTTCAGCTTCCTGGCCGATGCCGCTGGCTGGCAGCGCTGGTTCTTCGCCGCAATCGCCATCGTCGTCAGCGTCGTGCTGGTGATCTGGCTCAAGCGCCTCAAGCGCCATGAGACGTTACTGGCCGTGGCCCTGGCCATGGTCCTGGGCGGCGCGCTGGGCAACCTGTACGACCGCGTGGTGCTCGGCCATGTGGTCGACTTCATCCTGGTGCACTGGCAGAGCCGCTGGTTCTTCCCGGCGTTCAACCTGGCTGACACCTTCATCACCATCGGCGCCATCCTGCTGGCGCTGGATATGTTCAAGAGCGACAAGTCCGCGAAGGAGGCTGCGCAATGATAGACGTACGCATCGGGCCGGACAGGGAAGTGACCCTGCATTTCGCCCTCAAGCTGGAAAACGGCGATGTGGTCGACAGTACCTTCGACAAGCAACCGGCGACCTTCAAGGTCGGTGACGGCAACCTGCTGCCCGGTTTCGAGCAGGCGCTGTACGGCTTCAAGGCCGGCGACAAGCGCAGCGTGCAGGTGCAGCCGGAGCAGGGCTTCGGCCAGCCCAACCCACAGAACGTGCAGATCATGCCGCGCAGCCAGTTCGACGGCATGGAGCTCTCCGAAGGCCTGCTGGTGATCTTCAACGACGCCGCCAATGCCGAGCTGCCCGGTGTGGTCAAGGCGTTCGACGACAAGCAGGTCACCATCGACTTCAACCACCCGCTGGCCGGTAAGACGCTGCAGTTCGATGTGGAAATCATCGAGGTCAAGGCGCTCTAGCCCGTGCTGCCGCTCGTGTAGGAGCGGCTTTGCTGTAGCCCGGATGAAATCCGGGAAAGCTTGATCACCGTTCTCCCGGATTTGATCCGGGCCATGTGAAGCGGGAGCGACGTTCATTCCCGCGTTACACTTGCTCCCTCCGAACGAGCGCGTGCCGAGAACTTTCATGCATATCAAACTCGCCAATCCCCGTGGCTTCTGCGCCGGCGTCGATCGCGCCATCGAAATCGTCAACCGCGCACTGGAAGTCTTCGGCCCGCCGATCTACGTGCGCCATGAAGTGGTGCACAACAAGTTCGTGGTCGAGGACCTGCGCGCGCGCGGTGCGGTATTCGTCGAAGAGCTGGATCAGGTGCCGGATGACGTCATCGTCATCTTCAGCGCCCATGGTGTCTCCAAGGCCGTGCGTGATGAGGCCGACCGTCGTGGCCTCAAGGTATTCGATGCCACCTGCCCGCTGGTGACCAAGGTGCATATGGAAGTGGTGCGCTACAGCCGTGAAGGCCGTGAGTGTGTTCTCATCGGCCACGAAGGCCACCCGGAAGTCGAAGGCACCATGGGCCAGTACGACGCCAGCAATGGCGGCGCCATCTACCTGGTCGAGGACGAAGTCGACGTCGCTGAACTGCAGGTGCGTAACCCCGAAAATCTGGCGTTCGTCACCCAGACCACCCTGTCGATGGACGATACCAGCAAGGTGATCGACGCCCTGCGCGCCAAGTTCCCGGCCATCGGCGGCCCGCGTAAGGACGACATCTGCTACGCCACGCAAAACCGCCAGGATGCGGTCAAGCAACTGGCCAGCGAGTGCGACGTGCTGCTGGTGGTCGGCAGCCCCAACAGCTCCAACTCCAACCGCCTGCGCGAACTGGCCGAGCGCATGGGCACTCCGGCCTACCTGATCGACGGCGCTGAAGATCTCAAGTACGAGTGGTTCGAAGGCGTGAAGGGTATCGGCATCACTGCGGGCGCTTCGGCGCCTGAGGTGCTGGTGCGTGGGGTAGTAGACCAGCTTCGTGCCTGGGGGGCAGAAGGGGAGACGGAGTTGGATGGGCGCCCGGAGAACATCACGTTTTCGATGCCGAAGGAATTACGGGTGAAGGCGCTGTGAGCTGAAAAGAAAAAGGCGATCTGAAGATCGCCTTTTTTATTCGTGGTAGTCAACGCCAGCACTGATCGACCGTCTTGGCATCTGGCCCGGTGGATGTTTTACCTTTGATGCCGACAGCTGTGAGGGTCAGGTTGCCACAGAGGCCGTCGCCTATGGTCTGCTCGGCCGTCAGCGTATAACCGCCATCTCCGTTGGTACGGGAGATGGCTACCAGATAATAGCCGTTCTCAGAGCGCACCTTGGCAGATGCACTGTTGATGTTGGTCACGCTGGCCTGATTAGAAACCAGCAAGTCCAGATCCTGAGGCGTGGTCACGTAGCGATTGTTCTGGGCATAGAAACGCTCCTGGCGTGCTGCCATTTCCTGCAGCAGCGCCATGCCCTCAGCTCTTTTGCTACGCGTGATGTAGTCCTGGTAGTTGGGGATGGCAATGGCCGCCAGGATGCCGATAATCGCTACAGCGAGCATCAGTTCGATCAAGCTGAAGCCTTTCTGTTTACGCTGAATCATTGAAACTCCTCCGGCACGATATGCCAGCTCTGACGGCCGCTGCTGTTAGGGTCATCGCCGACGGTTGCAGGGTCTGCTGCGCCGTCGCTGCCAAACACCTTGTTGCCGGGTGCCAAAGTGAAGCCACCCAGGGCGGGGAAACGCATGCCGGATACGACATTGGCATTGTACTGGTCAGTCGGGTTCACCAGGCGATCCGCGTTCAGGTCAAGCACGTTGAAGCGTGTGCGACCGCCAGTGAAGGCATCGACTGCATACAGCCAGGTATCTGCACCTGCCTGGCAGGGATCCTGATTGGGGGTCAGGCTGCTGAGGAACAGGATGGAGCCGCTGGCCGTCATATTGTTTATGATCATCTCGCCTTCAAACTTAAACGCCGGAGGGTTTTCGCTTCTTTGCACGGCCATGTCCAGTGCCCAGCCCCACTGGGTGACCAGTTCGTCGGATGAAGGGATCTTCAGGTCGGCTTCGCTGGCGGTCGGCGCACGGAACCATTGTGCTGGCTTCTGACTTACCAGGCGGATATCACGTGTAGCGCTCTGTTCTTCGTCACCGATGACGACATTGTTTTGCTGCTCGGTGAAGCTTTGCTCCAGCAGGCGACCAGTGCGAGTCCCTGCCACTGGTGTATTTGCTGTGGTGCTCTGGCGTTTGGTGTTGCGATCCCAGATACCGTAAAGGGTCATGGCGCGGCTGGTGTCTACGTTGGCATCGCTGGTTTCCAGATACTTGCCGGTACCGAACAGCACCAGATAACCGTAGCTGGTGGGGTGGCGTACTAGCGAAGGCTGAATGGTGATGGCTTGACGTTTGCCAGCTGTGTCTCTGGCCACGAACAGAGGCTTGTTACCGTAGGCCAGTTTAAAGTCAGTTGCAGCAGTAGTGCTGGCAACTTCATCGTTGGTGCGGGCGAACGGATCGCTTGTAATGGATTCGATATCACTGGTGGTTTTCACCAGGTCAAAGCGCCACAGGTTGCCCTGTAGGTCGCCAGCATAGGCATAGTCCACCAGCCCATCGCCGTTGTTATCCGCGCCACGAACGCTGGAGAGGCCATTGGAGAGGGTGATGTTGCCTTCCACAACATCCGGTACGGTGATCTTCTTGATCAGCTCGCCGCTCTTGATGTTAATGATCAGCAATGCGGCCTTGTCGTTCGTGCTGTTGTAGCCGTTGCCCTGCAGGACTGCCCACTCTCCCGTATGCAGGCGCACGATCTCGGGTTGTGCGAAGGTGAAGCCGAGGTCGGCATCCTTGGTTGAGTCGAACTCCCACAGCAGCTTGATCTGTGTCGGGTCGGTGACGTCCAGTGCGAACAGGGATTTACCCCCTGCGCGCAGGGTGCCGATCAGCACGGTGCGCCAGCCCTCATCATCACCGTTGCCAAAGTAGACATCGCGCACGATGGGCGTGCCATCGACAAAGTACTGATGTTCTCCACCTTTGTAGTTTTGTCCTGTGAGCTTGTGAAGGTTTTGAATCACTTCGCTTGGAATGAAGGCGAAGGTTTCTTGTCCGGTCGTGGCATTGAAACCATGCAGCATGCCGTCGTTGCCGCCTACGTAGATCATTTCCTGGCGATTGGCTTTCTTGTTGGCTTCACGGAAGGCTGCGTAACTCCTGTAGCCGGTGATATTGCCCGTAGGGTTCTCGATCGCATCGGCCAGGTAGGCGAGGTAGGCAGGTGTGCCGACGACCGCAGGGCTGGAGTTAATGATGTCGCCCAGAATCGAGCTGCGTTTGCGGAGCTGCGGAGAGGCCACACCTTCCTTGCTGCGGTCGCCCCGTACATAGTTGACACGATCCTGGCCGCGAGTATCGAAGGCGACGCCTAGGCTCTCAGGGTCGCGGTTCATCAAGTTCTGCTGCTGGGTGCTGAGGTTGTTCCAGGTGAAGTTCTTGAGTTTATTGCTGGCAGTACTGTCGAACATAAGCACGCGGCGAGTACTGGGGTCGAGGTTTTCGTTGGCTTGCTTGGCACTCCACAGCAGTGTGGTACCCCCGGTTTTATCGACCAGAGTTTTGCTTAGCTCACCGCTCCAGTCCTCGCTGGAGAACTGGGTGGCGTAGACATTGCTCTGCAGAGCGTTGTCGCTATCGGACACGAAAGACGCCGCAACCGCAGGGCGTGCTGCCGACGTGGTGCGGTTGGCGATCCGGTTGAGGATGTCCTTGAATGCCTTGACCATGTCGTCAGGGCTATCGACGCTGAAGAACTCACCTCGCGAGTTGATGGCGGCATGCCAGAGGTCATAGACGTTATTGGACGAGCTTCTTGAGGCCTCAGGCCAGCTTTGCGCACCAGACAGCAGGTTTTCATAGCCGCTACCGCCGAAGGTATCGCCGGTCCACGGCAGGTTCGGTGCGTTCAGGGAGTTGGTAAGCGCCAGGCCCATGGTGTAGTTGACCATGTGCTGCCAGGTAGCCGGGTTGTTCTTGGGCTCCCAGTACTGGGCGGTTGCATCGGTATTTGGCACCTGGATATAGGGTTTGACATCGTTTTCCAGGGTCGGGCGCAGATCCGTGGCCCAGTAGTGCATGGCGATATCCGCAAGGGTGCCCGTGGTTGTTCTCAGGTCATTGCCGTAAGGCTTGCGGCTTGGACTATAGGTCTGGCTGCCGTCAGGAAGGGTGAAGGTGGCGCCGTCATGCCGCGTAATGCCGCCCGGGAAGTTCTCATCGTTCCACATACCGTCGGTCATCAGTACATGGAAGCTCGGGCGGCATGCATGAACGGGGGATTCGATGGTGGCGCCACGCCCTCCCGTTGTAGTGACCGGGTTGGGAGTGTGAGCCCAGGCATCCGATGATGTACGCAAAAACTCACCGGCTCGCGCTGTCGCTGCCAGCAGCGGAGTGCTGCTGTTGAATTTGACCGAGGCCAGCCAATTCAAAAAGTTGGCCTTATGGCGTGGGCTGAGTTCACGGAAGTAGTTGTTGTTGCAGTTGTTGGAGTTCAGCGTATTGCAGACGGCCAGCGTTTGCCAGGTAAAGCGGGATGAGGCCGCCAGTTCATTGAAGGCGAGGTTTGCGGCGGTCACCGTAGCCAGTGCGCGGGTACGGTAGAACGAGTACCAGATGGCGAAGTTTGCTCGCTCGTCAGTACCCTCCGGGCTGGAGTTTTCCGATACAAAGACCGGGCGATGGCAGGCATCGTTATTCTTGTTAGCATTACAGCCGGCAAGGGAGGGGTCATAAACGTAGTAGTAAGCAGGTACAGGAACGTTACTTAAGCTGATCGTATAGTCATTGTTGTCGCGTGAGCAGGATATAGAGCCGCTATAGCTACCGCTGATGAAGGTCGCAGTACAATTTGTTCCAGATGTGGTTCGTTGGACTCTGACCCTGCCTAGCCCAGGTATAATGCTTGGGGGTGGATCGACATCCTGTCGGCTACTTGCTCCGCTGGTCCCACTAAGAAAGAGCCTGTAAGTGACAGTTCCAAAATCTGAGTTAGGGTTTTGCGACAAATTAAATATGCGCCCTGTCGGGTCGGCGTAGTTGACGGAAGAACTATAGTTATAATTCACGGCCTCATCAGTGCTGAAGTTCCAAGATACTCGATAGTTGTTGCTTAAGTTGATCGAGCCATAAGAGGTCTGAAAGCCATTTTGATAAGCGGTGGTGAAACTGGAGGTATAACCGTTTTCTACCTCCGAGCCATCGTTATTCAGCTTGACCGGCGGGCGGTAAGTCACGTTGGGGTTGTAGTACATCGGGTTGGTAGTTGAAGACATTCCACGCCGAGTATTACGCAGGTTTCTAGGACTATCTTCGCGGCCCGCATCGTCGGGGCCGAAGGCCCAGCGCATACTGCCGGAGTCATCGAGGGTGAAGATCAGGTTGGGGGCAACGCTCTCGCTCAAAATGAGAGGTTTTTGGCTGATATCCAGCGTTGCCCCGACAGCGGTGTTGAAACCTGAAAAGATAAAGGTGAACAGCAGGGCGCTGCCGATGGTTCTTGTCGAGGATTGAAACAGATTCATGGCGTGACTCCCTGATTGATCACCAGGCACAAAAAAGATGGATTTCATTCGGTTTCGATCCTGCCCTTGGAGTTGAGGGCGATGGTCGAACGCACCGCGCTATTCAAACCGTTATTACTGGCCATGCCGTTTACCTCGTAGCGAAATACGCCAATACCGAGCAGCATGTTTCCGTATTCGGGGTTTTCCGACTCGCCCTGAAGTTCACCGCCAGGTGCGATCTGCGCGTACCAGGTGGCGTCGCCGTAAAGTTCGGTGTTGTCGTCCGGGGAATAGACCTGCTTGTTGGTTGCGTCTATGGCGTAGGCGGGCTCTTTGTCGAGCAGGCAAAGCGTACCGGCGGCAATGCCTTCACAGGTGCTGGTCGGTTCCTGAGGGCCACGCTGAACCGTTCTGCGCTCACCATCGCGCACACTGGCTTCCGCCACGTTGAGCAGTTGCTTCTGCTCGATCATGTTGCCGGTGATGCGCGACTCCAGGCTGACCTCGCGCATGTTGGCGATGGCCAGTACCGTGATGACCAGCAGAAAGATCAACGCAATGAGCAGGCTGAAACCTTGCTGGCGCTGCCCCAGGTGGTAGTGGTGTTTGTTGTTCATGGCATCAGGTTCCTCATGCTGGTGCTGCTGGAGAGCATGGTGTAGAGACGTTTGTCATTGGGGGCATTGCCGAACCAGAATTCGTAGACCGCGCTGCCTGCGCTCTTGCCGATTTCGGTTGGGCTGGCGGTCATGATGGCGAATTGCACGGCACGTACGCGGGCATTCGCCGCCGGTGTCGGGGTGTATTCGCTGATGCGCTTGTCATCGTTGTAATTGACGCCGTAATCGAAATTCAGCGCTGTGATGCCTGTGGCGATGGCTTGGGTGTTACATCTCAATACGCCATTTTCGTCTAGCTCAAATATTTCTGTGACCGGGGTCATGCGCACGTAAGGATCATTGGGTGGAATATTGGCAATTAGGTCGCCACTGCAGGTACGTGCCCCGGGAAAGGCAGGCTGGTAGCGGATGCAGAAGCTGGTGGCGTTAATGCGTTTAACCACTTCACCGGCAGCCATGGCACCGCAGTTGGGGAGATTCGCAGAAGGAAAGGCTGCCTCCATGGTTTCATCGGGGCGACGGCGGTAGCCTGTCTTGGTCAGCGTTTCTTCCAGCAGCAGGATGGAGAAGCGTGCGCTTTCGATATTCTGTCCCTGGCTTTGCTGGAACAGCGTGTTCTCGCGGTTGTCCAGGTAGACCTGAGTGATGCCCAGAATCAGGAAGCTGCTGATCAGCAGGGCAACCATCATTTCGATAATGGAAAGGCCATGTTGTTTGTGCATGGTCAGAGTTCTCCGCGCAGGCGCAGGGTGCAGATAAAGGGATCGGCGCCATTGCCGCAGGCCTCGCCATTGGAGCGCCAGGCAACCTGAACCTCGATGGTGGAGCCAGCAGCACAGGCGCCAGGCACCTGGGAGCGACAGATGTAGAAGGCATTGCGCACGGCCACGGCATCATCGTCTTCACCGGCAGTACCCGGCATCAGCGTGCGCACTTTCTCGCTCCAGCAGGTCAGTTGCCTGGCCACATTGCTGGCTGGAATGGCGGCTGCGCCACATGCACCTTCTGCTTCGAGCGAGTTGATCATGTAGTCATCACGGGCGTCGGGATTGGCGCGGATCTTTTCCATGATTTCGGTGGCCAGCATCACGGCGTTGTTGCGCGCCACCGAGTCCGAGGTGAACTGGATGCCACGGCCTTGCATGGCCACCAGACCCAGCATGCCGACGGTGAGTAGAACCAGTGTGACCAGTACTTCGATCAGGCTGAAGCCGCGTTGTGTGTTGCGCTGGGTCATGGTTGGCAATCTCCCAGATCGTTACCTTGATTGTTCTTACCGCGCGGTAACAGCCGTGTACTGCCGCTGGGCTGTACTTCGATCCGATAGGCAAAGGCTGCATTACCGTCGCGACAGATGACGAAATCTGCGGTTTCGGCTGTGCCGTTTGGCGTAAAGGTCAGCGTAATGGGCGCCAGGCTGCTGGTGATGCTGGCATGCTGCGGGTTGAAGCTTTCCTGCCGCAGCGCCGTGCTATCTGAAGCGTTCTCGACGATCCAGTTATTGTTGTCGTTACGTAGCCGTATCGAGGTGCGACGCACCACCGCTTGCGAGCGGGCGAATTGCAGCAGGCTGTTGAGTGTCTGCGCCTGCGCTTCGATCTGGTTGTTGGCAACCAGGCGGGCGAAGTTGGGTATTGCGATGCCGACTGCGATCGCCAGCAATGCCAGCACGATCATCAGTTCTATCAGGCTGAATCCTCGCATGTCAGGGTGGTGTGACATGTTTTGCTCCTAAGGGACGTCCGAGCGAATACTGCGATAACGTCTCTTGTCTGTCTGCCCTGGAAGGACGGCTGGCTGACTGGAGCGGATGACTGGTTACAGCGTATGTTCAACCCTTGCAGCGATGGGCCTCTTCTAGGTTTTCCAGATGGCTTGCCTGGCGAACGCGCCCCTGTCGATTGAGGATCAGTTGCCAGGCAACAACGTTGCCTTTGCATTGAAAGAAACGGCCGTTACTGGACGGGCTGGTGCCGTTGGCATGGAAGCGTATGCGCGAGTCGAAACCCGCCCAGCGCAGCGGTGTCCTGCTGCGGTGTTGCTGGATTTGCAGGGCTTGATCCGGGGTGTGCATCAGCTGCATGCGCCAACCCTGACCCCAGTCGCTGCCGCAGGTCACGCCATCGCGGGAGCCGCACAGTTCTACGCTTATCCTGTGCAGTACGGCTTGTAGCCGGGCATGATGAAGTGATGCATGCAGGTGATTGCGCAGTGCCTCGCGTTCGCTTTTTTGTTGTAGTGCTGCGAGGCTGGGGATGGCTATCGAGGTTCCGATGCTGACCAGTGCCAGCGCGACAAGAAGTTCATAGAGGCTGAACGCCGACTGTGAGGATCGTTTCATGGGTATAGTCCTTTACGCTTTGCTGCGTGCGTTCCTGGCACAGGTAAAGGTTTAGTCGTGATTGACTGTCTTGGCAAATGAGAGGGCGATGTGGGGCGAGTGTTACTGGTCGGGGGCGGTGCTTTGGGTTTGTTGTCTGCCAGCCTGTTGGCTGCAGCGGGCGAGGAGGTCTTGCTCGTGGATCGTCAGGGGGTCGGCGGCGAATCCTCCTGGGCTGGCGGCGGCATCGTGTCACCGCTCTATCCCTGGCGCTACAGCGCAGCGGTCACGGCCTTGGCGCATTGGTCGCAGGATTTCTACCCGGGTCTGGGTCAGCGTCTGTTGGCGCAGACGGGTGTCGATCCCGAGGTGCATGTCACCGGGTTGTATTGGCTGGATCTGGATGATGAAGCCGAGGCGCTGGCCTGGGCTCGGCGTCAGGGGCGCGAGTTGTTTGAGGTGGATATCGCTGAGGCGTATCAGCAGGTGCCTGTGCTGGGCGATGGCTTCAAGCGCGCCATTCATATGCCGGGCGTGGCCAATGTGCGTAATCCAAGGTTGGTCAAAGCGCTGCGGGCGGCCTTGACGGCCATGCCCAACGTCGAGCTGCGTGAGCATTGCCCGGTCACTGGTTTTATTCAGGAGGGCGGGCGGATCTGCGGGGTGACCACGGCTGCTGGTGAGATTCGTGCCGAGCGCGTGGTGTTGGCTGCCGGCGCCTGGAGTGGCGAGTTGCTCAAGACGCTTGGGCTGGAGCTGCCGGTCGAGCCGGTGAAGGGGCAGATGATTCTCTACAAGTGCGCCGAGGATTTTCTGCCAAGCATGGTGTTGGCCAAGGGACGTTATGCGATCCCGCGGCGTGATGGGCATATCCTGATTGGCAGCACCCTGGAGTTTGCCGGGTTCGACAAGACGCCGACCGATGATGCGCTGGCAAGCCTCAAGGCGTCGGCCGAGGAATTGTTGCCGGCACTCAAGGATGCCGAAGTGGTCGGGCATTGGGCCGGCTTGCGGCCTGGCTCGCCCGAGGGCATTCCGTTCATCGGCGAGCTGCCTGAGCACCCGGGGTTATGGCTGAACTGCGGGCATTTCCGCAACGGGCTGGTGCTGGCGCCGGCATCCTGCCAGTTGCTGGCTGATCTGATGCTCGGGCGTGAGCCGATCATCGATCCGGCGCCTTATGCGCCAGCGGGGCGTTTTTAATAGTCGCTCGTCAACGCTTGCAGGGGACGGTGCAGGCTGTCTTGATCGCCGGCAAGCCGGCTCCTACACAAGCGTGATCTCGGGGTTCAGTCGATACCCAGCTTCTTCAGGCGGTAGCGCATCGAACGGAAGGTCAGGCCCAGGCGTTGCGCGGCCGCCGTGCGGTTCCAGCGGGTTTCTTCCAGTGCCTGCATGATCAGTTTGCGTTCGATGTCCTCGAGGTAGTCCTCGAGGTTGTCGATATGCGCCAGGCTGGCTTCGCCGCCTTCGTTGCTGGGGCCACTGGCGTCGGCCAGGCGTAGGTCGCTGGGCGTGATCTGGTCGTCTTCGCAGAGGGTATAGGCGCGTTCGAGCATGTTTTCCAGCTCGCGCACGTTACCGGGGAAACGGTAGTTCTTGAGCTTTTCCAGGGCATCGGGATGCAGTTTGGCGGCAGCCAGCCCGGTGCCGTCGGCCAGGCGAGCGAGCATCGCATTGGCCAGTTGCGCGATGTCTTCGCGGCGCTCGCGTAGCGGCGGGACGCGCAGCTCGATGACGTTGAGGCGGTAGTAGAGGTCCTGACGGAAACGGCCGGCAGCGACTTCGGCGGCGAGATCCTTGTGGGTGGCGCAGAGGATGCGCACATCGACCACCACTTCCTGTTGGCCGCCGACGGCGCGCACGGCCTTTTCCTGAATCGCGCGCAGCAGTTTGACCTGCATCGGCAGTGGCAGATCGGCGACCTCATCGAGAAACAGGGTGCCTCCATTGGCAGCCTGGAACAGGCCCTGTTTGTCTTCGATGGCGCCGGTGAAGCTGCCTTTCTTGTGGCCGAAGAACTCGCTTTCCATCAGCTCCGACGGGATGGCGCCACAGTTGACCGGAACGAAGGGGTGTTCGACGCGCGGCCCCTGCTCGTGAATCAGGCGCGCCACCAGTTCCTTGCCGCTGCCCGATTCGCCGCTGATGTAGACCGGCGCCTGGCTGCGTGAAAGTTTCAGGATCTGCTTGCGCAGTGCTTTCATCGGTGGCGAATCGCCGAGCAGGCGGCTGTCGACCGGGGTTTCCTCGCCTTCGGGCGCGCGAATGCGCAGGGCCGTGGCGACCAGTTCGCGCAGGCGGCCGAGGTCCACCGGCTTGGTGAGGAAGTCGAAGGCGCCGGCCTTGAGCGAGTTGATCGCGGTGTCCAGGCTACCGTAGGCGGTGATCATCGCCACGGGTACCTGTGGATGGCGTTGTTGAATGTGCTGCACCAGATCCAGGCCGGTGCCATCGGGCAGGCGCATGTCGGTCAGGCACAGGTCGAACGGCTCGCGCGCCAGCCATTCACGCGCTTCCTTGACGTTGCGCGCGCTGCGGGTGTCCAGCTTCATGCGTCCGAGGGTGATTTCCAGCAGCTCACGGATATCGGGTTCGTCGTCGACGATCAGGGCTCTCTGACGGTTCATGTTCAGCTCAGTTTGCGCGGATGGGCGAAGGTGATGCGGAAGCAACTGCCGCCCCCTTCGCGAGGTTTATAGTCCAGGCGGGCCTGGTTGCTCTGGCACAGCTCACGGGAGATATACAGGCCGAGGCCGGTGCCTTTGTTCTCGGTAGTGTAGAAGGGCTCGAAGATGTGCTGCTCCTGTTCGGGCGGCACGCCGGGGCCATCGTCGAGAATCTCCAGCACTGGCAGATCACTGGTGTCATCGCGAAACAGGCGTAGCCAGACCTGGCCGAGCCGGTGCTTCTGGGCGCTATAGCGCAGGCCGTTCTGCACCAGATTGGTCAGTACCTGGTTCAACTGCTGTGGATCCATGCGCGTCTGCAGGCTGCCGCCCTGGGTTTTCAGGTGGAGCTGCCGGTCGGCCGGTGCCGAGCTGCGAAATTCGCTGGCGAAGCGGTGTAGCCAGTATTTCAGGTCGAGCAGTTGTGCTTCGGCCTGGCGCCGGCGCGAGAGCTGCAGGACGTTCTCGATCACCAGGTTCATGCGTTTGGAGTGATCCTGAATGATCTGCGCCAGGCGCTGATCCGGGCCTTGCAAGTCTTCCGATTCCTGCAACAACTGCGCGGCATGGCTGATTGCGCCGAGCGGGTTGCGAATTTCGTGGGCGATGCCGGCGGTCAGGCGACCCAGCGAGGCCAGTTTGAGTTGCTGGGCCTGCTGGGCGATCTGCGAGATGTCGTCGAGAAACACCAGCGTATGTTGCTGGCCATCGCGTTGCAGGGAAATGAAGCTCGGTTGCAGCACCGGGCCATCGACCTGCGCCTGCAGGCTTTCCGGGCGCAGCGTCGGGTTGTGCAGCCACTGCTGCAGGCGTTTGACCAGCTCGGGGCAGTGTGGGTCGATGATCTTGCCGGTCAGTTCGCCACGGCCCAGTAGCTGCGTCGCGCCCTGATTGGCCAGCAGCACGCGATGTTGGGTGTCGAGCACCAGGATGCCGGTGCGCATGCGTTGCAGGATCTGCGCATTGAGCTCTTCGAGGTTGGCTACGTCGGCTGCACGCTTTTCGGCCAGGGTTTCACTGATCTGCAGGCGTCGGGTGATGCCCTGGATGAATAACGCGCCAGCGAAACACAGCGCGCCGAGGGCGCCGGCCTGCACGTACTGGGCAGCGGCAGCGGGGTGGCTGAGACTGAGGTAGAAGGTCAGGTAGATCAGCGCTATCGCGGCGATGGCGGCGATCAACAGGCCAACGCGACCGCGCAGCAGGATGTTGGCGATCGCTACGGCCACCACCAGCAGGTTACCGATACCGCTGGGTGTACCGCCGGCTGCATAGAACAGGGCCGAGAGAAAGATCACATCGACCAGCGCCAGGCTGAACAGCTGCATCAGGTGCTTGGGCCGATGCACCAGCACTGCGATGAAGATATTGAGGATCAGGTAGACCCAGCTGCCGGTACGAAACAGCTCGATATGCACGACATCGAAAAACTGCTCGTCGAAGTTGCTGGAAATCAGCAGAACCAGGGCCAGGCCGATACTCAGGCGATAAAGATGGTAAAGCCTGAGAATGCGCCGTCCCTGGGTTCGGCTTGGTGTGCTGAGTTCAGCGTTCACCTGTGTGTGGGCCTTGTTCGAGGTGAGCCTGGCTGCAGTACCACTGCTGATCCTGGCTCAGTGCCTGGGCCTTGGGGATGTGCACGCCACAATGCGCGCAGCGAACCATGGGCGCGGCGGCGTCCTCGGCTGCGCGCGTGCGTTTGGGCTGGCTGATGAAGCGGCGCCAGATCCAGATCGCGGCAAAGATGATGGCGACCCAGAACAGCAGGCGGAAAAGACCCATATCGTGCTCTTTTGTTCGTTGAAAGTCGGCAGTTTAGCCAAGCCGAGTGCATCGGCACAGTGCAGCGAAGGCAGCGTGTGAGCTGTTTCCTCGCGGCAGGGCGGTTGATGGTTGCAGGCCTCTAATACCGGGCATGAAAAAGGGAGGCCGTAGCCTCCCTCGTTCAGTTACGCTGCGCTCAGTCGAACAGACCGAAGGTCAGGTAGCTCCAGATCGAGCGCTTCTTCGCCGTTTCGCCGGTTTTGGCGTCCTGCTGCAGTTCACGCGGGATCTGCTGTGCGGCGTCTTCATACTGGCGGATGACGTCCTGGCTGGCGCGGGTTTCACCCGGTGGCAGCGGCGTTTCGGTTTCGATCAGGCCCAGGGTGGCCTTGGCCAGCCAGGAGCGGTTGTCGGCTTCCTCTTCGAGCGGCACGAACTCACCGCTTTCCAGGGTCGGGTGATCGGGGTAGTTGAGCTTGAGGGTTTCCAGGCTGCTGGCGGCCAGGTCATCCAGCGACAGGCGCTGATAGGCTTCGGTCATGATCGCCAGGCCGTCACCGACCGACGGGGTTTCCTGGAAGTTTTCCACCACGAAGCGGCCACGGTTGGCGGCGGCAACATAGGCCTGGCGGGTCAGGTAGTAGTGACCGACGTGGACTTCATAGGCGGCCAGCAGGTTGCGCAGGTAGATCATGCGCTGCTTGGCGTCCGGGGCGTAGCGGCTGGTCGGGTAGCGGCTGGTGAGCTGGGCGAACTCGTTGTAGGAGTCGCGCGCGGCGCCCGGGTCACGCTTGGTCATGTCCAGTGGCAGGAAGCGCGCCAGCAGACCGCGATCCTGGTCGAAGGAGGCCAGACCCTTGAGGTAATAGGCGTAGTCGACGTTGGCGTGCTGCGGGTGCAGGCGGATGAAGCGCTCGGCGGACGACTTGGCGGCCTCCGGCTCGGCATTCTTGTAGTAGGCGTAGATCAGCTCCAGCTGCGCCTGCTCGGCATAGCGCCCGAACGGATAGCGCGACTCCAGCGCCTTCAGTTTGGCGATGGCCTGGGTGTAGCTGCGGTTGTCCAGGTCGGCCTGGGCCTGCTGGTACAGCTCCACCTCGCTGAGGTTTTCATCGACCTCCGGCTGCTTGGAGGAGCAGGCGGCGGTAAGGGCGAGGATGGCGATCAGCAGCAGGTGTTTCACTTGCATGGCGGCTTGCGTCCCTGTGACGGCCGCGCGGCCGTCCTGTTATGATGAGCGCCCCCGGAACCCCTGGGGCAAAGACGCCGTATTTAACCACAAGCCTGTCGCCGAAACCAAAGGCCTGGCTCCCGCCGTTGCCAAGAGCCTGTTCAAAGTTTCGCGAGCTAGAGCAATGCAAGGCAAAAACAGGCGAGGAAGCGGAGTTTACTAATGTAAATGAGCACTCCGAGCCTGTTTTTAACGCAGCAGGGCCGACGCGCAGCAGACTTTGAACAGGTTCTGAGATGACTTCTATAAACAAACAGCTAATCCAACTCCAGGCCGTCGTTCCCTTTGAACAAGGCGGTCAACGCCTCGACCAGGTGGCTGCGCAGCTGTTTGGCGAGTTCTCCCGTTCGCGCCTGTCCACCTGGATCAAGGAAGGCCGGCTGACCGTCGATGGCACCGTGGCACGCCCGCGCGATACCGTGCATGCCGGCTCGACCCTGGTACTCGATGCCGAGCAGGAAGCGCAGGGCGAGTGGGTCGCGCAGGACATCGAACTGAACATCGTCTACGAAGACGAACACCTGCTGGTGATCGACAAGCCCGCAGGCCTGGTGGTGCATCCGGCTGCCGGGCATGCCGACGGCACCCTGCTCAACGCCCTGCTGCACCACGTACCGGATATCGTCAATGTGCCGCGTGCCGGTATCGTCCATCGCCTGGACAAGGACACCACCGGCCTGATGGTGGTGGCCAAGACCCTGCAGGCGCAGACCAATCTGGTCGAGCAACTGCAGAAGCGTACCGTCAGCCGCATCTATGAATGCATCTGCATCGGCATGATCACCGCCGGCGGCACCATCGATGCGCCGATTGGCCGCAGCTCCAGCCAGCGCCAGCGCATGGCTGTGACCGATGGCGGCAAGCCGGCGATCAGTCACTACCGCGTGCTCGAGCGCTACCGTTCGCACACCCATGTGCGGGTCAAGCTGGAAACCGGGCGCACGCACCAGATTCGCGTACACATGACCCACGTTGGCTATCCGCTGGTGGGCGATCCGGTCTATGCCGGACGTTTCCGCATTCCGCCAGCCGCCAGCCCGACCCTGGTGCAGAGCCTCAAGGAATTCCCGCGTCAGGCCCTGCATGCGCGCTTCCTCGAGTTGGATCACCCGGCTACCGGCAAGCGCATGAAGTGGGAGTCGGCGCTGCCGGATGATCTGGTCTGGCTGCTGACCCTGTTGCGTCAGGATCGCGAGGCCTTCGTCGGGTGAGTGTTCACGACTGGCTGACGCCCGACTGGCCCGCGCCGGCCAACGTGCGTGCCTGCGTTACCACCCGTAGTGGCGGTATCAGCGCAGCGCCATTCGAGACGTTCAACCTCGGTGATCATGTCGAGGATGACCCGCAGGCGGTGGCCAGCAACCGTCAGCATCTGGTCGAGGCTCTGGGGTGCCAACCCGCCTGGTTGCGCCAGGTGCATGGCATCGTGGTGGCTAAAGCCGATCCGGCCGTGGTGATCGAAGCCGATGGCAACTGGACGGCCACCCCCGGTATCGCCTGCACGGCGATGACCGCCGACTGTCTGCCTGCCCTGTTTTGTGATCGTGCGGGTACCCGTGTGGCCGCCGCGCATGCTGGCTGGCGCGGCTTGGCCGGCGGTGTGCTGGAAGCCACCGTGCAGGCGCTCAACGTGGCGCCGCAGGAGCTGTTGGTGTGGCTCGGTCCGGCCATTGGCCCGGCAGCGTTCGAGGTCGGTGGCGAAGTGCGCGAGGCCTTCGTGCAACGGCATGCCGAGGCTGCCATTGCCTTCGTGCCCAGCGTCAATGCCGGCAAATTCATGGCCGATATCTACCAGTTGGCGCGCATTCGTCTGGCTGCCATTGGCGTCACCGCCGTCAGCGGTGGCGGGTTGTGTACCTACAGCGACCCGCGTTTCTACTCCTACCGCCGCAGTGCCCGAACCGGGCGTTTCGCTTCGCTGATCTGGCTGCAGCCCTGAAGCAGGCTCTGGCTCTTAATCACTATCATCAATAGTGCTGTGCCGCGTGAGGCGGCTGAGCTTATTCTCCTGGCAACGAGCGTGCCCGATGCGCGCAATCTGACCAGAGAGGAACGATGATGAACGCCCCCGCACAAGCCCTGTTCACCCCCTTCCAGCTCGGCAATCTGGCGCTGCCGACCCGTGTGGTGATGGCGCCGATGACCCGTTCTTTCTCGCCTGGTGGCGTGCCCAATGCGCAGGTGGTCGAGTACTACCGCCGTCGCGCCGCCGCCGGTGTGGGCCTGATCGTCACCGAGGGCACCACTGTCAATCACAAGGCGGCCAATGGCTACCCGAACGTGCCGCGTTTCTACGGCGAAGACGCCCTGGCGGGCTGGAAGCAGGTGGTCGACGCCGTGCATGCCGCAGGCGGCAAGATCGTTCCGCAGCTCTGGCATGTGGGCAACGTGCGTCGCCTGGGCACCGAGCCGGACGCCAGCGTGCCCGGCTATGGCCCGATGGAGAAACTCAAGGACGGCGAGGTGGTTGTTCATGGCATGACCCAGGCCGATATCGACGAGGTGATCGCCGCCTTCGCCCAGGCTGCGCGCGACGCCAAGGCCATCGGCATGGACGGTGTGGAGATTCACGGTGCCCACGGTTATCTGGTCGACCAGTTCTTCTGGGAAGGCAGCAACCAGCGCACCGACCAGTACGGCGGCGACCTGGCGGCGCGTTCGCGTTTTGCCATCGAACTGATCCAGGCGGTGCGCGCGGCGGTCGGCCCGGACTTCCCGATCATCCTGCGCTTCTCGCAGTGGAAGCAGCAGGACTACACCGCGCGCCTGGTGCAGACGCCGGAGCAACTGGAAGCCTTCCTCAAGCCGCTGTCCGAGGCCGGCGTGGACATTTTCCATTGCTCGACCCGTCGTTTCTGGGAGCCGGAATTCGAAGGCAGCGACCTTAACCTGGCCGGCTGGACGCGCAAGCTCACCGGCAAGCCGACCATCACTGTTGGCAGTGTCGGCCTGGACGGCGAGTTCCTGCAGTTCATGGTCAAGACCGACAAGGTGGCCGAGCCGGCCAGCCTGGAGAACCTGCTGGAGCGCCTGAACAAGCAGGAGTTCGACCTGGTCGCCGTGGGCCGTGCCTTGCTGGTCGACCCGGACTGGGCATTGAAAGTGCGTGAAGGCCGCGAGCAGGACATCCTGCCGTTCAGCCGCGAGGCGCTGACCACGTTGGTCTGAGCCCGCTTCTATCGGGCGCCGCGATCCGGTGCCCCGTGTTTCCAGCCCTGGCACATCGGGGCTTTTTACGTCCGCTGCTACGTTTTAGCCATCCTGCATCTCGCCCCGGATTTCATCCGGGCTACCGGCATTGGCGATCTTCGGGCGCGGCTGCATGGCACTGCGCAGATGCTGCTCGAACTGCATCACGATGTCGTCCCAGCTCAGGTGGCTGGCATGCCGGCGCGCATTGAGGCGGATGCGTCGCAGCACTTCGCTATCGGCGAGCAATTCGCAGGCAGCTGCGCAGAAACCGGCCTCGTCCCCCGGACGGGCGAGCATGCCGTTGTGCTGGTGATGGATATGCTGAGCGGCTGCAGCCTGGTCGAACGCCACCACGGCCAGGCTCGAGGCCAGGGCTTCCAGCACCACGTTGCCGAAGGTTTCCGAGAGGCTGGGAAACAGGAACAGATCGCCTGATGCATAGTGCGTGGCCAAGGCCTCGCCGCGTTGCAGGCCACAGAACAGCGCATCCGGCAACTGCGCCTGAAGGTTGGTGCGTAGCGGCCCGTCACCGACCAGGATCAGACGCATGCGGCGCTGCGGCTGTACCTGCTGCAGGGCGCGGAAGGCCTTGACCAGCAAGCCGAGGTTCTTCTCCGCTGCCAGGCGCCCGACATGCACGACGGCCAGGTCATCAGGCTCCAGCCCCCAGCGTGCGCGCAGCGCCTCGCTACGCCTGCGCGGGTTGAACAACTGGCTGTCGACGCCACGGGCCAGCAGGGCCAGGCGTTCGAAGTCTCGGCGTTGCAGATCGACCTGCTGGCCGACGCTCGGCACCAGCGTCAGCTGCGTGCGGTTGTGGAACCAGCGCAGGTAGTTGGTCATCGCCCGTGTCAGCAGGCCGAACCCGTAATGCCCGGTGTACTGCTGGAAGTTGGTGTGAAAGCCGCTTACCACCGGGATTGCCAGGCGCCTCGCCGCGCGCAGGGCGGACAGACCTAGTGGGCCTTCGGTGGCGATATACAGCACATCCGGGCGTTGCCTTTGCCAGCGCCGCAGCAGCTTGTGCAGCGATGACTGGCCCCATTGCAGGCCGGGATAGCCGGGCAGCGACCAGCCGCGCGTGAGCAGCACGTCATCATCGGCCGCGTGTGCCGGGTCGACTTCCTGGCGAGGCCGTATTAGTTGCACGCGATGGCCGCGCCCACGCAGACCCTCGACCAGGCGCCCGAGGGTGTTGGCCACGCCGTTGATTTCCGGCGGGAAGGTTTCGCTGATCAGGGCGACATGCAGAGACGGTGCGTTCATGTATGCAGTCTCTGCCTGGGTCATGTAGTGCACATGACCGTCAGATTGCAGTTGTGTGTCAGGCGAGTAAGCCGTGCAACTGTTCACGTAGCCAGATATGGGCCGGATCGTGGTGCTGCTGACGGTGCCAGATCAGGCTGATCTGCACGGCCGGCATATCGAAAGGCAGGGGCGCCACCTGCAGCGCGAACAGCGCCGCGAAGGCGTTGGCCAGGCGCGCCGGTACGGTGCCGAGCAGGTCGGTCTGGGCAACGATGGCCGGAATCGGCAGGTAGTTGGGCAGATGCAGCGCCGCCTGGCGCCTGACCTTGGCTGAGCCCAGGACGATTTCCAGGGGTGAGCCGCGTCCGGCGCGCGGCGTCACGATCACGTGGCGTGCCTGCTGATAGGCGCGACGACTGAGGCCACCGACGAAGGCCGGATGATTCTGGCGGCCGATCACTACCAGCGTTTCTTCGCGCAGCGGCGCGTAATGCAGGTCGGGCGAATCGACGTGCAGGTAGTCGACGGCCAGATCCAGGGCACCGCTCTCCAGGCGCGGCAGCAGGTTGTCGGCGTCGTCGCTGTGCGCCACCAGTTCCACCTGCGGCGCGACACGGGCCAGGTGTGCCTGCAGCATCGGTAGCAGCGCGGCCTGGGCGTAGTCGTTGAGCGACAGGCTGAACACGTGCGATGCCTGGGCATCGAAGGGTTCTGCCGGGCCGAGGCCGGCCTGCAGCAATTGCAGCGCCTGGCGCACGGGCGGGTAGAGCGCCTGGGCGCGCGCGGTCGGCGTCATGCCGCGCGCGGTGCGTCGGAACAACTCCTCGCCCAGTTGCTGGCGCAGGCGGGCCAGGGCGTTGCTGACGGTCGACTGGCTCAGGTGCAGGCGCTGAGCCGCACGGGTCAGGTTGCCTTCCTGCATCAGGGCATCGAAGACCAGCAGCAGGTTGAGATCGAGCTGGCGTAAATTCGTTATCAAGAATAATGCTCTTGTCAACTATCCATTATTCGAATGATCTGGTCGGGCTTAGAATCTTGTCAATGCAGAGGAGAGCGTCATGGCCTACAACAACGACAATGCTCAGGCGTTTCGCAGCGATTACCGTGCAGCCATCCATCGGTCGTACAACCCCTGGCTGCACGCCGCATTCGTACTGGTTTACGGATTGCTGTGCATGGGGTGGCTGTTCAGCTCTCTGCAGGCAGTGGCGCCCTGGCAGTGGCTAGTGGTGCCGGTAACGCTGGTGTTCTTCAGTTGGGGCGAGTACCAGGTGCACAAGCGTCTCGGTCACAGCAAGACGCGTTTCGGCAAGCTCTTCTACAAACGCCATACCGGTGATCATCACAGCTTCTTCGTCGAGACGCTGATGCCCTACGAGACGGCGCGCGACTGGCGCGTGATCCTCTTTCCGGCCTGGCTGATCGTGCTTTACAGCCTGCCGTTGTTTGCCGTCTGGTGGCTGCTGTCGCAGTTCGATGGCAACCTCGCTGCGCTGTTTGCCGGCAGCATGCTGCTGGGCTACATGAGCTATGAAGTGGTGCACGCCTGCGAGCACCTGCCGGCCGAGCATGCCCTGGCGCGCTTACCCTGGATTCGCCAGATGCGCCGTCTGCACGCGCTGCATCATCGCCGCGAGCTGATGCAGACGCACAACTTCGGCATCGTTCATCCGTTGATGGATTGGCTGTACGGCACCCTGCACTGGGAGCCTGAGGCGATTCATGAGCAGAATCGCCAGCAACACCGCATCCGCATCGAGCTGTCGGCCGAGCAGGTGCTGGACTACGCTGCGGCGCCGAGTCACTGGCCGCAGTGGCACCCGTCGTCACTGCGTGTCCAAGGGCGCGAAGGAGCTTTGCTCGCCGGTGAGTGCTTCGAGGAAGACATTCATGCCGGTGGTCGCGCCGGGCACCTGAGCTGGGACGTGCTCGACTATCAGCCGGCCTGCCGCTGGCAGGCCCGTGCCCGGGGCTGCCATGGTCTGCACCTGCTGCTGACCTATGAATGCGTTGAGACGGAGGGTGGCTGCGAGTTTGTGCGCACCCTCGAATATGGCTTCGATGGCCTGCTGATGCGCCTGGCCAATGCCCTGTTCATGCGCAGGCGCATCGAGCGCGAGTCGCAGGCCTCGATGCAGGCGTTACACGACGTCCTTGCGCGCACCTAGCGCCTGCTCGCCGCGCTCGCGTACCCAGAACAGCGTGGCACCGGCCACGGCCGCCGGCATCATCAGGATGTTCAGCCCCGGCACCAGCAGGGCGGCATAGGTGATGCCGCCGAAGCTCAGGCTCTGCCAACGTTTTTCGCGCAGCCAGGCGAGCATGTCCTGCCAGCTCATCTTGTTGTTGTCCGCCGGATAGTCGATGTACTGCACGGCCATCATCCACACCCCGAACAGCAGCCACAGCGGCGCGGCGATCAGGTTGAGCAGCGGAATGAAGCTGAGGATCAGCAGGGCGATGGCACGCGGCAGGAAGTAGGCCAGCTTGCGCATCTCGCGGCCCATGGTGCGCGGTACCATGGCCGCCAGTTCGGCCCAGCTGAACGGCGGAAAGTGATCTTCGCCGCGCGCCACCACCTCGACTTTTTCTGCGAGAAAACCGTTGAACGGTGCGGCGATGATGTTGGCCAGCAAGGTGAAGGTGAAGAACACCATCAGCAGCACCAGCACCACGAACAGTGGCCAGAGGATGTACTGCAGAAAGCTCAGCCAGGTAGGCAGGGTGGGCATGAAGGTGTCGACCCAACCGCTGAACTGCTGCACGGCAAGGCTGATTAGGATGACGAACAGGATCAGATTGACGGCCAGTGGCAGCAGCACGAACAGGCGTAGACCTGGGCTGAGCACCAGCTTCAGACCTTCGCGCAAATACTGTGGGCCGGACAGGACGGGGGCGGCGGGCATGCGGGACTCCTGAGGTGGTTGATGCGCGCGACCATACCGACTTCGCGGACGCGGCGAAAGTTCAGCGACAGCTCCGCCTGGAGGTGCCTGCAATAGGCGGGCTCTATGCCTGGAATTGGCAAAGGGTATTTCCGCTTGGCAGGCGGCCTCTATAGCCTTGCGCCCAGTTTCATTTTAGGTCGCCTCTAAAAACGTAGGCGAGGCAGTCAGCGCAAGGCAAACACAGGCGAAAAAGCGCAGTTTACGAGCTGTAAATGAGCATTTTGAGCCTGTTTTTAACGCAGCGATGACAACGCAGGTAGTTTTTAGAGGTGTGCTTTTTGCGGGGCTCTCAACATTCCAAGCCTTCCCCTAGCGCTTCGAGAGTCCCTTTTTATCTGGTCGCCGGTCTGTGGGCCTGCGAGGAGTATGCGATGTCCAGTGTTCGTTATGCCCGCGTCATCATTCTGGGCTCCGGCCCGGCTGGTTACAGTGCGGCGGTGTATGCCGCGCGTGCCAATCTGAAACCGCTGCTGATCACCGGTATGCAGGCTGGTGGTCAGTTGACCACCACCACTGAAGTGGACAACTGGCCGGGTGACCCTCACGGCCTGACCGGGCCGGTGCTGATGCAGCGCATGCAGGAGCATGCCGAGCGTTTCGATACCGAGATCGTCTTCGACCATATCAATGCCGTCGATCTGGCCGGCAAGCCCTTCACCCTGATCGGCGACAGTGCCACCTATCACTGCGACGCGCTGATCATTGCCACGGGCGCCAGTGCGCGTTACCTCGGGCTGCCCAGCGAAGAAGCCTTCATGGGCCGCGGGGTATCCGCCTGTGCGACCTGTGATGGCTTCTTCTATCGCGGACGCGAGGTGGCCGTGGTCGGTGGCGGCAATACCGCCGTGGAAGAGGCGCTGTATTTGGCCAACATTGCCAGCAAGGTGACGCTGATCCATCGGCGTAATGCCTTCCGGGCCGAGAAGATCCTGCAGAACAAGCTGCAGGAGCGTATCGCCGAAGGCAAGATCGAGCTGCAGCTCAACGCCGAGGTGGACGAAGTGCTGGGCGATGCCAGTGGTGTGACCGGTGTGCGCCTCAGACAATACGGCGGCGCTTACCGCGAGCTGAAGGTGGAGGGTCTATTCATCGCCATCGGCCATACCCCCAATACCAGCCTGTTCGACGGTCAACTGGCGCTGAAGGACGGCTATCTGGTGGTCAACGGCGGGCGCGAGGGCAATGCCACCGCGACCAGCATTCCCGGCGTATTCGCCGCCGGTGATGTGGCCGATTCGGTCTATCGCCAGGCCATCACCTCGGCCGGTGCCGGCTGCATGGCGGCATTGGATGTCGAGCGCTATCTCGACGGGCTGTAAGGCGGAGCAGCGTTAGTCGCGCCGACCATGGCGCGGTGAAAACGCCAGCCAGGCCAGCACGGGGTAGCACAGGTAGTGCAGGCTGAACAGAAACAGCCCCATGGGGCTGGGGGTGTCCTGCATGACCATCATGCCCAGCAGGCCAAGATAGAGCAGCCCCAGCACGCCACCATAGAGCAGGGTGAGGCGCCAGCGCTCGGCGCTGCTCGGTGCGCGCCCTGTTCGCCAGTGAAACACCAGCGCCAGGCCGGCGGCGATGGCGGCGGCGATCAGCAGGGTAGTGAACACCCCGCCCAGGCGTACGAAGGTACGCAGCAGCAGGTTGAGCACGATGGCCGCAACGATTCCGGCTGCCGCGTAATAGCGCAATTGCAGATTGTGCTTCACAGGTTTTGCACCAGACCGAAACGCTTGCGCAGCACGCGCTCGAGCAGCGCTTTGGGCAGCAGCGTGGCGAGCAGCGGCAGAGCGCGGCTGCCATTGCCCAGACGCAGCAGGCGCGGACGTTTGTCGCGCTGCACAGCGGCCAGCAGGTGTGCGGCGAAGTCGCTGGCGGGCGTGGGATTGTCCTGCGAGGCGCGAGCGCGTGCGCGGATGCCGTCGCACAGCGGCCACCAGGGCGAGTCCTGGCGGATCAGCGCCTCGGCCTGTTGGCTGGCGTTGGCGCCGAAGCTGGAGGCGATGGCGCCGGGCTGTATTTCCATCACCTCGATGGAGAAGGGCGCCAGCTCCATGCGCAGGGCATCGCTCAGGGCGTGTACGGCGGCCTTGGACGCGCAATAGGCGCCGGCGAAGGGCGTTACCAGCAGCGCCGACACGCTGCCGATATTGACCACCAGGCCGCGGCTGCGGCGCAGCAGCGGGAAGAAGGCGCGAGTGACGCCGACGATGGAGAACACGTTGGTTTCGAACTGCTTGCGCATGGCCTCCACGCCTCCGTCGAGCAGCGGGCCCATGGCCCCGTAACCGGCGTTGTTGATCAGCACGTCGAGACCGCCGATCTCTTCGTTCATGCGTGCAGCCAGTCGCTCTAGCGCCACGCTGTCGTTGACGTCGAGTTGTACCGCATGGAACCCGGCCTGCTCGAGTGCCGCCAGGTCACTATCCTTGCGCGCCGTGGCCCACACCGCGTAGCCGTCAGCCCTGAAGGCATCGGCCAGGGCGCGGCCGATGCCGCTGGAGCAACCGGTGATCAGGACGCTGGATTGTGGCATGCGCGGGACTCCCTGAGACGCGAATGGGCTGCAGCTTAGCAGCCTTGGCTTGAGGTGATGGCGGACTGTTCGACCTCCGCGCTTAATCCCGTAGCCCGGATGCAATCCGGGAACCGTCACAGGCAAACCCCCGGATTGCATCCGGGCTACGAAGCGGGCAACGGATGTCGAGTATGGTAGGAGCGAGCTCCGCTCGCGAACGCAGGTGACGCCATAAGCTTCGCTCGCGACGCTCGCTCCTACGGTCGGCGTGTTCAGCGTATGAACTTGCCTTGCAGGCGCTCGGCGCGAAACTCCAGCGTAGCCGGGCGATAGCCGCTGCGCAGGTCGGGCAGGGGCATGCAGTCGCTCCAGCTGGCACCCGGCAGCAGTTCACCGGGGCCGCTGTAGCGTGGCGATTCGTAGAGGCGCTGGGCCAGATTGGTGGCGTTGCCGGGCCGGTAGGCCGCGACTTCCCAGCGCAGCTCCAGCAGGGCGGCGTCGCTGCCGTTCTTCAGGTCGATGGCCAGCGGGCGGTCGGCGGGGCAGCGCTGCGGGTCGTAGCTCAGACGCAGTTCGAGATGGGCGAGGTAGCGCTCGTCCTGGCTTTCCTGCCAGATCACCCAGGTGGCCACCAGGCCGAGACCGACTAGCACGGCCATGGACACCGGTAGCGCCTTGGTCGGGTAGCGGATCAGCAGAATCAGCCAGGTGATGACGAGTACGACACCGAACAGCATGAGGGCAGTCCTTTTGGAAGTCTGCGCTCATCCTACACAAGGTGTCAGTTAAGGGTAACCGCGTGCGCTGTCGCAGGGTGTGACAGCTTCCTTCTCCGGGCGGGAAGGAGAGGCGGGGGAAAACAGAGCCTTCAATGCCGTGGGCGTATTCTGCCCTCTCCCCCAACCCCTCTCCTGTAAATGGAAGAGGGGAGCTCACTGCGTATGCCTCCGATGAACAAGGACGTAGCCCGGAAGCAATCCGGGGTCTAGATGACCCGGATTGCATCCGGGCTACGAACAGCTCAGTGTGCGGCGCCGGCGGCTACTGCATCGCTACGGCCGTACACGTCTTCCAGACGTTCGATGTCGTCCTCGCCCAGGTAGGTGCCGGACTGCACCTCGATGATTTCCAGCGGGATCTTGCCCGGGTTGGCCAGGCGGTGCACCGAGGTCATCGGGATGTAGCAGGACTGGTTTTCGGTGAGCAGGAACTCTTTGTCGTCACAGGTGACCTTGGCCGTGCCGGAGACCACGATCCAGTGCTCGGCGCGGTGGTGGTGCATCTGCAAGGAGAGCTGCGCACCCGGCTTGACGGTGATGTGCTTGACCTGGAAACGGCCGCCCATGTCCACCGAGTCGTACGAGCCCCATGGGCGGTACACCTCGCAGTGGTTCTGGGTCTCGCTGCGGCCCTGCTGGTCGAGCTTGCTGACCAGCTTCTTGACGTCCTGCACGCGGTCCTTGTGCGCCACCATCATGGCGTCCTTGGTTTCCACCACGACTATGTCTTCCAGCCCGAGTACCGAGACCAGCTTGCCGTTGCCGTGGATCAGGCAGTTGCGGCTGTCCTCGACCACCACGTCGCCCTTGGTGACGTTGCCGGCTTCGTCCTTGTCGTGCACTTCCCAGATCGACGACCAGCTGCCGACATCGTTCCAGCCGGCGGCCAGCGGTACCACGCAGGCGCGGCTGGTCTTTTCCATCACCGCGTAATCGATGGAGTTGTCCGGGCAGCAGGCGAAGGTGGCCGGGTCGATGGCGACCTGCGTGCCGTCGCGCTGGCTTCGCTCCAGGGCGAGCAGGCAGGTGTCGTAGATGTCCACGTCATGATGCTTGAGTTCTTCGAGGAAGCGGCTGGCGCGGAACAGGAACATGCCGCTGTTCCAGTAATAATCGCCGCTCTTCACGTACTCGGTGGCACGCTGGGCGTCGGGCTTCTCGACGAAGCTGGCGACGCGCGCCACGCCATCGGGCAGGGTGCCGTCGACCTGGCTGCGGATATAGCCGTAGCCGGTTTCCGGACGATCGGCCGGGACACCGAACAGCACCATCTCGCCTTTCTCGGCAGCCACGGTAGCCAGTGCCAGGGCCTGGCGGAACGCCTGCTGGTCGTCCAGTACGTGATCGGCCGGCAGCACCAGCATCAGCTCGTCACGGCCTTCGGCGACCAGCTGCAGGGCGGCCATGGCCACTGCCGGTGCGGTATTGCGGCCGAAGGGCTCGAGCAGCAGCATCTGCGCCTGTTGGCCGATCTGTTCCAGCTGCTCGAGCACGATGAAGCGGTGCTCCTGGTTGGCTACCAGCACCGGCGGCTGCATGCCTTCGAAGGACAGACGCTGCAGGGTCTGCTGGAACAGGGTTTGTTCGCCGGTCAGGGCGAGGAACTGCTTGGGATACAGCTTGCGCGAAAGAGGCCAGAGTCGGGAGCCGCTGCCACCGGAAAGGATGATGGGGGTCATGATGTGTATCTCCTTAACGTTCATTACGAGATGGATGCCCGTGTCGTGTCGGTGCGGCGTGTGCCCGCCGTTTTCCTTGTTCTTGAGAATCTCTTCACTGCATCAACCGTCGATGGGGCGCTTGACCCACACCGGCGAATACTTGCCCTGACCGCCAGTGACGAACAGGCTGACCACTTCGCCGCGCTCCAGAGTGACCGGCTTCAGGTCGGCGACCTTGCGCTCACCGTCGAACAGCGCCAGGCCGACCTTGACCGGGTTGATCTCGCGGTCGCCACGACCGTCCGGCTTCACGTCGGCGACCACGGCGGTCTTGCCGTCAGCGGTCTTCACGCTCAGGGTGCTATCGGTCAGGTTCTGCACGCGCAGCAGCGCTTTCTGGCGGCTGGTGAAGGGCGGCTCCTCGACCAGGCGCGGCTTGTCGCCGGTCTGGCTGACCAGGGTGTAGTAATGCTCGGGTTCCAGGTCCACCGGCATCTGCGAGTTGCCTACCTGGGCCTGATAGCTGCCGGCCGGAAGGAACTTGAAGTCGCTCGAACCCAGCGGCGAGATCTGCTTGAGCTGGGTCTGTCCGACGCTGACATCGAGTTCGGCGCTGCTGGCGTTGTAGGCGCGGACGAAGGCCGAACCCTTGGGTGCCTTGGGACCGTAGAGGGCGCCGTCATCGGCCTGCGCCTGGAACATGCCAAGGCCCAGAGCCAGGGCGCAGGCGCCCAGGGTGAAGCGGCGTAGGGTGTTTTGAGTGTTCATCGGATAGTCCTCCTTGGGGGATGAATCAGTGACTGGCAGCAGCCAGCCCCTGGCGCTCGCCGTCGTCTTTGAGTGCGGCGAGCCATTGCGGGTCGAAATCGGTGAAATCGCTGGTCATCGGCAGGTAGCGCTCGGGGAACTCCCAGATCACCAGTTGCGGTGGGTTGTTCTCGAAGTCCTCGCTCTGCAGGTACTTGAGCATCGGCACCAGCGGCCCACCGCCTTCCTCGGCGTGATTGGCCAGGTCGCGTTGCAGGTGTTCACGCAGGGCACCGGCGAAATTCCAGGCCGGGTTGGCGCTGTAGCTGGTGCCGACCAGGGTCACCGGCAGGTCGCTGTCGCCGAACAGGTCGTCGCCGCCACCTTCGGCGGCATGGGTTTCGCGTTGCTGCAGGCGGTCGGCCTGCGGCATCAGACTCTCGAACAGCGGGGCCAGCGGCAGGAAGCGGGTCAGGTCGCCCTGGTGCGCGCGGGTTTCCACGGTTTCGGTGACGAACTGCTGCGGCTCGCCGCGCAGCTGCATGGCGCTGCGCACCACCTCGCTCAGGGCGCGGGCGGTGACGTCGGCGCCTTCCGGCGTCCAGTGGGTGTCGGTGCGCAGGAACATCGGCGCCTCATTCTTGGCCGCCTGCAGCGGTTCGAGCAGGTCCGGTGCGGCGATCCCTGCACTGCGCACCGCACGATGAAAGCGCGGGTACAGGCTGCGTTGCAGGGCGCTGGGGCGATGGCTGCCGGTGTGCTCCGGGTACAGGCGGGTCTTGGCCGGGACGATGGCCAGCAGCAGCTGGATATCGCGTTCTTCCAGCTGGCGCTGCACGCCGCGGATCAACGCCAGGTTGTCGCGCATCTGGCGCTGGCCGTCGGCCTGCGGAGCGAATTCCTCGTCCGAGTACAGCCAGCCGTCCTGGCCGATCACCAGGCCGCTGCGGCCCTCACCGAACACCAGGTATTCCACGGCTGCCCAGAGGTTGATGCCGGCCTGCTTGAGCGGGAAGTTCTCGTCGTAGTGACGCTCGATGCTCTTGGCCAGGCCGCCGTCGAGCACGCTCGGCTGCGCCGGCATCTGGTAGTCGGCGAGCTTGCTCAGGGCAAGCACGCTGACCGGCAACAGCAGCAGGGCGAACAGCACGACGTAGAGGGTCTTAAAGGAGCGATTCATTCTCGGCCTCCGCTCAGAACTGGAAGTAGAGGAAGGGGGAGTAGCTCTGCGCCGAGAGCTTGAGCAGCGAGGCGCAGAACAACAGCAGTAGCGCACCGCGCACGGCCACCATGCGCAGGTCGATGGCCTGCAGGGCCACCCCGGCGCTGGCCAGGGTCAGCCCCGGCTCATGATGGCGGCTGGCAAGGAACTGGCGGGCGCCGTTGACGGCGATCACCACCCAGGCCAGCGCCAGAGTCGCCATCTGCAAACCGGTGATGTGCGCCAGGGTCAGCTCGCTCAGGTGCCAGTCAGCAAAGCTGAACAGGGCGGCGTACATGCGCCCGGCCACCTCAAGGTTCTCGGCGCGGAAGATCACCCAGCCGAGCATCACCAGCAGCAGGGTGAAGGCCCATTTCAGCGGGTTGAATACAGTCGGTGCGGCTTTCACCCCCAGCGCGCGTTCGATGGCCAGCCAGGTGCCGTGCCAGGCGCCCCAGATCAGGAAGGTCCAGTTGGCGCCGTGCCAGAAACCGCCCAGCAGCATGGTCAGGAACAGGTTGCGGTAGGTGTTGAAGGTGCCGTGGCGGTTGCCGCCCAGCGGCACGTACAGGTAGTCGCGCAACCAGGTGGACAGACTGATGTGCCAGCGCCGCCAGAATTCGGTGATCGACTGGCTGATGTAGGGCTGGTTGAAGTTCTCCATGAAGCGAAAGCCCATCATCAGGCCCAGGCCGATGGCCATGTCGCTGTAGCCGGAGAAGTCGAAATACAGCTGCGCGGTGTAGGCGATCATGCCCAGCCAGGCGTCGCCGGTGCTGGGGTTTTCCAGAGCGAAGCAATGGTCCACCAGCGGCGCCAGGCTGTCGGCGATGAACACCTTCTTGACGAAGCCCTGCATGAAGCGTGTGGCGCCTTCGCTGAACTTGTCGATGCTGTGGGTGCGGTCGGTGAACTGGTCGGCCAGGTCCTTGTAGCGCAGCACGGGGCCGGCGATCAGTTGCGGGAACAGGGCGATAAAGGCGGCGAAGTTGATCAGGTTGTGCGTCGGTTCGGTGTCACGCCGGTACACGTCGATCAGGTAGCTGATCGACTGGAAAATGTAGAAGGAGATACCGATCGGCAGGATCACCGCCGTGAGGACGAAGGGCTCCATCCCCATCGACTCGAGCACCGCATTGATATTGGCCACGCCGAAGTTGGCGTACTTGAAGTAACCCAGCGTGGCCAGGTTGCCGATGACCCCGGCCACCACCCAGCGGCGCGCCGCCTGGGTGCCGGCGTGGGCATGAATGCGCAGGGCGAAGACGTAGTTCCACAGTGTCACGGCGGCGAACAGCAGAAGGAAGTCCACCCGCCACCAGGCGTAGAAGGTGTAGCTGCCGATCAGGATCAGCAGATTGCGTCCGCGATTCGGGCACAGGTAATACAGGCCGAGGAAGATCGGCAGGAACAGAAACAAAAAGACGTTGGATGAAAAGACCATCCGTGCTTCTCCGTGAACAGCCGGGGCAGCGCCCCCCTTTCCCCCCGCGAACGGAGGGTTTGTTTGTTACGTCCCGTAGGAGCCGATTCATCCGCGAAAATCGCGGCTAAAGCCGCTCCTACGGTTTTTCGAACACCTGGGTCACCTCGCCACCGAGGCGGAAGCTGTTGAACGGCCCCTTCTCCTGGTTCAGTTCGCGGGTTTCCTCATTGCAGGCGTAGAGGCTGCAGTAGGGCGCCAGCCAGGCGTACTTGAAGTCCTTGCGCAGCTCGCTCATGTCCTGCTTGGCACCGGTGCGCTGGGCGAATGCGGCCGGGTCGCGTGCGCCTTGCAGCACCCGTTCGGCCAGGCGCTGCAGTGCGCCGTGGTTCTCGCCGCGCAGATCCACTTCGTTGGCCTTGGCGAACGCGGCGATCATCGCCAGCGGTGGCAACGCATAGTTGTGGTAAGCCAGGGCGCGCTGGCTGCGGCGCATTTCGTTGGCCAGATAACCTTCGTCATCGACCTGATTGGCAGCGATGCGGAACTGGCCCACGGACCAGTCGAACAGGTCGCGACGATCACTGATCACCGCCACCGCCATCACCGACCAGGCGGCCCAGTAGCTGTGGTTGTTGATCTTGCGTAGCGGCAGATCGCTCCACTCGCGCACCGTGTGTTCGGCCAGCCGGGTGAACCAGGCTTCGATGCGCGCACTCTGCTGCGGGTATTGCGCCAGCGGCTGCGACTCGGAAAACTTCAGGCGCAGCCAGGCGCCAGCCAGGCTGCCGAGCGCCCATTTGCGCATCGACTTGCCGGTGTGGTTGAACTGCTCGGATTCCAGCGCATCGGCGCTGGCCCAGCGGTCCAGCCATTCGATGGCGCATTCCAGGCGCTCAGGCTGACCGGTACGCATGTAGCCGGTGATCATCCGCCCGGCTTCCTTTTCCAGGCGGACGATGTGAGCGGTCTGCTGGCGGAAGTTATTCTCCGCCTTGCGGTTGAGCGTGGCGCGCGCGCTGTCGGAGCCGGCGTACTTGCTGGTGAACTGCAGCTCACCGGTGTACGGCTCTGGTACTGCGGGGCAGGCGGGCGCCTTGCCGTCGCGCTGGCCCACGGCGGCGTAATAGCCCGCCGGCGGGTGCAGTTCGGCGAAGGCCGGGCCGCTGAGCAGCACGGCTATCAGGGTGAAGGGAGCGAGTCGTTTGGGCATGCTTGCCTCCTCAGTCGTTCGCACTGTGCTGCGCGACTTGTTGGCTGGCCCCGCTTGGGCGCTGGCACAGGCTGGCCTGGACTTTCAGGTCGTCATCGCTGTCTTCGGGCTTCTCGATTTCCAGAGCGAAGAAGTTCTGATCACCCCAGCCCGGCTCGTCGCGCAACTCCACGGCGAAGCGGCCGTCGGTATTGACGGTATTGGGTTTTTCCAGCTTGAGCTGCTCGCGACGACCGTTGAGGTACCAGATGGTGGCGTCGACGCGCTTGACCGACGGGTCGCTGAAACGCAGGTCCAGCTGGTGGCGGTTGCCGGGTAGGGTCAGCAGCTTGTTCTCGCCATTGACCAGTATTTCGTTGCTGCCCGGATGCAGGCGTTTCTCGCTGGCGAGCAGCTCGGTCTGGCCGCTGCAGCCGTTGTTCAGGGTGGCCATCAACTGACGGTGAATCTTGTCCGAGGCCAGGTCGTAGAGCGGCGAAAACTCCCAGATGAGGATTTTCGGTGGGTCGTTCTGGAAGGCATCGCTGGCCAGATACTCGAGCATCGCGCCTTCCAGGCCGCCACCGGGGAAGGCGGCATTGAGCACGTCGGTGCCCAGGTATTGTTCGAGGAAGCCGCCGAAGTTGTAGTTCTTGCCGCTGTGGCTGGTGCCGACCAGGGTGATCTTAGGGCTGCTGTCGTCGCCGAACAGCGCGTCGCCATCGCTGGCGTCCTTCGGTTCGGTGACGAACTGGTCGACGTATTGCACCGCATAGCCGCTGCCGCACAGCTGGCTGGCGACGTTCTGCATGGTGCCGGTCTTGCCCATCAGGCCGACGCGCTCGGTGACGAACTCCTTGCGCGGTATATCTTCGAAGCCGGGGATGCGCTTGACCGTCTCGGCCACCAGGCTTGCGGTGCGCTCGGCACCGTAGGGCGTCCAGTGCTGGTCACGGCGGAAGTAGAACTCCTTGTCGCTGTCCTCGTCGGTCAGCGGCGTCAGGTCCGGTACCCAGATACCCAGCTGTTCGAAGCGGGTCAGCGCCTGGCGGTAGTTGCGCAGCGCCTTGTCGTAGTCGAAGCGCTGGTAGTCGGCCGGGCGCAGCTTGCTGCGATTGACCAGGCCGCGGGTCGGTTGATAGACCACCACCAGTTCCACGCCGCGCTGCTTGAGGCCGTCGCGCAGTTCCTTGAGGCGCTGGTAGCCGACTTCGCTGGTGCCGAACTCGGTGCGCAGGTCTTCGACACTGCGGAACAGCCAGCCCTCGTCGGCATCCATCAGGGTGACGAAGTTCTTCATGTAGTTGGTGGTGTAACGGCTGGCGTCGTGCGCAGCCGGGCACAGCGAGCAGCAATCTTCCACCTGGTATTGCGACGCCTGGCGCTCTTCGGCCTGCAGCGCGCTGCCGAATGCGGCGCACGTCACTGCCAGGGCCAGGGTCTTGAATTTGTATGCAGTCATGGGAGGCCTCGTCAGTTGGTCATCGGCTCGGGCTCGATCGGATCGATCAGCACGGGCAGGCGCTGGCGCACCATGAGGTCAAGGATTTCGTCCTGTTTCTCGCCGAGGATGCCGGCGAGCTGGATGCCGCTGCTCTTGCGCGGGGCAAGCATCTTCACGCGGTACAGCTCGACCGACAGCGGCGAGTCGATGTTGATCGGGCTGGAGCCGTTACCGGCCAAAGTGCCGCCGACGATGATCATCGAGATCTTGGTATCGAACGGGTCGAGGTCCAGGTCGCGGTCGGTGTCGGACAGGTCCTTGATGTGGCCATACACGCCGGTGAGCTGGTTCATCGCCGAGAGGTTGTCGTAGAGGCGGATGTTCTCGCTGTTGCGGATGCGGATGCCGTGGCGCTGATTGCGCAGCACCTGGTTGCCCCACAGCAGATTGTCGCCGCTCTCGTACAGGGTGATGCCGTCGGCGTGGTTGCCGTGCACACGGTTGTAGGCGATCAGGTTGCGCTCGCTGTTACGGTCGATCACCACCCCGGAGAGCTTGTTGTCGTAGCTCTCGTTGTTGATGATCCAGCTGTCGTTGACCTCGCGCGAGATGATGATGCCGTGCTTCTTCTTGGTGCCGAATACGGTGTTCTCGGCGATGATCAGGCCGTGCGAACGGTCGTGCGGGTCAATGCCGTAGACGATGTTGTCGCGGTAGGTGTTGCCCTTGATCACCACGTTCTGCGCTTCGTAGCAGTAGAAGCCGTACCAGTGGTCGACGAACTCGGAATCGATCAGCCAGCCGGTCGGCTCGTCGCGCTTGAGGCGCTCGTGCATGTTCGGCGTGTACTGGGTGATCGACACCCCGTACGACTTGGAGTTGTCGTAGCCCAGGCTGGTCAGCACGCTGCCGGCGATGTACAGCTCGCTGCCGCCCCAGGACACCAGGAACGGGCGGAACTCCTTGCCGTTGTCGCGCATGCTCGCCGGGCCGTTGTCGGCCTCGCGCCAGGCGGTGACGCGGGTGTCGGTGAGGAACATCAGGCCATCGTTGACCAGAAACGCGCCGCGCTCCTGCGACAGGCGCAGTTCGCGGGTTTCCTTGCCGACGTGCAGCGCCGCGCCTTCTGCCACGACGATGGGCAGGCGTGCCAGGTACACGCCCGGCTCCTGCTCGGCGAACTGGCTGTCGGGCAGCGCCTTGGCGATGTCCTGGGCGGTGATCAGGCCACCTTCGATGAAGATCGCCTGGGGCATGCCCTGCTGGCGCTTGATCCATTCGCGCAGGCGTTCGTTGCCGCCGGTAAAGTCCTTCAGCGCGTCCTGACGCAGCATGCGCCGCACCACCACCTGGCCGCGTTGTTCGCGCGGAATCTTGGCCAGCACGGCCTCCTTGGTGTAGCCGGACAGGTCCGGCAACTTGGGCGCTTCCATATGCAGTTCGTCAGCCGGTGCGCTGCGCACGCGGTAGTCGAACTGGTGCTGCGTCGGGTTGGCCTGGGCCAGCGGCACCGTGAGGCACAGCGCGCCGAGCAGCAGGGGTAGGGCTAAGCCGTTGGGTTGCATGATCCGATCCCTCAGAAGCGCCAGATGAAGTCGACGAAGGCGCGGTGCATCACCGAGTCGGTGCCGCTGCCGTAGGCGTCGCCTGGCAGGAACACGCCGGCGCGCAGGCGTACCAGGGCCGAGCGATCATCCAGCTGTTCGGCGACCGTGGCCGGCAGCAGGCCCTGCTTGAAGTAGCGGGTCAGCACCAGGTCGACTTCCTGGCCGATGTCTTTCTCGCCCGTCACCAACGGCGCGGTGATGCCGCTGTCGCCGACGTCCTGGTCGCCATCGACACGCCAGAAGCGGTGATAGACGACGCTGGCGTCGTAGTCCTGGCCCAGCTGCCAGGAGCTGAACGCGCTGGCCACCTGCAGGTTCGACAGTTCGCCGCGGAAGGCTTCGCCGTAGCGGTGCAGGCGCGATTCGACGCCGGTGAAGTTGGCACGGTTGCTCTGCAGACCGGTCTGCATGAACTGGCGCGACTTGCCGTCGTTGCCGCCGCCACTGCCACGGGCGTAGGCGGCGCCGATCTTCCAGTTGTCGTCGAGGCTGTAGCGCAGGCCCAGGTCCATGGCCCAGGCGTCGACGTCCTGGCTGCGCGAGCCGGTGGCGATGCGGTCGCTGCCGACCACCTGCTGCTGCAGCTGGTCGGTATCGCCCTTGAGCCAGGTCATCTGTGCCCAGTAGTTGAGGCGATTGCGCGAGTTGCGCTCGAAGAAGCCGCCGTCGACGTGCACGCCGAACCAGGTCAGGTCGCCGGTGTAGCGCTTGCTCAGCTCGTCGACGCGCTCGCCGGCGTTCGGCAGGCTGCCGTCGTCGCGGCTGTGGTGCAGCTTGGCGCCGATGCGATGGCCGGGCGTCCACTGGTAGTCGAGACCGGCGAAGTAATGGCGACGGTCTTCGTCTTCCGGGGCGAGGTCGTCGAGGTCGGTGCGGTATTCGGAGAAGCGCTCGGCGACGCCGGCAGTGGCTTGCAGCAGGGTGGTGTCGAAGCGCCAGTTGACCGCTTCGATGTTGGTGTCCCACCAGGTGCCCTCATTGCTGCGCAGGCGCTGACGGCCGACTCGCAGGTGCTCACCGGGGTAGGCGGTGAGGCCGGCGTAGTCGACCCAGAACTCGCGCATGGCCAGGTAGCTCTTGTCCGGCTGGCGGGCGTCGCTGCGCTGGGCGCTGTCTTCGCCGTCGTCCTGCAGCGGGTCGGTTTCGATGGTGTCGGTGGCAGTGACCGCCTGGCCCATGGCGAAGGCGCCCCAGTCGCCGCGCTCGCCGTAGACCCAGGGGCGCAGGTCGAGACCGATACCGTTGACGTCGCCACCCTTGCGGGTGCCGAGGTCGCGGTCGTCTTCCGATTGCGCGGTGATTTTCACATCCAGACCGAAGTTCTTCGGTGCATCCGCCGCCCAGGCAGCGCTGGCTGCCAGCAGGCTGGCGCTAAGGCCAAGCTGAGTGACGATACGGTTCAACTGCATGCGTGCATCCTTGTTCATGGCTGGGTGACCTGCAGGGCGGCCTGCTGCTGCAGGACGATGCCGCGGGCATCGCGTTCCTCGCGCAGCAGGCGTTGGCCTTCGGCCAGTTGCGCCGGGGTCAGGCTCGCTTCCACCTCATGCGCCAGCTCGAAGGTCGGCGGCGTATTGCGTGGCAGGGCCAGTTGGCTGAATACATAGGCATTGACCGGGTTGGGCTTGACCCCGCGGCCCTGGCTGAACATCTGCGCCAGGGCGAAGTCGGCGCTGAGCTGGCCGGCGCGTGCGGCGCTGAGCAGATGATCCAGCGCCTGCTGGGCGTAGACCTCGCCGAGGTAGCCGCGCAGGTAGATCTGCCCCAGGTAGTAGTTGGCGCTGGGCTCGCTGGGTGCGGCCTTGCGCAGGTGCTCCTCGGCCTTCTTCGGCTGCTGCGGCAGCAGCTTGCCCTCGTAGTACAGGCGCCCGAGCAGCAGTTCGGCGCGCGGCAGGGCCGCCTCGCGACCCTTCTCCAGATAGCCGAGCAAGGTGTCGATATCACCTTGGCCCGGATAGTCGTAGAGCAAACTCGCGAGGCTGACCCAGGCGGCCGGGTAGTTCGGCGCGATGGTTTCCAGCAGATCCTGAGCGAGCTGCGGTTGCGGCTGGCCCAGCTCGGGGTCGCTGAGTACCTGGGCCACGGACTCGACCTGGTTGGGCGAGACGCTGCCAGCGCGGTAGCCCGCCAGCAGCTGATCGATCAGCGCCTGGCGATCGTCTTCGCGGTTCTGCTTCTGGTACACGGTGGCCAGCTCGGCGTAGCAGGCGTCGTTGCTGGCCAGGCGTGCCTGGCAGATGCGCTCGATCTCGCCCAGGTGCTGGTCGTAGGTGCCATCGGTGCGATACAGAAGGATCTGTGCCAGTTCCGCCTGCGGCAGACCCTGCTGGCGCCAGTCCTGGATACGTTGCGCGATGTTCATGGCGGGGAAGTCCTGTGGATAGAACAGGTAGAGTTCGGTCAGCGGCAGCAGCGCGCTTGGCTCGCGAGCCTGGGCTGCGCTTTCCAGCAGTTCGGCGGCCTCGCGGCGTTCGGCCAGGGTGCTGCCGGGCTTGCGCGCCAGCAGCTTGCCCAGGCGCGCCTTGGCGCGTGGCGATCCATCCATGGCCTGGCGATAGATGCGCTCGGCCTCATCCAGATCCTGGCTCTGGCCATTGGCGGCGTAGATATCGGCCAGGCCGATCTGCGCATCGCTGTAGCCCATCTCGGCGAGCTGGCGGAAATGCCACTCGGCGGTCTGCTGGTCGCCGCTCTGCAGGGCTTCGCGGGCCAGGCGCTGGTCCGGCAGGCCGGCGCAGCCGGCCAGCGTGGCGCTGACGGCGAGGCCGAGCAGGGCAGGGCGAAGAAGGGGCATGCTCACGGCGACCTCCGTAGGGTCTGTTGATGTTTCATCGCGAGTCGCGTTGCTACGCCAAATGTCGCCAGGCAAGGCGTGGAGCGCCGGTAATGGTCGCCCCCTTGCCAAGCTCCGCAACGCAGCCTGGCGACATTTGCCGCGCAACCCGGAAGGGCCGGGCCAGTTTTTGCGCGGCGCTGCGTTATTCGTCGTTCATTTGGAATAACCAAACTTCTCTCCTCATGCCTTGCTCCGCGCAAAAACTGGCTCCGGCGCGGCCGCGATTAAACGTCAACAGACCCTATCGACCTGCCGCGACGGCGCGATCAACCAGCCAGCCCAGCGACGGACCACGGTCGATGACCACGTCCACCGGTTGCCCGGCGAGGCTGGCCGGCAGGGTGTCCTGCGGCTTGATCACCACGCGGATGTCCGAGCTCAGGCCGCCGTCATGCAGGGCGCTGCTGACGATCTCGCCGTGACGCGCCTGGTCTTCGCCGGCCACCTTGAAGGTCACCGGGGTACCGGGGCGTGCCTGTTCCAGGTGGCGGTAGGGGAAGCTGGCACTGACGGTAGCCACGCCGTCCTGCGGCACCAGTTCGAAGATCACGTCGCCCTTGCTGGCGAACTGACCGTCGGCCACCAGTTGGTGGGCGATCTTGCAGTTGCACGGGCTGGTCAGGGTGCCCTGCATCTCGCGGGCGAAGAGCGCTTCGATCTGGCTCGGTTCGAGCTGATCGTCGCCCAGGTGGCCCTTGAGCATTTCCAGCATGCTGGTGGTGAAGGTGGCGATCGGTGCGCCCTTTTCCACGATACTGTCGGGTTGAACCAAGGCCTGCACGCTGCCTTCGCGCGGCATGGTGACCTGCAGTGCCGGCAGGCTGATCTGCGCCGACTGGGCGTGGGTGACGAAGTACAGGCCGTAGATCGACTTGCCGATGTAACCGAAGGCGGCCAGACCGATCACGAAGATCGCGGCGCTGAAGGTGACGGCGCGCAGGCGGCCGAACATGCCCATGCCACCGCCGGCGCCGTTCTTGCGCGCCTTGGTGAAGTTGTCGCGCTGCAGGATATGCAGCACCTCGCCGACGTTGACCAGCTCACCGGCCAGGTGGGCGCTGATCAGGTGGCGCAGGGCGGCAGCTTCGCGTGCGCCGAGGCCGTGGAACTGGCAGCCGATGCGGTTGTGCTCCGGCTGTACCGAGTTGACCTGGAACTCGACGTCCAGACCCAGCACCAGGCTGTCGAGCTGGAACTGCAGTTGGCCGCGATGGAAGTCCCCGACCTTGTGCGAGGTCTTTTCGTTGGTGAAGCTGAAGCCGCCGGCAGAGATGTCCTGCAGGCGCGCATCGATGCGCTCGCCCTTGGCATTGGTGAAGCGCAAACGGCCTGGCAGCTTGACACGGGCGTGCTGGCGCTGGGCCTCGGACTCATGGACGACGTTGTGATTGGCGACGGAGTTCATGGTGGCTAATTCCTATTCGAGTAGGGTCATACCAGCGCCAGCAGCGCGGCGATGAAGACGGAGGCAGCAGAGAAAGTCATGGCACGCGACGACCAGCTGTTGAACCAGTTGGCGAAGCTGGACAGGCCGCGGTTGAGCTTGGTGTTCTGGCGCGTCCAGGACTGTTGGTCGAGGCGGAAGAACACGTAGATCTTCACCATGGCCCCGACGATCTGGTTGTAATAGAGCAGCGCCGGGTAGGCCGGGCCGATGCGATGCCCGGAGAGCATCAGCAGCAGAGTCAGGATCAGCCGCGTGGTGCCGATCCACAGCAGGTAGATCAGCAGATACATCACGCTGTACTTGAGGCTGGCGATGATCGCCACGCACAGGCCCAGCAGGCAGGTCCACATCGACACGCGCTGGTCGAACAACACCAGGGTGGTGAAGGCGCCGAGGCGACCCAGGCCCAGGCGCAGGGCGCGCGAATTCTGCCGCAGGTTGTTGCCATACCAGCGGAACATCAGCTTGCGGCTGGCCTTGATGAAGCTCTTCTCCGGCGGGTGCTCGACCGTGTTGATGGCGGCGTCCGGCACGTAGAAGGTGTCGTAGCCCAGGCGCATCAGGCTGTACCAGCTGGACTTGTCGTCACCGGTGAGGAACTGGAAACGACCCAGGCGCCAGTGCTCGAGGTGGTCGGCTTCGACGTCGCGGATGAACTCCGGATCGGTCACCACGCTGGCGCGGAACACCGACATGCGCCCGGTCATGGTCAGCACGCGCTTGGAGAGCGCCATCGAGCACATGTTGAGGTGGCGCTGGGCGAAGCGCAGCTTATGCCATTCGCTCATCAGGTAGCTGCCGCGTACCTCGCAGAACTCGTTGGTGGTCAGCCCGCCGACATTAGGGAAGAGCTTGAACCAGGGCACGCATTTACGGACCACTTCAGGTTCGAGCACGGTGTCGCCGTCGATCACCGCCACCACCGCATCGCGGTCCGGCATCTGCCGGGAAATGGCGCGGAAACCGTGGGCCAGGCCGTCACGTTTGCCGGTGCCGGGAATGCGCACGATGTCCAGGGTAACGTGCGCCGGCGGTTCGGCCTGAGTCCAGAGGTTCTTGATCAGCAGCTCATCGGAGAGCTCGACGATCGAGCACACCACCGTGGTCGGGTAGCCGCAGTCGATCGCTTCGCGAATCACCGAGCGGTAGACCATGGCAGTGGTCAGTGCCTCGATGCGAAAGCTGGTGACCAGCAGGAACACATGAGAGGGGTCGGCGTCCTTGCCGAGTTTTGTAACCTTGCGGCGGTACCAGGGGTACACCAGGTAAAGGAACAGGCAGCCACGCACGAAGTGCATGGCACCCATGGAATAACGCCAGATGCCGACTATGCCGATCAGCAGCAGGAAGTGTCGCGAGTCGGGATCGAACACCGACCGCGGCAGCGCCAGCGCCAGGAGCATCAGCAAGCTGAGATAGAGCATCCAGCCACTGGCTTGGTTGAGGCCGTTCTTGAGCTTGTCCATTTGCGTCTCCGCATACCTGCACGCGCTGGGCGTGCAGGTACGCTCGGGCCTTACCAGCAGATGCCTTCGGCCACGCCATTGCTGGCGTGGGGCATGAAACCGACCAGGTCGATCACGCGTTTGCCACTCGGTGCCTGCTTGGCCAGTTGGGCGAAGCGCTCGTCGCTGTTGCCCAGGACGATGATGTCGGCCTTCGCCACCACATCGTCCAGGTCGCTGTTGAGCAGCGAGGAAACGTGCGGGATCTTCGACTCGATGTAGTCCTTGTTGGCGCCGTGGACGCGGGCATACTCGACGTTGCGGTCGTAGATGCTCAGGTCGAAGCCCTTGCCGATCAGCATCTCGGCCAGCTCCACCTGCGGGCTTTCACGCAGGTCATCGGTGCCGGCCTTGAAGCTCAGGCCGAGCAGGGCGACCTTGCGCGAATCATGACTGGCGATGATGTCGAAGGCCTTCTGCACCTGGGCGGCGTTGCTGCGCATCAGCGAGCCGATCAGCGGGGCTTCCACGTCCAGGCTGCTGGCGCGGTAGTTCAGCGCACGCACGTCCTTGGGCAGGCAGGAGCCGCCGAAGGCGAAGCCGGGCTTCATGTAGTACTTGGACAGGTTCAGCTTGTGGTCCTGGCAGACCACGTCCATCACCTCGCGGCCGTCGACGCCGACCGCCTTGGCGATGTTGCCGATCTCGTTGGCGAAGGTGACCTTGGCCGCGTGCCAGACGTTGCAGGTGTACTTGATCATCTCGGCGACTTCGATGTCCTTGCGGATGATAGGCGCGTCCAGCTCGCTGTAGATGCTTTCCAGCAGGTCGCCGGAGGCCTTGTCCAGCTCACCGATGACGGTCATCGGCGGGAAGTCGTAGTCCTTGATCGCGGTGCTTTCACGCAGGAACTCGGGGTTCACCGCCAGGCCGAAATCGACGCCGGCCTTCTTGCCCGAGCAGTCTTCGAGAATCGGCAGCACGACGTTCTTGGCAGTTCCCGGCAGCACGGTGCTGCGTACCACCACGGTGTGGCGCTCGTTCTTGTCGCGCATGGCCATGCCGATCTCGCGGCACACGCCTTCGATGTAGTTCAGCTCCAGGTCGCCGTTCTTCTTGCTCGGGGTGCCGACGCAGATGAACGACACATCGCTCTCCAGAACGGCAGCGGCGACGTCGGTGGTGCCACGCAGACGACCCTGACGCAGGCCCTGTTGTAGCAGTTCTTCCAGGCCCGGCTCGACGATGGGCGATTTGCCGTTGTTGATCAGGTCGATCTTGTTCGCGGAGATATCCACGCCAATCACGTCGTGACCCCGTGCCGACAAACAGCCGGCACAAACGGCACCCACATAACCTAAACCGAAGATACTGATTCGCATGGTATTCACCTCGTCCGTTCGATGCAGTTTCAAATACTGGCCTTTTGGCCAAAACTAGTCGGGGAACTTGCTTTTCAAATAAGAGCAAGTTCATTCAGGCATGAGTAGAGAGTGGTGCCTGAATTGGCACCGAGTGCGGGCCTTTATATATAAGGTTGCCCTTTGATGTTGTCGCTTTAACCTCGTGCGAGGCCTCTGTTTCGGTACTCTTGCAGGTTGTTTGGGTCTCCCTTTGAACTACACAAACTTTTCTCTGGGCGAAGCTGTCTGGCGGAAGTCAATCCGCTATCAGGCAGGTTCAGTTGACGGAAAGTTATGTGTTGAAATGTGTTACGGGCTGTATGAGTGGCGGCACTTTCGGATAGTTCCTACCGTTCGTCCTGAAGCTGAACCGGAGCTGAACGGCTAATTTGATCGCAATATAGTGGCAAGTTGCAAAATGCATGATGGCACTCGGCGAGTTAACTAACGCGAAACTATCCGATAACTAAGTGACGTAATAAGTTCTGCAGGAAGTGCGATCGCGCTGAAACTGTGATGCCAAGCAGGTTTTTGAGAATCAAACGCAACGGCGAGGGAATTTTTGCCAGGCGCAGCGCTCGGCGCGCAGCGAGGCGACAGGTGGGATGCGGAAAGGGGAGGTAGGGTGTCGTTCAGTGCAGCGGTCGAACCCATGCAGTAACCGATGAGCGGTGCATGGGTTCGATCGGTTTGGCGATCAGTCCTGCGGTTGGTCGCGCAGGAAAACCAGGCTATCCGACTTGGAATGCTCGGCCGAGTAACGGTAGCCCTGATAGTTGAAATCCTTCAGGCCTTCGGGGTTGCTCAGGCGTTCCTTGATCACGTAGCGCGCCATCAGGCCACGGGCCTTCTTGGCATAGAAGCTGATGATCTTGTACTGGCCGTTCTTCAGGTCCTTGAACTCAGTATCGATGATGCGCGCGTTCAACGCCTTGCGCTTGACCGCGCCGAAGTATTCGTTGGATGCCAGGTTGAGCAGTACGTCGTCGCCTTGGGCGGCCAGTGCCTCGTTCAGCCAGCCACTGATGTGCTCACCCCAGAAGGCGTACAGGTCCTTGCCGCGGCCGTTGGCCAGCTTGGTGCCCATTTCCAGGCGATACGCCTGCATCAGATCCAGCGGGCGCAGCACGCCGTACAGGCCCGACAGCATGCGCAGGTGGGCCTGGGCAAAGTCGAAATCGTCTTCGGAGAAATCCTCGGCATTCAGCCCGGTGTAGACGTCACCCTTGAATGCGAGCAGTGCCTGCTTGGCGTTGGATGGGTTGAATGGTCGCTCCCAGCTGCCGAAGCGAGCGGCGTTGAGGCCGGCGAGCTTGTCCGACAGGCCCATCAGCTCGGCGATCTGCGCCGGGCTGAAGTCGCGCAGCTGCTCGATCAGCTCCTGGGCGTGGTCGAGGTGTTCGGGTTGGGTGAAGCGCGGGGTGGCGGGCGGGGTCTCGTAGTCGAGGGTCTTGGCCGGTGAAATCACCATCAGCATGTGCAAGGTCTCCAGAAAGCGTGACGGCGATTCTAGAGGCCAGGGATCGGCAAGACTACCTATCGGGGCGATTGAGCAACGCATGGTAGGCACGAGCTCTGCTCGCGAAGCGCTCGCGGGCAATTGAGCACAGGCGGAGCGTCGCCTGCACCTGATTGGCGCGTCGTGCTGCAAGAGGGGGCGGGTAAGCCAAGCGGGTTGAAGCAGGTAGGACTTCCGACTGTAACGGGGCGCCAGCGGCACGCCAAGCGTTATCTGTCGCCCGTGCAAATAAACCTGCATGCCGAGAAAAAACGTTTTTCTGTCATGTGAATTGGAGTAATAAAAAAGCAAGACCGCCGAAACCTGCAGACAGGTGGCGGCCATTGGCCCTCACCTTGCTTGCCACCTTTCGGCCCCGATCTGAAAAATCGGCGGTCTCTGTCCGGCGCAGCACCGCTCTGGTATTGCGTCGCCTGGCTACTACAAGAAGGTGACCGAGTATGGATGACCACGGACGCTCCAAGCCCACCGCTCCAACCCTCTACGCCCTCGACACCAATGTTCTGATTCACGATCCCAACGCCTTGCTCAACTTCGAAGAACACCACGTCGCCATCCCGATGACGGTGTTGGAGGAACTCGACAAACTGAAATCTGGCAAGCATGGCGTCGCTGCCGAATGCCGCCAGGCCATCCGCCTGATCGATCAGATTCTCGCTGGCGCCGAACCTGAGGACGTCGAATACGGCGTGCCCATCCAGCGCGGCAAGAGTGGCCCCTGCGGGCGTCTTTCCATCCTCATGAGCAAAAGTGCGGCGCCGGTCACCTGGCTGCCGGAAACCCTCAATGACAACAAGATCATCAATCAGTTGGTGGAACTGAAGTCGCGTAACCCCGGCCTGTCCGTGGTGCTGGTGACCAAGGACATCAACATGCGCCTGAAGGCGCGCGCCTGTGGCATCGACGCCGAGGACTACCACACCGATCAGTTGGTCGACGATGTGTCGCTGCTGTCCAAGGGCTATCACGACATGCCCGGCTCGTTCTGGGATCGGGTGAGCAAGGTCGACACCCGGCAGGATCATGGCCGCACCTGGCATCGGGTACAGCTCAGCGAAAACCTGCCGGCGGTGCATATCAACGAGTTCATCCTCGATGAACAGGGCTTCGTCGGCTGGATCAAGGCGGTCAAGGGCGATGAACTGGTGATCCTCGACATGCACCAGGAACCACTGCTGCACCAGGAAGCCTGGGGCCTGAAACCGCGCGATATCCACCAGGCACTGGCGTTGTTCGCCTTGCTCGACCCGGACATTCACCTGGTCAACCTCTCCGGCGCTGCCGGCTCCGGCAAGACCATCCTGGCGTTGGCAGCCGCCATCGAGCAGACCATGGTCAGCAAGCGCTACCGGCGCATTATCGCCACCCGTAGCGTGCAGGGGCTGGATCAGGAAATCGGCTTTCTGCCCGGCACCGAAGCCGAGAAGATGGAGCCCTGGCTCGGCGCCATTACCGACAACCTCGAAGCGCTGCATATGGAGGACGAGAGCACTCACGGCAGTGTCGACTACATCCTGCAGAAGGTGCCCCTGCAGTTCAAATCCCTCAACTACATCCGCGGGCGCAGCTTCCAGCAGAGCCTGATCCTCATCGACGAGTGTCAGAACCTCACCCCGCACCAGATGAAAACCATCATCACCCGTGCCGGCAGCGGCTCGAAAGTGGTGTGCCTGGGCAACCTGGCGCAGATCGATACGCCCTACCTGTCGGCGCCCAGCTCGGGCCTGACCTACCTCACCGAACGCTTCAAGGACTTCCCGCACGGCGTGCACATTACCCTGCAAGGCGTCCCGCGCTCGATCCTCGCGGAGTACGCGGAAACCCATATGTAGCCTACCTGGCTCCCCTCTCCCGCTTGCGGGAGAGGGGCAGGGGGAGAGGGCTGAAAATGTCGAGAGCCCGCTAGTTCTCGTCTCTCCGAACGGGGCCTGCCATAACCCTCGGCTTTGGCATCCTGCGTCGCTCTACCTCCTGCATCCATGCAGCCCGCAGCCCGGATGAAGTCCGGGATTTTTGTCGCCGTGGCCCCGGATTTCATCCGGGCTACGAAATCCTGACCTGCAGGTTTACAATCGGCCGATTCCCGTCTGGAGCTTTCCCGTGCTGACCCACCTCGATTCCCAAGGCCGCGCGCACATGGTCGACGTCACCGACAAGGCGACCACCTTCCGTGAAGCCACCGCCGAAGCGCGCGTGCGCATGCTGCCCGCCACCCTGCAGATGATCGTCGCCGGCGAGCATCCCAAGGGCGACGTATTTGCCGTGGCGCGCATTGCCGGTATCCAGGCCGCGAAGAAAACCAGCGATCTGATCCCCCTGTGCCACCCGCTGATGCTCACCGGCGTCAAGGTCGAGCTGCGCGCCGAAGGCGACGACAGCGTGCATATCACCGCGCGCTGCAAACTGTCCGGGCAAACCGGTGTCGAGATGGAGGCACTGACCGCTGCCAGCGTCGCCGCGCTGACTATTTATGACATGTGCAAGGCCGTGGATCGCGGCATGGTCATCGAGCAGGTGCGTCTGCTGGAAAAGCTCGGCGGCAAGAGTGGCCATTACAAGCTGGAGGAACAGGCATGATCCGCGTGCAGTATTTCGCCCGCTACCGCGAAGCCCTGGGCCGTGACGATGAACAACTGAGCGGCGACTTCGCCACCCTCGACGATTTGCGCCTGCATCTGGTTGCCCGTGGCGGCGAGTGGGAAGTGCTGGGCGAGCAGAACCTGATGTGCGCCCGTAACCAGGAACTGTGCAGCCTCGACGAATCACTGGCCGAAGGCGATGAAGTCGCTTTCTTCCCCACCGTCACCGGCGGTTGATACAGGTGTAGGAGCGGCCGTGCGGCGTTCCGCTTCAACCCTGTAGGGTGGGCCGGGCGGCGCTCCGCTTCAGCCCACCAATCACCCGCTGATCGTCCTTGACCACAGCCCCATCAAACGAGACGCCCATGACCATCCGCGTACAAAGCCAACCCTTCGACCCCGGCGCCGAGCTCAACGCCCTGCATGCTGCCAACCTCGGTATCGGCGCTGTGGTCACCTTCGTCGGCTACGTGCGCGACTTCAATGAGGGCCGCGAAGTCGGCGGCATGTTCCTCGAACACTTCCCCGGCATGACCGAAAAGGCTCTGGCCAGGATCGCCGAAGAGGCGCGTGAGCGCTGGCCGCTGCTGGGCATCGAGATCATCCACCGCATTGGCCGCCTGGAGCCGGGCGAGCCCATCGTCTTCGTCGGCACCAGTAGCGCCCACCGGCAGGCCGCGTTCGATGCCTGCAACTTCATCATGGATTACCTGAAGACCCGCGCGCCGTTCTGGAAGAAGGAAGACACCGCCGAAGGCCCGCGCTGGGTCGAGGGCCGCAGCAGCGACCAGAGCGCCGCCGAGCGTTGGCAGCGCCCGTAGGGAGTGCCGCGCATACCGGTTTTCGTAATTCCTCGTACGGTGGATAACCGCACACCGCGCACTCTTCGATACCGTTCGGTGCGCATGGCGCACCCTACGATGCTAAAGCCGCCTCGGCGTGGCGCCATCAACCGTTTGGTGGGTTACGCGGCGCACTGCTTGAAGGCCGGTATTCTGCGTTGCCGGCTTTAGTTGCCGCGAAAGCCACATCACGCGTAGGAGCTGGCTTGCCAGCGATGCTTCAAGCGGATCGCCAATAAGCTGGCTCCTATGTATGGACTCGCCCCCACTGTCAAACCTGCTTTTCAACACTGCTACCCGGCTGCATCTATGTATCAGGCCTATTCGAGGAAGCTGTCATCAGCTTCTGGCCAACATTGTGTGAGCTTGCGGTATGCCTATTACATTCAGACCTCGAAGGCCAGTAGGAGCCAAGGCATCAATCCGCAACGGTCTTACCTGGGGTCAATGTTTTCTAGCAGAGGTTGGAGCGACTTCGCGCCCCGGTGGCAGAACTCGGTGGATCAGTGACTCATTTCCGCCTACCTGTCATTAACTGGCTGGCGTTGATAAGTCTGTTCATTCTGTAGCAGCACCCAGGCGATCCGTAGGTTGCGGTTGGCTAACCTCACCGCCGCCTCTTTGCGCCCCAGGCGACTCAGCCAGCCCAGCAAGCGGCGATCATCCGGTTGCTGCGAATCAGGCCGTAGTTGTCGGAGGACCGCATGCGCGCCCTGGATCATCAGGCTGCGCATGTAGCCATCGCCTCGCTTGCTCATCTTGCCCAGGCGGATCTTTTCTCCGCTGCTGTGCTGATCAGGCACCATGCCGAAGTAAGCCGCATATAAGCGGGCATTGGCGAAACGTTCAGGTTCGGTTTGCTTGGCCAGCAGCGCGGTGGCGATGATCGGGCCGACTCCGCGCACCGTCATCAGTCGTTTCGCGGTCTTGTCCGCGTTCGCAGCAGCTTCCAAGCGCCCGCTCAAGACGTTGATGCGTTCGCCCAATTGCCGCCATTCACCCAGCAATTCGTCGATCAACTCCCGCAGTATCTCCGGCAGTGGCTGCGTTGCATCTTCCAGCACCCTCGGTATCACGTGGCTGATAGCCGCATCGCCTTGCGCCAGAGCCACGCCGTGCTCCAGCAGCAAACCGCGCATCTGATTACTCATCGCCGTACGCCGACGCACATAACCCTGCCGAGCGCGATGCAGCGCCTGCATGGCCAGCGAGGCAGCGCTTTTGATGGGCACGGCTGAAATCTTGCTATCGCGACCGGCGCGCAAGATCGACAGGGCATCGTTACGATCATTCTTCGCACCGCTGCGGTGACCCTCGACGAGACGAGCCGGAAGAATCCGCGCCAGGTTGCCTTGCCCCTGTAGCTGCCGTGCCCACGCCTGAGCACCTGGGCCAGTTTCAACCAGCACGACGACACTCGGCGGCAACTTGCACAGAAACTCGTAGAACGCCTCACGCGACTTGATCCGCGCCTCGTAACGCACCTGACCAAGAACGTCTTCTCCCGCCACCTGAAAGACCCGCTTGGCAAGATCGACTGCCACTGTCGTGCAGGCCGATAGATCGTTTAAGGCCTGGGATTGATTAGTTGCTGTATGCTTTTTCATGGACTCGCCCTCGCTGCCGTTGGCTTCTTAGACTGCCACCGTGGCGCATTGACGCCTCGGCGTGGGCGAGTCCATGTAATTACAAGGGAGGCTCTACGCCAACGCCAGATGCACCCGCAACGCAATCGGCACCAGCATCAGCAATACGCCCAAACCCAGCACGCGTACGCCCCATTCGTGTTCGCGAAAGTTGAAGCCGACTCCCAGCAGCAGAAAGCCGCCGATCAGCAGTATCAACATCAGGTGATAGTGGTCCATGGCGCTTCTCCACTTCGCAGTCCTGATTACAGCTTAGTCCCGCCGTCCGGGTTGGGGCTGATCTGGGGCAATGAAAGTCTGACTCGATTGGCGACAACGTGCGTCTCGATCGGTCGCTGCCTGGCGTCATGGCCTGCTCCATACTGTGCGCAGTCATCGTCAAGGATCGTCCATGCGCCTGTTCCTATCACTCCTGCTCGCCGGCCTGCTGAGTTCGCCCCCGCTGCTCGCCGCCGAGCGCCATTTCACCATCCTGCACAGCAACGACTGGCAGTCACGCCTGCTCGGCTTCGGCCCCAACAATGAATACAGCCCGGCGACGGTGAACGATGACGACACCGTCGGCGGCGTCGCCCGGCTTGCCACATTATTGAATGAGCGCCGCGCAGCAGCCGGTGAAGAACCTCTGCTGTTGCTCGACGGCGGCGACTTCACCATGGGCACGCTGTTTCACACCATTGCCCGCGAAATGGGCAGCGAACTGCGTCTGATGACTGAGCTGGGCTATGACGCCGCGGTGATCGGCAACCACGAATTCGACTTCCGCCCGGCCGGCCTCGCCGCGATGATCAGCGCCGCGCACAAGGAAAAGGGCGACACGCTGGTGCCGCTACTGTCGAGCAACATGCGTTTCGATGCCGCGAGCAAGGCCGATGACAGCCTGCAGGAGCACGTCGAAGCCGGGCGCATCCTGCCGTACAAGCTGATCGAGCGCGGCGGCATTCGTTTCGGTCTGTTCGGCCTGCTCGGCAACAACGCCGTGGCCGTCAGCCCGATGATCAAGCCGGTGACCTTCGCCGACCCGGTCGCCACCGCCAGGGAAACCGTGGCCAAGCTGCGCGAGGAGGGCGCCGAGGTGGTCATCTTGCTCTCGCACATGGGCGTTACCCAGCAGGCCGATGGCAGCTGGCGCGGCGAAGAGGTTGAGCTGGTCGAGCAGGTGCCGGGCATCGATATCGTCGTCGGTGGCCATTCGCATGTGGCGCTGCCGCAACCCGTGCTAGTGGGGGGGCGTACCCCGGTGGTGCAGGCCGGTTCGGAGATCCAGTACCTCGGCGAACTGCGCATGAGCCTTGGCGACGACGGCGTACCGCGCTTGCGTGATTACCGCTTGCATGCGGTCAATGACAGCATCGTCGGCGATGCGACCATCACCGCCAAGGTCGAAGACTTCAAGCAGGTGGTCAGCGAGCGCATGCTGACGCCCAAGGGCTATCGCTTCGACCAGCCGCTGGCCAAGGTTGACCAGAGCCTGGGCCGTGATTTCACCGACCAGACACTGGCCAACCTGGTCACCGATGCGCTGCGTCATGCCGTCGATGCCGACCTGGCCTTTACCGGCAACGGCACCATCCGCGATGACCTGCTCAAGGGCCGCAATGGCGTGCAGGACGTCTCCGACCTGTTTCGCATCGCCCCGCTGGGCATCGGCCAGTTCGACGACGAACCGGGCTACCCGATGATCAAGGCCTACATCAGCGCGCGCGAAATCAAGTCACTGCTGGAAGTGCTGCTGCTCGCCTATCAGCTGCGTGACAGCCAGAGCTATTACCCGCGGGTTTCCGGCGTGCGCTTCACCTACAACCCTTGGCGCGTGCCGTTCGACCGCGTCAGCCGCATCGAAGTCGGCGATCCGCACGGCGGCTACCGTGACCTGGACCTGAACGACACGCGCCTCTACAGCATCGGCGCCACCAGCTACGTCGGCAGTTTTACCTGGCTGGTGCCGGACCTGACCAAGGGGCTGCTCAACGTCATCCCCAAGGATGCCGAGGGCCGCCCGCTGCCGCGTATCGAAGACGCCATCATCGACCAGGACCCGGATAAGGAAGGCGTGCAGGAACTCAAGGAATGGCAAGTGCTGCTCGACCATATCCGCAGCCTGCCGGATCTCGATGGCGACGGCCTGGCCGATATTCCCACCAGCGGTGCGGCTGCCGAAGCGCGCATGATCCGCGCGCCCAGCCTGCGCCCGGCCGAGCTGTTCCGCCTGGCCGGGCCGAGGCAGTGGGGCGCCAGTGCGGTGATCCTGGCCGGCGTGCTGCTGATTCTCTGGCTGCTTAGCCGCCCGCTGCGCCGCCGTGCGTAGCTGAACAGCGCGCGCACCGATAACCGCGATCATCGAGAGGGGCGCGCAGGCCGCCCCTCCGGCCGACGATCTTGCCAAGCCTTGCCTGCCTCCGTATGGTGCAAAGCCGCCTGATTCGGAAGCTACGCAATGATCGCTCAGCACTGCCCGCTCGGTGACCGCGCACAGCCGGCCAACCCCCACTCAGATAAATGTTGCGTCGCCTCATGAACGCACTCAATCATTCGCGCCCGCTGGCGCTGTTCGGCCTGCTGCTGGCCAACCTTTGCTGGTCCGGTAACGCCCTGGTGGCGCGCGCCTTCGCTGGCGAGATCGCCCCGTTCACCCTGTCGTTCTGGCGCTGGTGCCTGGCCTTGGCGCTGTTGCTGCCTTTTGTCGCCATGCCGTTGTGGCGTCATCGCGTGGCAGTGCGCACTGCCGGCTGGCGCCTGCTGGTGCTCGGCGGCCTGGGCATCGCCGGCTACAACTCGCTGCTCTACAGCGCGGCGCAGACCACCGCAGCCATCAACATCTCGCTGGTCAACACCTGCCTGCCGCTGGTGGCTTTCATCGGAGCCGGGCTGCTGCTCAACGAGTGGCCGGCACGCCGTGCCTGGTGGGGCATGCTGGTGGCGGTGATGGGCCTGGCGGTGCTGATCAGTCAGGGGCAATGGAGCCGCCTGGCCAGCCTGTCGTTCAACCAGGGCGACCTGATCATGCTGTTGGCCGTGGTCGACTGGGCGCTCTACTCGCTGCTGCTGCGGCGCTGGTCGGCTTACCTGCAACCGATTCCACCTCTGGCATTGCTGGGCGTGTTCATCCTGCTTGGCGTACCGCTGATTCTGCCGTTCTATCTATATGAACTGAGCCAGGGCGCGCATCTGGCAATCAACGCCGCCAACCTCTCGGCCGTTGCCTACACCGCCGTGTTCGCCTCGCTGCTGGCCTACCTGGCCTGGAACCACGGCATCCGCGTGATCGGTGCGGCCAAGGCGGCACTGACCAACTACGTGATGCCGGTTTTCACCGCATTGCTGGGGTGGGTGCTGCTGGGCGAGAGTTTGCAGGTCTACCACTGGCTGGGCGCCGCGATGATCTTCGGCGGCCTGCTGCTGGCCACGCGGCCCGGTAAAACACTGTAGGCGCGGCAGGGCTACACAAACGCAGCAGGCACTGTATCACCCTGTAGGAGCCGCGCCTCGCGGCGAATCGTGTGAACAGCGCAAAGCCAAAAGCTTCGCCCCGGGGCGGGGCTCCTACTGAGTCGTGTCGGTGGATCACGTGTCACCGATCCACCTTTCGAAGCCGGCGGATGAAAAAGGTGTCATCCGCCCTACGGCGATCCCCTCACTCCGGCTTCATCATCACGAAGGCTTCACCGCCTTCACGGTCGTGCATCAGGATGAACGGTTGCCCGGCGATCATGATTCTTACCGGCACCTTGCGCGGCACCGTGGTGCCGGCGTTGACCGCCGCTGCGCTGAGCAACTGGCGCGTCAGGCTGTCATCCTCCTGCGCCTCGCTGGTCACCACGCATTCGTGGCTGGCCTTGACCTGAATGCTCAGGCTCTTGTCCGCATTGAAGCCGACGGTGGCGAAGCCCATATCAGTCATCTCAGTGATGCCATGCTGGCGCGCCACGCGATGCGCCTCGGCAAAGCTCGGTGCCGTTTGCAGGCAAATGTCGCGAAACGCCTGGACCACCGGCGAGGTGACCGGCACCGGTGGCTGCGAGCCCAGGTTGGCGCAGGCGCCGAGAAGAGCAACGCTGACAAGCAAGGCGAACTGTTTCATCACATCATTCCTCAATGAAGAGGTGTTCAGGGTTGCTGGCAAAGATCATGCCCGAGCAACTGCGAAGCCAGCCCCTTGGCCAGGTAGGTTTCCACCACGCGGCCATCGCCGCAGTCCGTCTTGTGGCCGATGGCGATACCGATGGAAAGCAGCACGAAAAGCGCCAGGCCGATATTCTGGATGGGCGTCATGACAGGGCTCGCTGGGTAAACAATAGAGCAGGATGAAGAGGCGGGCAGGGGATGGCAAGTGCCAACCCCATCGCCATCACGTCGCTGATGCAGGGATGTGAACGTTATGGCAAGGTGATCGACAGACCGCCCAGCATGACGCGCGCAATGATCATCCAGGCAACCACACTGATGATACCCAGCACGCTGTAGCCGACGACGATACCCAGCGCGATCTGCTTCCACAGCCCGGCATGGCGGTTGGGTTCGTTGCGGTAGTGCGTCGGCATATCACGCTCCGCCCGCAGATCGTCGAAATCGTCTCTCGCTCTCAAGGTGCTCTCCTGGTTCATGGGGCAGCGCACGGCGGCGCTGCAGCCTGCTGGGGGCGGATTTTCCGGCATCGCCCGACAGCCCTGCAAGCACCGTTCGGGCGGTTGACAGGTCAGCCGCAGGCTCAGAAACCCGCAATTGAGCGCATCGCCACCACTGAAGGCTAACCGCTTGATAAAACGTAAATTTATCGATGATCTGGGGTTGACAGCGATAGGCGAGACGCGGACAATGCGCGCCGTTGGCTACATAGCTCAGTTGGTTAGAGCGCAGCATTCATAATGCTGATGTCCCAGGTTCAAGTCCCGGTGTAGCCACCATATTTTTCAAAGGGTTAGCTTAGGCTAGCCCTTTGTCGTTTCTGGGGTAGTGACTAGCTAGCTTGGGGGAGGGTTGAAAGGCCCTGTTTATGGGGTTATCTGGCCCAGCAGGGCGGTTCGTAACGGATTCATAATCCCCAGCCCACACCATCCCCCCCAAAAACAACAAAACCCCGCTTTCGCGGGGTTTTGTTTATGCACTACCTACAACGATCAAACGTTAAAGCGGAAGTGCATCACGTCGCCGTCCTTGACGATGTAGTCCTTGCCTTCCAGGCGCCATTTGCCGGCTTCCTTGGCGCCGGCTTCGCCCTTGTAGGCGATGAAGTCGTCGTAGGCGACCACTTCGGCGCGGATGAAGCCTTTTTCGAAGTCGGTGTGGATCACGGCGGCGGCTTGCGGGGCGGTGGCGCCGACGCGGACGGTCCAGGCGCGGACTTCCTTCACGCCAGCGGTGAAGTAGGTCTGCAGGTTGAGCAGCGAGTAACCGGCGCGGATCACGCGGTTCAGGCCCGGCTCTTCCATGCCCATGGTTTCGAGGAACATCTGCATTTCTTCGAGATCGTCCAGTTCGGCGATCTCGGCTTCGATCTTGTTGCACACCGGCACGACGATGGCGCCTTCCGCTGCGGCGATGGCGTTGACCACGTCGAGGTGCGGGTTGTTCTCGAAGCCGTCTTCGGCGACGTTGGCGATGTACATCACCGGCTTGGTGGTGAGCAGGTGGAAGGTCTTGGCCAGGCGCTTCTCGTCGTCACCCAGGTCTTTGAGCAGGCTGCGTGCCGGCTTGCCTTCGGTGAGGTGGGGGATGAGCTTTTCCAGCAGGGTTTTCTGCGCCACGGATTCCTTGTCGCCACCCTTGGCGGTGCGAGCCACGCGTTGCAGTTGCTTCTCGCAACTGTCGAGGTCGGCCATGATCAGTTCGAGGTCGATGATCTCGATGTCGCGCTTGGGGTCGACGCTGTTGGCGACGTGGATGACGTTGTCGTCTTCGAAGCAGCGCACTACGTGGGCGATGGCGTCGGTTTCGCGGATGTTGGCGAGGAACTTGTTGCCCAGGCCTTCACCTTTCGACGCGCCCGCGACCAGGCCGGCGATGTCGACGAATTCCATGGTGGTGGGGATGACCTTCTCGGGCTTGACGATCTCGGCCAGGGCATCCAGGCGTGGGTCGGGCATGGGTACGATGCCGCTGTTCGGCTCGATGGTGCAGAAGGGGAAGTTCTCCGCCGCGATGCCGGACTTGGTGAGGGCGTTGAACAGGGTGGACTTGCCGACATTGGGCAGGCCGACGATGCCGCAGTTGAATCCCATGGTGTGTCCCTCGGGGGAAAGGTGGTTACTGGGTGGCCTTCTGGCTATGCAGTTTGCGCATGGCCACGGTCCAGTCGCCGGCGAGTATTTCCGGCAGGACGTCCAAGGCGAAGTCGATGCTCTTGTCGAGCAGTTCCTGTTCGCTGCGTGGGGCGCGTCCGAGCACGAAGCCGGAAACCAGGCTGGCGTGCCCAGGATGGCCGATGCCGAGCCGCAGGCGGTGGAAGTTATTCTGGTTGCCGAGCTGGGCGATGATGTCGCGCAGGCCGTTGTGCCCGCCGTGGCCGCCGCCCTGTTTGAGCTTGGCGACGCCGGGTGGCATGTCGAGTTCGTCGTGGGCCACCAGGATCTCTTCGGGTTTGATCTTGAAGAAATTGGCCAGGGCCGCCACGGCTTGGCCGCTGCGGTTCATGTAGGTGGTGGGGATGAGCAGACGAACTTCGCGCCCCTGGTGGTTGAATTTGCCCACCAGGCCGAAATATTTGCGATCTACGGAGAGGTTGACGCGCTGACTGGCTGCCACGCGCTCAACGAAAAGGGCCCCTGCATTGTGCCGGGTCTGGTCGTATTCGGGGCCGGGGTTACCCAGGCCAACGATCAGTTGTACGGCAGTCATACAGGAGCCCTTTCGAGGAATTCGCCCGGCGTGATCGCCTGCCGGGCGGGTTCCGCGCTGCGATTACTCGGCAGCGCCTTCTTCGTCTTTAACGCGGCTGGCGTGGATGTTGGAGACAGCCAGGTCGTTACCGTGAGCCAGAGCAACCAGCTCAACGCCTTTCGGCAGCTTCAGGTCGGACATGTGGACGGTCTGGCCAACTTCTACGGCAGCCATGTCGACTTCGATGAATTCCGGCAAGTCTTTCGGCAGGCAGGACACTTCGACTTCGTTGATGGTGTGGGAGATCTCGCCACCTTGCTGCTTCACGCCAACGGCGGTTGCTTCGTTGATGAAGTGCAGCGGTACGTGGGCGGTCAGTTTCTGGCCGGCTACGACGCGCTGGAAGTCAGCATGCAGAACGAAGCCTTTGGCCGGGTGGCGCTGCAGGGCTTTGATCAGGACGCTTTCTTTGGTGCCGGCAACGTCCAGGCTCAGAACGTGGCTGAAGGCGGCTTCGTTTTCCAGCAGCTTGGCCAGGTCTTTGGCCAGCAGGCTGATGGATTGCGGGGCTTTGTCGCCACCGTAGATCACGGCAGGCACCATGGACACGTTACGACGCAGGCGGCGGCTCGCACCTTTCCCCAGGTCGGAACGCACTTCGGCATTCAGGGCAAATTCAACAGTCATTTCACTTCTCCAAAATAACCAAACCGCCTTGTGGCTTGCGACCAGCCTCGGGCGGTAGGGCAAAAAGCCCCGCGCGAGGCGGGGCAGTGTGATCTGGCCTGTTCCTTAGCGGAACATGGCGCTGATCGATTCTTCGTTGCTGATGCGGCGTACCGCTTCGGCGACGACCGGGGCGATGTCGAGCTGGCGAATACGCGAGCAGGACTGGGCCGCAGCGGACAGCGGGATGGTGTTGGTGACCACCAGCTCGTCCAGGACGGAATTCTCGATGTTCTCGATGGCGCGGCCGGACAGTACCGGGTGGGTGCAGTAGGCGTAGACCTTGGCAGCACCGCGCTCTTTCAGCGCTTTGGCGGCGTGGCACAGGGTACCGGCGGTATCGACCATGTCGTCTACGAGGATGCAGGTACGGCCTTCGACGTCACCGATGATGTGCATCACTTCGGACTGGTTGGCCTTTTCGCGACGCTTGTCGATGATCGCCAGGTCAACGCCCAGGCTCTTGGCCACGGCGCGGGCGCGTACTACGCCACCGATATCGGGGGAGACGATCATCAGGTTGTCGAAGCGCTGGTCTTCGATGTCGTCGACCAAAACCGGGGAGCCGTAGATGTTATCCACCGGGATGTCGAAGAAGCCCTGGATCTGGTCAGCGTGCAGGTCGACGGTCAGCACGCGGTCGATACCGACCACGGTGAGCATGTCGGCCACGACTTTGGCGCTGATTGCCACGCGCGCGGAACGCGGACGGCGATCCTGGCGGGCATAACCGAAGTAGGGGATGACTGCAGTGATGCGAGTCGCCGAGGAACGGCGGAAGGCATCGGCCATCACCACCAGTTCCATCAGGTTGTCGTTGGTGGGTGCACAGGTCGGCTGAATCAGGAAGACGTCCTTACCGCGAACGTTCTCGTTGATTTCGATCATGACTTCGCCATCGGAGAACTTACCGACCGAAGCATCGCCGAGGGGAATGTGCAGCTGACGAACGATCCGTCGCGCCAGATCGGGGTTTGCGTTCCCCGTGAAGACCATCATCTTGGACACGCGCAGTACCTGCCGGCTGGGGGTATACCTGGATGGGTATGGAAAATGGCAGGGGCGGCTGGATTCGAACCAACGCATGCCAGGATCAAAACCTGGTGCCTTACCGCTTGGCGACGCCCCTATATTCTGTGTTGAACGCTTGTTGACTCGGTTTGCGATGCCTCCCGAGGGAGGTTATGGCAGGGGCGGCTGGATTCGAACCAACGCATGCCAGGATCAAAACCTGGTGCCTTACCGCTTGGCGACGCCCCTGTATCGTATAACCGAATGCTGAGCATTCACTTCTTGGCCAATGCTTGGAGCTTGCGGTGCAGCATCGAGATGTTGCGACCTTGAGCGACAAAGCTCGGCAGAGTGCCTGGAAGTTGGCGGGCGACTTTATCAGCATCGTCCCGATTTGGGAAGCTCCCAAATATGCAAGCTCCAGTGCCGGTCAATCTAGCTGGAACAAATTTGTTCAACAAGATCAGAGCGTTACGAACTTCAGGGTAACGCTTCTCTACAACCGGCTGGCAGTCGTTTCGACCACCCCCCGCAAGAAGGCTGCGAACTTTAATGGGCGGCGTATCGCGTGTCAACTCGGGTGAGCCGAAAACTTCTGCTGTGCTGACAAAGACTTGCGGTACGGCGACGAGGAACCAGGGTTCGTCCAGTTCGACCGGGGTCAGGCGCTCGCCAACGCCCTCGGCGAAGGCCGCACGGCCGCGCACGAACACCGGTACGTCGGCGCCCAGGGCCAGGCCCTGTTCGGCCAGGCGATCTTCGCCCAGTTGGGTGCGCCACAGGTGATCGAGACCGAGCAGGGTGGTGGCGGCATCCGAGCTGCCACCGCCAATCCCACCGCCCATGGGCAGGCGTTTGTCCAGCCAGATATCGGCGCCGAACGTGGTGCCGCAGGCCTCTTGCAGCCTTTTGGCGGCACGCACGATCAGGTTGCTGTCGTGCGGTACGCCGTCGATGGGCGTATGCAGGCGGATTTCGCCATCTTGGCGCAGGCTGAAGCCGAGTTCGTCGCCGTGGTCGAGGAATTGGAACAGGGTCTGCAGCTCGTGATAGCCATCGGCGCGGCGGCCGAGGATATGCAGCATCAGGTTGAGCTTGGCCGGGGCGGGCAGGATCAGTTCGGCGTGGTTGGGGATGGCTGTGCGGCTCATGGCGATGTCGTTGGCGGAAATTCGTAGCCCGGATGCAATCCGGGGCAGGGTGGTGACGGTTCCCGGATTTCATCCGGGCTACGGCTCCTGTAGGAGGTGCTTCAGCGGCGACGGCGCAAGCCAATGTCTCGGCTCAAGCCCCTCCCACAGGATCTGCGGTGAGCTTATTGACCGAGCTGACGCGGCTGCCAGTCCTTGATCACCAGGGTCACTTCCAAGTTCTGGCCGTAGAGCTTGATGCGCTCCGGCAGGGCGTAGCCGTTCTGCTCAGTGTAGCGCTGGTAGTCGACCTTCCAGCCGTCCTGCTCGAGCTGCGCCAGGTGGCTTTCAGCGTCCAGGGTGATGCGGCTGCGGCTGTCCGGAGCGGGCAGGCCGCGAATCCACCAGAGCAGGTTGGATACGGGCAGGTTCAGGCGCAGCTGTTCGCGCAGCAGGTCTTCCGGGGATTCGGCCTGGTAACGACCACGGTTGGCGACTTCCAGCAGGATATCGCCCGGGCGGCCGGTCAGGCGCGCCGCGCCGCCGCCCAGTGGGCCGGACAGGCGGATGTCGTAGTAGTCCTGGCGCTGCAGCCAGAACAGCGTGGCGCTGCCGGAATCCTGCGGGGCGCGGATGCCGATCTTGCCGTTGATCTGCCAGCCGTCGAGCTGGGTGATCTGCTGTTTGTGGGCTCGCCACTGGGCCGGGTCGCCCTGGCCTTCCAGCGCTTCGCGTGAGGTAAGGCCGGCGCAGCCGGCAAGCAGGGCGATAAGGCTGAATACGAGTATGTGACGGAACATCAGAGGGTCTCGGAGCCGGTCAGGCGCAACAGGGTGTCACGCAGAATGGGGCTGTCGGGCGTTGCCTCCAGGGCATCGTGCCAGACGCGTCGGGCTTCGCGCTGTTTACCCTGAGCCCAGAGTACTTCGCCGAGGTGCGCAGCCACTTCGTGGTCGGGGAATTTCTCCAGCGCCTGGCGCAGCAGGCGCTCGGCCTCGGGCAGGTTGCCCAGGCGGTAATTGACCCAGCCGAGGCTGTCGAGAATGGCTGGGTCTTCAGGGTCGAGCTGGTGCGCTTTGGCGATCAGTTCGAAGGCTTCCTGGTAGCGCGTGGTGCGGTCGGCCAGGGTGTAGCCGAGGGCATTGAGGGCCATGGCGTGTTCCGGCTCGCGCTCGATGATGTAGCGCAGGTCGGTTTCCAGTTGGGCCAGGTCGTCGCGTTTTTCCGCCAGCATGGCGCGGGTGTAGAGCAGGTTCAGGTCATTGGGGAACTGTTCCAGCCCCTCGGTGATGACCTTCCAGGCCGGCTCGATCTGGCCGTGATTGCTCAGACCTTCGGCTTCGATCAGGTACAGCTGGATGGCGTAATCGGGCTGGGCTTCGCGAGCCTGGGCCAGAAGGGCGCTGGCCTCTGCGCTGCGCTGCTGGCTGAGTAGCAACTCGGCCTGGCGTTGCTGGGCCGGCAGGTAGTCGTTGCTCGGGCCGACCAGGGCGTAGGCTTGCAGGGCGCTGTCGTTATCATCCAGCGCCTCGTAGGCGCGGCCGAGGTTGTAGTGCGCGGCATCGACATGGCTGCGGCGCTCGATCAGCTCTTCGAGGTAGACGATGGCCTCTTCCCAGGCTTCAGCTTCCAGGCACACCAGGGCCAGGGAGAAGCGCAGGTCGTCGTCGTTGGGGTTCTCCAGCACCAGCTTGGAGAACTCGCCCTTGGCTTCGTCGAAGCGATCCTGCTCGATCAGCAGGCGCGCATAGGTCAGGCGCAGGCGCTTGTCGTCCGGGTTCTGGCGAATGCCCTTCTGCAGAATCGGCATGGCTTCCTGGCCTCGGCCGAGGCTTTGCAGCAGGCGCGCACGCAGGAGAATCGGCGACACCTCGGTGGCACCGGCCGAACTGTCTTCGAGCAGGGCCAGCGCCTCTTCGGCGCGGCCATCCTGTTGCAGGAGGATGGCCTTGCCGAACAGCAGCTGGCTGTTGTCCGGGTTCTTGCTCAGCAGGCGGTCAAAGCCCTGCAGCAGCCCGGCGCGGGTGTCGGGGTCGGTTTCGGCGGCGGACAGGGCAAGGAAATCGAAGTGGGTGTTGCCCTGGCGCTGCAGCACCTGCTCCATGTAGGTCATGGATTCGTCGTAACGGCCGGCGCGTGCCAGTTGCACGGCGGCAGCGCGCTGCGCGTCGATATTGTCTGGCGCGTTGCTGGCCCAGATCAGTGCACTGTCCAGCGCAGCCTGCTCGGCGCCAAGGTATTCGGCAATGCGGAAGGCGCGCTCGGCGACGCCGGCGTCGCCGGTTTCCTGCGCCTGCTGCACGTAATTGCCGAGGGCGATATCGAAGCGGTTGCGTTGCCCGGCCAGTTCGGCGGTGAGCAGGGCGAACAGGCTTTCCTGGCTGAACGAGCCGTACTCGCTCGGTTGCAGCTGTGCGGGCTGGTCGGCTTCCTGCACGGGCGGCGTACCGTCCGGCTCGCTGGGGGCGAAGGTCTGGCAACCACTGAGGAGGGCGAATGCGGTAAGTAACGCGAGGGGTCTGTTCATAGTGCCTTGTCGTGCTTGATGGCGGGCGTGGCACTGCCACGTTGTTCTGGCGGCCCTGCCCTGGCGACTGTCGCGGCATCATGACACAAGCCTTGGGGCAAGCCCATGGGGCGCGTGATCTCGCGACGCGTCTATTGGGACAATAGGTCGCGGGAGTTGTTCTATCGGGGGCGAAGTAGGACAATTGCCGGCTTCCGTATTGCCCCTCAGCGACCCTGCATGGCCTTTATCGCCCTCGGTATCAACCACAAGACCGCCTCGGTAGAGGTGCGCGAGCGCGTTGCCTTCACCCCGGAACAACTGGTCGAGGCACTGCAGCAGCTGTGCCGGCTGACGCCCAGTCGTGAGGCGGCGATCCTCTCCACCTGCAACCGCAGCGAGTTGTACCTGGAGCAGGAGCATGTCCAGGCCGACGAGGTGCTGCAGTGGCTGGCCGATTACCATCGCCTGAGCATCGATGAGCTGCGCGCCTGTGCCTATGTGCACAGTGACGACGAGGCGGTGCGGCACATGATGCGCGTGGCCTGCGGGCTGGACTCGATGGTGCTGGGCGAGCCGCAGATTCTCGGCCAGCTCAAGTCGGCCTACGCCGTGGCGCGTGAGGCCGGCACTGTCGGGCCGCTGCTGGGGCGTTTGTTCCAGGCCACGTTCAGCACCGCCAAGACGGTGCGCACCGATACCGCCATCGGCGAGAACCCGGTGTCCGTGGCCTTCGCTGCCGTGAGCCTGGCCAAGCAGATCTTCGCCGACCTGCACCGCAGCCAGGCGCTGCTGATCGGCGCCGGCGAAACCATCAGCCTGGTCGCCCGCCACCTGCATGATCAGGGCATCAAGCGTATCGTCGTCGCTAACCGCACCCTGGAGCGCGCCAGCCAGTTGGCCGAGCAGTTCGGCGCGCATGCGGTGCTGCTGTCGGACATCCCCGACGAGCTGGCGCACAGCGATATCGTCATCAGCTCCACCGCCAGCCAGTTGCCGATTCTCGGCAAGGGGGCGGTGGAAAGCGCGCTGAAAAAGCGCAGGCACAAGCCGATCTTCATGGTCGACATCGCCGTGCCGCGTGATATCGAGCCGCAGGTGGGCGAGCTGGACGACGTTTACCTCTATACCGTCGACGACCTGCACGAGGTCATCGAGGAAAACCTCAAGAGCCGCCAGGGCGCCGCGCAGGCAGCCGAGGAGCTGGTGGCAGCCGGTACCGACGATTTCATGCTGCGCCTGCGCGAGCTGGCCGCCGTGGATGTGCTCAAGGCCTATCGTCAGCAGGCCGAGCGTCTGCGCGACGAGGAGCTGGCCAAGGCCCAGCGCATGCTGGTCAATGGCAGCAACCCTGAAGACGTGCTGGCGCAACTGGCCCGTGGCCTGACCAACAAGCTGCTGCACGCACCCAGCGTGCGCATGAAGAAACTCACCGCCGAGGGGCGCGTCGATGCGCTCAGCCTGGCCCAGGAATTATTCGCCCTCGATGAGAGCGCGCCGCAGGACAAAGGTCTGCAATGAAAGCTTCACTGTTGAACAAGCTGGACAACCTCAGCGACCGCTTCGAGGAACTCACGGCGTTGCTCGGCGATGCCGAGGTGATTGCCAAGCAGACGCAGTTCCGCGCCTACTCCAAGGAATATGCCGAGATCGAGCCGGTGATCGCCACCTTCCGCGAACTGCGCAAGGTGCAGGGCGACCTCGAAGGCGCGCAGGCGTTGCTCAAGGACAGCGACCCGGATCTGCGCGAGATGGCCGAGCTGGAAGTGGATCAGGCCAAGGAGGCGCTGGTTGGTCTGGAAGACAAGCTACAACGCATGCTGCTGCCGAAAGATCCCAACGACGGGCGCAACGTCTACCTGGAAATCCGCGCCGGCACCGGTGGTGACGAGGCGGCGATCTTCTCCGGCGACCTGTTCCGCATGTATTCGCGCTATGCCGAGAAGCAGGGTTGGCGCGTCGAGGTGTTGTCGGCCAACGAGGGCGAGCATGGCGGCTACAAGGAGGTGATCGCCCGCGTCGAGGGCGACAACGTCTACGCCAAGCTCAAGTTCGAGTCCGGCGCCCATCGCGTGCAGCGCGTGCCGGAGACCGAGTCCCAGGGCCGCATCCACACCTCCGCCTGCACCGTGGCGGTATTGCCTGAGCCGGACGAGCAGATGGCCATCGAGATCAACCCGGCCGATTTGCGCGTCGACACCTACCGCAGCTCCGGCGCCGGTGGTCAGCACGTCAACACCACCGACTCGGCGATCCGCATCACCCACATACCCACCGGCACGGTGGTGGAATGCCAGGAAGAGCGCTCGCAGCACAAGAACCGCGCCAAGGCCATGGCCTGGCTGGCGGCCAAGCTGCAGGATCAGCAGGAAGCGGCCGCGCACAAGGAAATCTCCGAAACGCGCAAGCTGCTGGTCGGCTCCGGTGACCGCTCCGAGCGCATCCGCACCTACAACTTCCCGCAGGGCCGGGTGACCGATCACCGCATCAACCTGACCCTGTATTCGCTGAGCGAAGTGATCGCCGGTGGCGTGGAAGCGGTAATCGAACCGCTGTTGGCCGAATACCAGGCCGACCAGCTGGCGGCGTTGGGGGACTAACAGCGGCTGCGCCGCTCAAGAACCGTAGCCCGGATGTAATCCGGGGTCCGATTTCCCGGATTGCATCCGGGCTACGAGAACGACATGGCCACCATTGAATCCCTGCTCGACAGCGCCGACCTGCCCGACTCGCCCACGCCAAGGCTGGATGCGGAGCTGCTGCTGGCCGCCGCGCTGGGCAAGCCGCGCAGCTATCTGCGTACCTGGCCGGAGCGCGAGCTGGAGGATGAGCAACTGGCGCGCTTCCAGGCCAGTCTGCAGCGCCGTCGCCAGGGCGAGCCGGTGGCCTATATCCTTGGCCATCAGGGTTTCTGGAGCCTTGATCTGGAAGTGGCGCCGCATACGCTGATCCCGCGCCCGGACACCGAACTGCTGGTGGAAACCGCACTCGAGCTGCTACCCGCTATGCCGCTGAGCGTGCTCGATCTGGGTACCGGCACGGGCGCCATTGCCCTGGCCCTGGCCAGCGAGCGTCCGGCCTGGCAGGTGACCGGCGTGGATCGCGTCGCGGACGCCGTGGCCCTGGCCGAGCGCAATCGCCTGCGCCTGCAACTGGACAATGCCAGTTTCCTGCATAGCCACTGGTTCTCCGCACTGGCCGGGCAGCGTTTTGCCCTGATCCTGAGCAACCCGCCTTATATTCGTGCCGATGATCAGCATCTGGCGCAGGGTGACGTGCGTTTCGAGCCAAGCAGCGCGCTGGTGGCCGGAAGTGATGGACTGGACGATATCCGCGCGATCATCCAGGCTGCGCCGGCGCATTTGCTGCCAGGTGGCTGGTTGTTGCTCGAGCACGGCTTCGACCAGGCCGAAGCCGTGTGTGCACTACTCGCTGCCGGTGGTTTCGCCGAGGTACACAGCCGGCGTGACCTGGCAGGCCATGAACGCATCAGTCTGGGACGTTTAGACCGTGAGTGATCAGATGCTGAGTGATGACGAACTGCTGCGCTACAGCCGGCAGATTTTGTTGAAACAGATCGATGTCGAGGGCCAACTGCGTCTGAAGCAGGGCCGCGTGCTGATCGTCGGCATGGGCGGTCTTGGCTCGCCGGTGGCGCTGTACCTGGCGGCTGCTGGCGTCGGCGAGCTGCACCTGGCGGACTTCGATACGGTCGACCTGACCAACCTGCAGCGGCAGATCGCCCACGACACTGCTAGCATCGGTCAGGCCAAGGTGGATTCGGCCATGGCGCGCCTGGCGGCGATCAATCCGCAGATCAGCCTGGTGCCGCACCGTCAGGCGCTGGACGCCGACTCGCTGGCCGCTGCGGTGAGCCGCGTCGACCTGGTGCTGGACTGCTCGGACAACTTCACCACCCGCGAAGCGGTCAACGCCGCCTGCTTCAAGGCGGGTAAGCCGCTGGTATCCGGGGCGGCGATTCGCCTGGAAGGGCAGCTGTCGGTGTTCGATCCGCGCAACGCCGCCAGCCCTTGCTATCACTGCCTGTATGGCCACGGCAGCGAGGCCGAGCTGACCTGCAGCGAGGCCGGCGTGGTTGGCCCGCTGGTGGGGCTGGTCGGCAGCCTGCAGGCGTTGGAAGCGCTGAAGCTGCTGGCCGGTTTCGGCGAGCCGCTGGTAGGCCGCCTGCTGCTGATCGATGCGCTAGGTACACGCTTTCGCGAATTGCGGGTCAAACGCGACCCGGCCTGCGGTGTGTGCGGCGATGCCCAGTAATGCGCCGGTCGGCGTGTTCGATTCCGGCGTCGGCGGCCTGTCGGTGCTGCGCGAGATTCGCCAACTGCTGCCCAACGAGTCGCTGCTTTACGTCGCCGACAGCGGTCATGTGCCTTATGGCGAAAAAAACCCGGAATACATTCGCGAACGCTGCGTGCTGATCACCGAACACTTGCTGGCACAGGGTGCCAAGGCGCTGGTGCTGGCCTGCAACACGGCGACGGCTGCGGCTGGTGCCGAGTTGCGCGAGCGCTATCCGCATTTGCCCATCGTCGGTATGGAGCCTGCGGTAAAGCCGGCAGCGGCGGCCACGCGCAGTGGTGTGGTCGGTGTGCTGGCGACTACCGGCACGCTGAAGAGCGCGCGATTTGCCGCGCTGCTCGACCGCTTCGCCAACGATGTGCGGGTGGTCACCCAGCCATGCCCGGGGCTGGTTGAGTGCATCGAGTCGGGTGAGTTGCAGGCACCGGCTACGCGTGAGTTGCTGCACGGTTACGTGGCGCCGCTGATGGCCGAGGGCTGCGACACACTGATTCTTGGCTGCACTCACTATCCTTTCCTACGCCCGTTATTGGGCGAGCTGGTACCACCGTCGGTGACACTCATCGATACCGGTGCGGCGGTCGCGCGGCAGTTGCAGCGGTTGCTCGCGCAGCATGACCTGCTGGCAGCGCAAGCGGCGCAGCCGACGCGCTACTGGAGCAGTGGCAATACGGCGCAACTTTGCCGAGTGTTGCCGATTTTGTTAGGTGAACGCGCCGACGTGCTCCCAATACATTGAAATTTTTTCCACTCAAGCTATTCAAGTTATCGAATAGTTCTATATTTTTGTAACGGCCTGATAAAAACCTCCCGCTATAAAGGAATGACTCATGAAGAAGTTGTATGCCTTTGCTGCAGCTACAGCCCTGACGTTCGGAACGCTGGGCGCTGCGCAGGCTGCGGATGTGACCGCAGCCATTGGTCAGACTGGCGACTCCACCATGGTGTATCGTCTGGGCGCGCAGTGGGACTGGAACCATAGCTGGCTGGAAAGCAGCTACGGCCGTCTGACCGGTTATTGGGATTTGGGCTACACCTTCTGGGATGGCGACAAGACAGCCAGTAATCACAGCCTCTCCTTCGCTCCGGTATTCGTCTATGAGTTCGCCGGTCAGAACGTGCGTCCCTATATCGAGGCAGGCATCGGTGTTGCCGCTTTCTCCAGCACCGAGCTGGAAAGCAATGACCTGGGTTCGTCCTTCCAGTTCGAGGATCGCCTGGGTGTGGGGCTGCGCTTCGCCGGCCAGGAAATCGGTCTGCGTGCCATCCACTATTCCAATGCCGGTATCAAGAAGCCCAACGATGGCGTCGAGGCTTACACCGTGCATTACCGCATGAGCTTCTGAACAGTCATTGACATGGCTATGAAGAAATCGCCCCTCTACGCGAGGGGCGATTTCGTTTCAGATGGTGCTTAGATCATCGGGTCCCAGCGCTGCGACCAGTCCGTGTCCTCGGCGATGATTCCGCGCAGTAGATCGAACGCCTGCTGCAGCACTACCGAGTCGCGCTCGCGGGAATACACCAGGTAGGTCGGGTAGCTGAACTCGGGTGCGCGCGGCACGCGTTTGAGCACCTTCTTGTCCAGGTAGCTCTGCACCACTCGCGTGCGGAAGTAGCCAGAACCGCCGTGCTCGAGAATGTACTGAAGAGCCAGCGGCCCGAGGTTGAACGATACTGGCGCCTTTGCCCGATCCGGTAGCGCGCTGTCATGCTGCAGGCGGAAGGCCTCGCCCCAGTCGACGTACACATAGGGTTCGGGATTCTTCGCGCGTACCAGGATCAGCTTTTCTTCCAGCAACTGCTCCACCTGCATGCCCGGCCAGTAGTTCGGCTGATAAACCAAGGCTGCATCGAGCACGCCCAGTTCAAGCTGACGCAGCAGCTCCTGACCTGCGCCGATATGGGAGTGCACGGCGTACTGGTCGATATGGGTGCGGATGCGGCTGACCCAGCGCAGCATCAACGGGTTGCACAGACTGACCTCGCCGCCGATGTGGATGACGTTGTGATAGCCGTCCGGTAGCGGCAGGTCGCGCTGCGCTGCCTCCCAGGTTTGCAGTATCTGATTGGCGTAGGCGACGAAGGCTTCGCCGTCGGCCGTTAGCTTGGCCCCGGCTCGGTTGCGTACGAACAGCGTACAGTTGAGGTGGCCTTCGAGCTTCTGGATGCGCGCCGTAACGGCCGTCTGGGTAACGTGCAGGCGTTCGGCGGCGGCGATGAAGCTGCCGCTGCGAACGATTTCCAGAAAGGTGCGAGTCAGATCGATGTCCATGTCGTGGCAGGGCTCAGCAAGCGGGCAGACGGGTAGTGTAAGGGCTGCTCTGGCACTTTTCGATGAGCAGCCGCATTTGGGGCAACGAGCTTGAGTCGCAGTATGGGGGCTTCTAAAAACGTAGGCGAGGCAGCCAGCGTAAGGCCAAAAAAGCGAAAAAGCGGAGTTTACGAGCTGTTAATGAGTATTTTGATCGGACTCGCGCACGAGCTTTTTTAACGCAGCGATGGCAACGCAGGTAGTTTTTAGAGGTGTCCAGTAGGTCGTCGTCTCAATCGAAGTGGGCCAAAAGATCTCGTTGCAGCGCAGCAATCACGTCAGTCTGGGTGATGATGCCCACCAGTTTCTCGTTCTCCAGTACCGGCAGGCAGTGCAGGCCGCGATCAGATAACACTCCGATCAGGTCGACGACATGCGTATCGACATCGGTGCAGCGTACCGGGCTGCTCATCAGCTCGCCCAGGCGCGGGCGAGGGCGTCGTTTGAATAGGCCAAGGCGCTTGGCCGGGCGGTGATGCAAAGGGGCGATCAGGTCGCTGAGGCTGACGATGCCGACCAGTTGCTGATTATGGTCGAGGATTGGTAGCGCCTTGAGGTGGTGGTGGCGCAGCAGGTGCAGGCCCTGTTTGATGCTGGTTCCTGGCGTGGCGCAGATCAGGTCGCGTGACATCACCTGGCCGGCACGGATATCGCCCATGCTGCGGCGCAGCGCATAGCGCTCGGTGCTTTTGACGATCATCGCCAGGTCTTCGCGAGTCACGTCGACGAAGGCGCCGAGTTCGTCGAGCGCCTGGTCGAGGTCGGTATCGCGGATGCCCACGCGCTCGCCGGGCAACGGGTCGCGGGTATGGTGTGCATCGGCTGCTGGCGCAGTCTGGCGTGGGTAGTGCATGCCGGTGAGGTTGTTATAGATCAGAGCACTGCTCAGCAGGCCCAGCGCGGCGATCACCACCGTCATGGCAGGGTGCCAGGCGGGTATACCCGGTGCCACGGGCGCGAATACGACGCAGAAGGCGATGGCACCGCCTGGCGGGTGCAGGCAACGCAGCGGGCACATCAGCAAAAGGCTCAGGCCTATCGCCAGGGCAGCGCCAAGCAGGCTGTGATCGAGCAGATGACCGACCAGCACACCGACCAGCGTGGCGCACAGATAGCTGCCGAGGATCGACCAGGGTTGCGTCAGTGCGCCCGAAGAGACGGCGAACAGCAGTACCGCTGAGGCGGCCAGCGGGCCGGAGAAGTGCACGGCCAGCTGCGGGCCGAAAAGCTGGACGCATAGCCAGGTGGTGAAGACAAAACCCAGGCTGGCGCCGAGTGCCGCGCGCAGCCATTCGCGTGGCCGCGTGTGTGGAGCCTCGGGGAGAAAGGCGATGCACCATTGGTGCAGGCGTGATGGTGTGTTCATGGTATCCGGTCAAAAAAAGAGGGCTCTTCACTACTGAAAAGCCCTGAGGGTGCCGCAAGCGGCACTTCTGGACGCCCGTCCGTGGGCGAAGGAACGTCAAGCGAGCAGAGACTCTTCGGTCGGATTGCCGGGCTCTTCGAGTGGCTGCGTGGTGACCTTGCAAGGGCGGCCCGTGGCTTGCGTCATGCGCGCCGCCGCTTCTGGATCGTCGGCGAAGGGCAGCAGGCTGGCCTGGTCGAGCGTCGACGGAATGCTACAGCTCAGCCAGCAACCGAGCAGGCAACCCAGCGTGGCGAGAACCGGCAGGATCAGGGCGTCAGGCATGGGCGGCGGCTCCAACATCCGGGGTGGAGGGCACGGCATCGATGCGTTCGCCGCTGCGTACCGTCAGCCAGGTGTTCCAGGCCATCAGCAGCATGCCGCTGGCGAAGACCGCCCCGCCAAGCAGGCGCACGACATAGCCGGGGTGGCTGGCTTCCAGCGCCTCGACGAAGGAGTAGGTGAGGGTGCCGTCCTCGTTCACCGCACGCCACATCAGGCCCTGAGTGATGCCGTTGACCCACATCGAGGCGATGTACAGCACAGTGCCGATGGTCGCCAGCCAGAAGTGCGCATTGATCAGGCCGACGCTATGCATCTGCGTGCGGCCATAGAGCTTGGGCAGCATGTGGTAGAGCGCGCCGATGGAGATCATCGCCACCCATCCCAGTGCTCCCGCGTGTACGTGGCCGATGGTCCAGTCGGTGTAATGGGACAGCGCGTTGACGGTCTTGATGGCCATCATCGGGCCTTCGAAGGTGCTCATGCCGTAGAACGCCAGCGAAACGACCAGAAAGCGCAGGATTGGATCAGTGCGCAGCTTATGCCAGGCGCCGGACAGGCTCATCATGCCGTTGATCATGCCGCCCCAACTGGGCGCCAGAAGGATGACCGACATGGCCATGCCGAGGGTTTGCGCCCAGTCCGGCAGAGCGGTGTAGTGCAGGTGATGCGGGCCGGCCCAGATATACAGGGTGATGATCGCCCAGAAGTGCACGATGGACAGGCGATAGGAATAGATCGGCCGCTCGGCCTGCTTGGGCACGAAGTAATACATCATCCCCAGGAAACCTACCGAGAGGATGAAGCCGACCACGCTATGGCCGTACCACCACTGGATCATTGCATCGGTGGCGCCGGAGTACACCGAGTAGGACTTGAGCAGCGAGACTGGTTCGGCGATGTGGTTGACCACGTGCACCATGCCCGTGACGATGATGAATGCACCGTAGAACCAGTTGCCCACGTAGATGTGGCGCACCTGGCGGCGAGCGATGGTGCCGAAGAACAGGTAGGCGTAGATCAGCCACAACAGGGTGACCCACAAGGCGATCGGCCACTCCATCTCGGCATATTCCTTGGAGGAGGTGATGCCCAGCGGATAGCTGACGATCATCGCCAGCACGGCTGCCTGCCAGCCCCAGAACAGGAAGTTGGCCAGACCGTCGGAGATGATCCGTACTCGACAGGTACGTTGCAGCACGTAGAACGAGGTGGCGAACAGCGCGCCGCCGCCGAAGGCGAAGATCACCAGATTGGTGTGGACGGGGCGGATGCGTCCGAAACTGAGCCATGGAATACCGAAGTTCAATTCGGGCCAGACCAGTTGGGCCGCGATGAATACACCCATGGCCATTCCGAGGATGCCCCAGAACAGGGTTGTGAGGGTGAAACGGCGAACGATCTCGTAGTTGTAATAGTGAGGGGCAGTCGCAAGGGTAGCCATCATGATTCCGTCTTGCTGAGAAATTTCAGGCGTGCCTCTCCTTTCGCTCGTAACGGGCTGTTGGCGGGTTCGCGAGAGCGTGGCGGGGGCGAAGGAGAGAGCACCGAAAGTGTGCGGGACGGCGATGGATTCGACTAATTAATAATAAATACGCTTTTATTCTATTTTTTTGATATCAAGCCATAAAGTGCGGCCAAGCAATGCACTGGATTGGTGCTGGTGCACTGAAATGGCTCGGTGTTGAGCCAGGGTGTTCCTTCATGGTTGATCGTTATGTATTTATAGAAATGCACTTACTCAGCATTAAAATTCATACATAAAATGTTACTGGCTGTAGGCGGTGGCAATGCCGCGCCGTTCTTCCAGGCATTCGGCGGCGCCGAGTTCGAACTCGCGGCAGATCAGCGGGCGTTGTGCGTAGATGGTGCAGCGCATGGTGTCGCGATCGAGTGCGATGCACCAGCCGTCGTCCAGGCGGCGCATGACCTCGCCACCCCAGTCATCGGTGTCGATGTAGCGCTGCGGCACGCCAGTGTCGCCGAGCAGCATCACCTCCAGCTGGCAACAGCAGGCTGCGCAGGTGCTGCAACTGATCTCGGGTTCGGTGGGCAGTTGGGTATGGGCAATGGTCTGGCTCATTGCGTGGCAGTGTACGCCATGCAGTGGATACGCGGGGGCTTGGGCTGACAAGGTGCAGCGGACAGTGCAGCAGGCCGCAAGCCGCTTTCCGTAGGAGCCCCGCCCCGGGGCGAAGCGTTTTTGGGCCGTGACGCCTGGTTCGCGGCGGGGCGCCGCTCCTACACACGGGCATTGGTGCTTGTCGTAGGAGCCCCGCCTCGGGGCGAAGCGTTTTGGGGCCGCGCCGCCTGGTTCGCGGCGGGGCACCGCTCCTACACGCGTGGGCATTGGTGCTTGTCGTAGGAGCCCCGCCTCGGGGCGAAGCGTTTTTGGGCGCGCCGCTTGGTTCGCAGCGGGGCGCCGCTCCTGCGGAGGCTAGCCGTCAGGCCGATTGGCGGCTGCGCAGGCTTTGTTCGTATTGCGTGCGGTAGAGTTTGGCGAAGCCGTGCAATACCGGCATCACCACCGCCCAGACGCCTGCGAAAATCGCCAGGGTCGGCCAGGTGCCCAGCGGCAGCTCGACGCCGGCGATCTTGGCGCCGCCGTAGTAGGACAGCGGCGCAGCAATCGCCCCGAGCAGGCTGCCTCGCCACCAGGGCTGAGCGGTCCAGGCCATGCAGTGATTGAGGGTGCTGGCCAACAGCAGCCAGAGCAAGGCCAGCCATAAAGGAATTAGCTGGCGCTCTTCGCCGAAGTCGAACACGCCGAGGTTGAGCAGAAAACTGTCCAGCGCGCTGCCGGCGAGAAACACGCTCAGCAGCAGTTTGCCTTCGGCCGCCCAACTGCTGATCCACAGCAGGTGCACGGCCATAATCACCGCCACGACAAGCAGCCAGGGGCTATCGCCTGCGAAGACGCAGACCAGCCAGCCAAGCTGGAACAGAAGGGCATTGGCGATCAGCTTAGGCATCGAAGTTTCCTAACAGAGGGGCAGGGCGGGCGCCTGGTTTGGCCAGCAGCAGTTGTGCGGTGCCAATGGTGCGTTCGAGGAAGCCGCCTTCGCAATAGCAGAGGTAGAACTCCCACAGGCGATAGAAGTAGTCGTCGTAGCCCAGTTGCTCCAGGCGCTGCCTGGCGTGGCCCAGGTTGTCGTGCCACAGGCGCAGGGTGCGTGCGTAGTGCAGGCCGAAGTCTTCCATGTGGTGCAGGTTGAAGTCGGTATGCCGGGTGATGACATCGAGCATCTTGTGCATCGAGGGCAGCGCGCCGCCGGGGAAGATGTAGCGCTGGATGAAGTCCACCGACTTGCAGGCCTGCTCGTAGCGCTGGTCGCGAATGGTGATGGCCTGCAGCAGCATCAGCCCGTCATCCTTGAGCAGGTGCGCGCATTGCTCGAAGTAGGTGGGCAGGAAGCGATGGCCGACGGCTTCGATCATCTCGATGGAGACCAGCTTGTCGTACTGGCCCTGGAGGTCGCGGTAGTCCTCCAGCAGCAGGGTGACGCGATCTTCCAGACCCAGCTCGCGGATACGGCGTGCGGTATGCGCATGCTGCTCGCGCGACAGCGTGGTGGTGGTCACGCGGCAGCCGTAATGCGTGGCGGCATAGATGGCCATGCTGCCCCAGCCGGTGCCGATTTCCAGCAGGTGATCGCTGGGCTGCAGGGCAAGTTTCTGGCAGATGCGTTCGAGCTTGTTGAGCTGCGCCTGTTCCAGGCTGTCTTCTGCGCTGCGGAACATGGCCGCCGAGTACATCATGGTCGGGTCGAGGAACTGCTCGAACAGGTCGTTACCCAGGTCGTAGTGGGCGGCGATATTGCGCCGCGAACCTTGCCGGGTATTGCGATTGAGCCAGTGCAGCCCCTGGATCAACGGCCGGCCCAGACGCGCCAGGCCACCTTCCATGGCGTCCAGCACGTCGAGGTTGGCGACGAAGATGCGGATCACCGCCGTCAGATCCGGCGTGCTCCAGTAGCCGTGGATATAGGCTTCACCCGAGCCAATCGAACCGTTGCCGGCAACCAGCCCCCAGACGGCGGGGTCATGCACGGTGATTTCGGCGCGCAGATGGGCCTGCGGGTTGCCGAAGTGCAGGCTGTCACCGGCTTCGTGGATCACCAGCAGGCCGTGATGCAGGTTCTGTAGCTGGCGCAATACGGCACGCCGCAACAGGCCGGCACCAATGCCGTTGCCACTGCGTACCAGGCTTCTGGTGGAGGTCAGGCTAGAGCTCTTCATGGGGCATGTCCTTGACGTGCGGGCGGGCGACTCGAAAGCTGCCCTGTGCAGGCTTGTGGTCGAAAATCGGGATGCGTTTGAGCAGCAGGCGCAGTGCCTGCCAGTAGATGGCGGCCAGGGTCTTGCCGGTCATCCAGGGGAAACTGAGCAGATAGCGGTGCAGGCTGGTGCGGTCCAGCGCTGTGCGTTGCAGGCTGAGGCTGGCGTCGAACATCTTGGTTTCGCCTTGCCAGTCGGCCATGTGTACACCGAGGCGCTCGCCCACGGGGCTGAAACTCATGCGGTATTCCAGCTCGCGCGGCAGGAAGGGGGAAACGTGAAAGGCCTTGTCGACGCTGACCTGGTGGCGCCCTTCACCGTTGGCCGGCAGTACGTAGTGATAGCGTTCGCGCCACGGCGTATTGCTGACTTCACAGAGAATCGCCATCAGCCGCTGCTCGGCGTCATGGCAATAGAAGATGCTCACCGGGTTGAAGGCCAGGCCCCAACTGCGCGGTTGCGTCAGCACGCAGATGCGCCCTTGCGGACGTGTGCCCAGTGCTTCCTCAACGCGATTGCGCACGGCTTCATGCAGCGCCATGCCCTGGCGGGTGAACTCGGGCAGGTAGTCGCTCTCGCGGAAGGCGAAGGGCGACCAGCGGCCGGCACCTGCCAGCGTTGACAGGGCGAACAGTTGCGCCTGCTCACTGAGGTCGAGGTACAGCAGGCCCATGCGATAGCGAAAGGCATGGGCGCGCGGGGCGAAGCGGCGATGCAGCACCCAGCCGCTGTACAGGGCGCTGTGCATCAGAGGGTCTCTCCGAAGGCACGGGCCACGCGCAGCGCGCTGACCACGCCGTCTTCATGGAAGCCGTTGGCCCAGTAGGCGCCGCAGTAGTAGGTGTGCTGGGCGCCGAGCAATTCTTCCCAGCGCCCCTGCGCCACGGTGCCGGCCAGGCTGTACTGCGGGTGGGCGTACTGGAAGCGCGCGAGAATCTTGTTCGGGTCGATGGCGGCCGTCTGGTTGAGGCTGACGCAGAAGGTGGTGTCGCTGTCGATGCCCTGCAGGATGTTCATGTCATAGGTGACCGCTGCTGGCTGATCGCTTGGCCCGCCGAGGCGATAGTTCCAGCTGGCCCAGGCCAACTTGCGCTTGGGCAGTAGGCGCGTGTCGGTATGCAACACCACGTCGTTGTTGGCGTAGGGCATTGCGCCGAGGATTTCGTGCTCCTGCGTGCTCGGCTGTTCGAGCAGCGCCAGCGCCTGGTCACTGTGGCAGGCGAAGACCACCTTGTCGAAACGCTCGGCACCGGCAGCACTGTGCACGGTGACGCCATCCTGATCACGGACGACGCGGCTGACCGGGCAGTTGAGGCGGATGCGCTCGGCGAAGCTGGCGGTCAAGGGTGCCACGTAGCTGCGCGAGCCGCCTTCGATCACCTGCCAGGTCGGGCGGTCGCTGACCGAGAGCAGGCCATGGTTCTTGCAAAAGCGCACGAAGAACTGCAGCGGGAAGCCGAGCATATCGGCCAGCGACATCGACCAGATGGCCGAGCCCATCGGCACGATGTAGTGCTCGATGAAACGCCGGCCATAACCATTGCTGTCGAGGTATTGGCCGAGGGTGGTGTCGGCGTCGATGCGGTTGTTGGCCAGGTCGTCCAGCGCCTGACGGTTGAAACGCAGGATGTCGCGCAGCATGCCCCAGAACGCCGGTGACAGCAGGTTGCTGCGCTGAGCGAAGAGGGTGTTGAGGTCGTGGCCGTTGTACTCCACACCGCTGACCGGGTCGCTGACCGAGAAGCTCATCTCGGTGGGCTTGAAGCCGACGCCGAGCTGCTCCAGCAGGCGGATGAAGTTCGGGTAGGTCCAGTCGTTGAAGACGATGAAGCCGGTATCGATGGCATAACTGCGGCCCTGCACCTCTACGTCGACGGTGTGGGTGTGGCCGCCGATCCAGTCACTGGCTTCGAACACCTGAATGTCGTGCTGACGGTTGAGCAGGTAGGCACAGGTCAGGCCGGCGATACCACTGCCGACGATGGCGATTTTCATGCATTGTCCTCGTTACGCGCCAGGCGGCGACCTATGGCCAGTTGCAAGCCGCTCGGCAGGCTGCCGAGTAGCTTGAGTATGGCAATAAAGGGAGTAGGGAAAGCGATTTCATGCGGGCGCTTGTCCAGGCGCTCGGCGATGTGCCGGGCTGCACGCTCGACTGGCCAGCGCATGGGCATCGGGAAGTCGTTCTTCTGTGTCAGCGGGGTGTCGACGAAGCCCGGGCTGACCAGGGTGACGTCGATGCCTTCGCTGGCCAAATCGACGCGCAGCGTCTGCAGCAGGTAACGCATGGCGGCCTTGGACGCACCATAGGCCTCGGCACGCGGCAGCGGCATGAAGGTGACCGAGCTGCCCACACCGACCAGATGCGGACGGTTGCCCTGGCGCAGCAGCGGTAAGGCGGTTTCGATGCAGTAGCTGGCAGAGAACAAGTTGGCCTTGACCACGCGCTCGATCATCGCTGCCTCGAACTCGCGCACCTCGACGTATTCGCAGGTGCCGGCATTGAGAATCACACAATCGAGTGCGCCCCACTGCTGGGCGATACGTTCGCCGATGGCACGCACCTGTTCGGCGTCGGTCAGGTCACCGGGGGCGACCAGTACCTGCTCGCCATAGCGCGTGGCGAAGTCCTGCAACGGGCCACTGCTGCGTGCGCTCAACGCCAGCTGGTGGCCGGCCTTGAGCAGTTCTTCGGCTAGGGCAGCGCCGATGCCGCTGCTGGCACCGGTCAGCCAGATGCGTTTCATGCCAGTCTCCTTTTCAGCCAGGCAATGACATTGCCCAGTAGCGGTAGATGTTCGTAGAGCAGGGCGCCCGCGTCGAAATAGTCGCGATGCTGGTAGACGCGCTCATGCCAGAGCAGGTGCGAGCAGCCCTCGACGGCAATCTCGGCCCCTCCACGCAGGCGCGGATGGCGATAGCGCATGATCCAGCGCAGGTAGCCTTCGCCCTCTGCGACCTGATCGAAGCCATGGAACTCGAAGCGCAGCGCCTCGACATTGGCGTAGAGCTCGGAGAAATAGCGATGCACCGCCGGCAGGCCGCGTACCTCATGCAGCGGATCACGGAACAGCACGTCGTCGCTGTACAGCTCGCCGAGCAGTTCGAGGTTGTCCCTGTTGAGCGTGGCGAAACGCTCGGCAAAATCCTGCAGGAACAGGTTCATGCCGGCACCTCCTGCGCCGAGAGGTTCTTGAATGCCGCCAGGGCGCGCTCACGCGAGCGTGACAGGTCGACGATCGGGCGCGGATAGCCCGACGGCGCGAACAGGCCACCGAGTGAGGATGGATCGTGAATGTCGCGTTTGTTCAGCCCGGCCAGCTCCGGCACCCACTGGCGGATGAAGTGGCCGTCGGGGTCGAATTTCTGCGACTGGCTGATCGGATTGAAAATACGGAAGTAGGGCGCCGCATCGGTGCCGGTGGACGCGCTCCACTGCCAGCCGCCGTTGTTCGCGGCCAGGTCGCCGTCGATCAGGTGGCGCATGAAGAAGCGCTCGCCCTCGCGCCAGTCGATCAGCAGGTTCTTGGTCAGAAACATGGCCACGATCATGCGCAGACGGTTGTGCATCCAGCCGGTTGCCAGCAACTGGCGCATGGCGGCGTCGATGATCGGCAAGCCGGTGCGGCCTTCCTGCCAGGCGGCCAGCTCCTGCGGAGCGTGGCGCCATGGCACGGCTTCGGTTTCCAGGCGAAAGGCGCGGTGGCGCGAGACGCGTGGGTAGCCGACCAGAATGTGTTTGTAGAACTCGCGCCAAAGCAGCTCGTTGATCCAGGTGACGACACCGGGATTGCCGCTGTCGAACTCACCCTGGTTGGCGGCGAGCGCCGCATGCAGGCACTGCCGGGGGGAGAGCACACCCGCGGCGAGGTAGGCGGACAGCTGGCTGGTACCGGGTTTGTCCGGGAAGTCGCGTTCGTCCTTGTAGAACAGCACCTGCTCGTCGGCAAAGCGCTGCAGGCGTTGCAGGGCTGCCTGCTCGCCGGCAGGCCAGAGCAGGCGCAGGCTGTCGCTGGGAGGGGCGAAGCCGTCGACGGCTGCGGGGATGGCATCGCTGCTGACGGGCAGAGGCGCTTGTGCTTGCGGTTGCCCGATCACCGCCGGCAGTGCGCTGTGCAGACGCTCGTAGCAGACCTTGCGGAACTGGCTGTAGACCTGAAAGTAGCCGCCCGAGCGGGTCAGAACGCTGCCAGGCTTGAAGAAGATTTGGTCGAGGTGGCTGTGCCAGGCGATGGCCTGCTGCCCGAGGTAGGCGGCGACATGCTGGTCGCGCACACTCTCGTTGATGCCGTACTCCTCGTTGACATGGACGGCGCTGATGTTGTGCTCGTGGCAGACTTCGGCCACTTGCGCGGGGACTTCCTGCCAGTCATGGCACTGGCGCACCAGTAGCGGCACATTGAGCCTGGCCAGCGCCTGGCTCAGCTCGACCAGGTTGCGCAGCCAGAAGTCCACCTTGCTCGGTGCATCGTCATGGCGCTGCCACTGGCCAGGCGTGACGAGATACAGGGCGATGGTCGCGCCGCTGCTCATTGCCTGGCTCAGTGCGGTGTTGTCCTGGGTGCGCAGGTCGCTGCGAAACCACATCAACTGTTGCATGGAATGACCTCTTTGGCGCCAAGCAGGCCGTGGTTCAGGAGCCAGGCATGGGCGGCGAGTGGATCACTGGCTGACTGCAGCTCAGCCAGTGCATCGCGATGAATGTGAGCGGCGGGGCCGGCAAGCAGCATCGGCACCGTGCATTGCTCGGCCAGGCGCGGCAGTTGACGGCGCACCAGGGTGCCATCCAGCGCTTCTTCGGCATACAGCAGTAACGCGCGCGGTTCGATGTGCTCCAGCGCGGTCAGCATTTCATTGGGCGGCAGTGGCCAATCGAACACTTCCACCGGGCAGTCGCTGGCGCTGGCCAGCCAGGCGCACAGCCATAGACCGGGCTCCATCGGCGCTTCGCCGAGGTTGATCAGCAGCAACGGGGCACCCCCCACCTGGCGGTTGCTGTGGTAGATCCGCGTTGCCAGTTTGCTGCGTAGCCAGGACAGGAAGAACACCTGCTCGGCGCGTGCGCCGAACTGGCCCTGCCAGCGCTGGCGCAGATCACCGAGCAATGGCCAGAGCAACTGCTCGACCAGGGTGCTGGTGGGGTAGAGCGCCAGGGCCGAGTTGAAGCGGTCGTCCAGGCGCCGTTCATTGAGCTGGATGATGCAGCCGAGCAATTCGTTGCGCTGGCGCGACCAATTGTCGGTGCTGGGTGCCTGCGGTATCTGGCCGTGGTCGAGCAGGGCCTTGACCTGGCCAACCGCTACGCCGCGCGCCAGCCAGGCGAGGATGGCATGGATGCGTTCGAGGTTGGCTGGCGAGTAGAGGCGGTGACCCTTGGGTGTGCGGTACGGCACGATCAGGCCATAACGACGCTCCCAGGCGCGCAGGGTGACGGCATTGATGCCGGTGCTGCGTGACACCTCACGAATCGGCAGGTAGCCCTCATCGATGGCCTGAAGGTAATCGTGGCCGTTGTCTTCATCGATCATGGTTTCATGGGTCATGGCGTCACAATGCGTTGCGCAGGGCGAGGGGTTCGGGGTGCGGCTGCATATAGGCCTGCCCGGCGATATAGCGATCCGGATGGCGGCGGAAGTGATGCTTGAGCAGCGTCATGGGCACCACCAGCGGCACGATACCGTCGCGGTACTGGCTGATCAGTTGCTGCATCTCCTGCTTTTCGTCGGCACTGAGCGCGCGTTTCAGGTAGCCGCTCAGATGCTGCAGCACGTTGCTGTGGGTGCGGCGGGTGGCGCATTTTTTCAGGGCACTCATCAGCTCACTGAAATAGCGGGGGGCCAGCTCGCCGAGATCATGCTGGGCAATGTTGCCGAGCATGCGTCCGAGGGACTTGTAACGCAGCGGGTCGGTGGCCATCAGCAGGTACTTGTAGCGCGAGTGGTAGGCGATCAGCGCGCGGCGGGTGAGCCCCTGCTGCAACAGGCGTTGCCACTCGGCATGGGCGTAGACGCGGGTGATGAAGTTCTCGCGCAGTACCGGATCGTTCAGGCGGCCGTCTTCTTCTACCGGCAGGTCGGGGTGGCGGGCGCAGAAGGCGGCGGCGAAGATACCGCGGCCCGGTTCGCTCGGGCGTCCGCCTTCCTGGTAGACCTTGACCCGCTCCAGCCCGCAGGAGGGTGACTGCTGCATGAAGATGTAGCCGCTGATGCCCTGCAGTTCACTGGCCATGCGCTCGCCGTAGGCGGCCAGGGCGTCGGTGACATCACGCGAGCGGTCGACGGTGCCGACGGCGCGTGGTGCCTGCGGGTCGCCCACCAGACGAATCGGCTCGCGCGGGATGCTCATGCCGATGCCGACTTCGGGGCAGACCGGGACGAAGTCGAAGTGCTCGGTCAGGCTGCGGCTGCACAGGCGCGACAGCTTGTGGCCGCCGTTGTAGCGGACTTCGGCGCCCAGCAGGCAGGCGCTGATACCTAGTTTGGCTTTGCTCGCTTGCATAACCTGACCTCTCTAGATCTTGTACACAAAGTTGCTGATGTACAACTTGTGTCTATCATAGGTGCGTGGTTATACAAGTCAAATGCTTTGTATAGCTTTGCTGTTGCTTTGTGTGTGCGGCAACGGCGTCGCCCTGACGCCGTTGCATGGCGCTGCTGGCTTCAGCGCCAGCCCTGCAGCCAGCGCTCGCTGTCCTGCAGTTGGCGCCAGTCCAGTTGCTGGCTGCGCTGGGTCAGTACAGCCTGCAGCTCGACGCCGAGGATGTTGTCCTCTTCGTCGCGGATCAGTTCGGTGACCAGGAAGTGACGCTCGCGGTTCTGCGGTTGTGCGGCCGTCCATTTCGACAGCAGCAATTTGCGCGGGTTGAGGCGACGCTTGGGCGGTGTGTTCATTGCAGGTGCTCGAGCAGACGGCGCGCAGCATCCTGGCCGCTGAGCCAGGCGCCCTCGACCCGGCCGGACAGGCACCAGTCGCCACAGGCGTACAGGCCCAGGTCGGCATCGGCCAGTGCGCCCCACTGATGCGCCTGTGCCGGGCGGGCATAGAGCCAGCGGTGGGCGAGGGTGAAGCTGGGTGGCGGCACGGCGCAGCCGATTAGTTCGGCGAAAGCGCCATGCAGGTGTTCGATCACCGCTTCCCTGGGCAGATCAAGGTGCTGGCGGCTCCAGGCGCTGCTGGCGTGCAGGATCCAGGTATCGAGGTGGTTCTCGCGGCCAGGCTTGCTCGGGTTGCGCGCCAGCCAGTCGAGCGGGCTGTCCTGCACGAAGCAACCTTCGACGCGCGTGTCCAGCGGGCTGTCGAAGACCAGTGCAACGGCCCAGGTCGGGTCCATGATCACGCTGGCGGCGGCACCGGCCAGCTTGGGTGCGGCAGCCAGCAACGCACTGGCTTGCGCCGCGGGGGTGGCGACGATGACATGGCTGTAGGGGCCGTGGCTGTTGCCTTCGGCATCGAGCAGGCTCCAGTAGCGATCACCCCGGAACACTTCGCTGATGCGGCAGCTGAATTTGACCGGCAGGGCGCCGAGCATGGCGCGGGTGATGGCGCTCATGCGCGGGTTGCCGACCCAGCGTACCTGTTCGTCCGGCGAGGCGCTGAGCTGGCCGTCCCGCGCGTTGTACAGGCTCGGTTGCCATTCGGCGACCCAGCCACGGGCCTGCCATTGCTGTACCACCTCGACGAAGCGGCGGTCACGGGCAGTGAAGTATTGCGCGCCAAGGTCCAGGCTGCCGGCATCGCTGCGTTTGCTGGCCATGCGCCCGCCGCTGCCACGGCTTTTGTCGAACAGTTCGATATGCTGGCCAGCGGCATGCAGCGCCTGTGCGGCGGAGAGCCCTGCGATGCCGGTGCCAATGATGGCGATGGGTGCGTTCATGATTACCTCGTCAGCGCTGAATGCTATACAGGCTAAGGTTTGGACAAAAGCTATACAAGAGTGTTTTCATGTATAGCTGCCGCCGAAAGTGGCACTCCCTTCTTTAGGTTTAGGACAGACGCAGCAGGTATGCCCGTCATGCACCAGACTAAAGATGAAGTTTCTTCCATTGCCATGCGAGGACGATGCCATGCATATCCTGCTGACCGGCGGTACCGGTCTGATCGGTCGAGCACTGTGCGCACACTGGGCTGCACAGGGTCACCAACTGACCGTCTGGAGTCGTGAACCTGGCAAGGTTGCACGTCTTTGTGGTGCAGGCGTCAAGGCTATTGCCCGGCTCGAAGAGCTGGGTGAAGAACCGTTGGATGCAGTGATCAATCTGGCCGGTGCGCCCATCGCCGACCGGCCCTGGAGCAGCAAGCGCAAGGCGCTGCTGTGGTCCAGCCGTGTTGGTCTGACCGAGCAGTTGCTGAGCTGGCTGCAGGGCCGCACGCAGCGCCCGGCCGTATTGCTGTCAGGCTCGGCGGTGGGTTGGTACGGCAATGGCGGTGAGCGTGAGCTGAGTGAGGCTGCGCAGCCAGTGACCGAGGATTTCGCGGCGCAGCTGTGCGGCTCCTGGGAAGAAACCGCGCGGCGTGCCGAAGAACTGGGTATGCGCGTGGTGCTGATTCGTACAGGGCTGGTGTTGAGCCCCGATGGCGGCATGCTCAAACGCCTGCTGCTGCCGTTCAAGCTTGGTCTGGGCGGGCGCATCGGCGATGGGCGGCAATGGATGCCATGGATTCATATCGCCGATCAAATCGGTCTGATCGATTTTCTCTTGCAGCAAGATGACGCGCGCGGTCCTTATAATGCCTGCGCGCCAATCCCGGTGCGCAACGCCGAGTTCAGCAAGGCACTGGGGCAGGCGCTGAGCCGTCCGGCCCTGTTGCCGGCACCGGCCTTCATTTTGCGCGCGGGGCTCGGGGAAATGTCCGAGTTGCTTCTGGGCGGTCAGCGCGCCATGCCGACCCGCCTGCTGGAGGCGGGTTTCAGTTTTCGTTTCACCCATCTGGACGTGGCACTAGCCGATCTATTGGGCCATCACTGACCGCAGGCAGTTGCAAAACTACCTGCGTTGCCATTGCAGCGTTAAAAACAGGCTCGGAATGCTCATTTACAAGACGTAAACTCCGCTTCCTCGCCTGTCTTGATTCACTGGCGCTCGCCCTTCGGGCCAGCCTTCGGCTGTTACTCCCGATGGTCGTTGCGCTTGCACTGGTTGCCTCGCTAACGTATTTCAAAAGCTTGCTGGGATTTCGCATGACCGATCACGCATTGTTGCTGGTAAACCTGGGTTCGCCCGCGTCCACCGAAGTCGCTGATGTTCGCCGTTACCTCAATCAGTTCCTGATGGATCCCTACGTGGTCGATCTGCCCTGGCCGCTGCGTCGGCTATTGGTGTCGCTGATTCTGATCAAGCGTCCGGCCGCGTCGGCACATGCCTATGCCTCGATCTGGTGGGAGGAAGGCTCGCCGCTGGTGGTCATCAGCCGTCGCTTGCAGGAGGCGATGAAGGCCCACTGGCAGCATGGCCCGGTGGAGCTGGCCATGCGCTACGGCGAGCCGTCCATCGAGTCGACCCTGCAGCGCCTGGCTGCGCAGGGCATTCGTCAGGTGACCCTGGCGCCGTTGTATCCGCAGTTCGCCGACAGCACCACCACCACGGTGATCGAAGAGGTCAAGCGGGTGGTACGCGAGCAGGGGCTGGACATGCGCCTGTCGACGCTGCCGCCGTTCTACGACCAGCCGGAGTACCTCGACGCCCTGGTGGCCAGTGCCAGGCCTTATCTCGAGCATGATTTCGATCATCTGCTGCTGAGCTTCCATGGTCTGCCGGAGCGCCACCTGCGCAAGCTGGACGCCACCGGGCACTGCCTGAAAGGGCCGGATTGCTGTCGTACGGCGTCGCCCCAGGTACTGGCCAAGTGTTACCGCGCGCAGTGCATGCGCAGTGCCGAGCTGTTCGCCCAGCGCATGGGCCTGCGCCCGGAGCAGTGGTCGGTGAGCTTTCAGTCGCGTCTGGGGCGTGACAAGTGGATCGAGCCCTACACCGAAACCCGTCTCGATGAGTTGGCCGCACAGGGCGTGAAGAAGCTGCTGGTCATGTGCCCGGCCTTCGTTGCCGACTGCATCGAGACCCTCGAGGAAATCGGCGACCGTGGCCGTGAGCAGTTCGTCGAGGCAGGTGGCGAGAGCCTGCAACTGGTGCCGTGCCTGAACGACCATCCCGACTGGGCGGCGGCCTTGAAGGGGCTCTGCGAGCGCGCACCGCTGATGCTCTGAGCGCCTGTTCAGGTAAACAGGCGCTGCGGCTAATAGCGGCCAGGCATTGACCGGTAGGAGCCGGCTTGCCGGCGATCCGCTCAACAAGCATCGCCGGCAAGCCGGCTCCAGACTCGCAATACCCGCTGAGCGCCGATTGCATATTGCTAGTAAACCATTCGCCCCGGCGGGTATGAAGCATTCGCCGGCCTGATAACGTCTTTGGGTGATACTCACCAGCGTTTATATCGTCCTAAGCTTGTCGCTCAATTCAACCGCCACGCATCGCGTTCTGCGGTGCCGAGGAGAGCGACCGTGCATAACAACAATAACGGCTATCCCTCCAGTGCCAGAGCCTGGGTCACCGTCGTCATCCTGATGGTGGCGTATGTTCTGTCCTTCGTTGACCGGCAGATTCTCAACCTGCTGGTCGAGCCTATCCGTCGTGATCTGGCGATCAACGATACGCAGATGAGCCTGCTGATGGGGCTGTCGTTCGCCTTGTTTTATACCGTGTGCGGTATTCCCCTCGGGCGTGTGGCCGATACCCGCAGCCGCCGTGGGCTGATCGCCGTGGGCATCCTGTTCTGGAGTGCCGCCACCGCCGCTTGCGGCATGGCCAAGATGTACTGGCAGTTCCTGCTGTGCCGCATTGGTGTGGGCGTGGGCGAGGCCGCGTTGTCGCCTGCGGCCTATTCGCTGATTGCCGACAGTTTCCCTGCCGAGCGTCGCGCTACGGCCATCAGTGTCTATTCCATGGGTGTTTATCTGGGCTCGGGCCTGGCCTTTCTGGTTGGTGGCCTGGTCATTCAGTTCGCCTCGGCGCAGGGCGACGTGACCCTGCCGCTGTTGGGTGAGGTGCGCCCCTGGCAGTTGATCTTCCTGATTCTCGGCGTAGCGGGCGTATTCTTCACCCTGCTGATGCTGGCCATCAAGGAGCCGGTTCGACGCGGTGCCGGTGCTGGCGTGGCGGTGCCGCTCAGCGAAGTGGGGCGCTACATTCGCGCCAATCGCCGTACCGTGTTGCTGCATAATTTCGGTTTTGCCGGGTTGGCGTTTGCCGGTTACGGCAGTTCAGCCTGGGTGCCGACTTTCTACATTCGTACCTATGGCTGGGACGCCAGTCAGGTCGGCATGGTCTATGGCAGCATCGTTGCGGTATTCGGTTGCCTGGGTATCGTCTTCGGTGGGCGTCTGGCGGACTGGATGGCCAAGCGCGGGCGCAGCGACGCCAACATGCGTGTCGGTCTTTTTTCAGCCCTGGGGGCCCTGCCGATGGTGGTGCTGTTCCCGCTGATGGATACGGCCTTCTGGGCCAGCGTGCTGATGGCGCCGACAGTATTCTTCCTGAGCATGCCGTTTGGCGTGGCGCCTGCGGCGATCCAGGAGATCATGCCCAACTCGATGCGCGGGCAGGCGTCGGCGATCTATCTGTTCGTCATCACGCTGATCGGCCTGGGCATTGGGCCGACTGCGGTGGCGCTGGTCACTGACTTCGTCTTCGCCGATGACGCTGCCCTGCGTTATTCGCTGCTGATCGTCACCACCCTGGCGGTGCTGATGTCGATCATTCTGCTGGCCAAGAGCCTCAAACCCTACCGTGAGAGCGTGACGCGGCTGCAGCAATGGGCGGCCAATCCGGCCTGATCCGGCGCATTTTTCTGCCGTGCCGAGGATTGATCGGCACGGTTTATGCGCCAGACCACAGGCAGCATGGAATTTTTGCGCTTTACTGAGGTTCTGAATGTTGCGCGCGCCATTGGGGTGCGTGCCAGCCAGGGAACCTCAGCATGGGAGCGAGGCCAGCGTCTGCTGCATGGGGCAGCTCAACCAACATTTCGTCGCTTCGGCTGCGCATCACGCTGCCGGGGCTGATCGTACTGTGGCTGGTGAGCGGCTGCAGCGGTCGCCTGGATAACGACTCGATCGTGCATACCCGCAGCCCGCTCAAGCCCGCCGAAGTGCTGCAGACCGATGTCGATCGTATGGCAACCCTGGCCATGCGCAACAACCTCAACAGCCTGTACCGGCTGATGAACAAGTTGTACCAGCGCAACCCGCGCGAATGGCGCAAGAACGCCCTGCCTGATGCGGCCGCTGCCGAGCGCGCCATCCACTATGCCATCGAGCACAATCAGGATTGGCCAAGTCTGGGCGGTCGGCGCGATGTCGCCGCTTTGGATTACGCGCTGAGTCCGGCTTTCCAGGGCGACCGTGTGGCGGCCTTTACCTATGCCGTCGGCAGCATGCTGGTCACCGCGCATGGTGGGCGTACCGAGTTCTACCTGACCGACAGCTTCAATGCACAGTTCATCCATAACGCCGCACGCAACCTGGAAAAGGCCAGCTGGATGCTCTCGCAGCGGCGCGACGCCACAGGCAGGCCGCTGTTGTTGTCCAACGAGTTTTCCGAGCAGGGTAATAACATCAGTTACGCGGTGGAGTTCGGCAAGATGGTGGCGCGCCTCGATCTGCTCACCCATGTGCTCGAAGAGCGCTACCGGCGCATGGGGGCCAACTACGCACAAAGCCTGTTTTTGCTGAATTTCCTGCCGGTGCAGTAACGCATCGGCATCACTGCCAGCGGCGCTGAATCTCATCCAGTTTGCCGGTGTTGCGCAGACGTACCAGCGCTTCGGAAAACAGCCGGGCGCGTTCAGTGTCACCTTTGGCGAAGGTGACGAAACGCGGCATCTGAATCAGCGGGCGTGGCAGTGCACGCACCTGCTCCTGGGCACGCTGTTCGCGGATGAAGTAGAGCAGTTGGGCCTGATCGCCGACGATGATGTCGATGCGCCCGGCCAGCAGCATGGAAACCAGCTGCCGTGGATTCTGTGCGCTGGTATCGCGGGCCAGGTCGGCGCGGTCGAAGTTTTCTTCATAGGCATAGCCGCGTACCTGGCCGATCACGTAGGGCGACAGGTCATCGAGCGTTTGCCAGTCGCTGATCGCCGTCTTGGCGGTGGTCATGAATACCGTGGCGCCACTGCGCAGTGGGCCGACCAGTTCGTATTGTGCCTGGCGCTGCGGTGTGCCGGCGAACTGGAAGGCCATCTGCACCTCGCCGCGATCAAGCATGCGCTTGACCCGCTCCCAGGGATACAGGCGGATTTCGTAGGGCACCTGTGCTTCGCGCAACACCGCATCGACCAACTCGACATCGAGCCCGCGCGGGGTATCGTCCTCGGCAGTCACGAAGCTGTACGGGGCGAACTGTTCGTCGCCCACGACACGCCAGGGCTGTGCGGCCAGCGATGTGCTCAGAAGCAGTAGGGCGAGCAACGGATAGCGCATGGCGGCGTTCCTCATGACGGGCCTTCCCTGAGGCTAGCCAAGTTTCATGAGGAATGCGCGCAATGTGCTGTCGGATCACACCTTGCGCACGAACTCCGACTTGAGCTTCATCGCGCCAATGCCGTCGATCTTGCAGTCGATGTCGTGATCGCCGTCGACCAGGCGGATGTTCTTCACCTTGGTGCCGACCTTGACCACCAGTGACGAGCCCTTGACCTTGAGGTCCTTGATCACGGTGATGGTGTCGCCGTCCTGCAGCAGGTTGCCGACCGAGTCCTTGATCACGCGCGCGTCGTCAGTGCTCTCGGCGCTCTCGCCGGCCTTCCATTCGTGGGCGCATTCGGGGCAGATCAGTTGATCGCCGTCTTCGTAGGTGTATTCGGAGTTGCATTTGGGGCAGGGCGGCAGAGCGGTCAAGGGGCGTCCTCGGGGCTGATGATAAACCGCAGATTATATAGGGTTTTGTGCGTCTGCGCCGCTCTAGGATGGGCAGTGCTTGGAGTGTAGGTGTTCTGAATATTGGACTTTTCATCTGTGCTGGATAAGCCTTGGGTCATCGCTTTGCGCCTGATGAAGGGCGTTTGCCGGGAATTGGTGACGGCGCGGTCAGAAAGATTTACACGGTTTCGTTTGACATATTTTACGCCTCGGGCAGACTGACTGCAGATTCCGTTGCCGAACCGGGTAACGGGTAGCTTCGCTGCAGCCCCGCTCCGGATGGAGCTGACCCGGTTCGAGCCGCCGTCGGAAGGCGGCACTCAGGCTCAGGATGAGTCTCGGTGCACGGGGTTAGCCAAACAGGCCGCCAGTGCTACAGCAGAGTGTTCTGCTGGCCTGCGGTCTGCACAGCAACGACAGGCCCGGCCTGTCCCAAGGTGACGTATGTCCGACAACAAGAATCGCAATACCCCTCGCAAGCCTGTCGTGTTGATGTCCATGGGCGCTCAAGAGCGCAAGGGCCACGACTATCAAGTCATGACGCACAAATACATCCAGCCTCTGGTCGAGTTCTCCGCTTGCGTACCGGTGCTGGTGCCTACCTGCTGCGGCGTCGGTGATCTCGAACAGTACCTGGACATGGCCGATGGCGTGTACCTGACTGGTGCCGGCAGCAATATCGACCCGGCGCTGTACGGCCAGGAAAACGAAACGCCGAACAAGGGCCAGGACCGCGACCGTGACCTGTTCGACCTGCCGTTGATCAAGGCGGCTATTGCCCGTGGCCTGCCGATTTTCGGCATCTGCCGTGGCATGCAGGAAATCAACGTGGCGCTGGGCGGCGACATTTATCAGAAGGTCTACGCCGAGCCGGGTTTCAACGATCATCGCGAGAATCCCGAAGATCCGGTCGAGGTGCAGTACGCCGCCAGTCACAGCGTACGCCCTGTGCCCGGTAGCTGGTTCGCCGAGTTGCTGGGCAAGGACGAGATTCAGGTCAACTCCCTGCATGGCCAGGCCATCCGTAACTTGGGCAAGGGTCTGGAAGTGCTGGCTACCGCCGAGGATGGCCTGATCGAGGCGGTGCATGCGCCGAGCCGGTCGCCCTTCCTGTTTGCGGTGCAGTGGCACCCGGAATGGCAGGCCGCCCTGAACCCGGATTCGGTGAAGATCTTTCAGGCCTTCGGTGACGCCTGTCACCGCCGCATGGCCACGCGTAACAGCCGTCAGGCTGCCTGAGCCAGGTGCAGCCGCTGGCCCTTATCAGTAGGGGCTTGGCGGCTGCGGCCAGTTGAGGGTGCCGTTGTCGCTGAAGCGTCGGGTGCCGAACAGGCCGTCGGCGAGTTTGCCGCTCAGCCTGTAGGGCACTTCCTGGCCGGGTTGATAGCCGGCCACCCCCCAGGCCTGGCGCATCACTGAAAATGCCGAGATGCTCAGCGGTACGCTCACTACCGTCTCGCCGAAACGCGGCACGCTGCCGCTCTGGTCGCTGACGCCACTGGCCAGTGGCTGGCCATTCACATCCAGCTCCAGCGCCATGCCGTTGAAGCTCACTGCGCTGTCGTTGGGGTTCTGTACCCGCAGCTTGACCGCGAAACGTACCTCCAGACCCTGGCCGGGCAGGGGCTCCAGGCCGACCAGATCGACCCGTAGCGGATCATGGTTGCCCAGGCTGGCGCAGGCGCTGAGGCCTGCCAGCAACAGGCAGATGAGGCAGAGGCGAAGCAGGCGATGCATGGCGGTCTTCCTGAAACTCGATGGGCTCAGCATAGAAGACCGCTGCCCGCATGATTAGCTCCCGGCTCGTTGTTTGGCACTCAGCACCAGCGCGATGCCGCCGAGCACGGCAGCGGCACTGAGCATCAGGCGCAGGCTCAGCGCTTCGTTCAGCAGCAGGCTGCCGCCGAGCGCAGCGAGAATCGGCACGCTCAGCTGTACCGTGGCGGCCTGGCTGGCGCGCAAACCTGGCAGTGCGCTGTACCAGATGGCGTAACCGACGCCGGAGGTCAGTGCGCCCGACAGCAGGGCGTAGAGCAGACCGGGGCCGTCCCAGTCCAGCTGTGGCAGCAGCGCCAATGCCAGCACTATGGCCAGGGGCGCCGCACGCAGGAAGTTGCCGGCGGTCACCGCCAACGGATCACCCAGGCCGCGCCCGAGCAGTGAATACGTGCCCCAGGCCACGCCGGCCAACAGCATCAGCAACGCCGCCAGCAGCGGCGGCGCGCTGGCGCCCGGTAGCAAGAGTGCCAGCAGCCCAGCCGTGGCCAGTGCCGTGCCGAGGCTGGCAGCCGTGCCCAGGCGTTCGCCCCGCAGCAGGCCCCACAGCAGCATGCTCAACTGCACTGCGCCAAACAGCAGAAGGGCGCCAATGCCGGTATCCAGTTGCAGGTAGGCGAAGGAAAACGCCGCTGCATAGGTGAACAGCGCCAGGGCGCCAGGCCAGTTGCCGGCCATGGGCTGCGTGCCTTGCCGCAGTTTCAGCAGTATCCACAAGGTCGCGGCACCACAGAGCAGGCGGATGGCGGTGAAACTGGCGGCATCGATGTCGGTTTCACGCAGCGCCAGGCGGCACAGCAGCGAGTTGCCGGCGAAGGCCAGCATGGCAAGACAGGTCAGCAGTAGGATACGCGGTGGCATCGTCCATCCTTGGGTGAAGGTCTGGTGATGCCAGGCAGCTAAGCATGCCTGGCGCGTCGGTGGCATTGGCCGAAGGTCGCAAGTGGCTGCGACCTCGGTCCAACGGAGGGCTTAACGGTGTTTAGAAATGCGCCTTGACCAGCAGGCTGGCGGTGTTCTGGTTGGTGGAGCCGACGAAGTTGTCGCTGACGAAGCCGCCGTCCTTGATGCCGTACTTGTTCTTCCAGTAGTCGTACTCGATACCGACGTAAAGCTGCTTCTCGCCCCATTTCATGGCCTTGCCCAGGTCGTACTTGATCTGCGGGTTGAAGTGCAGGTTGGCCTGGTATTCGCCACGGCGGTTCTCGTCGTTGTCCACGACCCAGTCGATGAAACCATCGATGACCACATCGGATTCGCCAACCGGGATGGTGTAGCTCCAGACCGGCGTGATCTGCCAGACGTTCTTGCCAGGACGGCTGCTGGTCGGTTTGCGCAGGTAGGTATTGAGCTGGAAGTAATCGAAGCCGGGGATGTCCAGGTCGACCGCCGGGCCGAGCAGGAGGGCATCGACATCCTTCTCGCCAAATTCGTAGGTGAAGGCCAGCAGCACGTCTTTGACCGGGCCGAAGGACAGATCGTTACCGCTGATCTTGCCGAACGACAGGCGCGGGCTGAATTCGCCGTAGTAGGTGTGGCCGTCGCCGTTGCCGTTCTTGGCATCGGTGTTGTACTTGATCAGGTCGGTGAAGAAGAACAGGTCACCGAAGCTCCAGCCGCTGGCATGTTCGAAGGTGATGGTCTGCTGGATTTCCGGGTCGATCTTGTAGTCCTGGCCATACAGGTAGGTCAGGCTGTTGTTCTGCCACTGCAGCAGATCACTGGCAACGGCTTGCCCGCCTGCCAGGAGACCGGCGGCCAGGATCGAGTAAGAGAATGTGCGGTTCATCGGGGGCTCCTGATGGGCGTCGTGTCGTTATGGTTATGAACCTGTCTGTGCAGTCAGGTTGGTACTGCCAAGGCAAAAACGGCGCCAATTCTCTTCATTGCGCATATTCAATGCAAATCAATCGGATACACGGGGGATTGCCGTCGATCAAGGGCTTTTCGTTGCACTTTTCCTGACCTTCAGGACAAAAAGCCAGAGCTGGGTGCGCCATGGGTGGCTTGGCCGGAAACAGGTGAGCCCTGGCACTCCCCGTGTGCTACCTCGTCGGGGCGGGGCGGTTCGGCTGATGCGCGTTCAGATTTTGCGGGTTGCTGTCCTGGCGAGCAGTTGTGCGCGAGTGGTCTTGAGCAGTTGATCGGCCAGTTGCGGATCCTTGACGCTGCGTGAGCGCAGCAGCGCGCACCCAGGGTTGGGCGCACGTAGCGCGGAACTGGGTCAAAGCACGTGGTCGAGGTTCACCGGCTCGCCTGGTTTGGCGTGCAGCTTGGCGCGGATATCGGCGAATACCTTGTCGTATTCGTCGTGGCCGCGCATTACCGGGCTGGCGTTGGGGGGCAGGCCATGGCGGGCGGCGATGCGGGTGGCGACGCTGGCGAAGTTGAAGGCGACGTCGCGGTGCAGTTCGAAGGTTTCCTCGAAAGGCCTGCCGTCCACCTCGCCGACCAGGCGCATGTGCAGCATCGGCCCCTGCTGCGGGTCCTGGCGGACTTCGTAGTAGAAGTCCACTGAGAAGGGCGGCAGTTGGCGCATATGCTCGGGGCGGTCGTGGTTGTCGCGGTGCAGGTGACCAGGGGTGAACATGCTCGTGCCCTCTCAGCGATGGATGATGCCCTTGGCGTCCAGACTGATGCGCGTGCCGGAACGGCCCTGGACGATGGCTTCGATGTTTTCCAGCGAGCCGATCACTGCACTGTTGCCGGTATTACGCGCGAACTCGCAGGCAGCCTGTACCTTAGGTCCCATGGAACCTGCGGCGAAGCCGAGTTTCTCGATTTCATCGGGATGGGCTTCGGCGATGGATCGCTGCGTGGGTTTGCCCCAGTCGACATAGGCGGCGTCGACATCGGTGGCGATCACCAGCAGGTCGGCGTTGAGCTGTTCGGCCAGCAGTGCCGAGCACAGATCCTTGTCGATTACTGCCTCGACGCCGCGTAGCTGGTTGCCGTCGTACATTGTGGGAATGCCGCCGCCACCGGCGCAGATCACCACGCTGCCTTTTTCCAGCAGCCATTTGATCGGGCGGATCTCGAAGATGCGTTGCGGACGTGGGCTGGCCACTACGCGGCGGAACTTGTCGCCGTCCGGGGCGATAGTCCAGCCTTTCTCGGCGGCCAGGCGTTCGGCTTCTTCCTTGCCGTAGACCGGGCCGATGGGTTTGGTTGGGTTCTTGAACGCCGGGTCGGCGCTATCCACTTCCACCTGGGTGAGCAGGGTGGCGAAGGGCACTTCGAAGGGCAGCAGGTTGCCCAGCTCCTGTTCGATCATGTAACCGATCATGCCTTCTGTCTCGGCGCCGAGCACGTCCAGCGGGTAGGGGTTGGCGGCGTCATAGGCGTTACCCTGCAGGGCCAGCAGGCCGACCTGCGGGCCGTTGCCGTGGGCGATCACCAGCTCGTTATCGGGTGCCACCTTGGCGATCTGCTCGCAGGCGATACGTACGTTCTCACGTTGGTTTTCTGCGGTCATGGCTTCGCCGCGACGAAGCAGGGCGTTGCCGCCCAGGGCGATGACGAGTCGCATGCTGTTCTCCTTGTTCGTGTTCGTAGTCCAGATGCAATCCGGGGTAGTGGAACAGGTCGTTCCCGGATTTCATCCGGGCTACATGGCTGTGTTGCCGGTCAGACCCTCTCCCCCGGCCCCTCTCCCATAAATGGGAGAGGGGAGACAAGCTCATCCCCGGATTGCATCCGGGCTACGTCGACCTAAATATCAGCCAGGGTCGCCACCAGAATCGCCTTGATGGTGTGCATGCGGTTCTCCGCTTGCTCGAAGGCGATGTTCCAGGGCGACTCGAAGACGTCCTCGGTGACTTCGATGCCGTTGGCCAGGTGCGGGTACTTCTCCGCGATCTGCTTGCCAACCTTGGTCTCGCTGTTGTGGAAGGCGGGCAGGCAGTGCATGAATTTCACCCGCGGATTACCGGCGGCCTTCATGATCTCGGCGTTGACCTGATAGGGCAGCAGTTCCTGGATGCGCTCGCCCCAGGCCTCGACCGGCTCACCCATGGAAACCCAGACGTCGGTGTGAACGAAATCCACGCCCTTGACCGCTGCCTTCGGGTCTTCGGTGAGCAGGATGCGTGCGCCGCTTTCTTCGGCGAATTTCTTACAGGCGGCGACGTGCTCGTCGCTCGGCCACAGTGCCTTGGGCGCGGCGATGCGCACGTCCATGCCGAGCTTGGCGCCGATCAGCAGCAGCGAGTTGCCCATGTTGTTGCGCGCATCACCCAGGTAGGCGTAGGCGATGTCGTGCAGCGGCTTGTCGCTGTGCTCGCGCATGGTCAGCACATCGGCGAGCATCTGCGTCGGGTGGTACTCATCGGTCAGGCCGTTGAACACCGGCACGCCGGCATACTTGGCCAGCTCCTCGACGATCTCCTGCTTGAAGCCGCGGTACTCGATGGCGTCATACATGCGCCCGAGTACGCGGGCAGTGTCCTTCATGGTTTCCTTGTGGCCGATCTGCGAGGAGTTGGGGTCGATGTAGGTAACGTTGGCCCCCTGGTCGTAGGCTGCCACTTCGAAGGCGCAGCGGGTGCGGGTCGAAGTCTTCTCGAAGATCAGCGCGATGTTCTTGCGGGTCAGGTGCTGCTGCTCGGTGCCGGTGTACTTGGCGCGTTTGAGGTCGCGTGACAGGTCGAGCAGGTAGCGCAGCTCGCGGGTGCTATGGTGCATCAGGCTGAGCAGGTGGCGGTTGTGCATGTTGAACGCCATGGTTCTTTCTCCGTTGAGAATGCTGTGCGAGGGACGCCCCTCACCCCCGGCCCCTCTCTCGGGGGGAGAGGGGTGGGCTGGGTGATCAGTAATCGATGGGGTCGCGGATGATCGGACAGGTCATGCAGTGGCCGCCGCCACGGCCGCGTCCCAGTTCGCTGGCGCTGATGGTGATGACCTCGACGCCGGCCTTGCGCAGCAGGGTGTTGGTGTAGGTGTTGCGGTCGTAGCCGATGACCACGCCGGGTTCCAGGCAGACCACGTTGTTGCCGTCGTCCCACTGCTCGCGTTCGGCCTCGTAGGCGTCGCCACCGGTTTCCACTACACGCAGTTTTTTCAGGTTGAGGGATTCGGCAACCACATCGACGAAGGGTTTGTCCTCGCGGCGTACGTCGATGCCGCCTGGGCGGCTCTCGTCCGGACGCAGAATGAAGGGCACGATGCTGTTGGCCACTTCCGGGAAGATGGTCACCAGGTCGCGGTCGCAGAAACTGAACACGGTGTCCAGATGCATGGCCGCGCGTGAGCGGCCAAGGCCGGCGACAATGACCTTGTCTGCCGCGCCCTTGGCAAACAGTGCGCGCGCTACCTGGCCGATGGCCTGGTGCGAGCTGCGTTCGCCCATGCCAATCAACACGGTGCCATTGCCGATGGGCATCACGTCACCGCCTTCCAGAGTGGCCGAGCCGTGCTCTTGGTCCGGGTCGCCGTACCAGATCTCGAAGGGCTCATTGGCGAAGTCCGGGTGGAACTTGTAAATGGCGCTGGCGAGCAGGGTTTCCTGGCGGCGCGCCGGCCAGTACATGGGATTCAAGGTGACGCCGCCATAGATCCAGCAGGTGGTGTCCCGGGTGAACTGGGTGTTGGGCAGCGGCGGGAAGATGAAGCTGGCTTCGCCGAGGTAGGCGTTGAACATCTTCGCTGCCTCGGAATCCTTGTGCTTGACCAGATCGGCGCCGGATACGCCACCGATGAGGAACTCGGCGATCTTGCGTGGCTCCAGTCCTTCGATAAAGGAACGCACTTCGTTCTGCAGGCCGAGGCCGACGCTGTTGGGGGTGATCTTGCGGTCGAGAATCCACTTCAGCGCGTTGGGGTCGCTGACGGTCTCTTCCAGCAGGTTGTGCATCTCCACCACTTCGACGCCGCGTTCGCGCATCTTGGTCATGAAGTCGAAGTGGTCGCGCTTGGCCTGCGACACCCAGAGCACATCATCGAACAGCAGTTCGTCGCAGTTGGCGGGGGTCAGGCGCAGGTGGGCGAGGCCTGGCGAACAGACCATCACCTTGTGCAGTTTGCCGGCTTCGGAATGAACGCCGAGGGGCTTCTTGGACATGTCGAACTCCTTCTCTTACAGACTCAGGAAGCCGTCATACAGCCCGTAGGCGGCAATGGCGGCACCGATCAGCACGGCGACGAAAATCAGTTTTTCCAGGCCGGTGAAAATGGGCTGCCCCAGTTCGCGCTTGGCCTTGGCGAAAAGGATTGCGCCAGGGGCATAGAGCAGCGCCGAGAGCAGCAGGTATTGCACGCCGGCGGCATACACCAGCCACAGCGCATACAGGGTGGAGATGCCTGCGATCAGCAGATCCTTGTTGCGCTCGCCGGCGGCGTTCTCGTAGGTCTCGCCGCGCACGGCCAGCAATACCGCGTAGGCGCTCGACCAGAAGTACGGCACCAGGATCATCGAGGTGGCCAGGTACAGCAGGCTGAGGTAGGTGGAGGCGTTGAACAGGGTGATGATCAGAAACAGCTGGATCAGCCCGTTGGACAGCCACAGCGCATTGGCCGGAACGTGGTTGGCGTTCTCCTTGCGCAGGAACGCCGGCATGGTGTGATCGCGCGCACTGGCGAAGAGAATCTCGGCGCACAGCAGCGTCCACGACAGCAGGGCCCCGGCCAGCGAGACGATCAGGCCGATGGAAATCAGCTTGGCGCCCCAGGGGCCGACCACCTGCTCCAGCACGGCAGCCATGGACGGATTTTTCAGCCCGGCCAGTTCGGCCTGGGCCAGAATGCCCTGGCTGAGCACGTTGACCAGCACCAGCAGCAGGAGTACGCCGACGAAGCCAAGTACCGTGGCCTTGCCCACGTCGCTGCGTTTCTCGGCGCGGGCCGAGAAGATGCTTGCACCCTCGATACCGATGAACACCCAGACGGTGACCAGCATCATGTTGCGTACCTGATCCATCACGCTACCTAACTCGCTGTTGCCGTGGCCCCAGAAGTCAGCGGTGTAGACGTCCAGCTTGAAGGCGATGGCGGCGATGACGATGAACAGCGCCAGCGGCAGCATCTTGGCGATGGTGGTCACGGTGTTGATGAAGGCCGCTTCCCTGATGCCGCGCAGCACCAGAACGTGCAGCAGCCAGAGCAGCAGCGAGGCGCCGAGCACAGCAGGCAGGGTGTTGCCTTCACCGAATACCGGGAAGAAGTAACCCAGGGTGGAGAACAGCAGCACCATGTAGCTGACGTTGCCGATCCAGGCACTGATCCAGTAGCCCCAGGCCGAGGAGAAGCCCATGTAGTCGCCGAAACCGGCCTTGGCGTAGGCGTATACGCCGCCGTCGAGTTCGGGTTTGCGGTTGGCCAGGGTCTGGAACACGAAGGCCAGGGTCAGCATGCCCACGCCGGTGATCAGCCAGCCGATCAGTGTGGCACCCGCGCTGGCGCTGGCCGCGATGTTCTGCGGAAGGGAGAAGATACCGCCGCCGACCATGGAGCCGACGACCAGCGCGATCAGCGCGCCAAGGCGGAGTTTTTGCGTCGAATCAGACATCTCAATTACCTCCGTGTCACAAGGGGACATAGGTATTGAGCGCGTTTGGCGAGCAGACCATCCTGACTTGAATCAATGCTCAGGATTCGTCAACGCACATCCGTGTAGTAAGCGTTGTCGAGCACCTGAGGTGGATCAGGACTGCAGCTCTGGCTGGCGTAGTGGAACGTCAGTACGGACACCATAGCCCTGATTTTCCGGGACGCAATGGTGGCTTTTTGCGATGGGGAGGGAACGAACGGGGCGTTTGGCCCCGCTCGAAGCGCCGGCCGGGTAGGCTGGCGCAGACCCGAAGGTCAGGAGGAGAGAACACGGCGCCGGGCGGGTAGCCCCTGCAGGCAGTTGCATCGTGTGGGTGCAGCATGGCGTGGAAAGCTTTCAGCCAGCTTTCCACGCCATTACCGGCTGCGATCAGCCGATGGTCATCAGACTGGCGTTACCACCAGCGGCGGCGGTGTTGACGCTCAGGGCGTGCTCTACCAGCAGACGTTCCAGGGCGATGTCGGTCTCGCCCTTGTTCAGGCCGTGCACACCGACGATGGCGCCCTTGCGCTGCGCCGCCTGCTCGCTGACTGCGCGCAACTGGTCGGAGTCGCCGTGATGCAGGATGGCGTCCAGCTCCACGTCGACGCTGTTCCAGTCGGCCACCAGCTGGATGTGCTTCTGCACCTCCTTCGGCAGTTCGGCATGCAGCGCGCGCTGGCTTTCCAGCCAGATCGCCCGGCTGCCGACGGCCAGGGTGGCGGCCAATTGGGCCAGCAGGTCGCTGCGCTCGTCGGCCAGGTTCAGCACGTGTTCGCGCGGCAGCAGGGTGTAGCTGTTGCGCTCGCCGGTCGGGCCGCTCAGCGTGTGGCTGCTGTAGCTTTGCGACAGGCTGCGGTACTGCTCGAACAGCGCGGCGATGGCCGGCTCCTGCTTGCCTGCCCAGTCGGCAAAGGCGGTGCGCACTTTGTCCAGCTCGGTCGGTGCTGGCAGCGCCTGCACCTCGGCCTGTTGCAGGTACTGGGCGACAGCCTCCTGCGGGCGAGTCGAGAGCAGGCGATAGAGGTACAGCGGGCCACCGGCTTTCGGGCCGGTGCCGGACAGGCCTTCACCACCGAAGGGCTGCACGCCGACCACGGCGCCGACCATGTTGCGGTTGACGTACAGGTTGCCGACCTTGGCCGTGCTCACCACCTGGGCGATGGTCTCGTCGATGCGGGTGTGCACGCCGAGGGTCAGGCCGTAGCCGCTGTCGTTGATCTGCTGCAGCAGCTTGCCCAGATCGGCACGGGCGTAGCGCACCACGTGCAGCACCGGGCCGAAGATCTCGCGCTTCATCTCGTCGAAGCTGTCCAGCTCGATCAGGGTCGGCACGACGAAGGTGCCGCGCTTGATCTCCTCGCCGTTGACGCGCGCCAGTTGGGTTACCTTGCGGCCTTTTTCGCGCAGCTTGGCGATGTGGGTTTCGATGCCGGCCTTGGCCTCGGCGTCGATCACCGGGCCGATGTCGGTGTTCAGGCGCTCCGGGTTGCCGAGGCTGTATTCGGCCATGGCGCCCTTGAGCATGGTCAGCACGCGATCGGCCACGTCGTCCTGCACGCACAGCACGCGCAGGGCCGAGCAGCGCTGGCCGGCGCTGTCGAAGGCGGAGGCGACCACGTCCATCACCACCTGCTCGGTCAGCGCCGAGGAGTCGACGATCATGGCGTTGAGACCACCGGTCTCGGCGATCAGCGGGATGGTGCGGCCCTGCGCATCCAGGCGACCGGCGATGTTGCGCTGGAGGATGCCGGCGACTTCGGTGGAGCCGGTGAACATCACGCCACGCACGCGCTCGTCACCCACCAGGCGCGCACCGACGGTTTCGCCACGACCCGGCAGCAGCTGCACGGCGCCGGCCGGCACGCCGGCTTCGCGCAGGATGCGCACGGCCTGGGCAGCGATCAGCGGGGTCTGTTCGGCCGGTTTGGCCAGCACGGTGTTGCCGGCGGCCAGCGCGGCGCAGACCTGGCCGGTAAAGATCGCCAGGGGGAAGTTCCACGGGCTGATGCACACCACCGGGCCCAGCGGGCGGTGGCTGTCGTTGCCGAAGCTGCGCGCCTGGATCGCGTAATAACGCAGGAAGTCCACCGCCTCGCGCACTTCGGCGATGGCGTTGGCGAAGGTCTTGCCGGACTCGCGCACCAGCAGGCCCATCAGTTGCTGCAGCTCGGCTTCCATTAGGTCGGCGGCGCGTTCCAGTACGGCGGCACGCTCTGCCGGCTGGGTGGACTGCCAGATTGGCCCGCTGGAAATGGCGCAGAGCAGGGCGCTATCGACGTCCTGAATGCTGGCTTCGCGCACATGGCCGACCAGATCACGATGATCGGCCGGGTTGCGCACTGGCTCCGGCTCGCCCGGATTGACGCCATCACAACCGAGCATCGGCTCGGCGACATAGCTGTGGTTGGCGGTCGACAGCAGCGCCGAGGACAGCGAGCCAAGGCGGTGTTCGTTGGCCAGGTCGAGGCCGGCGGAGTTGACCCGCGCCTTGCCGTACAGATCACGCGGCAGCGGGATGCGCGGGTGCGGCAGACCAATCGTGCCTTCCTGCGCGGCCATCTGCTCGACCTGCAGCACCGGGTCGAGCACCAGGTCTTTCAGCGAGATGCTGTGGTCGGCGATGCGGTTGACGAAGCTGGTGTTGGCGCCGTTTTCCAGCAGACGGCGCACCAGGTAGGCCAGCAGGGTTTCGTGGCTGCCCACCGGCGCGTAAATGCGGCACGGGCGGTTCAGCTTGCCGTCGGCGATCTTGCCGACCACCTGCTCGTACAGCGGCTCGCCCATGCCGTGCAGGCACTGGAACTCGTACTGGCCCGGGTAGTAGTTCTGCCCGGCCAACTGGTAGATGGCCGACAGCGAGTGGGCGTTGTGGGTGGCGAACTGCGGGTAGATCGCTTCCGGCGCGGCCAGCAGCTTGCGTGCGCAGGCCAGGTAGGACACGTCGGTGTACGGCTTGCGGGTGTACACCGGATAGCCTTCCAGGCCGCCCACCTGGGCTAGCTTGATCTCGCTGTCCCAGTAGGCGCCCTTGACCAGGCGGATCATCAGGCGATGGCGGCTGCGCTTGGCCAGGTCGATGACGTAGTCGATCACGTACGGGCAGCGCTTCTGGTAGGCCTGGATGACAAAGCCGATGCCGTTCCAGCCGGCGAGGCTCGGTTCGAAGCACAGGCGCTCGAGCAGATCCAGCGATAGCTCCAGGCGGTCGGCTTCCTCGGCGTCGATGTTGAGGCCAATGTCGTACTGCTTGGCCAGTTGGGTCAGGCCCAGCAGGGTCGGGTACAGCTCGTCCATCACGCGCTCGTACTGGGCGCGGCTGTAGCGCGGGTGCAGGGCGGACAGCTTGATCGAGATGCCCGGGCCTTCGTAGATGCCGCGACCATGCGAGGCCTTGCCGATGGCGTGGATGGCCTGCTCGTAGGAGGCCAGGTAGCGCTTGGCGTCTTCCTCGGTCAGCGCGGCTTCACCGAGCATGTCGTAGGAGTAGCGGAAGCCCTTGGCTTCCAGGTTGGATGCGTTGGCCAGAGCTTCGGCGATGGTCTCGCCGGTGACGAACTGCTCGCCCATCAGGCGCATGGCCATGTCCACGCCCTTGCGAATGACCGGCTCGCCGCTCTTGCCGATGATGCGGTTGAGCGCCGAGGTCATGCCGGCTTCGGTGTGGGTCGAGACCAGCTTGCCGGTGATCAGCAGACCCCAGCTCGCCGCGTTGACGAACATCGACGGGCTCTGGCCGAGGTGCTGGCTCCAGTTGCCGTTGGCGATCTTGTCGCGGATCAGCGCGTCACGGGTGGCCTTGTCGGGGATGCGCAGCAGCGCTTCGGCCAGGCACATCAGCGCCACGCCTTCCTGCGACGACAGCGAGAACTCCTGCAGCAGGCCCTGCACCAGGCCCTGACGGCCGCTGGCGTTCTTCTGGTTGCGCAGCTTCTCGGCGATGCCCAGGGCCAGCTTCTGCGAGGCCTCGGCCTGCTCCTTGTTCAGGCGCGCCTGCTCCAGCAGCATCGGCACCACTTCGGTTTCCGGGCGGCGATAGGCGCTGGTGATGGCGGCGCGCAGCACCGATTGCGGGAGGATGCTCTCGGCGAAATCGAGGAACACCTGCAGACCCTGCTCGGTCAGCGACTCCAGCGCTTCTTCACCGGCGGCAGCGGCCAGGCCGGCATGCTCGGCGGGCGTCAGGCCACTCTCGACTTGCTCCAGGTAATTGAAAATCGCCTGCTTGATCATCCAGTGCGGCGTGCGGTCGATCTGCGCAGCGGCCTTTTTCAGGCGTTCGCGGGTGGCATCGTCGAGTTTTACGCCAAGAGTGGTAGTAGCCATGGAGGGTGTCCTACTTGTTGGTTATGCACGCCAGGAACAGAGCGGAGCGGTTCTTGGGCTTGCCTGCTACGGCTCGAAGGGTGCCGCCATGATGTGGCGTGCAACCCAAAGTTGCAGGAGAGTAAACCTGAGAATATCTCCGGTGCAACTAGGTGCAACCAATAATTTCCATGGCCCGACGGACGTTGCCTGCTGCAGCTCAGGCGCCATCCATGGCGGTGGCGTCAGGGGTGCAACCCGGGCTCTGTCGGCGGGTGACCTCTACAAGGCGCCGACGATCAGTTGCGCCGCCACGGCGAACATCATCAGCGCAACGCCCAGGTCGATCAGGCGCCAGGTCAGGGGTTTGGCCAGCCAGGGCGCGAGCCAGGCCGCGCCGAGTGCCAGCGTGCTGAACCAGAGAAAGGAGGCGCTGGCGGCACCGGCGGCATAGGCGCCGGGCTCAGGCTGCTGGGCGCCGAGTGAGCCGATCAGCACCACCGTATCCAGATAGACGTGCGGGTTGAGCAGGGTCACGGCCAGCGCGGCGAGCAGCACCGCGCGCAATGAGCGTGGCGCGCTGTCTGCCGCATGCAGGGCTTGCGGGCGTGCTGCACGCAGCAGTGCCTGGCTGCCATACCAGAGCAGAAACGCAGCGCCACCCCAGCGGGCGATGGCCAGCAAGGCCGGGCTTTGCGCCAGCAGGCTGGCCAGGCCGAATACGCCGGCTGCCACCAGCAGTGCATCGCAGACGATACACAGGGCGGCCACCGGCAGGTGATGTTCGCGGCGCAGGCTTTGCGCGAGAACGAACGCATTCTGCGCACCGATGGCCATGATCAGGCCGATGGCCACCAGCAGGCCGTTGCTGTAACTCTGCCACATCCGTCGTATTCCTTGGGTTTGGCGCCGTTGGCGCTGAGTGCTGGCGAGTCTGCCTCGGCTGGATGTATAAGAGAAACCAATATTGCTGATCGCTCATTAGGAAAATCGATTGTTCGACTACAAACTTCTGGCTGCCCTGGTCGCCGTGGTGGAGCAGGCCGGCTTCGAGCGCGCAGCGCAGGTGCTGGGCTTGTCGCAGTCGGCGGTGTCGCAGCGCATCAAGTTGCTCGAGGCGCGGGTTGGCCAGCCGGTGCTGGTGCGCACTACGCCGCCGGCGCCTACCGAGATCGGCCGGCGTCTGCTCAACCATGTGCAGCAGGTGCGCCTGCTCGAGCGCGATCTGCAGGGCCAGGTGCCGGGGCTGGATGAGCAGACCCTGCCCGAGCGTCTGCGTATCGCCATCAACGCTGACAGCCTGGCGACCTGGTGGGCATCGGCAACGGCCGACTTCTGCGCCACCCGGCAGGTACTGATGGAGTTGGTGGTGGAGGATCAGGAGGTCGGTCTCAAGCGCATGCGCGCGGGTGAGGTGGCTGGTTGCGTGTGTGCCGCCGAGCGCCCGGTGGCGGGGGCGCGCAGCCTGGCGCTGGGGGCGATGCGTTATCGCGCGCTGGCCAGCCCGGCTTTTATCGCCCGGCATTTCCCCGCCGGCGTGACGCCAGCGGCGCTGGCGCGTGCGCCGGCCATCGTCTACGGCCCGGATGATCAGTTGCAGCATCGCTACCTGGCCGCGCTCGGTATCACCGGGGCTTTTGCCTATCACCTGTGCCCATCGTCGGAAGGCTTCGTGCGTCTGACCGAAGGTGGTCTCGGCTGGGGGCTGGTGCCTGAGTTGCAGGTGCGCGGGGAGCTGGCCAGCGGCAGGCTGGTGGATCTGCTACCCGAGCGCTGCATCGATGTACCTTTGTACTGGCATCACTGGCGCAATGGCGGTGAGTTGCTGGCCGGGCTGACCGAGCATCTGCGTCGCGCCGCTGGCAGTGCGTTGGTGCAGGCCGGGTGTGATTCGTGAGGACGCGCCCGTCCGGATGGCCAAGGCTTGCTGGGTCGTTGTTCTGGCCAGCGCCGACAACGCAGGGCCGGGGCGGCGCTGCTAAAGTGCGGCCATTACAAGAATCGAATGCAGGGGATGGTGGATGAAGATTCTGGTCACCGGCGCGAGCGGTTTCATTGGCGGGCGTTTTGCCCGTTTCGCCCTCGAACAGGGCCTGGCGGTGCGGGTCAACGGGCGACGTGCCGAGGGTGTGCAGCATCTGGTCAGGCGCGGTGCCGAATTCGTCCAGGGTGATCTCGGCGATGCCGAACTGACTCAGGCGCTGTGCCGGGATGTCGAGGCGGTGGTGCACTGCGCGGGCGCGGTGGGCGTGTGGGGCGACTATGCGCATTTTCATCAGGCCAACGTCACGGTCACCGAGAACGTCGTCGAGGCTTGCCTGAAGCAGAAGGTACGGCGCCTGGTGCAGCTGTCTTCGCCGTCGATCTATTTCGATGGCCAGTCGCATGTCGATATCCGTGAGGAGCAGGTGCCCAAACGCTTCTCCGATCATTACGGCAAGACCAAGTACCTGGCGGAGCAGCAGGTGTTCGCCGCGCAGGAGTTTGGTCTGGAGGTGATCGCCCTGCGCCCGCGTTTCGTCACCGGCGCGGGCGATACCAGTATCTTCCCGCGCTTGATCGGCATGCAGCGCAAGGGCCGCCTGGCGATCATCGGCAATGGCCTGAACAAGGTCGACTTCACCAGCGTGCACAACCTCAACGATGCATTGTTCAGTGCGCTGTTGGCGAGCGGGCCGGCGCTGGGACAGGCATACAACATCAGTAATGGCGCACCGGTGCCGTTGTGGGATGTGGTCAATTACGTGTTGCGCCGGCTGCAACTGCCGCCGGTGACGCGGCATGTTCCGTTGCCGCTGGCCTATGCGGCGGCAACCCTCAACGAAGGTATCTGTCGGGTGCTGCCAGGGCGGCCTGAGCCGAGCCTGTTTCGTCTGGGCGTGGCGGTGATGGCCAGGGATTTCTCTCTGAACATCGACCGTGCCCGCGACTACCTGGACTACGAGCCCAGGGCCAGTCTGTGGGAGGCTCTGGATGAGTTCTGCATCTGGTGGCAGGCGCAGAGGAGCGCTCAGGCGTAGATGCGCTGGCCGCGATAGATGCGTACCGAGCCGCTGGGCTGAGCGACCGGCTGCTCCACGCCAGGCATTGGCATGGCGATGCGCTGCGGCTGATCGGACAGCACGGCCAGGCGCTGACCCAGGCGGCGGGTTTCTTCGTCATCGGCTGTCAGGCTGCCATCGAGCAGGGCGCCGATGGCGTCGGGCTGGCTCAGGCGAATGTCCAGCGCCTGCTCTTCGCGCAGGCGCCGACGCAGGGTTTTCATGCAGTCCAGGATTTCCTTGTTCAGTTCCATCGCGACTTCCCCCGTTGGCGTGAAGGGGTACGGCAGTGGGCCATTCCCCGGCCCCCGTACCCGGCCAGCCATTCCCTGTGGCTGCAACATGTCTGTTCGTGCTTCGGACCGGCACAAGGATCGTGCCGTGCGCTGGCTTGTGAGCGACGCGCAAAGGGCGTGTTCACGACTCGTTAAAAAGCAAAGTGCGTACCAGTTCAACTTTTGCGGAACTGCCGGGCTGCAGGCGAGTCGATGGCCCTGACACGCCCTTCGTCGGTGCGTCGCGCACCCGCCTGGCGCGGCACTGATGCCATGATGGCGAATCGGTATACTGCGCGGCATTTCCGTTTCCCCGTTCCAACCATAGGTCCGACCATGCGTAACGACGCCAATGACGAGCTCGACAATCTGCCCAGCCTGACGCCCGAGCGCCGCGAGGATTTCGCCGAACCGCACGAGGAGCCGGCCCCGCGCAGCAGCCGCGTGACCAGCAGCAAGGCGCCGACGGCCAGAAGTGCCAGTACCGGGCCGCTGTGGGCGCTGGTTGGCGCACTGAGTTTCGCCCTGGCCGGTCTGGGTTGGTGGAGCCTGCAGCAGATCGGGCTGATGGAGCAGCGCCTGGTGGCGACCCAGGAAAGCTTCGCGCGTATCAGCGAGGAGGCCGCAGGGCGCATTCAGGACATTTCCGGCAAGGTGGTGGCGACCGAATCCAGCGTCACCAGTGGCAGCGAGGCGCTCAAGCTGCAGGTCAAACAGCTGGAAACGCGCCTGGCCGAACTGAGCAAGCAACAACAGCAGAGCGCTACCGCACAGGCCGCTCTGGACAAGCGTGTCGAGCAGCTGGGCGCGGAGTTCAAGAGTGGTAGCGCAGCCAGCGCCGATTTCGACAAGCGTTTGCAGGCGCTTGCCAGTGAACAGACAGCGCTGAAATCTGCCCAGGGCGATGCCAAGGCGACGCAGGCCGAGCTGGCCAAGCTCGATACGCGGATCAAGGCGCTGGGCGGCGATATCGAGACGCTGAAGAAACAGGGCGATCCGGCGCAGGCCATCCGCAGCCTGGAGCAGGATCTGCTGGTGCTGCGCAGCGAGCTGGACAATCGCCCGGCCGCCAGTGCCGGCCCGAACACGGCCGAGTTCGATGCCTTCCGCGCGCAGATGACGCGCAACATCAACACCCTGCAGAGCCAGGTGATGAATCTGCAGCAGCAGATCAATCAGCGCTGAATACCACCCGCTCGATACACGAACGCCCCGCATTGCGGGGCGTTCGTGTATGGGCTGCGGCTAAAGCCCCTCGCGCAGCCTATCGCGTGCGCAAGGGGCATGAGCGGCGAGCTTACAGGCGCGGATAGTCGAGGTAGCCGACCGGGCCTGAGCCGTAGAAGGTTTCCGGGTGCGGCTCGTTCAGCGGCGCGTCCTTCTGCAGGCGCTCGGGCAGGTCCGGGTTGGCGATGAAGGGGATGCCGAACGCGATTGCATCGGCCTTGCCTTCGGCCAGCCAGGCATTGGCCTGCTCCTTGGTGAAGCGCTCGTTGGCGATGAACACGCCGCCAAATGCCTGCTTCAGTTGCGGCGACAGGCTGTCGTCACCTTCCTTCTCACGGGCACAGATGAAGGCGATACCACGCTTGCCCAGCTCGCGGGCAACGTAGCCGAAGGTCTCGGCACGGTTGGCGTCGCCCATGTCATGGGCGTCGGCGCGCGGCGCCAGGTGTACGCCAACACGGCCTGCGCCCCACACGGAGATGGCGGCGTCGGTCACTTCCAGCAGCAGACGCGCGCGGTTCTCCAGGCTGCCGCCGTAGTGGTCGGTGCGCTGGTTGGTGCTGCTCTGCAGGAACTGGTCGAGCAGGTAACCGTTGGCACCGTGGATTTCCACACCGTCGAAACCGGCGGCCATGGCGTTCTCGGCGCCCTGACGGTAGGCCTCGACGATGTCGGCGATCTCTTCGGTTTCCAGCGCACGCGGGGTGACGAATTCCTTCATCGGGCGGATCAGGCTGACATGGCCGGCCGGCTTGATCGCGCTCGGCGCCACCGGCAGTTCACCGTTGAGGTAGACCGGATCGGAAATGCGCCCGACGTGCCACAGTTGCAGGACGATCTTGCCGCCGTTGGCATGCACCGCCTGGGTGATGTTGCTCCAGCCGCGAATCTGCTCATCGGACCAGATGCCGGGGGTGTCCGGGTAGCCCACGCCCATCGGCGTGACGGCAGTGGCTTCGCTGATGATCAGGCCAGCCGAGGCGCGCTGTACGTAATACTCGGCCATCAGCGCGTTGGGTACACGGCCTTCGTCGGCACGGCAGCGGGTCAGCGGCGCCATGATGATGCGGTTGTTCAAGTGCAGATCACCGATCTGGATGGGGTCGAACAATGTAGGCATGTGATTTCTCCAGGGGTAGGTTCAAATCAGAGTTGCTGGCCCAGGCGCTCGACGAAGGCCTTGATCAGTTCGTCGTTACGCTTGAAAAAGTGCCACTGGCCAACCTTGCGGCTGGTCACCAGGCCGGCGCGTTGCAGGCTGGTGAGGTGGGCGGAAACGGTGGACTGTGACAGCCCGGTGCGTTGATAGATCTTGCCGGCGCACACGCCGATCTCCAGCGGGTGATCCTGTTCTGCGAAGTGGCGCTCGGGCGCCTTCAGCCAGTCGAGGATGTCGCGGCGTACCGGGTGGGCGAGCGCCTTGATGATGGCGTCGAAGTCGAGGTTCATGTTCGGATCGCTGTGTATCGGCATGGGGCGAACCATATATCGTCTCTGAGCGATATACAGATCGATTGTTCCGATAGTCTCCATCAACCACTTCGATTGTCCGGCTCGCGGCGGTAAGCTCGAGTGATGAACTACCTGGCCCATCTGCATCTCGGCGGCGACACGCCGGCACAACTGCTGGGCAGCCTGTATGGCGATTTCGTCAAGGGGCCGCTCGACGGACGCTGGCCGGCGGATATCGAGGCCGCTATCCGTCTGCACCGGCGCATCGATGCCTTTACCGACAGCCACCCGCTGCAGGCTCAAGCGCGGGCGCGTTTTCCGCAGGCGCGGCGGCGTATGGCCGGCATGTTGCTGGATCTGTTCTTCGACCATTGCCTGGCCCGCGACTGGGCCGCCTATGCCGCGCAGCCGCTGGATCACTTCACTGGCCGGGTCTATCGCGTGCTGACGGCTGAGCCAGAGTTGCCGGGACGCCTGGCGCTGATGGCGCCGCGTATGGCCGCGCAGGACTGGCTTGGCAGCTACCGCGAGTTCGCGGTGCTTGAACAGGTGATTGCCGGCATGCAGAGGCGTCTGTCCAAACCGCACTTGCTCGACGGCAGCCTGATCGAGCTGGAGCAGTTGTACGAGCCGCTCAGCGAGGACTTCCGCGCCTTCTACCCCGAGCTGATGGCCTTCGCCGAGGCCGAGCTGAACGGGATGAAATCGTAGCCCGGATGCAATCCGGGGATGAGCGGTATGCCCGCTACAATCGCCGCTGAAGCGCCTCCCACGGGGGGCTCCGTGGGAGGGGCTTCAGCCGCGACGACATCAATGCGGTGCTTCTCTGACGTTCAGATCGCCTGCGGATGCAGGCGATAGCGCCGTACCAGCCATTTCTCCAGTTCGACCACGACGAACAGCGCCAGGCCCGCCAGCAGCACACGCAGCCATTCTTCCGGCGTCATGCCAACCGAGCCGAATACGTTCTGCAGCGGCGCGGCATAGGTGAAAAGCAGTTGCAGCAGCAGGCAGATGCCGATGGTCAGCAGCACCGCGCGATTACCCAGTAGGCCGTCGCGGCTGAGTACCGAGGCGAACAGGCTGCGGCTGTTGAGCAGGTAGAAGATCTCGCACATCACCACGGCATTGACGGCGATGGTGCGGGCGCTTTCCAGGCTGTTGCCATGCTGCAGCTCCCAGAGGAACAGCGCGATACCGGCACCGGCGATCAGCATCGAAACCATCGCGATGCGCCAGACGAAGTAGGCCGACAGCAAAGGCTCGCCCGGCGCGCGTGGAACGCGGCTCATCAAGCCGTGCTCGCTGGGCTCGAACGCCAGCGCCAGGCCCAGGGTGCTGGAGGTGACCATGTTGATCCACAGCACCTGTGCCGGGGTCAATGGCAGCACCACCTGGAACAGGATGGCGAAGATCACGATCAGCGATTGGCCGCCATTGGTGGGCAGGGCGAAGAGGATGAACTTCTTCAGGTTGTCGTAGATCGCCCGGCCTTCGCGCACGGCGCCGGCGATGGTGGCGAAATTGTCGTCGGCCAGCACCACCGCGGCGGCTTCCTTGGCTGCCTCTGTGCCTTTCAGGCCCATGGCCACGCCGACATCGGCGCGTTTCAGCGCGGGCGCGTCGTTGACCCCGTCGCCGGTCATGGCCACGACTTCGCCGCTGTCCTGCATGCTTTGCACCAGGCGCAGCTTGTGCTCCGGGCTGGCGCGGGCGAACACCTCGACACCGGGCAACACCTCGCGCAAGCGGCGCTCGTCGAGCAGCTCCAGTTCGGCGCCGGTCATCGCCGGCAGACCGACGCCGATGCCCAGTTGTGCGCCGATGGCGCGGGCGGTTTCGGCGTGATCGCCGGTGATCATCTTCACCCGGATGCCGGCGCGCTGGCATTCGGCGACGGCGGCGATGGCCTCGGCACGCGGCGGGTCGATGATGCCGACCAGTGCCAGCAGGGTCAGGCCGCTTTCCACGTCGGCGAAATTCAGCGTGCGTTGTTCGGCCGTCGCTGTCTTGCTGGCCAGTGCCAGCAGGCGCAGGCCGCGCGCGGCCAGGTCGGTGGCCTGGCGGCGCCAGTAGTCGGCATCCAGCGCCTCACTGCTGCCATCGGCGCTGCGCTGGTTGCTGCACATCTCCAGCACGCGCTCGGGAGCGCCCTTGAGATAGATCAAGCCATGGCCGGCGTGGTCATGGTGCAGGGTGGCCATGAAGCGGTGTTCGGACTCGAACGGGATCGCATCGCTGCGCGGCAGTTGCGCGTGCAGGGTCTGACCATCCACACCGCTTTTCAGCGCCAGGGTCAGCAGTGCGCCTTCGGTCGGGTCGCCATGCAGCCGCCAGTGGCCGGCATCATCCTGTTGCAGGCGGGCGTCGTTGCACAACTGCGCGGCGCGGGCGACTTCCAGTAGGGCGGCGTCAGGCTCACGCAGCGCACCATCCTGATGAAAGGCGCCTTCCGGGGCATAGCCCACCCCCGAGACATCGAGGATGCGGCTGGCGCTGACCACACGCTGCACGGTCATTTCGTTGCGGGTCAGGGTGCCGGTCTTGTCCGAGCAGATCACCGTCACCGAACCCAGGGTTTCCACCGCCGGCAGGCGCCGCACGATGGCGTTGTGCCCGGCCATGCGCTGCACGCCGAGGGCCAGGATCACCGTCATGATCGCCGGCAGCCCTTCCGGGATGGCCGAAGCAGTCAGCGCCACCACCATCATGAACATCTCGCCGGGGTTCTGCCCGTGCCAGAGGATGCCGAGGATGAAGGTGGCCAGCGCCAGGATCAGGATGATCACCGCCAGCCAGCGGCTGAACTGTTCGATCTGTCGCAGCAGCGGTGTGGACAGTGCCTGCACCTGTTGCAGCATGGCGCCGATACGGCCGAGTTCAGTGTTGGCACCGGTCGCCACCACCACGCCGCTGGCCTGGCCGCTGCTGACCAGGGTGCCGGAATAGGCCATGCAGCGACGGTCGCCGAGCGCGGCTTCGAGGTTGCAGTGCGCGATGGATTTTTCCACCGGCAGCGATTCACCGGTCAGCGCGGCTTCTTCCACCAGCAGGTTCTTCACGCTGAGCAGGCGCAGGTCGGCTGGCACCTTGTCGCCGGATGCCAGCAGCACCACGTCGCCGGGCACCAGGTATTCGGCATCGATTTCGTGGCGTTCGCCCGCGCGCAGCACCATGGCGCGCGGCGAGAGCATGCTGCGGATGGCGTCCAGTGCATGTTCCGCCTTGCCTTCCTGGATGAAGCCGATGATCACGTTGATCAGCACGGCGGCGAGGATCACCGAAGTATCGACCCAGTGGCCGAGCAGGGCGGCGATCAGGGCGGCCGCCAGCATCAGATAGAGCAGCACGTTATGGAACTGGTAGAGCAGGCGCAGCAATGGCCCCCGGCGTTGTGGCGGCGGCAGGCGATTGGCGCCATGCTGCTGCAGGCGCCGCTGCGCCTCGTCCTGGCTGAGACCGCTGGCGCTGCTGTGCTGCACTTTCAGGGCGTCCTGTGCAGTCAAGGCGTGCCAGGTGTGGTCGGTATATTCTGAGGGGGCATTGCCCATGGGGCGAGTCTCCTGCGGTGTCCGGGCCGTGCTCGCGGGCCTGCGTGCGGCGGGACGGCGAGTGTTGCGGGTTACCCTAAGTGCGCGTTAACGCACAGGAGCTGACCTGCATCAAGGACTGTGGCGTCGGCAGGCGTTTGAATGTAACGCGGTGTTAGGTTCTGTACGAAAGGTGCCTGTGCTTGGTGATGCTTGGTGAAAATGGGGCCGGAATGCTCATCTACAGCTCGTAAACCCGAGTGTGAGCCCAGTCCGGTTCTCATCCGTTTAGCGGGGTCGCCATCGGTATCGCCTGATTTTCGCCCGGCGACTTTTCGTACAGACCCTGGAATGCATGGAGGAAACGAGATGATCAAGATTCTGGTAGCAACCGATCTGTCCGAGCGTTCGGCGCATGCGGTGCAGCGCGCCGTGCAGCTGATTCGTCGCCAGGGTGGTGGTGAATGGGGCCTGTTACATGTGATCGATGACGAGGCGCCTGCTGCTTACGTGCAGCGCCAGGTACAACAAGCCGAGAGCCTGTTGCAGGCGCAGGCCGAGCGCCTCGGCGAGCAGGCCGGCAGTGTGCCGCGGGTGATCGTCGGCACGGGCGAAGCGGCAGCGCTGATCGTCGAGAGTGCGCAGGGTATGGGCGCCGATCTGCTGGTGGTGGGGGCGCATCGCAAGTCGGCACTGCGCGATTTCATCGTCGGCACCACGCTCGAGCGCGTGGTACGCAGCAGCCATCTGCCGGTGCTGCGGGTCAACGGCCCGGTCACTCACGAGTATCGGCATGCGCTGCTGGCGATGGATCTGTCGCGTACCTCGCAGCAGGCACTGAGCCGGGCGCGCGACATGGGCCTGGTGAGTCTGGATGAGCTGCATGTGGCCGCTGCCGTCGAGCCGGTAGCCGCCGGCGCGATCATGGAGCCCGGGATCAGTGCCGAGGTGCTGGAAAACCAGCGCCAACTGCTGCGCCAGCAACTGCAGGAACGCCTGGCGGCGGTCGGCGCGAGCCTGAATGACGAGCGCCTGCTGGTGCAGATCGGCTCGCCGGAAGGGGTGATCGGCGAGGCACTGCGCCAGAGTGGTTCGGATCTGCTGGTGCTTGGCACCCATGCCCGTGAAGGGGTTTCGCGCTTCTTCCTCGGCAGCGTCGCCAGTCGCCTGTTGGCCTCGCTCGACAGCGACGCGTTGATCGTACCGCCGGCTGACTGAGCGGCTACGACCTGTAGCCTGGATGAAATCCAGGGCGCCTTGCCAAAGCCCCCGGATTGCATCCGCGCTACGCGGTGGATCAGGCGGCTTCGGCTTCGGTCGGCAGCGTGACCGGCGTTTCCAGTTGCAGGGCGCTGGCGATCATGGCCTGGCTGTACCGGGCCAGTTCGTTACGGCTGCGTGAGGCGCTGGGAATCGGTGCGAGCAGGCGTATCTCTACCTCGCAGGCCGGTTGCGAGAGCAGGCGCAGCAGGTGCGAGAGCATGTCGTCGTCACCGATAAAGGGCGCCACCGAGCACGGCTGACCCTCGCGCAGGTAGCGGATAGCCACAGGTTGCAGCGCCACACCACTGTCGATGGCGCTGCTCAGCAGGCGACCATGAAAGGTGCGCAGGCCCAGACCGTCGGTGGTGGTGCCTTCGGGGAAGATCAGCAGGTTACGCCCCTGTTGCAGGTGATGGGTGAGCTGCTGGCTGATCTGGCTGCTATCGCCCGAGCCGCGACGGATGAACAGGGTGCCGGCCTTGTGCGTCAGCCAGCCGGCCACTGGCCAGGCGCGTACCTCGGCCTTGGACAGAAAGGACAGCGGTTGCAACGCGCCGAGCAGTGGAATATCCGTCCAGGACACATGGTTGGCGACCCACAGCATCGGCTGCTGCGGCAGCTCGCCTGCGACCCGCACGCGAAACGGCAGGGCGCCGCCCAAGCGGGCCAGGAACCAGCGGGTCAAGCGTTGGCGCAGGGGCATCAGGTCATGCCGCACCACGCGTTCGCAGAGGCTGACGCCAGCCGCCAGCAAGGTGCCGAAGGCGATCACCAGAGCCAGGTGGATAAGGCGCAAAGACAGGCGCAAGCGGGGCATGATCGACTCCAGGTAAAAAAGCCGGCTTCTGTCTACAGGGCCGGCTTGGGCGATGCAAGTGCTGCCTTACACTGCAGCTTTGAAATGTCGGGCATAGCGCGGGCACAGCTCGTCGCGCTTGAGCAGGATGAACACGTCGGCGACCTGGAAATCCTTGTCCCAGCACGGCTCGCCGCAGATCTTCGCACCCAGGCGCATGTAGGCCTTGAGCAGCGGCGGCATCTCGGCGATGACGTTGCCCGGCAGGTCCAGTTGCGGCAGCGGATGCTTGGGCTCGGCGCGCAGGTGCTCGGTGCACAGGTAACGCTCGCGCAGGCGCTGCATGATGGCCTGGGCCTGGATGCCGCCGTCCTGCATGGAGATGCTGGCGCAGCCCATCAGATAGCGGTAGCCACCTTCGTTGAGCACTTCGGCCAGCTCGCCCCAGAGCACGGCGATGGTTGCACCGTTGCGGTAGGCGGCGTCGACGCAGGTACGGCCGATTTCCAGCACTGGGCCTTCCAGCTTGGCCAGGCCGTGCAGGGCAAACTCCTCTTCGCTGTAATAGCGGCCCAGGCCGGCGGCGGCCTGATGGTCGAGCAGACGGGTGGTGGCGACCAACTCGCCGCTGTTCATGTCACGTACGCCGATATGGCGGCAGTGAATGTCGTAGTTGTCCATGTCCAGACCCAATTCGGCGCCGTTGAGCTTGGCGTCGAATTCCGCGCTGAATACGCGGTAGCGCAAGGCTTGCGCTTCACGCAGGGCGGCGGGGCCTTGCAGGCGTTCGGCCTGCAGTCGGCGAGCGATTTGAGTCATGCCAGATCCTCCGTGTGCCGGCTGGATGCTTGCAGCCGGTCGATCTTGTTGGGCAAGCTCAGGCTAGGTAGCGGCGGTGTCATCACCGTGACGCTTTTTTGATGCTTATGTGACGGCGGCCCGGAGGCTGCCGTGAGGAGCGCTGCAATGCCCTGGTCGAGCCTGTTTCAGCCCATCGAGCGCCTGACTGCCGAGGCGGGGCTGGAGGATTGGTACGCGCGTCTGCTGGCGCGCCTGGGCGGCACGCCGCAGCCCTTCGAGCTGGCGCTGGCCGGTGGCCTGCAGGCGGCAACGCCGGGGCTGGCCTTTCTCGCCGGTTACCAGGCCGCGCTGCGCATGCTCTGGCCGGCGGCGCCGTGGACGGCCGGCGCGCTGTGCGTGACGGAAAACCGCAGCACCCGCCCGGCGGACATGAGCACGCGCATCTATGGCTTGTACATCAGCGGGCGCAAGGATTTCGTCACCGCCGCCGACTGTGCCGACTGGTTGCTGGTGGCCGCGCGTGAGGACAGTACCGACGAGCCGCCCCGGCTGGCCCTGGGCGTGGTGCGCCAGGGCGCGCCGGGGGTGCGCATCGAACCCTTGCCGGCACTGCCGCTGATGCCCGATATCGGCCATGCGCGGCTGCATCTGGAGCAGGCACAGAGCGAGCGTCTGGCTGGTGATGGCTGGGACGACTATGTGAAACCCTTCCGCACACTGGAGGACGTGCACGTCCTTGCTGCCGTCGTTGCCTGGCAGTTCGGCGTGGGGCGTGAGTGCGCTTGGCCCGATGCCCTGCTGTTACGTCTGCAGGGGCTGCTGGCCGGTTGCGCCGAGGTCGCGCGGCAGGCGCCCAATGCCGCCACTACTCATCTGCTGTTGGCGGGGCTGTTCGCCGAGCAGCAGGCGCTGGCAGGCGAGTTGCACGCCGCCTTCAGCGCTGGCCCGGCGCACTGGGCTGAACTGTGGCAGCGTGACCAGGGCTTGCTGCGCATTGCCGAGGCAGCGCGCAGCAAGCGCCTGGAGAAGGCGCGGCGGATTGTCGCCGGCTGTTGATCCATATCAGTACCGGCTGGCGGAGGTGCGCATAAGGTTGCCTCGCGATTTATCTACGAGGTTTCCATGCGCCGCGAGCCCATCGTGCTGTTCGATAACGGCAGCCACCAATGCCTGATGTTCGATGACCTGGTCAGCGGCGAGGGCGTGCAATCCAACCAGTTCCTGATCACCGACAACGAACAGTATCTGCTGCTCGACCCGGGCGGTGACCTGACCTATACGCCGCTGTCGCTGGAGCTGTCCAAGCATATTCCGGTGCAGGATCTGACCTACATCTTCGCCTCGCACCAGGATCCGGACATCATTGCCTCGCTGGACAAGTGGCTGCTGCACACCCGCGCGCGGGTGATCTGCTCGAAACTGTGGGCGCGTTTTTTGCCGCACCTGACGGCCAATTACCTGGCGTTGAGCCGTGGCATCAATACCTATGACCGCATCATCGCGCTGCCTGATCGCGGCCAGAGCATCCCGTTGGGCAAATGCACGCTCAAGGCGGTCCCCGCGCACTTTCTGCACTCGGTCGGCAACTTCCAAGTCTATGACCCGGTGAGCAAGATTCTGTTCTCCGGTGACATGGGCGCCTCGCTGGTCGATGACGCCTCGCCGGTGCGTGACTTCGTCAATCACGTGCCCAACATGGAAGGTTTCCATCGTCGCTACATGGCCGGCAACAAGGCCTGTCGCCTGTGGGCGGCGATGGTGCGTGAGATGGATGTGGCGATGATCGTGCCGCAGCACGGCCGGCCCTTCGTTGGCCCGGAGATGATCAGTGCCTTTCTCTACTGGATCGAAAACCTGGAATGCGGGCTCGACCTGATGGGGCCGGAGGATTACCAACTACCCAAATGAAGATGGCAGATGGCCGTTTCGTCGCTTCAAGCGGTCATCATGGCCGTGCTAGGGTGCGCCTCGGTCATTAACTGAGGCCCATCATGCTCACCCCTTCTTTTCGTCGACAGAGCCTGGCGCTCGGTCTCAGCCTGCTCGTCAGCACCGCCCGAGCGGAATACTGGCCGCAGCCCGACTGGCAGAGCCTGCCCCGCGCCGAGAGCGTCGCGCTGGCCGAACTCGAACGGTATACCTTCCCCGCGCGCGACAACGACGAACGCACGGGTGTGCGCACCGATGCCCTGCTGGTGATCCGCGATGGCCAGGTCGTCTACGAACGCTACGCCGAACCGACCACAGCGCAGACCGCGCACCTGACCTGGTCGATGGCCAAGAGCCTGCTCGCCACCCTCCTCGGTGTGGCCTACGGCGAAGGGCGCTTCAAACTCGACGCGCCAGCCGCACAGTACTACCCGGCCATGGCCGAGCACCCGCAGATCAAGATCGGTCACCTGCTCAACTGGGCCTCGGGTCTGGACTGGCAGGAGGATTACGAATACGCGCCGCTGAAGTCCTCGGTGGTGGCTATGCTATACACCCGAGGCCGCGCCGATATGGCTGCCTTCACGGCTGCACATGCGGCCGGCGCTGCACCCGGTACGCGCTTTCGTTACTCCAGTGGCGACAGCAATGTGCTGGCGGCGGCGCTGCGCGGCATGGTCGGCGAGCAGGCCTATGCCGACTATCCCTGGACTGCACTGTTCGAGCCGCTGGGCATCACCAGCGCAACCCTCGAGCGCGATGCCAGTGGCACCTTTATCGCTTCATCCTATGCCTACCTGAGCGCCCGTGACCTGGCCCGTGTCGGCCTGCTGATGCAGCGCGGCGGCCGTTGGCAGCAGCGCCAGTTGCTGCCCGCTGCCTGGGTCGAGTTCGTCTCCACGCCGTTTGCCGGTTACCAGCCGCAGTTGGCCAAACCGGGCGATGCCGTACCCGGCGGGCACTGGTGGCTCAATGTCGAGCTGCCCGGCAGCACGCGGCCCTGGCCGGATGCACCGGCCGACACCATCGCCGCGCTGGGACATTGGGGGCAGGGCCTGTACGTGATGCCGCAGGAGAAGCTGGTGGTGGTGCGCTACGCCGATGACCGTGATAGCAGCTTCCAGCACAACGAATTGCTCAAGCGCGTGCGTGCGGCGTTCGCCGCGGAGGTGCAGCCATGATTCGTCGTCACCCGTTGCTCAGCGTATTGGCGTTACTGCTGATTCTGCTGCTGGCCTGGGCCTGGCCGAACCGTGCGCACCTGGCGGCGTTTCCCGACATCATCGGCGCCTACACGGCCAAGGAATATTGCTCCTGCCGTTATGTCAGCGCTTATCCGGCGAGCTACTGCGAAGGCTATGTGCAGCAGTACGTGCCGATCAGCAGCCTGCTCGATGACGAGAGCGCCAAGCGCGTGACCGCCAGCGGGCTGGGGCGTACTCACAGCGCTGTCTGGCTGGGCGAGCGGCAGGGCTGCCAGTTGTTGCCGAATGACTAAGCCGTAGCCCGGATGAAATCCGGGAGTGCTTTACCACCATGCCCCGGATTTCATCCGGGCTACGAGTAAGGAGGTGCCGGGCTTTGCAACGCTGGCCATGGAGACTATCGTTGCCGCCTGGTCATCCGTTCTTCGAGTTCTCATGCGCCGTTCGCTTCTTGCTCTGCTGCTGGCTGTAGCCTTGCCCGTCCACGCCGACTGGTACCTGGACAACGAGTCCTCGCGGCTGTCGTTCATTTCCACCCACTCCAGCAGTCAGTCGGAGGTGCACCGCTTTCTCACCCTGCACGGGCAGATCGCCGCCGATGGCCGCGCGCGTCTGCGCGTCGACCTGGACTCCGTGAGCACCGGTATCGCGCTGCGTGACGAGCGCCTGCGCGTCATGCTGTTCGACACCGCGCGTTTGCCCGAGGCGCGCATCAGTGCCCAGGTCAACCTGGCGCAATTCACCGACCTGGCGCCCGGTGCCCAACTGGAGCTACGCCTGCCCCTGCAACTGACCCTCAACGAGCGCAGTCGCGAGCTGCACAGCGAGTTGCTGGTCACGCGCCTGGATGACCGGCGCTTTCAGGTGGTGACCCTGGCGCCGCTGGTGCTGCACGCTGAAGACTTCGCCCTGGCCAGCGCTATCGAAGCGCTGCGCAAGCTCGCCGATCTGCCGGCCATCAGCCTGTCGGTGCCGGTGGGCGCCGTGCTGATCTTCACGGCGCGTTGAGCATGCGTGCGCGCGGGCGCATCTTTCCCTGGCGCGGCGGTAATCGCTTCGAACTGCTGCTGGATGGGCAAACCTTCTTCCCGCGCATGCTGGCGAGTATCGATGCTGCCCGGCAACAGGTGGAAGTCGAGCTCTACCTGATCGAGGATGGCCGTTGCAGCGAGCGACTGGCCGATGCCCTGTGCCGAGCCGCCGCGCGTGGCGTGGCTGTGCGCGGCCTGTTCGATGCCTACGGTGCGGCGGGGCTGAGCAGCCTGTTACGCGAGCGTCTGCAGGCTGCCGGCGTGCAGTTGCGTTGGTACAACCCGGTACGTTGGCGGCGCGGTTTGCGCAACTTCCACCGTGATCACCGCAAGCTACTGCTGGTGGACCAGCGCCTGGCGTACGTCGGTGGCACCGGTTCTACCGACGAGTTCTGGCAGCCGGATGAGGCTCGCAGCCCCTGGCATGAGGTCATGGTGGAAATCGAGGGGCCACTGGTCGGCGACTGGCAGCAGTTATTCGAGCAACTCTGGCATACGCGTTTTTTCTGGCGCCCGAATCATCAGCCGATTGCGCTGAACCTGCCTGAGTGTCCGCCTGCCGGTGTGGGGCTGGGGCGTGTGGCCTATGCCGATGCAGCGCAGCATCGCGATATCCTGCTGTCCCTGCTGCGCGCGCTCAAGGGCGCCAGGCAACGCGTATGGCTGGCCACGCCTTACTTTCTGCCCACCTGGAAAATCCGCCGCGCCCTGCGCCGCGCCGCAGCCCGTGGCGTCGAAGTACGCCTGCTGCTGGCCGGGCGCCACACCGACCATCCGCCGGTACGTTTTGCCGGCCAGCGCTACTATCCAAAACTGCTCAGAGCGGGCGTGCGCATCTTCGAATACCAGCCGCGCTTCTTGCACCTGAAAATGGTGCTGGTGGACGACTGGGTCAGTGTCGGCTCCTGCAACTTCGACCACTGGAACCTGCGCTTCAACCTCGATGCCAACGTCGAAGCCCTCGACCCCGCATTCACTCAGGCGGTGGCGAGCAGTTTCATCGAGGATTTCCACTTGAGCCACGAAGTGACCCTGCAGGATTGGCACCAGCGCCCCTTGTGGCGCCGTGCCCAGCAGCGGCTGTGGGGCTGGCTGGATCGCCTGGCGGTGAATGTGCTGGATCGTTGGCGTTGAGACAGGCCCGCTCGGAACGCTGAGCGGGCCTGATGGCCTTTAGCCGAGGAAGTAGAACGCACCACTGATGACGATGCCCGAGTACAGCAGCATGATCAGGCAGTAGCCCATGATGTCGCGTGCGCCGAGGCCAACGATGCCGAGCAGCGGCAGCGCCCAGAACGGCTGGATCATGTTGGTCCAGGCGTCACCCCAGGCAATGGCCATGGCGGTGACGGTCGGCGAAACGCCAAGGGCATGCGCGGCTGGCAGCATGATCGGCCCTTGTACGGCCCACTGGCCACCACCGGACGGCACGAACACGTTGACCACGCCAGCGCTGAGGAAGGCCAGCAGCGGGAAGGTGTCGGCCGACGACCAGGAAATGAACGCTTCGGTGATCTGCCGGCCGAGGGAGATGCCATCAGCGTTGGCGCCCATCATCATGCCCATGATCCCGGCGTAGAAGGGGAACAGCAGGACGATGCCGCCGATGCCGCGTACGCTCTCGTCCACCGCACGCATGTAGCGCTCCGGTGTGCCGTGCATCAGCAGGCCGCTGAACAGGAAGATGGCGATGACCACGTCCAGGCCAAGGACGAAGCCCTTGGTGGCGAAGTGGTTGAACAGGTAGATACCGGCCATGGCCACCAGTGCCAGGCCAAGGATACGGCTGTCGTCCAGGCGCTGTGCCGGAGTTTCACGGGCCGGCAGTTCGGCGCGTGACTCCACCAGCTTGGCGGCGTCGGCCACCTTGGCACCCTGGCGCGGATGCATGGCGCGGTTGAGCAGCGGCAGGCCGATGAACAACAGCACCACGATGGTCATGTTCAGGGTGCTGAACAGGGTCTCGCTGATGCTCACGGGCTCGGTCAGCACGCCTGCAGTGATGCGTGCCAGATCCGGGCCACCGGTGGCCATCGACAGTGGAATCGAGCCGGCCAGACCGCCGTGCCAGACCAGGAAGCCCGAGTAGGCCGAGGCCACCAGCAGCGGGTAGTCGACGCCATCGACCTTGCGTGCCAGGGCGCGGGCGAACACCGCGCCGATCACCAGGCCGAAGCCCCAGTTGACCCAGCAGCCGACCAGTGCCACCAGGGTAACCATGATGATGGCCTGACCCGGTGTGCGCGCCATGCCTGCCAGACGGTCGAGTTGGCGGTTGATGATCGGTGCGCTGGCCAGGGCATGGCCGGTGACGAAAATCAGCGCCATCTGCATGGCAAAACCGAGCAGCGTCCAGAAGCCGCCGCTCCAGTGTTGCACCATGGCCGGTAGCGACTGACCGGTGGAGAGGATGCCGGCTAGCAGTACGCCCAGGGTTAGCAAGGCGGAGAACACGAAGGGTGAGGGCAGGTACTTCTGTACCAGGCTCACGCTCATGCGGGTTAGGGTGTTGAACATGGGGGTGATGCCTCTTTCTTATGGTTGTGTAAGGGCTTTAACCAGGCATTCAGAGTTAGCCACGCCTGGGAATTGCAGTGGATATGACAAAGCTCGGTCGAGACCGATCTGTTTGCGTAGCCCGGATGCAATCCGGGAGATCCATGTCAGGTTTCCCCGGAGTCCATCCGGGCTACGGTGTTATGGGCGGATGTGCCTTATCGATCCACCAAGGCGGTGGATCGATAAGGCGCGATCCACCCTATGGGTCAACGCTCGATGGCCAGTGCCACGCCCTGACCGCCGCCGATGCACAGGGTCGCCAGCCCCTTCTTGGCATCGCGGCGGATCATCTCGTGCAGCAGGCTGACCAGCACACGGCAGCCCGAGGCGCCGATGGGGTGGCCGAGGGCGATGGCGCCGCCGTTGACGTTGACCTTGTCGGCATCCCAGCCCAGCTCCTGGCCGACCGACAGCGCTTGAGCGGCAAAGGCTTCGTTGGCTTCGATCAGATCCAGGTCGGCCAGGCTCCAGCCGGCCTTGTCCAGACAGCGACGGGTGGCGGATACCGGGCCGATGCCCATGATCGCCGGATCGACGCCGGCATTGGCGTAAGCGGCAATCTTCGCCAGTACCGGCAGGCCCAGCGCCTGTGCTTTGGTCGCGCTCATCAGCAGCACAGCGGCGGCACCGTCGTTGAGGCTGGAGGCGTTGCCGGCGGTGACGCTGCCGTCCTTCTTGAACGCCGGCTTCAGCTTGGCCAGCGACTCGGCAGTGGTACCGGCGCGTGGTTGTTCGTCACGGGCGAAGGCGATGGGGTCGCCCTTGCGCTGCGGGATCAGCACCGGGGTGATCTCGGCATCGAAGCGACCGGCCTCGATGGCCGCCACGGCTTTCTGTTGCGAAGCAGCGGCGAAGGCGTCCTGGGCTTCACGGCTGATGCCGTATTTCTCCACCAGATTCTCGGCAGTGATGCCCATGTGGTAGTCGTTGAAGGCGTCCCACAGGCCGTCGACGATCATGCTGTCGAGCATCTGCGCGTGGCCCATGCGCAGGCCGGTGCGGGCTTTCGGCAGCACGTAGGGCGACAGGCTCATGTTCTCCATGCCACCGGCGATCACCACGTCGGCATCGCCGCAGCGGATGGCTTGGGCGGCCAGGTGCAGGGCTTTGAGGCCCGAGCCACAGACCTTGTTCAGGGTCATGGCCGGTACGGCATGCGGCAGGCCGGCGCGGATGGCGGCCTGACGGGCGGGATTCTGGCCGCTGCCTGCAGTGAGTACCTGGCCGAGAATGACTTCATCGACCTGGGCGGCGTCGAGGCCGGTCTGCTCCAGCAGGCGCTTGATGACTATGGCGCCGAGTTCCGGCGCGGGAATATCGGCCAGGCTGCCCTGGAAGCTGCCGATGGCGGTGCGGGTGGCGGCGACGATGACGACGTCTTGCATGGGTAATCCTCTGGGTACGGTAGGACGGAGAGCTTCGCGGATGAATCCGCTCCTACAGGGAGTGCAGCAGATAACACCAAATAAAAACACCCCGCAAAACGCCAGTCGTGGTGGCGCTCTGCAGGGCGGTAGACAACCTAGAACTGCATTTCCGGGACGTGCTCGGGGACGATCAGCTTGCCGGCGGTCTTGGCGACGATTTCCTCGACGCTCACGCCCGGTGCGCGTTCGCGCAGGATGAAGGCGCCGTTCTCGATCTCCAGGTAGGCCAGGTCGGTCAGTACCTTGCGAATGCAACCGCTGCCGGTCAGTGGCAGGCTGCAACGCTCGAGCAGCTTGGATTCGCCGTCCTTGGAGGCGTGGGTCATGGTGACGATGATGTTGTCGGCGCCGGCCACCAGATCCATGGCGCCGCCCATGCCCTTGACCAGCTTGCCGGGGATCATCCACGAGGCGATGTTGCCGTTAACGTCCACCTCGAAGGCGCCGAGCACGGTCAGATCGACATGGCCGCCACGGATCATGGCGAAGGATTGTGCCGAGTCGAAGATCGCTGCGCCCTTGATCGCTGTGACGGTCTGCTTGCCGGCGTTGATCATGTCGGCGTCCACTTCCTCTTCGGTGGGGAAGGCGCCCATGCCGAGCAGGCCGTTCTCCGACTGCAGCATCACCTGCATGCCCTCGGGCACGTAGTTGGCCACCAGGGTGGGGATGCCGATGCCGAGGTTGACGTAGAAGCCGTCCTGCAACTCGCGGGCGACGCGCTGGGCCATTTGTTCACGGGTCAGTGCCATGCTGGTCTCTCCTCAGGCGCGCAGGGTGCGTTTTTCGATGCGTTTCTCGAAGCTGCCGCAGATCAGCCGGTCGACGTAGATGCCGGGGGTGTGAATCTGCGTAGGGTCGAGTTCACCGGGCTCGACGATCTCTTCGACCTCGACCACGGTAATGCGCCCGGCGGCGGCGACCACCGGGTTGAAGTTCTGCGCGGTGTGGCGGTAGACCACGTTGCCGAAGTGGTCGGCCTTCCAGCCCTTGACGATGGCGAAGTCGCCGGTGATGGCCGGCTCGAGGATGTAGTGGCGGCCGTTGATCTCGCGCGCCTCCTTGCCTTCCGCGACCGGGGTGCCATAGCCGGTAGCGGTGAAGAACGCGGGGATGCCGGCGCCGCCAGCGCGCAGCTTCTCGGCCAGGGTGCCTTGCGGGGTGAGTTCGACTTCCAGCTCGCCGGAGAGCAGTTGCTGTTCGAACAGGGCGTTCTCGCCGACGTAAGAGGCGATCATCTTGCGAATCTGCCGGTCTTCCAGCAGCACGCCGAGGCCGAAACCGTCGACCCCGCAGTTGTTGGACACCACGGTCAGATCGCGCACGCCGCGACGGCGGATCTCATTGATCAGGTTCTCGGGGATGCCGCACAGGCCGAAACCACCGGCCAGCACGGTCATGCCGTCCTGCAGGCCGTCCAGGGCTTCTGCGTAGCTGCCGACGCGTTTGTCGAGTCCGCTCATTCGAGGCTGCCTCATTGTTGTTATTGGGATGAGGTCAAGCTTCTGCGCTGTGAGCTTATTTGTTAAGTTTGTTTTTCTTAGCGATTGATCAGGTAAGTAAATCAATGACCGTCAAGCAGCTACGCGCCTTTCTCGCCGTGGCGCAAAGCCTGAGCTTCGCCCAGGCCTGCGAGCGCCTGCACCTGTCGCAGCCGGCGCTGAGCCTGGCGATCAAGAATCTGGAGCAATCGCTCGGCGGTCAGTTGCTGGTACGCACCACCCGCAGCGTGGCGCTGACGCCCGAGGGCGAAACGTTGCTGCCGATAGCCATGCGCCTGCTGGCCGACTGGGACAACGCCGAGGATCTGCTGCGCCAGCACTTCACCCTGCAGATGGGTAAGGTGGCGGTGGCGGCCATGCCGTCGTTTGCCGGCAACCGCCTGCCGGCGGCACTGCGTGCGTTTCGCGACGCCTATCCACGGGTCAACGTGGCGGTGCATGACGTGATCAACGAACAGGTGATGGAGATGGTGCGCGACGGTCGCGTCGAACTCGGCATCGCCTTCGAGCCGGGGACCCTCGATGGGCTGCAGTTCACCCCGTTGTACGAGGATCGTTTCGTCGCCGTGGTGCCAGCTGAAAGTCCGCTGGCCAGGCAAGCATCGTTGACTTGGACGCAGTTGCTGGAGCAGCCCTTCATCACCCTGCAACGCCCCTCGGCGCTGCGCCTGCTGCTGGAAGACAGCGTGATCGCTCGTCACGGCAAGCTGCCGGTGGCGTTCGAGAGTCACCAGTTGGTCACGGTTGGGCGCATGGTTGCCGAAGGCCTGGGCGTCAGCGCCGTGCCACAACTGTGTCGGCAGCAGATGGAGGAATTGGGCGCCCGCTGCCTGCCATTGCGGGAGCCGCAGGTGACGCGGCGTGTCGGCCTGCTGCACCTGGCTGGACATCAGTTGTCCAGCGCGGCGCAGGCCTTGAGTGAGGTGCTGTTGCGCCAGGCTGAGCCCCGTTAGGGCGGGAGAGAACCGCCACCTGCATTGCGGACGTCAGCGCTTTGCCAGCCCCGCCGCTCTGGCGCGCGCCGCGTGCAGTTTCTTGTAGCTGTCGATCAGGCGCAGGTGCTTGTCCAGCCCTTCCAGTTTCATGCTGGTCGGCGTCAGGCCATGGAAGCGCACGCTGCCATCTACCGAGCCGATTACCGCGTCCATGCGCTCGTTGCCGAACATGCGGCGCAGGTTGGGCTCATAGTTGGCCAGCTCCAGCTCGTCGTCCAGCTGGATCTCCAGCACGGCGTTGACCGCCTGGTAGAACAGGCCGCGTTCGACGGTGTTGTCGTTGTATTGCAGGAAGGCCTCGACCAGTTCCTTGGCGTCGTCGTATTTCTTCAGCGCCAGGTTGATCAGCAGTTTCAGTTCGAGGATGGTCAGTTGGCCCCAGACCGTGTTGTCGTCGAACTCGATGCCGATCAGCGTGGTGATGTCGGTGTAGTCGTCGACCTCGGCGTTGTTGAGGTTACGCAGCAGCGATTTGAGCTCGCGGTCGCTCAGGGCATGCAGGTTGAGGATGTCCTTGCGAAACAGCAGCGCCTTGTTGGTGTTGTCCCAGATCAGATCCTCGACCGGGTAGATCTCCGAGTAGCCGGGCACGAGGATGCGACAGGCGTTGGCGCCGAGGTCGTCGTAGGTGGCGACGTAGACCTCCTTGCCCATGTCCTCGAGGATGCCGAACAGGGTCGCGGCTTCCTGTTCATTGGAATCTGCACCCTGGCCGGAGAAGTCCCACTCGACGAATTCGAAGTCCGGCGTGGCGCTGAAGAAGCGCCACGACACCACGCCGCTGGAGTCGACGAAGTGCTCGACGAAGTTGTTCGGCTCGGTCAGCGCCAGGCTGTCGAAGGTCGGCTGCGGCAGGTCATTCAGGCCCTCGAAGCTGCGGCCCTGCAGCAGTTCGGTGAGGCTACGCTCCAGCGCCACCTCCAGGCTCGGGTGGGCGCCGAAGGAGGCGAACACGCCGCCGGTGCGCGGGTTCATCAGGGTCACGCACATCACCGGGAATTCGCCGCCGAGGGACGCATCTTTCACCAGCACCGGGAAGCCTTGCTCTTCCAGGCCCTTAATGCCCGCGACGATGCCCGGGTACTTGGCCAGAACCTCCTGCGGTACATCCGGCAGGCACAGCTCGCCTTCGAGTATCTCGCGCTTCACCGCCCGCTCGAAGATCTCCGACAGGCACTGCACCTGGGCCTCGGCCAGGGTATTGCCGGCGCTCATGCCGTTGGACAGGTACAGGTTCTCGATCAGGTTGGACGGGAAGTACACCGTCTCGCCATCGCTGCGGCGCACGAAGGGCAGCGAGCAGATGCCGCGCAGGGTGTTGCCCGAGTTGGTGTCGTACAGGTGTGAGCCGCGCAGCTCGCCATCCGGGTTGTAGATGGCCAGGCAATGCGCGTCGAGGATCTCCTCGGGCAGCGCATCCTTCGGCCCTGGCTTGAACCAGCGCTCGTTGGGGTAATGGACGAACTCGGCAGCGGCGATGTCCTCGCCCCAAAACTGGTCGTTGTAGAAGAAGTTGCAGTTCAGTCGCTCGATGAATTCGCCGAGGGCCGAAGCCAGGGCACTTTCCTTGGCCGATCCCTTGCCGTTGGTGAAGCACAGGTTCGACTGCGCGTCGCGGATATGCAGCGACCAGACGTTGGGCACGATATTGCGCCATGAGGCGATTTCGATCTTCATCCCGAGATCGGCGAGGATGCCCGACATGTTGGCGATGGTCTGCTCCAGCGGCAGGTCCTTGCCTGGAATGTAGGTGGTGGTGTCACTCACCGGCATCAGCAGCGCCTGAGCATCGGCGTCGAGGTTTTCCACCTCCTCGATGATGAACTCGGGGCCTTGCTGTACCACCTTCTTCACCGTGCAGCGGTCGATGGAGCGCAGGATGCCCTGGCGATCCTTTTCGGAAATGTCCGCCGGCAGCTCGACCTGGATCTTGAAGATCTGCGCGTAGCGGTTTTCCGGGTCGACGATGTTGTTCTGCGACAGGCGGATGTTCTCGGTGGGAATGTCGCGCGTCTGACAGTACAGCTTGACGAAGTAGGCCGCGCACAGGGCCGAGGAGGCCAGGAAATAGTCGAACGGCCCCGGCGCCGAGCCGTCGCCCTTGTAGCGGATCGGCTGATCGGCGATCACCGTGAAGTCATCGAACTTGGCTTCGAGGCGAAGGTTGTCGAGAAAGTTGACCTTGATTTCCATGGGGCAGTACCAGCGAGCGAAACAAAATGGCCGCCATTATCCGGGTTTTCGCCGGTCTGTCTTGCTCGCTGGTTGCGGATGAAAGCGCGTCGGACCGGCGGCGAGTGCGACGCCGGCCCGAGCAATGACTCAGCTTTCGAGTTCGGCGGTGTTACTGGTGCCAATGGAGGTGTAGCTCGGCCATTGCCGCAGCAGGGTTTCGACGAACTGTTCGGCTGCCGGCGACAGCGAAGAGCCACGGCGGCGTACCAGGTCCAGGGTACGGCTGATTACCGGGTCGACCAGCGGCCGGCTGACCAGAATCGGGTGATCCTCGGCCGGCATCGCCAGGCTGGGCAGGGCGGCGATGCCCAGGCCGGCCTCGACCATGCCGAGTGAGGTCGACAGGTGCTGCACCTCGTAGAACCAGCTCGGGCGCCAGTCGAGATGGGCCAGGCCGTGATCGAGCAGCACGCGGTTGCCACTGAGGCGGCCGACGCCGATCAGGCGGTAGTCGCTCAGCTCGCGCCAGGCCACTTCCGGCTGCTTGGCCAGGGGATGATCACGCCGGCAGGCGAGCACGAAGGGCTCGTTGACCAGCGGGGTGAAGTCGATTTCCGCGCTCTGTCCGCTCTGCATGTTGATGCCGAAATCCGCTTCGCCGCGAATCACTGCCTCCAGCCCCTCATGGGCGCTGAGGTCGAGGATGCGGATGCGGATCTTCGGGTACTGCAGGTTGAAGGCGCGGATCACCGTCGGCAGAAAGTAGAAGGCCGCCGTCGGGACGCAGGCGAGGGTGACCTGGCCGGACTGGCGCTCGGCCAGTTCGCGGATGCCGAGGATCGAGCGCTCGAAGTCGTCCAGCAGACGCTGTGCCTTGGGCAGAAAATCCCGGCCCACCGCCGTCAGGCTGACGCGGCGTGTGGTGCGGTCCAGCAACTGGATACCGAGGCTCTCTTCCAGCTTCTGCATGCGTCGGGTCAGTGCCGGCTGCGACAGATGGATGGCGTTGGCGGCCTCGTGAAAGTTGCCGAACTCAGCGATTTTCACGAAAGCGCGGATGTCTTGCAGTTCGTAATTCATGCGCTTTGGTTATCAGTCGTGTGTATTTTTGTTTGAAAGTTACCAATGAACCCTAGTCTTTCCGTTTCCAGCTGGCAAGTAGGGAAATACGAGCGTGCATTAATGCGAATAATGGAATAAATATCGAAATATATGCATTTTACAGAATAAATATTGGCTCCGCATAATCGACGCAAAGCAACAATCATCAGTTTTATTGCGTTGGAGGCATCATGCGGACGGTACCTTGTGTACTCATGCGAGGCGGTACTTCGAAAGGGCCGGTTTTCCTGGCCAATCACCTGCCCACTGACCCGCAACAGCGTGACGAGGTATTGCTCAGACTGATGGGCTCGGGCCACGAGCTGGAAATCGACGGCATCGGTGGCGGCAGCCCGCAGACCAGCAAGGTGGCGATCGTCAGTCGCTCGCCGCATCCGGACGCCGATGTCGACTACCTGTTCGTGCAGGTCATGGTCACCCAGCGCCGCGTCGATACCGCACCCAACTGCGGCAACATGCTCTGCGCCATCGGCCCTTTCGCCATCGAGCATGGCCTGGTCAATGCCAGCTCGCCGATGACCCGTGTGCGCATTCGCAACCTCAACACCAACACCTTCGTCGACTCCGACGTGATGACCCCTAACGGCCGCGTGCGCTACGACGGTGACACGGCCATCGACGGCGTACCTGGCACTGCCGCGCCGATCAAGCTGACCTTCCTCAACGCCGCTGGTGCCAAGACCGGTCGCCTGCTGCCCACCGGCCGCATGCGTGACGAGTTCGATGGCGTCGCCGCCACCTGTATCGACATGGCCATGCCCATGGTGCTGATGCATGCCGAGGCGTTGGGCAAGACCGGCTACGAGTCGCCTGCAGAACTGGATGCCGACAGTGCGTTTCTCCAGCGCCTGGAACGCATCCGTCTGCAGGCCGGCTTGGCCATGGGCCTCGGCGACGTGTCGCAGATGGTCATTCCCAAGCCGGTACTGCTGGCGCCTGCACGCCACGGCGGCACGCTGAGCGTGCGCTATTTCATGCCGCATACCTGCCACCGCTCGGTCGCCGCCACCGGCGCCATCGGCCTGGCCACCGCCTGCGCGCTGCCCGGCAGCGTCGCCCATGACGTCGCGCCCATCGAAGGCGAGGCGCTGGTACGCCTGGAGCATCCGGGCGGTCAGATCGAGGTTTCCCTGCAGCCTGCCGCAGATGGCAACCCCGACAACCTGCGTGCCTCGCTGGTGCGCACGGCCCGTCGCCTGTTTTCGGGCGAGGTATACGTCCCCACCCTGAGGCGCACGGGCAGCTGACTTCGTTCCACTACAACCACACCCCCAGGGCCAATCAGAATGACAAGAACAAAATCCCTCAGTTGCTCCATCGCCGGTCTGACGGTCATGGCACTGCCTGCAGTCAATGCCAACGCTGCCGGTTTCATCGAGGACAGCAAAGCCAGCCTGGAGCTGCGCAACTTCTACCTCAATCGTGACTTTCGCGAGGATCCAGGGCAGAACAAGCGCGAAGAATGGGCCCAGGGCTTCATCCTCAACCTGGAGTCTGGCTACACCCAGGGCACCGTGGGTTTTGGTGTCGACGCCATCGGCATGCTGGGTCTGAAACTGGACTCTTCGAAAGATCGTATCGGTACTGATCTGTTACCGAGCGATAGCAAGAATCGCCCCGAGGACGACTACAGCAAGCTGGGCGTGACCGGCAAGGTGCGTTTTGCCGAGAGCCAGTTGCGTGTGGGTACGCTGCTGCCGAAGATGCCTTACCTGCAGTACAGCAACGCGCGTCTGCTGCCGCAGGTGTTCGAGGGTTGGCAGGTGCAGAGCAAGAACCTTGAGCGCGCCACCTTCACCCTGGGCGAGATCGACCGTGTGGTGCAGCGCAGCGTGTCCGGCTCCGAGAAGCTGGCCCTGAACAACAAGAACGGCCGATTCGGCCGTAGCCCCGAAAGCGACGAGCTGCGCTTCGCGGGCGTCGATTACGCGATCAACCCGCAGTTGCTCGCCAGCTATCACTATGCCGAGCTGAGCGATGTCTATCGCCAGCATTTCCTCGGCCTGCAACATACCCTGGCGCTGGGGCCTGGCAAGCTGAAAAGCGATTTGCGTTACTTCAACAACAGCGAGGCCGGAAAGGAGCTGGTTGGCGATATCGACAACCGGGTGATCAACGGCATGTTCACCTACAGCGTCGCTGGCCATGCTCTGGGCCTGGCTTACCAGAAGATGCTTGGTGAAGATGGCTTCACCTATGTGGACGGTGCTACGCCTTACCTGACCAACTTCCTGCAGATCAACGATTTCGCCGGTCCCGACCAGCGCTCCTGGCAACTGCGCTACGACTTCGACTTCGCCAAGGTCGGCATCCCCGGCCTGACCTTCATGACCCGCTATGTGCGCGGCGATCAGGTCGATCTGGCGAGCGTTGAGGGCCGTGAGTGGGAGCGCAACACCGATATCGCCTACGCCTTCAGCGATGGCCCGTTGAAGAATCTCAAGGTGACCTGGAGAAACGCCACCTACCGCTCGAGCTTCGTCCGTGATCTGGACGAGAATCGCCTGATCCTGAGTTACATCGTGCCGCTCTGGTAATGCATCGGCTGTACATACAAGACCAATAAGAGGAACCCATCATGATCACCTGCTCCCTCCGCCGCATTCTGCCGCTGTCCCTCGCCGTATTGCTTGCCAGTGGCTCGGTAATGGCTGGCGAACCCTCCCGTCCGGAGTGCATCGCCCCGAGCAAACCAGGCGGCGGCTTCGACCTGACCTGCAAGCTGGCCCAGGCCGGTTTCAAGGATGAAGGCCTGCTCAAGGCACCCATGCGCGTCACCTACATGCCTGGCGGCATCGGCGCCGTGGCCTACAACTCCATCGCCGCTAACCGCCGTGCAGAGTCCGGCACCCTGGTGGCCTTCTCTGGCGCCTCGCTGCTGAACCTGGCGTTGGGCAAATACGGTCGCTTCGACGAGACCGCAGTGAAGTGGCTGGCTACCGTTGGCAACGATTACGGCACCTTGGCAGTACGTGACGACTCGCCTTACAAGAATCTCGACGATGTGGTGCAGGCGCTGAAGCAAGACCCGAAAAGCATCGTGGTCGGCGGCGGCGGCAGTGTCGGCGGTCAGGGCTGGGTGAAGATCGCGTTGCTGGCGCGTGCTGCAGGTATCGATCCCAGTGAGCTGCGTTACGCGGCATTCGAGGGAGGGGCCGAGCACTACATGGCGCTGATGGGCGGCCATGTGGATCTGGTCACCGGCAGTGCCAGCGAGATCCGTGCGCAGCAGGGCAACAAGATCCGCACCCTGGCGATCTTCAGCGAGGAGCGCCTGGGGGGCGATCTGGCTTCGATCCCCACCGCTCGTGAGCAGGGTTACGAAATCCAGTGGCCACTGATTCGCGGTTACTTCCTCGGCCCTGAAGTCAAAGAGGAAGACGTCGCCTGGTGGCGTGAGCGTTTCGCCAAACTCACGGCCTCCAGCGACTTTCAGGCCTACCTGGCCGATCGTGATGTACTGCCTTACTACGTGACAGGGCCGGAACTGGATGCACTGGTCAAGAGCCAGGTTGCCGAGTACCGCAAGCTGGGGCACGAGTTCGGCCTGGTCGAGTAACAGGTTCCCATGCGCCGTCACTGACGGCGCAGCGTTCTGGAGCACATCAACATGCATGACCGTATCTTTGCGGGGATAACCCTGCTGCTCTGCTGCATCCTGGGTTTTTTCGCCTGGGGTTACAGCGCCCCGTTTTCCTACGAGCCGGTAGGGCCAAAATCCTTCCCGCTTCTGCTTTTGCTGCTGATCGCTTTCGGCTGCGTGCAGCTGCTGCTCAAGCCTGCTGGTGCCTTACAGAGCGATGAGCCACCCCTGAATCGTCAGGTGATGGTCAAGGCACTGGTGTTTCTGAGCCTGATGCTCGGCTACGCCATGCTTTTCGAAACCGTCGGATTCGTCCTCGCCAGCGTACTGTTCGGCATTGGCATGGCGCGTCTGTATGGCGGTAGCGGGTTGCAGAGCCTGCTCAGCGGCGTGGTGTTGGCGTTAGGCCTCTACCTGTTGTTCGACAAAGCCCTCGATGTCCCCCTGCCACTCGGCATCCTCGCCGCGCTGGAGAATTAATCATGGATACCCTCAGCTACCTCGGTCAGGGCTTCGGCGTCGCCCTGAGCCCCTACAACCTGCTTACCGCCCTGTGCGGCACCCTGATTGGCACCGTCGTTGGCCTGCTGCCGGGGCTGGGCCCGATCAACGGCGTGGCCTTGCTGATTCCGGTTGCCTTCGCCCTGGGCCTGCCGCCGGAAACTGCATTGATCCTGCTGGCGGCGGTATACCTGGGCTGCGAATACGGCGGCCGTATTTCCTCGATCCTGCTGAACATTCCGGGCGAAGCCTCCGCCGTGATGACCACCCTCGATGGCTACCCGCTGGCCCGTCAAGGGCAGGCCGGTGTTGCACTGTCCCTGTCGGCCTGGAGTTCGTTCATCGGTGGCCTGATCGCTACGGTGGGTGTCGTGCTGTTCGCTCCGTTACTGGCCAAGTGGGCGGTGGCGTTCGGCCCCGCCGAATATTTCGTGCTGATGGTCTTCGCCATCACCTGCCTGGCCGGGATGGCCGGCAACAAACCCCTGAAAACCGCTATCGCGGCGCTGATCGGCCTGCTGCTGTCGTGCGTGGGCATCGACGCCAACAGTGGCGTGTATCGCTTCACCTTCGGCAGCCTGGGTCTGGCCGATGGCATCCAGTTCGTGGTGCTGGTGCTGGGGCTGTTCTCGGTCAGCGAACTGCTGGTGCTGCTCGAGCGTACTCATCACGGCCAGAAGGCGATCAAAGCCAGTGGACGCATGCTGTTCAACATGAAGGAAGGCGGCTTCGTGCTCGCCACCAACCTGCGCAGCGGTGTGGTCGGCTTCGTCCTCGGCGTACTGCCGGGTGCCGGGGCGACGCTGGCCAGCGCGGTGTCGTACATGAGCGAGAAGCGCCTTGCGGTGAAGGACAACAAGTTCGGCAATGGCGACCTGCGCGGTCTGGCCGCACCGGAAACCGCCAACAGCGCCGCTGCTTGCGGCTCCATGGTACCGATGCTGACCCTCGGCGTACCGGGTTCGGGCACCACGGCGGTGATGCTCGGCGCTCTGACGCTGTACAACATCACCCCGGGCCCGCTGCTGTTCCAGAACCAGCCGGATATCGTCTGGGGCCTGATCGCCTCGCTGTTCGTCGCCAATATCATGCTGATCATCATGAACGTGCCGATGATCAAGGTCTTCACCAAGGTGCTGGCCGTGCCTTATTGGGCGCTGGTGCCGGCGGTGGCGATCATTACTGCCATCGGCGTGTATGCGGTGCATGCGACCACCTTCGACCTGTACCTGATGATCGCCATCGGCATTTTCGGCTACGTCCTGCGCAAGCTGGATTTCCCGCTTTCGGCGATCCTGCTCGGCTTTATCCTCGGCGGCATGATGGAGCAGAATCTGCGTCGCGCGCTGTCCCTGTCCAGCGGCGATCTCGGTATTCTGTACGCCAGCCCGATCACCTGGGTGGTCTGGGGCCTGGTGGCGGTGATGATCGTGCTGCCGTTCTGGCGCGCCTGGCGTGCGCGTCGTCAGCAGGGCCCCGTCGCCAGCGAGGCCTGATTCGGAGACTTGGCATGCGTATCGTGATACCGGATGACTATCAGCGCGTCGTGCAACAGCTCGATTGCTTCGGGCTGCTGGAGGGTTTCGATGTTCGCCTGTATCACGATGCCGTCAGCGACCCGGATGTACTGGCTGAGCGCTTCGCCGATGCCGACGCGCTGGTGCTGACTCGCGAGCGCACACGTATCGACGCCGCGTTGCTGGCACGCTTGCCCAACCTGAAGCTGATCAGCCAGACCGGGCGAGCCGGCCCGCATCTCGATCTGCAGGCTTGCCGCGAGCGTGGCGTGACCGTCGCCGAGGGTACCGGCTCACCCATCGCAGCAGCCGAGCTGACCTGGGCGCTCATACTCAATGCCCGGCGCCAGCTGCGCGAAGCCATGAACGGCCTGTATGCCGGGCACTGGCAGGTCAACCTGGGCCAGCGTCTGTATGGTCAGACGCTGGGCATCTGGGGTTACGGCAAGATCGGCCAGCGCTTGGCACGTTATGCACGCGCGTTCGACATGCATGTGCTGGTATGGGGCAGCGAGGCCTCGCGCCAGGCGGCCATCGTCGATGGCTACGAAGCCGCGCCGACGCGCGAAGCTTTCTTCGAACAGGCCGATATTCTCACTCTGCACCTGCGTCTGGTGCCCGCCACGCGGCATTGCGTAAGCGCCGCCGATCTGGCGCGGATGAAGCCTGACGCCCTGCTGGTCAACACCAGCCGCGCCGAACTGATCGCCCCCGGAGCGCTGCCCGAAGCGCTGGAGCTTGGCCGTCCTGGCCAGGCCGCGCTGGACGTGTTCGAGCAGGAGCCGATCCTGCAGGCCGACCATCTGCTGCTGACCCACCCGAAAATCCTCTGCACCCCGCATCTGGGCTACGTCGAAAAGCACAGCTACGAAGCCTACTTCGGCGAGGCCTTCGCCAATGTCAGGGCGTTTGCGCAAGGATAATGTTCGACCACTGGAATAAGGAGCATCAGCGCAGCTGGTTGTTCTCTTGAGTACGACGGAGCAATTTCTACTGTGTCTGCAGTGTGCTTTTCGAGCGAAGCAGCGATTGAGAGGCAGGCCTGCGCCAGGGTATTTCGGTAGCATCGCACCTGGGTTCAGAAATGGAGATAGGGATGCACGCATCCGAGCGGCTGAAGGGGATCGATGTCTTTGTTGCCGTCGCTGATTGTGGCAGCTTCAGCGCTGCGGCCGAGCGCCTCAATCTCACTGGCTCTGCGGTCAGCAAAAGCGTGGCACGGCTGGAGGAGCGGTTGGGGGCGCGGCTGTTCAATCGCACCACCCGCTCGCTGGCGCTCACCGATGCCGGAGTGTTGTTCTACAAGAGCTGCACATCGGTTCTGGCTGAGCTCGAAGAGGTCGAGCATGCGCTGCTCAGCCAGGAGCACGAGCCCCATGGCAAGGTACGCATAGACCTGCCGGCCTCTTACGGTCGCCTCCATGTGCTGCCGTTGATCATGGATTTTGTTCGCCTGCACCCCATGCTCCAGCCGCATATCTCGTTCACTGATCGGTTCATCGATCCTGTCTACGAGAACATCGATATCGTCGTTCGCATCGGTGGCCCGGATACCTGGCCGGCCAATCTGGGTCATGAGTATTTTGGCGCGCAGCGTCTGATCTTCTGCGCCTCACCGGACTATGTACGGCGCTGTGGCTATCCAGAAAACCAGGGTGAGCTGGATAACCACCAGTGCATCGGTTACTTGCAGAGCGACGGTTTGGTCACCCCCTGGTTCTTCAGGGGCGCGCGTCCGGGAGAGATGGAGCGCCGCGCGGTACAACCGCGAATTGCGCTGGGAGATGGTGAGGGGGCGGTGACAGCGGTGCTGGCAGGGCACGGTATTGGGCAGTTACCGACCTGGCTCACGCAGCGCCACATCGAGCAGGGCACGCTCGTCGAAGTGCTGCCTGACCTGGCAACGGATGGTTTGCCCATGCATCTGATCTGGCTGAAAAGCCGCGAGAACATACCTAAGGTCAGAGCCCTGCTGGACTATCTGCGCCCCCGGCTTACAGCCCATGGCAGGTTAATCGAGGCAGATAGGGCGGCGCGCTGATTACGCGAACCATGTTCTGCATTGATCACAGCCTACGCCTTCAGCTCACTGTTGCCGCCGGGGCGCCAGCTTATGTGCCAGCGGCACCAGCATCAGAGCCATGACCGCGATAGCCGCCGCCGCATAGCCAAGATACTCGCTCCCCAGATTGGCAATGGTCATGCCGCCGACAATGGCACCAATACCGATGCCGGCATTCGCCGCTGATACGTTGGTGGTGCCCGCCAGTGCCTTGGAATGCGATACCGAACTCATGACCCGGACCTGGCTGACCGGATAAAGAGCGGTATTGGCAATGCCCCACAGGCCCAGCGCAGCACAGAACATCAGACCCACATGCGCGAACGGGACAATGGCAACCATGCCAATCGCCAACAGAAGCAGAAAGAGTACGCTGGCCTTGATCGGGGATCTATCGATCGCCTTGCCGCCAATCCAGTTGCCGATCAGGCCGACTGCGCCGAATGCCATCAGCCACCATCCGATATGTTCCGGGGGCACACCTGCCACGCGCTCCAGGATATCGGCGAGGTAGGTGTAGGCAGTGAACATGGCACTGAACACGACGATGGAAAGCAGCACGTTCGAAAGGAAATAGGGCTCCTTGAAAATCTTCGCCTGCTGTAGAAAGTCCACCTTGGCGGTGCGGGAAACGGCAGGCATGAACGCCAGGATTGCCAACGACATGATCAGCGACAAGCCCGCGAGCAGCCAGAATGCGCCCCTCCAGCCAAGTGCATTGGACACCAGGGTGCCCAGCGGAATGCCGAGCAGCATCGCGGCAGAAATACCCAGATAGACGTTGGCGATTGCCTGGCCCGCTTTTTCGGGGCCGGCCAGTTGCCCGGCGGTTTCACTGGCTGTACCCCAGAACACGGGCAGCGCCAGCGCAGGTATCAGGCGTGCGACAGCGAGAAGCCAAAAGCTCTCCGATACCGCAGCAAGGGCATTTGATGCAGCGAAAATCAGAAGGATGACTACGAACAGCTTCTTCCGATCAAGATGAGAAAGCATTGCTGTCAGCGGTGGTCCGAAAAACATCACCGTGAAGGCAAACAGAGTCACCAGTTGGCCTGCCATCGAGATGGAAATGTCCAGATCTCGGGCAAGAGCAGGCAGGAGGCCGACGATCAGAAACTCCGTAGTGACGATGAGAAAGGCGGAAAACGCCAGGATGGCGATGCTAAGACCAGCGCCTCGTTGTGAGCCGACAGATTGAGAGGCTGATTCATATACAGACATGGGCGCAGCTCCGATAAAAAACGGCTGCGAGTCTATTGGTTATTTATGTTCTTATTTTTGTCATTTGTTCACTTTATTTGTGAATGAAATTCTTTAATTGGGGCGGCTTAGCGCTGCCCGAGACGACCATCTGCCTACCAAAAGGCCAGGCCGCCCACGCCCTGCGTCACGCCTTCGTCAGCCACTTCATACAGAACGGTGGGCACTGCAGAAAATCCTGGGTTATCCAGCCTGGCCATGTGTTATGCGCACTTGGCGCTGGAGCATCTGGCGGATGCAGTGCGCCTTGGCCCGGTCTCGTCTCTAGGATTCAGACATTCCATTGATGGAATATTCCTTTGGGGTTATATTTTTCGCCATGACTTGGGATATTGAGTATACCGACGAATTCGGCTAGTGGTGGGAAAGCTTGTCTGCTGAGGAGCAGGAGTCTGTTGCGGTGTCAGTCCAGCTCTTGGAGGAGCGAGGCCCGTCACTTGGCTTTCCACACAGCAGCGGAATCAACGGCTCTCGTCACAGCCACATGCGGGAGCTGAGGACGCAGCACGAAGGCCGATCCTACAGAACGCTGTATGCATTCGATCCCAGGCGCTCGGCTATCTTGCTGATCGATGGCGACAAGACTGGTGATGATCGTTGGTATGACATCAACGTTCCGCTGTCTGATCGACTGTATGACGAACATCTGGAACAGCTTCGAAAGGAGGGCTTGATAGATGGCTAAGAAATTTGCAGAGCTGCGCGCAAAAATGGCGCCTGAGGCTCAGGCCAGGGTAGAGGCAAAAGCCCAGGAGCTGCTTGCAGAGATGCCGCTTCATGAGCTGCGTCAGGCTCGTGGGTTGTCACAGAAGGTGCTGGCTGAGGTACTGCATGTACAGCAACCATCCATTGCCAAGATGGAAAAGCGTACTGACATATACATTTCCACTTTGCGTAGCCACATCGAAGCCATGGGTGGTCAGTTGGATGTCATTGCCCGGTTTCCCGATGGTTCGGTGAAGATCAGCAATTTTTCAGACATCGAAAGCGATCTTCTCCTGCAGGCTTAACGCTTCGACACCCCAAAGAAAAACTCCTGACTTTCTCTAGGAAAATCAGGGGTTTATGTGCTTCAAATTGGTGGAGCCGGGGGGGATCATAAAAGATATAATAAGGTATTGATTTAAAAGAATATTTAAATGGATTTCTCAAAAAGTGCCCCCTGAAGTGCCCTCAAAGGAAAACTCCCGACGAATGGTGGGTAGGGAGTTGAACTGGCGTCCCTTGCTGATGGCTCTGCCTGCCGGACTTAGGCGTGGTCTGAAATAGCCCTACATTCCCTTGTTGACTTCAGCCTCTGCCGATTCTGAACGCTCCCGGGTTCAGATGTGCTAGACCGCTAAAGACAAATCTTAGGCCGCTAAGGTAACACCGGCTGACATGCGACCCCTTTTGGGTTCTAGCAGGCCGTTGAAAAACTCGGCTTCAACTGCCCCAACCCGTCCGGTTTGGCGCTTTTTCAAGCGCTTTGGCCTAACGGAGTCCACACAAGGCCTGACTTCAGGCCTTTTTGACAGGTTTCAGCACCACGTTCACGCCTTTCGGCGTTTTTTGGGCGTAACTCGCCCTATACATGCGATCCTCGCCACCAACCCGACAGGCTACCCAGTCGGATCAGGTTGTAGACCGAGAAACCCAGCAATAACTGAGCACTCAGCTTGGCGCGACCGATCAGCTTGGTCTTGCGCAGGCCGCCAACCGTCTTCAGCCAGCCAAAACCTTCTTCGATCCGCTTGCGGATCTTCTGGCTGGCGGCATACCCCGGATGCCGCGTGGTGCGCCCATCGATGGCGCTGCCCTTGCGCTTCTGCGCCACATGCGGTGTCACTTTCAGCTCGCGCGCCCTCTGCACGAAACGCTTCTGGTCGTAATTCTTGTCTGCACCTACCGTGCTGCCCGGCTTGGCCGTGCGCTCCAGCATCTCCAGCGCCGCCTCTACCTCGGCACGTCCATTGAACTCGGTGCATTCCACATCCACGATCAGACCGTTGCGGTGCTCCATCATCGTGTGGGCCATGTGCGCCAGACGACTGGCATCGCCATTGCTCTTGCGCGCCAGCCGGGCCTCGGGATCGCTGGTCGATTGGTGGGTCGCGTTGCTGCGCTTCTCGCCCTTGAAGTCGGCATCGGGGTTGCGCGTGCCATCCTCCGGTGGGTCGCCGCCATCCTTCTTGATAAAGGACTTGTGCGAGGCCCAGGCGTCGATCAGCGTGCCATCGACGCTGAAATGCTCGTTGCTGGCGTACTCGGACCATGCGGCCAGCGACTTGATGCGCTGGAAGAACAGCCGCGCTACATCCTGGTTGAACAAGCGGTCACGGTTCTGGCTGAAGGTCGAGTGATCCCACATGCGCTCGTCCATCGACAAGCCGACGAACCAGCGAAACAGCAGGTTGAAATCAATCTGCTCGACCAACTGCCGCTCGGAGCGAATGGTGTAAATCACCTGCAGCAACGAGGCGCGCAGCAGCCGCTCCGGCGCAATCGAGGCCCGTCCCAGGGTGGAGTACAGCCCGTCGAAGTCCCGATCCATCGAAGCCAGAACGGTATCGACCAGGCCTCGCAGGGGACGCAGCGGGTGATCGTTCGGGATGCGCTGCTCCAGCGTCGTATAACTGAACAGCTCGTTTTGTTTGAGGTCGAGTCCACGCATCGGCTTGGGCTGGCTTCGGCAGAAGAGGATGGCCGCCATTTTGCCAGAGCCACGCGGGCTCTGGCTTTTTTCAACGGCCTGCTAGCTGATAGAAGCTATCCTGAATCTAGATATTGCTTTGGCTGTGCAGACAAACCAATTCCCCCAAGCGACACCAGATCCCTGGTATCTCCTGGGTTGAAATCCATCAGATCACTTCGCGCATTGCGCATACGAAAGAATGGCCGCTATGACACTCGTACAAGCCGTGACTGGGATTGTTGTTTTTGTAGTAGTCGTCGGAATCATCGGCTATGCCTTGGCCGACTATCTGGACAAAAAGTACGGTACGGATGACCGCTAGGGATGGTCTGAAAAAGACTTCCCGAATCTGGTGAAATACGCCGATCCCGCCAGCCGAGTTTTTCCATGAAGCAGATGGCCTTCGCCGACGCCGAGTACGCCGGCAAGCGCAAGCAGACCCGTAAGGAATTGTTCCTGATCGAGATGGATCAGGTGGTGCCGTGGAAGGGATTGATTGCCCTGATCGAGCCACACTACCCAAAGTGTGAAGGTGGTCGTCCAGCCTATCCGCTGATGGCCATGTTACGTATCCATCTGATGCAGAACTGGTTCGGCTACAGCGACCCGGCCATGGAAGAAGCGCTCTGAATCTCCCGCAAGCTTGCGCCCCTCGAGGTAGCGCATCAGCATGCCGTGCATCCAGCACATGAAATCAGTAGCGTGACATTCTTGACAAGCTCTAAAATCGTGTGCTGATCCACTTGCTCGGTTTGGGTCTACAATGTAGGTAGTCAGGTATACTGGCAATTTACTGGCTCGAAAGAGCAATGCGCGATGCTTAGTAGATGCTCATCCACACAGGATCCGTCCCAATAGCGTCATAAATCCCATTTCGCAGCAGCCGATTCCTCTTCCTTCGGTTGATATTCGATTAAGCGACGCACATGGTGTGCAGTCATGGCTGTGTATTCGTTCTTGCGACACAGATCCAGGAGTAGCACCTCGGTCTTGGCGTAGCTGAAGTCTTGGCGGTACAGCTGTTTCAGCCCAGCTTATATAGCCGTGATGATCAGTTTGCTGGCGTCGGTTGGTAGTGAATTGTCAATATGACCAAGGTGCGCGATCAGGATGGCGATACGCAGCACCTGCCATACCAACTAACGGCGAAGGCCTGGCAATTTAATCAGCGACCACCCTGCCTCAGGTTCCTCCAACACCAGTCGCACACCTTTCATCGGTGCTGGATCCAGCAACTTAGGCACCAGGTCACCTACCATCCAGTTAGCGGTATTTGAGGCAATGATCCGACCCTCGGTGGATATCAATACTGCTTCGTTTGCCAAGCACATGAGGCTGCGGATCAGCATTTTCTCGACATTGTGGAGCGACAAGTCCAGCCCGGCGACCCCAATAAAGCGGTCATCGACAATGATTGGCATTGTGAAGGTCAGTACGTACATGTTGGTGCCATAGAGGTCTACATACGGCCCCTCGACGCTACTGTTGCGAGAATCCCGCGGGCGGGCATACCAAGGCATGTTGGTGTAGTCGTAAAAGTTCTCTCGCCGCCGGTCAAAGTTCGGGCGTAACGGTAGGGTTTTGTCGCCGTCGGTCAAGTACCACCACTCGAGGTGCATCTCACGGTCGGCCAGGCCGCCAGGCTCGACTATGACCCCGCCGCCACAACCGAATGCGCCGGTAGCCAGCAATTGCGCATCGATCGCTGGACGCAGCAATGCTAGATCCTTCGAGGCGGGCTGACGCCCCTCCGCTAGCACGCGAGTCCATAGCTCGACCGTTTCATTCACCAGTTGCCGAACCTGACTAAAGATGGTCCCTACCGTGCTATTGAGCTGCCGGGCACATACATCAAGGGGATCGTTATTGCTCACGACAGACATGGCATTTTCCTCACGCTGGTTCTTTTGTACGTTGTTGTTCTCAAAATGTCTGGCACAGCTTCGTGGATAGTCGGAGTTGGCTCCGCAAGGACCAAGCTGCGAAATCAGCTTGGTAGCTCATTGTCAGTCAACAGCTCCAGGCGTAAGGCCATCAGACGCTTGATGCCCCGGCTGACATGGGCCTCGGCCAGAGCGCCAGCGAGCACCGCATCGCCATTAACCAAGGCATCGAGAATGGCCCGGTGCTCCTGTTCGATCACGGATACGTCATTACCACCGACGGCTTCCATCCAGAGCAGTTCGCCGATTTCAGATTGCAGACGCATTTCGGCATGGGTCAGACGCAGCGACTGAGCGGCAGCTGCTACCTCAATATGAAAGCGCGCATCGGCACGATGCCTGGCCAGACGCGTAGAGGCTTGTTTAAGCGACTCAATGTGCTGAGCAATACGCATCTGCTGCTCGCGGGAACTACGCTGAGCCGCCAGACGTGCTGCGGTACCGGAAATCGCTATCTGCTCGTCGCCGAGATCGCGCAGATCCGGGCCACTCATGTCCTGCAGACGCCGGAGCAGCAATGACTCGGGCAACTCAACTGGTGCACAGACAAAACTGCCGCCATTGCGCCCTCGACGCGTCTCGATCAGTCCGCGCTGACGCAAGGTGACCAGCGCTTCACGCAGGGTCACAGTCGCGACCCCCAGTTGCAGGGCCAGCTCGCTTTCGCTGGGTAGTTGCTGGCCCTCGGTGAACAGCCCCAACTCAATGGCCTCCACAAGCCGGCGCACCACCTCGTCGGTGCGGCCTTCCTGGCGCAGGCGGATAAATGCGGTGCTGCGGGCAGTATTCAGGGCACTCAATTGACTCTCCCTCTTAAGTAGGTTCAACCAGGCCCGATAGGCAAAGGGTTAAACGTTCAATTCCGCATCTTATAGAGGTTAGAGGGGGCACTGATACGGCCGTTCCCCCATTTACAACCCTTGAAATCGCGTTGGCGAGCAATTATCGATGAAATGGTTGGCAATCCTCAAACGTTAAGATATGTTTTTATATGTTTTAGGCTTAATCACAACGACAAGACCCCAAAAGGGAACCGCCATGCAAATAAACCTCCTGATCAATGGCCAGCTGGTGGCCGGTGAGGGCGCCAGCTACGCCGTATACAACCCTTCTCTCGGCGAAGTACTGGTTAACATCAACGAAGCCAGCAGTGCCCAGGTCGATGCAGCCGTACAGGCCGCCGACCAGGCCTTCGACAGCTGGTCGCAAACCCCTCCCAAAGACCGTGCCCACCTGCTGCTCAAGCTTGCCGAACGCATCGAGGCCGAGGCCGAGACCTTCGCTCGACTTGAATCGCAGAACTGCGGAAAACCCTACCTGGCCGCACTGAACGACGAAATTCCTGCGGTTGCCGACGTATTCCGTTTCTTTGCCGGCGCCAGTCGCTGCATGAACGGCTCGGCCGGTGGCGAGTACCTGCCCGGGCATACCTCGATGATCCGCCGTGATCCGCTGGGCGTGGTCGCCTCCATCGCGCCGTGGAATTACCCGCTGATGATGGTTGCCTGGAAGCTCGCTCCAGCCCTGGCCGCCGGCAACTGCGTGGTGCTCAAACCGTCCGAGCAGACGCCCCTGACGGCCCTGAAACTGGCTGAAATCATCAACACGCTGTTCCCTGCAGGCGTGGTCAACATCCTCTTCGGCAAGGGCCCAAGTGTCGGTGAGCCTCTGGTCACGCACCCGAAGGTACGCCTAGTCTCGCTGACCGGCTCCGTCGCCACTGGTGCGCGCATCGTCGCCAATACTGCCAGTAGCGTCAAACGCACCCACATGGAACTGGGCGGTAAGGCCCCGGTTCTCATCTTCGACGACGCCGATATCGATGCTGCAGTCGAGGGCATCCGCGCCTTCGGCTTCTACAACGCCGGTCAGGACTGCACCGCAGCCTGTCGCCTGTATGTGCAGCAGGGCGTCTATGAGGAATTCGTTGAGAAGCTGGCCAAAGCCGTTGCTAGCATCCGCTACGGCCTACAGGACGACCCCGAAACCGAACTCGGCCCGCTGATCACGCGTGACCATCTGGAGCGTGTGGAGAGTTTTGTCGAGCGCGCCAAGGCCCAGCCGCACATCCGCGTGATCACCGGAGGCAAGCGCGTCTCCGGCCCGGGCTTCTTCTTTGAACCGACTGTACTGGCCGATGCCCGTCAGGATGACGAGATCGTCCAGCGAGAAGTCTTCGGCCCGGTGGTCAGCATCACGCCGTTCAGCGACGAAGCCCAGGCCCTGACTTACGCCAACGATTCCGACTACGGTCTGGCTTCCTCTGTATGGACCAGCGACGTCGGCCGCGCCAACCGCCTGGCCGCGCGTTTGCAGTACGGCTGCACCTGGGTCAACACGCACTTCATGCTGGTTAGCGAAATGCCGCACGGTGGCATGAAACAGTCTGGCTATGGCAAGGACATGTCCATGTATGGCCTCGAGGACTACACCTGCGTACGCCATGTGATGTTTAAGCACTGATATCGGGCATCACACCAGGATGCGCACACCCTTGGTGCGCGCATCCCGGCGCCAGCCCAGCCAATCGCTAGCAAAAATCTGCAGCAACAGCGCGCCAAAAGGCGCTCGAAATAAAACATATAAAACAATATGTAATATGGCATGGGTTCTGCTTTAGCTCTGCCATTCACAGTGAGGTGTCACCATGCTTATCACAGGCATCAAGAGCAGGCCGGTCTATGACCGTCTGCAGCCGATGGCAGGCGGCTTACGCCACCTGATCGTCGGTCAGGGAAGTGGCGGTGCGGCCATGCTGCGACTGATCGGGGAAATGACCCCGGAGCAGCGCCAGGCCAGTACCCTGATCTACTCCACCGAGTCTTTCTCCGGCCACAACCACCTGGCTGAACTGCGCCAGGCAGAGGCCGGCGACCTGCAGGTATTCGACAGCAATCAGGCGCTGATTGAATCCCTACGCCGCCAGCTGGAGAGCGCTCACATGGGTACCCGCCTGTACCTGAGCGGCTCGGAAAGCTTCATCGGCACCGCCATGCAGGCTGCTAATGCGGTGGATCTGAACCGCGACGAAGTACTGCGCGAGCACAGTGGCACCCTGGTTCGCCGCGTCTGGTGCGCACACTGCGACACCTACACCGAAAACGTCACCCAGCGCGTATTCACCTGCCCGGGTTGTCAGCTGAATCTGGTTGTGCGCGACCACTATTCCCGCCGCCTGGCCGCCTTCCAGGGCATCAAGGCAGACGGCGAAGTCCCGGGTGAACTGCCGGCTGCCGAGGAACTCGATACATGAACACCCATAACGGAACCCTCAGCGTGCGGGTCGCGCGCATCGAAACCCTGACTCCGGAAATCAAGCGTTTCACTCTGGTTGACCCGGACGGCAAGCACCTGCCGGCATTTTCCGGTGGCAGCCACGTAGTGGTTGTGATGGAGGACGGCGACAAGACTCATCGTAACGCCTACTCGCTGATGGGCTCGCCCTACGACTCCAGCGCTTACCAGATCGCGGTGCGCCGGGTCGAAGACGGTCGTGGCGGCTCGCTTTACCTGCACGAAAAGGTCAGTGAAGGCTCGCTGCTGCAGATTCTGCAGCCGGCCAACCTATTCCCGCTGGCCAAGCATGCCCGCCAGCATATTTTCATCGCAGGTGGTGTAGGCATAACCCCGGTCTACTCGCAGGCGGAAGAGCTGCACATCAAACAGACCGAATTCGAGCTGCACCTGGCCGTGCGCGGCCCGGAGCACGCCACCCTGGGCCGGGAGCTGCAGGCCCGTTACGGCTCGCGCGTGCATCTGTACCTGCAGAGCGAGGGCTCACGTCTGAACATCCGCCGGGTTCTCGCCAACCGTCCGCTGGGCAGCCACGTCTACGTCTGCGGACCGGACAGCATGATCGACGACACTGTTGACAGTGCCCATGCGCTCGGCTGGACCGACAGCCACATTCACTTTGAACGCTTTGTAGAGCAGGGCTCCAGCGGCCAACCGTTCACCGTCACCCTGGCCCGCCAGGGCGTGACCATCGAAGTCCCGCCGGACCAGTCCATGCTCGAAGCTGCCGAACAGGCTGGCTATAAGGTTCCCTACCTGTGCCGCGGCGGTGCTTGCGGCTACTGCGAGACCGAGGTGCTTGAGGTCGAGGGTGAACTGGATCATCGCGATGACTGGCTCAGTGAGGAAGACAAGCTGAGCAAACGCAAATTCATGCCGTGCGTTTCACGCGCTACCTGCAGCCGTCTGGTCGTAGACCTCTGAGATAGGAAAACAACAAATGACCGCCTTCAAACCAATCGAAACCTACGCCGATAGCGACGCCAAGGGCTACACCTATCGCAACAGCCGGGAAGCGGTGTTGCGTCTGCCTTTCCCGTACCCGGAAGACCAATACATGTACTCGATGAACGTCGAGCCCCATGTACCCTTCGGCCAGGGTGCCCTACGCGCCCAGTTCGACATTGATGAGCACTACATCTCCGAGTGTCATCACCGCGCACAGATTCTCGATACTCAGCCTGGCGTGCACTATGCCGCGCTGCCGCACATGATGGAGGCCCAGTGGGACCTGCTGGAGCTGCTGATGGAGTCGTACTCGCGCGATTTCCCCGAGCACTTCACCCTTGAGAAGAACGGTAGCCAGTGGCACTGGATCAATCGTCCGCTGCAAATCAACCAGACCTTCACCTTCGGCGATGCCAGCACCTTGCCGATGGAACCTATGGAGTACATCACCCGCCAGGCCCAGGGCGAGTTCATCCTGCTGGAAGAGCGTGACGACACCCTGGTGATGGGGGCGGGCATGGCCACCCAGCGCGCCGACTACTCATTGCGCTTCAACCTGGGCATGAGCTTCATGGAGTTCCACGGCCCGGTACCGAAACTGCACGAAATGGGCATTCTGCAACGTGCGCTGAAGTTCCTTCTGCGTCTGCGCCCCGGTCATCCAGTACGCCGCACTAACTGGTCGGTCACTGTCAGCCCACGCCTGGAAACTTCCGCCGAGACCCTGCCGGACTGGGCACCGGATCGCACCATCGTTACCCCAGAGAATGCAGGCGAGCTGGTCAACCTGCGCATCGAACTGCAGCCGCTGCACCGCCTGCCACGTAGCAACGCCGTCCTGTTCCCGGTACGTACCTACTTGGTGAGTCTCAAGGAACTGGCCGAGTTTGCCCCGCAGTGGGCCAAGCGCATGCACCGGGTGATCCGCGATCTGGATCAGGAGCTGGTGGACTACAAGGGTTTCACCCGCTACCGCGACGCCATGGTTACCTGGCTTTCGCAGTACGACGACGGCACCCCCGTCGATGAGAGCCTGCAGCAATAACCCATCAACAGGCGCGCCATTGAGGCGCGCCTTTTTTGCAACGCAACGCTAGACAACAGGGATAACCCCGATGAAAAAAACAATACACAATGTCTTGCCCGAAAGCTGGAGCATGGTCTTTTCCGCTGCGGGTTCCGCCTACGGTGTGGGCCTGCTCGGACTGTGGGCACTCCCTTTTCTGATCAGCGCTATCATCAATGATCTGAAGCTCAACGAGGCTCAGGCCGGGCTGCTGATGTCAGCCGAGTTCGGCTTCACCATGCTCGCTTCCCTGCTGGTAGCCCCACTCATGGGGCGGGCGCCGCGCCGAACCCTGGCGCTGGGAGGCACCATGCTGGCCATTGCAGCCAACGTGGTCAGCGCGCACATGACTGACCTCTACGCCTTGGGTGCGGTGCGCTGTGTCGCCGGTATCGGCGCCGGCCTAGCCCTGGCCTGCGGCAACGCCTGCGTAGCTAGCGCCAAACATCCGGACCGCATCGCCGGTCACATGAACGTGCTCTCTGTGCTGCTCATGATCGTGGTGATGCTCGGCTACGCCAAGGTCATGGCACTCTATGGCCTGTCCGGCTTGTACTACGCCATGGCCGGTACCATGGCTGTGATGCTGCTGGCGATCCCGGTCATGGAACAACGTGCCACGCTGAACGAGCACGCCACCATGAGCAAGAAATCGTCCGGCAACATACTGCTGAGCCTTCCGGCGATCTGCATGATGCTGGCCATGTTCGTCTTCCAGGCACGTGACACCATGGGCTGGGCCTTCGTCGAGCGGATCGGCATCATGGTCGGCTACAGCGGCGAAGAAGTCGGCATGCTGCTGTCGTTCCAGTCCTTCGTGGGGCTGGTAGGCCCGCTGCTGGCGGCGATCATCGGCAAGCGTTTCGGCCTTAGCACTCCGGTGATTCTGGCGATCTTGATGAGTGGTGCGACCAGCCTCTGCTACGTCCTGGGCGAGCACAGCAAGACCATGTACACCATCGGTGTTATGACCATCTGCATCACTTACTTCTATGCCCTGAGCTACCTGACCGGCCTAGCTGCTGCACTGGACCGCGAAGGGCGGATCGTCGCCGCCTCCAGCAGCTTCCTGAGCCTGGGCCTGGCCGTAGGTCCGGCGATCTCCGGTGGACTGATCTCGCTCGGCGGCTTCACCCTGGCAGCCTGGGGTATCGCGGTGACTATAGTGCTGACCCTGCTGCTGGTAATAGCCCCGCTGGCGAGCATTCGTCGCGAACATACTCCATTGGGCATGGCCGTAGCCTAACCCGCAGAACACCTGCAAGAGCATATGCTCTTGCAGGACTCAGCATTACAGGCACGTCACGTTATTAACCTAGCAAATAAATAGGGCATATCGGATAATCTGTCTCCATGAAAATAGATGCCCGCAAACTCAGCCCCCAAGAACAGCGTGAAAAGCGCGCCACGGCCCTGCGCATGCGTGAGCAGGGTTACACCTACAAGGCTATTGGCAAGCGGTTGGTGTTCACCCCCGCACCATCGCTCACTGGGCGCAGGTCGCAGAACACAAAGGCGAAAAGACTGCCATTGCCGGCGGCCAGCGCGGTGTGCGCCAGGGTGATCGCCGCAGTTTGAGCCCCAGCCAGGAAGTGCTGGTGCGCACCTTGATGACCGATAAGATGCCCGACCAACTCAAGCTCGGCTTTGCACTCTGGACGCGTGATGCCGTGCGAGAACTGATCCGCCAGCGCTGTGGTTTTCTCATGCCGGTTCGAACGGTTGGTGAATACCTCAAGCGTTGGGGCTACACCCCGCAGCGACCACTGCATCGGGCTTATCAGCAGAAACCTGAAGTGGTTCAGCGCTGGCTGGATAATGAATATCCACGCATCGCACAGCGGGCCAAGGCCGAGAATGGTGAGATTCAGTGGGGCGACGAAACCGGTATGCGCAGTGACAGCCAGGCTGGCCGCAGCTACGCCCCTATTGGCGAAACGCCAGTGCGCCAGGTCAGCGGCAGTCGCTTTTCCACCAACATGATTTCCACTGTGACCAATCGGGGCAAACTGCGCTTCATGCTGTATCGGGAAACGCTGACAGCCCCAGTGCTGATTCGCTTCCTGGGTCGCCTGATTCGCGATGCGCAGGGCCGCAAAGTGTTCTTGATTCTCGACAACCTGCGCGTACACCACTGCAAAAAGGTGAGCGCCTGGGTCGCCGACCGCAAAGAGCAAATCGAACTGTTCTTCTTGCCGGCATACGCCCCGGAGTTGAATCCTGACGAGTATTTGAATTGTGATTTGAAACATCAGCTCCGTACGGGCTTGCCAGCGCGTAATCAGGACGAACTGGAAGGGCGTGTTCGCTCGGTCATGAGACGATTGCAATTACGCCCCCAAAGAATCCGTTCTGAGCTTCGCCGAATGGTCGAGCGTGTTCGGCGACGCCAAGATGACCACCGCCCTGCTGGATCGGCTGACCCACCACTGCCACATCGTCGAAACCGGTAACGAGTCCTATCGCCTGCAACACAGTAGCTTGGCGGCCCAGGCCAAGATCAAATCACGGGAGCGAAAGCGTAAGGGCGGCCAGGAACCGGAGGACGATGAGCCGTTCTGATTTCATGGCGACGACGGCCTGCTACATGGCTGCGTGTGGCAGGTCTTAAACAACTGAACTGGGCTAGCGAAGGAGTGGGGCAACAGCAGCTGCGCTGGTAGACTTATCCACAGTTGCTGGTAACAAAATCAGCAATCCGCCCTGGGTCAAATTTCAATCGGCAGGGTGGGTCAATTTTCCATCAGCGCCAACAGGCTTTGACCTTGGGGTCGGGACGCATCATGGGCTGGGCTCCAAGAAAATCGGGAGCACAGCATCTGTGGGCCTTCACTTCACTTGAAGGTGTGGTTTGTGGAGCGGTTACACCTATTCAGTCGAGCAGGGGGATTGCAAGGAGGGGCGTGGGTACCACATCCATGCGGCCTACTACTTCAATGGCAACCAGGTGTGCCGTGATGTCTGGAAGGCGATTGAGATCAGTGAGCTATGGGAGGAGATCACGCGTGGTCAGGGCTATGCCCATAGCTGCAACCACGACAAGGAGGGGTATGGTGACGAGTGCGGCATCGGCCTGATCCAGAGGGATGATCAGTCAATACGGCCCCATACGCACTACGCCATGAAATACCTAGTCAAGGATGATCAGCACCTGCGCGTGAAGCCTGCAGGGGCGCGTTGCCTGCGTAAGGGGGCTCTGAGCCGTGCTCGTCGCGGATAAGTGAATGGCAAGGCTACTTGGCCTTTGCGACCAGTTGTGCTGGTCAGTGCGCCCTCAGGCGCAGTTGTTCAGTCGAACCCTGAGTTTAAGATCCGGAACTCAGATAGCTGAGTAACCGCTCCATAAACCCCACCTACTGCTGATGGAGCGGGTCTGTCAGGATGCGCTCACTGGCGAGCAATTCCACGGCAGCAGCGCTTCGTAATCCTCGACGCTATTGGCGGCCGGCAGGCGTTCGAGGATGTGGCGCAGCCAGGCGTAAGGCTCCTGGCCATTGGCCTTGGCGGTTTCGATCAGGCTGTAGATCTGCGCGCTGGCCGTGGCCCCCTTGGGCGTGTCGCTGAACAGCCAGTTCTTGCGCCCGATAACGAACGGGCGGATGGCGTTCTCCGCGCGGTTGTTGTCGATCGGCAGATGTCCACCTTCGACGTAGCGCACCAGCTTTCTCCAGTTGCTGGCCAGGTAGTTCACCGCCCTGCCCAGCGCCGTCTGCCCGACGACCTGCGGCTGGGTCTTGTCCAGCCAGGTCTTGAGTTGATCGAGCAGCGGCTGGCTGCGTTGCTGACGGGCGACCAGGCGCTCGGTATCGCAAGCGTCCTTCAGGTCCCGCTCGATGCCGTAGAGCTTGTTGATCAGGTTCAACGCCATGTCGGCACGGCCGGTTTTGCCCTTGGGTTGCACTTTCTGCGCCTCGACGAACTTGCGCCGCGCATGCGCCCAGCAGCCGAGGCGTTCGATGCCTTCTTGCGCGGCCACGGCGTTGTAGACGGCGTAGTCGTCGGTCATCAGGTAGCCGCGATAGCCGTCGAGCAAGCGCAGCGGCACCTCCTGCGCGCGGCTGGCGGTGTAGTCGAAGAGGATCACCGGCTTATCCGGTGGTCCACCGCTTTGTACCCACATCCAGGACTGCGCGGTGGGATCGCGTCCCGGTTCATGCAGTACCTGCAAGCGCGTTTCGTCGCAGTGCAAAACGGGGTATTCGAGCAACTTGTCGCGCAGCAGGTTGAGCAGCGGTTGCAGTTGCTCGCCGCTCTGGATCACCCAGCGCGCCAGGGTCTGGCGCGGGATCTCGACGCCGTGGCGGCTGAGCATCTTCTCGAAGCGGTACAGCGGGATGCCGTCGGCGTATTTGGTGGTCAGCAGCATCGCCAGCACACTGGGGCTGGCCAGGCTCTTCTCGATCAGTTGGGCCGGCTTGTCGGCAGTGATCGGCGCCGCGTCGCAGGCCTTGCAGGCGTAGGTCTTGCGGATATGGCGGATGACCCGCACCTGCATCGGGATGATCTCCAGCTGCTCGCTGGTCTCCTCGCCGATGACTTGTTTGCAGGCGCCACAGGCGCAAGTCAGCTCGTGCTCGGGCAGGTCGTGGATGACCTCGACACGCGACAGGTTGGCCGGCAACGGCTTGCGCTTGCCACGGCGCTTGACCGGCGCAACGATTTCTTCGGCTTCGGCTTCGGCTTCGGCTTCGGCTTCGGCTTCGGCTTCGGCTTCGCTTGGCGCGTCGGCTGCGTCGATCAGCTCTTCGGCCTCGTTGAACATGGCCAACTGCGGTGAGTCAGCATCTTCAGGGCTGCGCTCAGACTTGGGCGAGAACAACTTGTGGCGCAGCAGGGCGACCTGTTCCTGAAGTTGTTCTATGCGAGCATCTTTCGCAGCCGCCTGTTCACTGGCCAGCAGCAGTAAATGCTTGAGCAGGATTGGGTCGTCAGGAAGGGGGGCGGGCACGGCGATCATGGCCGTGGATTATACCGGCTCAGGTCACGAAACGCGGCGTCAGTATCTGGTGCGGACGGTTGCGCCACAGGTCGATGCCGTCGAGCAGCCAGTTCAACTCATCGACCGTCAGCTCGATGGCCTCGTCGCCGGCATCGGGCTTGGTCTTGAAGCGTTCGGCTTCCAAACGCTTGAGCCACAGGCAGAAGCCATTGCGCTCCCAGTAGAGGATCTTGACCTGACTGCGGGTGCGGTTGAGGAACACGAACAGCACGGGGTTGAACACTTCCACCTTGATGTCCAGCTCGACCAGAGCGGCCAGGCCGTTGATGGATTTGCGGAAATCGACGGGCTTTGGGTAGAGATAGACCTTCTGCACCTTGGCGTCGGGACGCATCATGACGGAGCTCCACGGGAAAAAATGGGGAGCCCAGCATCCGGGAACGGACAGGTCAGTTGAAGGTGGGGTTTATGGAGCGGTTACATAGCTGATACATCAGGCATTGGCTGATAACCAAGGCCCATCATCGGGACAAAAAATAAGTCATGCCTCGTACCCGGAGGTACGAGGCATGTGTTTGCACAAAAGTCAGTCACTGGATCGGCAGGCCGCACTCTTCAAGGATCTGACGGATCATGTAGTAATCCTCCAGCGGTGTGCCTGTTTTGCTCTCAATAGCATTGACGGCGTCGTCGTGGCAGGCATCTGTGCCGTATTTGGCAATGTTTACCAAAGGGCTATAAGGGATGTCGCCTCTGTCCGGTCCCACATCTCCACGGTATGCAGTGGTGTGACCATTGCTGTCATAGGCCAGATACCAACCCGATTCGATGATGAAGTAACCGTTGGCTCCTTTACCTACCATCGTGCCCTTCGGAAACCAAGGCTGATTCGAGATCGTGGCGCAGCCGTTTTGGCACAGAGTACGTTCAACGAGCCGGTTACTTCTTCCAGTGTCTTGGTGCCGGTCTGGGTGTCGATGTGCTTCTGTGCTTCGTGGTTGAACAGCTATAGACGTTCTCGCCAATAAGATGACGCATCTATCGTTATTGAGTTTACTTGCGTGCTCTTAGCCACTCTATCAAATCCTTTAATGGCATCGGCTTTGCGAATATGAAACCTTGTCCCTGAGCACAGCCAGCTTCTTGAAGAAAGGATATTTGTTCACTTGATTCAATGCCTTCCGCAATTGTAATCATCCCGAGTCCTTCGGCCATGCCTAGGATCGCTTTTACAATGGCCTGGTCGCTAGTGCTTTCGGGAAGGCCAGAAACAAATGATCGATCAATTTTTAGTTTGTCGAAGCGAAGTTTTTTTAAACGATCTAGAGAGGAAAAGCCAACTCCAAAATCATCCATTGCAAGACTGATACCTGCTCTGTGAAGTTCGTTAGAGGCTTGTAAAACTTGTGCTGAAGAATTCATTGCCACATCTTCGGTAATTTCAAGCTCCAAACGATTCGCCGGAAGGCCAGTTTTCATAAGGGTCTGGCTTACTAGAGTGCAAAATCCGGGCTCGCTAAATAATGGGGCGCAAATGTTTACCGCTACAGTCACGTCGAGTAAATCGCTTTTAATTAGTGCAATATTATCTTTACAGGCTTGGTGGATGACCCAGCGCCCAATAGTTGGCATTAATCCATACTCTAAGGCTATGGGTATAAACTGGTCAGGGGGCACCAGACCATTTTTACCATCGCGCCAGCGTAGCAGTGCTTCAATGCCACACGGTTGCATGGTCTGCAAATCGAACTGCAACTGGTAATGTAACTCGAACTGCTCAAGCGGTATGGCCTTGCGTAGACGGCTTAGCACGCGGTAGATCTGCTCGGATCGGTCACGTAAGGCTTGATCGAACAAGCGAATACAGTTGCCCCCCTCTACTTTCGCCTGATACATGGCGATATCAGCTTCATTGATGACTTCATCGGCTGTGATCCCGTCATCTGGAAATAGGCTAATACCAATACTTGCGCTGACAGTCAGCGCTCGGTTGTCGATGACAAAAGGCTCCCTGAGTGTCTCAAGAAGGCGTTTTGCGATTTCGCTGGCTGTTTCTATTTTTGAATCTATAACGATGGAAACGACAAACTCATCCCCGCCAACGCGACCCAGTAGATCAGTGTCGCGCAGTATTTTCTGAAAGCGCTCAGCTGTTAGCTTTAGCAGTCGGTCGCCGACTCGGTGGCCGTGATTATCGTTAATTTGCTTGAAGCCGTCTAAGTCAATGAAAAGTACAGCAATTTTATTTTCATTAGTCTCGCATGTTTCTATGGCTTTGGATAACCCGTCAATAAATTCCCTTCTATTAGCGCATCCGGTTAGTCCATCATATTTAGCCAGAAAAGCAATGTGCTCCGTAAATTTGCGACGTTCGCTAATATCATGGCAAATGCCGACAAATAATTTCTGATCTCCTTGTAAAAACTCGCCGACGCTCAAGTGTAGTGGGAAGCAGCTTCCATTTTTATGTCTTCCCATGACCTCTCGGCCGATACCAATGATTTTACGTTCGCCACCAGTGCAGTAGTTGTTTAAATAAGTATCATGTTGCTGTGCGTAAGGCGCAGGCATGAGTATAGAAACGTTCTGGCCGAGCATTTCATCTTCGCTGAATCCAAAAAGACGCTCTGCTGACTTATTGGCTGCTTTTAGAATTCCGCGTGAGTCTATTACCATGATTGCATCGACAGCAGCATTGAAAATAGCGCTGGTAAGAGCTGATTCCAGGCCGTCCCATACTTCATGTGCTCTTTCAGTGGCGATTTTGCTATTTACTAAGTCTGTCATTTTCAACGACCAAAGCGTTCAACTAAGGCATGCATGGCTCTTGAGGTATCTTTCAGATCCTGGCCCACTTGTGCCGATTCGCCCGCTAGCTCAGCGTTATGGTCAGAGGCCTGGGCAATGCGCGTAATTTGCTGTGAAATATCCTCAGCTACATGCGCTTGCTCTTCAGATGCAGCCGCCATCTGTTGACCCATATCGTGAATCATATTCACTGCGTTGCTGATTCCTTGAAGCGCTTCTTGAGTGGATATAACCTGCTGTACACCAGCATCCGCTTCTCTAGTCCCTGCTTTAGCTATAGATACAGCGTTTTGTGCGCCCTCTCGTAGGGTTTGGATTATCTCTTGAATGGCTTTAGTCGACTCCTGCGTCTTAGACGCGAGAGCACGCACTTCATCTGCAACCACTGCAAAACCTCGGCCTTGCTCTCCGGCACGTGCAGCTTCAATGGCCGCATTGAGTGCCAGCAAATTAGTCTGCTCAGCAATTGCGCGAATCATGCCTGCAGCTTGCTCTATGGCCTGCGTATCGCGTGCTAGTATCTCTACCGATTCACTAATCTCGGACACAGTTTTCGCTAAGTTTTCAATTACTTCGCGGGTTTTGCCTGCTTCTGCTGAACCAGTCTTGGCTAGGTTATTGGCCTGGTTGGCCTCATCAGCTGTACGGTGTACATGTGTTGAGACTTCCGCAATGGAAGCTGCCATTTGATGCATTGCGGTTGCCGTCATATCGGCTTCGTTTCGCTGGGCCAAAAGAGAGCTTTCTGCGCTACTGGTAAGCTGACCGCTGCGTTGAGCAAGCTCAGAACTGTGGTCCGCATAGTCCTCAAGACGGCTAAGTACTGTGCGTATCCGTGCGCGCTCGCTGATCAAAGCCATTTGGATTTGAGCTGGCTTGCCTACCAAGTCTGTGTATGTTCGTGCAATCAGCTCACTATCGAAAGCTCCCTCTACAGAGTTTTGTAGGCGAACCAGTAGCTGTTCTGTGTTTCGGCTTTGCCAAGCCTGCAATGCAAAAAAAGATGCGACTGCTAAGCCCGACGCCACCGCAGGGGAGACAAAGAAATAAGCTCCCAATACTACTGCGCTCGCTACCAGCGAGGGAGTCGAGACCGACAGTAGCCGCAGAGATTTACCTTGCGTCTCCCTCCAAGCTCCAGAACGCATCCGTGCATAAAGGTCAGTTGCTCTAAGCACATGTTCTGACTCTGGTTTTACTCGAACTGACTCATAACCAGTGACTCGGCCATTCTCAGTTATTGGTGTCACATAGGCGTTGACCCAATAAAAGTCGCCGTTTTTGCAACGATTTTTAACGATACCCATCCAGGCCTTGCCGGCCTTGAGATGGCTCCACATGTGCGCGAAGACCGCTGGTGGCATATCCGGATGTCGGACGATGTTGTGCGGTGCCCCGAGCAACTCGTCACGATCAAAGCCGCTGATGCTGACGAAAGCGTCATTGCAGTAGGTGATCGTGCCATGAGTATCAGTAGTGGTGATCAAACGTTGAGCTGATGGAAAATCTCGTTCGTTTGCAGTCACTGGGCCATTGTTTCTCATCGGTAAAGCTCTCTGAAGACGATAGGCGGCACATGGCCAGCATTTCTAGTGGCTATCTTAGCTACTTTGATTACTCAGCGCATCGGGCTTTAGGGAAGGTCTGAAAAAGACTTCCTGATTTGGCAAAATCCCCCGACTTCACCTCGCCGAGTTTTCCCATGAAGCAGATGACCTTCGCCGACGCCGAGTACGCAGGCAAGCGCAAGCAGACCCGCAAAGAGCTGTTCCTGATCGAGATGGATCGAGTGGTGCCGTGGAAGGGTTTGATTGCGTTGATCGAGCCGCACTACCCGAAGGGTGAAGGCGGCCGTCCGGCCTACCCGCACCTTCATCCGGGATGCGAGCATCGAGGAAGGCCAGTTCTTCATTCTCGGCGGGCAGACGGTTTATGTCGCTGAGGTCGGCGAGACCATTAAGGCCCCGAATGGTGAAAGCGATGCCCGGCTTAGGGTGATTTACTCCAACGGCACCGAGAGCAATCTACTGCGAAGGTCCTTGCAGCGTGCGCTCTACAAGGACGATGCCGGCCGTCGTATTACCGATGCGGATGCAGGCCCGTTGTTTGGCGAAACACTGGAGCCTGACGATATCGAGAGTGGCACCATTGGTGTCCGAACGGTAGAGCACCTTCTGTTCTGGGAGTGAGTGGATCGCGCCGAGATGGCCGATAGCGTCCGACTTGAAATGCACAGGGCTTTCCAAGATCTGCCAGTCCATGCCGGCTTCGCGTTGCCAGACTTCGATGGGTTGTTTCTGCGGCAGGTTGTTGCCCAGACCGTGCCACGGAGTAGCGCCAACGTAGGCGCACCAGGTTGCTTGCCGCCATGGCCAGCTGGAACAGCGCGTCGACACGCTCAAGTCCGCGTTGCTTCACCTGGCGAAGGCCTGCCGCCGCCTTGAGCCAGCCGAAGTGGGTTTCGATCCAGGCGCGAATCTTCAGGCTCAGACCATAGCCGGCGTGGCGCGTGGTACGGCCATCGATGGCGCTGCGCCGACCATTGGTGTTCTGCGCAACATGGGGTGTCACGCCGAGGGCGCGACAGGCGGCCACGAAGTCTGCCGTGTCGTAAGCCTTGTCCGCGGCCAGGGTGCGTCGACGGCGACCAACCAGCTTGCTCAGCATCGCCAGCGCGGCTTCGCGTTCGCCATGGCCACCGGCCAGAGTCACATGAACACTGCGCACCAGGCCACTGCGGTGTTCCATCAGCACATGCCCCATGTAACTCAGCTGCGCGCCGGTGTTGTGGCTCTTGCGGTACAGCCGGGCATCCGGATCGCTGGTCGAGGCGTGGGTGTCGTTGCTGCGCTTGTGCCCCTTGAAGTCCGGCGGGGCATTGCGCGGGCCGGGGCCCGGGGCGTCTGGCGTATCGTCCTTGGGACGGAAACTCTTCTGAGAGGCCCAGGCTTGCAGCAATGTGCCGTCGACCGAGAAGTGCTCATCCGAGATCAGCCCCTGCTTCTCCGCCAGGCGTACCACCTCGCTCAGAAACTCGGCGGCCACTGCCTGGGCATTGAGGCGGTCACGATTCTTCGAGAAGACCGAGTGATCCCACACCGGATCATCAATGGCCAGGCCGACGAACCAGCGGAACAGCAGGTTGTAGCCCAGCTGTTCCATCAGCATCCGCTCGCTGCGCAGCGAGTAGAACAACCGAGGCGCCGGGCTGGGTACACTCATCGACGACCTGGGCCTTGAAGGATTTGGGATAGGAGCGGCGTTGGCCTGACACGGGAGATCCTCCACAAGGGGCTTGAAATGGTGTCCACCAAAAACAGGTGGACACCATGCCGCTAGCTGGAAGAACCGGGGAGGTGTGTTGGCCAGACGCTTACTCAAGTTCAGCACGTGAGGGGCAATAGTACTAAGTTGCTTTTGGTGTAGCGTGCTTTCTAGCCGAAATGTTTGCTCGCACTTCACTTGCCGTGCATCCAAAATGCTTGCGGAAGCTGCGCGTGAACTGGGCCTGATCGCTAAAGCCCAATTGCAGGGCTAAATCACCAATCGAAAAATGGCATTGCGGATCATGCAGGCGGCGGTAGATGGCCTCAAGGCGCTGTAAGCGAATCCACTCCCCCAGGCTGTAAGGCGTGCTTGTGAAGAGTTTGTGTACATAACGCACTGAAAGCCCACAGGCGCTGGCTACCTGTTGTGGGCTGAGGTCGGGCGAACACAGGTTTTGCTCAACATAGTGTTCGATACGCTGAAGGTGCAGGGCGGCCAGGTTCGAGCTTTCGCTGTTAAGTACCCGCTCATCTTGCCTTAGGGCCATCAGCAGGGTTGAAAGCGCCTGTTCCAGCAACATATGACGAGCCGCCTGGTCGCATTCGTCAAAGCGTGCAGCACACATCGCCAGCTGGTCGACAAAGATTCGCCCCAGGCTTCTTTTGGCGTCAAAGCAGAAGCGCGTGTAGCGTTCTGCCCCGCGCAGTTGTCCATGCAATGCACGCTCGGGAAGTTTGAATACCCAGAGGTCGTTATCGCTGGTGTAGTGGAAGCGATAGGGCGCGTCACCCCGTTCGAAAATAAAGCCACCCGGCTGGCAGTGCAGTTCACGACCATCCTGTTCAAAGTGCACTTCGGTGCGCCTTGGAACCGTGACCAGATAGCAGGCCTCATGGTCATTGCTGACCTGGACCTTGCTACGCGAATAGCCGAGCTGACTGGAGCGCAGGCGTGAGAGCGTCAGGGCTGTGCTATTGGTTTCCCAGATCTGCAGGCTGCCACTGAACGACGTATTGGGCGCAAATTCCAGCGAAAGCGGGAAGTAGGTACGACGGATGGCTTCTGCCCAACGCGGTTGCCGTTCGTTATCAGGCCAATAGCGGGTGGAGAGTTGGTGTGCCATGGCCAGTCCTCGTCTGTTGTTATTGTGAGGACAGCGCCGAGCCTGGGTGGGCTCGGCGCCGCTGTTTTGCCATCATTTCCCAGTGCTTAGACAGGGTCAATCACCGGGTGTCAGCCTGTAGGTTGCCGAAGGCTCCAGGGTTGCGCGCCAGCCAGGCGGAACGACGATGTTGGTCGTCGCTTCTTCAATCACGCAGGGCCCCAGAATGCTTTGCCCGGCACGCAGTCGATCACCGTTGTAGACCGGGGTGTCCTGCCACGGGGCGTCAGCACTGAACAGCATGGGCCGGTGGCCTTCGGGCGCCGCTGTACAGGCCATTGCTGGAATTTCCAGTTCAGGCAGGGGCGGTCGTTGCAAGCGGGCAATCACCGAGCATTCGAGGTTGACCAGTTCAACTGGGCTATCCGGTTCGCTGTACGAGAACAGCGCTTTATGCCGCTGATGGAACGCTTCGCGCAGGGCCGCCAGGCTGTCGCGGTCCAGTTGCTCACAGCTCAGCTCGACGTTGCATTCATGGATCTGGCACATCCTCTCCGAGCGAGCTGATGAGCGTTTTATGCCCCCATATATCCCCCCGTCAACTGTGGGATGCCCCGGGATTACGTGGGATGATATGGGCAATAAAAAAGCCGTAAAGCTTTGATTTCTCTATGCTTTTCGGCTTTTCTGGGTCTTCCTGGGAAGACAAATTGGTGGGCCGGGGGGATCATAAAAGATATAATAAGGTATTGATTTAAAAGAATATTTAAATGGATTTCTCAAAAAGTGCCCCCTGAAGTGCCCCCAAAGGAAAACTCCCGACGAATGGTGGGTAGGGAGTTGAACTGGCGTCCCTTGCTGATGGCTCTGCCTGCCGGACTTAGGCGTGGTCTGAAATAGCCCTACATTCCCTTGTTGACTTCAGCCTCTGCCGATTCTGAACGCTCCCGGGTTCAGATGTGCTAGACCGCTAAAGACAAATCTTAGGCCGCTAAGGTAACACCTGGGGTTTGAGAGGAAATGAACAGCGGGTCATCAGGCGTCTGCTCATCCGCCGCCCAAACCGAAGCGCCCCAAAGGCCCAGCAGTATCCAAAACAAGTGTTTCATATGGCCTTCCCTGTGAATGGTCACTTTCTGGAGCTTGTCAAAACGGTCGTATAGTAATCGCAATGCTCAATCCGCAATACGACGTGTACCGACTTAGATAGCGAGCCGGGACCTGTTAGCCTCGTAGCGGCTCGACGTGACGGGGAGCGAAAGTGCGACTGCGCGGTGCTGGCGATCAAGGCCTGAGGTGCCGCTGGTATTCGCCGGCGTTGGCTGAAGGCGAGAACGTGATAGCGCAACGTCGATGGAGCCGAGGGCAATCGCGGGAAGAAGCAGCGTCGACACGTCCAGCGTGGGCGCCAATTGCGCTGACGAGGTCATGACATGGCCGATGAGTCTATGCCGAACGCTCGTCGCCAATCAGATGGACAAATAGCAAGGAATGGATATTGAAGAAGAGCTCATTGCCACTGGGCGTGGTTGGAGCTTCCCTGAGTCAATCAAAACTGTCCTCAAGTTGACGCGAGAAACTTTAGGCACTTGCTTGTCAGGTTGCTGACATCTCCTGCGCGCCGGCTGAAGATGATCGGGCTGCAAGCGCGGGTGTCATGTAGCCGTACATACTCAATGTCGGTGCGATGTTGTTGCTGTACCGATGCAGGTACTAGCGTAATCCCCATTCCTGCTGCGACAAGGCCGAGCGCGGTTTGCAGTTCGTTTGCCCACTGGCTGACATTCAGACTCATGCCATGGTGAGCGAACAGGCCCAGGACGTGGTCGGCATAGCTCGGCCGGGGCTGGGCGGGGTAGAGCACGAATTCCTCGTTTCCGAGTTGCTCGAGCGTTACCGGTTGGCCGGCCAGGGCGTGGCCTTTAGGTAGCACGGCCACCATCGGGTCCTGGCTCAGCACTTCCTGCTCGATGGCCGGGTCGTCGATGCGGATGCGGCCCAATCCGATGTCGATCCGACCGTTCTTCAGGGCTTCGACCTGTTGCAGGGTGGTCATCTCGCTGAGAATCAGCTCCAGGCTACGGTCCTGTCGCAGCTCACGGATAAGCAGGGGCAGGCTGGTGTAGAGCGTCGATGGTGCAAAACCGATGCCCAAGCAGTACTTCTGGCTCTGTCCTATGTGCCTTGTGCTGTCGATGATCGCTTCTAGCTGGTGCAGTTGGGTGCAGATCTGCTTGTAGAAGAAGCTCCCGGCTTCAGTGAGGCGGATAGGCCGCTCGCGTATCACCAATGGGGTGCCCAGTTCTTCTTCCAGCTGGCTGATCTGCCGGCTCAAGGGGGGCTGGGCAATTGTGGGATGCCCCGGGATTACGTGGGATGATATCGGCAATAAAAAAGCCGTAAAGCTTTGATTTCTCTATGCTTTACGGCTTTTCTGGGTCTTCCTGGGAAGACAAATTGGTGGAGCCGGGGGGATTTGAATCCAAAGACACAAATGCCCAGCTCAAATCAGTGTTTCGGGCGCTTGACCCCAAAAAACTGATTTGTAGGATTTCACTCAGTCGTTAAGCAGTATAGGAACCTTGAGCCTTCCGTCAAGAGCGCATCCAAATATGCCCAGTGTAAGTGTTGCCAGTTGGGCAGTTTTGCTGGGCGCGGGTTCAAATCCTTACTGGGGAGTTGAACGCGGGCAGAGCCCTCCGAAGCGGGAACTAGTTCTTGAGATTGAGGCACTTTAATGCCTTTTCCTGTGGCTAAGACGGTTTTTTAGGTATTAAATTGCCTTTTTTTGTGTGTGCGTCTACTGTTTGGGCATTAAAGTACCGATGACTGATATGCACAATCTTACTCTTCAGGTTTATAGGGATGGCCAGTGGCGCAATGCCATGGAGCTCCGTTTCGAGCAGCCCGAGGAAGGGCTGGAGGGTGCTTGTGCTTATGGCTACCAGCAGGGCTATCTGGTTGACGCCTTGGAGTCAGTTGGCAGTCGGCTGAATGTGGCTGTCAGTGCAGCTTACCCTCTCGGATGGGATTCTTGGCGAGATAAGAAGGCGCCTGCGTTTCTCTTCGACATACTGCCATCAGGTGCAGCAAGACGCTTTCTACTGAAGCGTTTGGGGGGCGAGCGGCCCGAGGGTCTCAATCTTGATCTCTACCTTCTTGGGCGATGCACACCTGCGCCAATTGGCAATCTGCGTATCAAGGAGTCTGTCGAGGCAATTGCGGGCAGTCCAGTGTTGGGTTTCACACGCGATGAGGTTATTAGCCGGGACTCGCGATTCCTTGAGTACGCGTATGAGCAGGGCGCAGCCATTGGCGGGGCGACAGGTGCTGGCGGTGAGGCCCCCAAACTGTTGCTGACTGAAGATCGGCAGGGGGCCTTACATCCAGATGCTGTGCTGCCCGATGCAGACGCCGCCCAGCACTGGTTTGTGAAGTTCGCGCGTAACAAAGCCAGTCAGACCGATCAGGACATCCTGCGCAGCGAGTACTGTTTCTATCGTGCCGTCCAGCAGCTCGGAATGGATACGGTTGCAGCTGAAGGGCTGGCATTGGAGGAGGGCAATAAGCCCAGTCTCTGGATGCATCGCTTTGATCGGGAGATTAGCCCCGCAGGTGTTAGCCGAACTGCCGTTGAGTCCATGTACTCGCTATGTGGTGTAACCGAGGCGGGTAGCTACATGCTGCACACGCACGTGCTGGGGAATCTGGTCGAACTATGGCGAGCTGTTGGACAGGAGCAGCAGGTCGGAGATCTGGTGTTTGAATACATGCGGCGTGATCTGCTGAACCAGATTCTCGGTAATTCAGATAATCACGGACGCAACTCCGCGATTCTCCGCTGCGAGCAGGGGGTTCGGTTGGCGCCAATCTACGACCTAGCGCCGATGGTCATGGACGAAGAGGGGGTTACGCGTACGACGAAGTGGCCAAAGCACATCGAGCTTGCTGGAGAGGTTAACTGGAGAAGGGCCTGTGATGAGGTCGCGGGGTGGGTTAATGCCGATGAGCTGTACCAGCGATTGCGGTTGGCGGCTCAGGACCTTCTCGCGCTACCTGACTTGCTGAGTGCACAAGGACTTCCTGATTCAACCATGAGTCACCCTCGTATAGCCCTGAGAAATCTCCGGCAGCGGCTGAACCAGTGGGGGTTGGTCTAATGGACATTCTTGAGCGCAATCGCATTTTGAATGAGCTGCAGCAGCAGTTGGCTAGCGGCGAGATCACGATTGGAGGAGCAGTGCGGCGTCTGCGTAAGGAGGTGACTGGCTTGCAGCAGGCCAGATTTGCACAGATGTGCAAGTTGTCATTGCGCGCCTTGCGACAGCTGGAACTGGATGAGAGCAACCCGACGGTTCAGACTCTGAACCGCGTGTTTAATCCCTTTGGCATGCAGGTCGGCATTGTGCCGAAGACTCCGCGTTGAGCTGCGGCTGCACGCTGGTTCTTAAGGCTGGATGAGCGCTGGAGAAAGCAAATGGATTATTCATCGGTGCTCTCCGGGGTCATCCAGGCGGTCACTAGGGCTGGCGAGCTTCTAGTCGCAGAGTGGCAGCGTCCTGAGGGCCCTCGCGGTGCAGGTGATAAAGCGGATGTTGATGTAGAAATCGAGGCTCTATTGCGGCCTTGCCTGCTGGACCTATTGGATGGGGATTTCTGGGGCGAGGAAACAGGACATTCGCTGACCGGTGCCCCGTTCTGCTGGGTGGTCGATCCTAACGATGGGACTGCTGACTTTTTGAAGGGGTTCAAGGGCTCTGCCATTTCGGTAGGACTACTTGAAAATGCTCAGCCTGTTCTCGGTGTGGTGTATGCGCCTGTGCTGGAAGGGTGCCCTGCTGACTGCATCGCCTGGGCTAAAGGCATGCCATCGGTGCTGCGTAATGGCGAACCGGTTGACGCGCATCTGTCAAAGCAGGAGTGGAGTTCAGACAGTCAAGTAATGGTCAGTACTGCTGCCAGGATGAAGCCAGAGCTAAATTCTGAATTGTGTGCTCCGAGTAGATTTGTCGCGATGCCAAGCATTGCCTACCGGTTAGCTCGTGTAGCTGCAGGTGATGGGGTTGCTGGTGTGTCACTTGTTCAGGTTTCCGCACATGATGTGGTAGCAGGACACGCATTGCTAAAAGGTGCTGGAGGCGTCCTTCTCAATCAGGACGGAGAAGAGATTTCATACGTGGCAGAGACACAACTGAAGACGGTCTCGCATCGGTGCTTCGGAGGTTCACCAGTTATCTGTCGATCACTGGTGAGCCGAGAGTGGAGTCGACTGTTTGAGTAGCTGTTGTTTTTTGATTTCGAGCCAGCAGCATCGCAGCGTTCGCGAGCGTTGATGACTTGGCGCAGTTTGATGAACTGCGCCATTTGGGGCTGCGTATGTGGCGCAGTTCTCATCGAACTGCGCCATGGCTAGGCGAGGATCGGACCCTAAACCTCAAATGAAGGCGTTACAGACATTGGTGCGTCCGGTCAAGATGAACCCAGGTCCAGCCTTGGATCGACCACTTCCGGCCAAGGCTGGGTAAAAACGTTGGCATCGACCTTGCTGTGATTTGATGGATTCAAATCAGCTGGAGGATGCCAATGAAGCGTTTTATCCAGGGAGAGCATCGAGGCCAAAGCGCACTGCTTCCCGAGAGCCTGGATGACTATGTGGCGGACACCAACCCGGTAAGGGTGGTCGATGTTTTCATCGATGAACTCGACCTTGGCCAGCTGGGCTTCGATGGTGTCGTCCCGGCTGAAACAGGTTAGAAGTTGTACAGAAGGTGCGTGGTGTACAAGTTTATGATAGCTTTATGCCATGCATATGCAAATCAGCGAGCCCGTACACATGCGCCAAAATTACCAACCCAGCGGTTCGGAAAGGAGCTTCGACGCTAACCAAAGACTCATTTCAGCCACGGATCCAACCGGCCTGATTTTGTACTGCAATGACGAATTTGAAGCCGTCAGCGGTTTTTCCCGGCAAGAGCTGATCGGCAGCCAGCACAACATCGTCAGACACCCAGACATGCCATCTCAGGTCTATGAATACATGTGGCAGTGCCTGAAAGCCGGCAAGTGCTGGATGGGTATCGTCAAAAACCGCTGCAAGAACGGTGATTACTACTGGGTCGAAGCCTTTATCACTCCGGTCATCGATAACGGCAAGCTGACTGGCTACGAGTCGGTCAGAACAAAGCCGTCGCGTGATCGTATCGAGCGCGCCGAAGCGCTCTACAGACGCATAAAAGAGGGCAAGTCGGCATCTGCGGCGACCCTTGGACTGCTGTCCGCACTGATAGAACTGGCCCTGCCTTCAGTCATCGGGGTTGTCGCCGCGGCTACCACTTATGTAACTGGCGGCGGCCCGCTGGCAACCGGTATCACCCTGCTGGCGGCCATGCTTGCCGGCTTCGGCGCTTCCCGACAATTCCGCGGGCGGGTTGCCGCAGCGCTGGAAAAAGAAGCTGTGCGCGCCTTCGACGATGAGGTGACAGCGCAGATTTTCACCGGCGACCGTGACATCACCGCCAGCCTGCGCATGGCCCTGATCAGCGAGGAGGCACGCTTACGAACGGCCCTTACACGGTTGTATGACTATGCTTCGCAAACCAGCGAGGCGGCCGCTGATGCACAGGTACTCGCCAGCAAAACCAAGCACGCGCTGATCGAACAGCGGGCAGAAGCCGACATGGCGGCAACCGCCACCACAGAAATGACCGCATCCATCAACGAGGTGGCGGCGAATATCCAGCAAACCGCCCAGGAAGCGGAAAGCGCTGCTGCGCTGGTGATGCACAGCAGCAGCGTGGCCACCAACACCCTGCAGGTGATCCGCGCCCTGTCGGAAACGGTGGAGGAAATCACCACCGCAGTCGAGCATCTGGCCACCGAAACCGAGCAGATCAACATGGCGGCCAACCTGATCCAAAACATTGCCGATCAGACCAACCTGCTGGCTCTCAACGCGGCCATCGAAGCGGCACGTGCTGGCGAGCAGGGGCGGGGCTTTGCCGTGGTAGCCGACGAGGTACGGGCACTGGCGCAGAAAACCCGTGAGTCCACCGAATCGATTCAAAACATCATCAGCTCTCTGCGCAGAAGTGCCACCCATGCGGTGGAGATTGCACGCAAGGGTAACGAGGATGCCGAGCAAGGCGTGGCCCGGGTCAGCGAAACCCAGCAGGCACTGGAAGGCATCAGGTCGGCCATGGAACACATCAATGGCATGAGCCAACAGATGGCGGCAGCAGCAGAGCAGCAAGCCCATGTCGCCGAAGATATCTCGCGACAGATCAACCACATTGCTCAGGCGGCCGACGAAAGCCTGGAAAACGCCTCCAAAACCAGCGAACGTGGTCTGGCCCTGGAAAAAACCGCAGCCGACCTGCATGGCCTTACGGAACGCTTCAATGCCTAATCGCTATCTACTGGGAATCAGCGAAGACCAGGGCCTGGATGCCGAACAGTTGCGTATTGCTTACGACTTGCAAACTGCCATTCTGGAAGCCGCCGTCGATGGCGTGATCGTGATCGACGACAAGGGCCTGATACGACTCTTCAACCAAGGCTCAGAACAGCTGTTCGGTTATAGCGCCGACGAGGTGCTGGGACGAAACGTTGCTTGTCTGATGCCCGACAAGTACGCAGCCCATCATGATGGTTACATGCACAATTACCATCACAGTGGTCATGCCAAGGTTATCGGCATTGGCCGTGACGTCGAGGGACTGAGGAAAAACGGTACACAGTTTCCCATGCACCTCTCGGTCGGACGAACCGACACCTCGATCGGTCGGCTTTATGTTGGCATCTGCCACGACCTCAGCGATTACAAACAAGCTCTGCACAAGCTGCACGTGGCTGAGCAACGCTACCGGGAAATCGTCGAAAGCCAGACCGAATTGATTATCCGCCTGGACAGCCACCTGCGGCTGACGTTTATCAACCCGGCCACCTGCCGTTTTTTCCAGTGCCAGAAGCCGGACCAGCTGCTAGGCAGCAGCTTGCTTGATCAGGTCCATGAGGACGATCGGCTGATCCTCAAGCGCCAGCTGACCAAGCTCAATGCCACCACCCGGGATGAGGCACAGACCATGCGCATTCGTATGCTGCGGCTCAACGGTGAAGCGCGCTGGTTTGAATGGCGGGTACGGCAAATGCTGGAGGGCGAACACTTCGGCAGCTGGGAATTCCAAGGCTTTGGTGTTGATATTACCGAGCAGGTCCGCGCCAGAGAGCAGATGGACTTCCTAACATCCCACGATCCACTGACCGGCTTACTCAATCGCCAGGGCTTCACCGACCAGCTGAACCAGCGCCTGAATGCTAGTGGTTGGCGTGGCGGTGTAGTGCTGCTGAACCTAGACTGTTTCGATATCATTAATGAAACCCTCAGCCATACCGCTGGCGATATGGCCCTGAAGATGGCAGCGGAGAGAATCAGCCACTCGCTGGCCAAAACTGACCTTTGCGCACGACTGAATGCCGATGAATTCATCGTGATGCTGGACGGCACTGACCGCGCCGAAGACCTGAGTTCGGTTACCCATCGCCTACAAAGCCGGCTGTCTGAACCGTTTTCGATTGCACAGCAGCCTTTCAACCTGACCGCCTGTGCCGGTATAAGCATCTGTCCGGACAATGGCCTGACGAGCGAGGCACTCATGCGCCGCGCCCAGGCCGCATTGCGCGAAGCCAAGTCCACGGGCCGAAACGAACTGGTGTTTTTCTCCGAAGAATTGGAGACACGCTCGCGCTCTGCTGCCGAGCTTGAACTGGGTATTCGCCAGGCCCTGGATCAAGATCTATTCAATCTGGTTTATCAGCCCAAATACCATTTGCACGACGACAGTCTGCAGGGGATGGAAGTGCTGATCCGCTGGTTCCACCCGGAATGGGGCCCGGTCAGCCCGGCCCGCTTCATCCCATTCGCGGAAACCAACGGCCTGATCGTGCGCATTGGCCAATGGGTTTTTGATAAAGCCTGCCAGCAATGGCGTGAATGGGTCGATGCAGGCTTACAGGTGCCCCTTATGGCTATCAACATTTCCAGCCGCCAACTGGAAAGCTGGGGATTTAAGGAAAACCTGATGAACACCTTGCGCACCTACTCGGTACCAGCCTGCGCGATTGAGCTGGAAATTACCGAAGGTGCGGCCCTCAACCATACCCATGAGCAGATGGAACTGATCCTGGCTCTACGCGCTGAAGGCTTCAGGATTGCCATTGATGATTTCGGTACGGGCTACTCTTCGCTCAGCCAGCTCAGCAGCCTGCCGGCCAGCACGCTGAAGATCGACCGCGCGTTTGTCAGCAAGGTTCTCCCCACCTCAGCCGAGGAGCCAGTGATTGAGGCGATCATCGCCTTGGGTCACTCACTCAATCTGGAGATCGTTGCCGAAGGGGTTGAGAATGAGGCCCAGCGTGACTTCTTGAAAAGTCTGGGCTGTGAGGTAGCGCAGGGCTTCTTGTACTCGAAACCATTGGAAGCTGAACAGTTCCGCGAACTGCTGCGCGCACTCTGATAATGGTCTGAAGTAGTCATGTATTTCTGGCTACTTTCAGCGCCGTCGACTTTAGAAAGCTGAAAGCCGGTCAAAAACGATCAGGCCACCAGATCGTTTCAATGCTTCTGGCCGCTGCGTGTGACCACAGAGGAAAAGCGCGAGAAGTTCCTGAGCATTCTGCCGATGCTGGCTCGAAATCGTCCAACCGGTTAAGGTTCGGCATCGAGCAAGACATCTCGCAGGGAGGCGGCGCAAAGTGCCTTCCTTGCCCATCAAGTAAGGAACAACGCGTGAACCAGCAGACCCTGGCCCCCTTTATCTAGAATATCGCAGATCTGCTTCTGGGTGCCTTCAAACCCTCCGAGTACGGCCGCATCATCTGCCGTTTACCGTGCTGCGCCGGCTGGAGTGTGTGCTGGAGCCTATTCGCCACCACCTACTTCGGCTACTGTCGCATCACCGTCGAGCGGCCGCTGCGCCTGTGCTTCTCGGTATAACCTATTTCAAGGAAGGCCTGATCTTCCCGCGCTTCCATCAATGGGAGGGCGTGACCAAGATGCTCGCTGCCGTGCGTGTCGAGGGGGCAGGGCAGCCGTACTTGATTCAGCACAGCGCAGGCTCGGGCAAGACCAACACTATCGCTTGGACAGCGCACTCGCTGATCCGTGTGCGTCGCCGGATTGTGTGTTGGCATATCTAGCTCGTGTTCTGCGGATTCGCTACTTGGGCTATATTCTCATGGCTTGGGATGTCGAATACACCGACGAGTTCGGTGACTGGTGGGAAAGCCTGTCTGCTGATGAGCAAGAATCCGTTGCTGTGTCCGTTCGGCTTTTAGAGGAACGGGGTCCGTCGCTCGGGTTTCCACATAGCCGCGGAATCAATGGCTCGCGCCATGGCCACATGCGGGAACTGAGAGCACAACATGTGGGGCGTCCATACCGGACGCTATACGCTTTTGATCCCAGGCGCTCGGCCATTCTGCTAATTGGTGGTAGCAAGGCCGGTGATGATCGCTGGTATGAAATCAATGTTCCGCTGGCTGACCGTCTGTATGACGAGCATCTGGAGCAGCTTCGGAAGGAGGGCTTGACAGATGGCTAAGAAATTTGCAGAACTGCGCGCAAAGATGGCGCCTGAGTCTCAGGTTCGCATCGAGGCAAAGGCCTAGGAGCTGCTGGCCGAAATGCCACTCAATGAGTTGCGTCAGGCGCGTGGTCTTTCCCATAAGGTGCTGGCCGAGGTGCTGCATGTACAGCAACCCTCGATTGCCAAGCTGGAAAAGCGCACCGACATGTACATTTCCACCCTGCGCAGCCATATCGAGGCGATGGGGGGGCAGTTGGAAGTTATTGCTCGCTTCCCTGATGGTGCGGTGAAGATCAGCAATTTTGCCGAAATCGGGACGGACGCATCCTAGGCGTGAGTCTTCGACTATTGGCGCACCCTCAACCACTGAACCTTGGTTACTAAGATGGCTACCTTGGGAGGGAAATAAAAAACCGCCCACACAGACTGTGTGAAAACCTAGCAGTCTGAGTGCAAGGTGAAGACAATGCCTCTATCGGTCGATAGGGGCATTGTCGTTTATGGGCTATATCCAAGGTGAAGGTCGGCAACAAAGCAGCCTGTTTCCGCCGACATTGGAAGAGCTGGTTCCTGAGGATCATCTAGTTCGAGTCATCGAGGCCTATGTGGCTCGTCTGGATCTGAAGGTACTGGGGTTCAGCAAGGCTGAGCCGCTCAAGACTGGGCGTCCTGGCTACGATCCAGCTGATTTGCTCAAGCTATACCTATATGGCTACTTCCAGCGCATTCGCTCCTCTCGTCGATTGGAGGCGGAGTGCCAACGCAATATCGAGGTGATGTGGTTGCTGGGTCGTCTGGCGCCGGACTTCAAGACCATCGCGGATTTTCGCAAAGGCAACAGCGTGGCCTTTCAGGCGACTTGCAAGGCTTTCGTCCAGTTCTGTCGCCAGGCGAGCTTGATCAGTGGGGAGCTGGTGGCCATCGATGGCAGCAAGTTCCAAGCGGTAGCTTCGCTGCGCAAGCACCTGAGCGTGGAGAAGCTCAAGCGTCAACAAGCGAAGCTGGAAAAACACATTGCCCAGTACCTGGCCCAGCTTGATGAGGGTGATGCACAAGACGCGCAAGAGACGATTGACCGGGCAGCGGTGAAACAGGCGCTACGCCAGCTACAGGATCGCCATGCCGATAACTTGACCGTACAAGCGCTGATGGAGGCGCAGGGCCTGGAACAGTTCGTCGAGGGCGAAGCGGATGCCAAGAAGATGCGCTGCTCCGGCAAGAGTCCTTGCGTGGCCTACAACGTGCAGAGCGCTGTCGATGCCGAGCATGGCCTGATCGTGCATCACGAAGTGACCAATGACTGCACCGACAACCAGCAGTTGGAGCCGATGGCCAAAGCGACTCAGGCGGTTCTGCAGCAGCCTGAGCTGACGGTCACGGCTGATGCAGGTTATTCCAACGGGGCGCAGTTTCAGGCCTGCGAAGAAGCGGGCATTACGGCTTTCGTCCCCGTGAATCGCGCGCCCAACAACCAGGGCTGCGGATTCCACGCCATCCGGCCACCCAGTCCGCTCTCATCTGGCCAGGCATTCCACGGCCATCTGGCCACCTGTTCCACGGCCATCCGGCCGGGCAGTCGGAGCGCAGCGACGCAGGGGTGGCATTGTTAGTCCGGGTTGGCTGGCGTCGTCAATTTCTGCGTCCGTTTGCGCATTGATTCACCCTTCAGATTGATCCGATAAGCGTTGTGCACCAGGCGGTCGAGGATGGCATCGGCCAGGGTTGGATCGCCGATCAGTTCGTGCCAGTTGTCCACGGGCATTTGGCTGGTCACGAGGGTCGAGCGCTGGCCGTAGCGGTCGTCCAGTAGCTCCAGCATGTCGCGGCGCTGTTCGGCGGTGAACGGGGCCAGGCCCCAGTCATCAAGGATCAGCAGGTCGGTCTTGGCGTAGCTACTCATCAGCTTGGCGAAGCGCCCGTCGCCATGGGCCAAGCCCAACTCTTCCAGTAGGCGCGGCAAGCGCAGGTAACGCACGCTGTAGCCCTCTCGGCAGGCCTGGTGGGCCAGGGCGCAGGCCAGCCAGGTTTTACCGACGCCAGTCGGGCCGTTGATAATCAGGTTGAGTCCGTCGCGCAGCCACTGACCGCTGCTCAGCTGGAGGATCAGCGCCTTGTCGAGTCCGCGCGGGGCACGGTAGTCGATGTCTTCGAGACAGGCGTGTTGCCGCTGACCGAAAACTGACCCAGTAGAGGCTGTTCTGCCGACTGAAAACTGACCCAGGTGTTCAACTGCTTCTGCTCAATTTTTGAGCAGGAGAACACAGGGTGATCAGTATGGAAATGATGGGCAAAATCCGCCGGATGTATTTCCGCGACAAGCTGTCGCTGCATGAGATAGCCAAGCGCACCGGGTTGGCGCGCAACACGATTCGCAAGTGGGTCAGAGCACCTGAGGCCAAGCAGCCGGTGCACCAACGCCGCGCGATCTTTAACAAACTCAGCCCTTTTCACGCCACGCTAGAGCAGGCGCTAAAAGCCGATTCGCTGCGCCCCAAGCAACAGCGGCGCAGTGCCAAGGCGCTGTTGGCGCAAATCAAAGCCGATGGTTATGACGGTGGCTACAGCCAGCTCACCGCGTTTATCCGTGCCTGGCGAGGGGGACAGGGCAAGGCGTCGCAGGCCTTTGTGCCGCTGACCTTTGCTCTTGGCGAGGCGTTTCAGTTTGACTGGAGCGAGGAAGGCTTGCTGGTCGGCGGCATTTACCGGCGTATGCAGGTGGCACATCTGAAGCTGTGTGCCAGCCGTGCGTTCTGGCTTGTGGCGTATCCGAGCCAGGGCCATGAGATGTTATTTGACGCCCATACACGCTCGTTCGGCGCCTTGGGCGGCGTGCCGCGCCGGGGCATCTACGACAACATGAAGACCGCCGTCGACAAGGTCAATAAGGGCAAAGGCCGGGCGGTGAATGCGCGCTTTGCGGTGATGTGCGCGCATTACCTGTTCGATCCGGACTTCTGCAACGTCGCCGCTGGTTGGGAAAAGGGCATCGTTGAAAAGAACGTGCAAGACAGCCGCAGGCGTATCTGGCTAGACGCCCAGGACTGCCAGTTTCACTCCTTCGAGGAACTCAATGCCTGGCTGGGCCAGCGCTGCCGCGCGCTTTGGAACGAGCTGACGCACCCTCAATACAGCGGGCTGAGTGTGGCCGAAGTGCTTGAGTTGGAGCGCGCTGAACTGATGCCTGTGCCAGCGCCATTCGACGGTTACGTCGAGCGGCCTGCGCGGGTCTCCAGCACCTGCCTGGTCAGCGTCGGGCGCAACCGCTACTCGGTGCCGTGTGAGTACGCGGGTAAGTGGGTCAGCAGCCGTTTGTATCCGACGCGAATCGAGGTGGTGGCTGACGACGCGCTGATCGCCAGCCATGTCCGCTTGCTGGATCGCGACCAGGTCAGCTATGACTGGCAGCACTACCTCCCGCTGATCGAACGCAAGCCCGGTGCGCTGCGCAACGGCGCGCCCTTTGCTGATCTGCCGGCGCCGCTGCGTCAGCTTAAGCACGGTCTGGGGCGTCATGCCGGCGGTGACCGGATCATGGCGCAAGTTCTGGCTGCCGTACCGGTCGCCGGGCTCGATGCGGTGCTGGTGGCTGTTGAGCTGGTACTGGAAAGCGGCAGCCTGAGCGCCGAACACATCCTCAATGTCGTGGCACGGCTGACAGCATCCGAACCACCACCCAGCGTCGAAACCCACTTGTCGCTCAAGGAAGCCCCCGTCGCTAACACGGCGCGCTACGACCGCCTGCGTGGCCAGGCCGAGGAGGTCGGTCATGCGTGATTTGATGGCGGAACTCAAGGAGCTGCGCCTGCACGGCATGGCCACGGCCTGGGCGGAGTTAACTGCACAGGGTGAGTCGAACACAGCCTCGTCCAAGTGGCTGCTCGAACACCTGCTGGAACAAGAGCACACAGATCGCGCCATGCGCTCGGTGAGCCACCAGATGAACATGGCCAAGCTGCCGATGCACCGCGATCTGGCCAGCTTCGATTTCAACGCCTCTAGCGCCGACGCACGCTTGATCAGCGAGCTGGCCAGCCTGGCCTTTACCGACACCGCGCAGAACGTGGTGCTGATCGGCGGCCCAGGCACCGGTAAAACCCACCTGGCCACCGCACTGGCCGTGTCCGGCATCACCCGGCATGGCAAGCGCGTGCGCTTCTACTCCACGGTCGATCTGGTCAATCTGCTGGAGCGCGAAAAACACGACGGCAAAGCCGGGCGGATCGCCCAGGCACTGCTGCGCATGGATCTGGTCATCCTCGACGAACTGGGTTATCTGCCGTTCAGCCAGGCTGGCGGTGCGTTGCTGTTTCACCTGCTGTCCAAGCTGTACGAACACACCAGCGTGGTGATCACCACCAACCTGAGCTTCGCCGAATGGTCGAGCGTGTTCGGCGACGCCAAGATGACCACCGCCCTGCTGGATCGGCTGACCCACCACTGCCACATCGTCGAAACCGGTAACGAGTCCTATCGCCTGCAACACAGTAGCTTGGCGGCCCAGGCCAAGATCAAATCACGGGAGCGAAAGCGTAAGGGCGGCCAGGAACCTGAGGACGATGAGTCGTTCTGATTTCATGGTGACGACGGCCTGCTGCATGGCTGCATTTGGCAGGTCTTCAACAGCTGAACTGGGACAGCGAGGGAGTGGGTTCAAAAGCAGCTGCGCTGGTAGACTTATCCACAGTTGCTGGTAACAAAATCAGCAATCCGCCCTGGGTCAAATTTCAATCGGCAGGGTGGGTCAATTTTCCATCAGCGCCAACAAAGCAGGGCTCACCCAGGAGCGATTGGCTCATGAGGCAGAATTGCAGCGTAACTATGTCAGCCTGATGGAGCGGGGCATCCATCAGCCAACGATCACCACCTTGATCAAGCTGGCCATCCCCCTGGGCTGCACGGCAGCTGAGATCGTCGACGAGGTGGAAAGGATCCTGGCAGACCAGCGCTCAACACCTGCTGTTTAGATCTATCAGCATTCGAGTTTTCAGAAGTCGTACAGCGTTGCGCTCGAAAACTTGGTGTCTAGTGCGTGCTCTGCAAGCAGGCGCAGCGGACGGCCTTGAGGACATCTGAAGACAATCGGGTGGCGAGTTGCACCGTAGCGACGACTCCTTCAGGCCGCTTCGTCAGCCACAAGCTCCGTTGCGCCACCGGCAGCTCATCAAATTCACTATTGATATTGCTCGGCCAGCTACAGCTCGGCAGAGGCTTGCCCAGGAAGATCTTGCCAATCGTGGCAGTTGCACGCACGTCAGTTTACCGGAGCCGGCGGCTACCAGCCCTACGCTCGAAAAGCCTGATAATCTTTGCTAGGTGCTCGACATTCGCCTGTCACTCCCTGGTCATTACCTATCTGTTTGCAGCAGAAAGCTCAGGGGGCCGCGAATCGCTTCTGCAGAGAGTTGGTGATGAACTCGTTAGGCTGCTAACCGAATCAGCGCTAGAGGTTTCCGTTTGAGCGTGTTACCGATTCTGGCATTGCGAGGGGCGGCTTATGATCGCTACTCCTTACAGAGCGTGGTTCAAATGGAATGAAGGTCAAGGTAACGTGCAGTTTGGGCTGTAGTCTGGAGCTGCAGTGGCCACTGCCCTGGTGCCGGGGTTAGCCGAGGCCGCTCAGTGAGGCGGGGCGGGAGGAATTTTGCTGTAGCACTTATTACTAAAGGCAGGTTTTTTTCAGCAAGAAGTAGTCCGGCTTTGTTACTGGGAGAGTATTGCTTTGAGTGAGGGGGCTAGGGGTATTTCCAGGTTAAGTGTTCTCAAACACCCATGACCTGAACCCCAGGCATGAGCAGCTCAAGTCCCACCCGTTGCAAGGCTTCTGATTTCGCAGAAAACCATTTAATTCACGAAGTTGAAGGTTGGCATACTTAAAATTCGGGCATCAAGAGGGCTCTGCCGTGGATGAAATTGATAGTCTGACCCGAGAAAAGATTCGGGAATGGCAGATCCGTCGTTTGGATATCAAGGAGCAGATGCATTTGAATCCCTCGAAAACTCTGGAGCTTTCGAGGGTGCTGGATCTCATGGACGAAGAACATGCCGAACTACTTAGTGGGTCGAAGAACAGTCAGGTTGAAGGTGCAAATCAGCGAGAAGAAATTTCTTTTCGAGCAGCAGCGACCGCATCTTTATCGCCCTTTACCTCAGGAAAGTTTGATCTGCAGCTGCATCTAGCTGCAAAAAGTGCTGCCGATCTGGGCAGGCTCCTTGAAATGGCAGTCTGTGAATTGCAGTATTGCATCGAGATGAAGTGCGCAGAGCTAGCGAGTGAGCATAATAACTACCTAGGAGGGATGTCAGGCACTCTGGGTAACTATGAGTTCGTGCTTGATGTCAAGGGCGAGGATAGTAATGAGTGACTCACATGAGAGATGGATGGAAGTCGAAAGTCTGGCTGAGAATGTAATGGAGCTGCTCGATAAATATGAGGTCAAGTGGCGCAGGTATGGGCTCATATATGTAGATCACCAGCCAGTAAATATTACGACCGTCAATATTTTTCTTGTTGAGCTGAGTAAACGTTTTGGTGTGCCAAGGTCACTGATTCGCTCTAGGTTGATCGATCTGGGGTGGCTTAACGATGCCCGCTACAGCTCTGCCCGAGACGATTGTCTACGTGTAGCAGTCAATCTATGCCCTCCTGCAACAAAAATTTCAGAGGTCGATTGGTTCGAAATAGACGACGAATCAGGAGTGACTGATGAGGGATATGAAAAGGATTGATCAAATGATGAGTCCTTTCTTAACTGTGAGATGGTATGCATCCTGAGCACTTTGATTTATCCAGCCCCCTTTTCTTGCCCGTAGCAAGTGAGACTTGCGCAAGTTTATTAGGTTCTAAAGATGCAAGCGAGCTAGCTACTTTGTCGGATGCTGAATTGGCCGCGATTTTGGTTGTTCAGCACTTGTCAGTTGCAGAGAAAAAAGAGCTGACGCCGAGTTCGATTGAAAGAGTCTTGAGCAAACTTGTCGCTTGGGCGGTTGATACTCAGCATTTAGATGCTAGAGGGTTGCTGTCAGAGGCGCAGCGGCTGTTTGATCCAAGAAAGTTACGCTCCGGTGGTCAGGTTGCCAAGAGTTTAAACTTACGCTTTCTAAGTTCTGATGAGGTCGCAGCGCGGGATTATTTGCTACCCAATGGAAGATGGGATTTCGAATTTAGGGGGCGTCACTATAGACGTATCAACCCATTCAGTGAGCAGATGATTACGCCACGGCACCGCGAGCGTTGGTTAAGCCCTGCGCAGGATAAGTTGGTAAGGACTTTCCGTGCCAACCTGGATGAGGACCTCCATGTTCAAGGTTACGCGGGTATCGGTAAGAGCCACCTATTAGGCACCTTGATGGAGTGCTTGCGTCCAGGGGGGACGTTATTGTTGGCGCACACATCCGGAAAGTTGGAGGCCCTTCGTAAGCGTATTGGAGACGTTTACGGCAGTAAAGCCGGATTGACTTTCATCGAATTCGCACAGTTCTTGCTGAATGGCCCCAAGCCCAAGCCCGTGAACGAACTTCCTAAGTTTCTTAGTAAGCGGGCATTGTCACAAGAACTGAACATCATTGGCGTCCGTGGCTATGACACACAATCGACGCTGAACATTTGCCTTAAAGTGCTCAATAACTATTGTCGGTCTAGAGACTATACCCTGTCGGCAAAGCACTTGCCTTATTTCAACCAGCCTTTGTCTAGCATGGATGCTAGGGTGGTTCTTGAGTATTCGAGCCAGCTATGGGGCTACCTTGAGTCAAACCCTGCCTGGTACGGTCTGGTTGAACTCGAAGCATTGTTAATGATAAAGCGCGCAAGCTTATCAGGCTGTGTGGTTCCGGCTCGGTACACGCACGTACTCATTGACGAAAGTCAGGACCTTCCTGCTTCCCTTATGCAGATCATCGAGCGAGGTCGCCAGGTGTTGATAACGCTCGGGGATGAATATCAACAAGCTGGGGGCGCTTTTGTAAACAGAGGGCGCGAGGTCCGGCGAAGCGAGATCGCCTACTCTGTTCGATCTGGCCGTAACGTCGAGAGTTTGGTAAACCCTCTAATCTACCGCCACTCTAGTAAGGGCAAGATTCCCTTTGAGGGTGCTAGCAATACTGATGTCGCTGTTAAGTATTATCCTCAAGGATTTTTGCCGCCTGAGGGTTGTGTGGTATTGGCTGCATCCCGTTGGGACATGATGAAGTGGATTATCCAGATGGATGCTGCAGGGCGCGCGCTAATCCCCAGTACTGAGGCGCAGAAAGACCTTAAAAGGTTTATGGCCACTGCCATCGCATTGTTCAAGCCAGATTTCTACAGTGTTGAGCAGATACCGGATGGACCGCATTTGGACTTTAGTGAGTTCTCAAACTGGCAGCAGGTTTGTGACGCCAATCGGCACGATGAGTCATTTTTATGGGTGGAGGAAGAGCTAGAAAAAGGCTTCAATGTTGCCGATATGAATCAGCTGAAAGGGATGCTTGGTCAATCCGGTAATAGTTGTATGGTTATGATGGCTGAACAGGCTGGAGGGATGGAGTTCGACGTAGTTTTGTTGACGCCGCAGCTACTCACTGTCACTCAGTTCAGGGATGTGAATGAGTTTGACCAACGAATCTGTGCTGTGTACATCGCGATCTCTCGCGCCAAGTTTAAACTGTACGTTCCTTATGATGTGGCTGAATGGATCGCTCATCATGATTCCCAAAAATTCCGGGAACTGAGCGGTTACTGATTTCATCTTAAATCGCAGCCGGATATTTAGAGAAAAAATCCGCATTGCATTCTTCTCAGCAACCGTCAGGTCTTAGAAGGCTCCCATGTCTGTCGCACAAGCCATCTCAAACCGAATCAAGCGAATGAAGAAGGGCACGCCTTTCGTACGCAAGGTCTTCGCTGAGGTAGGTTCGTAACCGCTCCATAAACCCCACCTACTGCTGATGGAGCGGGTCTGTCAGGATGCGCTCACTGGCGAGCAATTCCACGGCAGCAGCGCTTCGTAATCCTCGACGCTATTGGCGGCCGGCAGGCGTTCGAGGATGTGGCGCAGCCAGGCGTAAGGCTCCTGGCCATTGGCCTTGGCGGTTTCGATCAGGCTGTAGATCTGCGCGCTGGCCGTGGCCCCCTTGGGCGTGTCGCTGAACAGCCAGTTCTTGCGCCCGATAACGAACGGGCGGATGGCGTTCTCGGCGCGGTTGTTGTCGATCGGCAGATGTCCACCTTCGACGTAGCGCACCAGCTTTCTCCAGTTGCTGGCCAGGTAGTTCACCGCCCTGCCCAGCGCCGTCTGCCCGACGACCTGCGGCTGGGTCTTGTCCAGCCAGGTCTTGAGTTGATCGAGCAGCGGCTGGCTGCGTTGCTGACGGGCGACCAGGCGCTCGGTATCGCAAGCGTCCTTCAGGTCCCGCTCGATGCCGTAGAGCTTGTTGATCAGGTTCAACGCCATGTCGGCACGGCCGGTTTTGCCCTTGGGTTGCACTTTCTGCGCATCGACGAACTTGCGCCGCGCATGCGCCCAGCAGCCGAGGCGTTCGATGCCTTCTTGCGCGGCCACGGCGTTGTAGCCGGCGTAGTCGTCGGTCATCAGGTAGCCGCGATAGCCGTCGAGCAAGCGCAGCGGCACCTCCTGCGCGCGGCTGGCGGTGTAGTCGAAGAGGATCACCGGCTTATCCGGTGGTCCACCGCTTTGTACCCACATCCAGGACTGCGCGGTGGGATCTCGTCCCGGTTCATGCAGTACCTGCAAGCGCGTTTCGTCGCAGTGCAAAACGGGGTATTCGAGCAACTTGTCGCGCAGCAGGTTGAGCAGCGGTTGCAGTTGCTCGCCGCTCTGGATCACCCAGCGCGCCAGGGTCTGGCGCGGGATCTCGACGCCGTGGCGGCTGAGCATCTTCTCGAAGCGGTACAGCGGGATGCCGTCGGCGTATTTGGTGGTCAGCAGCATCGCCAGCACACTGGGGCTGGCCAGGCTCTTCTCGATCAGTTGGGCCGGCTTGTCGGCAGTGATCGGCGCCGCGTCGCAGGCCTTGCAGGCGTAGGTCTTGCGGATATGGCGGATGACCCGCACCTGCATCGGGATGATCTCCAGCTGCTCGCTGGTCTCCTCGCCGATGACTTGTTTGCAGGCGCCACAGGCGCAAGTCAGCTCGTGCTCGGGCAGGTCGTGGATGACCTCGACACGCGGCAGGTTGGCCGGCAACGGCTTGCGCTTGCCACGGCGCTTGACCGGCGCAACGATTTCTTCGGCTTCGGCTTCGGCTTCGGCTTCGGCTTCGGCTTCGGCTTCGGCTTCGCTTGGCGCGGCGGACAGCGCTTCGATCAGCTCTTCGGCCTCGTTGAACATGGCCAACTGCGGCGAGTCGGTATCTTCAGGGCTGCGCTCGGACTTGGGCGAGAACAACTTGTGGCGCAGCAGGGCGACCTGTTCCTGAAGTTGTTCTATGCGAGCATCTTTCGCAGCCGCCTGTTCACTGGCCAGCAGCAGTAAATGCTTGAGCAGGATTGGGTCGTCAGGAAGGGGGGCGGGCACGGCGATCATGGCCGTGGATTATACCGGCTCAGGTCACGAAACGCGGCGTCAGTATCTGGTGCGGACGGTTGCGCCACAGGTCGATGCCGTCGAGCAGCCAGTTCAACTCATCGACCGTCAGCTCGATGGCCTCGTCGCCGGCATCGGGCTTGGTCTTGAAGCGTTCGGCTTCCAAACGCTTGAGCCACAAGCAGAAGCCATTGCGCTCCCAGTAGAGGATCTTGACCTGACTGCGGGTGCGGTTGAGGAACACGAACAGCACGGGGTTGAACACTTCCACCTTGATGTCCAGCTCGACCAGAGCGGCCAGGCCGTTGATGGATTTGCGGAAATCGACGGGCTTTGGGTAGAGATAGACCTTCTGCACCTTGGCGTCGGGACGCATCATGACGGAGCTCCACGGGAAAAAATGGGGAGCCCAGCATCCGGGAACGGACAGGTCAGTTGAAGGTGGGGTTTATGGAGCGGTTACGCCGGGTCGAACACCGCCACCTTGATATCCAACTCGACCAAGGCGGCCAGACCGTTGATGGATTTGCGGAAATCGACCGGCTTGGGGTAAAGGTAAACGGCTTTGACCTTGGGGTCGGGACGCATCATGGGCTGGGCTCCAGGAAAATCGGGAGCACAGCATCTGTGGGCCTTCACTTCACTTGAAGGTGTGGTTTGTGGAGCGGTTACGAGATAGACCTTCTGCACCTTGGCGTCGGGACGCATCATGACGGAGCTCCACGGGAAAAAATGGGGAGCCCAGCATCCGGGAACGGACAGGTCAGTTGAAGGTGGGGTTTATGGAGCGGTTACGCCGGGTCGAACACCGCCACCTTGATATCCAACTCGACCAAGGCGGCCAGACCGTTGATGGATTTGCGGAAATCGACCGGCTTGGGGTAAAGGTAAACGGCTTTGACCTTGGGGTCGGGACGCATCATGGGCTGGGCTCCAGGAAAATCGGGAGCACAGCATCTGTGGGCCTTCACTTCACTTGAAGGTGTGGTTTGTGGAGCGGTTACAAATTAAGCGCCTTGCATTCTATGATTCGTTAACAGGTCTTGCTAATAGAAGATTGTTGCAAGAACGATTAGGGCAACTACTATTATTAGCTAAAAGAGATAAATTTCCTATTGCATTGATGTATATAGATCTCGACGATTTCAAGTTACTAAATGATACTCAAGGTCATGAGGCAGGAGATCATTTACTTAAAGCCGTATCAAATCGATTAATAGAATCTGTTCGTGATAGCGATACGGTTTGCCGGTTTGGAGGTGACGAGTTTTTAATTATACTCTCTGGACGCAACCAAATTTTCTCTTCTGATGCTTGGGTTAAAAAATAGGCAAAAAAATAAGAGAACGACTAAGTTATCCTTACGATCTAGGGGCCGAACCTTATATTTGTACTTCAAGTATTGGAGCCTACATTCATAAAGGCGAAAAACTTAGTTCAGATGAGATTATTAATAAAGCTGACCAGGCTATGTATATCGCAAAAAAGAAAAAGAACGCTTTCTATTTAGTTTCTGGTAATTATGCGTATGATTAGGTTGAAAAATTTTTATTTAAACGCATTGTTTTTAATTGTTAGATTTTTGTTTTGATGCGGGCTGTCCATTTTTCATTCATCGTTAATAGCGCTATCTGATGAAGAAGTAAAACACCTTCCAACAAATTAGGAGCGCTCTGGTAACAAATCCAATAAATAAAGGATTGTTGGTATAAAAATTAGGGTTTCAATGCTTCAACCATTGACACGAGTTCACTGATACTCACATTCACACTCTCGATAACTTTTTCGACATGTTTGATCGATTCATGACCCTTTTTAGCTATCACATTGATCTCTTTTAAACCGATGTCAATTTTATCAATCAGCCCAGCATTTTCTTTGACTACTTCAGCAATGTCGGAGGTTGCGGAAGCCGATCTGGCGGCAAGCTTTCTTACTTCGTCTGCAACAACTGCGAACCCTCTGCCGGAATCTCCGGCTCTTGCAGCTTCAATCGCCGCATTAAGTGCCAATAAGTTTGTCTGATCTGCAATAGAACGTATGGTGGTTACTATTTCCTGAATATTCTTTGATTTCAGATTTAGCTCTTGTCCTACTTGTGCAGTATTTTCAACCTGTGATGCGATTTGAACACTGGTATTCACGCTGTTATCCAGCTCTCGCATTGCCGTTGTTGTTAACGCCGATGTCTTTTCGGATGTTTGCGCCGCGAGGTTCACTGTATTAATGGCGTTATTGACGCGCTCAGAAATATCTGACGCAAATTTTATCACTTTATAGACTTTACCTTGCCCATCAAGAATGGGGTTGTAAGTTGCTTCAAGCCAGACGCTCCTGCCAGACAGACTTCTTCTTAGAAATCGACCTGTCTGATAGTTACCGTTAGCCAAGTTGCGCCAGAAATTTGGGTTATCACGATAAAAGTTTTCATCACAGAAAATTTTGTGGTGTTTACCCTTTATCTGTTCCAGTTTGCAATCCATAGCATTAAGAAAATTCTGGTTAGCATTGGTGATTGTGCCATCCGGGGTAAATTCAATTACAGCCTGTGAGCGGTTAAGTGCTGTAAAAACAGCATTCTGCGACGCAGATTCGTTATGCTGCGCGGTGACATCAAAAGCCAATTTAACAACACGATACACCTTACCTTGTTCATCCTTAATTGGCACATAACGTGCGCCGACAAAGATAGTTTCTCTATTCTTCTTTATATATTTAAAGGTATCTCGCTGCGGTTTGTCCTCAAGGAGATTTCGCCAGAAGGTTATATACTCGGGCCTCGATGTATAGGCAGTCTCAAACAAAATGCGGTGATGCTGGCCCAGAAGTTCCTGTTTACTGTACCCCATAAAGTCAGCAAACTTCTGACTCACTTCAAGTATTTCGCCTGAATGATTAAAAATCACCATCGCGGTAGCGTTTAACATGGCATTAAAGAGGAGTTTTTCATCAGAAACTTTTAGTGGTTCTGTTAAAGTGGGTGTTTTCTTTAGAAAGTCGAACATAATCAGTATTATCTCTTATAGCTCAAAAGTAATTTTTCAAACTGCTCAACAGAGAGAGGTTTATCGAAGTAGTAACCTTGCCCCCAATCACAACCCAGTTCTGCCAGTAGCGTCGCAATTTCTTGAGTTTCAATTCCCTCAGCAAGAGTTTTCAAGCCAAAAATCTTTGCTGTTGAAATAATGGTTTTAACAATGGCGAGGTTTTTCTCATCTTCAAGTATTGACTTGATAAAGTGCATATCAATTTTCAGCACATCCGCATTGATGTTTTTTAGATAACTTAATGAAGAATGCCCCATACCAAAGTCATCAATGGCAATCGCAAAACCTTTACTTCGTATCATATTTAAAGTTGATATTGCTTTATCGGGATCACGCATAAGCCCTGTTTCGGTAAGCTCAAGCTCAAAATCATTTGGCTCTAGCCCTGCGAGTTCTATCAAAGTTAAAAAACCATAAATTGCAGACTCATCATCAAAGCTTTTCGCTGAAATATTAAGGGCGAGCTTGAAACGCAAATTTTCTTGCGAGAACATTTCTTTTTTCTGCCAACTGCGTTTCAGTTCAATAACACGTTCTAATACGAGATGCGTCAACTTATTGATTAACCCTCGCTCTTCAGCAATTGGAATAAAGGATCCTGGCGAAACTTCGCCAAGCTCTTCGTCTCTCCAGCGCACCAGAACCTCAGCACCGACTAACTTATGTGTTTTTAAACAAACTTGAGGTTGAAGGACGATTCGCAGATTATCAGGATAGGAGAGTAAGGTTCTCTCAAGTTGCTTTGAGATAATTGATTTTTTCTGAATCCTTTCACCCACTTCAATATTAAAATAGCAACTGGGTAAACCGGACTCTTTGGCCATATTAAGTGCTATATTGGCACCTCGTGTTATTGCATCAAAGGTATCCGCATCCTGAGGATATAAAGCAATTCCAGCTCTTACATTGATACTGACTTCACCCTCTAGGGTTTCGAGCGGCTCAGCGAGAGCTTGTTGTAACCTGTTGACCATTATTGATGCCGCATCGGGATTAGATAGAACGGCTGCAAGCGCAAAAAAATCAGAATTTAAACGGGCTAAGGAGTCAAACTCTCGATCTATGTCATTGACGATAGGTAAAGTCTGGCAGTCCTCGTTCTCAAAGATACAACGCACTAAAGTATCTGCGCCGCGGATGGTTTTTGCTAATCTGCGACCGACCGCTTGGATGACTGCATCACCCGCTTCGTATCCCATTGTTTCGTTAATATCTTCAAGATTAACCAGGTCGATATATATAATCGCGATGGTATATTGATGTCTATCTGCAATTTTAAGAAGGTATTTAACTCGTTCAGAGAATAAATTTTTATTAGCCAGTCCCGTTAGCTCATCAAAAAATGCCAATTGCTTGATGCGGTGCTCTTTGGCTTTAATGTCACTTAAATCGCGCCAAATTACCTTGATAGCGTTTTGTCCAAGGTAGATGACTGGAGTGAGCGTTACCTCTATCGGTATATGCTGACCTTGTTTAGTGATATGAAGCCATTCAAAACGCTGGTAGCCCTCTGTTGAGGCTTTATTTAAAAGAGCTTTGGCGAGCTCTTCGCTGTTGTTTTTACCCTGGCTCAATGGTGAAAATTGAATAGGCGACAAACCAATCAGCGCTTTGCGGTCAGACAAGCCAAAAAGTTTTGCGGCTGCATCATTACAATCAGTAATCACAAAATCTGGGCTGATTATGCCCATCGCATCCTCTGATTTATGCAGCAAATTCACCAAGCGCTTTTCGTTTTCACTTTTGAGTCTTTCATAATCAAGCTGCGCTGAGATGTCACGAATTATATTGACAACGACTTTTTGGTTAAACGCGGTTTGTACAATCTGCATACTAATTTCTGCAGGATAGATGTTGCCATCCCCTTTGCGATGTTGGGTAACAAAATGCAGCAGCTCCACCTCACCTATTTTGAGCGGCTTCAAAAGCCGATCGAACGATTGTGCATCGTAGCTCGGCTTAAATTCGTAGGGCTTCATAATTTGTAGCATCGCCCAACTCCGCCCAAGTTGACGCTGTGCAGCAAGGTTGGCATATAAAATGTCCAACGTTTCGGCATCAAAAAATAGGACGGCATCAGCGATTTGATCAACAACGCTTTTAAAGCTGGTCAGTTCGTCCTGCCTCAAGCGCTCTTGAGTTATATCCAGCTCAACCGAAATATACCCCGAGTGCTCTCCAAGCTCATTAAACGTAGGGTTGCAACTGATGCGACTCCAGAAGGTCTCTCCACTCTTTCGATATTTAAGTAATTCAATTTCAATAGACTTTCTCTTTGCGACTGCTTTTTGTAACTTCAAAAGGTCAAAGCTGTTAGTCTGCGGCCCGGTTAATGTTGCCAACGGCGATTGACCCGCAAGCTCCTCCAAAGAATAACCAGAGATTCGTTCGAAGCCAGCATTACACCAAGTGATGTTGTAATCACAATCTAAGATCATTACCCCGTTCACAGTCTGTGTAGCAACTAATGCAAGGCGGGCGTTCTCTTCCAGTGTCAGAGCAAGTTTATTTTTAATCTCTCTTGCTTCAGACAGCGATTCCAAGGTTTCGAGGATGGGGTTCAGTTTCTCAACGTCAGATTGTTCATAGCCGTTGGCTGCGTTAGCCAGACCGACCATGCCAATCAACTTACCATTATGTTTAATTGGTAATCCAAGGAAGGAGGAGAGCTTGGGATGACCATGTGGTGTGCCACCAGCACGAGAATCATCCTGAGGATTGTTTGAGATAACAGCTTGGCCGGTTGTTAATACTTCACCCAGTAAATTATGATGATTATGGAACTCTAAGCCATCCGCCTTACTTCTTTCATATAGCTCACGGGTTTCATGATCCCAGCTGATATTTGTCAAGACGCGGACTTTCAGATATGGTCGTAGTTGCGAGTCTTCCAGCACCTCACCAATCAAACCGAACTGACTATCTGTCAGAGCGATGAGTTCATTAAGTAAAAGGCTAAGTGCACTGTCATGCGACTCATTAAGTATAAAAGCGCGCTGAATCTTAGCGATGGCATTGCTGGTACGAATTTGAAAATCGTATTTGTCAGAAATCTGCTGCCTTGACTGCTCAAGTGTCTGGTGGCTAGCGTACATGTAGGCGTCAAAGGCTAGGGTGATATCCAGCAGCGCGACTTTGTAGAGCGCAGTTAACGTTGGCTCGATACGCTCCTTATCGCTATTCAATATCACACTGACGAATTTACAAACGAGATCTAAGTAAACACCGTAAGCCCCAATATACCATTGTGGCGTCAAACCAACTCTTTGGTGCGCAATGCCCACTCTAATACGATCTTGGGCGTAGTCGAATCCATAATCGCCGGCAGTTAATTTCCTAAAGTACAGTTTTTGTGTCTCTTGAAGTTTGCTCATTAGGTTAACGTCACGCAGCATCTTCGATGCATGGTCAAACTTTAAAAGATGCTGATAAAAAGCATGAATAAGCTCATTCTCAAAGGCATAAAGTGGTTTGTGAATGGCTTCGAGCAATTTAATTTCGGTAGTTGAAAGATTAATAAGAGCTTTACGCTCATCAAAAGAGACGGGGTTGATGTTTAATCGCTTTAGTACTTCTACCACTCTCATAGCGCACCTGTCTTTACTTGGCGGTTGCAGGAGCTGAGTGCAACACGGTATTGAATTGAAGCCGGACCATCATGCCGCATTGCCATGGCATTTTGCATGACCTCTCCCATCACCTCGATGGGGCATTTGAAGTCGAAGCGCTTGCGCGGTCGCATGTTCAGTTGCAGCGCAATGGCGTCCAGCTCCTCCTGGCTATGTACCGACAGGTCTGTGCCCTTGGGCAAGTACTGGCGAATCAGGCCGTTGATGTTTTCGTTGCTGCCGCGCTGCCAGGGGCTGTGCGGGTCGCAAAAGTAGATCGCCACGCCGGTTCTTTGGGTGATCTCGGCGTGTCGTGCCATCTCCCGGCCCTGGTCGTAAGTCATGCTCTTGCGCATCTCCAGCGGCATGCTATTGAGCGCGGCGCTGAAGCCTTCAAGCGCCGAAGTCGCCGTCGCGTCGTTCATCTTCACCAACATCAGGTACCCACTGGTGCGTTCCACCAGCGTACCGACGGACGAGGCGTTGGCCTTACCCTTGATGAGGTCGCCTTCCCAATGCCCCGGCATCAGCCTGTCTTCAATCTCCGGCGGGCGCACATGAATACTGACCATCTCGGGGATCTGGCCGCGCCGATCCACGCCACCAGAGCGCGGCCGGCGCGTCGTCTTGCCTTGGCGCAGACAGATGATCAGCTCCTTACGCAGCTCGCCGACCGGCAAGGCATAGATGGCGTTATAGATCGTCTCGCGACAGACGTAGGCATCTCTGAGGCTGGGAATGTTCATGCTGCGCAGCTTGCCGGCAATCTGCTCGGGAGACAAACGCTCGCGCAGCATATGGGCCACCAACTGAAAGCGCTCACCACCCGGCAACAGCTTTCGTTTCGGTCGACAACCTTGGCGGCGGGCCTGCATCTGCTGCTGGGTCATGCGGGCCGAGTAGCCACCACAGACATCTCGATTGCGGCGCAGCTCCCGGCTGATGGTCGAAGGGGATCGGGTGATCAAGCAAGCAATCTTGCGCAGGCTGAACCCTTGGGCACGGCTGATTTGAATGGTGGCGCGTTCTTCAACGCTGAGTTCGGAATAAGACATAGGGTGTTGGCGCTGATGGAAAATTGACCCACCCTGCCGATTGAAATTTGACCCAGGGCGGATTGCTGATTTTGTTACCAGCAACTGTGGATAAGTCTACCAGCGCAGCTGCTGTTGCCCCCACTCCTTCGCTAGCCCAGTTCAGTTGTTTAAGACCTGCCACACGCAGCCATGTAGCAGGCCGTCGTCACCATGAAATCAGAACGACTCATCGTCCTCAGGTTCCTGGCCGCCCTTACGCTTTCGCTCCCGTGATTTGATCTTGGCCTGGGCCGCCAAGCTACTGTGTTGCAGGCGATAGGACTCGTTACCGGTTTCGACGATGTGGCAGTGGTGGGTCAGCCGATCCAGCAGGGCGGTGGTCATCTTGGCGTCGCCGAACACGCTCGACCATTCGGCGAAGCTCAGGTTGGTGGTGATCACCACGCTGGTGTGTTCGTACAGCTTGGACAGCAGGTGAAACAGCAACGCACCGCCAGCCTGGCTGAACGGCAGATAACCCAGTTCGTCGAGGATGACCAGATCCATGCGCAGCAGTGCCTGGGCGATCCGCCCGGCTTTGCCGTCGTGTTTTTCGCGCTCCAGCAGATTGACCAGATCGACCGTGGAGTAGAAGCGCACGCGCTTGCCATGCCGGGTGATGCCGGACACGGCCAGTGCGGTGGCCAGGTGGGTTTTACCGGTGCCTGGGCCGCCGATCAGCACCACGTTCTGCGCGGTGTCGGTAAAGGCCAGGCTGGCCAGCTCGCTGATCAAGCGTGCGTCGGCGCTAGAGGCGTTGAAATCGAAGCTGGCCAGATCGCGGTGCATCGGCAGCTTGGCCATGTTCATCTGGTGGCTCACCGAGCGCATGGCGCGATCTGTGTGCTCTTGTTCCAGCAGGTGTTCGAGCAGCCACTTGGACGAGGCTGTGTTCGACTCACCCTGTGCAGTTAACTCCGCCCAGGCCGTGGCCATGCCGTGCAGGCGCAGCTCCTTGAGTTCCGCCATCAAATCACGCATGACCGACCTCCTCGGCCTGGCCACGCAGGCGGTCGTAGCGCGCCGTGTTAGCGACGGGGGCTTCCTTGAGCGACAAGTGGGTTTCGACGCTGGGTGGTGGTTCGGATGCTGTCAGCCGTGCCACGACATTGAGGATGTGTTCGGCGCTCAGGCTGCCGCTTTCCAGTACCAGCTCAACAGCCACCAGCACCGCATCGAGCCCGGCGACCGGTACGGCAGCCAGAACTTGCGCCATGATCCGGTCACCGCCGGCATGACGCCCCAGACCGTGCTTAAGCTGACGCAGCGGCGCCGGCAGATCAGCAAAGGGCGCGCCGTTGCGCAGCGCACCGGGCTTGCGTTCGATCAGCGGGAGGTAGTGCTGCCAGTCATAGCTGACCTGGTCGCGATCCAGCAAGCGGACATGGCTGGCGATCAGCGCGTCGTCAGCCACCACCTCGATTCGCGTCGGATACAAACGGCTGCTGACCCACTTACCCGCGTACTCACACGGCACCGAGTAGCGGTTGCGCCCGACGCTGACCAGGCAGGTGCTGGAGACCCGCGCAGGCCGCTCGACGTAACCGTCGAATGGCGCTGGCACAGGCATCAGTTCAGCGCGCTCCAACTCAAGCACTTCGGCCACACTCAGCCCGCTGTATTGAGGGTGCGTCAGCTCGTTCCAAAGCGCGCGGCAGCGCTGGCCCAGCCAGGCATTGAGTTCCTCGAAGGAGTGAAACTGGCAGTCCTGGGCGTCTAGCCAGATACGCCTGCGGCTGTCTTGCACGTTCTTTTCAACGATGCCCTTTTCCCAACCAGCGGCGACGTTGCAGAAGTCCGGATCGAACAGGTAATGCGCGCACATCACCGCAAAGCGCGCATTCACCGCCCGGCCTTTGCCCTTATTGACCTTGTCGACGGCGGTCTTCATGTTGTCGTAGATGCCCCGGCGCGGCACGCCGCCCAAGGCGCCGAACGAGCGTGTATGGGCGTCAAATAACATCTCATGGCCCTGGCTCGGATACGCCACAAGCCAGAACGCACGGCTGGCACACAGCTTCAGATGTGCCACCTGCATACGCCGGTAAATGCCGCCGACCAGCAAGCCTTCCTCGCTCCAGTCAAACTGAAACGCCTCGCCAAGAGCAAAGGTCAGCGGCACAAAGGCCTGCGACGCCTTGCCCTGTCCCCCTCGCCAGGCACGGATAAACGCGGTGAGCTGGCTGTAGCCACCGTCATAACCATCGGCTTTGATTTGCGCCAACAGCGCCTTGGCACTGCGCCGCTGTTGCTTGGGGCGCAGCGAATCGGCTTTTAGCGCCTGCTCTAGCGTGGCGTGAAAAGGGCTGAGTTTGTTAAAGATCGCGCGGCGTTGGTGCACCGGCTGCTTGGCCTCAGGTGCTCTGACCCACTTGCGAATCGTGTTGCGCGCCAGCCCGGTGCGCTTGGCTATCTCATGCAGCGACAGCTTGTCGCGGAAATACATCCGCCGAATTTTGCCCATCATTTCCATACTGATCACCCTGTGTTCTCCTGCTCAAAAATTGAGCAGAAGCAGTTGAACACCTGGGTCAGTTTTCAGTCGGCAGAACAGCCTCTACTGGGTCAGTTTTCGGTCAGCGGCAACAGGTGCCCATCGTCTGGACATGGATAGACGGCTGGTGCTGACCACTTACCAGACATTGCGCGATTATCAGTTTTCTCTGTGTCGAATCGATTGGGGCATGGTCATTTTTGATGAGGCGCAGAACATCAAGAATCCGAATGCTCTGCAAACCCGAGCGGCCAAAGGCCTCAAGGCGGACTTCAAGCTGCTCGCTACTGGCACTCCTGTGGAGAATAGTCTGGGCGACTTCTGGTGCCTGATGGATACCGCTCAGCCAGGCTTGCTGGGGAGCTGGGAAAACTATCGTGACACGTGGATCAAACCGATTCTCGCGGCTGCAGAGGATGAGCGTGATGCGGTGCGCACGGAGCTTGGGCAGAAGCTCAGGGAATCGGTCGGTGTCTTCATGTTGCGTCGCGTGAAGGAGGATCAGCTCAAAGGCCTGCCCGCTAAAACCATTCGCAGTGGTGTGGAGCAGGTCAGCAGAGGTCAACAGCATTTCGCCCCTGAGCTCGGTAGTTGTATGCGTGGTATTCAATTGCACGCTTACGACGAAGTGCTGAACAGCTATCGCTCCCGCCGTGCGGTGGCAGAAGACATGCGGGGTGCTGCACTGGCAGCCCTGACGCAGCTGAGAGCAATCTCCCTGCATCCTCGTCTGGATAACGAGTCCGCTCTTTACAGCCGCGATGCAGCGCATGCTCGCCAGTTGATGATGGAGTCCGGCAAGTTGGCCGTAACCCTAAAACAACTGGATGAGATTCGGAGCAGAGGTGAGAAGGTCATTCTGTTCATGATGACCAAGCGCTTGCAGCGCGTGTTGAAGCTCTGGCTCGACCAGATTTATGGCTTGAACATTGCCATCATCAACGGTGATACCAAAGCGGTTGCCACGAAAGCCGAGGATATGACGCGTAAGCGCCTGATTGCTGAGTTTGAAGCGCGATCTGGCTTCAATTTGCTGATCATGTCGCCTGTGGCGGCAGGGGTTGGATTAACTGTGGTGGGTGCTAACCATGTGATCCATCTGGAGCGCCACTGGAATCCGGCCAAAGAAGCGCAAGCCTCTGACCGGGTGTACCGGATTGGGCAGCAGAAGGATGTATTCATTCACCTGCCCGCAGTAACCCACCCTCAGTTTGATTCATTCGATGTGCACCTGGACCGCCTTCTTCGCGGAAAATTGATGCTCAAGGATGCTGTGGTTACACCGGAGGCTGTAAGCGAAGGTGAAATGATTCACTCGCTGGGGCTTTAAGGCCTTAGAACAACAAAAAAGGAGAAGGTGATGGCTGCATTGACCAAAGAACGGGGGATGTTTGAACTGACCCTTTTGAATGCTGAAGTCAGTCAAGCTGAGATGGATGATGTCCTGGTTTATGGGCTCAATCGTGGTATTCCACCAGAGATCATGACCCGGCTCGAGAGCCTGTGGCGGGTGACGAAGACGATTGCCGGTGAGGCAGTCTCGATCGGAAAAATCGTCGTGCTAAAAATTTTCGAGTTTATGAAGGCGAATCCCAACCTCGCGATTGGGCTCGCACTGGGCGCTGCAGTGGGCGTGCTGGTCGCTATGATCCCGCTCCTGGGGGCATTGCTTGCACCATTAGCTGCTGCTGTCTCAATGATCTATGGCGGAATAGTAGGCGCATCTCAGGATGCTGGAGAGACCCCGTCTGATCTCTTCAGTGGCGCGATGCAATTGGCCAGGAAATTCCTGGAGCTGTTTCAGGACATTATCCTGGCGGTCAAAGACTATCTCGCCATGGTTGAGGTTTGAACATGGCGATAGAGTCATACCTAGAGCGAATCAAGAAAGCTAGGCAGTCGGCTCAGGAGCGAATTGAAGCCGAGCTCCCTAAAGCCAAAGTACTCCTGGAGCGATCACTGGAGACCACCAGTGCGTTGACAGCCAAGACTGCTAGCGCAGTTTCTGAAAGCTGTAACAACGCGGTAGATAAGGCGAAGCAGTCACTGGAAAGCGGCGATCTTCAGCGTGCGGGCGAACGTTTGAAGGAAGCTGGCGCTGCTAGTCAGAAAGCGATTATTGAAGCTAAGCGCAAAGCTCAAGAGCTGCTTCGTAAGCCCTTACCGCCGGCATCAGACACTCAAGTAGATCAGCCACAAGAAGCCGCGATTAGAAGTGCTATCGAGAAAATGCGCGGTCGAGACAGGGTGGGTCTTGTTAGTGAGCATTTGGCTGCTGCCGGTGGAGCAGCGGCTGGTGTGGCTGCAGCCGGGACAATCGCAGGGGCGGCGGGAGCGACGACCTTGCTGGGCTCCACTGGACTTGCGGGTATGTTAGGCGGTGTCTTTGTTACGGCGACCCCCGTTGGTTGGGTACTGGGCTCTGCTGCTTTGATGGGGGCAGCCGGCTACGGCATTGCGAAACTGATTCGCTCCGGCAGTGAGCAAGATCGTGTCCGGCGCGAATTCATCGAGCGCCAAACAGAGCGGCTGCTGGCACTTGAAGGTGCTCAGGCACCTCAGGATGAAAAGGTTGAGTTGGGGCAGTTGATGGCGCTGACCCTTGCTGCTGGAGTCTTGGATCAAGCTGATGCCAGCAGAATGGTTGACTTGGTAGATGCTGGCAAACTCCCAGTTGCTCTTGCGCTGGAGCGGGTGCGTTCGCTTGCTTTTGAGAGTCAGCTGATCGAAGTGAACCCAGGTCCTTCAGACTAATAACTGTAGTTGTGTCATCTTAGAAATTCGTTGTGCAGGCAGATAATCTATCAAAGCCTGAATGGCAGTCTAAGCATTAGCCATGCTACGCATCGAATTTTGAGTATCGCAAGCCATGCACAGCATCGAATGAGCAGCCAGCCATTCAGAAGCACTGAATGAAAAAGCTGTTTTGACAACAAAGCCTGTCGCTGCGCGATGGCAGTTGCGCATTTTTCCACTTCGCTCGGTTTGCTGCACATTCGTTCCGCAAACCATGGCTACGCGGAAAAACACACAACTGCCCCATACTTGAAGATTTCAAGTATGGGGGGAGGGGGCGTACTTGAAGAATCGCCTGGACGGCTGCTTCAAGTACGCCCCCTCCCGTGTATTTGTTGTCAAAGTCAAAGCTTAGCCAGCCCGGCAAGCCGGGCTGAAAAGACGGCCTTGCGGGTGGTGCGGCGTTTAGCTGCTCATGCCGTTTGCGATCAAATTCAAAAAGTAGCCAGCGCTAGTGGCGCCGCAGTGACGAGCTCGGCGTCAAAAAAGTGCTGATGGCCATGCAGAAGAAGCTTCATTCAAAATGCTCGCCATGCGGTGGTGATTTGGTTATGAAAAAAGTCACCGAAGTCAGTGTTTTCAAGGGTTGCAGCGATAATATAACCAAAAAAAGGAGTGCCAGTTTTGGCACGTTTTGCGCCACTAGAGGCCAGTACGGTGTCAGTCCCGGCTTCCTCCAGTGCCACTAGTGGCACTCAAACTGCCTCTAGTGGCACGATCCGGGTGTCACAAAACGTGTGTGCGACACGCATGGTGTATCGCAGCAACTGAGTGCGACATGGTTGGAGTGTCGCAATGCGCGCGTGCGACAGACCGAGAGTGTCGCATTGATGTTCTGCGATACACTCTGAATATCGCAGGCCAGACCGTGCGACACGAAGGTTGTGTCGCAAATCTGCAACCACATTGCCGGTACCGCTTGAGGCACGGTATGGGTGTCGCAATGAGCATGTGTGCGGATTCCACGCCATCCGGCCACCCAGTCCACGCTCATCTGGCCAGGCATTCCACGGCCATCTGGCCACCTGTTCCACGGCCATCCGGCCGGGCAGTCGGAGCGCAGCGACGCAGGGGTGGCATTGTTAGTCCGGGTTGGCTGGCGTCGTCAATTTCTGCGTCCGTTTGCGCATTGATTCACCCTTCAGATTGATCCGATAAGCGTTGTGCACCAGGCGGTCGAGGATGGCATCGGCCAGGGTCGGATCGCCGATCAGTTCGTGCCAGTTGTCCACCGGCATCTGGCTGGTGACCAGGGTCGAGCGCTGGCCGTAGCGATCATCCAGTAGCTCCAGCATGTCGCGACGCTGTTCGGCGGTGAACGGGGCCAGACCCCAGTCATCGAGGATCAGCAGGTCGGTCTTGGCGTAGCTGCTCATCAGCTTGGCGAAGCGCCCGTCGCCGTGAGCCAGGCCCAACTCCTCCAGTAGGCGCGGCAAGCGCAGGTAACGCACGCTGTAGCCCTCTCGGCAGGCCTGGTGGGCCAGGGCGCAGGCCAGCCAGGTTTTGCCCACGCCGGTGGGGCCGCCGATGATCAGGTTGAGGCCGTCGCGTAGCCACTGGCCGCCGCTCAGTTGCAGGATCAGCGCCTTATCCAGCCCGCGCGGGCTGCGGTAGTCGATGTCTTCGAGGCTGGCGTTGTGCTTGAGCCGGGCCTGGCGCAGGCGGCTGCTCAGGCGCTTGTCGTCGCGTTCAGTCAGTTCGCGGTCGACCAACAGGCCGAGGCGTTCCTCGAAGCTCAGGCTGTCGATGTCCGGGGTTTTCAGTTGCTCGGCGAGTGCCTTGAGCATGCCGTGCAGGCGCAGGGTCTGGAGCTTGTCCAGGGTCGGATGGGGCAGCATGGTGGGATTCCTTGTGTTCAGTGGTAGTAGCCGGGGCCGCGCAGGTTGGCGTGGTCGTCCGGCAGCAGGGGCAGGTTGGCTTGAGCCAACGGCAGGTTTTCCAGCCCCTGGCGCAGGATCGATTCGAGGCTCTTGTAGCTGCACGCACCGAGGCTGAGGGCGCGACGGCAGGCCAACTCCAAGCGCACTTCGCCATGGGTCTTGCCCAGGCGCAGGATGCCCAGGCAGGCCCGGTAGCCTTGGGTTGGGTGGATGCGCCGTTCGAGGATGTGGCTGATCACGCCGGCCGTGTTCGGCCCGGTCTGCTCAGCCCAGCGGATCAGCCGTTGTGGCGTCCACTCGGCGTGCTCGCGATGGCTCTTGGGCATGTGCTCGGCCTGTGTGCTGTGCCGGCCCTTGTGCGGTGAGCGCAGGTGGCTGGCCACCCGCTGATTGGCGTGGAAGCACTCCACCGTGCGCGCTGTCAGGCGTACTTCCAGTTGTTTCTTCACCAGTTGGTACGGCACCGAGTAGTAGTGCCCATCGACCTCGACGTGGTAGTCGATGTGCACCCGCGCCTTCTTCCACTCGGCATACACGTAGGGCTGCTCCGGCAGTGGGCGCAGCGCTGGACGATCCAGGGCTTCGAAGGCCGAGTGCCGGGAGCCCGGCAGCTTGCGAAACGGTCGTCGGTTGAGCCGCTCCAGCAATAAGGCAATGGCGCTGTTGAGTTCGTCCAGGGAGAAGAACTGGCGGTTCCTCAGCGCGGCGAGGATCCAGCGCTCGACCACCTGCACGCCGACCTCAGCCTTAGCCTTGTCGCGCGGCTTACGCGCCCGCGCCGGCACCACCGCCACGCCATAGTGCTCGGCCAGATCGCGGTAGCTCGGGTTGATGTCCGGCTCGTAGCGATGGCTCTTGCTCACCGCGCTGCGCAGGTTGTCCGGCACCACGATCTCGGGCACGCCGCCGAGGAAGGCGAAGCAGCGGGCATGGGAGCCCAGCCAGTCAGGTAACTGCTGCGACCAGGTGGCTTCGGCGAAGGTGTAGCTGGATGCACCAAGCACCGCGACGAACACCTGCGCCTGGCGGATCTCGCCGCTGTGGCGGTCGATCACCGGCACCGTCTGCCCGGCGTAGTCGACGAACAACTTCTCGCCGACGCGATGCTCCTGGCGCATCACCACGTCCAGCTTGCCCTGCCAGGCTCGGTAGTGCTCGCAGAACCAGCTGTATTGAAAGCCCTGCGGCTGGCTCAGGCGATACTCCTGCCAGAGCAGCGCCAGGGTCACGCCGGGGCGACGCAGCTCGGCGTGGATCATGGCCCAATCGGGCAGCGGTCGTTGCTCGCTGGGTACCGCCGGCGGTGGCGGGAACAGCTGATGCTCCAACTCGGCATCGGACAACGAACAGGGCCAACTGAGACCGCTGGCGGCAAAACGATTGAGGTAGTCGCCGACGGTGACACGACCGACCTGCACGCTGACCGCAATCTGGCGAGCCGATAGTCCGACCTCGAACTTGAGACGTAGTACTTCGCGAATCTTACGCATGGATAAATGCTCCACGACGACCTCTCTGCTTCGAAAAAGAGGTCGATGGTAGTGAAGAAATCCTGCGTTACTGCCTGCCCGGTTGAGTGGCCGGATGGCCGTGGAATCAGTGGCCGGATGCGCGTGGAATGGGTGGCCGGATCACCGTGGAATCGGTGGTCAGATGCTCATGGAATGGGTGGCCAGATGACCGTGGAATCCGCAAGCATGTGCGACATGCTGGGTGTGTCGTAGTCAGTTCATGCGACAGGGGGCGCGTATCGCAGCGTGAGCGTGCGACAGCCCAAGTGTGTCGCATTGCGGTGTCGCTAATACACGATTGGGTCTCAGTACATGAGGTGATATGCCACCGGTCAAAAAAACCAAGGTGGTAGCCGTATGTGATGACCCAGTGCCGGCGGCATTCTGGTCGCATCAGCGTTCTGCGACAGGCTGGTAGTATCGCTGATGTCTGAAAGCTTTCTAAAAATGCAAAAAGGCCGCACTGACGGCGGCCTTTATTGATCCTTCATCGCATCATCTCCAGCTGATGATGGTGCCCTTCTGCTATGAATGAAGGGGCTAGTGCAGCGTTTTCTTGGCTTTCCGGCCTCGCTTGCTACGTCCTTTCTGGCTGCTCATCAAATTCTTGAAATGCTGCCAGTTTATGGCGCCTAGGGGCAGGTTGTAGCTCAGGGATCGCTCCAAGGTATCCAGCAAAAACACGGACTGCGGCTTATCGAGGTAGTGCTCGCGGGTGACTTCGAGCATATCGCTGTTATGACCCAGCAGGTTTGCAATAACGGTTGCTGGCACGCCGGACTTCTGAAGCTGTACCGCGAAAGTGCGACGAAAGCTTTTAAAAGTGAAGCCGCCACTGAGTGCAACTGGGCAATGCTGTCCGATGAAGCCGGCTCCTGTGACTGGGCCGCAGAAGAAGCGGCTCGCAGCACGTGAATATAGGTGCTTTTCGTCAAAGCGAAGCTCTGAAAACAGCAAAGCATCAGGTCCTTCGGACTGACGGCGTTCCTCGACTAAGTCCAGAAAGCCCATTTCGATCAGCTTCGAGCAAATTGGGATCTCGCGCTCCGACTGCGCATTCTTTAGCGACTTGTTGAAGCCATGGGCGTTGATACTGATTAGGGGCACGCCATGGGCGTCATGGAACACATCGTTAACACGTAGCTGGCAGATTTCGTTGAGTCTGCCACCGGTGAAGAGCCCAAGCGGCATCAGCCAAAAGCAGTAGCTATGTGCGTCTTGGCGAACTTGCGCTGCCGGTGTGCCTGGCGCGTAGTTCTGATAGGGCCAGCTATTGAAGAGGCTGACCAGATTGGAATCCAAAAAGAACTTGGTGACCTTTGCTTTGGTGGTCTGGCAGCCCTCGGCTTTGAGCTCTTCATCGGCGATCAGCTTTCCCTTCAGTGCCTCGTTAATCATGCGATTGAACAGCTGATAGTAGGCCTGCAGGTTTTCTCCCTGGCTTCCTGAGGTGCTGCCTTTTCTGAGTAGCAGCGGGAGCTTATCCCGGATCGCATCAATGTCAGCACTGCCCAACTCCGACACTCGGCGCTGTGGGTTGTCCTCGGTGAGTACTGACTTCAGCTTGGCCATCCGGGCTTGGATCATGTAGGCAGTCTTGGGGGCGTAGTCGTTTTCGCGAAGGAAACGAGCCAGAACTGTATCCAAAAATTCGCTGAGGAGCGGGGAGTGATGAAAGCGATAAATCGCGTCGGCAATGCTGGAGAGGTGCGGCAGTGCCAGCTCCAGGCTTTTTTCATGCCCGGGGGCGGCAACCAGGGTTAGGCCGTGGAGGATTGGAGCGGATAGGTGCGGAGTGTTTACAGCATTCATAGGTGCCTCACTAGTTAATTGAGGCACCACAATACCACTGGCTATGTAGCCAGTAAATATGAAATTTGAAAATTGCTCTAATTATTTACCGTCATTGACAGGTTGTCAATAGATTTTTTCAGTGCAGGGAGGACGATCTCCCCGCACCACTTCACCTATCGGGTGATGCGGGACTGCCAGTGCCGTTTTTCAGTCCAGCTGGTGGCTTTAGCCTTGTCTACGCCAGCTGGGCGGCCGATGCGAAAGACGCCTTGCTTGGCTTGCAGCGCCCTGTAGTGGCTGTAGTGGATGTGCGCAGTCGAGGCCTCAAAGTCGATCTTGTCGAGCTCCTCTTTAAGCACATAGCTCGGGTAGCAATCGCCATAGCCGCCAGTGGTGCTGCGGTCGGCGTGGCCGACCAAGGCTTTGCCGATCAGCATGTCCAGCTTCTGTCGACGGAACTGCTGAATGAACGTATGCCGCAGGCCATGAAAGGTGAGTTCGTCATCGCCCAGTCCGCATTGTCCCAAATAGCCTTTGTCATCTTTGTCTGAGCCCCGGTACCAGCGACTGGCTGTGTGTCCGGGTGACAGGTCGCCATAAATGCGGAGATTTTCAAAAAGCGAGGCCGACAGGTCGCCATCATTCAGTTCCAGGCGCTGTTGGTGAAACTCCAGGAACCCGGCTTCAAGAATGACTTTATGCAGCGGCACGAGGCGCTCCGATTCGACGGTTTTCAGCTGTCGCGCTCCTGAGCTGCTGATGCTGATTACCCAGACGCCAAGCTCTTCACGAATATCGCCGAGCCGAAGCTGGCAAAGCTCGCTCAGGCGAGCGCCAGTATAGAGGCCGAGCAGGGGTAGCCAGAAGCGGTAGTCATCCAGGCGCCAGCGCGGCGGCGACTTGAGCGTATAGACCGGGCCATTGAGCAGTTGCTCAATCTGTCTGGGGGTATAGGTGCGCTTCCGTGGCGCGGCTGCGCCTTTAGTGCTGAATGAAAGTCCGGCAGCCAGATTCTCTTTCAAATACCCCTGATCGTGCGCATAGCTGATGAGCGCGCGTGCCAGCTCGAAAAACTTCTTCGCTGTCCTGGCATTCAAAGGCTCGTACTTGCCGCTCTGAATAATCTGACTCAGGGGCTGATAGCGAGTGGCGCGCAAGCGATGCCGGTTTTTGGGGTAGCTGCGCAACTGATCGCGCAGCGCATTGAAGTCCGCGCGAGTCAGCGTGCTGAGTGGGCGATGTCCTCCGATTAGCTCTGCCAAACCCTCCAGGCGAGCATGCATAGTGATGCGCGTACGCGGATTCTTCCACGCCCCTTCGCGTACCTGACGCTCTTCGAACTCGCGCGTGAGGGCGCCGAAGTGCCGGCAGCTCTCATGAGTGAGTGGTGGCTGGATCAGCAGGTCGTTGGAGGTGGGTGTCTCAAACAAGGCTTGTAGCTTTGCGTTCTGAGCAGGTGACAAGACGCTGCCGAGGGCATTCAGCAGGGCCAGCGTGCCAGCGTCCTGGGGCGTCGTGACGGCGTCGTTGGCCGCGCTCATGTCGGGGAGGGTGTACATGGGCTCGGCAGGTGGGACTGGGCCAAGCATGCGCCGGATCAGGTCCTGAATTTCTTGCAGCGCGCGCTCATAGGCATCCGCTGAAGGGGCTTCAATGAAGCTTTTGACCAAGATTTTGTCGATTTGACCCAGGCTGAAGTGCAGAAGGATCGACGCCAGGATCGGTGAGCTGGTCAGCAGTTCGACCCGCAGTTCATCGGGGTGGCGGGGCGCGCCGGTGAGTCGCGCGCCGGTCAGCGGAATAAGGAGGCTATAGAGCCCGCTTTCCTCCTGAAGAATCTGAAAATTTTGGCAGAGTGTCAGACGGTCGAGCTGTCCCGAGATCCGGCTAAAGTGAAACATGACGCTGTGCGCGGAGCGTGGCAGGCCCGGCGGAATATGCAGCAGATGGCGGCCCTGATCGGGGCGGGCAAAACACAGGTACTCGTAAAACGACAGCATCGTGATAAGCGGATGCCCGGTTTTGAAGATGTTCTTAGCCATCGGGGTGGTTTCCAGCACTGTGATTGCGCTGTAGATGTAAGCGGCAGCCGCGTTGGCGGTGACTGGGTCGTTAGTGCCGAGCGGCCAGTCAAAGCGGGTGAAACCGAATTTGAGGGCTTGGCGCAGGGCTTCGCTCGGATACAAGGCGAAGTGGATTTCCCCGCCTGGTTCATTGCAATAGAGCACGATGTGCTCTTGGCACTCTTTCAGCAGGCGCTCATGCCCGGCGCTCAGATCAGAGTTAGCCAGTACGGCAGGTGCAGGGCGGAGCGCCCAGATTTTCAGGTGGCTCTCCGTAAAACGGCTGATTTCGGCGTGAACAATGGCCAGGTTTGACAGAAAGCCCTCAGGATCCAGCTCAATCGTGTCGGCGCTGCTGCGCCTCATCAGATCTTCGAAACGCGGGTTGAGATATTGGGCGAGATCGCGTGCGAGCGCTTCATCATGGCCGAGTGACCAGCGGATTTGTGCTGGTAGCTGCGGGTGATTGCCGATATAGCCCGGGAAGGTGAAGTAGTACTGGAAGCCAGTTTTGGCTTGATAGACCAGGTGCTGAACACCGGTTTTGCTTTGACGCTTGGACATGATGGCATACCTATTTGGATTCACAGTTGGACTGTGTGAAATCCAGTGCCATCAAATCGTGCCTGAAACCCGCGTTTTAGACGGGTTCCAGGCTTTATTTGGTGGGCCGGGGTAATCTGAAATGATTTCCTATCATGCTGATTTAAAAGGAAAATGCTCGGTTAAGATTGGTCGTGGAATACATTTTGGAATACCAAGCTTAGCCCTTTGGGTTCCAGCGACACCGGGGCCGTAGGTCGGGATCACTGTGCTTGCCCTCGAGACAAAAGCCCCGCATCGAGTCATTCGACGTGGGGCTTCATTTGAGGTTAAGGGCTCAGTCCTCCGAAGGTTACTCTTTCCCGAACTCTTTCTCGTGGGCTTCAGAGATCAACCTATCCAGCGCTATGCACTCCGGTACTACCCAGTGCTCTGCCAGCTTTTTAAGCCGCGGGTGATTCTCGAGCAAAATGTCGAGGTTCTTAGCCTTCCTGCCCTTGTTGGCAGTTTTCAGCTTGGACTCTTTCCCCTTTAGGCTCTTGATGAAGTCTCGTTTCGAGACACCTTCCTCAGCGAGTCGGTCAAAGATCTCCAGAAAATCTTGATGCTTGCTGGGAGCACGCACAACGTTAAAGCGGTCTGGGTATTTGTCACAAAGAGCAGCCCATGCCAGCTCCTGGCGATCTTTGCCGTGCACCTTATCATCCAGCCACTTCAGGTGGTGATCCGTTTTAAGGTTCTGATCCCACTGTGTTTTGAGTTCATCCAAGTGTGCAATCTTCGAACTGAGATCAGCTTCCATAAAGTCGAATATCGCTTGGGTGAGTTGCGGGCCAGAGATATTAGGAAGTCGCTTTATCTGGTAGCGATCAAAAGGTGTGATCTTGTTCTTAACCCACCTGGACGTGCGCGGTCCAAAAGCCCAGGTCAGTTTTTCTGGCTGAACTGCTCGGCGGTTAAACTCACGCAATATTTCTTCTGCGAGGGCGCTCGCCTCTTTATCGTTGGTGAGAACGTCCAGCATAAAGCTCTCGATGTCATCAAGAGTGTTTTCTTTAATTCCAAAATTGAATTCTTCAAATTTGGCATCTTCTTTGAGTTGTAAATAGAGCCAGGCGAAGTTGTAGAGGCGCATGTTACTGGTGCGTGCCTTAAATAAATATTCAAGATAGTTATCTTGGCGGTTGGCGGCGACCTCGTATTCTTCGTTATCGGAGACTATTCCTTTTCCAGCCTGTTTCAGAGACTCCTCTTTATTCCTGGAGAGAATATCTGCGAGCTTTTTTGCTGCTTTATTTTTTGAGTCGTCACGGCTCATAGGGTGATCCTCGTTAGCATCTACGTTAAACCTAGGACGAACCTAGGTAGCTTCTAGGGGGTAGCCAGAAAAGCTTTTCAGCCTGAGACCCACGCGAAAACGCAGGAAAAAGGCCTAACGCAGCAGTCGATCAGGCTATCAGAGGCTCATGCAGTGGCTGCGGAGCTCAAGCGCTATCGATTTGCACATGCCTTCCCTTCGGCAAAGAGGGAAAGGCATGGAATGCCTGAGGTACGGGGATGGTGGTCTTGTTTTCTGCGAAAACTGCACCAACGCTACGAAGCGTAGTTGCTGGTGTGACGTTCCAGGCCCAACTCTGAATGGCGAGTGCCGCACGCTGAGACTCAGATGCGCGGCGCGACAGAATATAAGCCAGCCGGCGACAGCTGTCTAGCTGGCTGTTCTTGGCTTGGGCACCAGTACTTTTTTACAACGCTTGGTAATCCTCTGAACGTATTACAGGAGCCCGTTCATGAGGATCATCCGTCTGAAAGAAGTCACCCACCTAACTGGCCTTGCTCGGTCGACCATCTATAAATACCTCGCAGAAGAGAGGTTTCCAAAATCCGTTCCGCTTGGCGATAGATCAATCGGATTTCTCGAGAGTGAGATTCAAGAGTGGATTATGGCTCGTATCAAAGAGCGAGATATGGCGGGCTAGTGCTTCAGGAGTATGGCATAAAGACTGCGGCCTATAAATGGTCGCAGCCTTTTATGCCGATGAAGAAGGTTGCCTCAGGTAACTCCCCTGACTTTGGTTTTGAGAGATATCTTGGTGTTCGGGGAGATTTTTATTGTGGGGTCTCTACTGGTCAGTGCGTTGCTGAGCTGTTGTATGCTTGTTCTAGTTATATATCAATCAACTAGAACCAAATACGCCATTACAGGTAATCGTAGTAACCAACTGCTACAGCACGGGGAGATGCTGTTGCTGATCACACAGCAACGGCCCTGAAAGCGTTAAGCGGTAAAAAAAGACAGACATGGCACCTGTTATGTAAACACAACACAGGTGACAAGCCATGAACCATCCACACGCATCAAAAAACCTCTCGCAATCCGATATCGCACTCCAGATCGAAGACCTAGTTGAAGCTTTGGAACACAGCGATGGGCCCGTGCAGTCGCTTACTGCGAATGGCGCGGTCAAACGTACCAAGCTCACTCGTTACTTCGAGAACATCGGTCAGATGCTTGAGTTGGTCAGCCACAGCGATGATTACCACTACGGACCTTACCTGCGACTGTTTCAACGGGCGTGTTACGACGTCGGTGTGGAGCACAGCTCACTGGCTGGGATCATTTCTTTCGATGAAGAGACGTCCCAGTACCGTGACTACACCGACACGCTCAACCGCCTGGCTGAGCGTATCCGCCAACTGACTCGTGAGCGTAACTACCGTCGGCGTAGGGATGACGCAAGGTATCAGGAGCGCCAGCAGTCCCGTGAAGTAGCTGAGTACGTTGACCAGGTACTGGATCGCTACGCCACTACTCTGGTGATCAGGGTTGATCTGTACTATCGCTCTGCCGCTCAGGCCAGGCTGCGGGTTGAGCACGTGTTTGCGGATCTGCAGCGGCTGATCCGGGCGCGTGAACGCAATCCGATCTTCGAGCATGAGACAGGCTACATCTGCCGTGTCGAGCAGGGGGAACGTCGCGGCTATCACATCCATGCTGCCTTCTTTTTCAATGGCGCTATGGTGCGGGGCGACATCTACAAGGCGCAGCAGATAGGTGCTCTGTGGGAGCAGATCACCCGTGGTAAAGGGAGCTACCACAACTGCAATCATGACAAAGCCCAGTACGGTGATGAATGCGGTATCGGGATGATTCATCGACGCGACGAACAGGCTCGTGACAATGTCCATCAAGCGATGAGCTATCTGGTCAAGCGGTTTCAGCGGCTGAGCTTGCGTCCGAAGGGAGCGAAGTGCCTACGCAAGGGGCAAGCAAAAACCAGTTTTCGGGTTTGCTAAAGCGCTGTAGGCAATGCGTTCAGGGTCATGCAATTTTGCACTGCATAGCCGGGGTGCTTTTACCACTATTGGGCTGCTAGGCACTTGGAAACGCGGCTTGATGCACGCATAAGAAGGAGCTTGGCGTGCTGCTGTGGGGCTATCAATCGATCAGATCGGTGGATTGGTGCATTACGCCTGAAAACGCCGAATACGGGATAGACCGACATTTAACCTAAGGTGAGGCCGGTCTGTTTCCAAGACTTTTCTGCAGGGTCTTGCAAGTCTTCCACCAAGACATCCGGCGCGCTACAGCGGAGCTTCGGCTCCAGCAGGTTATGAGTGGTAGCTCAGTCATCATGGCAAAGCGCCACTTTTGCATGGACAGCATAATATTTTGCCGACAGACTGCTCAGCAAAACGCTGGAAGTCTGTGAAGGAGACGAGGTGTATGGCTATCTATCACATCCCATTGGGCAGTCACCTCTACTCGCCGAGGCTCGGTTATGACCACCATGGCATCTACGTTGGGCTCGGGAAAGTAATCCATCATTCGGGTTGGAGTGAAGCCTTCAAAAAAGGCCCTATTGAGTGCACAAGCATTGAAAGTTTTTGTGCTGGGAATGGCTTCAAGATCAAGCTTTACGACTCAAGAATCTATTCGCCACCTGAGATCGTCATGCGCGCACGGCGCAGGCTCAGGGCTGGTAATACCAAGTACAACCTACTTTTTAGCAACTGTGAGCATTTCGCAACGTGGTGCGTGACAGGTGTGGAATCTAGTGAACAGGTACAGGAAGCAGCCAAAAAGACTATCACTGCTGGAGTAGCAACCTTCGCTGCGCGCAAGGCTACTCAGAAAACAACTGAGTATGTGATAACGCGTGCTGTTGGTAGGGTTGCCGCAGGTGGTTATACCGGAGCCAAGGTGGGCACCCTGGCAGGAGGGGCAACCGTCGCTTTCACAGGCGCTGCAGGTTTGGCCGCCGCTCCCGCTTTGCCGTTCGTCATAGCTGGTGCGGCGATTGGTTCCTTACTTGGTTTTATCTTGGATGATTGAGTGTGCGAATAGCCCTTCTACAAAATCGGCCGATACAGCTTTCAGTTTTCTTGGGTCGTTGCGTAGCGGAACAACCCGACGGTAACTGTGAATAATCACCGGGGCGTGAATGCCCGCAGAGCTGATGTTTAGGTAGAAACTCAACGAGTAGGGCTGGCGTCGACCGATAGCTTCCGGCTGCGTGGCTTTGCTGGTGCAGATAGGCTATGTGCCACTGGCAACCTATAAGGACGATGCTGGCGAAGTGGATTTGATCTGCCACCTTGATGGCGTTGTGCTGCACTTGGAAATCAAATCGGAGTATATCCGTTTGACCACCAATTAGGTTTGGTTCCAGCGCACCAACACGTTGCGCAAGGTGGCCTGGCAGTTACGGCGCGGGTAATAGAAATTGATGAATGTGGAAGATGAAATGACGCAGCGTCTGATCCTGGTGGACTACGAGAACATCGGTAAGATCGACCTGTCGCTGCTTGATGCCTCCTATCGTGCCATCATCTTTGTAGGGGCCAAGCAGAACACGCCCAAGGCCTCGCGTAAGCCGTCTACTGCGCATCGCTTTTCACGGGTGGACTTCCAGAAGATTGAGGGTGTGGGTAAGAACGCGCTGGATTTTCATATCGCCTTTCAGCTGGGGCGTACCTTTGAGACCGCACCGGAAACGCAATGCATCGTCCTTTCCAAGGACAAAGGTTTCGACCCGCTGTTGGCCTACCTGAACAAGAACGGGTTGGCGTGCCAGCGTATTATTGCACTTGAAGAATTGTTGCCGGAAGAGTTGCCTGAGCCTGAGGTTCTAGCCCCTGAAAATGCTTGCAAACTCTGCGGCAAGGCCAGTTGCGTGGAACACCTGGGGGGGCAGTGGTGTAGCTATTGCGGCCATTTTTCCAGTCCGCCAGATCCAAAGCAGATGCCGTCGTGCCAGGAGAAGTATCGCGAAAAGAAAAAAGACAGTTACAGCTACGGGCCGTTGATGGGCACTTGTGCCTGGTGTTACCAGCGAACCGACATGAGTGGCGGCATCTATGACGACGGTGAGTGGATGTGCCCAGGCTGTATCAGTGGATATGCCAGGTAATATGAGTTTCGGTATTTGGAATTTTCACAATAAGGGATTATGCGCCGATGAAGCTCACCACCAACTGGTTAAAACCACCCTATGCAAGTGGTGGGATTGATCACCTCGGCACTCAGGCGCCCTGCGTAATGATCTATGGCCAATTACTGCCTGGCATTACTAATGTTACTGACCGGGCGCGCTACTACTCGCTCTATCCCTGGTTGGTCTGGTCATATGACCAGCGTTATGCGAAGGATGATTATAACCACTTCGTGGAGCGGTTTCGGCGGGCAGATTGTCTGTTCACTCTGATTGCCGAGCGGCATGCGCAGGTGACAGACCACAGCAGCGAGCGACACGGCGTCGCGATGGTCGGTCGTACCAAGCTCGTTCCCTCACTTGCCAATCTGAAGGTTGGCAAACAATTACGGCTATCGCTCTACGCGACGACTGAGGAAACGCCCCAGCGCTACTTCATGAATCGGCTTGGGGGCCTTTCTCAGTACTACGCGGGTACTCTGGCCGAGCTACAACTGATGGAGGCTTCCGGTCGATCCTGGAGTTTCTATAGCAGCCAGTATGGGGCACCGCTTGCGCAGAGCGTTGAGTCGTCGGTGCCGAGTGAGCAGTTCTGGCAGGTTGTCGAGAACGACTCGGTAACGCTTGATGATCTAGACGATCTGAGCGCCTTCTGTGCCTGCAATATCTCCGAAAGCTTGGGCGAGCATCGGCAGCTCATTGATATTTTTTTCGATACTAGCAACCGCTATTCAGAGGAAGGCACCCAGCGACGTCAAAGCCTGGGGCTGATACTGCAAATGGTGGAAGCCCTGAAGGGGCGGAGTCCGACCGAGGAGGCGTTCCGAGGCTGCGTCTATAGTGCCGCTCTGCCAAATGGCAAGGCGTGGGAAATTCCTGATGCCTTGCAGCTTACTCGTGCGCACTGGGCCGTCTATGTGCGCAATGACCTAATGTCGGTGGCTTTCCAGACGATCCTAGCGATCAGTCTGCAGGAACTGCAACCGCAATCGGCAGCGCAGCGGCGAGTATTTCACAGCGTCGAAGCGTTCGCTGACTGGTTTGGCACTTCGGCAGCGGTTGCCGGAGTTCTGAGTGATCTGGGAGCAGATAGTTTCGGCGATCTGGTCGCTAGTAGCAGGGCGAATGGCCCAGCACTGACTAGCTGGACAAAAGGTGCGCATGAGATCCAGCTGGCGCGGCAGTTAATTGATGGCTGGCATACGGGCGTGGAAGTTGCCAGGCTGCTTTCAGGTAGTTTGAGCCTGCTGGCAATGCTTGTTGCTCGAGATGATCTTGGACAACAGCCGTATTCAGGATTGGCGATCACTCTTGAGGGACTCAGGGACTACCCGATCAACCTAGTCAGCTTCCGTAGCCGAAGTGCCGACTGGCAGACGATGCCTCTCAAGCATGTAGTTGTCGATCTGGTCGTTTGGTGTCTAGACAGCCATCTTCGAGTGGCGTTGCGTAAGCTCCGGCAGTCCAACCGCTCGACTTTTCATTTGCGGCCATCCGAGAGAGGACTTGAGGTGGTGGGTGATCAGGTTCCACCACCATCCCAGACTACACCTCGTTTCCGTCAGGCGTTGCAGATCTTGCGCGACCTTGGAATGCTTGCGCGTGATGACAACCACATGACCAGACTGACTGATTCTGGTCGGATGCAGATGGAGGCCGCCAGTGTCTGACGGCATTTCCCTTCTTGAAGTGATCAAACGGGGTGGTTACGAGGCCTCGCTGATCACCACCTTCAATGCGACGTTGCCTTTCTACGAAGAGGTTCTGCTGCGCAAGCTGGTCGCAGCCGGATGCCGTCATAACGTGGTGCTGATGGATCGGGGCCAATGTGCAGCTTCATGGGAAAGCCAGGTCACCCGGCCTCGTTTGGCTGGTCATGCCTACACGCTGTTGCCGATTGGCGTGAGCGGTGCGTTTCATCCGAAGGTCTGTCTGTTGCTTGGGGCAAAGAAGGCATCGATTCTGATCGGCAGTCACAATCTCACGCTGTCGGGGCTCGGGTTTAACCGCGAAATCACCAACTGGATCGAAATTGGTGGTGCCAAGGATGGTGAGGGTACCGCCGTTCTTAAGGCTGTCTGGCTGATGCTCCGTGACTGGATCGAGCTGGAGCGCGGCAAGGCGCCTGAGCCTCTATTGGAGTCAGCGCTGGCAATAGGCCGCTTCATCAGCCCTTTGATTGCAACAGCCGGAGACATGGGGTTGCCTGCTGTGCTGGCACAAGATCCGAGAGGGCCGGCGCTAATCGATCAACTTGCTGAGCGGATTACAGCCCCGGTCGCGAGAGTTGCGGTACTGGGGGCGTTCTTCGATCGGGAGCTGGCTCTGCTCAAGGAGCTGAAAGCCCGCTGGCCCACCGCAGATATCGTGGTGGGCATTGATCCCGACTCGGTCCATCATCCCGGCAGCTATGACGGCGAAATCGTTCGGTATGTGGATGCGCGAGAGATTGCCGAGCGGGCCGGTTATCTGCATGCCAAGGTGCTCTATTTTGAAACACATAGTGCTAAGGCTGATGTGTTTGTCAGTGGTAGTGCAAACCCCAGTCGTCCTGCCTGGATGGACGCTGCGAATGGAAATGTTGAGGCCATAGTACTTCATGCAGGCATTGCCGCCCGACGTGCTGCTGAGGCCACTTCGATGCTAAGCCTTTTCGAGTTGCCTGAGTTGCCGCCGGAGGCGTTCGCTACTATCCAGGAGCGCAGTGAAGCTATCGAGATTGAACAGCCAGCATCGTTGCCACTGCTTTCGGGCTATTCAGATGCGGATCGTGGCCTGATACGTATCCGCTATCGGGGCAAGCAAATGTCGGTGACTGCAGCCGAACTGCTTGGGCCGAACCAGGAGATGCTGGAGACGCTTGCACCACTGGAACTAAATGAAGACGAGGTTGTGTTCAGGACCAAGGTTGAGGCGACAGACATCCGCTCCTGCCTGTTGGCGCAGGGCGGCAGGCCGATCGCCAGGGCAATGATCCTACATCCCTCAGTCATTGAATCGAACTCCCGATCTTCCAGGCAGTACCAGATTCGTTTGGCGCTAAGTGAGCTGGGCTCGACTGAGGCCGATATATCGAGGGTCATCGCCAGCGTTGAGCGTGTGATCTTCGCGGAGCAGTCCGATCACGAAATTCAGATGGCGATCCGTGAGTGCCGGAATAAAAAGGATGCGCTTCCAGTTGAGGACGGGCCGACATCGCTGGTAATCAGCGTGAGCGACATGGCTCGGATGAAGCGCAAGCAGCGTGTATTGAAATCCGGTGATCTGGCGTACCTGATCGATGTGCTCATGCGACGCCTCAACGATGGTATCGAGGTGCGGAGTGTCGAGGTAGATCGGGCAGGGCGGAGCGAAGAGGAACAGATTGGCCAGGAGGACGATGGTGGCGAAGAGACAAGCGATACTGTCGAGAAGCCCCAGTTCACCGACGCTGAAATTGCCCAGGCCGTTACCAGGAAGGCAAGGGCGTTGAGTAGAAAAATGGTTGAGCAACTGAAGCTGGCTAGCCAAGACGAGACAAGGAAAGTCAGTGCGTCGATCCAGCTGATTGCGGTGCTGGCTTTGATTCGTGAGCTGCGCCATCTCGATAAGCAGAAGCGCTGGCGAGCAACCGGGCAGGATCTGGTGGAAGAGTGGGATCGTCGCTACCTGTTTGATGAAAGCATCAGGTATTTGCTCGGTTCGGAGTCGCGTCTGCTCGAAGTGATCGACAATACGATTGACGACGATGCTGATGAGACGATGCAGCTTCGTACCTTACTGGTGTGGCTCGCTTGGGATCTGGGTGATGAGTTGACGGCTAAGGTCAGCTTAATGTGGGATGCCGACGAAAAACGCCAAAGATTGCAGACGAATGCGGTGTTCCTGAGGCTGATGCCGTCGATTGCTGCAGACCAGGATGCCAGTGCAGAGCTGCGCGATAGCATTCGGCGAACTCTCAAGCCAACTCCGAAAGCCTCAGTTCAGGCTGAGCAATGGCTAGGCTTGCATCTGACCTATGGTTCTTCTTGGTTGCAGGGGCAGGAGGAGGCCAACGAGTTTGAGCTTGGCGGATACTGCAATATTCCTGGCTTGGATGATGAGCCTAGGGTCATCGTAGAGCTTGATCAGAATTATGTTGGCTTTTGGGATTTTGATGACGTACGGAAGTTTGAGCGTGACAGGGTTGTTGCGCTGATGCCGGCAAGGTCAACAAGTTACGCCTCGAATTGAGGGAGCTTCCGTTGGTTTTCGACGGTACGAGTATTGGGGCTGTCAAGCCCGTTTGGGGCTGAAAGTTCGTCTCCAAAAAGCCTAGATACCGCGTCAAGCCGGGTGGCTAGGATGCAATTTCCTAACCACCCAGCAGGAGACAATCATGTCCAAGCAACCCAACTCTACCAACCAACAGCGTCAGCAGCACAACCATCGTTCGGATGCGCTGAACAATAATCGCGGTACGTCGGGCACCAACCCGACCAATGCCCACGTTCATGGCAATCGCGGTAAACAACTCAACCCCAATCAGCGCTAGGATCGCGCTCCCCCGGTCAGCACTGGCCGGGGGTATCAAGGATTTCAGATGAGTAGAGATACTTGCTTTGCCACCCAGGGTGAGCTGGTCAAGCTGGCCTACGATGCATTCGGCGTACTTCCCCGCAAGGAGGCCAGCCATGACGACATCGATGAGACGCAGAAGAAGGCCATTCAAAAGCAGTTGGTGAGACTGGCTAAAGAAGAAGGCGGACTGCTGTCGAATTTCGGGCAGGTGATTCAGACGCTCAGCAGCATCCTGACAGCGTATTTGCCCAGTATTCAGATCATGAGTGCTATTGGCGATCCGCTCGATGATCTGCTGGAGGCATACAACCGCTTGGTTCGCGAAGAGGGCACCTATCTCAGCAAGGCTGAAACCCTCCGGTACTTCATCTCGACGAAGGCAATTCCTTTGCTGGTCGTTTCGCTGAATCAGAGCCTGCTGAAACACCGAATCGCAGATATAGGGCTCGAAACGCCGGAAGACAAATTCTGGTACCTGCCGGCAGTAGCTGAAGATGGCCGCCTAGTAATGCCGCTGGAAAAGGTCATGCGCTGGGTCTATGCGCGCTGTGATCTCTCGCAGACGCAGTTCCACTACCCAGGCAAGAACCCGCGAAGCGACAACAACATGCTTCAGCAGAACCTCGACAACGCCATCAAGTGGACGCGGGGCGCAAGGCTTCCTGCATTACCTGCCTTGTTTAGAAATTTCGAAGAATCCTTTGCCGCGTTGGCGCAAAGCGGGCGAGAGATATCCAAAGAGCTTCAGGCCAGCATCCTCGTGGCATTAATGGTTGCCCGGGTTTCGAGCTACCTAGCGAGGGAAATTACTGCCGCCTACGGTCATCAGTACCTCGCTGATGCCTGCAATCAATTCCGTGATTATGCCCTGTGGATCGCCGATGACATCAACGAGTTCAAGGCCGTAATGGAGGAGCAGATTCGGCAAGAAGAGTCCTGTGATATGGCCCAGGCTATCTGGTTTGCTAGCTGGGATCGCTACTGGGATTTCTTCTATGCGAGGCTGCGAGGCGCAGCCGGTACTTTCCAGCAGCTTCAAGAAGCCGTCCTTGGCGAGGATGGCATTGAAGAGCTTAAAGGTCAGTACGGCCCTTTTGCAGTGCTCTCCATTCAGGATCTGATTCAGCGGCACTCAGCATTTTCCCCTCCGCACGGTTTTGCCGAGCTTCTGTTTAAAGGTTTTGACCTCAAGAGTTCTCCAGCAACCCAGCTAAATCAAATTGACGAGTATGCCGCTCAGGTGCGGATTCCACGGTCATCTGGCCACCCATTCCATGAGCATCTGACCACCGATTCCACGGTGATCCGGCCACCCATTCCACGCGCATCCGGCCACTGATTCCACGGCCATCCGGCCACTCAACCGGGCAGGCAGTAACGCAGGATTTCTTCACTACCATCGACCTCTTTTTCGAAGCAGAGAGGTCGTCGTGGAGCATTTATCCATGCGTAAGATTCGCGAAGTACTACGTCTCAAGTTCGAGGTCGGACTATCGGCTCGCCAGATTGCGGTCAGCGTGCAGGTCGGTCGTGTCACCGTCGGCGACTACCTCAATCGTTTTGCCGCCAGCGGTCTCAGTTGGCCCTGTTCGTTGTCCGATGCCGAGTTGGAGCATCAGCTGTTCCCGCCACCGCCGGCGGTACCCAGCGAGCAACGACCGCTGCCCGATTGGGCCATGATCCACGCCGAGCTGCGTCGCCCCGGCGTGACCCTGGCGCTGCTCTGGCAGGAGTATCGCCTGAGCCAGCCGCAGGGCTTTCAATACAGCTGGTTCTGCGAGCACTACCGAGCCTGGCAGGGCAAGCTGGACGTGGTGATGCGCCAGGAGCATCGCGTCGGCGAGAAGTTGTTCGTCGACTACGCCGGGCAGACGGTGCCGGTGATCGACCGCCACAGCGGCGAGATCCGCCAGGCGCAGGTGTTCGTCGCGGTGCTTGGTGCATCCAGCTACACCTTCGCCGAAGCCACCTGGTCGCAGCAGTTACCTGACTGGCTGGGCTCCCATGCCCGCTGCTTCGCCTTCCTCGGCGGCGTGCCCGAGATCGTGGTGCCGGACAACCTGCGCAGCGCGGTGAGCAAGAGCCATCGCTACGAGCCGGACATCAACCCGAGCTACCGCGATCTGGCCGAGCACTATGGCGTGGCGGTGGTGCCGGCGCGGGCGCGTAAGCCGCGCGACAAGGCTAAGGCTGAGGTCGGCGTGCAGGTGGTCGAGCGCTGGATCCTCGCCGCGCTGAGGAACCGCCAGTTCTTCTCCCTGGACGAACTCAACAGCGCCATTGCCTTATTGCTGGAGCGGCTCAACCGACGACCGTTTCGCAAGCTGCCGGGCTCCCGGCACTCGGCCTTCGAAGCCCTGGATCGTCCAGCGCTGCGCCCACTGCCGGAGCAGCCCTACGTGTATGCCGAGTGGAAGAAGGCGCGGGTGCACATCGACTACCACGTCGAGGTCGATGGGCACTACTACTCGGTGCCGTACCAACTGGTGAAGAAACAACTGGAAGTACGCCTGACAGCGCGCACGGTGGAGTGCTTCCACGCCAATCAGCGGGTGGCCAGCCACCTGCGCTCACCGCACAAGGGCCGGCACAGCACACAGGCCGAGCACATGCCCAAGAGCCATCGCGAGCACGCCGAGTGGACGCCACAACGGCTGATCCGCTGGGCTGAGCAGACCGGGCCGAACACGGCCGGCGTGATCAGCCACATCCTCGAACGGCGCATCCACCCAACCCAAGGCTACCGGGCCTGCCTGGGCATCCTGCGCCTGGGCAAGACCCATGGCGAAGTGCGCTTGGAGTTGGCCTGCCGTCGCGCCCTCAGCCTCGGTGCGTGCAGCTACAAGAGCCTCGAATCGATCCTGCGCCAGGGGCTGGAAAACCTGCCGTTGGCTCAAGCCAACCTGCCCCTGCTGCCGGACGACCACGCCAACCTGCGCGGCCCCGGCTACTACCACTGAACACAAGGAATCCCACCATGCTGCCCCATCCGACCCTGGACAAGCTCCAGACCCTGCGCCTGCACGGCATGCTCAAGGCACTCGCCGAGCAACTGAAAACCCCGGACATCGACAGCCTGAGCTTCGAGGAACGCCTCGGCCTGTTGGTCGACCGCGAACTGACTGAACGCGACGACAAGCGCCTGAGCAGCCGCCTGCGCCAGGCCCGGCTCAAGCACAACGCCAGCCTCGAAGACATCGACTACCGCAGCCCGCGCGGGCTGGATAAGGCGCTGATCCTGCAACTGAGCGGCGGCCAGTGGCTACGCGACGGCCTCAACCTGATCATCGGCGGCCCCACCGGCGTGGGCAAAACCTGGCTGGCCTGCGCCCTGGCCCACCAGGCCTGCCGAGAGGGCTACAGCGTGCGTTACCTGCGCTTGCCGCGCCTACTGGAGGAGTTGGGCCTGGCTCACGGCGACGGGCGCTTCGCCAAGCTGATGAGCAGCTACGCCAAGACCGACCTGCTGATCCTCGATGACTGGGGTCTGGCCCCGTTCACCGCCGAACAGCGTCGCGACATGCTGGAGCTACTGGATGATCGCTACGGCCAGCGCTCGACCCTGGTCACCAGCCAGATGCCGGTGGACAACTGGCACGAACTGATCGGCGATCCGACCCTGGCCGATGCCATCCTCGACCGCCTGGTGCACAACGCTTATCGGATCAATCTGAAGGGTGAATCAATGCGCAAACGGACGCAGAAATTGACGACGCCAGCCAACCCGGACTAACAATGCCACCCCTGCGTCGCTGCGCTCCGACTGCCCGGCCGGATGGCCGTGGAACAGGTGGCCAGATGGCCGTGGAATGCCTGGCCAGATGAGCGTGGACTGGGTGGCCGGATGGCGTGGAATCCGCAGCTCAGGTAGCTGCGTACGACCTGAATGAGCAACTCTGCTGGATGGTGCCCTGGTTGCGCGGGGTCTATCACTATCGTCGAGAGGAGTTCGAGGCTGCCATGCCGCACTTCCAGGCGGCCTTTGAAAATGCCAAGTACCGGGCAGGTAAAGACCAATACAAGCTGGTGAACCAGTACGTCGAGGTTGCGGCAAAAAATGATGACCGCCGTGGCTTTAAGAAGGGCATTGAGTGGGCGCAGTACTTGGGCATTAAGATCCGCTGGCTGCGTGATGATGAGCCGACCGAAGAGAAGCTGGACTACGTCTGCTACATGCTGAAAATCGCCCGGTACGACCACCAAATGTAGTGAGGGGGCGTTTCAATCGCTAAAGTTATCTCCGATCCAAATCCTACAATTATGATCAGCACCTGCGTTTGAAACTTGCAAGGGCGCAGCCTCACAAGGGCAGGCTGCGCCGTGTTCGAATGGGAAGGCTACTTGGCTTTTGCAACCATTAACTCAGACCAGCGAGTAGTGTAGGCGGGGGAAAGTAATTCTCTACGCATAGCCCACTCGACTGGCTTGGCGATGCGTCCCGGCTGCAGCGTTCCACGTCCCCAGCGATTGTTGATCGCATCTAGGGTGCTCATCAGTCGCTCGGTTTTCACGGGCTGCTCGGGAGCAAACAGATCCGGCGTGTATTCGTTCCTGCGACACAGATCTAACAGCATCACCTGAGCCTTGGCGTAGCTGAAGCCCTCTCTGAAGACTCGCTGCAATCCAGCCTGGACGGCCTTGATGATCAGCCTGCTGTCATCGGTTGGGTAGGGCAGTTGGCAGAGGACGCCATTGGCATATTTCGCTTCAGCTGGATTGAACATCCCGGTGCGCAGACTGATCCTCACTTGTCTGCAGAGCGACTCCTGCTTGCGCAGCTTTTCAGCAGCGCGTGTGGCATAGCTGGTGACGGCCTCCTTATTACCTGTTATCGGCCTATGGTTGCCGTCTTCAGTGGTACAACCACTCCTGCAACTCATCCAGGTTCACCACTACAATCTGCTGCGCCGTCGCTTTGGCATGTACCTTGGTCGGATCAATCTGATAACGCTGCAGCACGTATTGCACCAGCGCGCCACGCGTATCGATCACCAGCCGCCCATCCTGCATGCCGTAGTCGGTCTCGATGATGGCTTGCTGTTCGGGTTTAAGGCGTGAGTCCGGTGCGATGATGACCTGCACCTGGCTGCTCCATCCCGGATCTTGATCGCGGGTGTTTTCGGTTTCGTCATCCATCAACTCGGGCTTGCCACGAAAGCGGCTAAGCACGAAGTCGCGGTAATCCCTGTTCTTCTCGCAATACGCACGCACATGCCAACGCATCCCGGTGTAGATCAGCGTGTGCGGGGCGATCAGCCGGGTTTCGGCATCTGGGGTGGTGAAAGACACGTACTCACACTCCAGGCGCAAGCCTTCACGGCAGGCGCGCAGAAGAGGGCGCAGCAGTTCCGGTCTCACGGTGCGATCCGGTACTTGCAGCACTTCGGTGTGTGCATAAGCCAATGCCAGGCCCTCGATATGCGGGGCCCGGTCATGGTTCTGGTTGAGCAGGTGCAGATAGGCGCTGGCGCTGTCATCGATAAACAGCGGGGCAAATTGCTTGCTCGGCACATATCCCTTCAGATGTTTGTCATATGTCAGGTTATGGGGCGCATGCTCGTTGATATAGGTATTGATGTCTTTCGAGGCTTGCTGGCGGCTGATGCCAAAGCTCTGCATCAGGTGGTTCGTGGTCAAGCGACCCTCCCACCAGACCACGGTTTCGATCAGGCGATAGCGCAGTGCCAGATCCCAGCGCACCGATTCGATTTCTTGTTTGCGTTTCATGGGCTCTCCACCTGCTCGAAAACTTTACCTGTACAGGTAAACACTCTAGATGCGTCTTCTTAAGCTACATATCTTGATTGCTACAAGCAAGCCGGCAGAGGCCGGAGCAGGACAAGCAATCAAGGAGAAACACCATGGCACTGATCAATTGTGGCGAATGCGACCGTATGACCAGCGACCAAGCAGCCGCCTGTCCGCACTGCGGCGCGCCGATTGCCGAGCAACTATTGCCAGCAAGTCAAACGTCACACCAACCGGCGAGCCGCACTGTTGGATTCGGGCTAGGCCTGGGTATTTTCCTGGTACCGCTGGTGTTTGCCTGGTTTCTACTGCGTGAAGGGCATAGCGCGGCGAGCCGGGTGATCGGCTTTGCGTGGTTGGCCTTGTTTATATTCGGCGTGGCAGGGAGTGAGCGCGCCAGTACCGAGTCCTCGGTAAAATCCAGTAGCCAAATCCAGCCGGCTAAAGCCGCTGCGCCACTGATTGAAGTGAGTGCACAGCAATTAGCCCAGGCCTACGACCGCAACACCGTCGCGGCCGATCAGCAATTCAAAGGCAAGCGCTTCAAAGTCACTGGCACCGTGGACTCGATCAATACCGATATGTTCGGTAACCCCTACATCACCCTGCGCGGTGGGGTAAATCAGTTTATGGAGCCGCAGTTCGAGCTGAAAAAGTCGTATGCCAACTATGCCGCCACGTTGCATCGCGGTATGCGCATCAGCCTGATCTGCACCGGCGGTGGCGATATCGCCAAAATTCCCATGTCGCAGAACTGCGTTCCAGACGCGTGATAGACGAAAACGCCGCGCATGGCTTTACCCATGCGCGGCCAATGGATAAGGTGACCGGCGCCGCAAAACGATTCAGGGATGGTACGCCAGCTGCAAATGGACTTGTCTCCAGTCACCTCGCTCCCCAGTCCTTCGAACCCAGCATTTTCGGCGCTTCAACTGAAGAATTTCCCAGCTGAAGCGCAGCAGTATTGAGCGGATAGAGGCTAAACATGAACAAGATCGAATTCGGCACACGCACATTTGTGCCGGCCTTAGCGGCCATGCTGTTGGCGGTGGTTATTTCCTGGACAGGGGTGCTTGACAGGTCTTCCGGTAAGTATGTTGATGAGGCACTGGTGCAAGCCTTTTCAACCTATGCCGTCGCCCGTGGCATTAACGGGGTGGTTTCCGTACTGCAAAGCGTATCGGTTGGGGGAAGTCTCGGTGTTGCATTTAATGTTTCTCCGGGGGAAGTACTCGACCCAATCAATGATCTGGTCGAACGTTTTGCCGCCATCATGGAGCTTTCTATTGGCTCACTGCTGATCCAGAAGCTGCTGATTGCCATCACCTCAAGTGCGTTCTTCAACATTCTGCTAACGGCCAGCGTGGCGGCTTTTGCCCTTGTTGCGCTGCTGAATGTCACCCCTGCAGTCGGGCCCTTGTTTCGTACGGTCTTAACCTTGGTTTTTCTACGTTTTGCCATCGTGCTGGCCATCCTGGCCAATAGCTGGGTTGATATTGTTTTCCTGCGTGAAGGCATCGATCAGCGCGCAGAGGCTGTGGGCAGTGTTTCCGAGGACGTTTCTGCGCGCGTAGCCGAAACACCTACTGCCACTAACCCTGCAGAAGAAGAGCAGGGCATGTTTGACTCGTTTAAAAATGGCTTCAGTGCACTGGCAGAAAAGACCCAAGGGATGATGTTGCAACTCGACGCCAGCGCAGCCAAAGAGGAACTGGATAACGCAGTCCCCAATATGGTCGACCTGATGGCCGTCTTTATCCTCAAAACCATCCTATTGCCGCTGCTTTTCCTCTACGGATTGAAGCGTGTTTTTGCGCTGCTGTGGGGATGGCGTGATGCCGAGCTGAAAGCAGTCACAGCCTAGGAGATAACACGATGCAGTGGCCGCAAATTGAATATGCCTGGGTCTGGATTCTGGTCGCGTTGGTGGTGGTCTACGCGCTTGGCCTTTGGCTGGGCGCCAAGGGCAGGGTGGTGGTTTACCGCAACTACTACGACGTCATGCTGGTAGCGGGGCTCTACATATTGCCAGTGCTGATGACACCGGCGTTTATCCTGCTGGGCGGCAAGGAGGCTCTTAATGAGCTGACGGCTGGCTTGTTTATTGTGCTGCTGGTGCTGGAGGGGGGGCTGCTGGCGTTTGTTCTGCTGCGTACCGTTGCGGATAATCTCAATCCGCTAAAAGCCCTGCTGGCGCTGTACGTAAAAATTCCCACAGCGCTGTTTTTCTCCTTCAACCTGTTGGAGTCATTCACAGCCAAAACGGGCCGCGCTAGGCGTCAATCGATTTTCTGGACGCTGTTTATGATCCCGGTGATCCATGCGTTAGTGCATGACAAAAAGACCGGCAAACTACCTTCCCGCTTTAGCCGCTAGCAACGCTTGGCTAGAGCACTTTGAGCCCCCCATCGAATACGTCACGGCCTTCTTCAAACTGGATCGGGAAGAGAATTACAGGCGGAAGTGGGCGTTTTTCACCAAGGAGCACACTGCATGAACCTATGGATCAAAGGCTTCGCTCTCAGCGTACTGTCCGCCTCGTTGCTGGCATGTGGCCCACAGCCACTAAGTGAAGAAGAAAAGGCGCTGGTGTCGGCACTGAAAACCGAGCAGCAGAGGGTTACTCAGGATATCACCAATGCTGAAGCCAAATCAGACCAGTACTCTGGTGGTCTACTCAAGGGCTTGATCGACATGCGCCTTGAGGTACTACGTACCAACAAGGCATTAATTGACCAGCGCATTCACGCCATCGAGGCACGTGCTCCGGTAACCCTACAGGTAATCAACTACGCACCCGATACGGCACTGGTCACCGAGCTGGAGCAGAATATTGCTAATGCCAACGAAGAACTCAAAGCCGCTCGAGCCGAGGCAAGCCTCTACAGCGGCGGTCTGATTCAGGCCCTCAAGCTATCGGCGGTTGCCACCCAGGAGCAGACGCTAGCGATGCTCAATCAGCGCTTGCTGGTTGCCCGTTATGGTCTGGCAGCACCGCAGAACTCAAAAGTGGATGGGGCTGCCACCCCGGTCGTCGCCTCCGCCAGTACCCCAGTGGAAGCCAATGCCACCTTGCCGGCTGGCGAAGGCCCGTTCGGGCTGCAGATGGGATTGGGCCGGGATATTGTCGAGAAGATGACAGGTAAAACCCTAACGCAAATTCCCGGAGAGCCAAATCGCTACCGAGTCGACACCCTGCCAAAAACACACAATGAATTCGAAAGCTACGTGCTGAAGTTTTCTTCAGCTCATGGCCTGTGCTCGATCATGGCGATCGGTCGTGACATCAGCGCGGATAGCTTCGGCATTGCCGTGAAGAGCCGATTTAGTGAGCTGGAGGAAGGGTTGTCCAGCCTTTATGGTCGACCAGAAAAGACCGACTTGCTAATCCCTGGCAGCATTTGGAAAGACCCGGTCGACTGGATGATGGCCATTCGCAAAGAGGAACGTATCTTGGCCTCCTCTTGGGAATCCTCTGTATCAGCTCCGCTGAAGAATGATCTCAAGCAAATCTTTCTCATGGCCAATGCAACCAGTACCGACAAAGGCTATTTGAAGCTTGAGTATGCGTTCAGCAATTACGAGCTCTGTGACCAAGAGATCAAGCAGAAGAAAAGTGACGCGCTATGACCGCCTTATGGATAACAAGCAAATCCTCAACCCCAACCCCTATAAGCCGCGCGGGCATTCTTTTGCCAGGGATCAATAATGACAGGCATGAAAAAGCAGCATAGTGACGAATATCTGTACAAGGTTGCACATGAAGAACTGGAGGTGCTCGAGGGCATTATCGATTATGCCGAACGCATGATTCGTGAAGGAGATCTCTCTTATCGTGACCTCAAGCGTAACGCCTATGGCAAGGCCCTGGTCATCAGGCGGGGAATTGGTGGAGTTGCCACATACCGGTTGGGCATGCATTCGTTGGTATATCCGAAGGCAAGTTCCGGCTATGCCACCCCTCACTCACCTATTGGTCGGCTGCTGGCTGTGGCTGGAATGGGATTTGAGGGCTGTTCACTGGCCTGGGGAGACTATGAGGTGGAGGAGGAGCGACAGTTCCGCCGCCATAGTTTTGAAGAACTGGAACAGCATGCTCGCAACTTTCTGGCAATGGGGGTCGAGAATGCCAGTGGGCAGGGAAAGGTAGTGGATCTGAGAGCCTTTGTTGGCAAAGTTATAGCAAAAGCGCAGCAGTTGCGCGCCTTCAAAGGCACCCCCATGACTGGCATGCCTAGCGAAGCTATTGAGGGCCAGAAGTTGGAGGCCACACCAGCGCGGGATGAAGTGACGATCTCGGTTGAACCTCCCTCGGTTTTCGATAAGTTGCCAGTTTTGAAAATTGTTGATGATGAAGAAAACGAGGTGGTGCACCCGCTCGACCTCGATGACCTTGAAGAAGAGCCGGACACAGAAGCCTCTGAGCGCATGAGCTTGGACGAACACTTCTTTCTGAACCGCACGCGCAATCAAGACAAAATCATTTCTCGCTCCCCGGTCGGGCCCATGTGGGTGGAAGGTATTGCCGGTTCAGGTAAAACTTCTGCTGCGCTCGGACGCACCAAGATGCTCTGCGACTTTAACTCGAATGATGTCTCGGATCGGGCGACATTTCGGACCATTCTGGGTGACGACTTCGATTACTGGGAGGGCAAATTCGCCGGCAAGTTCTCCCAGGAAGGGAGTGTTGGCTTCGTACGTACGGCCGAGCTGATTCAATACCTCAAAGAGACTTGCAGCAAACTGGGTATGCCCAGCTTGCCTGTGCAGGAATATCACGAGTTGCGTTCCAGACTGCGCAACTATCGTCAACTGGAAACCTCTGGAGACGCAGGCAAACGCTTCAAACATAGCAGTGTCGAAGGCCCTGCCCCGATCTCCACGCTTGCGTGGCTCAATGCTGCACGTTTGGCTGTAGCACGAGTGATTGCTGCCAACTTTCGGGAACAGTTAGCTTACCTGGACAGTGAGCCTGGGCAACGATTTACGGCTCATCAACGCGCTTTGTTGGCCATAGCCAACAAAGCGCTTTCCTCCAGCGTGAATGAGTTTATCCAACAGCTGATGTTGCCCGTTTCTACAGAGCGGGTTCTGCATGGTCTTGCCGCCAACTTGATTGAGACGAGTCAGGCATTGGCCCAGCGTATCCTCGGTCCGGATACGCTGAGCATCCATTTGGCCGGCCACGTTGTGTACGGCAACGGCAACCCGGAACTGGCCAAACGCTTGGCCGAATTGCCGGTCGACCTCTTTGTGTCACCGGAACGGGCGCTGATTCTGTACCGAGAGGACACGTCCAGCACGGGGACTGGGCAAAAGGTGCAGCTGTGCTCATCCAGTGGGCGTTATCAGTTCCTGTCACCAGCTAAGCAACCGCTATCATTTGAGGCAGCATTGAACGCTTCACGGGCGGGCGAGGATGTCCGTGTGTTGCTGCCATCTATCACGGGAGGGCAGAGCTTTGAGGTCAGGTTCCTGGCCGTTAGTGAGCTGTTCATTTCCCTGGGGCGTCCCCAGTCCTTGCTGTATCTCGAAGATGGCGCCCTGAAATGGCTTAAGATTGTTCGAGCTGTTGGTAGCCTTGCTCTTCCGGGCGAGGACAAGCAGTCACAGCTGACGGTGCGTAAGATTTTCCTCAAATCGGCATTGGACCATTTTGTTAAACCATTAAAAGGTTTTGCTGGGCTTTATTCCCGGGCATTACATAATCACGCTGACGCCTTCCCCAGCGCACAAGCCGTGCAGCAGGTATTGCAGCGTATTGAAGACCAGCGTTTGAACGATGCAGACATCGATCTTTTGCTGTGTCTGGCCCACGATCTGAGTTTCGGCGTAACGGCCAAAGTACATCCTAGCTTGCGCGAGCCGGCTTATTATCAGAGCGTATTCGTCGACGAAGTCCAAGACTTCACCGAGCAGCAGATCTATCTGATGAATTGCCAGGCAGATCCCAGCTATAGCGCTATTACCGTAGTTGGGGATCGTTCGCAGCAGCTTTTGCGCAATGAGGAAATGCACATCGACGCATGCTTCCCAATCGGCACGCGCCCAGAATTTGTGAGCCTAGACGAGAATCTAAGGCAGAAAGGACAGCCGGAGCTGGCCAGCTTCAGTGCGATGTTACGCAAACTGTTCGAGCACGGAGCCGCCCCGGATGTACAGAAGTTGAATGCTGCGTTGCTGCATGATCAGCAGAGCCCGCAAGGCGCATTTACCCTGCGCGGGTTTTCCGGACGGGATGAGGAGTTCAGATACCTGTGCAGTTTGATTGCCGATATTCCTGAGAACCAGACAGTTGCTGTTGTCCTGCCCGACCAAGAAACAGCCCAAGAGCTGCATGCATATTGCGAACAGGAATTGGAAGGCAGCTTCCGCAAGATGAGTATGTCCGAGCATATCGACCTGTCTAAGAAGTACCTTGTGCACTTCACATCGGTGCTGCATGTGAAGGGGCTGGAGTTCGATATTGTGCTACTGCCTATGATCGAGAAGTACGACCTTAGCCAGCCAGTGTTCAGAAACCGGCTGTACGTTGGGTGCTCTAGGGCCAGGCAGCGGCTGGTAATGAGCCGATTGAGTAAGCGAATTGATGCCAGGGATTGACTAAACAATGGAAGCCAACAGCCGCCCTCTACTGCGGATCTTTGAACCTACTGTGTGCTACCAGATTCCTCTGTTCCAGAGGCCTTATGTCTGGAAACGGGAAAATAACTGGCAGCCGCTGTGGGAGGACTTCGAGCGACTGCTCGGCGTGGTGCTGGCTGGTGAGAAGCTGCGCCCGCACTTCCTCGGTGCCGTGGTACTCGAACAGCTACGCAACGATACCGGCTCGGTACAGTGCCGTCAGGTCATTGATGGACAGCAGCGCTTCACCACTCTGCAACTGCTGCTGATCGCCGTCCGAGATCTGTGCCGCAGGCTGGGCATCGAGCGTTTTGCCGGTCGTTTCGAGTCGCTCGTTTCCAACAGTGACACGATGGTCGATGATGCCTCGGAAGTGCGAAAGCTACTGCCAACTAATGCAGACCGCCAAGCATATGCGCTGGTGCACGGGGCAGGTAGTCCGGATGCGCTGCAGCAGCAGGCACAGAAGAAAAGCATGGAGTTCAGCCACGAGCAGGGCATCATAGGAGCTTACCTGTACTTCTATCAGCAGCTCGAGGGCTGGCTGCGGACGGACGCTGCAGAAGCCGAAGTCTTGCAGGATAAGCAACTGGATGCGCTTTGGGCCGTGGTCCGCAATGGTCTGCAACTGGTGGTAATCGATCTGGGCGAGGACGATGAGTCCCAGGTGATCTTCGAGACGCTAAATGCCCGTGGCACCCAACTACTGCCGGCCGATCTGATCAAGAACTTTTTATTCCGCCGCGCGCAGGCCGAGGGCAGCGATATCGATACGCTGTATGAGGACAACTGGGCTGAGTTCGATGGCGATTTCTGGCGCGAAGAGATCAAGCAGGGCCGAGAGAATCGCCCACGCATCGACATATTCACCCGCCACTTCCTTACTCTGGTCATGCGCCGCGATATCCGTGTCGGGCACATCTTCAACGAGTACAAGAGCTACGTGCAGTACGCTGCCGACTCGGACTCGTACTTTATCGAACCGGCTAGCTCGGCCAGTGAGCATATCTCCCTGCTCAAAACCTATGCCGGACACTTCCGCGAGTTCTCCTCGCCAACGCCGGGCACACGTTTGGCCAGGTTTCTGGCACGCCTCGAAGTGATCGACACCTCGACAGTCTATCCATTGTTGTTACTGTGCAGCCAGCAGCTGCGGTTGCAGCAGCAAGAGGAGTTTGAGGCGATCCTGACGTTAGTCGAGTCTTTCCTGTTCCGCCGGATGATTTGTGGCCTGACCACCAAAAACTACAACCGCCTGTTCCTCGACCTGATCCGTCATCTTGAGCGAGAAAAGCAGATCACGGCGCAGTTGGTAAGCGCTTTCCTGATCTCCAGCGATGGAGAAAGCGTGCGTTTCCCAACAGATACCGAGTTGAAGACAGCTCTGCTCGACTACCCATTGTACCAGTGGTGGCCGCAGTACCGGGTGCGGGCAGTGCTCAAGGCCTTGGAGCGAGCATTGGTGCATGCCAAGAGCGAGGCAACCAGCTTGCCGAAGGGTTTAACCATTGAACACATCTTGCCCGTAACCTGGCAGGAGCATTGGCCACTGCCTGCGGATGTTCAGGGCGATCTGCAGAAAAAGCTCGAGTTTAGCCAGCGCCGCGACCGTCTCAAGCACACGCTCGGCAACCTGACATTGGTGACCGTCAGCTTGAATCCTGCGTTGTCCAACTCCTCCTGGTCCGTCAAAAAGCCGGAACTGTTGAAGTGGAGTAAGCTGAACCTGAGCCGCGATCTGCATGATCATGCGGAATGGGCGGAGGAGGCGATTCTTTCCAGGGGTAAAACCCTTGCTAAGGCTGCCATTGAAATATGGCCATATCCGGATCAGTCATAGCTAGTGGATTGTTCCCAGCGGTAGACGGTATCGAGCTTTGTAAGCGAGGAATAATGATTTCGTAAAACAAGAAGGGCTTTCTACGCGGGCTGAACAGCAGTTTCTTTGTACGTAATCTGCTGCCATCCCATAAAGTCGATGCGATTGGACGGCATGGCGTGAGCGGCCCCGCACAGTGAGTAGCTACGTAAGACTATTTTGCAGACCGGCATGTAGGAGGCGGGGTGGGTGAAGGTTCAGCATGCCCGCAAGCAGTTGAATGCAGCAGTGCAAGTGTGTCAGGCAATGGTTTTAAGCCGGTCGCAGGAGGGGCCTGGCGTGGTCCGGTGAGAGTTCAGGATGCTCCCTTCGCTAGTCGCCCATGAGATTAAAGGCGGGCTGGAAAACTCTCTGGGCAGTGCGTTCCCTGTGACCACTCCCAATGTAGCGAGCGTGGGTGCGCTGATCCTCCATTTCTGCGCAGCCATCCCAAACGCTGGTGGCCGTGGGTGGCGAGCCGCACTTCAGGCTTGATGTTCATCTAGTAAACGCATCATCAGCCGCAGTTGGCTTGGATCTTTTTCACACGCCAAAGCCCGTTCCTTTATCATCCATGCAATTTGCATGGATGGTGGGCCTAAAGGCCCCCTTTGCCGCCTTGGCAGCAGTGATCGGAACAGCCCTATATGAACGCCGTAGAAATCGAACAAGCCATCACCGACCTGGCCAGCCAGCCGTTTGACCGGGTCGAGTTCCCTTATGCCTTCCTGCAGGCCTTCGGTAATAAGGAAACCACCCTCAAGCGCCTGCGTTCGGGCGCAACCAACAAGTCCGATCTGGGCGGTGTGCTGCAGACCAGCAATATCCACCTGGCCGTGTGTGAGCCAGGCAAGGTCACCGAGACCCTGGCGACACTCAAGTCCAGCCCCGCGACGGCCCGTGCCAAGGCCAAATACGTGCTCGCTACCGATGGCGAGACGCTGGAAGCTGAGGAGCTGGAAAGCGGCGAGACGGTCGCCTGCGACTACCCGCAGTTTCCTGACCACTTCGGCTTTTTCCTGCCGCTGGCAGGTATTTCCACGGTCAAGCAGATCCGTGAGAACTCCTTCGACATCCGCGCGACCAGCCGTCTGAATCGACTCTATGTGGAGCTGCTCAAGGACAACCCTGCCTGGGGCACGGCCGAACGCCGCCATGAGATGAACCATTTCATGGCGCGGCTGATCTTCTGCTTCTTCGCTGAAGATACCGACATTTTCAATGGCACCGGTCTGTTCACCGACACACTCACGCAGATGAGCGACCGCGATTCAAGCAATCTGCATGAGGTGATGGGCGAAATCTTCCGCGCCATGAACACGCCGATTGCTCAGCGAGCTTCGGCAAATCTGCCGCGTTGGGCGGATGCTTTCCCGTACGTCAACGGTGGGCTGTTCTCGGGTGAGCCGGATGTACCGCGCTTTTCCCGCATTGCGCGTAGCTACCTGCTGCATATCGGTGCGCTGGATTGGAAGCAGATCAATCCCGATATCTTCGGCTCCATGATCCAGGCCGTGGCGGACGACGAGGAGCGCGGCTCACTAGGCATGCACTACACCAGCGTGCCCAATATCCTAAAGGTACTGAACCCGCTGTTACTCGATGAGCTTCGCGCCAAGCTGGAAGAGGCCGGTGACAACCCGCGCATGTTGCTCAACCTACGCAAACGTCTGGCACGTATTCGAGTGTTTGATCCGGCCTGTGGTTCGGGCAATTTCCTGGTCATCGCCTACAAGCAGCTGCGCGAAATTGAAAACACGATCAATGAGCGTCGTGGCGAGCCTGGGCGTAAGAGCGATATTCCTCTCACCAATTTCCGAGGTATCGAGCTGCGGGACTTCTCTGCTGAGATTGCTCGACTGGCCCTAATCATCGCTGAGTATCAATGCGATGTGCTGTACCGAGGACAAAAAGAGGCTCTGCTGGAATTTCTGCCGTTGAGCAGTCAGAACTGGATTACTCGTGGCAATGCCCTACAGGTGGATTGGCTTAGTACCTGCCCGCCAACAGGGACCGGGGTTAGGCTTACAGCCGATGACCTTTTCCAGAGTCCACTGGATCAGGCCCAGATTGACTTCGAGAACGAAGGTGGCGAGACCTACATCTGCGGCAACCCGCCGTATTTGGGCAGTACCTGGCAAAGTGATGATCAAAAAGACGATCTCAGGAAGCTCTTTGACAGTCGAGTAAAAAACTGGAAATCCTTGGACTACGTTGCCGGCTGGTTCCTCAAGGCGGCTGACTATTGCCGTCATGCCAATGCAGCAGCTGCGTTTGTATCGACCAATTCCATTTGCCAGGGGCAGCAAGTCTCTATTCTTTGGCCAGAGATTTTTGCTGCTGGATGCGAAATAGAGTTTTCTTATAATTCTTTTAAATGGTCGAATCTGGCTGCGCACAATGCAGGGGTGACAGTATCCATCATTGGAATATCTTCTCACCTTAAGAAGACGAAGCGCTTATTTTCGGTGGGCGCTGGCGGTGAAGTTGTTGAAAAGCAGTGCAGTGCTATTAATGCATACCTTGTGGCCGGTGATAGCATAATCATTGAGAAGTCCTCAAGACCATTATGCGGTCAAGGTGCAATGGACTTTGGTAGTAAGCCTGTAGATGGAGGGTACTTGCTTTTATCTCGGGATGAACTAGAGGGCTTAGACCTAAAGCCAGAAGAGCGCACGCGATTTGTCCGCCGACTTTATGGATCTGCAGAGTTTATTCGAGGTCTGGAGCGTTACTGCTTGTGGATTGACGATGAGCATTTGGATCAGGCGAGCTCAATCCAAGCTATTGCAAAGCGTATCGAGTCTGTACGCGATATGAGGTTAGCGAGCAGCAAGGTAGCTACTAATGCCTCTGCGCAGAGAGCACATAGTTTCGGTGAGATTAGGCAGAATGGAGACGAGATTGTCATTGCCGTGCCGGCAATCAGTTCTGAAAATCGCGATTACCTTCCGGTTGGGCTGTTGCCGGTTGGAACCATTATTTCGAACAAGTGTTATGCCCTATTCAATGCGCCACTTTGGAACTTGTCGCTAATTGCTTCACGTCTGCATTGGGTTTGGATCGGCACTGTCTGTGTTCGTATGAGAACTGACTTCTCTTATTCCAATACGCTGGGCTGGAACACATTTCCCATACCCGTATTGACCGAGAAAAACAAAGCTGATCTCACACGTTGTGCTGAAGATATCCTTCTTGCCCGAGAAGCCCATTTCCCGGCCACAATTGCAGATCTCTACGACATTGCCACCATGCCTGAGAATCTACGCGCCGCCCATCAGCGTAACGATGAAGTGTTGGAGCGCATCTATATCGGTCGCTGCTTCAAAAACGACACCGAGCGTCTGGAAAAGCTGTTCGAGTTGTATACCGAAATGACGGCCAAACAGAAGCCACGGAAGGCCAAGTAATGAATGTAAGCGCTCCATAAACCCCACCTTCAACTGAACTATCCGTTTCCGGATGCTGGGCTCCCTGTTTTTCCCTGTGGAGCCCCGTCATGATGCGTCCCGACGCCAAAGTGCAAAAGGTCTACCTCTACCCAAAGCCCGTCGACTTCCGCAAATCCATCAACGGCCTGGCCGCCCTGGTCGAGTTGGACATCAAGGTGGAGGTGTTCAACCCGGTGCTGTTCGTCTTCCTCAACCGTACCCGTAGCCAGGTCAAGATCCTCTACTGGGAACGCAATGGCTTCTGCCTGTGGCTCAAGCGTCTGGAGGCTGAGCGCTTCAAGACCAAACCTGATGCTGGCGACGAGGCCATCGAACTGACGGTCGACGAGCTGAACTGGCTACTCGACGGCATCGACCTGTGGCGTAACCGTCCGCATCAGGTTCTGACGCCACGCTTCGTGGCCTGAGCCGGTATAATCCGGCGCCATGAAATTTGGCGCCGACAACCTTCCCGACGACCTCGTCCTGCTCAAGGCTCTGATTCTGCAATTGCAGGAAGAGAACGCCCTGCTGCGCCACAAACTGTTCTCTCCCAAGTCCGAGCGCAGCCCTGAAGATGCCGACTCACCGCAGCTGGCCATGTTCAATGAGGCCGAAGAGCTGATCGACGCAGCCGACGCGCCAAGCGAAGCCGAAGCCGAAGCCGAAGAAGTCGTTGCGCCGGTCAAGCGTCGTGGCAAGCGCAAGCCGCTGCCGGCCAATCTGCCGCGCGTCGACGTCATCCATGAACTGCCCGAGCACGAACTGACCTGCGCCTGCGGCGCCTGCAAACAGGTCATCGGTGAAGAGACCAGCGAGCAGCTGGAGATCATCCCGATGCAGGTGCGGGTGATCCGTCACATCCGCAAGACCTACGCCTGCAAGGCCTGTGAAATGGCTCCGGTCACCGCCGACAAGCCGGCGCAACTGATCGAAAAGAGCCTGGCCAGCCCCAGCGTGCTGGCGATGCTGCTGACCACCAAGTACGCCGACGGTATCCCGCTGTACCGCTTCGAGAAAATGCTCAGCCGCCACGGCGTCGAGATCCCGCGCCAGACGTTGGCGCGCTGGGTGATCCAGAGCGGTGAACAACTGCAGCCGCTGCTCAACCTGATGCGCGACAAGCTGCTGGACTACCCGGTATTGCACTGCGACGAAACCCGCCTGCAGGTGCTGCATGAGCCGGGACGCGATCCCGCTGCGCAATCCTGGATGTGGGTGCAAAGCGGGGGGCCGCCGGACAAGCCGGTAATCCTCTTCGACTACACCACTAGCCGCGCGCAGGAGGTGCCGCTGCGCCTGCTCGACGGCTATCGCGGCTACCTGATGACCGACGACTACGCCGGCTACAACGCCGTGTCCGCGCAAGAAGGCATCGAACGCCTGGCCTGCTGGGCGCATGCGCGGCGCAAGTTCGTCGAAGCGCAGAAAGTGCAGCCCAAGGGCAAGACCGGCCGTGCCGACATGGCACTGAACCTGATCAACAAACTCTACGGCATCGAACGCGACCTGAAAGCAGCCAGCGACAGCGAACGCCTGACGGCTCGCCTGCAACGCAGCCAACCGCTACTCGATCAACTCAAGACCTGGCTGGACAAGACCCAGCCGCAGGTCGCCGGTCAGACGGCCCTGGGCAAGGCGGTGAATTACCTGGCCAGCAACTGGAGCAAGCTGGTGCGCTACGTCGAGGGCGGGCACCTGCCGATCGACAACAACCGCGCCGAGAATGCCATCCGCCCGTTCGTCATCGGGCGCAAGAACTGGCTGTTCAGCGACACGCCCAAGGGCGCCACGGCCAGCGCGCAGATCTATAGCCTGATCGAAACCGCCAAGGCTAATGGGCGAGAGCCCTATGCCTGGCTGCGTCATATCCTCGAACGGTTACCTATGGCACAGAGCGTCGAGGACTACGAAGCGCTGCTGCCGTGGAATTGCTCGCCAGCTTCTGCCCCTACTTCCTGAAAATAAACCCGTTCGCCAGGACGGGGTTTATGGAGCGCTTACTAATGAATGAACTTATCCTGATCAAATACGCGGGCATGAAGCCCTGAATGGAAGCGTGACTATGACCCAAACCGTTCCATCAGTCTCCGTCTCTTACGCTCAGAATGGGCGATCCACCAAAGCCAACGAGCTTGGCATGCGTCCTATGCAGGAGCGCGTCTTTGAGCGGCGTGGTGAGCAGTACCTGCTGATCAAGTCGCCGCCTGCATCCGGTAAAAGCCGGGCCTTAATGTTCATTGCTCTGGACAAGCTGGCGCACCAGCACATCAAGCAGGCCATCATCGTGGTGCCGGAGAAATCCATTGGTTCGAGCTTTCACGATGAGCCGCTTAGCCGTCACGGTTTCTGGGCCGACTGGCATGTAGAGCCGCGTTGGAACCTGTGCGATGCACCCGGCACCGACGATGGCGGCAAGGTCAATGCAGTGGGAGCATTCCTGGAAAGCGGCGACCAGGTGCTGGTTTGTACCCATGCCACCTTCCGTTTTGCGGTGGAAAAATTCGGGGTGGCGGCGTTCGATGACCGCTTGATCGCCGTGGACGAGTTCCATCACGTTTCCGCTAACCCCGAAAACAGGCTGGGCACGTACCTGGGCCAGCTGATCGCCCGTGACAAGGTGCACATCGTGGCGATGACCGGCTCTTACTTCCGGGGCGATGCCGAGGCGGTGCTGTCACCCGCTGACGAAGCTCGCTTCGACACCGTGACCTACACCTACTACGAGCAGCTCAACGGCTACGAGCACCTGAAGAAGCTGGATATTGGTTACTACTTCTACTCAGGGGCTTACTCCGACGACATCCTCAAGGTCCTCGATCCGAAAGAAAAGACCATCCTCCACATCCCCAACGTGAACTCTCGCGAGAGCACCAAGGATAAGATTCGCGAGGTGGAGCACATCATTGAAGAGCTGGGCGAGTGGCAGGGCACCGACCCGGTGACGGGCTTCCAGCTGGTGAAGACCGCCGATGGGCGTGTACTGCGTATTGCTGACCTGGTGGATGACGACCCGGCCAAGCGCGATAAAGTCTCGGCTGCCTTGAAAGACCCGGCCCAGAAGAACAACCGCGATCATGTCGATATCATCATCGCGCTGGGCATGGCCAAAGAGGGCTTCGACTGGATCTGGTGCGAGCACGCCCTCACAGTCGGCTACCGGTCCAGCCTGACCGAGATTGTGCAGATCATCGGTCGGGCGACACGCGATGCACCCGGCAAAGCACGGGCACGCTTCACCAACCTCATCGCCGAGCCAGATGCTAGCGAGAAGGTGGTGACCGAGGCGGTGAACGATACGCTCAAGGCGATTGCCGCTAGCCTGCTGATGGAGCAGGTTTTGGCCCCGCGTTTTGAGTTCAAGCCGAAGACTCCTACCTCTGGGCCGCAGGAGGGCTTTGACTACGGTGATGCAGGCTATCAGCCCGACAAGTGCAACGTGGGTTTCAACCATGAAACCGGGCAGCTGCAGATCGAGATCAAAGGTCTGGCCGAACCCAAGAGCCCTGAGGCCAGCCGTATCTGTCAGGAAGACCTGAACGAGGTGATTGCCAGCTTCGTTCAGGACAAGACCAACATCGAACGCGGCCTGTTCGATGAGGAACTGGTTCCCGAAGAGCTGACCCAGCTGCGCATGGGTAAGATCATCCGCGACAAGTACCCCGAACTGGATGCCGAGGATCACGAGGCCGTTCGCCAGCACGCCATTGCTGCACTGAACTTGGCTCAGCAAGCCAAGCAACTGGTGCTGGGTGATGATCTGCAAGGGACCGTCACTGGAGCAAATAGCGCCCCGAGCACTGCCCTGATTGATGGCGTGCGCAAGTTCGCGATGGATGTGCGTGAGCTGGATATCGACCTGATCGACCGGATCAACCCGTTCAGCGAGGCCTACGCCATTCTCGCAAAGACCATGAGCGAGGAAAGTCTCAAGCAGGTTGCGGCAGTGATTGGTGCCAAACGCACTCGCCTGACGCCTGAAGAGGCCAAAGACCTTGCTGTGCGGGCGGTAAAATTCAAGAAAGATCATGGCCGGGTACCTTCCCTGACTGCTCAAGACCCATGGGAGCGGAGCATGGCGGAAGGCGCTGCCGCCTTTATGCGTTTCAAGAAAGAGGGCCGTTATGGCTAACGAATTTGATCTGGATGAGCTGGAAGCGGAGCTTTCCGATTTCGCCGCTTCAGACAAGAAGACCGGCCGCACTCCTCGCGAGGAGCGCATCATTGCCGGCTTCGAAGACATTCAGCGTTTTGTTGAGGAGCACGGCCATGCGCCGCGCCACGGCGATGATAAAGACATCTTCGAGCGCCTGTATGCCGTGCGCCTGGATCGCCTGCGCGATCAGGAAGAATGCCGCACCCTGCTCATGCCTCTCGACCATCAGGGCCTACTGAATGCGTTTGAGGTGCGGGAGCCACAAGGCGACTACACCATGACGGACGACGAACTGTTGGCGGAACTGGCCGGCGACGACGAGGGGGCGGATATTCAGAACCTACGTCATGTTCGCAGCAATGCCGAAAAACGTGAGGCCGAGGAGATTGCACAACGCGAGCGTTGCGAGGACTTTGAGCGGTTCCAGCCGCTGTTTGAGCAAGTGCAGCGCGAGCTGCAGTCGGGCGTTCGAGTTACCCGCACCTTCATCCGGGATGCGAGCATTGAGGAAGGCCAGTTCTTCATTCTCGGTGGGCAGACGGTGTATGTCGCTGATGTTGGCGAGACCTTCAAAGCTCCGAATGGTGAGAGCGATGCCCGGCTAAGGGTGATCTATTCCAACGGTACGGAAAGCAATCTACTGCGTAGATCCTTGCAGCGAGCACTCTACAAGGACGATGCCGGTCGGCGCATTACCGAGGCGGATGCAGGTCCGTTGTTTGGCGACGCATCGGAACCCGATGACATTGAGAGCGGCACCATCTACGTGCTGCGCAGCCACTCAACGCACCCTTTCGTGGCTGAGCATCGCAAGCTGATCCACAAGATCGGTGTCACCGGTGGCAAAGTGGAAACACGTATCGCCGGGGCTGATAAGGATGCCACCTACCTGTTGGCGGATGTTGAGGTGGTCGCCACCTATAAACTGCACAACATCAACCGGACGCGGATGGAAAACCTCTTCCACCGCCTGTTCAGCCCTGCCCAGATTGAGCTGACGATCCCTGATCGCTTCGGAAATCCAGTCAAACCTAGAGAGTGGTTTCTCGTGCCGCTGCACGTTATCAACGAGGCTGTTGAGCGTATTCGCGATGGTTCAATTGCTGGCGTTATTTACGATCCCAAGTCGGCAACGTTGCGAAGTGCCGGCTGAGCCGAACATTTGTCCCGTGAACATTTGTTCCCTGCAAGCATGCTGGAAGTAACGACCTTGTTTCTCGGCTGGTTGTGGAGATCAGATTTGGTAGAGTCTCTCCTTCTCACAGAAGGAGTGCTTTAGATGGGATTCTTTATCGAGTGTCGCCGTGGGGCTGAGATTTCGCATGACAGGATTAAGTCAAAGATCAGCCATACTGAGATTCAACAGCTCCCAGATGAGACGGAGATGGTTTCCAGCCCTCGTTTCAAGGGGGATGATGAAGAATGGAGAGCGTCGTTTGCCGCACAAACCAAGCAAGGTTCGATCACTTGGCATGTTCTGTTTACCATGGGGGACGCTGATCCTAGCTTGGGGGAGGTGTCTCTTGCCAGCGCGCCGGCAGGCGTAGTTGTGGAATTGGATCCAGAGTTCGCTATCACGTACGCGGATGACTGAACCGATCAGACATCGCACAAAAAATAAAGAATGTCCCGCGCCGCTAGATGCAGGACATTCGTTGCTACGTAGGTCTGTCACTGTGTCGGCAGACCGCACTCCTCAAGGATTTGACGGATCATGTAGTAATCTTCCAGCGGTGCGCCTGTTTTGCTCTCAATGGCATTTACGGCGTCGTCGTGGCAGGCGTCGGTGCCGTATTTGGCGATGTTTACCAAAGGCTCGTAAGGTGCGTCGCCTCTGTCCGGTCCTACATCTCCACGATATGCAGTGGTGTGACCATTGCTGTCATAGCCCAGATACCAACCCGATTCGATGATGAAGTAACCGTTGACACCTTTACCCACCATCGTGCCCTTCGGAAACCCAGGCTGATTCGAGATAGTGGCGCAGCCGTATTGGTCGCAGAGCACGTTCAATGAGCCGGGTACTTCTTCCAATGTCTTGGTGCCGGTCTGGGTGTCGATGAAGGGCAGGCGCTTGATCCGTGGCGTACGGTCGCCTGCAGGGCGGCAGTCGTAACTACCGATGCTTCTGTGTTTCGTGGTTGAGCAGCTAAAGACGTTCTCGCCAACAACGTAGTCCACCTCACGCTGCTGGGCCGTGGCGATGTTGCTCGCTGTGACGGCAGTGATCAGCGTGGCAGCAAAGCCGAAAATCAGTTTGGGGTTTGTGGTCAGGTTCATGATCGAACTCCCTTCGTATGTTGAGCGGCTGGCCACTCGATATGGGGTGGGTTACTTCTTCTTTTTCTTGTAGCGAACGACGATCCGGTTATGCACCGGGTACTTCTCGATCTCGTAGTCGGGGTTGAAGGTCAGCAGGTTGTGCACGGCAATACTGGTCGCCGAGAGCAATCCGAATGCCCCCGTGACACCTCCTGCAAAACTGCCGGCTGCTAGACCCACGCGGCCTACGGTGTATACGCGGCAGGTCAGTCCAGTGACCTCGATCTTGCTTTCGACCAGGCGAACGGCTTCGATCAACTTGCCGCTGAGGCCTACGACCTCAAACGACTCTTTGCGGCTGATGAGTTGAGGCAACTTGGCGGTGGCCAAGTCGTCGAATGTCAGTTGTGTCATGGTGAAGGTCTCGCTTATTGCGCAATGAAGGGTTTTGCAGTGTCGACTTAGATGGATGCTTATCGACTCTATGGGTTGGATAACAACCTTTGAAGCCCTTCATGTCAAGAGGATGGCATTCGACCATTCAGGTTGACCTGGAGGGTGTATGCCGAAGTCTGAAGAAACGAACCTGGCCAAAGTGGTGGGCTTGGCGATTGCCAGGCAGCGCATGCTGTGCGAACTGACTCAAGAGCAGGTCGCCGAACGGCTGGGGATTGGTGGTGAAGCGGTGTCGCGTATCGAGCGTGGCATCGTGATGCCGAACATCGAGCGCCTGATGCAGTTCGCTGAGATATTTGGCTGTGAGGCTACGGATCTGCTGACCCAAGCCAGCCACCGGCCTGAAGACCAGGCCGTGCGTATCAGCCAGATGCTCAACCAGCTCACACCAGCAGATCGTCAGCTGGTGCTGGAGATGATCGAGCGTCTCACCCAACGCCTGAGTCAGGATTGAGTTCAGGTTTGGGCGCCCGTTTAAACAGCGCCCCGCAACGCAGGCACAGGCAGTCGTGTTGCATAAACTGAAAGCGCCGGGTGTCTTGCAGAAAGGGTTGGTTCTCAGCCCATTGCCGCTGAGCCAGTTCAATCCCTTCCGTCACAAATCTCAGCACCTGTTCCAGGTTGATCGGCTTCACTTCAGGTGATGCAGCCTCTGGGTCGGACGGTCGCCGTGCCGCAGTCATAAAACCGCCTATGACGCTGGCCAGCATGACCAGCGTGCCGACCGCTTCGTTGGACAACACAGCGGATGATTCACAGATCAAGCAACGTGTGGACATGATCGCTCCTCGGGGCGTGATGGTGCCCGCAGCAAAGGGTGGTTAGAGCAAGCCCTGTTCAGCCAGCGACACGATGCCTTCTGACCCCACGATGAAGTGATCCAACGTGGTGGTGCCAACCATGGCCAGAGCGTTTTTGAGTGTCTGCGTCAGGCGTATATCTGCCTGGCTGGGCGAGGGATCGCCGGAAGGATGGTTGTGCACCAGGATCACTGCAGCGGCGTTTTGCGCGAGCACTGTTTTGATCACTTCACGCGGATAGACGCTGGCTGCGTCGATGGTGCCGCGAAATAGCTCCTCGAAACTGATCACGCGGTGTTTGCTGTCGAGAAGCAGCACCGCGAAGACTTCGTGTGGCAGATCCTGCAGCAGCACCTGCAGGTGCTCCCTGACTTTGTGGGGATCAGTCAGCGCACGGCCTTTACTCAGTCGCTTGGTGGCCAACTGCTGGGCCATGCGCAGGATGTCGGTTTCGGTGACTGGCGAATCCACCAGGTAACTGCCGGCGACTTCACCGGCCTTGAGCTTGTGAAATTTCATGGTTTGTCTCCAGATGGCGAGCCAAGTCGGCCCGCCTGTGGTTAGGCAGAAGGTTCGAGCTGCTGGGATTGGGCTTCGAGTTTCTCGGCGAGTGACTGGGTGTGAACGGTGCTGTCGGGCTTCGATGCGGAGGGTTGACCGTCCGGAAAGAACTCTTCAGCAATGGCGCTGCTGTCCTCGCCGTCATCCTCGAAGATGCCGTTGCCCAGACCGACACGCGCGGTGGCATCCAGCGCGGCTTGATCAAAACCAGCCGCCTGACGCGCCTCATCCAACTCACGCGCAGTGAGTAACGCTTGCTCGACCGTCATACCGCTGCGTAGCGTCAGATCGACGTAGAAGATCGGCGTGCCATGGCTCTGCCGGGTGGATTTGCCACGTAGACGCAGCTCCAGCGGCAGGCACGCCAGGCGATCACCCGAGATGGCCCGGAAGTACTGCAGTCGGGCAATCAGCGTACGGATACTGTTGAAGCCCGTGGTGCGAAACACGAAGCTGCCCAGGGCATCCTCATCGCCAATCACCACATTCATTCGTCCGTAGGGCTTGCAGGCGTTGCCCTTGGCCAGAGGACAGGCATCGGGTGACGGGCAGGGCAGCGATTGAACGCCGTCCTTACCGATGCGCTTGCAGGTCTCACCATTACCGACACACACCGGTCGACCGTTCTGCCGATCAAACAAGGTGTAGTCGGCGCGGAAGTTCAGATCTGGCTCGTTGAACAACAAGCGCACTGGGATGCTGCGCAGCTTGTCGTCTTTGCCCTGGCGCAGTTCGTCATTGAGCGGATGCAGAAGCCAGCCGTCTTTGCCCTGCACCTGAGAGGTAATGGTGAATTGGTCGTCTTTCTCCGGCAGCCGCTTGCCGTTCTTCTCGACGACCTTGCCGATGGAGATGCGCCCGAGCACGGGCGGGGTAATTGCTAGACCTTTGAGCATGATGGCGCTCCTTGAAAACAAAAAAGGCCAGCCAGCAGCGCGAACTGCATGGACTGGCCAAGGGGAGGGATTGAGTTGAAGAGGGTGATCAGCCGATCAGAAAACGCCGGCTACCTTCTTTGAGCTTCGGATAGCGGGCCTGCAGGTAGGGCTTTTCCTGGAGCAGGCGCTCGACATCGAGCACGGTGCTGTCTTTGGCTTTGCGCCAGCTCACGTAGCCGCTGGAGAACTCAGCACGGGTCGATTCACCCATGGCCTGCTGTAGCATTTGCTTGAGCTCGGCCTCGCGTTTCTCCTTCTCGGAGATCGATTGACGTACAGCCTTCAGCTCCAGGAAGGCCGCTGCCAAGCCGGCGTTACCACTGAAGTCGACGATCTGGCCGTTGTCCTGTGGATACAGGCAACGGAGCGCCAGTTCCGCCGAGGCACTGCCATCGGCAGGTGGCGGGGTATCCGTTTCAACGTACTGCCAGAAACGGCGCTCCAACTCGATCAGGCGAGCGATCATCTGCTCGTCCCGCTCGATGCGATGGATCTCCAGTGTTTGGCCACCGAGCAACACCGCCACATCCGCCGCCTGCTTGCCGGTGACGGCGAGCTGGTGCATCACCTGCAACTGCACATATTCGGGGACGCCTTCTTTCCAGAGGCGTGCCCCGTTTATGCCGGCTGTCTTGCATTCGAGGATCTGCACTTCGTCTGTACCGATGACCTCGCGATCAATGTTGGCCAACATCCAGGGCAACTCCGGATTGGGATGCTGCAGCACGGCGTTGATGCGACGTACCTTGTGCTTCGTGCGCTTGCTGTAATGCCAAGCCACGATGGGCTCCAGCACGTTGCCCCAGTAAGCCGGGCTTTCTTCGTCGTGCGGGTCGGCCTTCGGCAGGTTGCTGTCGCGGCCGGTTTTCTCCAGCCACAGCTCCAACTGGGATTTGTAGGGATTGAGGCCGACCGCCGCCGCTGCATCCGAACTGCCGATGCCTTGCTTTCGGATTTGCAGCCAATCCTCGCGCGGCAGTTCCTTGGTGCTGACCAGACGCAGGGCAGGGCGTTTCTTGCTGGTGCTGCCATTCAATGACGTTGCTTTCATGGTGTTCACCTCGCGGACACAAAAACGCCCGATCAGCGCTGAACTGACCGGGCGTTATGGAGTGGATGAAGTAGAAAAGGGGAAGATCAGGCGACCATTTGCAGGGCCGCATCCAGAGCACGTTGCTTGACCTGTGCACCTTGGCCAAACCAGGCCGAGTCGAGGCGGTACTCAGTGCTGCGAGCACGACGCTCATGGTCGACGTACTCGGTCACCGCGTTGAGCAAGCCCCAGGCAGTGCCGCGAGCCGACTCCAGATCCGAACCACGTCCGCGCCCTTCATACAGCTCCTGCACACGGCGCAGGGCACGTTCGTTGGGCAACTGCTCGGGCAATTGTCCGGTCGGGCTGACCTCGCACAGCACGTTCATGAAGTAGCCCAAAGCCTCATGCCATTGCACCTTGCGTTCAGCCAGCGCGCGCATGCGGTACATGAAATCGTCCCATTGCGAAACGGCGATGCCGAGTTGCTTCTTCACCACCTTCGGATCGAAGCGGGTATTGTGCGGCACCTTGATCGCACGGCTGGTGCCGTCCAGGGCCACCGTCAGGGTGTTGTTGCACACCACGCGCACAGTGGTCGGTGTTGCCGTAGTCGCTAGAGTGCCGTCACAGGAAGTCGCCAACAGCAAATAGCCGTTGACCTGATCGTGGCCCTTGATCGACGTGCCTTGCCCTGTACGTGCCAGCGCCCAGAACTTGCGACCGCCCTTTAGCACACCTGCCGTCTCCAGCTCATAGCCGGAGACCTCGGTCATATCGCGATAGAACTCCAGCACCTCGCGCGGTTGTACGGTGTGGTAGCGGTTGGAAACCACTGACAGTGGAGCCTTGGTATCGGAGCGGTAGAGCACCTTCTGTTCAGGAAAGGAATGGATCGCGCCCAGGTGACCGACAGCATCCGATTTGAAATGAACCGGCGACTCCTGGATTTGCCAGTCCATGCCGGCCTCACGCTGCCAGACCTCGATAGGTTGCTTGCGAGGCAGGTTGTTGCCCAGGCCATGCCAGGGAGTGGTGCCGACGTAAGCCATTTGTTCGACTTGATGAACCATGATGAATTTCCTTTGAGCAATAGCCGGCATAAAGCGCTGCGCATGGCGCAGCACCGGCATTTAGAGATGAATGAGATAGGAGAACGGCCGGATCAGACCGGCTGATTGAAGCGGTGACCGCAGCTCAGGCAGAGGTTGTGGGCCAGCACATGACGGTCGAGTTTTTCGCCAAGCTGAGCGCCCATCGCACAACCACCAGCAGCGCCAACCAGGCCGTTGAGAATGGCCGATGACAGGGCATTGAGGTTGACGTTAGGAGGCTTGGCTAGGGTGCTATTGGTAACAGCCGGGCCAGTGAGCAGGATGGTGCCGGCACCACGCAGCGCACCGCCCAGCATGCCGATGAAGGCAGCAATCCGCATGGCGGTGAGGTGCGTGGAGACCTGAGGAGAGCCGCAGCTCGGACAGTGCAATGACATGGTTGAAGACTCCATGGTGGGGATGTCATTGCGGTGATGTGTGGTTGAGATATTTTTGAATGTATGGATCAGTGTGCTGGCAGTTTTGCACATCAAGTAAATGACATAAAGCGGTCAGAAGCGGCCTATCGTTACCGGGAGAAGTCGCCCCCTAGAAGGCCACTGGGAACGACTACTACTGGCCGATTCTGTTGAAAATGGTGCTTCGCGGTTTTGAATACGAACTGTAGCTGTCGACGTTGAAATCTGAGTTATTTGGTTGGAAGGAGGAATTGACTCTGAAATAGTCGTCAATCTCACTTGTATGGGAGCAGCATAGGGGGATAGAGACTCCTTTGGTCTTTACGCAGCGCTCAAAACATTCGCTTTTTAAGCTCTGAAAAGAAGGAGGTCACCGAGTATGATTTTTCAGCATGATAGGCCAGAAGCATTCCCCGATGGGGCTGCGTGTCCTGTGGGCACTGATACATACACTTTTTGGATGTTTTAAGTTAAGCATTGTAGGCGTATCTAATGTCCATTATTTATGTAGTGGTTCTGCTAGGTGTTTTAGATTCGTATAGTTTGGTGTGAGTAATCAGCTAGATTTAATTAACTGTTAGTTACAATGATGTTTACTTGTTGTGGTGGCAGTGCTATTATCGCGCGCGTTAAGTTTTTTGGGTGGATGTCTGTGCTAATCGAAGAAGCTCTTCAGCTTGAAGATGTGCAAATTTTGGAGCGTGAAGAGCGGAGGCGAAGTCTCGGTGCTTTTTATACTCCGGGTTTTTTGAGTAGATTGCTGTGCGGTTGGGCCATCCAGGATAAAAACCAAGTTGTATTGGAGCCGAGCTTCGGAGGTTGCACGTTCTTAGAAGAGATTTCTTCTCGCTTCTCCGTTTTGGGTTCAGTTAATCCATTAAAGAATGTATATGGATGTGACATAGATAAAAATGCCTTCCTGAAGCTAGAGTCTCTTAATATAGTGGGGTGCGAAGGAAACTTTTTGCAAAAAGACTTTCTGCTTCTGGAGTGTGGGTCATTCCGTAGCGCTAAGGTTGATGTCGTAATTGGTAATCCTCCATATATTGGAAACTCTCAAATTGGATCTGAGCAGCGCAAGGCTGTGGAAAAGTGGAAGAGCACCTATGGGGGGGGGGTTGATGCAAGATCGAGCTTGTGGGTCTACTTCTTCATTCACTCTCTAAATTTCCTCAAAGAAGGTGGGCGCCTTGCTTTTGTATTACCAGGTAGCTTCCTCTCAGCAGACTACTCTAAAAAAGTACATAAAATTCTCAAGGATAGGTTTTCTACTTGTCTAGTCGTATCTTTGGCGGAAAGAATTTTCATTTCTGAAGGCGCAGAAGAACGAACTGTGATTTTGTTGGCTGATGGGTTTAAAGAGGATGCTATTTGTAGTGGTTTGATGAAATTTGCTCATGCTGCAAAGCTTTCAAACTTGCCTGACTTGTTTTCTGGTTGGGAAGAAGATAAGTCTAATTTTGACGATTTTGACGCAATAGGCTTGGGCTCATTCGTTGAGCGAAGTGCGACAGGTCGCTTCATGGAGTTATCGCGTCGCATTCCAAATATTGAAGTAGGAAGTATTGCTTCGGTTGGTATTGGAATTGTTACGGGCGATACCAAGTTCTTTATTAGGACATTGGCTGATTGGCATGGATTTGGTGTTGCTGACGATTATCTAAAGTTTGTTGTGCCGAAAATTAAGGGGATTACAGGTCTTAATCTAACTAAAGCTCAGGTCAGATCATTAATTGGTTCAGGCCTTCGTTGTCTTCTTCTAGATACGGAAAAGAAAAGCCTCTCTACTGAGGTTTTAATTTATTTGAGTCGCTATCCTCTTGAGAAGCGTAGCTTGGCTACTTATAGAAAAAGGAATATTTGGCACCAGCCAGATGATCATAAAATTCCTGATGGATTCTTTACGTTCCTCACTCACAATGGGCCAAGATTAATTCTCAATGATGCCAGGGTGAATTGCACTAATTCTGTACATAGAGTTTTTTTTAAAAAGAAATTAAGCAGTGTGATGACAAAGCTGATTTCTCTTTCCATGCTTTCCACTTTTACACAGGCTCATGCGGAGATAATTGGCCGGCCATGCGGGTCCGGCGCTTTGAAACTTGAGCCTAAAGATGCATTGCAGCTTAAAATTTTATATCCTGAAGCTGTTGATGAAGATTTAATTAAGTCCGCATTCAGAAAAGCCCACAGGGAGCTTTCGAGAGTTCCTCCTAACGAAAATGCTGCGCGAAAAATCGCTGATGATGCGTTGGGGGAAATGATTGGTTTGGATTATCAGTGTGAAATAAAAGAGTTAGAACTTGCTTTGCAGGTCGCCCGCGACCATCGAAAGGGTAATGTAGAGCTAAATCTAGAATAGAAGGACGCTATTTGATGGATATAGTTAGTTTAAAAGAAAGTCTAGTGGCGGCCCTAAGCGAGAGTAAAGTTGATTACGACAGAATACTTGGTCTTGCGAATGAAATCTCAAAATATGACACGGAAAATGTTAGATTTTCAGTCGATGCAAGTCATATTTCTAGATTGGGTCATGAGCTCGTTTCCAAACAGGAAACTGCTGTAGCAGAACTAATCAAAAATGCATACGACGCAGATGCTGAATATGTGAAGGCTGTTTTTAAGGAGACTTCTAAGGCAGGTGGCGAGCTAATTATTTCAGACAACGGTATGGGCATGAGCCGAAGTGAGCTTATTAATGGCTTCATGCGCATATCTACAAGAGATAAAAGCGAGAACCCATGTTCATCCAAATATAAAAGGCAGAGGGCAGGTCGGAAAGGCATAGGTAGATTTTCGGCTCAGCGCCTAGGGATGCGTTTACAGCTGACTACTAAGAGGGAGGAAGATGCAGCGGGTATATGCATTGAAATTGATTGGAGTAAATTCGAGGATGTTGGTGATCTGATTTTAGTGTCTAATCAAATTACTTCTGATCCTTCTGCTGGTGTTGGTACTACGCTCCGGATTAGTGACCTTAAGGATTCTTGGAGTAGTGCGCAAATTCAACGCGCATACCGTTTTATCTCTGAGCTTCTACAGCCTACTCCACTTCGATTCTCTCCAAATAAACAGGATGGTGATCCTGGGTTTAGAGTCGAGTTTTACGAAGAGCGTAATGGTAAGCAAGAGTTAATTGCCAGCGAACAACAAAACATTCTTGATAATGCGCATGCTCTGATTGCTGGGTATGTTGATGAAAATGGGGAACCTTATTTCTCTATTAATTCTAAGAGATTTGGTTTTGAGGGCGGTTCTGAGAGTCTTCTCTCTGATGTGCGTGTAAAAACAGTTTTCGATGTTGAAGTAAAGGATTATTCACTGCTGGCAGGCGTTAGCTTTCAGGCCCATTATTTTATTGAGGATGATCTGCCGCCAGGCTCAAGAAATATAGTTAGAAATGTCCTACGTAAAAATAGCGGAATTAAGATTTATCGTAATGGATTTCGTGTGTTGCCGTATGGTGAGCCTCAAGACGACTGGCTGGGATTGCAGCGCTCCTCAGCTCTCAGGCAATTACTGCCGCCTCATGCAAATTCAAATTTCATTGGTTTTGTGCAACTAACTGATCCTGATGGTAATAGTTTCGAGGAAACAGCTAGTCGTGAAGGACTGATTGAGAATCGGGCATTCTCTCAATTGCAAGACTTCATTTATAAGTCATTAATGCACGGAATAATTAAGATAGCGCATGCTCGCGGGAAAAAGATTTTCTCTACAGATCCGTCACCTAAGAAAACTCCATCTGAGCGCGCCGAGGGTATTACAACAAAGATTTCTACATTCGTTGAAAGCGTTAGTGGCAAAAACGGAGGGATGCCTCGCCCTGCTGCTGAACAAGCAAAAATTGACGAAGAAGCTTCTGAAATACTCGACGAAATTATCCTTCTCGAAAAAGACACTCAGGCTCTATTGGAAGAGCTTGGCATGTTACGTGTGCTCGCCAGTCTAGGATTGACTATAGGTGAATTTACTCATGAAACAAGGCATGTTTTATCTGCGTTGTCTGCAGGTATTTTTACGATAACTAAAGAGATTCCCCATACGGATAATCTGAAAACATTGCAGGGAAATATAGAGTCATTACAGGCTTATATGCGCTATTTCGATAAGGCGGTTACTCAGAATTCGCAACGAAATTTAAGTGTTCATGAGATTAGGGATCTGCTGGGCGATTTCGAGCAAGTGGTTTCATCAGCGCTTAAAAGGCAATTTGTTTCTCTAAAGGTCGAGGTTTCTGGATATGACCTTTTTGTCAAACCAAGTCATAAATCTGAGTGGGCATCGATATTTTTCAATTTATTCACTAACTCACTTAAAGCTATCAATCGAGCACGTGTCTCGGGCGATATCCGTATTCTAGCGGGTGAAGTTGATGATGCCACGCTCTATATTGAGTTCATTGATAATGGCGATGGTATTGCTGAAGAAAACAGAGACAAGGTTTTTGATGCGTTTTTTACTACTAGTACACCTGAGGATGCCCTTGCCGATGATGAGGTTCACATTACCGGTTCTGGCCTGGGTCTTAAAATAATAAAAGATATAGTCGAAAGCGCTGGAGGGGAAATATTTATTTCGGATCCTCCACAAGGGTTTTCGACTTGTATTCGTATCGAGTTTCCACGCGCCACGGATGAAGAGATTCCAGATGAGCTCCGTTAAATATTTATGTATCGATGATCAGCCAGAAGATTTTATTCAGCCTCTTTTGAGTAAGTTGTCGAACTGTAAAGCTGGTTTGAATTTTGATCGTATGCACCCTCAGGAGTTTGAATCTCAGTTTGAGCGTATTAACGCCTTGGCTAGAGAAGAGCAGTGCTTTGGTCTGCTAATCGATTTGAGACTTGACCAAGATGCGGATCTAGAGAATGGTAATAGGGTTTATTATCGAGGTCCTACCCTGGCACAAGAACTCCGTACGCGCATGGCAGAAGGAGTGCTGCCTAGTTTTCCAATAGTTCTTTGGTCGATGAATGATAATATTGTCCATTCTTATGCTCCAGACAGTTCTTCTCATGATCTGTTTGATGCTGTTTACGCTAAAGATGATGGGCAGAATGTTCTAGGTGAAAGCGTTGCCTTAGAGCTTTTTTGGCTTGCGGCTGGTTATCAAAAGTTTAATAAAGTATTTGAGCAAGGTGCGGCATTAGTTCTTGAAGGCTTTTTGGGTTTGGATGAGGATGATAGAAGTTACTTAGATCCGCGTTTAATTTCTTTCCTTAAGGGGAAAGTTGTATACGAGATGGCTGGAAAAATTCTTAATACTTTGATTCGGTCCGAGGGTGTGCTTGTAAGCGAGATTATGCTGGCTGCGCGCTTGGGTGTAGATATTGTTAAGTCTGATGGTAGTTGGTCGCAGCTTTTAAGCGAAATGAATAGTGCTAGCTACTCGGGCATCTTCCATGAGGCTTGGCCTAGATGGTGGATGCACCGCGTCGATGCTTGGTGGGCTGAAATAGTTGCGTATAAGGCATCACTAAGGAAGTATTCTGCGCCAGAGCGTATTGCAATAATTAACGAAAAATTTGGTTTGAATCTAGTAGCAGCCACACCTATAGAAGATAGCTATAGTGTCCGATATTCCACTGTCTGTGTAGCGACAGGGAGGCCGCTCGATCCTGTTGATGGTTTTAAGGTATTCAGTCCTCTACAGGATGCATGGCAGGATAATAGATATGTCTCAACTTATGCAGTTCTTCAAAGAGTGAAAAAAACAGAGTGGGTGCTCGATCCACTGGAGGTGGAGCGTTTTAAGCAGCTTACGGATAGGCTTAAGAATGAAAAAAAGAATTAAGCCAGAAGCGTATAGAAAGCAAGTTTCTGCTGAGCTTAGACTGCTCGGAGGCGTCCTTGAGCGCAATGCGAGTGAGGTATGCTTCGATATAGGGCCCATTACTCAGGCTGCGAGTATGTGTGGAAGTTCTAAGCCGTACGGGCCTGAATCATGGGGGTATCAAGTTGATGATCTTAGATTTAGAGTGAAAACTCCACAAAAAGCTATACCTAGTTCAGTTGGTAAGTACCTCCAGGTCGTAATGAATTTTAAGATTCAGGGTAAGTGTTCAGATGAGCTTACTGATCTAATTAAGTTGCTGGAGTTCAGTATCGTCGTGACAAGTGATGACGGGGCGTATCTGTCTTCTTGGCATTTTGATAAGCATATAGTTTCGGAAGAGGGGGGTGATGGAGAGCCCGAAGATGCGCATCCGTTATATCACTTTCAATATGGTGGAAAAAATTTGGCGCCATTGCAGGGTAATCATGGAGGTATATTGATATTGCCGTCTCCGAGGATCGGTCATCCTCCAATGGATGTTGTGCTGGCAATTGATTTTGTGCTGTCTAATTTTGCTGGCGCACATTGGAAGAGCCTGAGAGAAAAGACAGATTACAGTAGACGCTTAATTGAGGCTCAGGAGAGATATTTAAAGCCCTATGTCGAAAGTATGTTTTCCTGGTGGAGTGCCGGTAGAAGATCTGATTTCGTTAGAAGCCTCTGGCCTCATTTGGTCTGATCCATTGTGCGGTGCTTCAGTTAATCTGATCAGAGATAATATTTAATAGGAGCGGGTATGCCTATGCTCTATTTTTCTAGAGAGCGAAAGTGAGATGATCTATTTAATAGGCGGCGGTCGCTTTATTCGGCAGCAGCCCACTAGTTAGGGGATCGAAACGACCTTTCTATCCTCCTGATTTTTCTGGATTGCAGAAACAGAGAGACTCCCCGTAGCTGCTTTCTGAATATGCTCACTCCACCAAGCCATCATTGGGCGCCTGCGCTCGATGTAGTCCGCCCGGTTGTAGGCGCTACGAACCTCATCCTTGTCGACGTGGGCGAGGGCGACCTCGATCAGCTCAGGCTCCCAGCCGTGTTCATTGAGCGTTGTACTGGCCATTGAGCGCATTCCGTGGCTGACCAGGCGGCCTTCAAACCCCATGCGTTTCAGTGCCATGTTGGCTGTTTGACTATTGCAGTGAGTACGCGGATTGCGGTCAGCAGGGAACACGTATTCACGGTGTCCGCTGTAGGGTTTGATTGTTTCCAGAATGGCCAATGCTTGATCTGTAAGCGGCACCGTATGCGGGCGACGTTTCTTCATGCGCTCAGCCGGGATCGTCCATATCCTTTTCTCGAAGTCGATATCGGCCCAGCGGGTAGTGGCAGCCTCAACGGGACGAGTCATCGTGTGCAATTGCCACTCGATCAGGCATCGAGTGGTTCTTTTTATGCTGGCGTTCGCGATTGCAACCATGAGCTCTTTGAGCTCATCGGGGGGTAAGGCCGGCATGTTCTTTTTCTTCGGCTTCTTGAACACGCTACCAATCCCGGTAAGTGGGTTGGCAGGTATCAGGCCTGAGTTGACCCCGTAGGTCATGATCTCGTTGAGTCGCTGCGTAAGGCGTTTGACGGTTTCCAAGCTGCCTTTAGTTTCGAGCGGCTTGAGAAGGCTGATGACCTTCGGCGCTGTTATGGACGCGATCGGTGTAACGCCCAAGTCGGGGAAGACGTGCAACGTAAGCGAGCGCCAAATGTCTTCGGCGTAGGCGGGGGTTACTGCATCTTTTTTGAGCTCATACCAGGACGTCGCTACGTTCTGCAGCGTGTGTTCAGTTGCGGCCTTTTTGGCCTGTCGATCTGCGTCGCGTCTCTCTTTGGGATCAATGCCCTGTGCTACGAGCTCACGCGCTTCAATGGTCAGTTTGCGGGCTTGAGCAAGGCTTACTTCCGGGAAGGTGCCGAGCCCCATATTCAGTCGCTTCTTGGTGATGGGGTGGATGTAGTTGAAATTCCACAACCTTGATCCATTGATTCTCACTCGCATCTGTAGGCCGTTGCCGTCAGTCAGGGTGTAGTCCTTTTCTTTGGGCTTTGCGGCTTTGACCTTCAGGTCTGAAAGGCGCGTTGTTGCGGCACCCATGGTGTACTCCAGTGCGATATGTGTATTCCAAAAAATACCGGCTTAGGGCTTGGAATACAATTTGGAATACACGAAGGCATGGATGCAGTTAGACGTCTTTGTACGTCTATGACGCTGAAGGCCCCATATTTGCTGGGTTTCAGGCACAAAAAAAGACGTCCGTGGACGTCTTTAGATGTTGTAATGGTGGAGCCGGGGGGATTTGAACCCCCGTCCGCCAGTTCTCCACTGTTGGTACTACATGCTTAGCCGTGTCTATTGAGTTAACCCTCAGCCGCCCGACGGGCAGGGTGCATTGGGCGAGTTGTGTAAGTTTTAGCCGCTTCGTCCACAACGTACTACGCGGCGATCCTGTTCTGCATGACAATCACTTCAGGTTTACAGGCATCCCCTAGTGATCGCTGGAGCCGAAGCTACCAGAAGGACTAGTCGCGCCGCTTACGCAGCGAGAGCGTAGCCCTCGTAGTTTTCGTCATTGGCAACTATAGAAAGTTGCAACAGTTGATTTACGACTTCTGTTACCAAGTCGGCATGCACCTCGAGCTTCGCTACCGGCGTCGAATCCTAATCGGCCCCAAAGCTTTGCGGTTACGGATAGGACTGGAGTTTACGGCAAAGGTTCCTCTGCGTCGACTGCGGATTCCAGCGCAGGGCGCTATGATGGCGCCCTGCGTCTATCTGCGCTTGCCCCCGGAAGGAGCCTCAATGCCGAGTTCTAGCCGCTACCCTCTGCGTCAGTGGATCTGGCGGGCGTTTGTGCAAAGTGCGCTCATACCGCTGATTCTGGTGGAGTCGGTGCTGATCGCGGTGTATCTGCTGAGCAATCAGGCGATTCGTGATGCGCAGATCGAACACTTGCAGGAAACGGCAGTCAAGGATCTGGCCAGTGCCGCGCAACGTGAAGGACAGATCATCGATGGGCGCCTGCGCTCCATCGAGTCGCTGGTGCAGGTTTATCGTGAGGCCGCGTACGAGGCGTTGCTCGATACGCGCTTCCAGGCCGATGAGCTCGAGCATCAGCGCCACGCAGTCACGGACAGTGGCGTGTTCTATACCCGCAGCGATGACGGGCGCGCAGCATCCTTTTATGCCAACAGTACGCCGTTGGGGCAGCAGGATCACGCCAAGGCCATGCGGCTGTCGCAACTCGATCCGCTGATGCGTTCGATCCAGCAGGCCAACCCGTTGGTGGCGGCGCTGTATTTCAATACCTGGGACAGTTACAACCGTATCTATCCCTGGTTCGATACGCCCGCGCAGTATCCCCATGACATGGTGATACCCGATTACAACTTCTATTACCTGGCCGACGCCAAGCACAACCCCGAACGTAAGGTGATGTGGACCGAGGTGTACCTCGACCCGGCTGGCCTTGGCTGGATGATGTCGGCCATCGCTCCGGTGTACCGCGGTGATTTTCTCGAGGGCGTGGTCGGCCTCGACGTGACCGTGGGCCAGCTGCTGGGCGAGATTGCCGAGCTCAACGTGCCATGGCAGGGCTACGCGATGCTGGTCAGCCAGGACCACGACATCATGGCGTTGCCCAAGGCGGGGGAGCAGGACTTCGGGCTGCGTGAGCTGACCCAGTACTCCTACGCAGAGGCTGTGCGTCGCGAGGTTCTCAAGCCGGAAGATTTCAACCTGGCCAAGCATCAGGACATGACCGTGTTGCTGCAGGCGATGAAGCAGGGCGATGGCGGCGTGCAGGAAGTGCAGCTCGGCGGGCGTAATCAATTGGTCGCCTGGAGTGAGATTCCGCAGACCGGCTGGCGTCTGCTGCTGGTGGTGGATGAAGAGCAGATCTTCCATGACACCAATCAGTTGGCCGAGCGCTACATGCAGATCGGTTACCTATTGATTGCCGGGCTGGCAGCGTTCTATCTGTTGTTCTTCGGCCTGATGTGGCTGCGCTCACGTAAGCTGAGCGAACAGCTGGCGCGCCCCATCGATGGCGTTGTCGATATGGCGACCAGCCTCGGCCAGGGCCGATATCTGCCTGCTGTTCCAGATAGTCATATCGCCGAGGTCAGCCGTCTGGCAGATGCCGTACAGCAGGCGGGCAAACAGCTGCAGGCCAGCGAACAGGAACGCCAGGAAACGCAGAGCATCCTGCAGCTGGTGCTGGAGAGCACCACTGAAAGCCTCTGGCAGATCGATACCCGTGATCTGACCATCGATCTCAGCGAGCGCTTCGTGCGGCGGTTCGGGCTTGGGGCCAGGCACCTGACGTTGAGTGAGTTCAATCAGCGTGTGCATCCGGATGATGTGGAGCGTCTACGCCACCTGCGCAAGTTGTTCGCTGACAGCAGAGAAGAGTTCTTCGATGCCGAATACCGCTATCTCGACTGTCATGGGCAATACCTGTGGCTGCTCAGCCGAGGCAAGGTGCTGACGCGCGATGAAAGTGGTTGGCCGCTGCGTATCGCTGGTACGCATGTCGATATCACCCGCCTCAAGCAGGTGCAGGAGGAATTGCGCCATGCCAGCCTGGAAGCACACGCCGCCAGTCAGGCCAAGAGTCGTTTCCTGTCGAGCATGAGCCATGAGCTGCGAACGCCGCTCAACGCCATCCACGGCTTCGCGCAGTTGATCGAGATGGAGGTACAGGACAAGCAGGACGCCAGGCTGGAGACCGATTACGCGCGCGAGATCGTCAGTGCCAGCCGCCATCTCACGTCGCTGGTCGATGACATCCTCGATCTGTCGAGCATCGAAAGCCGGCGTCAGCAGTTGCAGCTGCAACCCATCGAAATCGGCGCTCTGCTCAAGGGCTGTGCTGAGCTGGTACAGCCCGAAGTTCAGCAGAGGCACCTGCAATTGCAGGTGATGGAGGCCGCCGTGCCGCCCTTGTTCGTGCAGGGCGACCCACGTCGGGTGCGACAGATTCTGCTCAACCTGCTGTCCAATGCGATCAAGTACAACAGCCCGCGCGGGATGATTCGCATGGGCTACGAGGTGCGTGCCGACGGTGTGCGATTGTGGGTCGACGACACCGGGCCAGGGCTTTCCAGCGAGCAACAGGCGCAGCTGTTCCAGCCGTTTCAGCGCCTCGGCCGGGAGAGTTCGAACATTCCCGGCACCGGTATCGGCCTGGTGCTGTGCCGCGAACTGGCCACGCTGATGAATGGCGAGATCGGCGTGCGCAGCGAGCCGGGTGTGGGCAGTCGCTTCTGGCTTGACATACCCAGTGCAGCCAGCCCTGACGGACAGGCTGACGAGGCAGCCGAGGCACCGGCGCAGGCCGTGAAAAGTCTGGTACAGGTGCTGTGCGTGGAGGATCACCCGGCCTGTATGAAGATTCTCCAGGCATCCTTGCGAGAGTTTGCCGAGGTCAGGGGAGTGGGTTCCTGCCAGCGGGCACTGGCCGAATTGCAGGACAGTGAGCCGGCGCTGGTGTTGCTGGATATCGACCTGCCCGACGGCAACGGCCTGGATATTCTCGATGCGATGCGCGCAGAGCCACGTTTGCGTGATGTGCCGGTGATGGTGATCAGCGCAGTGGCCGATGATCGGTTGTTCGAAGACGCCAGGTCACGCGGCGCATCGGCTTGCCTGAGCAAGCCGGTGGATCTGCAAGAGGTGCGTCAGGTCGCGCTGGGCTTGCTGTACAGCGGCTATTGAGCAAGCCCGGCGTGCGTCATTCGCTGGCGGCCAGCAGATCGAGCGCTTCGCTGAGCACCTTGACCGACTCGGCATGATCGCCGGCCTTGTGCAGGGCTTCGCCTTCAGCGCGCAACTCCTGCACCTTGGCCAGCACCTCGGGGTCGGAGGGTGGGTCGCTTTGCAGCAGTGCGTCGATCTTGGCCATGTCCTGCGGGCAGTGCATGGCCCAGAGCGGCAGACTGATCAGGGCAGCAGCGAGAAACAAGAGTGTGCGACGCATGGTGACTCTCCTGAAACGGGCTATGGGAATTTCAGTATAGAAGCCTGCAATCCGCTCGCTGCCATTTAATAGTGATACCAGCGCAGCTCCAGTTTCACCTCGTTGACGGGGGTGGCCAGTTGGCTGAACTCGCGCTGGGCGCTCAGGCGCAGGCCCAGGTTGCGCGAGACTTCCCATTGCTGGTTGAGCGACAGGCGCCGGCGTACCTCGCCGTTATGGAAGTAATCGCCAGCCGCTTCCAGGCTCAGGTTGCCCAGCGGGTTGCGCCACAGCAGGCCGCTATTGAATCCGAGTGCCGGAGAGACGACGGCGGCAAAGTCCTCGTTGTATTCCAGGCGTGCAGTGCCGAGGGCGAAGCCGAGCAGATCGTCGCGCCACTGCCAGGTTGCACCGGCGCCGCCGCTGATATGGCCGACCAGCGGGCTATCGCCATCTTCGCCGAGTACCCGCTCCAGGCCGCCGCCAACCTGCCAGGACAGCGGCTGCAGCAGGGCATTGCGCGGTGTCAGTGAGCGGATGTTGGCCAGATCCAGGCGTTGCAGCTGCCAGTGGTTGTTTTCGTATTGGCGCAGCTTGAGCTGGAATATCTCGATCTGCGCGCCGAGCGGGAAGCCGTCGAGGTTGTCGTTGAGGTCGTGATAGGCCATGCGCAGGCCGTACTCGGCGAAGGCGCGATCATCACGGCTGCCGCCGGCCAGTTGCCAGGTGCGCGACTCATGGCCCTCCTCGGGCAGCGGTGGGCGTTCGACCTGCAAAGGCGGTGGCGGATTGCGGTTGATCGCACCGAGCAACTGGAAGCTGCGCTGAGCGTTGCTGCTGCGTTCTTCATCGTTGGCGTGGTAACGCACCAGACGGAAGGCGGCGTCTTGGATCAGCGCGCGACGCTCTGCCGGCAGGGCGAGAAAGTCGGCATCGTCCAGTTGTGCTGGGTTTTCATTCAGGCGCAGCACCCAGGCTTGTTCGTCGCTATCGAGCGGTTCGGCGCGTGCCAGCAACTCGCGCTCACGCGACGGGCGATAGTCGATGCGTTCGATCAGCCCGGCATCCTTGACCGCGCGCACGGTATCGGTGGGGATGGCGGTGAGCGGGAAATGTTCGGTCAGCTCGATACCGGGGCGGGCGATTTCCAGCAGCTCCAGCAGGCGGTAGGAGCAGTTCTCGTCGAAGAAGAAGTAGTCGAAGCGGATCTGCTTGAGCTCCCAGACGTGCTCGACCATGCGCGCGGTTTCTTCCGGTGTGAGGTTCAGCCGGTATTCCCACAGGTCGCGGTTTTCCAGACGGTTGTACTCGCTGAGCTTCTCGCGGTAGGGCACCAGGGCGAACAGGCCGGGATAGCCGCCCATCAGGCCGCGCCAGGCATACAGGATGCTGTTGTCGTCACCTTCGATGAAGGCGCCGAAATTCAGCGCGTAACTCAGCAGCGCGGTGTTGTGGCTGTCGATATCCGGCTGGTCGATGCGCAGCAGGGTATGGCCGAACATCGACGAGGGGCTGTTCAGGTAGGCGGCCGGGAACACCAGCACCGTGCTGTGCGGATTGACATCGGCGAACCAGTTCCGATAGTCGGCGCAGTCGGGGCTGGGCAGGTCATCGAGCTGCAACTGGGCCTTGAGCCAACGGGTACGCGCCGGGTAGATGCACTGCGGGTGGCGGTCGCCCAGCTCGGCAGGTTGATACAGCGCCGTAAGGGTCGCCTGCAGTTCGGCAGCCGGGTTGCTGGCTCCTTCTTCGGCGAGGAAGAAGTCATCGTCGTCGACATAGCTGCGCCAACCGCCGAGCTTGCCGGTTTCGTAGTGGCCGAGGGCGATCCAGTAGGGGTCGCTGGCCAGCTGTTCGGGTGTGGCGGCATGCAGCGGCAGGCTCAGGCTTAGGGCGATGGCGGCGAATGTCCGTTTCAAGGTCGCTGTTCTTCTGATCATGGCGATGGTCGAGCTTTGGTCACGCGGCCGACTGCTGTCAAGGCAGTCGACGTCGGCATTTCGCGCAAGTGCTGACCGGCGTCAGTCATTGGCGTTGCGTGGTGCATCACACTGAGGCTTCTTTCATACGCGAGGAAATTGCTCATGGCTCACCGTGATGTGCTGGATGCGCTGCTGCATGATTACACGACCCGTGCCGAGGCGATTCGGCGCGATCTGGCGCGCAGCCACTCGGCGGATTTCGCCGAACAGGCGCAGCAGCGGCAGAACGATGAGGTGCTCGAAGCCCTGCTGGCCGAGGCCGAGCAGGGATTGCTGCTGGTGCACCAGGCGCAGCTGCGCTTGGCTGAGGGGCGTTATGGCGAGTGCCTATGCTGCGGCGAAGCAATCGAGGCGGCGCGTCTGGCCGCGCTGCCGGTGGCCGAATACTGCCTGCGTTGTGCCGAGGATAGGGAGGGTCACAGCAACCAGGCGGCCAGGCTGAAGTAGAACAGCAAGGTGCACAGGTCGGTCACTGCCAGGGTCACCGGCCCGGCAGCGATTTTCGGGTCGAGCCTCAGGGCGTGCAGCAGCGTGGGTACGCTGAGGCCGAGCAGGCAGGCGGCGCAGAGCGACAGTAGGATGCTGCAGCCGATGATCAGTCCGGTCCAGGCCTCGCCGCGCCAGAGCCAGACGATCATCGCCACCAGACTGCCGCAGGTGCTGCCGAGCAGCAGGGCGGTCGGCAGTTCATGACGCAGGCTGCGCAGGTACCAGCTCAGATTGGGGCGGACGCTGCGCAGCGCCTGGATGGTCACCGACATCGACTGCATGCTCACGCTCTCGCCCAGGCCCAGCACCAGGGTAAGGAAGAAAGCGAGGACGATGCTCTTGGCCAGGGTCAGTTCGTAGAGGCTGGCCAGCAGGGCGCAAAGGGTGCCGCTGGCGATGGTCGCCAATAGCCAGGGCACGCGCAGGCGAAAGGCCCATAGCGGCGAGGCGTTGCCAACCTGGGTAACGTGAAAACCAAGGGTTTCGAACAGTGCATCGGCCTGATTGCGCTGGCGCAGATCCGGGTTTTCCTCATTGAGCAGGGCGATATCCACCAGGCCGCACAGGCGCTGTTGCTCGTCCACCACCGGCAGTGCCAGGAAACGATGCCGAATCAGCAATTGGCAGGCATCGAGAATGGTGGCGTGATCGGGCAATGCGATGACGGTGCTGTCCATCAGCTCGCTCAGCCGGGCATCCAGTGGTGCGGTAAGCAGACGGCGGCTGGGCAGTACGCCGATCAGGCGGCGCTGATCATCGATTACATAGAAATAGATGATGCGCTCGCCCAGGCCCTGGGTGCGGATGTCTTGCAGCGCCTCGCGCACGCTGAGTCGGTGATTGAGCGCGGCATAGTCCTGGCGGGCGGCATGCAGAACGGGAAGGTGCAGGTGATGGGCACTGGACATGGTGGTTTTCGCGCAAGGAGGGTGACGGGTAGCTTATCCGTGCTCGGATTTTTCATCCTGAGCTGAATCAAACCTTGATCCCTTTCGCGCCACAGGCCCAGAATCACCCCATGTTTTGCGGAATTTCCGCCCGCTATAAAGGATTGCCAATGTCCAAGCTTAGCCTCGATGCTTTGCGCCTTGCCCCCGAATCGCTGACCCGCCCCTTCGCCCCCGAGCAGTTCAACTTCAGCAGCACCGATGATCTCGAACCCTTCCGTGGTGTTCTCGGCCAGTCGCGCGCGGTCGAGGCGCTGCAGTTCGGTGTGGCCATGCCGCGCCCCGGTTATAACGTGTTCGTCATGGGGGAGCCTGGCACCGGGCGTTTCTCTTTCGTGCAGCGCTACCTCAAGGCCGAGGCCAAGCGCATGGCGACACCGGCTGACCGGGTTTACGTCAACCACTTCGACGAGCCGCGCGAGCCGCGTGCGCTGGAGCTGCCGGCGGGTACCGCGAGTGCGTTCATCGCCGACATCAATCAGTTGATCGACAACCTGCTGGCCACCTTCCCGGCGGTGTTCGAGACACCGACCTACCAGCAGAAGAAGAGTGCGATCGACCGCACCTTCAACAAGCGTTACGACCAGGCGCTGGATGTGATCGAGAAACTGTCGCTGGAGAAGGGCGTGGCCCTGTACCGCGACAGCACCAATATCGCCTTCACCCCGATGGCCGACGGCAAGGCACTGGATGAAGCCGAGTTTGCGCAACTGCCCGACGCCGAGCGCGAGCGCTTCCACGCCGATATTGCCGTGCTCGAAGAGCGCCTCAACGAGGAGCTGGCCAGCCTGCCGCAGTGGAAGCGCGAGTCGAGCAATCTGCTGCGTCAGCTCAATGAGGAGACCATCACCGTGGCCCTGCAGCCGCTGCTGGCGCCGCTGTCGGAGAAGTATGCCGAGAACGCGGGTGTCTGCGCTTATCTGCAGGCCATGCAGGTCAACCTGCTGAAAACCGCTGTCGAGCAACTGGTGGATGTCGACAAGGCCGACCCGCAACTGCGCAAGCTGCTCGAAGAGCAGTACTGCCCCAGCCTGGTGGTCGGGCATCACGCCAACGGCGGCGCGCCGGTGGTGTTCGAATCGCATCCGACCTACGACAACCTGTTCGGCCGTATCGAATACAGCTCGGATCAGGGTGCGCTCTATACCAGCTACCGCCAGTTGCGTCCGGGGGCACTGCACCGCGCCAACGGCGGCTATCTGGTGGTCGAGGCGGAAAAATTGCTCAGCGAGCCCTTCGTCTGGGAAGCGCTCAAGCGCGCGCTGCATTCGCGCCAGTTGAAGATGGAGTCGCCGTTGGGCGATCTCGGGCGTATTGCTACCGTGACGCTCAACCCGCAGGTTATCCCGCTGCAGCTGAAGGTCATCATCATCGGTTCTCGTCAGCTGTATTACGCACTGCAGGATGCCGACCCGGACTTCCAGGAGATGTTCCGCGTCCTGGTGGACTTCGACGAGGACATCCCGCTCGCCGACGACAGCCTGGAGCAGTTCGCCCAGTTGATGAAGACGCGCACCTCGGAAGAGGGCATGGCGCCGCTGACCGGTGCCGCCGTGGCGCGTCTGGCCACCTACAGCGCACGCCTGGCCGAACACCAGGGACGTCTGTCGGCACGCATCGGCGACCTGTTCCAGCTGGTCAGCGAAGCCGATTTCATCCGTCAACTGGCTGGCGAGACGCTTACCGATGTCGGTCATATCGAGCGTGCGCTGAAGGCCAAGGCCACCCGCACCGGGCGCGTCTCGGCGCGGATCATCGATGACATGCTGGCCGGCATCATTCTTATCGACACCTGCGGGGCGGCGGTGGGCAAGTGCAACGGCCTGACCGTGCTGGAAGTGGGCGACTCGGCCTTCGGCGTGCCGGCGCGGATTTCCGCCACCGTCTATCCGGGCGGCAGTGGCATCGTCGACATCGAGCGCGAAGTCAGCCTTGGTCAGCCGATTCACTCCAAGGGCGTGATGATCCTCACCGGCTTCCTCGGTAGCCGTTACGCGCAGGAATTTCCGCTGGAGATTTCCGCCAGCATCGCCCTGGAGCAATCCTACGGTTATGTCGATGGCGACAGCGCCTCGCTCGGCGAGGTATGTACGCTGATTTCGGCACTCTCGCGCACGCCACTCAAACAATGTTTCGCCATCACCGGCTCGATCAACCAGTTCGGCGAGGTGCAGGCGGTCGGTGGCGTCAACGAGAAGATCGAGGGCTTCTTCCGCCTGTGCGAAGCACGCGGCCTGACCGGTGAGCAGGGGGTGATCATCCCGCATTCCAACGTCGCCAACCTGATGCTCGATGACCGTGTGCTGCAGGCCGTGCGAGACGGTCAATTCAACGTCTACGCCGTGCGCCATGTCGACGAGGCACTGAGCCTGCTGGTTGGCGAGCCGGCCGGGCACCCGGACGAAAAAGGGCGCTTCCCCAAAGGCAGCGTCAACGCCCGGGTAGTCGAGCGCCTGCGTGATATCGCCGAAATCGGCCTGGAAGAGGACGCCAAGCCCGCCGAGGAGCCGGCACAAGCCGCCGCCGAGCCGGCAGCCGCCAAGCCGGCCAAGGCGCCGCGGCGCAAGAAGGGCGAGGCTGACGCCGCGAGTTGATCAGATCTTGCACGATTGTTCCGTATCGTTCGGGGCAGGCGCGCAACGCTCATTACTCACGCCTCATGCACAGAGTTATCCACAGAATGCGTGGATAACTCCGGCTTCCCAGTGTCGGCGTTCGGGGTGTAGGCTGGGGGCTGGATTTAGCGAGGGTCGTCGCCATGTCGCGCAGCCTCTGCCTTACCCGTCAATGCCTGGGCCTGGTCACGCGCATCGAGTGTGTGATCAAGCCGCTTGCCGGAGACAATGGACGTTGGACACTGCTCTGCGCAGCCGGCATGTCAGGTGCGCAGCCCTCTGCCATCAAGGCGCAAGGCCCATTCTACGGGCCTTGCGGCGCTGAGCAAGCGCTGGCGGCGATCGCCGATAGCCTGGCCTCGCAAGGTTACGTCGCCTGCGCTGAACCGCCGATCTGGCACCTGCATCTGCTGGCTGAACTGCGTCGGGTCAATGGTCAACGGCCAAGCGCCGGCGGATCATTGCAGCGTCGTCCGGAAACTGACGGGCAGAACTGAAAGTCGCTGATCACAGCGTCTGATCAGTGCGCCTGTATGCGCACCATCAGTCGACCTGCCGCTGTGTTTATCCACAGTGCGCGGAGCGTCTTCTGTGCCCGCTGGACGATGGGTATACTCGCCGCGTTTTTCTCCTCCCTCTCAGTGAGTTCTCCATGGAACGCTTTGTTGAAAACGCCATGTACGCGTCGCGCTGGTTGCTGGCGCCCATTTACTTCGGCCTTTCTCTTGCTGTGCTGGCCCTGTCGGTCAAGTTCTTTCAGGAGCTGTATCACATCCTGCCGCAGATCTTTTCCCTCACCGAAGCCGACGTGATTCTCAAGCTCCTGTCGCTGATCGACATGGCGCTGGTCGGCGGCCTGCTGGTGATGGTGATGCTGTCCGGCTACGAGAATTTCGTGTCGCGCCTGGATATTCATGAAGGCACCGAGAAGCTCAGCTGGCTCGGCAAGATGGACTCCAGTTCGCTAAAGATGAAGGTAGCAGCCTCCATCGTGGCGATTTCCTCCATCCACCTGCTCAAGGTGTTCATGGATGCGAAGAACTACGATCTGGAGTACCTCAAGTGGTACGTGATCATCCACCTGACTTTCGTGGGCTCGGCCTTCGCCATGGGCTATCTGGACAAGGTCACCAAGCACGACTGACGAAGCGGCAGGCGTTGCACAGCCGCCCGTCTGAAGCAGACGGGCGGTTTGCGTTGTGGGCTTGAGTTTTTCTGTTGTTGTACAAGAGTCAATTTTGTATAAGTTCTTGTACAATTCGAGCAGGAGGCAAGCCTTATGAATCTGCATGATCTGTCAACGCACGCCCAGGCTGGGCGTATCGACGAACTCAATCTGATTTCCCTTGAAGGGGGTATCTACCTGCTCGAGGCACGGATGGCGGGGCGCGCCCATCCGATTCTCAATGAGCAGGGCAGCACGCTTAACCTGCGTTCTGTGGAGCATGCGCGTGACGTGCTGCAGGAGATGCCGACGTTGCCGTTCTTCCTGGTGCACAGCTCGGTGCATGACGAAATGTGCGGCATGCCATCGGCTGACAACAGCCTGCGTGTGCCCATCGCCTTTCGCTCCGGCTGGTGACTGCGCCTTCCACGATATCCACGACGGTGCAGGGCAGGGCTCTGGCCGTCGTGGAGGTCAAGACCAGTGGCGTGCATCCGGGGCGAGATGTCATCTGGGAGCTGGCGATCATCCAGGTTGAGAGCGACGGTAACGTCAGCGCACGTTTGCACTGGTTGTTCGAGCCCGATATCGCCCTGCCACCGCAGCTACTGCGCCTGAGTGGCCTGCATCCACTTGAACTGTGCGGCCAGCCGCGTATCGAGAGCCAGGCACAGGCGATCACCGAGGCCATTAGGGGGCGGGTATTGGTTGGCTACAACCTGCGTTTTGCCCAGGCTTTTTTGCGTCGGGTACTGCCCGACTGGAAGACGCTGCGCCCGCCGCAACTCTGCATACTGCGCCTGGCCAGGGTGGCCCTGCCGGACTTGGCCAGTGCCGGCTTCGATGCGCTTTGCGCGCATTTCGCGATTAAGCGCTTCTTCCGTGATCGTGCCGTGCCTGACGCCGAGGCCGTGCTGAGTGTGCTCCGGCATTTGCTGCAGTGCGTTGCGCCGACTGCGCTGGCGAGCCAGCTACGCAGCGCGGCACGGCCTCCGTTACTGCCGGCAGAGCGTTTTGCGGCCTTACCGGAGCGTCCAGGCGTGTACTACTTTCTCGGCGATGGTGATGCGCAGCTGTACGTGGGCAAGAGCCGCAACCTGCGTCGTCGGGTGATGTCGCACTTCAATAACGACCACCGCGACCGCCGCAGCCTGCAGATGATCCAGCAGATCCGTGATGTGCGGGTCATCCCGACTGCCGGCGAGCTGGGCGCGTTGTTGCTCGAGTCGAACGAAATCAAGCGCCTGCAGCCCCTGTACAACCGCCGTCTGCGCAAGCAGCGCGAATTGCTGACCTGGGCGCTGCTGGGCGAGCCGGGCGCTCTGCAGCTCGATTTGCTGCAGCATCAGGCGCTGACGCCTGGGGTGCGCCATGCCGGGCTGTTTCGTTCGCGCCATCATGCCCGGCAATGGTTGCTGGAACAGGCCCGCGAGCGGCAGTTGTGCCTGCGTGTCCTCGGCCTGGAAGAGGGCGACGGTGCCTGTTTCGCCTACCAGCTTGGGCGCTGCGCGGGCGCCTGCTGTGGCGCAGAGTCGCGCCGGCGTCACGATGCGCGACTGCTGGCTGGTGCCGAGCGCCTGCAGACCCAGGCCTGGCCCTGGGCCGGGCCGGTTGCGCTGGTCGAGCGCGACGAGCGCCATGGGCTCTGCCAGTGGCATGTGCTCGATCAGTGGCGTCACCTCGGCACGGTCGATCGTCCCGAACTGGCGGCGCCGTTACTGGCCGAGCGGCAGGGCGGCTTCAATCTCGATACGTATCACATCCTGCTCGGCCATCTGCGCCGTCACCCCACCATGGAGATCGTGCCGCTGTGAGTGCACGCCGTCTGATTCTGATCCTGGGGGATCAGCTCACCCCAGGCCTCGGAGGCCTGGCAGATATCGACCCGTTACGGGATCACGTACTGCTGGCCGAGGTGATGGAAGAGGCCATACATGTGCCGCATCACCCGAAGAAGATCGCGTTGATCTTCAGCGCCATGCGCCACTTTGCCGAGGCGCTGCGTCAGCAGGGCATCAGGGTGCATTACGTGGCCCTGGATGACCCTGACAACAGCGGCTCCCTGCCGGGCGAACTGCTGCGCTGGACGCAGCGACTCAACCCGGCCGAGGTGCACCTGACCGAATGCGGCGACTGGCGCCTGGAGCAGGCGCTGCGTCATTGTGGCGTCCCGATTCACTGGCACCCGGACAGTCGCTTTCTCTGCAGCCGCGAGGCTTTCGCCGACTGGGCCAAGGGGCGCAAGCAGTTGCGCATGGAGTTCTTCTACCGTGAGATGCGCCGCGCCAGCGGTCTGCTGCTCAACCCCGATGGCACGCCCGAGGGTGGCGCGTGGAACTTCGATGCCGATAACCGCAAGGCATTGCCTAAAGGTGTACATCCGCCGGCACCCCTGCGCATTGAGCCGGATGCCATCACGACCGAGGTGCTGGCGCTGGTGGCACGGCGATTTACCCATCACTACGGCCGTCTGGACGGTTTCGACTATCCGGTGACTGCCGAGCAGGCCGAGCGTCTCTGGCAGCATTTTCTCGCCCGTGGCCTGGCGGATTTTGGCGATTATCAGGACGCCATGGCCGATGACGAACCCTTCCTGTTTCACTCGCGCATCAGCGCCGCACTGAACATTGGCCTGCTCGACATGCGCCAGCTCTGTGCCGATGTCGAGGCGGCCTATCGCGCCGGTGACGTGCCGCTGAACGCTGCCGAAGGCTTCATTCGCCAGTTGATCGGCTGGCGCGAGTATGTGCGCGGCATCTACTGGCTGCGCATGCCGGAGTACGCCGAGGGCAACCGCTTCGGCAATTCACGGGCGCTGCCGGCGTTCTACTGGACCGGCAAGACGCGTATGAACTGCATGCGTCAGGCCATCGGCCAGACGCTGGAGCATGCCTACGCGCACCATATCCAGCGGCTGATGGTCACCGGCAACTTCGCCCTGCTCGCCGGCATTGGGCCCAAGGCCATCTGCGACTGGTACCTGGCCGTGTACATGGACGCCTTCGACTGGGTCGAGCTGCCCAATACCCTGGGTATGGTGATGCACGCCGATGGCGGCTACCTCGGCTCCAAGCCCTACTGCGCCAGCGGCCAGTACATCAAGCGCATGTCCAACCATTGCCAGGGCTGCAGCTACAAGGTCAGCGAGAGCACGGGCGAGTCGGCTTGCCCGTTCAATTCGCTGTACTGGCACTTTCTCATGCGTCATCGCGAGCCGCTGGAGCGCAACCCGCGTATCGGCATGGTCTATCGCAATCTGGCGCGCATGCCCGAAGCCAAGCAGCAGGCACTGTGGGACTGGGGCGAGCGACTGCTGGCAAAACTCGATGCCGGAGAGATGCTGTGAAAAAGAGCGAGCTGCCGGTGAAGACCTGCGCGGTGTGCGGCCTGCCGTTCACCTGGCGCAAGAAATGGGCGCGGTGCTGGGACGAGGTGCGCTACTGCTCCGAGCGTTGCCGGCGTTCGCGCTGAGCGGGTGACCGGAGCTGGCGCCGGACACCCGCTGCACAGGCTCAGACCTGAAAGCGCGCGACCATGCCCTGCATGTTGGCGGCCAGGCCAGACAGCGCTCGGCTGGCAGTGCTGGTCTGTTCCGAACCGGCCGAGTTCTGCAACGACAGGTCGCGAATATTGATCAGGTTGCGATCCACTTCGCGGGCGACATGGGCCTGCTGTTCGGTGGCACTGGCGATCACCAGGTTGCGGTCGCCGATCTCGGCAATCGACTGGATGATCTGATCCAGTGCTGATCCTGCACCTTCGGCGATATCCAGCGTCTGCTTGGCCAGGCCATTGCTCGACTCCATCGCACGCACGGCCTGTTCGGTATCGTGCTGCACGGTGCTGATCATGGTCTCGATCTCACGGGTCGACTGCCCGGTCTTGTGCGCCAGGGCGCGCACTTCATCGGCGACCACGGCGAAGCCGCGACCTGCTTCGCCAGCGCGTGCAGCCTCGATGGCGGCGTTGAGGGCCAGCAGGTTGGTTTGTTCGGCGATGCTGCGAATCACATCGAGTACCTGGCTGATGCCCCGGATCTTGCCCGCCAGTTGGCCGAAGTTGTTCGAGGTGGCGTCGACGTTCTTGGCCAACTGGTTGATCGACGACAGCGTCTGGGTAATGCGCTCGCTACCCTGGCGGGCGATGCGCCCGGACTCGCTGGAGCTTTCCGAGGCGCTGGCGGCGTTGCGTGCCACTTCCTCCACTGCGCTGCTCATTTCGGTGACAGCGGTGGCAGCCTGGTCGACTTCCAGGCTTTGCCGGTGCAGGTTCTGCGCGCTGCTGTCGGTGACGGCGCTCAATTGCTCGGCCGCCGAGGCCAGTTGGTTGGAGGCATCTGCGATCTGTTCAATGGTGTCGCGAAGGTTGCCTTGCATGCTCTTGAGTGCCTGCAGCAGCTTGGCAGGTTCGTCGCTGCCACGGGTGTCGATGCTCAGGGTCAGGTTGCCACTGGCTACCGAATCGGCCACCTGTACGGCCTCGGCCAGCGGCTTGACGATGCTGCGGGTCAGCAGCGTGGCGAGCATGACCGTCGCGATGGCGGCAAGCGCCATCACCAGCAGCGTGCCACGGGTGGCCTGAATGTAAACGCGCTCTGCGGCTGTGGCTGCCTCCGAGGCACCCTCGCGGTTGTGCGTGATCAACTCATTGAGTGACTTGATCATGGCGTCGGCCTGAGGGTTCAGGCTGCCATAGAGCAGTTCCAGTGCGGCAGGGCGGTTACCGGTCTCGAGGTGGTGGACGAGCTGGGAGCGGGTGCTCAGGTAGGTACTTTCGTAACGCTTGAAATCATCGTAATGGGCCTGCTCTTCGGCCGAGCTGATCATCCCTTCGTAGCGTTGCAGCATGCGTCCCAGGTCAGCCAGAAGGTGCTCTGCAAGCCGCGTGCTCTCCTGCAATTGCTGCGCATCTTCGCTGAGCAACATGCGCAGGGTCGCCGCGCGCAGACGCAAAATATCCTGTGTGACATCACCGAGGGTATTGAGGCTGGGAATCCAGTTGTTTTCGACCTCGCCGGAGCGGTCGTGCATGCTGTTCATCTGCATCAGGGCGAAGCCGCCGAGGGCGAAGACCAGCAAGGCGATCAAGCCAAACCCGATGGCGGCGCGTGGAGCTATGGAGATGGATCTGAAACTCATGATGGCAGTACTCGGAAATTGAGAAGGCGACTCACGGGCAGAGGATTCTTGTCGTTATCAAGGTCGATCAGTCTCCTTGCACGCAGTCGCTGAGACCGTGCTGGAGTGCTTCGATTTTCTCGTAGAGGCTTTCGGCCAGGGCGACCAGTTGCGGATCGAAATGCTTGCCGGCTTGTTCGCGGATGTAGGCCTGAGCCTTTTCGATGGGCCACGGCTCCTTGTAGGGGCGCGGCATGCGCAAAGCATCGTAAACGTCGCAAATGGCGACGATGCGGCCTGACAGAGGGATCTGTTCCCCCTTCAGGCCATTGGGATAACCACTGCCGTCCCATTTCTCGTGGTGGCTCAGGGCAATTTCGGCTGCCAGGTCGGTGAGCGCAGAGGCGTGCTGGTCGGTGAGGATGGAGTGGCCGATTGCCGGATGCTGCTGCATCAGCTGACGCTCCTCCTCGTTCAGTGGGCCGGGCTTGAGCAGGATATGGTCAGCGATGCCGATCTTGCCGACATCGTGCATCGGTGCAGCCTGGCGCATCAGTTCGACCCACTCCGGGCTCATGCCGTGAGCCTCGGCAATCAGCGCGGCGGACTCGCCGATACGGACGATGTGGTTACCGGTCTCGCTGTCTCTGTAGGCCGATGCCCGGCACAGGGTACGCACCAGCGCACCATAGCTCTGGTTCAGCTGGGCTGTGCGTTCGCGTACGCGCTGCTCCAGGGCCATGTTGGTTTCCTGCAGGGCCTGGCTGGCCTGGCTCAGCTGCAGATTGCTGCGCACCCGCAGGATTGCCTCGGGCAGATCGACCGGTTTGCTCAGGTAGTCGTTTGCCCCCAGCTCCAGGCCGGTACGGCGGCTGACGCTATCGTTCAGCGCGGTGATGATGATGATCGGGTTGCTGCTGCGATCACGCTCAGACAGGGCGCGGAGGATGTCGAAGCCATTCGGCGCCGGCATGTCCAAATCCAGCAGCAGCAGGTTCCAGGGGTTGTGCTGCAGCCAGTCCAGCGCGGCGGCCGAGTCGGAGAAGCTGACGGTGTTGCGCATGCCAAAGGCCTTGAGGCTGGATTCCAGCAGGCGGCTGTTGGCCACCACGTCATCTACGATGACGACGCGTGACTGGCTGAAGTCTTTAGACAGCATGGTGTTTCTCCCAACCGGTCAGGTCTGTGACCAGTTGACGAAGTTCATTGGGGTCGATGGGCACACCCAGCAGGGCACTCCCGCCCAGGCCTACCAGTTCCTCGAGTTGATCCTCGCGACTGAGCAGTACCACCGGCAGGTCTGCCAATGCTCGATTCTGACGCAGGGTGCGGAGCAAATCGCGGCCGCCGAGACCGTGCAGTTCGACGCTGAGCAGCAGCAGGTCGGGCCGTTTTTTCAGCACGGCCGCCAACACCTGGTTGCCATCATCGAACTGCAGCAGTTCGATACCTGCCAGGGCTTGGCCGACGACTGCACGATTCACGCTGTCGAGGTCGGCGTGATACACGCAGGCTGAATGCTGTGCCTGTATTGCGGACGCGGGCCGTTCGGGTTCGGTGTAGCGGGGCAGGTCGATCCAGAACTGACTGCCTGCATTGGGCTGGCTGCGCAGCCCCATTTCGCCATTCATCAAGGCTGCATATTCCTTGCACAGCGACAGGCCAATGCCGGTGCCCTGGATGGCGCCATTTTCCTGGCCGAGGCGCTGGAAGGGGTCGAAGACAAGAGGCTGCAGCTCACTGGCGATACCAATGCCGGTGTCGCTGACCATCAGGCGCACGCGTTCGCCCTGCGCCTCGCAACTGAGGCGCACGCTGCCTGCAGGGGTATATTTGATGGCGTTGGACAGCAGGTTGAGCAGCACCTGGCGCAGGCGGCGCTGATCGGCCAGTACCGGCAGCGCGTGTGCGGGTAGCGAAACCTCCAGAGTCAGACCCTGGGCTTCGATTTCCGGTGCGACCAGGTCGGCGCACTCTTGCAGCAGGGCAACGGCGTCGACCCTGGCCATTTCCAGGCGCGGCAGGTCACTCTGCAGACTCGACCAGTCCAGAATGTCTCCCACCAACTGATTGAGATGGCGGCTGGCGAGCAGAATCTCTTCCAGATAGTCGGGGTCGTGTTGGTCTTGCGCGCGTTGCTGCATACGCATCAACTGGGCGAAGCCCTGGATGGCGTTGAGCGGCGTGCGCAGCTCATGGCTCATGCTGGAAATGAACTGGCTCTTGGCACGGCTGGCTTCCTGGGCTTCCTGGCTGGCGCGCTGCAACTGCGTGGCGCTGTGCTCCAGGCGCTGGCCCATGGACTCGACGTTATCGATGATGGCCTCCAGCTCATCGATGGTGGTGGCCGGGCGCCGGGGCTGCCAGTTGCCCTCGCCAATCTCGCGGAGCATGGCGACGATGCCGCCGATAGGCTTGCGCAACCGCTCGGTCAACTCACGGGCGCGGCCCCACATGAAGGCGAAGAACACCAGGTAGAACACGATCAGGCCGCCGATCAGCAGGTAGCCGATATTGCGGTAGTGGCTGGCCAGTTGGTTGGTCTGGCTGAACACCATCGCTTCATCGACCACGGTAAGCAGGTGCCACTCCGTAGCCGGGATCGTCGCCCAGGCGATCAGGTGCTGTCGGCCATTGAGCGGCATGGACAGTACGCCGCTGCGGCGATTCTCGATGGCCTGGGCGAGGCCGCTGGTGTCAATGCGTTTGCGCAGGTTGAAGTCTTCGGGCTTGAACAGCTCCGAACTGATGGCTTCGTCGTAGGAGTGCTCGGTCAGTTCATCCAGTCCGAAATCATCCTCGCCGGCCGGTGGCAGCGCCATGATGTTCATGTCCTTGCTGATGATCATGGCATAGCCGTCCCAGGGCACCTCGAGGCGCTCGATATGTTCGAGCAGTTTGCCAACGGTGATGTCCAGACCCGCGACGCCTTCGAGGAAGTCGCCGTGCATCACCGGTGCCACGGCCGACAGCATCCAGCCCTGACCGGCGGGGTCGAGGTAGACGTCGGTCCAGGCGACCTTGCGCTGCGGGTTGTGCCTGGTGTCGGCCAGGTAATAGAAGTTGTAGTCCGGTATCACCATGTCATGGGGATACTGCGCGGGCGTATCGAACCAGGGGTAGATGTGGTTGTAGCTGTCCCAGCTGTTGAAATAGATGCTGGTCACCAGCGGGTTCTGCTGCACGGTTTCGCGCATCAGCGGATCGAGACGGGTCAGGCGCGCCACCTTGTACAGATCCTGTTTGTCCAGTGGCGTGGCATTGGAGTAGAAGGACGCCGCGCCACCTTCATCGCTCGGGCTGTAGCGCACGCCGCTGGCTGTCGTCGCCAGGGTTGCCGGGGCGATGGGCTGACGGTCGTTGAGGGTCTGCTGGTTAAGGGCTGCGTAGGTGCTGGTAAGGCGAGCGATATGACCGAGTTCGCTCTCGATCAGATGCGCCTCCTGGCTCGCTGCGGCCTGCAGGTCATTGAGGACGGTCTCACGCAGGTGTGATATCTGCGCGTCACGGATGGACACATTGGTGAACAGGTAGACGCTGATCAGGACAGCCTCGACCAGGATCAGCGGAATCAATGCAGTTTGTACGAATGCGCGCCATATCCATGTCCGAAGACTGACTCGAGAGCCGTTTTGCATGACGCACGCTCCTGCGTGATGTAAGTGCGAACAGTGTAATATCAATATGATATCTCTGTTTCCCTTAAGGGTGGCTTAGCTAAAGGAAGTAGCAATTGCTGCAGGTCAAGGGAGCCGTCGCTGCCTTGAGCCGGCAGATCAATGGCGGGGGTGGGGGGCGTGCGGTTCTGTGCTAGGCTGGCCGACCTTTTTCATAGCCCCAAGCGGAGCCCTTCATGTCCGAATTCAACTTCAGCCCCGACCTGTCCTCCGATGAAGGCCGCGTCAGTTACGGCATCGGTCGTCAACTCGGTGGTCAGCTGCGTGACAACCCGCCGCCCGGGGTCGATCTGAACGCCATTCTCGCCGGTCTGACCGACGCCTTCACCGGCCAGGCCAGCCGCGTTTCCGAGGCCGAGCTGGGCGCCAGCTTCAAGGTCATCCGCGAAATCATGCAGGCCGAAGCGGCCGCCAAGGCTGAAGCCGCTGCCGGCGAAGGTCGCGCCTATCTGGCCGAGAACGCCAAGCGTGAGGGCGTGACCGTACTGGCTTCCGGCCTGCAGTACGAAGTGCTGGTAGCCGGCGAGGGCGCCAAGCCGTCTGCCGAAGACCAGGTACGTACTCACTACCATGGCACCCTGATCGACGGCACCGTGTTCGACAGCTCCTACGAGCGTGGCCAGCCGGCTGAGTTTCCGGTCGGTGGCGTGATTCCGGGCTGGGTCGAGGCGCTGCAACTGATGGGCACCGGCAGCAAATGGCGCCTGCACGTGCCGAGCGAGCTGGCCTACGGCGCCCAGGGCGTCGGTAGCATCCCGCCGCACAGCGTGCTGGTGTTCGATGTCGAGCTGCTCGACATCCTGTAATAACTGTTTACGGTCTCGACTGTTAGAGCGTTTTGGCATTCCGCGGTATCGGTGCGCACGGCGCGCCCTAAATAGCGGGAGCGGCCAATAGAACGGGGCGCCCTGGTGACAGGGCGCCCCGTTTGCGTTTCTCCAGGCAGGGTACGCTGTGCGCACCGGGCAATGGCGAATACCCGGCCATGCTCAGCGTGAGCATTTCAGGGCCGCAAGGCCCGCGCGTAGCAGTAGAGAAACAGGCTGCGCACCAGCTCCTTGAGTACGCCGGGTTCACTGGAGTTGAGTTCGTACAAGTCCAGGTCGCCCTGGTCGCGCAGTTCGTCCAGCGCATCTTCTTCGAGTACAGCGCAGACTTCACCGGTCTGGCGATTGAGAATGCGCAGGTAGGGATGCGGGCGGTCCAGCCAGGCATCGATCAGGTAGGTCATGGCAGGTCTCCTTGGCCGTCATTACGCAAATGAGAATAATTACTATTACATAAAAAGCAAGGGTTAATTGCGACCTTCTGTCGTTCCGCGAATGAGTTGCTGCGCATCAGCAGGGCTTCAGCCGCGACAGTCGCCGCTGAAGCCCCTCCGTCTGAAGCCATCAGTGCGCGGGCAGGCTCTCTGCCGCTTGCTGCGCTTCGCCATCGGGTTTGGCCAGCAGGCTGTACACGCACGGCAGGACGAACAGGGTGAAAGCCGTGCCAACGCTCATGCCGGTGGCAATCACCAGGCCAATGTCGAAGCGGCTCACCGCGCCTGCACCGGTGGCGAAGATCAGCGGCACCATGCCGAACACCATCGCTGCGGTGGTCATCAGCACCGGACGCAGGCGGATGGCAGCCGCTTCTTCGATGGCTTCGCGCAATGGCATGCCTTCACGCCGCAGCTGATTGGCGAACTCGACGATGAGGATGCCGTGCTTGCTGATCAGGCCGATCAGCGTCACCAGGCCCACCTGGGTGTAGATGTTCATGCTCGAGAAGCCGAGGAAGATCGGCACCAGCGCCCCGCAGATCGACAGCGGCACGGTGACCAGGATCACCAGCGGGTCGCGGAAACTCTCGAACTGCGCCGCCAGCACCAGGAAGATGATCGCCAGGGCCAGGGCGAAGGTGACGAACAGCGCACTGCCTTCCTGGATGTACTGCCGCGAAGCGCCTGCGTAGTCGAAGCTGTAGCCGCTGGGCGCTTCCTCGCGGGCGATGGCGGTGATTGTGTCGATCGCCTCACCCTGGCTGACGATGGCCACGCCTTCGATGATCGCCGAGTTGAGCTGCTGGAACTGCTTGAGCTTGGTCGGTCGCGCTCGGTCGCTGATGCTGATCAGGGTGCCCAGCGGCACCATGCTGCCGCTTTCGCTGCGCACATAGTAATTGTCCAGCCAGCTTGGGTTCTCGCGATAGGCACGCTCGACCTGGGCGATCACCTTGTAGCTGCGCCCGTCGATGGTGAAACGGTTGATCTCGCCTTCGCCGAGCAGGCTGGCCAGGGTGGTGCCGAGGTCTTCCATGGACACGCCCATCTGCGCCGCCTTCTCGCGGTCGATGTCGACGACGATTTCCGGCTTGTCGAAGGCCAGGTCGATATTGAGGAAGGCGAACTTGCCCGACTCCTGCGCGCGCGCCTTGACCCGCTCGGCCACCTGCAGCAGTGATTCGTAGTCGTTCGGCGTGTTGATCACGAACTGGAACGGCAGGCCCTCGCCGGTACCCGGCAGCGACGGCAGGTTGAAGCCGAAGATCTGCAGGCCGGGGATGTGGTTGAGCTTGGCCTGCACCTCGGGAAGGATTTCCATCTGCGTGCGTTCGCGCTCGTTCCAGGGCGTCAGCAGGAAGCCACCGATGCCCGACTGCACCCCATCGAAGCCATTGATCTGGAACGACGAGTAGTATTCGGGGAAGGTCTTGAAGATCTCCACGAACTGGTTGGTGTAGGCGTTGACGTAATCGAGGTTGGTCGGCTGCGGCGCGTTGGCAAAGAGGAACACGATGCCCTGGTCTTCCTCGGGCGCCAGTTCGCTCTGGGTGAAGCTGAGCAGCACCGGGATCAGCGCCATGACGATGAGGGCGAACACCACCACCACCGGACGGGTGTTGAGCGTGCCATGCAGCATCTTCTGGTAGCGCCGCTTGAGCCGGTCGAAAATCATGTCCAGGCGGTGGGCCAGGCCCGACGGGTTTTCCTCGTGGCGCAGCAGTTTGGCGCACATCATCGGCGATAGGGTCAGGGCGACGATGCCGGAGATGATCACCGCTCCGGCCAGGGTCAGGGCGAACTCCCTGAACAGGGCGCCGGTCAGGCCTTCGAGGAAGCCGATGGGGGCATAGACCGCGGCCAGGGTGATGGTCATCGAGATCACCGGCACGGCGATCTCGCGGGCGCCTTCGATGGCGGCATCGAACGGGGTCTTGCCCTCTTCGATATGGCGGTGGATGTTCTCCACCACGACGATGGCGTCGTCCACCACCAGGCCGATGGCCAATACCATCGCCAGCAGGGTGAGCAGGTTGATGGAGTAGCCCATCAGCTGCATGAAGAACAGCACACCGATCATCGACAGCGGAATGGTGATCACCGGGATCAGCACCGAGCGGAAGGCGCCGAGGAACAGGAAGACCACGACGATGACGATCAGCACGGCTTCGGCCAGGGTCTTCACCACTTCGTCGATGGACGCCTGGATGAACAGGGTGGCGTCGTAGGCGATGGCCACCTTGAGGTTCGGCGGCAGTTGCGCCTCCAGCTCCGGCAGGGCGCCGCGCACTTCCTTGATCACGTCCAGTGGGTTGGCGCTGGGTGTGCCCTTGATGGCGATGTACACCGAGGGAATGCCGTCGAAGGAGCTGATCGAGTCGTAGTTGGCCGCGCCCATTTCCACACGGGCGATGTCACGCACCAGCACGCGGGTATCGCCGACGGTCTTCAGCGGAATCGCGCCGAAGGCCTCCACCGATTTCAGGTCGGTGCTGGCGTTGATGCTGGTGACCACGTACTGGCCCTTCACCTCGCCAGCGGCGGAGAGGAAGTTGTACTTGCGCACCGCGCTGTTGAGGTCGCCAGCGGTGACGCCGTAGGCCGCCATCTTCACCGGGTCCAGCCACAGGCGCATGGCGAACACCTGGTTGCCGAGAATCTGCGCCTCGGCCATGCCGGGCAGGGTGGCCAGCTTGGGCTGGATGACGCGCGACAGGTAGTCGGTGATCTGCGGGTTGGACAGCTCGTCGCTGTAGAAGCTGACGTACATCAGCGCCGAGGCGTCGGCTGCCTCCTTGGACAGCACCGGGTCTTCGGCGTCCTGCGGCAGCTGGTTCTTCACCTCGTTGGCCTTGGCCAGCAGCTCGGTGAATAGACGATCGCTGTTGGCGCCGATGCGCGCGTAGATGGAGATGGTCGACAGGTTCTGCTGGCTCGACGAGGTCATGTAGTCGATGCCTTCGGCGCTGGCCAGGCTCTGCTGCAGCGGCTGGGTGATGTAGCCCTGAATGGTTTCGGCATTGGCACCGGGGTAGGCGGTGGTCACCGTGATCAGGGCGTTCTCCATCTGCGGGTACTGGCGGATGGTCAGCTTGCTGAATGCCTGGAACCCGAGCAGGACGATCAGCAGACTGACCACGGTGGCCAGCACCGGACGGCGAATGAAGGGATCGGTAAAAGCCATGATGATTTCCTTGGCTGTGGCGGCCTGGGCGTAGGCGCGAGCTTTACTGGCGCAACTCTTGAGCGCAGCGCTCGCTCCGGCAGGTTTTAGCGTTCGGTGTCTGCCTTCAGTGGCAGCGCCGGATCATCGACGATGACGACGTGCGCACCGTTGTCCAGCTTGAGCTGGCCGGAGGTGACCACCTGCTCGCCGGCTGTCAGCCCCTTGCTGATCACTACTCGGCCCGCGCGGCGCTCGCCGGTCTCGACGAAGCGCCGCTCGACGACCAACGCGGTCGCGCCATCTGCATCTTTGACCGCCTTGCCGTCGTCGTCCTGTTTTTCCTTCACCACGTACACCGAGTTGCCGTAGAGGGTGTAGGTGACGGCGGTTTCCGGCACGACGATGCGTGGCTGGTCATCCGCCAGCAGCACTTCGAGGTTGGCGAACATACCCGGTAGCAGCTTCTCGTCCGGGTTGCTCAGGGTGGCGCGCACCTGCAGGTTGCGGGTCTCGTTCTCCACCTTGGGGTTGATCGCGGCGATGCGCCCCTCGAACTGCTCGTCAGGGTAGGCGGCGACGCTCAGGCGAACCGGCTGGCCGACCTGCAACTGTGGCGCGCGCTGCTCGGGCAGGAAGAAGTCGACGTGCAGGCGCGACAGGTCTTGCAGGGTGGCGATGGTGGCGCCCGGCGAGAGGTAGTCGCCAGTGTCGACCTGGCGAATGCCGATGGTGCCGGCGAACGGTGCGCTGATGCGTTTCTTGTCCAACTGCGCCTTGAACTGGGCAACGCTGGCGCTGGCCTTCTGCAGGGTCGAGGACAGGCGGTCGAACTCGCTCTTGGAGATGTTCTGCCGGCTGACCAGGCTGCGCCCGCGCTCGAACTCGACCTGCGCCAGGCTGCGCTCGGCTTCGGCGGTGGCCAGGCTGGCGCGTTCCACTTCGCTGTCGAGCTGGATCAGCGGTTGGCCCTGGGCGACCTTCTGCCCGGACTCGAACATCACCTCGCGGACGATACCGTCCACCTCGGCGGCCAGGTCCACCCCCTGAAATGCCTTGAGCGTACCGATGGCCGGCAGGCGGCCCTGCCATGGCTGCTCTTCGGCGTGGGCGGCAGACACGCTGATGGCCGGCTGCGGCGCCGAGAACATCTGGATCTGCTGGTAGATGGAGAAACCTTTGTAGGCGGCGAGCGCGAGTACCACGACGAGTACCACGCCGAGCATGATGAACATGCGACGGAGCAACATATTCCGTTTCCTTGGCAAGCGGGAGAGGAGCCTGGGAATAGGCAAGAGAAGCACATTAGTGCCAGTTCGTAGCGCTGTCAAAGCGCCTCGCTCGCCTCTGTCGCAGAACCTGCCCGGTACGTCCCTGTACCGCCTCGGCAATAACCTTAGGAGCCCAGGCGGCGGGTCACTTCGCCCAGTTGTCCGGACATGTCGTGCAGGTTGCGGCTGGCCCTCTGCGTGCCTTCGACGTTGTCCTGATTGGCACTGGCAATGGCGGTCAGCTCGGTGAGGTTGCGCGAGATGTCCTCGGCCACCGAGGTCTGTTCCTCGGCTGCCGTGGCGATCTGCCGGTTCATGTCGCGGATGGCTTCCACCGCCTCGGTGATGCGCAGCAGCATGGCGCCGGCCTCGGTGACCTGGGCCACGCCCTGTTCGCTGCGTTGCTGACCACTGTCGATGGCCCGTACGGCATTCAGCGCGCCACTCTGTACGGTGTCGATGATCTGATGGATTTCGGCAGTGGACTCGGCTGTGCGCTGAGCCAGATGACGCACCTCGTCGGCGACCACGGCAAAGCCCCGGCCCTGTTCGCCGGCACGGGCTGCCTCGATGGCGGCGTTGAGCGCCAGCAGGTTGGTCTGCTCGGCGATGCCACGGATCACCTCCAGCACCTTGCCGATGCGCCCGCTATCGCTTTCCAGGCGACGGATCACCTCGGCGGTATTGGCGATCTCGCCACGAATGTCGGTCATGGTGGCGATGGTCGACTGCATCACCGTGCTGCCCTGGCGGGCCGCGTCGTCGGCATCGTTGGCCGCGTGCGCGGCATCTGCAGCATGCCGTGCTACTTCCTGGGCCGTGGCGGACATTTCGTGCATGGCCGTGGCGACCTGATCGGTGCGTTCGAACTGCTCACTGACACCTTCGGTCATGCGCGAGGCGATGGCGTTCAACTCATGGCTGGCGCTGTCGAGGTTCTGCGAGCTCTGCCGCAGGCGCTCGCTGGTGCTGGCGAGAAAGTCGCGCAGGGTATTCGCAGCGCGGGCCAGCAGGCCCAGTTCATCCTGGCGGTTGCTCTCCACGCGTAGGCCGAAGCGGCCTTGGCTGAGCTGGTCGACATGACCGATCAGGTGGCGGATAGGCGTGATCAGATTGCGGTTTATCAGCCACAGGCTGAACAGGGTGATGATCAAGGCGGCAGCCAGCATCACGAGGGTGCCGCTGAGAATGGTGCGAGCGGCGCTGGCATTGATCTGTTCGGCCTGGTTCAGGCTGTCCCGGCGCAACTGCTCGACCAGGGTCGTCATCTGCTCGCTGGTCGCGCGGTCGATACCCTTGACCGCTGTATCACCCGCCTGTGCATCGGCACCTGCTGCGACGAAGGCGTCACGGCCCTTGCGGTAGTTACTGCCCAGCGCCTGATGCTCGCTACGCAGGCGTTCGACCTGGGTTTTCAGCGTCGCATCGGTCGCGGCAAGCTGAATCAACTGGCCGAGGATGTCCTGCACCTTGCGTTCCTGCGCTTCGAACTGGCTCCAGTAGCGCTGCAGATTGGCGCTGTCCTGGCCGCGCAGCAGGACGTTCTTCCATTCCTGCACCTGAATCTTGAACTCGACGTTGGCCGCGTCGATCAGTCGTGACGACTCCACTGGGCCGTCGAGCAGGCTGCGATAGGACTGCATACCACTGGAAAGGAAGCTGAAACAGGCCAGGGCGGTGACCAGAATCAGCGTCAGGCTGCCGCCGAGCAGAGCGAGAATCTGCGCGCGCAGGGATTTTTGCAGGAGCATGATGGTATGCCTCGGAAGTCAGGCGTAGCGGGACATGCTCAGCGTAGAAGATGAATATTGCAGATTTGTGACATGTCTAGACAGGTTACGTTGCTCAGGTAGTGAGCTCGTAGCCGGGAGGGCAGCTTCAGTGGTGCCTGGGCGAGCATCGCTTCGTGCCGAGTAGCAGCGGCACGCTTGCCGCGACGACGCGAGGGAAAGGAAGCCGCCCCTGGGCTGAGGGGCGGCGGTGTGGATCAGGTACGCAGGATTTCGTTGATCGCGCTGGGTTTGGGACGTAGCGCGCTGAATACCTGCCAGAGCACGAAGGCCAGGGCCAGACCGAGGAAGGTGCCGGCAATCGGATTGGTGAAGAACTCGGCAAAGCTGCCGTCCGACAGCATCAGGCCGCGACGCAGGTTGGTCTCGGCCATCGGCCCGAGGATGAAGCCGATGATGAACGGCGCCGCCGGCATGCCGGCCTTGACGAAGGCGTAGCCGAGCAGGCCGAACAGCAGGATCGACCAGACGTCGAACAGGCGGCTGGACAGGCCGAAGGCACCGACCACGCACAGCACGAGAATGATCGGCAGCAGGATGTGCTTGGGCACATCGAGCAGCTTGACGAACAGGCGCAGGCCGTAGAACTCCATGAACAGCATCATGAAGGTGGCGACGATCAGCGCGGCGAAGATGGTGTACACCAGCGGTCCCTGGCTGATGAACAGCAGTGGGCCGGGCTGGATGCCGTGGATCAGGAAGCCGCCGAGCATGATCGCGGTGACGGTGTCGCCGGGAATGCCCAGGGTCATCAGCGGCATCATGGCGCCGCCGATACCGGCGTTGTTGGCCGTTTCACTGGCGACCACGCCGCCGATGTTGCCCTTGCCATAGGTGTGACCGTCTTTCGCGCGTTTCTTGGCGATGATGTAGGACACCAGGTTCGAGGTGCCCGCACCGATGCCCGGCAGGATGCCGATACCCAGGCCGATCAGGCCGGAGCGACCGGCGTTGGGTAGTTGCTCGCGAAATTCCTTGAGCGAGAAGCCGAAGCCCTTGATGTTCTTCATGCTCACCGACTTGGCCTTGCCCTGCACGGCATGGCGGCCGGTTTCCGCGAGCTTGATGATCTCGGCGACGGCGAACATGCCGATCATCACGGTGAGCATGGAGAAACCGCCATTGAGCTCGCTGAAGCCGAAGGTGAAGCGGCGCACCGCTTCCACTGGTGCGATGCCGACGGTGGATACCGCGATACCCAGCGCACCGGCGAACAGGCCCTTGACCATGGAACCGGCCGACAGGGTGGCGATCAGGGTCAGGGAGAATACGGCGATGGCGAAGTATTCATGCGGGCCGAAGCTCAGGGCGACCTTGGCCAACTGCGGGGCGATGAACATCAGCGCGACGATACTGAAGATGGTACCGAGAAAGGAGAACACGATGCCGACGCCCAGCGCCTTGACGCCGTGGCCCTGTTCCATCAGCGGACCGCCATCGAACACCGTGGCGATCGAAGAGGGTGTTCCCGGAATCTTCAGCAGGATCGCCGAGATCAAACCACCGGATGTGGCGCCGATGAACAATGCGACCAGCAGTGACAGACCCGCTTGCGGGCCCATGGTGAAGGTCAGCGGCAGGCACAGCGCCACGGCCATGGTGGCGGACAGGCCGGGCACGGCGCCGAAGACGATGCCCATGGCCACACCGACGGCCATCAGCATCATGATGTTCAGTGAAAAGACGGCACCGAAGCCTTGCTGCAGTAATTCGAGCATGGTCGATCCTCAGAGGTAGTCGTTCAGCAGGCCAGCGGGCAGCAACAGATCGAAGGCCTCGCGGAACAGCAGGAAAATGAGCGCAGAGCAGATAACGGCGATCAGCAGATAGGTCAGGTGCCTGGCTTTCTGGTTTATCGGGGTCAGCACGAGGAACTGCAGATACAGGTAAACCACGGTCATGATCGGGAAGCCCACCGGGCCGAGCAGGGCCATGTAGCCAAGGATCAGGCCGAGTGTCTTGATGACGGTCTTGGGTTCGACGATTTCAGCCGCCGGCTCTTCGGTTTCTGCCGGCTGCGAGCTGGCAGGTTCGGCGGCGTCCTTGGGTTTGGCGAAGGCGCTAACCAGTTGCATCAGGCCCAGTAAGCACAGGAAACCGGCCAGCAGTTTCGGCACGGTGGCCGCATCGACGCCATCATGCCCAGGCAGCTGTTGTGCCAGTACCAGATAGGTAAGGCTGGCGCCGAGCATGGCAAGGCCGATGATCAGTTCTTTCTTGTTCAGGGTGTTCATCGCGTACCTCGATGTTCTGAGGCGCAGCGCCGGCCCGAATCGGTTGGGCCAGCGCTGCGTTATGGCTTACTTGGCCGTGCGCAGTTCATCCTTGAACTGCATGAAGTCTTCGCGGGTCTTGGCCAGGATCTGCCTGGCCTCTTCGGTGCCATAGAACGCGACCGGCTGCTTGAACTTCTTCAGGTCTTCAGCGTAGGCAGGCAGCTCGGTGATCTGCTGCATGATGTCGGACATCTTCTTCACGATCGCCGGATCGGTGCCTTTCGGGAAGGCCACCACGTAGGGCTTGTCCATGGTGATGTCGAGGCCCTGCTCCTTGAGGGTCGGAACCTCGCCGAGCATGGCGTTGCGCTCGGCGTTGGGTTGGCCCAGTGCGACCATCTGCCCGCCCTGCACGTAGTCCTGTACCGAGCCATAGGTGATGGCGCCCATGTCCAGACGACCGCCAAGCATGCCAACCACGCGGTCGGCCACGGTGCCGCCGTCGACCATCTTCAGCTTGGCGCCAGTGAGTTTTTCCAGCATCAGGCCCTGCAGGTGGGAGAAGCTGCCCATCTCGGTGCCGTAGGTGATGCTGCCCGGGTTGGTTTTCGACTTGTCGACCAGATCCTGCATGCTGGTCACACCGGACTGTTTGGAAGCGACGAATACGGTGCTCTTGTCGACGCCGGCGATGCAGGCAACGTCGAAGACTTCATAGCTGTCTTCGGTCAGCCCGGCCACTTCGTTGACGATCAACTGGCCCGGGTGGGTGAAGAGGATGGTGTTGCCATCCGGCGCAGCGCCCTTGACCTGCTCAGCCGCCAGGGTGCCACCGCCGCCGGCGACGTTGGTCACCACCATGGTCTTGCCGGTGATCTCGTTGAAGTATTTGGCCATCATGCGGGCGTTGAAGTCGGTGTCGCCGCCAGGGTTGGCGATCACCACCACTTGCACCGGACGAGTCGGCCATTTGACCTCATCGGCGAAGGTGGCGGAATGAGTGGCCAGGGCACCCATTCCGACCAGGGCAGCAAGGAGGGAGGCGCGGAATGTTTTTTTCATTGGAATACTCCGGGTTGGGATGACAGCCGCGCGAGTCAGTCGCGGCCGAGGCTGGGACGTTTCGGGTGGTATTGCCAACCCGGAACCAGGTACTGCATGGCCATGGCGTCGTCACGCGCGCCATTGGCCACTTTCTTGTAAAGCGCGTGAGCGGCCATGATCCGCTGCATGTCCGGCTCGATACCCAGGCCGGGCTTGTCGGGCACCTGCACCTGGCCGCCGATGATCTGCAGCGGCTCGCGAGTCAGACGCTCTTCGCCTTCCTGCCAGATCCAGTGGGTGTCGATGGCGGTGACGCGACCCGGTACCGCCGCAGCGGCATGGGTGAACATGGCCAGGGAAATGTCGAAGTGGTTATTGGAATGCGAGCCCCAGGTCAGGCCGAATTCCTCGCACACTTGGCCGAGGCGTACGGCGCCCTGCATGGTCCAGAAGTGCGGGTCGGCCAGGGGGATGTCGACGGCTTCCAGGCGCAACGAGTGGCCCATCTGCCGCCAGTCGGTGGCGACCATGTTGGTGGCGGTGGGAATGCCGGTGGCGCGCTTGAACTCGGCCATGATCTCGCGCCCCGAGTAGCCATTCTCCGGGCCGCAAGGATCTTCGGCGTAGGCCAGCACATGGTTCTGGCCTTGGCACAGGGCGATGGCTTCATCTAGCGACCAGGCGCCATTGGGATCGAGGGTGACGCGCGCATCGGGGAAGCGCGCCTTGATTGCGCGGATCGCGTCCATCTCCTCGGTGCCGCGCATCACGCCGCCCTTGAGCTTGAAGTCGTTGAAGCCGTAGCGCGCATGCGCCGCTTCGGCCAGACGGGTGATGGCCTCTGGCGTCAGTGCGGCCTGATGGCGCAGGTGGTACCAGTCGTCCGCCGAGCCTTTGCCGGCAAGGTAGGGCAGGTCGGTGCGCTGACGATCACCGATATAAAAGAGGTAGGCGAGCATCGGTACCTGATCGCGCTGCTGGCCGCTGCCAAGCAGTTCGCAGGCAGGCACGCCCAGGTGCTGGCCGAGCAGATCGAGCAGCGCGGCTTCGACCGCGGTGATCACGTTGTCCAGGCGCAGGTTGATCTCGTGCGGTTGCTTGAGCACGCGCGCTTCGGATTCCGAGGTGACCTGGTGCTGGGTGGTCTGCGGCCCCTTGGTCGGGCCGGCGATGATTTGGCGTAGGCTATTGAGAATGCGGTTGTAGCGGCCAATGGGGTGACCGATCACCCGTTCGCGACAGCGCTCCAGCGCCTGGCGGATCCCTTCACCCCCCGGCACTTCGCCGCAACCAGTGTTGCCGGCATTGTCCTTGAGCAGTACCAGATTGCGGGTGAAGTAGGGGGCGTGGGCGCCGCACAGGTTGAGCAGCATGCTGTCGTAACCTGCGACCGGAATGACCTGCATTTCGACGATCTGGGGTGTGCTGCTGCGGGTGGCTTCGTACATCTTGGCTGGGGCTCCGAAACTGGCGCGGCCCTCGGCCGCAATGGCGAAGGTAGGGTTCAGTCGTGCACGGGGATCATCGTGCGATCCTCACAGCAGCAAGCAGGAGCCTGGGCAAAGACGGCAACGAAGCCCGTGCGGATTACGCTGTTCGGGCGGCTGCTGGCATCGGTGCAATGACCAGATCGATGACAGGGCAGGGCGGCGGTGAAGGTCTGTGACATGACCTGATCTCGTTTGTTTTTATTGGGATGTCATAGGTTGTCGTATGACTTGGTGGAATTAGTACCAGCCCGTTCCTGACCTGTCAACGCCACTCATGACTACTGATGATTGCGCTGCCATTTCTTCTGGTGTGATCATGGAGCCTGCTCTAGTCTGAGCTTTGCGCTTGTGTCGCGGTTTCCGGCGAGGCGGGCGAGGGTGGCTGAATCGTTCGACGAACGGGCGATATAAAAAGTAGTGTTTTTTTTATTGTTGTACGATAACGTATCTCTACAGCTGCGGCTGACGCTATTCCTCACAACTCGCTTTACAGGGTGTTCGCATAATGAATCCACAAGAACTGAAGTCCATCCTCTCCTCTGGTCTGCTGTCTTTCCCGGTGACCGACTTCGATGCCGCTGGTGATTTCAACCAGGCAGGCTATATCCGCCGCCTCGAGTGGCTGGCGCCTTACGGTGCGTCTGCATTGTTCGCTGCTGGCGGTACGGGCGAGTTCTTCTCCCTGGCGCCGGACGAATACAGCGCCGTGATCAAGACTGCCGTAGATACCTGCGAGAATTCCGTACCGATCCTGGCGGGTGTCGGCGGCCCGACTCGCGTGGCCATCCAGATGGCGCAGGAAGCCGAGCGCCTGGGCGCCAAGGGCCTGCTGCTGCTGCCGCACTACCTGACCGAAGCATCCCAGGACGGTGTTGCCGCTCACGTCGAACAAGTGTGCAAGTCGGTGAAGATCGGCGTGGTGATCTACAACCGTAACGTCTGCCGCCTCAATGCCACTCTGCTGGAGCAACTGGCCGAGCGTTGCCCGAACCTGATCGGCTACAAGGACGGCCTGGGCGACATCGAACTGATGGTGTCGATCCGTCGTCGCCTGGGCGAGCGCCTGACTTACCTCGGCGGCCTGCCGACCGCTGAAGTCTACGCGGCGGCTTACCGAGCGCTGGGTGTTCCGGTGTATTCCTCGGCCGTGTTCAACTTCATCCCGAAAACCGCCATGGACTTCTACCGCGCCATCGCCGCCGAAGATCACGCCACCGTTGGCAAGCTGATCGACGATTTCTTCCTGCCGTACCTGGACATCCGCAACCGCAAGGCCGGCTATGCCGTGAGCATCGTCAAGGCTGGCGCCAGGATCGTCGGTTACGACGCCGGCCCGGTACGTGCGCCGCTGACCGATCTGCTGCCGGACGAGTACGAAGCGCTGGCCAAGCTGATCGAAGCGCAGGGCGCGCAGTAATAGCGCAGAGGGCCGCTTGCTGCGGCGAGCGGCCCAGTCGCGTTCCGGCAAGCCGGGCGCTTTGCTGAACCATTGTCGAACCCGCATAAGAACAACAGGGTAACGCTCATGACTTCACAGATTCCTGCCGCCGTCGGCACTCCGCTGATCACCGAGCTGCAAGTCGTACCGGTCGCAGGTTACGACAGCATGCTGCTCAATCTGAGCGGTGCCCACGGTCCTTACTTCACCCGCAACATCCTCATTCTCAAGGACAGCGCCGGCCATGTCGGTGTCGGCGAAGTCCCCGGCGGCGAGGGCATTCGCCAGACCCTCGAAGACGCCCGCTCGATCCTCGTTGGCCAGCCAGTCGGTAACTACAACGCCTTGCTCAATCAGGTGCGCCGCGCCTTCGCTGATCGTGATTCCGGTGGCCGTGGCCTGCAGACCTTCGACCTGCGCATCACCATCCATGCCGTCACCGCGCTGGAGTCGGCGTTGCTCGACCTGCTCGGCCAGCATCTCGGTGTGCCGGTGGCTGCACTGCTCGGCGAAGGCCAGCAGCGCGATGCGGTGGAAATGCTCGGTTATCTGTTCTTCGTCGGTGACAAGGACAAGACCGATCTCGGCTACCGCGATGAGCGCGACGCCGATGACAACTGGGAGCGCGTGCGCAACCAGACCGCGCTGACCCCCGAGGCTATCGTTCGCCAGGCCGAGGCCGCGCATGCGCGCTATGGCTTCAACGACTTCAAGCTCAAGGGCGGTGTGCTGCATGGCGAGGCCGAGGTCGAGGCCATTCGTGCCCTGGCCGCGCGTTTCCCCAATGCCCGTGTGACGCTCGACCCGAATGGCGGCTGGTCGCTGGACGAGGCCATTGCCCTGTGCCGCGACCTGCATGGCGTGCTGGCCTATGCCGAAGACCCGTGTGGCGCCGAGAACGGTTACTCCGGTCGTGAAGTGATGGCCGAGTTCCGTCGTGCCACCGGCCTGCCGACCGCGACCAACATGATCGCCACCGACTGGCGGCAGATGGGTCACACCATCTCCCTGCAATCGGTGGATATCCCATTGGCCGACCCGCACTTCTGGACCATGGCCGGTTCCGTGCGCGTGGCACAGATGTGCAACGACTGGGGCTTGACCTGGGGCTCGCATTCGAACAACCACTTCGACATCTCCCTGGCCATGTTCACCCACGTCGCCGCGGCGGCGCCGGGCCGAGTTACCGCCATCGATACCCACTGGATCTGGCAGGACGGCCAGTATCTGACGCGCAACCCGTTGCGCATCGAAGGTGGCCTGGTTCAGGTGCCGAAAACGCCGGGCCTCGGCGTCGAGCTGGATTGGGATGCACTGGCCAAGGCGCATGAGCTGTACAAGGCCAAGGGCCTGGGTTCGCGCGATGACGCCATCGCCATGCAGTACCTGATCCCGGGTTGGACCTTCAATAACAAGAAGCCCTGCCTGGTGCGTTGAGTCAGGCCTGACACCGTTCCGTGATCCTACTGTCCCGTAGGGTGGGCTTCAGCCCACCTTGACTACAACTGGTGGGCTGAAGCCCACCCTACGGGTGTCCTGCTCACCTTCGGGCTTAGCCTTTCCTGCTGTCTCGCGAGCCTTGCCGATGCCAGATGCCAAACCGGGTCGTGTGCGCTACAGCATCTTGCTGATGCTGTTTCTGGTCACCACCATCACCTTTGCCGATCGCTCCAGTCTGTCGGTCGCCGGTTCGGCGATGCAGGCTGGCCTGGGCATCGACGCGGTGACGCTCGGCTACATCTTTTCGGCATTCGGTTGGGCCTACGTGATCGGGCAGATTCCCGGCGGTTGGCTGTTCGACCGCTTCGGCACCAAGCCGGTGTACACCTTGGCGCTGTTCATCTGGTCGGCGCTGACTCTGCTGCAGGGCTTCGTCGGCTGGCTGCCGGGCACCTGGGCGGTGACCTCGATGTTCCTGCTGCGGCTGCTGGTGGGCTTTGCCAGCGCGCCGTGCTTTCCCGGCAACGCGCGGATCATCGCCTCCTGGTTTCCCACCGCCGAGCGCGCTACTGCCACGGCCATCTCCAGTTCGGCGCAGTACGCCGCCACGGCGTTGTTCGCACCGTTGATGGGCTGGGTGGTGCAAACCATGGGCTGGCAAGCGGTGTTCATTGTGCTCGGCTGCCTGGGCCTGGCGCTGTCGTTCGTTTGGCTCAAACAGCTGCACGGCCCGCGTCAGCATCCGCGCATCGGCGCAGCCGAGCTGGCCCACCTGGAGCAGGGCGGGGCGCTGATCGATCTGGAAGGGCAGCGCGGCGGTAGCGGCGGTTCGCAGTGGCGCTACCTAGGCCTGCTGCTGCGCCAGCGCACGATGATTGGCATCTACCTTGGCCAGTATTGCAACAACGCCATTACCTACTTCTTTCTCACCTGGTTTCCGGTCTACCTGGTGCAGGCGCGCGGCATGAGCATTCTCGGCGCCGGTTTCGCCGCCGCCTTGCCGGCCATCAGCGGTTGCGTCGGTGGCGTGCTCGGCGGGCTGCTGTCCGACGGCATGCTGCGCCGCGGCCACTCTCTGACTCTGGCGCGCAAACTGCCGATGGTGCTCGGTCTGTTGCTGTCGAGCGCCGTGGTGCTGTGCATCTATGTCGAGAGCGACACGGCCGTGGTGGCGCTGATGGCCCTGGCCTTCTTCGGCAAGGGCCTCGGCTCGCTGGGCTGGACGCTGGTGGCGGACACCTCGCCACGGCAGATCCTTGGCTTGTCCGGCGGGCTGTTCAACACCTTCGGCAACCTGGCAGCGATCACCACACCCATCGTCATCGGCTACCTGGTCAGTCATACCGGTTCTTTCGATGGGGCATTGGTCTATGTCGGTCTCAATGCCCTGCTGGCGGTCGTCAGCTTCGGCCTGATCGTCGGCCAAATTCACAGGGTCGAGCTGGACGCCACGTCTGGCTCGACATCCTGAACGCACAACAGGAGCAAGCGTCATGCAGTTGATTCCCCATCAGGATTCGCCTCGTTACATCCGCCTGCACCCGGCCGACAACGTCGGCGTGGTGGTCAATGACCAGGGCGTTGCCGCGGGCGGCCAGTTCGACGATGGCCTGACGGCTATTGAAGGCATTCCGCAGAGCCACAAGGTGGCGCTGCTGGATATCGCCGAAGGTGGCGAGGTGGTGCGCTATGGCGAGGTCATCGGTTACGCCCTCAAGCCCATCGCTGCCGGCAGCTGGGTCACCGAGCAGGTGCTGCGCATGCCTGAGCCGCCGGTTCTGGACAACCTGCCCAAGGCGACCATCAAGGCCACGCCCGGCGAGCCGCTGGAGGGCTACGCCTTCGAAGGCTTCCGCAACCCGGACGGCAGCGTCGGCACCCGTAACATCCTCGGCGTGACCACCACCGTGCAGTGCGTGGTCGGCGTGCTCGATCACGTGGTCGAGCGCGTGCGCAAGGAAGTCCTGCCCAAATACCCCAACGTCGACGACGTCGTGGCGCTGTCGCACAGCTACGGCTGCGGCGTGGCGATCAACGCGCCGGACGCGGTGGTGCCGATCCGTACGCTTTACAACATCAGCCGCAACCCCAACCTGGGTGGCCAGGCGCTGGTGATCAGCCTCGGCTGCGAGAAGCTGCAAGCCAACCAGTTGATGGATGGTGACCCGCTCACCAACGGCATGGACGAGGAAGATTGGCTGTTCCGCCTGCAGGATTCCGGCACCGGTTTCACCGGCATGGTCGAGCAGATCATGGGCATGATCGAAGATCGCCTGAAGGTGCTCGATCAGCGTCGCCGTGAGACCGTACCGGCTTCCGAGCTGGTGGTTGGCATGCAGTGCGGCGGCAGCGATGCCTTCTCCGGAATCACCGCCAACCCGGCGCTCGGCGTGGCTGCCGACCTGCTGGTGCGCGCCGGTGCCACAGTGATGTTCTCCGAGAACACCGAAGTGCGTGACGGCATTCACCTGCTGACCCCGCGTGCGGCCAGCGTGGAAGTCGCCGATGCATTGATCCGCGAGATGGACTGGTACGACCGCTACCTTGCGCGCGGCATGGCCGACCGCAGCGCCAACACCACGCCGGGCAACAAGAAGGGCGGGCTGAACAACATCGTCGAGAAGGCCATGGGTTCGATCGCCAAGTCCGGCAACAGCCCGATTGCCGGCGTCGTCGCACCGGGCGAGCGCATTCGTGGCAAGGGCCTGTGGTTCTGCGCCACGCCGGCCAGCGACTTCATCTGCGGCACCCTGCAACTGGCGGCGGGCATGAACCTGCATATCTTCACCACCGGTCGTGGCACGCCTTATGGCCTGTCCATGGTGCCGGTGATCAAGGTGGCCACACGCACCCAACTGGCCGAGCGCTGGCCGGATCTGATCGACGTCGACGCCGGGCAGATCGTTTCCGGGCGCATGACGCTGGAGGAAATGGGTTGGCATATCTTTCAGCTCTACCTGGACGTGGCCAGCGGTCGTCAGCAGACCTGCGCCGAACGCCTGCGTCTGCATAACGATCTGGTACTGTTCAACCCGGCGCCGGTGACCTGAACGGGGGATCGTCATGAGCAAAGCCAAGGTGTTACAGATCGGCCCGCTGAGCGAGCGCTTCAACCGCGAGCTGGCCGCGCAATACGAGGTCAGCGCGCTGTGGCAACAGACCGAGCCGCTGGCGTTCCTGCATGAGCACGGCGAGCAGTTCATCTACATGGTGTCCTCGGCGCGTTTCGGCTGTACGGCCGACCAGCTGGCGCTGCTGCCGAATCTGCGCGCCATCTGCAGTTTCGGTGTCGGCTACGACCCCTATCCGCTGGACTTGCTGCGCGAGCGGGGTATCGTGCTCAGCACCACGCCGGACGTGCTCAACGACTGCGTGGCCGACCTGGCCATGGGCCTGATGATCGACAGCGCTCGGTGCATGTCCGCGTCGGATCGCTTCGTGCGCAGTGGCGATTGGGGCAGCGGTGCGAGTTTCCCCTTGGGACGGCGTGTGAGCGGCAAGCGCCTGGGTATCGTCGGCCTTGGCCGTATCGGCGAGGCGGTTGCCCAGCGCGCCGCAGGGTTCGCCATGCCGGTGCGTTACCACAATCGCCGTGCCGTCACAGGCAGCCCTTACCAGCATGAGCCGGATCTGCTGGCGCTGGCGCGTTGGGCAGACTTCCTGGTGCTGACCTGCCCGGGCGGCAAGGCCACCCATCATCTGATCAACGCCGAGGTGCTCGAGGCGCTGGGGCCGGATGGCTTCCTGGTCAATGTCGCGCGCGGCTCGGTGGTCGATGAGGCGGCGTTGATCAAGGCTCTGCAAACGGGTGTGGTCGCCGGTGCCGGGCTGGACGTCTACGAACATGAACCCCAGGTTCCAGGCGCGCTACGTGAGTTGGGCAACGTGGTGCTGCTACCGCATATCGGCAGCGGCAGTGTCGAGACCCGCCAGCAGATGGCTGATCTGGTGCTGGACAACCTGCGTGCCTTCATCGCCACCGGCAAGCTGCTGACGCCGCTCTGATTGGGCCCGCCACTGAATACGCCGGACGGCGCTGCCGCCTGGCCTATCGTTACATCGCCACAAGCGCTGTAATCGTTTCTACCTCACCTGCAGCATCCCCGGCGCACCACAAGTGCGCCGTTTTTTCTTCCGCACGCTGATGTCGGCGGCTCATGCCCTGTAAACTGTGGCGTTTTCCGCAGGCAAGGGGCCATCCACCGTGCAGTCGGTCATCTCCATCCAGCAACTGAACAAGACCTATGCGTCCGGGCATCCGGCGCTGCAGGGCATTGACCTGGACATTCGAAAGGGCGAGATCTTCGCCCTACTCGGCTCCAATGGCGCCGGCAAGACCACCCTGATCAGCATTATCTGCGGCATCGTCAATCCGGGCGAGGGCAGGGTGCTGGTCGGCGGCAAGGACATCGTCCGTGATTACCGCGCGGCCCGCTCGCAGATCGGCCTGGTGCCGCAGGAGCTGGTCAGCGACGTGTTCGAAACCGTCTGGGCGACGGTCAAGTTCAGCCGTGGCCTGTTCGGCAAGAAGCCCGACCCGGCCTACCTCGAGCAGCTGCTCAAGGATCTGTCGCTATGGGACAAACGCAACGCCAAGATCATGGAACTGTCCGGCGGCATGAAGCGCCGGGTGATGATCGCCAAGGCGCTGTCGCACGAGCCGCAGATTCTCTTCCTTGACGAACCCACCGCTGGTGTCGATGTGGAGCTGCGCCGCGACATGTGGAACATGGTGCGGCGCCTGCGTGAGCGCGGCGTGACCATTATCCTCACCACCCACTACATCGAAGAAGCCGAGGAGATGGCCGATCGCATCGGGGTGATCAGCAAGGGGCGGATCATTCTGGTGGAAGACAAGCAGGTGCTGATGCACAAGCTGGGCAAGAAGCAGCTGACCCTGCACCTGCAGCAGCCGTTGTCCTGCGTGCCGGCCGAGCTGTCGCGCTACGGCCTGGAGCTGGCCGATCAGGGCCATGCTCTGGTGTTCACCTTCGACGCCCAGCACGAGAACACCGGCATCGCCGAGTTGCTGCGTGACCTGGCCCAGCACGGCATCGACTTCAAGGATCTGCAGTCGAGCCAGAGTTCGCTAGAGGAGATTTTCGTTTCACTGCTGGAGGAGTCGCGCGCATGAACCTGTATGCCATCAAGGCCATCTACCTGTTCGAGCTGGCGCGCACCTGGCGCACCCTGCTGCAGAGCATCGCCACCCCGGTGATCAGCACCTCGCTGTACTTCGTGGTGTTCGGCTCGGCCATCGGTTCGAGCATGACCCAGGTACAGGGCGTGAGCTACGGCGCCTTCATCATTCCGGGGCTGATCATGCTGGCACTGCTGACCGAGAGCATTTCCAACGCCTCGTTCGGCATCTACATGCCCAAGTATTCGGGGAGCATCTACGAGATTCTGTCGGCGCCGGTCTCTTACCTGGAAATTCTCATCGGCTATGTCGGCGCGGCGGCGACCAAGTCGGTGATCCTCGGCATCATCATCCTGCTCACCGCCAGGCTGTTCGTCGATTTCGAGATTCAGCATCCGCTGTGGATGGCGTCTTTCCTAGTGCTCACCGCGCTGACCTTCAGCCTGTTCGGCTTCATCATTGGTGTGTGGGCCGATGGCTGGGAGAAATTGCAGATCGTCCCGGCGCTGATCGTCACGCCGCTGACTTTCCTCGGCGGCGCCTTCTATTCCATCAGCATGCTGCCGCCGGCCTGGCAGACGGTAACCCTGTTCAACCCCGTGGTGTACCTGATCAGCGCCTTCCGTTGGAGCTTCTATGGTGTGTCGGACGTCAACGTTGGTGTCAGCCTGGCGATGATTCTCGGCTTTCTCGGTCTGTGCATCTTGCTGGTGGGCTGGATCTTCAAGACCGGCTACCGGCTCAAGAGCTGAGGCTGTTTAGGGGGAAGCGCACACACATTGCGCAGTGTCGCTTTTCGTAGGAGCCCGCTTGCGGGCGATCATGCGGGCGCATCATGGATCGCCCGCAAGCGGGCTCCTACGGTATGGTTCTTCGCCATGCCTTGGCTGAGGCCATATGAGAAGGGGCGCCTGATGCGCCCCTGTTTCATTTGACCCGTATCTCACACTCGAAGGTTTGCGCTGGCGGCACATTCTGCTCCCACGGCTGCTGGTAGGTCAGCAGCAGGCGGCCTTCGCCGGGCTCGCGCGCCGTGAAACGCCAGGTGGAGATTCCGCCGGCACCGACCACTCCGCTGTCTTCCGGGTTGCTGTACACCTCCGGGCCGAGGCTTTGCAGCACGTTCGCCGCACCATCACGGACTTCCCAGCGAAAACCGGTCGTGGGGTTGCTGGGCAGGCTGAGGATTAGTTGCTGGCCCTTGTTCAGCGTCAGCGGGCACTGCCGATCCTTCTTCAGCTCCAGCGTGCCGGATTGATGAGCACAGGCGCTGAGCAGGGCCAGGGCGGGCAGGGTAAGCAGGCGCAAGGTGGCGTGCATGACGAACTCCAGTCGACGAAACCTGGCCCAGCATAGCCGTACCGGTAAGCTACAGGCTACAAGCTACAGGTGCTTGCCTGCAGCCTGAAGCCTGCGGCTACTCGAAGAGTACCTTGGCCACGTCGCCATAGCGCTTGGCGAAGTGCACGGTCAGGCCTTCCTTGAGATAGTCCGGCAACTCCTCGTAGCTGCCGCGGTTGGCCTCCGGCAGGATCAGCTCGAAGATTTTCTGCCGCCGCGCCGCGATCACCTTCTCGCGCACGCCGCCGATGGGCAGCACCTGGCCGGTGAGGGTCAGTTCGCCAGTCATGGCCACGCCCTTTTTCGGCGCCTGGTTGCGCGCCAGGGAGAGCAGGGCGCTGGCCATGGTGATGCCGGCGCTGGGGCCGTCCTTGGGCGTCGCACCTTCCGGCACGTGCAGGTGGACGAAGGCCTGGTCGAAGAAGGTCGGGTCGCCGCCGAACTGCTTCAGACGCGAGCTGACGTAGCTGTAGGCGATCTCCGCCGATTCCTTCATCACCTCGCCGAGCTGGCCAGTAAGTTTGAAACCACGGTTGAGCGTATGGATACGCGTCGCCTCGATCGGCAGGGTGGCACCGCCCATGCTGGTCCAGGCCAGGCCGGTGATGACGCCGACGCCGGCCAGCACCCGCTCGTTGCGGAACACCGGCATGCCGAGGGCTTCCTCGAGATCCTTGGCGCCGATGCAGATTTTCGCCTCGGGATCCTCCAGCAGTTTCACCACCGACTTGCGCACCAGCTTGCCCAGCTGTTTCTCCAGCTGACGTACGCCGGCCTCGCGGGCATAGCCTTCGATGACTGCACGCAGCGCCGCATCGCTGATGGACAGGCGCGCCTTCGGCACGCCGGCTTTCTCCAACTGCTTGGGCCACAGGTGGCGCTTGGCGATGGCCAGTTTTTCCTCGGTGATATAGCCGGACAGGCGGATCACTTCCATGCGGTCGAGCAGGGGGCCGGGGATGGAGTCGAGGGTGTTGGCGGTGCAGACGAACAGCACCTTGGACAGATCCAGGCGCAGATCCAGGTAGTGGTCGAGGAATTCGACGTTCTGCTCCGGGTCGAGGGTCTCCAGCAGCGCCGAGGCCGGGTCGCCCTGGTAGCTGCTGCCCATCTTGTCGATCTCGTCGAGCATGATCACCGGGTTCATCACCTCGGCTTCCTTCAGCGCCTGCACCAGCTTGCCGGGCATGGCGCCGATGTAGGTGCGGCGGTGGCCCTTGATCTCCGCCTCGTCACGCATGCCGCCCACCGAGAAACGGTAGAACGGCCGGCCGAGGGATTCGGCGATGGACTTGCCAATGCTGGTCTTGCCCACGCCGGGTGGGCCGACCAGCAGCACGATGGAGCCGGCGATTTCACCTTTGAAGGCGCCGACGGCCAGGAACTCGGTGATGCGCTGCTTGATGTCGTCCATGCCGGCGTGATGCTTGTCCAGCACCTTGCGCGCGCGGCCGAGGTCGAGCTTGTCCTGGCCGTGGATACCCCAGGGCAGGGCAGTGGCCCAGTCCAGGTAGTTGCGCGTAACGGCGTACTCCGGCGAGCCGGTCTCGAGGATCGACAGCTTGTTCAGTTCCTCGTCGATACGCTTCTGCGCTTGTGCCGGCAGGGTCTTGCCTTCGAGGCGGGCGAGAAATTCCTCGCGATCGGCGCTCCTGTCGTCCTTGCTGATACCCAGTTCCTGCTGGATCAGCTTGAGCTGTTCCTTGAGGAAGAACTCGCGCTGCCGCTCGCCGATCTGTTTGTTCACCTCGGCCGACAATTCTTTCTGCAGGCGGCCTACTTCGACCTCCTTGCGCAGCAGCGGCAGCACCTTTTCCATGCGTTTGAGCATGGGTACGGTGTCGAGCACTTCCTGCAGCTCGCGCCCCGGGGCGGTGGTCAGTGCGGCGGCGAAGTCGGTGAGCGGCGACGGATCGTTGGGGCTGAAGCGGTTCAGGTAGTTCTTCAGCTCTTCGCTGTACAGCGGGTTGAGCGGCAGCAGCTCCTTGATCGCGTTGATCAGCGCCATGCCATAGGCCTTGACCTCGTCGCGCGGGTCGTTGGGCGCCTGCGGATATTCGACTTCGGCCAGGTATGGGCCACGGCGGCTGAGCCAGCCGCGAATGCGCACGCGGGTCAGTCCCTGGGCAACAAACTGCAGCTTGCCGCCTTCCTCGCTGACATGATGCACACGCACTAGGGTGCCGTGCTCGGGCAGGCTGTCGAGATCGAATTCGCCGTGCTCGTCCGGTGGCGTGTCGACGAAGAACACCGCCATGCACTTGTGCTCGGTGTTGCCGACGCGCGTCAGGGTGCGCCCCCAGGGCTGCTGGTTGACGATTACCGGCAACACCTGCGCCGGGAAGAACGGGCGGTTGTGGATGGGGATGATGTAGAGCTTGTCCGGGAACTGCTGCGCGGGCAGTACCAGGCCAGTGCTATCGGCCTTGACGTGAACTTCGACAGCTTCGGGGGTGTTGTCCTGATCGTTCATGGAGCACCTTTGCGTGTACGTTGAGTGCTACATGGGGCGAGCTGCGGCGTTTTTCAACGTTGTCGAGGCCGGACGCATCTCTGCACATAGTTGTCTGGCGTGTTGGTGCGGGGAGAAGGCTTAATGCCTGGTTGCTAAAGGTGCAACCTCTTCTGATGTTCGGTTGCGGCGTTTTTCTCTGGAAAGGAGTAAAGTGCAACCCTTGTTCCATGCCGCCAGTCTTTCGCGATGTTGCAAGCCCGTGTGATCCGCCTGGATGAACAGGCCCATGAACATGCCCATGATCATCATCAGTTGGTGATGTCCCTGGTCGGTCGCGCCGAATTCGAGGTCGGTGGCCGTGGCGGGGAAGTTTGCCGTATGCGTGCCTGCCTGGTGCCGGGCGATGCGCCTCACCAGTTCGCCGGCATGGGCGAGAATCGCATGCTGATTCTCGACCTGGACGAACAGGACACGCCCAGCGAAGACCTGGAGCTGCTCCATCGGCTGTTCGAAAAGCCCCGCTATCCCGCCCTCGATGTCGATTTCCAGCATCTGCTGACCTATGCCGGCGCCGAGCTGGAGCGCTATGGCAGCGATTCGATCCTGGCGCGCTCGCTCGGCGGCGTGCTGCTGCGAGCGTTGCACCTGCGTCTGTTCGGCGAACAGCGCCGGCAGCCACAAGGCGTGCTGGATCTGCAGCGCCTGGATGACTACATCGACGAGCATCTGGCGCGGCGCATCAGTGTTGCCGAGCTGGCGCAGGAAATGTGCCTGAGCCCCAGCCACTTCCACGCCCAGTTCAAGGACAGTGTCGGCCTTACGCCGCACCAGTACCTGCTGCAGACCCGTCTCGATCGCGCCGCACGCATGCTGCGCGAGAGCAACCTGCCGTTGGTGCGCATCGCCGAGGAATGCGGCTTTTCCAGCCAGAGTGCCCTGACCACGGCCATGCGCCGCTATACGGGCCTGACCCCGAAGCGCCTGCGCGCCGCATAGCGTTAAGTAGGGTGGGCTTCAGCCCACCAGCCAGTCGACTTACCATGCCAGCCAACGGCGGGCTAAAGCGGATCGCCGCCCGGCCCACCCTACTGATTCTCAAGCGTAGTTCTGCGGGCTCAGCTTGCGCTCGATCAGCTCGATCAGAATATGCAGGGTCTTGATGTGCAGCTCCTGCACGCGGTCGGCGAAATCGCCGCCCGGGGCGCAGATGCACACGTCGGCCAGGCTTTCCAGCAGCGAGCCGTGCTTGCCGGTCAGAGCGATCACCTTCACACCCAGCGCCTTGGCAGCTTCGGCGGCCTTGACCACATTGGGGCTCTTGCCGCTGGTGCTGATGGCGATCAGCACGTCACCTTCGCGGCCGTGCGACTCGATGTAGCGCGAGAAGATGAAGTCATAGCCGAAGTCATTGGCCACACAGCTGATGTGGCTGGGGTCGCTGATCGACACGGCGGCGATACCAGGACGGTTCTTGCGGTAGCGCCCGGTCAGCTCCTCGGCGAAGTGCATGGCGTCGCACATCGAGCCGCCATTGCCGCAGGAAAAGGCCTTGCCCTTGTGCTCAAAGCTCTCGACCAGCAGTTCGGCGGCCTTCTGGATATTGCCCAGGGTCTGTTCGTTGGCGAGGAAGGCCTCCAGCGCACGCTGGGCTTCCTGCAGGCTGTTGCGGATATGTTCGATCATCTCGGGCCTCAAGGCAGGTCGCTGCTGGAATAGAAGGCGGTCAACACTTTCACCAGATGCTCCAGATCGTGGCTGCCAGCCAGTTCACGGATCGAGTGCATGGCGAAGGTGGGCAGGCCGATGTCGACCGTGCGTACGCCCAATTGGCTGGCGGTGATCGGGCCGATGGTGGAGCCGCAGCCCATGTCGCTGCGCACCACGAAGCTCTGCACCGGCACTTCGTTCTCCAGGCACAGGTGGCGGAAGAAGCCGGCGGTTTCGCTGTTGGTGGCGTAGCGCTGGTTGCTGTTGATCTTGATCACCGGTCCGGCGTTGAGCTTGGGCCCGTGGTTGCCGTCGTGCTTGTCGGCATAGTTGGGGTGCACGCCATGGGCGTTGTCGGCCGATACCAGCAGCGAGCGCTGAATGATGCGGACGAAATCATCGCCGCCCGGCAGCACGCGGCGCAGTACCTGCTCGAGGAAGGGGCCGTCGGCGCCGCAGGCGGAGCAGGAGCCGACTTCTTCATGGTCGGTGCAGACCAGCACGCAGGTTTCTTCGTCGTCCGAATCGATCAGTGCCTGCAGGCCGGCGTAGCACGACAGCAGGTTGTCCAGGCGCGCACTGGCGATGAAATCCTGGTTGAGGCCGACGATGGCGGCGCTCTGGGTGTCGTAGAAGCTCAGCTCGTAATCCAGTACCGCGTCCGGATTGAAGTCATGCTCCATCGCCAGTTGCTCGGCGAGCAGGGCACGGAAGTCGGCGGTTTCGCTGCTGGCCAGTTGGGCGAGGATCGGCGGCAACTCGTTCTGCGGGTTGATCGCCCAGCCCTGGTTGGCCTCGCGGTTGAGGTGGATGGCCAGGCTGGGGATTACCGCGATGGGCTGGTAGAAGTCGATCAGCTGGCTCTCGACCTTGCCGTCGCGGCGGTAGGTCACGCGGCCGGCCAGAGACAGGTCACGGTCGAACCAGGGGGCGAGCAGGGCGCCGCCGTAGACTTCCACGCCGAGCTGGAAGAAGCCCTGGCGCTGCAGCTCCGGGCTTGGCTTGACGCGCAGGCAGGGGCTGTCGGTATGCGCACCGACCAGGCGAATGCCGCCGTCGACGGCCGGACGTTTGCCCAGTTTGAAAGCGATGATCGAGGAGTCGTTGCGGGTCACGTAATAGCGACCACCGGCTTCGGTATGCCAGGGCGCGCGTTCGTCGAGGTGACGATAACCGGCGGCTTCCAGGCGCATGGCCAGGCTGGTGGTGGCATGAAAGGGGGTCGGCGAGGCGTTGAGAAAATCGAGCAGGCCTTGGATCAGTTCTTCGCGCATAGGGACTCCGGGCAACGATGGCGCGAGTGTAACCAATTTGCATCGCGCTGTGCCGCTCGCGCACTCGTTTGCAGCGATAGTGAGCTTCTATGCAGCGACTATCTCAAGTGTGATGCCGTCGCGCTACGACCGAGAAGAGATGCCAGTGTTTGGTGTGGCCACGAGCTGTGCTCCCCTGTCGGTCAATTTCTTCAAAATGGAGCAGCTCCCAACCGGCAAAGAGGTTTTCTACGGACTGTCTGTCGAGAATGCTCAGATCTCCGTTTGCCCAGTCGTCGTTAGGGCCGAAGAAATTACCGCAAAACAGCCCGTCAGGCCTTAGGGCGTGACTTATGCGTTGCCAAAAATGGGGAAACTCCATGGGGCGGCAGAAAGGCAGGGCGAAGGCGCTATTGATCAGGTCGGCCGGCGGTAGTTCGCAATGCTCGAAGTGCTCGCAGAGGGTAGTCAGACGTGACGCTTGATCCCCCTGCAACTGCTGACGCAAACGAGCAATGGCTTGCTCCTCGCGATCCACGGCCAGAACTTCCCACCCACGGCGCAGCAGTTCTAGCGTGTCGCGTCCGGCACCGCAGCCCAGGTCTATGGCAAAACCTGCTGTTCGTGGGGCCGCTTCCAGCGCCATCAACAGCGCTGGCCAGGCCGGAGCACCCTGGGTGCGGTCGTAATAGAGTCTGTCGCTCATTCGTCGCTGCCTCAGAACGGCGCCGGGCACTCGAAGCGCATGCGTTCGCCCGTTTGCGGATGGGTGAGGGCGAGCATGCTGGCGTGCAGGCACAGGCGCTCATGGGCGGCCAGCGCCTGTTCATGGGCGTAGAGGCGGTCGCCCAGCAGCGGGTGGCCGATGGAGAGCATGTGCACGCGCAACTGGTGCGAACGGCCGGTGATGGGCGTGAGTTCGACCCTGCACCAGTCGCCGCAGCGCTCGACGATGCGCCAGTGGGTCAGCGCATGCTTGCCCAGTTCGTGATCGACGACATGGCGTGGTTTTGTCGGCGGATCGTAGCGCAGCGGCAGGTCGATGCTGCCGCTGTCGGCCTGCGGCTGGCCCCAGCACAGGGCGGTGTAGGCCTTTTCCGTTTCGCGGTCATGGAACTGCCGGGACAGCTCGCGGTGGCTGTCGGCGTCGCGGGCCAGAACGATGATGCCGGAGGTTTCCCAGTCCAGCCGATGCACGATGCGCGCCTCGGGGTAGCCATTTTCCTGCAGGCGGGTGACCAGGCAATCCTTGTTGTCATCGGCGCGGCCGGGCACCGACAGCAGCAGGGTGGGCTTGTTGATCACCAGCAGGGCGGCGTCCTGGTGGAGAATTTCGATCTGGCTTAGCGGCATGGTGTGTGGGCTGGTGTAGGAGCGGATTTATCCGCGATGCTGTTGGCCTGTAGACGCTTCGCGGATGAATCCGCGCCTACAGGTGCGTTTGGCTAGAAATGAACACGGCGGCCGAAGCCGCCGTGAGCGCAACCGGTCTCGATTAACGGTCCGGCAGGGTAATGTTCAACTCCAGGATCGAGCAACTGCCCTGGTTCTCCAGGGCGACCTGCACCTGATCCGAATCGATGTTGACGTACTTGCGGATCACTTCCACTAGTTCCTGCTGCAGGGCCGGCAGGTAGTCCGGTTGGCTGCGCTGGCCACGTTCGTGGGCGACGATGATCTGCAGGCGCTCCTTGGCGATGGAGGCGGTGGTTTCCTTCTTGCGCGAACGCAAGAAGTCAAAAATATTCATTCTCGACCTCCAAACAGGCGCTGCAGGAAGCCCTGCTTCTTCACATCCAGGAAGCGGTGCGGCACGTCCTTGCCCAGCAGGCGCTCGACGGCATCGCTGTAGGCCTGGCCGGCGTCGCTCTGGTCATCGAGGATGACCGGTATGCCCTGGTTGGATGCCTTGAGCACGGCCTGGGATTCGGGGATCACGCCGAGCAGGCGGATGGCGAGGATTTCCTCGACGTCTTCGACGCCGAGCATTTCGCCCTTGGTGACGCGCTCGGGGTTGTAACGGGTCAGCAGCAGGTGCTCCTTGATCGGCTCTTCGCCTTTCTCGGCGCGGCGCGATTTACTCGCCAGCAGGCCGAGCATGCGGTCGGAGTCACGTACCGAGGACACTTCCGGGTTGGTCACGACGATGGCTTCGTCGGCGAAGTACATCGCCAGGTGCGCGCCTTTCTCGATGCCGGCCGGCGAATCGCAGACCACGTATTCGAAATTCTGCGACAGCTCGGTGATGACTTTCTCGACGCCTTCCAGGGTCAGGGCGTCCTTGTCACGGGTCTGGCTGGCGGCCAGCACGTACAGGTTCTCGAGGCGCTTGTCCTTGATCAGGGCCTGGGTCAGCGTGGCCTCGCCGTTGACGACGTTGACGAAGTCGTACACCACGCGACGTTCGCAGCCCATGATCAGGTCGAGGTTACGCAGACCGACGTCGAAGTCGACGATGACGGTCTTGTGCCCGCGCAGGGCGAGGCCGGTACCGATGGCGGCGCTGGTGGTGGTTTTACCGACGCCACCCTTGCCGGAAGTGACTACGAGGATCTTGGCCAAGGTGATTCACCCTAAAAATGAATAAAACGCGGGAATCCGTCAGCCATTCGAGGCTTCCAGATGCCTTTTTGTGTCCGTAAAAAAGTGGCCGCAGTATCCGTTAAAGGCGGGTGATGTTCAACACGTCACCCGACAGGCTGACTTGCACCGCGTCACCCCATAGCGGGTCACGGCGCAGGTCTTCGGCGACCTTGTAATGGCCGGCAATCGACAGCATTTCGGCGCCCATTTGCTGACAGAAAATCCGTGCCTGGGTGTTGCCCTTGATCCCGGCCAGGGCGCGGCCACGCATGGGCGCGTAAACATGGATGTTGCCATCGGCGAGAAGTTCCGCCCCGGCGCTGACCGGCGCCAACACGATCAGATCGCCGCCCTGGGCATAGATCTGCTGGCCGCCGCGCACTGGTGTGGTGACGACCCGTGCGGGCTTGTGCTCGGGCTCGGCGGGTTTTACCTCGACCTTCTTCGGCGGCGCCGGGTCGATAGGCCGTTCGCGCGCTCCGGACGGCGGCAGCACGGGCAGGTCCATGGCTTCGGCGGCAGCGACGTCGCTTTCGCGAGAGGCGCGTATGGCCAGGGTGCGCAGGCCATGGCGGCGGCAGACGGCCATCAGCTCGGCCAGATCCAGCTCACCTTCGCCTGCCGGTAGTTTGTCCAGGGCCAGTACCAGCGGCGTATTGCTGAAAAAGGCCGGGGCCTGGGCGACTTTTTCCGTCAGTTGTGCGTCGAGGCGTTCGAGGTCGTTGTGCGCCAGTTCCATCACGGTGATGGCGAGCATGCTGCCCTTGAGCTGGAATACGGGGTCTTGGGCGAGGAGGTCGGCTTGGCTCATGGTGGGGCGATGGGCCTTGTGGCGAGTCGAAAGATGCCGGACTTATAACGGCATAGACCGCATGCCGCAAGCCGCGCACGTCAGTGAGGCCAGAGCCGAGGGCGCAGGTTGGGGGTGTTTGTCTGTCGCTGCGCTGTGGCGAATGACTCAGGTGGCATGGATGTCGCCGAGCTGGCCGGGAAAACTGGGTTAGAATGCGCGGCTTTGCAAGTGATCGGAAACGCCTCATGGATCGCCCCCGCTTTCGCGCCTATTTTCTTCATCCGCGCTTCTGGCCGCTGTGGCTGGGGTTCTCGCTACTGTGGCTGGTGGTGCAACTGCCTTATGGCCTGCAACTGAAGCTGGGGCGGGCGCTGGGCTGGCTGATGTACCGCACGGCCAGCTCGCGCCGGCAGATCGCCGCACGCAACCTGGAGCTGTGTTTCCCCGACAAGAGCGCTGCCGAGCGTGAGCGTCTGCTCAGGGAAAACTTCGCCTCCACCGGCATCGCCTTCTTCGAGATGGCCATGAGCTGGTGGTGGCCCAAGGCGCGTCTGGCGCGCCTGGCGCACGTCGAAGGCCTCGAGCATCTGCAGCAGGCACAGGCCGAGGGGCAGGGCGTGATTCTCATGGCGGTGCATTTCACCACCCTGGAAATCGGTGCCGCGCTGCTTGGCCAATTGCACACCATCGATGGCATGTACCGCGAGCACGACAACCCGTTGTTCGACTTCATCCAGCGCCGTGGCCGCGAGCGTCATAACCTCGATGCCACTGCCATCGAGCGTGAGGACATTCGCGCGATGCTCAAGGTGCTGCGTGCCGGTCGCGCCATCTGGTACGCGCCGGACCAGGACTACGGGCGCAAGCAGAGCATCTTCGTGCCCTTGTTCGGCATCCAGGCGGCGACGGTTACCGCCACCACCAAGTTCGCCCGCCTGGGCAAGGCGCGCGTGGTGCCCTTCACTCAGCAGCGTCTGGCTGACGGCAGCGGTTATCGCCTGGTGGTGCATGCGCCGCTCGAAGACTTCCCCGGCGAGAGCGAGGAGGCTGATTGCCTGCGCATCAATCAGTGGGTCGAGCACGTGGTCAGTGCCTGCCCGCAGCAGTATCTGTGGGCGCATCGGCGGTTCAAGACGCGCCCCGAGGGGGAGCCGAAGCTTTACGGTAAGCGCAAGTAGCGCATCTATACTGCAACGAAAAACAGGATCGCCCGATGACCGTGATTGCCCGCCCCGATGCGCCCGTGACCGGGCTGATCCTCTCCGGTGGCGGGGCGCGGGCGGCCTATCAGGTCGGGGTGCTGGCGGCCATTGCCGATCTGCTGCCGGATGCCTCGCGCAATCCCTTTCCGGTGATCGTCGGCACCTCGGCCGGTGCAATCAATGCCGTTGGCCTGGCCTGTGGCGCGCTGCAGTTCGGCGAGGCGGTGCGGCGCCTGACCTCGGTCTGGCAGGGCTTTCACACCCATATGGTGTACCGCAGCGACTGGCCGGGCGTGCTGCGTCAGGCGGCGCGTTTCGTCGGTCACAGCCTGCTCGGCCTGGGGCGCGAGGTGCCGGTGGCGCTGCTCGACAGCTCGCCATTGCGCGAGTTGCTGGAGCGCGAGCTGGATTTCTCCGGTATCGCGGCTGCCGTGCGTCATCGACAGTTGCGGGCCGTGGCGGTGACGGCCTTCGGCTATGAAAGCGGTCAGGCGATGACCTTTTATCAGGGTCGCGCGACCATCGACCCCTGGTTTCGTCATCGCAGGGTGGGCGTGCCGACACGTCTGCAACTTCACCATCTGCTCGCCAGTGCGTCGATCCCTCTGATATTCCCGCCGGTGAAGATCAACCGCGAATACTTCGGCGACGGCGCGGTACGCCAGGCGGCGCCGATCAGCCCTGCCTTGCATCTGGGGGCCAGTCGCGTGCTGGTGATTGGTGTGAGTGGCAATGCGCAGAGCAATGCCTCGGCCCCTGTGCCGGTCACCCCGGCCAACCGCCCGCCGAGTCTGGCGCAGATTGGTGGGCACATGCTCAACAGTACCTTCATCGATAATCTGGAAACCGACATCGAACTGCTCGAACGACTCAACCAGATGAGTGCGCTGGTACCGCCTGAACGGCGACCGCGTGGTTTGGGCTTGAACCCGGTGGATGTGCTGGTGATCGCCCCGAGCCAGCCGCTGGATCAGATTGCCGCGCGTCATCAGCGCGAGCTGCCCAGGGCGCTGCGCCTGTTTCTGCGTGGTCCGGGGGCGACCAAAGCCGGTGGAGCGGGGGTGCTCAGTTACCTGCTGTTCGAGCCCGGTTACTGCAGCGAGTTGATCGAACTGGGTTATCAGGATGCGATGACACGCAAGGCCGACCTCTGCCGTTTTCTCGGGCTGGTCGATGTGGCGCAGCCTGCCTGAGTCGCAGCCCTGGAGGTCAGGTCGAGCGGCGCATCCTGCACAGCGTCCGGTTTCTGCACCTCAGGCCAGCACACCATCGCGAAAGTCACGCAGAGCCTGCTCGATTTCCTCACGGCTGTTCATCACGAACGGCCCGTACTGGACGATGGGCTCGTTCAGTGGCGTGCCGGCGATCAGCAGCACCCGTGCGCCATGAGCGCTGGACAGGTGCAGTGCGCCCGCGTCAGACAGGCGTACCAGGCGCCCGGCGCTGACCGGTTGTGCGCTGGCCTCGGGTAATTCGAGCAAACCCTGGTAGACGTAGAGCATCACCCGCTGCCCGTCGGCCAGACGTGGTGCCACCTGGCTGCCGGCCGGCAGATGCAGGTCGAACAGTTGCGGCTCGGTATGCGGACGCTGCACGGCGCCGGCCTGACGAATCTCTCCATCGTCGAACTCGCCGGCGATCACCACCACCTCGACGCCGGATGCCGTGTTGATGCGCGGGATCTCGCTGGCCGGGATGTCGCGATAACCCGCCTGGCCCAGTTTGTCCTTGGCCGGCAGGTTGAGCCAGAGCTGGAAGCCGCGCATGGCACCGGACTCCTGCTCGGGCATTTCGCTGTGAATGATGCCGCGTGCTGCGGTCATCCACTGCACGCCGCCGCTGCCGAGCAGGCCGACGTTGCCCAGGTGATCCTCATGGCGCATGCGCCCTTCAAGCATGTAAGTGATGGTCTCGAAGCCGCGATGCGGATGCGGCGGGAAACCGGCGATGTAATCGTCGGGGTTATCGGTGGAAAACTCGTCGAGCATCAGGAAGGGATCGAAGCGCTCCAGACCCGGCCCGCCGATTACACGGTTGAGGCGCACACCCGCGCCGTCCGAGGCGGGTTGGCCAGGCTGGATGCTGATGACGCGGCGTGGCGAAGTCATGGCGAGCTCCTTGGGAGGTAGGAATGGCGCCATGCTAGTCGCATCGAATCGATATTTGGGTGGAAAATTTGCCGGCCATGCATCGATTAATTCGATGCATGGCCCAGGCTTCAGTCGGCAATCTTCAGCTTGCGCGACTCGTGGTAGAAGTAACGAATCTTCTCGTACTCGAACGGCGAATTCAGTTGGCCATAGCGGAAGCCGGTATTGGCACGGGTGTCGACGATACGCAGCGCCGTGATTCCGGGATTGTCGGCGCTGGCATCGGCCACATCGAGGTAGTTGACCGCGCTCTCCAGGCTGTAATCCGCCACCAGGCCGCCGGTGTCGCGCAGGTTCGACGGGCCGAGCAGCGGCAGCATCAGGTAAGGCCCGGCCGGTACGCCGTAGTACCCCAGGGTCTGGCCGAAGTCCTCGCTCAAGCGTGGCAGGCCCATCTTGGTGGCCGGGTCCCACAGGCCACCAACCCCGATGATGGTATTGAAGAGCAGCCGTGCAGTGCTGTTCATCGCCCGCTGGCCCTTGAGTTGCAACAGGCTGTTGGCCAGCGTGGGAATTTCCCCCAGATTGTTGAAGAAGTTGTGCACGCCACTCTGCACCAGGCTCGGCGTGACGTAGCGGTAACCGTCGACCACGGGCAGGAAGACCCACTGATCGAAACGGTAGTTGAAGTGGTAGACGCGGCGGTTCCATGACTCCAGGGGGTCATAGACCTGCAGGGCGTCACTGGAGGCGCGCTCGAATTCCTGCTGGTCCAGCCCCGGGTTGAACTGCAGGTGCTGCAGCGGGTTGGTGAAACCGTCAGGGTCGACCTGGTTTGCGGCCAGAGCCTGCCCGCCGGCCAGCAGCAGGGCGATGATCAGGGTGCTGTGCTTAACCACGGAAGAACTCCAGCATGGCGTCGGCATTGACGCGATAGTTGAGGTTGCCGCAGTGCCCGCCACGCGGGTAAAGGGTCAGGCGGTCGCCGAAGGTGCGGCGCAGAAAGCCTATATCGCCCTGGCCGAGGATCAGGTCATCGGCGTTGTGCATCACGGCGATCTTGTCGCTGCCTTTGAGGTAGTCCTCGAGGGCATACAGGCTGGTCTTGTCAATCAGCTGATTGAGGCTGCCGCCGTCATAGCGGGCGCGCCACATGGGCATCAGTTGCTCGGCGATATAGCAATCGAAGTCACAGCGCAGGGCCATCTGGAAGAAGGGCGTGAGGCTGGTGCCCTCGGTGATGCGGTAGTCACGCGGGGTGATCAGGCCGCGACGATTGAGCAGGTCCGAGGTGAAGACGATATCGGCGGAGGAGAAGCGGAACGAGGTGCCGATGAGCATGGCCATCTGTTCGTCCGATAGCCGCTCTTTTGACTGCTGGAAGTCATAGAGCATGGCCTCGTTGATATCCAGGTAGCCCTTGTCGTTGAAATAGCGGGTCAGCTTGCCCAGCACCAGATCATAGAAGTTGGTGCTGTTGTCGATGCCCTGCACCCTGGTCTGCACCAGCTTGTCCAGGTTGGTGATGGAGGTGTAGAGGTTGACCGGCGGGTTGAGCAGCAGCACACGCTTGAAGTCGAAGGCGCGACGGGTTTCATCGAGTTGGCTGACGAACGCGGCGTGCAGGGCGCCGAGGCTGTAGCCGGTGAGCATGAACTCACTGACATTGAGCTTCGGGTGCTGGGCGCGCACAGCCTGCATCACGCGGTACAGGTCGTCGGCATCTTCCGGGTTGTAACCGGGTGTGGCAGAGCGTGAGGCGGCGGCCATGAAGTCGTAGCTGGTCGGCGATGATAGCTGCACGACGTGGAAGCCGGCTCCGTAGAACAGCTTCTTCAGGTACTCGGTGGTGCCGCTGGCGTAGTGGGCGCCGGTGCCGGCGATGATGAAGATCAGCGGCGCGCGGCCTTTCTGCTCGGCCAGGCGATAACGCAGCCGGGTCACTGGCCAGAAGTTCTCCAGCAACTCGAATTGTCGATCCGGGCGTAGGCGTACCGAGTAGTCGCGCTGCCTGATGTCGTCATCAGCCGGCAGCGCCGGGCGCAGCTCGGGCGGCGTGGTGGCGATGGTCGCCTCGAACGGGTTGGCCAGCGGATAACCGTAGCTTTCGGCATCCACATCGGCGGCCAGCGCCGAGGCACAGAAGACCAGGCCACCGAACAAGGCGGCGAGTCGGGCAAGGCTGTGCATGTGTGTAAGTCCCTTTGAATAAGAGAACGTCTGGATTGAACAGCTGGCTTTCGACAGCAGCAAGCAGGGCAAAGTGCCAGACTATCCTGACCTATCGCGGGGATCTTGAGTAGCAGGGCCATGTGGTCAAGCGTGTCAGCCGGGGGCTGGCTTGTTCAGTCAGGCCTGATGGTGCAACCAGGCGTGCTTGGGACGCTCCGGTGCAGGCGGACGATTGCGCTCGAAACACTGCCAGATTTTTTCGTGGAAGTAGAAACCCACCGAGTTGCACAGCGGTTCGATGGCGGCCACCAGGCCACTGGCGGCAACGCTGCCGGTCAGCGCGTAGGTGACGCCGAAGGCGATGCAGAAGTGCATGATGGTGAAGGTCAGGGTCTTGAGCATGATGCACCTCGTTGAGAATCATTTCCTACGTAGGTAAGGCTAGTCGCACGCCCTCGAGTCGGGAAATGCGGCGTTTGCATGGTTGCAATAGCTCTACTCAATGAGGTTTTGGTTTTGAGGCCGTTTTTATCTATTTATCTTCGCCGCTCAAAGGAGGCGCAATGTTTTGGCGTATGGCTGCCGACGCGCTGGTGGTGGTCCACCTCGGTTTCATCCTCTTCGTCATGCTCGGCGGCCTGTTGCTGCTGCGCTGGCCAAGGCTGATCTGGCTGCATGTGCCGGCGGTGGCCTGGGGTGTAATCGTCGAATGCCTGCACCTGGGCTGCCCGCTGACGCCCTGGGAAAACCAGTTGCGTCGTATGGCCGGGCAGGCCGGCTACGAGGGCGGCTTCATCGAGCATTATCTGATACCGCTGATCTATCCGGCCGGGCTCACTCCGGCTATTCAGCTGTGGCTGGGGGCCATCGTCGTGCTGGCCAACGCTGCCGTATATGCCTGGCTGATCGGGCGCTGGCGCAGGAAAACGTGATCGTGATTTGCCCTGCCTATTCATAAATCTGATGAAGGCATGGTGGCTTTATCGCCTTCGCTACACTGGCAGCCATCGCAACCAATCAATAAAGGCAGGGCTGCTATGCAAAACCGCATGATGATCACGGGCGCCGGTTCCGGTCTGGGCCGCGAAATGGCCCTGCGCTGGGCGCGTGAGGGCTGGCGCCTGGCGCTGGCCGATGTCAACGAGGCCGGGCTGGCGCAAACCCTTAAGCTGGTGCGTGAGGCCGGTGGTGATGGCTTCACCCGTCGCTGCGACGTGCGTGACTACAGCCAGCTGACCGCCCTGGCGCAAGCCTGCGAAGAGCAGTTCGGCGGTATCGATGTGATCGTCAACAACGCCGGTGTGGCCTCTGGTGGCTTCTTCAGCGAGCTGTCGCTGGAGGACTGGGACTGGCAGATCGCGATCAACCTGATGGGCGTGGTCAAGGGCTGCAAGGCATTTCTGCCGCTGCTGGAAAAGAGCAAGGGCAAGATCGTCAATATCGCCTCCATGGCCGCCCTGATGCAGGGGCCGGGCATGAGCAACTACAACGTGGCCAAGGCCGGCGTGGTGGCCCTGTCGGAAAGCCTGCTGGTGGAGCTGCGCCAGCTGGAGATCGGCGTGCATGTGGTCTGTCCGTCCTTCTTCCAGACCAACCTGCTGGACTCCTTCCGCGGCCCGACCCCGGCGATGAAGGCTCAGGTCGGCAAGCTGCTGGAGAGTTCGCCGATCAGCGCAGCGGATATCGCCGATTACATCCACGCTGAAGTGGCCAAGGGCAGTTTCATGATCCTGCCGCATGAAATGGGGCGCATGGCCTGGGCGCTGAAGCAGAAGAACCCGCAGGCGCTGTATGACGAGATGGCCAATATGGCCGAGAAAATGCGCGGCAAGGCCAAGTCCGCCAGCTGACCATGAGGTCAGTTATTTCCTCCTGCAGGCTTGCCTGGCGCGGCCTGCAGGGGTAGGGTGGCCGCCCCGGCCTGCCTGCCGTCATGACCTCGGATAACTTGTGAAACCAGTCCCTCGGGCCCTGTTGCTAGTGGCCCTGGTGTTGGCGGCGATCAATTTGCGCCCCGGCATCACGTCTCTCGCGCCGCTGATCGAGCGCATCGCCATGGAGCTGTCGCTAAGCCGCAGCTTCATCAGCCTGACCACGGCCTTGCCGGTATTGTGCATGGGCCTGCTCGCGCCCCTGGCACCGCGCCTGGCCATGCGCTGGGGGCTGGAGCGCACCATCCTGGTCTGTCTCGGAGTAATTGGCCTGGCGCTGTTGTCGCGTCTGGCCGCGTATCAGAGTGCGGTGCTGATCGGCAGTGCCATCGCGCTGGGCGCTGCCATCGCGGTGGCCGGACCGTTGCTGTCGGGCTTTATCAAGCGCCATTTCGCCAGCCAGATGGGGCGTGTGGTCGGCTGGTATTCGCTGGGCATGGCCATTGGTGGTGCCGGTGGTGCAGTGCTGACTGCGCCGGCCACGGCGCTGTTCGGCGATGCCTGGCACCTGGGCCTGGCCGTGTGGGCTACGCCGGCGTTGCTCGGGGTGATGCTCTGGCTGTGGCTGCCCAACCAGGCCGGCGCAGCCGAAGGCCAGGAGAGTGCTGGATTGCCCTGGCGGCAGCCGCGCGCCTGGCTGATCAGTTGTTTCTTCGCCATTCAGGCCGGACTGTTCTATGCCATCGCCACCTGGGCCGTGGCACGCTACCACGAAGCCGGGCTGAGCATGTTGCGCAGCAACTCGCTGCTCAGCCTGGCCATGCTCATGGGCTTGCCCAGTTCATTCCTGTTGCCCTGGCTGGCTCAGCGCTACAACGCCCGTTACCCGCTGTTGCTGGCGTGCGGGCTGGTCACCTGTGGCTGCCTGGCGATGGTGACCTTCATGCCGCGTTTCGTTCCCGAATTGTGGGCGGTGGTCATGGGCTTCTCGATGGGCGGCTCCTTCGCCCTGTCACTGGTGCTGCCGCTGTACGAAGCCGGTTCACCGCTGGCAGTCAGCCGCTGGACGGCGATGATGCTGTTCACCGGTTACAGCCTTGGCAGCCTGACACCGATTCTCACCGGGCTGGCCCGCGATCTGTCCGGCAGCTACCGTTTGCCGTTCGCGGTGCTCACCGGGCTGGCCCTGGTGATGACGCTGGTAGCCTGGTTACTGGGGCGTCATCGCCAGCAGCGGCATTGAACAATTGGCCGCAGTTCCTTTCCTGCCCAGGCGGGCTGTGTTAGAAGGCGTTCTGCTTTTTCAGGAGTGCCGGTGTGGAGTCCGAATCCATCGTCTATGGCTGCATCCGCGACTGGCCCTCGGATGACCCCGAGCTGCGTCGCCTGCGCCGTGAAACCAATCATGGCGTGCTGGCGGAATTGCCGGCTGGCGAGTTGTGGCCTTTTCTCGGGCGCGAGATGTTTTCCTTCTGCGAGACGCCGGGGGCGGGGTTGTACCAGACCCAGGTGATCCACTTCGGCGCCAGCTATGGCGCGATCGAGTACGAGTGGAACCTGTGGATCGAGGCTTTCGAGGCGTTGCTCAAGCGGCTGTATTGGGCCAGCGCAGTGGTGCACCTGGATACCGAGCTGGGTGGTCTGCACACCTTCCGCTGGGAGTCCGACAACGGCTTTCACAGCCCGCAGGAAGGTGCGTTACGCGTGCGCTGTGCCTGGGAGCGTGAAGGCAGCTTGCGTGGTTAGGTTAGGCGCATGATCAACTATCTCTGGTTCCTGCTGGCCGCGTTGTTCGAGATTGCCGGTTGCTACGCCTTCTGGATGTGGCTGCGGCTTGATCGCAGTGTCTGGTGGATTGTCCCGGGGCTGCTCAGCCTGGCGCTGTTTGCGCTGATTCTGACGCGTGTCGAGGCCGCCTTCGCCGGTCGTGCCTATGCCGCCTATGGCGGTGTGTACATCGTCGCATCGCTGCTGTGGCTGGCGCTGATCGAGAAGACCCGGCCCATGCTCAGCGATTGGTTGGGCGCAGCGCTGTGCCTGGCGGGCGCCACCCTCATTCTGCTGGGCCCGCGACTGCAGTCTTCCTGAGCTGCTTATAAGTAGCGGATGTAAAAAGTTCCGCTGTCATCAAATATTTATATATCGGCAACTGCGCTGAAATAACCCCTCGCCAAGATTCCCCCCAACACGAACGAGCCCATCGCTCGGGTGTTTTCAACACTTAAAGTCCAACAGGGGAATCCTCGATGATCCGTAAGCACTTCGCCGGTTTCGCAGCCAGCGCTCTGGCTCTGGCCGTTTCCGCCCAGGCTTTCGCCGGCACCGTCACCACTGACGGCGCCGACCTCGTGATCAAGACCAAAGGTGGCCTGGAAGTCGCCACCACTGACAAGGCATTCAGCTTCAAGCTGAGCGGCAAGCTGCAGTGGGATGCCACTCAGTTCGATGGCCTGATGGCTGCCGACCAGAACAAGCCGTTCGACGATACCTTCAACACCTTTATCCGTCGCGGTGAGTTCGGCCTGGAAGGCACGGCCTACAGCGATTGGGACTGGGGGCTGCGTCTGAGCTACGACGAAGCCGATGACACCAGTGTCGACCGTGCCTTCATCGCCTACACCGGCCTGGACATCGGAACCTTCACCGTCGGTCGTTTCGGGGTCGATTACGGCCTGGAGAACTCCACCAGCTCCTCCTGGATCACCGCCATCGAACGTCCGTTCATGTACGACTTCCTCAATGGTGATGAGGACACCCAGTTCGGTGTCAACTTCAAGCATTCGGGCGACAACTACGGCCTGATGGCCCAGGTTGCCACCTACGAAGGCGACAACAACTACAAGAACGAAGACAACGACGAACTGTACGGCTACACCCTGCGCGCCCACTGGGCTCCGTATCTCAATGGCACCGACGTCATTCACCTCGCGGCCAACTACCACAACAGCGAGTCCGACGATAACCGTGCCCGCGCGCGCACCCGCATGGGGATTCGCAGCGACAACGACTTCCGCCTGACCTTCGGCGATGTGCGCGTGGCCGACAAGGACGTTGAATGGGTGCTGGAATCCGGTGCTCAGTTCGGTTCTTTCCGTGCTCAGGCCGAGTATTTCCAGCGTCAGATCAGCGGCGAAACGCTGGCCGGCGCCAAGTCCGACGTCGACCTCAATGGCTATTACGCTCAGGTTTCCTACATGTTCAACGGCGTGCGCCAGTACAAGGCTGCCGATGGCAAGTGGGACAAGCCGGACAACATGAAAGGCTCCTGGGAAATCTTCGCTCGTTACGAGAGCACCACCATCGACTCCGATGCCGGTGCCATTCCGGGCAACCTGGGGCTGGCCGGTATCGTCGCTGACGACGTCAACGACGAGTTCGAGACCAAGGCCATGGTGGTCGGTGTGAACTACTTCGTGACCCCGTCCGTACGCACCAGCCTGAACTACGTCGACTATCAGGTGGACAACATCAATACCTCCAACCAGGTTGGTGGCAAGAGCGTGCAGGACGATGGCAAGGCCATCGTAGGTCGCCTGCAGTACGTCTTCTAAGTAACACCTTCAACCGTTGCTCCTGATTGAGCCCCGCCACTGGCGGGGCTTTTTTATCGATAAATTCTTTGGAGATGCCTCGATGCGTCCAATCATCCTGCTACTGCTTGCGTTGGGGGTGAGCTCAGCCGCCCTGGCTCAGGATTACAGGGCAGCCAAGCCTGGCGAGCTGCTTCAGGTGCCGCTGCGGGCCTTGCATCCGACCCAGGCTGTGGTCGGTTACGACCAGATCTACTACAAGCTCGGCCGCTTTGCACAAGAGCGCAACAAGCTGTTCGACGAATACTGCGAGGCCAACGGGCAGGGCGAAAGTGCCAGTGTGCCGGGGGATGCCGACCTGCACAAACCAGACAGCTTCACCTGTCAGAACCAGGTCGGTGCCCGCAGCGGCGAGATGAAAACGGTGGTCGTCGGCCCCCAGGGCAAGCTGTTCCTGACCGATGGCCATCACACCTTCACCGTGCTGCTGGAGCACCCCAGGGGTGGGGAGAGTCTGAACATGTGGGTCAAGGTGACCGACAACTTCAGTGACAGCCCGGACATGGCCAGTTTCTGGCAGCGCATGGCGCAGGCAGGCAAGGCCTGGCTCAGGGACGGTAGCGGTCAGGTCATCGACCCTCAGCAGATACCCGGCCAACTGGGCTTGCAGCACCTGGCCAACGACCCCTATCGGGCGTTGGTGTACTTCACCCGCGAGGTGGGTTACGACAAACCGCGCTCCGGCGAAGTGGCCCCGGAGTTCCTGGAGTTCTACTGGGGCAACTGGTTGCGCTCGGTGATGGCGCTGGATGGCTATGACCTGAGCGAGCGTGGCGATTACCGCGACGCGGTCGAAGCGGCGGCGAAGAAGATGGTGGCACTCGCGCCAGAAGATGAAGTCGGCAACAGTGGCTTCAAGGCCCGTGAGCTGGGCGGCTATTCGTCGATGGATCGCAAGGAGCTGAACAAGGTGGCCGGCCGCAAGCTGAACTATGTCACCCGCTACAAGAAGGCGTTGGCCGATACGCATTGATCACGACTGCAGACAAGCCCGACGCTCGGTCAGGCTTGTCTGGTGAGTGATCAGTTGTTGCTTGTGTAGTTTTCCAGCGCGGTCTTAATCATCTGGCGTGCTTCGGCGGCATTGCCGTAGCCATTGAGTTCGACTTTCTTGCGGCCTTCGGGCAGTTGCTTGTAAACGCGGAAGAACGCCTCGATGCGCTGACGTTCGATCAGCGGCAGGTCATCGATGTCCTTGATGTTGTCGTAGCTCGGGTCGATATCGCTGCTGGGCACACCGATGATCTTTTCGTCCGCTTCACCGCCATCGATCATCTTCAGATAACCGATCGGGCGGAACTTGATCAGAACTCCAGGGTGAAGTGGTTCGCGCGTCAGCACCAGGCCGTCGAGCGGATCGTTGTCGCCACCCAGGGTGCGAGAAAGCGAGCCGTAGTTGGCCGGGTAAACCACAGGCATGGACTGGAAGCGGTCGACGAAAACCAGGCCTTCTTCGTTGATCTCATATTTGGTGAAGCTGCCCGCCGGGATTTCCACCGCCATGTGCACGTTATTCGGTGCATCCTCTGCCTGAGAGGCGTGAAAGGGATGGGTGATCGACTGCTGTGCGATGGCTGTGCCGCTGCCGAGCAGCAGGGCGAGGGTGGTGGCGAGAATGGATCGTTGCATGCGTAACTCCTTCACAGCGCTGAAAATAATAAGGTTGGCCCGCTCATAGTGCCGGTGCATTGTTAGAGATATATTGCAGCCTGACTGGCGGGATTCAGCTCATGCCCATTATCACTATCGACTCTCTGGACGACGTGTCAGCGGCTGCCTGGGATGCCTTGTTGCCACAACGACAGCCGTTTCTGCGTCATGCCTTTCTGTCCGCGCTCGAGGACAGCGGCAGCGTGGGTGGTCACAGCGGCTGGCAGCCATCGCACCGGCTCTGGTGCGATGCGCAAGGCGCGCTGCAGGCGGCCATGCCGGCCTACCTGAAGCAGCATTCCTACGGCGAATACGTGTTCGATCACGCCTGGGCCGATGCCTGCAGGCGTGCGGGTATCGCCTATTACCCCAAGCTACTGGGCGCCGTGCCGTTCTCGCCGGTAACCGGCGCGCGCTTGCTCGGCGATGCCCAGGCAGCCGGGCAGTTGCTGGCGGCACTGACGGCCGGTTTGAGCACCGAGGGGTTGTCGGGCCTGCATGTGAACTTCACCAGCCCGGCCTGCGATGCAGTGATCGGGGCGTGCGAGGGGTGGCTTGAGCGACTGGGTTGTCAGTTCCACTGGCACAACCGGGGCTATCGTGATTTTCAGGATTTCCTCGACACGCTCGCTTCGCGCAAACGCAAGCAGATGCGCAAGGAGCGTGAACAGGTCGCGGGGCAGGGCATCGATTTCGAGCGGCGCGCTGGCCATGAGTTGACTGAGGCCGACTGGGATTTCGTCTACCAGTGCTACGCCAACACCTATCATGTGCGCGGCCAGGCGCCCTATCTGGCGCGGGACTTCTTCAGTCTGCTGGCCGAGCGCATGGCGGAGATGATTCGTGTGGTATTCGCCCGGCAGCATGGACGGCCGCTGGCCATGGCGTTCAGCCTGGTCGATGGCGATACCTTTTACGGTCGCTACTGGGGCTGCCTGGCCGAATTCGACCGCCTGCATTTCGAAACCTGCTTCTATCAGGGCATGGAGTGGGCCATCGCCGAAGGGCTCGAACGCTTCGATGCCGGGGCGCAGGGCGAACACAAGCTGATTCGTGGTTTCGAACCAGTAATTACCCGTTCGTGGCATCATTTGGCCCACCCGGGGTTGCAGGCAGCGGTCGCCGGGTTTCTCGAGCAGGAGCGCTCTGGCGTGCGGGTTTACGCTGAACAGGCGCGCAGTTATCTGCCCTTTCGTCAGTCTGGCGAAGCCTGATCGAGCGATCAGGTTATCGCGCAAGACGCGCAATGGCTGTTTGTCACAAGTTCCCTGCGTCGGAGATTTTTGCAAAAACTCCATAGCTTTCAGCAAGAAGCTCGCTCACCTCTGCCACTAAATTCCGCCCTTACTTTCGCGACAAGCGTTTTGTCTGCACGGACCGGTCTGATTGGTCTGGTTGAGCTGTAGCGATGACAACGGTTGCGCAGTCGAAAGGGTGGTAACGCGATTTGCTGGCCGCAGGCGCAAGCCAGTCAGGCCAGAGACAGTGCGCAAGCACTTGCCGATGCAGTGCGTGGTGATTGTATTGCGCCGGAATCTACCCTGATCATGTCCGGCGGTCATCGGCGTGACGAGGAACAGAAACCGGAGCCCCGTATCCGCTCAGGCGGATGCGCTTTGCCAAACCGGGCACGGTGCCCAAGAACAACAAACGAGAGGGGAGCCCCCCAATGACAGCTAGTACTCCAATGCTCGTCACCTTCGTGGTGTACATCGCAGCCATGGTACTGATCGGCCTGATCGCCTATCTGCGTACCAAGAACCTTTCCGACTACATTCTCGGTGGCCGCAGCCTCGGTAGCTTCGTGACCGCGCTGTCCGCTGGTGCCTCCGATATGAGTGGCTGGCTGCTGATGGGCTTGCCGGGTGCGATCTTCGTCGCCGGTCTGTCGGAAAGCTGGATCGCCATCGGCTTGATTGCCGGCGCCTATCTCAACTGGTTGTTCGTCGCCGGCCGTTTGCGCGTGCAGACCGAGCACAACGGCAATGCCCTGACCCTGCCGGATTACTTCACCAACCGTTTCGAGGACAACAGCCGCCTGCTGCGAATCTTCTCGGCGCTGGTGATCCTGGTGTTCTTCACCATCTACTGCGCCTCGGGTGTGGTGGCCGGCGCCCGCCTGTTCGAGAGTACCTTCGGCATGTCTTACGGCACCGCCCTGTGGGCCGGCGCTGCGGCGACCATCGCCTACACCTTCATCGGTGGTTTCCTGGCGGTTAGCTGGACCGATACCGTGCAGGCCACGCTGATGATCTTCGCACTGATCCTCACCCCGATCGTGGTGATGATTGCCACCGGTGGTGTAGAGCCGACCTTCATCGCCATCGAAATGCAGGATGCAACCAACTTCGACATGCTCAAGGGCGCGACCTTCGTTGGCGTGATTTCCCTGCTGGCATGGGGCCTGGGCTACTTTGGCCAGCCGCACATCCTGGCGCGCTTCATGGCGGCCGACTCGGTCAAATCGATCCCGGCAGCCCGTCGCATTTCCATGACCTGGATGATCCTCTGCCTCGGTGGCGCGGTCGCCGTGGGCTTCTTCGGTATTGCCTACTTCTCGGCCAACCCGGATCTGGCCGGCCCGGTCAGCGAAAACCCGGAGCGTGTATTCATCGAGTTGGCCAAACTGCTGTTCAACCCGTGGATCGCCGGCATCCTGCTGTCCGCCATCCTGGCCGCGGTGATGAGCACCCTGAGCTGCCAGTTGCTGGTGTGCTCCAGTGCCCTGACCGAGGACTTCTACAAGGCCTTCCTGCGAAAGGGCGCCTCGCAAACTGAACTGGTCTGGGTCGGCCGTGCCATGGTGCTGCTGGTGGCGCTGATTGCCATCGCCCTGGCTGCCAACCCGGAAAACCGTGTACTGGGCCTGGTGTCCTACGCCTGGGCCGGCTTCGGCGCTGCGTTCGGTCCGGTGGTTATCCTGTCGCTGGTGTGGAAGGGCATGACCCGTAACGGCGCCCTGGCTGGCATGCTGGTCGGCGCGGCCACCGTGATCGTGTGGAAGAACTGGATCGGTCTGGGGCTGTACGAAATCATCCCGGGCTTCATCCTCGCCACCCTGGCCATCGTCATCTTCAGCCGCATCGGTAAGGCGCCGAGCCAGTCGATGCTGAGCCGCTTCGACCAGGCCGAGAGCGAGTACAAGTCGGTCTGATCCAGCTGGCTTGAATACAAGGCGATGACTGCCCGGCAGTCATCGCCTTTTTCGTTTATGGCACTAAGATAGGCGCACGTTAATTCGATGGATGTCGGTATGAGCAGCAATGACCCGCTTCACGGCCTGACCCTGCAGGCGATACTCACCGCTCTGGTCGAGCGTATCGGTTGGGATGGCCTTGCCGTGCATGTCGATGTGCGCTGCTTCAAGCATGAGCCGAGCATCAAATCGAGCCTGACCTTTCTGCGCAAGACGCCCTGGGCGCGGGCCAAGGTCGAGCAACTCTATCTGCAGCAGTTCAAGCCCTGAACGTTCAGTTGATCTGCAGCCCCAGCGCCTGTAAAGCCTGGCGGTAACTGTTGCCGGCCATGCGCAGGCCGTTGTTGTGGTTGGCGCCGTCGATCAGCAGCAATTGCTTGGGCTCACGGGCCGCATCGAACAGGGCTTCGCTGAAACGGGCGGGCACGTAGCGGTCATCACGCCCGTGGGCAATCAGCACGGGGACGCCGACCGCGCCGATCTTGCTCAGTGAGTCGAACTCCTGCGACAGCAGCCAGCGCACCGGTAGCGAGGTATTGCTCACTGCGGTGGCCACATCGCCCAGGTTGGTGAAGCTGGATTCGACGATCAGCCCCGCCGCTTGCGGCGACTGCTTGTCGTCGGCCAGTTCATGGGCCAGGTTGACGGCCACCGCGCCGCCGAGGGAATGGCCATAGATGAAGCGTTTGCTCGCCTCTGGTTGCAGGCGCACCAGATGCTCCCAGGCGATCAGCGCATCCTGGTAGACGCTGGCTTCGGAGGGCAGGGGGCCACGGCTCTGACCGAAGCCCCGGTAGTCCACTGCCAGCACCGAGAAGCCCATGGCGTGCAACTGCTCGATGCGAAACAACTGGCCGGTCAGGTTCCAGCGCGAGCCATGCAGGTAGAGCAGCGCCGGGGCGTCCTTGCGCGGCGCGGGCCACCACCAGGCGTGCAGGCTTTCATCGGCAGCGAGCGTGGGTGATTGCAATTGCACGTCCTCGACGCCAGCGGGCAAGCCGCTGAACCAGCGCGCGGTGCCTGGCTCGATACGAAACACCAGTTCGCGCTCGGTCTGCTCCAGTTTGGCGCAGCCGATGGGCAGGAGGACCAGCAGGCTGGCCAGAACGATCAGGCTCAGGCGACGACGGCGCAGAGGAAACCAGGACGAAGACATGGATGAGACTCACGAACAGCGACGGATGATGCTGCCATGGACTGCATATCCAATGCCGGGTTTCCCCAGGCGCCGGCCGCTGTGGTTACCGGGTATTACCGCCTGCTGATCTGCGCCGGACTTGCGGGCGTGGTACACAGGGTCGCGCTGCCCGGTTCGAGATAAGGCGCGAGGATCGGCGCCATGCCCTTGAGCACCTGTACCGGCAGCGCCGAGGTGAAGGTGAATCGCTCGGCATCACGCCCCGGTACGAATGCGGTGAGGGTGCCGTAGTGGCGCGGGCCGAGGAAGAACACGAAGGTGGCTGTGCGGTTCATGGCTCGCGAGCTGATCACCCGTCCGCCCGCGCCCACGCTTTCGATGCGGTTGTCACCGGTTCCGGTTTTGCCGCCAAGCGTCAGGCTTTGGCCGTCCTGCAGTTGAAAGGTGCCTTGCAGGCGCCGGGCGGTGCCACCCTCGACGACCTGAGAAAGGGCATTGCGCAGCGCCGCCGCGACCTCGGACTGCATCACCCGCATGCCGCCATGAGTATCGCGCTCGACCCGTGTTTCGTAAGGCGTGCCAGCGGCGAAATGCAGTTCGTCGATGCGCAGTACCGGCTGCCGGATACCGTCGTTCTGGATGATGCCCATCAGTTCCGCCAGCGCTGCCGGCCGGTCACCGGAGCTGCCCAGGGCGGTGGCCAGTGATGGCACCAGATGCTGGAAGGGATAACCGAGGTTCTGCCAGCGCCGGTGAATGTCGGAGAAGGCTTCGACTTCCAGCATGATGCGAATGCGACTGTCACGGGCACTCTTGTGCCGGGTGCGCAGCAGCCAGCCGTAGACCTCCTGACGCTCGTCGACACTGGCCGCCACGGCGTCGCTGAAGCTCGCCTGCGGGTTATCGGTCAAATAACCCAGCAGCCACAGTTCCAGCGGATGCACGCGGGCGATATAGCCCTGATCCGGCAGGCTGTAGGCACCGGGGGCGTACTCCTTGTACAGGCGGGCGATGAGTTGCTCACTGAGGTTTTCCTGCGGCAGTTGCGCCCGCAGGAAGGCGGCGAAGGTCGCTTCGTCGGCCTGCGGCAGCAGGTAACGGTGCACGGCACCCAGGCGTACCGGCGTCTGACGCAGACCATTGATGAAGGTCTCCAGACGCTGCTGCGGCGGCTGGCCCTGGTACTTGCGCCAGAAGCGCAGGAGGAACGTGCGCCCTTCCTGGTCGGCGAAGCGCTGCAGGTATTCCTGGCGGCGCGGATCCTTGTCGTCCTTGAGCAGCTCGGCGCTGTTCTGGTAGGTGCTGTAGCGCACCAGGTCGCGCATCAGACGCACGAACGGCAGATTGATCGATTCGCGCAGCGACTCGCGCAGGGTCGGGTTGCGGCCATTGTCCTCGCGGCGGAAGTTGCCGAAGGTGTGCAATCCGCCGCCGGTGAAGAAGCGCTCATTCGGGCTGGCGGAGTAGCGCCGCTCCAGCGCATCTTCCAGCATGCTGGCCAGGTCGGCTTCGGGGTTGGCTTGCAGGTAGCCCACGGCCCAGCGGCTGAGGTAGTCCTGCTCGGCGATATCCACCTGGCGCAGCTCGGCCGGGCTCTTGCCGGCATGGCGCTGATGCAGTTCGGCGATGATTTCCAGGTAGGTGGCCAGCACCCGCAGTTTGGCGGTGGAACCGAGCTCCAGCTTGCTGCCCTCGTTGATGTCGAAAGGCTGGTCGGTGCTGTCGGTCTGCACGCGTACCCGGCTGCCGGTCGGTGTGCGCTCGAACAGGGTGAAGCTGTAGCGTACTTCCGCGGTTTTCTCAGGCGATAGCAGGCGCTCGCCGAACAGACCGATCTTGCCGGCGAAGTCCGGATTGGCGAGGTTCTGCAGGTAAGTGCTGGCCTGTTGCTGCAGGTCGCGCTGCAGCGTGCTGCGTGTGGAGAGGTCGAGACGATCCAGGTCGTACAGTGGCATGCCCAGCAGATTGGAAAGGCGTGAGCGCGCCACGCTGATGCCTTTGTCACTTTCCACGGCGCGCAGATTGGGCTCCTGCTGCCAGTCGCGATACTGCAGTTTCTGCGAGAGCGCGGCGTCGCGCAGGTCGGCGGTGATCAGCCCGGCGTTGGCGAGCAGGCGGATATGGCTTTCGGTCAGTGCCTCCATGTCGCGGCGCCCTTGCGCGAGGTAATAGGAGGGGCGGCGCTGGGCGATCATCAGCGACAGCACCTGGCGCAGCGCCAGGCCGCGCTCGGCCAGGCTGGCGTCAGGTGAGTGACGCGGGTCGAGCAGGGCATTGGTGCGCTCGAAGTCGGCGCCGTACCAGATGCGCAGCCCATCAGCCAGGCCGTGTACTTCGCCATGGCCGGGGGCGGCGGAGAGAGGCACGCTGTTGAGGTAGTCGCGCACGATGCGCTGCCGTGCTTCCAGTGTCTGTGGCCCTTGCTGGTAGGCGCGCACGCTGGCGGAAATCATCTGCCGCAGCTTCTCTCCGGCAGACAGCGTCAAGCCATCGGGAGAATGACGGTACTTCTCCAGCTGAGTCGCCAGGGTGCTGCCGCCAGCGGACTGGTCCTGCACGTCGAGCATTTTGCCCAGCTGCGACAGCGCTGCCATGGCGAAGCGTGGCCAGTCTACCGCCGGGTTGGCCAGCGGTTGCGACGCATCGAGCAGGTGTCGGTTCTCGATGAACAACAGGCTATCGACCACCAGCGGCGCGATACTGGCGAAGTCGGCGTAGCCCTGCTGCGGGTAACGAAATTCGTAGAAGGGCGTACCCCGGCAGTCGCTGATGCTCAGGCCGCTCTGGCTCTTCTCGAGAAAGGGTGGGAATAACCCGCGGCTGCTGTAGGTCATCAGTTCGTCGGAGAAGCGCGACTGCTCGGTAATCTGATAATCGCGCTGCTGCAGGCGTTCCAGCAGTAGCGGCAGGTACGCGTAACCCTGGCGCTTGTCGAAAGGGCCGTCGCTTGGGTAAACGATCCGTTCGCTGGGGCCAGGTTCGACTTGGTAGCTGAGGCTTGCGGCATAACGGCTCAGCTCGCGTGATTGAAAATGTGCGCTGCGCGATTCGAATACCAGCAGGGCAGTAGTGGCCAGTACCAGAACCGCCAGCACAAGGTAGAACGTCAGGCGCCAGTAACGCCCTGTTTTCGCAACCAGGTCACTCTGCCGTGGTTTGCCTTGCCATGCTGCACCCATAAATCACCGGCCTGGCTTGTCAGCATTGTTGCGAGGCGCCTGGCCGGCTGCTGACCTCAGCTCGCCAGGGCTGCGTTCTTTCTTTTGTCCTGATAACAGCTTAGACGCTGACGGGGCGTCTGGCCGGCGGTTTTATCGATTAACCGAGCTGTACGCCGCAGCGGGCAGGCCTGCTAGACTCGCCAGAGCGCATCGATGCAGGGCAGCACCATGCAACGCGACCACCGGGAACAACTTCAGCAAAGCTGGCAGGCCAATGCCGATGCCTGGGCGGCTGCGGTGCGTGAGCAACGCATCGAGAGCCGGCGGCTGGTTACCGATGCCGCCATCATTCAGGCCGTGCTGGCATTGCAACCCAGGCGTGTGCTGGACATTGGCTGCGGTGAGGGCTGGTTGTGCCGTGGTCTGGCTGAGCACGGCATCGAACCGGTCGGGGTCGATGCCTCTGCACCGCTGATCGACGCGGCGCGCGCGGCGTGCGATGGGCGCAGTCAATATCGTGTCTGTGGCTATGCCGAGCTGGACGCGCATGCCGATGAGCTTGGGCGTTTCGAGGTGCTGGTGTGTAATTTCGCCCTGCTCGAAGACCCACTGCAGCCGATTTTGCGCAGCTTACATGGGCTGCTCGCACCAGGCGGCAGCCTGCTGATTCAGACTCTGCATCCGTGGCGTGCCAGTCATGGTGAGCCTTATCAGGACGGTTGGCGGGTAGAGGATTTCGTTGGCTTCGGTGAGGGATTCCAGGCGCCCATGCCCTGGTTCTTTCGGACGCTGCAATCCTGGCTGGCGCTGATGGGCGAAACCGGCTGGCGCCTGGAGTGGCTGCAGGAGCCGCTCCACCCCGAAAGTGTTCAGCCAGTCTCCCTGCTGTTATTGCTCAAGCCACTGTGAACTGAAGACCGGCAGGCAGCCAGTTGATCATCAGTTGGTTGCCGGATCCGCCGCTAGGCGGCCGGCGTCCTGAAGCAAGGCCTTGAGGAACGCTTCCTGCAGTTCGGGGTCATTGCGCGTCAGCTCGATCAGGCTCTGCTCCAGCTCACTGGCCTCCTCTTCCAGACCCAGGTCGGACAGCCGTTTGACTCGATGCACCCACTGTTCGACGTCGTCACCTTCGAGATCATCGAAGATCAGGTCATGCGCTTCACGCAGTTTTCCGCGCAGCGTATGGCTGACCATGAGCGTCGTTTGCGCCCGTGCGACATCGTCGCCAAGCTGGTCTTCAACGCTCAGTTGCAGCATGTTCAGGCGGCCGATGTCCTGTTCGGTGAATGGGCTGTCCAGCAGGTTGAGACGCAGCACGCCGCTGTTGTCGGTGAGTAGCTCGAACTGCTGGTCACCCGCCTTGACCTGCACCGGGCGCTCACTCCAGGGCAGGTTGGTGTATTCCATGCGCCTGTCGCGTTGCACCTCGTTGATGCTCGCCAGGTTCTGCTCGGCGCGCCCATTGGACTCGACGTTCATGAACGGGTTGAGCCCGGCCATGCCGTAACTGATCCAGTCGCGGGTCGCGGTTTCCGGCAGGCTGCCGAGCAATACGACATTCAGGATGTTGGCGCCCACACCGGCTACCACGGCTACTGCGCCCATTGGCACTTCATAGAGTTCGCGCCAGGGTTGGTAGGGGGTGTAACGGTCGTAGCGACGGGTCACCTCGAAGGCCGTGACCTCGTAGCTCTTCTGGTCATGCACACGCACCCGGCGCTGCGGCAGCTCCAGCACCTTGGGTTCGCCGGCATCAATCTGCAACTGGTGATCCAGCAGTTTGCGTTCGACGCGCTCCTCATGTTCGCTGCGTTGCGGCAACTGATTGGCGCAACCGCTGAGGAAGAGGGCGCCGCACAAGGCGGCGCCGGTCAGGCGAAGTTTGTTGCTCGTGTGCATGATGTCTCGGTTGGGCGTGATCAGCGGCGGATACGGGCTTGCAGGAAAGGCAGGATCTCGGCCAGCGGTACGGCTTGTGCGTCAGTTTCGGCGCGGCTCTTGTACTCGAGGTTGCCCTCGGCCAGGCCACGGTCGCTGACCACGACGCGATGCGGAATGCCGATCAGCTCCATGTCGGCAAACTTGATGCCGGGGCTGGTTTTCTTGTCGCGATCATCCAGTAGCACTTCATAGCCGGCGGCGGTCAACTCGGCATACAGCTTGTCGGTGGCTTCGCGCACCTGCTCGGTTTCGTAGCGCAGCGGCACCAGGGCGATCTGGAACGGCGCCAGGGCATCGTTCCAGCGAATACCGCGCTCGTCGAAGTTCTGCTCGATGGCGGCCGCCACCACGCGCGATACGCCGATGCCGTAGCAGCCCATGGTCAGGGTGACCGGCTTGCCGTTCTCGCCGAGCACCTGGCAGTTCATCGCCTCGCTGTACTTGGTGCCGAGCTGGAAGATGTGGCCGACTTCGATGCCGCGCTTGATTTCCAGGGTGCCCTGGCCGTCCGGGCTGGGGTCGCCGGCAACGACATTGCGCAGGTCGGCAACTTCGGGCAGTGGCAGGTCGCGTTCCCAGTTGACGCCAAAGTAGTGCTTGTCTTCGATGTTGGCACCGGCGGCGAAATCGCTCATCAGCGCTACGCTGCGGTCGATGATGCACGGAATCGGCAGGTTAACCGGGCCGAGCGAGCCAGGGCCTGCGCCGATGGCTGCGCGAATCTCGGCTTCGCTGGCCATCTGTAGCGGGCTGGCCACCTGCTCCAGGTTGGCGGCCTTGATCTCGTTCAGTTCGTGGTCGCCACGCACGATCAGGGCGATCAGCTTGCCTTCCTCGGCGGCATGCACCACCAGGGTCTTGATGGTCTTCTCGATGGCCAGGCCAAAACCTTGAACCAGTGCATCGATGGTCTTGGTATCGGGGGTATCGACCAGGCGCATCGCTTCGGTCGCAGCACCGCGCGCTTTTTCACGCGGGATGGCCTCGGCCTTTTCGATATTCGCGGCGTAGTCGGAGACATTGCTGAAAGCGATATCGTCTTCACCCGAGTCGGCCAGCACGTGGAATTCGTGCGAGCCGGTGCCGCCGATGGAGCCGGTATCGGCCTGCACCGGGCGGAAGTTCAGGCCCAGGCGGCTGAACACGTTGCAGTAGGCCTGGTGCATGCGGTCATAGGTTTCCTGCAGCGACGCCTGGTCTGCATGGAAGGAATAGGCGTCCTTCATGATGAACTCGCGGCCGCGCATCAGGCCGAAGCGCGGACGGATCTCGTCACGGAACTTGGTCTGGATCTGATACAGGTTGATCGGCAACTGCTTGTAGCTGTTCAGCTCGTTGCGGGCCAGATCGGTGATCACTTCTTCGTGGGTCGGGCCGACGCAAAATTCGCGGTCATGGCGATCCTTGACGCGCAGCAACTCGGGGCCGTACTGCACCCAGCGCCCGGACTCCTGCCACAGCTCGGCCGGCTGAATGGCGGGCATCAGCACCTCCAGGGCGCCGGCGGCGTTCATTTCCTCGCGCACCACGTTCTCGACCTTGCGCAGTACGCGCAGGCCCATCGGCAGCCAGGTATACAGGCCGGAGGCCAGTTTGCGGATCATGCCGGCACGCAGCATTAGCTGGTGGCTGATCACCACGGCATCGGAAGGGGTTTCTTTCAGGGTCGAGAGCAGGAACTGACTGGTACGCATGTTTGGCCGTTCTGTCGGTTGCTAGGGCTTGGAATAGGCTGGCATTGTACGGTGCCTATACAGTGGCGTACAGGACGGCTGCAGTGGCGAAAGTGCTACCGCGTTTACCGGGAGGAATAAACCGTGGGATTGACCGCGCTTGAGGTTCAGGCACTGATTCGGGCTGGATTGCCGATGGCCGAGGATATCGACCTACGTATCGATCGCCTCGATGAGAGTGGCGTGCTGGCGCGTGTGCCATTTCACGCCAAGCTGGTGCGCCCGGGCGGCACGTTGTCAGGGCCGACCATCATGGCGCTGGGGGATGCGGCCATGTATGCCGTGGTGCTAGGGAGGCTCGGTCGAGTAGAGATGGCGGTCACCTCCAATCTCAATATCAACTTTCTGGTCAAACCCAGGCCGGTGGACCTGTTGGCCGAGGCGCGCATATTGCGCTTGAGTCGGCGCCAGGCGGTTTGCGAAGTTTCGTTATATTCGGCAGGTAACGAGGAGGAACTGGTTGCGCATGTAACGGGGACATACGCGTTGCCGATTTAAATCACTGGGGTCTAAATAAAGAAACCCGGCCAAGGCCGGGTTTCTTTTATACCGCTATCGAGTAGCGCTGAAGTTACAGAATGCTCAGCGGGTATTCGAGGATTACGCGGACTTCATCAATCGATGGCGACCCGTAGTAGACGCCATCACTGCTGCGGTAAGTGGCTTGACGAACGCGCATGTTGAGGTCTTTCGCCGGGCCATCCTGGATGGTGTAACCAACCTGAATGTCACGCTCCCACTCTTTGCCGTTATTAGTTACACCTGTATCTGCATCGGAACCACTGATGTAACGGGCCATGAATGTAAGACCGGGTACACCGTATTCAGCGAAGTCCAAGTCATAGCGCAGTTGCCAAGATTTCTCATCCTTGGCATTGAAGTCGGAGCGTTGTACGGAGTTGGCGAGCCAGACAGTGCCGCCGCCGTCTACACCGTAATCGTAACCAACCGTGAAGGGATTGCCATTGTCGTCAAGTGCGGTGTAACCGCCATGAGACTTCTGGTAGGCTGCAGTGAGCGTATGAGCTCCAAAGTTATAGGCTGCGGCAAGACTCCAGATAGTATTGTCTTCGCTCTTTCCGGTATTTGTATATTCTTTATCGTAATCAGTCTTGTATATATTGAAATCAAAGTTAAGGGACTGATCTTCGCTAATGCCGAAGGTATAGTTGACGTTGCCGTAGTACTTCTTGAAAGCGTCTTCTACATCGGAAAGGTAGAGTGCGGCTGACAGGTCATCACTAAAGCTGTAGGTGCCACCGAGTACGTCAGCGCTTTTCAAGCCAATGCTGTCGCGATTGGTTTGATCTTGGGCATTGATGCCGGTGAAGTGACCGGCGTGCAGCTCCAGGCCTTCGATTTCGTTGCTGGTTACCAGGAAGCCTTCTGCAGTTTCTGGCAGCAGACGACTGTCGTCAGTGCTCAGAACAGGCAGGGCAGTGAACTGAGTACCGTATTTCAGTACTGTACTGGACAGGCGCAGTTTTACGGCGCCGCCTGCTTCGGAGTAATCGTCTTGGGAGCGGCCATCACTGCCTGTCGGAAACAGGCCGGTACCGGTGCGGCCTTTACCGCTATCCAGTTTGATCCCAAGCATGCCGATAGCATCTACACCAAAGCCGATAGTGCCCTGAGTGAAGCCAGATTCAAAGGTGCCAATGATGCCATGACCCCATTCCTGAGGGTCATCATTTAGGTCTGGACCTGCGTTGCGGAAATCGCGGGAGAAGTACAGGTTACGGTTCAGTACGTTGAAGCTGCTGTCCTCAACAAAGCCGTTGGACTCAGATTGTGCGCTGGCGAAAGCCAGTTGGCTGGTGCCCGCGGCGACTGCCAGGGCGATTACGCTCCACTTCATCACTTGCATCGTGATTGCTCCTTTGGTTTGGAAGAGTTGCGCTGCCCATTGTTTTGTTATATGGGCGGCTCTTTCTTTTTGTGTCGGCGCTAACTTATAGCACACGGCCAAGGTTGGCGATAGTTACAGTCTATTCGTTGCGACTTCTGCGGCTCCGTGTCGCATGGAGTTGAGGGAATGTCGCAAATGTGTAGCTCTGCAGGCGTGCTACGGCTGGCCGACGTTTTCGCGGTTCTGCTGTGCCGGGTACCGCTGTTATTGATCGACTGCACGGCTTGCCGGGCATTGTGCTGGACATTAGCAAGAGTCGTGCTCAAAACCGGATGTGCTCTGTAAAACCTTGTTTTTACGCTGTGTGGCGCCTCATGGCAGGTCAGTGGACTCAAGGGTGGCGCGGGTTTATCGCGACTGGGTGTGCTGTCGGCAGTTCGCAGTCAGGGGCCTGTTTCGGGCCTGGCCAGGGCTCGCATGGGGTAACGCCTGGGGGCATGCATTACGAGAAGAAACATCATGTTGCACGCCTGCGGTGCGTCTCTGTATCGAGTGCCTTGCGCTGGTGCAGGGGCTGCGGATGAATTGTCCGAGGGGCCCGCGTATGCTGCGCGCCATCGCGTGGCTCAGGCGCTACGCTTGAGTGATCTGTTCAAAGGAGAAGAATCGCCATGTTCGCTCTGGATTCACGTCTTCAGCAGGATTGTCTGCTGGTCGGGGACTTTGCATTGAGTCGTCTGCTGTTGATGAACGATGCCCACTACCCCTGGTTCATCCTCGTGCCGCGTCGCGAGGAAGTGAGCGAGCTGTTCCAGCTCGATGCGGCCGATCAGCGTCAGTTGTGGCAGGAAACCACGCTGCTGGCCGAGACCCTCAAGGATACTTTTGCCGCCGACAAGATGAATGTCGCCACGCTCGGCAATGTGGTGAGTCAGTTGCACATGCATGTGATCGTGCGCCGGCGTGATGACATCGCCTGGCCCGCGCCGGTCTGGGGGCGGCACCCGGCGCAGCCTTACGAGGCGCATCAGGTCGAGCAGATCATCGCCAGGTTGCGGTTGGTGCTGACCAGGGATTTTCAGTTTGCCGGAGAGTCTGCATGAGCCTTGAGTCGCGGATCATGGAGCTGGAAAGCCGCCTGGCCTTTCAGGATGACACCATTCAGGCACTGAGCGACGAGCTGGTGGAGCAGAACAAGCGTATCGAGCGCATGCAGTTACAGCTAAAGGTTCTGGCACGTCGTCAGGAGGACTTGAGTGGGCAGGCGGGGATTGCCGAAGACGAAGCGCCGCCTCCGCACTACTGATGTGAAAAAGCCCGGTTTCCCGGGCTTTGCTTGGTGTGCCGCTCAGCGCCGCGCGGGGGGCGCTGCGATCACGTCTTCGGCTTGCAGGCCTTTGTCACGCTGCATGACCGAGAACTCCACACGTTGACCTTCGACCAGTACGCGGTGGCCTTCGCCGCGAATGGCACGAAAGTGCACGAAGATATCCTCGCCCGAGTCGCGGGAAATGAAGCCAAAGCCCTTGGAGGTATTGAACCACTTGACCGTGCCAGTCTCGCGATCGTCATCGCTGAAGCTGGTGCTGACGCTGGTAGGCTGCGAGGGTGCGCGTTGTTCTGGGCTGCGAGGGGCGGTCTTCAGGTGTGCGGCCAGGTTCAGCGCCACGGCGACGAGCAGGGTCAGCAGTGGCAGCCAGATGGCTGGTTGACCGCCAATGTTGGGCAGTGGAGCAAGCAGGATCAGGCTTTGTATCACCGAGGCCAGTATCAGCAGTGCAGAAGACAGGCCGAGCAGTTGCTGCCGCGCAGCCGGAGCGCTCTGTTGTTGCGAGGCGGCCAGCAGGTTGAGCAGGCCAGTCAGTGCCAGGTAGACGGCATCAGGGGTGGTCAGCAATGAAGTGGAAAAACCGGGTACGGCGCAAAGCAGCAGGGCAGCAAACCCTGTAACGAGATGGGCAATCTTCAACATCTTCGATGAACTCACTAATTGATGATGACTCAAGGTGTTGCGGAGAGAGCGCGCTAACCGCCTGCCAACTGAACGGCAGGTGCGCACCGGTATGCAAGGTTGGCCATGCCACAGGAAGGTGATATGGCAGGCCGGCCTATTTAACAGCAAAGAAGATGGCTTCTCAAATCAAGCGCTTACTATCGCTTCGCTGATCGCGGGGTGTACCTGATTGCGGCCTGCACGCTTGGCTCGATAGAGCGCATCATCGGCGCGGGTCAGGAGGGATTCGAACGTGTCGCCGTTTTCGGCCATGGCGCAGCCGAAGGACGCGGTGATGCTGTCCAGAACCTGGTCGGTGCGTCTGACCTTGACCCGCAGGGACTGAATCTTGTTGCGCAATTGTTCGGCGAAGGTCAGTACCTCACCAAGGCTGGCGCAATTGCGCAGCACGACGCAGAACTCCTCGCCCCCATAGCGCGCTGCGAAAGCCTCGGGTGGCAACAGGTCGCGCAGCAGTTGACCGACATGCTGGAGCACGCGGTCGCCCAGAGGATGGCCGTACTGGTCGTTGAACTGCTTGAAATGATCGATATCCAGCATCAGCAGCGCCAGTCCGTCTGTTGATTCGCTCAGGGCGCGCTCCAGCAGGCGGGTAAAGGCGTGACGATTGAATACGCGGGTCAGGCTGTCGAGCGTTGCAGCCAGGTGGGCGCGCTCCAGTTGGCTGCGCAGATGGGTTATCTCCTGCTGTGCGGCGCGCAGGCGATAGAGGAATTTTTCCTGCTGATCCTGCATCAGTTGCGTGCTTTCCTGTAACTCGCTGAGCACGCCGGGCAGATCGTCGATGATCGGCTCCTGCAAGGCGCTGAGACCCTGGCTCAGGCTCTGCTGGTAGTGCTGGCTACCGATCACGCTGCTGGAGACGTCCCCTTCGATATCGTCGACCAGCTCGATGACTTGTTGCTGGCCGGCGCGTGCTTCTTCCAGTTCGCCGCGGATGATGTAGTCGCGAAACAGGCGGCTGGCGGTTTCCGGGGGGAATACGTCGAAGTCCTCGACCACCTTGTCCAGGCGTCGGTTGAGTTCGGGTTCGCTGCCTCTGCTGTAGGTGTACCACAGTGCATAGTGCACCGGGTTGGGCGGTATGGCGTGGCGCATCATCAGCGGCACCGCTTGTTTCAGTAGTTCCGCCGCCTCGCGGGTATCTTCCGGGTAGAGGTTGATGATGCTGGGCGGTTTGGTTGCTTGACTCATTGCGGCAGGAACTCGCTGGCTAATGGCCAGAGCATAGAACAGGGCATGGCTGTGTGCCAAATGAAAAGGCCCGGATGACCGGGCCTTTGGGGTCAGGCTGCGAGCAGGCTGCGCAGCATCCAGGCGGTTTTCTCGTGTACCTGCATGCGCTGGGTCAGCAGGTCAGCCGTCGGTTCGTCACTGACCTTGTCGAGCAGCGGGAAGATATCGCGAGCAGTACGCACCACGGCTTCCTGGCCCTGAACCAGTTGTTTGATCATGTCTTCTGCCGTGGGCACGCCTTCTTCTTCCTTGATCGACGACAGGCGAGCATAAGCGGCGTAGGTGCCCGGCGCCGGGAAGCCCAGGGCGCGGATGCGTTCGGCGATGGCGTCGACGGCCAGGGCCAGTTCGGTGTACTGCCCTTCGAACATCAGGTGCAGGGTGTTGAACATCGGGCCGGTGACGTTCCAGTGAAAGTTGTGGGTCTTCAGATACAGGGTGTAGGTGTCGGCCAGCAGGCGGGAGAGGCCTTCGGCAATGGAGGCGCGATCCTGTTCGGCGATTCCGATATTGATTTCCATGATTTCTCCTTTCAGTTGGTCCGGGCGTGGCCCGCATGATGAGTGAAGGCTAACACGCGGGCTGCCAGGATGAGCCTGGCTTACATCAATGAATACGATGTTTGGATGTTATCGATAACGAACGGTTCATTTTCAATGGGTCGCATACGCTCGTCGTGGCAGCATTCAGCGATGAGCCAGGGTTGGCTGCTGTTGCAAGGTTCGATTGAACACCTCTACCCAGTGGGCGCTGAACTGTTGGCCGGCCAGGTTGTTGATTTCCAGAATGGCGCGCAACAGAGGGCGCTTGCTCAGGGTCTGGTGGGCGCGTTCGTGGGTGCGTGCGTCGAAGGTATCGACGATATGCAGTATCAGTGCGCCGGGCGTGATTTCCGCCTCGCGCAGCCCTTTCGGGTAGCCGCTGCCGTCGGCGTGTTCCTGGTGCTGGAGGATGATCTCCATGGCGCCTGACCAGTCCGGCATGCGTTTGAGCAGTTCACTGGCCAGGCGTGGGTGGCCCTGCATCATGCGTCGCTCGTCGCGGCTCAGTGGGCTTTGCTTGTGCAGTAACGGCAGGGGCAAAAAGGCCATGCCGAGATCGTGCAGACAGACTGCTGCAGCCAGTTGCGCCGGCTGTTCGGCGAAGCCACCTGCAGCATTGATGCTCAGTGCCAGTTCGAGTTGGCGCAGGTGGCGCCCCTGCCAATAGGGTGAGCGCTGCTGCGCTGCCTCGGCCAGTGCGCAGAACAGTTGCAGGTCGGGTGTGCTGTCGATGCCGTGGCGAGCGAGCAGGGCTTCACTGTGGCTGGGTTGCAGGGCTTGCCGGGGAGGCAGGCGGGTCTCGGGATCCAGTCGCAGCAGCAGTTCACGCCGCCGCTCGTCCTGTTGCTCGGTTGGGGCTGTGGCCAATGCGTGCAGGGCGCTACACAGTTGCCGGATCTGTCCGCTGTCAGGCTCATGATCGCTGCCTTTCAGGGCCTTATCCAGCAGGGTGCGTAACTGGTCGAGGCTAAGCAGCAGGATATCGCCCAGCAGGCTGTCGAAGGTCATGGCGCCGCAACGCAGGGCGTCGAGTACGTCCTCGATGGCTTGTGGTAGCGGCATCAGTGCGTTGAGCTCGACGTAACCCAGGTTGCCCTTGAGCGTATGGATCAGGCGAAACAGCTCGCGCAGTCTTTCCGCGCTTTTGGGCGCTCGTTCAAGCTCGATCAGCAGTTGTTCGCAGCGTGGTAGCTGCTCGGCGGCTTCGAGGCGAAAGTCTTCCAGTAAGTCGCTGGGCAGGTCACTGCGCATGGTCGTTCTCCTGACGGGAGGCTTCATCAATTATAGAAGCCATCTGCCGGGCGGCTGCGTCATGGCGATTTACGCTATATAATCCCGCTCTTTATCGGCGTGCGACGTACAGTTGGACGTTTGCTGCGGTGTGGCTCCTGCCCAGGGCGCTGGGGGCTGCCTGACCTATCCAAGACCTTAGAGAAGCGAAACACGATCATGATGCGCAGCCACTATTGCGGCCAGTTGAACGAGAGCCTGGATGGCCAGGAAATCACCCTTTGCGGCTGGGTACACCGTCGCCGTGACCATGGCGGGGTGATCTTCCTCGATATCCGTGATCGTGAAGGCCTGGCTCAGGTGGTGTTCGATCCTGATCGTGCCGAGACCTTCGCCAAGGCCGACCGCGTGCGCAGCGAGTACGTGGTCAAGATCACCGGCAAGGTGCGTCTGCGTCCGGCCGGTGCGGTCAACCCGAACATGGCCAGCGGCGCCATCGAGGTGCTGGGCTACGAGCTGGAAGTTTTGAACGAGGCGGAAACCCCACCGTTCCCGCTCAACGAATACAGTGACGTTGGCGAGGAAACCCGTCTGCGCTACCGTTTCATCGATTTGCGCCGTCCGGAAATGGCCGAGAAGCTCAAGCTGCGTTCGCGCATCACCTCGAGCATCCGCCGTTACCTGGATGACAACGGTTTCCTCGATGTCGAGACGCCGATCCTGACCCGCGCCACGCCGGAAGGCGCGCGCGACTACCTGGTGCCGAGCCGCACCCACGCTGGCAGCTTCTTCGCCCTGCCGCAGTCGCCGCAGTTGTTCAAGCAACTGCTGATGGTCGCTGGCTTCGACCGCTACTATCAGATCGCCAAGTGCTTCCGCGACGAAGACCTGCGCGCCGACCGCCAGCCGGAATTTACCCAGATCGACATCGAGACCAGCTTCCTCGATGAAAAAGACATCATGGGCATCACCGAGACCATGGTGCGCAACCTGTTCAAGGAAGTGCTGGACGTCGAGTTCGGCGAGCTGCCACACATGACCCTGGCCGAAGCCATGCGCCGCTTTGGCTCGGACAAGCCGGACCTGCGCATTCCGCTGGAGCTGGTGGATGTGGAAGATCAGCTCAAGGACGTCGAATTCAAGGTCTTCGCCGGCCCGGCCAACGACCCGAAATGCCGCGTTACCGCGCTGCGCGTACCGGGCGGGGCGAGCATGCCGCGCAAGCAGATCGACGATTACACCAAGTTCGTCGGCATCTACGGTGCCAAGGGCCTGGCCTATATCAAGGTCAACGAGCGCGCAGCCGGTGTTGACGGTCTGCAGTCGCCGATCGTCAAGAACATCCCGCTGGATAACATCAACGTCATCCTCGACCGCGTTGGCGCGGTCGATGGCGATATCGTGTTCTTCGGTGCCGACAAGGCCAAGATCGTCAGCGAAGCCCTGGGCGCGCTGCGCATCAAGTTGGGTCATGACCTCAATCTGTTCACCTGCGAGTGGGCGCCGCTGTGGGTCGTCGATTTCCCGATGTTCGAGGAGAACGACGACGGCAGCCTGACCGCCATGCACCACCCGTTCACCGCACCGAGCTGCAGCCCGGAAGAGTTGGAGGCCAATCCGGCTGCCGCGCTGTCGCGTGCCTACGACATGGTGCTCAACGGTACCGAGCTGGGTGGCGGTTCTATCCGTATCCACGACAAGGCCATGCAGCAGACCGTGTTCCGGGTGCTCGGCATCAGCGAGGAAGAGCAGGAAGAGAAGTTCGGCTTCCTCCTCGATGCCCTCAAGTACGGCGCGCCGCCCCATGGTGGTCTGGCCTTCGGCCTGGATCGCCTGGTGATGCTGATGACTGGCGCACAGTCGATCCGCGAAGTGATTGCCTTCCCGAAAACCCAGAGTGCGGCCTGCGTCATGACTCAGGCGCCGGGTATCGTCGACAACAAGTCGCTGCGCGAGCTGCACATTCGCCTGCGCGAGCAACCCAAGGCCGAATAAGCCTGCCAAAGAAGCCTGGAGATTCCAGGCTTCTTCGTTATTGGGTGGAGAGACTCGAACTCTTACGCCCCGGTAATCGTGAAACCTTATAGATGGAGTGAGTTATGGCTGGTCATTCCAAATGGGCCAATATCAAGCACCGCAAGGGACGTCAGGACGCCAAGCGGGGCAAGATCTTCACCAAGCTGATTCGTGAGTTGACGGTCGCCGCCAAGCACGGCGGGCCGATTCCGGCGGATAACCCGCGTCTGCGCCTGGCCGTGGACAAGGCGCTGACCAACAACATGTCGCGTGACGTGATCGACCGCGCCATCGCCCGCGGCGCCGGCAACAACGAAGCCGACAACGTCGTCGAGTTCAGCTACGAGGGCTACGCACCCAGCGGTGTGGCGATCATCGTCGAAGTGATGACCGACAACCGCAACCGTACCGCTGCCGAAGTACGCCATGCCTTCACCAAGTGCGGCGGCAACTTGGGCACCGACGGTTCGGTGGCCTACATGTTCGAGCGCAAGGGCCAGATCAGCTTCGCGCCGGGTGTCGATGAAGATGCCCTGATGGAAGCTGCCCTGGAAGCCGGTGCCGATGATGTGGAGATGGGGGAAGATGGCTCGGCCCTGGTGTCGACCAGCTTCACCGAGTTTCATGCCGTCAACGAGGCGCTGAGTGCGGCCGGATTCAAGGGCGAGGAAGCGGAAATCGCGATGATCCCTTCGATCAATGCGCCGATTGCCGATCTGGAAACCGCGCAGAAGGTCTTCAAGCTGATCGACATGCTCGAAGACTTGGATGACGTGCAGAACGTCTACCACAACGCCGAAGTCGCTGACGAGATCATGGAGCAGCTTGGCTGAAGGGATGCGTGGGATGGGGCGGGCTGCGATCCGTGTGTGCCTGCCATGGGTAAGCAGCCCTGGTGGGCTGAAGCCCACCCTACGCCCACCCTGCGTCCACCTTGCGGCCGCCCGGCGCTCCTTCTGCGGTTTTCTCTGGTTCCTCAGGTGCGTCACGAGTGACGGCGCATGAGCACGCCCGTATACTCGCCAACTGGATAAATAGACAGTTGCCGACATGACCCTCATCCTAGGAATCGATCCCGGTTCGCGCATTACCGGCTATGGCGTGGTTCGCGATACCGGGCGTGGTTGCGAGTACGTGGCCTCGGGCTGCATTCGCACGGGTAATGGGCCGTTGGCCGAGCGCCTGCAGATCGTCTTTCGCGGCGTCAGCGAGGTGATTCGCACCCATGGTCCGGTGACCATGGGCATCGAGCAGGTGTTCATGGCGCGTAATGCTGACTCGGCGCTCAAGTTGGGGCAGGCGCGCGGTGCGGCCATCGTCGCAGCGGTGGAGGCGGGGCTGGAAGTCAGCGAATACACAGCCACCCAGGTCAAGCAGGCGGTAGTCGGCACCGGCGCGGCGGACAAGCAACAGGTGCAGATGATGGTCATGCACCTGCTCAAGCTGGTGCAAAAGCCGCAGATCGACGCCTCCGATGCCCTGGGCATCGCCCTGTGCCATGCCCACCATCGACAGAGTCTCATCCCCCATGGGCTGGCCGGCGCCAAGCGGCGTGGCGGTCGTCTTCGTTTGTAATCGGATCAAAGGAACACAGTGGTGATCGGACGTTTGCGCGGCACCCTGGCGGAGAACCAGCCGCCACATTTGCTTCTGGATGTGAATGGCGTCGGTTATGAGCTGGAAGTGCCGATGACGACCCTTTATCGTCTGCCTGCAGTGGGTGAGCCGCTGACCCTGCACACTCATCTGGTCGTGCGTGAGGATGCGCACCTGCTCTATGGCTTTTTCGAGAAGCGTGAGCGTGAGCTGTTCCGTGAGCTGATTCGTCTCAATGGCGTCGGCCCCAAGCTGGCGCTGGCGTTGATGTCGGGGCTCGAAGTCGATGAACTGGTGCGCTGCGTGCAGGCACAGGACACCGCAGCGCTGGTCAAGGTGCCGGGAGTCGGCAAGAAAACCGCCGAGCGACTGCTGGTCGAGCTCAAGGATCGTTTCAAGGCCTGGGAGTCGATACCGTCCATCGCGCCTCTGGTGGTTGAACCTCAACTGGCTCAGGCAGTCTCAAGCGCGGAGAACGACGCGGTCAGCGCGTTGATCTCTCTTGGCTACAAGCCGCAGGAAGCCAGTCGGGCTGTGGCCGCTGTCAAGGAGGATGGCATGAGCAGTGAAGATTTGATCCGGCGCGCGCTGCGCGGCATGGCGTAGGGTGGGTGACGCCTTTTCATCCACCGGCCTTCTGCTGGGAAACGCTGCATGGTTTGCCGCCCGGCAGGGCAATTCAATGGACTTTTAGTGGAATGCCTCGATGATCGAAGCTGATCGCCTGATTACCGCCGGCCCCCGCGAGCGCGAAGAGCAGCAGGATAGGGCCATTCGTCCGCTGCGTCTGGCTGACTACATCGGCCAGCCCGTGGTGCGCGAGCAGATGGCGCTGTTCATCCAAGCGGCGCGGGGCAGGGCGGAAGCGCTCGACCATACGCTGATCTTCGGCCCGCCGGGCCTGGGCAAGACCACGCTGGCCAATATCATTGCCGAGGAAATGGGCAGCTCGATCAAGAGCACTTCCGGCCCGGTGCTCGAGCGTCCGGGAGATCTGGCTGCGCTGCTGACCAACCTGGAAAGCGGCGATGTATTGTTCATCGACGAAATTCATCGCCTGTCGCCGGTGGTTGAGGAAGTGCTGTATCCGGCCATGGAAGACTTCCAGCTCGACATCATGATCGGCGAAGGCCCGGCGGCGCGGTCGATCAAGCTCGACCTGCCGCCCTTCACCCTGGTCGGTGCCACCACCCGTGCCGGCATGCTGACCAATCCTCTGCGTGACCGTTTCGGTATCGTTCAGCGCCTGGAGTTCTATGGCGTTGATGACCTGGCCACCATCGTCGCGCGCTCGGCCGGGATTCTCGGCTTGCCCATCGAGGCCAAGGGCGCCTTCGAGATTGCCCGTCGCGCGCGCGGCACGCCGCGTATCGCCAATCGCCTGCTGCGCCGGGTGCGCGATTTTGCCGAAGTGCGTGGCACGGGCCACATCACCCCATCGATTGCCGACCAGGCACTGAATCTGCTCGATGTCGACGAACGCGGTTTCGATCACTCCGACCGCCGCTTGCTGCTGGCCATGATCGAGAAGTTCGACGGCGGCCCGGTAGGGCTGGACAGCCTGGCGGCGGCCATCGGCGAGGAACGCCACACCATCGAGGACGTGCTCGAGCCCTATCTGATTCAACAGGGCTACATGATGCGCACCCCGCGCGGGCGTGTGGTCACCCGGCATGCCTATCTGCACTTCGGGCTGAACATTCCCAAGCGCGCTGGCGAGCAGGCCGCTGGCGATCTGTTCAGTGCAGGTGACGAATGACGAAAAAATTCTTACCAGGCCGGATTGGCAAGCCGCAGGCCGAGGACTAGAGTATGCGCGCGCAAAACGGAGTCCAGCCGTTCAGCCACCATTGCCGGGTCTATTACGAAGATACCGACGCGGGCGGCATCGTCTACTACGTCAACTACCTCAAATTCATGGAGCGGGCTCGCACCGAGCGCCTGCGTGAGCTGGGTTATTCCCAGTCGACGCTTGCCGGTGAGGGCCTGTTGTTCGTCGTGCATTCGGCTGAAGCGCGTTATCACGCGCCGGCACGTCTGGATGACCAACTGGTGATCAGCGCCGATGTAATCGAATTGAACCGTGCCAGCCTGCGCTTTCGTCAACAGGTAAGGCGGGCTGCGGATGATGTGCTGCTCTGCGAAGGGCAGTTTCTGGTGGCCTGTGTGCGCGCCGACAACTTGAAACCCCGGGCCATTCCCGAGCCTCTGCGACATGCGTTCGCCGGGACGCAGGCGCCGGGTCCAATTGCAGCAGGAGAGTAAGCGTGGAAGCCAACGTAGACAATATGTCGGTCTGGAGCCTGATCAGTCATGCCAGCCTGGTGGTGCAGCTGGTCATGCTCACCCTGGTGGCGGCGTCCGTCATATCCTGGGTGATGATCTTCCAGCGCAGCACCGCCATTCGTGCTGCCAAGCGTGCGCTGGACAACTTCGAGGACCGTTTCTGGTCCGGCATCGACCTGTCCAAGCTGTATCGCCAGGCCGGCAGCAACCCGGATCCGGACTCCGGCCTGGAGCAGATTTTTCGCGCCGGCTTCAAGGAGTTTTCGCGCCTGCGTCAGCAGCCGGGCGTTGACCCGGATGCCGTGATGGATGGTGTGTCGCGTGCCATGCGCGTTGCCATCTCCCGTGAAGAGGAGAAATTGGAGACCGCTCTGCCGTTCCTGGCAACCGTCGGTTCCACCAGCCCGTATATCGGTCTGTTCGGCACCGTATGGGGCATCATGAATTCCTTCCTGGGCCTGTCCCAGGTGCAGCAAGCCACGCTGGCTACCGTTGCCCCGGGCATTGCCGAGGCGCTGATCGCGACCGCCATCGGCCTGTTCGCGGCGATTCCGGCAGTCATCGCCTACAACCGCTTCTCTGCCCGTGGCGAAATGCTGATCGGTCGTTATTACACCTTCGCTGACGAGTTCCAGGCCATCCTGCACCGCAAAGTGCACACCTCGGAAGAATAAGGCGAGCGAAGAGGACAGGTTTTTACCATGGCGAGAATTCGCAACAGACGCAAGCCGGTCGCCGAGATGAACGTGGTGCCCTACATCGACGTGATGCTGGTGCTGCTGGTCATCTTCATGGTCACCGCGCCGATGCTCAATCAGGGGGTCAAGGTCGACTTGCCCAAAGTCAGCAGCGAGGTGTTGCCGCAGGACAACGACGCCCTGGTGCTGACCATCTCCATCAAGGCCGACAAGACCTATTACTGGAACATGGGCAGCGAGGTCGATGTCGATACCGAGCAGGAACGTGCCGTCAATCTCGAGCAGATGACCCAGGCTGTGTCGGCCATCATCAGTGAGAATCGCCGTCAGGGTAAGCAGGTGCAGGTGTTCGTGCGCGGTGATAAATCGGTTGATTACGGCACGGTCATGGCGGCCATGGGCGGCTTGCAGCAGGCCGATGTCGGCAATGTCGGACTGATAACCGAGGCGCCTTGATGCAGCACGAGCGCACGCAGTCGGAAAGCTACTTCTGGCCTGTAGTCTGGGCAGTGGGCCTGCACGTACTCATCTTTGCCATGCTGTTCGTCAGTGTCGCCTTCACCCCGGAGCTGCCACCGGCGCGCCCGGTGGTTCAGGCTACGCTGTACCAGTTGCAGTCGCAGAGTCAGGCCACTACACAGACCACGCAAAAGGTCGCCGGCGAAGCACAGAAAACCTCCGCACCGCAGTTCGAGGCCGAAAGGCTGGAGCAGAAGAAGGCCGAGGAGCAGAAGGTCGCAGCCGCCAAACGTGCCGAGGAACAAAAACAGGCTGAGCAGGCCAAAGCCGAAGCTGCCAAGGCTGAGGCAGCGAAGAAGGCCGAGGCCGAGAAGGCTGCCGAACAGAAGCGCCAGGCCGATATCGCCAAGAAGCGCGCTGAGGAAGAAGCGAAGAAAAAAGCCGCTGAAGAGGCCAAGAAAAAGGCCGCTGCAGAAGAGGCGAAGAAAAAGGCAGCCGCCGAAGTCGCGAAAAAGAAAGCGGCCGAGGATGCCAAACGCAAGGCTGAAGATGCACGGCGCAAGGCCGCCGAGGATCAGAAGGCTGCAGCGCTGGCTGAGTTGCTCTCGGACAATGTGCAGAACCAGCAGGCGCTGGCCGAAACCCATGGCGATCAGGTGGCCGGCAACCTCGATGATCTGATCATCAAGCTGATCACCGAGAACTGGCAGCGGCCGATGTCGGCCCGTCGTGGCATGAGTGTCGAGCTGGTGATCCAGATGTTGCCCGATGGCACCATCACCAACGCCAGCGTATCGCGCTCCAGTGGCGATGCGCCGTTCGATAGTTCGGCCGTGGCAGCTGTACGTAACGTCGGGCGTATTCCCGAGATGCAACAATTGGATCGCGCTACCTTCGACAGTCGGTACAGGCAGCGTCGCGTCATTTTCAAACCGGAGGATTGAGCGCTGTGAACAACCTGATTCGTATCGCCCTGCTGGGGCTGGTCATGCTGGTCGGTAGCGTCCAGGCGGCCGACCCGCTGGTGATCTCCCAGGGCGCCGACCGCGCCACGCCCATCGCTGTCGTGCCCTTTGGCTGGCAGGGCGGTTCGGTATTGCCCGAAGACATGTCGCAGATCATCGGCAACGACCTGCGCAACTCCGGCTATTTCGAGCCGATCCCTCGGCAGAATATGATCAGTCTGCCGACCCAGGCCAGCGAGGTCATCTACCGCGACTGGAAGGCACTGGGCGCCCAGTACGTGCTGGTCGGCAACATCGTGCCCAATGGTGGTCGGCTGCAGGTGCAGTACGCGCTGTTCAACGTCAACACCGAACAGCAGGTCATGACCGGCAATGTCGGTGGCGGCACCGAGCAGTTGCGCGACATGGCGCACCATATCGCTGATCAGTCGTTCGAGAAGCTCACCGGCGTCAAGGGCGCGTTCTCCACGCGTCTGCTCTACGTTACGGCCGAGCGCATGGGGGCCAACAACACCCGTTATACCCTGCAGCGCTCCGATTACGACGGTGCCCGCGCGGTGACCCTGCTGCAGTCGCGCGAGCCGATCCTGTCGCCTTCGTTCGCGCCGGATGGCCGTCGTATTGCCTATGTTTCGTTCGAGCAGCGTCGTCCGCGAATCTTCGTACAGCACATCGATACCGGTCGCCGCGAGCAGATCACCAACTTCGAAGGCCTCAACGGCGCGCCTGCCTGGTCGCCGGATGGCAATCGCCTGGCCTTCGTGCTGTCCAAGGACGGCAACCCGGAAATCTACGTGATGGACATGGGCAGCCGGCAGATGCGTCGCGTCACCAACCATTACGCCATCGATACCGAACCCTTCTGGGGCAAGGATGGTCAGACCCTGTACTTCACCTCGGATCGTGCGGGGCGTCCGCAGATCTACAAGACCAACATCAATAGCGGGGCCGTGGAGCGAGTGACCTTCGTCGGGAACTACAACGCCAACCCGAAATTGTCGGCTGATGAAAAGACCCTGGTGATGATCCATCGCCAGGAAGGTTTCACCGTGTTCAAGGTGGCTGCCCAGGACCTGGAAACCAACCGTCTGCGCATACTTTCCGACACAAGTTTGGATGAGTCGCCCACTGTTGCGCCCAATGGCACCATGCTAATCTACGCCACCCGCCAGCAGGGCCGGGGAGTCTTGATGTTGGCGTCCACCAATGGACGCGTGAGGCTCCCTCTTCCTACCGCTCAAGGCGAAGTTCGAGAGCCTTCTTGGTCCCCTTACCTGAACTGATGCGGTGCTACACCTTTTGCTTAACACAACTGGGGTTCATTAGGAGTTACATGATGGAAATGCTGAAATTCGGTAAGTTCGCTGCACTGTCCCTGGCTCTCGCCGTTGCCGTAGGTTGCTCCTCCAAAGGCGGCGACGCTGCTGGCGAAGGCGCAGTTGACCCGAACGCTGGCTACGGTGCCAACACTGGCGCTGTCGATGGCAGCCTGAGCGAAGAAGCGGCTCTGCGCGCTATCACCACTTTCTACTTCGAGTACGACAGCTCCGACCTGAAAGCCGAAGCCATGCGCGCTCTGGACGTACACGCCAAGGACCTGAAAGGCAACGGCGCTCGCGTCGTTCTGGAAGGCCACGCTGACGAGCGCGGTACCCGTGAGTACAACATGGCTCTGGGCGAGCGTCGTGCCAAGGCCGTTCAGCGTTACCTGGTTCTGCAGGGCGTCTCCCCGGCTCAGCTGGAAGTCGTTTCCTACGGCGAAGAGCGTCCGGTTGCCACTGGCAACGACGAGCAGTCCTGGGCTCAGAACCGTCGCGTAGAGCTGCGTAAGTAAGCTGCCATGCGTGATTGCCGCCGTATTCTGACCCTTCTGACGCTCGCCTTGCCGCTCGCGGCGATGGCGGAAGTTCCCGTACTGGAAAGCAGCTCCATGCAACAGGGCAGCAGCTATCCACCGGCGGGTTATGGTACGGCCGGCGCCTCTGTCGGAGCGGGTGCGCAAGCGCCCGCCTCTGCACAGGGCATGTTGTTCAACCAGCTCGAGCAGATGCAGCAGGAAATTGCCCAGCTGCGCGGCATGGTCGAAGAGCAGCAGAATGAAATCCAGCGCCTCAAGCAGGAAGGCCTGGAGCGTTATCAGGATCTGGATCAACGCATTTCTTCCGGCGCAGCTGCCGGTGGAGCTCCTGCACAAAATTCAGCCACTGGCGCGATCAACGCCACTGGCACCCCGACGCCACCTGCCGCACAGCAGCAGGCCAGCGCCGAGCCGGGTGACCCGGCCAAGGAAAAACTCTATTACGATGCCGCCTTCGACCTGATCAAGGCCAAGGATTTCGACAAGGCATCGCAGGCGTTCGGCGCCTTCCTCAATCGTTATCCCAATAGCCAGTACGCGGGTAATGCACAGTACTGGCTGGGCGAAGTGAACCTGGCTAAGGGCGACCTGCAGGCTGCCGGTCAGGCCTTTGCCAAGGTCACTCAAGCCTACCCGAGTCATGCCAAGGTGCCGGATTCGTTGTTCAAGCTGGCCGATGTCGAGCGCCGTCTGGGTAACAATGACAAGGCCCGTGGTATTCTGCAGCAGGTGATTGCGCAGTACCCGGGCAGCTCAGCAGCGCAGCTGGCGCAGCGTGATCTGCAGCGACTGTAGGTTCGAGATTCGATGAACAAACCCGCGCCAGTCGCGGGTTTTTCTTATCCGTAGTTTGCCGGCTTCCATTAGAATGCCCCTCGCCTGATGACAGGGTTTCAGCTCGGCTGATGTCCTTGTCACCAGGCATCGTCGAATGGCGGCTGCTGTCGGCATTCCTGTCTTTTCACGCAACGGAGGCGGATGGCCTGTTTCGTCATCACGCCCGTGGCTACCATGCAAGAAACCCTGCGTATTACCGAGATTTTCCACTCGTTGCAGGGGGAGACACGTACCGCCGGCTTGCCGACGGTATTCGTGCGCCTGACCGGCTGCCCCCTGCGCTGTCAGTACTGTGATACCGCCTATGCCTTCAGCGGCGGCGAGATCGTCACCCTGGACAGTATCCTCGAGCAGGTGGCCGCCTATCGGCCGCGCTACGTCTGCGTGACGGGCGGCGAGCCGCTGGCCCAGCCGAACTGCATCCCCTTGCTCACACGTCTGTGCGATGCCGGTTACGAGGTGTCACTGGAAACCAGTGGCGCGCTCGATGTATCGCCAGTCGATCCGCGCGTCAGCAAGGTGCTCGACCTGAAGACCCCGGGCTCTGCTGAGGTGCAGCGTAATCGCTACGAGAATGTCCAGTGGCTGACGCGCAACGATCAGGTCAAGTTCGTCATCTGCTCGCGCGAGGACTACGACTGGTCCGTGTCCAAGCTGATCGAATATGACCTGGCTGCCAAGGCCGGCGAAGTACTGTTTTCGCCCAGCCACAAACAGGTCGATGTGCGGGCGCTGGCTGACTGGATCGTGGCGGACAACCTGCCGGTACGCCTGCAACTGCAGTTGCACAAGATTCTCTGGAACGACGAGCCGGGACACTGAACATGAACGACAAGAAAGCGGTCATCCTCCTTTCCGGTGGCCTGGATTCGGCCACGGTCATCGCCATGGCCAAGGCCGAGGGGTACGCCTGTTACAGCATGAGTTTCGACTATGGCCAGCGCCATCGTGCCGAGTTGCAGGCGGCCGAGCGGGTGGCGCGGCAGCTCGGTGTGGTCGAGCACAAGGTGATCGGCCTGAACCTCAATGGCATCGGTGGTTCCGCGCTCACCGACAGCAGCATCGCTGTGCCTGAATTGCCCACTGACGGGATTCCCGCCACCTACGTGCCGGCGCGTAATACGGTATTCCTGGCGCTTGCCTTGGGCTGGGCCGAGGTGCTCGAGGCGCGCGACATCTTCATTGGCGTCAACGCGGTGGACTATTCGGGCTATCCCGATTGTCGTCCTGAGTTCGTCGAGGCGTTCGAGCGCATGGCCAACCTGGCGACCAGGGCGGGTATCGAGGGGCAGGGTTTCAGCATTCGCGCACCGCTGCAGCAGATTAGCAAGGGTGAGATCATCCAGACGGGCATGCGCCTGGGCGTGGACTATGCGCTGACGGTCTCCTGCTACCAGGCCGATGACGAGGGCCGCGCCTGTGGCAAATGCGACAGCTGCCGCCTGCGTGCCGCCGGTTTCGCTGCTGCCGGCGTACCCGATGTCACGCGCTACTATTGAAAATAATTTCGTGAAGAGTTGATTTCCTGAATTAAATCAGTATCATGCGCCTCGCGTTGGGTCGTTAGCTCAGTTGGTAGAGCAGTTGGCTTTTAACCAATTGGTCGTAGGTTCGAATCCTACACGACCCACCAGATCGCAAAAGCCAGTCGTCAGACTGGCTTTTTTTTGCTCTCGGAAAAGTCCTCTGGCTGATGCTGCATCGCCTGTGGTGATGTGGAGTCAGGGGCTATACTCGTAGCTCGCTAAAGAGCGCCGCAGGTTCGATGACATGACGCAGATTTCCGAACGCCTTCTGGTTCAGGCCCACCTCGATGCCAAACAGCCCAAACCGCTGACAGCCGAGGAAGAGGCTTTCTATCGCCGCGAAATCGCCGCCGAGCTGAAAAAGCAGAACGCGGTGCTGGTGGCACACTATTACTGCGATCCGGTGATTCAGGCATTGGCCGAGGAAACCGGTGGTTGCGTTTCCGACTCCCTGGAAATGGCCCGCTTTGGTAATCAGCACCCGGCGCAGACCGTGGTGGTGGCCGGGGTCAAGTTCATGGGCGAGACGGCGAAGATCCTCAACCCGGAAAAACGCGTGTTGATGCCGACTCTGGAGGCCACCTGTTCGCTCGATCTGGGGTGCCCGGTGGAGGAGTTCTCGGCCTTCTGCGATCAGCACCCGGAGCGCACCGTGGTGGTGTATGCCAACACCTCGGCGGCGGTGAAGGCGCGTGCCGACTGGGTGGTGACCTCCAGTTGCGCGCTGGAGATCGTCGAGAGCCTGATGGACAACGGCGAGACCATCATCTGGGCGCCGGACAAGCACCTGGGCAACTACATCCAGCGCGAGACCGGTGCCGATATGCTGCTGTGGGACGGTGCCTGTATCGTCCATGAGGAGTTCAAATCCAAGCAGTTGCTGGACATGAAGGCGCTGTACCCTGATGCCGCCATTCTGGTGCACCCGGAGTCGCCGCAGAACGTGGTCGAGCTGGCCGATGCCGTGGGTTCCACCAGTCAGCTGATCAAGGCCGCGCAGACTCTGCCCAACTCGACATTCATCGTCGCCACTGATCGCGGCATCTTCTACAAGATGCAGCAGCTGTGCCCGGACAAGACCTTCATCGAGGCGCCGACGGCGGGTAACGGTGCCGCCTGCCGCAGCTGCGCGCACTGTCCGTGGATGGCGATGAATACGCTGGAACGTGTGCTCACCGGTCTGCGTCAGGGCTCCGGCGAGATTCATGTCGATCCGGCACTGATTCCCAAGGCGATCAAGCCGCTCAAGCGCATGCTCGATTTCACCCAGGCGGCGCGCATGAAGGTCGCCGGCAACGCCTGAGCGGAGCAGCGACCAGCTTCAACTCACAAGCTGTAGCGCTTGCTTAGGCAAGCGACTTGCCTTGTTCTTGCACGGTCTGCGCCCTCTCCCGCAAGTGGGAGAGGGGAGGCAAACACGTAGCCCGGATTGCATCCGGGCTACGGCAAGTCGTCAGTTCAGCTTGCCCAGTTCTCCGGCTCGTTGACCACGTCGAGCAGCGCACGCAGGCGGCCATAGTCACGACCGTTGAAGGCAAAGGCCAGGCGCGTCAGGTGGCACAGCTCGGGCTCGTCGTTTTCCAGTTCGCAATGGGGCTGCTGAGTGAAACCACCGCTCTTGCACAGTCCGCTGAATTCCTCGTCGAGTCGCGCGAGTGTCTGCTCGTTGAGCGGGTGCTTGAGACGAATCACGAAGCGATCCTTGAGCCAGCGGCTGGAGTGGAAGTTGCGATAGAAGTGGACGATTTCATCCACCGCTTCTTCGGCGCTGTACACCAGGTGCATCAGGTTCAGATCGCTGGGCAGGATGTAGCCATTGTCTTCAAGCTGACGGCGCATGAAGCCCAGGGCGTCCTTCCAGTAGCTGCCACCCGGCTGATCGAGCAATACCACCGGTACCAGCGGGCTTTTGCCGGTCTGGATCAGGGTCAGCACTTCCAGCGCCTCGTCGAGCGTGCCGAAACCGCCGGGGCAAAGCACCAGACCGTCGGCCTCCTTGACGAAGAACAGCTTGCGCAGGAAGAAGAAATGGAATGACAGCAGGTGGTTGCTGCCGCGTATCGTCGAGTTGGCCGTTTGTTCGAAGGGCAGGGTGATGTTGAACCCTAGGCTGTTGTCCACGCCGGCGCCTTCATGGGCGGCGGCCATGATGCCGCCGCCTGCGCCGGTGATCACCATCAGGTCACGCTGCACCAACCGTGCGCCCAGTTCACGAGCCTGCAGGTACAGCGGATGATCGGCTGGCGTCCGGGCCGAGCCGAAGACGGTGACCTTGCGCCGACGCTTGAGCTGCTCCAGTACACCGAAGGCATTTTCCATCTCGCGCAGGGTCTGCAGCATGATTTTGGCGTCCCAGCGGTTGCGATCCGCCTGGGCCATATGGATCACGGTACTGAGCATTTCCCGGTACAGCTGCAGGTTCGGGCTGTTGCCGGGGGCTGCCAGTGCCACCAGTTCGTCGACCTTGCGGGTCAGGTCGACTTCGCTGGTTTGCACGTGGCGCGACAGATAGTCGTCCGCTTCGTAAGGCATGAAGGCTCTCCTGTTCTGAGCCGGGCGCGAGGCTGATGCGGCTCGCGCCCGTACCGGTTCCGTGATTATGGCGTTTCATGACGCTTGCCACAGCCAGGTTGCCGTTTCGCTGCCTGCTTTTCGTAAGCGCCGGTTACAGGGCGATCTGTTCACCGGGTTCGGGGATGTTGGCGATCCAGTTCAGGCGCTGGCGCAGTGCTTGTTGCAGGGTTTGCATCTTCTCCAGTTCGCCGTGCACCAGGTACAGCTCGGGGTGATGCTCGAACTGGCTGGCCCAGTCGATCAGCTGTGACTGGCCGGCGTGTGCAGAAAAACCGCCCAGCGTATGCACCCTGGCCTTCACGGCAATGCGCTGGTGCAGCACCTTGACCGTTTCTGCGCCGTCGACGATCAGGCGGCCGAGCGTGCCCTTGGCCTGGAAACCGGGGAACACCAGATGGCAGTTCTCGCGCCACAGATTGTGCTTGAAGTGGTGGACGATACGCCCGCCGTTGCACATCCCGGCGCCGGCAATGATGATCGCGCCGCTCTTGATCCGGTTGATCGCCATCGACTCTTCTGCCGTTGGCGTGCAGCGCAGGATCGGTAGCCAGTCCTCTACCCGGGTGACACCCTTGGCGGCCAGTGCGGCGCGGTCTTCGGCGGCGAACTGATCATGGAAGCGGCTGTAGATGGCATTGGCGCGGATGGCCATGGGGCTGTCGAGAAACACCGCCTGCTGCGGCAGGCGGCCTTCCTGATAGAAGCGGCCGAGGTAGTAGATCAGATCCTGGGTGCGGCCGACGGCGAACGAGGGGATCAGCACATTGCCACCTTCCTTGTGCGCCTGCTGCAGAATCTCGGCCAGCTCCTCCAGGGTTTCGTCACTGGGGCGATGATCACGGTCGCCGTAGGTCGACTCCATCAGCAGTACGTCGGCCTTGTTCAGTTGCGTCGGCGCCTGCATCAGTGGCGAGCAGGTGTTGCCCAGGTCGCCGGAGAACACCAGATGACGCTGCAGGTGGTGATCCTGCACCTGCATTTCGACGATGGCCGAGCCGAGAATGTGGCCGGCATTGTGGAAGGTGACCTGCACGCCCTTGGCCACCTCGATCGTTGTGCCATAGGCATGCGCGCGGCGCTGGCTGAGCGCCTGCTCGGCATGGGCGATGGTGTAGAGGGGTTTGACCGCCGGCTTGCCCTGGCGCGCACGCCAGCGGTTTTCCCATTCAGCGTCCTTCTCCTGGAGGAAGGCCGAATCCAGCAGCATCAGTTCGAGCAGTTCGCTGCTGGCCTCGGTGGCGTGGATCGGGCCGCGATAGCCCTCGGCGACCAGGCGTGGCAGCAGCCCGCTGTGATCGAGGTGGGCGTGGGAGATCACCACCGCATCCAGCTCCCGCGGGTCGAAGGGAAAGGCGCTGCGGTTCTGATCCTCCTCCTGGCGGCGCCCCTGGTGCATGCCGCATTCGAGCAGTACCTTGGCGCCGTCGCGACTCTCCACCAGGTAGCAGGAGCCGGTAACTTGTTGGATTGCACCGAGAAAAGTGAGCAGGGCCATGGTTCTGTCCTTGTTGTGATGATGTAGCGAGTCTGCCGGTTTGAAGCGCCGCGTGGTTTGATGCAGGTCACTCGATATATGGCTCCGGGTGCCTAAACTGCAAGTGAATTTTCAGGAGATGACCCATGTTTCAGCTATTGCCCGATGCCGCGACTCTGGCTCAGCACGCCCAGCAATACCCTGACTTCGCCCACTGGAAGGCGGGCCATGGACCTGTTCAGCATAGCCCGCAGACCAGCGCTGCGGTCTTTCGTCTCGCCCATCAGCTGGTGCAAAGCGGTTTGCAGCCCGACCTGCCAAGCGTCTACCGCCTGTTTCGCGCGCTGGATGCGCTGACCGCAGCCGGCCTCTGGCTGGTGGTGCACATGACCTACGCCCGGCGTGTCCGGCTCGATGGTCAGCCGCTGCAGGCCGATGACTTCAAGCCGGTGCCGGAAGGCCATACCGGTGGCGCGCTGAACATGGTGCCGGCCTACGCCGGTTACCTGGCCCTCAACACGCTGACCGGTGAGACGCGTGGCTGGCTGATGGGGCAGGGGCATTGCGTGGCAGCCATCGAGGCGCTGAACCTGCTGACCGGCAACCAGCATCCCGAGCAGGCTAAGCGCTATGCCTGTGATGAAACGGGCATGAGCCGCCTGGTGGCAGACTTCTACAGCTATGCGCAGGCAGCGGACGGCCGCCCTGGCGTGCCGCTGGGCAGCCATGTCAATCCGCATACCGCTGGTGGTATCGCCGAAGGCGGTTACCTGGGCTTTGCCGAATTGCAGTACGCGCATCTGCCATTGCCGGGCGAAAAACTGGTGGCCTTCCTCTCCGACGGTGCTGCCGAGGAGCAGCGCGGCAGTGACTGGATGCCGCGTTGGTGGCGTGCCGAGGATTGTGGTGTGGCGCTGCCGGTGATGATCGCCAACGGCCGGCGTATCGAGCAGCGTACCGAACTCGGTACGTTGGAGGGGCTGGAGGGCTTTCGCCGGCACCTGCGCGGCTGTGGTTTCGATCCGCTGAGCTTCGATGGGTGTGACCCGGCAGCCTTCGTCTGTGCGCTGTGGGAAATGGAGCAGCGTCTGGCGCACCGGGTCGATGAGCGCAATCGCGAACTGATCGACTATCCCCTGCCCATGCCCTACGGTATTGCCGAAACCACCAAGGGCTATGGCTTCTATGGCGCTGGCAGCAATGCCGCGCACAACCTGCCGCTACCGGCCAGCCCGGCGCTCGATGCGCACGCACGCGAACTGTTCAACCAGCATGCGGCGGCGTTGTGGGTGCAGCCGCAGGCATTGGCTGAGGCCTGCAGCCTGTTCGCTGCCGGCAAGGGGCGTGAGCCTGAACGAGACAATCCACTGGCCCGTCGTCAACCCGCGCAGCCGGCACAGCCAGCGCTGCATTTTCACGACGCGGCCTGTTCGCCCATGAGCGCGCTGGATCGCTACTTTGTCGATCTGGTACGGGCCAATCCGCAGTTACGCGCCCGTGTTGGCAACCCGGACGAACTGGCCAGCAACCGCCTGGGTGGCGTGCTGAAGGCGCTCAAGCACCGTGTCAGCCAGCCGGAAAGCGAGCTGGAGTCAGTGCATGGCGCGGTGATCACGGCGCTCAACGAGGAGGCCGTGGTTTCCGCCTGCCTGGCCAACCAGGGCGGACTGAATCTGGTGGCCAGTTATGAGGCGTTCTGCGTGAAGATGCTCGGCGCGGTGCGTCAGAGCCTGATCTTCGCCCGCCAGCAGAAAGAGGCCGGGCGCCCGGCTGGCTGGCTGGGTTGGCCGCTGGTGGCGACTTCGCACACCTGGGAGAACGGCAAGAACCAGCAATCGCACCAGGACACCACCTTCTGTGAGGCGCTGCTGGGCGAGATGCACGATGTCATGCGCGTGCTGCTGCCGGCCGACCACAATTCGCTGCTGGCGCTGCTGCCAGGCATTTATCAGGCGCGCGGCAGGTTGGCTTGCCTGGTGGTGGCCAAGCGCGAGCAGCCCTGCAGCTTCACGGCCGCGCAGGCACAACAACTGGCCCGTGATGGTGCCTTGCTGGTGGCTGCCGAGGGCGAGGGCGAGCCGGTGCTGCTGATCGCCAGCGGCAGTTACCAGTTACACGCGATGCGCCGTGCTGCTGTTCGTCTGAGTCAGCATGCGGTGGCCTGGCGTCTGATTTACTTGCAGGAGCCGGGACGTTTTCGGGCGCCGCGTGATGCCTGGGAAACACCGGCGCTGGCTACGCCTGCAGAGCATGAAGCGTTGTTCCCCGCTGCGTACCGGCGGCGCGTATTGCTCAGCCATATGCGCCCGGAGGTGGCACGGGGGCATTTGTCCACGGTGCTGGGCGAGGGCGCGTTCTGTCGGACGCTGGGTTATCGCAACCGCGGCGGTACCTTCGACGAAGCCGGCATGCTGTTCGCCAACGGCTGTACCTGGGCGCATGTGTTGCAGAGTGTCGCCGAGGTGCTGGGCACAGCGGTCGATGCCTGGCTGACGGCCGAGGAACGGGCCGCGCTGGCCGGCACGGGAGATCCCAACATCCTGCGCTGAATGACCGGGTTGGGGCAATTGCAAGGGAGGGGCAGGTATGCCCAGGCTGATTGTGGAACTCGACACCGACCTCTATCGCATGCTGCAGGAGGCGGCACGGATCAACCAGTTGAGTCTGCAGGAGGAGTGCGTGCGTCGCCTCGAAGGGGGTGGGCGACGCTCACGCTACATGGAGGCCCTGCTCGCCGAGTTGCGCGCCGATGACGCCCAGCGCCGGGCACAGCGAGGCTAAACCTGGCCAGCACTTACAGGCCGCAATCACCCTTGTCGAAGGTTTCGACGGTGACCGGGCGGTTGCTGCGGTATTCGCTGAACTGGTAGCGCAACTGCGCGCCCTGGGCCAGCAGGCTGCGATAGCCCGGATTGCGGCAGACGCTGGCTGCCAGTTGGCTGCGCACGATGTCCGGGTTGCCGCGCATGTTTGCCGCATGCGCCGGGCGTACGCTGAGGTGGTTGATCAGCGTGTGGCCATCCACGGTGTAACCCTGATCGAGAATGTCCTCGTTGATCGCCCGTGGCGTGCCCTCGCTGCTCTGTCGGGCGACCTGCTCCAGGGTGCGAGTCAGCTCCATTTCCTTCAGCGAGGCGGCCTGGGCGGTGGCAAGCATCAGGCTGAGTGCGAGGGCAGGAAGGATGTAACGCAGCATGTGATGTAACTCCTGAAGGCGTGGACAGCCTTGGACAGACCACGGTCGTGAATGTTCGCGGCGGTGGCCATTGGCCTGTGACGGCTGCAGTCTACTGGTTCTGGCCCGCCAGCGGTGCGGGCGAGGTGTTAGAATCGCGCGCCCAATCGCCGTTGCGCCTTTCATGACTGATCCAGCCCCACATGCCGTCGCCCGCCTGCGCGCAGAGCGCCTGGCGCGCAGTATCAAGCCTTTCGTCGCGCGTGGCTCGCGTGCCGAGCGCTGCCCGCACTGTCGGGTGCAGCCGACGCACTGCTTGTGCGCCTGGCGTCCGCAGGTCCGGGCCAATGCCGGCATGTGCCTGGTGATGCACGACATCGAGGCGCTGAAGCCGAGCAATACCGGCTGGCTGATCGCTGACGTGGTACCCGAGACCCATGCCTTCGGTTGGGCACGAACCGCTGTCGAGCCGGCGCTGCTGGAGCTGTTGGCCGATCCGCAGTGGCAGCCCTATCTGGTCTTTCCCGGTGAGTACGTGGCGCCGTCGCGCGTGGTCGAGGAGGTGACATTGGCGCCCGGCAAGCGGCCGCTGTTCGTGCTGCTCGATGCCACCTGGACCGAGGCGCGCAAGATGTTTCGCAAGAGCCCCTATCTGGACGCGCTGCCGGTGTTGAGTCTGACGCCGGCGCAACTATCGCGCTATCGCCTGCGCCGCTCTACCCGTGGTGAGCACCTGTGCACGGCCGAGGTGGCTGCCCTGTGCCTGGAGCTGGCCGGTGATCAGCGTGCCGGCGAGGCACTGGACGACTATCTGGATGCCTTCAGTCAGCATTACCTGGCGGCCAAACGGCGTCTGCCGCTGGATCTCAACGACGCGCTGCATCAGCGTTTGCAGACGTACCGCTGAGTTCACCTGGCAGTGGCTTGGGCCACAGCTGCGCCAGCAGCATGCCGCCGAACATCAGGGCGCAACCCAGATAGCCGCGCAGTGCCAGTATTTCACCCAGCAGCAGGGCGCCGGCGATGGCGGCGAATACGGCCTCAAGCGAGAGGATGATCGCCGCGTGCGAGGCGATGGCATGCTGCTGCGCCACCACCTGCAGGGTGAAGCCCACCGCCACGCCGAACAGGCCGCCGTAGAGAATGGCCGGGCCGGCGGCAATGATGCCGTCCAGTGTCGCGGTCTCGAATAGCAGCGCCAGCAACAGGCTGATCAGCGCGCAGGTGGCGAACTGGATGAAGGCCAGACGCAGCGGGTCGTGACGGCTGGCGAAGAAGCCTACCAGCAACACATGCACGCCCCAGACGAAGGCGCCGGCCAGTTGCAGCCAGTCGCCGGAGGCCACGGTAAAGCCTTCGCCGACGCTGAGCAGGAACATGCCGACCACCGCCAGACTGGCGCCCAGCCAGATGCCGGCGCTGCTGCGCTGGCCGATCAGCAGGCCGAGAAGCGGCACTACGATCACGTACAGGCCGGTGATGAAGCCGGAGTTGGTCACCGTGGTGAACAGCAGGCCGACCTGCTGCAGGTTGATTCCCAGCGACAGGGCCAGCCCCATGATCACCCCGCCGACCAGCAGGTTGCGATTCACTGGGGCGGGGCGATGCTGCTGGCGACGTTGCAGCAGGGCCAGCACGGGCAGCAGCACCACGCAGGCCAGGGCAAAGCGCAGGCCGGTATAAAGGAAGGGGCCGATGTTATCCATGCCCAGGCGCTGGGCGACGAAGGCACTGCCCCAGATCATCGCGGTGATCAGCATCAACAGGTCAGCGCGCAGGGCTTGGCTTCGCATTCGGGGATCTCGGCAGCAAAGCTGCGCATCCTGCCGCAAAGCATTGCGCTTGACCACCCCGTCACAGCTCGGCATGCTGAGCGCCGCCGTCGGTTCGAGTGGGTGAGTCTGTGCTGCTGGATGTGCAGCCTTGAACGGATCTTCAGGCGAAAAGCACAGCCATACTCACCTCCGTGCCATTCATAACAACAACAGGATCTGCCCATGGCCGCCTACGAAATCCTGATTGCCGACGATCACCCACTGTTTCGCAGCGCGCTGCAGCAAGCACTGACCCTGGGGCTGGGGCCGCAGGTGCATCTGGTCGAGGCTGCCAGCATTGCCGAACTCGAGGGCCATCTGGCCGCCAAGAGTGACTGGGATCTGGTTCTGCTCGATCTCAATATGCCGGGTGCCTATGGTTTTTCCGGGCTGGTGCTGTTGCGCGGGCAGTACCCGCAGATCCCCGTGGTGATGATCTCCGCCCAGGAAGAGGCCTCGGTGGTCAACCGCTCCCGCGAGTTCGGCGCCAGCGGTTTCATTCCCAAATCCAGCCCGTTGGAAACCCTGCAGCAGGCCGTGCGCCATGTGCTCGATGGTGATACCTGGTGGCCCGCACTGGCTGAAGAAGGTGCGCCGGTTTCCGATGAGGCCAAGGCCGCGAGTGCCGGCCTGGCGAGCCTCACGCCACAGCAGTTCCGGGTGCTGACCATGGTCTGCGAAGGGTTGCTGAACAAGCAGATCGCCTACGAGCTGAGCGTATCCGAAGCCACCGTCAAGGCGCATGTGACGGCGATCTTCCGCAAGCTGGGCGTGCGCACCCGCACTCAGGCGGCGTTGCTGTTGCAGCAGATGGAATCGATCCCCGCATAGCCAGGCGCGACCTGCTGCGCCAGGGTCTACGCAAGCGCAGCCGCATGATCGGGCTCAGCTTGTCCTCTCCTGTATAGGCTCTCCGACGGCGGATGCAGTAAGCTGCGCGCCTCTTTCGCAGGGGTAGGGCGCATGTCCGAATTCAAGGGCCAGACGGGCCTGAAACGCATCCTCAATGCAGCGGGCTATTCGCTCGATGGCTTGCGCGCCGCATTCCTTGGCGAGGCGGCGTTTCGTCAGCTGGTGCTGCTCAATCTGCTGCTGATCCCCTCGGCTTTTGTGTTCGAGGTCAGTCGCGCCGAGCGGGCCTTGATGGTCGCGGTTTGTCTGCTGGCGCTGATCGTCGAACTGCTCAACTCGGCCATCGAGGCCGCCGTCGACCGCATTTCCCTCGAGCGCCATCCGCTGTCGAAAAATGCCAAGGACATGGGCAGCGCTGCGCAATTGCTGGCACTGGGCATGATCGCCTCGGTCTGGGCGATCATTCTGCTGGGGTGAGGCTCAGACGATTGGCGGCAGGACGATCTGGTCGCTACGGCTGACGCCTGCGGTCAGCGCGCGACATTGCTCGAGAAACTCGCGCATCGCTGCCGTGCGGTACTTCTGCTTGTGCCAGATGAAGTAGAACTGCCGGCGCAGATCCAGTTGCGGGGTTTCCACCGGCATCAGGCTGCCCCGGCGGAAGGCGTCGCGCAGCGCCAGACGCGAGATGCAGCCGATGCCCAGGCCGGATTCCACCGCACGCTTGATCGCCTCGGTGTGTTCCAGCTCCAGACGGATGTTGAGGTTGCGCGGGTGATGGCGCATGGCCTGGTCGAAGGTCAGCCGCGTGCCCGAGCCCTGTTCACGCAGAATCCAGGCTTCGTGCGTCAACTCCTCCAGACTGGCACTGCCGCGCTTGGCCAGCGGATGCTGTGGCGCACAGAACACCACCAGTTCGTCCTCGACCCAGGGCTGCACCTCGATATCCGGGTGCTGGCAGTCGCCTTCGATCAAGCCCAGGTCCAGCTCATAATGGGCGATCTGTTGCACCACATGGGCGGTGTTGTGCACCTGCAGCTTCACCCGGCATTCGGGATGGCGCTGCATGAAGCTCCCGATCAGCAGGGTGGCCAGGTAGTTGCCCACGGTCAGGGTGGCGCCAACGTTCAGTGAGCCATAGCCGCTCTTGCCGCCGAGCAGGCGCTCGATCTCGCGGGCCTGATCGATCAGCGCCACGGCCTCGGGCAGCAACTGCCGGCCCAGGGCGTTGAGCGCCAGGCGTTTGCCCGCGCGATCGAACAGCTGGCAATCGGATTGCCGTTCCAGTTCGGTCAGCGAGGTGCTGGTCGCCGACTGCGACAATGCGAGCGATTGCGCGGCGCGGGAAACGCTCTCATGCTGCGCCACGGCGACGAATACCTGAAGTTGTCTGAGGGTAAATCGCATATCGATATAACCGATAACCTATATCTTGATAATCCACTTAACAGATATTGTTGCCGCGAATAAAATCCTGCGCAATCGCGCCTTTGGCGCTGTCGTTTTTCGAGGAAATCATCATGAGCAATATGAACGTCGAGCGTGTGCTCAGCGTCCACCACTGGAACGATACGCTGTTCAGCTTCAAGTGCACCCGTGATCCGGGCCTGCGCTTCGAGAATGGCCAGTTCGTGATGATCGGCCTGCAGCAGGAAAACGGTCGCCCGCTGATGCGCGCCTATTCCATCGCCAGCCCGAACTGGGAAGAGCATCTGGAGTTCTTCAGCATCAAGGTGCCGGACGGTCCGCTGACCTCGCAGCTGCAGCACCTCAAGGAAGGCGACGAGATCATCATCAGCAAGAAGCCCACCGGCACCCTGGTGCTCGATGACCTCAATCCGGGCAAGCACCTCTATCTGCTGTCCACTGGTACCGGCCTGGCACCGTTCATGAGCGTGATTCAGGACCCGGAAACCTACGAGCGTTTCGAGAAGGTGATTCTGGTTCACGGCGTGCGTTATGTGAACGAAGTGGCCTATCGCGAGTTCATCACCGAGCACCTGCCGCGCAACGAGTTCTTTGGCGATGCGCTGAAAGAGAAGCTGATCTACTACCCCACCGTGACCCGCGAGCCGTTCGAGAACCAGGGCCGCCTGACGGACCTGATGCGCAGCGGCAAGCTGTTCGCCGACATCGGCCTGCCGCCGATCAATCCGCAGGACGACCGCGCCATGATCTGCGGCAGCCCAAGCATGCTCGATGAGACCAGCGCAGTGCTCGACAGCTTCGGTCTGAAGATCTCCCCGCGCATGCGTGAGCCGGGGGATTACCTGATCGAGCGCGCCTTCGTGGAAAAATAAGCGTCACCGTTCAACGACAAAGCCGCCCGATGGGCGGCTTTGTCGTTCATGGCGCTCTCGTAGCCCGGATGCAATCCGGGGAGGATGTGTTGCAATCCCCCGGATTGCATCCGAACTACGGGCTACATCTTTACCTTACAGACGCTTGGCCTCGATGATCAGCACCGGCTCGCGCGGTACGTTCTGGTGCATGCCACGGTTGCCGGTCGGCACCTGGGCAATCTTGTCCACCACATCCATACCACGGGTGACCTTGCCGAACACGGCGTAACCGAAGTCACGCGAGCCATGGTCGAGGAAGGCGTTGTCCTTGTGGTTGATGAAGAACTGGCTGGTGGCCGAATCACGGGCCTGGGTACGGGCCATGGCCAGGGTGCCACGGACGTTGTGCAGGCCGTTGTCGGCCTCGTTCTTGATCGGCGCCTCGGTATCCTTCTGGCGCATGTCGGCATCGAAGCCACCACCCTGAACCATGAAGCCCGGAATCACCCGATGGAACTGGGTGCCGTTGTAAAAGCCGTTGTCGACGTATTTGAGGAAGTTTTGCGTGCTGATCGGTGCCTTGTCGGCGGCCAGCTCCACTTCCACTTCGCCCAGGCTTGTGGTCAGCAGTACCTTGGGGTTGTCGGCGGCCAGTAGGCTGGAGGACAGCAGCAGGGCGCCGGTGGCGAGAACGAGTTGCTTGAGCATGATGGTCAGTTTTCCTTGTTGGCAATCTCGCCGAGAAAGGCGAGCAGGGCGTTATTAAAGCGTTCCGGTTGATCCAGCGGTGTGGCATGGCGCGAGTTTTCGATCACCAGCAGGTGCGCGTTGGGCATTTCTGCCACGTATTCACGTTTGCGTTCAACCGGTGTGTAGTCGTGGTCGGCGCTGATCACCAGGGTAGGACAGGTGATGCGCCCAAGTCGTTCGCGCACGCCCCAGCCGATGATCGCGTCAAGGCTGGCCAGATAAGCGTGCTTGTCGTTCTGTGGCCAGCGTTCTGCGATCTTGCGCCGCAGCTCGGCCTGTTCCGGTTTGGGGAACAGCAGCTTGCCCAGCGCCTTGCCGATGGTGTCCAGGCTGAGCAGGCGCGACAGCGTCCAGCGCTTGCCGATTTCCAGCCATTCGCGCGCGTTTCTGGCTTTCACTTCGGGGCTGCTGTTGACGATGGTCAGGCTGCGCAACAGTTCGGGGCGGTCGACGCCAAGCTGGAAGCCAATCATGCCGCCCATGGAGATGCCCACCAGATGCACCGGTGGTAGTTGCAGGTGTTCGATCAGTGCGACCACGTCATCGGCGAAGTCGGCGATGCGGTAAGATCCGCGCGGTTTGTCCGAACGGCCGTGGCCACGAACGTCCAGCGCCAGCACCCGGTAATGCCGGGCCAGCAGCGGAATCTGGTATTCCCAGTCGCGCGTGCTCGAGCCCAGGCCATGCACCAGTAGCAGGGGGGCGCCGTGGCCGTAATCCTCGTAGTGCAGCTGACAGCCATCGTTGTCGAAGTAGGGCATGCGCGGGGTCTCAATGGTTTGGCGAGGGTGCCGCAAAGGCTGCATCCAGAGGCGTCGCGTCGAAATTCTTGATCAGCTCGATGAGAATCTGCGTGGCCGGGCCGAGGACACGGTCCTTGTTGCTGTAGAGGAAGAAGCGTGGCTTGCGGATGCCACCCTGTGCCAGCGGCAGAGGTTTGAGCAGACCTTCCTGCAGTTCGCGGACGATCAGGTGGCGCGGCAGCCAGGCAAAGCCCAGGCCGCTGCTGACGAAGGTGCGTGCGGTTGGCAGGCTGCCAACCGTCCAGCGCTGCTCGGCGCCCAGCCAGCCGGCATCACGCGGCTGCAGGCGGCCACTGTCACGGGTGACCACCTGCATCTGGCCTTCCAGGTCCTGAAAGCTCAATTCGCGTTGCAAGCGGTGCAGTGGGTGTTCCGGGTTGGCGACGGCAACGAACTCCACTTCGCCCAGCTCGATACCCAAATGGCCGGTGATGTTCAGCGCACTGATGGCCAGATCGGCAGTGCCTTCGAGCAGCACCTCCTCGACCCCGGACAACACTTCTTCACGCAGGCGTACGCGGCAACCCCGGCTTTGCGGCATGAAGGCGGTGAGGGCGCGGACGATGGTTGCGGTGGGATAGGCTGCATCCACCACCAGGCGTACCTCGGCTTCCCAGCCCTGCTCCATGTGGTGCGCAAGGTCCTCCAGCTGGCTGGCCTGCTTGACCAGTTGCCGCGAACGGCGCAGCAGCACGTCGCCGGCCTCGGTGAGCACGGCCTTGCGACCGTCGATACGCAACAGCGGTACGCCGAGCTGTTCCTGCATGCGCGCGACGGTATAGCTGACCGAGGACTGCGAACGGTGCAACACGTCGGCGGCCTGGGCGAAACCGCCCTGATCCACGACAGCTTGCAGCGTGCGCCATTGATCCAGGGTTACGCGAGGAGCTTTCATTGCATCATCCTGCCTGAGTCGGCTGTTATCGCCGACGATCTCCACCTACACTGGCGATCCCACGTTGGAGAGCACCGATGAAAAAAATAATCTGCTTGCTGTTCGCCTGTCTGCCGCTGGCTGCCCATGCCTACCCCATCGAGGTAGAAAAACAGTTCAATGGTGCCGAGGTCTCGGCCAGCACACAGGTAATCGACCACAACATGTCGGCGCTGATGCTCTACAACTACGGACAGAGTGAGGCCGAATGCACGGCGGTGTTTCGCAATGGCCCCGAAGCACCACGTACCCGGCGTACCGTGTTGGCGCCTGGCGCCAGCAACAACATGACGGTCAAGTTCACCCGGAGCGTGATTCGCCTGCGGGTCAACCTGACCTGCAACCTGAGGTGATGAAAGCCTAGACGCGGCAGGCCTATAAATCAATTTAATCGATATATGTAAGCGGATATTTGCGCTTTTTAATCGAAATGTGAGTCTCTACTCTGTGCTCCATCGACTCTCAACTCTCTCGATGGAGCCTCAGACATGTCCCGTGTTCTCGTTATCGAAAGCAGCGCCCGTCAGCAAGGTTCGGTTTCCCGCGAGCTGACCCGGCAGTTCATCGGTAATTGGCAAGCCGCACACCCGGCAGACCAGATCCATATTCGCGATCTGGCAGTCGAGCCGGTCCCGCACCTCGATGCCACCCTGCTGGGTGGCTGGATGACCCCGAGCGAGCAGCAGAGCGAGGCGGAAAAGGCCGCGCTGGCGCGCTCCAACCAACTGACTGATGAACTGCTGGCCGCCGACGTGCTGGTGCTGGCTGCGCCGATGTACAACTTCGCCATCCCCAGCACGCTGAAGGCCTGGCTGGATCATGTGCTGCGCGCCGGCGTCACCTTCAAGTACACCGAAACCGGCCCGCAGGGCCTGCTGACCGGCAAGCGTGCCTTCGTGCTGACCGCGCGTGGCGGCATCTACGCCGGCAGCGGTCTGGATCATCAGGAACCCTACCTGCGTCAGGCGCTGGCTTTCATTGGTATCCATGACGTGCAGTTCATCCATGCCGAAGGCCTGAACCTGGGCGCCGAGTTCAGTGAAAAAGGCCTGGCCCAGGCCAAGGCCAAGCTGGCTGAAGTGGCCTGAAGCTCCCCCGACGCTCCTGAGCGCCCGCTAGCGGGCGTGCTATACCGGTCGTTCCGTGAGGGAGCGGCCGGTTTTTTTATGGGGCTGGACAGCGCCTACCCTGGCGTATGGATTGTCCGGCGCAGGGGAACGCGCTAAGGTCGCCGCCTTCCTTCGGAGGTGGCTGTGCGATATCTGCTGATAGTGACCCTGCTGTGGGCTTTCTCCTTCAGTCTGATCGGCGAGTACCTGGCCGGTCATGTCGACAGCTATTTTGCGGTGCTGACGCGGATCGTCATCGCCGGCCTGTTGTTCATTCCGCTGACCCGCTGGCGTGGCCATGCCCCGGCATTCGTGCGCGGCATGCTGCTGATCGGCGCCCTGCAGTTCGGCATCACTTACGTGTGCCTGTACCTGAGCTTCTCGGTGCTGACCGTGCCGGAGGTGCTGTTGTTCACCATTCTCACGCCGCTGCACGTGACGCTGATCGAGGATGCGCTGAACCGCAGGTTCAATCCCTGGGCGCTGGTGGCTGCAGCGGTGGCGGTGCTGGGCGCCGGGATCATCCGCTATGACGGTATCAGCAGCGGCTTTTTATTCGGCTTCCTGCTGCTGCAGGTGGCCAACTTCACCTTCGCCGCCGGTCAGGTGCTGTACAAGCACCTGTTGCTCAAGCATCCCTCGAGCGAGCCGCAGTACCGGCGTTTCGGCTTCTTCTATCTGGGGGCGCTGCTGATTGCCCTGCCTGCGTTCCTGTTGCTGGGCAATGGTGAACGCCTGCCTGGCACTCCGTTGCAGTGGGGGGTGCTGCTCTGGCTTGGCGTGGTGGCTTCGGGGCTGGGGCTGTACTGGTGGAACAAGGGCGCCAGCCTGGTCGATGGTGGCACCCTGGCGGTGATGAACAATGCATTGGTGCCGGCTGGCCTGCTGGTCAACCTGCTGATCTGGAATCACGATGCCGACTGGCTGCGTCTGGCACTTGGCGGTGCGGTGATCGCAGCTTCGCTGCCGCTGGTTCGTCTGGGGCGTGAGCGCCGCATGCCGGCCGAGGTGCACTGATGCATCTCTCCGGACGTGGACTGGCGTTATCGATTGGCGCCTCGCTGCTGTTCGCCGTATTGCCGGGTTATGTGCAATGGCTGACCCCGCTCGATGGGGTGCAGGTATTCGCCCAGCGCGTGCTCTGGTCGGTCCCGCTGATTCTGCTGCTGGTGGTGGCGGCACGCCAGACCCACCTGCTGCGTGAGACATTCGTGCGCTTGCGGCATGAGCCGCTGCTTTTGGCGGCCTGTCCACTGGCGGCAGCGCTGATCGGCGTGCAGTGGTTTCTGTTTCTCTGGGCACCGCTGGTGGGGCGCATGCTGGAAGTGTCCATGGGCTACTTTCTGCTGCCGCTAGCCCTGGTGCTCAGTGGTCGGGTGTTCTACGGCGAGCGTTTGCGCCCACTGCAGCGGTTGGCGGTGGCCTGCGCCGTGCTGGGTGTACTGCATGAGCTGTGGCGGACTCAGGCATTTTCCTGGCTGACGCTGGCGACTGCCTTGGGCTACCCGCCTTATATGATGCTGCGTCGCTGGATGCGCCTGGATGCGTTATCCGGTTTCGTTCTGGAAATGCTGATTCTGGCGCCCTTGGCGATCGGGCTGATCGTCATGTACGGGCCTGCAGACGCGTTTGGCGAGCGGCCAGTGCTGTGGCTGTTGGTGCCGTTCATGGCGCTGATCGGTACCCTGGCTTTTGCTGCCTACATGGCCTCGAGCCGGCTGTTGCCGATGGGCCTGTTCGGCATTCTCAGTTATCTCGAGCCTGTCTTGCTGTTCATCGTGGCATTACTGCTGCTCGGAGAACACTTCGATACCGGGCAATGGCTGACCTATCTGCCGATCTGGCTGGCGGTACTGCTGGTCGGCTGGGACAGCGCCCGGCTACTACGCAAGCAGCAGCGTGAGCGTATCAGGCCGCGTTGATGCCAACGACCGGCAGACTGGCATGCTTCAGTACCTGGTAATGCAACTGCAGGGTGCCGCTGCTGAAGCGCCGCTCTTGGTTGAGGGTCAGGTGGCGTTCCATGCCTTTGGCCAGCAGTGGAATGCCGGCGCCCAACAGGTGTGGTACCAGGTTGATCATCACTTCGTCGATCAGCCCGGCGGTGTAGCAATTGCCGGCTAGCAGGCTGCCACCGACCAGCCAGATACGCTGAAAACCGGCTTCGTGCAGAGCCGCTACAGCCTGGGCGGGAGTGCTATGGGTGAGTTGCACTTCCTCTGCTGCGCGTGTCAGGGCAAGGCGTGTCAGCACCACGCAAGGCTTGCCCGAGTAGGGCCAGGGGCCACCCCGTGCCCGCAGTGCCTCGTAGGTGCCTCTGCCCATCAGCAGGGCATCGATAGCGCAATAGAAATACTCGAAAGCGTACGCTTCATCGGCCTGGCGTGATGCATCGAACCAGTCGAGCCGGCCATCCGGGCGAGCGATGTAACCATCAAGGCTGCAAGTGACGTGGTAGATCAGTGATGGGTTCATGTCTGCACCTGTCGGCGGGCCATCTCCACGTTGGAGTGGCGCCGACGCTACGAGTTCGTCATGCGCCTTACCGCCTGTTGGCAGGCGCTCAGTCCAGGACATTACGCAGTATTTCGTAGACGATCCCGGTCGCGATGGCGACCAGCACCACGTCACGGCCGATCTGCTTCCATTCGTAGCCTTCGTAGTAAGGCAGGCGTGATACCAGGCGGCTGTCGAAATTCTTGGCGATACCCGGCGGTAGCGGTTTGCCGCGTGCCAGGTTCTTGGCGATGCCCGGTGGCAGAGAAGCGCTCGGGCCGATCAACTGGCGATTGTCGCCAAGGATGATACGCACCTGGCCGATATCCACGCGCGGGCCGCGCAGGTCGATCTGTACGCCATCATGCGGGTGACCCGGCTTGCCCTTGCCGGGCGGCGGGTTGGCCAGCACTGGCGCCGAGGCCAGCAGAATGCACAGGCTGATGCAGAGGGTCGCTTGGTTTTTGTTGAGCATGGCTCGACTCCTGATTTGCCGATGCGTCTTGGATATCAGAAGTGCCGGTGCGGTTCCTGCCTGCTGCTGCCGGATGGCACCTGCAGATGGCCGTTCGTCGGCCGCTGAATATGCCTTGGATGCAAAGAAATTCGGCCCCGGCGCCGGAAACCGTTAGGCTATGCACCGTTTTGTCGATTTCTCCGAGGTAGTGCCCCGTGTTTGCCCAATTCGCCCTGCATGAACGTCTGCTCAAAGCCGTGGCCGAGCTTAATTTCGTCGAGCCCACCCCGGTGCAGGCGGCAGCGATTCCGCCCGCGCTGGAAGGCAAGGACTTGCGGGTGATCGCCCAGACCGGCAGCGGCAAGACTGCCGCGTTCGTCCTGCCGCTACTCAATCGCCTGCTCGGCGACGGCAATTCCAAACAGCGCCTGAGCATTCGAGCGTTGATCCTGCTGCCGACCCGTGAGCTGGCCCAGCAGACGCTCAAGGAAGTCGAGCGCTTTGCCCAGTTCACCTTCCTCAAGGCCGGCCTGGTGACCGGTGGCGAGGATTTCAAGGTGCAGGTGGCGATGATGCGCAAGATCGACATCCTCATCGGCACGCCCGGCCGTCTGATCGAGCACGCCAATGCCGGCAACCTGCCTCTGGAGGAGGTTGAGGTGCTGGTGTTCGATGAGGCCGACCGCATGCTCGACATGGGCTTTGCCGAAGACGCCCAGCGTCTGGCCGAGGCCTGCGGCACGCACCAGACCCTGCTGTTCTCCGCCACCACCGGCGGTAACGGCCTGCGTGAGATGGTCGCCAAGGTGCTCAAGGATCCGCAACACCTGATGCTCAACAGCGTCAGCCAGCTCAATGAAGGTACCCGTCAGCAGATCATCACGGCTGACCACAGCTACCACAAGGAACAGCTGGTTGACTGGCTGCTGGCCAATGAAACCTATGACAAGGCCATCGTCTTCACCAACACCCGGGTACAGGCCGACCGTCTCTACGGCAAATTGGTCGCCGCCGGGGTCAAGACCTTCGTGCTGCATGGCGAGAAGGACCAGAAGGACCGCAAGCTGGCCATCGACCGCCTGCGCCAGGGCGCGGTCAAGGTGCTGGTGGCCACCGATGTGGCCGCGCGTGGCCTGGATGTGGAAGGGCTGGATCTGGTGATCAACTTCGACATGCCGCGTTCCGGCGACGAATACGTGCACCGTATCGGTCGTACCGGTCGTGCCGGTGGCGAAGGCCTGGCGGTATCGCTGATCTGTCACACCGACTGGAACCTGATGTCGAGCATCGAACGCTACCTCAAGCAGCGTTTCGAACGTCGCACCATCAAGGAGCTGAAAGGCGTCTACCAGGGGCCGAAGAACCTCAAGGCGTCCGGCAAGGCCGCTGGCAGCAAGAAGAAAAAGACCGAGAAGAAAGATCCGAAGAAAGCCACCGCCGCCAAGCGCAAGACCGGCCCACGCCCGGCTGGCAAGTCTTCAGTGCTGGTCAGCGCCGATGGCAGCGCGCCACTCAAGCGCAAGAAGCCGGTGGCGGAGTAAGGGGTAGGGTGGACGACGCTTCATTCGTCCACCGCGCTGCCATCCCTGGGGGGCAAGCACATCGGCTACGCGTGCGAGCCACCTGCACGTTTCAGTGCAACAAACCTGTGCGGTTGTCCAATGCAGGGCGGGAGTCTCCCGCCCTGTATCTACCCCCGCGAACCCGCCTTGGCTGACGCGGCCCTGGGCGTGCATGCAGGGCGTCACCCGCGAGCCGTATGATCGATGACCTTCCGGCCGTCCAGCAGCCTTTGCTGAGCTGACGACGCTGCCAGTGCTTTAGTGTGAGCGGATCTCGGTCAGCAGCGGCTTTTGCAATTCGCTGGCCCAGGCCAGCAGCGGCACGTGCACCTCAGGCTGCCAGATACGCTTGAATAGCAAGGCCAGGTGTTCGGACTCGCCGCGACTGAAGGGCAGGCGGTCGATGCGCTCATGCACCTGCCACTGACCCTCTTTCCTCTGCGCGAAATCGAAGCGGAAGGGATGAAAACCGGTCATGCCCAGGCGCAGGTCGGTGACCACCAGGCGATCACCGATCTGGTCATAGCGCAGCACACCGCCGCTGAACCACTCCAGGCGTTGATGCATGGGGGCGTCAGCCAGGTGCTCACGCAGATGAGTGCCGCGCGGCAAGCGTTGCAGTTGCGGTGGCTCGTCATCGAACCAGCCAACCAGGGCTTCGTGATAGTGCTCGCCATCGAGCACGATGACGCGCCACAACAGCGTGTTGAGCGGTGTCGGTGTGGTGAACAGCCGTTCGGCCTGGATGCCCTGACGCGCCAGTTCGCGCTCCACACGTTGCTCGGCCATGAATTTGCCAGCCAGACTGAAGCCTATGTACAGCGTCGAAACCGTCAGTGCTACGGCCGGTACGCGCCAGCTCTGCTCGCGCAGGCCGGTAAACAGGCTGATCAGCACTGCTGCGATCAGCGGCACGGTGTACAGCGGGTCGATGATGAACAGGCTGGACCAGGCCGTCGGCGTTGGCATCAATGGCCAGAACAGCTGGGTGCCATAACTGGTGAAGGCGTCAAGCAGGGTATGGGTGACCAGTATCAGCCACAGTGTGAGTAACAGGCGGCTGGTCGAGTAACCGGGATGCGGTCGAAAGCGCCTGATCAGCCAGGTCAGCAGCAGGGCGAAGCCGCTGAGGACGAACAATGAATGACTGAAGCCACGGTGGTAGGTCATGTTGGCCACGGCATCGCCGTATTCCATGACCACGTCCAGATCGGGCAGGGTGGCAAGCGCAGCGCCGTAAAGCAGGGCTTTGCGACCCTGCCAGCGGCTGAGCAAGGCGCCCTGGATGCTGGCGCCAAGTACGGCTTGGGTTATGGAGTCCATCGAATGCTTCCGAAAAAGGCAGGCCGCTAAGTTAGCCGAGCTGCCGGGCGAATGCCGTGGGGAAATTTCAAGCAAAGATTACAGCTGCGGCAGGTATGCTGATGGTTATACCTATTCAGAAAGCATGGCCATGCTGATCGTCTCCAACAGTGTTCACCTGCCCGATGAGGAAATCGAGTTGACTGCCATCCGTGCCCAGGGCGCGGGCGGGCAGAACGTCAACAAGGTGTCCAGTGCCGTGCACCTGCGTTTCGACAGCCAGGCCTCGTCGCTGCCGCCGTTCTACAAGGAGCGCCTGCTGGCGCTTGCCGACAGTCGCATCACCGCAGATGGCGTGGTGATCATCAAGGCGCAGCAGTATCGCACCCAGGAGCAGAATCGTGCCGACGCCCTCGAGCGTCTTGCCGAGTTGATCCGCAGTGCCGGCAAGGTGGAAAAGAAACGCCGCCCGACCAAACCGACTCTCGGCTCGAAAAAGCGTCGCCTGGATGGCAAGAGCAAGCGCGGAGCGATCAAGGCGGGGCGGGGCAAGGTGGATTTCTAGCAGGCCGTTGAAAAACGTCGGCGAGGCAGGCACGGCAATACCGATGGCGGCCCCGCAAAAACGGCCGAAAAAAGCACTGGGCCCGCACTCGGGTTTACGAGTTGTAAATGAGCATTTTGACTGGGCTCGCACGCGAGGCCGTTTTTAACGCAGTATTGCCAACGCAGGTAGTTTTTCAATGGCCTGCTAGCCGCGTGCCGCCAGGTACGCCTGATAGTCAGGAATACGGTACTCGTGCTGCTGCTCCAGCAGGCTGCTGCTGAGCATGTAGTCGGCGCTGCTCTCGTTGCAGGCTACCGGGATGTTCCACACCGCCGCTACACGCAGCAGTGCCTTGATATCCGGGTCGTGTGGCTGTGGCTCGAAGGGGTCCCAGAAGAACACCAGCATGTCCACGCGCTGTTCGGCGATGCGCGCACCGATCTGCTGATCGCCGCCCAGTGGGCCGCTGATCATGCTTTCCACCGGCAAATCCAGACGTTTGCTCAGCAGCAGGCCGGTGGTACCAGTGGCCAGTAGGTGATGCCCGGCCAGCCGCCCGCGCTGACGTGCGCACCAATCGAGCAGAAAGCCTTTGCAATGGTCGTGCGCGACCAGGGCGATGCGTTTGCGTGCCGGCAACTGGGCGTGGGTGAAGCTGATACGGCTCATCGAGCCTCCTTGTTTAGTGCAGCCGGGCCAGCACCAGGCAGTTGTCCAGCATGCGGTTGGAGAAGCCCCATTCGTTGTCGTACCAGGCCATCACCTTGAGCAGTCTGCCGCTGACCTTGGTGTGGTTGGAGTCGAAAATCGATGACAGCGGGTTGTGGTTGAAATCGCAGGACACCAGCGGCAGCGCGTTGTAACCCAGTACCGGGGACTGCTCGCTGGCCGCCTTGAGCAGGGCGTTGACGTCCTCGGCAGTGGTCTCGCGCTTGACCTGCACGGTCAGATCGACCAGCGACACATTGATCACCGGCACCCGCACGGCCATGCCGGTAAGTTTGCCGGCCAGCTCCGGCAGCACCAGGCCGACCGCTTCGGCGGCGCCGGTCTTGGTCGGGATCATCGATTGCGTTGCCGAGCGTGCACGGTACAAATCGCTGTGATAAACGTCGGACAGGTTCTGGTCGTTGGTATAGGCGTGAATGGTGGTCATCAGCCCCTGTTCGATGCCCAGTTCGCGCTGCAGCACCTGCGCCACCGGCGCCAGGCAGTTGGTGGTGCAGGAGGCGTTGGAAATGATCTGCATGTCAGGCGTCAGTACCTGCTCGTTGACGCCATACACCACGGTGGCGTCGGCACCCTTGGCGGGCGCCGAGATCAGCACCTTGCGCGCGCCGGCGGTGAGGTGCGCGGCGGCCTTGTCGCGCTCGGTGAACAGCCCGGTGCATTCCAGCACCACATCGACCTGATGAGTTTTCCAGGGCAGCTCGGCCGGATTGCGAATGGCGCTGACGGCGATGCGGTCACCCCTGATCCACAGGCTTTCGCCGTCCACTTTAACTTCTTCAGGGAAATGGCCGTGGACGCTGTCATATTGCAACAGGTGGGCATTGATCGTGCTGTCGCCCAGATCGTTGATCGCCACGACCTGCAGGTGCTGGCGATATTGCTGGGTATAGAGTGCGCGTAGCACGTTGCGGCCGATGCGGCCGAAGCCATTGATGGCGATGCGTAGTGTCATGGTGAGGGTCTCGTCAATTTGTTGTTGTAATTACAAGATTATTCCCATTGCTCTAGAAATCAAGCCCATTGAGTGGCAGTATTTTGTTGTAAATACAAATAAGCGCTAGTCGCTAGCCTGGAGATTCCCCATGCATCCCCGCGTTGTTGAAGTGACCGAACGTCTTGTCCAGCGCAGCCGCGCCACGCGCCAGCGCTACCTGGAGATGATCCGTGCCGCCGCCAGCGAAGGCCCGCAGCGGGGCAAGCTGCAGTGCGCCAACTTCGCCCATGGCGTGGCTGGCTGCAGCGGTCACGACAAGCAGACCCTGCGCCTGATGGATGCGGCCAACGTGGCCATCGTGTCTGCCTACAACGACATGTTGTCGGCCCATCAGCCCTACGAGACCTTTCCCGAGCAGATCAAGCAGGCGCTGCGTGAGCGGGGTTCGGTGGGGCAGTTCGCCGGTGGTGTGCCGGCCATGTGCGATGGTGTGACCCAGGGTGAGCCGGGCATGGAGATTGGGATCGCCAGTCGCGAGGTGATCGCCATGTCCACCGCCGTGGCGCTGTCGCACAACATGTTCGATGCGGCGCTGTATCTGGGCGTGTGCGACAAGATCGTGCCAGGGCTGATGATGGGCGCGCTGCGTTTCGGTCATCTGCCATCGCTGTTCGTGCCGGCAGGGCCGATGACCTCGGGGCTGTCCAACAAGGAGAAGGCCGACGTGCGTCAGCGTTACGCCGAGGGCAAGGCGACCCGCGACGAGCTGCTGGCGGCGGAAATGGCCGCTTACCACGGGCCAGGTACCTGCACCTTCTATGGCACCGCCAATACCAACCAGCTACTGATGGAGGTGATGGGCCTGCACCTGCCAGGCGCTTCCTTCATCAATCCGGGCACGCCGCTGCGTGATGCGCTGACCCGTGAAGCTGCGCAGCAGGTCACCCGCCTGACCAAGCAGAGCGGGAGTTTCATGCCCATCGGCGAGATCGTCGACGAGCGTTGCCTGGTCAATTCCATCGTCGCCCTGCATGCCACCGGTGGTTCCACCAACCATACCCTGCATATGCCGGCCATCGCCCGCGCCGCCGGCATTCTGCTGACCTGGCAGGACATGGCCGACCTCTCCGAAGTGGTGCCGACCCTGGCGCACGTCTACCCAAATGGTAAGGCCGACATCAATCACTTCCAGGCCGCTGGCGGCATGGCTTTCCTGATTCGTGAGCTACTCGACGCCGGCTTGCTGCATGAAGAAGTCAACACCGTGGCCGGGCGCGGTCTGTCGCGCTACACCCGTGAACCCTTCCTCGAGGATGGCAAGCTGGTCTGGCGCGACGGTCCGAGCGAAAGTCTGGAGGAAAGCGTGCTGCGCCCCGTGGCGCGGCCGTTCTCGGCAGAAGGCGGCCTGCGCCTGATGCAGGGCAACCTGGGGCGTGGGGTGATGAAGGTGTCCGCGGTGGCACCCGAGCATCAGGTGGTGGAAGCACCAGCGCTGGTGTTCGAGGATCAGTTGGAGCTGGTCGAAGCCTTCAAGGCCGGCAAGCTGGAGCGCGATTTCGTCGCCGTGGTGCGTTTTCAGGGGCCGCGCAGCAACGGCATGCCGGAGCTGCACAAGATGACGCCTTACCTGGGTGTGCTGCAGGATCGCGGCTTCAAGGTGGCACTGGTTACCGATGGGCGCATGTCCGGCGCTTCGGGCAAGATCCCGGCAGCCATTCATGTCTGCCCGGAGGCTTTCGATGGCGGGCCGCTGGCGCGGGTGCGTGACGGCGATCTGATACGCCTCGATGGTACGACGGGAGCATTGCTGCTGCAGATCGACGAGGCGGAATTCGCCGCGCGCGAGCCGGCCGGGCGACCTGCACCAGCCAGTGGCTGCGGGCGCGAGTTGTTCGCCTTCATGCGCCACAACTTCAGCACGGCGGAGCAGGGCGCCAGTGCCTTTACCGAGAGCCTCGAGTCGCTGGTCTGAGGCAGGCGCCTGTTGCCCGGATTGCATCCGGGCTACTTGCCAGGCGCCGGCAAGGCCTGCAAAGCCGCTCTTCGTAGGAGCCCCGCTTCGGGGCGAAGCTTTATCCAAGCGTGCCCCGCCCTGATTTGCGGCGGGGCGCCGCTCCTACAGACCTGCGTCCTGCTTCAGATCCCCTGCGGAATCTCTTCGTCGCCCAGTGCGCTGAACAGCTCCGGCAGAAATTCCACCAGGGTCATCATCATCAGGATGAAGCTGGCGTCCTGCTGGGCCAGGGCGTCGTCACCGCCGTCCTGTTCGGCCTGCTCCTGCAGCACATCCTCGAAGCGCAGGCGCTTGATGGTCAGCTTGTCATCGAGCACGAACGACAGCTTGTCCTGCCAGGCCAGCGACAGTTGAGTAACCTGTTTGCCGGTGGACAGGTGCAGCTGGATTTCCTCGCTGGTCAGATCCTGGCGCTTGCAGCGCACCACGCCGCCGTCCTCGTGGGTGTCGCGCAGTTCGCATTCGTCGAGGACGAAGAAACCTTCGGCAGCGCTCTGGTTCTTCAGCCAGTCGGTGAGAGTGGCGGTCGGCGCGATTTTCACCGACAGCGGGCGCACCGGTAGCGAGCCGATGGCTTCACGCAGGGTGGAGAGAAGATCCTCGGCTTTTTTGGCGCTGGCGCTGTCGACCAGGATAAGGCCCTGTTTCGGTGCGATGGCGGCGAAGGTGCCGGATTTGCGGATAAAGGCGCGCGGCAGGAAGGCCTGGACGATCTCATCCTTGATCTGGTCGCGTTCCTTCTTGTACACCTTGCGCATCTGCGTGTTTTCGATTTCGTCGACCTTCTCCTTCAGCGCATCACGCACCACCGAGCCCGGCAGAATGCGTTCTTCCTTGCGTGCGCCAATCAGCAGGAAGTCGCCGCTGACATGCACCAGTGGCGCATCGGCGCCCTTGCCGAAGGGGGCGGTGAAACCGTAGGTGGTCAGTTCCTGGCTGGCGCAGGGACGGGCCGGTTTGCTGGCCAGTGCGGTCTCCAGCGCTTCGGCGTCGAAAGGGATGTCCTGGGTGAGGCGGTAGACCAGCAGGTTACGAAACCACATGAGCGGGTGATTCTCCATTGATGATGAGGTCGCGGGTTGGCGCCATCCTTGAACTCTCCCGTTGGGGAAAGCTGGCGCGCAGCGACGGATGAAGGTGGCGGGCCAATAACGCTGACCGCCGGCACAGAACACGCATTATTCTCCGCTGGCGTGTTCAGGCCAACCCTGACAACGAGTCTGTGAGGAAATTCGCCGGTCGCAGCTAAGTTCTTGCTGCGGCGGTAAATTTTTTTGTGAAGAGGGCTTGCCAAGGCCTGCATCGCTCTCTAGAATGCGCCCCACTTCGAGAGTGAAGGGTGATTAGCTCAGCCGGGAGAGCATCTGCCTTACAAGCAGAGGGTCGGCGGTTCGATCCCGTCATCACCCACCAATCTCGCAGTTACGCGCAGCGGTAGTTCAGTCGGTTAGAATACCGGCCTGTCACGCCGGGGGTCGCGGGTTCGAGTCCCGTCCGCTGCGCCATTCTTATCCTCGCTGCATCCCCTCCTGTGACAACGCCTCAGCATCCGCTGAAATATTCGAAAAAATTCTTTGTTTGCTTGAACTTATGCGCATTGCTCGGCTCCTATGCCGTAGCCAGTTATCGCGGCGTACTGCTAAGCTCGCGCTTTCACACGACGGCCTTCGGGCGCATCTACAAGGAACAAGCATGAAACAGCATCGTTTGGCGGCAGCGGTTGCCCTGGTGGGCCTGGTGCTTGCCGGTTGCGACTCGCAAACCAGCGAAGTCGAACTCAAGAGCCCGGCGCAGAAAGCCTCCTACGGTATTGGCCTGAACATGGGGCGTAGCCTGTCTGAAGAGGGCATGGACGATCTGGACTCCAAGGCCGTCGCTCAGGGCATCGAAGATGCACTGGCGAAGACGGAGCCGCGCATCAAGGATGAAGAGATGGTCGAGGCTTTCTCCTTCCTGCAGAACCGTGCCGAAGAGCGCATGACGGCGCTGAACAAGGAAGCGGCCGAAGCCGGCAAGAAATTCCTCGAAGAGAACGGGAAGCGTGAAGGCGTCGTTACCACCGACTCCGGCCTGCAATACGAAGTGATCAAGAAGGCCGATGGCCCTCAGCCCACGGAAAGCGACGTGGTAACCGTGCACTACGAAGGCAAGCTGACCGACGGTAGTGTGTTCGACAGCTCCGTCGCTCGCGGCAGCCCCATCGATCTGCCGGTTGGTGGTGTGATCCCGGGTTGGGTCGAGGGTCTGCAACTGATGCACGTTGGCGAGAAGTATAAACTGTACATCCCCAGTGAACTGGCTTACGGCGAGCAGAGCCCGTCCCCGGCCATTCCGGCCAACTCGGTGCTGGTGTTCGACCTGGAGCTGATCAGTATCAAGGATCAGGCCGCCGAGCCGTCCGAACAGTAACACACGCTGCCCGCTGACAACGCCCCGTCTTGACGGGGCGTTGTCGTTTCTGGGGGCGCTCAGCCGCTACGAGGCGCCCTGAGTGTTACGCTTATGCACATCATGCAAAGGGTTCCTAACAAGCCCGTGCAAAACTTGCAAGTCTCTTGTTCGCAATATGCAAATTGTTGATTTTATTGAATTTTATATGTTGTATAAAAAATATCCGATCTAACCCAAGGCCCCATGCCACGGGGCTTTGGTAGGCTTGTCGAAAGTCTTTGCACAGAGTTATCCACAGGTTCTGTGGGTAAGCGAGGCAAGCCCAGAAAACGCCTGGCTTGCCGAGGAGAGCGAATGAAAACACCCTGGAAATTGTTCCGCTACCTGCCGCAGGCTGCTCGTTTTCTGCGTGAAGGTCGGCTGCCGGAGCTGTTGCATGCGCTGCGTGACAAGCGTACCCCTCAAGGACAGCGCTTCGCTGTATTCAGGGATGACCTGCAACTGCTTCGCGCCCTTAGCCTGGCCTGGTTCAAGGGCGAGTACCGGCAGATCAGCCGGCAGGCGTTACTGACCATCGTGGCGGCGTTGCTCTATGTCATCGCGCCGCTCGACGCCATTCCCGACTGGCTGGTTGGCCTTGGCTTCATCGACGATCTGGCTGTGCTGGCCTGGGTCATGCGCACCTGGCATGGCGAGCTGGAGGCCTTCAGGGCCTGGCGCGAGGCACAGAGCCCCGAGCGCCTGGCGCTGATCGAGCAGTTGCCTGTGGCGCAAAGGGTGGAGGCGCAACGCAACTGATGCCAGCGCCTCTGCGAATCGCCTCTCAAGCAGGCAGGATGGCGCACGCAGCACCAGCCTGGCGCTGATATCTTGGTCGCAGGTTTGCGCCTCAGTCGTCAGGTGCCTGTTAAGATGGCCGTTTGCAAGGAGGGGGTCGAGGTCGTCGGCCCTGCTTTCCAACGGAGAGATTCATGACTGTGCAAATCATTGCCCGTGATGGCGAGCCAGAGTACGCGGTGTTGCCCTGGGCCGATTATCAGGCTCTGTTGCGCGATGCCGGGCGCGAACCGGTGGTCGCGCAAGCCAGCGCTGCTGAGCCAGTGGCAGAGCAGCAGCGGCCCGGACTCGATCAGTTGCGCAGGCTGCGTGAGGCCAAGGGCCTGACGGCAGAGAGCCTGGCGCGCAGCGTCGGCATCAGCCCGCATTACCTCGCGATGATCGAGAGCGGCGAACGCCAGCCCGATGCCGCGATCATGCGTTCGCTGGCGTGGCAACTGGGGTTGGAGGGCTGGTCTTGAGCGTGCGTATCAGCCGCCAGCATTGGCAGGCCTTATTGACCGAGCTGGACGACGCGCGCCGTCAGCGCCACCTGCTCACCTACCGGGCGTTGATCGAGCGGCTCGACCTGCCAACACCAGCCATGCAAATCCTCACCGCTGCTCTGGAGCATTTGGCTGCGCTGGATGCGCGTGCCGAGCGTCCGCTGCGCAGCGCACTGGTCATCAGCCAGGGCGCCAGTCGCCTGCCGCGTACGGGATTCTTCGACTGCGTGACCCATCTCGGGCGCTTTAGCGGGGCCTGCGATGGTGTGGCAGCGGCATCATGGCATGCCTCGGAGGTCGCTCGCGTGTTCGAGTTCGACTATCCCGTCGATGTCTAGATGGCTCTGGCCGTTGCGCGCACGCCTTGGCTACTGGCTGGCACGGCGTCTTTTCCACTGGCCTGCGGCATTGCGTCAGCCGCGTCTGTGGCAGTGGATGCAGGGTCAGTACGGACGTATGGCCAACCTGGGGGATGTGCCGGCGCAGAGTTTCTATGGCCATATTCTGCTGTTTCGCGGCCAGGGGCTTGGCGCGCGTGAGGAAGGGCTGAGGCTGTTGCGCCTGGCCGCCAACGGCGGCGATGGCAAGGCTGCCTATCAGTTGGGCGTGCAGGCGCTGCAGGCTGATACCCGCCAGGCGGCGGATGCCATGCATGCCGTGCGCTGGTGGGAGATGGCGCTGGCGGCTGGCCATCCGCTGGCCGCTCGTCGCCTCAGCCAGCTATATCGTGAGGGCGCGCCCGGTCTGGAGGCTGATGCGCAGGCTGCCGAACGCTATGCCGGCATGGCCGATTCAGGCCGCTGAGCCTGCGAGGATATGCAGGCTGTAACCGGGCACGGCCTTGGCCTGACGCTTGGCTTCGGAAGCCATTTCGGCCAGGCGTGAGGCATCGAGCTGCGCGCAATCTTCAGCGTTCACATGCACCACGCCGATCGACAGTGACAGCAGCGCATATTCCTGACGTTGCCCGTTGCGGTTGTGGGCAATGAAACAGCCGGCTTGCAGGTGCTCATCGCGATAGAAGCGCCGACACTGATTCTGGAAATCCTCGAACAGCCTGCCAAGCTTGTCACGCCAGTCGTTCGAGCCTAGTACCAGCATGAAATCGTCACCGCCGATATGCCCGACGAAGTCGCGCGCCGGGTCGATCCGCTCGTTCAGGCATTGCGCCAGGCACAGCAGTACCTCGTCGCCCTTGGCGTAGCCGTAGAGATCGTTGAAGGGCTTGAAGCTGTCGATGTCGACGTAACACACTGCCGCTTCACGTTGCTGCTGCAGCAAGCGGCTCAGGCACTGCTGAATCGGTACGTTACCTGGCAGCAGAGTCAGTGGGTTGGCGTGGCGTGCCTGCTGCAGCTTCTGCTCGGTGATCAGCTTGAGTACGTCGATCACCCGGCCCAGGCCCAGGTAGCGGCCGTGCTGGATGATGATGAAGTCTTCCTCGATACGTTGGCGTGCACGGCTGGTAAGCAGGCGGCTGACCTTTTGCAGTGACTGCGTCAGCTCTACGGCGAGAAAGTCCTGGCTCATCAGGCGGCTGATCGGCTTGCGCGCGAACAGGTCAGTGGCGAAGGGTTTGAGCAGCGCCTCGGACAGCGAGTGGCGATGAACGATACCGACCGGCTGGTGCTGGTTGTCCAGTACGGCCAGTGAATTGAGATTGGCCTGGGCGCGAAAGACTTCCAGCACCTCGGCGATGGCCGTGTGCTGGTCGACGGCGATCTGTTCGTTGAGCAGAGGGCTCAGGTCATGGCTGTCTTCGTTGAGGGTGGTCTGGTTACCTGGTATCCGAGGCAGCAACTGACGGGCGTCGCGCGGCGGCTTTTCCTGCGGCCGACTGAGCAGGTAGCCCTGCACCAGATCGACGCCCATCTCCGCCAGCACCGCCAGCTCTTCGGGCAGCTCGATGCCTTCGGCGATTACCTGGGCGCGCGAGGCTTCGGCCATTTTCAGGATGGAGCCGACGAACTCGCGTTTGACCGCATCCTGGTGGATGCCGTCGATGAAATGACGATCGATCTTCACGTAGTCCGGGCGCAGTTCCGACCACAGGCGCAGGCTGGAGTAGCCGGCACCCAGATCATCCAGGGCGATGGAGAAGCCCATGGCGCGATAGTGATGCAGCGCGTTGTCGAGCAGGGCGAAGTCTTCGGTGGGCGATTGTTCGGTGAGCTCGATCACCACCTGGCTGGGCGGAATGCCGAAGGTTTGCAGCAGCTTCAGGGTGCGTCCGGGCTGGTGGCTGGGGTCGAGCAGTGACTCCGGCGAGACGTTGAGAAACAGCTTGCCCTCCAGGCCCAGATCACTGAAGCCTCTGCAGGCGCTCTTGCGGCAGGCCATTTCCAGTTCGCTGAGGCGGCCGACATGACGCGCCACGGCGAACAGCGTCAACGGCGAGTGCAGCGGGCTGTTGGACGGGCCGCGAGTCAGTGCCTCGTAGCCGAGAATGCGCTGTTCGGACAGCGAGACGATAGGCTGGAACAGGCTGCTGAGGTCGCCGTGAGCGAGGATGTTGCCCAGTGCGCTCAACTGCTCGGTGACGGTCATGGTGGTCTCGATCTGGCGGAAACGAAAGGGCCGGTGCTTGACCGGCCCTTGCATTTCACGACAGTTCGATGACGTTTTGATGACGTTGGTTGAAGCGTCTCAATGCAGCGCCAACGAGGGGTTCAGGCCCAGGTAGTCGAGCAGGATGCGTCCGCTCTCTGCCAGGTAGGCGTCGTCTTCCGGCGTGCTCTTGTCATCGGCAAGGGGCAGCGCGTCTTCGTCTTCCTTTTCCAGTTCCTTGAGCGGCTCTTCGCCCTTGGCCTGGCGGCGGTTGTTCTCCAGCGCCAGTTGCTTGGCCTCGACTTCGGCCTGACGTGCCCGGCGGGTCTGCTCGTTGAGGCTGACGGTGGTTTCGGCCATCAGCTTCTTGGCCAGGGTCAGGCGATCACGGGTGAAGACGAAGTCCGGATCCTGGGCGGTGCGCTGCTCATGGCGGGCCTTGAGCTCGCTCAGGAACGGCTTGATCGGGTCCAGCTCGGGTTTGATCGCCGGGCGGATGCTGTCCCAGGGCAGAGCAGCGGGCAGTGCGCTTTCGCCGATGTCCTTGGTGTCCATCACGTCCGGGTAGGTGATATCCGGGATCACGCCTTGATGCTGAGTGCTCTGGCCGGAGACGCGATAGAACTTGGCCAGGGTCAGTTTCAGCTCGCCATGGTTGAGCGGCTGGATGGTTTGCACCGTGCCCTTGCCGAAGGTCTGGCCGCCGAGAATCAGCGCGCGGTGATAATCCTGCATGGCGCCGGCGAAAATTTCCGAGGCCGAGGCGGACAGGCGGTTGACCAGCACGGCCAGTGGGCCGCTGTAGTAAACGCTCTTGTTCTCGTCGGCGAGCACGTCGACACGGCCGTCGGCATTGCGTACCAGCACGGTGGGGCCTTGTTCGATGAACAGGCTGGTCAGTTCGGTGGCTTCCTGCAGCGAGCCACCACCGTTGTTGCGCAGATCGATGACCACGCCGTCGACCTTCTCGGCCTGCAACTCGTCGAGCAGGCGTTTGACGTCACGGGTGGTGCTCTTGTAGTTCGGGTCGCCCGCGCGGAAGGCCTTGAAATCGAGGTAGAAGGCCGGCAGCTCGATGACGCCGAGCTTGTAATCACGGCCTTCGTGCTTGAGTTGCAGTACCTTCTTCTTGGCGGCTTGCTCTTCCAGTTTCACCGCTTCACGGGTGATGGTGACCACCTTGCTGGTCTGGTCGCTGGGCGGATTGCTGGCCGGAATCACTTCCAGACGCACGGTGGAGCCTTTCGGGCCACGGATCAGCTTGACCACTTCGTCCAGGCGCCAGCCGATCACATCGACCATCTCGTCATTGCCCTGAGCCACACCGACGATCTTGTCGGCCGGTGCGATCTGCTTGCTCTTTTCGGCCGGGCCGGCAGGCACCAGACGCACCACCTTGACATGCTCGTTGTCGCTTTGCAGGACGGCACCGATGCCTTCGAGCGACAGGCTCATGTTGATGTCGAAGTTTTCCGCATTGTCCGGTGACAGATAGGTGGTGTGCGGATCGTAGGTGGTGGCGAAGGCGTTGATGTAGGCCTGGAACACATCCTCGCCACGGGTCTGCTTGAGGCGCGCCAACTGGTTCTTGTAGCGCTTGGTGAGCAGTTCCTGGATGTCCTTGGTTTCCTTGCCGGCAATCTTCAGGCGCAGCACTTCGTCCTTGACGCGTTTGCGCCAAAGGTCGTCCAGCTCGGCACGATCCTTGGCCCAGGGCGCTTTCTCGCGGTCGATCTGCAGCTCTTCATCGATGCTGAAATCGATCTTGTCGACGCCCTTGTCCAGCTCGGCCAGCGCATAGTTCAGGCGCTCTTCCATGCGGCTCAGGTGGCGGCGGTAGATGGTGAAGCCGGGTTCGAGGTCGCCGCTTTTCAGCAGGTCATCGAAGCGGGTGCGCCACTGGTTGAATTCGGCAATGTCAGCCGCAGTGAAATAGCTGCGCGATGGATCGAGCAACTTCAGGTAGTTGTCATAGATCTGAATCGAGCGCTCATCATTGAGCGGCGGCTTGTTGTAGTGATGGCGGCGCAGCAGCTCCACTACGTTGAGGCTGGCAATCACCTGCTCGCGATCCGGCTGCAGATAGTCCCAGCTGGTCGCTGTGGTGGTCTTGGCCGCCAGCGGCAGGGCACTGAGGCCGAGTACGAGGGCGAGGGCGGTGCTTGCTAGAGAGCGCTTCATGCTGATTCGACGTAGTGGCAGGTGATAACGCATATTAGGCCGTATTTGAGGGCGCCAGGTTCCGTTGGCGCTAGGCGAAAGCCCGGCGGTCAGCGCCGGGCTCGGTTCACTTGCACTATGGAGGCAGCATGAAGGCATTGCAAGGCGTCGGAGGTCATGCGCAGTGGCTGGAGCAACCGGCACAGGTCTGTGACGCGGGGCAGATTCGGGTGAAGGTCGCGGCTGCCGGACTCAATCGGGCTGACCTGTTGCAGCGCGCCGGGCTCTATCCGCCACCGCCTGGTGCCAGCCAGGCACTGGGCCTGGAATGTTCCGGGGTGGTGGTCGAAGTGGGCGCCGGCAGTGCCTGGCAGGTGGGTGATCGTGTGTGCTGCCTGCTGGCGGGGGGCGGCATGGCCGAGGAGGTGGTGCTCGATGCGCGCCACGCGATGCCGGTGCCCGAGGGGCTGAGCCTGGTCGAGGCGGCGGTGGTGCCGGAGGTCTATGCGACAGCCTGGCTCAACCTGTTTCAGCTTGGCGCCCTGCGCCCCGGCGAGAAGGTGCTGCTGCATGCCGGCGCCAGTGGTGTCGGTTCGGCGGCCATCCAGCTGTGCAAGGCGTTCGGCAGCCCGTGCTGGGTCAGTGTCGGCTCCGCCGAGCGCCTGGCTTACTGCGAGACACTGGGCGCGCAGGGCGGTGTTCTGCGTGGCGAAGACTTGCAGGCGCTGCGTGACTTCGCGCCGTTCGATGTGATTCTCGATCCGGTCGGCGGGCAGTATGCGGCGCTCAATCTGGCCTTGTTGGCGCTGGACGGACGCTGGATCAACATTGGCCTGATGGGCGGGCGCGAGGCCTCGCTGGACCTGGCACAGGTGCTGGGCAAGCGCATTCAGCTGACCGGTTCGACCTTGCGCAATCGCGACGATCAGTTCAAGGCTGACCTCTTGCGCGATCTGCAGCAACAGGTCTGGCCGTTGTTCGCCGAAGGGCGTCTGAAGCCGCAACTTGAGCGCAGTTTTGCCATCGAAGACAGTGAAACGGCGTTCCAGACACTCGCCGGTAACCAGGTCGCGGGTAAACTGGCGCTGCTGATTGACCCCAGCCTGGCCTGAGCCAGTGCTGCAGCCCGCGCCTGACGTGGGCTGTGCTATCGATTGGTGCATTCAATCGATATCATGGCTGTAATCAATAAGCTTTTTTTCGTTAGGTGGCTAATATAGCGACCGCAAAGTCCTAACCCTCACAGCAACTTCACTAGGAGTCAGAGATGTCCCTCATCAACACTCAGGTTCAGCCGTTCAAGGTCAACGCTTTCCACGCTGGCGAGTTCATCGAAGTCACCGAGCAGTCCCTGAAGGGCAAGTGGTCCGTACTGATCTTCATGCCGGCTGCCTTCACCTTCAACTGCCCGACCGAAATCGAAGACGCTGCCAACAACTACGCCGAGTTCCAGAAGGCTGGTGCCGAGGTCTACATCGTGACCACCGACACCCACTTCTCGCACAAGGTATGGCACGAAACTTCGCCGGCCGTTGGCAAGGCTCAGTTCCCGCTGATCGGTGACCCGACTCACCAGCTGACCAACGCGTTCGGCGTGCACATTCCGGAAGAAGGCCTGGCGCTGCGCGGCACCTTCATCATCAACCCGGAAGGCCAGATCAAGACCCTGGAAATCCACTCCAACGAAATCGCTCGTGACGTGTCCGAGACCCTGCGCAAGCTGAAGGCTGCTCAGTACACCGCCGCTAACCCGGGTCAGGTTTGCCCGGCCAAGTGGAAAGAAGGCGAAGCCACTCTGGCGCCGTCGCTGGATCTGGTTGGCAAAATCTAAATCTGCCAACTTCCTTTCCGGCCTGTCTCAGGTCGGAAAGGACCCTTTTGCGCTGTTTGGGCCATTAACCGGCCCTTGTGGTGCCCGATGCCCGGGCGCGATCCGTTCGGTCATTTTATTGCCCGAATTTTCGTATTTGAGGAATTTCCGCCATGTTGGACGCCAATCTGAAAGCCCAGTTGAAGGCCTATCTGGAGAAGGTCACCCTGCCGTTCGAGATCGTCGCGTCCCTCGATGACAGCGCGAAATCTCAGGAGTTGCAGGGCCTGCTGCAAGACATCGTCGGCCTGACCGACAAGATTACCCTGAAGACCGACGGCAACGATGCCCGCCGTCCGTCCTTCGCCCTGAATCGTCCGGGCGAAGACACCGGTGTTGCCTTTGCCGGTATCCCCATGGGCCACGAGTTCACCTCGCTGGTGCTGGCCCTGCTGCAGGTCGGTGGCCATCCGTCGAAGCTCGATGCCGACACCATCGCGCAGATCAAGAGCATCGAAGGCAAGTTCGAGTTCGAGACCTACTTCTCGCTGTCCTGCCAGAACTGCCCGGACGTGGTCCAGGCGCTGAACCTGATGGCCGTGCTCAACCCCAATATCCGCAACGTCTCCATCGACGGTGCGCTGTTCCAGGAAGAGGTCGAGCGCCGCCAGATCATGGCTGTGCCGAGCATCTACCTGAACGGTGAGGTCTTCGCTTCCGGTCGCATGGAAGTGAAGGAAATCCTCGCCAAGATCGACACCGGCGCGGCCAGCCGCGATGCCGATAAGATGAGCGCCAAGGACGCCTTCGACGTGCTGGTAGTCGGTGGTGGCCCGGCCGGTGCTGCGGCCGCGATCTATGCCGCACGCAAGGGCATTCGTACCGGCCTCGCCGCCGAGCGCTTCGGTGGTCAGGTGCTGGACACCATGGCCATCGAGAACTTTATCTCGGTGAAGGAAACCGAAGGCCCGAAACTGGTGCGCGCCCTGGAAGAACACGTCAAGGAATACGAAGTTGACGTGATGAACCTGCAGCGTGCTTCGGCCCTGGTGCCGGCCAGCAGCGAAGGTGGCCTGCATGAGGTGAAGTTCGACAACGGCGCGTCGCTCAAGGCCAAGACCGTGATTCTCTCCACCGGCGCGCGCTGGCGCGAGATGGGTGTACCTGGCGAGCAGGAATACAAGGCCAAGGGCGTGTGCTTCTGCCCGCACTGCGACGGCCCGCTGTTCAAGGGCAAGCGCGTGGCGGTGATCGGCGGTGGTAACTCCGGCGTTGAAGCCGCGATTGACCTGGCCGGTATCGTCAGCCATGTGACTCTGCTGGAGTTCGCCGACACCCTGCGTGCCGACGCCGTGCTGCAGAAGAAGCTGGCCAGCCTGGCCAACGTCACCGTGATCAAGAGCGCGCAGACTACTGAGGTCAAGGGCGACGGTCAGAAGGTCACCGGTCTGGTGTACAAGGATCGCACCACCGAAGAACTGCACACCGTCGAGCTGGAAGGCATCTTCGTGCAGATCGGCCTGCTGCCCAACAGCGACTGGCTCAAGGGTACGCTCGAACTCAACCGCTTCGGCGAGATCATCGTCGACAGCAAGGGCGCAACCAACATTCCTGGCGTCTTTGCAGCGGGCGACGTGACCACTGTGCCGTACAAGCAGATCGTCATCGCCATTGGCGAGGGCTCGAAGGCTTCGCTGAGTGCCTTCGATCACCTGATCCGTCATAGCTGATCGGCTGCGCTAGAAACGAAAGGCCACCCCTCAGGGTGGCCTTTTTTGTGGGTGCGCCAGGCATGGCGCGTAGCGCCGTGACTGGCGCTGTTCGGTTCACTGTGGTGGTGAACCGGACGACTTGGAGGTGAAAGTCCTCTGCACGCCCGGCAAGGGGAAGTGCTAGCGGAAGGCAAGGGTGTCGCGAACGGGTGAAAAGCCTGCTACGTGCTAGGCGGGGTAGTCAGCTGACCTGGCTGATCGAGCGGCTCAACCCGGTTCTGCGTGGCTGGAGCAGCTACTTCAAGCTGAGCCAGAGCAAGCGGCCTGTGGAAGAGCTGGATGGCTGGGTGCGGCGGTTGCTGCGCAATGTGCTGTGGCGGCACTGGAAACGACCGGTTACCCGGGCACGCAATCTGATGCGGCTGGGCTTACCGGAGGAGCGGGCCTGGAAGTCGGCCACCAACGGGCGCGGCCCCTGGTGGAACGCCGGCGCCTTGCACCTGCGGCAGGCGCTGCCGAAGAAACGCTGGTATGCGCTTGGACTGGTGTCAATACTGGATACGATCACTCGGCTTAGCCGTATGGCCTGAACCGCCGTATACGGAACCGTACGTACGGTGGTGTGAGAGGACGGCAGGGGCGACCCCGCCTCCTACTCGATCCGCTGCTCATCCATCTACGGTGAGCGGCTTGCGTAGGGTGCGCCGCGCGCACCAATACTTAGATACCGCGGCATAGGTGCGCACGGCGCACCCTACAGGAGGGCCCCTCAGCGCTTCAGGCCACCCAGGGTCAGCGGCATCTGGCGGTTCACATCCTTGTACAGCAGGTAGCGGAAGCGGCTCGGGCCGCCGGCGTAGCAGGCCTGCGGGCAGAAGGCGCGCAGCCACATGAAGTCGCCGGCTTCGACTTCGACCCAGTCCTGGTTCAGGCGGTACACCGCCTTGCCTTCGAGCACGTACAGGCCGTGTTCCATGACGTGGGTTTCGGCGAAGGGGATTACGCCGCCCGGTTCGAAGTTGACGATGTTGACTTGCATGTCATGGCGCATGTCGCTGATCTCGACGAAGCGCGTGGTGCTCCAGCGGCCTTCGGTGCCGGGCATGACGATGGGCTCGATGTCCTGCTCGTGGGTGACGAAGGCTTCCGGATACGGCACGCCTTCGACCGGTTGGTAGGCCTTGCGCAGCCAGTGGAAGCGCACGGCTTCGCTGCCGTTGTTGCGCAGCGACCAATCGCTTTCTGGCGGAATGAAAGCGTAGCTGCCCGGGCGCAGGGCGTGCTGGGCGCCGTTGAGGGTCAGGTCGCAGGTACCTTCGACGACGAAGATCACGCCTTCGGCGGTCGGGTCCAGCTCAGGCTTGTCGCTGCCGCCGTTCGGGCCGACTTCGACGATGTATTGCGAGAAGGTTTCGGCGAAGCCGGTCAGCGGGCGGGCGATGACCCACATGCGCATGTTGTCCCAGAACGGCAGGTGGCTGGTGACGATGTCACGCATCACGCCTTTGGGGATCACGGCATAGGCTTCGGTGAACATGGCGCGGTCGGTCAGCAGTTGTTCCTGACCGGGATGGCCGCCATGCGGGGCGTAGTAGTAGGGCGTTTTGCTCATCGAGAAGGTGCCTCGGCGGGTGAATGGCGCAGGGTGCTGTCCCTGCGCGGAAATTTGACTCCCGTGCACTATAGAAAGTCGCAGCTCGATTCGGAAATTAAATAGTAGAATGCCTGTCAGTGGGTTTCGTGATGGGTGGCAATATGCTCGATCCGGTGCTGTTACGCAGTTTTCTCACCGTGGTGCAGACCGGTGGTTTTACCCGCGCGGCGGCCAGCCTGCACCTGACGCAGTCCACCGTCAGCCAGCAGGTGCGCCGTCTGGAAGAGCAGCTCGGCGCCGAGCTGCTCGACCGTAGTGGTCGCTATGTGGTGACCACCACCGAGGGCGAACGCCTGCTCGGTTACGCCAACCGCATCGTCGCACTGATGGATGAAGCCATGCTGGCGCTGGGGCAGAGCGCGGTGGAGGGCGAGGTGCGCCTTGGCGTGCCGGACGATTTCGCCGCCAACAGCCTGACGCCCTATCTGGCCGATTTCGCCGACGCGCATCCGGGCATTCGCCTGGAGATCACCAGCGGCCTCAGTCATGACGTGTGGCGCGCGTTCAATGCCGGCGAACTGGACCTGGCGTTGATCAAGCAGCGTGCCGGCAGTGCCAAGGGCCTGGCCAGTTGGGCCGAACCGCTGGCCTGGTTGGATAGCCGCGCGCGCCCGGTGCTGGCGCGCAATCCGGTACCGCTGGCGGTGTTCCCGCCCAATGGGCTGTACCGCCTGGAGATGACTCACGCGCTGGACGCCATGGGCAAGCCCTGGCGCATCGCCTATGTCAGCAGCAGTTTGCCCGGCGTCAGCGCCGCTGCCGAAGGCGGGCTGGGTCTGACCCTGTTGCCGCGTCGCTTGATCACTGCCGAGCACCGTGAACTGGGTGAGGCCGAAGGCTTCGCCCCGGTGGCGCCGGTGGAGGTGGCCCTGCACGCGCGCAACCAGTTGCCCGGTTACGCGCGCGAATTGGCGGCGGCGTTGATCGAGGCCTGCGAAGGGATCATGAGCCCGTAGTCGGGTAGGGTGCGCTGTGCGCACCTTGGAACCCCAGGGCTTCGCTTTGTTTACCTGGCGCGTCAGATAGGGCTGGTGCGCACAGCGCACCCTACAGGCCCGGATCAGCGCCAGCTGAGTATCGGCCAGCCGGCCTGTTCGGCGTGGGCGCGCAGGGTCGGGTCGGGATTGACGGTGAAGGGCTTGTCCACCCGTTGCAGCAGCGGCAAGTCATTGCGCGAGTCGGAGTAGAAGCTGGCACCGGCCAGGCTTTCGCCCTGTTCAGCCAGCCAGGCTTCGAGGCGGGTGACCTTGCCTTCGCGATAGGTCAGCACGCCCTGGGTGCGGCCGGTGTAGAAACCGTGTTGCTGTTCCAGATCGATGGCCAGCACTTCATCGATGCCGAAGCGTTCGGCAATGGCGCTGACCAGAAAGTGCGCCGAGGCGGAGATCACCAGCAGGCGATCGCCAGCGGCGCGGTGCGCAGCCAGGGTGCGGCTGGCGTCGCTGTAGAAGATCGGCTCGATCACGTCCTCGACGAAGGGCTCGACCACACGGGCGACCTCCTCGGGCGTGCGACCGACCAGCGGCGACAGGGTGAAGGCCATGTAGTCCTCCATGGCCAGGGTGCCGGCAGCGTACTGGCGCATCAGCTCCTGTTCGTGGGCGATGAAGGAGTCGCCATCGGCCCAGCCGATTTTCACCATTTCCTGCGTCCACAGGCTGGCGCAATCGCCGTGAATCAGCGTTTCGTCAAGATCGAAAATCGCCAGGGCCATCACGCCACCTCCCGGATCGCGTCGGCATCGATGTTCAGGCTGACGCGCTGGCCAGCCGCGTGCAGGTCTGCAGCCGAGCGGTTGAGTACATCCACCAGCAGCTCCACGCCACGGGCCTCGACGCGGTAGCGGATGACGTTGCCGAGCAGGCTGTGACTGACAATGGTGCCCTCGATCCCCTGAGCCGCGATTTGGATGGCTTCCGGGCGAATCGCCACGCGGCTGTTCACCGGGCGCAGCAGCAGGCGGCTGGCAGCATCGGCGTCGAGCAGGTTGTAGTTGCCGATAAAGCCAGCGGCGAAGGCATCGGCCGGTGCGGTGTAGAGGGTTTCGGCATCGCCGCTCTGGACGATGTTACCGCCGTTCATCAGCACGATGCGGTCGCTCAAGACCAGCGCCTCTTCCTGATCGTGGGTGACGAAAATGGTGGTCAGGCCCAGCTCGCGCTGGATGGCACGAATCTGCTCGCGCAGGTGTTTGCGGATGCGCGCATCCAGCGCCGACAGCGGTTCGTCGAGCAGCAGCAGGCGTGGGCGTGTGACCAGCGAGCGGGCCAGGGCCACGCGCTGGCACTGGCCGCCGGAAAGCTGGTGCGGATAGCGCCCGGCATAGTCGTTCAGCTCCACCAGCTCCAGCGCCTCGGCGACGCGCTTGCTGGCCTCGGCAGGCGGCACCTTCTGCATGCGCAGGCCGAAGGCGACGTTCTGCGCCACGGTCATGTTGGGGAACAGCGCGTAGCTCTGGAACACCATGCCGATACCGCGTTTCTGCGGCGGCATCGGGACCAGATCCTCGCCACCCAGCAGGATCTGCCCGCCATCGACCGCAGTCAGGCCGGCGATGCAGCGCAGCAGGGTGGACTTGCCACAGCCGGAGGGGCCGAGCAGGGTGATGAACTGGCCCTGGCCGATCTCGATATTGATGTCGGTGAAGATCCGCGTTGGGCCGTAGCTTTTGTGCAGGTTCTGGATGTGCAGAAAACTCATGATTTGTCCTTGTTCAGACGGTTGGCTGCCCAGGTCATCAGCAGCACGAACATGAAATAGGAGATCACCAGGGCGCTGGTGAAATGGCCGCTGTCGTTGCGCATGTTGTACAGGTACACCTGTAGCGTCTCGTAGCGGCTGCCCACCAGCAGGTTGGCGAAGACGAATTCGCCGAACAGGAAGCTGAAGGACAGAAACACCGACACCATCAACCCCTTGCGCAGGTTCGGCAGCACCACCATAAAGGCCGCACGCCAGGTGCTGGCGCCGAGCAGGTGGGCGGCGTCCATCAGGTCGCGCAGGTTGATTGCCTGCAGGTTGTTGCTGATAGCGCGGTACATGAAGGGCAGGGCGATGGTGAAGAAGCAGCCGATCAGAATCCATGGCGTACCGAGAATCGGCAGCGGGCCGGCGGCGAACAGCTGCATCAGCCCCACCGAAGACACCACCGGCGGAATGGCGAACGGCAGCAGAATCAGCACGTTCATCACCGCGTCGAGCTTGGGGAAGTGGTAGTTGACCACGAACAGCAGCGGCAGGATCAGCAGCAGGGACAGCGCCAGGGCGCCAAAGCACACCAGCAGCGAGCGACCGAAGGCGGCGAGAAAGCGCGCATCGCTCCACAGCGCCACGTACCACTTGAAGGTGAAGCCGCTGGGCAGGACGGTCGCCGACCAACTCGTGGACAGCGAATACACCAGGGTGCCGAGCAGCGGAAGCAGCAGGATCAGAAACAGCAGGTAGACCACCAGTTGGTGGAACAGCGGCGAGCGTTTTTCAGCGGGCGACATGGTAGCTCCGGCGCAGCAGCCATTGGTGGACGATGGTGATAAGGGTCATCAGGCCGACCAGCACCATGGCCAGGGCGCTGGCCATGTTCGGGTCGAGGAAGATGTCGCCGGAGACCATCGCCGCGATACGGATCGGCAGGATGTTGAAGTTGCCGGTGGTCAGCGCATACACCGTGGCATAGGCGCCCAGGGCGTTGGCCAGGAGGATGACGAAGGTGCCGAGCAGCGCCGGGGTCAGTACCGGCAGGCCGATATGCCGCCAGAACTGCCAGTTGCTCGCGCCCAATAGCTCGGCCGATTCGCGCCAGTCTTCACGCAGGGCGTCGAAGGCCGGATAGAGCAGCAGCACCCCCAGGGGAATCTGGAAGTAGGTGTAGAGCACGATCAGGCCGGTCTTGGAGTAGAGGTTGAAGTCCTCGATCACGCCCATCTGCTTGAGCAGGATGGTCAGCGCGCCGTTGAAACCGAGCAGGATGATGAAGGCGAAGGCCAGCGGCACGCCGGAGAAGTTGCTGGTCATGTTGGAAAAGGCCATGACGAAATCACGCAGGCGGCTGCTGACCTGGCGCAGCGAATAGCTGCCGATGATGGCGATGACGATGCCGAACAGGCTCGACCAGAAGGCCACCTCCAGGCTGTGGCGCATGGCCTGACGATAGAACGCCGAGGAAAACGCCTGCTGGAAATTGCCCAGCCCCCAGCCTTCGGTGGTGTTCAGGCTGTTGCTCGCCACCCAGGCCAGCGGTGCGATCTGGAAGGCGAAGAAGAACAGGGCGAAGGGTACCAGGCACAGCAATGCCCAGCCCTTGCTGGAAATGGTGGACTTCATGCAAGCAGCTCCCTGCACCAGGGTTTGTCGTGAGCCACGCCGAGCAACTGACAGAGGGTGCCGCACAGTTCGGTCTGTTGCGGGCGGGCCGCTGGGTCGAGGCTGAACGCGCTGCCGAGGACGATCAGCGGCACTTCGCGCTCTTCCGGCAGCACGCCGTTATGGCTACGGTCGTTGTTCATGCCGTGGTCGGCGGTCACCAGAATCTGGTAACCGGCGTCGAGCCAGGTCTGGATGTATTCGGCCAGCAGCACGTCGGCCATGCGCGCGGCATTGCGGTACTGCGAGCTGTCGAGGCCGTGCTTGTGGCCGGCGTCGTCGATGTTCATCGGGTGTACCAGCAGCAGGTTGGGGCTATGGCGCTGACGCAGGCTGTCGGCATCGGCGAACAGGTGCGAATCCGGGTAATGGTCGGCGTAATAGAAGTGGCCCTGCTGAATCGGCAGCGATTCATCGCTGGTGTGACGGTCGCGCGCAGCCTGGAAGGGCGCGCGGTTGTACAGCTCGCTGACCCAGTGATAAGCCGCAGCGGCAGTGCTCAGACCGGCATCACGGGCGTAGTGAAAGACGCTGCGCTGATTCGACAGACGCACCACATCGTTGTTGACGATGCCGCTGTCGATGGGCGCCACGCCGGTGAGGATGCATTCGTAGAGCGGACGGGACAGTGCCGGCAATGCGCAATCGAGCTTATATAGTGCGGCACGCCCGGCCTGGCAGTAAGCCAACAGGTGCCCCAGCGCATGCTGGGCCACCTGATAGCTCAGGCCATCCAGTACCACCAGGATGACGTTGTGTTTCATCTACTTCTCTCGTTCGGTCGTAGCCCGGATGCAATCCGGGGGCTTACTTGACGATTGCCCCGGATTTCATCCGGGCTAAGGATCAATGGTGGCGCGGCCGCATCAATTCATATTGATGATCACGTGCTCCTGCCACAGGCGCGGCAGCATCTTGGAGGTATTCTCCCAGGCAGCAGCATCCTTGATCGGCTGAACATTGGCGTACTGCTCCTGCGGCAGCAGCTTGGCCTGCACTTCAGGCGGCATGTCGATATGTTCGGCGCGGATCGGGCGGGCATTGCCCTTGGCCAGGTTGATCTGCCCGGCATCGCTCAGGATGTACTCGCGGGTCAGCTTGGCGGCATTGGGGTTCTTCGCCCACTTGTTGATGATGGTGCTGTAGCCGGAGATCACCGAACCGTCGGACGGGATCAGCACCTCGAAGCGCTCGGGGTCGATCTGGTCGCGGTAGCTCAGGCCGTTGAAGTCCCAGACGATACCCACTTCCACTTCACCCTTTTCCAGGGTCTGGATGGTCGGGTTGGCCAGCGACAGGCGGCGCTGCTTGGCCAGTTCGCCGTAGAAGTCCAGCGCCGGCTGGATATTGCTCTCGTTGCCACCCATGGCGATGGCTGCGGCCAGTACGCCGTTCACGGCTTGCGCGGCGGTGCTCACGTCCCCGGCAGAGACCTTGTAGGTGCCGGTCTTGAGGTCAGCCCAGGAACGCGGAATATCCTTGACCAGCTGCTTGTTGACGATGAAGGCGATGGAGCCGGTATAGGCCAGCATCCAGTGGCCATCTTCATCCTTGGCCCAATCCGGAATCTGCGCCCAGGTGCTCGGTTTGTAAGGCTGAGTCACACCTTGTTGTACGGCGATGGGGCCGAAGGCGGCGCCGACGTCACCAATATCGGCAGTGGCGTTTTCCTTCTCGGCGGCGAACTTGGCGATTTCCTGCGCCGAGCTCATGTCGGTGTCCTGGTGCTTGAGGCCATAGAGCCTGGTCAGGTCGGCCCAGGTGTCTTTCCAGTTGGCCCAGCTGTCGGGCATCCCCACGCTATTCACCGCGCCTTCGGCGCGTGCGGTCTGTTCCAGCGCCTGCAAGTCGGTGCCTTCGGCCATGGCAGAGGTCGCCAGGGCGATGGCCGAGCCCATCAGTGAAGCCAGCAGCAGTTGTTTCATTGGAAACTCCTTTGCGGTGAGAGTGTTGGTCTAGATCAGCAATACCCGAGCCAATCTAAGCACCTTCGATGACAGTTTTATGTCCGAGCAAGGTTGATGGATGTCCAGTTGCAGTCAGTTGGCGCGCTCATCAAGCGTAGACCATGGATAAGTGGCTGATTTGATGGGCTGTGAACAAATGTGACGGTGGCATGTGGTGTGCTTGCAGCACGACTGTCATCTGTCAGTCATCTAGACTGCCTAGTCTTGTAGCCCATCTGAGCGAGTGATTGTTGCCCTGTAATGGGGCTGGACTAGTCCAAAAGGGGAAGTGTTGATGCGCGAAGCAGCGCCGCGGGCCGTCACCCTCATCTGTAGCGCCTTGCAGGAGCAGATCGACCGTGGTTTGTTGCCTGCCGGCAGCAAGTTGCCGGCCGAGCGCAAACTCAGTGAGTTGTTCGATACCACGCGCATCACCCTGCGCGAGGCGCTGGGCCAACTGGAGGCGCAGGGGCTGATCTATCGCGAGGAGCGTCGGGGCTGGTTCGTTTCGCCGCAGCGGGTGGTCTACAACCCGCTGGTGCGTACTCACTTTCATGCCATGGTTGCCGAGCAGGGGCGTGTGCCGGCGACCGAGGTGCTGAGTGCGCGCCTGCTGCCGGCCAGTGCGCATATCTGTCAGGTGCTGGAGCTGCCGGCACTGTCGAGCGTCTATCAGGTGTGCCGTGCGCGGCGTATCGACGGGCGTTTGGTGCTGTATGTCGAGCACTACCTCAACCCGGCCTACTTTCCCGGCATTCTCGAGTTCAACCTGACGCGCTCGCTGACCGACCTGTATGCCAGTGAATACGCTATTCGTTATGGTCGGGTGCGCTTCGAGATGGTGCCCACCGCGTTGCACGCCGAGGCCGCGGCCTGCCTCAAGGTGGCGGCGGGCAGCCCGGCGCTGCGCATCACCCGGGTCAATCGTGACCAGCATGGGCGCATCATCGACTGTGATCTGGAGTTCTGGCGCCACGACGCCATTCACGTCAGCGTCGAGGTGCCGGAGTAGCGGGTTGTGTCCGTGCCGTTGTCAGCAGCAGATTATTGGCGACCCAGTGCCAGGCAGGACGGCTCGTAGTTCTGCTGGCAGGCACTCTGGTACAGGCGTTTGGCCTGGTCGGGGTCGCGTGGTACGCCGCCTTCGCCGCGACGGTAGAGGTTACCCAGCACATGCTGGGCCATCGGGTTGCCGGCAGCGGCAGACTGGTTGAGGTACTTGAGCATGTTCTGCTGGTTGGCCAGTTCCGGCGCATCACGGCCGGTGTAGAGGTAGGCCAGGCTGACGGCCGCCATGGCGTGACCCTTGTCGGCAGCCTGCTTCCACCAGTACTCGGCCTGCCTGAGGTTCTTTTCCGGCTGGCCGACGAAATAACTGCTACCCAGCTGGAACTGGCTGTCCAGATCGCCGCGTTGCGCCTGCTGGCGCAGTTGCTCCTGTTCGCTCTGGGTGACGGGTTGTTCGACCTGTGTTTGTGTGTCCGGCGCGGCGGTATCGGGTTCACGCCCGGCACAGCCTGCCAGCAACGCCAGGGCGAGCAGGGCAGTGGTGGCATGACGCAGGTTGAATGGGCTGGGCATGGCAGAGGGCTCCGTAGGCGATAAACAGGTAAGTCGCTATTAGGCTCACCTTGACCACCTTAGTTCGTTCTGGCCGATCAGTCTGTCGTTGGCGGCTTCACAGGCGCGCCATGAGCTGCAATCCTGAGTGCTGATTTCGCTTATGGGGCAGTCATGAAGATCAGTGCGGATTTCGACAGTGGCAACATCCAGGTCATCGATGCCAGTGACCCGCAGCGCGTGCTGCTGGCCATGCGCCCGGACCTCAACAGCCATCATTTCCAGTGGTTTCACTTTCAGGTCGATGAGCTGCAGCCTGGCCAGCGTTATGGCTTCTGTCTGAGCAATGCCGGGCAGTCGGCCTACAACCGCGCCTGGGACGGTTACCAGGCCGTGGCCAGTTACGATCAGCGGGACTGGTTTCGCGTGCCGACCCGTTTCGAGGACGGTCAGTTGCATTTCCAGTTGCAGGCCGAGCAGGCGAGCGTGCGCTTCGCCTATTTCGAGCCCTACCCGCGAGCGCGCCATGAACGCCTGATCGCCACGGCGCTGGAGCGCGGCGCCGAGCTGGTGGCCAGCGGCAGAAGCCTGGAGGGCCGCGATATCCAGCTCCTGCGCATTGGTGGCCAGCCCGGCGCTGCACGCAAACTGTGGATCATCGCCCAGCAGCATCCCGGCGAACACATGGCCGAATGGTTCATGGAGGGGCTGATCGAACGTCTGCAGAATCCGCAGGATGCCGAGATGACCGCGTTATTGAAGCACGCCGAGTTCTATCTGGTGCCGAACATGAACCCGGACGGTGCCTATCGCGGCCACCTGCGCACCAATCATGCCGGGCAGGACCTCAATCGTGCCTGGCAGTCGGCCAGCTCCGAGCGCAGCCCGGAAGTGCTGTTCGTGCTGCAACACATGCAGCGCATCGGCGTTGACCTGTTCCTCGATATCCACGGTGACGAGGAAATTCCCCATGTGTTCACTGCCGGCTGCGAGGGCAACCCCGGGTACAGCCCGCGACTGGCAGCGTTGGAAGAGGACTTTCGCCGCTGCCTGGTCGGTATCGGCGCGGAGTTCCAGACCCGCTTCGGCTACCCGCGTGACGAGCCCGGCCAGGCCAATATGACCCTGGCTTGCAACGCTGTGGGTGAGGCCTTCGACTGCCTGTCGTTCACCATCGAAATGCCGTTCAAGGATCACGACGACAACCCGCAGCCACGTACGGGCTGGAACGGTGCGCGTTCACAGAAGCTGGGACAGGATGTGTTGAGCGTGCTGGCGCAGATGGTCGCGACCCTGAGGTAGGCAGTACCGCTTCGTCACGCAACAAGTCGCACCTTGCGAGCCATGCAGTGGTACAGCGCCCATCCCGCGAAGGCAGCGGGGGAGACAGACAAAAAAAGCCCGTCACGAGGACGGGCGTAAAGTGCCGTAAACACACAGGAGTCAATAGGACGCAGTGATGCGTCCGCTATTACAGAAGCGACAGCGGGTAGTTGATGATCAGGCGGTTCTCGTGCAGATCCTGGCCCGCGTCGCGACGCACATCGGAGTTGCGCCAGCGGATGCTCAGGTTCTTCAGCGTGCCTTCCTGGATGGTGTAGGCCAGCTCGGATTCGCGGCCCCATTCCTCGGCGTTCTCGCGGGTTTTCACGCCATTGGTGTAGACGTCGATGTTGCTACCGCTGACGTAACGGTTCATCAGGGTCAGGCCCGGAATGCCGAGGCCGGCGAAGTTGTAGTCATGGCGGATCTGCCAGGAGCGCTCTTCCGGGTTGTCATAGCTGTTGGTGAAACCGTCGTTGACCAGGGTGCCGCCGCTGGCGCCGTCGATACGCATGAACTTGGTGTCGCCGCTGAGCTTTTGGTAGGCAACCATGAAGCTGTTGTTGCCGGTCTTGGCCGTGAGCGCGCCTTGATAGACCTTGTTGTCCAGGTTGCCGGCCTTGGCCGCACCTTCTTCCTTGCCGGTGACGTAGCCGAGGTTGGCGCCCAGTACCCAGTCACCGACCGCTTGGCTGTGGGTCAGTTGCACGTAGCTCTGCTGATAGACGTCTTCCAGGCGTGCGTGCCAGACGCCGACCATGGTGTTGTTGCCGTTGAAGCGGTATTCACCACCGCCGAAGTTGAAGTCATCACCCTCTACACCACCGAAAGACATCTCCTCACGGCTGGCATCGTTGCGCTGGCTGTTCTTCCAGAACTGGCCACCGTACAGGGTCAGACCGTCGATCTCGTTGGAGGTCAGCTGGGCACCCTGGAAGGTTTGCGGCAGCGAACGGCCATCGTCGGCCCGCAGGATCGGCAGCACGGCGAACCACTCGCCGACCTTTAGTTCGGTCTTGGAGAGCTTGGCTTTGGCGGCTACGGCGGTGCGGCCGAACTGATCAGCCGCCTGGCCGTCATTGTGGATCGGCATCAGTTGGGTATTGGCGGCGCCGCGGTTGCCGTCCAGCTTGAGGCTGTACAGGCCGAGCACATCGAGGCCAAAGCCGACGGTGCCTTCGGTGAAGCCGGAGCGTGCATCGAGAATGAAGTTCTGCGTCCAGCCTTCGGCCTGGCCCTGGCGCTCACGATTGTTTGCCGGGCCGATCATCGGGTCGGTGCCATTGAGGTAGTTACGGTTGAAGTAGTAGTTGCGCAGGCCGAGGGTGACCTTGGCGTCTTCGACGAAGCCGGCGGCGTGCGTGGCTGTTGGCATAACCAGGGCCAGAGCCGTGCTGCCGAGCAGGGCCAATGGAACGATGTTGCGTGCGGTCATTGTTGTTGTGCTCCCAGTTTTTGAACGAACCATCCCCTGCCGATCGTTTGTCGACCGGCATCATGGAGAGGCTGTTGGTTGCCCCGTGGGGCAGGCCGGCCAGACGCGACCGGTCATTGCCGTTGGCTGGTATCAGCCGCCGGCGAATCCGGTTCTGTGGCGTGTGGCGGCGATGGCTGCCTGGCAGGCAAGGGGCTGCTGCGCTGAGGGAGAGGCGAGGGTAGTCATGTTCTGGCCCTGATTCTTGTTGTTATTGTTGTCATATGTCGTCATACAACTGTGTGGATTATCAACAGCCTTTTTATCGCTTGTCAACGCATGGCTAGACGAAAGTCTGAGCCTATGATCGTGCTTTTAGGGGCTTGAAGTGAGAGCGGAGGGTGCGACATGGGGCTTGTACGGCCGTTATCGGTAATTGTTGTTGTGCGACAACGTATGACTTTTCAGGTCGATCATGGGCATGTTCATGGCGCATTGCCTGAGAGGGATCGGTCGGAAGGTGGGGCTGCGGTGCCCGTGTACCAAGGGCGCAGCGCTCAACGATTGGCCGGGCGTTAGGCGGGCGCTTGGGCAGGTTTATCCGACTGCGGGCATGGAGCCACGGAGCGGATGCAATCCGGGCGCTTTGGCCAGCGCCGCGGATTTCACTCAGGTTGCGGGGGGCGAACCTGTAGGCGGGTGGAAGCCGCCAGCCTCATGTGGCCGTGGCGGCTGGCTTTGAAGTGATGCGCCGCATGGCGCGGCTGTAGCCGCGCCATGCCGAGGATCAGCCGCGATAATAACGCTGCGGCACGAACGGGGTCTTGGCGACCTTCATGGCAATACGCTTGCCGCGCACCACGGCCCAGACGTCGCTGTCGATAGCGGTATGGCTGGCATTGACGTAACCCATGGCCACTGGCGCGCCAAGAGTCGGGCCGAAGCCGCCGCTGCTTACCTGGCCAATCACGCTGCCGTCGGCATCGACGATTTCCGCGCCTTCACGCACCGGTACACGCTCCTGCGGCAGGAGGCCGACGCGCTTGCGCGCCACGCCTTTCTGCTGCTGCTCGAACACGCGCTCGGCGCCCGGGAAGTTGCCGGCACGCTCGCCATCGGCGCGGCGCACCTTGGAGATGGCCCACAGCAGGCTGGCTTCGATCGGTGTGGTGGCGCTGCTCATGTCGTGGCCATAGAGGCACAGGCCGGCTTCCAGGCGCAGCGAGTCACGCGCGCCGAGGCCGATGGCTTCGACTTCCGCTTCGGCCAGCAGGCTGCGCGCCAGGGCTTCGGCCTGATCCACGGCGACGGAAATCTCGAAACCGTCTTCGCCGGTGTAGCCGCTGCGGCTGACGATGCACTCGCTGCCCAGCAGGCGCACGCGGGCCACCTGCATGAAGGTCATCTTGCTCACTTCCGGGGCCAGGCGGGCCAGTACGTCGGCCGCTTTCGGGCCTTGCAGGGCGAGCAGGGCGCGCTCCTCGAACAGGCACTCGATCTGGCACTGCTCGCCGATGTGCTTCTGCAGGTGGGCCAGGTCCTGATCCTTGCAGGCGGCGTTGACCACCAGGTACAGGGTGTCGTCACCCAGATTGGCGACCATCAGGTCGTCGAGGATGCCGCCATGGGCATCGGTGAACATGGCGTAGCGCTGCATGCCCAGCGGCAGGTCGATGATGTCCACCGGCACCAGGGTTTCCAGGGCGCGCGCGGCGTTTTCGCCACGCAGCAGGATCTGGCCCATGTGCGAGACGTCGAACAGGCCGGCGGCCTCACGGGTGTGCAGGTGTTCCTTCATTACGCCCAGCGGATATTGCACGGGCATGTCATAGCCGGCGAAGGGCACCATGCGTGCACCGAGTTCGATGTGCAGGGCGTGCAGGGGCGTCTTGGCGAGAGTTTCAGTGGTCATGTCGGTTTCCTGTTGGGTGCGCCGCGCGCACCGGTTGGGGCCGCTGTGCGGCCCGTTGTACGTTGGGTATCAGTCAGCGTAGACCGGGAAGGTGGCGCACAGGTCGGCAACCTGGCCGCGCACGCGCTCGATCACGGCCGGGTTTTCCAGGTCATCGAGGATGTCGCAGATCCAGCCGGCCAGGGTGCGGCACTCGCCTTCCTTGAAGCCGCGAGTGGTCACCGCCGGGGTGCCGATACGGATGCCGGAAGTGACGAACGGCGATTGCGGATCGTTCGGCACGGCGTTCTTGTTCACCGTGATGTGGGCATCGCCCAGCGCCGCGTCGGCCGCCTTGCCGGTCAGGCCCTGCTTGACCAGGCTGATCAGCATCAGGTGGTTGTCGGTACCGCCGGAGACCACGTCATAGCCGCGTTCGACGAACACCGCGGCCATGGCGCGGGCGTTGTCGATCACTTGCTGCTGGTAGGTCTTGAAGCCTGGCTCCAGCGCTTCCTTAAAGCACACCGCCTTGGCCGCGATGACGTGCATCAGCGGGCCGCCCTGGGCGCCGGGGAAGACGGCGGAGTTGAGCTTCTTCTCGATCTCCTCGTTCTTGCGCGCCAGGATCAGGCCGCCACGTGGGCCGCGCAGGGTCTTGTGGGTGGTGGTGGTGACGACATCGGCGAACGGCACCGGGTTGGGGTACAGACCGGCCGCGACCAGGCCGGCAACGTGAGCCATGTCGACGAACAGCAGGGCACCAACCTTGTCGGCAATGGCGCGGAAACGCGGGAAGTCCAGCACGCGCGAGTAGGCCGAGAAACCGGCGACGATCATCTTCGGCTTGTGCTCGACGGCCAGGCGCTCGACTTCGTCGTAGTCGATCAGGCCGTTCTCGTCGATGCCGTACTGCACGGCGTTGTACAGCTTGCCCGAGGACGACACCTTGGCGCCGTGAGTCAGGTGGCCGCCATGGGCCAGGCTCATGCCGAGGATGGTGTCACCGGCGTTGAGCAGCGCCAGGTACACGGCACTGTTAGCGGAAGAGCCCGAGTGCGGCTGGACGTTGGCGTAGTCGGCGCCGAACAGCTGCTTGGCGCGCTCGATGGCCAGTGCCTCGACCTTGTCCACATGCTCGCAGCCACCGTAGTAGCGCTTGCCCGGATAGCCTTCGGCGTACTTGTTGGTCAGGCCGCTGCCCTGCGCCTGCATGACGCGCTGGCTGCAGTAGTTCTCCGAGGCGATCAGCTCGATGTGGTCTTCCTGGCGCTGTTCTTCGGCCTGGATCGCCGCGAGCAGGGCATCGTCATAACCCTGGAGTTGGTCGTGCTTGCTGAACATGGTGAGGCCCTCTTTATCGTTTTTCTCGGGATGAAGTCAGCCCGCCCCGATGAAGGGGGAGCCGAAAGAAACGGGTTGGATGTAGCCCGGATGCAATCCGGGAGCTTTTGACAGCTTCCCTGGATTGCATCCGGGCTACGGGGGCGCTTACGCGTCCTGATACGCCTCGATGGACGGGCAGGCGCAGATCAGGTTGCGGTCGCCGTAGACGTTGTCCACGCGGCCCACCGGCGGCCAGTACTTGGCCTCGATCAGGCTCGCCAGCGGGTACACCGCCTGCTCGCGGCTGTAGGCGTGGTGCCACTCGCCAACCAGCTCCAGGGCGGTGTGCGGGGCGTTCTTCAGCGGGTTGTCGTCTTTATCCAGACGGCCCTGCTCGACCGCGCGAATTTCCTCGCGGATGGCGATCATGGCGTCGCAGAAGCGATCCAGCTCTTCCTTGGATTCGCTCTCGGTCGGCTCGATCATCAGGGTGCCGGCCACTGGGAAGGACATGGTCGGGGCATGGAAGCCGAAGTCGATCAGGCGCTTGGCCACGTCGTCGACACTGATGCCGCTGCTGTCCTTGAGCGGGCGGATGTCGAGGATGCACTCGTGCGCCACCAGGCCGCCTTCGCCGGAGTACAGCACCGGGTAGTGCTCTTCCAGACGACGGGCGATGTAGTTGGCGTTAAGAATGGCCATCTGCGACGCGCGCTTGAGGCCGTTGCCGCCCATCATGGTGATGTACATCCAGGTGATCGGCAGGATGCTGGCGCTGCCGAACGGCGCGGCGCTGACTGCACCTTCCTTGCGGGCCATGTTGGCGTGGCCCGGCAGGAACGGCGCCAGGTGCGACTTGACGCCGATCGGGCCGACGCCCGGGCCGCCACCGCCGTGCGGGATGCAGAAGGTCTTGTGCAGGTTCAGGTGGGAGACGTCGCCGCCGAACTGACCCGGGGCGCACAGACCGACCATGGCGTTCATGTTGGCGCCGTCGATGTACACCTGGCCGCCGTTGTCGTGGATGATCTGGCAGATCTCGCGGATGCCTTCCTCGAACACACCGTGGGTGGACGGGTAGGTGATCATGATCGCGGCCAGGCGATCCTTGTGCTCTTCGGCCTTGGCCTTCAGATCGGCGATGTCGACGTTGCCGCGCGCATCACAGGCAGTCACCACCACGCGCATACCGGCCATGGAGGCGGTCGCCGGGTTGGTGCCGTGGGCCGATTGCGGGATCAGGCAAATGTCGCGCTGATCGTCGCCACGGCTCAGGTGATAGGCGCGGATGGCCAGCAAGCCGGCGTACTCGCCCTGGGAACCGGCGTTGGGCTGCAGCGACACGGCGTCGTAGCCGGTGGCGGCGCAGAGCATGGCTTCCAGCTCAGTGGTCAGCTGGGTGTAACCGGCAACCTGCTCAACTGGAGCGAAGGGATGCAGGTTGCCGAATTCCGGCCAGGTGACCGGGATCATTTCGCTGGCAGCGTTGAGCTTCATGGTGCAGGAGCCCAGCGGGATCATGCTGCGATCCAGGGCCAGGTCCTTGTCGGCCAGCTTGCGCAGGTAGCGCATCAGCTCGGTTTCGCTGTGGTAGCGGTTGAACACTTCGTGCTGCAGGATCGCCGATTGGCGCAGCAGCCCCTCAGGCAGGCGGCTGGCGACTTGTGCGGCCAGGTCGCTGACGGCAGGGGCGGCCTGATCACCGGCGAACAGGTTCAGCAGGGCTGTCACAGCTGCTTCGTCAGTGGTTTCGTCCAGCGACAGGCCCAGACGCTCGGCGTCGATCTCGCGCAGGTTGATGCCGGCAGCGCGGGCCTTGGCATGCAGTTCGGCGGTCTTGGCGCCGGTCTTCATACTCAGGGTGTCGAAGAAGTGCTGCTGCTCGACGCTGTGGCCCAGCTTGGTCAGGCCCAGGGCGAGGATGGCGGTGAAGCTGTGGATGCGCTGCGCGATCTCGGTCAGGCCTTTCGGGCCGTGGTACACAGCGTACATGCTGGCGATGTTGGCCAGCAGCACCTGGGCGGTACAGATGTTACTGGTGGCCTTCTCGCGGCGGATGTGCTGCTCGCGGGTCTGCATGGCCAGGCGCAGGGCCGGCTTGCCGAAACGGTCCACCGACATGCCGACCAGGCGGCCCGGCATGTCGCGCTTGAACGCGTCGCGGGTGGCGAAGTAAGCAGCGTGCGGGCCACCGAAGCCCAGCGGTACACCGAAGCGCTGGGCGCTGCCCAGGGCGACGTCGGCGCCGAACTCGCCCGGCGGGGTGAGCAGGGTCAGGGCCAGCAGGTCGGCGGCGACAGCCACCAGGGCGTTGGCGGCGTGGAAACGTTCGACCAGGGCGCGGTAGTCGAAGATGTCACCGTTGCTCGCCGGGTACTGCAGCAGCGCGCCGAAGTAGGCGCTGGCGTCAGTGATGGCGGCTTCGTCGCCGACTTCGATATCGATGCCCAGCGGTTCGGCACGGGTGCGCAGCACGTCGAGGGTCTGCGGGTGGCAGTGCTGGGAAACGAAGAAGGTGTTGGCGGCCTTGTTCTTCGACAGACGCTTGCAGAAGGTCATGGCTTCGGCGGCAGCAGTGGCCTCATCCAGCAAGGATGCGTTGGCGATCTGCATGCCGGTGAGGTCGCTGATCAGCGTCTGGAAGTTCAGCAGCGACTCCAGGCGACCCTGGGAAATCTCCGGCTGGTACGGGGTGTAGGCGGTGTACCAGGCCGGGTTTTCCAGCAGGTTGCGCAGGATCGGGCTCGGCGTGTGGGTGCCGTAGTAACCCTGGCCGATGTAGTTCTTGAACTGCTGGTTCTTCGCGGCGATGGCCTTGATCTTGGCCAGGGCGTCGGCTTCCGACAGGCCCGGCTGCTCGCCGAGGATGCTGGTGCCCTTGATGCTCTCGGGAATCACCGCGTTGGTCAGCGCGTCGACCGAGTCATAGCCCAGCAGTTCGAGTATGGCGGCGGTGTCGGCATCGCGCGGGCCGATGTGGCGGGCGATAAATTCGTTCTGGGTATCGAGCTTGGTCATGGCGATCACTCAGGCGTCGGCGTTGGCGTTCAGCAGGCGGTCATAGCCGGCTTTGTCCAGCAGGTCGGCCAGCACGGCGTTGTCGGCCAGGCGCATGCGGAAGAACCAGGCCTTGTCCAGCGGCGACTCGTTGACCAGCTCCGGGCTGCCTTCCAGATCACCGTTGATCTCGACGATTTCGCCATCGAGCGGCATGACGATATTGCTGGCGGCCTTCACCGACTCCAGCACGGCCACTTCCTCGCCCTGGGCATAGGCCTTCACTTCCGGCAGTTGCACGTACACCACGTCGCCGAGCGCGTCCTGGGCGTAATGGGTGATGCCGACGGTAACCAGACCATCGTTGTCCAGACGCAGCCATTCGTGATCGGCGGTGAAACGCAACTCGCTCATATGAACTCCTCAAGGGCAAAGGTGGCCTGCTTCTGCGGCAGGCAACGGGTAACCCGCAACGTGGCGGGTCGACTGCAGGTGCTAGAGCAAGCTTGGTGCCATCGCCATTAAGTTCAATAAAATCAATTACTTATATGTTTTATCGGTGAATGATAAAAGCTCTGTGGAACGATATCGTTCCGAAAGTCAGCGTCGTTTCTGGCAAAGTCGAGGTCGCACCAGCGGGAATGGGGCTTTGCTCATGTCGTTACGAAATCGTTACGGCGGAATGATTTGGCTACAGGTGGGCTGTAAGCCACGCTCTGCCTGGTGTGTAGCCCGGATGTAATCCGGGAAGATCGTGCCGGCAGCCCCGGGATTCGGCAGGGTGGTGTGTGGGAGGCGCTTCAGCGGCGATTTTGTCGAGGCTGTCGCGGCTAAAGCCCCTCCCACAGCGGGTGGATGACGCTTTTGATATCCGCCGGATGATCCTGCAGGTTGTGTCAACGTTCTGTGGCTGTGCTGGTGGGCTAGAGCCCACCCTACGAACTGGTGGGCTAAAGCGGATCGCCGCCCGGCCCACCCTACGAACGAGGTGCCTGGCGCGTGGGTTAGCTTGTAGCCCGGATGTAATCCGGGAAGATCATGCCGGCAGCCCCGGGATTCGGCAGGGTGGCGTGTGGGAGGCGCTTCAGCGGCGATTTGTCGAGGCTGTTGCGGCTAAAACCCCTCCCACAGCGGGTGGATGACGCTTTTGATATCCGCCGGATGATCCTGCAGGTTGTGCCAACGTTCTGTGGCTGTGCTGGTGGGCTAAAGCGGATCGCCGCCCGGCCCACCCTAGGAACGAGGTGCCTAGCGCGGGTGGGTTAGTGGCGCTGGGCAGCGGGCGTGCTGACAACTCGGTGGTGGTGCGCCGCGTAACCCACCGGGCGATCTTCCGTGTTGAGCCAATGGTGGGTTTCGGCGCGGCGAACCCATTATGTTCATTGGGATGTATGACAGGCGCCTAACCCACCCTACGCGGCGGCAGGCATTAGAGCTTGCCGATACCGTATTTGCGCAGGCGCTTGGCGATGGCGGTGTGCGAGGTGCCGAGGCGGGTGGCGAGCAGGCGGCTGGAGGGGTGGCTGGCGTAGAGCTTTTCCAGCAGCGCTTTTTCGTACTCGTCCATGGCCTGTTCGAGGCTGCCGACCTCGCCCTGTACCCGTGGCGCCACCTCGGTCACGGCGATGTCCAGGTCGTCCATCTCCACCCAGTTGCTGTCGCAGATGGCGGCGGCGCGGAAGATCACGTTCTGCAACTGGCGCACGTTGCCCGGCCAGCGCCCGGCCAGCAGCGCCGGGAAGGTGGCTGGCGCCAGGCGGCAGGGCAGGCGCTGGATCTGTGCGCAGGCCTGGGCCATGAAATGCTGGGCCAGCAGCAGAATGTCCTGGCCGCGCTCGCGCAGCGGCGGCACGGCCAGGTTGAGCACGTTGAGGCGGTAGAACAGATCCTCGCGGAAGCTGCCTTCGGCGACCATCTTTTCCAGATCACGGTGGGTGGCGCTGAGGATACGCACGTCCACCTTCACCTCACGGTCGCCCCCGACGCGGCGGAAGCTGCCATCGCTCAAAAAACGCAGCAGCTTGGCCTGCAGGTAGGGCGACATCTCGCCGATCTCGTCGAGAAACACCGTACCCTGGTTGGCCAACTCCAGCAGCCCCGGCTTACCGCCACGCTGGGCGCCGGTGAAGGCGCCGGGGGCGTAGCCGAACAGCTCGCTCTCGGCCAGGTTTTCCGGCAGGGCGGCGCAGTTAAGCGCCAGGAAGGGCGCGGTGCGGCGCACGCTGGCGGTATGGCAGGCGCGCGCCACCAGCTCCTTGCCGGTGCCGGTTTCGCCGTGGATCAACAGCGGCGCATCGAGCGAGGCTACGCGCAAGGCACGGGCTTTGAGTGCACGGATGGCGTCCGACTCACCGAGCAGCGAGTCGAAACCCTCGGCATGGTCGTGGTGCAGCGCTGCCAGGCGCTGGCCCATGCGGCTCGGCGCATAGAGCGTCAGCAGACCACCGGTCAGGCGACCGTCTTCGGTGATCGGCTGGGCATCGAGCAACAGCGGCTGGCCGGCGAAATGCACCTCGCGCAGCGGCTGATGAAAACCGGCGGTGAGCAGCGATTGCTGCAGCGCCTCATCGGCGAACAGCGCGGCGATGCTCAGCCCTTCCGGGGCGCGGCCATACAGATCGATCAGCGCCGGGTTGGCCAGCAACACCATGGCGTGATCATCCACTGCCAGCACCGGGTCGGGCATGGCAGCCAGCAGGGCATCGAGCTGCAGGCGGCGGCGTTGACCGGGCAGAATATCCACCACCTCGACGCTCTGCACGCCATGAACCTGCAACAGGGCGCCGCGCAGCTCTTCGAGCACCTCGGCGCTCAGGGTCGGTGCGTCGATATAGACGTTTGGCGGTACCATCTCCACCGCATCGAGGTTCAGATTACGCCCGCCGAGCAGCGCCAGGACTTCCTGGGTGATGCCGACGCGGTCGATGAAACTGACGTGGATGCGCATTGATGACGGTCGAAATGGGCGAACAGGCGGCAATTATGCCTGCTCTGCCCGATATGAGGAAAAGGGCAGTGCCGTGAGCACAGAAAAACCGAGCCGCGCCGACTACCACCGTGAGCACCAGGCCCGCGCCGAAGCCGAGGCCCAGCGTCTGCTGGCGCGCAAGACCGAGTTGCAGGGGCACTGGCTGCCCTGGGTAGCGCAGGAGCTGTACTTGCTCAGCCCGCCGGAGTTCGCCAACATGGTGTGCCGCGAGTTGCAGCGCCTGGCGTGAACGGCGAGCCGCATACCAACTGTAGGAGCTGCGCCACGCAGCGAATGCGATCATTCAGGCGACAGAGAACTCAAAAGCTTCGCCCCGGGGCGGGGCTCCTACAGAAGCTTTAGGTACTTTCGACCCGCTCTGCCGAACTACGTCCTACGCGCGCTTGCGCATACAGCGGCTCATATCCACTTTGCCCACATAGGGGTTGCCCCAGCCCATCACGCAGGCAACCTGCTGGTTACGCTGGCGCTCCCAGGGTTCGGCCGGGTAGGTCTTGCTCCAGGCCTCGAACAACTGGCGATCCTGTTTCGACAGGCGCAGTTTGTAGCGGTCGGCCATATAGAAGTAGGTGCGCGCGATCATCCCGCGAATGGCGGTGCGTGGCATCACCTTGCGTGCCTTGAAATCCACCACCGTCTGGCACTGACCATATTGATGCGGCTTCTGTGGCAGCCAGGCGAAGCTGTAGTTGCTGCGGTCGCCGTTCACCTCACCTACTCGGCACCAGGTTGTGCAGGTCAGCCTCAGCCTTGCGGAATTGCGCATCGTTGGCTGCGCAGTTCTTGCGGCCGCCTTTCTGCCAGCACTGGCGCTGATGGCCGATCACCCAGGCCGGAACGATGTGTTCCCACTCGATACGCTGGGCGCGATTGGCGTTCTTGCGCGGCGTGTAGCCGCATGAGCGCAGATCGACCCGATTGCCGCTGTACTTGCAGCCGCAGTAGAACTCGGTGGCTTGCTGGGCATACAGCGGCCACGCCAGGCGCTTTGCCTCGGCGAAGGTGGCGGGTGCGGCGTGCAGGGAAAGGGCTATGAAACAGCAGAGCAGGGGCAATAGGCGTCGAATCATGGGGCGGCAGAGTAGCCGTCACGGATTGCCTTGTGAAGTTAAAACTTCATGTTTTTCAGTGGCTTATATGATGGCAGCAGGCCTTTGATAATGGCCTCTTGCCGCGCCCTGGCTCAGCCCAGCGAGGCTATTTGCGCGAGTAGTTGCTGCGGGCCGTCATACAACGGCTGGCCGGATGACAAGCGCGTGGATGAGAAGAGCGCGCGGCGCAAGTTGGCCAAATGGCTGTCGCTCAACCCGGTGAACGTCGGGCAGAAAGTCGAACTGATCGTCGAGCACTTTCGCAAGAACGTCGCCCACCTACTCGGCGGCCAGGCCAAGGCCATGGTGGTGACCAGCTCGCGCGCGGCAGCGGTGAAGTACCACCTGGCGCTGGAGGATTACTGCCAGCGGCGTGGCTATGCCAATGTGCGGGCAATGGTGGCGTTCTCCAGCGATGTGCCCTACCTTGACCCCGATCTGAAAGCGCCGCTGGCTGCCAGCCTGCCGGACGAGCATGCCTTCAACGAGCAGAACCTCAACGCCAAACTGGGCAACCAGGACATGCGTACGCTGTTCGATACGCCGCATTACCAGGTGATGATCGTTGCCAACAAATACCAGACCGGCTTCGACCAGCCCAAGCTGGTGGCCATGTACCTGGACAAGAAGATTTCCGGCGTGGAGGCGGTGCAGACGCTGTCACGGCTGAACCGTACCTATCCAGGCAAGGACAAGACCTACGTCATCGACTTCGCCAACGAGGCCAAGGAGATACTTGAAGCCTTCCAGACCTTCTACCGCGATGCGCGGATGGCCGATATTCAAGACCCGAACATCGTCTTCGACATCCGTCAGCGCCTGGATGGCATGCACCTGTACGAGCGCGCCGAGGTGGAAGCGTTCGGTGATGCCATCGTCGATCCCAAGGTCACTCACCAGAAACTCTATGCGCTGACCCAGCCGGCTACAGACCGATTCAACGGCAAGCTCAAGACCCTCACCGATGCCATCGAACAGTGGGAACGGGCTTTGCTCAAGGCCGAGGAAGCTGGCGACGAAGCAGGCGCAGCCTATGCCGATGCGCAGCGCGCGGAATACTGCAAACAGCGTGATGAGTTGCTGATCTTCAGCGAGAGCCTGTCCAAGTTCGTGCGTTGCTACGAGTACATCGCACAGCTAGTGGACCTGGGCGATCCGAGTCTTGAGGCCTTCGCCAGTTTCGCCCGCCTGCTGCGCAAACGCCTCAAGGGCATTGGTGCCGAGCAGGTGGATCTGGGTGATCTCAAGCTCAGCCATTATCGGGTCAAAGCTGGCGAGCGCCTGGATGGCGTGGCGGTTCAGGGGGAAAGCCCCGGCCTGTATGGCATCACCGACAACGGCCTGCGCGAAGCTCGCGACCGTGAGAAGAAGTATCTGACCGAGCTGATCGAGCGCCTCAACGCCGCCTTCGGCAAGGATGTTTCCGACACCGATCAGGTGATGTTGGCGCTACAGGTGTCCGAGACGCTGCGCAGCGATCCGGTGGTGATGGCACAGATTCACAACAATGATCTCGAACAGGCGCTGAAGGCTGACCTGCCGATCCGTGCCGTCGAGGCCATAGTCGGTGCCATGAGCAGCCATAACAGCATGGCGACTCGCTTGCTGAGCGATGAGCCCAGCCGCGAGTTCTTCGTCACCGTGCTCTACGAACTGCTCAAGCATGATGTGGGGGCGCAGTTACTAGGGGCTGCGCGGCAGTGACTCAGCCGACCTGAGCGATCCAGTCATTCAGGTTGTAATAGTTGCTGATGCGCGCGACCTTGCCGTTCTTGATCTCGAAGAAGGCGCCGGCCGGCAGGACGTAGGTCTGGCCGTTGGCCGGTGGCAGGCCTTCGTCGTCGGCCAGGTACTCGCCATGCACCACGAATTCGGCGGCGGCGCGGTCACCTGCGGCGTTCTGCATGACCACGATGTCGGCCAGGCGCTCGCGGTAGCAGCGGTTCATCTTGTCCATGAAAGCGGCGAAGGTGGCCTTGCCCACCTGGCGCTCGCCCTGGTTGATGTCGTGCACCACGTCTTCGGCCAGCAGGTCGAGGAAGGTGGGCATGTCACCGGCATTGAAGGCGGCGTAATAGGCCTGTACCAGTTCGGTGGCGGTCATGGCTAAGTTCCTTTCGTAGCGTGGTTAGTGGTGGGTTGGCACGCATGATAAGTTCGCGCCTTCGAGCCGGCATAGCCGCCGGCGTCACCCTGCTGCTGGCGAACGACTCCAGATGGACATCGAATTGCTCCGGGGGCCGCAGATAGCCCCCCATATCGAAGACCTGGCGCATTTGCGGATCACGGTCTTCCACGAATTTCCCTACCTCTACGACGGCAGCCTCGATTACGAGGCCGAGTACCTCGACACCTATGTGCGCAGCGCCGATAGCCTGTGCGTGCTGGTGCGTGATGAGGGGCGAGTGGTCGGTGCCTCGACGGCGCTGCCGCTGGCCGATGAAACCCTGGAGTTCCAGCAGCCGTTCCTTTCGGCTGGCTGGGATGCCGCGCGCATTTTCTACTGCGCCGAGTCGGTGGTTTTACCGGCCTGGCGCGGGCATGGCCTGGGCGTGCGCTTTTTTGCCGAGCGCGAGGCCCATGCGCGCAGGCTGGGTCGCTTTGACTGGTGCGCCTTCTGCGCCGTGCAGCGCCCGGCTAATCACCCGCGCCGGCCCGCCGACTACCAGCCGCTGGACGCCTTCTGGGCGCGCCGGGGCTATCGCCATCATCCCGAACTGCGCACCCAGTATCATTGGCGCGATCTGGACGAAGCCGAGGAGTCGGCCAAGCCCATGTCGTTCTGGCTCAAGGAACTCACCTCATGATCAAGATTGCCGCCTGCCAATATCACATCGACCTGCTGACGAGTTGGGATGCCTATGTCGCGCACCTGACCGAGCTGTGCGAGGAGGCCGCCGGGCAGGGCGCCGAGCTGCTGTTGCTGCCGGAATACGCCGGGCTGGTGCTGACAGGGCAGCTGCCGGAGGCTGAACGCAGCGATTTGCACGCTTCTATCGCGGCTATTCAGGCGCTGCTGCCGCGCTGGCTGGAACTGTGCGAGAGCCTGGCGCGGCGGTTGAATATCTACCTGCAGCCCGGTTCGCTGGCCGTGCTGGATGATGATGGCCTCTACCGCAACCGCGCCTGGCTGTTCGGCCCGGACGGCTGCCTGGGCAGCCAGGACAAGCTGATGATGACCCGCTTCGAGCTGGAGCAATGGCAGATTGCGGCCGGCAGCGGGCTTAAGGTGTTCGATACGGCGCTGGGCAAGCTGGGCATCCTGATCTGCTATGACAATGAGTTTCCGCTGCTGGCGCGCACCCTGGCCGAGGCCGGGGTCGACCTGATTCTGGCGCCCAGTTGCACCGATACCGAGGCGGGCTTCTATCGCGTGCGCATCGGCGCTCAGGCGCGAGCGCTGGAGAACCAGATCGCCGTGCTGCAGTCGCCCACGGTTGGCCTGGCACCCTGGTCGCCAGCGCTGGACGAGAACATTGGCCGCGCCGCGCTGTACGTGCCATCGGACTACGGCATGCCGGCCACTGGTGTGATCGCCGAGAGCGCGGAGCTGTGCCCCACACGCAGCCACTGGCTGTTTGCCGAGCTGGATCTGGCCGAGGTGCGCCGCGTGCGCGAGCAGGGCCAGGTATTCACCCGGCGCGACTGGCCAAAGCAGTTCGAAGGCAACCGGCTGGTGCTGCGTTGAACGCGCCAGCGGCATTGCCGGATTCGCCGCTGGCGGCTTATGAACGGGCGCTGGCGGGTGGCTTCGTCGTCGATGCCGCGCAGCGCCGCGCGGTGCAGGCGTTGCAGAGTTGCTTCGAGGCTGTGCATCGTGGTGAGCGCCCGTTCGGCGTATACCTCTGGGGGCCAGTGGGGCGTGGCAAGACCTGGCTGATGGACAGCTTCTACAACAGCCTGCGTGTGCCGGCGCGACGACAGCATTTTCATCACTTCATGCAGTGGGTGCATCGCCGCCAGTTCGAGTTGACCGGCAATGCCGACCCGTTGCGTCTGCTGGCCGAGGAGCTGGGGCGAGAGCTGCGCGTGCTGTGTTTCGACGAGCTGTTCGTCAGCGACATCGGCGATGCCATGTTGCTCGGTCGTCTACTCAGCCTGGTGGTGGAGCAGGGCGTGGTGCTGGTGGCTACTTCCAACCAGCCGCCGGATCAGCTGTATGCCGATGGTTTCAACCGCGAGCGTTTTTTGCCGGCCATCGCTGCGCTCGAAGCGCATATGCAGGTGGTGGCGGTGGACGGTGAGCAGGATCATCGCTTGCATCCTGGCGCCGAAATGCAGCGCTATTGGGTGCAGCAGCCGCAGGCGCTGGTCGAGTTGTTCGCCCGCTTGAGCGAGGGCCAGTCGGTCAGCCGTGAGCCGGTCGCGCTGAGCCACCGGCATATCGCCAATCTTGGCCATAGCCAGGCGGCGCTGTGGTGCCGCTTCAAGGATCTATGCGAGCAGCCGCTGGCTGCGCCGGATTTCATCGAGCTGTGCGAGCGCTTCCCGGCCATCCTCCTTGGCGAAGTGCCGCGCCTGGGTGGCGAGCAACGCGAGGGGCGCATCGCCCGTGGTACTGAAGATGGCGCCGCGCGGGTCGATGCCGGGGATCGGCAACTGCCGGCGCTGGCGCGCAAAGACGATGCGGTGCGGCGCTTCATCGCCCTGGTCGACGAGTGCTACGACCGCCGCGTGCCGCTGTATATCGAGGCCGAGGTGGCGCTGGATGAGCTGTACACCCAGGGCTACCTCGCGTTTGCCTTTCGCCGCACGCTCAGCCGTTTGCACGAGATGCAGCTGCAGCGCTTCGGCGCCAACTGATTCAACCTGCCAGATACTGCTCGGTGGAAACGACCTGGGCATAGGCGAAGGCCAGGGCGGCCATGTTGGCGGCGTGCACCTGAGCAGCGGCGACGGTGATGCCGTCGAACGTCTGATCGTGAGTGGCGCAGGCATCGTGAACGACCGTGGTCGCGTAACCGAAATCTGCACTGGCGCGGGCCGCAGCGGCGATGCACATGTGGCTCATGGCGCCGACCAGGGTGACCTGCTCGATGCCGGCTGCATCGAGCTGCGCCTTTAGGTCGGTGCCAAGAAAGGCGTTGACCTGATGCTTGAGCACCACGGCTTCATCGGCCTGCGGCAGCACGCTGGCATGAGTGCGCGCGCCGTCGCTTCCCGGCGCGAAGAAGGGCGCATCCTCGGCCTCGAACTCATGACGCACATGGATCACTGTGTCACCGGCTGCACGCGCGGCAGCCAGTACCCGCGCGGCATTGGCGGCGGCAGTGTGCATGCCGGCGAGCGGCCACTTGCCGTCTGCGAAATAGTCGTTCTGGATATCGATCAGGATCAGGGCGCGTTTGCTCATGGTGTTCTCCGTGGGATGATGTGCGGCCAACCTTATCGCCCTGGCGCGCCTGCGAGGATGGGCGCAGCCGACAATCTGCGGGGAAAAACTGACAATGAGCGTGCGCGGTCTGGAAATCGGTCTGTTGCGTTATCCCGGCGCCCAGTTGGCTGCCGTGCATGGCCTGGGTGACCTGTTCGAGGTGGCCAATCGCATGGCTGCCGGGCAGGGGCGTGAAGGCTTGCCCCGGCTGCGTGTCAGTCACTGGCAGGCCGATGAGGCGGGGCAGTTGCAGCGCACGTTCGACAGCCTGCCGCAGACTGACGGTGCGCCGCAGGTGGTGATTCTGCCGCCTTGTCTGGACGATGCTGCCGAGCAGCCGCTTGCGGCCTGCTACCGTGACTGGCTGCGTGAACAGCACGCTGCCGGGGTGTTGCTGGCGTCGGTCTGTGCTGGCGCCTTCGCCCTGGCCGAGGCCGGTCTACTCGATGGCCGCACCGTGACCACCCACTGGGCGCTGGCGGCGCAGATGGCCGCACGTTTTCCGCAAGTACAGGTACAGCCAGAACGTATGGTGATCGACGACGGTGATCTGATCACCGCAGGTGGTCTGATGGCCTGGACCGATCTCGGCCTGGCCCTGGTAACACGCCTGCTGGGGCCGACCATCGCTGCCGAGACCGCGCGCTTTCTGGTGGTGGATCTGAACCGTGAATCGCAGCGCCATTTCAGCAGTTTTGCGCCCAGCCTCGATCATGGCGATGCCGCAGTGCTCGGCGTGCAGCGCTGGTTGCAGGGTGAGGGTGGTGTCGAGGCGAGCCTGACGGACATGGCCACCCGCGCCGGCTTGGGCGAGCGCACCTTTTTGCGCCGCTTTCGCGCCGCCACCGGGCTGAAGCCCACTGAATACTGCCAGCAGTTACGTGTGAGCAAGGCGCGCGAACTGCTTGAGTTCAGCCGCCAGAGTATCGAGCAGGTGGCCTGGCAGGTGGGTTACGCCGACAGCGGGGCGTTTCGCAAGGTATTCACCCGTTTGGTAGGGCTGTCGCCCGGCGATTATCGGCGGCGTTTCGGCACCGCTGCACGTTAGATCGAGTCTTCCGCTGCCTTGCCAGCGGGATTGGCGCGAGTCGGCATGGCGAGAACCTCGGGCAGCACGGCGCGTGCAAAGACCCTGTGCAAACGGCGCAGTTCGGCCATCGGGTCGAGGTGATGGTCGACGCGGATATCCCACAGCGGGTACTCCTCCTGATCGACCACATAGATCACTGCCGAGGATTCGCCATGCCGGTCGCCGCCGCAGCGGTCGCCGGCTGCCAGGGCTTCGATCAGGCGCTCGATCAGCGGTTTCTTCTCGGTGTAGCGGAAGGTTTCGGCCACTGCATCGAGCACCTGCGGGCCAACCAGGCGATTACCCTGCACGGAAAACTGCTCGCCACGCAGCGAGCCGGCCCAGGGCAGGCATTTGGCCCCAGTCCAGCACAGGCTATCGCCCTGCGCGTCGATCAGCGCGCACTGGCGCAGCTCCATGCAGGGATCGGTGCTTTTGAGTCGCTGCAGCGCTTCGTGCGCGGACAAACCCTGACGCAGCAATGCCAGGCCATCCAGGCCGAGATAGGGATTGACCTGCGCCTGCGTGGCAACCGCCCCTACACCGGCTGCGGCATGGCTGAGCAGCTTGCCGACTGCCGGCATGGCGGTGGTGGCGGCAACGCCAAACTGACCGCTGCGTGGGCAGCGGGCGATGATGGAAAAGGTCATGGCAATTCCTTGACGATTTCCAGGTTAGGCCGCGCATGGCAGGTATCGTTCCGCCTGGCTGAACCGCGCGCCTGCACAATGCCGGAGGCTGAAAATGCAGAAGCCCGGCGCTGGGCCAGGCTTCTGTTTTACAACGTGGGCGCTTACTTCACTTCCACCGCCAGGCTTTCGGCGATCTTCTTGTTCCAGATCGCAGGTCCGGTGATGTGTACCGACTCACCGTTGGTGTCGACCGCGACGGTCACCGGCATGTCTTTGACTTCGAACTCGTAGATGGCTTCCATACCGAGTTCTTCGAAGGCCAGCACCTTGGACTTCTTGATCGCCTGGGCCACCAGGTAGGCAGCGCCGCCGACGGCCATCAGGTACACGGCCTTGTTGTCCTTGATCGCGTCGATGGCGATGGGGCCGCGCTCGGACTTGCCGATCATGCCCAGCAGGCCGGTTTGTTCGAGGATCTGCCGGGTGAACTTGTCCATACGGGTGGCGGTGGTCGGGCCGGCTGGACCTACCACTTCGTCACCGACCGGATCGACCGGGCCGACGTAATAGATGAAGCGACCCTTGAGGTCCACCGGCAGTTGCTCGCCCTTGTTGAGCATGTCGACCATGCGCTTGTGCGCAGCGTCGCGGCCGGTGAGCATCTTGCCGTTGAGCAGAACGGTCTCGCCCGGCTTCCAGCTCTGCACCTCTTCCGGAGTGAGGGTGTCGAGGTTGACGCGGCGCGCGCTCGGGCCGGCTTCCCAGACGATTTCCGGGTAGGCGTCCAGATCCGGCGCTTCCAGCGAGGCCGGGCCGGAGCCGTCGAGTACGAAGTGGGCGTGACGGGTGGCGGCGCAGTTGGGGATCATGCACACCGGCAGCGAAGCCGCGTGGGTCGGGTAATCCATGATCTTCACGTCGAGCACGGTGGTCAGGCCGCCCAGACCCTGGGCGCCGATGCCCAGCTGGTTGACCTTCTCGAACAGCTCCAGGCGCAGCTCTTCGATGCGGTTCTGCGGGCCGCGCGCCTGCAGTTCGTGGATGTCGATGTGCTCCATCAGCACTTCCTTGGCCATCACGGCCGCCTTCTCGGCAGTACCGCCGATACCGATGCCGAGCATGCCCGGCGGGCACCAGCCGGCGCCCATGGTCGGTACGGTCTTCAGCACCCAGTCGACGATGGAGTCGGACGGGTTGAGCATGGCCATCTTCGACTTGTTCTCGGAGCCGCCGCCCTTGGCTGCGACGTCCACTTCCACCTTGTCACCGGGGACGATGGAATAGTGGATCACCGCCGGGGTGTTGTCCTTGGTGTTCTTGCGGGCACCGGCCGGGTCGGCCAGGATCGAAGCGCGCAGGACGTTCTCCGGCAGGTTGTAGGCGCGGCGTACGCCCTCGTTGATCATGTCGTCGACGCTCATGGTGGCGCCGTCCCAGCGCACGTCCATGCCGACCTTGATGAACACGGTAACGATGCCGGTGTCCTGGCAGATCGGGCGGTGGCCGGTGGCACACATGCGCGAGTTGATCAGGATCTGCGCCATGGAGTCCTTGGCGGCCGGCGACTCTTCCTTCAGGTAGGCCTCGTGCATGGCCTGGATGAAGTCGACGGGGTGGTAATAGGAGATGAACTGCAGGGCGTCGGCGACGCTCTGAATCAGGTCGTCCTGCTTGATCACGGTCATTGGCGCGCTCCTCTATCAGGGAACATCTACAAGGAAGCGCCGGACAACGACCCGGCGCAATGACGATTGGGACGTCTGCGCAAAACCATCTTGGCGATATTTCCCGCAGCCGCCCAAAAAGGCGCGGCAGTATAGCGCACCCGCCCGCAGCGGGCACAGCAGCCGAAAGTCGATGGCAGAGGCAGTGGGCGGTTATCGATACCCTAGGTTTTTTGTGGGCATGCGGGTAGAGTACGGCAAGATGCCAGTATGGGACGGAGCCCATGAGTTCAATGACTCGCCGGGGAACGCAACGCAGTCTGCAGAACCTTCTGCTCAAACGCTTCGCCATGGCCGTCGCGACCTACGTGATGATGGCGCTCGTCTGCTGGTTTGCCGTAATCAACGGTCATTCCCTGGGGACGGTCAGCACCGCTGCCTGGCTCAGTCTTGGCGTATTTGGCAGCCAACTGGTGTTTCTTTGGCTGTTCTTGTCCGGCCGCAACCTGCGTTATGACGACCCCAGCCTGACCGAAGCCCAGGTACTGGTGGCATTGGCCTGGCAGCCACCGGTGCTGGCGCAGTTCGACAGCGCGCGCGGCGTGATGATGATCTTCTACATGCTGATCCTGCTGTTCGGCGTCTTCCAGCTGACGCCGAAGGTGTTCGTGCGCTGTGCCATTTTCGCTTTCTTCGGTTTTGCAGCCATGCTCCTGTTCGAGGCTTATCGCATGCCGATGCTGGACTCGAGCATGGCCTGGCTGCAGGTGTGGGTGCTGTTCATCCTGCTGGTCTGGTCGTGTCTGTTTTCCAGTTATGTGCAGGCCATGCGCAAACGCATGCGCCAGCGCCGTTTTGCCCTGCAGGCGCATCAGGACACGCTGCGCGGGATGATGCGCCAACTCGAGGATCTGGTGGCCACCGATGAGCTGACCGGGTTATTCAACCGTCGTCATTTCCTGCGTGTGGCCACGCGTGAGCTGGAACATACGGCGCCCGGAGGGCAGCACGGCCTGGCGCTGATCGATCTGGATCATTTCAAGCGAATCAACGATGCTCATGGCCATGCGGCGGGGGACCGGGTATTGCAGACCTTCGCTGCCGTGGCCCGTGCCTGTCTGCGCGACGGCGACATCATTGCCCGCTACGGCGGTGAGGAGTTCGTGTTGCTACTGCCCAATACCGATGCCGATCAGTTCACTGCTTGCTGCGAGCGCTTGCGCGAAGCCTTCGCCAGGGCCGAGCCAGTGGGCGTAAAGGTCGATAATCTGAGCCTCTCCGCCGGCATGACACTGTTGGTCGCCGGGGACGATCTCGATGAAGCGCTGCAGCGTGCCGATCAGGCGCTCTATCAGGCCAAGCGCGGCGGGCGTAATCGCTGCGATGCCAGTTGGGAGCGTGCCGGTGCCTGAGTTGCGCGTCGGCGATCAGCTGTTGCAGGTCGCCCGGCACACCAACCTGCTCGATGCGTTGCTTGATGGCGGCGTGGCCATTCCCTACAGCTGTCGTGCCGGTAGCTGTCATGCCTGCCTGGTGCGCTGCGTCGCTGGCGAGCCGCTGGAGGTGCAGCCCGAGGCTCTGGCGGCAGACAAGCGTGCCGAGGGCTGGCGCCTGGCCTGTCAGTGTCAGGTGGTCGGCGATCTGCGGGTCGAACCCTTTGATCCGCAGCGCGATGGCCTGGCCGCCCGAGTGATCGCGGTGAGTTGGCCCAGCCAGCAGGTTCTGCGTTTGCGTTTGCAGCCGGCCAAGTCGTTGCGCTATCGCCCCGGCCAGCATCTGCTGTTGTGGCATGAACACGGCGTTGCCCGGCCTTATTCGCTGGCCAGCGTACCAGGGGTGGATGACTGCCTGGAGTTTCATATCGATTGTCGCCAGCCCGGCGCATTCTGCGATGCCGCGCGGCGCCTGCAGGTCGGCGACACGCTGCGCCTCGGCGAGCTGCGCGGTGGCGCTCTGCACTACGACCCGGACTGGCAGGCTCGGCCACTCTGGCTGCTGGCTGCCGGCACCGGGCTGGCGCCGCTCTACGGAGTGTTGCGTGAAGCCTTGCGACAGGAGCACCAGGGCACTATCCGCCTGCTGCATGTGGCGCCTGAAGCTGCCGAGCACTACTTGGCCGGCGAGCTTCAGGCCCTGGCGGCGCAGCACGCCAACCTGCAGGTCGAGCTGCTGACGGCGGCGCAGTTGCCGGCTGCTTTGGCCGAACTACGCCTTGTTTCCCGGCAGACCTTCGCCTTACTCTGCGGCCATTCTTCCACGGTCGACAGCTTCGCCCGGCGTCTGTACATGGCCGGGCTGCCGCGCAGCCAGATGCTGGCCGACGTCTTTCTCACCCGCGCGTAGGCTGTGCCGGTCAGGCTCGATGACGGTGCATGCGACGCACCCAGTGGAGCCCAGGCATGAGCGAACACATACACAGCCAACGCGACGGCGGTCTGTTGACCCTGCGCATGCAGCGCCCGGACAAGAAGAATGCACTGACCCGCGCCATGTACGCTGCTATGGCCGACAGACTCGACGAGGCCGAGCGTGACTCCAGCGTGCGTGTGGTGCTGCTGACCGGTGGCGAAGACTGCTTCACCAGTGGCAACGACGTAGCCGACTTCATCCAGGCACCGCCGACCGGGCTGAACAGCGAAGTGTTCCAGTTCATGCGCGCGCTGTTCGACTTCAGTAAACCGGTGATCGCCGCCGTGGCTGGCCCGGCGGTGGGCATTGGCACCACCTTGTTGCTGCATTGCGATCTGGTCTACGTCAGCCGTGATGCGCAGTTGAAGATGCCTTTCGTCAACCTCGGCTTGTGCCCCGAGTACGGCTCCAGCCTGATCCTGCCGCGCTTGCTCGGGCACGTGCGCGCTGCCGAGTTGCTGTTGCTGGGGCAGGCGTTCACGGGCGAGCAGGCCGCAGCCTGGGGCATCGCCAACCAGGCGCTGGACGACGGTGCGGCGACCTTGGCCAGGGCGCGTGAGATGGCGCAGCGTTTTCTCGACCTGGCGCCCTCGGCAATTGTCGACAGCAAGCGTCTGATGCGCGCGCCGGGGCGCGAGGAGTTGCGCAAGGTGATCGAGGAGGAGGGCGCGCTGTTCGGCCAACGCCTGCGCTCGCCCGAGGCCATCGAGGCGTTGACCGCATTCATGCAGCGCAGAAAGCCGGATTTTTCCAAATTCGCGTAGGGTCTCGCGGGGCCGCCTGGCCGTGTATATCGGGGCTGGCTGCCAGGTAAGTGAAAAGTCGGTGCGCACAGCGCACTCTACTAAAACACAAGGCCGCTCATCGAGCGGCCTTGTGCATTCAAGGGTGGATCACACCATCTGATCGCCGACGTGGAGGATCTTCATGGTGTTGGTGCCGCCGGTGCCGTGGTAGCTGTCGCCCTTGGTCAGGATGACCCAGTCGCCAGGTTCCACGATGCCACGCTTGAGCAACTCGTCCACCGCCGCCTGGCTGACCTTGTTCGCCGGCAGCGAGGCCGGGTCGAACGGCACGGTGTAGACGCCACGGAACAGCGCCACACGGGCCTGGGCTTCGCGGTGCGGGGTGAAGGCGAAGATCGGGATCGACGAGCGGATGCGCGACATGATCAGTGGGCTGTAGCCACTCTCGGTAAGACTGATGATGGCCTTGACGCCCGGGAAGTGGTTGGCGGTGTACATGGTGGCCAGGGCGATGCTTTCGTCGCAACGCTCGAAGGTGCGGCCCAGACGGTGGCTGGACTGCTTGCTGGTCGGGTGCTTCTCGGCGCCCAGGCACACGCGGGCCATGGCCTGCACGGCTTCGACCGGGTATTCGCCAGCGGCGCTTTCGGCCGAGAGCATCACCGCGTCGGTGTAGTCCAGCGCGGCGTTGGCCACGTCGGAGACTTCGGCGCGGGTCGGCATCGGGCTGTGGATCATCGATTCCATCATCTGCGTGGCGGTGATCACCGCTTTGTTCAGGCGACGGGCGTGGGCGATGATCTTCTTCTGGATGCCGACTAGTTCGGCATCGCCGATTTCCACGGCCAGGTCGCCACGGGCGACCATCACCGCGTCACTGGCGCGGATCAGGCCGTCGAGGGTTTCATCATCGGCCACGGCTTCGGCGCGTTCGATCTTGGCCACCAGCCAGGCAGTGCCGCCGGCCTCGGTGAGCAGGCGACGGGCGTAGTCCATGTCGGCAGCATCGCGCGGGAAGGACACGGCCAGGTAGTCCAGATCCATCTCGGCGGCGACCTTGATGTCGGCCTTGTCTTTCTCGGTCAGTGCCGGTGCGGTCAGGCCACCGCCACGGCGGTTGATGCCCTTGTTGTCCGACAGCGGGCCGCCAATGATCACACGGCAGTGCAGTTCGTCGGCGCCCTTGAGTTCGACGCGCATGACCACGCGGCCATCGTCGAGCAGCAGTTCATCACCGACGTCGCAGTCCTGGATCAGTGCCGGGTAGTCGATGCCGACCACCTCCTGGGTGCCGGCCGTGCGCGAGTGGCTGGAGGAGAGGCGGAACATGTCACCTTCCTTGAGCTCGATGCGCTTGTTCTCGAACTTGGCGATGCGGATCTTCGGGCCTTGCAAGTCGCCGAGCAGGGCGACATGGCGGCCATGCTTTGCGGCCAGCTCACGAACCAGGGCGGCACGCGCCTTGTGATCGTCCGGCGTGCCGTGGGAGAAGTTCAGACGGGCCACATCCAGGCCGGCGAGAATCAGTTGCTCCAGCACTTCCGGTGAGCTGCTGGCCGGGCCGAGGGTGGCGACGATTTTGGTGCGGCGAAAGGTCATGCACGAACTCCCTATTCAACGATGGAGAGCAGGCTACTACGGCCTTTCGCTGTAGTCATTGTTCCCGTGCACTACCCTTTGCCATCGGGTTTGATCACCAGCAGGTCGCATTCGATACGTTCCAGTACGCGCTCTGCGGTATGACCGATCAGCAGGCTGTCCAGATGGCCACGGGCGATGACGCCCATCAGCAACAGGCCGATTTTGTGCTGACGCACGAAGCGCGGGATGACTTCTTCAGCAAAACCGTCCAGCAGGTGGGCCTGTGCAGGGCCGATGCTGTGCTGGGCGATCAACTGGTCGAAAGCCTGGCGATGTTCGCGGCTGCATTGGCTCACGTAGTCTTCATATTCCTGCGCTACCTCGGCACTGAACAACAACGAACGCGGCAGCGGCGCTTGTGCGTGCAGATAATGCGCCTGCATGTCCAGGGCAGCTTCCAGCACCTGGCTGGTGCGTATCAGTTGATGATCGAGGGCGGCGGGTTTGTCGGCACTGTGCAGTGGGTCGAGTGCCGCGCACAGGTTCTGGCCCAGAGGCTCGGCATCCTGTACCAGCCACAGCGGTACCGGGCAGCGACGAATCAATTGCCAGCTGGTATCGCTCAGCAACAGGCGGCGCAGGGCACTGCTGGGCTGCGTCGAGGTGAAGAGGATGTCGGGTTGCAGCACGGCGACGCGGGCCAGGATCTCTTCGTGGCGCCGTTTGCCCCAGCGCACATCCACCTCGATCCTGAAGCCCTCATCGCTCAGATGAGCGACGCTGGCGCGCAGCGCTTCGTGGTTTTGCCGCAGGATGCTTTCACGGGCACGCTTGAGCATGTGGCTGTCCAGCAAGCCGCCGTCCAGGCTCGGGTGATAGTCGATCTGCAGCAGGTGCAGTTCGGCGCCGGTCTTGCGCGCCACGTCGGCTGCACGGTGCAGGGCAGGCTGTTGCGGATGCTCGGCGTCGATGACGACCAGCAGTCGTTGCAGGCTCATGGCTGCGTCCTCGTCTGAAATCTGTATTCGTATTACAGCCCCTGTTGCGCCTGGCGTCATTGATATGGGTCAGCGCATGCCGCCTTGCTGCCGAGGCCACAACAGCGGGTTCAGTTTTGCCCGGTGCTGTCGATACACTGCTCATTGGAGGACTTGCCCATGCGTACCCTGATCATTCTGGCCGTGGCCCTGGCTGCCACGGGTTGCACCCGCGTCTCGCTCGACCATCACCTGAACAACGCCTATCGCGCCTACAACGAAGGCGATTGTGCCCAGGTTGCGCTGGAGCTGTCGCAGGCCGAACGCAAGAGCCGTTCGCGCAGTTATCTGCAGCCGGAGATTTCCCTGTTGCGTGGCCAGTGCCTGGAGCGTGAGAGCCTGTTCGTCGATGCCGCGCAGACCTATCAGTTCATCATCACGCGCTATCCGGCCAGCGAGTATGCCTATCGCGCCCGTGCCCGCCTGCAGACCCTGGAACAGTTGGGTCACCACAGCCCCGCGCCTGCGGTCAAAGTCAGCCCGGCCGCGCTCTGAACCTTTTGTCGCGGATATTTCTCGCCAGTGCGGCGGGGTATAAGCTGGCGTGTGTCTCTCACGGAGGATGAACATGCGTTACGGGTTGTTGATCGTGATGCTGCTGCCGACTCTGGCCGCAGCGGAAATCTATCGCTGGACGGATGAACAAGGCCGTGTGCATTTCGGCCAGCGCCCCGTGGCCGGGGCGCAAACCGTACAGGTCAGACCTCAGGTGGTCGAGCGCGATGCGCATACGCTCGAGCGAGAGGCGCGCAGCCAGCGTTTCTATGAAGCCCGTCGTGAAGAGGCGCAGCAGGCGGCAGCAGCCGCGACTGAGCAACGTGAGGCGCGCGCCAGCGAATGCCGTGATCTGCGTCGGCGCCTGGCGCAGATACCCGAGGGGTACAGTTATTACCGCACGGACGCCAACGGCGAGCGTATCTACTACAGTGATGAGGAAACCGACGCCGCTCGTCGCCAACTGCGCGAGCGGATAGCCCAACGCTGTGCTTGAGGGTGGTTTAGTGGCCGGAGTGGGGCCATACTCGAATCCCTTTGTAGCGATGTGCCATCATGCGTAGCCAGCGCCGAATCGAACGCCACCAGTTGCCCTACTACCTGAAGGTGTTCAACCGCATCACCGACAAGCCGATGGGCTTCATCGGCAACGTCTCGCTCGACGGCCTGATGCTCATCAGCCAGTTGCCGATGCTGGTGGGGGCGCGTTTCGACATGCGTCTGAAGATTCCGGGCCAGCCTGGCATACACTTCATCGATTTTTCTGCCAACTGCCAGTGGTGCCGTGAAGACCTTACGCCCGGTGTCTACGATTCCGGCTTCGCGCTGGTGGCACCGCCTGCCGATTACGTCGAGATGATCGACGCCCTGCGTTACTACTTCAGTTTTCACGGCCTGCCGGCTTCGGCCTGACCTTCCCTGCGATTCAATGCACCGCCGGCGTGCGTGCCAGCTTGCGCAGGCGCTCGCTCAGTTTCAGGCGCAGGCCGTCTTCGTCGCAGAACAACAGTGCGTGCTCCAGGTCGTAGCGCTCGCCTTGCGGGCAGTCGAGTTGCCGATACACGTCGGCGCGGGCCAGATGGTCGGCCAGCGTCGCTGGGCCAAGCAGCAGGACGCGCTCGGCGTCCTTGAGTGCCGCATCCGGGGCATCGTGCTGCATGTGCAACATGCGTAGATTACGTGACAGGCGGCGCAGCATGGCCTGGGCGTCGGCCGTTTGCAGATGCTCGGCACTGAGTTCGACGCCCGGACCCAGCTGGCGATAGAGCTGATCACGGCAATCGCGCGTATACAGACGGCGCCCGCCGCAGGGGTCGAGCAGGTGGTCGGCGCCGGGGACGCGCAGCATGAAATGACCGGGGAAGTTCACCCCCTGCAAAGGGATCTCCAGGCGTCGTGCCAACTCCAGGGCGATCAGCGCCAGCGTCAGCGGCTGGCCACGTCGGCGGCGCAGCACTTCATGCAGCAGGGCGTGGCGTGGGCGGGTGATGCCTGCGTCGTCTTCCTGAAAATCCAGTTCGGCCAGCCGGCGTAGCAGCGGCTGGGCCAGTTCTCGAGCGGGCAGGGTGGGCAAGCCAGCGCTGACCTGCAGTTGCAAACCCTGCAGGTCGTTCAGCGCCTGTGCGGGCTGAAGCTCGGGATCGTGTTCGGCGGCGATCCACAGCGCCGCCTCGAACAGGGCGGGTGGATCGCGTTGCAGGCACTGCAGGCAGGCTTGGCGTGGGGTCATCGCATTCTCCGCTGACTTGTGCTGTTTTTAGCCGCTGGCAGGATCGCCGTCCAGTGGGCCTCTCCTATACTGAGGCGTGACATCCGACCCGGAGCGCAGCCATGTTCAGCATGATGCAAGCCGCCCACCTCGAAGCTCTGCACCTGGCCGAGGATTCGGCCAGCGGCCTCAGGGCCGTTATCGCCATTCACAATACCCGCTTCGGGCCAGCGCTCGGCGGTTGCCGCTACCTGGCCTATGCCGATGAACAGAGCGCCATTGCCGATGCCATTCGCCTGGCTCAGGGCATGAGCTACAAGGCGGCGCTGGCCGGCATCGATCATGGCGGCGGCAAGGCGGTGATCATCCGTCCTGCGCATGTACCCAGCCGTGCCGCTTTGTTCGAAGCTTTCGGACGCTTTATCGAAACCCTCAATGGACGTTACATCACCGCCATCGACAGCGGCACCTCCAGTGCCGACATGGACTGCATCGCCCAGTACACCAATCATGTCACCAGCACGACCCGGGAAGGTGACCCGTCGCCGCACACGGCGCTGGGTGTTTTTGCCGGGATTCGCACCACGGCTCAGGCACGTTTGGGCAGTGACGATCTGCAAGGGTTGCGGGTGGCCATACAGGGGCTGGGCAATGTCGGCTTCGCCCTGGCCGAAGCGCTGCATGCTGCCGGGGCCGAACTGCTGGTCAGCGATCTTGATGCCGCGCGTATGCAACTGGCTGTCGAGCAACTGGGAGCACATCCGGTTGCCTGCGATGCACTGCTCAGCACGCCATGCGACATCCTCGCGCCTTGCGGTCTGGGTGGCGTGCTGAATGCGCAGACGGTCGCCCACCTGCGCTGCGCAGCGGTGGCAGGGGCTGCCAACAATCAGCTGGCCAGTCCCGATGTGGCCGATCAGTTGGAAGCGCGGGGTATTCTCTACGCGCCGGATTACGTGCTCAATGCGGGCGGGCTGATCTACGTGGCGCTGCGTCATCGCGGTGAGGCGCTGGCGGCGATCACGGCGCACCTGGCGCAAATCAGTCAGCGGCTCATGGAAATCTACGCCCACGCCCAGGCTGAAAAACGCTCCCCGGCACGCGTTGCCGACTACCTCGCCGAGCGCCTGCTGTACGACGCGTAGTCGCTAGCCGAGGCTTGCGCGGTCAATGAGCATCGAATTTGCCCTGGTAGCACACCGGCGAGCTGGGCGAGTCATGGCGCTGCAGTTCCTCTTCGAGAAATTCGGCCAGCACGCGCGCATTGTTGTGTTCCTCGTCGCGCGCGGCGTAGAGCAGCGTCACTGTGCCTTTCGTTGCCCAGTGCAAAAGGCGCTGCCAGTGCTCGGGGTGGGCGCATAGTTCTCGACGGTAGGCCGTGCGGAACTCGTCGAAGACCTCGGCGCGATGGGCATAGGACTTGCGCAGTTCAGTGGAGGGCGCGACATCGGGTAGCCATTCATCGAGCGCCAGGGCATCTTTGGAGATGCCGCGAGGCCACAGGCGGTCGACCAGAGCGCGTATACCGTCGCTGGTCTCGGCCTCGAGATAAACTCGCTTGCACTGGATCATGGGCCTGCCTCCATCGCCTGCGGCAATGCCGCACTTGGCGCCGCCCGCGGGCTCGATTAGCGTGGTGAAAGGAGGATTCACCATGGACTATTTCATCATTTTCGTCACCACGGCCGCCGGCCTGTACTTTCACTGGTGGCTGTTTCGCCGTATTCGTCAGTGGACCGATCGTGACCTGGCGCTGTCCTTCGCTGAAGGTGACGCACACAAGCGCCAGTACATGCTGGAGCAACTGGCGCGTGCCCGGCGTGAAGGGGTAAAACGGCGGGAACTGCCGGTCTGGCTGGAGCAGGCTGCGGCGCAGTATTCCGTCAGTAACCCATAGGTCGTGGCCCCGTTGGAGGCGCGGGGCCACGATCTCGGTCATTCACTGGCGACTGCGACGTCCAGTTCGTCGAGTGCATCCGGCTGGCTCTTGAACGCCTTAGCGAAGACATCGCGGTTCTTGGCCATGAAGATACCCAGCTCCTCGCCCTGTTCCTCGCTCAGGGAAGGTACCGCCTTGTGCAGCACTTCGCTGAGGCGCTCGGCCAACTCCAGCATCTTGTCGTAACGATCGGCTTCGGCCTTATCCATAAACAAGCGCTCCGGGTCGCGACTGCTGCGGTACACCACTTCGACGGCCATTCATCACCTCTTCTGCCTTCATGCGTGTCGGTCAGTAATTAACTGGTTGTTTGTACAGTGGTGGCGAGAATAAAGGACTCGCTGCCGTTTGGCCAGTAGTGCATTCATCGGCCTTCGCCGTGATGGGTTGAGCGTCAGTTCCCGGTTTTCGTATGGCTTGGCAGAAGTGCGGGTCGCGTGGCGAGTCGTAGTGATAGTATTTTGCATATGCAATATATTCGCATTAGTTTCTTTTCTGTCCCATGGAACACTCTCGGCGATGGCCCAACCTCTTCCAGGCGATTCCCTCGCAACGCTCTATCGCGGTCATCACGGCTGGCTGATCGGTTGGTTGCGCCAGCGTCTGGCCTGTCCGCAGCAGGCGGCCGATCTGGCGCAGGATACCTTCGTGCGTCTGCTGGTGCAGCGCGAGGTGCCGGCTCCGCGTGAGCCACGGGCTTTTCTCGCCACGGTCGCTCGCGGCCTGCTGATCGATCACTACCGCCGCGCCAGTCTGGAGCGTGCCTACCTGGAGGCTCTGGCGCAGTTGCCCGAGCCAGAGGTGCCCTCGCCTGAGAGCCAGGCGCTGGTCATGGAAACCCTGGTGGCCATCGACCGCCTGCTCGATGGTCTCAAACCGGTGGTACGCGAAGCCTTCCTGCTGTCGCAGCTCGATGGCCTGACCTACCCGCAGATCGCTGAGCGGCTGGGACGGTCGGTCAGCTCCATCCAGCAGTACATGACACAGACCTTCACCCATTGCTACCGGGTGGCCTAAGCATGAGTGCGCTCGATGAAGTGGTGCAGCAGGCGATTACCTGGCGCGTGCGTCTCGCCTCGGGTACTGCCACGGCGCACGAGTTGCGCTTGTGCGCCGACTGGCGGGCGGCCGATCCGCAGCACGAACAGGCCTGGCAGCGCCTGGAGCACCTGGGCCAGCAGTTTGCAGGGCTCTCGGCGCCGCTGGCCAGGCAGGCGTTGGCTGGCGCTCAAGTGGATCGTCAGCGGCGCCGCGCGCTCAAGCAACTGGGCCTGTTCGGCAGCCTGGTGGTCGCCGGGGTGCTGGGCCAGCACCTGCAGCCCTGGCAGCCGTTGCTGGCACAACAACGTACCGGCACCGGTGAGCGGCGCCGCCTGCAGTTGGCCGATGGCGGCACTTTGTACCTCAACAGCGATACCGCGCTGGATATCCATTACAGCAACGAGCGCCGTTTGATCCAGCTGTATCAGGGCGAGATTCTCGTGCAGACCGCCGCCGACCCGCTCGGTCGGCCGTTTCTGGTGAGTGCCGAGCAAGGCTTGCTGCGCGCCCTCGGCACCCGTTTCCAGGTGCGCCAGCAGGCGCATGGCTGTGAGCTGGCGGTCTATCAGGGGGCGGTCGAGGCACGGCCCAGAGACGGTGTGGCGCAGCGCATCGAGGCTGGCCAGCGGGTGCATCTGAGCGCTGGCGCGTTGCACGAGTTGGGCACTGCCGATGTTAATCGCGGGCGCTGGGTCGATGGCCTGCTGGTGGCCCACGACATGCCGTTGGTGGAGTTTCTCGCCGAGCTGGGGCGTCAGCGACCGGGCGTGCTGCGCTGTGCGCCGGAGGTGGCCGGGTTGCGTATTTCCGGGGTCTTCCCGCTGGACGACAGCGACCGCGTGCTGGCGATGCTGGCACGTACCATGCCGGTGCGGGTGGTCTATCGCACCCGCCATTGGGTCAGTCTGCAGGCTGCATGAAAATAATTCGCAAATTCTTTTGCAGGTTTTTCTCGTTCGTCCGGCTTCCCAGGCAATCGTTACCTAACGCTATGCCGAAGGAGTCGTCATGCCTCGCGTTGTCCGTCGTTCCCAGCCCCTGGCACGTGCCGTACGCGCCGCACTGCTGAGCCTCAGCCTGCCACTGGCGTTGTTGCCCGTGGCGACCTCGGCCTGGGCCGCGCAGCCTTACCAGATCAGTGCCGGCGCGCTGGAGTCGGCACTCACCGAATTTGCCCGGCAGTCCGGTGTGTTGCTCAGCTTCGACCCGGCGCTGACCCGTGGGCGCAGCAGCCCCGGTCTGCAAGGGCACTACTCGCTGGAGCAGGGCTTCGCCCACTTGCTGGCCGGCAGCGGCCTGCGCGTGGTGCTGGACGGGCAGGGCGACTATCGCCTCGAGCCGGCGCCGCAAGCGGCAGCCGACCGCCTCGAGTTGCAGAGCCAGACCGTGACTGCCCAGCCGGCTGAGCGCACCAACGGCCCGGTCGGCAGCTATGTCGCTAGCCGCAGCGCTACCGCTACCAAGACCGATACGCCGCTGCTGGAAACCCCGCAGGCGATAAGCGTGATCAGTCGCGAGCAGATGGATGCACGCGGCGTCACCACCCTGGAAGAGGCGCTGCGCTACACCCCGAGCATCAGCGTGCCCTACGGCTTCGACACCCGTTACGACTGGTTCAGCATCCGTGGTTTCGATGCCAAGACCCGGGTATTTCGCGACGGCCTGGTGCAACCGACCAGCACCTACGGCCTGCCGCGTCTGGACAGCTGGGCGATGGAGCGCATCGAGGTGCTGCGTGGTCCGGCGTCGGTGCTCTATGGCCAGGCCGAGCCTGGCGGCATCGTCAACCAGGTGAGCAAGCGGCCCAGCGAAACGGCGCGCAATGAAGTGCGTTTACGCGCCGGTAGCGACGATCTGGCGGAGCTGGCCGGCGACTTCGGCGGGGCGTTGAGCGACGACGGTTCGCTGCTCTATCGGGTGGTGATGCTCGGTAACGACGCCAACGCCCAGGTCGACAAGACCGGCATGCAGCGGCAGATGCTGGCGCCCAGCCTGACCTGGCGGCCGAACGCCGACACCGAGCTGACAGTCCAGGCCGCCTACCAGAAGGATGACGGGCGTTACGGCTTCAGTACTCACTTTTCGCCGTACCTGCGTGACACCTTCAACCTGCCCTACGACCGCGATCCTGACTTCTTCGATGGCGAGCCGGATTTCAACGACTTCCAGCGCAGCTATTATTCCGTCGGCTATCAGTTGTCACACCGTCTCAATGACACCTGGACCCTGCGGCAGAATCTGCGCTACGACGAGACCAACCTGGAATACAGCTACATCAACGCCTATGCCGTGTTGCCGTTCGATGGCCGCACCCTGCTGCGCAGCGCCGGCGTGCAGGACGAACACATGAGTGGTTGGGGCGTGGACAACCAGGCCGAAGCCAGTTTCGCCACCGGCAGCGTCGAGCACAACCTGTTGCTCGGCCTCGACTGGCGCCGCAGCCGTTCCAACGAAGCGGCCTATTATGGCGCCACGGTGCCGCCGCTGGATCTGCTCGAACCGCAGTACGGTCGGCCACTCGTATCGCCTGCCATCGATCGCAAGCAGAGCCTGCTGACTCGCCAGACCGGCCTCTACCTGCAGGACCAACTCAAGCTCGGCGACCACTGGCGGCTGTTGCTTGGTGGTCGCTACGACTGGGCGCAGAACCAGATCGACGACGCTCTGCAGGCCGACAGCAAGACAACCAGCGAAGCCTTCAGCGGTCGCGCAGGGCTGGTCTATGTGTTCGACAACGGCCTGGCGCCCTATGTCAGCTACAGCGAATCGTTCAACCCGGTCAGCGGCAGCGATACCCTCACGGGCAAGCCGTTCGACCCGGAGCGTGGCAAGCAGTACGAAATCGGCGTGAAGTACCAGCTTGAGGGCGCGCGCAGTTTCGTCAGCCTGGCACTGTTCGACCTGACCAAGCAGGACTACGTGCTCAATGACAGCAGCAGTGATCCGGGGCGCACCCTGCGCCGCCAAGTGGGGGAGGTCAGCTCGCGCGGCATCGAACTGGAAGCCTTGGCCAGCCTGGCCGAAGGCCTGGATCTGAGTGCCTTCTACAGCTACACCGACGCTTTCGTCAGCAAGAGCCCCAACGCCTGGGAAAAGGACAGTCGCCTGCCACGTACCCCACGTGATTCGGCCGGCGTCTGGCTCGACTACACCCAGCTCAGTGGGGCACTCAAGGGCTTCGGCGGCGGTATCGGCGTGCGCTACGTCGGCGAGAGCCGATATACCGGGCGCAACGCCGCGCTGGCGTTCAACCCGACGCTGGAACCCATCGTCAACGTCGAGTCCGAGGCCTACACCCTGGTCGACGCCAGCCTGCACTATCAACTCGATGGCATGCGCCTGGCACTTAACGCCAGCAACCTGCTGGACAAGGAGTACGACACCTCCTGCAGCGAAGTGACCTGCTACTACGGCTACGGTCGCACCCTCACAGCCAGCGCCAGCTACAACTGGTGAGCGGAGGCAGCCGGCAGGGGGATAAGTTTGATAATTAATATTTCAAATCTAAGCAATTCTCACTAATACGCAGCCGCCGTACACTGTCCTCATGTTATTCAAGGAGCCGTAATGCCTACCTCTGCTGTCCATCGTTACCTGACTCGCTCAGTCCGCCTGGCGACTTTGGGGTTGGCGTTGAACCCGCTGCTACTACTGGCCGAAGAGGCCATTGAGCTTGAGGCTCAGAGCGTTGTAGCGACTCCGCAAGCCGAGCGTGCCAACGGTCCGGTGGCCGGCTATGTGGCGAGCCGAAGTGCCACCGGTACCAAGACCGATACGCCACTGCTGGAGACACCGCAGTCGGTCAGCGTGATTACAGCCGACCGTATCCGCGATCTGGGCTCACTGACCGTGCAGGACGCGCTGCGTTATACCGCCGGCATGCGAGGAGAAACCTATGGGCTGGACAGCCGCGGTGACTGGTCGATGATCCGCGGCAGTGCGCCGAGCATCTTCCTCGACGGCTTGCAGCAGACTTTTGGCAGCTACACCAATATCCGTACCGATCCATTTACCCTGGAGCGCATCGAGGTGCTCAAGGGGCCGTCTTCGATGCTCTATGGGCAGACACCGGTCGGCGGTCTGGTCAACCTTGTGAGCAAGCGTCCGCAGGCTGAGCAACGCACCGAGCTGCAGGCGCAGTACGGCAGCTTCGATCGTAAGCAACTGGCAGTGGACAGTACCGGGCCGTTGAATGAGGAGTGCACCTTGCTGTATCGCGTGATAGCGGTGCAGCGCGATAGTCAGACCCAGGTCGACCACGTCAAGGACAACCGCCTGGTGCTGATGCCTTCGTTGACCTGGAAGCCCAGCGAGGATATCGAGTGGACTCTGTTGGCCAACATACAGAAGGACGATAGCGGCTCAACCAGCCAGTTCCTTCCACACCGTGGCACTGTGCTGGGCGCGCCGTACGGCAAGGTTGGCAGCAATACCTTCGTCAGCGAGCCGGGCTTCGATGAGTACGACAGTGAGCAGGTGGCGCTGACCTCGCAGTTCGCCTGGCGTCTGGATGACACCTGGACGTTGCGACAGAACCTGCGCTGGCAGAAGAGCAAGGTCAGCTACCAGACGATGTACGGATGGCCGCCGGTGCTGCAGGCCGATAACCGCACGGTCAATCGGGTGTTTTCCATCTCCAAACCCGAAGTGAAGGTCTGGGTGGCTGACCATCAGGGCGAGGCGCGCTTCGACACTGGCCCGCTGCAGCATACTCTTCTGCTTGGCAGCGACTACCAGCACGCCGTGACCGAGCGCAAACGTGCCAGCGGCGCCGCTACGCCGCTGGATCTGTATGACCCGGTGTACGGCTCCTTCGATCCTTCCGCAATCGCCCTGATAGAAGACCCGGAGCAACGGGCGGTGCAGAAGGGCCTCTACGCTCAGGACCAGATCCGCTACGAGAACTGGCTGCTGACGCTTGGCATGCGCAAGGACTGGGCCGAGAGCAAGACCCAGGGGCGCATGGGGCAGAAGGACGATGACGTCACCGGGCGGGTCGGTCTGACCTACCTGTTTGACAACGGCGTGGCGCCCTACATCAGCTATAGCGAGTCGTTCCAGCCGATCATCGGCCTCAACAGCCGCACCCTCGACCCGTACAAGCCGATCGAGGGCAAGCAGTGGGAGCTGGGTGTCAAGTATCAGCCGCTGGGCAGCAACAGCCTGTTCACTGCGGCGGTCTACGACCTGCGTGAACAGAACCGGCGCATGCCTGACCCGAACGATCCGCTGAACACTCTGCAAAATGGCGAAACCCGTGCCCGTGGCCTGGAGCTGGAAGCGCTGGTGGAGATCAATCCGAACTGGAACCTCATTGCCACCTACAGCAAGACCGACACCGAAGTGCTCAAGGGGGCGCCAGCCGAAGAGGGCAAGCGCCTGGCCAGCGTGCCGGAGGACATGGCCTCGCTGTGGAGCCAGCATCGTTTCAGCATCGCCGGCATTCCCGGCTTCAGCGCCGGTGCCGGGGTGCGCTACGTGGGCGCCAGCTGGGACGGTCTCGACCAGTTGAAAACACCGTCCACCACGCTGTTCGATGCCATGCTCGGCTACCAGTACCAGAACTGGAATTTCACCCTCAACGCCAGCAACCTCGAGGACGAAACCTACTACACCACCTGCCTGTCCCGTGGCGACTGTTTCATCGGTAGCCGCCGCACCGTGGTGGGTACCGTGGGTTATAGCTTCTAGACCTGGCGCGCCAGGCCGCCGCCCGCCATGCGGGTACCGATCTAAGCCCGATCAGCGAACAACGAGCCAACCGTGAGCAAACAATCTTCCCTGACCCCCTGGAGCATCGCTTCGCGGATCCTGGCCGCCCTGTTCGGTGGCTATGCCCTGGCCTACGGGTTTACCGCGTTCTTCTCCGTCTACCTGCCGCTGGCGCGCGCTGACCGGGTGGTGTTCGCCAGCCTGCTGTGCTTTGCCGTATGGAGTGCTGCAGCGATCTATGCGTTCGCCGCGCGCAGCGCTCTGCGTGCCTGGCTGCTGCTGGTGGGGCTGACAGTCCTGGCGTGCCTGGCAGCCTTCCTGCCCGCCGAATTCGGAGCGCGCCCATGAGCCTGCGTCAATCCATGGCCGGTTTGCACACCTGGGGCGGCCTGCTGCCCAGTTGGCTGCTGTTCGTCATTCTGTTCAGTGGCACCGTGGCCTGCTTCGACAAGGAGCTGGAGCGCTGGATGCGTCCGGCGCTGCACCTGTCGCAGCAGGCCACGTTGACGCTGAGCGCCGAGCAGTTGCGTGGCTGGCTGCAGACCAATGTCGCGGATGAATTGCATGCGTTCTGGTTGCGTCCACCGAGCGAGCGTACTCCGTTCTGGTTACTGGCCTGGGAGGTCGACGGCAGTGAACATATCGAGCGTCGCACCTTCGCTCTGCACATCCTGCAGCCCTTGGCTGAAACCCTGGGCGGCGAGTTCTTCTTCACGCTGCACTATGAACTGCACGGCGGCATGCTCGGGCGCTATCTGGTGGGGCTGGCCGGGATGTTCATGCTGGTGGCGCTCATCTCGGGGGTGATCATCCACCGGCGCATCTTCAAGGATTTCTTCACCCTGCGTCCGACAGCCAACGGCCAGCGCGCCTGGCTGGACGCGCACAACCTGTTCGGCGTGGCTGGCTTGCCCTTTCATCTGCTGATGGCCTACACCGGCGTGGCGATCTTCGTCGCCTCCTACATGCCGGCTGGCGTTCAGGTGGCTTACAAGAGCGATCTCACTCACTTCTTCAGCGAGGTGATGGGTGGGTATCACCGCGAGGAGCTGCATCGTCCGGCGACTGCAGCGGTTTCCCTCGATACGCTGGTCGAGCAGGCGCGCACGCACTGGCAGGGCGGCGAGCCGGGGTGGATCAGCGTGCATCACCCGGACGATGCCTCGGCGGTGGTGGAGATCCACCGCGCGGATAGCTCGCGCATCGCCAACCCGGCCGATACGCTGACCTTCGATGCGGGTACCGGCGAGTTGCTGCATGAGCAGCGTGCACCAGCCGGCTACAGCGCTTACCTGTGGTTGGCTGGCCTGCATATGGCGCAGTTCGGCGGTGCGCTGGTGCGGGCGATCTATCTGCTTTTGGGGCTGGCCGGCTGCGCCATGCTGGAGGCCGGCAGCCGAGTCTGGTTGAGCAAGCGTGCGACTCGTTGCGGGCGTGGTATCGGTGTGGTGCGTGCGCTCAATGGCGCGGTATTCGTTGGCCTGCCACTGGCCAGCCTGGCTCTGCTGTGGGGCAATCGCCTGCTGCCAGAGAACCTGCCTGCGCGGGCCAGTTGGGAGGCCTGGGTGTTCGTTGCCAGTTGGTTGCTGCTGGCGCTGTGGGCCGTGCTGCGTCGGCACAGCTCGCGCCTGCTGCGTCAGCAACTGACCCTCGGCGCGTTGCTGGCTCTGGGCCTGCCGCTACTGTCCGGGCTGCTGGCGCCGCACGGCCATCTGCTGGCCAGCCTGGAACGCGGTGACTGGGCGTTGGCCGGTATCGATCTGTTCCTGTTGCTGACGGGCCTGCTCTGCGTCTTGTGCGTTTGGCGTCTGGGGGTGCCGTCGGCCGTGCAGGTCAGCTCGGCGCAGGTATCGCGCGGGCCAGCCGGGGAGGTGCGCTGATGCTGCTCGCTTTCGCCTTGGCCTATCTCGGCATGCTGACCCTGTGCCTGGCCATGTCGCGTCATCACAAAGCCTTGCTTGGCGGCGAGCCGGGATTTTTGCGCCAACGCATGCTGCGCTGGGCTGCGGCGATCTGCTTCGCGTTTGCCCTGTGGGTGTGCAGCCTAAGCTTGGGTAGCGAGATCGGCGCGGTGCTGTGGCTGTGCCAACTGATGCTCGCTGCAGTGCTGCTGGTCGTCGTGCTGGCCTGGCGCCATCTTTGGGTTGTACCGGTCGCAGTGCCGCTGCTGACGAGCGGGATGCTTGCTTGGTGGATCTGAAAGGCCTGCGGCAATCCGCGTCTGTGTCTTTGCGTCACATCCCTGCATCATCCTCAAGTGGGTGTTTTTCCTGCATGCTCGTTAGCGGGTATCCATGTCGGATGCTCGGGCATCATGCTTGTTTGGGGAGAAGTGAACGATGAATTGGGCGGAACGTCTGCGTGAGGGCATGCATGGCCTGGCGGAGTCGCTGGGCAATCTGTTGATGGAGGCCTTCCATTACCTGGCGCTGTTCGCCATCGGGGCGATCACGGCCTGGGCGGGGGTGATGACCTTCATCGGCATGCTGGAGAAGGGCCACATCACGGTCGATGACATTCTGCTGCTGTTCATCTACCTGGAATTGGCAGCGATGGTGGGCATCTATTTCAAGACCAACCACATGCCGATCCGCTTCATGATCTACGTGGCGATCACCGCGCTGACCCGCTTGCTGATTTCCGACATCTCCCATACCCATAAGCCGAGCTGGGGCGTGGTGATGGTTTCCGGGGCGATCCTGCTGCTGGCGCTGGCGATTCTGGTGGTGCGCTACGCCTCGTCGCGCTTTCCGGCCGTGGCCGGCCCGCACCCCCGCAGCAAGGCGCGTAACCGTGAGGATGCCGAGGCCGAGCGCGACGATACCTCGGATTGAGTCGCCGTCGCGCTGTCAATCCAGCGGCGCGAACAGCGCTGCCAGGTCGGCTTCATCCAGTTGCCACTGGCCCTGGCTGCCGCCGTCGAGTACGCCCTTGGCCAGGTTGGCCTTGGTCTGCTGCAGTTGCTGGATCTTCTCTTCGACGCTGCCACGGGTGATCAGTTTGTAGACGAATACCGGCTTGTCCTGGCCGATGCGGTAGGCGCGGTCGCTGGCCTGGGCTTCGGCGGCCGGGTTCCACCAGGGATCGAAGTGGATCACGGTATCGGCGGCGGTCAGGTTGAGGCCGCTGCCGCCGGCCTTGAGGCTGATCAGGAACACCGGAAATTCGCCGGCCTGGAAGCGTGCGACCGGCGTGCGGCGGTCCTGGGTGCTGCCGGTGAGCTTGGCGTAGGCGATCTTGCGCGCCTGTAGTTCTGCCTCGATCAGCGCCAGCATCGAGGTGAACTGGGAGAACAGCAGCACGCGACGGCCTTCGTCGACCAGCTCCTGAAGCATGTCCAGCAAGGCGCTGAGCTTGCCCGAATCACTGGCGCTCAGCTCGCCGTTGTCGTCACCCAGCAGGCGCAGGTCGCAGCAGCTCTGACGCAGGCGCAGCAGGGCTTCAAGGATGACGATATGGCTGCGCGCCAGTCCCTGACGGGTGATTTCCTCGCGCACCTTCTGGTCCATGGCCAGGCGCAGGGTTTCGTAGCGGTCGCGCTGCAGCTGGGTCAGCTCGACCCAGTGGGTGATCTCGGTCTTCGGCGGCAGCTCGCTGGCCACCTGCTCCTTGGTGCGACGCAACAGGAAGGGGCGGATGCGCCCATTCAGGTGATCGAGGCGCTGGGCGTCGCCACGTTTCTCGATGGGCGTGCGGTAGTCACGGGTGAAGGCCTTGGCATCGCCCAGCCAGCCGGGCATGAGGAAGTGGAACAGCGACCACAGCTCGCCCAGGTGGTTTTCCAGCGGGGTGCCGGTCAGGCATAGGCGCAGGTCGGCCTGCACTTGTGCGGCGGCGGTGGCCGCCTTGCTGCGCGGGTTCTTGATGTTCTGCGCTTCGTCGAGAATCAGCAGGCGATAGCGCTGCTGGTTCAGCGCCTTGAGGTCGCGCGGCAGCAGGGCGTAGGTGGTGAGGATCAGGTCGTGCTCGGCGATCTCCTCGAACAGTGCCTTGCGCTTGTTGCCATGCAGGGCCAGCACACGCAACTGCGGGGTGAAGCGCGCCGCCTCGTCCTGCCAGTTGGGGATCAGGCTGGTGGGCATGACGATCAGCGCGGGCTTGTCGAGGCGCCCGGCCTGTTTCTCGCAGAGGATATGCGCCAGGGTCTGCAGGGTCTTGCCCAGGCCCATGTCGTCGGCCAGCACGCCGCCGACGCGCAGTTCGGCCAGGGTCTGCATCCAGTTCAGCCCCTGCAACTGGTAGCTGCGCAGTTCGGCCTGCAAACCCTCGGGTGGCGCAATCTCGCGCACGGCCAGACTCTGCAGGCGCTGGGCGAAACCGCGCAGCTCATCGCCGCCTTGCCAGCTCAGTTCAGGGCCCTGTGCCAGCTCAGCCAGGCGTGCGGCGTCGGCGCGGCCCAGGCGCAGCGGCAGATGGTCGTCGCCAGGGTCGCGGAAGTACAGCTCGCCGAGCGTGGCCAGCAGCGGCTTCAATCGGGCGAAGGGCAGGGCGATGCGTTTGCCGCCCTGCGGCAGGCTGACCAGCAGGCGATCTTCGTCGGCGCGCTGGGCCAGCGCTTCGGGCGCCAGCAGCCAGGGCGTGCGGCGAATGGCCTGGAGCAGGATCGGCAGCAGGCTCAGGCGTTGGCCTTCGACTTCGATGCCCAGCTCCAGGTCGAACCAGTTTTGTTGCGGGTCTTCCTCGACCTCGGCGTACCAGTCGTCGACCTCGGCGAGGTTGTACTGGAAGTCCGGGCGCATGTGGATCTGCCAGCCTTCGGCGCGCAACTGCGGCAACTGCTGCTGGACGAAATCCAGCCAGTCGCGCTCGCGCTCCAACTCGAACGCCTCGCCGGCATCGGCCGGCAGCGCTTCGCTCTGGCGCAGGGCAACCTGCAGGCCGAGGCTTTCCAGGCGCTTGCGCAGGGTGGCTTCGGCAGCACCGTCGCGGATCAGGCGCAGGTTGGTCTCTGCATCCAGGCGCTTGACCAGGTCCTTGGCCGGCTTACCGAAGACCTTGTGTCCGGCATAGTCGAAGGCCAGCGCCGCGCGGTGTTGGGTCTGCTCCTGCATGCGCCCCTTGCGCGCATCGAAATGCACGCGCACCTGGCTGCCCAGGCTGAGGATGGCGGTAGGCGCGATACCTTCCAGGCGCGTTTCCGCCAGTTCCTTGTTGACCACGATGATGTCCGACAGGTCGCTGCCTGCGCGCTGTTGCGCTTCCAGGGTGAGCAGGGCGGCGGCCACATGCTTGCAGTTGAAACCCACCGGGCAGGTGCAGTGCCCGGTCACGCTCCATTTGCGCCCATAGGGGTGCAGGGTAATGCGCTGCTGGTAGGTCTGCCCACCGGAGCCACGGCAGTTGGCGAGCAGGCTGTTGTCCTTGATGCTGAGCAGCTTGCTGCGTTTCTCTTCGGCGTAGCCGATACCGCGACGCAGGTCACCGGCACCGAATTCCGAGCGCCAGTCTTCCTGGCGGAGTTGGTGGATATCCAGGGGCATCAACGAAGCCCCGAGGCAGAAATGAATGGGCGCATGACTGGGCCGTAGCAATGCAAAGCCGCAGATTTTCGCATAGCCGCGTGGCGATTAGCAGGCGTTGCCAGCAGATTGCCGACAGCAGGGCGGGTACAACCCGCCAGCACGGCTAGCGGAATGCCGCGCGGTACTGCCCGGGTGTGGCACCCAGCGCCTGGCGAAAGCGGTTACTGAAATGGCTGGCGCTGGCGAAGCCGCAAGCCAGCGCCACGTCGCTCAGCGAAGGCTGGGGTTGGCGCAACAACTGACAGGCGCGAGCCAGTCGCCGGGCCAGCACGTAGCGATGCGGCGGCAGGCCGAAACTGCTCTGGAACATGCGCGCGAAATGGTATTGCGACAGGGCGCAGAGCGCGGCCAGTTGGCTCAGCGGCAGTGGCGTCTCCAGATGCTGTTCGATGAACTCGCGCACCCGTCTGCGTTGCAGCGGAGCCAGGCCTCCTTTCAGGTTCAGCCCCTGGCGCAGGCCGACCTGGTTGAGCAGGGCATGGTCGAGCAACTGCTGAGCCAGGCTGCTGGCCAGCAGGCGTTCGCCCGGCTCCTGCCAGTCGAGGGTACAGAGCTGGCGGAAACGCGCGGACTGCTCGGCATCCTCGAGAAAGGTCGCTTCTGCCAGTTGCAGGCTGCGTGGTTCGCGGTCGAGCAGGGCCACCGCACCGAGGGCGAACTGTTCCTGCTCGATGTAAAGGTGGGCGAGTTGAATCTCGCCGTTGATGACCCAGGCCGACTGGTGTTCGGCCGGCAGGATGCACAGTTTGTCCGGTGCGCCCTTGTTGCCCGGCTGCTCGCGGCGAAAGGTGCCGGTGCCGCCGGCCAGGTAGCAGGACAGCGTGTGATGACTGGGCGCCAGGTAGTCGCGCGCATCATGGGCATTGCTCCAGCGCGCCACGGCCATGCCATTACCTAGCTCGGCCATGGCGTGCAGGCACGCGTTGGGCGAGCGACTCATGCTCTGGAATACCTGCAGACGTTCGAATTGCGCCATCACCTTCTCCCTGATGTGGCCATGCTACGCCTGCTGGCAGGCAAAACCAGTGATGCCCCATAAAAAGCGCAATTTTGCGCAAGGCGGGCGTCGTAATACCTGGCACGCCGTTGAATGGCAGCGTTTTTTTGCATGGAGCCAAGGCGCGGTGCAAGGACTCGGAGTATCGTGGCGACCATTCAGACAATGACCTGTATCCAGGATGCCGCACCCGATGAAATACCTGCGCCAGTTCGCTCTCGTTTCTGCCCTGTTCGCCCCCAACTTGCTGGTCGCTGCGCCATCGATGGATGACAAGTCGGCTTTCATCGCCGACCTGGTAGGGCGTATGACTCTTGAGGAAAAGGTCGGCCAACTGCGCCTGATCAGTATCGGCGGCGACATGCCGCGCGAACGCATTCGCGAAGAGATGGCCGCGGGGCGCATCGGCGCCACCTTCAATTCGGTGGTGCGCCCGGAGAACCGTCCGATGCAGGAGGCTGCCTTGCGCAGCCGCCTGGGCATACCGGTGTTCTTCGCTTACGACATCATCCATGGTCATCGCACCACCTTTCCCATCGGGCTGGGGTTGGCCTCGAGCTGGGACATTGCCGCCATCGAAAACAGTGCCCGGGTCGCGGCTTTCGAGGCCAGTGCCGATGGTCTGGACATGACCTTCGCGCCGACGGTGGACATTTCCCGCGATCCGCGCTGGGGGCGCACGTCCGAAGGCTTCGGTGAAGATCCCTACCTGGTGTCGCGCATCGCCGCAGCCATGGTGCGGGGTTACCAGGGGAAAGACCCCAGCGACCCGCAGCGCATCATGGCCAGCGTCAAGCACTTCGCCCTGTACGGCGCGGTGGAGGGCGGGCGCGACTACAACGTGGTCGACATGAGCCCGATGCGCATGTACCAGGATTACCTGCCGCCCTATCGCGCTGCCATCGATGCCGGCGCCGGCGGGGTGATGGTCGCGCTCAACGCAATCAACGGCGTGCCGGCCTCGGCCAATACCTGGCTGCTGCGTGGTCTGCTGCGCCGCGACTGGGGCTTCAAGGGCGTGGCGCTCAGCGACCATGGCGCGATCACCGAACTGCTGCGCCATGGTGTGGCCGCCGATGGTCGCGAGGCGGCCAAACTGGCCGTTACCGCAGGTGTCGGCATGAGCATGGCCGATACGCTCTACGATCAGGAGCTGCCGGCGCTGGTGCGCAGCGGCGCGGTGCCGCAGCGCGTGCTGGATGAAGCCGTTACCCATGTGCTGAATACTAAGTACGACCTGGGGCTGTTCCATGATCCGTTCCGCCGCATCGGCCGCGCCGAGGACGACCCGGTCGACGTCAATGCCGAAAGCCGCCTGCACCGCGCCGACGCACGGGCCATGGCGCGTGATTCCCTGGTGCTGCTGGAAAACCATGGCGACACCCTGCCGCTGAGCAAGAACACCACCGTCGCGCTGATCGGGCCGCTGGCCGATTCGCCGGTGGACATGCTCGGCAGTTGGTCGGCGGTCGGTGTAGCTGAGCAGGCGGTAACGTTGCGCCAGGGCATGCAGGCCGCGCTCGAAGGCCAGGGCAAGCTGCTCTATGCCCTGGGCGCCAACGTCACCGACGATGCCCATGTGATCAATTACCTCAACCAGCTCAACTGGGATCGCCCGGAAGTGGTGCTGGACAAGCGCACGCCGCAGGCGATTCTGGACGAGGCCGTGCGTGTGGCTTCCCAGGCCGACGTCATCGTTGTCGCCGTGGGGGAAGCGCGCGGCATGTCCCATGAGTCGTCCAGCCGTACTCGTCTGGATCTGCCGGACAGCCAGCAGGCCCTGCTGCGTGCGCTCAAAGCCACCGGCAAACCGCTGGTGCTGGTGCTGATGAACGGCCGGCCGCTGGCATTGAGCTGGGAGAAGGACAACGCCGACGCGATCCTGGAAACCTGGTACAGCGGTATCGAAGGTGGCCATGCCATCGCCGATGTACTGTTCGGCGAGCACAACCCGTCGGGTAAGCTGCCGATCACCTTCCCGCGCTCGGTCGGGCAGATTCCCACCTACTACAATCATCTGCGCCTGGGCCGTCCGTATACACCCGGCACGCCGGGCAACTACACCTCGCAGTATTTCGAGGAGTCCAACGGCCCGCTGTATCCGTTTGGCTACGGTTTGAGTTACAGCGACTTCCAGCTGTCGGCACCGAAACTGTCTGCCGAACGCATGCATGCGGGCGAGAAGATCCGTGTCAGCGTCACCCTGAAGAACGCCGGGCCACGGGCTGGCGCCACCGTGGTGCAGCTGTATCTGCACGACGAGGCCGCGTCGGTGATCCGTCCGGTGAAGGAACTCAAGGATTTTCGCAGGGTCAAGCTTGAGGCAGGCGAAACGCGTGAGCTGAGTTTCGAGATCGACGAAGCCATGCTGCGTTTCTACAACGCCAACCTGCAGCATGTCAGTGAGCCAGGCGCCTTCCGTGTTCAGCTCGGGCTGGATTCGCAGAGCGTGCAGGAGGCGCGTTTCGAACTGTTATCACGCCAATGAGGGCGTGGTCCAAGGTGGCGGAAAATTTACTTGTGTGGGTACCTGTGCCGGACTTCACGATCTGGTAATAATGCGCAGAAAGAATCCTCGCATGCGGGGATGTCGCCGTCCGGCTGACTACCTGTATCGCGCTCGCGTTGTCTTTGCATCATTCACCTGATTTCAACTCGCGCAGCGACCGCCTGATGGGCTGGCCGCTGGCCGTCAGTACGTGTTGCCCTGGAGGTTGTGTGTCGATGAGTCGTTGTTCTGGAACCCGTATGGGCAAGGCCGGCAAGCTGGCCCTCTGCGTGCTCCCGCTGTTGTTCGCTGCCCAGAGCTGGGCCTTCGATCTGGATGATGTGGCGGTCAAGGCCAAGGCTTTGGCTGCAGAAGGCTACAGTGCCCCGCAAAGCCAGTTGCCCGCTTCGCTGCGTGAGCTGCCGTTCGCCGGCTATCAAAAGGTGCGCTTCCTCGAAGAGAAGGCACACTGGGCGGATGGCAAGACGCCGTTTCGGCTGTACTTCTTTCACCAGGGCATGCACTTCGATGTGCGGGTGAAGATCAATGAGGTGACCGCCGAGGGCACTCGCGAGATCAAGTACGACCCGTCGATGTTCGACTTCGGCGACCTCAATCTGAACCCGGACGACCTCAAGGATCTCGGTTTTGCCGGCTTCAAGGTCATCAACGAGATCAATGCCAAAGGTACGCACGACGAAGTGATGAGCGTGCTCGGCGCCAGCTACTTCCGCATCGTCGGCAAGGGGCAGGTGTTCGGTCTTTCCGCACGCGGTCTGGCCATCGACACGGCGCTGCCATCGGGTGAGGAATTTCCGCGTTTCACCGAATTCTGGATCGAAAAGCCGCAGCCCGACCGCCGCAGCCTGGTGATCTACGCATTGCTTGACTCGCCACGGGCCACCGGCGCCTACCGCATGGAAATAAAACCGGGCCGCGACAGCGTGCTCGACGTGCAATCGAAGGTCTACCTGCGCGAAAACGTCGAGAAACTCGGCATCGCGCCGCTGACCAGCATGTACCTGTTCGGTGCCAACCAACCCTGGCCACGCCCCAACTACCGTCCGCAACTGCATGATTCCGAGGGCCTGGGGATTCATGCCGGCAACGGCGAGTGGATCTGGCGTCCGCTGAACAACCCGCAGCGCCTGAATGTCAGCAGCTACCGTATCGATAACCCGCGTGGTTTCGGCCTGATGCAGCGCAGTCGTGATTTCAGCCAGTATCAGGATCTCGATGATCGCTACGAGCTGCGGCCGAGCGGCTGGGTGGAGACCGTCGGTGATTGGGGTGCCGGCCATGTCGAGCTGGTGGAAATTCCCACCCCGGATGAAACCAACGACAACATCGTCGCCCTGTGGCGCCCGGAAAAGCTGCCGGCGCCGGGTGAGGCGCTGGACGTGGCCTATCGTCTGCACTTCAGTCGTGACGAGGCCAAACTGCACGACCCGCAACTGGCCATGGTCAGTCAGACCCGTCTGTCGGAGGGTGATATCAAGCAGGCCAACCTGATTCGCCAGGCCGATGGCAGCACCGCGCTGGTGATCGATTTTGTCGGTAAGGAACTGGCCAAGCGCCCGCCTGATGCGGCACCGCAGGTACAGGTCAGTGTCGATGACAACGCCGAGTTGCTGGAAGAGAACCTGCGTTACAACCCGGTGAGCAAAGGCTGGCGTCTGTTGCTGCGGGTCAAGATCAAGGACCCGGCGCAGCCGGTGGAGATGCGTGCCGCGCTGGTCGATGACGGCAAGCCTGTGTCGGAAACCTGGAGCTATCAGCTGCCTTCTCATGAATAACAGCCTAGACGCTACTCAGATCCAGGATTACCTGGGCGAACTACCGCTCGATCATGAGCGCCGGCAAGCACTGGCTCATCGCCTGGAAGAGCAGGGCGGCGATTTTGCCACCCTGCATCGTGCCCTGCACGAAGACGACCTTGCGGCCGCCGAGCCTCAGGACGAAACCCGCGAGATGCTCGAGTCGGTGCCAGCCCGCCTGGCGCTGGGCTGGCCGGATGCACTTGAGCGTGGCTGCCGCATCGTCCGGGATCATCAGGGCCGGCCCACCATCGATTCGACGCCGCCGATCAAGCGCACGCGCATGGTGCCGGAGCCCTGGCAGATCAACATCCTCGATCGTGGCTGGCGTCGCTTGAAAGGCGAAAAGCCGGCACCACGACCCCGCACGCGCGAGAGCGAGGACTTTACCGAGGAGCGCTGGCGGCATGTCGCTGCGGTGCGCCGCACGGCACTGTTGGTGCTGATGATCGCGCAGACCGTGGTCGCCACCTGGTACATGAAATCGGTACTGCCCTATCAGGGTTGGTCGCTGGTTGATCTGGGCCTGGTATTCGAGCAGCCGTTGCACGAGTCGGCGCGGCAGATTCTGCCTTATGTGGTGCAGACCAGCATTCTGGCGCTGTTCGCCCTGTTGTTCTGCTGGGTGTCGATGGGCTTCTGGACCGCGCTGATGGGCTTCTTCCAGTTGCTCAAGGGCCGTGATCGTTACAGCATCTCGGCCAGCAGCTGCGGTGATGAACCCATTTCACCCCGGGCGCGCACTGCGCTGCTCATGCCGATTGCCAACGAGCATGTCCCTCGGGTGTTTGCCGGTCTGCGCGCGACCTTCGAATCGCTCAAGGCCACCGGGCAACTCGAGCATTTCGATTTCTTCATCCTCAGTGACAGCAACGACCCGGACATCTGCGTCGCCGAACAACAGGCCTGGATGGAGCTATGCCGCGAGGTGGAAGGCTTCGGCCATATTTTCTACCGCCGCCGCCGGCGCCGGGTGAAGCGCAAGAGCGGCAACATCGATGACTTCTGCCGGCGCTGGGGCAGCAACTACCGCTACATGGTGGTGCTCGACGCCGACAGCGTGATGAGCGGCGAATGCCTGACCCGCCTGGTGCGCCTGATGGAGGCCAACCCGGGTGCTGGCATCATCCAGACCGCGCCCAAGGCATCCGGGATGGATACCCTCTATGCGCGCCTGCAACAGTTCGCCACCAGCGTCTATGGGCCGCTGTTCACGGCTGGCCTCAACTTCTGGCAGCTGGGTGAGTCGCACTACTGGGGTCACAACGCGATCATCCGGGTCAAACCCTTCATCGAGCACTGCGCCCTGGCGCCGCTGCCGGGCACCGGTTCCTTCGCTGGCGCGATCCTCTCCCACGACTTCGTCGAAGCCGCGCTGATGCGCCGCGCTGGCTGGGGTGTGTGGATCGCCTACGACCTGCCGGGCAGCTATGAAGAGTTGCCGCCGAACCTGCTCGATGAGCTCAAACGCGACCGCCGCTGGTGCCACGGCAACCTGATGAACTTCCGCCTGTTCCTGGTGCGCGGCATGCATGCGGTACACCGCGTGGTGTTCCTCACCGGCGTCATGTCTTACCTGTCGGCTCCTTTGTGGCTGCTGTTTCTGCTGCTTTCGACCAGTTTGCTGGCGATTCATACGCTGATGGTGCCGGAGTATTTCCTGCAGCCCAACCAGCTCTATCCGCTGTGGCCACGCTGGCAACCAGAAGAGGCGGTGGCGCTGTTCTCGGCGACCATGACCCTGCTGTTCCTGCCCAAGCTGCTCAGCGTGCTGCTGATCTGGATCAAGGGCGCCGAGGCCTACGGTGGGCGCACGCGGGTGCTGTTGTCGATGGTGCTGGAGGCGTCCTGCTCGGTGCTGCTGGCGCCGGTGCGCATGCTGTTCCACAGCCTGTTCGTCACCGCTGCCTTCCTCGGTTGGTCGGTGCAGTGGAACTCGCCGCAGCGTGTGGATGATTCGACGCCATGGAGCGAAGCCTTCCGTCGTCACGGCACCCAGGTGCTGATCGGGATCAGCTGGACGGCACTGGTGGCCTGGCTCAACCCGGACTTCCTCTGGTGGCTGGCGCCCATCGTGGTGTCGCTGGTGCTGTCGCCGGTGGTCTCGGTGCTGACCAGCCGCACGGCACCGGGGCTGGCGGCACGGCGTAGCAAGCTGTTCCTGATTCCCGAAGAGCACAAGGTGCCCGTGGAGCTGAGCAACACCGCCGAGTATGAGCAACTGAACAGCTCGCGGGCGCTGCGCCAGGGCTTTTTGCGTGCCGTGGTCGACCCGCTTTACAACGCCCTGGTCTGCGCTATGGCCCGGGCGCGCCACGCCAAGGTGGTGCCGGCTGCCGAGGCGCTGCGTGATGAGCGTATCGAGGAAATCCTCAATGCCGGGCCGCAAGGCAAGGTCGAGGCGACCCGTTGGCGCCTGCTCAACGACCCCGACGGCATGGCGCGCCTGCATGCGCGCATCTGGCAAGAACCGCAATATCACGCCTGGCGCGAAGCGCTGCGCGATGCCTGATCAGCACGCCACGCCCGCAGTCGTCGGGGGCGTGGCGTGATGCCTTTCTGACATATCCGCTAACATCTGCAGGCGCAGTCTCGTGCTGCTGCACGGCACCATTGCGTCTGGAACGGGTCTTTGCCACCGATTGGTGGCCTGAACACCGTGTTCGTTGATGACATTGAAGAGGATGCACGATGTCGAATCTGCATGATTGCGCGCAGCGCTATGGCTCGGTTACACGCCTGCTGCATTGGGGGATGGCCATTGTGCTGGGGTGGCAGTTCGTCACCGTTCTGGCCCATGTCCTGCTGGAAGACAGCGCGCTGGACAAGTTCGCCTGGGGCACGCACAAGGCAACAGGACTGCTGCTGATGGTGCTGGTGGTGATTCGTCTGCTTTGGGCGTTTTACAAACGCAACCGCCGTCCCGCCGCAGTCAGCATCCCGGCGCGCCTTGGGCATCTGGCCCTGTATGCACTGCTGTTCGTGATTCCTTTTGTCGCGCTGCTGCGTCAGTACGGCTCGGGCCGTGAGTTCGTGGCATTCGGCATGACCGTCATGCCCGGTTTTGACGGCAAGATCGAGTGGATGATCGCTCCAGCCGGTCTGCTGCATGGCAACCTGGGCTGGCTGTTGCTGTTCATGGTGATTGGCCATGCCGCCATGGCCTTTGTCCATCGCCGCCAGGGCGGTGAGGATGTATTGGCGCGAATGATCGGTCGCTGAAGCAGCCGTCTATGGCGAATGTCTTACAGGCGATGACGGCAACCGCCACTGTTGCCTGTGCGGGCCGATCACTAATCTACACCCATCCCCTGCAGCGACGGATCGCTGAGGATTACGGAAGATGACCATGCCAGGAAGGCTGCCGACAGGATGTTGGATGGTTGAGAAGAAACCCGCTTCGGCGGGTTTTTTGTTGGTGCGCCCGGCAGGGCGCACTCACTCAGGGGTGAAAGTCCCCCGCACACCCGGCAAGGGGAAGTGCTAGCTAGAGGCAAGGGTTTCGCGGGCGACTGCGAGTCTGAAGGAAGCCCGAGGCAAAGCGCTGGCCTGACGAACAGGAAGCGGATACGAGGCGGCATGGCGGGGTAAGCAGTCCATAATCTACGAAGCCCAATACTTGCACAGAACGCCATGACGTAGATCCGACAGGCATAAGCGTGAAAGTGGGTGCGCAATACCCGGGGAGATCTGCACGGTTGCCCGTCAGGGCCACCGGCACCGTGAGGTGCCGGGATGACCGCGCAGAAGTCAGCAGAAGGCATAGTAGGTCGCAAGACTGAAGGCCCGAACGATCAATACCGAGAGTAGGACAACCGATCTCGACAACCCACGATGATGCAGAAGCTCCCGGCACGGGAGGCCTGCCTGCCAGTGCCGGACGGAATCCGGACAGAAGCCCGCTAGGTGCTGAGGGGGTTGCGGCGACGGCTGGGCGAACGAAATCGGAGGACTATCGGCTCATGGAGCAGGTGGTCGAGCCCAGCAACATGCGACGAGCGTACAAACGTGTCCTGAAGAACCGAGGCGCAGCGGGCGTTGATCGCCTGACGGTCGAGGAACTGAAGGACTGGCTGTTGGTGCACTGGTCAAGCGTGAAGACGACACTGCTGGAAGGTCGTTATTTGCCACGGGCAGTACGTCGAGTGGACATTCCCAAGTCGAATGGCGGGGTTAGAACACTTGGCGTTCCCACGGTGGTGGACCGACTCATCCAGCAGGCACTTCATCAAGTACTGCAACCGATCTTCGAGCCCACGTTCTCCGATGGCAGCTACGGCTTCCGTCCACAGAGAAGTGCACTCAATGCGGTGGCCAAGGCGAAAGAGTACGTAGCTGACGCAAAGCACTGGGTGGTGGACATCGATCTGGAGAAATTCTTCGACCGGGTCAACCACGACGTGCTGATGGCTCGACTCGCCTATCGAGTGAAGGACAGTCGCGTCCTGAAGCTGATTAGGCGCTTCTTGGAAGCGGGGATGATGGCTGATGGTGTGATCCAACCTCGCAACGAAGGCACGCCTCAGGGTGGGCCGCTGTCCCCATTACTGTCGAACATTCTGCTGACCGATCTGGATCGGGAGCTGGAAAGGAGGCAGTTGAAGTTCTGCCGCTACGCTGACGACTGCAACATCTACGTCGGCAGTGAAAGCGCAGGGCAACGGGCGATGGCGAACATCAGAGCCTTCCTGGAAGGTCATCTGAAACTGCGTATCAACGAGCAGAAAAGTGCAGTGGCACGGCCCTGGAAGCGGAAGTTTCTGGGTTACGCGATCACCATCTACCGCAACGAGGCACGGGTGCGAGCTGCACCGCAAAGCCTGCGTAGGCTGATGGATCGAGTTCGCGAGTTGCTGCGCAAAGGGCGAGGACGATCCTTGCCGCGTACCATCGAGACGCTGAATCCCGTCCTGCGGGGTTGGGCTAACTACTTCCGGCTGACCGCGAACATGCGAGCGCTGGACGAACTCGACTGGTGGCTGCGTCGAAGACTGCGTTGCCTGCTTTGGCGGCAGTGGAAAACCCCGAAAACCCGTGAACGCCGACTCATTTCGCTTGGGCTCAAGCCTGAGCGAGCATGGAAATCGAGCGTCAACGGGCGTGGGCCTTGGTGGAACTCTGCCTCTAAACACATGAATCAGGCCGTGCCAACACTGTATTTCGCCCAAATGGGGCTGGTCTCGCTGCGCAGCACTGTGCAGCGACTCCAGTGTATGGGTTGAACCGCCGTATGCGGAACCGCACGTACGGTGGTGTGAGAGGGCTGAGGGAGTAATCCCTCACCCTACTCGATCCTGTAAAAAGTGCCAGGTCATAACGAGAGCCTGATCAATCGCCTAGCTCCAGCGTTTTAGGCGTGGCGCTGACCTGAAAAGCTTCGCCTCGAGGCGGGGTTCCTACGCCAGACTGCTTTTGGTGCGTCAACTGGACGAAGCCCGACGTCATGCCGCGAACCCGTAGGAGCGGCGCCCCGCCGCGAATCTGCGCGGCGCTGACGCCAAGAGCTTCGCCCCGGGGCGGGGCTCCTACACAAGGCTGCTTTGTGAGCCTCCTGGGCGCAGAGTATTCGCCGGGCGTTCTAGCTGGCCAGGCACTGCGTCGCACCCTGCGCCTTGCGCGTGTACCACAGCACCCGACTCACGCCTCGGGTGATGGCCACGTAGGCCAGGCGCCGGGCTTCATCCTGCATGGCCTGGTCGTAGCTGCCGGCGAAGAAACCGCACTGGGCGTAGAGTGCGTTGCGCAGCGGGTGTTTCTCTGCCGGCAGGCAGTCGTCGAGGATGATCGCGACTTCGGCCTGCAGGCCCTTGGCGCGGTGGATGGTCATAGTGCGCACCGGCAGCGATTTATCGAGCTGCGCTCGCACCTGTTGCAGCGGCTCGTTGCGTCGGCTGAGCAGCATTACGGCGGTGCGGTCGGCGTTCGTGCGGCTGGCGACATGAGTGCACTGCGCGCGTATTTCCTCCAGCAGACGCGGCAGGCCGCTGGTCAGCTCGAAGTGCTGAATCAGTTTCACGCCATGGTCGCCCGGTTGCATCGCCTTGGCCGCAATGCAGGTCTTGGCCTGCTTGTTGCTGACGTCTGCCAGCACCTTTTCCCCATCGCGGATCACCGGCTCGATGCTGCGGTAGTTGGTGCCCAGCAGCAGGGTGGTGCTCTTGCCGCGTCCGCGGCTGGGGAAGTGCCGGTCGAAATCGATGAACAGCTCCGGCGAACTGCCGCGCCAGCCGTAGATCGACTGCCAGTCATCGCCGATGGCCATCAGGCTGATGCGCTCGCCCGCCGCGTGCAGGCGGCGATGCACAGCCTGCAGCCACAGCACGATCTGCGGCGAAATGTCCTGAAATTCATCGATCAGCAGATGACTAAGCGCGAGCAGGGCCGGGCCGGGTTTGCCGGCGTCGCTGCTCAGGCGCTCGCTGAGTTGCGCGAACGCACCGTTGAAGCTGATCAGCCCCTGACTCTTTAGCAAAGCGCTGAAGTGCTGGTGGAAACGCTGCATGGCCTCGATTAAATCGCGCTCGCGGGCTGCGCAGTCCAGAGTTTTCACCTCCAGACGGTCGAGGCGAATGCCCAGGCTCTCGGCGAAGTCGATCTGCCCGTGCAGCAGCTCGAATAGCGGCAGGGCGGCGAATTCACCGGGTAGCTTGCAGGCATCCAGTGGCGCCTTGGCTTTACCCTGTGGCGGTTCCTCGGGGGCCGGCAGCTTGAGCAGGCGATGGGTCAGGGCGCGAAAGCGCGCATCGCCTGCATAGGCATTTTGGTAGGCCTGCTTGAGCAGGCGCTGCTGTGCGGGGCGCAGGCGCCCGCCAGTCAGCGGGTTATCCGGCTCTGTGCCGGGTTCGTCCAGTTGCTCGAACCAGCGCGGATTGCCCAGGCTCTCCTTGGCCAGCGTGGCCATGGCCGCGTGGAAGGTGCGTACGCACTGGCGCGCATCGTGCGGGTAGTGCCAGAAGTCGAGCAGGCGCTGCAGGCGCTCACGCAACTCGGTGCAGGAGGCGTTGGTGAAGGAAATCACCGTCAGTCGCTTGGGGTCGACCTCCAGGTGGCAGAGCAGGAACACCACACGCAGCACCAGAGTGCTCGACTTGCCCGAGCCGGCGCCGGCGAAGATGCGTGCCAGCGGCGCACGGCAGAGGATCATCGCCCACTGTTCGTCCGACGGCGCACCGATCAACCCGGCGCCCACCGCCTGCGCCACGCGCTCGCGCATGGCCTGTACCTGAGCATCGTCGATCTTCAGCCGGGTGGCAGGGTAGATGCCGGCGGGGCCAGGCTTGCCGCTGGCGCTCTTGCGAGCGCTGGCTTTCTTGCTGGCGGTGGATTTCTTCTTGCTCTGCTTGCGTACGGGCTTGCGCGGCTGCGCCGCTTCGCGCTCGGCGCGCAGGTAGGCGGTGGTGCGGGGGAAGTAGCGGGCGAGGGCGCTGGACAGCAGTTGTTTGTAGCGCGCGACGGCGGAAAGCATGCGGTGAGAATGACCTGACGGATAAAGCCCGCATGATAAAGCCTGCGGCGCGATGGCAGGCAGTGATGGCGCAGCGATAAATGCGCAACTTTGTGCAAGCGCGAGAGGCGAACGGGTTCCAGACTGTGATCAGTCCTGGGAGAGAGTCGATGAACCTTGCGCTTTACCTGCTCACCGTACTGATCTGGGGCACCACCTGGATCGCCATTAAATTTCAGATGGGCGAGGTGGCCGTCGCCGCGTCCATCGCCTATCGCTTTGCCCTGGCTTCGGCCGTGCTGTTCGTCATGCTCTGGCTCAGTGGCCGTCTGCAGCCGCTGGATCGCCGTGCTCAGGGCGTTTGTTTGGTGCAGGGGCTGTGCCTGTTCTGCCTCAATTTCCTGTGCTTCTACACCGCCAGCCAGTGGATCCACAGTGGTCTGATCGCGGTGATCTTCTCCACCGCCACTCTATGGAATGCAATCAATGCGCGGCTGTTCTTCAGGCAGCGCATCGCCGCCAACGTGCTGCTCGGCGGCGCCTTGGGGTTGGCCGGTCTGGGTCTGCTGTTCTGGCCGGAGCTGGCCGGGCACGAGGCCAGCCGTGAAAGCCTGCTGGGCATTGGCCTGGCGCTGTGCGGCACGCTGTGCTTCTCGGCCGGCAACATGCTCTCCAGCCTGCAGCAGAAGGCCGGGCTCAAGCCGCTGACCACCAACGCCTGGGGCATGCTTTACGGCGCGCTGATGCTGGTGGGCATCTGCCTGGTCAGCGGCACGCCATTCACCTTCGACTGGAGCACGCGTTACGTCGGCTCGCTGCTGTACCTGGCGATTCCCGGTTCGGTGATTGGTTTTACCGCCTACCTGACCCTGGTCGGGCGCATGGGCCCGGAGCGCGCCGCCTACTGCACGGTGCTGTTCCCGGTGGTGGCGCTGAATATCTCGGTGTTCCTCGAGGGTTACCAGTGGACGGCCCCGGCCTTGCTCGGCCTGGGCCTGGTGATGCTGGGCAACGTGCTGGTGTTTCGCAAGCCCAAGCCAGTGCCTGCCGAGGCCAGAGCTTAAGCGCTGGTTGGCTGCGGTGCGCACGGCGCACCCTACGAAAGTGCCACGTACGACGGTAATGCTGTTCGCTTAAGGTTGCATGCGTTTGGCTCCCCTCTCCCATTTATGGGAGAGGGGCTGGGGGAGAGGGCTGACAGCACTGCAAAACTGGTAGTTTTCCCTCTCCCCAGAGGGACGAGGGGACTGATCGCGCTCGACCATTTCTTATGTGAACAGCATTACACGTGCGGTGGCTCTTTTTTGCTGCCCCTGCGCGGCCAATTCGGTAGGGTGCGCCGTGCGTACCGGCCTTCTACCGTGCAGATCAGCTCCCGCGAATCAACCTGCGCAGCATAAAGCGATTGGGGTGGCAGGCTTCGGCCACTTCGCGTGGCACTGGCAGTGGTTCGTCATCCAGCCAGGCGGCGATCAGCTCGCCCGACAGCGGCGCGGTGATCAGCCCGCGCGAGCCATGGCCGCTGTTGATATACAGGCCATCCAGCCAGGGGCAGGGCGTATCCGGCACTTGGCGGGCGTCCTTGGCCAGCACGGCGTAGGCGTCGTTGAAGGCCTGCTGCTCGGCCAGTGGACCTACCAGCGGCAGATAGTCCGGGCTGGTGCAGCGAAATGCCGCGCGGCCTTGCAGTGTGCTCGGGTCGAGTGCTTGTGCATCCAGGCGCTCGGCCAGATCGAGGGAAATTTCCCGCAGCAGTTCGAGGTTGCCGGCATGTTCGGCGACGCTGGGCGTGAGGTCATCGCTATGGAAGTCGAAGCTGGCGCCCAGGGTGTGTTCACCTGCGCGTGGTGGTGCGACATAACCTTCGGCGCAGACCACGGTGTTCAGTGCGCGGCTGGACTCGCTGGCCGGCAGGCGGCTGATTTGCCCGCGAATGCGCTTCAGTGGCAGGTTCGCCTCCGGCAGCAGGCGGGAAATTTCTGCGGCGCAGGCCAATACCAGCACCGGGGCTTCGGCCAGCACGCCGTTCTGTCCTTCGACGCGCCAGCGTTCGTCCTGTCGGCCCAGGCGCAGCGCCTCGTGATAGGGGCGCAGTTCGATCAGTGGGTGTTGCAGCAGTTGCCGGCATAGCGCTGGTGGGTGTACCCAGCCGGCATCCGGATAGAACAGGCCGCCGGCTGGCAGGCGGATGCCGGCGCGTTGCTCGGCCTCATCCTGGCTCAGCGCGTGCAGCAGGTCGTTGGGGAAGGCTGCGGCTAGTTTGGCCTGGCGCTCGGCTTCCTTGGCGTCGAAGGCCAGTTGCAGCACGCCGCAGGCATCCCAATCGACGCCACGCTGCAGGCGCTCCAGCAAGCGGCGGGTATGGCCGAAACCGGCGACGATCAGCCGCGACAGCGCCGTGCCGTGGGCCGAGAGTTTCAGGTAGAGCACGCCCTGGGGATTACCGGATGCCTCGCGCGCAACATCGTCATGACGTTCCAGCAGGGTCACGCGCCAGCCGCGTGCGGCCAGGCTGGCAGCCGTGGCGCAACCGGCCAGGCCGGCGCCGATCACCACGGCCTGGCGTTCGCCGGGTGGCAACTGCGGGCGGACGAACCAGGGCGCCGGGCGCTGTGCCGGCTCAGCCTGGAACGGGCCGGCGAGCATCTCGCGCTTGTGGCCGAAGCCTTTGACCCGCACCACGGCAAAGCCCGCCGCGATCAGCCCGCGCCGGACGAAACCGGCACTGGTGAAGGTGGCCAGGGTTGCACCTGGCGCCGACAGCCGCGCCAGTTCGGCGAACAGCGCGTCCGTCCACATCTCCGGGTTCTTCGAGGGGGCGAAACCGTCGAGGAACCAGGCATCGACCTGGGCATCCAGCTGCGGCAGGCACTCGAGCACATCGCCGATCATCAGCGTCAGCACCACGCGCCCGCCGTCGAGCAGCAGGCGCTGGAAGCCGGGATGGATGGCGCGGTACTGCGCCAGCAGTTGCTCGGCGTAGGGCTTCAGCTCCGGCCAGAGGGCCAGGGCGCGCTGCAAGTCTGCCTGGGTCAGCGGGAATTTTTCCACGCTGACGAAGTGCAGCCGCGCGTCGCGCGGGGCATGCTCGGCAAAGGCCTGCCAGGCGCAGAGGAAGTTGAGCCCGGTGCCGAAGCCGGTTTCGCCGATGACCAGTCGTCCGCCCGCTGGGAGAGCCTGGCAGCGCTCGATGATCTGGTTGTGGGCGAGGAAGACGTGACGGGTTTCCTCCAGACCGTTGGCGCGGGAGAAGTACACGTCGCCATAGCTGCGCGACAGTGGTTGGCCGTGTTCGTCCCAGTCGAGCTGGGCGTTGTGGGCGTCGGACATGGTGCGGTTCCAGATATAACAGGCGGCGATTCTACCCGCTGTGCAGGCGCTTTTCCCGGCGCAGATCAATCCGCTGCTGGCCGCCGTCAGGCAAAGTCGCGTTCTATCCGTTAGGCTCTGATGACCATTCCAGGGAGGTCATTGCATGTTCGAATCCGCCGAAATCGGCCGCAGTATCGACAAGGCCACGTTCGAAGCCGAAGAGCCGGCGCTGCGCGAGGCCTTGCTGGAGGCGCAGTACGAACTCAAGCAACAGGCGCGTTTCCCGGTGATCGTACTGATCAACGGTGTCGAGGGCGCCGGCAAGGGCGAGACGGTGAAGCTGCTCAACGAGTGGATGGATCCGCGGCTGATCCAGGTCAGCACCTTCGATGTGCAGACCGATGAAGAGCTGGCGCGGCCGCCGGCCTGGCGCTACTGGCGACAACTGCCGCCGAAGGGGCGCATGGGCATCTTCTTCGGCAACTGGTACAGCCAGATGCTGCAGGGGCGGGTGCATGGCCAGTTCAAGGATGCAGTGCTGGATCAGGCCATCGATGCTGCCGAGCATCTGGAGCGCATGCTCTGCGATGAGGGGGCGCTGATCTTCAAGTTCTGGTTCCACCTGTCCAAGCAACAGATGAAGACGCGCCTCGAAGCGCTCAAGGATGACCCGCTGCACAGTTGGCGCATCAGCCCGCTGGACTGGCAGCAGTCGAAGACCTACGACAAATTCGTGCGTTACGGCGAGCGCATCCTGCGCCGCACCAGCCGCGACTACGCGCCCTGGTACGTGGTCGAGGGCGTCGATCACTATTACCGCAGCCTCACCGTCGGGCGCATTCTGCTCGAAGGCTTGCAGGCGGCGCTGGCGCGGCAGCAAGGCACAGTGGGGCGACCACATGCTGCACCGGTTTCCGGACAGAGCAGCGGCCTGTTGGCCAGCCTGGACATGACCCAGGCGCTGAGCAAGGACGACTACAAGGAGCAACTGGCCACCGAGCAGGCGCGCCTGTCCGGGCTGATGCGTGACAAGCGCATGCGCAAGCACGCCCTGATCGCTGCATTCGAGGGCAACGATGCCGCCGGCAAGGGCGGTGCCATCCGCCGCGTGACCGGCGCGCTCGATCCGCGCCAGTACCGCATCGTGCCGGTGGCGGCACCCTCCGAGGAGGAGCGCGCTCAGCCTTATCTGTGGCGCTTCTGGCGGCATATCCCGGCGCGCGGGCATTTCACCATCTTCGACCGTAGCTGGTACGGCCGCGTATTGGTCGAGCGTGTCGAAGGCTTCTGCAGCCAGGCCGACTGGCTGCGCGCCTATGGCGAGATCAACGACTTCGAAGAGCAGTTGACCAATGCCGGAGTGATCCTGGTGAAGTTCTGGCTGGCCATCGATCAGCAGACCCAGCTGAAGCGTTTCAAGGAGCGTGAGCAGATCCCGTTCAAGCGCTTCAAGATCACCGAAGAGGATTGGCGCAACCGTGAAAAGTGGGACGACTACGCCGATGCGGTAGGCGATATGGTCGACCGTACCAGCACCGAGATCGCGCCCTGGACGCTGATCGAGGCCAACGACAAGCGCTTCGCCCGGGTCAAGGTGCTGCGCACCATCAACGAGGCCATCGAGGCGGCATTCGCCAGGGATTGATGTCTTGTCGCGGCTAAAGCGGAATGCCGCCAAGCCGCTCCCACAGGTTACAGGGGAGCCGTGGGAGGGGCTTTAGCCGCGATGCTTTTGTTTCGCCCCGGATTGCATCCGTGCACTGCCCCAGCATCGCCGCGTATACGCCAGATCAATGATGGTCGCACCCTGGGATCGGCTGGATTTATCTTCACGCCATTCGCCATCCAATAACAACGAGGTGCGTCATGCGTGAAGTGGTGGTCGTCGACAGCGTGCGGACTGGCCTGGCCAAGTCCTTCCGCGGCAAGTTCAATATGACCCGGCCAGACGACATGGCCGCGCATTGCGTCGATGCGCTGCTGGTGCGCAACGGCATCGACCCGAAGCTGGTCGATGACTGCATCGTCGGTGCCGGCTCCAACGAGGGCGCGCAGGGCATGAACATCGGGCGCAACGTCGCGGTGCTCTCGCGTTTGGGCAACCCGGTGGCGGGCATGACCCTCAATCGCTTCTGCTCCTCGGGCCTGCAGGCCATTGCCATCGCCGCCAACCAGGTGGCGTCTGGTTGCAGCGACATCATCGTCGCCGGCGGCGTCGAGTCCATCACCATGACCCTGAAAAGCATGAACATGGACAACCTGTTCAACCCGCTGCTGCAACAGGACAACCCCGGCATCTATTACCCTATGGGCAAGACTGCCGAGATCGTCGCCAACCGCTATGGCCTCAGCCGCGAAGCCCAGGACGCCTATGCCCTGCAGAGCCAGCAGCGCACCGCGCGCGCCCAGGCCGAAGGCCTGTTCACCGACGAGATCGTGCCGATGGCGGTGAAGTACCAGGTCGAAGACAAGGCCAGCGGCGAGAAGAAGATTCTCGACGGTGTGGTCGAGGCCGATGACTGCAACCGCCCGGACACCACCCTGGAATCGCTGGCCAAGCTGCAGCCGGCGTTCGACCCGGCCGGTAGCGTCACCGCCGGCAATGCTTCGCAATTGTCCGATGGCGCCTCCATGACCCTGGTGATGAGTCTGGAAAAGGCGCTGGCGCAGGGCCTCAAGCCCAAGGCCTACTTCCGTGGCTTTACCGTGGCCGGCTGCGAGCCGGACGAAATGGGCATCGGCCCGGTGTTCTCGGTACCCAGGCTGCTCAAGGCCAGGGGCCTGAGCGTCGACGACATCGACCTGTGGGAGCTCAACGAAGCATTCGCCTCGCAGTGCCTGTACTGCCGCGACAAACTCGAGATCGACAACGACAAGTACAACGTCAACGGCGGCTCCATTTCCATCGGCCACCCATTCGGTATGACCGGCTCGCGCCAGGTCGGCCATCTGGTGCGTGAGCTGCAGCGCCGCGAGCTGCGCTACGGCATCGTCACCATGTGTGTCGGTGGCGGCATGGGGGCCACTGGGCTGTTCGAGGCGTATCGCGGATAAACACCGCTGGCGCCACCGGCAACACGCACCGCATGGCGCACCCTACGACATCGCTGGCCCCACGACGGCCAGCGATGCGCTGTTTATACTCGCGCTCTGCCCTGTCCGGAGCGCCAATCCATGCCCTTTGCCGAAAACCTGATCGCCTTCACCCTGGCCGCCACCTTGCTGACCCTCACGCCTGGCATCGATACGGCGCTGGTACTGCGCACCGCAGCGGTCGAAGGCCGGCGACAGGCGTTTCGCGCGGCGCTGGGCATCAATGCCGGCTGCCTGATCTGGGGCGCTGCCGTGGCCTTCGGCCTGGGCGCGCTGCTGGCGGTGTCCGAGTTCGGCTACAACCTGCTCAAGTACTGCGGCGCGGCTTATCTGGCCTGGCTCGGGCTGAATATGCTGCTGCGTCCGCGTACCTCGCTGGCGCCCGCGCAGGTGAGCGGCACACCTGATGCCAACTGGTTCCTGCGCGGCCTGCTGGGCAACGTGCTCAACCCCAAGGTGGGGATTTTCTACCTGTCCTTTCTGCCGCAGTTCATCCCGCAGGGGCAGCCGCTGATCGCCTGGACCTTCGGCCTGGTAGGCATCCACGTGACGCTCAGCCTGGTCTGGGCGGCGCTGCTGATCGGCGCCACCCAGCCGCTCGGTCGCTGGTTGCGGCGCGAGGCGGTGATCAGGTGGATGGATCGCAGCACGGGGCTGATCTTCCTGCTGTTCGCCGCGCGCCTGGCATTGAGCAGGCGCTGAGGCGTTATCCTGTGCCCTCGCGGCAACGAAACGGGCGGTGACGATGGATCGGTTTCAGGAAATGAAGGTGCTGCTGGCCGTGACCGAGGCCGAGAGCTTCGCCGGCGGCGCCAAGCTGCTGGGCATCTCGCCGCCCAGCGTGACCCGCGCCGTCGCAGCGCTGGAGGCGCGCCTCGGCACGCTGCTGCTGGCGCGCAATACCCGCAGCCTGCGCCTGACCGAAGCCGGCCAGCGCTATGTCGAGGATTGCCGGCGCATCCTGCTGGAACTGGAAGAGGCCGAGGAACTGGCCGCTGGTGGCAGCGTCCGGCCACGGGGCCGGCTTAGCGTGACGGCGCCGGTGATGTTCGGCGAGTTGTTCCTGATTCCGCGCATCACCCAGTACCTCGACAGCTACCCGGACGTGGAGATCAACGCGTTGCTGGTCGACCGCGTGGTGAACATGATGGAGGAGGGCGTCGACGTGGCCGTGCGCATCGGCACGCTGCCTGCTGGTGATCATCAGGCAATGCAGGTCGGGCAGATTCGTCCGGTGGTCTGTGCTGCACCGGCCTTCCTCGACCGCGTCGGGCGGCCGCAGCATCCGCATGAGCTGCGCGATGCGCCCATCATCCTGTCCAGCGCCAACGGTCTGCTCAGCCAGTGGCAGTTCGTCGGCGCCGAGGGTGTCTTCGGCTTCATGCCCGCGTCACGCCTCATCGTCAGCTCCAACCAGGCGGCGATCTGCGCCGCACGCCTGGGCTGGGGCTACACCCGCGCGCTGTCCTACCAGGTGGCCGAGGCTGTGGCGCGCGGCGAGCTTGAACTGCTGCTCGAAGCTTTCGAGCCACCGGCTGTGCCGGTGCACATCATTTATCAGGGGGGGCGCCAGGTTTCGGCCAAGGTGCGCACCTTCGTCGACTTTTGCGTCGAGAGCTTTCGTCTCGACCCGGCACTGCGCGCGGCTGGGACGCCATCCACGGCATGAGCCAGCACCGTGAAATGCAGGTGTTCCTTGCCGTGGCGCAGGCGGGCAGTTTGGCAGCGGCTTCCAGGGCGCTGCAACTGTCGCAGGCCACGGTGACGCGCAGCGTGACCCGCCTGGAGCAGCGTCTGGACAGCACCCTGCTGCTGCGCGGGCCTCGTGGCGTGAGCCTGAGCCCGGCTGGCGCGCGCTTTGCCGATAGCTGCCAGCGCATTCTGCAGCGGCTGGACGAGGCCGAGCGATCGGTGACGGGCCTGCATGCCCGTCCGGCCGGAGAGCTGAACCTGGCCCTGCCGCGGTTGATGATGCATCAGGTGCTGACGCCTATCGCCGTCGCCTACCTGGCGGCATTTCCTGAGGTCAGCCTGACTACCCGGGTGCGCGAAGAGCTGCCGAGGTTGCTGGAGGAGGGGATCGACCTGGCTGTGGTGGTCGGCCACCTGCCCAGTTCCTCCGGTTTCGCCGTGCCGCTGGGGCAGGTGCGCCCGCTGATCTGCGCGGCGCCGGCCTATCTGCAGCGCTGGGGCCGACCGGCCATGCCGCAAGCCTTGCTCGAACACCGCACCATCGCCACCTCGTCGACCGGCCACGTGGGTGAGTGGCGCTTTGCACAGGAAACAGTGAAGGTCACGCCACGGCTGACCTGCAGCACACCGCAGGCGTCCATTCGTGCAGCACTCGCCGGTTTCGGGCTGACCCGCTGCCTGAGTTACGAGGCCCATCACGAGCTGCAGACAGGGCAACTGCTGACCGTGCTCGAGCATTGCGCCGCCCCCCTTGCCGGTGCAGCTGTACTACCGCGAAGGGCGCCGGGCGGCGGCGCGGGTGCGCAGCTTTCTCGACTTCGCCGTGCCGCGGCTGCGTACCCATCCGGCATTTGCGCAGGAGTAATTGCGAAAAGTGAAATAGTGGATTGCTCTGCGTGGTGATTCTTCTCTGGTTTGAATGGGTAGACCATGGCGCCATCGTCGCGAAAACAAGCCGTCTCGCGCTGGCCAACCCCCCTCCCAAGGAGTCATCGCCATGTCCCGTCCCGCCATCAAGCTGTACAACTTTCCCCGTTCCGGCCATGCCCATCGCGCCGAGCTGATGCTCTCACTGCTGCAACTGCCCACTGAGTTGATCTTTGTCGATCTAGCCCAGGGCGCGCACAAGACACCGCAGTTCCTCGCCCTCAACCCCTTTGGCCAGGTGCCGGTAATTGATGATGGCGGCACCATCGTTGCCGACTCCAACGCCATTCTGGTCTACCTGGCCAAGCGTTACGGCAATCAGGACTGGCTGCCTGAGGAGCCAGCCGCCGCGGCCAAGGTACAGCGCTGGCTATCGGCGGCTGCAGGGCCATTGGCCTTTGGTGCCTGTGCTGCACGGCTGGTTACGGTGTTCGGTTACTCGTTCAACAGCGACGAAGTGATCAATCGCGCCCATGCGATGTTCAGCGTGATGGAGGGGGGGCTGAACGACACCCCGTTCCTCGCCGGCGCCAAGCCGAGCATCGCCGATGTCGCCAACTACTCCTACACCGCCCATGCGCCGGAGGGCAACGTTTCGCTGGAGCCCTATCCGAACATCCGCGCCTAGCTGGCCCGCATCGAAGCGTTGCCGGGCTTCGTGCCGATGCCGCGTACCGCCGCCGGTCTGCAAGCCTGATACACAGCCGCTGCCGGGTGAACCGGCAGCCCCTCGGAAGGAGGCGCAGCATGCAACAGCTCCCCAGCCGGCATTCGCCCTGGCACGCCGGTGAAAGACAGCTGCAGGAAAAGGTCGGCGTCGCCGAGCGTATGGAAGCACTTGGACAGAAGATGATCCGTGACCATATGCCGGAGCAGCACCGCGAATTCTTTCAGCGCCTGCCGTTCATGATCGCTGGGGCCGTGGATCGCGCGGGCCAGCCCTGGGCCACTCTGATCGAAGGCGAAGAAGGCTTCGTCACCTCGCCGGACCCGCGTCAGCTGTCATTCGATCTCGCCGCCATGGCCCTCGATCCGCTTGACCAGGCTATCGCCGGCCTTGGCGCGGGGGATGCCGTCGGCCTGCTCGGCATCGAGTTGCACACGCGGCGGCGCAATCGCATCAATGGGCAGATTCGCCAGGCTTCGGCGCAGCGCCTGGAGATCGCCGTGGAGCATTCCTTCGGCAACTGCCCGCAGTACATCCAGCTGCGCCACTACCGCCGCGTGCAGGCGCGGGGGGGCGAGCGCCTGGATGCGAGCGAACTGGATGTGCGCAGTGCGAAGATGATCCGCCGCGCCGATACCTTCTTCGTCGCCAGTTACGTCGAGCATGACGATGGCCGCCGCGCGGTGGACGTTTCCCACCGTGGTGGCCGTGCTGGTTTCGTGCGGGTGGAGGGCAATCGTCTGACCATTCCCGACTACGCCGGCAATCTGGCCTTCAATACCCTGGGCAACCTCAGCGTCAATCCACGCGCCGGCCTGTTGTTCATCGACTTCGCCACGGGCGATGTGCTGCAACTGGGCGGCCGTGCCGAGGTGATCCTCGACAGCCCGCTCATCGAGGCCTTTGCCGGCGCCGAGCGGCTAAGGACCTTCGACGTTGAGCAGGTGGTGCTGCGTTCGGCGGCGGTTGCGCTGCGCTGGGACTTCGAGGCCTATGCGCCGACCAGCCTGATGACCGGCACCTGGACACAAGCCGATGCCCGCCTGCGTGAGCCTGAGCCGCACAATGCCTGGCAGCGCTGGCGTGTGCAGAGCTTACAGCAGGAAAGCGCCGATATCCGCTCCTTCGTGCTGGCCCCGGAAACGGGCGCTGCACCGAGTTTCGCCGCCGGCCAGCATCTGCCCATTCGCATCAGCGGCGCTGCCGGTGAACCCCTGCTGCGCAGCTATAGCCTCTCCAGCGCACCGTCAGACGGCTATCTGCGCATCAGCGTCAAGGCGCAGGGTGTGGCTTCGCGATATCTGCATGCGCAGGTCAGGGTCGGTGACGTACTGGAGGTGCGTGCGCCGTTGGGCCGCTTCACCCTGAACTGCGACAGCGACAGGCCATTGGTGCTGATCGGCGCTGGTGTCGGTATTACGCCGTTGTTGTCGATGCTGCGCGAGCAGGTAGCGCTGGGGCAGGGCAAGCGCATGCATTTTTTCCAGGGCGCGCGGACGCTCGCTGATCTGCCGTTCCAGGCCGAGCTGCGCGAGTTGGTGCAGCGTGCAGGTGGTTTACTGAAGATTCACCGCGCTCTCAGCGCCCCGGAAGCGGACGCGCTGTTGAGACTCGACTATGAACATCACGGGCGTATCGAGTTGGCTCAGATCAAGGCGGCGCTGCCGTTCGACGATTACGACTTCTATCTGTGCGGCCCCGCAGCCTTTACCCAGGCGATCTACGATGGCCTGCGTGCTCTCAATATCGCTGATGAACGCATCCATGCCGAGGCGTTCGGCCCTTCGACGCTGACGCGTCGCCGTGATAGCCAGAGCGCTGTCTTGACGCAGCCGCCTGCCGCGAACGAGGCGGTGGCGGTGCATTTCAGTGCATCGAGCAAGGAGGCGAGCTGGAAACCGGGTAGCGGTAGCCTTCTGCATCTGGCGGAAAGTTGTGGCCTGACGCCCGAATTCAGTTGCCGGGGCGGCACCTGCGGCACCTGCCGGACACGCCTGGTCAGCGGTCAGGTGCATTATCCGCAGCCACCACTCGAGCTGCCGGATGCGGGTGATGTGCTGATCTGCTGCGCCGTACCTGCGCGGAGCGCAGATGGCCTGCAGCCGTTGGTACTGGATCTGTGAGCGTTTCGCTGCGCCTGGTCGGCGTAAGTTGCCCGGAAACCTGGATGGCGAGCCTTGGCCTGTGCTGGCTGGCAGGGTGAACATTGCCGCGAAGCTGTTGCCGTTTCGGCTGAAACGGCAACAGCCTCTGCTCACCCTTGCTGTTTCGAGGTTTCCAGCTCTTTGCGATAGGCGTCGGCTGCATCCCGGCTCGGGAAAATACCGACCAGTTCGCCATTCTGAATCACATCCCAGACCACGATGCCCATGGCACGGGCTTCCCGGGAAAGATGTTGGTTGTCACGCTCATGTACGGTCACGTTCATGACGAATCTCCTCGAATAATCGATGCGGCGATATGTCGCTATTCGTTTATACGCCTCGTCAGCAAGCTGATTAAACCGGGGTTTGGGCAAAGAACTGTTGCCTCGATGCAACGAACGCTGAACCGATACGTTTGTCGTTGCGCTTGCCTTGCTGTGTCCGCGCTGCTGCTTGCGGGCCTGTTTAGTGGGGTGGTGTGTGCTGACTGTCGTATTGGCAGGCGCGTCTGCGCTCAGCCGCTGACCCAGCGCTGCCGGGCCCAGCCACTCAAGGCATCCACCGCCAGCACCAGCAGGAGCATGGCCAGGATCACCGTGGCCGCCTGCGCTTCCTGAAACAGACTGAGGCTCATGTAGAGCATCTGCCCCAGACCGCCGGCACCGACGAAACCGAGCACGCTGGCCATGCGGATATTGTTCTCCCAGCGGTACAGGCTGTAGGCCAGCAGTTGCGGCCAGACGCCGGGCAGGGTGCCGTAGCAGAAGGCGACGATACGGCCACCGCCGCTTTTGCGGATGGCATCGGCTGGTTCGCGCGGGGTGTTTTCCAGCGCTTCGGCGAACAGGCGGCCGAGCACGCCGGCAGTGTGCAGCGCCAGGGCCAGGGTGCCGGCGTTGGGGCCTAACCCTGCGGCCAGCACCATCAGCGCCGCCCACACCAGTTCGGGAATGGCACGCAGGGCGTTGAGCAGCAGGCGTGTGACGTGCAGGGCGGCGCCGCCGAAGCGTCCGGCAGCGGGCAGTGCCAGGGCCAGGCCGAGCAGGGCGGCGAGCAATGTGCCGAGGGCGGACATGGCCAGGGTTTCCAGGGCGCCACGGCCAATGGCCTGCAGGTGTGCGCTGGAGAAGTCCGGCTGCAGGAAGCCGCTGGCGTATTGGCCCATCTGCGCCAGGCTGTCGCCGGCGACCAGAGCGCCTAGGTCGATGCCCAGATAGAGGAACGAGGCGATCACCGCAGCGAGAATGGCAGCGAGCAGGATCAGGTTGCCGGCTCTCATGTCAGCCTCGCGCGCAGCAGACGGCTGAACTGGTCGGCCAGCAGTACCAGTAACAGGAAGGTGAGCAGCATGCTCGCCACTTCACCGCCGGCGAACATGCGCAGCGACAGGTCGATCTGCTGTCCTAGACCGCCGGCGCCGACGAAGCCCATCACCACCGAGGCGCGAATGGCGCATTCCCAGCGGTACACGGTGTAGGAGAGCATTTCCCCGGCGGCATTGGGCAGCACGCCGTAGGCGAAGGCGCTCAGGCGGCTGCTACCGGCACCCAATAATGCGCGGGTGTGGCGGGCGTCGACCGATTCGAAGATTTCCGCATACACCTTGCCGAGCATGCCGGCGTAGGTGATGGCGATGGCCAGTACTCCGGCGGTGGGGCCGAGGCCGACAGCGCGGACGAACAGCAGCGCCCAGACGATTTCCGGCACGCTGCGCAGGAAGATCAGCAAGCCGCGCACCGGCCAGCGCGCCAGGTTCGCCCACCAGGCCGGGCGGCCACCCCGGTGCACGGCCGACAGCGACAGCGCACGGCTGGCCAGCAGTGCGGCGGGTATGGCGATGAGCAGTGCCAGGCTCATGCCGGCGGTGGCGATGGCCAGGGTTTCCAGGGTGGCGCGGCCGAGCAGGGCGAGGAACTCGCCGTCATGCGCGGGCGGCCAGAAGCCGGCGAGAAAGTTGCCCATGGCGCGGGTGTTGTCGCCATCGATCAGCACGGCCAGATCCAGCTCGCTCAGGCGCAGGCCCGGCCACAACAACAGCAGCGCCAGTACGCTGATCAGCAGGCGCGGCAGGGCGGCGGGGTCGCGTGGGGCGGTGGTCAGCATCGCGGGATATGCGTCGGTTGCGGTGGCACGGGCGAGCTGGGCGTGGCCTGCAGCTGTTCGTTGGCATACAGCGCCTGCAACTGTTCGGGCTGCACCTGTTCGGTCGGCAGGTCGAAAGCGATGCGCCCGTCGCGAATACCGATCACCCGCGGGAAGTGCGCCAGCGCCAGGTCAACGGCGTGCAGGCTGGCCAGCAGGGTCATGCCGCGTGCGGCGGCTTCGCGGTTGAGCACGGCCAGGGTATGGCCGGCCAGCACCGGGTCCATAGCCGAGACCGGTTCATCGGCGAGGATCAGCTCCGGCGCCTGGTACAGCACGCGGGCGATGCCGACGCGCTGCAACTGGCCACCTGAGAGCTGGTCGCAGCGCTGGTAGAGCTTGTCGGCGATGTCCAGCCGCGCAAGCGCGGCCTGGGCGCCGCTGGCATCCAGCGGATACAGCAGGTTGAGCAGGCCCTTGGCCACTGACCACTGGCCAAGCTTGCCTGCCAGCACGGCGGTGACCACGCGCTGACGCGGCGGTAAAGGCGGCGCCTGGTGGATCAGCCCGATACGCGCACGCAGACGCTGGCGCTGGCGGGCAGCCAGACGCCAGGGGTTGTGCTGCAGCAGGTCGATCTCGCCGCGCGTAGGTTGCAGGCCGGTGGCCAGCAGACGCAGCAGGGTGGTCTTGCCGGCGCCCGAGGGGCCGATGATGGCTACCCGTTCGCCGGGGCTGACCTCAAGGTCGATGTTCTCCAGCGCGACCTTGCCGTTGGCGTGGGCCAGGCCCACGCCACGCAGGGCGATGCTCACTTCAACAGACCGGCGGCGCGAGCGGCTTCCTCGATGCCTTCGTAGTTCTCGGGCGTGGTTTCGATGAAGCGGCTGGCGGCCTGGAGGTCGAGAATCGCCTTCTGTTCCGGCTTGGCCGGGTCGAGGACGAGGAAGGCGCTCTTGATCTTCGCCTGCAGATCGGCGTCGAGGTTGCCGCGCACGGTCCAGTTGTAGTCGTAGTAGGTCGGGGTGGTGGCGAAGACCTTGACCTTGTCGGTGTCGACCTTGCCGCCATCGACCAGCTTCTGCCACACCGAGGCGTTGAGCACACCGGCGTCGGCCTTGCCGGCCTGTACCCAGGCAGCGGTGGCGTCGTGGGCGCCGGAATAGGCCACGCGGCTGAAGAAGTCTTCCGGCTTGATGCCGTCCTGCAGCATGAAGTAGCGCGGCATCAGGCTGCCGGAGGTGGAGGACACCGAGCCGAAGGCGAAAGTCTTGCCTTGCAGATCCTGCAGCGATTTCACCGCCGGGTCGGAGGTGATGAACTTGCTGGTGAACTCGGCGTCCTGCTCGCGCTGCACCAGCGGCACGGCATTGCCGGTCTTCAGGCGTGCCTGGACGAAGGTGAAGCCGCCGAGCCAGGCCATGTCGATACGATCGGCAGCCAGGGCTTCGACCACGGCGGAGTAGTCGGCCACCGGCACGAACTCCACCTTCATGCCCAGTTCCTGCTCCAGGTAGGCTCCCAGCGGCTTGAACTTGCGCAGCAGCTCGGTGGGGGCTTCGTCAGGGATGGCCGAGACCTTGAGGACGTCGGCAGCTTGCGCGAATACAGCAGATACGGACAGGGCGATACCGGCGGCGAGCGCCAGGGTGTTCTTGAACATGTCGGATTCTCCGGTTCAATAGCGGTGAAGGCGCGCGGAGTATAGTGGCCCGACGCTGCCGATGCAGCCTCGGCAGCACGCAACTGACGCCGGGGTTAAGATGCGCGCTGGATACGAACTGCCTGGAGTTGATCGATGACCGCAACGCTTCCCGCCCTGGCCTTCGCCGGGATTGGTTTGATGGGCCTGCCGATGACCCGCCGCCTGCTCGCAGCAGGCTACCCGTTGACCCTGTGGAACCGCACGCCGGACAAGTGTGCGCCGCTGTTGGCGCAGGGCGCGCATCGCGTGGAGAACCCTGCCGAACTGTGTCGCGATGCCAATGTGGTGATGCTCTGCCTGGCCAATACCGAGGTGGTGCGTGAGGTGGTGTTCGGCCCGGGCGGGATCGTCGAGGGTGCGCGGCCGGGGCAGTTGCTGGTGGACTTTTCCAGCCTGGAGCCGGCGGCCACCCGTGAGATGGCCGCCGAGTTGGAGTCACGTACTGGCATGCGCTGGGTGGATGCGCCGGTTTCCGGTGGTACGCCGGGTGCCGAGGCCGGCACGCTGGCGATCATGGCTGGCGGCCGGGAAGAGGACGTGGAGCGTGTGCGCCCGGTGCTGGCGCATCTGGGCCAGCGCCTGACGCGCATGGGCGAGGTGGGCGCCGGGCAGGTGACCAAGGTGTGCAACCAGATGTTCGTGGCCTGCAACGCGCTGGTGATCGCCGAAGTGGTGGCGCTGGCCGAGCGCTCCGGCGTCGACGCCAGCTTGATCGCCCCGGCGCTGGCCGGCGGTTTCGCCGATTCCAAGCCGCTGCAGATTCTCGCGCCGCAGATGGCCGCCAGCCAGTTCGAGCCGATCAAGTGGCACGTGCGCACGCTGCTCAAGGACCTCGATACGGCAGTGAAGCTGTCGCGCGAGCAGGGCAGCGCCACGCCCATGAGCGGCCTGGCCGCGCAGCTGATGCGCCTGCACGGCAGCCAGGGCAACCTGGAACGCGACCCTGCCACCCTGGTGGAAATGCTGCGGGAGCAATGCCCATGAAGATCGCGGCCAACCTGTCCATGCTGTTTACCGAGTTGCCGCTGCGCGAGCGCGTGCTGGCGGCGATGACGGCGGGTTTCGATGGCGTGGAAATTCAGTTCCCCTATGAGTTGCCAGCGGTAGCCCTGAAAGAAGTGCTGGAGTTGACCGCTTTGCCGCTGGTGCTGATCAATGTGCCGGTAGGCGATCTGATGAACGGCGGCCCCGGCCTGGCCAGCGTGCCGGCGCGCCAGGCCGAGTTCGACGCCGCCCTGCAGGAGGCGCTGACCTACGCCGCCATGGCGCGCCCGGCCTGCATCAATGTGCTGCCCGGCCGCCTGGCCGAAGGCGTGAGCCGCGAGCAGGCGCTGGATTGCCTGGCCGCCAACCTGCGCAAGAGCGCCGAGGCCTTCGCGACGTTGGGCATCCGCGTGTTGGTGGAGGCGATCAACCCGATCGACATGCCGGGCTTTCTGATCAATACGCCGGAGGATCTGGATGCGCTGCTGCGCGCAGTGGATCACCCGAATCTGGCCGCGCAGTACGACCTCTACCACATGGCCCGTCAGGGATTGGACGTGGCTGCCGGCCTGCGCCTGCTGGCCGGACGCATTGGCCATGTGCAGTTCGCCGATGTGCCGGGGCGTGGCGCACCAGGCAGCGGCGAGCTGGTTTTCGCGCCGTTGCTGGGCATCCTGCGCGATAGCGGTTATGGCGGCTGGCTGGGCGCCGAATACAGGCCTGGAGAGGAGGGCACGCTGGCCAGCCTAGGCTGGTTGGCGCAGTGGCAGCAGCGCACCTGATTCATTCGTGCAGGGGCGGGCATGCTTATGCCCGCCCTGCCTGCCGGCGCTGTGCCGGGCTCTTGCCCACGCGGGGCGGCTACTTTCCGTAGTCGTTGAGCGAGATAACCCGCGTCTTGCCGATACGGTGGCGGTAGATTTCGCGCAGGTACTTGATCGCTTGCTTGACGCTTTCGCGCGACAGACGGATGTCGTTGATCGACACGAATTTCTCCGTGTCGTGGATCAGCTCGCGGTACTTCTTCTCGTACATCGGCTTGATCGCGTACCAGTTGGTGTCGAGGATCTTCGCCGGGTCTTCGTATTCATTGAGCATGGCGTCGAGTTGTGCCTCGTTGAAGCGCTCGGAGACGATGAATTCGAGCATGGCGTCATCCAGGCTTTCGTCGAAGCGGTACTGGTCGCGGGCGAAGCAGCGTTTGATGTAGGCGACGATCAGGGTCAGGAAATCATCCGACAGGCACGGGCTCTTGACGATCAGGGTGGTCAGCGAGAGGTTGGCCGAAGCGCCAATCACCAGCGCGTAGCGTTTCAGCGTGGTGTTGGGGAACAGGTTGTTGAGGTGGGTCTTGAGGCGGTTCAGATCCATGTAGGACAGCTTGTAGTCCTTGGGCAGCGAGACGATGGAAACCACCGATGAGCAGTTCTTGAAGAAATGCAGTTCGCTCAGCTCCGTAGCATCGTAGCCACTGGATTTGTACTGTTCCAGCGCCTGGCGATAGCGCTTGGATTCTATCGGCAGCAGGCTGATGCCTTCGATGGCCTGGGTGACCTTGTTGAAATGCGGCAGGTCGATGGAGCGGAAGAACAGGTCGTCGATGTTCAGCCGTGGTTGGCTCTGCTCCTTGTCCAGCACACGGAATTTCTCCGAAAGCTGGGCCTGCTGGTCGGGCACCACGGATTCGGCATAGGCCACGGCCACCGGGCCGGCCAGGCTCATGAACAGGTCGTTGGCGTCGAGGCGGATCGTCTCGCCGATGTCGATGCCGGCGCGGCGGAAGTAATTCTGGTCGTAGTCGCTGGTCACCGCCTGGGCGGTGAGGATGTTGAAGATCTGCTGCGAGATGTACTGGTTGGCGTGGCGCTCCATGGCGGTCACGTCGATGTTGTGGATGCTGCCGTCACCGCTTTCCTCGGCGTAGCGCATGATGTCGTTGGAGATCAGCATCATCGCGTTCCAGGGACGGATGCGGCGCATCACGCTTTCGGCGCTGTTCTGCTCGTTGTCGAAGTTGTAGGAGAAGTCCCATTCCTCGGCCAGGTACTTGCACAGCAGGCGCCCGGCGTTGATGTGCAGCGCCTCGGACATCTCGCTGCGCTGGTCGGAGATGTTCGGCAGAATGCAGATGCCGCTGGTGAAGATCGGCTCGAAGACGAAACCTCCACGCTCGGCTTCGCCATCCTCCGGCGTCTTGTCGTCGAAGGTCTTGCTCATGTAGGCGAACTGCTGCGCCAGGCCGAATTCGGAGGCCATGCCCGAGCCGGTGCCGCCACCGGCACTGAAGATATAGAAGTACAGGCGTGACTGGTTGGCCTTGATGCCGCAGGAGTCGATCAGGTAGCTATGGATGAACTTCCAGTCTTCGTTGGAGAAGCGTTGGGTGTCCTTGTTGAGGATGATCTTGGCCAGGTACTGACCGAGAATCGGCGCATTGCCGGCGCCACCGGCATGCACCTCGGACAGGTCCATGATCTTCATCTTGCTGTAGTCGTCGAGAAAACCGCTCGTCTCGCCCTTGCGCGAGAAGCGGATGCGCCCGGCGATGTCCTTGTCCAGGTCGCCGAGCATCACCAGTGGCTCGATCAGGAATACCGGTTTGCTGCGCTTGCTCGGGGTGCGTAGCAGATTGCTGCGTATCCAGCGGCTGGGGCGCGAGGTTTGCTCGATGGCAGCGGTGGCTTCGCTGTGAAACTCTTCCAGGTAGAACTGGCGTGCGTTGTAGACCAGCGAGGCGACGTCCAGAGCGATGTTCGAGCCGCAGCGGCCGAGGCCGATCAGGCACACCGAAGGGAATTGCTGGATGTGGCTCGATTCGCCTTCGTCCAGTGGATCGCTGAGCGGGAACACCATATTGCGCAAGCCATCGAGGTTATCGAGGATGCGTTCGATATCGCGCTCGGTGAAGTACAGATACTGCTCGCCGCTTTCGCTCAATACCGGCAGCGCGGGCGGCGCCAGCAGGTTGTCGGCGATATCTGCCAGGGTTGCTTCCTTTGCAGTTGCTGCGGCGTTTTTTCTAGTTTTCATGTGCGACAGTCCGGCGAGTCAGTGGGTATTGGCCACTGGCCATAAGATGGCCAATACCACTGGTTCTAGCACGGAATGATGCAAATTGCCTTGTTTTGTGGCTGTCCGACGGCAATTGCTCGAAGGTACCAGAGCCAATGGATTGAGTGACGTTCTCGGCTTGCCTCGGCTTTGCTCGTTGAGGCCTGCTGGTTGCGTGATGGCGAAGGTGAGCGGCAGACGATCAGGGCACCAGGAGGATCTTGCCGTCGCGCTCGCCGCTGGCCGCCGCGGCGACAGCGTCCTTGATGTGTGCCAGGTCATAGGTGGCCGCAACACGGGTCTTGAGCTTGCCACTGGCGATCAGTTGCACCAGCTCGCCGAACACCTTCATCTGTTGCGCCGGGCTGGCCTGCTGGAACCACTTGGCCAGCCAGAAGCCGCGCAGGGTCACGTCACGGAACACGAAGGAGGCCGGCGACACCTGGCAGGCCTGGCCGCTCATCATGCCGTAGTTCACCAGTACACCGCCGTTGGCCAGTACAGCCGCCAGGTTGTCGGTACTGACGCCGCCGACCGCATCGATACCCAGGCGCACTTCGGCGCCGCCAATGGCTGCACGCACGCGCTTGGCCAGATCCGGGCCGTCCACCAGCACCACGTCGCCACCTTCGGCTTCAACTGCAGCGACAGCCGACTCGCGGCGTACCACGTTGATGGTCTTGAAACCGCGCAGCTTGGCCAGTTGGATCAGGTAGCTGCCAACGCCTGAGTTGGCGGCGTTCTGGATCACCCAGTCGCCCGGCTTGAGGTCGACGAATTCACTGAGCAGCAGCGAAGCGGTCGGCGGGTTGACGGTGAGCATGGCCAACTGTTGTGGATCGGCGTCCGGCAGCGGGATGAGCTTGTCTGCCGGCGCGTTCATGGCGCTTACCCAGGTGCCGCAGCCGACTGGCAGTAGCACGGTTTGGCCGACCTTGAAGTTGCCGACACCTTCGCCGAGTGCCTCGACCTTGCCGACACCTTCATTGCCACCCACCGCCGGTAGCGGTGGCAGCATGCCGTAGGCGCCGGTCAGGGTCAGCACGTCGGAGGGGTTGATCGGCGCAGCCAGAACCTTGACCCGTACCTGTCCGGCGGCAGGCTCGGGCAGGTGCAGGGGCACTGCGCTGATCACGTCCTGTGGCACCGGGCCACGTTGCTGATATTCGGCTTTGAGCATGCTCTGATCTCCTGAAGTCGGGCGCAAAATGCGTGCAGCCAGTCTAGCCGCGATAGGGCAAAGCGGAATGAATCGACCGGCATCCACTCTGGTGATGAAGGCGTACAGGCGTCTATGCTCTGCTGGGTTCGATAATGGAGTAAACAATGGTCAGATGGTGGCTGGGATGCATGGTGGCATGCTTGAGCGCGACCGCAGTGGCAGAGGTGCTGCATGTCGGTTTCGGTACGCACAAGCCACCTTATGTGTTCGAGGGCGAACCGCGTGGCCTGGAATACGACATCGTCGAGCGCGCTGCGCGTAATGCCGGTTTCGCCGTGACTGCCTATTACGCCCCACTGGAACGGCTGCACCTGATGTTGCGGCGTGGCGACATCGATGCGATTGCCACCACCCATGAGCGCAGCGGGGTAGAGGCCTTTTACTCCGACGTCTATATCCACTACCACAATGCGGTCGTGGCACTGGCCGGGCGTGGCTATCGCATCGAGCGTGTCGCCGACCTTGGCCAGTACTCCGTGAGTGCTTTCCAGCGTGCCCGTTTCCTGCTCGGCCCGGAGTTCGAGCAGATGGCCATGAACAATCCGCGTTATCGCGAAGAGGCGTTGCAGATCAACCGTAACCGCCTGCTGTATAGCGGGCGCATCGATTTGGTGGTGGGTGACAAGAGGATCATTCAATACCTCAATCGTGATGTGGACGATCAGGTCGACGTCAGCCAGCCGCTGGCCTGGTTCGAACTCTTTGCACCAACGTCTTACCGCGTAGGCTTTCGGCGCGACGACCAGCGTCAGCGTTTCGATGAAGGGCTGCGCATGCTCAGAGAAAGTGGCGAGTACCAGCGTATCCAACAGCGTTATCGCTCAGACTGAAACCTGAGGAAACTGTTGCAGGGCTGTCAGCGCCCGGCCGTTATTGCACCATGGCGGCTTGTCTGATCCATGGAGATGCCACGATGCCGCGCCTGAAACCTCTCGCAGCCCTTGGTCTGATCGCCCTGTTCGGTTATCAGCACAGCTTCGCCGAAGACCGCCAGTTGACCTCCGAGTTGGGGCCGGTGACTCTGCAAACCATCGCCGACGGGCTGACCAGCCCCTGGGCCGTGGCCTTTTTGCCGGATGCTCAGGGCTATCTGGTGACCGAGCGCCCGGGCACGTTGCGCCGGGTGAGTGCCGATGGCCAGGTCTCCGCGCCAATAAGCGGCGTGCCTGAGGTTTTCGCCGTGGGGCAGGGCGGCCTGCTCGATATCGCGCTGTCGCCGGATTTCGCCGAGGATCGTCTGGTCTATCTGTCCTACTCCGAAGAGGGCGACGGCGGCGCCGGGACGGCAGTCGGGCGCGGCAAACTGTCGGCCGATACCACGGCGCTGGAGGATTTCGAGGTGATCTTCCGTCAGCAGCCCAAGTTGTCCAGTGGTACGCACTTCGGTTCGCGCCTGGTGTTCGACCGCGAGGGCCACCTGTTCATCGCCCTGGGCGACAACAACAACCGACCCACAGCGCAGGATCTCGACAAGCTACAGGGCAAGGTGGTGCGCATCTTCCCGGACGGGCGCATCCCCGAGGACAATCCCTTTATCAGCCGCGACGGTGCGCGCGAGGAAATCTGGTCCTACGGCCATCGCAACCAGCAGGGTGCGGCGCTCAATCCCTGGAGCGGCCGTTTGTGGACTCACGAGCATGGCCCTCGCGGTGGCGATGAAATCAACATTCCCGAAGCCGGCAAGAACTATGGCTGGCCGCTGGCCACGCATGGCGTCAACTACTCGATGCTGGCCATCCCCGAGGCCAAGGGTAAAACGCTCGAAGGCACCGAGGCGCCTTATCACGTCTGGGAGAGGTCACCGGCCATCAGCGGCATGGCGTTCTATGATGGCGAGCGTTTCCCGGCCTGGCAGCACAACCTGTTCATTGGCGCGCTGGCCGGCCAGGCGCTGATTCGCCTGCAGCTCGATGGCGACAAGATCGTGCATGAGGAGCGTTTGCTGGAATCACTCCGGGCGCGCATCCGCGATGTGCGGCAAGGGCCGGACGGTTATCTTTACGTGCTGACGGAGACGCCGAAAGGGCAGTTGCTGCGTCTGGGGCTGAGCAGCGAATAACATCTGAGGGGGCCGGGTGCGCATGGCGCACCCGCAACGATCACTTCTTGCTGATGGTGATCTGGCGAGTGCCGCCGTAAGTCTGGCCGCTGACGCCCTTGGCGATTTGCTGGATCTCACCGCCGCTCTGCAGGAAGGCTGCAATCTGCGCCTCGATGGACTCGCGGGTTTCCACGGCAGGAGCGGGCTTGCTGGCTTTGCTGGAGGAGGACTTCACGCGCAGGGTGGCCATGACCATGATCTCTTTCATATGGGCGGCCGGACATTATGCCTCAAACAGGCCCGCTCTGCTTGGCTAATCGCGCTGTCATCAGTGATCTGGCCGCATGCCGAGGTCTTTTCGCAGCCATTTAACCCTGGTTTCCCAGATACTTAAGGCATTTTCCGACCGGTCGTCGATTCACCCGTCAGCCGGCCCGGTGGCCTCTGAACTCGGGTAGAATGGCCGGCTGTTTTGGCGAGGTGAAACACGATGGCCGTTATTGGACGGATGAATTCTTTGCAGGTGGTCAAACACACCGACTTCGGTCTGTACCTGGACGGTGGTGCCGACGGTGAAATCCTTCTGCCCAAGCGCTACATCCCCAAGGATACGCCGAGTGAGGTCGAGGACTGGCTCAATGTGTTCATCTACCTCGACAGCGAAGACAAGCTGATCGCCACTACGCTCAAGCCGAAGATCCAGCTCGGCGAGTTCGCCAGCCTCAAGGTGGTGGATATCAACCGCGTTGGCCTGTTCTTCGACTGGGGCCTGCCCAAGGATCTGTTGCTGCCGCACTCCGAAGAGAAGCGACCGCTGCAGATCGGTGATTACTGCGTGGTCTACCTCTATCTGGATAAACGCACCCGCCGCCTGACGGCCACCGCGCGCCTGGATCGCCACCTGGACAAGGTGCCGGCCAACTACCAGGTCGGTCAGGAGGTCGATCTGCTGGTGGTCGAGCGTACCGACCTCGGTTTCAAGGCCATCATCGATGGCAAGCACTGGGGCCTGATCCACAAGAACGAGCTGTTCAAGTTCATCCGCAGCGGCATGCGTGAGAAGGGCTACATCAAAGAGCTGCGCGCCGACGGCAAGATCAGCCTGAGCCTGCAGCCTATCGGCCACGAGGCCGCCAGCGGCCTGGCCGAGCAGATCATCGAACGCCTGCGCGCCCACGGCGGCGTACTGGCCCTGGGCGACAAGAGCCCGCCCGAGCTGGTCGCCGAGCATTTCCGGGTCAGCAAGGGCAACTTCAAGAAAGCCATCGGCGGCCTCTACAAGCAGGGGTTGATCCGCATTCACGACGACCGCATCGAGCTGCTCGGCGACTGACGCCGCAGCGACTTGAGCGCGAGCGCGGTAACTCGCATAATGCCGGCGTTTTCCGCCGGTGTAGCTCAGTCGGTAGAGCAGCGCACTCGTAACGCGAAGGTCGCAGGTTCGATTCCTGTCTCCGGCACCATGCATATCAAAGGGTCAGCTTCGGCTGACCCTTTGTCGTTTCTGTTCCGAACATTCTTTCGCAGTGTTGTCGAAGCAGGTGTAATGATCCCTGATCATGACCCAGATGGGAGTCGCTCATGTTCGTTCGCTCGCTCGTGTTGTTTCTGGCCACGGCATTGGCCGCTGCGGCCTTCGCCGATCAGCCGCAGACCATTCGCGTCATTCCCAAGCCGTACGTCAGCCCTGGCGCCAGTGGCAGCGTTTCGGGGTCGTCGAGCTACCAGCAGCACAACCTTTATGGCGGACAGCGTCTACCGCAGGGTACTGTGCGTCAGGAGAGCCGCTATGGCAGCCAGTCTGTCGAGTCGCGCGGTGGGATTCGGCAGAGCATCGAGTATCCGGGCGGGTTGATCATCGAGCGTCAGCCAGGCAGTGGCAGTTATCAGCAACAACGCAGCCGCTGAGACCTCATGACGCAGCGCCAGCCTGGTTCAGGCTGGCGGCGATCACGGCGCGGTTACGTCCTTCGCTTTTGGCTCGGTAGAGGCATTCATCGGCGCGCTGCAGCCAGCTTTCCCAATGTTCGCCGCTATGCAGAATGGCGCCGCCGATGGAGACGGTGACCGCGCCGCCCGGGCTCTGCAGTTCACTGGCGACCCTGTCCAGCAGATGCCGCGCGGCCGTGCGCAGGCCCTCTGTGTCGGTGTTGGGCAGCAAAAGCAGAAATTCTTCACCACCGAAGCGAAACAGGCGGTCTTCCTTGCGCGAGCAGCGCATGATCAGTTCGACGAAGGCCACCAGTACCTGGTCGCCGATATGATGGCCAAAGCGGTCGTTGATCTGTTTGAAGTGATCCAGGTCCATCACCAGCAATCCGTAGCTGTCGCTGTGGCGGCGGTGGCTGGCCATGGCGATCTTCAGTTCTTCGTTCATGGCCCTGCGGTTGCGGGCGCCGGTGAGCGGATCATGCAGAACCATCTCCTGCAGACGGTCGCGCTGGTTGCGCGTGCGAAAGGCGAAAATGAAGCTGAGCACGCTTGCCATCGAGCAGGTGACCAGGAACGACACCATCTGGTAATGGCTTTCGAACACGCTGCCGGGTATCAGCAAAGCATGGCTGGTCAGGCTGCCCAGAACCAGCGAGCTGGCGAGCAAGGCCTTGCCAGGGGTGACCATGAAGAAGTTGAACAGGATCAGCGGATAGATCCAGAACAGGCCATTGACCCCCAGATTGATGACGATCAGCGTGGCGGCGATAGAGAACACGGCTGCCAGGAAAATGCCAGGCTTGACCGTATCCCGGGTGAGCCAGGCATAGCGCACGGCAAAGAGCGTGGACAGGACGATGATGCTGTCGGCGATGCCGACCAGGTAATTGCCTTCCAACAGACGGTAGACGGCATAGGGGGAAATGCCGATGACGCCGAACAGGCCCATCAGGGTGATGATCGACAGCTGGAAGTCATTGCGCAGGCGCTTGAGCAGGCGAGCGGTCTGGGTCGGCATGGCATTACTTTTCGTTGTTGTGACGCAAGCATGCAGAGCTTGGACTGCTAATGGCAAGCGCATTCTTGAGCAAATGGCCAGTATTTGTCGTGCTGTCTGAATGCTCAGTGCGCGCGCAGTGTCAACAGGTTTTTTGTGCGTTGATAGCGAGCCAGGCGTTGTTGCAATTCAACGGGTAACTGCGTGCAGGGATGAAAGCCCTGGCGTTGATAGAAGACGCTGAGATCGGGATGACAGAACAGCCATATCGGCTGCGGATGGCTCTTCAGACTGTGTGCCAGCAGGGCGTTGGCCAGCCCCTGGCGGCGCTGCGCCGGGGCCACGAAAAGGCCGGTGAGCCACTGCCCGTCAGCGACCGGGCGCAGGCACAATGCGGCGACGATTGTGCTGCCTTGCTGGGCGACCCAGAGTTCATCGCCGGCCTGGCTGCGCATGGACGAGCGATGCTCGCGGTAGAACTTGTCCACCAGGGGGCGCAAAGCACTGGGCAGTTGGCGGTAGGCAGGCATACTCAGGGGCATGCAGGGCACGCGGTCAGCGTGCCCTGAGTTTTTCCGCTATTGCAGATGGCGCTTCAGCTCGGCGATATGCTCCGGGCCGATGCCGCAGCAGCCACCGAGCATGCTGGCGCCACGCTGGCGCCAATCCCTGGCCCAGGCCAGATAGCCGGGTGGATCGAGATCTTCGCGCAGCTCATCCAGGCCATCGTTGGCTTTGGCGTCCTTGGGTTGCGGCGGGAAGGCATTGGCATAGGCGCCGAGGGTGGCGTCCACGCCCAGGCGGGCGAAGGTGTCGTGTGCCACGTCGATGGCCGCACCGATGACTTCCGGCTGGCTGCAGTTGAACAGCAGGTGCTGCACGCCGAGGCTGGCCATGGCTTCTACGGCTTCGCTCAGCGGCTCGCCGGAGCGTAGGCGCGGCGTATCGTCGACGCCATCATCCTGCAGGGTGAAAGACACCCAGAACGGCTTGCCGTCCTGCGGCAGCAGCGCATGGGTGGCGCGCACCTCGGCGATCGAGCTCTGCGTCTCGGCCAGCCACAGGTCGACATGCGGGGCCAGGCCTTGCAGCAGCGGTGTGAGGATTTCACTGACGCGCTGCGGTTGGAACAGATCCGGCCGGTAGGAGCCGAACAGCGGCGGCAGCGAACCGGCTACGCGAACCGGATGAGCGCTGGCATCGGCTGCCTGGCGAGCCAGGCGACCAGCGGTGTCAGCCAGGCGTTGGCCTTCGGCCGCGAAGCGCTGTTCACCGATATGAAAAGGCACCACGGCATAGCTGTTACTGGTGATGACCTGTGCACCAGCCTCGATGAACGCCGTATGAGCAGCAATCACGGCCTCCGGTGCTTCGGTCAGTGCCAGGGCCGACCATTCCGGCTGGCGAAAGGGCGCGCCACGGCGCTGCAGTTCCCGGCCCATGCCGCCGTCGAGAATAACCAAAGGCTTGTCGTGCATATGCGTTCCGCTTATATCAATATGAATAGAATTCACTTCTTGGATGCCGTTTATAACTATTTAATACGCCATCCTTTCGTCTCTCTATTGTTCAGGTATTTCAATGCGTTTGCCAACCTTGCTCGGCGCCAGCCTGCTTGCCGCCACCTTCACCACTCAAGCCTTCGCGGGTGCCATTCTCGATCGTGTGCAGTCGAAGCAGGAAATGGTCAACGTCCTGATGGAGAGCTACCCGCCGTTCTCCTTCCTCAATGAGCAGAATCAGCTCGATGGCTTCGATGTCGACGTGGCCAAGGCCGTAGCCGAAAAGCTTGGGGTCAAGGTGCGTTTCGAGACGCCGTCCTGGGACGTGATCGCGGCGGGTCGCTGGAATGGCCGTTACGACATCTGCATCTGCTCGATGACGCCGAGCAAGGCGCGCGCCGAGGTGTTCGACTTCCCGGTGGAATACTACGCCTCGCCGGCGGTGATCGTGGTCAATGCCAAGGATCAGCGCATTCAGTCGGCCAAGGATCTCAACGGCCTGAAAGTTGGCCTGACCAGTGCTTCCAGTTACGAGAGCTACCTGAACAAGAACCTGGTGATCGAGGGTGATGAGTCGCGCAAGATCGAGTATCCGTTCGACTTCGTCCAGATTGCCCCCTATGACACCGACAACGTCGCCTTCCAGGATCTGGCTCTGGGCGCCGGTGTACGCCTGGATGCCGTGCTGACCAACCTGGTGACTGCACAGCCACGCCTGCAGCAGGATGCCCGCTTCAAGTTGGCCGGTGCGCCACTGTATGAAGAGCCGAACTCGGTGGCCATCGAGAAGGGCGATGCCGAGTGGAACGCCAAGGTGCGCGAAGTGTTCGCCGAGCTGAAAGCTGACGGCACCCTGACGCGCCTGTCGCAGAAGTGGATCGGTGCTGATATCAGTAAATGAGTGATCAGCACGTTACCCAAGGCCAGACCCAGAACGGGGCTGGCTTTGGCCTGTTCGGTTTTCGTTCGCGCCTGTATCTGACCTGGCTGGCGTTGTTCGCCCTGTTCGTCGGCTTTTTCCTCAGCTTCGATCTGCAGTTCGCCATCATCGCGGAGAAGTTTCCCTATCTGGCCGGCTTCAAGCTCGGCCCGAATGGCTTCTTGCAGGGCGCGGCGCTGACGCTGTTCCTGTGCCTGTGCTCGATGGTGGTGTCGCTGCTGCTGGGCTTCGCCGCGGCGTTGGCGCGCCTGTCGAACAGCGCGGTGCTGGTGGGCGTTGCCAGCTTCTACACCTCGTTCTTCCGTGGCACGCCGTTGATGATCCAGATTCTGCTGATCTACCTCGGCCTGCCGCAGATCGGTCTGGTGCCCGGGGCGATCAGCGCCGGCATCATCGCCCTGTCGCTCAATTACGGTGCCTACCTCAGTGAAATTTTCCGTGCCGGCATCCTCGCTGTGCCGGCCGGGCAGCGCGAGGCCGCCGTGGCCATGGGCATGCGACCGGCGCAGATTTTCCTCTTCATCGTCCTGCCGCAGGCCATGCGCACCATCATCCCGCCCACGGCCAACCAGTTCATCTCGATGCTCAAGGACTCGTCCCTGATCTCGGTGATGGGCGTCTGGGAGGTGATGTTCCTCGCTCAGTCCTATGGCCGCTCCAGTTATCGCTACCTGGAGATGCTGACCACTGCGGCGGTGATCTACTGGGTGCTGTCGATCATCCTCGAACTGATCCAGGCGCGCCTGGAGCGGCGCTTCTCGCGCGGTTATCAGCGCTGACGCCAGCTCAGGCTGGCGTCAGTTGGCGGCGTTCGGCGCGGATTTCCGGCAGGTCGCTGCGGCGCAGATAAACGCGCAGCGGCTCGCTGAGATTGACCCGGTCATCGATGCGCTGCTCCTGCAGCCAGGCCAGGCGCTGGCGATCCAGACGCATCAGGCCGGCGTCATCGGCCTGCCAGACATATTCGCAGGTGGGCGTGATGGTCTCGGCCGGTACATCGAGGCCGAAGCTGTCCTCTGAAAAGCGCAGCAGGTAGTGGCCGGTCTTGGCGTTGAAGCCGACGAAACCTTGCAACTGGTCGGCGGCCTGGCAGATCTGGGCGGACGTGATACTCATGGCAAACCTCGTTTCCTGTGGGGTTTGCAGGCAAGGCGAATGGTTTTGTTTATCGGCGCAGCCTAATCGCTGGTGCTGTCACCCGCGTTGTCGTGGATCAAGAAACTGCCGCGAGCGGTTTTGATGCCGTGAGCGACGCTCTTACACAGACGGCAGCCGTTTCAGGGCCGGCAGCACCTGATCGCGCAGAAGTGGCGCCAGGTCGTCAGGAAGGGGCAGGGAAGTATCGATCCAGCGCAGTTCCTCCAGCTCGGCAGCCGGTTGTACGGCGTGGGGCAGGGCGGCGTGAAAGATGTCTGCCTGCACCCAGGTGTCGGCCTCGTTGGCGGCGGGCGCCTGGAACTGGCCGAGTGGTTGCAGTGCGCCGGCTGGCAGTTGCAGCTCCAACTCTTCGAGCAGCTCACGCTGAAGCGCAGACAGCGCATCTTCGCCCGGCTCGCGCTTGCCGCCAGGCAGCATGAAGAAACGGGTATTGCGCTTGCGCACGAGCAGCAGGCGGCCGCGTTCGTCGAACAGGCAGGCGGCCGCGATCTGTAGGGTGTTGTTCATGGGATAAGCAGCGGGCGCCCGATCAGGGCGCCCAGCGAACATCAGCCAGCGAGGCCGACGTAAACGTTCTGCACGTCATCGTGGCCGTCGATGGCTTCGAGGAAGGCTTCGACTTCTTCCATCTGCTCCGGCGTCAGGCTGGTCACCGGATTCTTCGGACGGTAGCCGAGCTTGGCCGAGTTGACGGTGAAGCCCTGTTCCGGCAGCGCCTTGCACACGGCGTCGAGGTCGGTCGGGTCGGTGATGAACAGGGTGGCGCCTTCGTCATCGGGCACGAAGTCCTGGGCGCCGGCTTCGATGGCGGCCAGTTCCGGGTCGGCATCGCTGTCGGTGCTGGCCTCGATCAGGCCGACATGGTCGAAATCCCAGCTGACCGAACCGGAGGCACCGAGCTGGCCCTTGCGGAACAGCACGCGGATCTCGGCCACGGTGCGGTTGACGTTGTCGGTCAGGCACTCGACGATCACCGGCACCTGATGCGGGGCAAAGCCTTCGTAGAGGGTGCGCTCGTAGTTGATCACTTCACCGGACAGGCCTGCGCCTTTCTTGATGGCGCGCTCGAGGGTGTCCTTGGGCATCGAGGCTTTCTTGGCCTGGTGCACGGCCAGGCGCAGCTTGGGGTTCATGTCCGGGTCGGCGCCGTTGCGCGCGGCGATCATGATTTCCTTCACCAGCTTGCCGAAGATCTTGCCTCGGGCATTGGCGGCGGCTTCTTTGGGTTTGGCTTTCCACTGGGCGCCCATCTGGGGTCTCCTGGCCGAGAAGTGAGTCGGCGTCAGGCTCTGGTACGCCTGACGATCGGATAGGCTGCGGATTCTAGTGCCTTGCGCGGCTATCGGCACCTGCAATTTCAGCCGGTGGGCTCAGAGGTAGCGCCAGATCAATTGCACGCCCGCCAGCAGAATGCCCAGCCGGGCGATGCGGTAGAACCACAGGTGGTTGACGCGTGATTGCAGCCACAAGCCGCTCCAGACGCCCAGCGGGACGATGGGCGCGAGCATCAGGCTCAGTAGCAGATTCTCCTCGGTGAACTGGCCCAGCGCTGCGTAGGGCAGCAGCTTGGCGGCATTGGTGAGCAGGAAGAACAGGTTGATGGTGGCGACGAAGCGCACCTTGTCCAGTTGCTGCGGCAGCAGGTGCATCATCACCGGTGGGCCACCGGCGTGGGCGACGAAGCTGGTGAAGCCGGCCAGGCTCGACAGCAATGTGCCACGGCCTTTGTGCAGTGGACGTGGTGCCTGGTTGCCAGCCAGAAACCCAAGACCGACGAAAACGATGGCGATGGCGCCGATCAGCAGGCCAATGGCACGCTCGTCGAAGAAGCCGAAGGTCAGCGAACCGATGCCGATACCGATCACCGCGCCCGGCAGCATGACCTTGAGGTTGGCTATATCCCACTTGCCCCAGTAGGCCTTCAGCCCGACCACGTCGGCCAGGCAGAGAATCGGCAGCATCACCGCCACGGCCTGTTTCGGCGACGTGGCCAGTGCCAGTAACGGCACGGCAATGCCGCCCAGGGCGCCGCCGAAGCCGCCCTTGGACAGCCCGGTGAGAAACACTGCCGGCAAGGCGAACAGAAGGAAATCGTGCAGAGTCATGGGCTTGGCGTAACGCTACGAAGGCGCGCAGGTTAGCAGCCGCCAGTGGCTGTGTGGTTTTTTTCCTCGGCCTCTGTGTCTGTCGGCTGTCAGGGGAAGGCTGCTCTAATGCCGGCTCACTCAACCTGAGGTTTGCGTCCATGACACCCAAGGATCTGCTGCTGGCGCTGCTGGTAATCGTCGTCTGGGGGCTGAACTTCGTGGTGATCAAGGTCGGCCTACAGGGTATGCCGCCGATGCTGATGGGCGCGTTGCGCTTTATGCTCGCGGCCTTTCCGGCGATTCTCTTCGTGCGTCGGCCGCAGGTGCCGCTGCGCTGGATGCTGGCTTATGGCATGACCATTTCAGTGGGGCAGTTCGCCTTTCTCTTCTACGCCATGTATGTCGGCATGCCGGCTGGCCTGGCGTCGCTGGTGCTGCAGTCGCAGGCGTTCTTCACCCTGTTCTTCGCCGCGCTGTTTCTCGGCGAGCGGCTGCGCGGCAGCAACCTGTTTGGCCTGCTGGTGGCAGCCAGCGGCCTGCTGTTGATCGGACTGCAGGGCGGGCAGGCGATGACCCTGGCCGGTTTTGCCCTGACCATCGCGGCGGCGTCGATGTGGGCGCTGGGCAACGTGGTCACGCGCAAGCTGGGCAAGGTCAATCTGGTTGGGCTGGTGGTCTGGGGCAGCCTGATACCGCCGCTGCCATTTCTGGCGTTATCACTGTGGCTGGAAGGGCCGGAGCTGATCAGTCAGTCGCTTCGTAGCCTCGGCCTGGACTCGCTGCTGGTGCTGGCCTACCTCGCATTCGGCGCCACGATTCTCGGCTACGGTCTGTGGAGCCGCCTGCTGTCGCGTTACCCGGCCAGCCAGGTGGCACCGTTCTCGCTGTTGGTGCCGGTGGTGGGTATCAGCTCCTCGGCCCTGCTGCTGGGCGAGCGCCTCGGCAGCCTGGAGATGGCTGGCGCGGCGCTGGTCATGGTGGGTCTGCTGATCAACGTCTGGGGCGGGCGCCTGCTCGATGGTTGGCGGCAGCGGGCTACAGGCGCTGTTTGACCTGCTTGTTGCGGATTCTGTCGCTTGCCGGTGAGTTGAGGCGTGGGTAGGCGCCAGCGTGCTGGCGATCCGGTCAGCGGCAAGCAGGCTCCTACGGATTTATGGCGCTGAGGGCGGCAACATTAGCCTCGCGTGGGCTGTTGCGGCAGGCGTTCGAGGATCTGGTCCAGGCGTTGCTGGATGCGCTGATCGATCTTTTCGTGCAGGCGCATGATTTCCAGTTCGGCGCGCAGGTTCACCTCGAAGTCCAGGCGTGCGGCCAGGCGATCCTTCGCCGCCTGGCGGTTCTGGCTCATCATGATGATCGGCGCCTGGATGGCGGCCAGGGTCGACAGCATCAGGTTGAGAAAGATGTAGGGGTAAGGGTCGAAGGCCATGCCGAAGTGCGAGAGCACGTCGGTGTTGATCAGCATCCAGCCGAGCATGGTCAGCGAAAAACAGATGATGAAGGTCCAAGAACCGCCGACGGCAGCGACCCTGTCCGAAAGCCGTTCGCCGAAGCTCGACTGCTCATCCGACGCATCGGCAGCGTCGCGGCTGATGGGGCGGCGCTGGCGGATTCGTTCGAGCACATGGCTTTCTTCCGGCTCCAGTTCGTGGGGGGCTTTGCCGAGCAGGGTCTGGGCGAGTTTTTGCAGCGGGTGCGAGGTGTCGTTGCTCATCGTGACTGCTCATTTATGGCTGACAGTAGCAGGGATGCTGAATCGCTCCGGCCGACTTGTCACCTGTCCGCTGCATCCTGGCGTGTTGCACTTTCCAGGCGGTTGCGACCATTGGCCTTGGCCCGATACAGCGCCTGGTCCGCTGCGTCGATCAGGCTCAGGGCGCTTGTGGCGCTGTCCTGGGTAGCGGGGCTCAGGCTGGCCAGGCCGATGCTCACCGTAATTCTCTGGAATGGACTGTTCTCGTGCGGCAGTGCGCTGTGCTGCAGGTTTGCCATGAACGCGAGAGCGATGGCTTCGGCGCCCTCGCTACTGGTGTTCGGCAGAATCACTGCCAGCTCTTCGCCGCCGTAGCGTGCCGCCAGGTCGCCGGGGCGACGCATGTGGCGCTGGAGCAGGTCGGCGACGCTGCGCAGGCATTCGTTACCCGCCAGGTGGCCGTAGTGATCGTTGTAGCGCTTGAACAGGTCGATATCGAGCAGCATCAGGGTAAGGTCTGAACCCTGGCGCTGTGCACGGCGAATTTCCACTTCCAGCGCCTGGTCGAAGCTGCGACGGTTGGCCAGGCCCGTCAGGGCGTCCTGCGAAGCCAGTATTTCCAGGCGGGCATTGGCGTCGAGCAGTTCTTCCCGGGCGCTGAGCAGTTGGCGCTCGGCGCGCGACCGACGGTGAATGTCGACAAGTAGCCGCTGGCCGATGATGGCGACGGCGAGCAGCAGAATCAGAACCACCGTGGCGAACAGTCGTGCATCACGGCGCCAGGCCGTTAGCGCCTCATCGCGGCCCAGCGCGACCACGGTGATCAGGGGGAGGTTGCTGTTATGACGGAACGCGTACAGGCGCTCGATGCCATCGATGCGGGAGACCTGTGTGGTCGTGGCCTGTTGCTGTGCGCGTAATGTCTGAAAGATCGGCGAGCTCGACCAATCCAGGCCCACATCCTGTTCACGGAAAGGTTGGCGAACCAGCAGGGTGCCATCGCTGGTTGAGAGGTTCATCGTGCCTTGCTGGCCCAGATCGAGGCTGCCGAACAGGTGGAGGAAATGCTCCACGCTCAACGTGATGGCCACCACGCCGGAGAAATTGCCGTCGGTATCGTTCAGGCGCCGGCTGACGGTGAATATCCACCCGTGCGCCAGGCGGCTCTTGATGGTCGGGCCGATGAATGTCTCGGGCGAGGGATTGTCGCGATGATGGATGAAGAACGCACGATCGGCGGCGTTCGGGCGCGCATTGATATCGCCCCGCGATACCAGCAGGCGATCACCCTTGGCGTTGTAGATGATGATGGTGCTGGCCAGTTTGAGCACCCGGCTCTGTTCCTGCACGACCTGCTGCAGGCGATCAAGATGTGCCCGACCCTTGCCTTCCTGCTCCAGGCGTTCTGCCAGCTCCACCAATACCAGCTCGGATTGGCGAATCACCCCTTCGCTGTAATTGTCTAGGGCACGCGCCAGGTTGAGATTGGCCACGTTCAGCTCATGCAGGGCACGCTCGCGGGAAAACCAGATCTGCCAGGCCGTCAGCAATGCCAGCGACAGGCATATGAATACCAGCAGGATGAAGGTGAGCCGGGTACCGCGTTTCATAAACCCAGAGCCCTGCCGTGGGACTGAACAGCGTGTGCAACGGAAAAACCACCGGCGGGTGGCTTCCATTGCGAGAGAATCAGTCCTGACGGCTGGTGACTTCCAGCAGGTGATAACCGAACTGAGTCTTGACCGGGCCTTGCACCACGCCGACCGGTGCGCTGAACACCACGGTGTCGAATTCCTTGACCATCTGGCCCGGGCCGAAGGAACCCAGATCACCGCCGCTACGGCCGGACGGGCAGGAGGAGTTGTCGCGGGCCAGTTGGGCGAAATCGGCACCGCCCTCGATGGCGGCTTTCAGTTCGTTGCACTTGTCTTCGCTGGCAACCAGGATGTGGCGGGCAGTGGCGCGGGCCATGGGAGTATCTCCTATCGAATTGAGGTGCAGAGCCTAGCGCAATCGTCTCGACATGCAAAACACGGTAGACAAACTGATGCGTTGCGGCAAGGTTTTGCCTGTGTGGGCCGGTGATTGCTATCAGCACAGGGCTGAACGATGTCATGGGCGCGTGACGGTCACCTGCTTCAGCGCTGCACAACGCTTGCGCCGCTCTGCCGGCAGATGATCCGGACGCTGAGGCTTGCCTGGGCTCGGGCATGTTCGGGAGAGGTACAAATGCCGGCCTGCTAGGTGAGCCTGTGCGGTGGCCTGCGGCAACTGGCCTGGAACCTGCATTGACGGCCGTACAGGTGCACAGGGAGATTGCCATGACCAACATTAACAACAGCATGCCCGCCATGCTCAGCTACTACGGCAGCCAGCTCAACAATCGCACCAGCGCCGCCAGTGGCGAAGCCGACAGCCAGGCGAGCCAGGACCCGCTGGCCGATTTGCGGCGTTTTGCCCAGCAGGTGGTCGCGCGCAGTGAGGGCGGGCTGTTGCGTGCGATGAATGGCGGCGCGACGGCGAGCAGCAATGCCGTGCAGCGCAGCAGTAGCGATCCGGCTGCCATGCCTTCGGTGATCCAGCTGCCGGACGTGGCACAGCTCGATCGTGACGATGCCGCCACGCTGCTGCAGCAGGTGCAGAAGATGGTCGACGCCGGGCTCGATGGCAGCATGCGCATCGCTGGCCACAATGGCGACAGGCAGACCGACTCGCTGGAAACCTACCGCCAGTGGCTGCAGGAAAAGGGCGGGCTGAGCGTTTACGCCTGAGCAGTGGCCTGGGGCTTATCGTCCCGGGCGATGACCTGATTGCGTCTGGCCCGTTTCGCCGCGTAGGTGCGCCGGTCAGCCGCCTGCATCAGCTCATGCAGCGACTGGCCGTCCGCTCCGAAGCCCGCCACCCCCGCACTCAGTGTCATGCACAGAGCATCGCCCTCGACTGGCAGCGGCGCTGCGGCCAGACGCTCGCGCAAACTGTCGGCAATCGCGTAGGCCTGCGCAGCCGTGCTGCCGGGCAGCAAGATGGCAAATTCCTCACCCCCTAGGCGGCAGAACAGGTCATTGCTGCGCAAGCGCTGCGCCAGCACCGTGGCGAAGTGCGCCAGGGCGTGGTCGCCGACGTCGTGACCGAAACGGTCATTGATCTGCTTTAAGTGGTCGATATCGATGAAGACCAGCGCTAGCGGCGTGCCATTGCGCAACGCATGGGCGCGCTCACGTTCGAAGACGTCGGCGAGCTTCAGTCTGTTCGGTAAACCTGTCAGGGCATCGCTGGTGGCCTGTGCGGTCAGGCGCTGCTCGTTGCGCAGGTGGCTGTGTTCATAGATGTGCGCGAAGATCATGACGGCCAGACTGGCCAGGCCGATATTGGCGATGATCTCGACGTGCTGCAGCAGCGCCTCGGAAGAGTAGCGCCGGCTAAAGGCGAACAAGCCGATGCTGACGAACAAAACCGAGACATACAGGCCCAGGCGCAGCCCCAATAACAGATATCAAATGATCGGAATTGTCTGTATCCAGGCGAACACGGCAAAGGTGGTGTGGGTCTGAGCCAGCGCCACGATCATGATGCTGAAGAACGGCAGTAGGTAAATGGCGGTCAATAGCTGCAGGTTGCGCGTTCGCTCGAGAATGCTCAGCAGATAGAGTGAGACGCCGGCGTAGGCGATCTCCAGGCCAGCCAGCAGCCAGTTTTCGTGCAACAGATTGACCGCCGAGAAGAACAAACCACCGCCCAGGGTGATCCAAAGCAGGGCCCTGAGGACCAGGCGACGGTGTTGCTCGTTCTTTGCGAAGTAACCAGGCATCAGTGTTCTCGAATGAGGCTTGAGCCAAGTGCAGGGCATGGATGGCGATGGATGAAACCAGGCAGGAAGCCTGCCGGGCGGCGCTACTGCCCGTGCATGCGCGCCTGCGACAGGGTGATAAGCCGGGCATGATCGAGTGCCGGAGATTACGTCAGATTGACGACGGTAGTAAGGAAAGGGAGAGGGCGGTATGACAACGATGAACAAGCGCGGCGGCTACCGTTGCCTGCTGGTGCTGGTGCTGGTGCTGGTGCTGGTGCTGCTGATGATGATGGCCGGGCAGGGTATTGCTCGGGCATCCGAGGATCTCGCCTTGATCGAAACGATCAATGCCTATCGGGGTGACATGCAGCGCTGTGGCGTGCAGGTATCCGAGCCGCTGCCGCCACTGAGCAACGATCCGCGCCTGATATTGCCGGCCAATGGCACTGGCGATCTGCAGGACTCGCTCAGCGCTGCCGGCTATCCCCTGGTCAATGTGCAGGCCATCACCCTCTCTGGCCCACGCAACGCAGAGGCGGCCATGCAGGCGTTGAGCGAGAGCTTCTGTCGTGTGCTGCTCGATCCGCAGTTCATCGACATCGGTGTCAGCCAGCAGGATCGTGACTGGCGCATCGTCCTGGCCCGGCCGCTGCTCAGTGGGCGCCTGCAAACCTGGCAGACCGAGGGCGAGAGTCTTCTGCAACAGATCAATGCGGCCCGCGCACAGGCGCGTCAGTGCGGTGGCCAGGCCTTTGCCGCTGCCGCACCGCTGGTGTGGAGTGCCGAGTTGGGCAGTGCCGCCGAGAGCCACAGCCGGGCCATGGCCAACGGCAATTTCTTCGCCCACCAGGGGCCAGATGGGCTCACGCCTGGGGATCGCGCCGAACTGGCCGGCTATGAGGGCGGCAAGGTGGGCGAGAACATCGCCGCTGCACTGGATAGCACCGCCAAGGTGGTCGAAGGTTGGCTGGCCAGCGCCGGGCATTGCGCCAATATCATGAACCCCGAGTTCAGCGAGCTGGGCGCAGCCTATGCCAACGATCCGCAAAGCGATGCCGGCATTTATTGGACGGCGCTGTTTGGTGGGCAATGACGATATGGGCCAGGCCACGGGCTGACATCTGACGCTCGGTCAGGCCTTGCCACCGCTGCGCGTCACAGCCCGGCAGCTGCGGCCGAACCGTTTGTGCCAAACAGCGCTGCAGGCGCCGCCCCACGGTGGGGCGGCAGCGGCTCAGTGGCTGTAACCCGGCTTCTGGCGAATGGTCTTGAGCAGGTCGTCCGGGCTGATGTGGCCGACCACCTGAGTGGCGGCACTGCCCGGCTGCGGCAGGTCGAGGATGTGCCCCTTCATCTTGCCGATCACGTGCATCTCGCACGGCTTGCAGTCGAACTTCAGGGTCAGCACTTCATCGCCATGCACCAGCTGCATCGGCGCCACCTTGGTGCGCACGCCGGTCACGCCCTTGGCCTGCTTGGGGCACAGGTTGAAGGAGAAACGCAGGCAGTGCTTGGTGATCATCACCGGCACTTCGCCGGTTTCCTCGTGGGCCTCGTAGGCGGCGTCGATCAGCTGCACGCCATGGCGATGGTAGAAGTCGCGGGCCTTCTGGTTATAGACGTTGTAGAGGAACGACAGGTGCGACTCCGGATACACCGGCGCCGGATCGGTTTCGGCCTTGCGGCTGCCGCGTGGGTGAGCAGCGACTCGCGCTGCGGTCAGCGACTCGATGGCGTCGCGGCGTAGCGCCTTGAGCTGCGAGTTGGGCACGAAGAACGCCTGCGGCGCATCCAGTGTCACGCCCTGGGCGTGGTAGATGGTGGTGCCGAGCTGGGTGAGCAGGTCGCGCAGGCCGTCGAGCGCCTGTTCCGGTTTGTTGGCGACGCCGAACGGGCCGGGCAGGGCGATCTCGACACTGATGCCTTCTTCGCTGGTGGCGGTGAGCGTCAGGGCATCCTCGCGCAGCACGGCCTTCCAGCTCACACCGATACGGCGTTCGGCGCTGGTGCGCTGCAGGGCCTGTTGCCAGTTGTGGTCGAGGTTGCGGCTCAGCGGGTGGTTTGGGCGCAGGCGGAACAGGCCTTCAGGCATCTCGTTGGGTTCTACGCGGTAGCGATAGCGCTTCTCGCCGTCCTCTTCGAACTCGCCCTTGAGTTCGCAGATGTTGGCGCGGAAACCCACCACCTCGCGCTTGACCAGCACGTTGAGGCCGTCGCCGTTGGACAGCGGAGTGTCGGTGACGGCGATCAGGTCGCGCTTGTTGACCTTCTCGACATGGCCGACCGGCAGGCCGGTGAAGGTCGGCGAGTCGAAGGCGCCGATGTCCACCTTGCGCTCGGTGACGAAGTAGTCGGTGCTGCCACGGTGGAAGGTCTTGTCCGGGTCGGGCACGAAGAAGTGCGCGGTACGGCCGCTGGAGGCGCGGGCCAGATCCGGGCGGTCTTCGAGAATGGCATCGAGTTCGCGGCGGTAATGGGCGGTGATGTTCTTCACGTAGGCCACATCTTTGTAGCGGCCCTCGATCTTGAACGAGCGCACGCCGGCCTCGACCAAGGCACGCAGGTTGGCGCTCTGGTTGTTGTCCTTCATCGACAGCAGGTGTTTCTCGTAGGCGATCACGCCGCCTTTTTCATCCTTGAGGGTGTAGGGCAGGCGGCAGGCCTGCGAGCAGTCGCCACGGTTGGCGCTGCGCCCGGTCTGCGCGTGGGAGATGTTGCACTGGCCGGAGAAGGCCACGCACAGCGCGCCGTGGATGAAGAACTCGATGGCCGCGTCGGTGGCATCGGCAATCTGGCGAATTTCCTGCAGGTTCAGCTCGCGCGCCAGTACCAGTTGGGAGAAGCCGGCCTGGTCGAGAAACCTGGCGCGCTCCAGCGTACGGATATCGGTCTGGGTGCTGGCGTGCAGCTCGATCGGCGGAATATCCAGCTCCATCACCCCCATGTCCTGCACGATCAGCGCATCCACACCGGCGTCGTAGAGCTGGTGGATCAGCGCGCGCGCCGGCTCCAGTTCATCGTCGTGCAGGATGGTGTTGATCGTGGTGAACACCCGCGCGTGATAGTGGCGGGCGAACTCCACCAGCCTGGCGATATCGCTCACGTCGTTGCAGGCATTGTGCCGCGCGCCGAAGCTCGGGCCGCCAATGTAGACGGCGTCGGCGCCATGCAGGATGGCCTCGCGGGCGATTTCGACGTCACGCGCAGGGCTGAGCAGTTCCAGGTGGTGTTTGGGCAGGGACATGGTGGTTTCTTTTATCAGGCTGGCACACGGGCAAGGCGCGCATTGTACCGGGCTGTGGCCCGCTGGGCACTCGCCAGATGCCGGACGGCTGGCAATACGCGCCGATGCAGGTACAGTAGCGGCCTTTTTCAGGCGGAGGCGTGGCGATGGACAACAGAGGGTTGGAGAAGCTCGATCAGTGGCTGCTCAAGTACGGCAACGATGACTCGATCCTCTCGGCCAGCGAGCTGGACGGCTTCTTCGCCGCTATCGTCTCCGCGCCGCGCCAGGTCGCGCCGGCCGTGTGGTACTCGGCGATCTGGGCCGATCAGCCGCCACAATGGCCGAGCGACAAGGATGGCGAACGTTTTATGAAGCTGGCCGTCGAGCTGATGAGCGAGGCCGCCTACATGCTCGCCGAAGAGCCGGACGACTACGAAGCGATCTTCCTGGCCGACAACAACGGCAAGGGCGAGAAGCTGATCGTCTCGGAGTGGTGCGCGGGTTACCTGCGCGGCGCTGCAGTGGCCGGCTGGCTCGATGCATCGCTGCCGGAGTCGGTGGCGGCAGCGCTGAAGCTGATCACCCTGCATGGCGATGAAAGCGGCAGCGCGACGCTCAAGGCCATGTCCGATGCCGAATACGACGCCAGCACGGCGCTGCTCGAACCCGCCGCCGTCGAGCTTTTCCAGTATTGGCAGGAAAACCTGGACCCGCTGCTGCCGGTGCGCCGCGAGGAGGCTAAAGTCGGGCGTAACGACCCCTGCACCTGCGGCAGTGGCAAGAAGTACAAGCAGTGCTGCATGCGCTGAGTCGTGACCCGCTGTACATGCATGCCGGTGCGCGTCTGCATCGGCTGCGCGTCGTTTTGGCGGCGCTTGGGATATGATGCGCACCTCACGATTCAGCGGCGGTTCAACATGCCTGGCAATGCGCTCTACACCGACCTGTCAGGCTATTACGACCTGATGTGCGCGGACATCGACTACGCCGCGCAAAGCCATTGCGTGCAGCGTGTGCAGCAGTTGTTCGGCAATGGCGGCAGGCGTCATCTCGACCTGGCCTGCGGTACCGGCCCACATGTGCGTCACTTTCTCGATGCCGGCTATGCCAGCAGCGGCCTGGACATCAACCAGCCAATGCTCGACCGCGCCGCCCAGCGCTGCCCCGAGGCGCATTTTGCCCTGCAGGACATGTGCGCCTTTGAGGTCGACGCACCGCTGGATCTGATCACCTGCTTTCTCTACTCCATCCACTACAGCGCCAGCATCGAACGGCTCAAGGCCTGCATCGCCAGCGTGCACGGCGCCCTGGCCGCTGGCGGGGTGTTCTGCTTCAACGCCGTGGACAAGCGGCGCATCGACAACGCCTTATTCGTCTCTCACAGCGCACGACATGAGCACGCGCAGTTTCGCTTCAGCTCCGGCTGGTACTACCAGGGGGAGGGTGAGCAGCAGGCGCTGCGTTTGCGTATCGAGCGCAGCGTGGCGGAGCAGACCGAGGTTTGGCACGACGAGCACCCGATGGTGGCGGTGAGCTTCGCCGAGCTGCAAAGCCTGCTGGCGCCGTACTTTGAGGTGCAGGTGCTGGAGCACGACTACCAGCGGCTACTGCCCTGGGATGGTCAATCGGGCAATGCATTGTGGGCCTGCGTCAAGCGCTAGGCCGGCCAAGGTTGTCGGCATCAGTACCCAGCAAGCACTGATATTTCGCATTTTGCATGCGTCCCGGCAGAGCCTCGATGCAGGGCAAATAAATACTTCTAAATATTAAATGAAAAAAATTATCATGCGCGCCCGCTAATAACTCGCTAATGACTGGATGCGTGCCGAGATGTTCTTCCTTTCGCGACTGACCCCTATTACGCTGGGCTTTTCCGTTCTACTGACAACCGGCTTTGCCTGCGCTGCACCGGCCAACCTGCCTGAGACCGTGGTCTACGGTGAGGCCGACGAGGAGGCCGACAGTCCACGGGTCAAGGAAGTCAGTACCGCCACCCGCACGGCTACCCCGGTGCGTGACGTGCCGCAGGCCATCGACGCACTGAAGACCAGCAATGTGCTGAACTATGGCACCAATGATCTGGGCAAGGCGCTCAGCGGCCTGCCCAACGTCAGCAGCGGGGCGGATACCCGTTTCGACAGTCTGCGCATCCGTGGCTTCGATGCCAGCAACGACTTCTACCTGGACGGCGTGCGTGACGACAGCCAGTACGTGCGCGACCTGCACAACATCGAGCGCATCGAAGTGCTCAAGGGGCCGGCAGCCGTGCTCTACGGGCGTGGCAGCCAGGGCGGTATCGTCAACCGTATCAGCAAGGCGCCCGAAGCCGGGCGCCGCTCCACGCTCGAGGCGCAAGGCAGCAGTGAAGACCTGCGCAGCCTGTATGCCGACCTCAGCGCCGACCCCACCGACACCATCAGCCTGCGCCTGAACATGGGCAACGAGGACAGCAACAGCTTCCGTGATGGCGTCTCCAGCCATCGCCAACTGTTCGCGCCGTACATGAGCTGGCAACTGACGCCTGAGCTGAACTGGCTTGTGCAGTACGAATACAGCCGCTTCGACCGCACCCCGGATCGCGGCATTCCCGGTGTTGGCGGGCGCCCGGCGGACGTCAAGCGCGGCACCACCTACGGCGATGACCGCGACTACATCGACGACACCACGCAATCACTGCGCTCCAGACTCACCTACGAACTGAGTGACAACTGGCAACTACGCCATACCGCCAGCCTGTTCAAGCTCGACAGCGACTTCGACAACACCTACCTAACCGGCTTCAACGCCGCTACTCAGCGCGTGACCCGGCAGCGCTGGCAGCAAGATCTGCGTACCCAGAACCTGTTCAACAACCTAGTGGCCGAAGGCACCGTCGACACCTTCGGCTTCGAGCATCGTCTGCTGACCGGTGTGGAAATCGGCAGCCAGCGTCGTGACCCGAAACTTTACAGCGCGCTCGCCGTCAACCAGGGGGGCCAGGCCGTACCCACGCTCGACCTGTACAACCCGGATCGCAGCCAGAGCCACCGGGGCGCCATGACCCTTTCCAGCAACAACCACACCGAAGTCGAAAGCCGTGGCCTCTACGTGCAGGATCAACTGCGTATCAATGACCAATGGCAACTGCTGGCCGGCCTGCGTTACGACGAATTCGAGGTGGCCACCACCAACAAGCTGCGCAACCTCAAGGAAGACCGCAGCAGCTACGGCCTCAGCCCCCGCGCCGGTATCGTCTGGACGCCGCTGCAGCATCACGCCTTCTACGCCTCCTGGAGCAAGACCTTTTCCCCGGTCGGCGGTGGCCTGATCGGCATCACCCCGGGCGCCTCGGGCAATGGCAACGAACTCGAGCCCGAACAGACCCGGCAGAAGGAAGTCGGTATCAAGAGCGACTGGCTGGACGAGCGCCTGAGCACCACCCTGGCCATCTACGAGCTGGAACTGTACAACCGCCGCACCACTGACCCGAACGACCCGACCCTGACCATCCTCACCGGCCTGCAGCGCTCGCGCGGCATCGAATTGACTGCCACCGGCCGACTGGTCGGCAACTGGTACGTGCGTGGCGGCATCGGCCTGCAGGACCCCAGCATCGTCAAGGACAAAAACGGCCTGGAAGGCAACCGCGTCAGCAACGTTGCCAAGCGTAATGGCAGCCTGTTCATCACCTGGAAGCCCGAGCTGGGCTGGTACGCCGAAACCGGCGTGACCCTGGTTGGCCAGCGCTTTGCCGACAACCAGAACACCACCGTACTGCCTGGCTATGGCGCCTGGGACGCGCTGGCCGGCTACCGCCACAAGGACTGGGACGTGCGCGCGGCGCTGAACAACATCACCGACCGCACCTACTACAGCTCCGCCACCAGCGCCGGGCAAATCCGCCTGGGAGACCCGCGTAATCTGGTGGTCAGCGCCAGCTACTCGTTCTGACCGGGCCAGAGCCCCTGTCGTAATGCTCTATCAGCGTTGGCGGGCGTTCAACGTCCGCCCACTGCGCGTGTGCAGGCGCGATGTCGGTTGACCGCAACAGGTGATGGCGCTCGGCGTTTCGTGAAGCCCCGCGCCTGGTGTGGGGCATCGCCTCAATGCAGCGCGCGTGAAGGCAGACGCTCGTCGACCAGTTGCTGTGCCTGCAGGGCGAGCGCGTCGAGGTGCGCGTCACGCTGTTTTTCCGCCTGTTGCATGGCGCGCTGGCCGTGCTGCTTGAGCAGGTAGGCGTGAATCTGCCTGACCTCCGTGGAGGCAAACACCGGTGCCAGGTCGGCGACCGCGACCATGCCACTGGAGCGATAGTCACGGCTGCTCATCACCACCAGCGCACCTTGCGCGGCCAGCACCCCCAACCCCAATGCTTCAAACAGCGGCACCTTGGCTGCCACGCAGGCCAGCTCCAGGTGCGGGCGTAGCTCCAGCACGCGTTGCAGCAGTGCGCGGCCGATGCCCTGACGGCGGTGTGCGGCATCGACTGCCAGATAGGCGAGGGTGCAGGCGGCAGCATCGTCCGGGCTGGGCAGATACAGGGCAAACCCCAGCACGCGGGCCGGGTCTTCAGCGTCCAGCGCCAGTAGCAACTGCACCGGGCCATCGGCCTCGCCGTTCATGGTCTGCAGGTGCAGATGCAGCTCATAGCCGATCACGTACTGGTACAACTGATACAGCGGATTGCTTGGCAGCAGCGGTACTGCGCTGACATCGGCGAAGTAGTCCACCACCATCTGCTGCACTTGGCTCTTCAGTGACTCGGGCGGCGGGCTGCTGAGGTGGGCAAGGGTGAACATCGGTATATGGGGTCCGCTGGAAAATGCGTGGGCCGTGGATTGTAACCTGCGGCGGCATTGTTCGACCTCGAGCCATCTGCTGCCTCTGGCCGTTGAGCGCCTCGGGTAAGATGGCGGCGCAGCGAACTCAGACCCAGAAGAACCTTATGCCGTCGCCAAAACGAAAATACTCAGCTGTGGAGCGCGAGCTGATCCGTACCCTGACCCTTGCCTGTGAAACGGCGAAAAGCGAAATCGTCGGCTTCCAGTGGCTGACCCATGACGTGGACTACGAGCGGTTTCCGCAGAGCCTGCGCGTGACCTGGATGTTCGACAGCGAGGCGAGCAGGGCACGCACACTCGCCAGTTCGGACAAGGCGCGAATGCTGGAACTGACGCAGGCCGCTTTCGATGAGGTGGGCATCAGCGTTTCCAGCATCGCCGACCACGTAGCGTTCTCGGTCGAACGACCGGCAAGGGACAAGCGTGGCCAAGGATATTGAGAACCCCTGCGTGTCGCTGTGCCAGCTCAACAGTGAGCTGTGCGTCAGTTGCGGGCGCACGCGTGAGGAAATCCGCAAATGGCGGGGCATGAAACGGCCCGAGAAGATGGCAACCGTGCAGAAGGCCGCAGCGCGGATGAAGGCGATTGCCAAGAAGAAAGGTAAAGGTCAGTAGTGTGGATGACGCTTTTTCATCCGCCATTGCGATGGTAGCCGGCTCACTTCCCTTCGGCGTGAACCCGCCGCTTCTACGTTGTTGCTGATACCGGTTCCGCCCTTACGGCGGGTCACTTCTGGCAAACGCCCCAGAAGTAACCAAGAGGGCTTGCCCCTGGCATCCGGCCCGACTTCGTCGGGTCCCCTCGCTCCATCATTGCTCCAGGGGCACGCCGCGAAGGGCCATCCCTGGCCCATCGCGGCTCTCGCGGCATCCATGCCGCTCAACCCCTTGCACAACGATTCTACTCGGCCTCCTGACGGGGGCGTTTGGCGTCGTCTGCGAGATTGGTGCTCCAGCACTAAAGAGCTAGAGCATGGCGGCAGCGCCACGATGCTTTCGGGATGTTCTGAAAATGTCATTTATCGTCACTCCCGCGAAGGCGGGAGCCCAGGACGCTCGCAAGTTCTGGATTCCCGCCTTCGCGGGAATGACGACTTTTTCAGGGTTTCCTTGGCTCTGCTTTTTCTTTTGATTTACCTACACAGTCAGACCAGGCGACTCGGTTTCCGAATCCCGTCAGGAGGCCGAAACGTAGCGAAGCGGAGTAACAGCCGAAGGCTGGCCCGTAGGGCGAGCGCAGCGAGTAGTGGAGGTGCTGTGGAGAGGGGCGTTTGGCATGGATGCCAAACGAGGAACGATGGCCGGGGCCGCCTAGGTAGGGATGGCCCACCGTGACGACCCTCGGAGCAGCGCCGGAGCGAGGGGAGTTGAGCGCAGCGAAACCCGGATGCCGGGCGCGCTTTCTCTTTGGTTACTTTCTGCGCGAGTAAAGTAAGCGCTCCATAAACCCCGTCCTAGCGGACGGGGTTGTTTTCAGGAAGCAGCTGGCGCTGGCGAGCAGTTCCACGGCAACAGCGCTTCGTAGCCTTCGACGCTGTTGACCTGAGGCAGGCGCTCAAGGATGTGGCGCAGGTAGGCGTAGGGCTCCTGGCCATTGGCTTTGGCGGTTTCGATCAGACTATAGATCTGTGCGCTGGCCGTGGCGCCTTTGGGTGTGTCGCTGAACAGCCAGTTTTTGCGGCCGATGACGAACGGGCGGATGGCGTTCTCGGCGCGGTTGTTGTCGATGGGCAGGTTTCCGCCTTCGATGTAGCGCTCCAGGCGGCTCCAGTTGTTGGCCAAGTAGTTCACCGCCTTGCCCAGGGAGGTCTGTCCGGCGACCTGCGGCTGAGCTTTGTCGAGCCAGGCTTTGAGCTGGTCGAGCACGGGTTGACTGCGCTGTTGGCGGGCGCTCAGGCGTTCAGCGTCGCTGGCGTCTTTCAGCTCGCGCTCGATACCGTAGAGTTTGTTGATCAGGTTCAGGGCCATGTCGGCTCGCCCAGTTTTGCCTTTAGGCTGCACCTTCTGCGCCTCGATAAATTTGCGCCTCGCATGGGCCCAGCAGGCCAGCCGCTCGATGCCCGCTTGCGCGGCCACGGCGTTGTAGCCGGAGTAGTCGTCGGTCATTAAATAACCGCAATAGCCGGTGAGCAGGCGCAAGGGTACGTCCTGCGCACGACTGGTTGTGTAGTCGAAGAGGACCACCGGCCTGTCTGGCGGGCCGCCGGTTTGCACCCACATCCAGGATTGGCTGCTCGGGTCGCGCCCCGGTTCTTTGAGCACCTGCACCCGGGTTTCGTCGCAGTGCAACACCGGATAATCCAGCAGCGTGTCGCGCATCAAGTTGAGCAAGGGTTGCAGATAGTCACCGCATTGGATCACCCAGCGAGCCAGGGTCTGCCGTGGGATGTCGATGCCATGGCGATGGAGGACTTTCTCGAAGCGATACAGCGGCGTGCCGTCAACATACTTGGTGCTCAGCAACATCGCCAACACGCTGGGCGTAGCCAGGCTTTTCTCGATCAGTTACGCGGGCTTGTCCGCGGTGATCGGGGCGGCTTCGCAGGCTTTGCAGGCGTAGGTCTTACGGATATGGCGGATGACCCGCACCTGCATCGGGATGATTTCCAGCTGTTCGCTGGTTTCCTCACCGATCACTTGCTTGCAAGCACCGCAGGCACAGGTCAGCTCGTGCTCGGGCAGCTCATGGATAACCTCAACGCGCGGCAACTCAGCCGGCAGTGGCTTACGCTTGCCACGACGTTTGACCGGCGCGACGACGTCTTCCTCGATCTCTTCGGCAGTAGTTTCGGGCGCGGCTTCGGTGAGGCTTTCGGCTTCGTTGAAAATCTCCAACTGCGGCGAGTCAGGATCGGCCGTCTGCTCGGATTTTCGACCGAACAGGCGTTGGATCAGCAGTGCGTTTTGTTCGCGCAGGTGCTCGATCTGCCCGTCCTTGTCCTTGGCCAATTTCTGTGCAGAAGACAGCACCTCAGCGAGCAATTGCTTGAGCACTGCGGGGTCGTCAGGAAGGGTTTCAGGCACGGAAATCATGCCATGGATTATACGTAACCGCTCCATAAACCCCACCTACTGCTGATGGAGCGGGTCTGTCAGGATGCGCTCACTGGCGAGCAATTCCACGGCAGCAGCGCTTCGTAATCCTCGACGCTATTGGCGGCCGGCAGGCGTTCGAGGATGTGGCGCAGCCAGGCGTAAGGCTCCTGGCCATTGGCCTTGGCGGTTTCGATCAGGCTGTAGATCTGCGCGCTGGCCGTGGCCCCCTTGGGCGTGTCGCTGAACAGCCAGTTCTTGCGCCCGATAACGAACGGGCGGATGGCGTTCTCCGCGCGGTTGTTGTCGATCGGCAGATGTCCACCTTCGACGTAGCGCACCAGCTTTCTCCAGTTGCTGGCCAGGTAGTTCATCGCCCTGCCCAGCGCCGTCTGCCCGACGACCTGCGGCTGGGTCTTGTCCAGCCAGGTCTTGAGTTGATCGAGCAGCGGCTGGCTGCGTTGCTGACGGGCGACCAGGCGCTCGGTATCGCAAGCGTCCTTCAGGTCACGCTCGATGCCGTAGAGCTTGTTGATCAGGTTCAACGCCATGTCGGCACGGCCGGTTTTGCCCTTGGGTTGCACTTTCTGCGCCTCGACGAACTTGCGCCGCGCATGCGCCCAGCAGCCGAGGCGTTCGATGCCTTCTTGCGCGGCCACGGCGTTGTAGCCGGCGTAGTCGTCGGTCATCAGGTAGCCGCGATAGCCGTCGAGCAAGCGCAGCGGCACCTCCTGCGCGCGGCTGGCGGTGTAGTCGAAGAGGATCACCGGCTTATCCGGTGGTCCACCGCTTTGTACCCACATCCAGGACTGCGCGGTGGGATCGCGTCCCGGTTCATGCAGTACCTGCAAGCGCGTTTCGTCGCAGTGCAAAACGGGGTATTCGAGCAACTTGTCGCGCAGCAGGTTGAGCAGCGGTTGCAGTTGCTCGCCTCTCTGGATCACCCAGCGCGCCAGGGTCTGGCGCGGGATCTCGACGCCGTGGCGGCTGAGCATCTTCTCGAAGCGGTACAGCGGGATGCCGTCGGCGTATTTGGTGGTCAGCAGCATCGCCAGCACACTGGGGCTGGCCAGGCTCTTCTCGATCAGTTGGGCCGGCTTGTCGGCAGTGATCGGCGCCGCTTCGCAGGCCTTGCAGGCGTAGGTCTTGCGGATATGGCGGATGACCCGCACCTGCATCGGGATGATCTCCAGCTGCTCGCTGGTCTCCTCGCCGATGACTTGTTTGCAGGCGCCACAGGCGCAAGTCAGCTCGTGCTCGGGCAGGTCGTGGATGACCTCGACACGCGGCAGGTTGGCCGGCAACGGCTTGCGCTTGCCACGGCGCTTGACCGGCGCAACGATTTCTTCGGCTTCGGCTTCGGCTTCGGCTTCGGCTTCGGCTTCGGCTTCGGCTTCGCTTGGCGCGGCGGACAGCGCTTCGATCAGCTCTTCGGCCTCGTTGAACATGGCCAACTGCGGCGAGTCGGTATCTTCAGGGCTGCGCTCGGACTTGGGCGAGAACAACTTGTGGCGCAGCAGGGCGACCTGTTCCTGAAGTTGTTCTATGCGAGCATCTTTCGCAGCCGCCTGTTCACTGGCCAGCAGCAGTAAATGCTTGAGCAGGATTGGGTCGTCAGGAAGGGGGGCGGGCACGGCGATCATGGCCGTGGATTATACCGGCTCAGGTCACGAAACGCGGCGTCAGTATCTGGTGCGGACGGTTGCGCCACAGGTCGATGCCGTCGAGCAGCCAGTTCAACTCATCGACCGTCAGCTCGATGGCCTCGTCGCCGGCATCGGGCTTGGTCTTGAAGCGTTCGGCTTCCAAACGCTTGAGCCACAGGCAGAAGCCATTGCGCTCCCAGTAGAGGATCTTGACCTGACTGCGGGTGCGGTTGAGGAACACGAACAGCACGGGGTTGAACACTTCCACCTTGATGTCCAGCTCGACCAGAGCGGCCAGGCCGTTGATGGATTTGCGGAAATCGACGGGCTTTGGGTAGAGATAGACCTTCTGCACCTTGGCGTCGGGACGCATCATGACGGAGCTCCACGGGAAAAAATGGGGAGCCCAGCATCCGGGAACGGACAGGTCAGTTGAAGGTGGGGTTTATGGAGCGGTTACGATTATACCGGCTCAAGTCACGAAACGTGGTGTCAGCACCTTGTGCGGTTGATTGCCCCAGAGGTCGATGCCCTCCAGCAACTGATTCAATTCCCGCACCGTCAGCTCGATCGCTTCGTCACCGGCATCCGGTTTGGTCTTGAACCGCTCGGCCTCCAAGCGCTTGAGCCACAAACAGAAACCGTTACGATGCCAATACAGAATTTTCACTTGGTTGCGCGTGCGGTTGAGAAGTAACCGCTCCATAAACCCCACCTACTGCTGATGGAGCGGGTCTGTCAGGATGCGCTCACTGGCGAGCAATTCCACGGCAGCAGCGCTTCGTAATCCTCGACGCTATTGGCGGCCGGCAGGCGTTCGAGGATGTGGCGCAGCCAGGCGTAAGGCTCCTGGCCATTGGCCTTGGCGGTTTCGATCAGGCTGTAGATCTGCGCGCTGGCCGTGGCCCCCTTGGGCGTGTCGCTGAACAGCCAGTTCTTGCGCCCGATAACGAACGGGCGGATGGCGTTCTCCGCGCGGTTGTTGTCGATCGGCAGATGTCCACCTTCGACGTAGCGCACCAGCTTTCTCCAGTTGCTGGCCAGGTAGTTCATCGCCCTGCCCAGCGCCGTCTGCCCGACGACCTGCGGCTGGGTCTTGTCCAGCCAGGTCTTGAGTTGATCGAGCAGCGGCTGGCTGCGTTGCTGACGGGCGACCAGGCGCTCGGTATCGCAAGCGTCCTTCAGGTCCCGCTCGATGCCGTAGAGCTTGTTGATCAGGTTCAACGCCATGTCGGCACGGCCGGTTTTGCCCTTGGGTTGCACTTTCTGCGCCTCGACGAACTTGCGCCGCGCATGCGCCCAGCAGCCGAGGCGTTCGATGCCTTCTTGCGCGGCCACGGCGTTGTAGCCGGCGTAGTCGTCGGTCATCAGGTAGCCGCGATAGCCGTCGAGCAAGCGCAGCGGCACCTCCTGCGCGCGGCTGGCGGTGTAGTCGAAGAGGATCACCGGCTTATCCGGTGGTCCACCGCTTTGTACCCACATCCAGGACTGCGCGGTGGGATCGCGTCCCGGTTCATGCAGTACCTGCAAGCGCGTTTCGTCGCAGTGCAAAACGGGGTATTCGAGCAACTTGTCGCGCAGCAGGTTGAGCAGCGGTTGCAGTTGCTCGCCGCTCTGGATCACCCAGCGCGCCAGGGTCTGGCGCGGGATCTCGACGCCGTGGCGGCTGAGCATCTTCTCGAAGCGGTACAGCGGGATGCCGTCGGCGTATTTGGTGGTCAGCAGCATCGCCAGCACACTGGGGCTGGCCAGGCTCTTCTCGATCAGTTGGGCCGGCTTGTCGGCAGTGATCGGCGCCGCTTCGCAGGCCTTGCAGGCGTAGGTCTTGCGGATATGGCGGATGACCCGCACCTGCATCGGGATGATCTCCAGCTGCTCGCTGGTCTCCTCGCCGATGACTTGTTTGCAGGCGCCACAGGCGCAAGTCAGCTCGTGCTCGGGCAGGTCGTGGATGACCTCGACACGCGGCAGGTTGGCCGGCAACGGCTTGCGCTTGCCACGGCGCTTGACCGGCGCAACGATTTCTTCGGCTTCGGCTTCGGCTTCGGCTTCGCTTGGCGCGGCGGACAGCGCTTCGATCAGCTCTTCGGCCTCGTTGAACATGGCCAACTGCGGCGAGTCGGTATCTTCAGGGCTGCGCTCGGACTTGGGCGAGAACAACTTGTGGCGCAGCAGGGCGACCTGTTCCTGAAGTTGTTCTATGCGAGCATCTTTCGCAGCCGCCTGTTCACTGGCCAGCAGCAGTAAATGCTTGAGCAGGATTGGGTCGTCAGGAAGGGGGGCGGGCACGGCGATCATAGCCGTGGATTATACCGGCTCAGGTCACGAAACGCGGCGTCAGTATCTGGTGCGGACGGTTGCGCCACAGGTCGATGCCGTCGAGCAGCCAGTTCAACTCATCGACCGTCAGCTCGATGGCCTCGTCGCCGGCATCGGGCTTGGTCTTGAAGCGTTCGGCTTCCAAACGCTTGAGCCACAGGCAGAAGCCATTGCGCTCCCAGTAGAGGATCTTGACCTGACTGCGGGTGCGGTTGAGGAACACGAACAGCACGGGGTTGAACACTTCCACCTTGATGTCCAGCTCGACCAGAGCGGCCAGGCCGTTGATGGATTTGCGGAAATCGACGGGCTTTGGGTAGAGATAGACCTTCTGCACCTTGGCGTCGGGACGCATCATGACGGAGCTCCACGGGAAAAAATGGGGAGCCCAGCATCCGGGAACGGACAGGTCAGTTGAAGGTGGGGTTTATGGAGCGGTTACGTTGAGAAAAACGAACAACGCCGGGTCGAACACCGCCACCTTGATATCCAACTCGACCAAGGCGGCCAGACCGTTGATGGATTTGCGGAAATCGACCGGCTTGGGGTAAAGGTAAACGGCTTTGACCTTGGGGTCGGGACGCATCATGGGCTGGGCTCCAGGAAAATCGGGAGCACAGCATCTGTGGGCCTTCACTTCACTTGAAGGTGTGGTTTGTGGAGCGGTTACCGAGTAAAGAGAAACGGAGCGAAGCGCAGTAACAGCCGCAGGCTGGCCCGAAGGGCGAGCGAAGCGAGTCAAGTGACTCGCCGTAAGGGCGAAAAGGTGCATGAGTGACGCCGGTAAATCGTGGTCTGTCCCCGATTTCCGTGTCCCCGATTACCGTCCAGAAAATAAATTTGTTCCCTTTACCTTCCGGGCGCGTCGGTAATTGGACATGGCGGCTCATCCTTGAGCGGTGGCGGTGCCTGAACCATGGTGGACAAGCTTCGCGTTGTCCACCCGGCGGCGGTTATTTCGTCGTAGGGTGGATGACGCTTTTTCATCCACCGTTTGCGGCGGTTGTCCGAGCTACTCGCTTCCAATATCAGTTAATTTTCAGCAGAGCTCTCGTACTCGATTACTGCGTAGTCTTCCTTGAGAGTGATAAAGATTTGTCTGATTAACTGTGGCTGAGTTTGTTTGTCATCTGTGTGTTGGAGAGATTGAGCGTATGCGCGATGGAATTGGTCTGTAAATGCATATAGTCCGGAGTTGCTGTCGTGTCTCAGGATTGAGCCGTACTCTGGGTCTACCAATTTGGCTAGGTGAGACTTTAAGATTTGATCTGTGTAAGTCGGTTCATTTTCTTTGATTCTTTTGAGTAAGTTGAACCTGGCAAGGCCTCTTTCTGGTGCCAGTGATAGCGCTTTGATGATAAGTGTAGAGCTATCAAACTTTGTGCTTCTTCTGATTTTCAATGCTTTGTCAAAAGAGTTTTTTAAGGAGTCTGATGCGCTTCTAATGTATTTTTCGACTGCGTTGTCGAAGTTTTCATCATCTATTGCGGTTTGGGTGCTTTGTTTGTATTTTATGTTTGCACTAATGCACATGTTAAGGCAGAGTCTGTGGCATATTGATGCTATGCCGCATGCGTACTTAACCACCTTCCGTTTTGCGCTTGGGGTGAATCTTATATTAAGAAGTTGCTCGCCTTTAGTGATGATGGAGAAGAGTTCTTCTTCGGTCATCAGTGGGACAGCAATTTCTGCCACTCTCTCTTTCATTTCCTTGTCGTAGTCAACGACTTGACGTGCAGTGTCCACGGCTCCGAGGCAAACGATTTTTACGGTTGGATACTCGTATGCTAGATCCATGAATACTTTCAGAAGCTGAGAAAGCTTTTCCTTTTCTGCTGCTTCGATTTTGTGGAAGTCTTCTATTACCCAGCATTGCCCCGAGTTTCCGATTAGCCTACCCAGCGCCTGAGGGGTAAGTTGTGGAGGTAGAACTCTCTTTTCTGTAGCGCTGATGGCCTTGGTTTTAGCTGCTTCAAGCGAGGATTTAATGGATGAGTATGAGGCAGCAATATTTGCCTTCACGCTTTCGCTTGTTGAATTTGAGCGATCAGACTCATAAAAGGGTGCTAATTGATCAAATGCCTCTGTAAGGATTTGCTCGAAGGTCATTCCCTTCATGCATCTGGTTGTAATGTGGTGGGAGTAAATCTGTCCTAACTTGTTGGTGAGTAGCGTAGTTTTTCCGCTACCAGTATGCCCATACACAACTACCTGTGTTCCTGGCGTCTCTAGAGCATCGACTAGGTCGTTATTGACAATGTCCCGGTCAATGAACGTAAGCTTGGCTGGTTGGGTTGGGGTAAATACATTGTGGACAGTGTATGGGCCAGTGTCCTGACCAAGAAACTCAATCATCCTGTCTCCAAGCTGCTCCCCCTTCTGAGGAGCAGCTACATCGTGGACGTTTTAATGTGTTGAACCCAACTCAATCCCAGCTCAACGCCCCACCAGTCTGATACTCGATCACTCGGGTCTCGAAGAAGTTCTTCTCCTTCTTCAGGTCCATGATCTCGCTCATCCATGGGAAGGGGTTGGTGGTGCCCGGGTACTCTTCCTTCAGGCCGATCTGGGTCAGGCGGCGGTTGGCGATGAATTTGAGGTAGTCCTCCATCATCGCGGCGTTCATGCCCAGTACGCCGCGCGGCATGGTGTCACGCGCGTATTCGATCTCCAGCTGGGTGCCCTGCAGGATCATCTGGGTCGCTTCGTCCTTCATCTGGGCGTCCCACAGGTGCGGGTTCTCGATCTTGATCTGGTTGATCACGTCGATGCCGAAGTTCAGGTGCATGGACTCGTCACGCAGGATGTACTGGAACTGCTCGGCGGTGCCGGTCATCTTGTTGCGGCGGCCCATGGAGAGGATCTGGGTGAAGCCGCAATAGAAGAAGATGCCTTCTAGTACGCAGTAGTAGGCGATCAGGTTGCGCAGGAACTGGCGGTCGGTTTCCGGGGTGCCGGTCTGGAACTTGGGGTCGGAGATCGAGCGGGTGTACTTCAGGCCCCAGGAGGCCTTCTTCGCGACGCTCGGGATCTCGTGGTACATGTTGAAGATCTCGCCTTCATCCATGCCCAGCGATTCGATGCAGTACTGATAGGCGTGGGTGTGGATCGCTTCCTCGAAGGCCTGGCGCAGGATGTACTGGCGGCACTCGGGGTTGGTGATCAGGCGGTACACGGCCAGCACCAGGTTGTTGGCCACCAGGCTGTCGGCGGTGGAGAAGAAGCCGAGGTTGCGCATGACGATGCGGCGCTCGTCTTCGGTGAGGCCGTCAGCGCTCTTCCACAGGGCGATGTCGGCGTTCATGTTCACTTCCTGCGGCATCCAGTGGTTGGCGCAACCATCCAGATACTTCTGCCAGGCCCAGTCGTACTTGAAGGGGACGAGCTGGTTGAGGTCGGCGCGGGCGTTGATCATCTGCTTGTCGCCGACCTGTACGCGCGCAGCGGCGCCTTCGAGGTCGTCCAGGCCTTCCTGGATGTCGAGGTCGTTCAGGGCTTTCTTGGCGCGGGCGACGGCGTCGGAGTCGTTGGCGTCGACGGCGCGCGCCTGCTCGACCGAGCCGGCAGCTTCGCTGTCGAGCTTGTCGAAGTGGGTGCCGGCGTTTTGTACGTTGGCGTTTTGTGCGACGGCTGCTTCTGCACCGTCTTCCTTATCGAATTCATCCCAGCTCAGCATGGCTTGGCTCCTGCGTGAGGGCCGGTGAATAAACCGGCCTGTATGGATATACAGATAATTTGAGTAATTATGTTCCGTTGCGTAATGCGCGCAAGGGTAAAACGGGTACCGCTGGTCAGTAGGCGGTGGTTTGCCGGTTGACCGTTGCCCTTCGACCCGGAGGAGGAGGGGCGGGAATTTGGTGGGGAGGGGTGGCCCTGTAGGAGCGGATTTATCCACGAATTTCACGGCTGAAGCCGCTCCTACGAAAAGCCTTGCCCTCTCCCTAGCCCTCGGTTCGGGTTTCCTGCTTCACCCTACCTCCTGCATCCCTGCAGTCGTCTCCCGCAAGCGGGAGAGGGGACTGATCTGCGTGTTGCTCTAGCTTTTCATCCAACTTTCGAGCGTGCAGCTGAGCGAGTGAGCGCTAGGCGCCTGGTAGGTCGGAGGCCCTGAGCGTACTTCAGTACGTGATGGGGGCCGGCCTACCGGGCAACGACGCGGGCGCCGCTCAGATCCACGCGAAAGCCTTATTGGCAAGCCTCGCAGTCGGGTTCGTCGATTGCACAGGCCTTTGGTACTGGCGCCGGGACCGGAGCTGCCTGCTGGGCAGGAGCCTGGGCCTTGGCCGAGAAGCCTTCGTCGCCACCGGCGGATACAGCATTGAGCTTGCCGGTGTTGATGGTGGACTTCTCGGTGCTGGTAGCGGCCAGGGCACGGAGGTAGTAGGTGGTTTTCAGGCCACGGTACCAGGCCATGCGGTAAGTCACGTCCAGCTTCTTGCCCGAGGCGCCGGCGATGTACAGGTTCAGCGACTGAGCCTGGTCGATCCACTTCTGGCGACGGCTGGCGGCGTCGACGATCCACTTGGTTTCCACTTCGAACGCGGTGGCGTACAGGTCTTTCAGGTCCTGCGGGATGCGCTCGATCTGCTGCACGGAACCGTCGTAGTACTTCAGGTCGTTGACCATGACCGGGTCCCACAGGCCGCGGTTTTTCAGGTCGCGCACCAGGTAGGGGTTGATCACGGTGAATTCGCCGGAAAGGTTCGATTTCACGTACAGGTTCTGGTAGGTCGGCTCGATGGACTGCGACACGCCAATGATGTTGGAGATGGTCGCGGTTGGCGCGATGGCCATGATGTTCGAGTTACGAATACCTTTTTTCACGCGCTCGCGGATCGGTGCCCAGTCCAGCGATTCGGACAGGTCGACGTCGATGTACTTCTGGCCACGGGCTTCGATCAGCAGTTGCTGCGAGTCCAGCGGCAGGATGCCCTTGCTCCACAGCGAGCCTTCGAAGGTGCTGTAGCTGCCGCGCTCTTCGGCCAGGTCACAGGAGGCCTGGATGGCGTAGTAGCTGATGGCTTCCATCGACTTGTCGGCGAACTCGACGGCGGCGTCGGAGCCGTAGGCGATGTGTTGCAGGTACAGGGCGTCCTGGAAGCCCATCAGGCCGAGGCCGACCGGACGGTGCTTGAGGTTGGAGTTACGCGCCTGATCCACGCTGTAGTAGTTGATGTCGATGACGTTATCGAGCATGCGCACAGCGGTCTTCACGGTGCGGCCGAGTTTCTCGATGTCCAGCTTGCCGTCGACGATGTGGTTGACTAGGTTGACCGAACCCAGGTTGCAGACAGCGATCTCGTCCTTGTTGGTGTTCAGGGTGATCTCGGTGCACAGGTTGGAGCTGTGAACCACGCCCACGTGCTGCTGCGGGCTGCGCAGGTTGCACGGGTCCTTGAAGGTCAGCCACGGGTGGCCGGTCTCGAACAGCATCGAGAGCATCTTGCGCCACAGGTCTTTGGCCTGGATGGTCTTGTACAGCTTGATCTTGCCGTACTCGATCAGGGCTTCGTAGTACTCGTAGCGCTCTTCGAAGGCCTTGCCGGTCAGGTCGTGCAGATCCGGCACTTCGCTCGGGCTGAACAGGGTCCACTTGCCGTCTTCGAAGACGCGCTTCATGAACAGGTCCGGAATCCAGTTGGCGGTGTTCATATCGTGGGTACGACGACGGTCGTCACCGGTGTTCTTGCGCAGCTCGAGGAATTCCTCGATGTCCATGTGCCAGGTTTCCAGGTAGGCGCAGACCGCGCCCTTGCGCTTGCCGCCCTGGTTGACCGCCACGGCGGTGTCGTTGACCACCTTGAGGAAGGGGACGACGCCCTGGGATTTGCCGTTGGTGCCCTTGATGTAGGAGCCCAGCGCGCGCACCGGGGTCCAGTCATTGCCCAGACCGCCGGCGAATTTGCTCAGCATGGCGTTGTCGTGGATGGCGCCGTAGATGCCCGACAGGTCGTCCGGCACGGTGGTCAGGTAGCAGGAGGATAGCTGCGGACGCAGGGTGCCGGCGTTGAACAGGGTCGGGGTGGACGCCATGTAGTCGAACGAGGACAGCAGGTTGTAGAACTCGATGGCGCGCTCTTCGCGGTTCTTCGGCTCTTCGATGGCCAGGCCCATGGCCACGCGCATGAAGAACACCTGCGGCAGTTCGAAGCGGATGCCGTCCTTGTGGATGAAGTAGCGGTCGTACAGGGTCTGCAGGCCCAGGTAGGTGAACTGCTGGTCGCGCTCGTGGTTGATCGCGGCGCCCAGTTTCTCCAGGTCGAAGGTCTTCAGCTTGGCGTCCAGCAGCTCGAACTCCACGCCTTTTTCGACATAGGCGGGCAGGGCCTTGGCGTACAGCTCGGCCATCTCGTGGTGGGTGGCGCTGGCGGTGATGTTGAGGAAGCTCAGGGCCTCGGCGCGGATGTTGTCCATCAGCAGGCGGGCGGTGACGTAGCTGTAGTTCGGCTCACGCTCGACCAGGGTACGGGCGGTCATCACCAGGGCGGTGTTGACGTCCTTCTCGGCCACGCCGTCGTAGAGGTTCTTCAGGGTTTCGCGCTCGATCAGGGCGCTGTCGACCTCGGCCAGGCCTTCGCAGGCTTCCTTGATGATGGTCTGCAGGCGGCCCATGTCCAGCGGCTGCAGTTCACCGCCAGCGGTGGTGATGCGGATGCTCGGGTGCGGCTGGGCGATGTCGCTGCCGGCACTGGCCTTGCGCTTGTTGGCCTGGGCTTCACGGTAGATCACGTAGTCGCGGGCAACCTTCTGCTCGCCGGCACGCATCAGGGCCAGTTCGACCTGGTCCTGGATCTCTTCGATATGAATGGTGCCGCCGGACGGCATGCGACGCTTGAAGGTGGCGGTGACCTGCTCGGTCAGGCGCGCGACGGTGTCGTGGATGCGCGACGAAGCGGCGGCGGTGCCGCCTTCTACTGCGAGGAAGGCCTTGGTGATGGCGACGGTGATCTTGTCATCGGTATAGGGGACGACAGTGCCGTTGCGCTTGATCACTCGCAGTTGGCCGGGGGCGGTGGCAGCTAGATCCTGGGCGGATTCAGCGGCCTGCGGTGCCACGGCCTGCGGGTTCTCGCGAGTAGTGTCGGTGTGCATGGAGATCTCCGTGTTCTGTAATTTTAGGTGGGACGACACGCGTGCTTGTCGTGCTCTGTCCGCCATTCATTCCATCAACAACTCGGGCCGTGCGCGGCAGCGACGCCGGGTACGGGGTGTTGCAAGAGCGGGCAGGGTGGGCACGACTTCAAGTGCCGTCCTGGCGCATCAGTCACAGCGGGGCATTACCACACCCCGCCTACTACATATAGTGGTCGACTGGCGGATAAGACCGCTGTCTGACCGGCTTACGCGCAACGTCGGGCGTTGCCGCGTGGTTGTGACCCAAGGCAGGCCTGGATCAGGTCGAAACCTTTGGCCGGAGCCTCTGAAAGACCCTGTGGAAAGGACTTGCACGATTGGCTCTGGTAGTGTCCGGTTTTTAGCTTTGACCCAATATCTGGTGGGTGCCGTGCGATGGGGGTACAAGATAGTGCGCTGTTGGAGGCATTGCAAGGCGCCGGAAGAAGAACAACCTGTGGATAAGGTGTGGGCGTCTTGTGGGTGTGAACAGCGTAGCCCGCATGGTCTCTGGCTCTGGCGGCTAATGACCGTTCGTCGCCCCTGGAGGAAGGATTTCCGCGAGTTGGCGAAGCTGTTTGGCGGTGCACAGACTACCACTATATATAGTGCTTTTGGCATGTGCTGTGCTTGACCCGCGGGTGCGCTGCAGCTACGGGTTTGCTGCTCGCGCCAAGCGCCTGTCCCCCCTAGAATGACGGCCGTGTTTGCGGTGCTTGCCGGTAGGCAGAGAGGAGAGGGCGTGGAACAAGAAGGGTGGCAGATTCTGATCGTCGAGGATGACCAGCGCCTGGCGCAGTTGACCCGCGAGTATCTTGAAGGCAATGGCCTGCGTGTGGCCATCGAGGCCGACGGTGCCCGTGCGGCGGCGCGGATTCTCGCCGAGCAGCCGGATCTGGTGATACTCGACCTGATGCTGCCGGGCGAGGATGGCCTGAGCATTTGCCGCAAGGTGCGCAGCGGTTACAAGGGGCCGATTCTCATGCTCACCGCGCGTACCGACGACATGGATCAGGTGCTGGGCCTGGAGATGGGCGCTGATGATTACGTGTGCAAGCCGGTGCGCCCGCGTGTGCTGCTGGCGCGTATTCGTGCATTGTTGCGCCGGCGTGAGGGCAGCGAAAGCGAGCGCGATGAAGGTCAGCCGCGTCGCTTGCAATTTGGCCCGCTGGTCATCGACAGCGCCATGCGTGAGGCCTGGCTGGGTGAGCAGGGCATCGAACTGACCAGTGCCGAATTCGACCTGCTGTGGCTGCTGGCGGCCAATGCCGGGCGCATCCTCTCGCGCGAGGAGATCTTCAATTCCCTGCGCGGCATCGAATACGACGGTCAGGACCGCTCCATCGATGTGCGCATCTCGCGTATCCGCCCGAAGATCGGTGATGACCCGATGCATCCACGGCTGATCAAGACGGTGCGCAGCAAGGGCTATCTGTTCGTCGCCGAAGCCGCCGAAGCCTTGCCGGCGGGTGATGCAGCGCCGAGCCTGGGCGGTTGATGCGGCGGCCATGAACTCGATCTTCCTGCGTATCTATGGCGGCATGCTCGCCGCGCTGGTGCTGGTGGCGTTGCTGGGCGTCGGTACCTTGCACCTGGTCAACGAGGTGCGCGGTGATCAATACCGCGAAGGCCTGGCGCGCGGCACCTTCCGCCTGATGGCCGACAACCTGCTGCCAATGACCGAGGTGGAGCGCAAGCGTGCCCTGGTGGTGTGGTCGCGCCTGCTCGGCATCCCTCTGGACCTGCAGGCGCTGAACGATGTGCCACTGGACAGCAGCGAGCGCAACAGCTTGCAGCGTGGTCATGTGCTGGTACAGCAGACCGGCCCGCATTCGGCCAAGGTCTACGCGCTGCTCGCCGGCAAGCAGCCGTTGCTGTTGACCGGCGAGATTCAGCAGATCAGCGAGCAGTTGGCGCGGGCGACCAACTACCTGCTGATCGATGAGCTGGTGCGTTACCCGGTGCATGAGCAGCCACAACGCCTGGCTGAGCTGAAGGCGGCCAAGCAGTTCGGCTTCAACCTGCAACTGCTGCGGCTGGAAGACGCCACCCTCGACCTCGACCAGCGTCGGCGCATCGACGAGGGCGATACGGTGATGGCGCTGGGCAAGGGTGGCGACTCCATTTACGTGTTCTCCGGCATCGTCGATACGCCCTGGGTGCTGGAAATCGGCCCGCTGTACCAGATGAACCCCTATCCGACGCAACTGCTGGTGCTGATCGGCGCGTTGGGGTTGAGCCTGATCGGCCTGATCGTCTACCTGCTGGTGCGTTCGCTGGAGCAGCGCCTGCGTGCCCTGGAAAGCGCCGCCACGCATATCGCCAGCGGTCGTCTGGATGCCCGCGTGCCGACGCGCGGCGCGGACTCGGTCGGGCGCCTGGCCAGCAGCTTCAATGCCATGGCTGAGCACCTGCAGACGTCCCTGAGCACGCAGCGCGAGCTGGTGCGTGCGGTGTCCCATGAACTGCGCACGCCGGTGGCGCGCCTGCGTTTCGGCCTGGAGATGATTGCCGACGCGCCGAACGAAAGTGCCCGGCGCAAGTACATGGACGGCATGGACAGCGATATTCAGGACCTCGACAAGTTGGTCGACGAGATGCTGACCTACGCGCGCCTGGAGCAGGGTTCGCCGGCGCTGAACTTCCAGCAGGTGGAACTCAAGGCGCTGATCGATCAGGTGATCGACGAGCTGGCGCCTCTGAGCAACAAGGTGCGCGTGGAATGTGGCGCGGTGCTCAGTGTGCAGGGGGATGGCGCCTGCTGGGTCGAGGCCGAGCCGCGCTACCTGCACCGCGCGTTGCAGAATCTGGTGAGCAACGCCATGCGCTACGCCGAGGGCAAGGTGCTGATCAGTTGTGAGGTGGGCTACAAGCGCTGCCGTATCGATGTCGAAGATGATGGGCCTGGAGTGCCGGAGGAGGCCTGGGAGCGTCTGTTCAGCCCTTTCCTGCGCCTTGATGACAGCCGCACGCGGGCCTCTGGTGGGCATGGCCTGGGACTGTCCATCGTGCGCCGCATCATTTACTGGCATGGCGGGCGGGCGCAGATCAGCCGCAGCGACAGCCTGGGCGGTGCGCGTTTCAGTCTGGTGTGGCCGCGACAGCAGCGAGAGTAGGGCGCTATTGCGTGTTGGGCCCGGTGCGCACGGCGCACCCTACCGGCGAAGCGTGGGATATCGCGGCTTTGTAGGGTGCGCCGCGCGCACCGGCTTATCCATGTACGTCGGGGCGCTTGATCACATCGCCACGGCCACCAGGCTCAGCTCTGTAGCCCGGATGCAATCCGGGGCTGGCCGGCCAGCTGTTCCCGGATTTAATCCGGGCTACGCCGCGACCGCCGCCTGCTTTGTAGGGTGCGCCGCGCGCACCGGGTTATCCACCTATGCCGGTGTGGTGCAGGGTCATGCCGCCACGGTCACCAGGCTCAGTACCTTGTTCTCGAACAGCACGAACTGGCCATCCAGTTCGGCGCCCGTGCGCCAGTGCGCGTGCAGGTCGATCAGCAGGCGCAGGCGCGCACTGGCGTGGTCGATCTCCAGCAGTTCGGCATCATGGAAGTAGAAGCGCGTCAGCGTCAGGGGATAGAGTGCCTTGAACAGGCTTTCCTTGAGCGAGAAAGTCAGGCTGATGCGCGCGGCGCGGGCCGCATCATCCAGGCCTGACAAACGCTGCAGTTCGGCGGGGGTGAGAATTTCGCCCTGCAGGCGTTGGGCGCGTTCGACAGGCAGCAGGCGCTCCACATCCAGGCCCAGTGTGCGCCATTGATGATCCGGTGCGACCAGTGCCGCGGCCCAGTTGTCGCCATGGGTGATGGAGCCCACCACGCCGCGTGGCCACTGCGGTGCACGGTCTTCGCCGACGGCCGGTACGCTGGCCTGGCCGGTCAACCGGCGCAGCGCCTCGCGCGCGCAGAGCCGCCCGGCCAGGTATTCGGCCTGCCGCTTGGCCACGCCGCGCACCGGGTCGATATCGCAGCGCGTGAAATCCTCATCGGCGAGCAGGGTGGGGGTGAAGCGGGTGCTGATCAACTGCGCACCGGCAGGCGCGTTTGGCAGCGGATTGTGCGTATCCAGAGGGCTGCAGCAGGCAGGGTGATAGGCATTCATGAGCGGGATTGTGCCGCGCGGCGGACTGTGCAGTCATCCACCGTTTACATTTCTTTGCAGGCAGGTAACAAAGCTAAACGGACGCTGGCTCTGGCTTTTGCCAGACTGCGCCTGCATTCCCCAGGGAATGCAGGTGAGGTTGTAGTCAGCGCGAGAGTGCTGACGTTTTCTCCGAGTTCGAGAACGGTAGCCCGATTGGGCTGCCGTTTTTTTTCGTCTTTTATTGGCTGCTGTGGCAATGGGGCTGGTGAGCGGACGGCGCCTGAGGTGTCGTCGGCTCCTGCTGCAGCCTTTGTTTGGCAACGCGGTACGCCGAGGACGCGGCGGCATCGTGATGCGCACGGCGCACCCTGCGCGACGCTCGCGGCCCTTCGTGTGATCGCCAAGGCGTTCGCATTTGCCCTGTGGCTTTCGTGGGGGGATTTGCAGTCAAATGCCTGTGCGGGCAAAAACCGACTCCCGCGAGGACCATGGACGATGACCCAACAATCGCAATTCGCCTTGCTCGGCAAGAAGCGCTTCTTGCCGTTTTTTCTGACGCAATTGCTCGGCGCCTTCAACGACAACATCTTCAAGCAGTCGCTGATTCTCGCCATCCTCTTCAAGCTCAACACCGGCGCCGACCGCGATCTGCTGGTCAACCTCTGCGCCTTGCTGTTCATCCTGCCGTTCTTTCTGTTCTCCGCCCTCGGTGGCCAGTTCGGTGAGAAATTCGCCAAGGACTCGCTGATTCGCAAGATCAAGTTTGCCGAGATCCTGATCATGCTCGCCGGTGCCGTCGGGGTGCTGCTGGACAACCTGCCGTTGATGCTTGTCGTGTTGTTCGCCATTGGCACGCAGTCGGCGCTGTTCGGCCCGGTGAAGTATTCGATTCTGCCGCAGCACCTGAAGGAAGAGGAGCTGGTGGGTGGCAACGCCCTGGTGGAGATGGGCACCTTCCTGGCGATTCTGGCTGGCACCATCGGCGCCGGGATCATCATGGCCAGCAGCAGTTATGCACCCATCGTCGCCGGTTCGGTGGTGGCTGTGGCGCTGCTTGGCTACCTGGCCAGTCTGGGTATTCCCAGGGCGTCGGCGGCGATGCCTGAGTTGCCGCTGGACTGGAACATCTTCCGTCAGTCCTGGGCCATCATGAGGCTTGGCCTGGGCCAGCGTCCGGCGGTGTCGCGCTCGCTGGTGGGCAACTCCTGGTTCTGGTTTCTCGGCGCGATCTACCTGACGCAGATTCCTGCCTACGCCAAGGAGTGGCTGTACGGCGACGAGAGTGTGGTGACGCTGATTCTCACGGTGTTCTCGCTGGGTATCGGCCTGGGGTCGATGCTCTGCGAGCGCATGAGCGGGCATAAAGTGGAGATTGGTCTGGTGCCATTCGGCTCCATCGGCCTGACCCTGTTCGGCATGCTGCTGTGGTGGTTCTCCGGTGGCTTCCCGCAGGGCGCTGCGCCGCATGACTGGCTGGCGCTGCTGAGCTACGGCCAGGCCTGGTGGATTCTCGGCTGCATTCTCGGCATCGGCCTGTTCGGCGGCTTCTATATCGTGCCGCTGTATGCGCTGATCCAGTCGCGCACCGCCGAGCATGAGCGGGCGCGGGTGATCGCCGCCAACAACATCCTCAATGCGCTGTTCATGGTCGCCTCGGCCATCGTCGCGATCCTGTTCCTGAGCGTCGCCGGTCTGTCGATTCCGCAGTTGTTCCTGGCCATCTCGCTGATGAACATCGCGGTCAACAGCTACATCTTCAAGATCGTCCCCGAATTCAGCATGCGCTTTCTCATCTGGCTGCTGGGGCATTCGATGTACCGGGTCGAGCACAAGGGGCTGGACGCGATTCCCGACGAGGGCGCGGCGGTTCTGGTGTGCAATCACGTGTCGTTCGTCGATGCGCTGTTGATCGGCGGCGCCATTCGCCGGCCGGTGCGCTTCGTCATGTATTACAGGATCTACGACCTGCCGGTGCTCAATTTCATCTTCCGCACCGCCGGCACCGTGCCGATTGCCGGGCGCAACGAGGATCTGCTGATCTACGACGCGGCGTTCAGGAAGATCGCCGAATACCTGCGCAATGGCGAGTTGGTGTGCATTTTTCCCGAGGGCAAGCTGACCACGGATGGCGAGATCGATGCGTTTAAGGCAGGGGTCGAACGCATTCTCGAAGAAAACCCGGTGCCGGTCATTCCCATGGCGTTGCAGGGCTTGTGGGGCAGCTTCTTCAGTCGCGATCCGAACAAGGGCTTCTTTCGGCGGTTGTGGTCGCGAGTGTGTCTGGTGGCGGGAACGCCGATTGCGCCGGAGCAGGCCAAGCGTGAGGCGCTGCAGGCGCAGGTGGCCGAACTGCGTGGGGATTGGCGTTGATTAAGGTGCGCACGACCTAGTAGGCCCCGCGATACCCTACAGTAAGGCGATGATGCTGCTCTGTAGGGGGCGCCATGCGCACCAACTTTAGTGACTTATCTTCAGCCCGATCAGCCCGGTGACGATCAGCGCCACGCTGGCCAGGCGCAGCAGCGCCATCGATTCGCCGAACAGGATGATGCCGGCGATCACCGTGCCCACGGCCCCTACGCCGGTCCAGATGGCGTAGGCGGTGCCCAACGGTAGCTCCTTCATGGCCAGGCCGAGCAGGCCGAGGCTGACCAGCATGGCGCAGACGGTCAGCGCCGTGGGGAGTGGGCGGGTGAAGCCTTCGGTGTACTTCAGGCCGATGGCCCAGCCGACCTCGAACAGGCCGGCGAGAAACAGAATGATCCAGGACATGCTCAGCTCCATCAATTGAAGGGGCCGTCCCCGGATGCGCCACCCTGGGCTCAGGGTGTGGAGGTCGTCCTCGCGTGCGCCATTATTGTGCATGTTGTTGCGTTCGGGGCAAGACGCGCCGGATTGCTCGAGGCCTTGTATGCGTCACCGGGGCATCTGGCCCAGGCCGTTCGCGACTGCAGCTGCCGGGCTGCGTGAGGATGGTCTTACAGCGGCTCTTCATCCGCCGGATAACGGCTGGCGCCGAGGCTCTCCTTGATCCTGCGCAGGTGCGGCTGGAAGTCCACGCCACGGCGCAGGGTAACGCCGGTGGCGAGTACGTCGAGTACGGTGAGCTGGATGATGCGCGAGGTCATCGGCATGTAGATGTCGGTGTCCTCCGGCAGCGGGATATCCAGGCTCAGGGTGCTGGCCCTGGCCAGCGGCGAGCCGGCAGCGGTGAGGCCAAGTACCGATGCACCGTTCTCGCGGGCCAGGCGCGCCACTTCCACCAGCTCGCGGGTGCGCCCGGTGTAGGAAATGATCACGAACAGGTCGCCGGTGTGCGCCACCGAGGCAATCATGCGTTGCATCAGCACATCGGAATGCGCCGACACCGCCAGGTTGAAGCGAAAGAACTTGTGCTGCGCATCCAGCGCCACCGAGGCCGAAGCGCCGAGGCCGAAGAAGTGGATCTGCCGCGCCTGGATCAGCAGATCGACGGCGCGGCTGACATGCTGCGGGTCGAGGCTCTGGCAGGCGCTGTCCAGCGAGGCGATGGTGCTGCCGAAAATCTTCCGCGTGTAGGCCTCGGGGCCGTCGTCGGCGGACACCGCGCGACTGACGTAGGCGGCGCCGCTGGCCAGGCTCTGCGCCAGTTGCATCTTCAGTTCCGGGTAACCGTTGGCACCGAACGAGCGGCAGAAACGGTTGACCGTCGGCTCGCTGACACCCGCCGCCTGCGCCAGTGCCGCGATGCTGAAGCGTGTGGCCTGCTGCGGGTCATGCAGGATCACTTCGGCGACCTTGCGCTCGGCCTTGTTCAGGTCGTCAAGGCGGCTCTGGATCTGTTCCAGCAGGTTGCGCACGCGGTCCATAGGGGCTCCTAACAGGCGGTTGAACGGGCTTGGCGACGGGCAATGGGTGGTCATACAGCCGGCCTATCCTACTGATGCCGCCTGTGGCTCACCACTGGCTTATCGGGATTCTTAAAAAATGTTGTTGCTATGACAACATTTTTTTCTTGATAAAAGCACAATCACCCGGTATTTCTAGTGCATCTTGATAAAAGAACAAACACATGCCCGCGATGAAACTTGAATCCTGCACCTTCGCCCTGTTCGGCGCGCTGGGCGATCTGGCCTTGCGCAAGCTGTTTCCCGCGCTTTACCAGCTCGATCGCGCCGGTTTATTGCACGATGGCACACGCATCCTTGCTCTGGCCCGTGAAGCGGGTGAGCCGGATGGTTACCTGCACGCCATCGAACAGACGCTGCGCGTGCATGTGCCGGCCAAGGAGCTGACGGGCAGTGACATGGCGCGTTTTATGGCGCGCCTGAGCTACCTGAGCATGGACTTTCTCAGGGGCGAGGATTATTCGGCGCTGCTCGAGCACGTCAGCCCGCAGGATCAGTTGATCGCCTATTTCGCCACCCCGGCATCGGTGTATGGCGGCATCTGCGCCAATCTGGCAGCCGTGGGGCTGGCCGCGGGCACGCGGGTGGTGCTGGAGAAACCGATCGGCCACGACCTGGCATCCTCGCGGGCGGTCAACGATGCCGTGGCCCAGGTGTTCCCGGAGAACCGCGTCTATCGCATCGACCATTACCTGGGCAAAGAGACGGTGCAGAACCTGATTGCCCTGCGTTTCGCCAACAGCCTGTTCGAAACCCAGTGGAACCAGAACCACATCTCCCACGTGGAAATCACCGTGGCCGAGAAGGTCGGCATCGAGGGGCGCTGGGGCTACTTCGATCAGGCCGGGCAACTGCGCGACATGATCCAGAACCACCTGCTGCAACTGCTTTGCCTGATCGCCATGGACCCGCCCAGCGACCTGTCCGCCGACAGCATCCGCGACGAGAAGGTCAAGGTGCTCAAGGCGCTGGAGCCGATCAGCGTCGAGCAGCTCGGCCAGCGTGTGGTGCGCGGCCAGTATGTCGCCGGCAGCAGCGATGGGCGGCCGGTGCCGGGTTATCTGGAGGAAGAAAACTCCAATACCCAGAGCGACACCGAAACCTTCGTCGCCCTGCGTGCTGATATCCGCAACTGGCGCTGGGCCGGCGTGCCGTTCTACCTGCGCACTGGCAAGCGCATGCCACAAAAGCTGTCGCAGATCGTCATCCACTTCAAGGCGCCGCCGCACTACATCTTCGCTCCGGAGCAGCGCCAACTGATCGGCAACAAGCTGATCATCCGCCTGCAGCCGGACGAGGGTATCGCCCTACAGGTGCTGACCAAGGATCAGGGCCTGGACAAGGGCATGCAGCTGCGCAGCGGCCCGCTGCAACTGAGCTTTTCCGACACCTACCGCAGTGCGCGCATCCCCGATGCCTACGAGCGTCTGCTGCTGGAAGTGATGCGCGGCAACCAGAACCTGTTCGTGCGCAAGGACGAAATCGAATACGCCTGGCAGTGGTGCGACCAGTTGATCGACGGCTGGCAGCGCCTCGGCGAAGCGCCGAAACCCTATACCGCCGGCAGTTGGGGCCCCATGGCGTCGGTTGCCTTGATCACCCGTGATGGCAGGAGCTGGTATGGCGATCTCTGAACTGCAACTGCCGCCAGGCGTCCGGGCCTGTCCGCATGACGCTGCCGGACCAATGGCTCAGGCGCTGGCCGTGCGTGTGGCTGATGCCTTGCGTGAGGCCATCGCCAATCGCGGTCAGGTGACCCTGGTGGTGTCCGGTGGGCGCAGTCCGGTGCCGTTCTTCGAAGCGCTGGCGCAGCAGGATCTGCCCTGGGCGCAGGTGCGGGTCAGCCTGGCCGACGAGCGTTGGGTGCCGGTCAACCACGCCGCCAGCAACGAGGCGCTGGTGCGCCGTCATCTGTTGCGTGGCCCAGCCGCTGAAGCGCGTTTTCTCAGCCTTTACCAGGTCGCTGGCAATCTCGAACAGGCGGCCGAGCTGGCCGATGCGGCGGTCGCCGAGCTGGCGCCGATCGACGTGCTGGTCTTGGGCATGGGCTACGATGGGCATACTGCCTCGCTGTTCCCCAATAGCCCTAATCTGAGCCAGGCGCTGCAACCTGGCTGCGCACGTCGCGTGCTGCCGATGCTCGCCCCCAGTGAGCCGGCGCAACGCCTGAGCCTGACCCTGCCCGTGCTGGCCAGCGCACGCCTGCCGCTGCTGGCGATCCAGGGGCAGGTAAAACTGAACATACTCAACGCAGCTTTGCAGCCTGGTGAAATCACCGAACTGCCGATTCGTGCGTTCCTGCATTCCCCCCTCGAAATCCACTGGTGCCTCTGACATGACCCGCCTCGACCAGAGCCAGCGCGTGCGCATGGCTGACAAAATCGCCGAGATCGACCGCATCTGCGCGCAAGCGCGCATCATGCCGGTGATCACCATTGCCCGTGAGGCGGACATCCTGCCGCTGGCCGACGCCCTGGCCGCCGGCGGCCTGCGTGTGCTGGAGGTGACCCTGCGCTCGGAGCACGGCCTGGAGGCGATTCGTCGTCTGCGCGCCGAGCGTCCTGAACTATGCGTCGGTGCCGGCACCGTGCTGGACGAGGACATGCTGGCCGCCGCCACGGATGCTGGGGCGCAGTTCATCGTCACCCCGGGCAGTACCCGCGAGCTGCTGCTGGCCGCGCTGGACAATCCGCTGCCATTGCTGCCGGGCATCAGTAGTGCGTCGGAGGTCATGATCGGCTACGCCCTGGGTTATCGCCGTTTCAAGCTGTTCCCGGCTGAAGTCTGCGGCGGGGTGGCGGCGCTCAAGGCGCTGGCCGGGCCTTTCGGCGGTGCGCGTTTCTGCCCGACCGGTGGTATTACCCCGGACAACCTGCAGCGCTACATGGCGCAGCCCAACGTCATGTGTGTCGGCGGTACCTGGATGTTCCAGCGTGAATGGGTGCAAAACAGTGATTGGGCGCGCATCCAGCAATGCAGCGCCGAGGCACTGCAGCTGTTGGACTGAAACGCGTCGCTGCCGATTGTCGGATCGACTTAAAATCTGTGCCGCGTAGGTCGCCTGCTACGTCAGTTAATGTCATTGTGCTGGCGTGAACAACAACAATTCTCCAGCTAAACCCGAAACATCCGCAGTTGGAGAATTTTTATGAACACCTGGTTCGCTAATCTCAGCGTGACCCGCAAGCTTGCTCTCGGCTTCGGCCTGGTGCTGGCGTTGACCCTGGCGCTGGCCTGGACTGCCTGGAGCGGCCTGGGCAGCGTTATCCAGCGCAGCAGCTGGATGAGCGAAATCACGCAACTGAACGCCACGCTGACCAATCTGCGGATCGCCCGTCTGCAGTTCATGCTGGCCAAGGGCGATGCCCCCAGCACCGAGCGTTTGCTGACCAACCTCGACATCTATCTGCAGCAGTAGAAAAAATTGCTCGGCACCTTCACCAATCCAGTGAACGTCAAGCTGCTGCAGGAGCAGGACCGCTATAACCAGGACTACCAGCGCTCTCTGGCCGGCATGCGCGCCGCCTACGCAGTAGCGGCCAAGGTGCGTGATCAGGTCGCTGTCGAAGACCAGCAATTGAGTGAGCTGCTGGCCACGATGCGGCGCAGTATCGAACTACTGCCGGAATACGACGCCAATCCCTTCCCGCAACTGCAGGCGCTGACCGCTACGCATGGCGAATTGTTGCGCCTGCGCTATCTGCTCGAACGTTATGACAGCGCCCCCGATGCCCAAATCGAACAGGTGCTGTCCGAGCGTATCGCCATGGCCCGTGCCAGCCTGGATACCCTGGAGCAGATTTTTGGTAGCGCCCAGCAAGAAGCCGTACGCCGTATCGAGGCGGCCCTGGCGCAGTTCGAGCAGACCGTGCAGGCGTTCAAGGGCGCCACGGCCGATATCGCCCGCACCCGTCAGGAAATGACCGACCAGCAGGGCGAGATCGTTCGCATCAGCGATACCCTGTACAAGTTTCAGATCGAGCGTATGGCCATCGAGAGCGCCGAAGCGCGTACCTGGCAGATCGTTGCCGTGCTGCTGGCGCTGCTCTTTGGTGTGCTGGCAGCCTGGCTGATCACGCGCCAGATCACGCGTCCGCTGCAGGACACCCTGGGCGCCGTGCAGCGTATTGCCGATGGCGACCTGACCGAGTCGGCGCGCATCACGCGTTGTGACGAGCTGGGCATGTTGCAGCAGGGCATCGCGCAGATGGCCGGCACCCTGCGAGAGCTGATCAGTGGCATTCGCGATGGCGTGGCGCAGATCGCCAGCGCTGCCGAGCAGCTTTCCGCCGTGACCGAGCAGACCAGCGCGGGTGCCAATCATCAGCGCCAGGAAACCGATCAGGTGGCCACGGCCATGCATGAAATGTCCGCCACCGTGCAGGAAGTGGCGCGCAATGCCGAGCAGGCCTCCGATGCCGCGACCGCCGCCGATGCCGAAGCGCGTCAGGGTGATCAGGTGGTGGCTCAGGTGGTGTCGCAGATCGAGCGTCTGGCTGCCGAAGTGGGGCGTTCCTCCGAAGCCATGACTGGCCTGCAGCAGGAAAGCGACAAGATCGGCAGCGTGATGGACGTGATCAAGTCGGTGGCCGAGCAGACCAACCTGCTGGCGCTCAACGCTGCCATCGAGGCGGCGCGGGCCGGTGAGGCCGGTCGTGGGTTTGCCGTGGTGGCCGATGAAGTGCGCGGCCTGGCCCAGCGTACGCAGAAGTCCACTGAGGAAATCGAAGCGCTGATCGCCGGCTTGCAGAGTGGTACTCAGCAGGTGGCAGCGGCGATGCGCACCAGTCGCGACATCACCGACAGCAGCGTCGAGCTGAGCCGCAAGGCCGGTGTGTCGCTGGCCAGCATCACCCAGGCGGTGTCCAACATCCAGTCGATGAACCAGCAGATCGCGGCGGCTGCCGAAGAGCAAAGCGCCGTGGCCGAGGAGATCAGCCGCAGCGTGATCAGCGTGCGTGACATCTCCGAACAAACCGCCAGCGCCAGCGAAGAAACCGCTGCCTCCAGTGCCGAACTGGCCCGTCTGGGCGGTCAGTTGCAGGCCATGGTCAGCCGCTTCCGCGTCTGACCCAGACCCGCGCACCCTACATCAGTCACGTAGGGTGCGCGGCGCGCACCGCCTGCCTTAACTTAGCTGGCCAAGGTCAGCGGTTCTGGCTCTTCCTGCACGTGTACGCCGGCGAGGACGTCCTCGCCCCAGCGGCGAATGTCGTTGAAGCAGACGATATCGAACAGCTCGCGCAGGCGCGCCTGGGCCTCGCTTTTCGGCAGGTTCAGCGCCAGGTAGCAGGTCTGCGCCAGGTCGGCCGGATCATGCGGGTTGGTCAGCAGCGCGCCCTTGAGCTCGGCGGCGGCACCGGCGAACTCCGACAGCACCAGCACGCCACGTCCGCCGAGCAGGCCTTGCGCTGCGACGAACTCCTTGGCTACCAGGTTGAGGCCGTCACGTAGCGGGGTGATCCACATGACGTCAGCCATGGCGTACCAGGCGCTGACTTCCTCGAAGGGCAGGCTGCGGAAGAAGAACTGCAGCGGTGTCCAGCCAATGCGTGCGAAGCGGCCGTTGATACGGCCGACCGCCTGCTCGATCTGCGTTTGCAGTTCGTTGTAGACGGTCATCTCGCGCGCGGCTGGTACGCAGACCGTCACCAGGGTGACCTTGCCAAGCAATTCGGGGTTGTCGGCCAGCAGGCGTTCGTAGGCGTTGAGTTTTTCCAGGATGCCCTTGGTGTAGTCGAGGCGTTCCACTGAGAGGATAAGCTTCACGCCTTTCATCTCTTCGCGTAGCTGCGCCATCAGCTCCTTGATCTTCGATGCCTCCAATGCATTGCGCACACGGTCGATATCCAGCCCTACGGGGTGCGCGCCGAGCTTGACCTGGCGCGTGCCGGTATCCAGCGCGGTGGTCATGCGCTCCAGGCCCACGGCGCAACCGTAGGTGATGAAGCGCGGCGCACAGTTCTGTCGATCCAGGGTCTTGAGTGGGAACACACCACGGGCAACGTCGACGAAGTTCTCCACCTGGCGTGGGATGTGAAAGCCGATGTAGTCGCATTGCAGCAGGCTGCCGACGATCTGCCGGCGCCAGGGCAGCACGTTGAATACGTCGGCCGAGGGGAAGTAGGTGTGGTGGAAGAAGGCGATGCGCAAGTCAGGACGCAGCTCGCGCAGGTAGGCCGGCACCATCCACAGGTTGTAGTCGTGCAGCCAGACGATGGCGCCTTCGGCCGCTTCCAGCGCGGTGCGTTCGGCGAAGGCGCGGTTGACCTTGCAGAACACCTGCCAGTCGTCCTCGTTAAAAGTAGCGCGCTCCCAGAAGGTGTGCAGCGTGGGCCAGAAGGCTTCCTTGGAGAAGCGCTTGTAGAAGACGTCGACCTCTTCTTTGCTCAGTTTGACCCGTGCGGCGGTGAGCTTGGGATAGCGCTCGGCATCCACCGTGGTGTGGCTGTCGAATGGCTCGTCGTCATCTTCGTGCACAGCCCAGGCCACCCAGGAGCCGGGGCGACCATCGCCGAAGAAACTCAGCAGGGTGGGGATGATGCCGTTGGGAGAAGTGGGGCGGCGACGCTGCAGCTTGCCGGCGGCGTTGCGGTATTCCTCATAGGGCAGGCGGTGATAGACCATCACCAGCTCGGCCTTGCCCGGCTGCGCGGCCTGGCGGCGTTCGGCGGCGATACCGTGCTCGCCAAGGAAGCCGAAATGGGCGAAGGCTTCGAGGATGCCGCCGCAGCCCGGACGGTTGGCGTGCAGGGTGCGCGAATGGCTGCGGGTGGCCTCCAGCAGCGCGCTTTCCGACTGGCCGACGCAGACGCCGTGGAAGCTGGCGCTGAGCATGGACAGGTCATTGAGCGTATCGCCGGCGGCCAGCACCTGGTCGTGATCCAGTTCGAGCCAGTCGGCCAGCGCTTGCAGGCTGCTGCCCTTGTTCACGCCCCTGGGCAGAAAGTCCAGGTACAGCTCTGCGGAATACAGCAGGTCGCAGCCCAGCTCGTTGGCGATCTCGCGCAGCGCCGGGTTGGCCGCCTGCTCGGGTGTGCAGAAGTAGGAGCAGCGCCGCGCCTGCGGCACGTCCTGGCGTTCCAGACCGAACGCCTCGATGGCGCTGGCCACCTGGCTTTCGCCGGGCCAGCGGGCATCCACCGTGCTTTGCAGCGGCTGGATCGGCTGCAGGCTGTCGCCATGCACCAGGGTCGCGCCGACGTCGGCGATGATGTAGTCCGGCTGCGGCAGCGTCGGGTCGGCCAGCAGCGGCAGCACCGCTTCCAGGCTGCGCCCGGTGACATAGGCGAGCTTGATCTCGGGGTGGGCGGCGATGGTCTGGTAGAGGCTCAGGCGATCTTCGGGATCGCCAGCGAGAAAGGTTCCATCCAGGTCGGTGGCTAATAGCATCGTTGTTTCTCCAGAAGTGGCCGGTGCGGCGTTGCTCGGTTGCGAGCGGCCGACGGGCCGGGTTTCTGGCTGCTTGGGGTAGGCTCGGGGCCTTGCCGAAACAGCCGGTTCACATCTTCAGGACGCTGGCTTCAGGTCGTCCTCCATCTGTTCGTGGTCTTGCGTTGGTGCATCGGGCATCAGCTCCAGCACCGTGGGGCTGGTGCGCAGCATCGGCACGAAATGTGCGGCGTCGCCGCTGACCAGGTCGCTGACATGGCGCAGCCGGTAGAGGGTGTAGGCAGCCAGCAGGCCGAGGGTGCAGGCGAAATACAGCGGCAGTGCGCTGGCGCCCAGTTGTTCCATCAGCACGCCAGCGAGCAGCGGCCCGCACACCGAGCCGATGCCGTTGACCATCAGCAGGCTGGCGGAGCCGGAGAGAATCTCGTCGCTGTGCAACTGGTCGATCAGTTGCGCCACGGCGATGGGGTAGATGGCAAAGGCCAGGCCGCCCCAGATGAAGATGGCGCCGAGCAGCCAGGGGCCTGCCGGCAGCAGGCTCATGATCAGCGCCAGGGCGACCGCCAGTATCACCACCCAGAGCAGTACCTGGCGGCGGTCGTGACGATCCGAATAGATACCGATGGGCCATTGCAGCAGGGCGCCGCCGAGAATGGTCGCGGTCATCAGCAGGCCGACGCCCGGCGTATCGAAACCGGCCAGGCTGGCATAGACCGGCGCCATGCCCCAGAAGGCGCCGAGCGCGAGGCCGGACAAACCGGCAGCGACGATGGCCAGCGGCGCGATGCTCCACAGGTGGCGCAGGTTGGTCGGCGGCGATTCGGGCAGCGTCGGTTGTGCCTGACGGGTAAGGGTGATGGGCATCAGCGCGGCGCTGATCAGGATGGCAGCGATGGCGAACAGGGTGAATTGCACCGGGTCGGCCAGGTGCAGCAGTTGCTGAGCCAGGGCCAGGGCGCCGAGGTTGACCGCCATGTACAGGGCGAACACCTGGCCGCGTTTCTCGTTGGGCGCTTTGGCGTTGAGCCAGCTTTCGATGACCATGTACAGCGTCACCAGTCCCAGACCATAGAGCACCCGCAGGCCCAGCCAGACCCAGGGATTTATCAGCAGCAGATGGAGCAGGGCAGCGATGGCAGCCAGTGCGGCACAACAGGCGAACGCGCGAATATGCCCGATGCGCTTGACCAGCGGAGTCGCCAGCCAGGTACCGAGGAGGAACCCAACGAAGTACCCGGACATGATCAGTCCGAGCATCGTGGTGGAGTAGCCTTCGGCGACGCCACGCAGGGTCAGGAGGGTGTTGAGTAGACCATTGCCGAGCAGGAGCAGAGCCACGCCGCTCAGCAACGAGCTGATGGGGGCAATGAGAGACAACATGCAAACTACCCTAGGGAACTATGCCGCTGATGGCAAGCATGAAACAGGCCAGCGCCTGCCGGGTTGTTTGTTTAAGTTATTGATTTATAAGATTTATTTTTATCGATAAACGGTAGTTGAGTATTTTCTGAGTCGCTACGCTGCGCGCTGCCGGTGCGCCGGAACCTGTGCGTGCACCGATTCCGGCCCGTCGCGTTGGTTGCATCAAAGGCTGACCCGAGCGATGGCGTCGGCCAACTGGTCCAGACGGCTGGCATCCAGCCCGGCGACGTTGGCGCGGCCGCTGCCGACCATGTACACGCTGAACTCCTCACGCAGGCGTTGCACCTGCAGCGGCGACAAGCCGGTGTAGGAGAACATGCCGCGCTGTTCGGCGATATGCGCGAAGCGCTCGCTCAGACCGTGCGGTGCCAGCGCCTCGACCAGGCCGTGACGCAGGCTGGTGACGCGCAGGCGCATGCTTTCCAGCTCGTCCAGCCACAGCGCCTTGAGTTCTTCGTCGCCGAGAATCTGCGCCACCACGGCGGCGCCATGGGCCGGCGGCGTCGACCACAGGTTGCGGGCGATGGAGGCCAGCTGACTGCGGATGTCGACGAGCTTTTCGGCGTCGCCGGCGCAGACGATCAGGGCACCGGTGCGCTCGCGATACAGGCCGAAGTGCTTCGAGCAGGAACTGGTGATCAGCAGCTCCGGCAGCTCGGCGGCGAACAGGCGCACGGCCCAGGCGTCCTCTTCCAGGCCATCGCCAAAGCCCTGGTAGGCGAAGTCGATCAGTGGCAGCAGCTCACGCGCCTTGACCACCTCCAGCACGCGCTTCCAATCGCGCGGAGTGAGGTCGAAGCCGGTGGGGTTGTGGCAGCAGGCATGCAGCAGCACCACGTCACCCTTGGGCAGGTGGATGAGGGTGGCAATCATGGCTTCCACGTCGAGGCGATTGTCGGCGCCGACGTAGGGGTAGTGACCGACCTTGAGCCCGGCTTCGGCGAACAGGGTTTCATGGATCGGCCAGGTCGGATCGCTCAGCCAGATACCACGCCCCGGCAGGCAGTGACGAATGAAATCACCCGCCAGACGCAGGGCGCCGGTGCCGCCCGGTGTTTGCGTTGCGCCGGCGCGCTGCTCGGCGAGCAGTGCCGAGTCAGCGCCCAGCACCAACTGGCTCAGGAGCGTGCCGAACGCGGCGTCGCCGTGGCCGCCGATGTAGGTCTTGGTTTGCTCGACGTCGATCAGGCGCTGCTCGGCCAGCTTCACCGCGTGGGGGATTGGCGTCAGCCCCTGGGCGTCCTTGTAGACGCCGACGCCAAGGTCCAGGCGCGCCGGGTTGCTGTCGAGGCGATAGGCTTCCATCAGGCTGAGGATGGGATCACCCGGGACGCGGGCGATCTGGGCGAAATGCTTCACTTGCGACCCTCGGCGCTGGCGGCCAGCACATCGGTACGTGCGGCCATGATGAAGTCGTTGCGATGCAGGCCGCGCATCTCGTGGCTCCACCAGGTGACGGTGACCTTGCCCCATTCGGTGAGCAGGGCCGGATGGTGGCCGACTTCCTCGGCGATGGCGCCCACGGCATTGGTAAAGGCCAGGGCATGGCGGAAGTTCCTGAACAGGTACACGCGCTCCAGCTCCATATGGTCGCCACGCACCTCGATGTTCCAGTCGGGAATCTCGCGGATCAGCTCGGCCAGTTCTTCATCGGACACTTTCGGCGCATCGGCGCGGCAGGCTTCGCATTGGGCTTGGGCAAGGCTCATGGGGTTCTCCTGTTTTTTGTAGCCCGGATGAAATCCGGGGCAATGTCTGCGAGCGATCCCGGATTTCATCCGGTCTACTCCCTGAATAGATTTTCGTAGGGTGGAAAACCGCGAAGCGTTTTCCACCGCAATGGTCAAAGGGAAGATAGCTGAACCACTTACCCTCTCCCCCGACCCCTCTCCCATAAATGGGCGAGGGGAGTTGAAGGGCTACGCGGCTTTCGGCGGAAATTTCGGTGCGTGCAGACCCAACTGCATGGCCTGCTGCACCAGCGCCATGATGTCTTCCTGAGCCAGCTCGAACAGGCGCTTGAGCTCGGGCAGGACGAAGTACACCGGCTGCAGGATATCGATGCGATATGGCGTGCGCATCGCCTCCAGCGCATCGAACGCCTGGTGCTCGGGCGCCTCGGACAGGGCGTAGAGGGTTTCCTTCGGCGAGGAGAGGATGCCGCCGCCGTAGATCCGACGGCCAGCCGGGGTGTCGACCAGACCAAACTCGATGGTCAGCCAGTACAGCCGTGCCAGGTAGACGCGCTGCTCTTTCGTGGCCTTGAGGCCGAGCTTGCCGTAGGTGTGGGTGAATTCGGCGAACCAGGGGTTGGTCAGCAGCGGGCAGTGGCCGAAGATCTCGTGGAAGATATCCGGTTCCTGCAGGTAGTCCAGCTCCTCGGGTGTGCGGATGAAGGTGGCCACCGGAAACTGCTTGCTGGCCAGCAGTTCGAAGAAGGTCTGAAAAGGGATCAGCGCCGGCACTCGTGCCACGCGCCAGCCAGTGTTGGCTTCGAGCACACGATTGATCTCGTCGAGCTGCGGAATGCGCTCCAGCGGCAGACCAAGTTGCTCGATACCGTCCAGGTATTCCTGGCAGGCGCGGTTCTGAATCACCTCCAGCTGGCGGGTGATCAGGGTATTCCACACCTGATGCTCGCTTTCCGGGTAATGGATAAAGCCACTCTCGTCCGGTTCCCGGGCCAGGTACTGCGTACTCTTCATCGCTGCCTCCTTCAGGGGGCTGTTGTTCTTGTCCTGACCCGAGCATGCCGCTGATCGCTCGGGTTGAAACGGTGCTCATAAGCAGGGCAGTCCAGGATTACCCGGGGAAACTGTAAAATTTTGATTACGATATGGCCGATATGGCGATTTATCGGCTTGCTGCTGCGTCTGACTGTCACATATTCTTGACGACAATTATGCTGCCATCGCCGATTTCTCTGAGCCGGTGGCCACAACAACAAGAGCCTGAGCCGTGCGTATCAAGGTCCACTGCCAAAACCGTGTTGGCATCCTGCGTGACATCCTCAACCTGCTGGTCGACTACGGCATCAACGTCGCCCGTGGTGAAGTCGGGGGCGAGCAGGGCAATGCCATCTACCTGCATTGCCCGAATCTGATCAACCTGCAGTTCCAGTCGCTGCGGCCGAAGTTCGAGGCCATTCCCGGCGTATTCGGCGTCAAGCGCGTGGGCCTGATGCCCAGCGAGCGGCGTCACCTGGAGCTCAATGCCCTGCTCGGTGCGCTGGATTTTCCGGTGCTGTCCATCGACATGGGCGGCAGCATCGTCGCGGCCAACCGCAGTGCTGCGCAGTTGCTCGGCGTGCGTGTGGATGAGGTGCCGGGCATGGCGCTGTCACGCTATGCCGAGGATTTCGACCTGCCCGAGCTGGTACGTGCCAACAAGGCGCGGATCAACGGCCTGCGGGTAAAGATCAAGGGTGATGTGTTCCTTGCCGATATCGCCCCGCTGCAGAACGAACATGATGACAGCGAGGCGCTGGCCGGCGCCGTGCTGACCTTGCACCGCGCCGACCGCGTCGGTGAGCGCATCTACCATGTGCGCAAGCAGGAGCTGCGCGGTTTCGACTCGATCTTCCAGAGCTCCAGGGTGATGGCGGCGGTGGTCCGGGAAGCGCGGCGCATGGCGCCGCTGGATGCGCCGCTGCTGATCGAGGGCGAAACCGGCACCGGCAAGGAGTTGCTGGCGCGTGCCTGCCACCTGGCCAGCCCGCGTGGGCAGTCGCCGTTCATGGCACTGAACTGCGCCGGCTTGCCCGAATCCATGGCCGAGACCGAGTTGTTCGGCTACGGCCCCGGCGCCTTCGAGGGCGCACGCCCGGAAGGCAAGCTCGGCCTGCTGGAGTTGACCGCTGGCGGCACGCTGTTTCTCGATGGCGTCGGTGAGATGAGCCAGCGCCTGCAGGCCAAGCTGCTGCGTTTTCTGCAGGATGGCTGCTTTCGCCGCGTCGGCAGCGACGAGGAGGTATACCTGGATGTGCGGGTGATCTGCGCCACCCAGGTCGACCTGTCCGAGCTGTGTGCCCGCGGCGAGTTTCGTCAGGATCTCTATCACCGCCTCAACGTACTCAGCCTGCACATTCCGCCGCTGCGTGAATGCCTCGACGGGCTGGCGCCGCTGGTCGAGCACTTTCTCGATTCGGCCAGCCGGCAGATCGGTTGTGCGTTGCCCAGGCTGGCGCCACAGGCCTTCGAGCGCATGGCCCATTATCATTGGCCGGGCAACGTGCGGCAGTTGGAGAACGTGCTGTTCCAGGCCGTTTCGCTGTGCGAGGGCGGTACGGTGAAGGCCGAGCATATCCGCCTGCCCGACTACGGTGCGCCACAGCCGTTGGGCGAATTTTCGGTGGAAGGCGACCTCGACGATATTCTCGGGCGCTTCGAGAAGGCGGTGCTGGAGCGGCTGTTCCGCGATCATCCGAGCAGCCGCCAGTTGGGCAAGCGCCTCGGTGTTTCCCATACCACCATCGCCAACAAGCTACGGCAGCACGGGTTGGGCAAGGAGTAGACGTAGGGTGCGCCGCGCGCACCCACGCTCCGCTGGCCCTGGCTGATGTCTGCGATTTTTGGTGCGCACCCTACGGTTTTCAACGACCGCCGTGCCAGGCCGCGACTACGCGCTCGCGCATGGCGCGGCGATCCTGCAGGCGATCGATCATCCGTTCGGCGAGATCCAGCCAATAGGGATCGGCCTTGGCCTGAATCACTGCAATGCCGGAAGCGAGATTGGCCCATGCCGGAGGCAGGCGGCCGTGGCGCAGGGCAAAGCCGCCGTCACGGTCACGCGCCAGATAGCGTACGCGGGTAATGCCGGCGAGCAGGATACGGCCGTAGCACATCAGGCAGGGTTCGAGACTGACGTAGAGGGTCAGACCTCGGCGGTCGACTTGCGCATACTCGGCTTCGAGTTGGTCGAACACCTGCATCTCGGCGTGAGCGGCGCTGCTGTAAGTCGAGGCGAACACCTGGTTACGAGCGCTGCACAGCAGTTCACCTGCCTCATCCACCAACAAGGCACCGACCGCGTAACAGCCTTCTTCGATTGCCAGCAGGGCCTGTTCGCAACAGAGCCTGGCCCAGGTGTCATCGGCATGGGTGCTGGCGGGTGCCTGCTGCAATAGGGCGAGGTGCTCCGGGTGCATGTGCGTCTCCTGAGCCTGCAATTGATCACGGAGTATGGCTTGTTGCGATGGGGGTAGCGTTCTACGACCTTGGTACAATAGGCAGGTTAGGCACCGGCGGCGACACTGAAGCCGTCCCGATCATCCTGCGTGATTTGGGTGCAAGCGTTTCCGCATTCCTCTCGGGGAATGCCTTGAATGGGCGGGCGACCAATTTGGTCGCCCTTTTTTTGTTCGCGTTTATCCCCGGCGTATCGCTCGCTTGCCGATCCCCTGGCCTGCTGCCTCTTTCAAATGATCCCGCGTTCGCGCAGGCCGGCGACCTGTTCCTCGCTCAGGCCAAGGCCGGCGAGGATGTCGTCGTTGTGCTCGCCCAGTTGCGGGCCACCCGTGCCGATGCGGCCCGGCGTGCGGCTGAGTTTGGGCAGCACGCCCGGCACCTTGAGCGGGCCGACGCTGGTTTGCACCTGCTCGATCATCTGCCGCGCCAGGTAGTGCGGGTCCTGCACGATATCGGCGGCGGTGTAGGGGTAGCCCGCCGGCACGCGCGCGCCCTTGAGCGCTTCGATCACGTCATCGCGGCTGCGCTGGGCGCTCCATGCGGCGATGGCACCGTCGATCAGCTCGGCGTGCTGGCTGCGCCCGTCGTTGTGCGCCAGGCGCGGGTCGTTGCCCAGATCGTCGCGGCCGATCAGGCTCATCAGGCGTTTGTAGATGCTGTCGCCATTGCCGGCGATCAGCACGTAGCTGCCGTCCTTGCACGGGTAAGAATTGGACGGGGTGATGCCGGGCAGGGCGCTGCCGGCTGGCTCGCGAATGTAGCCGAAGGCATCGTATTCGGGTATCAGGCTTTCCATCATGGCGAACACCGACTCGTACAGCGCCACGTCGATTTCCTGGCCTGCGCCGCTGCGAGTGCGTTCGTGCAGCGCCAGCAGCACGCCGATCACACCGTACAGCGAGGACAGCGAATCACCGATGCTCACACCGACCCGTACCGGCGCCTGGCCGGGGTAGCCGGAGAGGTGGCGCAGGCCGCCCATGGCTTCGCCGATCACGCCGAAACCGGGCAGGTCGCGGTAGGGCCCGGTCTGCCCGTAACCGGAGATGCGCAGCATGATCAGGCGCGGGTTGATCGCCTTCAGGGCGTCATAACCTAGGCCCCAGCCTTCGAGCGTGCCTGGGCGGAAGTTCTCCACCAGCACGTCGGCCTCACTCACCAGCTTGCGCACGATGTCCTGCGCTTCGGCCTGTTTTAGGTCGAGGGTCAGCGAGCGTTTGTTGCGTGACTGCACGTGCCACCAGAGCGAAGTGCCGTCCTTGATCTTGCGCCATTTGCGCAGCGGGTCACCGACGCCTGGCGGCTCGATCTTGATCACGTCGGCGCCAAATTCGCCGAGCAGTTTGCTGGCGAAGGGGCCGGCGATGAGCTGGCCCATCTCGATGACCTTGAGGCCCTCGAGTGCCATGGCGTTTAACGCTGTCATTGAACCCTCTCCCTGCACTGTGAAGCCTGCGAGCATGGCGCAGCGCGGCCTCTGCGGCAATCGTTGCAGCTCTTCGCATGCAGCGGGAATGGCTGCGTCGACCAAGGTCTTAGCCTGGTAAGACCATGGTCGAATGGCCTTACGAAGGGTCGGGGGATACAAAAGGCACCATACAAAAACAACTACCCGCCGAGGTGATTTCATGAGTGCTGCGTCTCTTTACCCCGTGCGTCCCGAAGTGGCCGCGCGGACCCTCACTGACGAGGCCACCTACAAGGCCATGTACCAACAGTCCGTGGTCAACCCCGAGGGTTTCTGGCGCGAGCAGGGCAAGCGGATCGACTGGATCAAGCCCTACACCAAGGTCAAGCAAACCTCGTTCGACGATCACCACGTCGATATCAAGTGGTACGCCGACGGTACCCTGAACGTCTCCTACAACTGCCTCGACCGTCACCTGGAAACGCGCGGTGACCAGATTGCGATCATCTGGGAAGGTGACGATCCGTCCGAGCACAAGGAAATCACCTACCGCGAGCTGCACGAGCAAGTGTGCAAGTTCGCCAACGCCCTGCGCGGCCAGGACATTCACCGTGGCGACGTGGTGACCATCTACATGCCGATGATCCCGGAAGCCGTGGTGGCCATGCTCGCCTGTGCACGCATCGGCGCCATCCATTCCGTGGTATTCGGCGGCTTCTCCCCCGAGGCGCTGGCCGGCCGCATCATCGACTGCAAGTCCAAGGTGGTGATCACCGCCGACGAAGGCGTGCGCGGTGGCAAGAAGGTGCCGCTCAAAGCCAACGTCGATGACGCGCTGACCAACCCGGAAACCCACAGCGTGCAGAAGATCATCGTGGTCAATCGCACCGGTGGCAGCATCAAATGGAACCAGCATCGCGACATCTGGTACGAAGACCTGATGAAAGTGGCTGGCAGCGTTTGCGCACCGAAGGAAATGGGTGCTGAAGAAGCGCTGTTCATCCTCTACACCTCCGGTTCCACCGGCAAGCCCAAGGGTGTGCTGCACACCACCGGCGGCTACCTGACCTATGCCTCGCTGACCCATGAGCGCGTGTTCGACTACCGTCCGGGCGAAGTCTTCTGGTGCACCGCCGACATCGGCTGGGTCACCGGTCACACCTATCTGGTCTACGGGCCGCTGGCCAACGGTGCCACCACCGTGATGTTCGAAGGCGTGCCGAACTACCCGGACGTTACCCGTGTGGCGAAGATCGTCGACAAGCACAAGGTCAACATCCTCTACACCGCACCGACTGCCATTCGCGCCATGATGGCCGAGGGCAAGGCTGCAGTCGAAGGCGCCGATGGTTCCAGCCTGCGTCTGCTCGGTTCGGTCGGTGAGCCGATCAACCCGGAAGCCTGGCAGTGGTACTACGAGAACGTCGGTCAGAGCCGTTGCCCGATCGTCGACACCTGGTGGCAGACCGAAACCGGTGCCTGCCTGATGACCCCGCTGCCGGGTGCCCATGGCCTCAAGCCTGGCTCCGCTGCACGTCCGTTCTTCGGCGTACAGCCGGCGCTGGTGGACAACCTGGGCAACATCATCGAAGGAGCTGCCGAAGGCAACCTGGTGATCATCGATTCCTGGCCGGGTCAGGCACGTACCCTGTACGGCGACCATGACCGCTTCGTCGACACCTACTTCAAGACCTTCCGTGGCATGTACTTCACCGGTGACGGTGCGCGCCGCGACGAAGACGGTTACTGGTGGATCACCGGCCGCGTCGACGACGTGCTCAACGTATCCGGCCACCGCATGGGCACCGCCGAGATCGAGAGCGCCATGGTCGCCCACCCGAAAGTGGCCGAGGCTGCAGTGGTCGGTGTACCGCACGACATCAAAGGGCAGGGCATCTACGTCTACGTCACCCTGAATGCGGGCGAGGAAGCATCGGAGCAACTGCGTCAGGAACTGCGTAACTGGGTGCGCAAGGAGATCGGCCCGATCGCCACGCCGGACGTTATTCAGTGGGCGCCTGGCCTGCCGAAGACCCGCTCGGGCAAGATCATGCGCCGTATCCTGCGCAAGATCGCTACCGCCGAATACGATTCCCTCGGCGACATCTCCACGCTGGCCGATCCTGGCGTGGTGCAGCACCTCATCGACACGCATCGTCAGATGCAAGCCGCCTGCGCCTGATCGGCAAAGGCCACCGAAGCCCCGCCCGGCCACAAGCCCGGCGGGGCTTTTTCACGGCTGCCAGGCATGGTGTGTTTGTACATAATATTTTATTTGTACAATTATTGTATCGCTGCGCATAATGGCGTACTGCCAGTCGGTGCGGTTGGATGACGCCCCTCTGTCCGTTCATTTCTGACGAATCAGAGGTTTTCCCCATGCTTGCCAATCTCAGTATTTCGCAAAAGTTGTATGCGGGGTTCGCTGTCATTCTGCTGATCATTCTGGTGCTGGTGCTCTCCACCTGGCGCGGCTTCGATCAGGTCGACAGTTCGGTGCGCCTGAACATCCACACCTATGAAGTGATCAACGAATCATCCGAGTTACTGGGCAGTCTGCTGAATATCGAAACCGGGGCGCGGGGGTTCGTCATCACCGGGCGCGACCAGTTTCTCGGCCCTTTCGAGGCTGGCGAGCGCGAATTTCAGTCGATACTGGCACAGCTGCGTTAGCTCACCCGCGACAATCCCGTGCAGCAGCGCCGTCTTGCCGAAATACAGGCATTGCATGACCAGTGGTTGAGCGAGGACATCAATGGCTACATGGCGCTGCGCCGTCAGGTCAGTGCCGGTACACAGCCTTTCGATGCCGTGATCGAGCGCATTTCGGCAGGCGGCGCCAAGGTCAAGATGGATGCCATGCGCCGTATCCTCAACGATCTCCTGAACGAAGAGCGGGCGTTGCTGGAGCAGCGCACGGCCTCCATGAACGCAGCCAAATCCTTGTCACTGACGATCCTGCTGGTGGGTGGCCTTATCGCTACGGTACTCGCCATCAGTGTGGCCTTCATGCTCTCGCGCAGTATCGCCGGGCGTTTGCAACAGGTGGTCGAAGTGGCGCGCAATGTTGCCCAGGGGCGTCTCGATTCGACCATCGAACGGGCCGGTGGTGACGAGATCGGCACGCTGCTCGATGCCTTCGCCACCATGCAGGAGCGGCTGCGCGAGATGATCGGGCAGATCCGCGCTGGAGCCGTGCAGTTGGTCGGCGCTGCGCAGAACATCTCCAGTGCCTCGACCCAGTTGTCGGTGTCCACCCAGGAGCAGTCGCAGGCCGCATCAAGCATGGCGGCGACGGTTGAGCAACTGACCGTGATCATCAATCACGTGGCCGATAACGCCAATGAAGCGCACGGCCTGTCCAGCGATTCAGGCCGGCAATCAGCGGAAGGCGGTTCCGTGATTCAGGAAACCCTGGTCAGCATGCAGCGCATCGCCGATACCGTGCAGGGCGCCGCGGTGCAGATCGCCGAACTGGGCCAGCACTCGGACCAGATTTCCTCGATCGTCAACGTGATCAAGGAAATCGCTGACCAGACCAACCTGCTGGCGCTCAATGCCGCCATCGAGGCGGCGCGCGCCGGCGAGCAGGGCCGTGGTTTCGCGGTGGTGGCCGACGAGGTACGTCTGCTGGCGCAGCGCACGGCCAACTCGACCCAGGAGATCACCGAGATGATCAAGAAAATTCAGCTGGGCACGCGCAGCGCGGTCAGCAATATGGAAATTGGCGTGCAGCAGGTCAGCAGTGGGGTGGAGCAGGCCAGCCAGGCCGGCGAGGCCATCGTTGCAATTCGTCAGGCCTCTGCCAGTGTGGTTGGCGTGGTCGATCAGATTTCCCTGGCGCTGCGCGAACAGACCGTCGCCAGCCAGGATGTCGCGCGCAATGTCGAGCGCATCGCACAGATGTCCATGGAAAACAGTGAGGCAGTAGCCGATACCTCGCGTACTGCGCAAGGTTTGCAACAATTGGCGCTGTCACTGGAAAAACAGGTGGCTTCCTTCCATTTTTGACTAGGCTGACAATAGGGTGTCACCAAGTCTTGTTCTATAAGGAAGCACGATGGGTATTGCCAGCCAGAGCATCTTTCCTCAGCCATTCCGGGCTGTGGGCTGTGCCGAGTGTCGAAATGCCGAAGCCCTGGGTTTCGACTTCACCATGGCGTTTCAGTTGATCGTCGATATCGAGGCGCAACGGCCGTTTGCCTATGAGGCTCTGGTGCGGGGCATCAATGGTGAGTCGGCGGGTGAGGTGCTGGGCCGGGTCAACGACAACAATCGCTACCGGTTCGACCAGGCCTGCCGGGTCAAGGCCATCGAGCAGGCATCCAAACTCGGTTTGCTCGATATCCCGGACTGTCTGCTAAGCATCAACTTCCTGCCCAATGCGGTGTATCGCGCCGAAACCTGTATCCGCGCCACGCTGGAGGCGGCGCATCGCTTCGATTTTCCACGTGAGCGCTTGATGTTCGAGGTGACCGAGGGCGAGCAGATTCACGATGCCGAGCACCTCAAGCGAATCTTTACCGAATACGGCAAGCAGGGTTTTACCACGGCCATCGATGATTTTGGCGCCGGTTACTCCGGGCTCAATCTGCTGGCTGAATTCCAGCCGCACGTGCTCAAGCTGGATATGGCCCTGACCCGGGGTATCGACCAGGACCCGGTACGCCAGGCCATCGTTGCCGGTATTGTCCTGGTGTCCCAGCGTCTGGGTATCCGCATCATTGCCGAGGGCATCGAAAGCGCAGGTGAGCGCGATGCGCTGAAGGAGCTTGGCATTCGCTATATGCAGGGCTTTTTCTTCGCCCGCCCGGCGCTGGACAGGCTCTGCCTGCCCTGAACGCCAACGCACCACTGTTGGGGGCCGTTAAGCGCACGTCGCGAATGTGAGCGGCGCCCTGCCGCGAATCAGGGCGGCGTGCAATGGCCGAAACCGGATAACCCACAGGCCACATCACCCCGTAGAAGCCGCGCCTGGCGGCGAATCGAGAGATCCGCGCAAGGCCAAAGGCTTCGCCCCGCGGAGGGGCTCCTACTCAGGCTGCGTCCGGGATTTTTCTCAGAGCGCCCCGAAGACCTTCTTCGCCAGGCTGGTGGCAGCACCGGCCGGATTCTGGCGGATGCCGGCTTCCTGCTTGGCGATCATCTCGAACAGGCCTTCGAGCGCCTGCTCGGTCACGTAGCTTTCCACCGTGCTGCTCTTGGCGTCGACCACGCCAAAGCTGGCTGCCTGGCCGGCGAAGGCGTTGTACTGCTGGGCCAGACCGACCTGGTCGGTGGCCTGCTTGACGATGGGCAGGAACTTGGCGCGGATCTGTTCGCGGCTGCTCTTGTTCAGGTACTGCGTGGCCGAATCCTGCGGGCCACTGAGAATCGCCTTGGCATCGGCCACGGTCATCTTTTTCACGGCGTCGACCAGCAGCGCCTGGGCTTGCGGTACCGCCGCTTCGGCGGCCTTGTTCATGCTCGCTTCGAGCTGATCGACCTGGGCGCCCATGCCCATCATCTTCATGGTCTTGGCGGCCTTGCCGAGTTTGCCAGGCAGCTCGATACGCACGTCCGGGTTGTTGCTGAAGCCACCGGGCGTGCCCAGTTGCCTGACGGCGACTTGTGCACCCTGGATCAGCGCATCCTTGAGGCCGCCACTGGCGTCCTGCTGGCTGAGGTCGGAGAGGGACAGGGCGAAGACGTTGGCCGAAAGCAGCAGGCCAGCGGCGAACGTGGTGAGGCGCAGCATGGTGTTCATCCTTGCATCGGGGGGAAATGCCCTGAGCTTAACGGAGTCTGCGCCACTGGCAAGCCGGCCGATAGCCGTGGATGGGCAGCGCGCATTGCTATGGCTATGATCAGGGCCATGAATTCGCCGCTGCTGCTCCGAAATCCTTGCCCACCAGGCGCCTGCGACTGCCAGCGTGATGAGCTGCTGGACAGGCCGGGTGCCGATACCCGCGTGCTGCTGTTGACCCGGCAGGAGGAGCAGCGCCTGCTCGAACGCCTGGAAAACCTGCAGAGCCTGGAAGACCTCGAGCGCATGCAACAGCGCATGTTCGACAACCTGGGTATTCGCCTGCACATCGAGCCGGCCCATGGCGAGGTGCGCAGCATGCGCGGCATTCACATGCGTTTCGAGGCGCACCCGGGGTTGTGCCGCAAGACCCGGCAGAGCATTCCGGCGGCAATTCGACGAGCCATGGAGAAAAAGCCGGAAATCGCCTGGCGCCTGCTGGATTCCTTCGACCTGTTCGGCGGCCTGTAGGCGCTACCAGGGCAGTGGTTGGCCGTCGTAGGCGTGGAAGCTGCCACTGTGCTCCGGCCCCAGGCTGTCGATCACCTGCAGCATGTCAGCCGCCGCCTGTTCGGCCGGACGCGCCGCATTGGCACCGCGAAAGGGTTGCGACAGCGGCGAGATCACCGTACCGGGATGCAGGCTGAGCAGCCGTGCCTTGGGCTTGCTGCGTGCCAATTCGATAGCGGCGGTCTTGATCAGCATGTTCAGCGCCGCCTTGGAGGAGCGGTAGGCATACCAGCCGCCCAGGCGGTTGTCGCCGATGCTACCGACCTTGGCCGAGAGCATGGCCATGGCGCCCTGTTTGTCGAGCAGTGGCAGGAAATGGCGCAGCACCAGCGCTGGCCCCAACGCGTTGACCTGGAATACCGCCTGCAGGGCATCGGCCTCTATGGCGGCCAGGCTTTTCTCCGGTGCTATACCATCGCGGTGCAATAGCCCGGCGGTGTGCAGGATCAACTGATATGGCCCTTCATCAGTCAGTGCAGCTGCGGCCTCGACGATGCTGGCCGGAGCCTCCAGGTCGAGTGCCGGTGAGCTGCTACGGCTGAGCTCGCGCACGCTGGCACAGTTGCGGTCAGCACGCAGTAATGTACTGAACGCCTGACCCAGGGTGCCGCTGGCGCCGATGACCAGTGCCTTGTAACCGCTACCGAGGCTGCTCAGGGTCATGGTGTGGCGGCGCCGCGACGGAAGAACAGGGTGACCTGACCCAGCTCGATGCCGAACTTGCTCATCACCGAGCGATTGATCAGGGTGTCGTCATCCATCAGGTACATCCAGTCATCGAAGTAAACGACATAAGTCGTATCGTCCACCGGCAGGTTGAGGTGGTAGCGCCAGCGCAGGGCGTTGCCCGCCACTTCGCCGATGGCTTCGCCTACCACGTCATCGGCGGTACCGATCCAGCGTCCTTCGCCGTCCGGGGTCAGCGTCCAGACTCGGCGCTGGCGGGTGCCGTCGCTGTACAGGAAGCGCTCGTCGAGTATCAGCTTCTCGCCCTCGCGGTGGGGCTGGATATCGACATGAAAACGCTTGATCACTTCACCGGAGCGATCCTGGAACATGCCCCAGGCCTGCACCGGCCCGGAGAAATAGGTGGGCAGGTCCAGCACCGGTTTCTCGTTGGCATAGCGCTCGACCGGAACCTGGCCACAACTGATCAGCAGCAGGCTGGTCAGTACAATCAAGAGGATTTTCATGCGATGCCTCAGGGGTTAAGGCCGAGCAATGCCGAGCGCAGTTTCGGGCTGCGGGTCTGCGGGTCGAGCCAGATGGAAAAGAAGGCGCTGGCGAATGCCGGATCATCGATGACGTGCTGCAGCTTGCCATCGACATAGAAGCGGCAGCCTTCGTCCGGCAGGAACACGCCGGTGATGCGCGTGCCGTCCTTGACGTCGACGAAGGCCTGGCTCATCTGCCGCGTCCACTCGACCTGCTGGGCGCTATCGAGCGGCTCGCCGTTGATCCGGCGAATCTCATCGAGGCTGGTGTCGACCAGGGTTTCCCGGGTGATGGTGCGGCGGTAGGTCAGCTCCAGGGCGAAGGGCTGGGAGAAGTCCACCTGCTGCGCCGGGCTCCACAGCTTGGCGTCGTATACGGAAAAACCGAACCAGCTGAAGTCGCCGCTGCCGACCAGCTCGGCTTGCGGCATGTGCTCGCGCCATCCGCTCGGGGTATTGGCGTATGCCGCACCAGTGGCCAGTGTCAGGGTCAGCAGCAGGACTGTACAGAGGCGTGATCTCGGGGTTGCCATGGCTCATCGCTCCGCAGTTGAGGTTGACTGCGGCCAGTGATTGGCCGCAGGTGAAGAATAAAAAAATCCGACAACCAAAAGGGGAGAAGTGGGTTGCCGGATTGCGCAGCTGGTCACGGCTGCCTGCGATCAGGCAGCGAACTCCTCATCAGTAAAGGCCATCAATGTGGTCTTGCCGGCTTTGATCTCGCTGAGCAGAGCGTCACTTTCCGGCAGGATGCGCGCCATGAAGAAGTCAGCCGACTTGACCTTGGCCGCATAGAAATGCGTTTCCGACGTGCCGGCATCCAGTTGGCGCTGAGCCAGTTGCGCCTGCCGCGACCACAGCCAGGCCAGGCTGGTCAGGCCGAACAGGCGCAGGTAGGGGGTTGCGGCGGCGGCAGCTTGTTCCGGGTCCTTGCTGCCTTCGCTGGCCAGCCAGAGGGTGGCTTGTTGCAGTTGCTTGAAGGCCTGGGTGACGGCCGCTGCATGCGGCGCCGCCGGGTTGTCCTTGAGCCAGCCTTCGACCAGGGCGAAATAGGCGCGCACGGCGCGGCCGCCCCCCAAGGCCAGTTTGCGGCCCACCAGGTCCAGCGCCTGGATGCCGTTGGTGCCTTCGTAGATACGGGTAATGCGGCTGTCGCGCACCAGTTGCTCGATACCCCAGTCTTCGGTGAAGCCCGAGCCGCCCAGCACCTGCAGACCTTCGTTGGCGCAGGTGAAGCCCTCGTCGGTAAGGAAGGCCTTGACCACCGGCGTGAGCAGTTGCACCAGATCGTCAGCACGGGTGCGGGCCTCGGCATCCTCGGCGCCGTGGGCGATGTCCTGTTGCAGACCGGCGAAGTAGGCTAGGGCGCGGCAGCCTTCGATCATCACCTTCTGCCGCAGCAACATGCGCCGTACGTCCGGGTGCACCATGATCGGATCAGCCGGCTTGTCGGCCGCCTTCGGGCCGGAGATGGAGCGACTCTGCAGGCGCTCGCGAGCGAAGCCCAGGGCGATCTGGTAGGCGCTTTCGGCCACGCCCAGGCCCTGCATGCCGACCATCAGGCGCGCCGAGTTCATCATGGTGAACATGCAGCTCAGGCCCTTGTTCGGCTCGCCGATCAGCCAGCCCTTGGCACCTTCGAAATTCATCACGCAGGTGGCCGAGCCCTTGATGCCCATCTTGTGTTCCAGGCCGCCACAAAAGGCCAGGTTGCGGCTGCCGTCCTCCAGCACCTTGGGCACGAGGAACAGGGAGATACCTTTGACGCTGTCCGGTGCGTCCGGCAGCTTGGCCAGCACCAGGTGGACGATGTTGTCGACCAGGTCGTGTTCACCGCCGGTGATCCAGATCTTGGTGCCGGTGATGGCGTAGCTGCCGTCGGCCTGCGGCACGGCGCGGGTGCGGATCAGGCCGAGATCGGTACCGCATTGCGGTTCGGTCAGGCACATGGTGCCGGTCCACTCGCCGCTGATCAGGCGCGGCAGGTATTGCGCCTGCTGTTCAGGGGTGCCGTGGCTGGTCAGTGCGTTGATGGCGCCGTGGGTCAGGCCCGGGTACATGCCCAGTGACAGGTTGGCCGAACAGGTCATTTCCTCGACCAGCATGTTCAGCACATGCGGCAACCCCTGGCCACCAAACTCGGGTGTGCAGGCCAGGGCCGTCCAGCCACCTTCGGCGAACTGCTTATAGGCGGCCTTGAAGCCATCCGGGGTGCGTACGCTGCGGCTCTGCGGGTCGTACTGGCAGCCTTGCTTGTCACCCGGACCGTTGAGCGGCGCCAGCACATTCTCGGCCAACTTGGCGGCTTCTTCGAGAATCGCACCACCAAGATCGGCACTGAACTCGCGGTGTTCGGGCAGGTTTTGCAGCAGGGTGTAGGCGTCGAGCAGTTCTTCGAACACGAAGCGCATGTCACGCAGCGGAGCACGGTAGGACGGCATGGCGGTATACCTAAAGCTGTACAAGGATTTGTCGTGTACAGTTTTTGTATAGCTGTTTGGCTTCCTTTGCAAGCCCTTTCGAGCACGTTCGTGCAATGACTGCTGCGTCACGCCTGGGTTGTGCGGGCTGTACAGGTTTTGTCGGCCCTGAAACGACAATGCCCGACAGGTCGCAGACGCTGTCGGGCATGCATATCACCGGGACGATCCTCGGGGGCGCTGATCGTGACGGGGGCGACCCCGGCGGCGCAGTGTCATGGCCACTGCATCTCGCCCTTGAGTACCTTGGCGCTCAGCTCCAGGCTGCTGTCATCCTGCAGTTCAGGAAAGCGCGCCGTCATCGCCGCAATCAACGCCTGGCTGTCCCTGGTTTGCGGCAGTTCCAGCTCCAGCGCCAGCAGGTAATCACGGGTGCAGCGCAGATCGGCCAGGTTCATCGCCGGCTCACCGAGGTAGTGGCCCGGTACCAGGGTGGCCGGCTGCAGGGCTTCGAGTTCGTCCAGCGACTTCAGCCAGCGCTGGCGGGCCTCAGCGCTCTGCGCGTCGGCGACCCACAGGTGGATGTTGGCGCTGGTCAGCACGCCGCCGACCACGGCCTTGTTGGCCGGAATCCACAGGCTGGTGTGTTGCGGGTCATGGCCGATTACCTCGATGCGCTGGCCTTCCAGCTCCAGCACATTGCCCGGCAGCGCCTTGGGCACCAGGGTGCGTGCCGGCGCGTTGTCCTTGAGAATCGGCCCCCAGTAATCGAGCTTGGGCGCGCGGGTCTTCTCGATGTAGGCGACGGTGGCCGGTGTGGCCAGCACCCTGGCTTCAGGGTAGGCACGGGTGAGTACATCGAGGCCGAAATAGAAGTCCGGGTCGCCATGGCTGATGAAAATGCTGGTCAGGCGCTTGCCGCTGGCGCGGATGCGCTCGACCAGTGCCTGCGCCTCCGTGTTGGAGAACTGCGCATCCACCAGGATGGCGTCCCTTTCACCGCTGATCAGCGTTGAGCTGACCGGAAAGACTGCCGCTTCGCGTGGGTTATAGGTATCCAGCGTCAGTGGCTGAGCGAGGGCGCTTAAGGCGCTGGCGAACAGGCCAACGCTGCTGATGAGACGGGTAAGGAGGTGCATGGCGAACTCCGCATGAATGAAAGTGTGGCGCATCTTATGCACTATCGATCAAGCGAAAAGTCCCGTAAGCTGGGCTTCTTTGTTGCGTAGAGTGAGCGAATAATGGATCGACTGACTGCTGCGCAGGTCTTCGTCGAGGTGCTCGAGCGTGGTAGCCAGACCGCCGCTGCCGAGGCCTTGGGCATGTCGCGGGCGATGGTTTCGCGTTATCTCGCCGAGCTGGAGGGTTGGGCCGGTGTGCGCTTGCTGCACCGCAGCACGCGGCGCTTGAGCCTGACGGCGGCAGGCGAGCAGATGCTGCCGCAGTGCCGCGAGATGCTGGTGTTGGCCGAGCGCATGCAGGCCATCGGTCAGGGGGCGAATGACGCGCCGCGTGGCACCCTGCGTATCACCTGCAGTCAGTCCTTCGCCCAGGCCTGGCTGGTGCATGCGCTGCAGGATTTCACCGCACGTTATCCGCAGGTAAGCATCGATTTGCTGGTGGGCAGCGAGGCGGTCAATCTGGTCGAGACACGCATCGACCTGGCACTGCGCATCACCAATCAGCTCGATCCGAATCTGATCGCCCGGCGCCTGGCGGTGTGCCGCTCGGTGGTTTGCGCCAGTCCGGATTATCTGGCGCGGCATGGCACTCCGCAGCGCCCGGAGGATCTGCCCCGGCACAACTGCTTGGCCTATGCCTACTTCGGCCGCAGTCTGTGGGAGTTCGAACACGGGGGCGAAGTCAGCGCCGTTTCGGTGTCCGGCAGCCTCAGCGCCAACGAGTCGATGGTGCTGCTGGAAGCGGCGCTGGCGGGTGCCGGCATCAGTCTGCAGCCGCGCTATTCGGTGGAGGCGTTGCTGCGCGAAGGGCGCCTGGTGCAACTGCTGGCCGATTACCGACCGCCGCAGCTGGGCATTCATGCGCTGTACGGCACGCGTCGGCAAATGTTGCCGGCAATGCGGCTGCTGCTCGATTTCCTTGCCGAACGACTGGCCAGTGAGGCGCACTGGCAGGATTAAACATTGCTAGAAACTTGCATTCGGCTGAGCAGCTTCAAGAATGAAGTGATCGGATCAGGATTTCAGCATGCCATCACTTTCGAGCTTCGGCAGACGCTTTCGCCAACTTTGGCAGGGGGCGGATCTGGCCCTGGTCGGCCAGCGCCGGGAGCGGCGCATGCGCATGCTGGCCAGTCTGGTGATGATCGCGATGGGCGTGTTGTGGGGGGTATTCTTCAGCACTCGTGGTTACTGGGCCATCGTCATCATGGATGTGGCGATCATCTTCAGTGGTCTTGCGGTCTTCGTCCTGACCCTGCGCGACAGGGCACGCAGTGCCAACCTGATTCTGTTCAGCGCGCTGATTGTCGTTGTCGTCGCCTCGACCCTGCTGCTCGATCCATCGACGCGCGTGGCGCCGCGTGCCACGCATCTGTATCTGCTGCCGATGGCTGTCGGTGCCCTGATGGCCTTTCGTGACGATCCACTGTGGCTGCGTTATGGCGTCTCGCTGTTCTGTTTGCTGCTGTTCGTCGCCCTGGCGGCATCCAACTGGCGACCCACCGACCTCTACGCACTGCCCGACGATGTGCGGCGTGTCGGCTCCTGGCTGCAGGCAGGCGTGGCCATGCTGCTGTTCTTCTTGCTCCTGCACATTCTGCAGACCGATACCGCCGAGCGCTCCGAACTGGATCGCGACCTGCGCGCGGCCATCCGCGAGGGGCAGTTCGTGCTGCACTACCAGCCGCAACTCAACGATGCAGGGCGAGTGGTGGGAGCCGAGGTGCTGATTCGCTGGCAGCACCCGCAGCGTGGGCTGCTGGCGCCAGGCGAGTTCATTGACCATGCCGAGAACACCGGGCTGATCATTGCCATTGGTCAATGGGTGCTGGAGCAGACAGCCGCGCGGTTGCGCCAGTGGCAGGGTGATCCGCTCCTCGGCCAGCTGGGGCTGGCGGTGAACATCAGTCAGCGGCAGTTTTCACAAGGCAGTTTCGTCGCCGAGATTCTTGGGCTGATCGCGCGCCACGGCATCGATGCGCGGCGGCTGGAGCTGGAGCTGACCGAGACGCTGATCGTGCGCGATATGGAAGACCTGACGCGCAAGATGAGTGCCCTGGTCGAGCAGGGTGTGCGTTTCTCGCTGGATGACTTCGGCACAGGCTTTTCTTCCCTCAGTCACCTCAAGCGCCTGCCATTGAGCAAGTTGAAGATCGACCGCTCGTTCATCTGTGACGTACTCAGCGATGCCAACAGTGAAACCATCGTGCGTACGGTCATCGCTCTGGGTCAGAGCATGGGCATGACGGTGATCGCCGAAGGCGTGGAAACCGAGGCGCAACGGCGCTTTCTGGCGAACAACGGCTGCAGCCAGTTTCAGGGTTACCTGCTCGGTCGGCCGATGCCGGTGACGGATTTCTGCGCCTTCGTGCAGCGCCACAACGGCTGAATCGATCCTCCGTCCATCCAGCGCCATTGCTTCGAGTGAACTCCGGACAATGGCGCAATGTCTGTCTGCTGTCGGCCCGTACCGACAGGAATAGATGGCTATTGGCCGCTACAGTGGCGCCTTCGTCGCTGAACCTGTCTGGATCATGCTCGTGCATGGGGCCGTCATCGTTCATCCCGTTCGCCGGGTTCGTCTGACTGCCATGTGAAGATCGCCCCATGTTCTTATCTCCTTACGCTCCACTTCAATCCCGCTTTCTCGGCGCCTGCCTGCTGCTCGGTGGCCTGCTCGGCGGCGCACAACCGACCCTTGCTGTAGAGGCTGCCAGCAACCAGCGCTGGGTCAGTGACAGCCTCAATACCTACGTGCGCAGCGGCCCTACCGATGGATACCGGATTGTCGGCACTCTGGTGTCCGGGGAAAAAGTCGAGCTGTTGCGCACCCAGGGCGACTACAGCCAGGTACGCAGCGCCAGCGGCAGTACGGTATGGATTCCCAGTCGCGACCTGCAATCGGTACCCGGCCAGGCCGAGCGACTGCCGCAACTGGAGCAGAAGGTCGCCGACCTCACGGCTGAACTCAAAGGCATCGACGATGCCTGGAAGGCGCGTGTGCAAGGCATGCAGGAAACCCTCGAAACCCGCAAGAAGCTTATCGATGAACTGCAGGCCGCGCGTGGCGCGCTGGATGCCGAACTGACCACGACCCGCTCGCAGCTGCGCGATGCCCAGGCGCAACTGGGTGAAGAACAGCAGCAGGTGCTGATGCGCTACATGGCCTATGGCGGCAGCATCGCCGGTGCCGGGTTGCTGCTTGGGTTGATTCTGCCGACCATGCTGCGGGTCAAGCGCAAGCGTAACGATCAGTGGGTGTGATTCATCCGGTGCGTGCCGTCAGATGCCGGGCAATGCCTTTCTTCAGCGGCAGCAGACCCTGTGCCACGCGCAGACCGGCGCCGCGTAGCAGGCGGGCGGGCAGGCGGTCGTTGGTGTACAGCTCCACCAGCAGGTTGGTGGACTGATACAGCGGCCAGGTGGCTAGGCGCAACTGGCGCTCGTAGCGCGCCAATGGCGCAGGCGCACCGATGTCCTGGCGTTTGCCATGAGCGGTGAGTAGCGCATCGCTGAGCAATTGCACGCCGATCAGGCCGAAGTTGAAGCCGTGTGCGGTGACCGGGTGCATGCCCACGGCGGCATCGCCGAGCAGGGCGCAGCGGTTGCCGACCATGCGTCGTGCGTAGGCGCCCACCAGCGGATAGGCGTGGCGGCTGCTGACCAGTTGCATGGCGCCCAGGCGGCGGTCGAAGCGCTTTTCCATTTCGCGGGTGAAGATCGCTTCGTCGAGTTTCTGCAGGCGTTCTATTTCGCGCGGCGGCAGGGTCAGCACCATCGACGATTGCCTACCATTGAGCGGTAGCAGGGCCAGCGTCTGGCCATAGCCGAACCATTCCCAGGCTATCTGTTGATGATCCTGTTCGTGCTGCATGCGGCACACCAGCATGGTCTTGCCGAAGTCCTTGAGTTGCGCGCCGATGCCGAGCTGGCGGCGCGTCTCCGAGAAGCGGCTGTCGGCAGCGACCAGCAGGCGTGGTTGCAGCACCTGACCGTCCTGCAGCACCAGTTTCACCTCGTTCTGGCGTTGCTCGATGGCGCGCACGCTGGTTTCGCACAGCAATTGCACATCGGCGCAGTCGCTGACCGCCTGATAGGCGGCGCGGCGAATGGCCTGGTTGGCCACCAGATGGCCGAGGCGCTCGGCACCGGCCTGTTCGGCGCGAATCTTCAGGGCGAACAGCGAGGGGCCGTTGAACACCTGGGCGTCGCGCAGCACGGCGATGTCTTCGTCGGGCAGGCGTGCCCACAGGCCGAGGCGTTCGAGCAGCGCCTGCGAGCCATGGGTAAGCGCGATCTCACGGCCGTCGAAGGCCGGTTCGGCCAGCGCCTGCTCGGCCTGGCGTTCCAGTACGATGATGGACAGACCATGCCCTGACAGGGCGCGGGCCAGGCAAAGACCGGCCGGGCCGGCGCCAACGATGACGATATCGGGTGACATGCTGCAGCTCTCCAAGCGGATGGCCAGTAGGGCGGGTGCAACCCGCCATGCGCCGATGCAAAATGCCAGTCTAGGTCGCAGCAAAGACGCAGATATTGTCCGGGGTCATGCCTGAAGCTGAATGCGAGGGGCTGGATGATGGCGGCGGTGGGGTACAAAATATTGTTGTTATTACAACTTTGGCTGGCTTGATAGGCGTTATTTTCGGGTTTATTGTGGTGCGCGTTGTCTGAACTACAAAAATAATTCGGGTTTGGAGTCGATGCCATGCATCCTCACTTTTCTGCAGTTGCCGATCAGCGAACGGCCTTCGCTCAGGAGACATTCTCGTGAAACTGGCTCTGGTCGGCGATATCGGTGGTACCAACGCACGCTTTGCCCTGTGGCGTGACGAGCAACTGGAGGCGGTGCAGGTTCTGCCGACCGCCGATTTCGCAGGGCCGGAACAGGCCATCGTCGCCTATCTGCACGCCCAGGGGCTGCCGCTGGGGGCTATCGGCTCGGTGTGCCTGGCCTGCGCCGGACCGGTCAGCGGCAACCTGTTCCGCTTCACCAACAATCACTGGCGTATCGACCGTACGGCGTTCTGCGAGGCGTTGCAGATCGACCGCTTGCTGATGATCAACGACTTCTCCGCCATGGCCCTGGGTATGACCCGCATCGCCGAGCATGAGCGTGTGCAGGTGTGCCCGGGCGAGCCGCAGGCAGACCGTCCGGCCTTGGTGATCGGCGCCGGCACCGGTCTGGGCGTCGGGACGCTGCTGGAGCAGGCCGATGGCCGCTGGCTGGTGCTGCCGGGCGAGGGTGGTCACGTTGATCTACCCATCGGCAGCCCGCGTGAGGCCGAACTCTGGCAAATTCTTTATCGGCAACTGGGCCACGTGCGCGCCGAAGACGTGCTCAGTGGCAATGGCCTGCTGGTGCTGTATCGGGCCATCTGTGAGCTGGACGGTCAGCCCTTGCAGCACGCGACGCCAGCGGCCATCACTAGCGCAGGCCTGGCGGGCGAGCCCGTCGCCGCTGCGGTGCTGGAGCAGTTCAGTTGCTGGCTCGGCCGCGCTGCTGGCAACAACGTGCTGACCCTGGGCGCGCGCGGTGGGGTGTATATCGTCGGCGGCGTGGTGCCGCGTTTCGCCGAGCGTTTTCTTGCCAGCGGTTTTGCCAAGAGTTTCCGCGACAAGGGTTGCATGAGCCATTACCTTGACGGCATTCCGGTGTGGCTGGTGACGGCCGAGTACCCCGGCCTGATCGGCGCCGGCGTGGCTTTGCAACAGGCGTCGGAGCGTAGCCCGGATGCAATCCGGGACAACCCTTGATAGACCCCCGGATTTACACAGCCATAACAACAAAGGTGGCGGACCATGAGCCAGCCCGGCAAATCGATTCTGCTGGTCGATGACGACCAGGAAATTCGCGAACTGCTCGATACCTACCTGAGCCGCGTCGGCTTTCAGGTGCGCGCCGTGGCCGACGGCGCCGCCTTCCGCCAGAGCTTGTGTGCGGAGTCGGCCGACCTGGTCATCCTCGACGTGATGCTGCCCGACGAGGACGGTTTCAGCCTGTGTCGCTGGGTGCGTGAACACCAACGCTTCGCCCAGGTGCCGGTGATCATGCTCACCGCCAGCTCCGACGAAGCCGACCGCGTGATCGGCCTGGAGCTGGGCGCCGATGACTACCTCGGCAAGCCGTTCAGCCCGCGCGAATTGCTGGCGCGAATCAAGGCCTTGCTGCGCCGCGCGCAATTCACTCAGGAGCGCAGCGGCGAGGTGCTGGCCTTCGATGACTGGCGCCTGGATATGGTCAGCCACCGCCTGTTCCACCGCGACGGCGAGGAGGTGATTCTGTCCGGCGCCGACTTCGCCCTGCTCAAATTATTTCTCGACCACCCGCAGCAGATTCTCGACCGCGACACCATCGGTAATGCCACCCGTGGCCGCGAGGTGATGCCGCTGGAGCGCATCGTCGACATGGCTGTCAGCCGCCTGCGTCAGCGCCTGCGTGACACCGACAAGCCGCCACGGCTGATCCGCACCGTGCGTGGCAGCGGCTACCAACTGGCGACCACGGTCAGCCTGCAGGCCGGCGATGGGCGTTAATCCGCGGCGCTGGCTGCCGCGCTCGCTGCTCGGGCGCATGCTGCTGCTCACCCTGCTGGCGATTCTCGCGGCGCAAACGCTGTCCAGCGCCATCTGGCTGTCGCAACTGCGTGCCACCCAGCTCGAAGGCCTGGTCACCACCGCGCGCAGCCTGGCGCATTCGATGTCGGCCAGCGTGCGTTACTTCCGTTCGCTGCCGGTGAATTATCGGCCGCTGGTGCTCGACCAGTTGCGCAGCATGGGCGGCACGCGCTTCGTGGTCAGCCTCAACGACCGGCCGCTGCAGATGAAGGTGCTGCCGACCACACCGCGCAAGCAGGCGGTGACCGAATCGGTGACTGAAGTGCTGCGCCAGGCGCTGGGCAATGCCGCCGACATTTCGGTGACCTTCGTCAGCCCGGATGATCTGCGCATCTTCAACGGCGGCCTGAAACTCGACGAACTGCCGCGTTCCTGGGCGCATTACGCGCTGACCCTGGAGCCGGTCAATCCTCCGGTGCTGGTGACGCAGATCCAACTGGCACCAGGGGAGTGGCTGTACATCGCCTCGTTGCTGCCTGAGCCCTACACCAGCCTGGAGGAACCCATACTGCCGACCCAGCAGCTGTGGTTCATTCTCCTGACCACGGCCTTCCTGCTGCTGTTCATCGGCTTGCTGGTGCACCTGCAGAGTCGCCCGCTCAAGCGCCTGGCACGCACCGCGCGGCACCTGTCGCTGGGCGCCGAGGTGGAGCCGGTGGCCGAGGGCGGCGGTCGCGAGGTGGTAGAGGTGGCCCGCGCGTTCAACGCCATGCGCGAACGCATCAGCCGCTACCTGACCGAGCGCAGCCAGTTGTTCAGCGCCATTTCCCATGACCTGCGCACACCCATCACGCGCTTGCGCCTGCGTGTCGAACTGCTCGACGACGAAAGCCTGCAAAGTAAGTTCGGCCGCGACTTGGACGATCTGGAGCTGCTGGTCAAAGGCGCGCTGCAATGCGTGAAGGACACCGACATCCACGAGAACATCGAGCCGGTGGACCTCAACCACCTGCTGCATGGGTTGACCGAACCCTACCTCGGCTCGGGCCGGGTGACCCTCGATGGCGCAGCGCGTGATCTGTATCCCGGCAAGCCGCTGGCGCTGCGCCGCTGTATCGGCAACCTGCTGGACAACGCCCTGAAGTACGGCGAGCGCGCGCACCTGCACATCGAGGATGACGCCGAGGCGTTCGTCCTGCATGTCGATGACGAGGGGCCGGGCGTGCCCGAGCAGAAGCTTGAGCAGGTGTTCGAACCGCATTTCCGTCTGGCCAGCCAGCAACAGGGCTACGGCATGGGGCTCGGTATTGCGCGCAACCTGGCACATAGCCATGGCGGCGAGCTGAGCCTGCGCAACCTGCGCGATGGAGGGCTGCGCGTCACCCTCTGGTTGCCGCGCCAGAGCCGTTGAGCGCAGCCGTGAGCCGCGCCGCACAACTGCAGCGCGCGCGCCGCTGCGCTGCATGTCACCGGCTCGCGGCGCTTTGTAACGACCTGGTGACTATCCAATACCCTTTGTTACCCCAAGGGCTCTGTGGGCTGGGTAGACTCGTTCGTAATGCAAGCACCACGACTTGCTCGCGAATAACAACAACAAGGTGTCTTATCCCATGAAAGCGATCTCTCGCTTGTCCCGTGCCATCTCCCTCGCTGTTCTGCTGCCCCTGTCTGCCACTGCCGGTGAAGTCGAAGTGCTGCACTGGTGGACCTCCGGTGGCGAAAAGCGCGCCGCCGATACCCTGCAGAAACTGGTCGAAGCCCAGGGCCACAAATGGAAGGATTTCGCCGTGGCCGGTGGTGGTGGTGAAGCGGCCATGACCGTGCTGAAGACCCGCGCCGTATCCGGCAACCCGCCCGCCGCGGCGCAGATCAAGGGCCCGGATATCCAGGAGTGGGGCGAGCTGGGCCTGCTTGCTGACCTCAACGATGTCGCTGCCGAGCAGAAGTGGGACGAGCTGCTGCCACCGCAGGTGATCGAGGTGATGAAGTACCAGGGCGACTACGTGGCGGTGCCGGTCAACGTGCATCGGGTCAACTGGTTGTGGATCAACCCGCAAGTGTTCGAAAAGGCTGGCGCCACGCCGCCGACCACCCTCGACGAATTTTTCGCTGCTGCCGACAAGCTCAAGGCCGCTGGCTTCATCGCCATCGCCCATGGCGGGCAGCCCTGGCAGGACGGCACCGTGTTCGAGGATCTGGCTTTCAGCATTCTTGGCCCCGAGGGCTTTCGCAAGGCCTTCGTCGAGCAGGACCGCGCCACCCTGACCGGCGACAAGATGGTCGAAGTCTTCGCTGCTCTGCAGAAGCTGCGTGGCTACATCGATGCCGATGCCGCAGGGCGCGACTGGAACAGCGCCACTGGCCTGGTGATCGACGGCAAGGCCGGCATGCAGATCATGGGTGACTGGGCCAAGAGCGAGTGGACCGCCGCCGGCAAGGTCGCTGGCAAGGACTACGAATGCCTGGCCTTCCCTGGCACCCAGGGCAGCTTCGCCTTCAATATCGACTCGCTGGCGATGTTCAAGCTGAACAACGCCGACAACCGCAAGGCCCAGGAAGACCTGGCGCGTACGGTGATGGGCAACGAGTTCCAGGAATTCTTCAACCAGAACAAGGGCTCGATCCCGGTGCGCATGGACCAGGACATGAGCAGCTTCGACGCCTGCGCGCAGAAGTCCATGGCCGACTTCAAGGAGGCCGCCGCCGATGGCGGTCTGCAGCCGAGCCTGGCCCACGGCATGGCCGCCTCCAGCTACGTGCAGGGCGCGGTATTCGATGTGGTGACCAACTTCTTCAACGACCCCAAGGCCGACCCGAAGCGCGCCGCCCAGCAACTGGCGGCGGCGATCCAGGCGGTGCAGTGAGTGACGGGGCCGCGTAGCCGGCCCTTGCCGTAGGGCGGGTGTAACCCGCCTGTTTCAAGCCTTCTATCCCTGGCGCATGCCCACAGGCACGCGTCACGGGATCGGCCGTGCCGAGATTCAGGTGTCGGGGCAGGGCAGCTCGCAGTCGGTAGGGCGGACTCAGGAGCGCAGCAAACAGTCCGCCGGCTATGCGCGCTGTCTGTAATCGCCGGCGTACTGCTTCGCGAGTACGCCCTACGGGTTCGCTACGGATGTTTTACGCATCAACGCAGCACGCAACGGAGTCAACCATGAGTTCAAACGCAGTCATCACCAAAGCCTCACCGCTGGACGTCCTGCAGCGCTGGCTGCCCAAGCTGGTGCTGGCGCCGAGCATGGTCATCGTGCTGGTGGGCTTCTACGGCTACATCGGCTGGACCTTCCTGCTGTCGTTCACCAACTCGCGCTTCATGCCCAGCTACAACTTCGTCGGGCTGCAGCAGTACGCGCGGCTGTGGGACAACGATCGCTGGTGGGTGGCGAGCCAGAACCTGCTGGTCTTCGGCGGCCTGTTCATCGCCATCAGCCTGATCATTGGCGTGTTCCTGGCGGTGCTGCTGGATCAGCGCATCCGCCGCGAAGGCTTTATCCGCACCATCTTTCTCTACCCCATGGCACTGTCGATGATCGTCACCGGCACCGCCTGGAAGTGGCTGCTCAACCCCGGCCTGGGCCTGGACAAGCTGCTGCGTGACTGGGGCTGGGAGGGCTTTCGCTTCGATTGGCTGGTGGACCCGGATCGCGTCGTCTACTGCCTGGTGATGGCCGCGGTGTGGCAGTCCTCGGGGTTCGTCATGGCGCTGTTTCTCGCCGGACTGCGCAGCGTCGATCAATCGATCATCCGCGCCGCCCAGGTCGACGGCGCCAGCCTGCCGAGCGTCTACCTGCGCATCGTCCTGCCGAGCCTGGGCCCGGTGTTCTTCAGCGCGCTGATGATCCTCGCCCATATCGCCATCAAGAGCTTCGACCTGGTCGCCTCGATGACCGCTGGCGGCCCCGGCTACGCCTCCGACCTGCCGGCGATGTTCATGTACGCCCACACCTTCACCCGCGGCCAGATGGGCCTCGGCGCCGCCAGCGCGATGCTGATGCTCGGCGCGGTGCTGGCGATTTTGGTGCCGTATCTGTATTCCGAATTGCGAGGCAAACGCCATGAATGATGTGAGCGTCGCGCAGCGACGATCTTCTGATGTCCTTCTCCCCCCGGGAGAAGGTGGCGCGAAGCGCCGGATAAGGGCATTCAGCTTCAGCCGTATAGCCATCCACACCACTCTGATCCTGGCCTGCGCGGTATACCTGGTGCCGCTGCTGGTGATGCTGCTGACCAGCTTCAAGACCCCCGACGACATCCGCAGCGGCAACCTGCTGTCGATCCCGGACGTGTTCACCGTCATCGGCTGGGTCAAGGCCTGGGACGGTGTCGGCGGCTACTTCTGGAACTCGGTAAAGATCACCATCCCGGCGGTGCTGATCTCCACGCTGCTCGGCGCGCTGAACGGCTACGTGCTGGCCATGTGGCGCTTTCGCGGTTCGCAGCTGTTCTTCGGCCTGCTGCTGTTCGGCTGCTTCCTGCCGTTCCAGGTGATCCTGTTGCCGGCGTCCTTCACCCTCGGCCAGCTCGGCCTGGCCAATACCACCGAGGGCCTGGTGCTGGTGCACGTGGTCTACGGCCTGGCTTTCACCACGCTGTTCTTCCGCAACTTCTACGTGAGCATTCCCGAGGCGCTGGTGCGCGCCGCGCGTCTGGATGGCGCAGGGTTCTTCACCATCTTCGGACGCATCCTGCTGCCGATGTCGGTGCCGATCATCATGGTCTGCCTGATCTGGCAGTTCACCCAGATCTGGAACGACTTCCTCTTCGGCGTGGTGTTCGCCAGCGGCGACACCCAGCCGATCACCGTGGCGCTGAACAACCTGGTCAATACCAGCACCGGAGCCAAGGAATACAACGTCGACATGGCCGCCGCGATGATCGCCGGGCTGCCCACGCTGCTGGTCTACATCCTGGCCGGCAAATACTTCCTGCGCGGTCTCACTGCCGGCTCGGTGAAAGGCTGATGCCTTCAAGATTGGAGAAATGACATGGCTACCCTCGAACTGCGCAACGTCAACAAATCCTACGGCAGCGGCCTGGCGGATACCCTGAAGAACATCGAACTGGCCATCGACTCCGGCGAGTTTCTGATCCTGGTCGGCCCCTCCGGCTGTGGCAAATCCACTTTGATGAACTGCATCGCCGGCCTGGAGGACATCAGCGGCGGAGCGATTCTGGTGGACGGCGCCGACATCAGCGGCATGAGCCCGAAGGATCGCGACATCGCCATGGTGTTTCAGTCCTACGCGCTGTACCCGACCATGACGGTGAAGGACAACATCGCCTTCGGCCTGAAGATGCGCAAGTTGCCGCCGGCCGAGATCGAAGCCGAAGTGGCGCGGGTGGCCAAGCTGCTGCAGATCGAGCATCTGCTGACGCGCAAGCCCGGCCAGCTCTCCGGCGGCCAGCAGCAGCGCGTGGCCATGGGCCGGGCGTTGGCGCGGCGACCGAAGATCTACCTGTTCGACGAGCCGCTGTCGAACCTCGACGCCAAGCTGCGCGTGGAGATGCGCACCGAAATCAAGCTGATGCACCAGCGCCTGAAGACCACCACGGTGTACGTCACCCACGACCAGATCGAGGCCATGACCCTGGGCGACAAGGTGGCGGTGATGAAGGACGGCATCATTCAGCAGTTCGGCACCCCGCAAGAGATCTACAACGACCCGGCCAACCAGTTCGTCGCCAGCTTCATCGGTTCGCCACCGATGAACTTCATCCCGCTGCGCACGCAGGTACGCGATGGCCAGTGCTTCGGTTTGCTCGACTCCGGGCAGGCGCGCTGCGAGCTGCCGCTTGGCGCGGCGGCGGAGCTGGAAGGGCGTGAGCTGATCCTCGGCGTGCGTCCCGAGCAGATCCAGCTGGCCGGCGCCGGCTTGACGCTGCCGAGCCTGCGTGCCGAGGTCGAGGTGGTCGAGCCCACCGGCCCGGACACCCTGGTGTTCGTCAGCCTCAACCAGACCAAGGTGTGCTGCCGCCTGGCCCCGGACGCCGCGCCGCAGGCTGGCAGCAGCCTCGACCTGCAGTTCGATCCGGCGCGCGTGCTGCTGTTCGACGCCACCAGCGGCGAGCGCCTGCGCCCGGGAAAGCGCCAGGCCACTGACAACAAGGTGGCCCAGTTCAAGCTCGGTTAGCCATGTAGCCCGGATGAAATCCGGGGTCTGCCCAACCAACCTCCCCGGATTGCATCCGGGCTACAGGGTGCATCAAGGCAACGAAAAAACCGTCGCTGCGGCGGTGATCCGCAGCATCGCTCAATAAAAACAATCAGGAGCAACGATGAAGACCACACAGCAAACCCTCACCTGTTCTGTCGGCGTTCCCTGCCTGCTGGCACTGGCGTTGGCCACGCCGCAGGCACAGGCTGTCGAGTTCAGCGGCTATGTGCGCAGCGGTATCGGCGGCGCGGATACCGGCGGCACGCAGCAGTGTTTCCAGTTGCCGGGCGCACAGTCCAAATATCGCCTGGGTAACGAGTGCGAACAGTACGTCGAGCTGGATTTGCGCCAGGACTTGTTTCGCCTGGACGACGGCTCGGTAATCAGCGTCGAGGGCATGGCCCAGCTCTACAACCAGTACGGCCATACGCCCAAGTTCACCGGCGACTACGGCTTCGCGCGGATGAACCAGATGTACGCCGAGTGGAGCAACATGCCGGCGCTCAATGGCGGTTCGCTGTGGGCCGGGCGGCGTTTCTACAAACGTAACGACATCCATATCTCCGACTTCTACTACTGGAACCAGAGCGCTACCGGTTTCGGTATCGACGAGATGAAGATCGGCGACCTCAAGTACAGCTACGTGTTCTCGCGCAAGGACAACTACGACCAGGAGCCCTACATCAACCGCCACGATTTCAACGTCGGCGGCTTCCAGGTCAACCCCGGCGGCGAGCTGGAAGTGGGCGTCAGTTACATCGACAAGCCGGACAGCACCGACGCCAACAGCGGCTGGGCGGTGACTGCGCAGCACAAACAGCAGGGCTTCCTCGGCGGCGTCAATACCATCGCTCTGCAATACGGGCGCGGGCCGGGCACCGCGCTGGGTTACACCGGTGATCCGACCCTGGACAGCAGCAGTAGCAGCTGGCGTCTGGTGGAGTTCTTCGACTTCCAGATGACTCCGCGTCTTGGCGGCCAGGTGCAGCTGGTCTACCAGAAGGACAAGCGCCCGGACGGTGCGGACCAGAACTGGCTGTCCATCGGTGGCCGCACCAGCTACGCCTTTACCGAGCAGTTCAAGCTGGTCGGCGAGATCGGCCGCGATCAGGTCGAGGCGCCCGGCGGTACACGTAAGCTGACCAAGTTCACCGTTGCCCCGACCTGGTCGCCCGCCGGCCCCGGCTTCTGGGAGCGCCCGGAAATCCGCCTGTACTACACCTACGCCAGCTGGAACCGAGCCGCGCAGCAGGCCGCCAACCTGCTGGCCGACGGCTCGGCCTTATCCGAGAACGGCGCCTTCGGCAGCGCACGCAACGGCTCGAACTTCGGCGTGCAGGTGGAGTATTGGTGGAAGTAGTCTGAAGGTAGGGTGCGTCGCCGTGCGCACCAAGACCGTAGCCCGGATGCAATCCGGGGCGATTGCTGCACCTGCCCCGGATTTCATCCGGGCTACAACAGCGCGTAAGGTGCGCTGTGCGCACCGGGCGTCAGAGCAATCCCGCAACCAGGCGCCCGAACACTTCCATGGCCTGCTCGCTGCGCGGGTTCCACGGATGGCCGTAGTTCAGTCGCGCGCAGTGGCGAAAGCCTTGGCTGGCGGAGAAGATCGGCCCCGGCGCCAGGCTTATGCCCTGGGCCAGCGCCAGGCGCAGCAGTTGCAGCGAATCCAGACGCTCGGGAAATTCGAACCAGAGGAAGTAGCCACCCGAAGGTCGCGTGACCCGCGTGCTGGCGGGGAAGTGTCGGGCGGCGGAGGCGAGCATGGCGCTCTGCTGCATCTCCAGGGCATGGCGCAGCTTGCGCAGGTGACGGTCGTAGCCGCCGTGCTGCAGGTAGTCGGCCAGCGCTGCCTGGGCTGGCACCGACGGCGAGATGGTGGTCATCAGCTTGAGCCGGGCGATCTGCTCGGCATAGCGCCCGCCTGCCACCCAGCCGATGCGATAGCCCGGCGCCAGGCTCTTGGAGAAGGAGCTGCAATGCATCACCAGCCCCTCACGGTCGAAGCTCTTCACCGGCTTGGGCGGGTGGCTGCCGAAGTACAGCTCGGCGTACACGTCGTCTTCGATCAGCGGTACCTGGTGTTCGACCAGCAACTCATACAGCGCCTGCTTCTTCTCCTCGCTCATGCTCGCGCCCAGCGGGTTCTGCAGGCTGCTCATGAACCAGCAGGCCTTGATCGGCAGTTGCTTCAGACTCTCCGACAGGGCGCCCAGGTCGATGCCTTCGCGCGGGTGCACGGGGATTTCCACGGCCTTGAGCTGCAGGCGCTCCAGCACCTGCAGGCAGGCGTAGAAGGTCGGCGACTCGATGGCCACCAGGTCACCTGGTTGAGTCACGCACTGCAGGCAGAGGTTGAGCGCCTCCATGGCGCCGTTGCTGATCACAAGTTCCTCCATCGGCAGCATCACGCCGCTGACCATGTAGCGCAGGGCAATCTGCCGGCGCAGGTCGGCGTTACCGGCGGTCATGTCGGCGATGATCTCGTGCGGCGAGAGCATGCGCAGCGCGTGCGCCATGCTCTTGGCCAGACGCGGCAGCGGGAACAGGTCGGGGCTGGGGAACGCCGAGCCGAAGGGCACGGTGTGCGGGTCCTTCAGCGAGGCGAGTACCGAGAACACCAGCTCGCTGACGTCGACCTCGGTGGTCTGCGCGGCGTGGGCGGTCAGCTCAGGCTCGTGCAGCGGGCGTTTGGCGTGTTCGCGCACGAAGTAGCCGGAACGCGCGCGTGCCTGGATCAGGCCGCGATCTTCCAGCAGGTAGTAGGCCTGGAACACGGTGGAGGGGCTGACGCCATAGGTGCGGCTGGCATGGCGCACCGAGGGCACCTTCTCGCCGGGGCCGAGCACGCCGGTACGGATCAGCTCGGCGATCTCGTCGGCAAATTTTTCGTAGCGTTTCATCCTGTCCTGGTTCACCGCCGCAAAGGGTACGGGTGAACACTTTACGGGGTGAGCGGCAGACATGGCAGTGCCTCGTTAATAGTGGGCAGGCTTCGGATGTAGGAGCGGATTTATCCGCGATCGATGCAGTGCGGTGGTTTCGCGGCTGAAACGGAATGCCGCCCAGCCGCTCCTACAAGGCTCGTGGAGCCCGTAGCCCGGATGCAATCCGGGGAAGGACCTCGAACCGCCCCGGATTGCATCCGGGCTACGGCTCTGGTGGCCCATTCGCCGCGGGGCGCGGCTCCTACACGGATTTGAGAGCAACTGTAGGAGCCCCGCCTCGGGGCGAAGCGCTAGCGCAGCGGCGCGAGGAAGGTGCTCTTGGTGCTCACATGGCTCTGCGAATCGGCCTGGTCGCGTACCTCGAAATGCAGGGTTTGCGGGCCGGCAGCGTTGTGCGTGGCCGTTAGCGCGACGCTGACCGGCAGATCACGAATCTCACCCGGCGCCAGGTTCAGCGTGCGTGGGCCATGCAGCTCGAAGTCGCCGGGCTCGACCAGGCTGATGGCATAGCTGCGCGGCTGCTGGGTCTTGTTGATGATCTTCAGGCTGTAGATGTTCTCGATCTGGCCCAGAGCGTTCTCGCGGAACAGGCCGCGGTCGCGGGTCACGTCCAGCGAGATCAGCGGGCGCTCGGCCAGCGCCCAGACAAAGGCGCCGATCATCACTGCGAGCATCGCCGCATAGCCAACCAGACGCGGGCGCAGCCAGTGGGTCTTGCCGCCGGCCAGCTCGTTTTCCGAGCTGTAGCGCACCAGGCCGCGGGCATAGCCGAGCTTGTCCATCACGCTGTCGCAGGCGTCGATGCAGGCGCCGCAGCCGATGCATTCCAGTTGCAGGCCATCGCGGATGTCGATCCCCGTGGGGCAGACCTGTACGCACATGGTGCAGTCGATGCAATCGCCCAGGCCCTCGGCCTTATAGTCGGCGTCCTTGCGCCGCGGGCCACGGGTTTCGCCACGGGCGGCGTCGTAGGAGATGACCAGGGTATCGCTGTCGAACATCACGCTCTGGAAGCGCGAGTAGGGACACATGTCGCGGCACACCTTCTCGCGCAGCCAGCCGGCGTTGATATAGGTGGCGGCAGTGAAGAACAGCACCCAGAACGCGGTGGTGGCGCCGACTTCAAAGGTCGCCAGGTCCACCGTCAACTGGCGCACCGGGGTGAAGTAGCCGACGAAGGCCAGTGCGGTGACCAGGCTCACCGCCAGCCAAAGGCCGTGCTTGGCGCTGCGCCGGGCCAGTTTCTGCAGCGACCATGGCGCGGCGTCGAGTTTGATGCGCTGGCCGCGGTCGCCTTCGGTGATCTGCTCGACACGCATGAACACCCAGGTCCACACGCTCTGCGGGCAGGCGTAGCCGCACCAGACGCGACCGGCCAGCACGGTGATGAAGAACAGGCCGAAGGCGGCGATGATCAGGATCGCCGAGAGCAGGATGAAATCCTGTGGCCAGAAGGTCGCGCCGAAGATATGGAACTGGCGATTCTCCAGGTCCCAAAGCACCGCCTGGCGGCCGTTCCAATCGATCCAGGCGGTGCCGAAGAACAGCAGGAACAGCAGGCCGGCACCGAGCAGGCGCAGGTTACGAAAGCGCCCGGTGAAGCTGCGTGTGTGGATCGGGCCGCCGGCCTGGGCCGGGGTCAGGCGAATGGGCTTGGCCGGGTCGATGCTCTCGACGGCGCGCAAGGGGATCAGATCGGTCATGTCGTTGCCCTCATCAGGCGTTTATTCAGGCTGGCGCCATGATCCGAGTGGGGCTGTTTACAAAACAGACTCAGGTTTTCGATAAAAAAGCGGATCAGATGATTACGTCGAACGCAGGGAAAAATGCCACGCAGGCCGCCAGGCCGCGCCATTTCTGAGGTCATGAGCCTTCATGTCGAGCGATCCAGATACCGCCCTGCGACATCGCGCCACGCCAATCAGTGTCCTGTGCAGGACACTGTCGTACCTATCTGATCCGGTTTTTTAAGGCTTTTCTGGCGCTGTTTTCGGTGCACGCCCGGCAGGCATAGTCGACGCCCCGTGATCAGGAGGCCTGCCGGCATGTACCAATACGACGATTATGACCGCGCGCTGGTGCGCGAGCGCGTGGCCCAGTTCCGCGACCAGGTACAGCGGCGCCTGGCCGACGAGCTGAGCGAAGAGGAGTTCCTGCCGCTGCGCCTGCAGAACGGCCTGTACCTGCAGAAGCACGCCTACATGCTGCGCGTGGCGATCCCCTACGGCACCCTGTCGGCCAAGCAGATGCGCGCACTGGCGCATATCGCCCGCGAGTACGACCGCGGTTACGGGCACTTCACCACGCGGCAGAACATCCAGTTCAACTGGGTCGAGCTCGAACGCGTGCCGGACATCCTCGACTGGCTGGCCGACCACGACATGCATGCTATCCAGACTTCGGGCAATTGCGTGCGCAACATCACCACCGAGGCTTTCGCCGGTGTCGCCGCCGACGAGTACCTCGATCCGCGTCCGCTGGCCGAGATCCTCCGTCAGTGGTCGACGGTCAACCCGGAATTCCTCTTCCTGCCGCGCAAGTTCAAAATCGCCCTGTGCGCCGCCGAGCAGGATCGCGCTGCGGTGCAGGTGCATGACATCGGCCTGCAGCTGTACCGTGACGAAGCAGGCGAGTTGCGCCTGCGTGTGCTGGTCGGCGGCGGCCTGGGGCGCACGCCGATCATCGCCCAGACCCTGCGCGAGGGCCTGCACTGGCAGGACTGCCTGTCCTACGTCGAGGCCATCCTGCGCGTGTACAACCGCCATGGCCGGCGCGACAACAAGTACAAGGCGCGCATCAAGATACTGGTCAAGGCCCTCGGCATCGACGCCTTCGCGGCCGAGGTGGAGCGCGAGTGGCAGCCGATCAAGGATGGCCCGGCGCGCCTGACCGAGGACGAGTACCAGCGCGTCGCCGCCTCCTTCCACAAACCGGCCTACGTGCCGCAGGACGCCCTCGACCTCGACTTCGGCACCCACCTGGCGCGCGACGAGGCCTTCGCCCGCTGGGTGTCGCGCAACGTCATGGCGCATCAGGTGCCTGGCTACCTCAGCGTAGTGCTGTCGACCAAGCCGGGCATCAGTGCACCGCCCGGCGACGTCACCGCCGAGCAGATGGAGATGCTGGCGGACTGGAGCGAGCGCTACGGCTTCGGCGAGATTCGCGTCGCTCACGAACAGAACCTGGTGCTACCCGATGTACGCAAGGCCGACCTCTTCGCGCTATGGCGGGAAGCCGAAGCGGCGGGGTTGGGCACGGCCAACGCCGGTTTGCTCACCGACATCATCGCCTGCCCCGGTGGTGATTTCTGCTCGTTGGCCAACGCCAAGTCGATCCCCATCGCCCAGGCCATCCAGCAGCGTTTCGACGACCTCGACTATCTGCATGATCTGGGCGAGCTGAGCCTGAACATCTCTGGCTGCATGAACGCCTGCGGCCACCACCATATCGGCAACATCGGCATCCTCGGCGTCGACAAGAACGGCAGTGAGTGGTACCAGCTCACCCTCGGCGGCAGCCAGGGCCAACAGGCGGCGCTGGGCAAGGTGATCGGCCCGTCGTTCGCTGCCGAGCAGGTGCCCGAGGTGATCGAGCGCATCGTGCGCACCTATGTCGATCAGCGGGAGGTCAATGAAGGCTTTCTCGACACCTTTCAGCGCATCGGCCTGGAGCCATTCAAGGCGAGCGTGTACAGCCGCGAGGAGGTGGCATGAACAACCTGATTCGCCTGGTCGAGGGCCAGGCCTGCATCGTCAGTGATGATCCCTGGCAGCTCGACGCTGAAGGGGACGCGCCACTGATCCTGCCACTGACGGCCTGGCGCGAGCGGCAGCCTGCTGCGGTGCTGGAGGGCAGGGCGATGAGTGCCGACGGCCTGCTGTTGCAGGTGGATGACGAGCCGGAGGCGCTGCAGCCGTTTCTCGCCAGCCTGCCGCTGATCGCCATCGACTTCCCCAGCTTTCGCGATGGCCGTGGCTACAGCCAGGCCTACCTGCTGCGTACCCGACTGGGCTGGCGCGGTGAGTTGCGTGCGGTGGGCGATGTGCTGCGCGACCAGTTGGCGCACATGCGCCAGTGCGGCTTCGATGCCTTCGCCGTGCGCGCTGACAAATCGCTGGAAGATGCACTCAAGGGCCTGCAAGGGCTCAGTGTGTTGTATGGTCGCTCGGTTATCGAGCCGCGTCCGCTGTTTCGTCGGGGGCGCCATAAGGAGGAGTCGAGATCATGATGGTGCGTGGCCTGTTCTGGCTGGTATTACTGCAGTTGTTCGGCGTGGCGCTCAATCACTGGCTGTTGCCGATGCTGCCAGCCTCGATCATTGGCCTGCTGCTGCTCTCGGTCTGGCTGATGTGGCGCGGCGCGGTGCCCGAGCCGCTGCAGCAGGCTGCCGGTGGTTTGCTGCCGTATCTGCCGCTGCTGCTGGCCGTGCCGGCCTCGGGGATCATGACCAGCAGCGATCTGCTGCTCGGTGAACTGCCGGTGATCGCCACCGCGCTGGTGCTGTCGCTGCTGGTCACCGTGCCGTTTTGCGGCTGGCTGTTGCAGACGCTGATCCGCCGTCAGGAGCGCAAGGGATGACGCTGCTGACTCACCACCCACTGTTCGCCATCGCCCTGACCCTGGCTGCCTTTCTGATCGCCGCCTGGCTCTATCGCCGCAGCGGCTGGCTGCTGCTGCAGCCGGTGCTGGTATCGGTGACGCTGATCGTCACCACCTTGCTGCTGTGCGGCGTGGACTACGCCACCTACCGCGCTGGCGCCGAGCCCGTCGCCTGGCTGCTGGGGCCGGCCACCGTGGCGCTGGCGGTGCCGCTGCAGCACAACATCAAGCGCATCCGCCAGTTGTTCTGGCCGGTGATGATCACCCTGACGGCCGGCGGCGTCCTGTCGGTGGCGCTGACCCTGGCCATCGGCTGGGTGCTGGGCGCCGACTGGAGCGTGGTGATGAGCCTGGCGCCGAAGTTCGTGACCATGCCGATTGCCATGCCGGTGGCCGAGCAGATCGGCGGCGTGGCGTCGCTGGCTGCGGTGATGGTGATGCTCACCGGCGTGATCGGCACGGCCATGGGGCCGGCGCTGCTGCGCTGGGCCGGGGTGGATCACCCGGCGGCCCGTGGCCTGAGCTATGGCATCAATGCGCACGCCATTGGCACCGCGCATGCCTTGCAGGAGGGCGAGGAGTGCGGTGCCTTCGCCGCTCTGGCCATGAGCCTGCTGGGTATTGCCACTGCCTTGCTGTTGCCATTGCTGCTGGGGTGATTCGGGCGGAATCCCGCCACCCTGGCGGGCTTGCCTGAGAGCATCTGGCGAGTTCCCGCCAGCCCCGTGCCGGCTGTGTGGCAGAAAGCCGCACAGGGACTGCTGAATCCTTTCAGCGGCACGCATATTGCTCCATAACGCGGCGCGATCGGAATACGCCCGCCAAGAGGCCTGGAAACACCCTTCCTCCCGCCGCGCCGCAGATCTGCGGCTATCGCCCATGTGCGGCCCAAACGGCCGCTGCCCGAAACCTTGCCTGCACGGCTGTTGTCGTCGTGCGATGAACTGGACTGTCCCATGAAGAAAATCCTGCTGACGCTGCTTTGTCTCAGCGTGATCGGTTGCTCCAAGCCCCGCGAGCCCGAGAAAACCGTCGACGTGCTGCTGATCGGCGCTGGCGTGATGAGCGCCACCCTCGGCACTTACCTCCACGAGCTGCAGCCGGACTGGAGCATCGAAATCTACGAGCGCCTCGACCAGGTAGCCGCCGAAAGCTCCAACGGCTGGAACAATGCCGGCACCGGCCACTCGGCCTTCTGCGAGCTGAACTACACCCCGGAAACCGCCGACGGTGGCATCGACATCAGCAAGGCCATCGCCATCAACGAGTCGTTCGAGATCTCCAAGCAATTCTGGGCCACCCAGGTCGAGCGCGAGGTGCTGAGCAAGCCCAAGAGCTTCATCAACATCACCCCGCACATGAGCTTCGTCTGGGGCGACGACAACGTCGAATACCTGCGCAAGCGCCATGCTGCGCTGCAGCACAGCAACCTGTTCCGTGGCATGGAGTTCACCGAAGATCACGCGCAGATCGCCCAGTGGGTACCGCTGGTCATGCAAGGTCGCGATCCGCAGCAGAAGGTCGCCGCCACCCGTATGGCCATCGGCACCGACGTCAATTTCGGCGAGATCACCCGTCAACTGATCGACTCGCTGATCGGCAAGGAGCAGGCCAGCCTGCACCTGGAGCACGAAGTCCGTGACCTCAAGCGCAACGATGACGGCACCTGGCAGGTGATCGTCGCCGACCTGGCCAAGGACGGCGCCGAGCAGGCCATCAATGCCCGCTTCGTCTTCATCGGCGCCGGTGGTGGCGCGCTCAAGCTGTTGCAGAAATCCGGTATCGAAGAAGCCAAGGGCTACGCCGGTTTCCCGGTCGGCGGCCAGTTCCTGATGACGCGTAATCAGGACGTGGTTGCCCAGCACCTGGCCAAGGTCTACGGCAAGGCTTCGGTCGGCTCGCCGCCCATGTCCGTGCCGCACCTGGACACTCGCGTGATCGATGGCGAGAACGTGCTGCTGTTCGGCCCGTTCGCCACCTTCTCCACCAAGTACCTGAAGAACGGCTCGCTGCTCGATATGTTCAGCAGCATGACCACAGACAACTTCATGCCGATGGTCAACGCCGGCATGGACAACTGGTCGCTAAGCACCTACCTGATGGGCCAGCTGATGCTCAGCCAGGAAGACCGCATGGCCTCGCTGCGCGAGTACTTCCCGGAGGCGCAGGACGCCGATTGGGAGCTGATCAATGCCGGCCAGCGCGTGCAGATCATCAAGAAGGATGCCGAGAAGGGCGGCGTGCTGCAGTTCGGCACCGAAGTGGTGACCTCGGCCGACGGCAGCATCAGCGCACTGCTGGGCGCCTCGCCGGGTGCTTCCACCGCTGCACCGATCATGCTGCACCTGATCGAGAAGGCCTTCGCCGACAAGGTCGCCACCCCTGAGTGGCAGGAGCGCCTGAAGGAGATCATCCCGTCCTATGGCCAGAAGCTGAACGACGACCTGGCACTGACCAACCGCATCCGCCAGTGGAGCAGCGAGCGTCTCGAGCTGCAGCACATCGAAGTCGCCCCGGACGTGGAAATGGCCGCCGAGCCCGAGCCGGCTGCTGTGGCTCTGTAAGGCTTTAACCGCTGTAAAAGAACCCGCTCTGCGTGATGCGCAGGGCGGGTTTTTTCTTGGGCCCGGATTACACCCGGCTACTGGCCATCGCCCGCAAGCGGGCTCCTATGTATGGACTCGCCCCCACTGTCAAACCTGCTTTTCAACACTGCTACCCGGCTGCATCTATGTATCAGGCCTATTCGAGGAAGCTGTCATCAGCTTCTGGCCAACATTGTGTGAGCTTGCGGTATGCCTATTACATTCAGACCTCGAAGGCCAGTAGGAGCCAAGGCATCAATCCGCAACGGTCTTACCTGGGGTCAATGTTTTCTAGCAGAGGTTGGAGCGACTTCGCGCCCCGGTGGCAGAACTCGGTGGATCAGTGACTCATTTCCGCCTGCCTGTCATTAACTGGCTGGCGTTGATAAGTCTGTTCATTCTGTAGCAGCACCCAGGCGATCCGTAGGTTGCGGTTGGCTAACCTCACCGCCGCCTCTTTGCGCCCCAGGCGACTCAGCCAGCCCAGCAAGCGGCGATCATCCGGTTGCTGCGAATCAGGCCGTAGTTGTCGGAGGACCGCATGCGCGCCCTGGATCATCAGGCTGCGCATGTAGCCATCGCCTCGCTTGCTCATCTTGCCCAGGCGGATCTTTTCTCCGCTGCTGTGCTGATCAGGCACCATGCCGAAGTAAGCCGCATATAAGCGGGCATTGGCGAAACGTTCAGGTTCGGTTTGCTTGGCCAGCAGCGCGGTGGCGATGATCGGGCCGACTCCGCGCACCGTCATCAGTCGTTTCGCGGTCTTGTCCGCGTTCGCAGCAGCTTCCAAGCGCCCGCTCAAGACATTGATGCGTTCGCCCAATTGCCGCCATTCACCCAGCAATTCGTCGATCAACTCCCGCAGTATCTCCGGCAGTGGCTGCGTTGCATCTTCCAGCACCCTCGGTATCACGTGGCTGATAGCCGCATCGCCTTGCGCCAGAGCCACGCCGTGCTCCAGCAGCAAACCGCGCATCTGATTACTCATCGCCGTACGCCGACGCACATAACCCTGCCGAGCGCGATGCAGCGCCTGCATGGCCAGCGAGGCAGCGCTTTTGATGGGCACGGCTGAAATCTTGCTATCGCGACCGGCGCGCAAGATCGACAGGGCATCGTTACGATCATTCTTCGCACCGCTGCGGTGACCCTCGACGAGACGAGCCGGAAGAATCCGCGCCAGGTTGCCTTGCCCCTGTAGCTGCCGTGCCCACGCCTGAGCACCTGGGCCAGTTTCAACCAGCACGACGACACTCGGCGGCAACTTGCACAGAAACTCGTAGAATGCCTCACGCGACTTGATCCGCGCCTCGTAACGCACCTGACCAAGAACGTCTTCTCCCGCCACCTGAAAGACCCGCTTGGCAAGATCGACTGCCACTGTCGTGCAGGCCGATAGATCGTTTAAGGCCTGGGATTGATTAGTTGCTGTATGCTTTTTCATTGACTCGCCCTCGCTGCCGTTGGCTTCTTAGACTGCCACCGTGGCGCATTGACGCCTCGGCGTGGGCGAGTCCATGTAATTACGGGAAGGGTGAATACCTGTAGGAGCGGCTTCAGCCGCGATGTTCTGGTCCGCCCCTGCATCCACGTTTCGTAGCGAGTAGGGCGTACCGGGACGCCGGCCGCTCGGAAGCAGTACGCCGTTGGCGTTCCGATGATGAGCCGTGGTGTCGAACGAGGGCATGGCCCGGCGGACTGTTCGCTTCGCTCCTGAGTCCGCCCTACGCCGGCTTTCCCGGGTTGCATCCGGTTACGTTCACTCCGTCAGCGTCATCAGTTTCGTAGCCCGGATGAAATCCGGGGGCAGTTCGCGCACCAGAAAAAGCTGTCGCGGCTAAAGCCCCTCCCACCGGTACGATGCGTTCTGTGGGAGGGGCTTTAGCCGCGACTGGACATTGAGTGGTTCCCCGGATTTCATCCGGGCTACTCATTGATTATCGCCCGCAAGCGGGCTCCTACGGGGCGTGGTTTGTTCTGTAGGAGCCGGCTTGCCGGCGAGCCTGGCAGTCATCTCTGGCGATGACGCCGGGCGATTATTCGGTCAGCGTCATCAATATATCGGCATACCAGGTGCAGTTCAGACCCAGGGCCTCGTCCTGATCCTCGTCGCGATTGCCCAACAGGCGCGTGGAATGGATGCCGAGCAGATGCCAGGGCAGTTCACCCTCGACGCTGGCGCGTTTGACCACTGGCGCGCCGCTCAGGCCGCGATGGGTGCGCCCGTCGGTGAGAAAGTAGCCCAGCCCGTGGAAACGCAGACCGAAGGACGATGCCAGCCCGGCATGGCGCGCCACCGGCATGCGGTGCAGGGTGTCCTGAAAACCCAGCGGGAAGCCCACCACCAGCAGTGTCGAGCCGATTTCCACATGCTCGTCGGCTTGCAGCAGGTGCTGCGGGGTGAAGGCCTGGTAAGCGCCGTTGTCGGGCAGGGCAGTCTGATCCAGCTCGATCACCGCTACGTCGATCTCGCCCGCGCCATCCATGCCTTGCCGCCACAGGTGCTGGTCGCCGTCATACAGCGGAATGGAAAAGCTGACGGTACTGGCCAGGTTGTCTGCGTCGGTATGCAGCTCGATCTGCAGGCTGTCCGGCTGATGGCCGCTCGGCTCGTCGAGCATCACGTGACGGCTGGTGACGAGGAACAGCCGTTGATCCCGGCGGAAGAAGAAGCCACTGGCATTGGTCAGTATCTGCCCAGTCGCCAGCGTGGTGATGCGTGCAGCACTCAACATCAGGGAATCGATCATTGCCAGGGCCTCCTGCCGGTGTGTGGCTTATCGACTGACTGCCAAAACCGTGACAGGTTCGTCTGGTTGCATCGAGCCTGCGCCACGGTGGATGTAAAAAGCGACAGCTACGCGCCCCGATCCACCCTACGAGGCCGTCACCTTGCGCATGCACGTCATGGGCTTGCCGGCTCGTCCTCATTGCGATCCAGCGCCACCTGACGAATCGACAGGCGAATCTCGGCCGGCAACACGCGCTTGGCGGCGCCTTCCGCCAGTTCGCTGAGCAGCGGATGATGGCTGAGCTTGCCGGCCTCGTCCTGGCGCAGCACGCCCTGGTCCAGCAGGCTCTGGATGAAGTGACGGAACAGGCTCTTGTCGAAGAACTCCGGCGCATTCAGACCATGCAGGATCGACAGGCGCTGGGCCATCACTGTGCACAGGTCTTCCAGCTCTTCGGCGCTGATCGCGTTCTGCCCGGCGTTGAGCAGCAGGGCGATGGCCATGTAGAAGCGTTGCAGGGTCTGCGCCACCGAACGCGACAGCAGCGTCAGCAGCACGAACTGGCGCGAGCTGGGCGCCGGGCGTACGTACACGTCGCCTTCGGTCTTCAGCAGGCCCTGCTCGACGAAGGCCGTCAGCCACTGGTCGATCACGCCCTCCAGCTCGCTCTGCTCCCAGCGGATGAACAGCTCGGATTGCAGATACGGATACAGCGCGCCGGCGTAGCGCAGGATCTGCTCGCGGCTGATCCGCGCACTGCTCTGGAAGAAACTGGCCAGCAGCGCCGGCAAGGCGAAGATGTGCAGCACGTTGTTACGGTAGTAGGTCATCAGGACGGCGTTCTGCTCGTCCAGATAGAGAATCTTGCCCAGTGCATCCTTCTGCTCGGCCAGCAGGTCCATGCCCTTGACGTGCTCGATCAGCGCCGCGCCGTCACCCTCAGGCAGGGTGGTGTGCGGCGAGTAGGGCACCGCGCGCAGCAGGGCCAGGTACAGGTCGAGCACGCGGGCCAGGGCGCGGTCATCCAGGGCCAGCTTGCTGGTGGACAACAGTGCCAGCGCCACCAGGTTGACCGGATTGATCGACGCCGCCTCGTTGAGGTGGCGCGCCACGCGCTCGCCGAGGCGGTTGGTGGTGTCGTTGAGCCAGGCCGGGCGGTACTGCGGGCCCAGCTCCTGCTCACGCCAGCCGGGCTGCTGCTGGTCGAGGAACTCGGCCAGCTTGATCGGCTCGCCGAAGTTCACCGAGACCTGGCCGAAACGCTGCTTGAGCGCGCCGAGCACCTTGAACAGGTCGAAGATCGACTCCTTCTTCTTGCTCGCGCCACGCAGTTCGCCCAGGTAGGTGCGGCCTTCCAGCACGCGCTCGTAGCCGATGTACACCGGCACGAAGACGATCGGCAGGCGATTGCTGCGCAGGAAGCTGCGCAGGGTGATGGCCAGCATGCCGGTCTTCGGCCGCAGCATGCGTCCGGTGCGCGAGCGGCCGCCCTCGACGAAGTATTCGACCGGGAAACCCTTGCTGAACAGGGTGTGCAGGTATTCGTTGAACACCGCCGTATACAGCGGGTTGCCCTTGAAGGTGCGGCGCATGAAGAAGGCGCCGCCACGGCGCAGCAGGCCGCCGATCACCGGCATGTTGAGGTTGATGCCGGCGGCGATGTGCGGCGGCGTCAGGCCATTGCGGAACAGCAGGTAGGACAGTAGCAGGTAGTCGATGTGGCTGCGGTGGCAGGGCACGTAGATCACCTCGTGGCCCTGGGCGATGTCGCGCACGCCTTCGACGTTGTGCACCTTGATACCGTCGTAGATCTTGTTCCAGAACCAGGAAAGCACCAGTTCGAGGAAGCGGATCACCGTGTAGGTGTAGTCCGAGGCGATCTCGTTGCCGTAGCGCAGCGCCTGAGCTTCGGCCTTTTCCAGGCTGATCTTCTCGCGTTCGGCTTCCTCGGCAATCGCCTGGCGCACCATCGGGTCGTGCGCCAGGCCCTTGACCAGGTTGCGTCGGTGCGACACGTCCGGGCCGATCACCGCGGCCTTCTGGTTGCGGAAGTGCACACGCAGGATGCGGTGCACCATGCGCAGGGTGCGCTCCTTGCCCTTGTCCTGCTCAACCAGCTCGCGCAGGTGAATCGGCGTGGAGAACTGCACGCGGGTCTTGCGCCCGAGAATCAGGATGCTGACCAGCCGGCGCAAGCGCCCGGTCACCGCCCAGCTGTCGGCGAACAGCAGTTTCCATGGGCTGGTTTCGCGGTCCGGCGACTGCCCCCAGAACACGCTGACCGGGACGATCTGTGCGTCGTCCACGGCATGCTGGCTGAGGGCGGTGACCACGCGATCCAGGGTCGGCGAGATGCCGCGCTTGTCCTGGCGACCGAACCAGTCCGGCTCCGGTGTCAGGTAAAAGAAGGCGGCGGGCTCGATGTGTTCCCCGACCGCTACCGGCAACACCGGGCGCGGCAGGCCGGCCTTGGTGCACTCGCGGTCGACCACCGCCAGGTCGCTCACCGACGGCTGCTGCAGCACGTAGAACACCGGCTTGCTGCGGTCTAGCTTGAGGGTGAAGGCGGACTGGTTGATGGTTTCCGAGCGTACCCAGAGGTACAGCAGGCGGCGCAACGATCCGAAGACGAGGCGGCGGAAGGGGGAACGGGTCATACGGACTCTGCTTGTATGGCAAAACGAGCGGTGGCTCGGGAAGGGCGCTAGTGTGCCGCAAGCCCGCCTGGCCGGCAAAAAACTTCCGGGAGAAGTTTTTGACGTCGCTCCGCTACGGCCCTTGAGGTGGCCGCCATGGATGGCAGGACACAAAAAACTCGTGCGTCCAGGCAGTCAGCCCGGCCAGCATGCAGGCAGCGTATGACGAAAAAACGGTCGATGACTCAGCACCCGTTGATCAACAGAACTGCAAAGCGGGTCTCGGGTTCCCGATCAGAATGCTGAGTCAGCTCGACCCGATGGTGCGGCTCGCCTCCTGACGCTGGTTGCGCCCGGGTCCTGGGTAGGAGCGAGCTCTGCTCGCGAAGCTTTTGTGCTTGAGGATTCGCGAGCAGAGCTCGCTCCTACAGATGTCCTTGTAGGGTGGCCGGGCGGCGATCCGCTTCAGCGTTGTAGGGTGGGCTTCAGCCCACCAAGTTGTGATTTTGCAATCCACTTGCTGCACCGCGAACCCCCTACGCCAGCTTCATCACCACCACGCCAGCCGCGATCACCGCGCACGCCAGCAGACGAATCGGTCGCAACCTTTCCTTGAGCAACACCACTCCCAGCAGCACGGCGAACACCACGCTGGTCTCACGCAGGGCCGAAACCAATGCTACCGGCGCCTGGGTCATGGCCCAGATGACGATGGTGTAGGCCGCCATCGACATCGCCCCGCCAGCCAGCCCGCCACGCCAGTGCGGGCCCAACTGCAGGAAGGCGCGCGGCCCGCGGCTGATGGCCAATACCGCCGCCATCACCACGCCGTTGACGGTGAACAGCCACAGCGAATAACTCAGCGCATCGCCATTGCTACGCGCACCAATGGCATCGCTGAGGGTGTAGCCGGCGATGAACAGCGCCGTCATCAATGCACAGCCCAGCATCGCCCCCTGTGGCGCCTTGTGATGGCCGCCGCGCAGCGCCATCAGCCAGATGCCCAGTACCAGAACCAGCAAACCCAGCAACTGCAGGGCACCGAGCCCGTCATGCAACAGCAGCAGCGAGAGCAGGGCGACCATCAGCGGCGAGCTGCCCCGCGCAATGGGGTAGACCTGGCCCAGGTCGCCGTACTGGTAGGCGCGGGCGAGGAAAAAGTTGTAGCCAATATGCAGCAACGCCGACAACGCGATCCACGGCCAGGCCGAGGCTTGTGGTAGCGCCACCAGCGGCAGGGCGCAAAGCGCTACCAGGCCGGCACCAATCTGGATCAGCGTGGCGGTAAGGAAGCGATCCAGACCAATCTTGAGCAGGGCGTTCCAGCCGGCATGCAGGGCAGCGGCGGCGATGACGGCGAGAAAGACCGTGGTTTCCAAGGCAGGCCTCGAAGGCAGGCGGTTGTCGAAGAAATTGAGCAGGAGCAGTGCAGGTACCGCTCGGCTCGAAGTGATGTGGCTGAGGTGCAGCGTCGGTCGTCAGTCTGCCGCAAGCTCGATTTTCGGGCAAAACCCATTACCGCATGATGGCAGCACAGTGGCGCAACAATGCCTATGATTCAACGCAAGGCGATGGATCACGCCCCGCGACGCTGAACCCAAGGGCAACAGACCCTGGCCCCAACAGCTAGAAAACAGCCCGCCCGTGAAAGGCTTGGAGAACAAGGCGATGACCCCGCCCAGCACGCCGATTGACGCGCATGACGCCGTCGCTCGACGCCCTCGAATCGCAACACCCTTGAACCTGCTGATCGTTCTGGCGAGCGTGTTCGTTGCCATTGTCTGGCTGATCACCCTGCAACGCATCGCCTTCGAACGTGAGCAGGCGCTGGCTGCGGAAATGGAAGCCAACTCCAGCCTGGCCATCGCTTTCGAGCAGCAGGTGTTCCGCGCGCTGAAGGCGGCCGAGCAGGTGGCGGCTTTCGTGCGCGAGCAGTACCGCCGGCAGGGCAAGGCCATCGACCTGCGCCGCTGGGTCGAGGAGGGCGTGATCCGCGAGGAGATGTTCACCATCGTCAGCGTGGTGGACGAGCAGGGCGATATCGTCAGCAGCAGCCAGAACACCGGCCCGGTCAACTACGCCGACCGCGAGTTCTTCACGGCGCAGCGCGATGCCCGTATCGATCACCTGTTCATCAATCAGCCGGTACTCGGGCGGGTTTCCGGGCGTTGGCTGATCCCCATGTCGCTGCGTATCGAGCGCGATGATGGTAGCTTCGCCGGCGTCGTGGTGATGGCCGTGCGTCCAGAGGACGTCACGCGTTTCTTCCAGCAGGTCGATCTGGGCCCACAGGGGCTATTGGAGCTCGCCGGCCTCGACGGCGTGATACGTGCGCGCAAGATCGGCGCACGCAGCGAATTTGGCCTGGGTGCCGAGTCGCTGGCCTGGTTCCAGCGGCAAAAGCTGCATGACGCCGATGATTTCCACGACAGTGGCGAGGGGCTCGATGGCGTCGCCCGTATCGTCAGTTACCGCACCATGAGCGGTTATCCCCTGATGATTACCGTGGCCACCGCCTACGACGAGGAGATGGCGACGACCTTGCAGCGGCGCTCTACCTACCTGATGGCCGCAGTCGGCGTCACCCTGGTGGTCATGCTGTTCGTTGGCCTGCTGGCGCTGATGCTGGTTCGCCAACGTGCGGCCACCGATGCCCTGCAAGGCAGCGAAGCGCTGTTTCGCGCCACCTTTCACCAGGCGGCCATGGGTATCGCCCACATCAGCCCCGAGGGTCGGATACTGCGGGTCAACGAGAAGTTCGCGCGCATGCTGGGGCGCCCGCCCGAGGCGCTGCAAGGCGCCAACATTTTCGACCTGAGCGACGCTGAAGTAGCTGCCGCCGCCCGCAGCTTCCTGAGCGAGCAACTGCTCAGCGAGGCACGTGCGCTTTCCCCGGAAATCGAGAAAACCTATCGGCGTGAGGATGGCTCGCTGATCTGGGTATGCGAGGCCTCGAGCGTCGTCCGCAATCGCCATGGTCACCCGGAGTTTCTGGTGCTGGTTACGCAGGACATCACCGAGCGCAAGCACCTGGAAGCGCGCCTTTGTCATGACGCCGAGCATGACGCCCTCACCGGGCTGGCCAACCGCGTCAGGTTCCACCAGCGCCTCGACCAGGCGCTGGAGTCCGTGCGCGACCAGCAACAGCTGTGCGCCGTGCTCTATATCGACCTGGATGGATTCAAGGAAATCAACGACCGCCACGGCCATACGGCTGGCGATAGCCTGCTGCAGATGGCCGCCAGGCGGCTGGAAGGATGTGTGCGCAGCACGGACACGGTCGCACGCTTCGGCGGTGATGAGTTCGGCATCGTCCTCGGCAATCTGCACGGCAGTCAGGATTGCGAGACGGTGGCGCTCAAGGTGCTGGATGTGCTGGCCAAGCCGTTCGATCTGGACGGCTGCATGGTGCGGATATCGGCGAGCGTGGGCGCCGCTCTGTTTCCGCTGCACGCTGAAGGCGGCCAGGACCTGCTGAAACGTGCGGACCAGGCCATGTACGCGGCCAAGCACGCGGGCAAGAACCGTTTTCACCGCGCTGACGGATAGGGCTGATGATGGCCTGAGCAGCCATCGCCGGATCTTCGCCTGAATACCTGTGACGGCTACTGGTCCGCGACAGGCTGAGTCGAAACGCCCTGTTCGCCAGCCACCAGCAGCTGCCTGCGCCATTTCCACTCCAGCATGCCCAGACCTCCCACGAACGCAGCCTCGCCGAGCACATGGCAAAGCCCCGGTAGCGTCATCACCGGGGCAAAGGTCGCAGCGATACCAAGGCATGCCAGCGCCCAGAATCCGTTGGCCACTGCCAGCAGCTTGATCAGCGCTTCGGCGCGCCGCACACGAATCGCCAGCGAAAAGGAGAAGCAGGCATAGGCGATATTGACCGCGCCGATGAAGCTCAGCAGCTCGCGGGGCAGGGCATACCAGCCGCTCAACCAGGGGGCCAGCAACAGAACCACAACGCCCGCGCTCGCAGCGGCCATGCAGTCCAGCCAGAGGATATGCCTGATCATTCCCATGAGTTTCGCCTCAAGCGCTACGCCGCTTTTGCACGGCCAGCAGGAACAGCAGGGTAAAGGCGATCACCAGCAGATCCAGGGCGATGGCGGGCGCGGCCTTGCTCAGGTAATCCTGGCCATGGATCAGCAGCAGCGACACGAAGATGGCCTTGCTCAGCGCGGCAATGACGGCGCAGAGAACCCGATGCCTCGGGCTCAACGCGCCATAGATCAGCAGCACGCCCATCAACCCGACCAGCGCCGACCAACTGCGCACGACCAAGGATTGCAACTGCCCATCGAAGGATGCGCCAAACATCGACTGCAGCGCCTCCTGCGGGGCGAACAGGCCGTAGAACATGGTCGCCGTGAGAACGCCGGATAGCAGCATCAGCCATCTGAAATTGCGTGCAATGAAGTCCATCAATGTTTACGTCCTTGTTGATATGAGCGGGGGAGAGCATAGCGTCAAAGCGAAGGCGTCGGGCGTAGTCAAGATTGGGAATTCATGGCTACCCAGTAACCATGTCGGTAGCCAGCGCAGCCCTTTGCGAATCGGGAAGCGCTACTTAACTATCCACCAGCCCAAGACTCGTCTGACGGCGTGGGTAATCAGCAAGGCGTGATGGTTTTCTTGTGGTTGTGGTGAGCAGCAGCGCTGTCGGAACAGGCGAGTCCTGCAGCGGAGCAAGGCCGATAACAATGATGATCCCCGTGATCGATTGAACGCTTGGCCCCCGCTGCGCGAACTACAGAATGGCCAGGGCCAAGCGCCCATCACAGGCCGGATATACGAATGCAACCGCGCTGACGACAGGTGCAAAAGCAAAGCTTTACTCACTACTTGTGGGGAGAGTCCATATACATTTGTTAGGCCATAACGCAGAGGCCAGGGTTGAAAAAATATGGCTGCTTTTTATTAAGGCCATTTCTTTTTTCTAAGTACATATTGGCGGTCATTCCAAAGCTACTCTAGAAATTCTTGCATTTGCGGAAATGGCGGGGCTGATAACCCGAGGTGATAAGCCTCGTGGCTGATGAGGGAGATTAATTCCCGAATTGGGCTAAGTATATTAACAATGCGAAGAACTGCGAATTTAACAGCTTGATCATGAAGCCCAGGCAAAGAAAGGGCTTCGAGTGTGGTTAATGGGCGCTGATCTAGGCCGTGCATTAGCGTGATAGTAATGTCATCAATTGCAGAAGCTACAATGTTTGCCCGAGTGAATATTTTTTGCTTCTGGCTAGGGCTTACATCTTTGGCGAGAATGGAAATTATAATTTGCCCCCAATGGGTTAGGGGGTCATTGCCACTTTGCGATGAGCTCAATGTGTCAAGATTGTGGTATCGCGTTGAGCGAGCGAAATCACTGAGTAGAGATATTAACTCTTGATCTATTTCACCTAACTGTAAACGACTCGGTAGTGTGGCTCCCCTTTTGATGGCAATTTTCTCGCAGCTATCATAAAGCTCTGAAATGTTGTGGCCGTAATTTTGCAACTGCTTTTTGGTTGGCACGGAAAGATTATTGCAAAGGGCGGCGGCAAAAACTGAGTGCAACACCTGACCTTTCCGGTACGGTGCTGCCCCTATGTCTTATTCCGAACTCAGCGTTGAAGAACGTGCCACCATTCAAATCGGCCGTGCCCAAGGGCTCAGCCTGCGCAAGATTGCTTGCTTGATCACCCGATCCCCTTCGACCATCAGCCGGGAGCTGCGCCGCAATCGAGCTGCCAGTGGTGGCTACTCGGCCCGCATGGCCCAGCAGCAGATGCAGGCCCGCCGCCAACGCTGTCGACCGAAACGAAAGCTGTTGCCAGGTAGTGAGCGCTTCCAGCTGGTGGTCCATATGCTGCGCGAGCGTTTGTCTCCCGAGCAGATTGCCGGCAAGCTGCGCAGCATGAACATTCCAAGCCTCAGAGATGCCTACGTCTGTCGCGAGACGATCTATAACGCGATCTATGCCTTGCCGGTCGGCGAGCTGCGTAAGGAGCTGATCATCTGCCTGCGCCAAAGCAAGACGACACGCAGACCGCGTTCTGGCGGCGTGGATCGACGCGGACAGATCCCCGAGATGGTCAGCATTCATGTGCGCCCACCGGAGATCGAAGACCGGCTGATGCCAGGGCATTGGGAAGGCGATCTGATCAAGGGCAAGGCCAACGCCTCGTCTGTAGGCACGCTGGTGGAGCGCACCAGTGGCTACCTGATGCTGGTAAGGATGAACGACGCGACGGCGACCTCGGCGATGGAAGGCTTCAGTGCAGCGCTCAATGGCATGCCGCTGGCGATGCGCAAGAGCATGACCTACGACCAGGGCCGAGAAATGGCGCGGCATGCTGAAATCACCCAGCAGACCGGGGTGGCAATTTACTTTTGCGACCCGCATAGCCCTTGGCAACGCGGCAGCAACGAAAACATAAATGGCCTGATCCGCCAGTATCTGCCCAAGGGCACGGACTTGTCGGTATATAGCCAAGAAGAACTCGACGCCATTGCGCTGCAACTGAATATGCGACCGCGTAAGCGCTTCGACTTCAAGTGCCCCATCGAAGTTATGGGTGAGGTGATGCAGAAGGCCATGGCTATGCGGCATGATGCTCCAGCTTCAATTCAATGACCGTGTTGCACTCAGCTCCTGCAACCGCCCTTTATAAGGAGGTGCTCAAGCTGAACCTGCCCTAGTTGCAGGGCATCGTGAGGGCGAAGAAACCCGGGCTTTTGGTGTTGAGCCGTGACGAGGTGGCGGAGCTGCTGACGCATCTGCAGGGTGTGCAGTGGGTCGTCGCCAATCTGCTGTATGGCTCGGGCTTGCGTTTGCTGGAGGCGTTCAGGTCGAGGACGAAGGCTTGTCCAAGTGGTCGGTCGAAAGGCGCCGGTAGCCGCTTCTATCATGGTGCCGCGACCGTCAGGCTTGGCCCAGCCACCGTTCAATCGCCTGGTTTACCGTCTCGCGCGCCTCGTGCTGGGGAAAGTGCCCCACGCCTGGCAACTCCAGGCGCTCCACGCCGCCGGTGAAGGCGTGCAGGTCGTGGAAGCCTTCGGCCAGGTTACAGCGGTCGGCCTGGCCGTGGATGATCAGGCAGGGCACTTTCACCTGCGGCGAGGCGGCGAGCCGCGTTTCCAGCTCGGCGCAGCCCGGGTCGGCCTCGGCATTGCCCCAGCGCTGGGTATAGGAGTGCAGGGTGACCTGCGCCCAGTCCGGATTGTCCATGGCCGCCAGAGCCGGGGCGAAGTCTTCGTCGGCAAACGCCCATTGCGGCGACCAGCGCCGCCACAGTTCCCGGCAGAAAACCTCGCGCTGGGCTTCCACGGCCTGACGCCCTTGGCGCGTACTCATGTACCACTGGTACCAGTACGCCTGCGTCTGCTCCCAGCTCAAGGGCACGCCCGGTGCATAGGGCGCCGACATGGCCACGGCGCGCACCACGCGCTGCGGGTACAGGGCGCTGAGGATGTAGGCGCAGCGCGCGCCCCAGTCGTGGCCGACTACCGAGAAGCGCTCAAGCCCCAGGTGGTCGGCCAACTGGCGGATGTCATCGGCGATGGCGCTCAGTTGCCCGCTGCGCCGTGCCGGGTCGTGAAAACGGTTGGGGCCGAAGCCGCGCAGGTAAGGGGTGATTACCCGGTAACCGGCTGCGCGCAGCGCCGGCAGCAGGTGCCGCCAGGTCTGCGGCGCATCGGGCCAGCCGTGCAGGGCAATGACCGCCGGCTGCCCGGCATGGCCTTCATCGAGGTAATGCAGGCGCAGCTCGCGGGCGTCGAAACGGCTCCAGGTCATAGTCCGTAAGCTACTTTCGAGGTGCGACCCAGGGCGCCTACGGCGTCCAGGGTATTGGCTTGCGCGCTTTGCGTGCCACGGGCGTTGAAGGTCACGCGCTGGTTGACCCGGCGCCGCGGCCAGTAATCGGCCAGGGCATAGTGCTGGGTGCTGCGGTTATCCCACACGGCCAGGCCGTTCTTCTGCCATTTGTGGCTGTAGGTGAATTCCGGCTGCTTGATCCAGTTGGCCAGCAGTTGCAGCACCTGGCGGCTTTCAAAGCCGGAAACGCCTTCGATGTTGCGGGTGAAGGTCTCGTTGACGAAGAGGATCTCCTTGCCCGATTCCGGGTGGGTGAGCACGACCGGGTGTTGCACCGGTTTGTACTGCCTGATCGAGTTGATCAGCACGTCTTCGCCCAGATTGGCCAGGTAGTTGCGCCACTGGCTGACTTCCCAGGTATGGCTGGCGGTCAGGCCGCGCAGGTATTCCTGCAGGCCTGGCGACAGCGCCTTGAAGGCCTTGGACAGGCTCATCCAGGCGGTATTGCCGCCGACCTCCGGCAGTTCGGTGATCTGGATCACGGTACCGGTCGGCGGCGTTTCCAGCCAGGACAGGTCGGTGTGCCAATGGTCGACCGAGGCCGGCCGCGCTTCGTCGTTGGCCAGCACTTCGATCTGCGGGTGGCCGTCCTTGCGCGGGAAATAGGCACCCTGCGCCACTTCACCAAAGGCGCTGGCCAGGGCCAGATGCTGCTCTTCGCTGATCTGCTGCGGTTCGAAGAACAGCACTTCGAAATCCAGCAGGGCGCGGTACAGCTCTTCCTGCACGGCCGAGGAGATCGGCTTGGTCAGGTCGACGCCGTCGATCACCGCGGCGAAGTCCGGCATCTGCGGGCGCGGGCGGATGTGCTGGTAACGCGATTCGATGTCGATGGCCTGGGCCACCGATTTAGCCTTTTTGTAGTCGCTCATGGGAAGAGTCCTTAGCCGAAGGTTTTGATGTACAGGCTGGGGTCGAAGTAGTCGTCTGCCCAGATGGGGTTGTCGAGCGCGCCGACTTCCTGGTTGAAACGGGTGATGGCGTTGAGGTACTCGGTGACCTTGCCGCTCTGGTAGTCGGGCAGCCAGCCTTGTGGCGTGTCCCAGCGCACCACTTCGTACTGTTCTCTGAGTTCGTCGACGCTGAACTGCTTGTAAGGGCCGGCGGCCAGCAGTGCCAGGGCATCGCTGGTGTGGTTGAGCAACTGGTCGTTGGCCACTTCCCAGCCTTTGATGAAGCGTTGCAGCAGTTCCGGATTGCCGGCATGCAATTCGTTGCGCGCCGACCAGCCATCCACCACCACCGCGTTGGGGTGATCGGCCGCGGAGGTCAGGCGTACGGCGCTGGCGCGGTGTTGCCGCACGATGCTGTCGAACGGCGTCCACAGCGCCACCACCGGCACCGAGCCGGCGACGAAGCTGGTCACCGCCTGATCCATGCGCTGGTGGATGATTTCGACGTCGCGGCTGCTGTCCAGGCCGACGCTTTTCAGGGCCTCGTGCAGCAGGTAGTGGGCGCTGGTGCCGCGGGTGGTGGCGATGCGCTGGCCTTTGAGGTCGGCCAGGGTTTTGATGCCCGATTCGGCGCTGACATAGATCTGCGTCATAGCGGTTTCCAGCGCATTGACCAGAAATACCTTGCCCTGGCCCCGCGCCGGGAAGTTGGCGATCACCGCGCCGGTGCTGACCAGGTCGATGCTGCCGCCGGCCAGGGCCTGATAGGCCTCGAGGCCGGTGATGAACTTGGTCGGCTTGATGTCGATGCCCTGGGCTTCCCAGGCCTTGTGCTCAAGGCCGAGCCACAGGTGGCTATCGCAGGACAGCGTCGGCAGGTAACCCACGCGCAGGGTCTCGCGCTTGCTGGCAAACACGCTGCCGGGAAGGGCGGCGACGGCGCCGAAGAGGGCGGCCGATTTCAAGAAGTCACGACGTTGCATGTTCGATCCTCGTCAGGCCGTGGCACGGCTGATTTGTTGTTGCTGTTGGTAGGCTTGCATCACTTTCTCGCGCAGGTAGGCGCGCAGTTCGACGAAATCCGGGCGCGACATCAGCGCCTGGTTACGTGGGTAGCCGAAGGGCACTTCGATCACTTCGGTAATGCGCGCCGGGCGCGCGCTGACCAGCACGATCTTGTTCGACAGGTACAGCGCCTCTTCCACCGAGTGGGTGATCAGCAGGGCGGTCTTGGCTTCTTCCTGTTGCAGCTTGAGCAGCAGGTCGTGCATCACCTGGCGGGTCTGCGCATCGAGGGCGGCGAACGGCTCATCCATCAGCAGGCAGGCCGGATCCACCGCATAGGCGCGGGCCAGGGCCAGGCGCTGGCGCATGCCGCCGGACAGCACCGACGGCAGGCTGCCGGCAAAGTCGCTCAGGCCCATGATCTGCAGGTAACGCTCGGCGATTTCATGGCGCTGCGCCGCCAGAGCCTTGTTGGCATTGAGGGTCAGGCCGAACTCGACGTTCTCGCGCACGCTCAGCCACGGGAACACGCCGTATTCCTGAAACACCACGCCGCGCTCCCGATCCGGGCCGGTGATCGGCGCGCCGCCGAACAGCACCTCGCCACGGGTCGGCCTGGACATGCCGGCGGCCAGTTTCAGCAGGGTGGTTTTGCCGCAGCCGGAAGGGCCGACCAGCGAGACGAAGTCGCCGGCCTCGATCTTCAGCGAAGCGTCCCTGACCACCCAGCCATCGCCGGGAGCGTTGGCGTAGTGCACCGAGACGTTGTTGAATTCCAGTTCGCGTGCCGTGCTCATGCTTTTACCTTCTCCTGCCAGCCCACCAGGCGACCGCTCAGGGTCACCAGAAGAAAATCCATCAGCATGGCGGTGGCGCCGATGCAGATCAGACCGAGATAGATCACGTCCAGCTGGAAATACGAGGAGGCGATCTGGATCATCGAGCCCAGGCCGTTTTCCGCCGAGATCAGCTCCGAGGCCACCAGGGTCATCCAGCCCACGCCCAGGGCCACGCGGGTGGCGGTCAGGGCGTGCGGCAGCGCCAGCGGCAGGATCACCTTGCGAAACAGCTCGACTTCGCTGGCGCCCAGGGTGCGGGCGACCTGGATGTAGATCGGCGGGGTGCGCGAGATGCCTTCGTACATCACCACCACGGCGGTGAAGAAAGAGGCGTACACCAGCACCAGCAGCTTGGCCGGATCGCCAATGCCGACGTAGATGATCATCAGCGGAATCAGGGCAATCGGCGGCAGGGCGCGGAAGAAATTGAGCACCGGGGTCAGGGTTTTGCGCGCGGCGGCGAACCAGCCCAGGGCAAAGCCCACCGGAATGGCCAGCGCCACGCCAATCAGCACGCCGAGGCTGACGCGCAGGGTGGAGGCCAGCCAGTGCGCCGGCAGGCTGCCGTCGAGCATCAGCGCCTGCGCCTGCGCCAGAACCGCCGAGGGCGCCGGCACCAGGCTTGCGTACTTGTCGCTGAGCAGGCGCACGCCGCTCCAGATCGTCAGTAGCAGCAGCCAGGGCAGTACGCGCCAGAGCAGTGGTTTGAGCCAGGGCACGCCGGCACCTGGGCGGCGCGCCGCTGCCGCGGGGGCGACGACTGGTTGCTCGTGGGCTTGGGACATGGAAGGCTCTCTAATTGTTAAAAGTTATATAAATATTACGTTTGACGTTTTTGGGTAATAAGCGTATCCAGGCGTAACGCTGCCTTCGCATACAGGACGCGGTCTGGAGCAGGTCAGGGGCTGGAACGGATTACCGAGCAGGTCACCGGGCTGGGGGGCATTGTGCGGTGGCCGCGAGCCACACTTCTGTCGCGGTGGCGACACTTTTTAGATTTTTATAACTCAATGGCCTAACAAAGCGTTATGACTAATCAACCCTGGTATTGGCAGCGCTTGACCCTGTTCGACAATTGCGAGGCGGCGGCGCGCCAGGCGCTGCTGGCCATCGCCGAGCAGCAGGTGCTGCATGCCAAGCAGATGGTGTTTCGCGCCGACGACCCGCCGGAGCGCGTGTATCTGGTGGAGCAGGGGCTGATCAAGGTGTTCAGCCTGACCCCGCAGGGGGAAATGGTGACCCTGTGGTTTTGCGGGGCGCAGGAGCCGTTCGGTGCCGGTGGGATCGCCGGGGTCGGGCCGCAGTCGGTCTTCGCCCAGGCCGTGGGGCACTGCGTCATCTGGTCGATGAAACGCAGCGATTTCGAACAGGTTCTCAAGGCGTACCCGGAGCTGGCACTGAACACCATCCGCCTGGTCAGTGGACGTATGCGCCTGGCAACCGACGCGCTGGTGGAAAGCATTTCCTGCAACCCCGAGCAGCGCCTGGCGCGCATGCTGCTGCGCCTGGCCTGTCAGTGCGCCACGCAGAAGCCGGAAGGACTGGCGTTCGAGCTGCGCCTGACGCATCAGGAGCTGGCACAGATGGTCGGCTCGTCGCGGCAAACGGTGAACCGCGTGCTCAATCGGTATGCCGCCGAAGGCGTGCTCAGCGTGGTACAGCGCCGGCTGGTGATCCATCAGCCGGAGACCCTGGCGCGGCGGGCGTCGGCCTGAGCGTCAAGGCGGCACCTGCAAGCGGCCGATTTACGTCTGGTTACCCTTGTTCGGCCTGGGGACGATTGCATTCGTTGGGGCGCTGTTCTTATAGTTCCGTCGGCATTTTTGCAGGCTTGGCTCGTGCCCACGAGCGGCGCGCCAGGCTTTGACCGCACTGGTGAGAGGCCATGATCGAAATAAGAAACCTGACCAAGCGTTTTGCACAGCACACGGCAGTCGATGACTTGTCGTTCCAGGTCCAGCCGGGGGAAGTGCTGGGCTTTCTCGGTCCCAACGGGGCCGGTAAATCCACCACCATGAAGATGCTCACCGGCTTTCTTGCGCCGACTTCCGGTACGGCGAGCATCCTCGGTTTCGATATCCAGACCCAGACGCTCAAGGCCCAGCGGCAGATCGGTTATCTGCCCGAAGGCGCGCCGTGCTACGGCGACATGACGGTGCGTGGTTTTCTCGAATTTATCGCCGAGGTGCGTGGCTTTCGCGGTACCGAGAAGAAGCAGCGCGTGCAGCGCGCTGTGGAGCAGGTGGAGCTGGAAAAGGTGCTGGAGCAGAGCATCGAGACGCTCTCCAAGGGCTTCAAGCGCCGCGTTGGTCTGGCCCAGGCGATTTTGCATGATCCGCGTGTGCTGATCCTCGACGAGCCCACCGACGGCCTCGACCCCAACCAGAAACATCAGGTGCGTCAGCTCATTCAGGGGCTGGCGCGCGACAAGATCGTGATCATTTCTACCCATATCCTCGAAGAGGTCACGGCGCTGTGTACTCGTGCGGTGGTGATCGCCCAGGGCCGGCTGCTGGCCGATGGCACGCCGCTGGAGCTGGAAAGCCGCTCGCGCTATCACCAGGCGGTGACGCTGCTGGCTGATGAGGCGTTGGATCAGGCGGCCCTCGCGGCGCTGCCGGGTGTTGCCGGTGTCGAGGAAAACGCCCGTGAGCACAGCCTGAGCGTGCTGGCGCAGCCGGGCGAGGTGATCTTCCCGCAGGTCAATGCACTGATCGCCGAGCGCGGCTGGAAGGTGCGCGAACTCAACGTGGAACGCGGTCGGCTCGATGAAGTGTTCCGCACGCTGACCCGGGGAGAGCAGCCATGATCCAGTTGCCCGTGATCTTCAAACGCGAGCTGGCGAGCTATTTCGCCACGCCGCTGGCTTATGTGTTCATCGTCATCTTTCTGGTGCTGTCCGGGGTGTTCACCTTCTACCTGGGCGGCTTCTTCGAAGGCGGCCAGGCCAATCTCTCGGCCTTTTTCAATTTCCACCCCTGGCTCTATCTGTTCCTGGTGCCGGCGATTGCCATGCGACTGTGGGCGGAGGAGCGCAAGTCCGGTTCCATCGAGCTGCTGATGACCCTGCCGATCACCCGCTTCGAAGCGGTCACCGGCAAGTTCCTGGCGGCCTGGGTGTTCGCCGGCATCGCGCTGCTGCTGACCTTCCCGATGATCATCACCGTCAACTACCTGGGCGAGCCGGACAACGGCGCCATCGTCACCGGCTATATCGGCAGCTGGCTGCTGGCGGGTGCTTATCTGGCCATCGGCTCGTGCATGTCGGCTCTGAGCAAGAATCAGGTGATCGCCTTCATCCTCGCGGTCAGCGCCTGCTTTTTGTTTATCGTCAGCGGCTTTCCGATGGTGCTCGACGCCTTCGCCTGGGCGCCGCAGTGGCTGGTGGACGCCATCGCCTCGCTGAGCTTTCTGGTGCGCTTCGATGCCATCAGTAAGGGCGTGATCGATCTGCGCGACCTGCTGTATTTCCTCTCGCTGATCGCCGCCTGGCTGACCGCCACCGCCGTGGTCATCGACCTGAAGAAAGCCGACTGAAGGAATGCGCCCATGAAAAAGCTGATTTATTCCGGCGCCGGGCTGCTGCTGATTGCGGTGGCCTTTCTCGCCTTCAACCTGCTGGCTGGCCTGGGCCTGGGCGGTGCGCGCCTGGATCTGACCGAGCAGAAGCTCTACACCATCTCCGACGGCACCAAGCAGATCCTTTCTGAGCTGGACGAGCCGATCAACCTGTACTTCTTCTACTCGGACAAGGTGGCCAAGGACTTGCCGGCGTTGCGCACCTACGCCCAGCGCGTGGAGGAGATGCTCAAGGCCTACCAGGCGCAGGCGAACGATAAGATCCGCCTGCACATCATCGACCCCGAGCCGTTCTCCGAGGACGAGGACAAGGCCGCCGAGTTTGGCCTGCAGGGCATCCCGCTGCAGCAGGGCGGCGACGCGATCTACTTCGGCCTGGCCGGCACCAATGGCCTGGATGACACCCAGGTGATCCCGTTCTTCGCCCTGGATCAGGAGGAGCACCTGGAATACGAGCTGAGCCGCCTGGTGCAGACCCTGGCCAAGCCGGAGCTGCCCGTGGTTGGCGTGCTCTCCGGGCTGTCGATGACCGGCGGTTTCGACATGATGGCGCGGCAGCCGACACCGCCGTGGATGGTGCTGGAGCAGGTGCGCCAGTTGTTCCAGATCAAGCAGCTCAAGGCCGATGTCGACCAGATTCCCGATAGCGTCTCGGTGCTCTGGCTGGTGCATCCGAAGAATCTGCCCGAGCAGACTCTGTACGCCATCGACCAGTTCGTGCTGCGCGGCGGCAAGCTGATGGTGTTCGTCGATCCCTATGCCGAGGCCGATACCGGTGATATGCCGGGTGAAGTGGCGGTGGACAAGGCCTCGAACATCGAGTCGCTGTTCAAGGCCTGGGGGCTGCGCCTGGTGCCGGACAAGGTGCTGGGCGATGGCTCCTACGCCATGTCGGTGAACATGGGGCAGGGCCAGCGTCCGGTCCGCCACGCCGCCTGGCTGAGCTTGCCGCGCAAGGCGCTGGATCAGACCGATATCGCCACCACCGGGCTGGAGAGCGTCACCGTCGCCACCGCCGGCATCCTCGAGCCGCTGGAAGGCGCGAAAACGCGCTTCACGCCGCTGATGCAGAGTTCCGAATACGCCATGCCCTTCGACGCCCAGCGTTTCGCCATGCTCAGCAATCCCGAAGAGCTGATCCGTGAACTGGAGCCGACCGGCGAGCGCTACACCATCGCTGCACGCATCGACGGCCCGGCGCAGACGGCCTTCCCCGACGGTATCGAAGGGCGCAAGGACGGCCTCAAGCAGGCGGACACCATTAACGTCATCGCCGTGGCCGATACCGACATGCTCACCGACCGCATGTGGGTGCAGGTGCAGGAGTTTTTCGGCCAGCGCATGCCACAGCCCTGGGCCGACAACGGCAGCTTCACTATCAACGCGCTGGACAACCTGACCGGCTCCGAGGCGCTGATTAGCGTGCGTTCGCGTGGCCGCTTCAGCCGCCCGTTCGTGGTGGTCGAGGAACTGCAACGTGCTGCCGAACAGCGCTTCCGTGACAAGGAGCAGGCCTTGCAGGCACGGCTGGCCGAGACCGAGCAGCAACTGGCGGCGCTGCAGCAAAGCGACGATCCGAATCTTGAGCTGACGCCGGAGCAGCAGGGCGCGCTGCAGCGCTTCATCCAGCAGAAGCTGGAGATTCGCAAGGAGCTGCGCGACGTGCGTTACCAGCTCAACGCGGAAATCGAGGCGTTGGGTCGCACGCTGAAGGTGATCAACATTGCCCTGATGCCGGCGTTGCTGACCCTGGGCGTATTGGCGTTGTGGCTGTGGCGGCGCCGTCGCCGCGGGTGACGTTTATCAGCTGTGGAAGGCGCGTCAGCGGCGACAGTCGCGGCTAAAGCGTCTCCCACGAACCGGGCGTAGGGTGGCTGTCGCTTTTGTACCCACCGCAACGCTGGATCGCTGAAGCGTGATCCACCCTGCGCCGCGGCAGTGGATGTAAAGCGACATCCACGAGGTTAGTCATTCTCAATAGTGAGGAGATCATGGGGCGTAAAGGTCTGATCGCATTGATCGTCATCGTGCTGCTGTGCGTGCTGGGCTACTTGGCCGTGCAGCGCGGCCAGCAGCAGAGCACGGCGCAAATCGAGTCAGCGCCCTGGCTGGCAGCCGAGCAGGGCTATCTGAATACGCTGCAGGCAATGGAGATCGAGCAGGCAGGGCAGCCGCCGGTGCGTATCGAGCGACGTGGGGACACCTGGGTGGTGCCGGCCAAGGCGGATTATCCGGCTGCGCCGCAAGCGCTGGCCGAGTTGCTGCGGGCCTTGCGTGAGGCGCGCACGCTGGAGGCCAAAACCGCCAACCCGCAATGGCATGCCCGTCTGGGGTTGGCCGAGGAGGGCGCGCCTGATGAGCAGGCGCTGCGTCTGAAGCTGCACTTCGACGGCCATCCCGAGCTGGGCCTGCGCCTGGGTAATCTCTCTCAGCAAGGCCGCGGGCAACTGGTGCGCCGTGCCGGTGAAGATCAGGTGTGGCTGATCGATCGGCAACTGCAGGTACCGACGCGTGAGCTGGACTGGCTGGATCGACGTGTCAGCGATATTCCCTTCACCAGCATCGCGCGTCTACAGTTGCGCTATGCCGACGGCGAGGTACTTACGCTGACGCGAGACGATGCCCAGCAATACAACTTTGCTATCGCCGAACTGCGCAAGGAGCAGACGCTCAGCTTCGAGGGCGCGGCCAACAGTGTTGCCCTGGTGTTCTCCAACCTGCAGTTCGCCGATGCCGCTCCGCTTGCGCAGATCAGCTTCAAGCAGGCGCCGGTGCTGCAATTCAGCCTCACCGGTTTCAACGAACAGAGGCTTGAGGGTGCGTTATACAAACAAGCCGAGCACTATTGGCTGGTGCTTGGCGAAGCTGAAGGTTTCGAGGCCGCAGAGGTGACAGCGCGCAGTGACTGGGCCTATCGGCTGGAGTCTGAACAGGTTCAGCGGCTGGCGAAGAAGTTACGCGATCTATTGGCCAAAAACCCATAAAAAAAGCTGTAAGCCGCATATCTTCCGAGTTCTCTGCGGTTTTTAAAAAGTGCTTTTCAGTCACAATTCATGCTTTATACTCGCCCTTCGGCTGCAGCAAGAACGCGAACTGCTTGCCTGTTCCCGGCGCGGTTGCCGGGGTAGACGAGCACTGGGAAGAACGTTTTTACCGAGCCGTAATGTGCCTTCGTGACAATAAAAACACAGCGAGTTTGGAGAAGTGGGTAATGGCAGATCGTGAGACCGGAACCGTCAAATGGTTCAATGATTCCAAGGGCTACGGGTTTATCCAGCGCGAAAGCGGCCCGGATGTGTTCGTTCACTTTCGCGCCATCCGTGGCGAAGGGCACCGCACCCTGGTCGAAGGCCAGAAGGTCGAGTTCGGCGTGACCCAGGGCCAGAAAGGCCTGCAGGCGGAAGACGTCTCCGCGTTCTGACCGCCACGCTCGTAATGCCACAAGGCCCGTCGATGACGGGCCTTGTTGTTTCTGGCGTTTGGGCCGTGAAGGTGAAGAACACTGTAGCGCGGATGAAATCCGGAACATGCGCTGATCCCCGGATTTCATCCGGGCTACGGGCGAAGGTAATGACCCCACGCAGCTTGGCGTAGGAGCCCCGCCTCGGGGCGAAGCTTTGTAAGGCGGTGCCGTCCTGATTCGCGGCGGAGCGCCGCTCCTACAGATTTGGCGCTTGCGCCAAGCGGCCGCTTTTATTCTGTACGCCAGATGATCTCGGTTTCGCCATCGGCATCGACCTTGATCCAGCGGTCGGCTTCTTCATCGCTCTCGTCTTCTACCCAGGTACCCGGTGCGCAGCGTACCTGCACGCCGAGCGCGGCATAGGCGGCGCGGGCGCAGGCGAGGTCGTCGGCCCAGGGCGTGGTGTCGCTTTCCAGATACAGGCTGTGCCATTTGCCCACGGCTTTCGGCAGCCAGGTCACCGGCACGTCGCCGGCCCTGCACTTGAAGGTCTGGCCTTTCTGTTGCCAGTCGCTGCACGGGCCGAGTGCCTCACCCAGCCACTGCGCCACGGCGTCGCGTTCGGCGTCTTTGAGGTAGATTTCGATGTCGGGTTGGCGCATTGGGTTCATTCCTGAGTGTTGACGATCCAATCGTAGCGGATGGAAACGGTGACATCGAAGGGCGCGGCGATCACCGCTTCACGGCGTTCGGCACTGGCGCGCCAGCCGTGTGGGGTCATGGCCAGCAGGTCGGCGCGGGCCTGGGCGTCGGCCAGATGCAGGGTGAACTCCAGGGTTTCACTGTGCGCCAGGTGCATGCCGGTTGGGATCAGCGCCAGGTGCTTTTCGTCGTCATAGTCGCGTACTTCGTCGTACAGCTTCTGCCGCAGTTCCATCAGGTGCACGCGAGTCGGGCCCATGCGCAGCAGGCCGCCGCCGGGGGCAAGCAGGCGCTTGGCCTCGGCCCAGTCGAGCGGGCTGAAGACGCTGGCCAGCAGATTACAACTGGCATCGGCCAGGGGCACACGGGCCATGCTCGCCACTAGCCAGCTCAGCTGTGGCGCGCGCTTGCACGCACGCTTGACTGCTTCGCGGGAGATGTCCAGGGCGTAGCCGTCAGCGTGCGGCAGGGCACGGGCGATTTGTTCGGTGTAATAGCCCTCGCCGCAGCCGATATCCAGCCAGCGTGCGGGTGCGTACTCGGCCGCCAGTGCGGCCAGGCGTGCGGCCAGGGGGGCGTAATGGCCACCGTCGAGAAAGCGCCGCCGTGCCTCGACCATGGCGGCGTTGTCGCCAGGGTCGCGGCTGTTCTTGTGCTGTACCGGCAGCAGGTTGTAGTAACCCTGCCGCGCGCGGTCGAAGCTGTGGCGGTTTTCGCAGGCCAGGCCGCTGTCACTGGGCTCAAGCGGCGTCTGGCAGATGGGGCAGATCAGCATGGGCATGCACGTCGCTCAGCGACGTTCTCCCTGAGCCCTTCTCCCTCGGGGAGAAGGTGGCGCGCAGCGGCGGATGAGGGCAATGGGCGGATCGCTGACATTGGATATGCTTCGCCCATCATGCGAGTAGCTTGACCATGGTCTGGTAATACACCTCGGTGAGCAGGTCCAGATCGCTGGCCAGTACGCGCTCGTTGATCTGGTGGATGGTGGCGTTGACCGGGCCGAGTTCGACTACCTGAGTACCCAGCGTGGCGATAAAGCGCCCGTCCGAGGTGCCGCCGCTGGTCGACGGTGTGGTGTCGCGACCGGTGACGTTTTTGATGCTGGCGGCCACGGCGTCGAGCAGGTCGCCCGGCTGGGTGAGGAAGGGCAGACCGGACAGCGCCCACTCCAGGTGATAGTCCAGGCCGTGTTTGTCGAGGATGGCGGTGACGCGCTGCTGCAGGCCCTCGACGGTGGATTCGGTGGAGAAGCGGAAGTTGAACACCGCCTTCAGCTCACCGGGGATGACGTTGGTGGCGCCGGTGCCGGAGTTGAGGTTGGACACCTGGAAGCTGGTCGGCGGGAAGTAGTCGTTGCCGTGATCCCAATGCTCGGCGGCCAGCTCGGCCAGCGCCGGGGCCGCGAGATGAATCGGGTTCTTCGCCAGGTGCGGGTAGGCGACGTGGCCCTGCTTGCCGTACACGGTCAGGGTGCAGCCGAGCGAGCCACGACGGCCGTTCTTGACTACGTCGCCGAGCAGGGTGGTGCTCGACGGTTCGCCGACGATGCACCAGTCCAGGCGCTCGTTGCGCTCGCGCAGGCGCTCGACCACTGCCTTGGTACCGTGCTGGGCCGGGCCTTCCTCGTCGCTGGTGATGAGGAAGCTGATGGCGCCCTTGTGCTGCGGGTAATCGGCGACGAAGCGCTCCACGGCGATGATCATGCTCGCCAGGCTGCCCTTCATGTCCGCTGCGCCACGGCCGCAGAGCATGCCGTCTTCATCGACGCGCACGTCGAATGGCTGGTATTGCCAGGCGTCCAACGGGCCGGTGGGCACCACGTCGGTGTGGCCGGCGAAGCACAGCACGGGGCCGTCGCCACCGCGTTTGGCCCAGAAGTTCTCCACCTCTTCGATGCGCATGCGTTCGATCTCGAAGCCGCAGGCAGCCAGGCGACGCATCATCAGTTCCTGGCAACCTTCGTCCACCGGGGTCACGGACGGGCGGCGAATCAGGTCGAAGGCGAGTTCCAGGGTCGGGGTGAGGGGGACGGTCATGGCGGCTCCGGTACAGCGGCTGGCGTGAAAGCTGGCCATATTACCGTGAAAGTCGCGTGGCGACGCCATCCTTGATGCCCTTCTCCCTCTGGGAGAAGGTGGCGCGAAGCGCCGGATGAGGGACGGCCGCACGGCGTATCCGCGGTCAATGCCGCGTGACAGGGCAGGCCGACGGCTGACCTGCACGGCGGGCTTGGGTGGGCGGGGCGCTGTCCCTATAATGCGCGCCTTCCTGAAGGTGGTTAGATGAACACAGACGATCAGCGTTTCGGCGGCATTGCCCGGCTCTACGGCCAGGAGGGCTATCAGCACCTGGCGGCTGCGCATGTGGCGGTGGTCGGTATCGGCGGTGTCGGTTCCTGGGTGGCCGAGGCGCTGGCGCGTTCCGGGGTTGGCGAGATTTCCATGTTCGACCTCGATGACGTCTGCATCACCAACACCAACCGGCAGATCCAGGCGCTCGACGGCGCCGTGGGCAAGGCCAAGGTCGAGGTCATGGCCGAACGTATCCGCGCCATCAACCCGGCCTGCGTGGTGCATGCGGTGGCCGATTTCGTCACCCGCGAGACCATGGCCGAGTACATCACCGAACAGCTCGACGGGGTGATCGACTGCATCGACAGCGTGCCGGCCAAGGCGGCGCTGATCGCCTGGTGCAAGCGGCGCAAGATCCAGATCGTCACCACCGGCGGTGCAGGTGGGCAGATCGATCCGACCCAGGTGCAGGTCGCCGATCTGAACAAGACCGTCAACGACCCATTGGCCGCCAAGGTACGCTCCCTGCTGCGCCGCGACTATGGTTTTTCCCGCACGCCGGGGCGCAACTACAGCGTGCCCTGCGTGTTTTCCACCGAGCAATTGCGTTACCCCAAGCCCGATGGCAGCGTGTGCCAGGCCAAGGGCTTCGTCGGTGAGGGGGTACGTCTCGATTGTGCCGGTGGTTTCGGTGCGGTGATGATGGTCACCGCCACCTTCGCCATGGCTGCCACCGCCAAGATGGTGGACAAGCTGGTGGCCGGAGCACGCCGGCCTGCCGAACGTCAGCGCGGTGAGTGAGTCACGGCTGGCGGCAATGCCAGCCGGTTCAGTGCAACGGTATGCACTGATGTATCGATGGTCTGGAGAAGATCGACCATTGCACGCGTCGAGGTGAGCGGTGCCGTACTGTTTGTTGCGTTCTGGCCGGGCCCGTCATGCCAGGGGACTATGCAGCGCTGTTGTTGCGCTGTTTCTGGCCTTGTGTTGGCCGCCTGCGCAGGCCGAGCTCAAAACGCTGCGTATCGGTACGGGGGACTGGGCGCCTTACGTCGAACAGGGGCGTACTGATGGCGGGGCGTTGGCGCGTCTGGTGCGCGCGGTGTTCGCCGAATCAGGTTATGCGGTCGAGTTCGTTTTCTACCCCTGGGATCGCAATGTGCTGATGCTGCAGCGCGGCGCTCTGCACGCGATCATGCCGTACAACTGTAGCCCCAGCCGGCTCGACTATGGGGTGTGCAGCGACCCGCTGGTACGCGGTGAGGTGGTGTTTTTCCATCACCGTGACCTGGCCTTCGACTGGCAGGACATCGATGACCTGCAGCCGTACCGAATCGGTACGACGCTGGGCTATTCCTACGGCTCGGTGTTCGATGAAGCCATGCAGTTGGAGCGTTTGCAGGTCGAGCAAAGCAGCCGGGAGGACGTCAGCTTCCGCCTGCTGGAGTTGAAACGAATCGATCTGCACCCGCAGGATCGTGCCGTCGGTTATGCCATGCTGCGTCGCCAGTTTCCCGGTGGCGAGATCACTCATCACCCTCGCCGCCTAAACCGGGAGCCGCTGCGTTTGCTGTTTCGCAAGGATGATCGGCAAAACGCGCAGCTGTTACGTCAGTTCAATGCGGGGCTGCGCCGCTTCGTCGAGAACGGCGACCTTGAGCGCCTGCAGCAGGCGCTCAATACCGGCAATGCCGATGACTGGCAGCCCACTATCCCTTCTCAGGCGCTGCGTGATTGAGCTGCCTAAGCCTTATCTGGAGTCATGAACATGCTCAATAACGATGTACTGCGCAGCCTGCGCTATCTGCTGGATGTCAGCGACGCCAAGCTGGAGGCACTCTGCCAGTTGGCGGATTACCCGGTGGAGCCGGGGCTGATTTCGGCCTGCCTGCTGCGTGAGGACGAGCCCGGTTATCGCGCCTGCAGCGATGTACTGCTGGCTCACGTGCTCGAAGGCCTGGTGTTTCACAAGCGCGGCAAGGATGACAGCCGCGCCCCTCTGCCGGTGCCCAAACGGCTGACCAACAACATCGTGCTGAAGAAGCTGCGTGTGGCCTTCGAACTGCGCGATGACGACCTCCAGGCGATCCTGCAGGCGGCTGACCTGCCGATGACCAAGAGCGAGCTCAGTGCATTGTTCCGCGCGCCGGAGCACAAGCACTACCGTGAGTGTGGTGATCAGGTGCTGCGCAATTTCCTGCGTGGGCTGACGATTCGCGAGCGGGGCAAGAGCGACTGAAAGCTTCGCCCCAGGGGGGGGGCTCCTACGCGATGGAGTGGCGGCAAGCGCCCTGCGACGAATGGTTTTTAGGTGGAGCGCCCCGCCAACTCGCGCATACGCTGCAGCACCGCGTTGAGACCATTGCTGCGCGAGGGCGATAGCTGCCGCTGCAGCCCCAACTGGTTGAACCAGTCGACCAGATCGACACGGGCCAGCTCGGCGCGAGACAGGCCTTCGACCCGTGCCAGCAACACAGCCAGCAAGCCGCGCAGCAGACGAGCGTCGCTGCTGGCGCGAAAGTGCAGATGTTCGCCGTGGTGTTCGGCGATCAGCCAGACCAGGCTCTCACAGCCATGCACGCGGTGCGCGTCGACGCGTTCGGCATCGCTTAGTGGCTGCAGGCGTTCGCCCCATTGCATCAGCAGGCGCGCGCGTTGTTCCCAGCCAGGGCAGGCACTGAATGCGCTCAGAGCCTCTTCAGCGGAGGTGGGCAGGCACATCGTCATCGCAACAGTTCCAGGGCGTTATCCAGGGCGGCGAAGAAGCGCTGCAGGTCTGCGCCGTTATTGTAGAGGCCGAGCGAAACACGAGTCGCGCCACTGAGGCCCAGGCTTTTCATCAGCGGCATGGCGCAGTGGTGTCCGGCACGCACGGCGATGCCCTGTTCGCTGAGCAGGTGGGCCAGGTCGGCGTTGTGCACAGCTTCGACATGAAAACAGGCCAGCGCCAGTTGTGGTTCGCCGAGCAGGCGCACGCCCTTGCGGCTTTGCAGGCCTGCCAGCAATTCGGCATGCAGCGCTGCTTCATGGCGTGCCACTGCGGCTTGATCCAGCCCGCTTAGCCAATCCAGCGCCGCGCCCAGCCCGATAACCGCAGAAACAGCCGGTGTGCCGGCCTCGAAACCCAGCGGTGCAGGGCGAAAACGCGCCTCGTGGTAGTCGGCATCGAGCACCATCTCGCCGCCGAATTGCCAGTGCTGCAATTGGCTCAGTGCTTCGCGGCGGCCATACAGCAGACCGACACCATCCGGGCCGTAGAGCTTGTGCGCTGAGCAGACGTAGAAGTCGCAGCCCAGCGCCTGCAGATCAGGGCGTGCATGCACCGCGCCCTGCGCCCCGTCGATCACGCTGATGGCGCCGTGCACGCGGGCCATGGCCAGCAGCTCGGCGAGCGGCTGCCAGCGGCCGAGGACATTGGACAGCTGCGACAGCGCCAGCAGGCGCGTGCGCGGGCCGATCAGGCGGGTGGCGGCATCCAGATCGATGCTGCCGCTGCTATCCAGTGGCACTACCCGCAACTCGAGATTGCGCCGTTTGGCCAGTTGCTGCCAGGGCAGCAGGTTGGCGTGGTGCTCCAGCGCACTGATGACGATCTGCTCGCCCGGCTGCAGCAAGTGCTCCAGGCCATAGGCCAGCAGGTTGAGCGATTCGGTACTGCCACGGGTGAAGATGATCTCTTCGCTGCTGGCTGCATTGAGCCATTGCGCGGCCTTGCTGCGTGTCGCCTCGAAGGCGCGGGTGGCGCGCTCGCCCGGCAGGTGCTGGGCGCGGTGCACATTGGCTACGCCGCCGCTGAGGTAGCCGAGCAGGGCATCGAGCACCGCCTGCGGTTTCTGTGCGGTGGCGGCGCTGTCCAGATAGGTCTGGCCTTCGGCTTCGAGAGCGAGCATGCCGGGGAAATCGGCGCGCCAGGGGGAAGTCAGTGACATGCTGTGTCAGATCCGCGTGGGTTTGCCCTCACCCCCGACCCCTCTCCCGGAGGGAGAGGGGAGGCATGACGATCAATTGTGGGCGTGCAGGGCTTCGTTCAGCTCAATCGCCGACTTGTGGGTCTTGCACTCCACGGCGCCGGTCAGCGAGTTGCGACGGAACAGCAGGTCAGGCTGGCCGGCCAGTTCGCGCGCCTTGATCACCTTAACCAGGGCACCCTTTTCGTCGAGCAGGTTCACCTTGGTACCGGCGGTGATGTACAGGCCGGCTTCGACGGTGTTGCGGTCGCCCAGCGGGATGCCGATACCGGCGTTGGCGCCGATCAGGCAGCCTTCACCGACGCTGATGATGATGTTGCCGCCACCGGACAGGGTGCCCATGGTCGAGCAGCCGCCGCCCAGGTCCGAACCCTTGCCGACGAATACGCCAGCGGAAACGCGGCCTTCGATCATGCCCGGGCCTTCGGTGCCGCCGTTGAAGTTGACGAAACCTTCGTGCATCACCGTGGTGCCTTCGCCGATATAGGCACCCAGGCGCACACGGGCGCTGTCGGCGATACGCACGCCGGCCGGCACCACGTAGTCGGTCATTTTCGGGAACTTGTCCACCGAGAATACTTCCAGCAGCTCGCCCTTCAGGCGCGCTTCCAGCTGGCGCTCGGCCAGTTCGCCGAGGTCGACGGCGCCCTGGCTGGTCCAGGCCACGTTGGGTAGCAGCGGGAAGATGCCAGCCAGGCTCAGACCATGCGGTTTGACCAGGCGGTGCGACAGCAGGTGCAGCTTGAGGTAGGCCTCGGGGGTGCTGGTCAGCGCGGCATCCTCAGCGAGGAAGGTGGCGACCAGCGGGTTGTGGCTTTCGGCCAGACGGGTCAGCAGCGCGGCTTGCGCGGCGTCCACGCCTTTCAGGGCTTCGGCCAGGTCACCTGCTTGCGCGGTGGTGAAGGCGATGGCCTGGTTGCCACCCTGATAACCGAGGATGTCGGCAGCCTTGGCCACCAGCTCGGCGGCAGGGTTGAGCAGCGGTTGGGCGTAGAAGACTTCCAGCCAGTTGCCCTGGCGGTTCTGGGTGCCGACGCCAAAGGCGATGCTGAAGAGGGAGGTGCTCATAACAGGGTTCCTTGCAACGAAATCGGAGGAGAGTGATCAGGCCAGCGCGGCTTGGTAATTGTCCGGTTTGAAGCCGACCAGGGTCTTGTCGCCCAGGTCGAGTACCGGGCGCTTGATCATCGACGGTTGGGCCAGCATCAGGTCGATGGCCTTGGCCTGGTCGAGATCGGCTTTCTGCGCATCATCGAGCTTGCGGAAGGTGGTGCCGGCGCGATTCAGGATGGTCTGCCAGCCATGCTCGTTGCACCACTTTTCCAGGTTTGCCCGGTCGATTCCGACGCTCTTGTAGTCGTGAAAGGCATAGTCGACCTGGTGTTCATCGAGCCAGGTTCTGGCCTTTTTCATGGTGTCACAGGCCTTGATGCCATACAGGACGTAACTCATTGATCTTCCTCTGATGAGTGGCGTGCCGGAAGGTCCGGGAAACACAGCGGGCCATTATGCCACGTCGTATCCCGAGGTGGCGGCGGCTGTCGCTGCTATGTGTTACAGCGCCGGCGTGTAGCCCGGATGCAATCCGGGACGCCATGAACGGCTATCCCCGGGTTGCATCCGGGCTACGGTGAGCTGGTGGCCAAAGCCTCCAGCCCGGGTCGGGCTTCAGGCGCTGCGGATGAAGCGGGCAATGCGCTCTGCGGCTTCGATGCATTCGGCAAGGGGTGCTACCAGCGCCATGCGCACGCGCCCGGCGCCCGGATTGACGCCATTGACCTCACGCGACAGGTACGAGCCCGGTACCACGGTTACGTGCTCGGCGGTGAACAGTTCGCGGGTGAAGACGGTGTCGTCACCGGGCGTGCGTGCCCACAGGTAAAAGCCGCCGTCTGGGCGTTGCACGTCCATCACCGGGGCGAGGATTTTCAGTACCGCGTCGAATTTCTCGCGATACAGGTCGCGGTTGGTGCGGACGTGCGTTTCGTCGTTCCAGGCGGCGACGCTGGCCAGCTGGGTTTGTACCGGCATGGCGCAGCCGTGGTAGGTGCGATAGAGCAGAAAGTGCTTGAGGATTTCGGCGTCGCCGGCGACGAAGCCCGAACGCAGGCCCGGCAGGTTGGAGCGCTTGGACAGGCTGTGGAACACCACGCAGCGTTTGAAATCGTTGCGCCCCAGCTCGGCGCAGGCGCTGAGCAGGCCCGGCGGCGGTGCGTTTTCGTCGAAGTACAGCTCGCTGTAGCACTCGTCGGCGGCGATGACGAAGTCATGCTCGTCAGCCAGGGCGATCAGCTTCTTCAGGGTGTCCAGCGGGATCAGCGCGCCGGTGGGGTTGCCTGGCGAGCAGAGGAAGAGAATCTGGCAGCGCTGCCAGATTTCGCTCGGCACTGCGTCGAAGTCCGGGTTGAAGCCATGGGCTTCCAGGCACGGCAGATAGTGCGGCTCGGCGCCGGCGAGAAAGGCCGCGCCTTCGTAGATCTGATAGAAGGGGTTAGGGCTGACCACCAGGCCCTTGGCGTTGCGATCCACCACCGCCTGGGTGAAGGCGAACAGCGCTTCGCGCGTGCCATTGACCGGTAGTACATGGCGTGCGGCATCCAGCCAGCCATTCGGTACGCCAAAGCGGCGTTCGCACCAGTTGACGATGCTCTGGCGCAGCTCCGGCAGGCCGAGCGTCGTCGGATACACCGCCAGCTTGTCGAGATTGGCGGTCAGCGCCTGGCCGACGAAGTCTGGCGAGCGGTGCTTGGGTTCACCAATGGACAGGGCGATGTGCGAGCGGTCGGCAGCTGGCTGGGCACCTGCGAGCAGAGCGCGGAGTTTCTCGAACGGGTAGGGCTGCAACTGGGCGAGGGCGTGGTTCATCGTGATCCGACGGGTCCTTTGTAGGGCGGCGACAAAGCTGCCGACACTAGCATGTGACGGGCGTGGAGGAAAATTCCCGAGGCTGTCCGTTTTCCATTTATTAAGGTCGCACTCCTGACCCAAATGGGGCTCAAGGGGCCTGTCAGGAGGCCAATAGACTGAGAGTAATCCTTCGAAGAGATTCCCTTTCTATGCGTACGCTCAAGTTCAGCCACAAGATCATGTTGGCTGCATCTCTGGTGGTCATTGCGGCGTTTGCCTCATTTTCGCTGTTCAACGACTACCTGCAGCGCACCTCGATTCGTAACAGCCTGGCCAACTACCTGCTGGATGTTGGCCTGGTTTCCACCGGCAACATCCAGCATTGGCTCGATGGGCGCATGCAGTTGCTGGATAACCTTGCCGAGTCGGTGCAGGACGACAGCTCGCCCGAACCGTTGGCGCGCAATCTGCAGCATCGCAGCATTGCTTCGGCCTTCCTCTATGCCTATTACGGCCAGGCTGATGGCACGTTCACCCAGTTTCCGCCGAGCGAGCTGCCGGCGGGCTATGACCCACGCCAGCGTCCCTGGTACAAGAGTGCCGTGGGCAGCAGCGGGCCGGGTCTGACCGCGCCTTATCTGGCGGCAGACCCGCGTGATGGCCTGCTGATCACCATTACCCGTCCGGTCAGTGTCGGCGGCACCTTGCGTGGGGTGGTCGGTGGCGACCTCAAGTTGCAGACGGTCGACGATATTCTCAATTCCTTCGATCTGGGAGGCATGGGCTACGCCTTCCTGGTCGATGATCAGGGTTCGGTGCTGGTGCACCCGGACAAGAGCCTGGTGCTGAAGACGCTGGCGGATCTCTACCCCGGCTCAACTCCGCGCCTGGAGTCTGACCTGCAGAATGCCATGGCTGTCGATGGCAGCGCCCGCATCGTCACCTTCCTGCCCGTTCAGGGGTTGGCCGGGGTGCGCTGGTATGTCGGCCTGTCGGTGGACGAGAGCAAGGCGTTCGCGGCGCTGCGTGAGACACGCCTTTCCGCGTTGATGGCGACCACCATCGGGGTCGTGACCACTCTCTTGTTGCTGGGCGTGCTGATTCGCATCCTGCTGCGCCCGCTGCATGTCATGGGACATGCCATGAGCGGTATCGCCGATGGCGAGGGGGATTTGACCCAGCGCCTGAACATCGCTTCCGGCGACGAGTTCGGTCAGTTGGCCGGGGCGTTCAACCGCTTCGTCGAGCGCATTCATGAGTCGATCCGTGAGGTGGCTTCGGCAACCCGCGAGGTGCATGCGCGGGTCAGCACCGTGGTGCAGGCGTCCAATGCCTCGATGGGTAATTCCAGCGAGCAGGCGGCGCGTACCGACAGTGTCGCGGCGGCCATCAACGAGCTGGGCGCTGCGGCTCAGGAGATTGCGCGCAATGCTGCCGATGCCTCGCAACAGGCCAGCGAGGCGCGGCGCAATGCCGAGCAAGGGCAGAGTATGGTCGAGCGTACGCTGGGTTCGATGGGCGAGCTGTCGGAGAAGATTCAGGCCTCCGGTAGCCATATCGAACTGCTCAGCGACAAGAGCAACGATATCGGCCAGATTCTCGATGTGATCAAGGGCATTTCCGAGCAGACCAACCTGCTGGCACTCAATGCCGCGATCGAGGCCGCGCGTGCGGGCGAGGCTGGGCGTGGTTTCGCCGTGGTGGCGGATGAGGTGCGTAACCTGGCGCAGCGCACGCAGAGTTCGGCGCAGGAAATCCAGCAGATGATCGAGCAACTGCAAAGTGGTGCCCGTGACGCGGTCGAGACCATGGGCGAAAGCCGTCGTTTCAGCGATGACAGCGTACGCATCGGTGGTCAGGCCGGAGAAAACCTGCGTGATGTGACGCGGCGCATCGGTGAGATCGATGGCATGAACCAGTCCGTGGCGACCGCGACCGAGGAGCAGACCTCGGTGATCGAAAGCCTGAACATGGACATCACCGAGATCAACACGCTGAACCAGGATGGCGTGCGCAACCTGCAGGCCAGCTTGAGCGCCTGTACCGAGCTGGATCAGCAGGTTGGGCGACTCAAGCAGCTGGTGGACAGCTTCAGGATCTGAAGGAAATGAGCCGGCCAGTGGGCCGGCTCATCGGCTGTGGCCTCAGATGGTGATGCTCTGCGGCGGTGGCGTGCTCGGCTCGGACAGCTTGCTGATGATGGCTTGCTGCAGGCGCATGCAGAACTCCGGGTCCGACAGCGGCTGGTTGTTGGCGTCGGTGATGAAGAACACGTCCTCGACCCGCTCGCCAAGGGTGGCGATCTTGGCGTTCTGCAGCGACAGGTCGTATTCGAGGAAAATGCGTCCGATCCGCGCCAGCAGGCCGGGGCGGTCCGGTGCGGTCAGTTCGAGGATGGTCACCGGGCGCTGCGCGTCGTTGTGGATGGTCACCTGCGGGGCGAAGGCGAAGTGCTTGAGCTGGCGCGGTACCCGGCGCTGGATGATGGTCGGGTAGTCGTCCGGGTTCTTCAGGGCTTCGATCAGGCCTTGGCGAATCTGTTTGATACGCGCCGGGTTATCGCCGATCGAGCCGCCATCGGCATCCAGCACCACGTAGGTGTCGAGGGTGAACTGGCTGGTGGAGGTGATGATCCGCGCGTCGTGAATGTTCAGGTTGAGCTGGCTCATCGCCGCTACGGTCACGGCGAAGAAGTCATGCTGATCCGGTGCGTAGATGAAGATCTGCGTGCCACCCTCGAATTCGCGCTGGGTGGTTTCCTTCACCAGTACCAGCGGGCCGCCATCGTCCGGGTGCTGGAGAATGGCGTCGGTATGCCAGGCCACGTCGGTGGCCGTGTGGCGCAGGAAGTAGTCGTCGCCCAGTTGGCTCCATAGCTGTTCGGCATCGTCCGGGTCGGTGCCGCCGCGTACCAGGGTGTCCAGGGCGGCACTCTGCGTCTGCCGAATCTGCTCTTCGCGGTCCAGCGGATTTTCCAGGCCACGACGCAGGGCACGCTTGGTCTCGGTGTAGAGCTGGCGCAGCAGGCTGGCGCGCCAGGAGTTCCACAGGCTGGGGTTGGTGGCGTTGATATCGGCCACGGTCAGCACGTAGAGGTAGTCCAGGTGGGTCTGGTCACCGACGAACTGGGCGAAATCGTGAATCACCTGCGGGTCGGAAAGATCCTTGCGCTGCGCGGTGGTGGACATCACCAGGTGGTGCTGTACCAGCCAGACGATCAGCGCGCTGTCCCAGGCCGGCAGATGATGACGGCGGGCGAAGGCGTCGGCGTCCACCGCGCCCAGCTCCGAGTGATCGCCGCCACGGCCCTTACCGATATCGTGATACAGGCCGGCGAGGTAGATCAGCTCCGGTTTGGGCAGCTTGTCGATCAGCTTGCTGGCCAGCGGGAATTTCTCCGCCAGCTCCGGCCAGCGAAACTTGCGCAGGTGCTTGATCAGGTTGAGCGTGTGCGCATCGACCGTATAGATGTGGAACAGGTCATGCTGCATCTGCCCGACGATATGGCCGAACTCCGGGAGGTAGCGGCCGAGAATGCCGTAACGGTTCATCCGCCGCAGGTTGCGGTGAATGCCCTCCTTGCACTTGAACAGCTCGATGAACAGGCTGGTGTTGCGAATGTCCTTGCGGAACTCATCGTCGATCAGGTGGCGGTTTTCCCGCAGCAGGCGAATGCTGTCGGCGCGCACGCCCTTGATTTCGGGGTTCTGCGCCATCAGCACGAACACCTCGATGATGGCGAAGGGCGTACGCTTGAAGACGTTCGGGTGGGTCACTTCGATGTAGCCGTCACGCATCTGGAAGCGGCTGTTGAGCGGTGTCGCCGGGCCACTCTCGCCAGCGCGCAGGATCACTTCCTCGAAGTGCTGGTTGATCAGGTCCGACAGCTCGGAAATCCCCATCACCACGCGGTAGTACTTCTGCATGAAGTGTTCGATGCTGCGTTTGCCGTCGCCATCCTTGTAACCGAACAGGGCGGCGATCCTGGCCTGGTGATCGAACAGCAGGCGGTCTTCGGCGCGGCCGGCGAGCATGTGCAGGGCGTAGCGCACCTTCCACAGGAATTCCTGGCTGGAGGAGAGCAGGGCGTATTCACTTTCCAGCAAAAAGCCCTGGCCGACCAGCGCCTGCAGATTGAGCGTGCCGAACTGGCGGCGGGCGACCCAGAGCACGGTCTGGATGTCACGCAGCCCACCTGGCGAGCCCTTGACGTTGGGTTCGAGGTTGTACTCGGTGTCGTTGTACTTGCCGTGGCGCGCCTTGCGCTCCTCGCGCTTGGCCAGATAGAAGTGCTTGCTCGGCCACATGACGTCGGTGCTGGTCACCTGCTGCATGCGCTGGCGCAGGTGCTCCGGGCCGGCGATGGTGCGGCTTTCCATCAGGTTGGTGATGACCGTCAGATCGGCGCGGGCTTCTTCCGCGCACTCATTCACCGAGCGCACGCTCTGGCCGACTTCCAGGCCGATATCCCAGAGCAGGGTGAGAAAACCTTCGATGGGTTCGCGGAAGGTTTCGTGGTCATTGCTACCCAGCAGGATCAGCAGGTCGATGTCCGAGTAGGGGTGCAGCTCGCCGCGGCCGTAGCCGCCTACGGCGAGCAGGGCGATATCGCCTCCCGCGTTCCAGGTGAAGCGCTTCCAGGCTTCCTGCAGGATCTGATCGACGAACCAGGCGCGATCTTCGACCAGGCGGCGAATGTCGCGTCCGTCGCGAAAGCGTGAGTCCAGTACCTCATGCGCGTGGCGAATGGCCTTCTTGAATGCGGCGATGGGGCTGGATTTAAGGGCCAGCTCGGCCTGGAACTGACCACGGTCAAACAGTTCGGGGTCCATCTGCGGCATGCGGTCGCCTTCCTTATATGAAGTGGAGCGTGTGCTGCGCTGCGCACGTTTCAATGCCGTGCACGGATCGCACTCAGGCTGATGTGCGCGGCAAGGTATCGTCGCTGCGCAGGGTGAGGATCTCGTAGCCGTCAGCGGTGACCAGCACGGTGTGCTCCCATTGCGCGGAAAGCTTGCGGTCCTTGGTGATCGCGGTCCAGCCATCGCCGAGCAGGCGGGTTTCCGGGCGACCCTGGTTGATCATCGGTTCGATGGTGAAGGTCATGCCTTCCTTGAGCTCCATGCCGGTGCCGGCCTTACCGTAGTGCAGCACCTGCGGCTCTTCATGGAATACGGCGCCGATGCCGTGCCCACAGTATTCGCGCACCACGGAGAAACCGTTCTTCTCGGCATGCTTCTGGATCACCTCGCCAATATCGCCCAGGCGCGTGCCAGGTTTGACCAGCTCGATACCTTTGTACATGCATTCCTGGGTGACCTTGGCCAGGCGCTCGGCCCACTCGGCCACCTTGCCGACCATGAACATCTTGCTGGTGTCGCCGTGGTAGCCGTCCTTGATCACGGTCACGTCGATATTCAGCACGTCGCCGTCTTTCAGTGGCTTGTCATTGGGGATGCCGTGGCAGACCACATGGTTGATCGAGGTGCAGATCGACTTGGGAAAGCCCTTGTAGTTGAGCGGGGCTGGAATGGCCTGCTGCACATTGACGATATAGTCATGGCAGATGCGATCCAGTTCATCGGTGGTGACCCCGGGCTTGACGTGTTCGCCGATCATCTCCAGCACTTCGGCGGCCAGGCGGCCGGCGACGCGCATTTTCTCGATTTCTTCGGCGGATTTGATGGTGACGGTCATATCGGGCTCTCGGATGCACGCGGAAAAGGCGCCTATATTAACAGCTGCGCGGCGCAAGCCCCAAAGGTAGCTGCGAGCCTCAAGCTACAAGCCGCAAGATGAAGCGCATGTGCCTGGGCGCGGTTGGCTTTGCCTCCGCTTGCAGCTCGGGGGCTGTAGCGTGTGGCCGCTTTGTGTGGTATAAAATGCGCCGCTTTACGGGTACTGCGCCCGAAAGCCTAAACCCACACACGTATCGACACGGTTTCCTGGGTGCCTTACGACAAGTTCGAGGGTTGGAAGCTGGGATACGTGGAGGCCTAACCCGACTTATCAAGGAACTATCATGTCCCAAGTCAATATGCGCGATATGCTGAAGGCCGGTGTGCACTTCGGCCACCAGACTCGTTACTGGAACCCAAAAATGAAACCGTTCATTTTCGGCGCGCGTAATAAAGTTCATATCATCAACCTGGAAAAAACCCTGCCGATGTTCAACGACGCCCTGTCGTTCGTTGAAAAGCTGGCTGCTGGCAAGAACAAGATCCTGTTCGTCGGCACCAAGCGTTCCGCTGGCAAGATCGTTCGCGAAGAAGCGGCTCGTTGCGGCTCGCCGTTCGTCGATCATCGCTGGTTGGGCGGCATGCTGACCAACTTCAAAACCATCCGTGCTTCGATCAAGCGCCTGCGCGAGCTGGAAACCCAGTCCCAGGACGGTACTTTCGACAAACTGACCAAGAAAGAAGCGCTGATGCGTACTCGTGATCTGGAAAAACTGGATCGCAGCCTGGGTGGTATCAAGGACATGGGCGGTCTGCCGGACGCGCTGTTCGTGATCGACGTTGATCATGAGCGCATTGCTATCACCGAAGCCAACAAGCTGGGTATCCCGGTCATCGGCATCGTCGATACCAACAGCAGCCCGGAAGGCGTTGACTACATCATCCCGGGTAACGATGACGCCATCCGTGCCATCCAGCTGTACATGGGTGCCATGGCTGATGCCGTGATCCGTGGTCGCAGCAACGCTGGCGGCGCCACCGAAGAGTTCGTCGAAGAAGTCGCGGCCGAGAGCGCTGCAGGCTAAGCGGTAACGCCAAGCATTTAGCGTTATGCGCTGTGCAAAAGGGGGCTAGGCCCCCTTTTTGCCACTCACAGATTTTGATTTGGTTGAAGACCTACCGAGAGGATTTTCAAGATGGCAGAGATTACTGCAGCCCTGGTTAAAGAACTGCGCGAGCGTACCGGCCAAGGCATGATGGAATGCAAGAAGGCACTGGTTGCCGCCGGTGGCGACATCGAGAAAGCCATTGATGACATGCGTGCTTCCGGCGCCATCAAGGCTGCCAAGAAGGCTGGCAACATCGCCGCCGAAGGTTCCATCGCCGTTCGCGTCGAAGGCGGCCGTGGTCTGATCATCGAAGTCAACTCGCAGACCGACTTCCTGGCTCTGCAGGACGACTTCAAGGCCTTCGTCAAGGAAAGCCTCGACGAAGCCTTCGAACAGAACCTGACCGAAGCCGCTCCGCTGATCGCCTCGCGCGAATCCGCCCGTGAAGCCCTGGTGGCCAAGTGTGGCGAGAACGTCAACATCCGTCGCCTGACCGCTGTTTCCGGTGACACCGTAGGTGCTTACCTGCACGGTCACCGCATCGGTGTTCTGGTCGTCCTGAAAGGCGGTAACGACGAGCTGGCCAAGCACGTTGCCATGCACGTTGCTGCTTCGAACCCGGCCGTGGTTTCCCCGGATCAGGTTTCCGAAGAGCTGGTTGCCAAGGAAAAGGAAATCTTCCTGCAGCTGAACGCCGAGAAGATCGCCGGCAAGCCGGAAAATATCGTCGAGAACATGGTCAAGGGCCGTATCGCCAAGTTCCTGGCCGAAGCCAGCCTGGTCGAGCAAGCCTTCATCATGGATCCGGAAGTCAAGGTCGGTGACCTGGTGAAGAAAGCCGGTGCCGAAGTCGTGTCCTTCGTGCGTTACGAAGTGGGCGAAGGCATCGAGAAGGCCGAGACCGACTTCGCTGCCGAAGTGGCTGCCCAGGTTGCTGCCAGCAAGCAGTAATCGGCAGTTAGGCCAGTTGTCCCGAGAGGCTGCCCGCTTGCGCGTGCAGCCTCTTTGCCGAATAAGGGGCGACAAATATTCAAGCGGCCTTGCAACCCGAGGTCGTCGGTGCGTTCGAAGTGCCGGATAATTGCAGCGCTTAAGCGTTGCTAAAGAATTTCAAATCGCCGCAGGAGAGACTTGCCATGGCTCAGCAGACTACGGGTCGCCAACCTCGTTACAAACGCATTCTGCTCAAACTCAGCGGCGAGGCCCTGATGGGCTCGGAAGATTTCGGTATCGATCCCAAGGTGCTCGATCGCATGGCGCTGGAAGTCGGCCAGTTGGTCGGCATCGGCGTGCAGGTCGGTCTGGTGATCGGTGGTGGCAACCTGTTCCGTGGCGCGGCGCTGTCCGCAGCGGGCATGGATCGTGTAACCGGCGACCATATGGGGATGCTGGCCACGGTGATGAACGCGCTGGCCATGCGTGATGCGCTGGAGCGCTCGAACATCCCGGCCATCGTCATGTCGGCGATTTCCATGGTCGGTGTGACCGATCACTACGACCGCCGCAAGGCCATGCGTCACCTCAAGACCGGTGAGGTGGTGATTTTCGCTGCCGGCACTGGCAACCCCTTCTTCACCACGGATTCGGCTGCCTGCCTGCGCGCCATCGAGATCGATGCCGACGTGGTTCTGAAGGCGACCAAGGTCGATGGCGTGTACACTGCCGACCCGTTCAAGGATCCGCATGCCGAGAAATTCGAGCGCCTGACCTATGACGAGGTGCTTGATCGCAAGCTGGGTGTGATGGATCTGACGGCCATCTGCCTGTGCCGCGATCACAACATGCCGCTGCGGGTCTTCAACATGAACAAGCCCGGTGCCCTGCTGAACGTTGTAGTAGGTGGCGCCGAAGGAACTCTGATCGAGGAGGATGCACAATGATCAACGACATCAAGAAAGACGCCCAGGAGCGCATGAGCAAGTCCCTGGAAGCGCTGGGCCGCAACCTGGCTGCCATTCGTACCGGTCGTGCCCACCCGAGTATTCTCGATAGCGTCAAGGTGCCGGCCTGGGGCAGTGACATGCCGCTCAATCAGGTGGCTGCGGTGTCTGTCGAAGATGCCCGTACTCTGAAGATCGTTGCGCACGACAAGAACCTCAGTGCTGCCATCGAGAAGGCCATCATGACGTCCGACCTGGGCCTCAACCCGAGCAGCGCCGGTACCACCATTCGTGTACCGATGCCGGCGCTGACCGAGGAAACCCGCAAGGGCTATACCAAGCAGGCGCGTGGCGTGGCCGAAGATGCCAAGGTGGCCGTGCGCAACGTGCGTCGTGATGCCCTGGCCGAGCTGAAGAAACTGTCCAAGGCCAAGGAAATCAGTGAAGACGAAGAGCGTCGTGCCGCAGACGAGCTGCAGAAGATCACCGACAAGTTCATCGCTGATGTCGACAAGGCGCTCGAGGTGAAAGAAGCGGATCTGATGGCCGTTTGACGGCTGGACGCCCATACATGGACAAGAACAAGCAGGGGGCGGTGCCACGGCATGTCGCCATCATCATGGATGGCAACAACCGCTGGGCGAAGAAACGCCTGTTGCCGGGTGTGGCAGGGCACAAGGCTGGAGTCAGCGCGGTTCGCGCGGTGATCGAGGTCTGTGCCGAGTCGGGCGTCGAGGTGCTGACCCTGTTCGCGTTCTCCAGTGAGAACTGGCAGCGCCCCGCCGAAGAGGTCGGTGCGCTGATGGAGCTGTTCCTGGGTGCGCTGCGGCGCGAAGCCAGGCGGCTGCTGGACAACGACATCAGCCTGCGCATCATCGGTGATCGTTCGCGCTTTCATCCCGAGCTGCAGGCGGCCATGCGCGAAGCCGAGCAGCTGACTGCCGGCAACCGGCGTTTCACCTTGCAGATCGCGGCCAACTACGGCGGGCAGTGGGATATCGCCCAGGCTGCTCAGCGCCTGGCGCGTGAGGTACAGGCAGGTCATCTGCAGCCTGAGGACATCAGTCCGCAGCTGCTGCAGGGCTGTCTGGCCACTGGCGATCTGCCTTTGCCCGACCTGTGCATTCGCACGGGTGGCGAGCATCGCATCAGCAATTTCCTGCTGTGGCAGCTCGCGTACAGCGAGCTGTACTTTTCCGACCTCTATTGGCCGGACTTCAAGCACGAGGCCATGCGCAAGGCGCTGGCCGATTTCGCTACCCGCCAGCGTCGCTTCGGCAAGACCAGCGAGCAGGTGGAAGCTGAGGCGCGCTCTTAATGTTGAAACAACGAATCATCACGGCGCTGGTATTGCTGCCTATCGCTCTGGGCGGCTTTTTCCTGCTCGATGGCGCTGCCTTTGCCTGGTTCATTGGTCTGGTGGTAACGCTGGGCGCCTGGGAGTGGGCGCGTTTGGCGGGGCTCCAGGCGCAGCCGCTGCGGGTGGCCTATGCCGTTGCAGTGGTCGTGTTGCTCGCGGCGCTGTACATGTTTCCGCTGTTCGCGCCCGTGCTGTTGGCGGTGGCGGTGCTGTGGTGGCTGGCGGCGACCTTCCTGGTGCTGACCTATCCAGATAGCAGCCGCTACTGGGGGGCAATGCCGGGGCGCTTGCTGATCGGCTTGCTGATTCTGTTGCCGGCCTGGCAGGGGCTGGTGCTGCTGAAGCAATGGCCTCAGGCCAATGCGCTGATCATTGCGGTGATGGTGCTGGTCTGGGGGGCGGATATTGGTGCCTACTTCTCCGGCAAGGCCTTCGGCAAGCGCAAGCTGGCACCCAGGGTCAGCCCGGGCAAGAGCTGGGAAGGCGTGTATGGTGGTCTGGCTGCCAGTCTGTCGATCACCTTGGTGGTCGGCCTGCAGCAGGGTTGGTCGGCCTCCGGGTTGGTGCTGGCCCTGCTTGGCGCGGCTGTAGTGGTGCTGATCTCCGTCGTGGGCGACCTGACCGAGAGCATGTTCAAGCGTCAGTCGGGCATCAAGGACAGCAGTAATCTGCTGCCGGGCCATGGTGGTGTGCTGGACCGAATTGACAGCCTTACCGCCGCCATTCCGGTATTCGCCGCACTGCTCTGGCTGGCTGGCTGGGGCTCGCTGTGAGCGCCGTGCAGCAGGTCACGGTGCTGGGGGCGACCGGCTCCATCGGCCTCAGCACGCTGGATGTGATCGCACGTCATCCCGGGCGTTATCAGGTGTTCGCCCTGAGCGGTTTTTCCCGGCTGGCGCAACTGCAGGCGCTGTGTGTGCAACATCGCCCGCGCTATGCCGTGGTGCCTGATGCTGAGGCGGCGCGTGAACTGCAGGGCGCTCTGCGTGCTGCCGGTCTGGTGACCGAAGTGCTGGCGGGGGAGGCAGGGCTGTGCGCCGTGTCCGCTGATCCCGCCGTCGACTGCGTGATGGCTGCCATTGTTGGCGCTGCCGGGCTCAGGCCGACGCTGGCTGCGGTGCAGACCGGCAAGAAAGTGCTGCTGGCCAACAAGGAAGCGTTGGTGATGTCTGGCGCCCTGTTCATGCAGGCCGTCAGGCAGAGCGGGGCGGTGCTGCTGCCCATCGACAGCGAGCACAACGCCATTTTCCAGTGTCTGCCCGGCGACTATGCACGCGGTTTGCAGGCAGTCGGCGTGCGCCGTGTGCTGTTGACGGCTTCCGGCGGGCCATTCCGCGAGACGCCTCTGGCCGAGCTGGAGCATGTCACGCCGGAACAGGCCTGCGCACATCCCAACTGGTCGATGGGGCGCAAGATTTCGGTCGATTCGGCCAGCATGATGAACAAGGGGCTGGAGATGATCGAGGCCTGCTGGCTGTTCGATGCCCGCCCCGAGCAGATCGAGGTGGTCATCCACCGGCAGAGCGTGATTCACTCGCTGGTCGATTACGTCGACGGTTCGGTGCTGGCCCAGCTGGGCAATCCGGATATGCGCACGCCGATTGCCCACGCCTTGGCCTGGCCGGAGCGTATCGACTCAGGCGTATCGCCGCTGGATCTGTTCACCGTCGGTCGCCTGGATTTCGAGCGTCCCGACGAGCAGCGCTTCCCCTGCCTGCGCCTGGCGCGCGAGGCGGCGCAGGCTGGCGGCAGTGCACCGGCGATGCTCAATGCGGCCAATGAGGTGGCAGTCGAGGCGTTCCTGCAGCGGCGCATCCGTTTCAGCGATATCGCGGGTATGATCGAGTCCGTACTGAACGCGCAGCCTGTCCAGGCTGTCGAAGCGCTCGACGCTGTTTTCGACGCTGACCGGCGTGCGCGTGAGTTGGCCGGGCAGTGGCTCGCGCGCCGTTGATCGCGGCTATGCAGGGCCGTTGCGTATCGGTGCCTGAGCATCTGGAGAAGTGAAATGAGTGGGTTGTACATGCTGGTTGGCACCCTGATTGCCTTGGGTGTCCTGGTGACCTTTCACGAGTACGGGCACTTCTGGGTAGCCCGCCGCTGCGGCGTCAAGGTACTGCGTTTCTCCGTTGGCTTCGGTACGCCACTGGTGCGTTGGCATGACCGCCAGGGTACCGAGTTCGTCATAGCGGCCATTCCTCTGGGCGGCTACGTGAAGATGCTCGATGAGCGCGAGGGCGATGTGCCGGCCGAGCTCGCCGAGCAATCGTTCAATCGCAAGAGCGTGCGCCAGCGCATCGCTATCGTCGCTGCCGGCCCGCTGGCCAATTTCCTGTTGGCGCTGCTGTTCTTCTGGTTCGTCGCCATGCTCGGCAGTCAGCAGGTGCGCCCCGTCATTGGTGCAGTGCAGGCGGACAGCCTGGCCGAGATGGCCGGCTTGCGTGCCGGGCAGGAGATCGTCGCGGTCAATGGTGAGGCCACCAGTGGTTGGGCGGCGGTCAATCTGCAGCTGGTCAGGCGCCTGGGCGAGAGTGGTGCGCTCGACCTGCGTGTGCTCGAGCCCGGCTCGACGGTTGAGACGGCCAAGCAGGTGCAACTGGACAACTGGTTGCGCGGCGTCGATGAGCCGGATCCGATTGGCTCGTTGGGTATTCGTCCCTGGCGTCCCGTGCTGGAGCCGGTGTTGGCTGAAGTCGATTCCAAGGGGCCGGCCCATGCGGCAGGTTTGCGCGAGGGCGACCGTCTGCTCGCGCTTGACGATGAGCCACTGGCCGACTGGCAGGAACTGGTCGACCGCGTGCGGGCCATGCCGGGCGAGGCGATTACCTTGCGTGTCGAGCGCGACGGGCAGGCGCAGGACGTGCAGCTGACCCTGGCCTCGCGCGGTGACGGCGAGGCGCGCACAGGTTATCTGGGGGCGGGGGTACAGGGTGTCGAATGGCCGCCGCAGATGCTTCGCGAGGTGCGTTACGGCCCACTTGAGGGTGTGGTCGAAGGTATGCGCCAGACCTGGGCGATGAGCGTGCTGACCCTCGATTCGCTGAAGAAAATGCTGTTCGGTGAGCTCTCGGTAAAAAACTTGAGTGGGCCGATAACCATTGCTAAAGTGGCTGGCGCTTCAGCTGAGTCAGGGCTGGGGGATTTCCTGAAATTCCTTGCCTATCTGAGTATTAGCCTGGGGGTTCTCAATCTGCTGCCAATTCCTGTACTGGATGGTGGGCATCTGCTGTTTTATCTGGTCGAGTGGGTGCGTGGTCGCCCCTTGTCTGAGCGGGTTCAGGGTTGGGGGATGCAGATCGGCATCAGTCTGGTCATCGGGGTCATGCTACTGGCCCTGGTCAACGACCTCAGCCGCCTGTGAGCATTGCTGAATCACGTTCTTGAGTTTTAAAAGAAGTGTCGCCTAAGCGGCAGTTTTTATCGTCAGTTGGAATAAGAAAGGACTTCATGAAACGTCTGCTGCTACCTGCGGTACTGTCCGCATTGATGATCGCCGAAGTTCACGCCGAGTCCTTCACCATCTCCGATATACGCGTCAATGGCCTGCAGCGGGTTTCCGCCGGCAGCGTATTCGGCGCGCTGCCGCTCAATGTCGGCGAGCAGGTCGATGATCGCCAGTTGGTCGACGCTACTCGCTCGCTGTTCCGCACCGGCTTCTTCCAGGACATTCAGCTCGGGCGCGATGGCGACGTGCTGGTGGTTACCGTGGTCGAGCGTCCCTCCATCTCCGGTATCGAGATCGAAGGCAACAAGGCCATCAGTACCGAAGATCTGCTCAAGGGGCTGAACCAGTCCGGCCTGGCCGAAGGCGAGATCTTCCAGCGCGCCACCCTCGAAGGTGTGCGTAACGAACTGCAGCGCCAATACGTGGCTCAGGGCCGCTATTCGGCCGAGATCGAAGCCGAAGTGATTCCGCAGCCGCGTAACCGCGTTGCGCTGAAGATCACCATCAACGAAGGCACCGTCGCCGCTATCTCTCACATCAACGTGGTCGGCAACACGGTTTTCACGGATGAAGAACTCTCCGATCTGTTCGAGTTGAAGACCACCAACTGGCTGTCCTTCTTCCGCAACGACGACAAGTACGCCCGCGAAAAGCTGTCCGGTGACCTTGAGCGTCTGCGTTCCTACTACCTGGATCGCGGCTACATCAACATGGATATCAGTTCCACCCAGGTATCCATCACCCCGGACAAGAAGCACGTCTATATCACCGTCAACGTCGAAGAGGGTGAGAAATACAGCGTGCGCGAAGTGAAACTGTCCGGTGACCTCAAGGTGCCGGAAGAAGACGTGCGTGCACTGCTGCTGGTTCAGGAAGGGCAGGTGTTCTCGCGCAAGATCATGACCACCACCAGCGAGCTGATCACCCGTCGTCTGGGTAATGAGGGTTACACCTTCGCCAACGTCAACGGCGTGCCGGAAGCGCACGACGAGGACAACACCGTTTCGATCACCTTCTTCGTCGATCCGGGCAAGCGTGCCTACGTCAACCGCATCAACTTCCGTGGCAATACCAAATCCGAAGACGAAGTGCTGCGCCGCGAAATGCGCCAGATGGAAGGTGGCTGGGCCTCGACCTACCTGATCGATCAGTCCAAGACCCGCCTCGAGCGTCTGGGCTTCTTCAAGGAAGTCAACGTCGAAACCCCGCAGGTGCCGGGCACCGATGACCAGATCGACGTCAACTACAGCGTCGAAGAGCAGCCGTCAGGCTCCATCACTGCCAGCGTCGGTTTCGCCCAGAACGCCGGTCTGATTCTCGGTGGTTCGATCAGCCAGAACAACTTCCTGGGTACCGGTAACCGCGTCAGCATCGGTCTGACCCGCAGTGAATACCAGACCCGCTACAGTTTCGGCTTCGTTGACCCCTACTGGACCGTCGACGGCGTCAGCCTGGGTTACAACGCCTTCTACCGCACCACCGACTACGACGAGCTCGATGTCGATGTGTCCAGCTACTCGGTAGACAGTCTGGGCGCAGGCGTCAATATCGGTTATCCGATCAGCGAGACTTCGCGCCTGACCTATGGCCTGACCGTGCAGCAGGATACGATCGATACAGGTCGTTACACCGTCGACGAAATCTTCGACTTCATCGAAGCCGAAGGCGACAGCTACCTGAACTTCAAGGGTTCCATCGGCTGGTCCGAATCGACCCTGAACCGTGGCGTGCTGGCCAATCGTGGTCATTCGCAGAGCCTGGTGCTGGAAACCACCATTCCAGGTAGTGACCTGTCGTTCTACAAGCTCGACTACCGTGGTCAGGTCTTCACCCCGCTCAGTGACAACTACACCCTGCGCTTCCATACCCAGCTGGGTTATGGCGACAGCTACGGCAGCACCGCCGAGCTGCCGTTCTACGAGCACTACTATGCCGGTGGTTTCAACTCGGTACGTGGCTTCGAGGACAGCAGCCTGGGCCCGCGTAGTACGCCGAGCTCCGGTAACAAACCCGGCACGCTCCGCGATCCGGATCAGGATGCGCTGCCGTTCGGTGGTAACGTGCTGGTGCAGGGTGGCGTCGAGATGCTCTTCCCGCTGCCGTTCGTCAAGGATCAGCGTTCGCTGCGTACCGCATTGTTCTGGGACGTGGGTAACGTCTTCGACACCAATTGCTCGTCCAGCCAGAAGAGACTCAGTGACAGCTGCGACATCGATTTCAGCAACCTGGCCAGCTCCGTGGGTGTTGGTCTGACCTGGATCACCGCGCTGGGCCCACTGAGTTTCAGCCTGGCCATGCCGATCAAGAAGCCGGATGAAGCCGATACTCAGGTCTTCCAGTTCTCCCTGGGTCAAACCTTCTAATTTCGTTTCATAGCAAGCCAACAGTTTTGTTGCAGGAGTGCATTGTGCGTAAGTTGACTCAACTGGTTCTGTTCACCGCCGCCCTGATCGCCACTCCGGCGTTCGCCGAGATGAAGGTGGCCGTGCTGAACTATCAGATGGCGCTGCTCGAATCCGATGCCGCCAAGCGTTACGCCGTGGATGCCGAGAAAAAGTTCGGCCCGCAGCTGAACAAGCTCAAGACCCTTGAAAGCGACGCCAAGCGCATTCAGGATCGTATGGTCAAGGATGGCGAGAAGATGCAGCAGGCCGAGCGCGAGCGCCTCGAACTCGAATTCAAGCAGAAAGCCCGTGATTTCCAGTTCCAGTCCAAGGAGCTGAACGAAGCCAAGGCCATCGCTGATCGTGAGATGCTCGCCAAGCTCAAGCCGAACCTGGACAAGGCCGTTGAAGAAGTGATCAAGAACGGTAACTTCGACCTGGTGCTCGAGCGCGGTGCGGTGATTGATGTCAAACCTCAGTACGACATCACTCGCCAGGTCATCGAGCGCATGAATCAGATGCGCTGAGCATGACGCTGACAGTTACCCTCGGCCAGTTGGCCGAGCGCCTCGGCGCTACCCTGCGTGGCGCCGAAGGCAAGGTCATCACGGGCCTGGCCACCTTGCAGGAGGCCAGGCCCGAACAGTTGAGCTTCCTGGCCAATGCCCAGTACCGCAAGTACCTGGCGCAGACTCAGGCTGGTGCCGTGTTGCTGACTGCCGACGATGCCGAAGGCTACGCCGGTGATGCCCTGATCGTGGCCAATCCCTATCTGGCTTACGCCCAGCTTTCGCACCTGTTCGATCCCAAGCCCAGGGCTGCTGCCGGCATCCATGCGACCGCTCAGGTCGCCGGTGATGCTCAGGTCGATCCGAGTGCCAGTATCGGCCCTTATGCAGTGATCGAGAGCGGTGCCCGTATCGCTGCCGATGTCAGTATCGGCGCCCATTGCGTGGTCGGTGCGCGTAGCGAGATCGGTGAGGGCGGCTGGCTGGCGCCACGTGTGACGCTGTATCACGACGTAAAAATCGGCAAGCGTGTGGTGATCCAGTCCGGTGCCGTGATTGGTGGCGAGGGCTTCGGTTTCGCCAACGAGAAGGGCGTCTGGCAGAAGATCGCCCAGATTGGCGGCGTAACCATCGGCGATGACGTCGAGATCGGCGCCAACACCACGGTGGATCGCGGTGCGTTGTCCGATACGCTGATCGGCAATGGCGTGAAGCTGGATAACCAGATCATGATCGCGCACAACGTGCAGATCGGTGATAACACCGCCATGGCTGGCTGCTGCGGTATTTCCGGCAGCACCAAGATCGGCAAGAACTGCATGATCGCCGGTGGCGTCGGCATGGTTGGCCATATCGAGGTGTGCGACAACGTGTTCGTCACCGGGATGACCATGGTGACCCGTTCGATCACCGAGCCGGGCGCCTATTCTTCGGGTACTGCCATGCAACCGGCGGGCGAGTGGAAGAAGAGCGCGGCCCGTATTCGTCAGTTGGACGAGATGGCCAAGCGCCTGCGCGAGCTGGAAAAACAGCTGGCCGCCGTGACCCAGACGGCGAACGTCTCATCTGATGCCTGAGCACGGCATGACCGTGCTCTTTTCTTTTCTTACAGGCTTAACCGGACATGATGGACATCAACGAAATTCGTGAATATTTGCCGCACCGCTATCCGTTCCTGCTGGTGGATCGCGTCGTGGACCTGGACGTCGAAGGCAAGACTGTTCGCGCCTACAAGAATGTCAGCATCAACGAGCCGTTCTTCAATGGCCATTTTCCCGAGCATCCGATCATGCCGGGCGTGTTGATCATCGAAGCCATGGCTCAGGCCGCCGGGATTCTCGGCTTCAAGATGATGGGCGTTAAACCCGCCGATGGCACCCTGTACTACTTCGTCGGCTCTGACAAGCTGCGCTTCCGCTCTCCCGTTACGCCTGGTGATCAGCTTGTACTGGAGGCGAAGTACCTGAGCGACCGCCGCAGCATCTGGAAATTCGAGTGCCGTGCCACTGTCGATGGCAAAGAGGTCTGCTCCGCTGAAATCATCTGTGCGGAACGCAAACTATGAGTTCGATTGACCCTCGCGCCATCATCGACCCCAGTGCCAGACTGGCCGACGACGTCGTCGTCGGCCCGTGGAGCATTGTCGGGCCCGATGTGGAAATCGGCGAGGGTACAGTCATCGGCCCGCACGTTGTACTCAAGGGGCCGACCGTAATTGGCAAGCACAACCGCATCTACCAGTTTTCCTCTGTGGGTGAAGATACGCCCGACCTGAAGTACAAGGGTGAGCCGACGCGCCTGGTGATCGGCGATCACAACACTATCCGCGAAGGCGTCACCATTCACCGTGGCACGGTGCAGGATCGCAGTGAAACGACCATCGGTGACCATAACCTGATCATGGCCTATGCCCACATCGGCCATGACAGTGTGATCGGCAATCATTGCATTCTGGTCAACAACACCGCCCTGGCTGGCCATGTCTGGGTCGATGACTGGGCGATCTTGTCCGGTTACACCCTGGTGCATCAGTTCTGCCGCATCGGTGCGCACAGCTTTTCCGGCATGGGCACCGCCATTGGCAAGGATGTTCCAGCTTTCGTTACCGTGTTCGGTAATCCGGCCGAGGCACGCAGCATGAACTTCGAGGGCATGCGTCGGCGGGGTTTCTCTACCGAGGCCATCGCCGCGCTGCGCAAGGGCTACAAGCTTGTTTATCGCCAGGGTCTGACCGTCGAGCAGGCACTGGCCGAGCTGGCCGAGTCTGCTGCGCAGTTCCCGGAAGTGGCGATCTTCCGCGATTCGATTCAAGCCTCCACGCGCGGCATCACGCGCTGATACCTATGAGCAGACCTCTTCGCGTCGCACTGGTCGCCGGTGAGGCGTCCGGTGACATCCTCGGCTGCGGCTTGATGCAGGCCATCAAGCAGCGCCACCCGAATGCCGAATTCATTGGCGTCGGTGGCGCGCGCATGGAAGCCGAAGGCCTGAACTCCTATTTCCCCATGGAGCGCCTGGCCGTGATGGGCCTGGTCGAGGTGCTCGGCCGGCTGTTCGAGCTGCTTGGGCGTCGTCGGCAATTGGCGCGTGACCTGATCGCCGCACAGCCGGATGTGTTCATCGGCATCGATGCGCCTGATTTCAACCTTGGCCTCGAGCTCAAGCTGCGCCGCGCCGGAATCAAGACCGTGCACTATGTTAGCCCGTCCGTATGGGCCTGGCGGCAGAAGCGCGTGCTGAAAATTCGCGAAGCCTGCGACCTGATGCTGACCCTGTTCCCGTTCGAGGCGCAGTTCTACGACGAACATCAGGTGCCGGTGCATTTCGTCGGTCATCCGCTGGCCGATGCGATTCCGTTGCAGGCCGATCGTGCTGCTGCGCGGGCGACGCTGGACCTGCCGCTGGACGAGCCGGTGGTGGCCTTGATGCCGGGGAGCCGTGGCGGTGAGGTTGCGCGCCTCGGTGAGCTGTTTCTTGATGCCGCGATTCGCCTGCGTGCGCTGCGTCCGGGGATTCATTTCCTGCTGCCTTGCGCCACGCTCGAGCGCCGCGAGCAGCTGGAACAGATGCTGGCTGGGCGCGATTTGCCGCTGACACTGCTCAACGGCCGTTCCCACGAAGCCCTGGCTGCCTGTGATGCGGTGTTGATTGCTTCGGGCACCGCCACTCTGGAGGCATTGCTGTACAAGCGTCCGATGGTGGTGGCCTACCGTGTGGCGCCGCTGACCTACCGGATTCTCAAGCGCCTGGTCAAAAGCCCCTATATCTCGCTGCCCAATTTGCTGGCCGAGCGTCTGCTGGTGCCCGAGCTGATTCAGGATGCGGCCACGCCCGAGGCGCTGGCTCAGGCCGTGGCGCCGCTGATCGATGGTGGTCAGGTGCAGACCGAGGGCTTTGATCTGATCCACCGTGCGCTGCGCCGTGATGCCTCGTTATCGGCGGCTGACGCGGTGCTCAAGCTGGCCGGGCGCGACTGATGCAGCTGGGGCTCGATTTCACCCTGGTTGAGGAACTGGTCGCCGGCGTTGATGAAGTCGGGCGTGGCCCGCTCTGTGGGGCGGTGGTCACGGCGGCGGTGATCCTCGACCCGGCGCGGCCGATTCTTGGCCTGAACGATTCGAAGAAGCTCACCGAGGCGCGTCGCACGGTGTTGTTCGATGAGATTCGCGAGAAGGCTCTGGCCTGGTGCATCGCCCGCGCCGAGGTCGAGGAGATCGACCGCCTGAATATCCTGCACGCCACCATGCTGGCGATGCAACGTGCCGTCGAAGGCTTGAGCGTCACGCCGAAACTGGCACTGATCGACGGCAACCGTTGCCCGAAACTGGCAGTGCCCAGCGCCCCGGTGGTCAAGGGCGACAGTCGCGTGCCGGCCATCGCAGCGGCCTCGATCCTGGCCAAGGTCAGCCGTGACCGCGAGATGGTGGAGATGGATCGCCTCTATCCCGGTTACGGCATTGCCGGCCACAAGGGCTACCCCACACCAGTTCATCTCGAAGCGCTCAAGCGCCTGGGGCCGACGCCGATTCATCGGCGTTCGTTCGGCCCGGTGCGCGCACTGCTCGAAGTCTGAGCCACTGGCCCTCAGCCAGACCCGCTTAGGCTACAATTCGCGCTTTGTCGTTTTCACTTGCAAGGCCGCCTCATGACCCAAGCGTTCGTCCATCTGCGTCTGCACACCGAATACTCCCTGGTCGATGGCCTGGTGCGGGTCAAGCCGCTGATCAAGGCCGTTGCCGGGGCCGGCATGCCGGCGGTGGCGGTCACCGACATGAGCAACATGTGCTCACTGGTGAAGTTCTACAAGACGGCCATGGGCGCCGGGGTCAAGCCGATCTGCGGCGCCGATATCTGGATGGCCAGCGCCGAGGAAGACGGCCCGCTGACGCGCCTGACCCTGTTGGCGATGAACGCCAAGGGCTACCGCAACCTTACCGAACTGATCTCTCGTGGCTGGGCCGAAGGGCAGAGCAACGACCTGGTGATCATTCAGCGTGACTGGGTCAAGGAGGCCGCCGAAGGCCTGATTGCCCTGTCCGGCGCGCGTGAGGGTGAAGTCGGCATGGCGTTGCTGGCCGGTGACGAAGCCTTGGCCGAGATGCGCCTGCGCGAGTGGATGGCGGCCTTCCCTGAGCGCTTCTACCTGGAAGTGCAACGCACCAGTCGCGTCGGCGACGAAGAATACCTGCATGCCGCCGTGGCGCTGGCTGATCGTGTCGAGGCGCCACTGGTGGCCACCAACGACGTGCGGTTCATCAAGCAGGACGACTTCGAGGCGCACGAAACACGCGTCTGCATCGGCGAGGGTCGTACGCTTGATGACCCGCGTAGGCCGCGCAATTACTCCGATCAGCAGTACCTGAAAAGCACCGAAGAAATGTGGGAGCTGTTCTCCGATCTGCCAGAAGCACTGGAGAACACCGTCGAGATCGCCAAGCGCTGCAACATCGATGTGCAGCTTGGCAAATACTTTCTGCCGGACTTCCCCACGCCCAATGGCATGGGCATCGACGACTACCTGCGCCACGCCTCCTTCGAGGGGCTGGAAGAGCGTCTCCAGGTATTGCTGCCCAAGGACACGCCGGATTACGAGGCCAAGAGGCAGGTCTACATCGACCGCCTCAACTTCGAGCTCGACATCATCATCCAGATGGGTTTCCCCGGTTACTTCCTGATCGTTATGGACTTCATCCAGTGGGCCAAGAACAACGGCGTGCCGGTCGGCCCTGGCCGGGGCTCGGGTGCCGGTTCGCTGGTGGCCTACGTGCTGAAGATCACCGACCTTGACCCGTTGGCCTATGACCTGCTGTTCGAGCGTTTCCTCAACCCGGAACGGATTTCCATGCCTGACTTTGACGTCGACTTCTGCATGGATGGCCGCGACCGGGTGATCGACTACGTGGCCGAGAAGTACGGGCGTAATGCGGTGAGTCAGATCATCACCTTCGGCTCGATGGCGGCCAAGGCGGTGGTGCGCGATGTGGCGCGGGCGCAGGGCAAGTCCTACGGCCTGGCTGACCGTCTGTCGAAGATGATCCCCTTCGAAGTGGGCATGACCCTGGAGAAAGCCTACGAGATGGAGGAGCCGCTGCGCGACTTCCTCAAGAGCGACGAGGAAGCCCAGGAAATCTGGGACATGTCGCTCAAGCTCGAAGGCGTGGTGCGCGGCACCGGCAAGCACGCTGGTGGTGTGGTTATCGCACCGACCAAACTCACCGATTTTTCGCCGATCGCCTGTGACGAAGAGGGCGGCGGCCTGGTGACCCAGTTCGACAAGGATGACGTCGAGCAGGCCGGCCTGGTCAAGTTCGACTTCCTAGGTTTGCGTACGCTGACCATCATCAAATGGGCGATGGAGACCATCCACCGTATCCAGAAGCGCGACGGCGCGCTGGATGAGGATCTGGTCAACATCGACTTCATCCCGCTGGATGACAAGAAAACCTACGACATGCTGCAGAAGGCGGAGACCACTGCGGTCTTCCAGCTTGAATCGCGCGGCATGAAGGAGCTGATCAAGAAGCTCAAGCCCGACTGCCTGGAAGACATGATCGCACTGGTGGCGCTGTTCCGCCCTGGCCCGCTGCAATCGGGCATGGTGGACGACTTCATCAACCGTAAGCACGGTCGTGCCGAGCTGTCCTACCCGCACCCGGACTACCAGTACGCTGGCCTGGAGCCGGTGCTCAAGCCCACCTACGGCATCATCCTGTACCAGGAACAGGTGATGCAGATCGCCCAGGTGATGGCCGGCTACACCCTCGGCGGCGCGGACATGCTGCGTCGTGCCATGGGTAAGAAGAAGCCCGAGGAGATGGCCAAGCAGCGCGGTGGCTTCATCGAAGGTTGCGCCAACAATGGCATCGATGCCGAGTTGGCCGGTAACATCTTCGACCTGGTGGAAAAGTTCGCCGGTTACGGCTTCAACAAGTCGCACTCGGCCGCTTACGGTCTGGTGTCCTACCAGACTGCCTGGCTCAAGGCGCATTACCCGGCGCCGTTCATGGCCGCGGTGCTCTCGGCGGATATGCACAACACCGACAAGGTGGTTATCCTGGTCGAAGAGTGCCGCAACATGAAGTTGCGCATCGACCCGCCGGATGTGAACGTTTCCGAGTTCAAGTTCACGGTCAACGATGACGGCCGTATCGTCTACGGTCTCGGTGCGGTCAAAGGTGTGGGTGAAGGGCCCGTGGAGGCCATCGTCGAATGCCGTGCCGAAGGTGGGCCGTTCAAGGATCTGTTCGACTTCTGCAACCGCGTCGACCTCAAACGCATCAACAAACGCACCCTGGAGGCGTTGATCCGCAGCGGCGCACTGGATCGCCTCGGCCCCTATTATCAGGACGAGCTCAAGGCTTATCAGGCCAGCGTGGACAAGAACCGCGCCGTGCTGCTGGCGTCCATGGAAGAGGCCGTGCAGTCCGCCGAGCAGACCGCGCGCAGCGCCGAGAGCGGCCACATGGATCTGTTCGGCGGGCTGTTCGCCGAGCCCGAGGCGGACGTCTACGCCAACCACCGCAAGGCCCGCGAGCTGCCGATCAAGGAACGCCTGAAAGGAGAGAAGGACACCCTGGGCATCTACCTGTCCGGCCACCCCATCGACGAATACGAAGGCGAGATTCGCCGCTTCGCCCGTCAGCGCATCGTCGAACTCAAGCCGGCGCGCGACACCCAGGCCATCGCCGGGATGATCGTCAATCTGCGGGTGATGAAGAACAAGAAGGGCGACAAGATGGGTTTCATCACCCTCGACGACCGCTCCGGGCGTATCGAGGCCTCACTGTTTGCCGATGCCTTCGCCAGCAACCAGGCGCTGCTGCAGAACGATGCACTGGTGGTGGTCGAAGGTGAAGTCAGCAACGACGACTTCTCCGGCGGTTTGCGTCTGCGTGCCAAGCGCGTGATGAGCCTGGAGGAGGCGCGCACTGGCCTGGCCGACAGCCTGCGGCTGAAGGTCGCCGGTGAGGCATTGAAGGGCGATCGTCTGCGTTGGCTGGCCGAGCTGTGCAGCAAGCACAAGGGCGCTTGCCCGGTGACCGTCGACTACAGTGGCGAGGAGGCGCGCGCCTTGCTTCAATTTGGCGATGCTTGGCGAATCGACCCGGCCGACACTTTGATACAGGCATTGCGTGACCAGTTCGGGCGCGACAACGTCTTTTTGCACTACCGCTGATATGCGAGAGGAAAATTCCTCTTCGTGACAGCAAAGGCACCCGAGGGTGTCGACCCGCTGCGCCCTATCCCTTAAGGTAGGGCGCCTAATGGATACAGCTCCCCGGCCACTTGGCCGTCGACGCAAGACGGATGACTATGAACCCGAATTTCCTCGATTTCGAACAGCCGATCGCCGACCTGCAAGCCAAGATCGAAGAGCTACGCCTGGTTGGTAATGACAATTCGCTGAATATCGGCGACGAGATTGCCCGCCTGCAGGACAAGAGCAGCGCCCTGACCGAAAGCATCTTCGGCAACCTGACCAGCTGGCAGATCGCGCAGCTGGCGCGTCACCCACGCCGCCCCTACACCCTGGATTACATCCAGCACATCTTCACCGAGTTCGACGAGCTGCATGGTGATCGTCACTTCTCCGACGACGCCGCCATCGTCGGTGGTGTGGCGCGTCTGGGTGATCAGCCGGTGATGATCATCGGTCACCAGAAAGGCCGCGAAGTACGCGAGAAGGTGCGCCGAAACTTCGGCATGCCGCGCCCGGAGGGCTACCGCAAGGCCTGCCGCCTGATGGAAATGGCCGAGCGCTTCAAGATGCCGATCCTCACCTTCATCGACACCCCTGGCGCCTACCCGGGTATTGATGCCGAAGAGCGTGGCCAGAGCGAGGCCATCGCCTGGAACCTGCGGGTGATGGCGCGCCTGAAAACCCCGATCATCGCCACCGTTATCGGTGAAGGTGGCTCCGGCGGTGCGCTGGCCATCGGTGTCTGCGACCAGCTGAACATGCTGCAATACTCCACCTACTCGGTGATCTCGCCGGAAGGTTGCGCCTCGATCCTCTGGCGCACTGCCGAGAAGGCGCCGGATGCTGCCGAAGCCATGGGCATCACCGCCGAACGCCTGAAGGATCTGGGTATCGTCGATCAGGTGATCGCCGAGCCTCTCGGCGGCGCGCACCGTGATCCGGTCGCGGCATCCGAGTCTATCCGTCAGGAGCTGACCAAGCAGCTCGCCAGCCTGCAGAAGCACGATACCGACGCGCTGCTCAAGCGTCGTTACGATCGCCTGATGAGCTACGGCATCGCCTGAGGCTCTCAGCGGCTGTTGTAGGGTGCGCTGTGCGCACCAATGGCTGTAGTCGTCGGTATCCTGGTGCGCACCGCGCACCCGACGATATCTATCGCACACCACCACGGGCCTTCGGGCCCGTTGTTGTTTAAGCTTGGCCGATGACCGATCTCAGCATTCGCCTGCGCCAGGCCATGCAGCCGTGGCACACGGCTCCTGCCTGGCGTATTGCCTTCTCCGGTGGCCTGGACTCCAGCGTGCTGCTGCATCTGCTCGCCGATTGGGCGCGGCACGAGGATCTGCCGCCTCTCTCCGCCATTCATGTCCATCATGGCCTGCAGCCGGCGGCCGATGCCTGGCCGGAGCATTGCGCGCAGTTTTGTGCCCGCCTGGATATTCCCTTGGAGGTCGTCAGGGTGCAGGTGGCGCCCGGGGCAAGTCTGGAGCAGGCCGCGCGGCGGGTGCGTTATGCAGCGTTCGCTGAGCGACTGGGCTCTGGCGAGGTATTGCTTGGCGCCCAGCATCGTGATGACCAGGCCGAAACCCTGTTGTTTCGTCTGTTGCGGGGCGCTGGCGTGCGCGGGCTGGCGGCGATGCCGGTCAGTCGGCCGTTGGGGCAGGGCAGCCTGGTTCGGCCGCTGCTCGAATGCTCACGGGCTGAGTTGCAGGCCTATGCGCAGAGGCGTGGGCTTGCCTGGGTCGAGGATCCGAGCAACGCCGACGAGCGTTTCAGTCGCAATTTCCTGCGTAGGCAGGTGATGCCGCTGCTGGCCGAGCGCTGGCCGCAGGTGACGGCAAGCCTTGCACGCAGCGCCGGCCATCTGGGCGAGGCCCAGCAACTGCTGGAAGAGCTTGCCGAGATGGACCTGTTGGCTGCGCGTGGCGTTTGCGCATTTCCCTGGTTGCCTTTGCCTTCTCTGGATTTGTCGGCCGTTACCGCGCTGAGCGATGCGCGTCAGCGCAATTTGCTGCGGCATTGGCTGGCGCCCTTGAGCCGCATGCCCGATAGCGATCACTGGGGCGGTTGGTGTGACCTGCGTGATGCGGCCACGGATGCGGCGCCGATCTGGAAACTGGCCGATGGCGAGTTGCACCGTGCCGATGGGCGGCTTTGGTGGCTCAGTGGTGAGTGGCTGCGGCCGCTCGATTCACTCGATCTACCCTGTGACTCGTTTTCCGAATCGGTCGAACTTCCCGGCAATGGTCATGTGCATCTACAGGGCGAGTTGCCGCAAGGTCACTGGCATTTGCGTTACCGCCAGGGCGGTGAGTCGCTGCAGCTGCCGGGGCGTGGCCGGCGTGATCTCAAGCGTCTGCTCAATGAGCTGCGCGTGCCGGCATTCGTGCGCCCACGCCTGCCGCTGCTGTTCGATGGCGATGAGCTGATGGCGGTGGCGAACCTGTCGCAATCGTCAGAAATCCAGGCTGGCGGGGCGACTCTGCACTGGTCGCCGCCTATCGGCGCGCAAGGTTTGAGCTGGTAAGGCCTTTCGGGTAGACTACGCTCCCGTCTTAATACAGCTTTTGCCGACTCCCTCAGGGAGCTTGGCGGGCATGCCATTGTTCGTACTGATGGCGATCCTTTGCTTTCCCCGGCGGCACTGACCGCTTAAACGCAGACTTCTAGGGTTTTTCATGACGCGCTACATCTTCGTCACGGGTGGTGTTGTTTCTTCATTGGGGAAAGGCATCGCCTCGGCTTCACTGGCGGCCATCCTGGAGGCGCGGGGCCTGAAGGTCACCATGCTCAAGCTGGACCCTTACATCAACGTCGATCCGGGTACCATGAGCCCGTTCCAGCACGGTGAGGTGTTCGTCACCCACGATGGCGCCGAGACCGACCTCGATCTTGGTCATTACGAGCGGTTCATCCGCACCACGATGAGCAAGAGCAACAACTTCACCACCGGCCGTGTGTACGAAGACGTACTGCGTAAGGAGCGCCGTGGTGACTACCTGGGCGCGACCATTCAGGTGATTCCGCATATCACCGACGAGATCAAGCGCCGCATCATCAAGGGCGCCGGCGATGCCGACGTGGCCCTGGTGGAAATCGGCGGCACCGTGGGCGATATCGAGTCGCAGCCGTTCCTCGAAGCCATCCGCCAACTGCGTGTGGAAGTGGGTGCCAAGCGCGCCATGCTGATGCACCTGACCCTGGTGCCGTACATCGCCACCGCTGGCGAGACCAAGACCAAGCCGACCCAGCATTCGGTCAAGGAGCTGCGTTCCATCGGCCTGCAGCCTGACGTGCTGGTGTGCCGTTCCGACCACCCGATCGACGTGTCCTCGCGTCGCAAGATCGCCCTGTTCACCAACGTCGAAGAGCGTGCGGTGATCAGCCTGGAAGACGTCGACACCATCTACAAGATCCCGGGCGTGCTGCATGCCCAGGGTCTGGATGATTTCGTCGTCGAGCGTTTCGGTCTGGAGTGCGGCGGCGCCGATCTGTCCGAGTGGGATCGCGTGGTCGATGCCAAGCTCAACCCGGAAAAAGAAGTCACCATCGCCATGGTCGGCAAGTACATGGAGCTGCTCGATGCGTACAAGTCGCTGATCGAAGCGATGAGCCACGCCGGCATCCAGAACCGTACCAAGGTCAACCTGCGTTACATCGACTCCGAAGATATCGAGAACCAGGGCACCGGTCTGCTCGAAGGTGTCGATGCCATTCTGGTGCCGGGCGGCTTCGGTCTGCGTGGCGTGGAAGGCAAGATCAAGACCGTGCAGTACGCCCGTGAGAACAAGATTCCTTACCTGGGCATCTGCCTCGGCATGCAGGTCGCGGTGATCGAGTACGCCCGCAATGTGGTGGGCTGGGCCGATGCCAACTCCACCGAGTTCGACATGGCCAGCCAGCATCCGGTGGTCGGTCTGATCACCGAATGGCAGGACGCTGCAGGCAGCGTCGAGCAGCGCAGCGAGAACTCCGACCTGGGCGGCACCATGCGTCTGGGTGCACAGGATTGCCAACTGCAGAGCGGCTCCAAGGTACATGACTGCTATGGCAAGGATGTGATCGTCGAGCGTCATCGTCACCGTTATGAAGTGAACAACAACCTGCTGCCGAAGCTGACCGAGGCGGGCCTGAAGGTCACCGGCCGTTCCGGCGACGGCGCCTTGGTGGAAGTGGTCGAGGCACCTGATCATCCGTGGTTCGTCGCCTGCCAGTTCCACCCGGAATTCACCTCCACGCCGCGTGACGGCCACCCGCTGTTCAGCGGTTTCGTCAACGCTGCATTGGCTCAGAAAGCGAAGAAGGCTTAAGGCATGGCGCAGAAAATCATCAAAGTTCGCGATATCGAGATCGCCAACGACAAGCCGTTCGTGCTGTTCGGTGGCATCAACGTGCTCGAGTCGCGCGACCTGGCCATGCAGGCCTGCGAAGAATACGTGCGGGTGACCGAGAAGCTCGGCATTCCTTACGTGTTCAAGGCCAGCTTCGACAAGGCCAACCGTTCCTCCGTCACCTCCTTCCGCGGCCCCGGCCTGGAAGAGGGCATGAAGATCTTCGAGGAAGTGAAGAAGACTTTCGGCGTGCCGGTGATCACCGATGTTCATGAGCCGCATCAGGCCGCCGCCGTGGCCGAAGTGTGCGACATCATTCAGTTACCGGCCTTCCTCTCGCGGCAGACTGACCTGGTGGTGGCCATGGCCAAGACCGGTGCGGTGATCAACATCAAGAAGGCGCAGTTCCTCGCTCCGCAGGAAATGAAGCACATCCTGACCAAGTGCGAAGAGGCCGGTAACGATCAGTTGATCCTCTGCGAGCGTGGTTCCAGCTTCGGTTACAACAACCTGGTGGTGGACATGCTCGGCTTCGGCATCATGAAGCAGTTCGAGTACCCGGTATTCTTCGATGTGACCCATGCCCTGCAAATGCCGGGAGGCCGTGCCGACTCCGCTGGCGGCCGCCGAGCCCAGGTGACCGACCTGGCCAAGGCCGGTATGAGCCAGGGGCTGGCTGGCCTGTTCCTGGAGGCGCATCCGGATCCGGATAACGCCAAGTGCGACGGCCCGTGCGCCCTGCGCCTGAACAAGCTGGAGCCTTTCCTCACTCAGCTCAAGCAGTTGGATGACTTGATCAAGAGTTTTCCGCCCATCGAGACTGCCTGAACCGGACGCAATCCGGTAAAGTGCCGCCCGAGCAAAATCACCCTGACCCGTGAGTCAGTGCGAGCCGTCGATCTGCCCTTGGGCAGCGACGGCCCAGTGCAGCCTGCTGCTGCCGTCTTATCGTCAACCTTTGGAGCGTTATCAAGAATGGCAAAGATCGTCGACATCAAGGGTCGTGAGGTTCTCGACTCCCGTGGCAACCCCACTGTGGAAGCGGATGTAATTCTGGAAGGGGGCATTGTCGGTAGCGCCTGTGCGCCGTCCGGTGCCTCCACCGGCTCGCGCGAAGCGCTGGAGCTGCGTGACGGCGACAAGAGCCGTTACCTGGGCAAGGGCGTGCTGAAAGCCGTCGCCAATATCAACGGCCCGATCCGTGATCTGCTGCTGGGCAAGGATGCGACCGATCAGCAGGCGCTGGACCGCGCGATGATCGAACTCGACGCTACCGAGAACAAGGCCAAGCTCGGCGCCAACGCCATCCTCGCTGTATCCCTGGCTGCCGCCAAGGCGGCTGCCCAGGCCAAGGGTGTGCCGCTGTACGCGCACATCGCCGACCTCAATGGCACCCCGGGCGTCTACTCCATGCCCGTGCCGATGATGAACATCATCAACGGCGGCGAGCACGCCGATAACAACGTCGACATCCAGGAATTCATGGTGCAGCCGGTTGGCGCCAAGAACTTCGCTGATGCACTGCGCATGGGCGCCGAGATCTTCCACCACCTCAAGGCTGTACTGAAGGCTCGTGGCCTGAGCACTGCTGTCGGTGACGAAGGCGGTTTTGCGCCGAACCTGGCCTCCAACGAAGACGCTCTGGCTGCCATCGCCGAAGCCGTGGCCAACGCTGGCTACAAACTGGGTGACGACGTGACCCTGGCTCTGGACTGCGCCTCCAGCGAGTTCTTCAAGGACGGTCAGTACGATCTGGCTGGCGAAGGCAAGGTGTTCAGCGCCGAAGGTTTCGCCGACTATCTGGCAGGCCTGACCCAGCGCTACCCGATCATCTCCATCGAAGACGGCATGGACGAGTCCGACTGGGCGGGTTGGAAGGTGCTGACCGACAAGATCGGCGAGAAGGTACAGCTGGTTGGCGACGATCTGTTCGTCACCAATACCAAGATCCTCAAGCGCGGCATCGACGAGAAGATCGGCAACTCGATCCTGATCAAGTTCAACCAGATCGGCTCGCTGACCGAAACCCTGGAAGCCATCCAGATGGCCAAGGCCGCCGGCTTCACCGCAGTGATCTCGCACCGCAGCGGCGAAACCGAAGACAGCACCATCGCCGACCTGGCCGTGGGTACTGCTGCTGGTCAGATCAAGACCGGTTCGCTGTGCCGTTCCGACCGTGTATCCAAGTACAACCAGCTGCTGCGCATCGAAGAGCAGCTCGGCGCCAAGGCACCCTACAAAGGCCGTGCCGAGTTCCGCGGCTGATTACTGCGTGGTAGAAAAGGGCGACGCAAGTCGCCCTTTTTTGTGGCGGCCTAGCGCTGGTGCGGCATGTAGGAGCGGATTTATCCGCGAATTTTCGCGGCTGAAGCCGCTCCTACAAGGGCTGTGCCATTGCTGATATGACCTTTTTCGTCGGCGTTTCGTCGATTTCCGGGAACCCTTGCACGGATGCAGAACCTTAAACCCCATGTCACTCATCAGTCGGCTTCTTTTCAAGCATGAACGCAGCCCCTACCATGCCGATGACTCAATCTGCGAGCCGCTCCATGCGTAGTCCGTACTGGCTGTTCATCGTGCTGATCCTGCTGCTTGCCGGTCTGCAGTATCGTCTGTGGGTTGGCGAGGGCAGTCTTGCCCAGGTCAGCCGTCTGCAGCAGCAGATCGCCGAGCAGCAAGGCGAGAACGAGCGCCTGCTGGAGCGCAACCGTATCCTCGAGGCCGAGGTGATGGAGCTCAAGCGCGGCATGGAGACCGTCGAAGAGCGTGCGCGACAGGAGCTGGGCATGCTCAAAGAGGGTGAAACCCTCTACCTGCTGACCGAATGAGCGTCCAGTTCTGGCTGGTGATCCCGGCGGCGGGCGTTGGGGCGCGGATGGCCGCTGACCGCCCCAAGCAGTACCTGCAGATCGCCGGTCGCTGCATCCTCGAACACAGCCTGCATTGCTTTCTCGATCATCCCGGCTTATTGGGCGCCATGGTCTGCGTGGCGGCGGACGATCCGTTCTGGCCGCAGCTCCCGGTTGCCAGAGACCCGCGTCTACGCCGCGCGCCCGGTGGGCGCGAGCGGGCCGATTCAGTACTGGCCGGGTTGCAGGCGCTGCTTGCTGAGGGCGCAGGCGCCGAGGACTGGGTGCTGGTGCATGACGCCGCGCGGCCCAATCTCGCCAGGCAGGACCTGGATCGTCTTTTGGTAAGCCTGGCCGATGATCCGGTGGGCGGCCTGCTGGCCGTGCCGGCGCGCGATACGCTCAAGCGTGCCAGTGCCGAAGGTCGGGTGGCGCAGACGGTCGATCGCAGCGTGATCTGGCAGGCCTACACACCGCAGATGTTCCGCCTGGGGGCGCTGCAAGGGGCTCTGGCGCAGGCGCTGGCCGAAGGCGTCGCAGTGACCGATGAGGCCTCGGCCATGGAGTGGTCAGGGCAAGCCCCGCGTCTGATCGAAGGCCGGGCAGATAACCTCAAGGTCACCCGCCCGGAAGATTTGCATTACCTGCAGTGCATATGGTCGCCGGAGCGTTGAACGGCAGGTGACATGTCAGTGGGTCCAGGGCTTGGCTTCTTTGCCCAGGTTGCGATCCAGCGCATTGGTCAGCTTGTTCATGGCGCCATCGATGGCTTGCTGCAGTTCTTCGGCATCGTGGGATACCGTCAGCGGGTCGCGACCTTTCATCCGCGCCTCGACCTTGCAGCGTTTATCCTGCGGGCCGCTCTTTAGCGCGTTCTCGTCGGAGAGGTGGACTTCGATCCGGGTGAGGTGGTCCTCGTAGCGTTGCAGTTTGCTGCGCACGCGATTACTGATGTCGTCCGTGAAGGCCATCGACGAGGTAACGTGTTTACCGCTATTGACCAGAACCTGCATAACCATGTCCTCATGCTGCTGAGTGGGTGAGCCCCGCGTGTCTATGGGAGCATCACGTGTGACGCGGCAGCCAGGGTGCAAGTTTCAAACTGGCTTGTGACAATGCATTGCGGTTCAGCGGAGCGACAGCGTGGTTGCCGCGCGTCAGGCTGGCTCGCTGTACTCGCGGCGCTGGCTCAATCCCAGGCGTAGCCAGTCGATCAACTGACGCACCTTGGGCGAGAGATGGCGCTGCTGCGGATACAACGCCCAGACTGCGGTGTTGGGTGGCCGATGCTGTTCCAGCAGGGAAATCAGCCGCCCACTGCGCAAGTGTTCGAGGACGTAGTAGTCCGGTAGCTGGCACAGGCCAAAACCACGCAGCGCGGCATCGAGTACGGCCTGGCCGCTGTTGCAGCGCCAGTTGCCTTGCACGCGCACCTGGGTTTCCCGGCCGTTTTCGGCGAAGCTCCAGTGATCGCTGCTGCCGATCAGGCAGTTGTGACGGGCCAGCTCCGACAGCGAATGTGGGCGGCCATAGCGCTGCAGGTAGTCAGGCGCGGCGCACAGGTACATTTCCCGGGGCGCCAGGCGTGCCGCCATCAATCGCGAGTCCTGCAGGCGGCCGAGGCGAATGGCCAGATCCAGGCCATCGTGCAGCAGGTCCAGTTGACGGTTGCTCAGCTCGATCTCGACCCGCAACTGCGGGTGTCGGGCCATGAAGTCATTCACCAGTGGCACGATGAAGCGTTCACCGTAGGCCACCGCGCAGGTCATGCGCAGCAGCCCCTTGGGCTCCGCGCCGAGGTCGCCGACTGCGCGCAGTGCCTCTTCGCGCGCATCCTGCAGGCGCTGGCAATGCTGCAGAAACAACTGCCCGGCCTCAGTCAGCGCCACGCGCCGGGTACTGCGGTAGAACAGGCGACTTTGCAGGCGATCCTCCAGGCGCGCCACCTGGCGACTGACTTGTGAGGTAGACAGGCCCAGGCGTTCGGCGGCCGCAACGAACTGGCCGCATTCAGCCACGGCGACGAACTCGTCGAGCCCTTCCCAGCGATTCATGGCGTGCCCCCCCCTGTGTCGGTGATGACCGAGCATATTATCCCTGTACAGCAATAATGTTTTGATGATCAGCGAATTATCTCTTCAGTGCGTTGTTCTAGACTGCCCGGCACTTTCGCAACGCTCAGGAGAGCTTCCATGATCAAGTCCCGTGCTGCCGTCGCCTTTGCGCCCAATGAGCCGCTGAAGATCGTCGAGATCGATGTCGAGCCGCCGAAGGCCGGCGAGGTGCTGGTGCGCATCGTTGCCACCGGTGTTTGCCATACTGACGCCTACACCCTGTCCGCTCAGGATTCAGAGGGCGTGTTTCCCTGTGTACTGGGTCACGAGGGCGGTGGCATCGTCGAAGCAGTGGGCGAGGGGGTGACCTCGGTGAAGGTCGGTGATCATGTGATTCCGCTGTACACCGCTGAATGCCGTGAGTGCAAATTCTGCAAATCCGGCAAGACCAACCTGTGCAGCTCGGTACGTGCCACCCAGGGCAAGGGCCTGATGCCGGACGGCACCACGCGTTTCAGCTACAACGGTGAGCCGGTCTATCACTACATGGGCTGCTCGACCTTCTCCGAATACACCGTGTTGCCGGAAGTCTCGGTGGCGGTGATCCCCAAGGAAGCGCCGCTGGACAAGGTGTGCCTGCTCGGGTGTGGTGTGACCACTGGTATCGGTGCCGTGCTCAATACCGCCAAGGTCAGTGAAGGCTCCACTGTGGCCATCTTCGGCCTGGGTGGCATCGGCCTGGCGGCGATCATCGGCGCCAAGATGGCCAAGGCCTCGCGCATCATCGCCATCGACATCAACCCGGCCAAGTTCGATGTGGCCCGTGAGCTGGGTGCGACCGATTTCGTCAATCCGAAGGAGCATGACAAGCCGATCCAGGACGTTATCGTCGAGATGACCGATGGCGGCGTGGACTACAGCTTCGAGTGCGTCGGCAACGTGCAGTTGATGCGTGCCGCGCTGGAGTGCTGCCACAAGGGCTGGGGCGAGTCGACCATCATCGGCGTGGCGCCCGCCGGTACCGAGATCAGCACCCGTCCGTTCCAGCTGGTCACCGGCCGCGTCTGGCGCGGCAGCGCCTTCGGAGGCGTCAAGGGCCGTACCGAGCTGCCGAGCTACGTCGAGAAGTCGCAGAAGGGCGAAATCCCGCTGGACACCTTCATCACCCACAACATGGGGCTGGACGAGATCAACGAGGCGTTCGAGCTGATGCATGAAGGCAAGAGCATCCGTACCGTCATCCATTTCTGATGACACGCCGTGCGGCCTCATGGCTGCACGGATTCTCGCGGGGTGCGCCGTGCGCACCGCAACCCCCTGGTGCGCATGGCGCACCCTACGGAGCGGCCCATGACCCTCGAAATCGTTTCCAGCAACAAGAGCTTTGGCGGCTGGCACAAGCGCTACCGCCATCGCTCCAGCAGCCTCAATTGCGACATGGTGTTCGCCGTCTACCTGCCGCCGCAGGCCGAGCAGGGCGCCAGGTTGCCCGTGCTGTACTGGTTGAGCGGGCTGACCTGTACCGACGAGAACTTCATGCAGAAAGCCGGCGCGCAGCGCATGGCGGCTGAACTGGGGTTGATCATCGTCGCCCCGGACACCAGCCCGCGCGGCGAGGGCGTGGCCGACGATGCCAATGGCGCCTATGACTTCGGCCTCGGCGCCGGCTTCTACGTCAATGCCACTCAAGAGCCGTTCGCTCGTCACTACCGCATGTACGACTACGTGGTGCAGGAGCTGCCGGGGCTGATCGAGGCCAATTTCCCGGTTTCGGACAGGCGCGGTATCGCCGGCCATTCCATGGGCGGCCACGGTGCGCTGATCTGTGCGTTGAAGAATCCGGGGCGTTACCAGTCGGTATCGGCGTTCTCGCCGATCAGCAACCCGATGAACTGTCCCTGGGGCGAGAAGGCGTTTTCGCTGTACCTGGGTGAGGAGCGTTCGCGCTGGCGTGAGTGGGATGCCAGCGTGCTGATCGCCGAGGCTGAGGAGAAGTTGCCGATCCTGGTCGATCAGGGCGATCGTGACGACTTCCTCGAAGGCCAGCTCAAGCCGCAGGCGTTGCAGGCAGCAGCCAAGGCGGCCGCTCATCCGCTGACGCTGCGCATGCAGCCGGGCTATGACCACAGCTACTACTTCATCGCCAGCTTCATCGATGATCACCTGCGGCATCACGCTGCCGCTTTGCGCCCGGCGTAAAGCGGATTGAATCCGGGGCGTGATTTTCCCGGATTTCGTCCGGGCTACGGGCAATGCGGTTAGAATCACGCCCTGACTTTTTCAGGGCGTTGTTCTTTATGCGTATCGGTCATGGCTATGACGTACACCGCTTCGGCGAAGGCGATTTCATCATCCTCGGCGGCGTGCGTATTTCCCATAAATTCGGTCTTGTTGCTCACTCCGACGGTGACGTGCTGTTGCACGCGCTGAGCGATGCCCTGCTCGGCGCGGTGGCGCTGGGTGATATCGGCAAGCACTTTCCTGATACCGATCCGACCTTCAAGGGCGCTGACAGTCGTGCGCTGCTGCGCCATGTGATGGGCCTGGTGCGGGGCAAGGGCTACGCGGTGGGCAATGTCGACGCCACCATCATCGCTCAGGCGCCGAAGATGGCGCCGCATATCGACACGATGCGCGAGCGCATCGCCGAGGATCTCGGTGTTGAACTGGATCAGGTCAACGTCAAGGCCACCACCACCGAGAAGCTCGGCTTCACCGGGCGTGAGGAAGGTATCGCGGTGCACGCCGTCGCCTTGCTGGTCAAGGCATGAACGAGCTGCAACTGCTGGGGCCGCGTGCCCATGGCGAAGCCTGTGGACGCGCCGTGCTCAAGGCCACGGCCGAAGATTTCCAGGTCGATGAGGTGCTCGATATTCCACTCACGGGGCAGGGCGAGCACCTCTGGCTGTGGGTGGAGAAACGTGGCCTGAATACCGAAGAGGCGGCACGACGTATTGCCCGTGCTGCCGGCTTGCCGCTCAAGGCGGTCAGTTATGCGGGGCTCAAGGATCGCCAGGCGCTGACTCGTCAGTGGTTCAGCCTGCACTTGCCGGGCAAGGCCGATCCCGACCTGGCAGCCGCGCAGAGTGATGATCTGCTCATCCTGCGCAGCCAGCGGCACAACCGCAAGCTGCAGCGCGGTGCGCATTCGGCCAATGGTTTCACCCTGCGCCTGACCGCTCTGGAAGCAGAGCGCGATGCTCTGGAACAGCGCCTGCAGCGTATCGCCGGGCAAGGCGTGCCCAATTACTTCGGCTTGCAGCGTTTCGGCTTCGACGGCGGTAACGTGCTGCAGGCGTGCGATTTCGCCTCGCGCCTGGAGTTGCCGGTACAGCGCAACCTGCGTTCGCGCCTGCTCTCTTCGGCACGCAGCTACCTGTTCAATCAGGTGCTGGCCAAGCGCGTGGCGGCGGGCACCTGGAACCAGGCGCAGATCGGTGACTTGCTGGCCTTCACCAGCAGCCGCAGTTTCTTCATGGCTGGCGAGGCCGAGTGCATTGACCCGCGCCTGGCCATTCTTGACCTGCATCCAACCGGCCCGCTGTGGGGTGACGGGCCTTTGCCGACTGCTGGTGTGACCCGACAGCTGGAGCAGGAAGTAGCCGATGAGGCCGCGCAACTGGTGCAATGGCTGATCAGGGCGGACATGGCGCACGAACGGCGCATTCTGCGCCTCCCCATTCAGAGCCTTACGTGGCATTATCCCGAGCCCGATATTCTGCAACTTGCATTCGTCCTGCCGGCCGGGTGTTTCGCCACCGTAGTGGTGCGCGAAGTGCTCGATCTGGTGCCAGCAGGGCAGACGGATACTCCATGCGAATTCTGATTTCCAACGATGACGGGGTGAACGCACCCGGCATCGCTGCGTTGCACCAGGCGCTGGCTGACTATGCCGAGTGCGTGGTGATCGCCCCTGGCGAAGACAAGAGCGGTGCCAGCAGTGCGCTGACGCTCGATCGTCCGCTGCATCCCATGGTCCTGGCCAATGGCTATATCAGCCTCAATGGCACGCCAACCGATTGCGTGCACCTGGGGCTAAACGGTCTGTTCGAGCAAACGCCGGACATGGTCGTCTCCGGTATCAACCTGGGCGCCAACCTCGGCGATGACGTGCTCTATTCCGGCACCGTTGCCGCCGCGCTGGAAGGGCGTTTTCTGAGCAAGCCGGCGTTCGCCTTTTCGCTGCTCTCGCGTCTGCCCGACAATCTGCCGACTGCGGCCTATTTCGCCCGCAAGTTGGTGGAGGCACATGAGCGCCTCGAACTGCCGCCGCGTACCGTGCTCAATGTCAACGTACCGAATCTGCCGCTGGAGCATATCCGTGGCGTGCAGCTGACCCGTCTCGGTCACCGCGCGCGCGCGGCGGCGCCGGTCAAGGTGGTCAACCCGCGTGGCAAGGAAGGCTACTGGATCGCAGCAGCCGGTGATGTCGAGGATGGCAGCCAGGGCACCGATTTTCATGCCGTGATGCAAGGTTATGTATCGATCACGCCATTACGGCTCGATCGCACGTTCAATGAGGCGCTCGACACTATGGATGGCTGGTTGGAGGGCATCTTCTGATGCGTGGCCAGGACGACATGCAGCGCAGCGGGATCGGTATGACCTCGCAGCGCACCCGTGAACGCTTGATCCAGCGCCTCTATGAGGAAGGGCTGTCCAACGCGCGGGTACTGGAAGTGATCCGCCGTACGCCGCGCCATCTGTTCGTCGATGAGGCGCTGGCGCACCGGGCCTATGAAGACACCGCGCTGCCCATCGGCCATAACCAGACCATCTCCCAGCCTTATATGGTCGGGCGCATGACCGAGCTGCTGCTGGCAGCCGGCCCGCTGGACAAGGTACTGGAAATCGGCACCGGCTCCGGCTACCAGACGGCCGTGCTGGCACAACTGGTGGAGCGGGTGTTCTCGGTCGAGCGCATTCAGGTGCTGCAGGAGCGTGCCAAGGAGCGTTTGGCCGAACTCAATCTGCGCAACGTGGTCTTTCGCTGGGGTGATGGCTGGGAGGGCTGGAATGCGCTCGGTCCGTACAACGGCATCATCGTCACCGCTGCTGCCGCGCAGGTACCGCAGGCCTTGCTCGATCAACTGGCGCCTGGCGGGCGCCTGGTCATCCCGGTCGGCAGTGGTGATGTACAGCAGTTGTTGCTGATCGTGCGTGAGGACGACGGTTTCTCCCGTCATGTGCTCGATGCGGTGCGCTTCGTACCCTTACTCAATGGGCCATTGGCCTGACCGCTGTTTCGCTCCGGAAGGATCCATGAAGAAATATTTCCTGCTCTATGCCAAGGGCCTGGCCATGGGCGCTGCTGATGTCGTGCCGGGTGTCTCCGGCGGTACCATCGCTTTCATCAGCGGTATCTACGACGAGTTGTTGCGTTCCATTGCCCGTGTTCCTGAGGCGACGCTGTCATTGCTGCAGGGGCGTATCAAGGATGCCTGGCAGATGGCCAATGCAACCTTCCTGCTGGTGCTGCTCTGCGGCATCATGACCAGCATTCTTTCGTTTGCACGCCTGATTACCTACCTGATGGCGCAGCATCCGATCCCCCTGTGGTCGTTCTTCTTCGGCTTGATTCTGGTGTCCACTTACGTGGTAGGGCGGGAAATCGGTCGCTGGAACTGGACCCGGGTGCTGAGCTTTGTCCTTGGGCTGGCATTCGCCTACTGGATAACCGTAGCAGCGCCCATGCAGTGGGGCAGTGACCTGCCAACCCTGTTCCTGGCCGGGGCCATCGCCATCTGTGCCATGATCCTGCCGGGTATCTCGGGCAGTTTCATCCTGCTGCTGCTCGGCCTCTATTCGGTGGTGCTTGGGGCGGTGAAGGAGCTCGATCTACTGGTTCTGGCGGTTTTTGCCAGTGGCTGTCTGGTTGGTATTCTCAGCTTCGCACGTCTGCTCAGTTGGCTGTTGTCGCGCTGGCGTGATCTGAGCCTGGCGTTTCTGACGGGGCTGATGTTGGGTTCTCTGAACAAGGTCTGGCCCTGGAAGGAGGTCGTGAGCTGGCGTCTCGACAGCAAGGGCGAACAGGTGCCGCTTCTGGAGAGTAATCTGTTGCCGGGCCAGTTTGCCGACATCAGTGGCCAGGATCCGCAGCTTTTGTTGGCCGTGGTACTGGCTGTCGGCGGTATCGCACTGGTGCTGGGGCTGGAGTGGTTGGCCAGCCGTCTGTCAGCCGACAGTGCCCGTGATCAATAAGCCAGACACAGTTTTTCGTTCTTACCGTCATTCAGGGAGTAGTTGGGTGAGTTGGACCGTCCTTCTCGTGCCAGTGCGTGCAGCTGCAGTCTTCCGACTGCCGCTCGCGTTGCTTGCCGCCTCAGCGTTGGCCGGTTGTGTCAGTTCGCCTCCGGGTGGCGTGCAGGTTGTCGATCGCGGGCATAACCAGGGGGCGGCTCCGGTAGTGCAGCGTCAGCCCGTACGCAATGGGCACTATGTCGTGCAGCGCGGCGATACCTTGTATTCCATTGCGTTTCGCTTCGGTTGGGACTGGAAGGCGCTGGCCGCACACAATGGTCTGCGTGATCCGTACCTGATCCGTGTTGGCCAGACTATTCGCTTCGATAACCGCCCTGTAGGCAGCAGTCAGCCGGTCGTTGCGCGGGCGCCTGCAGCCACCGTCGTTACTCCGCCTGCGCAGAGCCGTCCGCCGGCTGTCACGGCACCGCCTGCCGCACAGCCTGCCCGCCCGCCTGTGGCCAATACGCCTGCCACCACACCGGTGACTCCGGTAAGCCGTTCTGCCAGTGGCTGGTCCTGGCCGACGCAGGGCACTGTGATCAGTCGCTTCTCCTCAAACGGTAGTTTGAATAAAGGCATTGATATCGCAGGGGAATTAGGACAGCCTGTTTTAGCTGCGTCTGATGGGTCGGTTGTATATGCCGGGAGTGGTTTGCGGGGCTACGGCGAGTTGATCATCATCAAGCACAGCGACACCTACGTAAGTGCTTACGGTCATAACCGCAGGTTGTTGGTACGGGAGGGGCAGCAGGTCAAAGCCGGGCAAAGCATTGCTGAAATGGGGTCCACAGGGGCCGACCGGGTGAAGCTGCACTTCGAGATTCGCCGCCAAGGTAAGCCTGTCGATCCACTGCAATACCTGCCACGTCGTTGACCCCTAGCTGACCCGTTCCATCACGTAGGAGGGACGGGCTCGGGGGTGGCCAGGACGTTTCTGCCAGAGCCTGTTGTCGAACTCAGCTAGGGGCAACAACCATGGCTCTCATAAAAAAAGAAGCGCCGGAGTTTGACGTCGACGATGAACTGCTCCTCCTGGAGCCGGGCAGCGTATTCGGCGAGATCCAAGGCGATGAGGTGGAAGCACCGGTCGCACGTACGAAGACCAAGGCCGCAACACCCTCCAAACAGCATAAGCACATCGACTACACCCGGGCGCTCGACGCCACTCAGCTTTACCTCAACGAAATCGGTTTCTCTCCCCTGCTCACTCCCGAAGAGGAAGTGCACTTCGCGCGTCTGGCGCAGAAGGGCGATCCGGCCGGGCGCAAACGCATGATCGAGAGCAACCTGCGGCTGGTCGTGAAGATCGCCCGACGTTACGTCAATCGTGGCCTTTCCCTGCTCGATCTGATCGAAGAGGGAAATCTCGGCCTGATCCGCGCCGTGGAGAAGTTCGATCCGGAGCGGGGGTTCCGTTTCTCGACCTACGCCACCTGGTGGATCCGCCAGACCATCGAACGTGCCATCATGAACCAGACGCGAACCATCCGTCTGCCGATTCATGTGGTCAAGGAGCTCAACGTTTACCTGCGTGCAGCGCGTGAATTGACCCAGAAGCTCGACCACGAGCCCTCTGCGGAAGAAATCGCCAACCTGCTGGAAAAACCGGTAGGGGAAGTCAAGCGTATGCTGGGTCTCAACGAGCGGGTGTCCTCGGTGGATGTCTCGCTCGGGCCGGACTCTGACAAGACACTGCTCGACACCCTGACGGATGATCGCCCGACCGATCCTTGCGAATTGCTGCAGGACGATGATCTGTCGCAGAGCATCGATCAGTGGCTATCGGACCTCACCGACAAACAGCGTGAGGTGGTGGTGCGCCGCTTTGGTTTGCGTGGCCATGAGAGCAGTACGCTGGAAGAGGTCGGGCAGGAAATTGGCCTGACGCGTGAGCGGGTCAGGCAGATTCAGGTCGAGGCGCTCAAGCGCCTGCGCGAAATCCTGGAGAAGAACGGTCTGTCCAGCGACTCTTTGTTTCAGTAGCGCCTGGCGTCGATTGTAAACCCGGCTTCGGCCGGGTTTTTTATGCGCGATCATGTAAGTGATTGCTCACATATGCTGTCAGTCTTTATGCAGAAACGGCTGTGCGTCTGTGAGAATTATTTTTTAAGTTTTTGTTTTAAAAGCGATTTCTTATTTCTTGAGAAAGCTTGCCGGGCTTTGTGCCGGGTTGTGCGTGAGTCTGGTGCAGGTACTATCGCAACCGTGCACAGGGATAAGCACAGGTCATCAGGATGATGATCAGGACTATCGCAAGACGCGATCCATCAGGATGATGAGTTGGGAAATCAAGGGATCAGGGAATGAAAGAGGGCGGCGCGAGTCGCCCCTTTTTTTGTCTGCAGGTTGCGCTCAACCCTGAGCATCGTCAGTGTAGAAAGGAAAAGACCCGCACTTGGCGGGTCTTGGCATCAGCGGCTGGGCTTAGCGCTCCAGGTACTGCAGCTTGTCCTTCACGCCATCCCACTCTTCGGCGTCCGGCAGCGAATCCTTCTTCTCGGTAATGTTCGGCCAGACTTCGGCCAGGTCTGCGTTCAGCTCGATATATTCCTGCATGTCCTCGGGCACTTCGTCCTCGGAGAAGATCGCCTGAGCCGGACACTCGGGTTCGCACAGGGCGCAGTCGATGCACTCGTCCGGGTGGATGACCAGGAAATTCGGGCCTTCATAGAAGCAGTCAACCGGGCAGACTTCCACGCAGTCGGTGTATTTGCATTTGACGCAGTTGTCGGTGACGACGAAGGTCATGTCTGATTCTCTCCTCGGGCGGCGGCCTGCGCCCTTTCTGCGAAGGGCTGTAGGCGCTCTGTCTGTGGCCGCGGCTCAGGCTGTAAACCGGGCAGTCGTAAAATTGCGCGCGATTCTAGCAGTTTGTTCTATCGAGCGTTAGATCTGCGTCTTCCATGTATATAACAGTTCCAGTGCCTTGCGTGGGGTCAGATCATCCGGATTGATCTTGCCCAATTGCTCCAACAGCGGGTGTGGCACGCTGGCGAACAGGTCGCTCTGCATCGGCACCTGCGGTTGGCCAGCTTGCTGGCGGGGCATATCGTGCGCCAGGCTGGTGGCTTCCAGGCGCGCCAGGTGTTCACGGGCGCGGCTGATGACCGTGCCGGGTACGCCGGCCAGTTGCGCCACCGCCAGGCCGTAGCTCTGGCTCGCCGGCCCAGGCTGGACATGGTGGAGGAAGACGATGCGTTCGTTGTGCTCGGTGGCCGAAAGGTGCACGTTGGCCACTACCGGTTCGCTGTCCGGCAGGACGGTCAGCTCGAAGTAGTGGGTGGCGAAGAGGGTGAAGGCGCGCAGGTGCGCCAGGTGTTCGGCTGCCGACCAGGCCAGCGACAAGCCATCGAAGGTGCTGGTGCCGCGGCCAACCTCGTCCATCAGCACCAGGCTGCGCTCGCTGGCGTTGTGCAGGATATTGGCGGTTTCGCTCATCTCCACCATGAAGGTCGAACGACCGCCGGCCAGATCGTCGGAGGAGCCGATGCGAGTGAAGATGCGATCCACCAGCGACAGCTCGCAGGCCGCCGCCGGGACGAAGCTGCCGATATGGGCGAGCAGCACGATCAGCGCGGTCTGGCGCATGTAGGTGGATTTACCACCCATGTTCGGCCCGGTGATGATGAGCATGCGGCGGTTGTCGTCGAGATCCAGGTCGTTGGCCACGAAGGGCGTGGTCAGCACCTGTTCGACCACCGGATGACGGCCCTGATCGATACGCATGCACGGCTCATCGACGAAGCGCGGACGGTTCAGGTCGAGGTTCAGCGCACGCTCGGCCAGGTTGCTCAGTACGTCCAGTTCAGCCAGTGCCGCCGCACTGTCCTGCAGCGGTGCCAGGTGGCCGATCAGGCGTTCCAGCAGTTCGTCGTAGAGCATCTTCTCACGCGCCAGGGCGCGGCTCTTGGCCGACAGCGCCTTGTCTTCGAAATCCTTGAGCTCGGGGGTGATAAAGCGCTCGGCGCCCTTGAGCGTCTGCCGGCGGATGTAATCAGCGGGTGCCGATTCGGCCTGCTTGGTCGGCAGTTCGATGAAGTAACCGTGTACGCGGTTGTAGCCGACCTTGAGGTTGGCCAGGCCGGTACGGGCTTTCTCGCGCGCCTCCAGATCCATGAGGAACTGGCCGGCGTTCTCGCTCATGGCCTGCAGCTCGTCCAGCTCGGCGTCATAGCCGGTCTTGAGGACACCACCATCACGGATCACCGCCGGCGGGTTGTCGATGATGGCGCGGGCCAGCAGATCGGCCAGCTCCGGGTAGGTGGCGATGCTATTGGCTAGTTGCTGCAGGTGCGGGGTGTCCAGCGTGGTCATCGCCCGTTGCAGTTCGGGCAAGGCGGCCAGGGCATCGCGCAGGCGAGCGAGGTCGCGCGGGCGCGCGTTGCGCAGGCCGATACGGGCGAGAATGCGCTCCAGGTCGCCGATCTCCTTGAGCTGCGGTTGCAGCGACTCGAAGCGATAACCGTCGAGCAGGCAGGCGATGGCGTCCTGGCGCGCCTCGAGCACCATGCGATCACGCAGCGGGCGGTTCAGCCAGCGACCGAGCAGGCGGCTGGCCATGGCAGTCTGGCAGCGATCCATGACCGATTGCAGGGTGTTGTCGCGGCCGCCGGCGAGGTTGATGTCCAGCTCCAGGTTACGGCGACTGGCGCCATCGAGGATCACGGTGTCGTCCAGACGCTCATGACGCAGGCTGCGCAGGTGGGGCAGGGCGGTGCGCTGGGTTTCCTTGGCATAAGCCAGCAGGCAACCGGCGGCGCCGATGGCCAGGGTCAGGTTCTCGCAGCCGAAGCCTTTCAGGTCCTGGGTGCCGAACTGCTGGCACAGGCTCTTGAAGGCACTGTCGCGGTCGAAGTCCCAGGGCGCGCGGCGGCGCGAACCCTTGCGCTTTTCCGCCGGCAGGCCCTGCGGCCAGTCGTCCGGGATCAGCAGTTCGGCGGGGTTGAGGCGCTCCAGCTCGGCCAGCAGGTTCTCCCAGCCCTTGATCTCCTGCACGCTGAAACGGCCGCTGGTGATGTCCAGCACGGCCAGACCAAACAGGCGTTCATCACCGAGTACGGCAGCCAACAGGTTGTCGCGGTGCTCGTCGAGCAGGGCTTCGTCGCTGATGGTACCGGGGGTGATGATGCGCACCACCTGGCGCTCCACCGGGCCCTTGCTGGTGGTCGGATCGCCGATCTGTTCGCAGATCACCACCGACTCGCCAAGCTTGACCAGCTTGGCCAGGTAGCCTTCCACCGAATGGAAGGGGATGCCACACATGGGGATCGACTGGCCGGCCGACTGACCGCGGGCCGTCAGGGTGATGTCCAGCAGTTTTGCGGCTTTCTTCGCGTCTTCGTAGAAAATCTCGTAGAAGTCACCCATGCGATAGAACATCAGCTGATCCGGGTGCTGGTTCTTCAGCTTCCAGTACTGCTGCATCATCGGGGTGTGTGCTGAAAGATCCGTCATGGTCTCGACTGTCCGGTTTAAATCGCAAAAGCGCCTAGTGTAGGGTATCGGGCTTACTCGTTTCACCCCGGAGAAGATATGGATTGCATCAGCCAACTGGCCGCGCAGCTCGGCCGGCAACTGCAGGATGCCGGCGCCCAGGTCACCACGGCCGAGTCCTGTACCGGCGGAGGCATCGCCGAGGCGATTACGCGGATTGCCGGCAGTTCGGCCTGGTTCGAAGCTGGTTACGTCACTTACTCCAATGCACAGAAAACCAGGCAACTGGGGGTGCCGGCCGAGTTGTTCGCCAGCGTTGGGGCCGTCAGTCGTGAAGTGGTGGAGGCCATGGTGCGTGGTGCCCAGGCCCATAGCGGTGCACGCTACGCGGTTGCCGTCAGTGGTGTGGCCGGCCCCGGTGGGGGTTCCGAGGAAAAACCGGTCGGAACCGTCTGGCTGGCCTGGGGCGATGGCGAGCGTCTTTACAGCGTGCGCAGGCAGTTCTCCGGAAACCGCGACGAGGTGCGCCGACAAACGGTCGAGGCCGCTCTGGCAGGGCTTTCGCGCCTGCTTGCAGAGGAAAATCCGTCTGCGGGGTAGGCGGGCGACTTGCCCTGTGGAATAATACTGGCTACTTATACAGTTGTTGGCGGCCTGTAAGGCCCTTGTTAATACGTGAGGATGGTAATGGACGAGAACAAGAAGCGCGCCTTGGCGGCTGCCCTGGGCCAGATCGAGAAGCAGTTCGGCAAGGGCGCGGTGATGCGCATGGGCGACCATGAGCGTCAGGCCATTCCGGCCATCTCCACGGGTTCGCTGGGTTTGGACATCGCCCTTGGTATCGGCGGTCTGCCGAAGGGCCGGATCGTCGAAATCTACGGCCCGGAATCCTCTGGTAAGACGACCCTGACCCTGTCGGTGATCGCCGAGGCGCAGAAGCATGGCGCTACCTGTGCCTTCGTCGACGCCGAGCACGCGCTGGATCCCGACTACGCCGGCAAGCTTGGCGTCAATGTCGATGACCTGCTGGTGTCGCAGCCGGATACCGGCGAGCAGGCGCTGGAAATCACCGACATGCTGGTGCGCTCCAATGCCATCGACGTGATCATCGTCGACTCCGTGGCGGCTCTGGTGCCCAAGGCGGAAATCGAAGGTGAGATGGGTGACATGCACGTCGGTCTGCAGGCGCGTCTCATGAGTCAGGCACTGCGCAAGATCACCGGTAACATCAAGAACGCCAACTGCCTGGTGATCTTCATCAACCAGATTCGCATGAAGATCGGCGTGATGTTCGGCAGCCCGGAAACCACCACCGGTGGTAACGCGCTGAAGTTCTACTCCTCGGTTCGTCTGGATATCCGCCGCACTGGCGCGGTCAAGGAAGGCGAGGAAGTGGTCGGTAGTGAAACCCGTGTGAAAATCGTCAAGAACAAGGTCGCGCCGCCTTTCCGCCAGGCCGAGTTCCAGATCCTCTACGGCAAGGGTATCTACCGTAACGGCGAGATCATCGATCTGGGCGTGCAGCAGGGGCTGGTCGAGAAATCTGGCGCCTGGTACAGCTATCAGGGCAACAAGATCGGCCAGGGCAAGGCCAATGCTGCCAAGTTCCTGGAAGACAATCCGGCAGTGGCCCGTGAGATCGAAGACCAGATTCGTCAGAAACTGCTGGTCAGCAATGCACCAGCAAAGGCTGCCGCTGACGATCTGGCTGACGCAGAAGTCGACTTCTAAGTTATCAGCGCATGAGCGTTGTACTGGATAACCCGCTCGCCGTTCGGCGAGCGGCCATGGATCTGCTGGCGCGACGTGAGCATGGGCGTGTCGAGTTGATGCGCAAGCTGCGCAAGCGCGGCGCTCCCGAGGCGCTGGTCGAGGCTGCTTTGCAGCGTCTTGCAGAAGAGGGCTTGCTGTCCGAGGCGCGCTATCTGGAAAGTTTCGTTGCCTACAAGGCGCGCGCCGGTTATGGGCCGCAACGTATCCGTGAAGAGCTGGGGCAGCGCGGGCTGGCGCGTGGCGATATCGATCAGGCTTTGCGTGACAGTGGTATCGACTGGTTCGAGCAATTGCGTGAAACCTGGCAACGCAAGTTTGCTGGCCGGCTGCCCGTCGATGCCCGCGAGCGGGCCCAGCAGGGCCGGTTTCTGGCGTACCGGGGTTATTCGTTGGAGATGATCGGGCGTCTGTTGCGCGGTTGCGATGAATAGCGCGGAAGTCGGCTCAGGCAGGCTGAACTGTAAGTTGGCGTAGGTGGTTGGGAACATCCGGTGCGCCCGCCAGGCGCAGCCCTTCGCCCAGGGCAGTGGCTTGCGGGTGAGCTTTAGGCAGCAGAAGAAACTCCGGGGTATCGGCTTTTTTCAGCAGTGACAGGCGCGCATAGGGTATGCCGTTGTCCAGCAGCAAGCCCATGAACCCAGGGTCACTCCAGGCTGCTTCCGGCATGGCCAGGACGTGATAGCGATTTTGCAGATTGTTCAGGCCGGCTTCATTAAGTCGATAGCGCAGCAGATTGGCCGGTAGCTGCGCTTCCAGTTCGCGTCTGCGTGCATAGGCAATGGCGCCTGCAAAGGCTTCGCCTTGTGTTTCCCCTGACCAGAAGACACGCGCGCCTCGCCAGTTGGCCTGGCGCAGTTCGACTGGCTCGCCGGCCAAAAAGCGTGGCAAAGGTTGGCCGATGGTTTTGACGAAATCCCTGTAGCTGATGATGCGCACGTGCCTGCAGTGTTCGCTGGCTGCATAGTCTTCGAAACTTGAGTAGCCGGGGGCCGGGCAGGGGCAGGCGAAACCGTCGATCAGGCGTAGATCGAAAGACTGCAGGTGCTGCGTTTGTGCTTCCACAACCTGAGTCAGTGCGTGGTGGGCCTGGGCCTTGTCTTCCTGTACGGGCCCCGAGAGTGCGCCGCGAGACAGGTTGAGCAGCAACTGCAGTTGTGGGCCTTCATGCCAGCCAATGCTCTCGACTGGTGCAGGCAGTGCCTTGAATGGCAGGCGCAAGGCACTGGCCTTGGCGAAAATCTGTCGTGAGCCACGGCCAAGCAGGCCCAGGCGTTGCGCCAGGGCTGCCAGGCGGCCACTCAACGTTGAGGATTCGGACAGGCTCATAGCCGACAGATCATTCCCGAGGCATTCGCTGCAGTGTGGCAGACACGCACGCCTATTGCCCATACGGCTTGGTATGGCAGGTATGTATCTGCTGCTGTGAGGGGCTGTGGCAAAATAGCCGCATTCATTTGCGAGGGTGCCTCCATGCCCAGCTTGGTGCTGGATATTGCGTTATCGGCCGAACGGTTGCAGGCCGTCTATCGCGGGACTGCCAACCGGATTATGGCGCAAAGCCGCGATGGGCGTCGCGTCAGTTTGCCGGCCCATCACCTGCGGCCCTATCTGACTCATGCCGGGATCTATGGTTCCTTCGTGCTGGAGTTCAGCAGCACCGGCGAGTTGCTCAGCTTACGCCCTCTGGACTGATTCTGGCGGCCTGCCTCGCGCCAGCAGTGCCTGCGCGGCTATAATCGACGACTTGCCAATTTCACCATCTATCGAGCTAAGCCTGCCCATGTACTCACTGGCCCGCGAGCTGCTGTTCAAACTGTCCCCGGAAACCTCTCACGAGCTGTCCATCGATCTGATCGGTGCCGGTGGCCGGCTGGGGCTCAATGCTCTGCTGACCAAGGCACCGGCCAACCTGCCGGTCAATGTTATGGGGCTGCAGTTCGCCAATCCGGTTGGTCTGGCGGCAGGCCTGGATAAGAACGGTGATGCCATCGACGGCTTCGCTCAGCTTGGTTTCGGTTTCGTCGAGATCGGCACCGTGACCCCGCGCCCGCAGCCCGGCAATCCCAAGCCGCGCCTGTTCCGCCTGCCGGAGGCCGAGGCGGTGATCAATCGCATGGGTTTCAACAACCATGGGGTCGACCATCTGCTGGCGCGCGTTCAAGCGGCGAAGTTCAAGGGTGTACTGGGGATCAATATCGGCAAGAACTTCGATACGCCGGTCGAGCGGGCGGTGGATGATTACCTGACCTGCCTGGACAAGGTGTACGCCCATGCCAGCTATGTCACGGTCAATGTCAGCTCGCCCAATACGCCTGGGCTGCGCAGCCTGCAGTTCGGTGACTCGCTGAAGGAGCTGCTCGAGGCACTGCGTCGCCGTCAGGAAGACCTGGCTCAGGAGTACGGCAAGCGCGTACCGCTGGCGATCAAGATCGCCCCGGACATGAGCGATGAAGAGACTGCGTTGGTCGCTGCCGCCCTGCTGGGGGCAGATATGGACGCGGTGATCGCCACCAACACCACGCTCAGCCGCGAAGGTGTCGAGGGGCTGGCTCATGGCGATGAAGCCGGTGGTCTGTCGGGGGCGCCGGTCCGTGACAAGAGCACGCATATCGTCAAGGTGCTGGCCGGTGAACTGTCGGGTCGTTTGCCGATCATCGCGGTCGGCGGTATTACCGAGGGCAAACACGCAGCGGAGAAAATCGCTGCAGGTGCGAGCCTGGTGCAGATCTATTCGGGATTCATCTACAAGGGGCCGGCGCTGATTCGCGAGGCGGTGGATGCGATTGCCGCGCTGCGTAAATGAGCCGCTTAAATGAATAGGGCTCCCGAAGGAGCCCCTGGGCTTGCGCCCGCCGCCCGGAGGGGGTCGGCATGGTGAAGTCGGGTGTGATCCTGATCAGCCGACAGCGTGAAGTTCGTTGAGTCGATGAATACCGGCCGTGCCGGTCAGCCCATCCCAGTTGTCACCACGGCCCTCACGCCAGCCATTGAGCCAGGCCTGACGAACCGAAGGTAGGGTAAAGGGGCAGAGTTCGCGGGATTTACCATTGATGCCGTACTGATAGCCGCGCAAAAAAGCTCTTTCTAACGGATCACGCTTAAGTCTTCTCATAGGGTGTTGCCCTCACTGTTGACTGTTATGTCCCGTTGGCCTTGTAGCAAGGCCGGGCAGACGTTCTATCTGCCAACGAAAGTTCGCTGCCGGCGTGGCGAACTTTCTGTGCCTTCACCGTTGCAGCGAAAGCCCTAGGTAGTGTTCTAACGAATGCACCGAGGCCTGTGAATGATCGATTTGTCATAAGGGCGTAACCTAAATGCAGGTGAAGCCATAAGGAGGCTGGAAATACATCCAGTCTCTTACAGCCAAACACCGTGATATCTGGCTGTGCGCAGCGATGCCGTCATTTTGCGAGTGCAAATGAGAGTGCTTACTTATTCCGGCGAAGGGTCGCGCTGTGACCTTTTGTCACTTATTTTGAGTCGAGGTGCATTGCTGCACCTCCCTGATTGCCATAGGCAGTGGAAGATCCATGTCTGAACGTTACGAAATCGTACTGACCTGCCCCAAAGGGCTCGAAGGCCTGTTGCTGGAAGAGGCCAAGGCGCTGGGCCTGGAGGAGGTGCGCGAGCAGACTGCTGCAGTACGTGGTCATGCCGAGATCGAAGTGGCTTATCGCCTGTGTCTGTGGTCGCGCCTGGCCAACCGCGTGCTGCTGGTGCTGTCGCGCTTTGCCATGAACAACGCCGACGAGCTGTACGACGGCGTGCAGGCAGTGGACTGGCGGGATCATCTGCTGCCGGCCGGCAGTCTGGCGGTGGAGTTCAGCGGTAACGGCTCGGGTATCGATAACACCCACTTCGGTGCACTCAAGGTCAAGGATGCGATCGTCGACCGGCTGCGTACGGCTGGTGGCGAGCGGCCCAGTATCGACAAGCTCAACCCGGACCTGCGCGTGCATTTGCGTCTGGATCGTGGTGAGGCGGTGCTTTCCCTCGATCTTTCCGGGCACAGCCTGCACCAGCGCGGTTACCGTCTGCAGCAGGGGGCTGCACCGCTGAAGGAAAACCTGGCGGCCGCGATCCTGATTCGCGCCGGTTGGCCGCGTATCGCTGCCGAGGGCGGTGCATTGGCCGACCCGATGTGCGGTGTAGGCACGTTCCTGGTGGAGGCGGCGCTGATGGCTGCCGATATCGCCCCCAATCTCAGGCGTGAGCGTTGGGGGTTTTCCAACTGGCTCGGCCATGTGCCGGCCATCTGGAAAAAACTGCATGCCGAGGCCGAACAACGGGCCGCAGCCGGCCTGGCCAAACCACCGCTGTGGATTCGTGGTTATGAGGCCGACCCGCGTCTGATTCAGCCAGGGCGCAACAACGTCGAGCGCGCCGGGTTGTCCGACTGGGTGAAGATCTATCAGGGCGAACTGGGCAGTTTCGAGCCGCGCCCGGATCAGAATCAGAAAGGTCTGGTGATCAGCAATCCGCCCTACGGAGAACGCCTGGGCGACGAAGCCAGCTTGCTGTACCTCTACCAGAACCTCGGCGAGCGCCTGCGCCAGGCCTGCCTGGGCTGGGAGGCAGCGGTATTCACCGGCGCGCCGGAACTGGGCAAACGCATGGGCCTGCGCAGTCACAAGCAATACGCGTTCTGGAACGGTGCACTGCCGTGCAAGTTGTTGCTGATCAAGGTGCAGGTCGAGCAGTTCGTCACCAGTGAGCGGCGTGCGCGCGAGGATGATCAGCAGCCAGCGAACGAGGCGCCGCAGCAGGCGCGTCTGTCCGAAGGCGGGCAGATGTTCGCCAACCGCCTGCAGAAGAACCTCAAGCAACTGGGCAAATGGGCGCGTCGTGAGGGGGTCGAATGCTACCGTCTGTACGATGCCGATATGCCCGAGTATGCCGTGGCGGTCGATCTGTACCGCGACTGGGTGCACGTACAGGAATATGCCGCACCACGTTCGGTCGACCCGGACAAGGCTCAGGCGCGGCTGCTCGACGCCTTGGCCGCAATCCCACAGGCGCTGGGCGTGGCGCAGAATCGCGTGGTGATCAAGCGCCGCGAGCGCCAGACCGGCACCAAGCAGTATCAGCGTCAGGCGGCGCAGGGCGAGTTCATGGAGGTGAGCGAAGGCGGCGTCAAGCTGCTGGTCAATCTTACCGATTACCTGGATACCGGCCTGTTCCTCGATCATCGTCCGCTGCGTCTGCGCATTCAGCATGAGGCGGCCGGCAAGCGTTTCCTCAACCTGTTCTGCTACACCGCCACGGCCACCGTGCATGCGGCCAAGGGCGGGGCGCGCAGCACCACCAGCGTCGATCTGTCGAAAACCTACCTGGACTGGGCGCGGCGCAATCTCTCGCTCAACGGTTTTTCCGATAAGCATCGCCTGGAGCAGGGCGATGTGATGGCTTGGCTGGGTGACGATCGCGGCGAATACGACCTGATCTTCATCGACCCGCCGACCTTCTCCAATTCCAAGCGCATGGAGGGCGTGTTCGATGTGCAGCGTGACCACGTCGAGCTGCTCGATCTGGCCATGGCGCGTCTGGCCCGTGGCGGCGTGCTGTACTTTTCCAACAACTTCCGCAAGTTCCAGTTGGATGAAAACCTGATGGCGCGCTATCAGGTCGAGGAGATCAGTGCGCAGACCCTGGATGCGGATTTCGCCCGCAACCCGAAGATCCACCGCGCCTGGCGTTTCACCGCACGCTGACAGCGTAGCCCGGAGGCAATCCGGGGCTCAGGTTCAAAAGAGCCCGGACTGCATCCGGGCTACGATTGGTTCAGCGCTTGGGCTGTTTGTAGGTTTCCAGCAACACCTGATCGAGAATCGAGGTGGCGCCCCAGGGTTTCGGGTCGTTGAGAATGGCGACCACGGCCCAGTCCTGACCATTGCTGTCGCGGCTGTAGCCAGCGATGGCGCGTACGTTGTTCAGAGTGCCGGTCTTGATATGCGCTTCACCCACCAGCGGGGTGCGCTGCAGGCGGCGGCGCATGGTGCCGTCCATTGCCACCAGCGGCATCGAGCTGCGGAATTCGGCGGCATAAGGGCTGCGCCAGGCCGCCTGGAGGATCAGCGCCATTTCGCGTGCGCTGATGCGTTCGGCGCGTGACAGTCCGGAGCCATTCTCTATGACCAGATGCGGCGCGGTGATGCCCTTGCGCGCCAGCCAGTTGCGGATCACCCGCTGCGCGGCCATGGCATCGTCCTGATCGGCGTCGGTACGGAACTGCGCGCCAATGCTGAGAAACAACTGCCGGGCCATGGTGTTGTTGCTGTACTTGTTGATGTCGCGGACGATCTCCACCACATCGGGGGAGAAGGCGCGTACCAGCATGCGGGCATTTTCCGGTACGGAGCCCTGGCGGTCCTTGCCGAGAATCTTGCCGCCCAGCTCCTGCCAGATGCCGCGTACCGCTCCGGCGGCATAGCTGGGGTGGTCGAGCAGCGACAGGTAGGTTTGCGCGCTGCAGCCTTCGGCCAGTTGGCCGCTGACGATCAGGGTGGTGCCGTCGTACTGCTCAACCGCGTTGTAGCGGATGTCCGGCCAGGCCGGGCATTTGCCTGCCTTGAGCAGGCGCACCTGATTGTCGATGCGCACGGCGGCGATGGGCGGATCCATGGCAATTTGCACCTTGCCGCCTTCGGCGCGGGTGATGAAGCGCTGCGCCTTGAGGTTGACCAGCAGGGAGTCGGGCTTGACCAGGAAGGGTTTGTTGGCGTCGCCACCGTCGTCGTTGAAGGCCGGCAATTGCGGGGCGACGAAGAAGCTGCGATCGAGCACCAGGTCACCCTGTACCTGACGCACGCCGTTGATGCGCAAATCGCGCAGCAGCAGCCAGAGTCTTTCCATGTTCAGTTTCGGGTCGCCACCTCCCCTGAGGTAGAGGTTGCCATGCAGCACGCCATCCTTCAGCGGGCCGTCGGCATAGAACTCGGTCTTCCACTGATGGTTGGGGCCAAGCAGTTCCAGGGCTGCAAAGGTGGTCACCAGTTTCATGGTAGAGGCCGGGTTGACCGAGACATCGGCATTGAACTGCAGGCCACCGTTCTGGCCGTTCAGTGGGACGGTCACCACCGACAGCGCGTTGTTGGAAATCTTGTTGGCCTTCAGGGCCTGCTCGACCTTGGCCGGCAGCGTGGTGCTGGCGGCATGGCTGGACAGGGCGAGAGGCAGAAGCAGGGCGCATAGCGCCAGTTGGCGAAACCGCTGGATCATCGGCAGAAACCTTGCGCAGCTAGGCGGCAATGAGAAGTCGGACAGACGACCGTCCGACTCCGGTAAAAGTTGCCGACATTATGCCGCAAGAGACGCTCTGCAGTCGGGGTTGGCAGGTGAAAAACAATGCGGCCAACAGCTGCCGTGCAGACCCCGGACAGGGTGATCAGGCGAGACAAAGCGGGCGCTCTGCCGGGGAAACTGCTAGAGTGCGGCGCGTTATCACCTCTGAGGATTGTTTCATGGCGACCAACCGTTCCCGCCGTCTGCGCAAGAAGCTCTGTGTCGATGAATTTCAGGAGCTGGGCTTCGAGCTGACCCTGAACTTCAAGGCCGACTTGAGCGACAAGACCCTCGACGATTTCGTCGATCAGTTCCTCGACCAGGCCATCGCCGGCAATGGTCTGGATTACGTGGGTGGCGAGGACTTCGGTCTGGTCTGCCTGGCCAAGCGTGGCTCGGTCAACGAGGAGCAACGTGCTGCCGTTGAAGCCTGGCTCAAGGGCCGCAACGAGCTGGAGAAATTCGAGCTCAGCCCGCTGCAGGACGTCTGGTACCCGGAAAACCCGATCAACCAGGCGTGATCGCGGCTCGGCGCCGGATTCTCTGGCGCCCGTCATCAGGCAGCCTGCCCGATGCCAGCGTTGATTGTGCGGAGCGCTCCTACAGCGCTCCCGCCTTTTCCAGCAACGCCTGTTCATCCACCGCGTCGATCTGTTCGGCCAGCATGAATCGTTCGGCGTAACGCCGGTAGATGCCGGCACGAATGAACAGGGCGAACAGTTGCGGGTCGATGTGCGCGCCCTTGCACATGCCGACCATGATGTTCAGCGCCTCCGACAGCTTCTTGCCCTTCTTGTAGGGACGATCTACGGCCGTCAGGGCTTCGAAGATATCGGCGATTGCCATCATGCGTGCCGGCAGGCTCATCTGCTCGCGCGTCAGGCGCTTGGGATAACCGGTGCCGTCCATTTTCTCATGGTGCCCACCGGCTATTTCGGTAACGTTCTGCAGGTGTTTGGGGAAGGGCAGACGGTCGAGCATGAGAATGGTCTGCACGATATGGTGGTTGATGATGTAGCGCTCTTCAGCCGTCAATGTGCCCCGGGCGATGCCCAGGTTGTGCAGCTCACCACGGTTGAACTTGTAGGCTGGCACGTCCAGTTTGAAGCCCCAGCGATTGTCCGCTGCAATCACGTCCTGCTCGGCACGTGCGATCAGGTGCTCAGGGCGATCAGCCAGCAGCGGCTCTTCCACTGGCAGTGGCGGCGCCGGTGTGCGCTCCATGCGCTTGGCTTCTTCCCAGGAAACCCCCAGGCGATTGTCCAGGGTGCGTAACCAGCGGCGCTCGGCGATGCGTCCGAGACGGGTCTGATCCTCATCGGCCATGGCTTCGCCACCAAGATTGATACGTGCGATGAAGGCGAACTCGTCGTCCAGGTCGCTCAGCAACTGGTCACGCAGGGCGGCCAGTGCCGTGTCGTCACCGCCCTCGGCACGACCCCGCCAATAGGCGATCCAGGCATCACGCTTGAGCACTTCGAAGCGCATGCGTATTTCATGGATGCGGTCATACAGGGTTTCCAGCTTGGTCGCCTTGTCCACCACGTACTCGGGGGTGGTGACCTTGCCGCAATCGTGCAGCCAGGCGGCGATGTGCAGCGCTTCCCATTCTTCGTCGCTGGGGTTGTAGTCACGAAACTCGGGGGCGTCGCTCTCGGCAGCGGCGCGGGCCAGCATCAGGGTGATTTCCGGCACGCGCTGACAATGACCGCCGGTATAAGGGCTCTTGGCATCGATGGCGCCGGCGATCAGCTGGATGAAGGCATCGAGCAATTGCCGCTGCCTGGCCAGCAGGTGCTGGCTCTCGATACATAGGGCGGCGCTGCCCGATACGGCATCGACGAAGGCAACGCGGTCGGCATTGAGCATACTTTCGCTGTTCTCACCGCTATCGCGTTGCAGCAGTACCAGTACACCCACGGTGTCACCCTGGCGGTTGTGCAGACCGGCCGCGATCAGATGCAGGCGCGGGCTGTCCATGGCCGACAGCAGCCCCTGGAATTGCCCCGCCTGATCGAAGCCGATGGACGTGGCAATGCTCGCGCCACCGCTGGCCGGGCCCTGCAGCCAGGCGGGCAGGCTGGGCGCATCATGGGCCAGCGGCTCAATACCCAGTTCGGTCAGGCTCCTGCTTTGGCCGTCGAGCACCAGCCCCTGTGGTTCCAGGCGGCCGCTGTCGTTGTCCAGCAGATACAACAGGCCACCCTGGGCCGCACTGATGGAGACGGTGGCATCCATTACGCGCTTGATCAGCGCGTCGAACTGGGTTTCTGCCGAGAGGCTGGCAGCAATATCGAGAAAACTCGACAGGGTGTCCTTCATGCGGCTCATTGACACCGCCAACTGGTCGACCTCGAGAATCGGCGAGCGGCCGCTGGCCGGATAGCTGAAGTCGAAACGGCGGATGGCCTGCGCTTCCTGCACCAGGCTGCGTAACGGTTTGACCACCAGGCGTGACGTCAGCCAGCCCAGTGGCAGGCACAGCAGCAGGGTCGTGAGGGTAATCAGGGCGCCCTGCCAGCGGATGCGATAGGCATCGGCCAGCAACTCCTGCTCGGGTACCAGCAGGGCCAGATGCAAGCCCTGCGGGCCACCCTCCTGAATGTGCCGCTGGGCCATGGCCCAGCGCTGCTTGGCCAGCTCGATGACACCTGCGTCCTGTTCGTTCAACTGTCCGGCCAGCAGCTCACCCAGGGCAGGGTTGAGCTCACTGACCTTGACCAGCGATACCTTGCCGTCGAGCGCCTTGAACAGGCGGCTGCTGTCAGGGTAGGCCACGGCGTTGCCTTCACCATCGGCCAGCACGATCTGGGTGTTGGCGGTAACACGGTGGTTGGCCAGTGTGGCCGAGAGATCGGCCAGGGTAAGGTCGGCGCCGATCACGGTCGTCAGGCCACTGCGTCTGGCCAGCGTGGTGCCGATATCCTGGCTGGAGAAAAACAGATAAGGCGCAGTCGTGATCTGTCCGCCATCGCTGTGGGCACGCTTGAACCACTCGCGCTGGCGGGGATCGTAGGGCTCGTTGAGTTTCTGGCGGCGGCTGAGCGGGTTCAGTGAACCGTCGAAGAACAGGTAGTCGCTGTCGGTCGTAGCGCTGCTGCGGTCGATGCTCCAGACCTGGTAAGCGGCTTTCTCGGGGGCATTGAAACGCTGCTTGAGCATGTCGCTGCGCAGCGGCCTGACCATGAAGAAGTCGCCATCCTCGTAGCCGAGGTAAATCGACGCCAGCTTGGGGTTGTCGCGCAGGGCCTGAACGAATAGCGGCAGCAACTGCAGGCGTTCGTCCAGTGTGTCGGCCTGTGTGGCAGGCTGCAACGCCAACAGGCTGAGCAGATGGCGGATGGGTCGATAGGTGCTGTCCAGGTCCCTTTGCACGTCCTGTTGAATGCGCTCGAACAGGGTCGCGCTGCTGGAGAAGATCATTCGGCTGGTTTGCTGATAGTTGAACAGGCCCAGCACCACGCCAGTCAGCAGCAGTAACAGCGTGAACAGAACGCTGATATGAACATGCAGAGGGAAACGACGTTCGTGCGGGGGGGGGCATCGCATATCACTCCTTGCAAGCGCTGCTGGCTAGAACAGCATAGTGAAGAGTGAGCGAATCTGCCGAAACGTTATAAAGGCCGTTACGGGGTGCGCTCGGGCTGCGCCGGCTTGTTCAGATGCAGGCGCAGACCATGCACCAGCAGGGCGACCGTCAGGGTCAGGGCGATGCCGATCAGCGCATTGAGCAGGCGTACCTCGGCCAGGTGCCAGTCCTGCGACAGGCTCTCGGCCAGGAGCACGAAGCACAGGCTGGTCTGCAGCACGAACAGGCCGTAGTGATTGGCTTGCAGCGCGCGGCTGAGAAATACCAGTGCCAGCAGGATCATCACCATCATGGGTGGGCTTTGCAGGCTGTGGCCGAAGAAAATCAGCAGACCGGCCGCGCTCAGGCTGGCCAGGCTGGCTTGCAGGGCGCGAACCAGGCTGCCCTGAAACTCCAACTGCAGCGTGCTGATGACCGTCAGCGTCAGCCAGTAACCGCGTGACAACCCGGCCAGATTGACGATCAACCCTGACGCGGAGAACGCCAGCATGCAGGCCAGGGCGTGCAGGCGCCATTGCTGACGGGGAAGGCGCTGCGCATGACGCCTGAGTACCTTGAGGATCGCGAGAAAACGCGGCATGTACGGCCACATGCGCAGACCATGCAGGCCGCGCAGGCCGAAGGCCAGTAGCATCACCCACAACCCGCCGAGAATGAACAGCATGGTCACTGCATAGGGATTGTGCAGGTTGCCGATACCAAACTGCCCCTGGCCGAGACACAGGCAGATGCACAGGCCGATACCCAGCTTGCCAGCTTCGCTGCCGAAGCGCTGCAGCCAGGCCAGCAGCAGGCCGAAGGCGGCGAAGATACCCAGGCTCACCAGTGGGTGGCCACCGGCCCAGAAACCGAGGCCGGCACTGCAGGCGCCCAGGCCGGTGAGCAGCAGCATGCGCAGCATGCCGAAGCGGTGCAGCGGGTTGGCCTGGGCGGCCTGAAAGGCACCGGCAGAGGCCCAGAGAAATCCGCTGTGCGCGGTGAACAGGCCCAGCACCAACGGCAGAGCGCAGCCCAGCACCGCGACCACGGCAGGGCCCCAGGCCGGCGGGCCGGCATGCCAGGTGAAACTGTTGCGAATCAGATTCTTCATGCGCTGTTTTCGTCAGATCGGGCTCGAACGGCCAGTCATCTCCCGCGCCATTTCCGTCGCGTAGCTGTCCGTCATGCCGGCGATGAAGTCGATCACCCGCATGAACGAGCGATACAGCGGCCAGCCGGGTTCTGGCGCATAGTAACTGAGCAGATCGAGAATACGCCTGTGCTTGAATGACAGCGGACGACCACTATGCAGCTCCAATGCCGCGCCGCAGAAGGCGTTGAGGAGAATTTCCAGCGTGGTGTAGGCGCCTATCTCGTGCAGCGTCTTGCGCTTGTCGTGGAAGATCTTCTCGCGCGCCAGGGACTTTGCACTCTGTACGCAGCGTTTGGCTGCGCCGTGCATGTGTTCCACCAGATCGCCCTGCAGGCCGCCGCCGAGCAGGGTCTGTTGCTGTTCGACGAAGGCGCTGGCCGCCGCGTTGGTCAGGTGTTCGATGGCCTTGCCGCGCAGAATCGCCAGCTTGCGTCGGCGCGAGTCCTTGGGGCCGAGTTGGCGATAGGTCTCCGGCAGGTCGTCGCCGACCAGATCGAGCAGCAGCGCCTCGACCTCGGTGTAGTCGAGCAGCTCCATCTCCACGCCGTCTTCCAGGTCGATCAGGCCGTAGCAGATATCGTCCGCTGCCTCCATCAGATAGACCAGCGGGTGGCGCGCCCAGCGCTGCTTCTCCAGTGGCGGCAGTTCGAGCTTGGCGGCGATCTGCTCGAGCAGCGGCAGCTCGCTCTGGTAGCAGCCGAACTTGTGCTTCTTGTAACCCTGGGCATTGGCGTGACGGGCCGTCCAGGGGTACTTCAGGTACGTGCCGAGGGTGGCGTAGGTCAGCCGCGTGCCACCATCGAACTGGTGGTATTCCAGTTGGGTGAGCACACGAAAACCCTGGGCATTGCCTTCGAAATTGAGAAAGTCGCCGCGCTCGGCATCGCTCATCGCATCCAGCCAGCCGCGCCCGGCGGCTTGCTGGAACCAGTGACGGATGGCGTCTTCACCGGAGTGGCCGAATGGCGGGTTGCCGATATCGTGAGCCAGACAGGCGGACTGCACGACCATGCCCAGGTCGCTCGGTGTGCACCAGTCCGGCAACTCATCACGCAAGATCTCGCCGACGCGCATGGCCAGCGAGCGGCCGACGCAGCTGACCTCCAGTGAGTGGGTCAGGCGCGTATGGATATGGTCGTTACTGGAAACCGGATGCACTTGCGTCTTGCGCCCGAGACGACGGAACGCACCGGAGAAGATGATGCGGTCATGATCCTTGTGGAAGGGACTGCGGCCCAGCTCTGCCGAGCTGGGTGCGGGTTTGCCGAGACGTTCACGGGTGAGCAGGGTGTGCCAATCCAAGGCCGATCCTCGCCAGGTTGATCCAGGCCCCTAGCTTGGGTGTTCGTGCCGCTGCCTGCAACCCCGGCTTGGTTACAGACCGGCAGCGTCGATGTCCACCAGCAGTAGGCGGCGACCGTTGTCGATGAACTGGCCAGCCGTGAGGCAGTACTGGTTGGTGGTGGCATCGCGGTAGGTGGTGGAGAGGGTCAGGCGCCGCTCTTCCCAGCCTTCGGCCAGCAGTTGATAGAAGTACGGGCGCCAGGACCAGTTGTGCCCGAGGTAGCGATCATCGGTGTGCCAGGCCTGATGGCGCCATTCCAGGTTAGGTGTCAGCTGGGTGCCATGGCGATCACACTGATAGGTACGCAGCAACCAGGGGTAGTTGTCTGGTGCTCTGAGGCTGGTGGTCGGTGCGCCACTTTCGGCCCAGAACATGAGTTCTGCCATCAACTCGGCCAGTTGCTGACGCAGATTGACCAGACGTGCGCGCTCGGCGAGTTTCTGCTGTACGTAGCTGTCGCGCAGGCGGGCGAAGCGGCCGACGAAGGCGTCGCTGGCGAAGAGTTCTTCTTCCGGCCTGGCGAACAGAAAGCCCTGCACATAGCGCGCGCCGCATTCCAGGGCGAAGTTCAGCTCGGCTTCGGTTTCCACCCCTTCGGCGATGATCCAGCAGCCGGTTTTCTCGGCCATCTGCGCCAGTGCCTTGACCACTTCGCCGCTGGGGCCGCCACGCGCGGCCTCCTGGAACAGGCGCATGTCCAGTTTGAGGATGTCGGGTTGCAGCGCCAGCACGCGATCGAGCTGCGAGTAGCCGGCGCCGAAATCGTCGATGGCGATGCGCGCGCCAGCCTCGCGGTAGCGCGCGACCACGTCAGGCAGGCGCTGGCTGGCGCCGCCCAGCTCGGTGATCTCGAAGACGATGCGCGTCGGCTCGATACCGCTGCGCTGCAGCTGGATCAGGCTGGGCAGCGGTTGCGCCGGGCGCAGGCGGCTGATCCAGCGTGGCGAGATGTTGAGGCTGAGGAACCAGTCCGCCGGCGCCTGATGAAAGCGGCGCAGGGCATCTTCGCGGACCTGTCGGTCGAGGCGACGCAGAGCGGTGGGCGGAGTCTTCGGATCGGCGAACAGTGGCCCGGCCGAATGGGCCAGGCCGTCGTCATCGCGCAGCCGTGCCAGCGCTTCGACACCGGCGATGCGGCCGGTGGCGGTATCGATAAAGGGTTGGAAGACGGCGAAAGGCAGTCCGTCGATCACCTGGGGCGTCCTTAGCGTTCAGCGGTTGAGCCGCCAAATGGCGGTTGGGAGGCTCAACCTAGCAAGAACGCGGCCAGTGCAGCCCCGGATCAATGTCTGCTTCAGTCGTGGCTGCCTTGTCGACGGCGCAGCAGTGGCGCAATGATCAAGGCCAGGCGTAGCCAGCGCCGCCAACCGCGCTTGCCGCCGAGCAGGCCGGCCAGTGCCAGAACACCGCCGGTGAGCAAAAAAGGTGCATTGCCCTGGCGCAGGCGCTGCCCGTATTCGCGTGCCTGCTTGAGTGGTTGGCTGATCTGCAGCATTTCATGGCGCAGTTCCTGGCGATGCATCTCCAGGCGCATGCGCAGCACAGCTTTGCGCAGCTCTCGGCGCGAGGCGCCTGGGGGCAGAATGGGCGTCATGGCAGCAGTTGCTCGCGGTCGCGTTGCAGTTCTTCCAGGCTGGCGCTGAACGGTGGCTCGGCATTGCGCAGGCTGGTCAGCAGCCAGGCGCCGCAAGCGAGCAGGCCGGATCCGTAGAACAGGCACAGGCCTATGGCGACTGTCAGGCGGTGCGACTCCCAGTAGAGAATCAGCAGCACAGCGGAAAGGCCCATCAGCAGAAGCAGGGCGAAGGCCAGGCACAGGCCGCCGAGCAGCAGCGCGCGCAGTGCCTGGTTGCGCTGGTCTTCCAGTTCGTGGGCCAGCAACGCCACATGACCCTGGAGCAAGCCCAGAAAAGCTGCGCCCAGACGTCGTGGCGAGGGTCCGTTGGACATGGGCGCTGTCAACGGCGGCTGATCAGCAGGCCGAGCACCAGGCCGATGGCGGCCGACAGACCCAACGCCTGCCAGGGGTGCTTGTGCACGTAGTCTTCGGTGGCATCGACGGCCATCTTGCCCTGCTCGCGCAAACCCGACTCGGCGTTGTGCAGGGTTTCACGGGCGCGGCTCAAGCTGCTGCGAATGTCCTCGCGCAACGCTTCGGCCTGTTCACCGGCAAGGCTGGCGGAATGCTGCAGGAGCTTCTCGGTGTCGCTGACCAGAGCCTGGAACTCATCCAGCAGGGCGTCCTTGGTGCTTGGTGTGGCGGCTTTGCGGGGCATGTGAGCAGTCCTCTGCGTTGGGTACGTACTGTTTACGAGTGCTCTGCTGTGTAGGGGTTCCGCAAGAATAGTCTGAAAGTGACTGGGTTGGCGTGTGGTACAGCGCTTGCATTTTGCGGGTGCGTAAGACTCGTCGGGTGCTCTGTGGTGGTGCCTTTCGAGATAGGCCAAGGATGGCATGAACGACAAATAACCCATTAATTTATAAGAAATAAATGCCAGATTTCCGGTTTCTGGGTGCGCCATTCTGGAGCTTCCGGCCGGTGCGTTCGAGGGCGCTCTTCAAGAGTTTGCTGCATTGCGGTGCAGAAGATCTTCGATATGCCTTAGTTTGGTGCTTTTTCTTCACTGCCGGAGTTTCCTTCCTGGATGGAAAACATCAACAGCGCCGTGGCCACGCTGATCCACGGCTCCAATACCCTGTTCATCCTGCTGGGTGCGATCATGGTGCTGGCCATGCACGCGGGCTTCGCCTTTCTCGAGGTCGGCACGGTGCGGCAGAAGAACCAGGTCAACGCCTTGTCAAAGATTCTTTCCGACTTTGCCATCTCGGCCCTGGCCTATTTCTTCATCGGCTACTGGATCGCCTACGGCATCAACTTCCTCGAACCGGCTGCGGTGCTTACCGAGAACCACGGTTATGGGCTGGTGAAGTTCTTCTTCCTGCTGACCTTTGCCGCGGCGATTCCGGCGATCATCTCCGGTGGCATTGCCGAGCGCGCCAAATTCGGCCCGCAGCTATGCGCCACGGCGTTGATCGTGGCGTTCGTCTATCCCTTCTTCGAAGGCATGATCTGGAACGGCAACTACGGCTTGCAGGCCTGGCTCGAAACGCGTTTCGGCGCCGGCTTCCATGATTTCGCCGGTTCCGTGGTGGTACATGCCATGGGCGGCTGGCTGGCGTTCGGTGCCGTGTTGCTGCTCGGTCGTCGCAATGGTCGTTATCGCGACGGCAAACTGGTGGCCATGGCACCGTCGAACATTCCGTTCCTGGCGCTGGGCTCATGGATCCTGATCATCGGCTGGTTCGGCTTCAATGTGATGAGCGCGCAGACACTCGAAGGCGTCAGTGGCCTGGTGGCGGTCAACTCGCTGATGGCCATGGTTGGTGGCACCGTCGCAGCCTTGCTGGTCGGCCGAAACGATCCGGGCTTCCTGCACAACGGCCCGCTGGCAGGTCTGGTGGCGATCTGCGCCGGCTCGGATCTGATGCATCCGATTGGCGCCCTGGTCACGGGTGCGATTGCCGGTGCGCTGTTCGTCTGGGCATTCACCGCAACACAGGTGAAGTGGAAGATCGATGACGTGCTCGGCGTCTGGCCGCTGCACGGGTTGTGTGGCGTCTGGGGTGGCATCGCCTGCGGCATCTTCGGTCTTGAAGCCTTCGGTGGTCTGGGCGGCGTCAGCCTGGCTAGCCAGGTGATCGGCACTGTGCTGGGCGTGGTGGTCGCGCTGGTCGGTGGCTTTGCGGTGTATGGCCTGCTCAAGGCGTCGCTGGGCATTCGCCTGAGTCAGGAAGAGGAATACAACGGCGCTGATCTGTCGATTCACAAGATCGGCGCGGTGAGTCAGGACTGAGATACATGCCAGGCGCTGTCAGGCAGCGCCTGGAGCAGGCAAGGATGCTGCGAACTGTAGGAGCGGCGCCCCGCCGCGAACCAGGCGGCGTTGGTTCGAAAGCTTCGCCCCAGGGCGGGGCTCCTACGAAAAACTGTTTTGCCGGTTTGGATCAGTCGCGGCGGCCTTCGACCGGCTTGCCGGCGACGGTGCCTTCCTTGAGCATGATCTGGTATTCCTTGCCGTCGGTTTCCACCTGATGCAGGCGTACCAGCAAGTGGCCCCAGTCCTTGGCGAACCACAGCACGGTCTTGCGGGTGCTTTGCGTAGGGTCACGCACCCGCTCGACCTTGATCGCATCGATCAGGCCAGCCTTGGTGCGTACCACTTCTTCGCCCAGTACACGGAAGTCGTAGGTTTCGATTTCGTCACCGTCGACCACCTGGTAACTCACGCTCTTTTTGCCCGCCGCGACATCCTGCTGCAGGGCGACCTGATAGGTCGACTTGTCCAGCAGGCCACGGTTGAGCGGAAAGGTCACGGCATCGCCACGGTCGTTGCCGATGACTTGTTTCTGCTCCCAGTCGAAGTCCTGTTCGACCTTCTTGCCTTTGCCCAGGCCGCTGCGGTTGAGGCGGTAGGTCAAGGGCAGCAGGGCACCGTTGTCGACGCGGAAGGTGCTTTCTTCGGTAAGGCTGGCAACCAGCATCGAAGCTTCGAAGTTGAGGGCCCAGCGGCCGTCGTCCTCACGCTTGAGGCTGCGTTCGGCGCTGCCGCTGACCGGCAGTTGCTTCCAGTCCGCCGTGTAGCTGGCGGAGAAAGGCTGCAGATCCTCGGCAAGGGCTGGCAGGGCGAACAGGGTCAGGGCGAACAGCAGGGCGCGACGCATAGGGTCTCCTAGGTTCGAATCAGGTGGCCGCTGGCAGGCAGCGGCTGGTCATCCAGCATTGCGCCTTGGGCGCCAAGACGCAAGCGGCCTTCGGCAAACCAGCGCACCGCCAGCGGATAAATCAGGTGTTCCTGCTGGTGCACGCGGCTGGCCAGGCTTTCGGCCGTGTCATCGGCCATCACGGGCAGCACTGCTTGTACGACCAGGGGGCCACCATCGAGTTCCTCGGTGACGAAGTGCACGCTGCAGCCATGCTCGCTGTCCCCGGCTTCCAGCGCGCGCTGGTGAGTGTGTAGCCCCTTGTGTTTGGGCAGTAGCGACGGATGGATATTCAGCAGGCGTCCGGCATAGTGCTGTACGAAGCCCGGCGTGAGGATGCGCATGAAACCGGCCAGCACCACCAGGTCAGGCTGGTGGGCATCGATGGCCTGGATCAGGGCAGCATCGAATGCCTCACGGCCGTCGAACTGCTTGTGATCAAGCAGTTCGGTGGTGATCCCGGCCTGTTTCGCCCGCTCCAGGCCGTAGGCACCGGCGCGGTTGCAGATAACCGCGGCGATGCGGGCCGGATTGCCGTCGTGGGCGACGCTGTCGATCAGCGCTTGCAGATTGCTGCCTGACCCGGAGATCAGGACGACGACATTGCAGGGCATCAGTGGGCTTTCAGGTTGTTCAGCTGAACTTGGGCTGCACCTTCTGCCGCTTCGGTGATCTGGCCGATGACCCAGGGTTGCTCGCCGCTGGCGCGCAGGCTGGCCAGGGCGGTTTCGACCTGATCCTGAGCGACGCAGATGACCATGCCGACGCCGCAGTTCAGCACGCGGTGCATTTCATGCTCGTCGACGTTGCCTTGTGCCTGCAGCCAGTCGAATACCGCCGGACGCTTCCAGCTGGCCACGTCGATCACCGCCTGGGCGCCTTGTGGCAGCACGCGCGGGATGTTGTCCAGCAGGCCGCCGCCGGTGATGTGGGCCATGGCCTTGACGGCGCCAGTGTCCTTGATCAGCTTGAGCAGCGGCTTGACGTAGATACGGGTCGGTGCCATCAGCAGGTCGGCCAGGGCCTTGCCATCCAGTTGCACCTGCTCGATGTCGGCGCCGGAGACTTCGATGATCTTGCGGATCAGCGAGTAGCCGTTGGAGTGCGGGCCGGAGGAGGGCAGGGCGATCAGCGCGTCGCCGGTAACGACCTTGGAGCTGTCGATGATTTCGCTCTTTTCCACCACGCCGACGCAGAAACCGGCCAGATCGTAGTCTTCGCCTTCGTACATGCCCGGCATCTCGGCGGTTTCGCCGCCGACCAGGGAGCAGCCAGCCAGCTCACAGCCGGCGCCGATGCCGGTGACCACGGTGGCAGCGACGTCGACGTTGAGCTTGCCGGTGGCGTAGTAGTCGAGGAAGAACAGCGGCTCGGCGCCACAGACCACCAGGTCGTTGACGCACATGGCGACCAGGTCCTGGCCGATGCTGTCGTGTTTGTTCAGGTTCAGCGCCAGGCGCAGCTTGGTGCCGACGCCGTCGGTGCCGGACACCAGTACCGGTTGCTTGTAGCCGGCCGGGATCTCGCACAGGGCGCCGAAGCCGCCCAGGCCACCCATGACTTCCGGACGCGCAGTGCGCTTGGCGACGCCTTTGATGCGTTCGACCAGGGCTTCGCCGGCATCGATGTCGACGCCTGCGTCCTTGTAGCTGATGGAGGGTTGCTTGCTCATAGATCCGGGCCTTTGAATGGGGAGTTCGTGTAGGCGCCGACGTGGCGCAGGCTCATTCAGGGAACCTGGCGCGCGTACCGGCTGGCGAAGGCGCGCGATTTTATCAGGCTTGCCCGGTAGCGGCCACTCGCGTGCATGCGCTTCGTCGCTGGCGCTGGTTGCCGGGGCGGGGGCGGCTGTTTAAGGTATAGGTCTTTGTGCCCCGCCGCCGTGCAGCCATCCCTTGCGAGAGTCCCCCCGATGCGTTTTTCCATCCGCCTGTTGTTCGTCTGTCTGTCGCTTCTGAGCCTGCCGGCATTGGCCGCGCCGGTGGCCGGTCTGTACCAGGTGCGTGAGCCTGTGGCTGACCAACAGCCGGAAAGTCGCGATGCTGCCATGCAAAAAGCCCTGCAAACTCTGGTGCTGCGCCTGACCGGCGACGCCAAGGCGTTGCAGAACCCGGCGCTGGAAGGCCTGCGCAAGGAACCGCAGCAGATCGTCAGCCAGTTTGGTTTCGAGGGCGATGCGTTGCTGGTCGAATTCGACCCGGCCAGCACGGATCAACAGCTGCGCCAGGCTGGCCTGGCCCTGTGGGGCGCCAATCGACCGGCGATTCTCACCTGGTGGCTCAACGAAGCGCCGGAAGGCAGCCAACTGGTCGGCGAGAGTCAGAGTGCGTCGGCGCTGCTGCGCGAGGCGGCTCAGCACCGCGGCCTGCCGCTACGTTTGCCTCTGGCTGATTTGAGCGAGCAGGCGCTGGGCAGTGCCGATGCGCTGCTGGCCAATGATCCGCAGGCGTTACGCGAAGCCTCCGAACGCTATGGCGCCGATGCTTTGCTGGCCGTGCGGGCCGCCGAAAGCGGCGGCACCTGGCAGGCGACCTGGCGCCTGTGGCTGGGCGATGAGCGCGAGCAGGGCAAGGCCGAGGGCGCCGACCAGGCTGCGCTGGCCGATGCCGTGCTGCTGGCCGTGGCCGAGCGCCTGGCGCCGCGCTTCGTGGTCAAGCCGGGCGCGGCGCAAAGCCTGACGCTGGTGATCGAAGGGGCTGACCTGGGCCGTTTCGCGGCGCTGGAGCGCTTGCTCGAACCCTTCGCTGCACGCTTGCAGGAGATCGACGGCCAGCGCCTGGTCTATCAGGTCAGCGCCAGCCCGGAGCAACTGCGTGCACAGTTGGCGTTGGGGCAACTGCAGGAAGTCAGCGAGCCGCTCGATGCCGCTGCACCGCCGGAGAATCCCCAGGAGGGGGCCACCGAGGCGCCACAGGTGAAGCCGCGCACCGATCAGCTGCGTTTTCGCTGGTAAGCTTGCCGGCGGATAAATCACAGCCCAGTCACGCGGCGCCCTCCTGGCGCCGTTACGCAACGAGGACGCGAGCATGACCGATTCCACCCGCTGGCTATGGATGGCTGGGCTGTTTCTGCTCGGCTGGTTGCTGTACCTGCTGCACCCGATACTTTCCCCCTTCCTGATCGGCATCCTGTTGGCCTACCTGGGCGATCCGCTGGTCGACCGCCTCGAGCGGCATCGCTTGTCGCGTACCGGCGGTGTGGTGGTGGTGTTCACCCTGTTTGCGCTGGTGCTGCTGGTTCTCGTGCTGGTGCTGGTGCCGATGCTGGGACGGCAACTGGTGCGCTTGTATCAACTGGCGCCGGAGATGATCGACTGGCTGCAGGGCACGGCACTGCCCTGGTCGCAATCGCACCTGGGCTTGCAGGACGACCTGTTGCAGGTCGACCAGCTCAAGCAGGTGTTCGCCGACAACATCGGCAAGACCACCGATGTGCTCAAGGCGGTGCTGGCTCAGGCGACCTCTTCGGGCCTGGCGCTGCTGGCCTGGCTGGGTAATCTGCTGCTGATTCCGGTGGTGAGCTTCTACCTGATGCGCGACTGGGATGTGCTGGTCGAGCAGGTGCGGCGCCTGCTGCCGCGTCAACGCGAGGGGTTGGTGGTCAAGCTGGCAGGCGAATGCCATGAGGTGCTCGGCGCCTTCCTGCGTGGCCAGCTACTGGTGATGCTGGCGCTGAGCATCATTTATGCCTCGGGCCTGATGCTGGTGGGGCTGGAGCTGGGATTGCTGATTGGCGTGCTGGCGGGGTTGGCGAGCATCGTGCCCTATATGGGCTTTATCGTCGGCATCGGTGCGGCGTTGACCGCCGCGCTGTTCCAGTTCGGCCTCGAACCCTATCCCCTGATCGGCATCGCTGTGGTGTTCATGATCGGCCAGATGCTCGAGGGCATGGTGCTGACGCCCATGTTGGTGGGCGATCGCATCGGTCTGCACCCGGTCGCGGTGATCTTCGCCATCCTCGCGGGCGGCCAGCTGTTTGGCTTCACCGGCGTGCTGTTGGCCTTGCCGGTAGCAGCGGTGATCATGGTTCTGCTGCGCCATGCCCATGATTTGTATAAACTTTCCGGCCTTTACGGAGAGTCCAGCGGTTCCGACGAGCCCCTTGCATGAAACCAATCCAGCTGCCTCTGGGGGTGCGTCTGCGTGATGACGCCACCTTCGCCAACTACTACCCCGGCGCCAATGCCGCTGCGCTCGGCTATGTCGAGCGTCTGTGCGAAGCCGATGCCGGCTGGACGGAAAGCCTGATCTACCTGTGGGGCGCCGACGGTGTCGGGCGCAGCCATTTGCTGCAGGCGGCCTGCCTGCGTTTCGAGCAGCGTGGCGAGGCAGTGGTCTATCTGCCGCTCAGCGAAGTGGTGCAGCACGGCCCGGAGTTGCTCGACAATCTGGAGCAATGCGAGCTGGTCTGCCTCGATGATCTCGATGCCGTAGCCGGACGCAGCGACTGGGAAGAAGGCCTATTCCACCTGTTCAATCGTCTGCGCGACAGTGGTCGGCGTTTATTGCTGGCCGGCACCATGTCGCCGCGTGAGCTGCCGATTCAGTTGCCGGACTTGAAGTCGCGGTTGACCCTGGCACTGGTCTTTCAACTGCATGAACTGTCCGATGAGGACAAGTTGCGCGCCTTGCAGCTTCGTGCCTCGCGTCGCGGCCTGCAGATGAGCGACGAGGTCGGCCGCTTTATCCTCACCCGTGGCGAACGCAGCATGAGCGCGCTGTTCGAGCTGCTGGAACGCCTGGATCAGGCCTCACTACAGGCCCAGCGCAAGCTGACCATTCCCTTTCTCAAGGAAACCCTGGGCTGGTAATGGCTTTGGGAACTCCTGTGTAGGGGGCGAGCTCTTGGCTGCACAAGCGCATCGCAAGCAGAACTCGCTCTTACATCAGGACGTTTATTCGCCGGCCAGCTTGCGATCGTACTGAAAGCGCCAGCGGGTGTAGAGCAGTGCTGTGCAGAACAGGCCGAAGCTGATCACTGCCTCCAGAACGCCGAACAGGGCGCGCGCCGGATCGATGGCGGCCAGTACCCCCTGGATGAAGTAGATGTTGACCACGAAGCAGGTCCAGGCATGGGCGCGGGCGTTGCCCATCAGCATGCCGGGGGCGAGCAGGGCCAGCGGCAGCAACTGAATGGTCAGTACCACGCCGATGCGTGCGCCATGCAGGTCGGCGAAGGCCAGGTTCCATACCAGCAGCAGGGTGAGCAGGGCGATGAAGCTGAACAGGCTCAGCGCCCGGCTGAGTTTGACGCGCGGCTCCAGCCATTCGAGGCTGGGCAGGGGTTTCTTCGCTCGGGCCACGATCACTGCTCCAGTTTGCCGGCGATCTGCGCCAGGCGTTGACCCAGTGCGCGGCACAGGGCGATTTCATGTTCATCCAGCGCGCGCTTGCCGTCGCTGCCGGCATGGTGACTGGCGCCGTAGGGCGTGCCGCCGCCACGGGTTTCGAGCAGGGCCGACTCGCTGTAGGGCAGGCCGCAAAGCAGCATGCCGTGGTGCAGCAGCGGCAGCATCATCGACAGCAGCGTGCTTTCCTGGCCGCCATGCAGGCTGGCGGTGGAGGTGAACACGCCAGCCGGTTTGCCGACCAGCTCGCCGGTCAGCCACAGGTTGCTGGTGCCATCGAGGAAGTATTTCAGTGGCGCGGCCATGTTGCCGAAACGGGTCGGGCTGCCCAGGGCCAGGCCTGCGCAGTTTTTCAGATCGTCCAGAGTGGCGTACATGGCGCCTTCTTCCGGCACGCCCGGCGCGACGGCCTCGCATTCGCTGGAGACGGCCGGCACCGTGCGCAGACGTGCCTCCAGGCCGGCCATTTCGACACCACGGGCAATCTGCCTGGCCATTGCGGCGGTGGCGCCATGGCGGCTGTAGTAGAGCACGAGGATATAGGGCGCGCTCATGCCAATAGCTCCAGTACCTTTTCCGGTGGACGGCCGATCACGGCCTTGTCGCCGGCGACCAGAATCGGCCGCTCGATCAGTTTGGGATGCTCGACCATGGCCTCGATCAGTTGCGCTTCGCTCAGGCTGCTATCACTCAGGCCCAATGCCTTGTACTCGTCTTCACCGCTGCGCAGCAGTTCGCGGGCGCCGATGCCCAGCTTGCCGAGCAGGCGCTCGAGTTCGGCGGCGCTGGGTGGCGTTTCCAGGTAGCGCACGACTGTCGGTTGCAGGCCGCGTGCTTCGAGCAACTCCAGCGCGCCTCGGGATTTGGAGCAGCGTGGGTTGTGGTAGAGCGTCAGGTCGGTCATGGTGGCTCGTATCCGGCTTGAATTGGCGGCTATTCTAACCGCCTGATACGCGGATGCACGCGAAGCGAGAGGCTGCTTCGTGCGACCTTTTCACGCGGTGCACTGTCTATCGATGTTTGAAGGCTAAGGAGTGGTCATGCAGGTTCGTCTCAAGGACTGGCTGGGATTCTGGCTGAGTCTTTACCAGCGCTTCGTCGAGAACCGAGGTGCCGGCAACGCGGCGGCGTTGACCTATACCACCTTGTTCGCGGTGGTGCCGATGATGACCGTGACTTTTGCCATGCTCTCGGCCATTCCGGCATTCAAGGGCGTTGGCGAGGATATTCAGGGTTTCATCTTCCACAACTTCGTCCCCTCGACCGGTGAGGCCGTGCAGGGCTACCTGCGTGAGTTCACCACCCAGGCGCGACAACTGACCTGGTTCGGTGTGGGGCTGCTGGCGGTCACTGCGTTTCTCATGCTGGTGGCCATCGAGAAGACCTTCAACGTGATCTGGCGGGTACGCCAGCCGCGGCGTGGCATGTCCAGCTTTCTGCTGTACTGGGCGATTCTCAGTCTCGGGCCGCTGCTGCTGGGGGCCGGGTTCGCGGTCAGTACCTACATTGCCTCTCTGTCGCTGATTTCCGGGCCCGATGCCGTCGTCGGTGCCAAGACGCTGCTCGGCTTCGCGCCGCTGCTGTCGAGCATCGCCGCGTTCACCCTGCTCTATGCGGCCGTGCCCAATACCCGCGTACCCCTGCGTCATGCGCTGTTGGGCGGCCTGTTCAGTGCGGTGCTGTTCGAGGTGGCCAAGGCGCTGTTCGGCCTGTATGTCAGCCTGTTTCCGGGCTATCACCTGATTTATGGCGCCTTTGCCACGGTGCCGCTGTTTTTGCTGTGGATTTACCTGTCCTGGCTGATCGTGCTGCTGGGCGCCGAGCTGGTCTACGGTCTGTCACAGCCCCGCCACTGGCGCCGCGAGCCCATCGCCAGGGGGCTGATTCTGCTGGTGGTGCTGCGCCTGTTGCTCAAACGTCAGCAGCAGGGTGAGGCCTTGCACTATGGCGACATGCAGCGTGCCGGCTGGCGTCTGCCCGAAGACGAGTGGAGCCAGGTGATGGATTTTCTCGAGCGCGAGCACCTGGCATGCAAGGCCAGTCGCGGCGGCTGGGTGTTGTGCCGCGATCTGCATCAGGTTTCCCTGCACCAGTTGCTCGAGTGCAGCCCCTGGCCGTTGCCGAGTCTGTCGCAGTTGCCTGCCCAGCTCGATGAACCCTGGTATCCGGCATTGCGCGAAGGGCTGGAGCACCTGCAGGCGGAACGTGAGGAGCGCTTCGGTGTCAGCCTGGCGCAGTGGTTGCCGGGCAAGGGGTGACAAAAAATGTCAGTTTGCAGCGTCATGCCAGCCTTCGCTCGTGTTCCAGGCTCACGGATGTCAGTGATTCCGTGCCGACAGGGCTGGCACGGTTCTGGCAAACATCAGGGTAGTGGTAATCGGACTGCCGAGAGGGCAGGGATCGCGAGGATACAGGCAGTCATGACGGCTAAAGACAAGGTCATCCCTCTTCATCGGCGCGATCCGCAGCAGGCGCTGACGCGGCTCAATCGCGTGACCGGATTGCGCTTTGCCCGTTGGCCTGAGTCGCTGCTCGAGTTCGCGGTCAGTGAAGACCCGCATGCCGAGGCTGACGTGCAGGAAGCGCAGCCGCTGCGTCGTGCGGAGGTGTCCTCCGCCTGAAAGCAAAACCCCGCGACAGTGTGCGGGTCTTTGCTTGAGCGGGGTTCAGGCCATGGCCTGAAGGCCATCGCTGTTGGCTGGCTCGACGGCCTGTACGAAAAATTCCTCGACCACCAGGCTCGGTGTCGGCACTGCCGAACGCAGGCGCACCTGCATCTCCTCGATCCTTTGCCGCACCGGCAGGCGGGCAATGCCGGACAGCAGAATCTTGCCGGTGGCGCTGACCTTGCCATGGTCGACATTGACCTCACGATGTTTGTCGCCGTCGCGATAGCTCACCAGCAGCGAGACCGGCAGGTTGGCCAGGCCGGGGATATGCAGCCAGGTGGCAACGTTGTATTCCGCCACGCGCCCCTCATAGGCGGTGACCAGCAGGCGGGCGCCGTCGACGATGCGCGCTGGCACAGAGCCGATCAGCTTGTCTTGCGCTTGAGACATGGTGAAATTCCTGGCGGGTTGAAACAGGTGTGCCGGGAATTATAAGCAGCCAGCTGTGGGTGAAACTGTGCACTTGGCAGACAGGCCGCGTGACTCGGATCGCAGTTTCGCCCATCAGGCCAGGCGCAAGGGGTGACGGGATACCGATGAGGTCTGCAGGTTGCTTTCCGGTAGCGCCACGATGGCCTGATTGTGCGCGTTGGCCAGTTGCAGCCAAAGGTGCTCTCCGGGGCTGAACTGGGCGGTGGGCAACCACAGGCCGTGATGCCAGCCGTTGCCGGGGTCGGGGGTGCTTTGCAGCACGCCAGGATGGGTCTGCGCGTTGGGTGCGCGACGTAGCCATACGGGGCGTGGCAAACCCTTGAGATAGCGCAGCCCCAGGTGCAGACCTTCTGCGCCCTGATGGCGCCAGCGCACCAGCGCCAGCGCCGGCGTACCCGTGGTGAGCAGCAACACCAGTTGTCCGACCTGCAGCTGCGCGCTTTCGTTGGCGTTGCACAGCAGTCGCGCGCCGCCGGGGCTGGCATCGAGAATCTGCGCCTCGGTACGCTGCGGCAGTTTATCCAGCAACTGTGCATGGATGGCGGCCAGGCCGACCAGCAGGCTGCACTGGCCGGCGAGTTCGGCACGTTCATGACGACGCTGTTGGCGTCCCAGCCAGTGCTGGCGTATTCGCTCGAGCAACTGGCGTTCCTGCTGGCTTTGCAGCGGCGCGGGCTCATGCAGGGCGATCAGCAGTGCGCCCAGCTCGAAGCGACGCAGGTAGGCGTGTTCGCCTTCGGGGCGTTGTTCGACGTTAAGGCAGGCCTGCGCCTGGCTCAGGTCGACCAGCGGGCCTTCACTGTCGTCTTCCTCGTCCCAGGGTTGCAGCCTGGCCAACGACGCCAGGGGGGCGAGCGTATTGAACAGGGTCAGGCATTCGCCTGCGTCGAGATGAAAGGGATTGCTCAGGGCCATCAGCAGCATCTGCTGGTAAAGGCCGCGCAGATCATTCGCCGGTTTCGGCTCGAACGCAGCAGCCACGGGCTCATCCAGGCACTGCTGGTGTTCGCCGATCCAGTACAGCAAATGGCTTTCGCGCCACAGTGCTGGCGGGGGTTCCTGATAAAGGTGGTAGTGCCGCAGCAACTGCTGGGCAAGGAAATGCTGGGCCATGTACAGGCACCAGGCCAGATGCGGCAGCGATGGCTGGCGGCCCTGCAGGATCTGCAGCAGCAGGCGCTTGAAACCGCTGGCCAGCTCGCTGCACAGGCGCACGAACAGTGTGCTGGGTGGATGGGGATTGGCGAAGCTGGCGTAATGCCGATACTCGTCACTGAAGCTTTGCAGCGCACGCTGCCTTTCCAGTAAGGTCAGATGGCTGCGATTGAGCGAAAACAACAGGCTCAGTACGTGCTGCAGGCCATGCTCCGGTTCCAGCAGGCGGGCCGCCGCGAGTTGCTGGGCGACCTCCGCCGGTGTTACGCGGTTGTCCTCGCGGATTTCCGGAACCTCCAGGCGCAGGGCATCTGGCGTCATATCAACCCCGAGTGGACGAGGAACGAGTACATGGGCTTAGGGCTCCGCAAGGTCGGCAAGGCTGTCTTGGTTATCTGCACCGGTTTGCTGCTAACGGCTTGCGCCGAAGATTTCGGCCCTGACCAGCATGGACGAAAGGTAACGGCTGACAGCCTCGATGGCCAGTGGCTGATCATCAATTATTGGGCCGAATGGTGCGCGCCGTGCCGCACCGAGATTCCCGAGCTCAACGCGCTGGAAGAAACGCTGAAAAACCAGTCGGCGCGGGTGATTGGCGTCAACTTCGACGCCTTGCAGGGCGATGACCTCAAGCGTGCGGCGGACAGTTTCGACATCCGCTTCACCGTGCTGGCGCTGGATCCGGCGGCACGCTTCGAACTGCCACGCACCGATGTCTTGCCGGTCACTTACATTGTCGATGCCGAGGGCAAACTGCGTGAGCGCCTGGTCGGCGAGCAGACGGCAGCCGGCCTGCTGACGCATCTTCGAACGCTGCGCGGGGAGTAGGCCGGACGCCGGGTCTACGGCGTGAGGTGAGTGTCACGGGGAGCGTGCCCAGCAATGCACCTTGGGACGGGCACGTACTGCACCGTTCCAAATGGAGTTGCTGCGCACCCGGGTTTCAGCCGTTCACCAACCCGGCACCCCGCTCATGTCCGGTAGCTGGTGGGCGATGCCCTTGTGGCAATCGATGCAGGTGGCTGCGCCGCTGGCCAGGGCGTTGGAGTGCATCTGGCGGGCGCGTGGGCTCTGTTTGGTGAAGTCCATGTAGTCGAAGTTGTGGCAGTTGCGGCATTCCAGCGAATCGTTGGCCTTGAGCCGTGCCCATTCGTGTTCGGCCAGTTCGCGACGCTTTTCCAGAAACTTCTCGCGGGTGCTGATGGTGCCGAAGATCTTGCCCCAGACTTCCTTGGACGCCTGCATCTTGCGCGCGATCTTGTCCGTCCACTGGTGCGGTACGTGGCAGTCCGGGCAGGTGGCGCGCACCCCGGAGCGGTTGCTGTAGTGAATGGTGTCCTGGAGCTCGACGTACACGTTGTCACGCATTTCATGGCAGGAGATGCAGAACTGCTCGGTATTGGTGGCCTCCAGCGCGGTGTTGAAACCGCCCCAGAAAATGATCCCGGCGATGAAGCCGCCAAGCGTGAGAAAACCCAGGCTGTAATGCACGCTTGGGCGGCGCAGGATGCCCCAGTACTCCTTGAGCAGGGCCATTAACGACTTCATGAAAGGCCTCCTCAGGGTTTTGCCGTGCCGGCTGCTTCGTCGCCGAGCAACTGGTCGATATTGTGGAAGGCGTTGCCGACCAGAGGTTTGACCTCCTGCTGGGTGACGTGGCACTGGGTACAGAAGTAGCGCCGTGGTGAAACAGCCGCCAGGGCCTGACCGTCGCGATCCATGTAATGAGTGATGCTGATCATCGGCGCCTGGCTGCGGGCGCTGCCGGCGCGGCTGTGGCAGGTCAGGCACTTGTTGCCGTTGGCGTCGACCTGATAGCCGCGAATGCTGTGCGGGATGGTCGGCGGCTGCTCGGGGTAATTGCGCTCGCGCTTGATATCCTTGTTCTCTTCATTGCCGAGCACGGGCGCCGGTAGGCTCTGGCTCAGGGTGCCGCCAGGGCGGCGACCGTCCGGTGCCGGAGCGTCGAGTGGGTAGTTGAGCTCGCCGGCGATGGCCAAGCCAAAGGCGGCGAGCAGTAACAGAGGCAGAAAGCGCAGAGTCATGACGGTTCTCCTCAGGCCAGGCTGACCAGTTCGATCTTCACCGCACACTTCTTGTAGTCGGTCTGCTTGGAGATCGGGTCGGTGGCGTCCAGGGTGACCTTGTTGATCAGTTTGTTGGCGTCGAAGAAGGGCACGAACACCAGGCCACGCGGCGGCTTGTTACGACCACGGGTTTCGATGCGCGCGCGGATTTCCCCGCGTCGGCTGATCACCTTGACCTCGCTGCCGCGTCGCGCCTTGAGTGCCTTGGCATCGTCCGGGTGCATGTACACCAGGGCATCGGGCACGGCGCCGTGCAGTTCTTCGACGCGCTGGGTCATGCTGCCGGTGTGCCAGTGTTCGAGCACGCGGCCAGTGCTGAGCCAGAACGGGAAGTCGTCATCCGGTGACTCCGCTGGCGGCTCATAGGGCAGGGCGAAGATCAGCGCACGTTTGTCCGGGTAGCCGTAGAACTGCACGCCGCTGCCTTTTTCCACGTAGGGGTCGAGGCCTTCGCGATAGCGCCAGCGCGTTTCCTTGCCGTCAACCACTGGCCAGCGCAGGCCACGCTCGGCGTGATAGCTGTCGAAGGGCGCCAGGTCATGGGCATGGCCGCGACCGAACTGGGCATATTCCTCGAACAAGCCCTTCTGCAGGTAAAAGCCAAAGGCCCCGGCCTCGTCGTTGGCATAGCCGGCCTCGATCTGTTCGCGGGGGAACTGGTCGACCTGGCCGTTGGCGAACAGCACCTGGTAGAGCGTCTTGCCCTTGTATTCCGGGGCCTTGGCCAGCAGTTCGGCAGGCCAGACTTCGTCGGTGGTAAAGCGCTTGGAAAATTCCACCAGTTGCCACAGGTCGGACTTGGCCTCGCCCGGTGCCTTGACCAGTTGGTGCCAGAACTGCGTGCGGCGCTCAGCATTGCCGTAGGCGCCTTCCTTCTCCACCCACATGGCGCTGGGCAGGATCAGGTCGGCAGCCTGGGCCGAGACGGTGGGGTAGACATCGGAGACGATGACGAAGGCCTGCGGATTGCGCCAACCGGGGAGGATCTCCTGCATCACGTTGGGGCCGGCCTGCATGTTGTTGCTGACCTGGGTCCAGTAGACCTTGAGCACGCCGTCCTTGAGCTTGCGGCTCTGTTCCACGGCATGAAAGCCGGGCTTTTCCTGGATGGTGCCGGCCGGCAGTTTCCAGATCTTCTCGGCGGTTGCACGGTGCTTGGGGTTGGCTACCAGCATGTCGGCCGGTAGGCGATGGGAGAAAGTACCCACCTCGCGCGCGGTGCCACAGGCCGATGGCTGGCCGGTGAGGGAGAAGGGGCTGTTGCCCGGTTCGCTGATCTTGCCGGTGAGCAGGTGCAGGTTGTAGATCAGGTTGTTGGCCCAGACGCCACGGGTGTGCTGGTTGAAGCCCATGGTCCAGAACGACATGACCTTGCGCTTGGGATCGGCGTACAGCTCGGCCAAGGCCTTGAGGCGCTCGGCCGCCACGCCGCTTTCCTTGGCGGTGCGCTCCAGGGTGTAGGGTTTGACGAAGGCGGCGAACTGCTCGAAGGACATGTCCTCCCAGGTATTGGCCTTGGCCGCGTTCTTGGCCTGCATCTCCAGCGGGTTGTCGGCGCGCAGGCCGTAGCCGATGTCGTCGGCGCCGCGGGCGAACTTGGTGTGTTTGCCGACGAAGTCCTTGTTCACCGCGCCGCTTTCGATGATGTGGTTGGCGATGTAGTTGAGGATCAGCAGGTCGGTCTGCGGTTTGAACACCAGCGGGATATCGGCCAGGTCGAAGCTGCGGTGTTCGAAGGTGGACAGCACGGCGACCTTGGTGTTCGGATGGCTGAGGCGACGATCAGTGACCCGGCTCCAGAGGATGGGGTGCATTTCGGCCATGTTCGAGCCCCACAGCACGAAGGCGTCGGCGGCCTCGATGTCGTCGTAGCAGCCCATTGGCTCGTCCATGCCGAAGGTGCGCATGAAGCCCATCACCGCCGAAGCCATGCAGTGGCGCGCGTTGGGATCGATGTTGTTGGAGCGGAAACCGGCCTTCATCAGCTTGTTGGCGGCGTAGCCTTCCCACACCGTCCATTGCCCTGAACCGAACATGCCGACGGCCTCGGGGCCATGCTCGCGCAGCGCCTCCTTGGTCTTCTGTTCCATGATGTCGAAGGCCTGCTCCCAGCTCACCGGCTGGAATTCACCCTGCTTGTCGTACACGCCATTCTTCATGCGCAGCAGCGGTTGGTTGAGGCGGTCGACGCCGTACATGATTTTCGACAGGAAGTAGCCCTTGACGCAGTTCAGGCCGCGATTGACCTCGGCCTTGACGTCGCCGTGGGTGGCCACCACGCGGTTGTCGCGGGTGGCGACCATCACGCTGCAGCCGGTGCCGCAGAAGCGGCAGGGCGCCTTGTTCCAGTCCAGGCGGGTCATGTCCGCTTCGGTGATCAGGTTGCTGGCGGTCGTCACCAACGGCAGACCGGCGGCAGCGGCGGCAATGGCAGCAGCGTTGGCCTTGGCAAATTCACGGCGGGAAAGCTTCATTCTGAGTCTCCTTCTGTGTCGAGGAGTTCGTGGTAAACCAGAGCGGCATTGAGCACGCCTGGCAACGCGTTGATCTGTTCGAGGCGGGCGAGGATGTGGCGCTCGTGTTCGGTTTCCAGCACCACCACCAGCTTGCCTTGCGGGCTTTCCTGATGCAGTTCGAGGCCTTCCAGCTGGCGCAGGTTGGCTTTCACCGCAGCCAGCCATTCGGGCCGTACGTGCACCAGCAGACTGGAAATATGCATAGAGGCGGCCATGTTCCGTGGCTCCGTAGGTGAGGAAGGATCAGGTGGGTGGACCAGGTGGGCCCAGCAGCATCTGCATGAACCAGATGATGAATCCGTAGCCGCCGACCAGCGCGACCGAAAGGATGGGGAACAGGCAGACCACGAGAAAGACGAACAGGCGAGTTTCCTTGCCTTTCATGGCGCTGCGCTCGGGCGGGGTAGCCATTCGCTCTTCTCCGTTGCGTTCGTAATAGAGTCTAGACCCTAACGTTAGTAAGGGCAAAGTCTGTTGAGCTGGATCAAGGAAAAGGAATTGCACGAGCGCTAATGGCACGCGCTCGCGATTATCGATAGCGTGCTAATATTTCGTCTGGTTTCATTCACCTGCAGGCGTCACCCGGTTCGGTCTTGCGGCATGTTCCGGCTATCGCTTGCATCCAGCTTCGTGAGCCAGTCCACCCATGTCCGTGACTCATCTGAGCCGTGGCAGCGCCGGTTATCGGCGTGCCACCCTGGCGCTGTTCTGCGCCGGTTTCGCCACCTTCGCCATGCTTTACTGCGTGCAACCTCTGCTGCCGTTGTTGGCCGCGCACTTTCGCGTGTCTGCGGCCAGCAGCAGCCTGGCGCTTTCGCTGACTACCCTGAGCCTGGCCCTGTGCCTGCTGGTATCCGGTGCACTGGCCGAGAGCTGGGGGCGCAAGCCGGTGATGGTCGCGGCGCTGGGCCTGGCCGCGCTACTGGGGATCGCCTGCGCGCTGGTGGAGCAGTGGAGCAGCCTGCTGATTTTGCGTGCGCTGCTGGGGCTGGCGCTGAGCGGTTTGCCGGCGCTGGCCATGGCCTATGTCGGTGAGGAGTTCGACCCTGAAGCGCTACCGGCGGCGATGGGGCTGTATATCGGCGGTACGGCGCTGGGCGGTCTGCTCGGGCGCTTGCTGGCCGGCCTGCTCAGTGACCTGGGCGGTTGGCCCTGGGCCCTTGGCGGCATTGCCGGGCTCGGCCTGTTGGCGTTGGGGCTGTTTCTCTGGCTGCTGCCGCCGTCGCGGCATTTCACCGCCCAGCCGTTGTCCTTGCGCGGCCTGTTGCGCAACTTCGCCCTGCACCTGAGCAACCCGCGCTTGCGCGTGCTGTTCGCTCTGGCCTTCCTGCTCATGGGCGGCTTCGTTGCGCTGTTCAACTATGTTGGCTTTCGCCTGGCGGGTGCGCCATTCAACCTGTCTGCGACGGTCATCGGCCTGCTGTTCACCGTCTATCTGCTCGGCATTCTCAGTGCTGGCTGGGCCGGGCGCCTGGTGCCACGCTTCGGCGCACGCCAGGTGTTGCATGGCGGCATCGGCCTGATGCTGTTGGGGGTAGCCCTGTGCGCTGCGCCCTGGCTGAGCGCTGCGGTGGTGGGGCTGGCACTGTTCACCTTGGGTTTCTTCGCGGCTCATGCGGTTGCCAGCGGGCAGGTCGGTATCCATGCGCAGGGGGCCAAAGCGCAGGCCTCGGCGTTGTACCTGTGTGCCTATTACCTCGGTTCCAGCCTGGTGGGCTACGTTGGTGGTTATGTCTGGGAGCACGCCGGCTGGCTGGCGTTACTCGGCGTTCTGGCCTCGTTATTTATCCTCGCCAGCGCTCTGGTACGGCGTATCTAGGCTGTTTGCCGCTCGTTCAGTGCAGGTTCAAGGAGGGTTCAGGAGGGATTCAGTAGTCTTCCCGCAGACTTGTTGCCGAGTTGATCAAAACTGCAACGAGAGGAACGATTCAATGAAAATCACCCTGAACCGTATCGCATTCGCTACCTGCCTGGCCCTGGGCGCAACCGCTGCCCAGGCCAACGACAATTTCGTCGGCCTGACCTGGGGTCAGACTGACAACAACATCCAGAAATCCAACGCGCTGAATGCCAACCTCGGCAACCCCAAGTTGGACAAAGTGATCGATGGCGAAGGCACCTGGGGTATTCGTGCCGGCCAGACGACCGCTGACGGCCGCTACTACGCGACCTACGAGAATGTCTCCGACAGTCACAATGGCTACAAGCTGCGTCAGCAGAATCTGCTCGGCAGCTACGACATGTTCGTACCGCTGGGCAGCAACAACACCAAGCTGTTCGGTGGTGTGACGGCCGGCCTGGTCAAGCTCGAACAGGAGAGCCGTGGCTTCTCCCGTGACAGTGACATCGGTTTTGCCGCAGGCCTGCAGACCGGTATTCTGCAGGAACTGAACAGCAACACCTCGATAGAAGCCGGCTATCGTTACCTGCGTACCAATGCCAGCACGGAAATGGCGCCGCATGGTGCAGGCAAGGCCGGATCGCTGGATCTGCATAGCAGTTCGCAGCTCTACCTGGGTGCCAACTTCGCCTTCTAAAGGTGGCTAGCGTGACCGGGCCGGGCATCTGCCCGGCCTTTGTATGACTGAAAAAGGGGAAGTCTGATGAAATTGCTGGTGGTGGAGGATGAGGCGCTGCTACGTCACCATCTGTTCACTCGCCTCAGTGAAAACGGGCATGTGGTGGATGCCGTGCGCACCGCCGAAGAAGCCCTGTACCGCGCTGAGTCCTTCAATCATGACCTGGCCCTGGTCGACCTCGGCCTGCCCGGCATGAGCGGTATCGACCTGATCCGCGAGCTGCGCAGCCAGGACAAGAACTTTCCGATCCTGATCCTCACCGCGCGCGGCAACTGGCAGGACAAGGTCGAAGGGCTGTCCTGCGGCGCTGACGACTACGTGGTCAAACCCTTCCAGTTCGAAGAGCTGGAGGCGCGCCTCAACGCGCTGCTGCGCCGCTCATCCGGCTTCACCAAATCGACCATCGAGGCCGGCTCCCTGGTGCTGGACCTCAACCGCAAGCAGGCCACGGTGGATGAGCAATCGCTGCAACTGACCGCCTACGAGTACCGCATCCTTGAATACCTGATGCTGCATCACCAGCAGGTGGTGGCCAAGGAGCGCCTGATGGAGCAGCTCTATCCGGGCGATGACGAGCGCGATCCCAACGTCATCGAGGTACTGGTCGGGCGTCTGCGGCGCAAGCTGGAGTCCGTGCTCGACGGCAAACCGATAGAAACCGTGCGTGGCCAGGGCTACATGTTCAACGAGCGCTGCAAGTGAGGCGCGCGCGCGTTGTGTGGCGCAAACTGCGCACGCGCTTCGCATCCCTGCGGCTGCGCCTGATGCTCGCCAGCGCGGCGCTGGCGATGCTGTTCATGCTGCTGTTGATGCCAGTGCTGCAGGGCGTGTTTCTTATGGCCCTGGAGCAGACCATCGAAAAGCGTCTGGCCTCCGACGCGGCTGCGCTGATATCCGCCGCGCGCATCGATGGCGGCCGCTTGAGCATGCCGGAGAAGATGCCGGACGAAGAATTCGACAACCTCGATTCCCACCTGCTGGGCTTCATCTTCGACCGGGACGGCCAGATGCTCTGGCGCTCACGCTCCTCCACCGACGAACAGGTGCGTTACCTGCCGCGCTACGACGGGCGCGGTCACGAATTCATGCGCATCCATGACGAAAATGGTGAGGAATATTTTGTCTATGACGTTGAAGTGGACCTGCTGCGTGGCGACAGCACCGCCCTGAGCATCGTTACCATGCAACCGACCCGCGAATACCAGGGGCTGTTCAATGGTTTCGCCTGGCAGTTGCGCCTGTGGCTGGGCATCGCCCTGCTGGTGCTGCTGGGGCTGCTCTGGTTCGGCCTGACCTGGGGCTTTCGCAGCCTGCGTGGCCTCAGCGACGAGCTCGACGGCGTAGAGGCCGGCACCCGCCAGCGCCTGAGTGACGAACACCCGCGCGAACTGCTGCGCCTGACCAACTCCCTCAACCGCCTGCTCGACAGCGAACGGCGTCAGCGCGAGCGCTACCGCGACTCCCTGGAAGACCTCGCCCACAGCCTGAAAACCCCGCTCAGCGTGCTGCAGGGCATTGGCGAAAGCCTGGCTGTGCAGCCCGACAATCGCGAGCAGGCGCAACTGATGCAGGCGCAGATCGAACGCATGAGCCAGCAGATCGGCTATCAACTGCAACGCGCCAGCCTGCGCCGCAGCGGCCTGGTGCGCCATCGCGAACAGGTCTGGCCGCTGCTCGATGGCTTGTGCCGCTCGCTGGACAAGGTCTACCGCGACAAGCGCGTCGAAGCGACCCTGGACGTGCCCGCGCACAGCCAGATCACCATGGAACGTGGTGCGCTGATGGAACTGCTTGGCAACCTGCTGGAAAACGCCTACCGCCTGTGCCTGCAACAGGTGCGTGTGAGGCTGCAACCCCTGACCGACGGCTGCCTGCTGACCATCGAAGACGATGGCCCCGGCGTGCCCCCGCACCAGCGTGAGCGGGTACTGCAGCGCGGTGAACGACTGGATGCACAGAACCCGGGGCAGGGCATCGGCCTGGCGGTGGTGGAAGATATCGTCGACAGCTACGACGGCGAGCTGAGCCTGGAAGATTCGGAACTGGGCGGCGCCTGTTTCAGGGTGCGGTTGTACGACTGAGCCTTGCTGTCAGGCACGTTCTTCCGATTCTTGTATGGAACCGATCCGCTGCCGGACCAGGCGAGTCCTGCAGCGGAACAAGGTCGATACCAAATGTGAGCCCTGATCGATTGAACACTTCGCCCTCGCGGCGCGAACTACGGAATGGCCAGGGCGCAAAGGCCCAGAACAGGCCGGATATACGCATGCCATCGCGCTGGTGATAGGTGCCAAAGCGAAGCTTTGCTCACTACTTGTGGGGAGAGTCCATGTCAGCTGTTAGGTGCTTGGTGTACGGTCTTCGTTGTGGTGCCATATACGAAGGATGACGATAGTTTCTGTGTAGGCTGAATAGCGAACTATATATTTTCCGAAAACTGCGTCTCGAATGGCTTTTGGGCTTGGAGCAAGCTCAACAGCGCGGCCCATTTCTGGGTATAGGCAAAGATTCTCGATGCGGGAAAGGAGCTCTGCTGCAATGCGTGCAGCAGCAAGAGGATCGTTCTCTGCTATGAATTCGCGCAGGCGAACGAGGTCTGCCACCGCGTTTTCTGAGTAGGCCAGTCTCACTGACCAGCCTTTGGTGGGGATAGCTCATTGTCGGTGCCCCAGCTTTGCAGCCAGGCAGTCACAGCTTCGCCGGATACAACTCGGCCCTGCGCCACTGACTCCATCGCTTGCAGTGTTTCTTGCCAGCGGTTCTGCTCTAGCTCCTGGCGCTCAAAGAACTCTCTAAGTGCTTGATTAATAAGCCAACTTTTACTTCTCTGAAGCTTCTCGGCCATAGCGCCAAGATTTTCTTCGAGTTCCGGTTGAAGCCGGACGGTTGTGACGCTCATGGATATGCCCTCCATACTGTTGAATGCAATGTATTACACAGTATTCGTGCGGGCAAGCAGGCTCGGCGCGAGAGTGCACAAACGCTTTGGCCCTGGCCAACAAACTTGGGCGGAGTGGTGCCACGAGCGGCGACTCAATGGCAATTGGCAGAGCGTAGAGCACGTCTGACGGCGGGTGTAATCAGCACGGTGTGATGGTTTTCTGGTGGTTGTGGTGAATAGCAGCACTGTCGGAGCAGGCGAGTCCTGCAGCGGAGCAAGGCCGATAACAATGATGATCCCCGTGATCGATTGAACGCTTGGCCCCCGCTGTGCGAACTACAGAATGGCCAGGGTGTGAACGTCCACAACAGGCCGGATATACGAATGCAACCGCGCTGACGACAGGTGCAAAAGCAAAGCTTTGCTCACTGCTTGTGGGGAGAGTCCATATACATTTGTTAGCGAGTTGACTTACTGATGACGCCTTTTTTGCAGTCATGCTCCAACTAACAATATACTGATCGCTAAGAGCCAGATGTAAAAGCCTATGCCTAATTCTGTTATTTGATAACTTGGAGGCTCTTTGTCATTCCATAGCTTTCTTGCTCAGGCAGATGTGGTTGCTAAGAAAATACTTAAGGCCGCTACTGGAAGGGCGATTGCGTTTTTACGGTAGTATAGTACTGCTGCGAACAAAAAAGCTGGGTTGGCGAACTAGGCTAAGGTCATACTTTTTGTTGAGAAAAAGGCACCGAACCAACCTATAGCTAATACCTCAGCCCCATACCAGGTTGGCCCTTGTTCTGCATGGCGTATGTCCAATTCTTGCCAGTGGAAATATTCAGTATTGAATGCTGGTAGTACCAGTGAAATGGCATATACGGCAATAGATACTGTGAGGAGATATTTTTGTGCGATGTGCATGAGTATTTCGCTAACGCTTCAAACACCGGCGCATCTTTGCTGCGTCCGCGTGCTTTGAATTGTTAGCAGTTGCGATATTCGCTCACCGAACTTCTGTATTGAAACATTTTTAACCAAGCCATTTCGATTAACCATAAATGGAATTACCGCAACGACTGATCCCTGATCATTGATGCACCAGAATAGATCACGGCCATCGATAATTTCGTGAGAAAAACTGCTGTTCTCGTTATGGAAAGCAGCCCTAAAGTCTTGGATGTATGTCTTTCCGAGGCACAATATCAATTCCGGAGCCGCCGACTTTGCCCATTTTCGAATTTCAGGGAACCGACACGCCGAACACCAACGAAGATAATCAGCCTTACTCTGGAAACCAGTGATACTTGAAAAGTTATCGTGCCACCGAGCATAGCTAGTGTCTTTAAAGCCTATAGGGTAGAGGTTCATTTTGAAGTAGCCGGAGCTGCCTTCTACAAATGGCTTAACTGTCTCTGCGAATTTTTTATAGTCTGAAACGGAGCCGCCATTGATGACTGAAAGTAACTTCATTACTTGCCAATTAAAGATGTAGGCAAGATTTTCTGCCCAATCCGTATAACCTCTTGGCGGGTGGCTCACATCCTCTTCTATGTGAGCCAATAACGCCTCTGGCGTGTGACCGCCACCCCACTCTATACCACATACCCAAGTGCTGGGATTTGATGGATTTCCGAGTTCGCCGCCATCACACCCAGAATAACCCAGCGCCCAATTTTCAAATCTCTTTGCAATACTCATCTATCAATCTCCGGCATTCATCTGCCCACTTTAGGGGGTATTACCAGAGGCGAAGAACTAGCTGAGCTGCAATGACCAATATTGGTTGTCCGTTGGTGTCATAGGTATTAGATGAACTCGCGCTGACTTTAGGTTTTGCTTTATTTCCTTCAATCACCCATGTGTTTGACGAGCTGGCACTGACCTTCGGTTTCAGCTCTTTGCCATCCCAAACCCAGGTATTTGACGACGAAGCACTAACCTTCGGCTTAATTTCTTTTCCAGAAAATACCCACGTATTAGATGAAGATGCCCCAGTTTTTGGCTTCAATTCTGCACCATTACAGACCCAGTTGTTCGGCAGGCTTATTTTATTTTACATGCTATTTCCTCATGGTTGATTTCTGCTAACTATTAATTAGACGACATACATGTCGCGTTTCCACACGACACCTGTCGCATAACCTTCCTTGTCGTCTTGCAAGTCCTTCTCTGGCCTGAAAATGCTCGCTGAAAACGCGACAGCACTCGGGAGAAAAAGCGACAGGGAAAACGGCAAGCCTATCGCCTGTGGCGCATTGCCAGCAGGCTTGGGTCAGAAGCTAGTGCATATCCGCCTGACCTGTCCATCCACGAAGCCCGATGCACAGGCAGCCATGCTGCCTTACCCCTCCTGCGCCCGATACGCCCCCGGTGTCAGCCCGGTCCATTTCTTGAACGCGCGGTGAAAGGCCGAGGGTTCGGAGAAGCCGAGCTGTTCGGCGATGTCCTGAATCGCCAGTTCGTCGCGGCCCAGGTGGTAGATGGCGAGGTCGCGGCGCAGGTGGTCCTTGAGTTCCTGGAAGCTGGTGCCTTCTTCGCGTAGGTGGCGGCGCAGGGTTTGTGGGCTGGTGTGCAGGTGCTGGGCGACCTGTTCCAGGTCCGGCCAGGTGCGGCAGTCGCGGCCGAGCAGGCGGCGGATCTGGCTGATCAGGCTGTCGCCGCCGTCTGGCCGGGCCAGCAGGTCGGCGGGGGAGTGCTGGAGGAATTGCTTGAGCGTGCGTTCGTCCTGCAGCAGCGGCATGGCCAGGTAGCGGGCGTGGAACAGCAGGCTGGTTTGTCCGGCGGCAAAGCGCCGGCTGCAGGGGAACAGCAGTTCGTACTCGGCGGCATGTGCGGGCTCGGGGTAGGCGAAGGTGGCTTCTTCCAGGCGGATGCGTTGGCCGATCAGCCAGCTACCCAGGCGATGCCAGATCACCAGCAGGCTTTCGACCAGAAAATGATCCGGATCCCACAGCGTGCTGTCGTCGACGCTCAGCCGCGCCCAGTCACCTTCGCGTTGCAGGCTGATGCCTGGCGCGTCGGGAAACAGGCCGTAGAACATCGCGCCACGGCTCAGGGCTTTTTCCAGGCTGCGGCAGTGGATGATGGCGTGGCCCATCATGGCGAAGGTGCCGCGTTTGCTCGGCTGGCGGCCGAACCCGAGGTACTCGTCGTCCAGCGCTTCCCACAGCAGTTGCATCAGCCGGGAGAATTGTTCCGGGGCGATGCGTGCGCGCGGCTCGACCAGCACGGCGCTCTGGATGCCGGCCTGACGCAGTATCAGCTCGCAGGCCAGGCCGTGGCGATCCGCACCGCGCAGGGCGGCGCGGACGAAGTGGCTGGCAATGGTGCGTTCGCGCATGCTGGGTTTCCGAAATCGAGGGTGGTCGATGGTAGGCAGTTGCTCCCAGCCAGGGCAAGCCAACCGAGCGAATGGGTCAACCGAGGCTGAGCGCATGGGTCATTGAGGGGGGGCGGGGCGGCCCTTAACCTCAAGGGCATAACAACAGCGGAGGACCCGCCCCATGCAACGCAACCATTTCGACACTGAGCACAACCTGTTCCGCGACGCCTTCGCGGCATTTCTGGACAAGGAGGTGCTGCCGCATCAGGAGGCCTGGGAAGAGGCGGGCGTGGTGGATCGCAGTGTGTGGCGCAAAGCCGGCGCGATGGGCTTTCTGCTGCCCTGGGCGGACGAGGAGTACGGCGGTGCCGGGCTCAAGGATTTTCGCTACGAGCAGATCATGTGCGAGGAGTTGGCGCGCATCAACGAGCCCGGTTTCATGATCCCGCTGCACTCGGCGTTGTGCGGCCCTTACATCGCCGAGTACGGCAGTGCCGAGCAGAAGGCGCGGTTGATGCCGGGGATCATCAGCGGTGAAACCATCCTCGCGGTGGCGATGACCGAGCCGTCTGCCGGCTCGGATCTGGCCGGCATGCGTACCACGGCGGTGGACAAGGGCGACTACTGGCTGCTCAACGGCTCCAAGGTGTTCATCTCCAACGGTTACCTGGCCGATGTGGTGATCGTCGCGGCCAAGACCGACCCGGCCAACAAGCACGCCATGGGCCTGTTTCTGGTGGAGCGCGGCATGCCCGGCTTCGAGCGTGGCAAGAAGCTGAAAAAACTCGGCATGCACAGCCAGGACACCGCCGAGCTGTTCTTCAATGACGTCAAGGTACCCAAGGAGAATCTGCTGGGCGATGCCAAGGGCGGCTTCTTCTACCTGATGAACATGCTCGCTCAGGAGCGCCTGACCAACGCCTGTGGCGCGGTGGCCGGCGCCGAGGCGGCGTTGCAGACCACCATCGACTACGTCAAGGAGCGCCAGGCCTTTGGCCGCCCGGTGGCGCACTTTCAGAACACCCGCTTCAAGCTGGCGGAAATGCGCACGCAGATCGATGTGGCGCAGGTGTTCACCGACCGCTGCGTGATGGACCACAACCAGAAGAAACTCACCCCGGAAGTGGCCGCCGAGGCCAAGCTGTTCACCACCGAACTGCTCGGCAAGGTGGTGGACGAGGGCGTGCAACTTCACGGCGGCTGGGGCTACATGTGGGAGTATCCGATCTGCAAGATGTACGCGAATGCGCGCATCCAGCGCATCTTCGCCGGTACGTCGGAGATCATGAAGGAGATCATCAGTCGCGGTATGAAGCTGTAGCGCTGTAGGGCGGGACAACCCGCCACGAGTGGCCTGTGATGGATCGTACCTGCCGTGCCAGGGGTGGTGGTCTATCGTCAGTAGCGCTCGCCGTGCGATGAGCAGGTGAACCCCAGGATAAGAAGAAGGTAACCGCCCATGACCCTGCAACTGCCACTGCAACGCTTCAATCACTGGCTGGATCGCCAGCCCGATGCCGTCTGGTTGCGTCAGCCCGTCGAGGGTGTGTGGCATGACTTCACCTGGCGTCAGGTCGATGAACAGGCGCGGCGCCTGGCCAGTGCGCTGCTGGCGCTGGGCTGCGTACCGGGTGAGCGCGTCGCCCTGCTGGCGAAGAACTGCGCCGAGTGGTTCATCAGCGATCTGGCCATTCAGCAGGCCGGGCTGGTCAGCGTGCCACTGTATCCGCTGCAGGCGCCGGAGCAGATCGCCTATGTGCTCGAACATGCCGGCTGCAAGGTCATCCTGGTTGGCAAACTGGACGAACCGGAGAAACTGGCCACGGGGATCGCCGCGCATATCACCCGCATCGCCATGCCTTACCCGACCATGCCGGCCGACTACCAGTGGCAGGCCTTGCTGGCCGCGCACGAGCCCCTGCCCGGGGGGCACCTGCAGCGTGGTGATGATCTGCTGTCGATTCTCTACACCTCCGGCACCACCGGGCAGCCCAAGGGGGTGATGCTGTCGGCGCACGCCATGGCATTTTCCGCCGCCAATGCCACGGCCGAGCTGAACATGACGCCGCAGGATCAATTCTTCTCCTACCTGCCGTTGTCGCATGCCGCCGAGCGTTTTCTGGTGGAGTTCAACAGCCTGTATTGCGGCGCGCCGGTGGCCTTCGTCGAGTCGCTGGAGACCTTCGCCAGCGACCTGCGCCAGGTGCGTCCGACCGTGTTCTTTTCGGTGCCACGGCTGTGGACACGCTTTCAGCAGGGTGTGTTGGAGAAGCTGCCAGCGCAGCGCCTCGAGCGCCTGCTGCGCATCCCGCTGCTGGGGCGGCTGTTGGCACGCAAGGTGCGCGCCGGGCTTGGGCTCGATCGTGCGCGTGTGCTGGTGTCGGGGGCAGCGGCGATTTCCACCGGCCTGCTGGAGTGGTACCAGCGCCTGGGCATGACCATTTGCGAGGGCTACGGCATGACCGAGCACTTCGCCTATGGCTGCTTCAATCGACCGGGGCAGGTGCGCTTCGGCACCGTGGGCAGGCCGATGCCGCATCTTGAGGTGCGTATCGATGCCAGCGGCGAGATTCTGCTGCGCAGCGAAACGCTGATGCAGGGGTATTACCGTGAGCCGGAAAAAACGGCGCAAACCCTCAAGGACGGCTGGCTGCACACCGGTGATCGCGGCCAGTTGGACGATGCGGGCTACCTGCGCATTACCGGGCGGGTGAAGGACATCTTCAAGACCAGCAAGGGTAAATATGTGGCGCCGGCTCCCATCGAGGGCGAGATCGCCAAGAGTCACTGGGTCGAACAGGTGTGCCTGATGGGCAGCAACCTCGATCAGCCGCTGGCACTGATCGAACTCTCGCCAGTCGCCCGCCAGCAGCCGCGTGAGCTGCTGACCCAGTCACTTGCCGAGCACTTGTGCGCGCTCAACCAACGGCTGGCAGCGCATGAGCGCGTCAGTCATTTCTATCTGGTCAGCGCGGCCTGGACAGTGGATAACGGCAGCATGACGCCGACCATGAAGATTCGCCGCAACGTGCTGGAAATGCGCTATGCCGAGGTCATTGCCGGCCTGCCAGGCGAGCAGGTCATTGTCTGGGAAGATTGATTCATCGTCCGGGTGCAAGCCGGCAGCGTCATGCCCACTTGCACCCTGGCCAACTCGAACACGCCATCTGGGAGTCACCATGTCTGGCCCGTTGTCATCGCTGAAGATTCTCGATTTCTCCACCCTGCTGCCGGGGCCGTTCGCCTCGCTGCTGCTGGCCGATATGGGCGCCGAGGTGTTGCGGGTGGAATCGCCCACGCGCATGGATCTGGTGCGCGTGCTGCCGCCGCACGATGGCGGCGCTTCCACCAGCCACGCCTACCTCAACCGCAACAAGCGCAGCATCGCCCTCGATCTCAAACGCCCTGAGGCGGTCGAGGTGGTCAAGCGCCTGGTCAGTGAGTACGACATCGTGCTCGAACAGTTTCGCCCCGGTGTGATGGACAAGCTGGGCGTCGGCTATGCCGCGCTCAAGGCGATCAACCCACGGCTGATCTATGTGTCGATCACGGGTTACGGACAGAGCGGGCCATACCGTGACCGCGCCGGGCATGACATCAACTACCTGGCGCTGGCCGGGATCGCCAGCTACACCGGGCGGCGCGACAGCGGGCCATTGCCGCTTGGCGTGCAACTGGCCGACCTGGCCGGCGGCTCGCTGCATGGCGTGATCGGCCTGCTCGCGGCCGTGGTGCAGCGCCAGGTCACAGGCCAGGGGCAGCAGGTCGACGTGAGCATGACCGACTGCGCGTTCAGCCTGCACGGCATGGCGGGGGCCGGTTACCTCGGCGCCGGCGTCGAGCCGGGCATGGAAAACCAGGCGCTCAACGGCGGCAGTTTTTATGATTACTACCGCACCCGTGATGGGCGCTGGTTCTCCGTCGGCAGTCTGGAGCCGCAGTTCATGCAGCAGTTCTGCGCCGCCATTGGCCGGCCTGAACTGGCGGCGCGCGGCCTGTCGCTCAAGCCTGAAGATCAGCAAGCGCTCAAGCGCGAGATCGAAATCGAGTTCGAGAAGCGTGATTTCGCCCAGTGGTGCGAAGTGTTCGCCGGCATCGACGCCTGCGTCGAGCCCATGCTGCCACTGTCCGAGGCGGCCGAGCATCCGCAGATCAAGGCGCGTGGGCTGGTTGTCGAGGTGCCGCGCGAAGGCTTGCCCGCGCAGCCGCAACTGGCCTGCCCGCTGAAGTTCTCCGAGGGCTTGCCGCCACCCCGGCATGTCGGAGCGGCGGTTGGCGCGCATACCGCCGAAGTGTTGACGGAGCTGGGTTATGACGCCGAACAGATCACGGCGTTGAGGAGGGCTGGGGCGCTGGGTTGAGTCGCAAGGCTCACTGTCTGGCAACGTCGCTGCGCACAGGCCATCCTAGGAGGCTTCGATACGGGCGTAGGGTGCGCCGCGCGCACCGAGGCGTTATGGCGTTGCCCCGTCACTCCCGGCGCTGTTCGCCACTGAAGGTCAGCGTCGCTTTACAGCGTCGGCAGTAGTAGCGCCGCCCCTTGGCCACTAGCGCATGACGCTGGGCGGAGAAGGGGAACTCGCCATCCACGCAACTGCAGCGGTAGATGAAGCGGTTGACCTTGCGGCGTTCGACTTCATAGCTGTGGCAGCGATGCGGCTGCAGCTCGTAGACGCCGCGCATGATCAATTGCCATTCCTCGCCATGCGGCTGAATGCGTGGGCCGAATAACTGATGGGCGACCATGTGGGCGACTTCGTGCGGCACTGTCTGGCGCAGGAAGTCTTCCTGGTTGGCCCGGTACAACTGCAGATTAAAGCGCAGCTTGTTTTCCGTCAGATGCGCGACCCCCGCCTTCTGTCCGCGCAGCTTGAAGCTGATCTCGGGGCGGGCAAAGCGTTGCTTGAAGAAGGCTTCGGCCTGCTGGTAGCAGGCTTCGACGCGGGCGTGAATCTGTTCGGGCATAAGCGGGGGAGAGCAGGGGCTGGCTGAGCGCTGATTATGCCGTAAGCCGGCAGCCCGTGCCGCTGCCAATGAAAAGGCCGCCCGAGGGCGGCCATGTCGATGCCTCAAGCACTTAGCTGGTGTAGACCGGGCCGATGCCCATGCCCCAGAGAATCACCGAGCTGGCAATCATTGCCACCAGCACCACCAGGCCTACCGCCAGCACTGAACTGGAGAACATGAAGCCTTCGTCCTCGGGAATGTTCATGAAGGTCGGTATGCCGACGTAGAGCAGGTAAACCGTGTAGCAGATGGCGATCGTGCCGACGATCATGCCCAGCCACAGGTGGGGGTACAGCGCTGCAAGACCTCCGATGAACAGCGGGGTGGCGGTGTAGGCGGCGAACACGACGCACTGGGTCAGACTCGGGTTGGCATCGTAGGTGCGTGCCATCCAGTGGATGAAAGCGCCCATCACGGCTACCCCTGCGAGCATCGCCAGGTAGGACATGATGGTCATCACCATCGCACTGCCTTCGGTCAGCATCACCGGCGCTCGGTCGCCGATGGCCCAGCCGACCTGGGTGGTGCCGATGTAAGCCGAGACAGCAGGAATCGCCGCGAGAATCAGTACGTGGGTCAGGTACATGTGGCTGATGGTTTCTTCCTCGCCACGAATTTCTTGCCATTCTTGGTCGGGATGGGTGAAGAGCCCCCAAACGTGGTGGATCATGCCAGACACCTCCTTTTCTTATGACAGTCGCCCCCCGGCGGAGGCCCGGCGCGCATGGACAGCGTTACCGGGTATCAGGCCAAATCGTTGCGACCTTATGTCGCAGTATAGGCAGAGCCTGGAGCCGGCGTGATGCCTGGCTTTAGAGCAAATTGCTCTGTGCCGGTCAGCGGTAATAGCGCTCTAGAATTTCCATGGCCAGGTTGATCGACTGCAGTCGCTCTGTGCTGCCGCCTCTGTCCGGGTGATGCAGGCTGACCATTTGTCGGTAGCGCTGCTTGATGCGTGGTAAGTCGAGGGTTTGTTCGTGGTTCAGCTCGAACAGCTCCAGCGCGGCCTGTTTTTCGTCACCGCCCTGCATGCGTGTCCAGAAACTGGTGAGCAGGCGCTCGACGTCGCGTTCGTCGGTGTCGCGCAGTTGGCTCATATCCAGGTAGTAATCACGCAGCTCGTCACGTTCGCTCAGTGCTACGCTGCCGGGCTGATAGGGCAGCAGGCGAATGCACAGCGGGCTGATCTCGAGCAGGTGCGTCTGCGCTTGTCGGAGCTGATCGCGCAGGCGGTAAAGGGCGTTGAACAGCAGAAAGTGGGTGCGAAACAGCACCAGTTTGTCGGTCAGCGGCAGGTTGGGCAGGTGGCCGCTATGGCGGGCCTTGAGCTGCTGGATCAGGGCGTATTCGGCCAGCCCGTCCGGAGCTGCCTGCAGCAGTTGCAGTACCTGGTCGGCGAGATCCTGGCTGGGGTCGAGGTCGTCATTCATCGGCCGAGCCTAGCATTTAACCGCCGATGGGGTAGGGGCGCGGCGCCTTTGTGCGTAAAATGTCGCGCTTTCGTTCTCACCCCTCGGATTTCGACGCACCATGGGCACCCTTTCGGTCAACCAGAACAAACTGCAGAAGCGCATTCGCCGCCTGGCCGGCGAAGCCATCACCGACTTCAACATGATCGAGGATGGCGACAAGGTGATGGTCTGCCTGTCCGGTGGCAAGGACAGCTACACCATGCTCGACGTGCTGCTGTACCTGCAGAAGGTGGCGCCGATCAAGTTCGAGATCGTCGCGGTGAACATGGATCAGAAGCAGCCCGGCTTCCCCGAGCATGTGCTGCCGGCCTATCTGGAATCCATCGGTGTGCAGTACCACATCATCGAGAAGGACACCTACTCGGTGGTGAAAGAGAAGATCCCCGAGGGCAAGACCACCTGCTCGCTATGCTCGCGCCTGCGTCGCGGCACCCTGTACACCTACGCCGACGAGATTGGCGCGACCAAGATGGCGCTGGGGCACCACCGCGACGACATTCTGGAAACCTTCTTCCTCAACATGTTCTACGGCGGCACGCTCAAGGCCATGCCGCCCAAGCTGCTCTCCGACGATGGCCGCAACGTAGTGATCCGCCCGCTGGCCTATTGCGCCGAGGCCGATATCGAGGCCTACAGCCAGCTCAAGGAATTTCCCATCATCCCGTGCAACCTCTGCGGCTCGCAGGAGAACCTGCAGCGCCAGGTGGTCAAGGAGATGCTGCAGGAGTGGGAGCGCAAGAGCCCGGGCCGCGTCGAGATCATGTTCCGCGCGCTGCAGAACGTGCATCCCTCGCAACTGGCCGACCGCAACCTGTTCGACTTCAAGAGCCTGAAGATCGACGACAGCGCCACGCCGCGCTTTCTTGATGTGATGAGCCTGTAAGCCATCGCGGCTGAAGCCCCTCCCACATGTGACTCGAATCCGTGGGAGGGGCTTTAGCCGCGCCGCTTGCCAGGCCGCAAAGACCTGGAGTATGGTTCGGCCATCGCTTTGGAGAATCTCATGTCTGCCAGCCTCAACCTTCTGTCCATGCTGCAAGCCGGTGCCTCGCGCGCCGCGTTGGCGCGTGCGCAGTTGGTCGTGGCGGCGGTGTATTACTTCTTTGGGTATTGGTTTAGCCACAGGCGCGCCTGATACCCCACAGGCGGCCTGAGACACCAGGGTCGCCACCAGAGACGTTTTCCAGAAAACCCCCGGTCGGCAACCCGACCGGGGGTTTTGTTTTTTCCGGCCGAAAAACGGCCACAGATCGAGGACTCACAGATGAACCGTTATTACCGCAACTACCGCTACGACTGGCGATTTAGCAGCGTCACCACCGCCCTGACACCTTTGCCACGAACACTCAGTTAGCGCCGCCGCGGTATCGACCGCGCCGGCCAAGGAACCGCCAGATCATGAACAGCTCCACTCAACTCGCTTCTACCGTTACCGCTATCGCCCGCCGCAGCGCCCAGCCGCTGCCCAGCCCCGCCGTATTGCGCCAGCGCCTGCCGTTGCCCAACGCCCTTGCCGAACGTATTGCCGCCGACCGCGACGCCATCCGCGCCGTGCTCGATGGCCGTGATTCGCGCCTGCTGGTGGTGGTTGGCCCCTGCTCCCTGCATGACCGCGCCTCGGCGCTCGAATACGCCGAGCGCCTGGCTGAGCTGGCGCCACAGGTCGATGACCAACTGCTGCTGGTGATGCGCGCCTACGTGGAAAAACCGCGCACCACGGTGGGCTGGAAAGGGCTGCTGTACGATCCGCACCTCGATGGCAGTGGCGACATGGCTGAAGGCCTGCGCCTGTCGCGACAGCTAATGCTGGATATCCTTGAGCGTGGTCTGCCGCTGGCCACCGAATTGCTGCAACCGATGGCCGCCGGTTACTTCGACGACCTGCTCGGTTGGGCCGCCATCGGTGCGCGTACCAGCGAATCGCAGGTGCACCGCGAGATGGTCAGTGGCCTTGATCTGCCGGTGGGGTTCAAGAATGGCACCGATGGCAGCGTCGGCATCGCCTGTGATGCCATGCGCTCGGCAGCGCATCCGCACCAGCACTTCGGCATCGACGACCTCGGCCATCCGGCGTTGCTGCACACCGCCGGCAACCCGGACACCCATCTGGTGCTGCGTGGTGGCCACGGCGCACCGAATCATGATGCTGCCAGCGTCGCCACCGCGCGGCAGGCGCTCGAACGTCAGGGCATCGCCCCGCGCATCATGGTCGACTGCAGCCACGCCAACAGCGGCAAGGATCCGCTGCGCCAGCCAGCGGTGCTGGATAATGTGATTGAGCAGCGTCTGGCCGGGGATACCAGCTTGCGCGGGGTGATGCTGGAGAGTCACCTGTTCGACGGTTGCCAGGCGCTGTCCGGCGAGTTGCGCTACGGCGTATCAGTCACCGATGGCTGCCTTGGCTGGAGTGGCACCGAGGCAGCTTTGCGCCAGGCTGCCGAGCGGTTGCGTGGATGAGAGTAAGCGGGCGGCGCTTTACTGTAGGCGCCGCACCTCGCGGCGAACGTGCTCAGGCCCCAGGCGCAGAGGCAAAACGCTTCGCCCCGGGGCGGGGCTCCCACAGGACTTGAACTGTGACGCTCACTCCGTGCAGGCTTCGTCGTCCGTTTCATGAAGGATTCGATTCATGCGTGATTACAAGTGGCTGCACGCGTTCTGCCTCAACCGTTTCGGCTCGGCCAGGGCGCTGGAGGCCAGGCTGCCGCAACCGCGCAGCGATGCCGAACTGCGCGCGCTGAGCGATGACCGCTACCTGTCGTTGATCAGCCTGCGCATCTTCCGCGCCGGGCTCAAGCACAGCCTGGTGGATGCCAAGTGGCCGGCATTCGAGCAGGCCTTCTTCGGCTTCGACCCGGAGAAAGTAGTGCTGATGGGCGCCGAGCGCCTGGAAAACCTGATGCAGGACACGCGGCTGATCCGCCACCTGGGCAAGCTCAAGAGCGTGCCGCGTAACGCTCAGTTCATACTCGATGTGCGCCATGAGAAGGGCAGTTTTGGCACCCTGATCGCCGACTGGCCGGTGACCGACATCGTCGGTCTATGGAAATACCTGGCCAAGCACGGCAACCAGCTTGGCGGTCTGTCGGCGCCACGTTTTCTGCGCATGGTGGGCAAGGACACCTTCGTCCCCACCGATGACGTGGTGGCTGCGCTCAAGGCGCAGGGCGTGATCGACAAGGCGCCGACCAGCCTGAAAGACCTGGCTGCCGTGCAGGCTGTGTTCAACCAATGGCAGGCCGAAAGTGGCCGGCCGCTGTGTCAGCTATCGGTGATGCTGGCCCATACGGTCAATCACTGAGGCTGTCGTTCAGGGCATCCAGCCACTCCCTGGGCACATCGCGCTTCATCGCCAGTTGGCACTGCTGGCTGTCCGGGTCGAACACGATCACCGCCTCGCCCTTGTCCAGGGCGCGGCGTACGCGTTGCACGCGGGTCTCCAGCGGGGTTTCGTCACCGTTATCGGTGCCGTCGCGGGTGACGAAGTCTTCGATCAGGGCGGTCAGGGTGTCGGCTTGCAGCAGGTGAGCAGGGATCAGCACGGCTAAGACTCCGGTAACAGGCGCTCATGATAGAGCCGGAGCCGTCGCACGGCGAGCTTGCTCAGGGTTCGGCAGGCTTCAGGTAGCGTTCCAGGGTCCGATACAGCAGCCCGCTGTCGAGCGGCTTGCCAAGGAAATCGTCCATGCCAGCGTCCAGGCCATGCTGGCGGTGCTCTTCGAGGATATGCGCGGTCAATGCGATCACCGGTACGGCGGCCAGTTGCCGGTTACGCTCCAGGCGCCGGATCTGTCGTGTGGCTTCGAAACCGTCCATCACCGGCATTTCACAATCCATCAGGATCAGGTGCACGGCTGTCGGGTCGCGCTCGTATTCAGCCACAGCGGCCTGGCCATCGGTGACCAGGCGCACGCGATAGCCGCGTTTTTTCAGAAAGCCCTGCACCACCAACTGGTTCACCGGGTTGTCTTCTGCCACCAGAATGCAGGGCGCCTCGAGGGTGTCGCCGGGTCGTTCTCGGATCAACGGATGTACCTGTGCCTGAGGGTCCTCGTAGAGCCCGGTGAGCGCCTGGCGCAGCGCGTTGATCGCCACCGGCTGTGACAGGTGTTGCAGACGCAGGCCATGGCTGATGGGCAGTTGCTGGCACGCTTCGGGCGGGCAGATCAGCAGTATGCGTTGTTGCGGTTGCAGCTTGGGGCTGAGCGAGTCGAGCCAGTGCCTGACACTTCCTGGCCAGGGCGCCATCAACAGCAGCAACGGCGGCGTGGTGAAGTCTTCCAGATAATCCTGCAGGCGCTCTGGTGTCTGGCAGCGTTCGGTGCGCATGCCCCAGCGGCCAAGCAGGCGACTCATGGCATCCAGGCCAAGCCCGTCGAGCGAGGCGAGCAGGGCGGTGCGGCCGGCCAGCAGGCGGCTGAGGTCGTCGGGGATATCCGTTTCATCCTGCAGCGGTATGTCGAAGGCGAAGCGCGTGCCCTGGCCCGGCGTGCTCTGCACCTCGATACGCCCGCCCATCATCTCAACCAGTTCCTTGCTGATGGCCAGCCCCAGGCCGCTGCCGCCATAACGGCGGGTGGTGCTGGAGTCGCCCTGGGCGAAGGATTCGAACAATTGCGCCAGCGCCTGCTCGGTGATGCCGATACCGCTGTCGCTGACGGCAAATATCAGGTGCGCGCGGCCCTGGCTGTCACTGCGACGGCTGATGCTGAGGGCCACATGGCCCTCGGCGGTGAACTTCAGGGCGTTGCTGAGCAGGTTCATCAGTACCTGCTTGAGGCGTGTCGGATCACCCTGAACGCGCCGGGGCACGCCATTTTCCAGGCTGACATAGAGGCGCAGGCGTTTTTCCAGGGCCTGGCCGGTGAACAGACTGAGGGTGTCGGAAAGCATATCTTCGAGATCGAACTCGATCTGCTCCAGGCTGAGCTTGCCCGATTCGATGCGGGCGTAATCGAGGATGTCGTTGATCACCGCCATCAGCGAGCTGCCGGAACTGGAAATGGTGTCGACATAGAAGCGCTGGCTGCGGTCCAGTGGCGTCTCGCGCAGCAGTTGCAGCATACCCAGTACGCCATTGAGGGGCGTGCGGATCTCGTGGCTCATCTTGGCCAGGAAGCGGCTCTTGGCCTGATTCTCGAACTCCGCCTGCTCGGCGGCACGGCGCGACTGGAAGCCTTCTTCCTTGAGCAGGTTGATGCGGTCGGCCAGGCCGATGGACAGGGTGATCAGCTCGATGGTCACGCCGATCTTCACGGCCGTGCCGCCGAATACGCCGAACAGCTCCAGCCCCAGCGAACCGGTCGTGGCCTGGATGAAGGCGAACAGCAGCACGGCCCAGGCCAGGGTGTAGTAGGAGCCATAACGTACGCCTTGGCGCCAGACGTAAAGACCGGTCAGCAGGAGGATCAGCGACACCAGCGAAACGGTCAGGCTGGCGAGGATGTTCCAGGCGGCGAAGCCGATCAGTGGCATCGACAACAGACAGCCGGCACAGGCCAGCATGAGCAGGCGCAGGGCAGTGTCCAGGCCCGGGAAATACTGCGGTGCATGCAGGAAATGGCGGCTGAACTGGATGGCCGTGAGGCAGTGCAGGTACATCAGCACGTAGATCGCCACCGACTGCAGGGCTACGTGTTCGGGCAGCAGCTTGAACAGCATGCCATCGAAGCAGGCGGCCAGCAGGCCGACGTTGAGGTTGTAGGCCAGGTACCAGAGATAAGCTGATTCACGCAGCGACAGGTAGAGGAACAGGTTGTAGCAGAACATGGCGAACAGCACGCCGTAGAACGCGCCGTTGAAGCCCATGAGGTTTTCCTGCGCCGCCGCACTGGCGCCGTAGGTGGCGAAGAACATCGGCACGAATACCGTGCTGGTGGTTTCCACCCTGACCAGCAACGTGCTGTTGCCGGGTTCCAGCTGCAGCGGAAACCAGAAATTGCGCACCTGCAACGGGCGTTGGGCGAAGGCGAAGCGGTCGCCGCTTTCCTGTTGCAGGTGCTGGCCTTGCGGGTCGAACAGATGCACCTGCACATGGTCGAGTAGCGGGTAGTTGACTTCCAGATAACCGCCCTGTGGCTGCTCGAGAAGATTGTCCAGGTCGATTCTGAACCACCAGACCGAGGCATTCTTGCCCAGGTTGGGGTGTGCGGCCTGGATCGGCCGGAAGGCCGCAGCATCCAGCGCGCGCACCTGGTCAGGGTTCATCTGCCCGCTCTGGTCTTCGTAGTAGCCCAGGTAGGGTGTCAGCGACAGGCGCCGCTCCTGACTGTCCAGCGCCACGGGCTGTAACGCCCAGCTTGGGCCGATCAGGCAGAAAAGCAGAAAAGCCAGACAGAAACGAGGCATCCGTGAACCTCTGGTGACCCTGCGCGTGGGCGGGTGCTTTTAGCGTGCCGGGTGGCTGCCGCAAGGGGCAGAACACGTCAGGGGGGAACCTGTGTTCCCCCCTGTCCTGTGTGTCACTTTGCCTTTATGGCCGATGGCCTTCAAGCGTCCTGTTCGCGTTGCCCGAGCAGGCTATCCACTGGTGGTACACGGGTGTCGCTTTCCATTTGCGCATCGTGCTCCAGTTGATGGCTGAAGCGCTCCAGAGAACCCTGCGCCGGTTGTGCATCGCTGGCGAATACCGGCGGGCTCATCATGTAGGCGGTGAGCAGGCGGCTTAAGGCCTTGAGGCTGTCGATATGGGTACGCTCGTAGCCATGGGTGGCGTCGCAGCCGAAGGCCAGCAGCGCGGTGCGGATGTCATGGCCGGCGGTGACCGCCGATTGCGCATCGCTGTGGTAGTAACGGAACAGGTCGCGGCGAACCGGTACCTCATGTTCGGCTGCCAGGCGCAGCAACTGGCGCGACAGGTGATAGTCGTAGGGACCGCCGGAATCCTGCATGGCCACGCTGACCGCATGCTCGCTGGACTGTTGGCCCGGCGCGACTGGGGCGATGTCGATACCGACAAACTCGCTGACGTCCCAGGGCAGGGCGGCGGCGGCGCCGGAACCCACCTCCTCGGTGATGGTGAACAGCGGATGGCAGTCGATCATCGGTTGCAGACCTTGATCGCGAATGGCCTTGAGCGAGGCCAGCAGCGCCGCTGCGCCGGCCTTGTCATCGAGGTGACGGGCGCTGATATGGCCGCTTTCGGAGAACTCCGGCAACGGGTCGAAGGCGACGAAGTCACCCACCGCAATGCCCAGCATGTCGCAGTCGGCGCGCGTGGCGCAGTAGGCGTCCAGGCGCAGTTCGACGTGATCCCAGCTCACCGGCATGCTGTCGACGGCGGTGTTGAAGGCGTGCCCCGATGCCAGCAGTGGCAGCACGCTGCCGCGAATCACGCCGTTGTCGGTGAACAGGCTGACGCGGCTGCCCTCGGCGAAGCGGCTCGACCAGCAACCCACCGGCGCCAGGCCCAGGCGGCCGTTGTCCTTGATTTCGCGGACGATGGCGCCAATGGTGTCCAGATGCACGGATACGGCGCGATCGAAACGTTCGTACTCGCTCTGACGCCCGCGTAGGGTGGCGCGGATGGTGCCACGGCGGGTCAGCTCGAAGGGGATTTCCAGCTCTTCGAGACGCTCGGCGACGTAGCGCACGATGGTGTCGGTAAAACCGGTGGGGCTGGGGATGGCAAGCATCTCCAGCAGCACTTTCTGCATATAGTCGAGGTCGGGTTCGGGGAGTGTCTGCATGGAGTCTCCTGGGGCTGTCTGGTTCGTCGCCCGCAGCGATCAGATAGTCGCCTGGCTTAGCGGAAAGAGCAGGTCGACGAAGCGTTCGGCGGTTGGCTGCGGTTCGTGGTTGGCCAGGCCGGCGCGTTCGTTGGCTTCGATGAATACGTACTCGGCTTGATCGGCGGCAGGCACCAGCAGGTCGAGGCCGACCAACGGGATTTCCAACGCGCGTGCGGCCTTGATCGCGGCGTCGCGCAGGGTCGGGTGGAGGATCGCGGTGACGTCCTCCAGGGTGCCGCCGGTGTGCAGGTTGGCGGTCTTGCGCACGGCCAGACGCTGCCCGGCAGGCAGTACGCTGTCGTAGTCGAGGCCGGCGCCGTGCAGGGTGCGCAGGGTTTCGGCGTCCTTGGGGATGCGGCTTTCACCACCGGTGGCGGCCTGGCGACGGCGGCTCTGTGCGTCGATCAGCTCACCGATGCTGTGGCGGCCGTCGCCGATGATCTCGGCTGGGCGGCGGATGGCTGCAGCCACCACTTCATAGCCAATCACCAGCACGCGCAGGTCATGGCCGGCGTGATAGCTCTCCAGCAGCACGCGCTGGTCGAAAACACGGGCGCGTTCGATGGCCTCCTGCACCTCGCCCGGTGTGCGCAAATCCACCGCCACGCCCTGGCCCTGTTCGCCATCCACCGGTTTGACCACCACCGAACCGTGTTCGGCCAGGAAGGCGGCGTTGTCCTCGGCGCTGCCGGCCAGGCATTGTGCCGGCACGCCGAGACCGGCCCGCGACAGGGTGCGATGGGTCAGGCGCTTGTCCTGGCACAGGGTCATGCTCACCGCGCTGGTCAGGTCGCACAGCGACTCGCGACAGCGGATGCGCCGGCCGCCGTGGCTGAGGGTGAACAGCCCGGCTTCGGCATCGTCCACCGTCACTTCGATACCCCGGCGCAGCGCCTCGTCGACGATGATGCGGGCGTAGGGGTTGAGTTCGGCCTGTGGCCCGGGGCCGAGGAACAGCGGTTGGTTGATGCCGTTCTTGCGCTTGAGGCTGAAGGTCTGCAGCTCGCGAAAACCGAGCTTGGCGTAGAGCTTCTTGGCCTGCTGGTTGTCGTGCAGCACCGACAGGTCGAGGTAGCTCAACCCTCGGCTCATGCCGTGTTCGATCAGATGGCGCACCAGCACTTCGCCGACACCCGGGCGGCTGCACTGCGGGTCGACCGCCAGGCACCAGAGGCTGCTGCCGTTTTCCGGATCGCGGAAGGCGCGCTGGTGGTTGAGGCCCATGACGCTGCCGATCACCGCGCCGCTGTCTTCGTCCTCGGCCAGCCAGTAGGTCGGCCCACCGTCGTGGTAGGGCGTGAGCCTGGCCGGATCGATGGGCAGCATGTTGCGGGTCTGGTACAGGCAGTTGATGGCCTGCCAGTCCGCCTCGTTCTGCGCCCTGCGAATGCGAAAGCCGCGAAAGCTGCGGCGCGCCGGACGGTAGTCGGTGAACCACAGGCGCAGGGTGTCGGAGGGGTCGAGGAACAGTTGCTGCGGCGCATGCGCCAGCACCTGATGCGGCGCGGCGACATACAGGGCGATATCGCGCTCGCCGGGTTGTTCATCGAGCAGGGATTCGGCCAGCGTTGAGGCGTCCGGGTAGGTATGGCCGATCAGCAGGCGCCCCCAGCCGCAGTGGATGGCCTGCGGCTGGCTGGGTTGGCTGCTGTGATCTTCGGCCAGGCGCGCCTGCAGGCGTTCGTAGGAGGGCGTTTGGCCACGGATCAGGCGTTGTTTGAAGGCAGGGGAGCGCATGAGTTGTCCTTCGCCGGTCTGAGCCGGATCGAATGTTGAGTCGTGTCGATCCCGAATGGCATCCGGGCTACGACCGTTCCTTGGCAGCTCACAGGAGCGGCTGGGCGACATGGCGCTGCAGCCGCTCCTGCGTCGTTACAGACCCTGTTCGCTCAGCCACAGGTTGAGCGCTGCCAACTGCCACAGCTTGGAGCCGCGCAGCGGCGTGAGCTGGCCCTGCGGGTTAGTCAGCAACTGATCGAGCATGCTCGGGTTGAACAGGCCGCGATCCTGGCTGGGGTCGAGCAGCAGATCGCGCACCCAACCCAGGGTGGCGCCTTCCAGATGCTTGAGGCCTGGCACCGGGAAGTAGCCCTTGGGTCGGTCGATCACCTCGCTGGGGATGACCTTGCGCGCCGCTTCCTTGAGCACGTACTTGCCGCCCTCAGGCAGCTTGAACTGCGCCGGAATGCGCGCCGACAGTTCGGCCACGCGGTAGTCGAGGAACGGCGTGCGCGCCTCCAGGCCCCAGGCCATGGTCATGTTGTCCACGCGCTTGACCGGGTCGTCGACCAGCATCACCGTGCTGTCCAGGCGCAGCGCCTTGTCCACGGCGGCGTCTGCGCCAGGCATGGCGAAATGCTCGCGAACGAACTCGCCGGCCATGTCGCCGGTCAGCCAGGCGGGCTGCACGCAGGCCGCGTATTCGTCGTGCTCGCGGTCGAAGAAAGCCGCGCGGTAGGCGGCGAAAGCATCCTTGGCGCCATCGACCTGCGGGTACCAGTGGTAGCCGGCGAACAGTTCATCGGCGCCCTGGCCGCTCTGCACCACCTTGCAGTGCTTGGCCACTTCCCGCGAGAGCAGGTAGAAGGCGATGCAGTCGTGGCTGACCATCGGCTCGCTCATGGCGCGGAAGGCCTGCGGCAGTTGCTCTAGAATCTCGTGCTCGCCGATGCGCAACTGGTGGTGCTGGGTGGCAAAGCGCTGGGCGATCAGATCCGAATACTGGAATTCGTCACCGCGCTCGCCACCGGCGTCCTGAAAGCCGATGGAGAAGGTCAGCAGGTTGTCCACCCCGGCTTCGCGCAGCAGGCCGACCAGCATGCTCGAATCGACGCCACCGGAGAGCAGCACGCCAACATCCACGGCAGCGCGCTGACGAATCTCCACCGCCTCGCGCATGGCGTGCAGCGTGCGGTCGCGCCATTCTTCAAAGCCGTAATTCACTTCCTCGCCCTGCGGGCCGAACTGCAGCGTCCACCAGGTTTTCTGTTCGACCTTGCCGTCGGCGTCGACGCGCATCCAGGTGGCAGGCGGCAGCTTCTCCACGCCCGCCAGGAGGGTGCGCGGCGCCGGCACCACGGCATGGAAATTCAGATAGTGGTTGAGGGCGACGGCATCCAGCGTCTTGGCGATATCGCCGCCCTGCAGCAGGGCCGGCAGCGACGAGGCGAAGCGCAGGCGCTCGCCAGTGCGCGACAGGTAAAGGGGTTTGACGCCGAGACGGTCGCGGGCGATGAACAGGTTTTGCGTGTCACGCTCCCAGACGGCGAAGGCGAACATGCCGTTGAGCTTGGGCAGCAGCTTTTCGCCCCAGGCGTGGTAGCCCTTGAGCAGCACCTCGGTGTCGCCGCCGGAGAAGAAGCGATAACCCAGCGTTTCCAGCTCGGCGCGCAATTCGGGGTAGTTGTAGATGGCGCCGTTGAACACCATCGACAGGCCGAGATCACTGTCGATCATCGGCTGGCCCGAGGCTTCGGCCAGATCCATGATCTTCAGGCGGCGATGGCCGAGGGCGATGGGGCCCTGGCTGTGGAAGCCGTGGGCATCGGGGCCGCGAGGGGCGAGGTGGTGGGTGATGCGTTCGACTGCCGCCAGGTCCGCGGGGCGTCGATCAAAACGAAGTTCTCCAGCTATTCCGCACATAGTTCCTTACCGGTGTTGCCGTTGGGGAGTGGCTCGTGGTCGAGCCTTTTACACCAAAACAAAATAATGCTTTCATGTCAAAGTTTTGGTTGTCATTGATTGGTGCTTATGAGCGATAAAAAAGTTCCTGTTGAAATAGATTTGTCATCTGTCATGGCCTTCGAGATGCCCCTGTTTCAGGCGCTGCGGCGCTTGCAGCAGGCGGGGGAGGTGCACGCCAAGCGCCTGGCCCGCTTCGGTGGGCTGACCCCCATGCAGTTGATGATCCTGCAGGTGCTGGCCAGTGAAGCGCGCCTGACCGCCAGCGTGCTCAGCAGCCGCGTCAGCCTGACGGCGGCGACGCTGTCCGGCATGCTCGATCGCCTGGAAGAGCGTGGCCTGTTGCAGCGCCAGCGCGATGATCAGGATCGCCGGCGCCAGTGGCTGTTGATCAGCGCTGCCGGCCGTGAGCTGATCCAGCAGGCACCTTCGTTGATGCCTCCGGAATTCAACCAGCGTTTCGCTGCGCTGGCCGACTGGGAGCGCCACAGCCTGACGGCGGCGCTATTGAGAGCGGCCGAGCTGTGCGGCGAGATGGAATGAGCTGGGCGATGACCCTAGGTTGCCAAACCGGCCTTTCGTAGGACTCCCGCCCCGGGGCGAAGCTTGTCAATGGCGCAGCGCCCCGGTTCGCGGCGGGGCGCCGCTCCTACGCATTCGCAGCGGCGACGTGTAACTGCCAGGCATCAGGCGGTGACCCCGCCTTTTCAGAAAAAATTCAAGCAGGGTGTTGACTTAGCATCGCCACCTGCATAAAGTGCGCGCCTCGCTAAGGCACATGGGTGATTAGCTCAGCCGGGAGAGCATCTGCCTTACAAGCAGAGGGTCGGCGGTTCGATCCCGTCATCACCCACCATAGCCCTAGTGAGAAGGACGAAAGTCCACCGACGCGCAGCGGTAGTTCAGTCGGTTAGAATACCGGCCTGTCACGCCGGGGGTCGCGGGTTCGAGTCCCGTCCGCTGCGCCATTATTTCCCAGATCGACGATTAGTCGGTTTGAGATGGCAAAGCCCGCAAGGGCGCCATCCGATGCAAGACGTTTTAAAGAGTTCTCTGGACGAAAGTCCAACCGACACGCAGCGGTAGTTCAGTCGGTTAGAATACCGGCCTGTCACGCCGGGGGTCGCGGGTTCGAGTCCCGTCCGCTGCGCCATATAGGAAACCCGCTGATCGCAAGATCAGCGGGTTTTTTATTGGTGCGCCAGGCATGGCGCGTAGCGCCGTGACTGGCGCTGTTCGGTTCACTGTGGTGGTGAGCTGGACGACTAGGAGGTGAAAGTCCTCTACACACCCGGCAAGGGGAAGTGTTAGCCAGAGGCAAGGGTGTCGTGGGTGACTGCGAATCTGAAGGAAGCCCGAGGCAAAATGCTGGCCTGACGAACAGGAAGCGGATTAGGCGGTGCAGCGGGGTAAGGTAGCCAAAATTGCCAAAGCCCAATACTTGCACGGAACGCTGTGACGTAGATCCGACAGGCATAAGCAGGAAAGTCGCGCGAATTACCCTGGGAGATCTGTTTGACCTGCCATGTGCTACCGGAGCCGCGAGGTGACGGGATGGGCGAACAGAAGTCAGCAGAGGCCGTAGTAGTTGCTCGCAACCGGAGCAATGAAGGGCTGAACCTGTCATGAGTGGATAGTCAGGTGTGCTCTCTGTTGGAGCGTAAAGCAGAAGCGTCGTGAACAGCGGCGGTCGAGACCATCAGGAGGTAGGAGTCGGAAACTCCGAGGGCCGGTCTGGGCGCTTAGTTACCACGGGCGACACATCAACGGAACCAAGCTCGCTGACGCTGTTGGTCAGTAGGCAGGAACCGCCGTATACGGAACCGTACGTACGGTGGTGTGGGAGGACGGCGGGGGTGACCCCGCCTCCTACCCGATTCCTGCGACTTTCAGTCATCTTGTCTTCATGTTGCCAGCGTAGCTTGCTATCGATCAGTTGAAATGACGGGAGAGCAGCAGATGGACGATTACCAGGAAGAATTGCTCGAGCGCGATGCCTTCGATCAGGACGTAACCGAGGCCGACGACGCCACCGAGCTCTGAGATGCGCTGTCGGCCCGGCGTTGTGCGCGTCGATAGTCGCCGGGCGTCTGTCCGAGCCAGCGCTTGAAAGCGCGCTGAAAAGCCTCGGCCGAGGCGAAGCCGAGCAGGTAGGCGATCTCACCGAAGGCCAGCTCGGTATCGCGGATATAGGCCGTGGCCAGGTCACGGCGGGTATCGTTGAGAATGGCGCGGAACTGCGTGCCTTCTTCGGCCAGTTTGCGCCGCAGTGTCCAGCTCGGCAGGTGCAGGCGCCTGGCTACTTCCTCCAGATCCGGTTCGTGGCCGTGCAGCAGCGGCCCGAGTAGCTGGATCACCCGTTCACGCAGGCTGCGCGTGCGGGTCAGCTGCTCCAGCTCGCGCTCGCACAACTCCACGAGATGGCGCCAGGTGCCGGGGCAGTGCTGCGGGTTGCGCAGGGCCAGGCTGTCGTTGCTCAGGCGCAAGCGGTTGGCGTTGGCGGAAAACTCCAGCGGGCAGCCGAACAGCGCTGCATAGCGCTCGGCGTACTCCGGTTCGGGAAATTCGATCTCGACTCTTTCCGGGCTGATGTCATGGCCGACCACCTGGGCCAGGTTGGCCTGCCAGCCGGCCAGCACCGAATCCACCACGAAGCGGTTGTAGGCGTTGTAGGGGCTGATGGAATAGAACTGCAGCCAGGCGCCGCGCGGGTCTTCATCGAAGCTCGAGCGGCCGCGATAGTTGGCGGCATACAGTGGCTCGAAGCGCGTCAGGGTGCGCGCTGCCTCGCGCAGGTTCGGTGCCTGCGCGGCGCAGATGCCGGCCAGGCCAACCTGGCTTGGGTGGCTGTGCCTGCCCATCTCCAGCCCGAGTGCAGGATCAGCGCAGAGGGCGATGGCGCTGTGGCCCAGGCGCATGAAACGAGGGATCGACAGGCGCGCGCGTGGCTCGCTCAGGCGGGCGGTGTCGAGGCCGAATTGTTGCAGCAGGGGCTGTGGATCGTGCCCCTTGGCGCGCAGTGCGGCGGCCAGTGGTTGGGTGAAACCGACGGAGAGGTCGCCAAGGCGAACGCGAGAGCTCTTCATAGCCAGATATTGACCAGTTGTGCGCCCCGGTCGCTGGCGCTGTGAGTGCTGCGGCCAGCGTCGAAGGCGAGCGCGGTGGGCTGGCCGCTGCGCTCCCACAATCTGCCGCGCAGATGGACTTTCAGCCCGGCGCGAATGCCGTGGGCCTGCAGGTGTGCGATGAGCGGCGTGTCGTCCGTATGGCCGTCGAGGTCGCTGGGTATGGCCAGCAGCTCGATGGCTTCATCGTGCGGCGTCTGAGCCCGGGCAAGGTGGCGGGTGTCGCTGCCGAGGAGCACGCCAAGTCGACCGGCCGGAGTCTCCAGCACCTGCAGGGTGTCGGCTGCTGCGGTGGTCAGTGTGCCGGCCTCGAAGGCATGGCGCTGCGGTTGTCCCAGTGGTTGGCCGGTGCGGTCGAATACCAGGCTGACGTTGTACAGCGGCCCACGGCCGACATCGAGGCGACCCTGATGCAGGCGAGGCTCGGGCAGGACGATGGAGCCGGCCACCAGGGTGATCCGGTAATCGCGGGCCAGGTCGCCGAACAGTGGCTGATAGTCATGCGCCATGCGCTTGGCCTTGGTGCGCAGCAGAGCATCGTCCAGGCGTGCGTCGCCGTCAGCGTTGAGCCAGGCGCCGAGAAAATCCACCGGGTTGCGCGCCGCCAGCCAACGCAGCGCCTGGTGGCGCTCGTCGGCGCGGTACAGCGCATCCTTCTCATCAACAGCCAGCAGCCAGGTGCCGATATGTTCGGGCAGCACGACGACGGTGCGTTCGCTGAGCAGGCCTTGTTCGCGGGCGTGATCCAGATAGGCCGCCAGTTTCAGGCGCAGGCGCGCCAGGCTCTGGTAGTCGGCGGCGAACAGCTCCGGCTGGATGCCCAGCAGGTTGCCGCGCGTGCCGGGCTGACCAATATTCAGCGCCACCTGGCTACGCAGGTCGGACAGGTAATGGCTGCCGGGGCGTTGCTCGATCCAGTGGGCGTAGCTGCCGAGGGCGGTCAGCAGGACGAGCGATAGCACGAGGGTGATCAGTAGGCGCATGTCAGATTTTCGGCTTGATTGCGTTGCAGGGTAGGACGATGGAGTCGTGCTGCCAAGCGAGGTTGCAATTTTTGATCATTATCTTGTCAGTTTTGATCATTGAGCCTGGCTGGCAGGCTCTTTATCGTCTGGCTCCATAACCGACCGCGTGCCCATGAGAGCGCGGCAATCCGTGAACTGCACCGTGATGTGGAGATTTTCATGACTGCTCGTTACCCACACCTGCTGGCCCCGCTCGATCTGGGCTTCACCACGCTGAAGAACCGTACCCTGATGGGCTCCATGCACACTGGCCTGGAAGAGAGGTCGGGCGGCTTCGAGCGCATGGCCGCCTATTTTGCCGAGCGCGCCCGAGGCGGTGTTGGCCTGATGGTGACTGGCGGTATTGGCCCGAACGAAGAGGGTGGCGTCTATTCCGGTGCGGCCAAGCTGAGTACGGTGGAAGAGGCCGAGAAGCACAAGATCGTCACCCGTGCCGTACATGAGGCCGGCGGCAAGATCTGCATGCAGATCCTGCATGCTGGCCGCTATGCCTATAGCCCGAAGTCCGTGGCGCCGAGCGCCATCCAGGCGCCGATCAACCCGTTCAAGCCGCGTGAGCTGGACGAGGAGGGCATCGAGAAGCAGATCGCCGATTTCGTCAATTGCGCCGCGCTGGCGCAGCAGGCCGGCTACGACGGCGTCGAGGTGATGGGTTCGGAAGGTTACTTCATCAACCAGTTCCTGGTGACCCACACCAACCATCGTACCGACCGCTGGGGCGGCAGCTTTGAGAACCGCATGCGCCTGCCGGTGGAGATCGTCCGTCGCGTGCGTGAGGCAGTGGGGCCGAACTTCATCATCATCTATCGCCTGTCGATGCTCGATCTGGTCGAAGGCGGCAGCAGCTGGGACGAGATCGTGCTGCTGGCCAAGGCCATCGAAAAGGCTGGTGCGACGATCATCAACACCGGCATCGGCTGGCATGAGGCGCGCATCCCCACCATCGCCACCAAGGTGCCGCGCGCGGCCTTCACCAAGGTCACCGCCAAGCTCAAGGGCGAGGTGTCGATTCCGCTGATCACCACCAACCGCATCAACACCCCGGAAGTGGCCGAGCAGGTGCTGGCCGAGGGCGATGCCGACATGGTGTCGATGGCGCGCCCGTTCCTCGCCGACCCGGAGTTCGTCAACAAGGCGGCCCAGGGCCGTGCGGACGAGATCAACACCTGCATCGGCTGCAACCAGGCCTGCCTGGATCACACCTTTGGCGGCAAGCTGACCAGTTGCCTGGTCAACCCGCGTGCCTGCCATGAAACCGAGCTGAACTACATCCCTACTACTCAGGTGAAGAAGATCGCCGTGGTCGGTGCCGGCCCTGCCGGGTTGGCCGCTTCCACCGTCTCCGCCGAGCGTGGCCACAGCGTGACCCTGTTCGATGCAGCCAGCGAGATCGGCGGCCAGTTCAACGTGGCCAAGCGGGTGCCGGGCAAGGAAGAGTTCTACGAGACCCTGCGCTACTTCAAGCGCAAGCTGGAAACGACTGGCGTCGATGTGCGCCTCAATACCCGTGTATCGGTGGACGATCTGGTCAAGGGCGGTTTCGACGAGATCATCCTGGCCACCGGCATCGCTCCGCGTACGCCGGAGATTCCCGGTATCGAGCATGCCAAGGTGATCAGCTATCTGGATGCGATTCTCGAGCGCAAGCCGGTTGGGCAGAAAGTGGCGGTGATCGGCGCTGGCGGTATCGGCTTCGATGTATCGGAGTTCATCACGCACCAGGGCAAGGCCACCAGCCTCGACCGTGAGGCGTTCTGGCAGGAGTGGGGTATCGATACTGCGCTGGAGGCCCGTGGTGGTGTGGCCGGCGTGCAGGCGCAGCCACATCCGGCGGCGCGTCAGGTATTCCTGCTGCAGCGCAAGAAAACCAAGGTCGGCGACGGCCTGGGCAAGACCACCGGCTGGATTCACCGTACCGGGCTGAAGAACAAGAATGTGCAGATGCTCAACTCGGTCGAGTACGTGAAGGTCGACGATGCCGGCCTGCATATCCGCATCGCTGGCGGCGAGGAGCAGGTGTTGCCGGTCGATACGGTGATCGTCTGCGCCGGTCAGGATCCGCTGCGCGAGTTGCAGCAAGGCCTGGAGAGTGCCGGCCAGCGCGTACACCTGGTCGGTGGTGCGGATGTTGCTGCCGAACTCGACGCCAAGCGCGCAATCGATCAGGGTTCGCGCCTGGCCGCCGGGCTCTGATCGAACCGACGCCCCGCCTTGAGCGGGGCGTTTGCTTTCAGGCCTGAAAAAGGAGAAACCGATGTCGCTCGATGCCCAGTTGCATCCGCTCGTTGCAGCCAGCCTCGCGCGCTGGCACCAGTTCGTTGCCGCCAGGGATCTGAGCGCTCTGCCCGAGCTGCTGCACCCGCAGGCGGTGTTTCGCTCGCCCATGGCGCACAGCCCATATCCGGGGGCGCAGGCGGTCAATCTGATTCTCAATACCGTGATCAAGGTCTTCGAGGATTTCACCTATCACCGCGAGTTGGTCAGTGCCGACGGCCTCAGTGTGGTACTGGAGTTTTCCGCGAAGGTCGCTGGACGCGAGTTGAAGGGCATCGACCTGATTCGCTTTGACGAGTCGGGGCGCATCCTCGAGTTCGAGGTCATGGTGCGGCCAATGAGTGGCCTGCAGGCGCTGGGTGCCGAAATGGCGCAGCGCCTGGCCCCCTTGCTCGCCGCTGCCAGGGGCTGATTTGCCGGCTGCACAGGGTGTTTGACGGCCAGACCGCGCTGGCGAGGTGCGGCACCACTGTCCCGCCGGCAGACAAAACGTTTGCGGCGATTGTTGGCCGATCAACGCTTCGTTAGTTTCCGCTCTCGTCACATTTTCGCGCCAGCGCCTGTCTTTCCGCGTCGGTGCACAGGCCCAGTGCCAACCCAGTCACATTGCCGGGGGGCGGTTTTCCCCTAGACTTGGCTGACCTGTCAGGGAAGATTGTGTGCCGGAGCGGCCGCCGCTCTGGTTGCCGACGCCGTGCGCGTATATTCCCCGGTTGGTCCAGAGGGTCTTCAATGAGCATGCAGAACAAGCCGCAGATGGTGGAAGCCGTGCTGTTCTTCAGTGAACGCGGTATCTGCAAACAGATGATGTTCCCTGAGTTCGAAGCCTTGCTCGACGGTGTGGTGAACATGCCCGAATTCGCCGACGAGCAGATGCGCGCGGTGTTCGTGGTGATCAACCCGCGTCTGCTGGTCAGGGCGGCGGTGTTCTTCTTTCTGGATTTCGATGAGGATGGCCGCCCGGACAAGGGCTGGAACATCCCTCTGCAGCACCTGGCCGAGCGTGCCGGGCGTGGCCCGGATCTCGGCGCCGGGCCGATTCGTCTGGCCTGTCGCAGTCAGTGCCCGGTGTCATGGCACCAGATGCACCTGTGGGATCCCAGCTTGGCACCGGGACAAAACGATCTGGTCTTGCTGCGTGATGCGGTCAAGCGCAATCAGCTCGGCTTGCTGATCGAGGACGACAGCGCCCAGGTGGTGGTCGCCGAGCGCTTGCAGGTGGCCTCCGAAGACAAATGGTATGCACCGGATCCGGCCAAGGAAGTGGCCGATCAGTTGGCGCAGAAAATGGATCAGGAACACCGCGCCAAGACCGCGCAACTGATTCAGCAGCAGCGTCTGCGCATCACCAGCCTGACCCAGCAGCACGAAGAGGAACTGGCCAAGCTCAAGCTGGCCAGCGAAGAGCAGAACAAGCATCTGCAGGCGCAGATTCATGGGCTGCATCAGGCGCTGCGTCAACAGGAAGAACTCAACGCCAGCCTCAAGGCGCAACTGGCGGCGCAGGCGGAAAGCTTCCAGAGCAGCCGTGAGGAGATGACGCAGCAGTTGCGCGCCCTCGAGCGTCATGGCCGTACCGAGGGCGATATCCTGCGCGAGCAGTTCGATCACGAAATGCGGGCGAAAGTCGCGGCAGCCGTGGCGCAGTACAAGGAGCAGATCGCCGTGCGTGACGTCGAGCTGGCCTATCGCAATGAACTCGATGCCCAGTTGCAGGCCGACATTGAGCGCCTCAAGCGAGAGCGCGACGCCTTTGCCAGCCAGGGCAGCGAGCAGATACTCGAACGCCTGGCCAAGTTGGGCGTCGTATTCGTGGTGTACCATCCCGGTGCCGGGCACCTGACCATTGCCTTGCAGGATATCGCCCGTTATCAGGACAATCCCATGGCCTACGCCGCTAGCAAATGCTTCGTATCCGAAGAGCAGTACCGCCATTGGCTGGCGCACTATCAGCAGCCCAGCTGTGACGCGACCCTGCCCAGTGGCGAGCGCTGCGCCATTCCCATCGATCGCGTCGATACGCCCAGTCGCTTCAGTCTGGGTGAGTCCAACTGCTGCTCGCGGCACAAGGCCAGTAGCCGCCTGCGTACTGTCAGCTGACGTTGGCGTTACGTATTCCCCACTGGCGCCCGACGGCGCCGCTGCAGCGCGTGAGTCTGCCCTGGCTCGAGGCCGCGGGTGTCGAGCTCGCCTGCCTGCGGCTCGATCTTGTCGATCCGCTGCTGTCCGGCAACAAATGGTTCAAGCTCGAACCCCATCTTCAGCAGGCCATGGCTGCTGGCGCACCGGGCGTGATCAGTCTGGGTGGTGCGCATTCCAATCACCTTCATGCCCTGGCGGCGGCGGGGCAGCGTTTCGGCTTCGCCTGCGTTGGGCTGTTGCGCGGTGAGCCACAGCAGACTCCGACTATCGATGATCTGCAGCGCATGGGCATGCACCTGCACTGGTTGGGTTATGGCGGTTATCGTGCGCGTCATCAGGCGGATTTCTGGATGCCCTGGCTGGCGCGTTACCCGAATTTCCAGGTGGTCGGCGAGGGTGGTCTGGGGCTTATGGGCGCTCAGGGCTGCAGTGCTCTGGTGGCGATGGCTGAAGCGCAATTGGCCGATATCGGCTGGCCGGATTTCGATGCCTGGTGGCTGGCGGCCGGTACGGGCACGACGTTGGCCGGCGTGGCCCTGGCCGAGCAACGGCGCATGCTGTTTGGCGCCATGGCCGTGCCGGGCAGCCACGGTGTCGCTACTCAGGTCGCCGCGCTGCTCGATGAGGCCGGGGTGGCAGGGCGGCGTTACCAGTTGATCGAAGCGGCGCGTGGCGGTTTTGCGCGTCTCGACGCATCTCTACACCAGTTCATTCGCGACACCGAGCAGGCCTGCGCTGTACCACTGGAGCCTGTGTATACCGGCAAGGCACTGATGGCGCTGTGTGATTTCTGCGAAAGTGCGCAACTGGCACGCGGCAGCCGGCTGATCTTCATTCATACTGGCGGCTTGCAAGGGCGGCGGGCGCTGATGGGCGCAGATGCCGACTACACTCAGGTTTGACCAGCGGAGCCTGGAACCCTCATGAGCGAACCCCTAACCCCGGAACAACTGCGCAGCCTGACGCCGCTCAATGCGCTTTCCGCGCAGCAGTGGCGCGAGTTGCGCAGCCAGTTGGTGCCACAACCGCTGTTGGCCGGGCAGTTGCTGTTTCGCCAGGGCGACCAGGCGCGACTGACCTGCTACCTGCTGGCCGGCGAGCTGCAATTGCAGGATGCCAGCGGGCGTACGCAGAGGGTGCAGGCCGGCAGCGAGATCAGTTGTCACCCGTTGTCGCCGGGTTTGCCGCGTTTGCATGATGCCCGTGCCCTGAGTGATGTCAGCGTGCTGATGATCGACAGTGCCACGCTCGATCGCCTGCTGACCTGGCGCCTGGCGCATCAGGATCTGTTGCTGGCGCTGCAACAGGGCGGCGCCGATATCGAGTGGCTGGAGCGCCTGCTGGAGAATCCGCTGTTCGCCAAGGTGCCGCCGGCCAACGTGCAGAGCATGCTGGGCCGGCTGCACAAGGTCGAGCTGGCAGCCGGCAGCCAGATTATCGAAGAGGGTGCCACTGGCGATTGTTGTTATTTCCTGGAAAGTGGCCGCGCCGAGGTGATTCGCAGTGCCGGCAGCGACCGTCAGGTGCTGGCCGAGCTGGAAGTCGGCGCCTGCTTCGGTGAAGAAGCGCTGCTGGCCGACCGGCCGCGCAATGCCACGGTAACCATGGTCGAGGCTGGCAGCGTGCTGCGCCTGGATCGTCAGGATTTCTTCGCCCTGCTCAAGGCGCCGGTGGTGGCGGAAGTTTCCCTGGGTGAGGCGGCCAGACTGTTGACTCAGGGCGCGCAATGGCTGGATGTACGGCTGCAGGAAGAATACGAGCAGGCGCATGCGCTGCAGGCGCTGCATATGCCGTTGCAGCTATTACGCCTCAAGGCGCGCCTGCTGGATCGCTCGCGTACCTATCTGTGTTACTGCGACAGCGGCAAGCGCAGCAGCAGTGCGGTGTTTCTGCTCTCGCAACTGGGCTACAGCGTTTACGCCCTGCGTGGGGGGCTGGAGGCCTTGCCAGCGGTGCAGCGCGATGCGTTGCTGTGTGAAAACGGCGCCGGCTATCTGGCCCGTTCCGGTGGTCGTACCGAGCGCAGCCGCTGAGCGGCACCGACGCTGCCGCAGCTCATCGAAGGCCGTAGCCCGGATGAAATCCGGGGGTCGTTGACGCATGCGTCGCTGATTGCATCCGGGCTACGAGTGCACCGGCCATTGGTCGTTGACCAGAAAGATCCGTTCCACTTCCCGCCAGTCCCCGGTGTGATCGTCCTCCAGACGTACCAGTAGCTGCGCCTGGGCATCGGGGCGCAGGCTGTTCAGCCATTGCTGGAACATGTCGGCCGACCCGCATTCATCGGCACTTAGCCGCGCAGGCGCCAGCCAGGCCAGTCTCGGCAGTGGCTGCCAGTGCGCGCCAGGCGCCGTCGCGGCGAAGTCATGCCAGTGACGTCGATGCAGCCAGCGCCCCCGGCAGTGTTCGCGGTTGGCGCCTCGCGGCGGTGTGCAGTCGTCGGGCCAGGGATAGAACAGATAGCCGCCGAGCCAGAAGGCGGATCGGGGTTCGCCCAGTTGCAGGTCGTTCAGGGCTCCCCGTGCCTCGCGGCGCGCAGACAGGGGCAATTGGTGTTGCGTGAGGTGGCCCAGTTTCAGATCGAGCCGATCCTGGCTGCCCGGGCCCAGCCAGTCAGCGGCGTCGCCGCCACCCGTACCCAGATAGAATTTCACCGCCAGCTCCAGGTGGTGCTCGCCTTCGTCATCGCGCAGCAACAGATCCAGTTCGCCCAGGGTCTGACCGTTCTGGCGAATCGGCAGATTGGCCGCGACTACGTCTATGTCCGGTGCGGCGTGCAAAGCGTATTGCCACAGGCGCTCGTAATAGAGGCCGAGACGGCGCAGCGGTTTTGCCGTCAGCCAGGCGTGCAGGGGGCCGGCATCCTGGTCATGCTGCGCAAGCCAGTCGGCCAGTTGTGGTGGTTGCTGCATCCAGCAACTGGCCTGCAGCGGATGACGCTGGGCTGGTGTGGTGTTGGCCAGCAAGGCGGGCGAGAGCAGTGCCCAGGCCAGATCGCGCACCGCCGGGGTGCGCAGCTCGAGCAGCAGGTCATGCAGCAGTTCGGGATTGCTCATGGCCCCGAGCATAGCGCAGTAACAGAGGCGGTTTGCTGCCGGCCAGAGCTTTGGCCGATAATCCCTCATCGTTTCTTATCTGTCTGGCGGGAGTCCCATGGAGCAATTTCGCAATGTTGGCATCATCGGGCGCCTGGGCAGTACACGGGTGCTGGAGACCGTGCGTCGGCTCAAGCGCTTTCTGCTCGACCGCCACCTGCATGTGATTCTCGAAGACACCATCGCCGATGTGCTGCCTGGGCACGGTCTGCAGACCTCCTCGCGCAAGATGCTGGGTGAGGTCTGCGACCTGGTGATCGTGGTCGGCGGTGACGGCAGCATGCTCGGCGCGGCACGTGCCCTGGCGCGACACAAGGTTCCGGTGCTGGGGATCAACCGTGGCAGCCTGGGCTTTCTCACCGATATCCGCCCCGATGAGCTGGAGCTGAAAGTGGCGCAGGTGCTCGAAGGGCAGTACCTGACCGAGAACCGCTTTCTGCTCGAGGCCGAAGTGCGCCGCCAGGGCGAGGCCATCGGCCAGGGCGATGCGCTCAATGACGTGGTGCTGCACCCCGGCAAGTCGACGCGGATGATCGAGTTCGAGCTGTACATCGATGGCCAGTTCGTCTGCAGCCAGAAGGCCGACGGCCTGATCGTCGCCACGCCCACGGGGTCTACCGCTTACGCGCTGTCAGCTGGCGGGCCGATCATGCATCCCAAACTCGATGCCATCGTGGTCGTGCCGATGTACCCGCATACCCTGTCCAGCCGGCCCATCGTGGTTGACGGGCACAGTGAGCTGAAGGTGGTGGTGTCGCCGGATATGACCATTTATCCGCAGGTCTCCTGTGACGGCCAGAATCATTTCACCTGCGCGCCGGGCGATACCCTGCATGTGGCCAAGAAGGCGCAGAAGCTGCGCCTGATCCATCCGCTGGATCACAACTACTACGAGGTCTGCCGGACCAAACTGGGTTGGGGCAGCCGCCTGGGAGGGCAGGACTGAATGTCCCTCGACCCCCATCGTGGCTATGACCTGATCGGTGATATCCACGGTTGTGCGCGTACCCTCGAACGTCTGCTCGAACGCCTGGGTTACAGCCAGCAGAGCGGCGTGTGGCGCCATCCGACGCGCATGGCGATCTTCCTCGGTGATCTGGTCGACCGTGGCCCGGGTATTCGTGAAACCCTGCATCTGGTGCATGACATGGTGCGTGCCGGTCAGGCGCTGTGCATCATGGGCAATCACGAGTTCAACGCGCTGGGCTGGAGCACGCCGGCACCGCCAGGCAGTGGCCGACAGTACGTGCGTGATCACAGCCCACGGCATCAGCGCCTGATGCGCGAAACCCTGGCGCAGTTCGAGGATCATCCGCAGGAGTGGCGCGAATTTCTGCGCTGGTTCTACGAGATGCCACTGTTCATCGACGCCGGGCGCTTCCGCGTGGTGCATGCCTGCTGGGACGACGACCTGATCACTCCGCTCAAGGCACAGTTCCCCGATGGCTGCATCGACGAGCATTTCCTCCAGGCCGCAGCCGTACCGGGCAGTTTCGCCAACATGGCGCTCGACCGCCTGCTGCGTGGCACCGACATGCGCCTGCCGCATGGCCTGACCCTGACCGGTGGTGACGGTTTTACCCGTTCCTATTTCCGTACCAAGTTCTGGGAAGAAAATCCGCAGACCTATGGCGATATCGTCTTCCAGCCTGATGCTCTGCCGGAGCTGGCGGCGCAGACGCCACTGAGCGAGCTGCAGAAGGACGAACTGCTGCGCTATGGCGCGCACGAGCCGCTGCTGTTCGTTGGGCACTACTGGCGGCGTGGCAAGCCGGCGCCGATTCGGCCCAACCTGGCCTGCCTGGATTACAGCGCCGTGGTCGGTGGCCGCCTGGTGGCTTATCGTCTGGACCAGGAAATGCGCCTGGATGCCGATAAATTCGTCTGGGTCGATGTCGACCCGCAGGAGGCGCCGCGATGACGGCAGTAGAAGTGCTGCGCTTGCCACTGGATACCGACCTGAGCGGTTTTGTGGGGTTGCTGCAGCGTTTGAACGTGCCGCACCGGGTAGCCGAAGAGGGCGGTGAGCAGGTGCTCTGGGTGCCCGGTGAGGCGCTTGCCGAGCAGGTGCGCGAGCTTTACGTGCGCCATCCGCAGGGCGACGCGGGTGCCGAATTGCCCACCAGGCCGGCGCCGGTGCGCGAGGGTTTTGTTGCCCAGCTGCGGCGCAGCCCGGTGACGGCCCTGATGCTGCTGGCGACCTTTATCGTCTTCGCCGTGACCTGGGCGGGCGAGAATTTCTCGGCAATCCGCTGGCTGAGCTTCGTTGATTTTCGAATCGACGGCGAGCGCATCTATCTGACTTATCTTGAGGCCACGCTCGATAGCGGCCAGTGGTGGCGCCTGATCACGCCCATGCTGATCCACTTCGGCTGGCTGCACCTGGCGATGAACAGCCTGTGGTACTGGGAGCTGGGGCGGCGCATCGAATTTCGCCAAGGGGCCATCGGCCTCCTGGGGCTGACGCTGCTGTTCGGCTTCGCTTCCAATTTCGCTCAATACTGGTGGGCTGGGCCGTCACTGTTTGGCGGCTTGTCCGGTGTGCTCTACGGCCTGCTCGGGCATTGCTGGATTTACCAGCGTCTGGTGCCGAACCCGGTTTATCGCCTGCCACCTGGCGTGCTGGTGATGATGTTGATCTGGCTGGTGGTCTGCATGACCGGCATCTTCGAAACGCTGGGTATTGGCGCCATTGCCAATGCGGCACATGTGGGTGGCCTGCTCATCGGCTGCCTGACCGGGCTGCTTGGCGGTATGCTGGCAAGGCGCTGATGTATTTGCCGGGCTGAAGCGGAACGCCGCCCGGCCGGCCCTACGATTTATTTGGAGACCTGTATGTCGTCCTTTCTCGATGCGATTGAAAACATCACCCCGGAAATCTACGAGAGCCTCAAGCTGGCCGTGGAAATCGGCAAATGGCCGGACGGCCGCAAGCTGACTCAGGAGCAGAAAGAGCTGAGCCTGCAGGCAATGATCGCCTGGGAAATGCAGAACCTGCCGGAAGAGCAGCGCACCGGTTACATGGGCCCGCAGGAATGCAGCAGCAAATCCGAGCCGGTCCCCAATCTGTTGTTCAAGTCCTCGGATACCCTGCACTGATGAGCGAGTTGGGACGTGGCTCGCTGAGCAAGATGAAGGCGCATCTGGATGCGCCGGTGCAGTACGCCTTTCGCCTCGGTGACGAGGAGGTGCCGGTCAACCCGCTGGTGGGTAAGCACCTGCGCCTCGAATACCTCGGCGCCATCCATTGCAGCCACTGCGGGCGCAAGACCAAGACCAGCTTCAGCCAGGGTTATTGCTACCCCTGCATGCAGAAACTGGCGCAGTGCGACATCTGCATCATGAGCCCAGAGAAGTGTCACTACGACGCCGGCACCTGCCGCGAGCCGAGCTGGGGCGAGCAGTTCTGCATGACCGACCATATCGTCTACCTGGCCAACTCCAGCGGCGTGAAGGTCGGCATCACCCGCGCGACTCAGGTGCCGACGCGCTGGATCGACCAGGGCGCGACCCAGGCCTTGCCCATCCTGCGCGTGGCTACCCGGCAGCAGTCCGGCTTCGTCGAAGACTTGCTGCGTACCCAGGTGGCGGACAAGACCAACTGGCGCGCGCTGCTCAAGGGCGATGCGGCGCCGGTCGATCTGCTGGCTATTCGCGAGCAGTTGTTCGATAGCTGTGGCGCGGGCATCACCGAGCTGCAGCAGCGCTTCGGCCTGCAGGCCATTCAGCCGCTGTCCGCTGCCGAGGTGCTGGAAATTCGCTATCCCATCGAGGCTTATCCGGCCAAGATCACCAGCTTCAACCTGGACAAGCAGCCGCTGGCCGAAGGTACCCTGCTCGGTATCAAGGGCCAGTACCTGATGTTCGACACTGGCGTGATCAATATCCGCAAGTACACCGCCTATCAGCTGGCCATCCACGAGATCGCCGCCTGACACCCCATTGCCACCGGCGCCCGAGGCGCCGCAGACGAGAGGCCAAGAGCCATGCGCACCGAACAATCCAAGACCATCTATCTGAAGGACTATCAGGTTCCCGATTACCTGATCGACGAGACCCACCTGACCTTCGAGCTGTTCGAGGATCACAGTCTGGTGCATGCGCAACTGGTCATGCGGCGCAACCCGGAGGCTGGTGCCGGCTTGCCGAAGCTGGTGCTCGACGGTCAGCAGCTTGAACTGCTGCACCTCAAGCTCGACGACCGTGAGCTGGGCGAGGGCGATTACAGCCTCACCGACAGCCACCTGACCCTGCAACCGACGCAGGAACGCTTCGTGGTCGACAGCAGCGTGCGCATCCATCCGGAGAGCAACACCGCGCTGGAAGGTCTGTACAAGTCCGGCAGCATGTTCTGCACCCAGTGCGAGGCCGAGGGTTTCCGTAAGATCACTTTCTACCTCGACCGCCCGGATGTGATGAGCAAATTCACCACCACGGTCAGCGCCGAGCAGCATGCCTATCCGGTGCTGCTGTCCAACGGCAACCCGATTGCCAGCGGCAGCGAAGAGGGCGGTCGTCATTGGGCCACCTGGGAAGACCCGTTCAAGAAACCGGCCTACCTGTTCGCCCTGGTTGCCGGTGATCTCTGGTGCGTGGAAGACAGCTTCACCACCATGAGCAACCGCGAAGTGGCGCTGCGCATCTACGTCGAGCCGGAGAACATCGACAAGGTGCAGCACGCCATGGACAGCCTCAAGCGCTCGATGAAGTGGGACGAGGAGGTCTACGGCCGTGAGTACGACCTGGACATCTTCATGATCGTCGCGGTCAACGACTTCAACATGGGCGCCATGGAGAACAAGGGCCTCAACATCTTCAACTCCAGCTGCGTGCTGGCCAAGGCCGAGACCGCCACCGACGCAGCCCACCAGCGCGTTGAAGCCGTGGTGGCGCACGAGTACTTCCATAACTGGTCGGGCAACCGCGTGACCTGCCGCGACTGGTTCCAGCTGTCGCTCAAGGAAGGCTTCACCGTGTTCCGCGACAGCGAGTTCTCCGCCGATACCCACTCGCGCACCGTCAAGCGCATCGAAGACGTGGCCTACCTGCGCACCCACCAGTTCGCCGAGGACGCTGGGCCCATGGCCCATCCGGTGCGCCCGGACGCGTATATGGAAATCTCCAACTTTTACACCCTGACCATCTACGAGAAGGGTGCCGAAGTGCTGCGCATGATCCACACCCTGCTCGGGCCGGAGCTATTCCGCAAGGGCTCGGACCTGTACTTCGAGCGTCACGACGGCCAGGCCGTGACCTGCGACGATTTCGTCAAGGCCATGGAAGATGCCAGTGGCATCGACCTGACCCAGTTCAAGCGCTGGTACACCCAGGCCGGCACGCCGCGCCTGGAGGTCAGCGAGGCTTATGACGCCGCCTCCCAGACCTACAGCCTGACCTTCCGCCAGAGCTGCCCGGCCACACCGGGACAGAGCGAGAAGCTACCGTTCGTGATCCCCGTGGCGCTCGGCCTGCTCGATGCGCAAGGCAACGAGCTGCCGCTGCGCCTGCTGGACGAAAGCGCCGCACAGGCCACCAGTCGCGTACTGTCGGTGATCGAAGCCGAGCAGACCTTTACCTTTGAAGACGTCGCCGAGAAGCCGCTGCCCTCCTTGCTGCGCGGCTTCAGTGCGCCGGTCAAGCTGCACTTCCCCTACAGCCGTGACCAACTGATGTTCCTCATGCAGCACGACAGCGACGGCTTCAACCGCTGGGAGGCCGGCCAGCAGCTTTGTGTACAAGTGCTGCAGGAACTGATTGGCCAGCACCAGCGTGGCGAAGCCCTGGTGCTGGATCAGCGCCTGGTCGCTGCGCTGCGCACATTGCTTGAAGACGAGTCGCTGGATCAGGCCATGGTCGCGGAAATGCTTTCGCTGCCGGGTGAGGCCTACCTCACCGAAATCAGTGAGGTGGCGGATGTCGAAGCCATCCACGTCGCGCGCGAGTTCGCCCGCAAGGCGCTGGCCGATGCGCTGTTCGCCCCACTGTGGGCGCGCTACCAGGCCAACCGCGAAGTCTCCAAGGCCACGCCTTACGTGGCCGAGGCAGCGCACTTCGCCCGTCGTAGCCTGCAGAACATCGCGCTGTCCTACCTGATGCTCAGCGAGAAACCTGAAGTGCTGGCGGCTTGCGTCGACCAGTTCGACAACGCCGACAACATGACCGAGCGTCTGGCGGCCCTGGCCGTACTGGTCAATTCGCCATTCCAGGAAGAGCAGGGCAAGGCATTGGCCATGTTCGCCGACTTTTTCAAGGACAACCCGCTGGTCATGGATCAGTGGTTCAGCGTGCAGGCTGGCTGCCCGCTGCCAGGGGGGCTGGAGCGCGTGCATGCGTTGATGCAGCACGAAGCCTTCACCCTGAAGAATCCGAACAAGGTGCGCGCGCTGATCGGCGCCTTCGCTAATCAGAACCTGATCAACTTTCACCGCGCAGACGGGGCGGGCTACCGCTTTCTCGCCGACCAGGTGATCACCCTCAATGCGCTCAACCCGCAGATCGCTTCGCGCCTGCTGGCGCCGCTGACCCGCTGGCGCAAGTATGGCGAGGCTCGCCAGGCGCTGATGAAGGCCGAGCTGGAACGCATCCTCGCCTCCGGTGAGCTGTCCAGCGATGTCTATGAAGTGGTGAGCAAGAGCCTGGCCTAAGGCTGATGCCGCCTAGGTAAGGCTGCGGAAGCTCTGTTTCGTAGGAGCCCCGCCCCGGGGCGAAGCTTTTTGAGTCCGTCTCGCCCAGATTCGCGGCGGGGCGCCGCTCCTACAGGCTCGGCGTGTCGACGCTTGACGGGTTGGCTTTGGGCCTGAAACAGGTTTTGCTCTACAAAAAAGTGTTACCGATCTCTGGTTGGTAACACTTTTTTGTTACCCAATGAAATGTATGTGCGATCCCTTATGCTTTTTCATGCTTGATTTCCGGCTTCGCACTTGAAAGTGAGGTGGCCGTCATTGGCCTGCTACGCTGCAGGGCGCGTGGCTAGTGGCATAAAGCGTCGGATCGTAGGACAAGATGCGCCAGTTTTCCTGATGCATTGGTCAGTGGCTGATCAGTCACGAAAAGAAATCCGCCAATCGCTCTGCAAGGCGCTTTTGCGCTGATACAAGTGTTTGAATTGGCACTATGGTTGCAGCGTCGCACTGGATTGGACCGCGTGCGAACGCTCGTGGTCGTTGGCACTTTTGCAGCAAATAAAAACATAAGCCGTCGTCAGTACGGCAATTCGCGGCCCGGCTACGGGATCGCCCAAAAGAATGATCTGTCCACGGAGTGAGTCTCGATGGAAATTAAGTCCCGCAAGCCCGTTCTACGTTTTGCCCCGGCCAAGGCCGGCTTTGCGTTCGCTGGCGTTCTGCCGTTGCTGGTCGCCGCCCAGGCTCATGCGGTGGAGTTCAGCTTCGCCGATAACGAAATCACCGGCTCCATCGATACCACTGTTTCCTACGGCCAATTGTGGCGCGTACAGGGTCAGGACAAGAGCAACAACGATATCAACACCAATGACGGTAATCGCAACTTCGATACCGGCCTGGTTTCCGAAGTGTTCAAGGTTACCTCTGATCTAGAGGTGTCCTATCAGAATTACGGCGCATTCGTGCGTGGTACTGCGTTCTATGACACCCAGATCATGGACAAGCGCAACGACTATTACGATGCCAACTCGCCCGCTCAACCGAGCCAGAGCTTTCCTCGCGACAACAGCTTCACTCGCGAGACTCGCCACAAGGCAGGACGTGATGCACAGATTCTCGATGCCTATGTTTATGGCAACTGGGATATCGCCAACATGCCGGTCACCGGCCGCTTCGGTAAGCAGGTATTCAACTGGGGCGAGGGTCTGTTCTACCGTGGGGGTATCAACACCACCAACCCGGTGGACGCGGCCAAGTTCCGTCTCCCGGGTTCGGAGCTGAAAGAGGTGCTGGTGCCAGTCGAGGCTTTGAGTTTCAACGTGGGCCTTACAGACAATCTCTCTATGGAAGCTTTCTACCAGTTCAACTGGAAAGAAAGCGCTATCGACCCGGTTGGCACCTATTTCTCTGAAACCGACCTCTTTGCCGATGGCGGCAGCACCGCTTACAACGAAAGTGGTGCTCTGGCCGGTATTCTCACGCCAAACCCCGGCTTTGGTAACAACTCGCTGTATGGGCTGCTGTCCAGCAACCCGGCGACCGGTTTGCGTGGCAGCGAGTTCGCCAACGTTAATGCATTCAAGGTTGCTTCCATCGGGCCGGACATCAATGCCAAAAACGACGGCCAGTTCGGTGTCAACTTCAAGTACATCGCTGAAGGACTGAATTCCACCGAGTTTGGGGCGTACTTCATCAATTATCACTCCAAAGAGCCGTACATCTATGCCGATGTAAACAGTGCTTACACCGGGATTTCGGCCGCTCAGTACCTTGCGTTGCTGGGTAACGGTGCTGTGGCTGGTGCAGCAGCAGCTAGTGGTAGCAGCACCCAGCAAATAGTAGGTGGGTTGCTTGCGGTAGACCTGGGTAATCAGGTGCAAGCCCGTCGCGAGTATGTTGAAGATATTCGTGTGTACGGCTTTAGTTTCAACACCGTCATCAATGAAACGTCGGTGTTTGGGGAAGTTGCCTATCGTCCGAATATGCCGATTGGTATGGCGGCGACCAACGATGCGTTGCAGCAATTGCTCGGTCAGGCCACTCAGTTTGCCCTGGGACAGGGCATCGATATCGCGGGCCAGGACTTGATGATGGGCGGCCAACTGCACAATTACGAACGAGTTGAGGCATTCAATACTTCGTTGGGCGCTATCCAGAACTTCGGTCCGGTGCTTGGCTTCGATTCGCTATTCGGGGTCGCTGAGCTAGCGTCCGAGCACCTGCGCGGTAGCGACCTGAAGTACACCGACTACGAAGGAAATACTCGTTACTACGCAGGTAGAGGCAATGGCGCTTATGCAAGCGGCTACGACCGTGACGACCAGGTCAACAAGAACGCCTACGGCTACACCCTGGTGCTCTCCGGCACCTGGAACGACGTTTACGCTGGCGTAAACCTGTCGCCGTTCGCCGTGTTCAAGCACGACTTCGAAGGCAACTCGCACCAGACCGGTAACTTTATCGAAGGTCGTAAGGCTTACACCGTCGGTATGCGTGCCAGCTACCTGAACAGCCTGGAAGCCGAGATCCAGTACACCGAGTTCTACGGCGCTGGCCAGAACAACGGTGCGCGTGATCGCGACAATATCGGCGTCAACGTCAAGTACTCCTTCTAATAACCAAAATCGGAAAGAACGCCGGGCGCTTGCGGGCGCCCGTTACGACTCTTTATGGAGAATTACCCATGCTGAACAAGCACAGGCTGATGGCCGTAGCCGTTGCGCTGGCATTTTCCGCCGGCTCCGCGCTGGCTGCCGTTTCCTCGCAGGAAGCCGCAAAACTTGGCGATACCCTGACCCCCTTCGGCGCCGAAAAAGCTGGCAACGCTGCCGGCACCATTCCGGCCTGGACCGGTGGCATCACCCAGGCGCCTGCTGGTTACACCCGTTCGGGCCAGCACCATGTCAATCCGTTCCCGGAAGACAAGCCGCTGTTCACCATCACCGCAGCCAACCTGAGCCAGTACGAGGCCAACCTGACCCCCGGTCAGATCGCCATGTTCAAGGCTTACCCGGAAACCTATCAGATGCCGGTTTACCAGACCCGTCGCTCCGGCTCCGCGCCGCAGTGGGTCTATGACAACAGCATCAAGAACGCCACCAGCGCCAAGCTGGTCGATGGTGGTAACGGCTTCACCGACGCTTACGGCGGTATTCCGTTCCCGATTCCGCAGAGCGGTGTCGAGGCGCTGTGGAACCACATCGCCCGTTACCGTGGCACCTACATCGTGCGCCGTGCCTCGGAAGTGGCCGTGCAGCGTAACGGCGCCTATTCGCTGGTGACCTCGCAGCAAGAAGCGCTGTTCAAGTACTACCTGCAGAACGGCTCGTTCGCCGATCTGAACAACATCATGTTCTATTACCTGTCGTTCACCACCAGCCCGGCGCGTCTGGCCGGTGGCGCGACCCTGGTTCATGAAACCCTCGATCAGGTGAAAGAGCCGCGTCAGGCCTGGGGCTACAACGCCGGACAGCGCCGCGTGCGTCGTGCGCCGAACCTGGCCTACGACACGCCGATCGCCGCAGCCGATGGCCTGCGTACCGCCGACGATACCGACATGTTCAACGGTGCTCCGGATCGCTATGACTGGAAGCTGGTGGGCAAGAAGGAAATCTACATCCCGTACAACAACTACCAGGTCACCAGCCCTGAGGTTAAGTACAAGGACCTGCTGCAGGTCGGCCACCTCAACCCGGCACTGACCCGTAACGAGCTGCACCGCGTCTGGGTGGTGGAAGGTACGCTGAAATCCGGCGCCCGCCATATCTACTCCAAGCGTACCCTGTTCCTCGATGAGGACAGCTGGCAGGCTGCGGTAGTGGATCAGTACGACGGTCGTGGTGAGCTGTGGCGCGTGTCCATCGCCTATCTGAAGAACTACTACGATCTGCCGACCACCTGGTCTGCACTCGATGTGTTCCACGATCTGCAGGCTCGCCGTTACCACGTGCAGAACCTGGACAACGAAGAGAACAACACCATCGACTTCACCCAGGCGGTTCCGGACGACGGTTATTTCAAACCGGCCGCCCTGCGTCGTCGCGGCACTCGATAATAGTCGTGTAGTCTCGCGCCAAGGCCGCTACAGTAGTAGCGGCCTTTTTCTATCAGTGTGGCGAATGGGCTTCTATAACGCGGGTTCTGCCTTAACAAAACATAACGTCGCGCCAATTGTCAGGGCTTTCCTAAGCCCGATAGGATGAGTGGCCTGCTAATCGGCAGCACCGCCTATAACAAGAAAGGGGGAAGGTATATGAGTGAGCCCGTCATGCGGCGCACCCAGTCCGGTCCAGCGTCCAAGTTGTCGCGCAAACCGGCGCTCCGTGTCCATTCGCCGCTGGCTAAAGCGCTCTCGCTATGCAGTGTGCTTTCCGTTCTGGCTATTGCCCATTTGCCTGCGCAGGCTGACAGTTCAGCTGCAGCAGAGGTCAGTTATTCAATTGAATCGCCTCGTGCGGTGCACAGTCTGATGCTCGATGTGGTCAACACCGGCGAGCGTCTGGTCGCCGTGGGCGACCGTGGTCACATTCTCTATTCCAACGATCAGGGACAAAGCTGGCAGCAGGCCAAGGTGCCTACGCGGCAGATGCTGACTTCGCTGTTCTTCGTCGATGCCCAGCATGGCTGGGTGGTGGGGCACGATGCACAGATTCTTGCCACCACTGATGGTGGCCTGACATGGACCAAGCAGTACGAAGATCTAGAACTCGAAGCGCCGCTGCTGGATGTCTGGTTCAAGGATCTGCAGACCGGTTACGCGGTAGGTGCCTACGGTGCACTGCTGGAAACCACCGATGGTGGCGAGAACTGGGAAGATATCAGTGACCGGCTCGATAACGAGGATGCCTACCACCTCAACGGTATTGCGGCCGTCAAGGACAGCGGCCTGTTAATCGTTGGCGAAATGGGCGTGATGTTCCGCTCGGCTGACTGGGGCCAGAGCTGGGAAACCATCGCCGAGCCTCCCTATGAGGGGTCGCTGTTCGGTGTGACCGGTACCGATCAGTCCGGCGTTGTGTTGGCCTATGGTTTGCGCGGTCACCTGTTCCGCTCCGACGATTTCGGTGATAGCTGGCAGCAAATCCAGCTCGATACGGCCAACAATGGCTCGCTCGAATTCGGTTTGTCCGGTGCAGTGATGCTGGCTGACGGCTCCATCGTGGTCGTGGGTCATGGTGGCACGGTTCTGAGAAGTGAGGACGCAGGGCGCAGTTTCAGCCTGTTCAATCGTCCGGATCGTCAGTCGCTGGCAGCGGTGGCTGCAAGTGACCAGGGCCAACTGGTACTGGTCGGGCAGGGTGGCGTTCGTCTGGCCACACCGACTGGCGCCACGCCGACCGCACAATAATAAGGGGTAGTCTTCGATGACCGATCATCACCAGGACAAGGCGAGCTTTCTCGAGCGCCTGATCTTCAACAATCGGCCGGCGGTCATTCTGCTCTGCCTGCTGACCACCATCTTCCTGCTGTACCAGGCAACGCAGATTCGCCCCTCGACCAGCTTCGAGAAAATGATTCCGTTGTCGCACCCCTTCATCGAAAAAATGATGGAGCACCGCAATGACCTGGCCAACCTGGGCAACACCGTGCGCATCTCGGTGGAGGCCAAGGAAGGTGACATCTTCTCCAAGGAGTACATGGAAACGCTGCGGCAGATCCATGACGAGGTCTTCTACATCAACGGTGTGGACCGCTCTAACCTGAAGTCACTGTGGAGCCCCAGCGTACGCTGGACCGAAGTGACCGAGGAAGGTTTCGCCGGCGGCGAAGTGATTCCGCAAAGCTATGACGGTAGCCCGCAGAGCCTCGAAGAGCTGCGTAACAACATACTCAAGTCCGGGCAGATCGGCCGCCTGGTGGCCAATAACTTCAAATCCAGCATCATCGACGTGCCGCTGCTGGAGTCCTATCCGGATCCGAACGACCAGGGCAGCCTGATCAAGCTCGATTACCAGAAGTTTTCCCACGAGCTGGAAGAGAAGATTCGCGACAAGTACCAGTTGCAGGATCCCAATGTTCAGATCCACATCGTCGGTTTTGCCAAGAAGGTGGGTGACCTGATCGATGGCCTGATCATGGTGGTTGGCTTCTTCGCCATCGTCTTGCTGATCACTTTCGTGCTGCTGTACTGGTTCAGCTGGTGTATCCGCAGCACCATCGGCGTGCTGGTCACCACCCTGATCGCGGTGGTCTGGCAGTTGGGCCTGATGAACCTGGTCGGTTTCGGTCTCGATCCCTACTCGATGCTGGTGCCGTTCCTGATCTTCGCCATTGGTGTGTCCCACGGCGTGCAGAAGATCAACGGTATCGCTCTGCAATCCAGTGGCGCCGAGAACTCGCTGATGGCTGCGCGGCGCACCTTCCGCCAGTTGTTCCTGCCCGGCATGATCGCCATTCTGGCTGATGCCGTGGGCTTCATCGCGTTGTTGATCATCGATATCGGTGTGATTCATGAGCTGGCCATCGGTGCTTCGATCGGCGTATTGGTGATCGTGTTCACCAACCTGATTCTGTTGCCAGTGGCGATCTCCTATCTGGGCATCAGCAAGAAGGCGATCGAGCGCAGCAAGAAGGATGAAGTGACCGAGAAGCCGATGTGGCGAGTGCTGGCCAAGGTCGCTCACCCCAACATTGCACCGTTCATGGTGGTGCTGGGGCTGCTGGCCGGGGTTAGCTGCTTCTTCTATCAGAAGGCCAACCTGCAGATCGGTGACCTCGATCAGGGCGCGCCGGAGCTGCGACCCGATTCGCGCTACAACCTGGACAATGACTTCATCATCCAGAACTACTCGACCAGCTCCGACGTGCTGGTGGTGATGGTCAAGAGTGCGCCGGAAGGCTGCTCGACCTACGAAGCGATGTCCGCCATGGACGAGCTGATGTGGAAGATGGAGAACACTGCAGGTGTGCAGTCCGCCATTTCCATGGTCACGGTGTCCAAGCAACTGATCAAGGGCATGAACGAGGGCAACCTGAAATGGGAAACCCTGTCGCGTAACCAGGACGTACTGAACAACTCCATCGCCCGTGCCGATGGTCTGTACAACGCCGACTGCTCGCTGGCCCCGGTATTGCTGTTCCTCGAGGATCACAAGGCCGAGACGCTCAAGCGTACCGTTGCCGCCGTGCAGGAGTTTGCCGACGAGCATAATCGCGAAGGCCTGGAGTTCCTCCTGGCTGCCGGTAACGCCGGTATCGAGGCGGCCACCAATGAAGTCATTTCCAGCTCCGAGCTGCTGATGCTGACGCTGGTCTACCTGTGGGTAGCGATCATGTGTCTGATCACCTTCCGCTCGATCCCGGCGATGATCTGTATCGTGCTGCCGCTGATCCTCACCTCGATCCTCGGTAATGCGCTGATGGCTTTCCTCGGCATCGGCATGAAGGTCGCAACCCTGCCGGTGATCGCACTGGGCGTGGGTATCGGTGTGGACTACGGCATCTATATCTACAGCCGCCTGGAAAGCTTCCTGCGTGCCGGTCTGCCGCTGCAGGAGGCCTATTATCAGACGCTGAAATCCACCGGTAAGGCGGTATTGTTCACCGGTCTGTGCCTGGCCATCGGCGTAGCGACCTGGATGTTCTCGGCGATCAAGTTCCAGGCCGATATGGGGCTGATGCTGACCTTCATGTTCATCGTCAACATGTTCGGTGCCATGCTGCTGCTGCCGGCGCTGGCGCGCTTCCTGATCAAGCCCGAGAAGCTGGTGGGCAAGAAGGGTGGTTCGCTGCTGGCTCACTAAGACAGGTAGTGTTTAACGAAAAACCGCGGCCCTTGCAGGCTGTGTGAAAACGCTCTGAACTGAACCGGTTCAATACAAACGCCTCGATTGATTCGGGGCGTCTGTGTTTTTACTGATGCAATGATGCAAAGTGCAGCGTTCAGGTCAGTAGCTCGATCATGCGGCGCGCCCCGAGTACCGAAATAGCACGTTTGAGGTTGTAGGCTTGCACGGCCATCGCCATCTCAGCTCTCACCCCGCTGAAATGGCGCACTAGAAAACGACCGTTGCCCAGAATCCATTGTTTGAGATTGCCAAAAGGGTGCTCGACGATTGCTCGTCGCCGTCCCATCATCTCAGGGTGAGTTTCGAGTCGTTTCTCCATCCGCGCGAACGCCTCTTCGTTGGGATGGCGGCTGATATGACGCCGTTGGGCCTGTGTGCACTTGGCTTTTAATGGGCAGTTCCCGCAGTCCTCGGCACGGGCTGCGTAAAGGCGAGTGCCACGATTGAGCTGTTTGAGCGACAGGGTCTTACCCGCAGGACATTGGAAACTGTCGGTCGCAGGATCGTAAGTGAAGTCCTGACGCACAAACAGCGTGCCGCCGCCCTGGTTGTTGGGCGCGCGATTCACGGGGACGAAAGCCGTAATGCCCGCTTCTTCGCAGGCCTGAAACTGCGCCCCGTTGGAATAACCAGCATCAGCCGTGACCGTCAGCTCAGGCTGCTGCAGAACCGCCTGAGTCGCTTTGGCCATCGGCTCCAACTGCTGGTTGTCGGTGCAGTCACTGGTCACTTCGTGATGCACGATCAGGCCATGCTCGGCATCGACAGCGCTCTGCACGTTGTAGGCCACGCAAGGGCTCTTGCCTGAGCAGCGCATCTTCTTGGCATCCGCTTCGCCTTCGACGAACTGTTCCAGGCCCTGCGCCTCCATCAGCGCTTTTACGGTCAAGTTATCGGCATGGCGATCCTGTAGCTGGCGTAGCGCCTGTTTCACCGCTGCCCGGTCAATCGTCTCTTGCGCGTCTTGTGCATCACCCTCATCAAGCTGGGCCAGGTACTGGGCAATGTGTTTTTCCAGCTTCGCTTGTTGACGCTTGAGCTTCTCCACGCTCAGGTGCTTGCGCAGCGAAGCTACCGCTTGGAACTTGCTGCCATCGATGGCCACCAGCTCCCCACTGATCAAGCTCGCCTGGCGACAGAACTGGACGAAAGCCTTGCAAGTCGCCTGAAAGGCCATGCTGTTGTCTTTGCGAAAATCCGCGATGGTCTTGAAGTCCGGCGCCAGACGACCCAGCAACCACATCACCTCGATATTGCGCTGGCACTCCGCCTCCAATCGACGAGAGGAGCGAATGCGCTGGAAGTAGCCATATAGGTATAGCTTGAGCAAATCAGCTGGATCGTAGCCAGGGCGCCCAGTCTTGAGCGGCTCAGCCTTGCTGAACCCCAGTACCTTCAGATCCAGACGAGCCACATAGGCCTCGATGACTCGAACTAGATGATCCTCAGGAACCAGCTCTTCCAATGTCGGCGGAAACAGGCTGCTTTGTTGCCGATCTTCACCTTGGATATAGCCCATAAACGACAATGCCCCTATCGACCGATAGAGGCATTGTCTTCACCTTGCACTCAGACTGCTAGGTTTTCACACAGTCTGCTTGGGCCGCGGTTTTTTTGTTATGGGCTCTTGGAAAGGACACTTAGCGAAGCGTGTCTACGTTCACGTAGGGTGCGCCGTGCGCGTCGCGGATTGTCGAGATGCATGCCTCGATCATTATCAGGAGAAATCGCTCGTCAGCCGTCAGGGTAGGCCCGATGCACCGTTGCCGGGAGCCGGTGCGCGCGGCGCACCCTACCACGTGTCCTGCAAGCCCATCGTGCGCCTAGCGAGGATACAGCGGCGGCAGCGCGCTGCTTTCCTGCGGCGCTGCGCTTGGCTCCTGTGCGGCGGGCAGGTTGCGAATCGCCTTCCACAGCTCCTCGCCTTGCCATTGCTGGCCAACTTCGCTGTACAGCGCGCCGTTGAGACCGTCCAGGGCGTCCGACAGCGGCACGTAGCGTGCGGCCATATCGGCGAGGGTTTCCGGTTGTTGGCGAGCCCAGGCGTCGAGTGCGTGACGAGTGGCCTGGGCATCGCCGGCCTGGCAGGCGCGCTTGATGTCGTCGAGCAGCGTGCGCGGGCTCGGGCCACTCTGCGCCGCGCGCTGGATCGCCGGTTGCCGGCGGGCATGCCACCACAAGCCGAAGCCGAGCAGCGTGGTCAGGCTCAGCACTGCGCAGGCCAACTGCCAGGGCCACAATTCCGGCCCCTCGATCACCTGGGTCGTCACCATCGGCGTATTGGGTTGTTCATCGTTCTGCAGTTGCGGATTTTCCGCGACCTGCAGCGTACGGGCGGAGAGGGTGGTGCGTTCCAGCGTGTCGGTCTGGGTGTTCCACCACAACACTTCCAAGGGCGGCAGATCGAAACTGCCGCTGCGATTGGGTACCAGCGCTTCGCGCTCCTCGCGGGTGCCGACGATGCCGTTCTCGCTTTTCTGATCGTTCATCTGCGGCTGATCCGGGTAACGCCGCAGGCCGTCGACCTGGGTCGCCGGCAGTGGCGGCAGTTGCGCGCTGGACAGACCGTCGACCTTGAGAATCAGACGGCGAGTCAGTGAGTCGCCGACCTGGCTGGTTTCCGGTTGCGGGCTCCAGGTTTCCGCCAGGCCCAGGGCGCGCGCCGGTAGCCAGGGCACGTCAGCCGGGTAGTCGGCCGGCTTGGGTTTGACCTGCAGCGGAATGTCCGGCGACTTGACCCGCGAGACCTTGCCGGCACGCGGCCCGAAAGGCAGGAAGTCGTTGCTGCGCGAGCGGTCGACCAGGGTGGCGCTGAAGGTCTGTCCGGGGATCACCAGTTGTCCGCTTCGTTGCGGATAGATGGCGTATTGCAGTTCGATCACGCCATGCAGCACGCCGCCGATGCTTTTTTCGTAGGTGCGCGGTTCGCCCAGTTGTTCGACCCGGGCATCGGCGATACGCAGCGGCGTCAGGCTGCTGTCGTCGTACATGGACACCGAGTGGTAGATGCGCAGGGTCAGCACGGCCTGGGCCTGGACGTAGACGTTCTCCTGATCGAGGCTGGCATCGATGAATACCGGTGCCAGCTGTTCGCCGTTGCCGGCGCTGACGGCTGCTTCGACGTTCAGCGTGATCGGCAGGGTTTCGGCGTTTTCCAGGCGGATCGCCGGGATGATCACTTCCCCGCTGCGCCGTGGCTGCAGGGTGAGGATCCAGCGCGTGCTGGCGCGTGGCGTATCACCGATGCTGCTCAGGCGATTGACCTGACGGCTGCCGAGAATCTCGAAATCCTGCTCCAGTGGGCTCAGGTCGGGGCGGCCGAAGCGGGTCGGATCGGTCGACTCCAGCGTCAATACCACCGTCTCACCTTCGCTCAGGCGGGTACGGTCGACGCTGGCAAAAAAAGCCTCGGCGCTGGCCTGTCCGGCGAGCAGTAGAAGAAACAGGAAGAGCAGAGGCTTCATCGGTTGGAGTCCTGACGCTGTTGCTGTTCATACCAGAATTTGCGCCGCAGCAATTCGGCCGGGTCATCCGGTATTTGCCGCAGCCATTGTTCCAGCGCTTGCTGGCGTTCGGCCGCAGTGCCCAGATCGGCTGCCGTGCGGGGTGGCTCGACGGGCTCGGCAGCATCCGGTGTTTCACGGCCACTGCCAGACTGGACATCATCTTGGCCGGCGCCGCTGGCGTTGCCCGGTGCCTCGTTAGTGTCGCCGTTCTCGCCCAGGCTACCTGGCTTGGCAGGTTGTGCTGCAGGGTTTTCGGCAGGCTGGCCGGGTGATGACTCATCCGCCTGCTGTTGCTCGTCGGAAGCTTCCTGCGGCTCGTCAGCGGCGCCATTGTCGGGTTGCTGCTGATTTTCGCGCTGGCGCAGGGCATCTTCCACCAGTGCCTTGTTGTGCTGCGCGGCGGCCAGTTCCGGTTGACGCTCCAGCGCCTGGTCATAAGCGTCCAGCGCGGCTTCCAGTTCGCCCGCCTTGGCCAGGGCATTGCCGCGATTGTAGTGATCGGCGGCGCTGTCGCCGGTGGCGAAGCGCTCGGCGGCGGCGGAATAGTCCCCGGCCTCATAGAGTGCCTTGCCCTGCCACTGTGGATCGACGAAGCGCTGCGCGGCCTCGGCCGGGCGTTGTGCCTGCAGCAGGCGCTGGCCCTGTTGGTCGGGGCGCAGCCAGAGGTCGTCGAGTCCGAAGGCGTGGCTGCTTTGCGGTGGCAGCAGCAGCAGCAGGGGCAGGCAGAACAGCCAGCCGCGACGTCCGGCACAGGCGGCGAGCAACAGCAGGGGCAGCAACAGCCAGTAGCCCTGGTCGACATGGCTGTCGAGCTGCGTTGGCTCGCCGGCAGCGCGCATGGTCTGCGGGCTATCGAGCAGGCCCAGGCGACGCAGGTCTTCATCGTCCAGGCGCATGGAGGCGTAGCGGCCACCGTGGTTCTCTGCGGCCTCCTGCAGGCCGCGTGCATCGAGGCGGGGAATCAGAATGGCGCCGCGCGAATCCTTGAGGAAGCTGCCATCTTCCTGTGCCACCGGTGCGCCTTCGCGACTGCCCACGCCGAGAATCAGCAGCGGCAGCGAGCGTTTCTCCAGCGCGAGTTGGATGCCGCTGCGCTCCTCGGCATCGAGGGCGCTGCTGATCAACAGCAGGCGACCCTGGCCCAGTTGTGCCTGATCGAGCAGTTGCAGTGCACGCGCCACGGCCAGGTCGGCACGGCGACCCGGCTCGGGCATCAGCGAGGGCTTCAGCGCTTCGAGCAAATTACGGCTGGTGGCCAGGTCATCGGACAGCGGCACCAGGCTGTGCGCGCTGCCTGCGTAAACGATGATCGCTGTCTGCGCATCGCGCCGCGCTTCGAGCAGATCGAGCAACTTGCGTAGCGCCTGCTCGAGACGGTTCGGGCGGCCGTCGGTGGCGAGCATCTGCGGTGTCAGTTCGAGCAGCACCACCAGCGGGTCGGCGGGCTTCTGGTTGCTCTGCTCGACGCGCTGCCAGCTGGGGCCGAGCAGCGCCAGCACAGCCAGTAGCCAGGCCAGACCGAGCGCCAGCCAGGGCAGCTTGCTGGAGCGGCCGCTGCCGCCCTTGAGCAGCGCCTGATGAAACGCTGCCGGCAGCAACAGTTGCCAGCGCCCGCTTTGCCGCTCGCGATGCCACAGGCGCCAGAGCAACCAAGCCAATACAGGCAGTGCCAGCAGCCACAGTGGGCGCAGCCACTCCGTCCAGAGCAGGCTCATGCGCGCCTCCGCAGCCGCTGTAGCAAGTCGGGCCAGAGTACCTGGCCCACCAGCAGCAGTGAGCCGAGTAGCGCCAGCGCCAGCGGCCAGGCATAGAGCGCCTGGGCCGGGCGGGCCAGGGTGGGTTGCTGGGCGACCGGTTCGAGGCGATCGAGGGTTCGTTCGATCTGCTCCAGCTCGGCCTGATTGCGTGCACGGAAATACTCGCCACCGGTGACGTCGGTAATCGCGCGCAGGCTGGTTTCGTCCAGATCCAGGGCGCTGAAGCCGAAGTTGCCGAGTGCAGCGCTTTGCTGCGGATCGGCACCGATGCCGATGGCATAGATGCGCACGCCTTCATCGGCGGCCAGTTGCGCGGCGACCATCGGATCGATCTCGCCGCCGTTGTTGGCGCCATCGGTGATCAGCACAAGCACGCGGCTCTGCGCCGGGCGCTGGCGCAGGCGTTTGACCGCCAGGCCGATGGCATCGCCGATGGCGGTATTCTTGCCGGCGATGCCGATCACGGCTTCGTCCAGCCAGGTGCGTACCGTGTGGCGGTCGAAGGTCAGTGGTGCCTGCAGATAGGCCTGGCTGCCGAACAGGATCAGGCCGACGCGATCACCCCTGCGGCCTTCGATGAAGTCGCCGAGCAGGCGCTTGACCAGTTCCAGGCGGCTGATCGGTTCTTCGTCCCACTGCATGTCGGCGTAATCCATCGAGCCGGAGACGTCCACCGCCAGCAGCAGGTCGCGGCCACTGGCTGGCAATGGCAGCGGCTCACCGACCCATTGCGGCCGTGCGGCGGCACATAGCAGCAGCGCCCAGAGCAGTACCAGCGGTGCTTGCTGACGCCAGCTGGGCAGGGCGGCGCGGGCGCGGCGACCGCTCATGGCTTGCAGCTCGTCAAGAAAGCTGACGCGCAACGCCGCATCGCCACTGTCGGCGGGCGGTAGCAGCAAACGCAGCAGCCAGGGCAGCGGCGCCAGCAGAAAGACCCAGGGCCAGGCGAACTCAAACATGTTTGCGAATCCAGATGGCGATGGCCTGATCAAGCTCCGCAATGGCCTTGTCGCTCAGGGGGCACTGCGGTTTGTAACTGCCGTCGACAAGGATCATCCAGCGGGTCAGGCCGGCTGCCGGGCAGCGGTTGTCGAGAAACGCCAACCAGGCGCGGTTGCTCAGGGTATGGCTGGCGCTGTCCGGGTAGCGTTCGCGGCACAGGCGTTTGAGCAGGGCGTTGAGCTGCTGCAGCCAGGGGCCCGCCGGAGCGCCATCGTAGGGTTTGCTCAGGCGCGACAGCTCATCGAGCGCTGCCTGGCGCAGTGGGTCGAGCGCCTGCTCCGTTGTCACCTTGCGCGGGCGTTGCTGCCAGTTACGCAGCAGGCGCCACAGGCCCCAAGCCAGCAGTGGCAGGAGCACGGCGAGCAACCACCAGCCCGGTGCCGGTGGCCACCAGGGCACCGGCGGCGGGTCGATCAGCGGCTGCAACTGGTCGAGGGGATTCATAGGGATTTTCTCGCCTGCAGACCGCTGAGCTGCTCCTGCAACTGCTCGACCAGTTCGAGCTGCGTGCTCAAGGGTAGCAGCGGCACGCCAAGCTTCTGTGCCAGACGCTGCCAACGCGCCTCGCGCGCCTGGGCCAGGGCGCGATAAGTCTGGCGCAGGTCGCCGTTGTGGCTGTCCAGCTCCAGTTGCGCACCGCCCTGGGTAAAGCGCAGCAGCCCGGCCGCCGGCAGGGCGCGATCGAGTGGATCGGACAGCGGCAGCAACAACAGATCGGTGTGGCGTGCGAGCAAGGTGAGTTGCTGCTCGGCGTTGTCGCTCAGTGCTCGTTCGTCGCAGAGCACGATCACCAGGCTGCCCGGTCGCAGTACCTCACGGGCGCGGCGCAGGGCCAGGCCGAAATTGTCGCGGCCGGCACTGGTTTGGCTCTCCGGGCCAAGCGCCTGGTTGGCGCGGGCCAGCAGATTGAGCAGTTGCAGCAGGCTCTGTTTGCTGCGTCGGGGTTTGACTTCATGGTGCTCGTTGTCGGCGAACACCAGGCCGCCGATGCGGTCGTTATGGCCCAGCGCGGCCCAGCCGATCAACGCCGCAGCGCGTGCAGCCAGCACCGACTTGAAGCACAGGCCGGAGCCGAAGAACAGCCGCTGGCTCTGTTCGGCGATGATGAAGATGGGCCGCTCGCGCTCTTCGTGAAACAGCTTGGTGTGCGGCTCCTGGGTACGCGCGGTGACGCGCCAGTCGATGGTGCGCACATCGTCGCCGGCCTGATAGACGCGCACCTGATCGAAGTCCACCCCCCGCCCGCGCAGTTTGGAATGGTGCAGGCCGATCAGTGGGCTGCGTCGGGTCGGGGTGGAGAACAGCGGCACTTCATGCACTTTATGGCGCATGTCGATCAGTTCGCCGAGGGCGATATGGATGCCGGGTTGGCTGGCCGGGATCTGCATGGGCTTCAGCCCGTAGCCCGGATGCAATCCGGGGAGGCTGCGTGATCAGCCCCGGATTGCATCCGGGCTACATGGGACAGGCGCATGGGGCGCGGCTGCATCAAGCCACCGCCACCACGTCGAGGATGCGCTGGATCACGCGGTCCTGATCGACGCCCGAGGCTTCCGCCTCGAAGGACAGGATGATGCGGTGGCGCAGCGCGTCGAACAGCACCGCCTGGATATCTTCCGGGCTGACGAAGTCACGCCCGGCCAGCCAGGCGTGGGCGCGCGCGCAGCGGTCGAGGGCGATGGAGCCGCGCGGGCTGGCGCCATAGGCGATCCAGTCAGCCAACTCGGCATCGAACTTGGCCGGGGTGCGGCTGGCCATCACCAGTTGCACCAGGTACTCCTCCACGGCATCGGCCATGTACAGGCCGAGAATTTCCTTGCGCGCGGCGAATACCGCCTGCTGGCTGACCCGATGCTCGGGCTTGGCCTCGCCATTGAGCGCATCACCACGGGCCTGGGCAAGGATCTTGCGTTCCACCGCCGCGTCAGGGAAACCGATTTTCACATGCATCAGAAAACGGTCGAGCTGCGCTTCCGGCAGTGGGTAGGTGCCTTCCTGCTCGATGGGGTTCTGCGTTGCCATGACCAGAAACAGCGGCGACAGGTCGTAAGTCGAGCGGCCCACCGAGACCTGGCGCTCGGCCATGGCCTCGAGCAGTGCCGACTGCACCTTGGCCGGGGCGCGGTTGATCTCGTCGGCCAGCACCAGGTTGTGGAAGATCGGCCCCTGCTGGAACACGAAGCTGCCGGTTTCCGGACGGTAGATCTCGGTGCCGGTGATATCCGCCGGGAGCAGATCCGGGGTGAACTGGATGCGATGGAACTCGCCTTCTATGCCTTCGGCCAGTTCCTTGATCGCCTTGGTCTTGGCCAGGCCGGGGGCGCCTTCGACCAGCAGATGGCCGTCGGCGAGCAGGGCGATCAGCAGGCGCTCGATAAGCTTTTCCTGGCCGAGAATCTGGGTGGAGAGAAATTGGCGTAACGCGACCAGCGCTTCACGGTGTTCCATCGTCGGGCTCTTCTGGCGGATGGGCGCGGCTGATTACAGTCACGCGTGCAGACCGCCGACTTTACTGCATTTGCCGCTTGAGCCGCTATCGGCGGCGCGGGTCGTGAACAGTCTGGCAACAGAAATCAGAGGTGCTTTTGCCGCCGTCGTGGCCCTTTGTTCGCCCCGGCGGCTAGCCAGTTTCTGGGGCTGACAGCTTGTCATGCACCGTATCGGTGCGGCCTTGAAAGAAAATGTCGCAGCGCCGCAAGCGGTTGCAGGCCAACCCTCGTTAAGCTCAATGGCTATGCGTGACTCATTGGTCGCGCTTTTCACGCCGGTCCGCATGCGACTCGTCAGTGTCATCGTCGCTTCATGGACTAACGTTGAACTAACACCCAACGGCAGCGATCCAGACCTCCTGTCCAATAATCAGCCCAATGGAGCACAACCATGGCGTTCTTTACGGCGGCCAGCAAAGCCGACTTCCAGCACCAACTGCAAGCGGCCCTGGCTCAGCACGTGAGTGAGCAGGTACTGCCACAAGTAGCCCTGTTCGCCGAACAGTTCTTCGGCATCATCGCCCTCGAAGAGTTGACTCAGCGACGTTTGTCCGATCTGGTCGGCTGCACCCTGTCGGCCTGGCGCATGCTGGAGCAGTTCGACCCCGCCAAGCCGCAAGTACGCACCTTCAACCCTGACTACGAGAAGCACGGCTGGCAGTCCACCCACACGGCGGTGGAAATCCTCCATGGCGATATCCCGTTCCTGGTCGACTCGGTGCGCATGGAGCTGAACCGCCATGGTTACAGCATCCACACCCTGCAGAACAGCGTGTTCAGCGTGCGCCGTGACAAGAGCGGCCAGTTGCTGGAAATCCTGCCGCGTGGCACCCAGGGGGAGGGTGTGCAGCAGGAAGCGTTGATGTTCCTGGAAATCGATCGCTGCTCCAGTTCCGCCGAGCTGAAGACCCTGGAAAAAGCCATTCACGAAGTCTTCGGTGACGTGCGCATGAGCGTTGCCGACTTCCAGCCGATGAAGGCCAAGGCGCGTGAGCTGCTGGCCTGGCTGGATCGCGCCAAGCTCAAGGTGGACAAGACCGAGCTGGATGAAATCAAGGTCTACCTGAACTGGTTGCTGGACAACCATTTCACCTTCCTCGGCTACGAGGAGTTCACCGTTGCGCCGACTGCCGATGGCGGCAGCATGGTCTATGACGAGAAATCTCTGCTGGGTCTGTCCAAGCGCCTGCGCACCGGCTTATCCGCCGAGGAGCTGCATATCGAGCCGGAGGCGGTGGCCTATCTGCGCGAACCGCAGTTGCTGTCCTTCGCCAAGGCCGCAGTGCCGAGCCGTGTGCACCGTCCGGCCTACCCGGATTTTGTTTCCATCCGTGAGCTCGATGCCAAGGGCAACGTGGTCAAGGAATGCCGCTTCATGGGCCTGTACACTTCGGCGGTGTACGCCGAGAGCGTGTGGAACATCCCCTACATCCGCCGCAAGGTGGACGTGATCAAGCAGCGTTCGGGCTTCGACAGCAGCGCCCACCTGGGCAAGGAACTGGCCCAGGTGCTGGAAGTGCTGCCGCGTGACGATCTGTTCCAGACCCCGGTCGAGGACTTGTTCAACACCGCTCTGGCCATCGTGCAGATTCAGGAGCGCAACAAGATCCGTGTGTTCCTGCGCCGCGATCCCTACGGCCGTTTCTGCTACTGCCTAGCCTACGTGCCGCGCGACGTCTACTCCACCGAAACCCGCATGAAGATCCAGCAGGTGCTGATGGAGCGTCTGCAGGCCACCGATTGCGAGTTCTGGACCTTCTTCTCCGAATCGGTGCTGGCGCGCGTGCAGTTTATCCTGCGGGTCGATCCGAAGAACAAGACCCAGATCGACCCGTTGCGTCTGGAGAAAGAAGTCATCCAGGCCTGCCGTTCGTGGAAGGACGACTACATCGGGCTGATGGTCGAAAGCCTCGGCGAAGCCCAGGGTACCAACGTCCTGGCCGAGTTTCCCGATGGCTTCCCGGCTGGCTATCGCGAGCGTTTCGCCCCGCATTCGGCGGTGGTGGACATGCAGCACCTGCTCAGCCTGAGCAATGACAAGCCGCTGGTAATGAGCTTCTACCAGCCGCTGGCGCAGGGCGACCAGCAACTGCACTGCAAGCTGTACCACGCCGATACGCCGCTGCCGCTGTCCGACGTGCTGCCGATTCTGGAGAACCTCGGCCTGCGCGTGCTCGGCGAGTTCCCCTACAAGCTGCGCCGCAATGACGGCCGCGAATTCTGGATTCACGACTTCGCCTTCACCTATGCCGAAGGTCTGGACGTCGACATCCAGCAGCTCAACGACACCCTGCAGGACGCCTTCATACATATCGTCCGTGGCGAAGCCGAGAATGATGCCTTCAACCGCCTGGTGCTGACCGCTGCCATGCCCTGGCGCGACGTTGCTTTGCTGCGCGCCTATGCGCGTTATCTCAAGCAGATTCGCCTGGGCTTCGACCTCAGCTACATCGCCGCGACCCTGATCAACCATGCCGATATCGCCAAGGAGCTGGTGCGCCTGTTCCGCACCCGTTTCTACCTCGCGCGCAAGCTCACTGCCGAAGACCTGGAAGACAAGCAGCAGAAACTCGAACAGGCCATCCTGGCTGCGCTGGACAACGTCGCCGTGCTCAACGAAGACCGCATCCTGCGTCGCTACCTGGACCTGATCAAGGCCACCCTGCGTACCAACTTCTTCCAGACCGACGCCAATGGCGCGGCCAAATCCTATTTCAGCTTCAAGCTCAGCCCGCGCCTGATTCCGGAAATTCCACGGCCGGTGCCGAAGTTCGAGATCTTCGTCTACAGCCCGCGCGTCGAGGGCGTGCATCTGCGCTTCGGCGACGTGGCCCGTGGTGGCCTGCGCTGGTCGGATCGCGAAGAGGACTTCCGCACCGAAGTGCTGGGCCTGGTCAAGGCGCAACAGGTGAAGAACGCGGTGATCGTGCCGATGGGCGCCAAGGGTGGTTTCGTGCCGCGCCGTATGCCGCTTGGCGGTTCGCGTGACGAGGTGATGGCCGAGGGCATCGCCTGCTACCGCATCTTCATCAGCGGCCTGCTGGACATCACCGACAACCTCAAGGAAGGCGAGGTGGTGCCGCCTGTGAACGTGGTGCGTCACGACGCCGATGACCCCTATCTGGTGGCGGCGGCGGACAAGGGCACCGCGACCTTCTCCGACATCGCCAACGGCATTGCCGCCGAATATGGCTTCTGGCTGGGCGACGCCTTTGCCTCCGGCGGCTCGGCCGGTTACGACCACAAGGGCATGGGCATCACCGCCAAGGGCGCCTGGGTGTCGGTGCAGCGTCACTTCCGCGAGCGCGGCATCGATGTGCAGAAGGACAACGTCAGCGTGATCGGCATCGGCGACATGGCCGGCGACGTATTTGGCAACGGCCTGCTGCTGTCGCAAAGCCTGCAGCTGGTGGCTGCCTTCAACCATATGCACATCTTCATCGACCCGAACCCGGACGCCGCCAAGAGCTTCGCTGAGCGCAAGCGCCTGTTCGAGCTGCCGCGTTCGAGCTGGGCCGACTACGACAGCAAGCTGATCTCCGAAGGTGGCGGCATCTTCCTGCGCAGCGCCAAGAGCATCACCATCAGCCCGCAGATGAAGGCGCGCTTCGACATCGCCGCCGACAAGCTGGCGCCTACCGAGCTGCTCAACGCGCTGCTCAAGGCACCGGTCGACCTGCTGTGGAACGGTGGCATCGGCACCTACGTCAAATCCAGCCAGGAAAGCCATGCCGACGTCGGTGACAAGGCCAACGATGCGCTGCGTGTGGACGGCCGTGAACTGCGCGCCAAGGTGGTGGGCGAGGGCGGCAACCTGGGCATGACCCAGCTTGGCCGCGTCGAGTTCGGCCTGCACGGCGGCGCCAGCAACACCGACTTCATCGACAACGCCGGTGGCGTGGACTGCTCCGACCATGAGGTCAACATCAAGATCCTGCTCGGCGAAATCGTCGCAGCCGGCGATATGACCGGCAAACAGCGCAACAAGCTGCTGGCCGAGATGACTGACGATGTGTCCGAGCTGGTACTTGGCAACAACTACAAGCAGACCCAGGCGTTGTCGCTGGCCGAGCGTCGTGCCCGCGAGCGTATCAGCGAGTACAAGCGCCTGATGAATGCGCTGGAGGCTGCCGGCAAGCTGGATCGTGCGCTGGAGTTTCTGCCGTCTGATGAAGAACTCAACGAGCGTGCGGCCAGTGGCCGTGGCCTGACTCGTCCGGAACTGTCGGTATTGATCTCCTACAGCAAGATCGACCTCAAGGAGTCGCTGCTCAAATCCCAGGTACCGGATGACGACTACCTGGCGCGCGAGATGGAAACCGCCTTCCCGGCGATCCTCACCGAGAAGTTCGGTGACGCCATGCGCCGTCATCGCCTCAAGCGCGAGATTGTCAGCACGCAGATTGCCAACGACCTGGTCAACCACATGGGCATCACCTTCGTGCAACGCCTGAAGGAGTCTACCGGCATGAGTGCGGCCAACGTCGCCGGTGCCTATGTGATCGTGCGTGACCTGTTCCGCCTGCCGCACTGGTGGGCGCAGATCGAGGCGCTGGATTACAAGGTGTCGGCCGACCTGCAGTTGCAGCTGATGGACGAACTGATGCGTCTGGGCCGTCGTGCCACTCGCTGGTTCCTGCGCAGCCGCCGCAACGAGCTGGATGCGGTGCGCGACGTGGCGCATTTCGCACCGCGCATCGAAGCGCTGGTTGGTCGTCTGGACGAGCTGCTCGAAGGCCCGGCCCGCGAGCAATGGCTGGCGCGTTACCAGAGCTTCGTCGAAGCCGGCACGCCGGAGGAGTTGGCCCGCGTCGTTGCCGGCACCAGCCACCTGTACACCCTGCTGCCGATCATCGAAGCGGCGGACGTCACCGGCAAGGATGCCAGTGAGGTGGCCACCGCCTACTTTGCCGTTGGCGGTGCGCTGGATCTGTCCTGGTACCTGCAGCAGATCACCAGCCTGCCGGTGGAAACCAACTGGCAGGCGCTGGCCCGCGAGGCTTTCCGTGACGATCTCGATTGGCAGCAGCGTGCGATCACCGTGTCGGTGCTGCAAATGGCCGATGGCCCGCAGGAGATCGAAGCGCGCGTGGCCCTGTGGCTTGATCAGCATCAACGTCTGGTAGACCGCTGGAAGGCGATGCTGGTCGAGCTTCGTTCGGCCACCGGCACCGACTACGCCATGTACGCAGTGGCCAACCGCGAGCTGATGGACCTGGCGCAAAGCGCCTGAGCTGTCTGCTGAAATGAAAGAGCCCCGCCATGTGCGGGGCTCTTTCTTTTGCGGGTTGTATTCACTGGCTTACGTAGCCCGGATGCAATCCGGGGGCAGGCACAAGAACGCCCCGGATTTCATCCGGGCTACGCAGCCATGTTCTACGCAATGTGCTCCCCTCTCCCATTCATGGGAGAGGGGCAGGGGGAGAGGGCGGTAGCCCCGCGAATAATCCGCCTGTCTCACTAAACGGAAACCCGTAGCCCGGAAGCAATCCGGGGGCAGGCTCAAGAACGCTTCGCGGATTTCTCTGGGCTACGCAGCCCAGTTCAGCGCAGCATCTGCTCGACCAGGCGTTTTTCCTCGGCCAGTTCGCGTTGCCGCGCATCGATGCGCGAGGCCAGCTGGAAGTTGTTGCTGGCACGGCGCTTGGCGAAGTCCAGTTGCTCGATGGCCTGGTTGTAGTCACCGACCAGGGCGAAGAACTCCGCGCGCGCCTGGTGCAGGCCGATGGTGTTGCCGCTCAGGCCACGTACCTCGGCGACCTGATACCACACGTCCGGGTCCTTGGCGCGGGTCTTGAGCAGGTTGTCCAGGGCGCGCTCGGCTTCGGCGATGCGTTGCTGTTTCAGCAGCAGGTCGACTTGCGTCTGCAGCAGCGGGTAGTTGCTCGGGTAGAGGGTGAACATGCGCTGCTGGCGGCGCTCGGCGGCATCCAGGCGATTGGCGGCCATGTCCAGTTCGATCTGCGCCAGGTTGTAGGTGATATCGTCCGGGCTCTTGCTCAGCAGTGGCGCCAGGGTTTCACCGGCCTCGGCGAGCTGGCCGGTTTTCATCTGCGCCAGCACCAAGCCGTAGCGCGCGGCGTCGAGGCGTGGATTCTCGTCGAGCATGGCGCGAAAGCGCTTGGCGGCGACGCCGGGGGTCTCTTCGTAGGTCAGCTGTACACGGGCGCGCATCAACTGGTAACGCAGGCTGTCCTCGCGGCCCCGGACTGGGAACTGCTCGGCACGGTTGCGGGTATCGGCGATACGTGACTCGGATACCGGGTGTGTGAGCAGAAATTCCGGCGGCTTGGCGTCGTAGCGGTACTGACGCATCAGCCGTTCGAACATCATCGGCATGGCGCGCGGGTCATAGCCGGCCTTTTCCAGATTGACCAGGCCGATACGGTCGGCCTCCTGCTCGTTCTGCCGGGAGAAGCGCCGCTGTTCCTGAATGGCGGCTGCCTGGGTCGACATGATCGCGGCAATACCGGCATCGCCCGCACCTGCTGCTGCCGCGACGATACCGGCGAGCATGGCGGCCATCAGTGGCACCTGCATGCGTTGTTGCGCCTCGACGCCCCGGGCGAAGTGACGCTGCGACAAGTGCGCCAGTTCGTGCGCCATGACCGAGGCGTATTCGGCTTCGGTCTGTGCATAGAGGAACAGGCCGCCGTTGACCCCGACGATTCCGCCCGGTGCGGCAAAGGCGTTGAGTTGCGGGCTGTTGAGCAGGACGAACTCCAGGCGGCGATCCTGCAGCTGGCTGGTTTCCGCCAGGCTGTAGACGCTGGACTCGACGAAGTCCTTGAGTTGCGGGTCGTCCAGTTGCGAAACCTGGCCACGCAGCAGGCCGAGCCAGGCACGGCCGAGCTGATGCTCCTGTTGCGGCGAGACGATCGACGAGCTGGCGTCGCCAAGCGATGGCAGATCACTGGCACCCGTGTGGGCAGCGAACAGGCAGGCCAGCGTCAGCAGGGTGGGGCGCAGAAAAGTCATGCACTCGGGCTCTCGGGGCGGCAAAGGCGATACTGTAGCCGGCCTGCTACCGCACTGGCCAGGGTTGCGGCGGCTTGGGTATCCTAGTCGACCATTCAGGAGTTGATGATGACAGACGTACCGGCCTTTGATGCCGAACTCGACGCCTGCGGACTGAACTGCCCGCTGCCGTTGCTCAAAGCCAAGCTCGAGCTCAATCGCCTGGCCAGTGGCGCCGTACTCAAGGTCAGCGCGACCGATGCTGGCTCGCAGCGCGATTTTCGCGCCTTCGCTACCCTGGCCGGCCATGCGCTGCTGCATGAAGAGGTCGATGCGGGTATTTATCGTTACTGGTTGCGTAAGGCCTGAGCCGCGCCGCTGAGGCAGGCCCAAAAGAGCCGGGCGTCTTGCGGATCAATGCTCGTTGTTGCCTAAGGTTCTTCGTGACCGGCTGTGTCGCTATTTCTCCTACGAGCAGGCCGTATCTGCCGGCATTGGGTATTGCCGTGCGGCTGACGCCCGCTGGCTGCGCGGTTCGGACTGAGGCAGCTCCAGGCATTGCTAGCAAGACCGTATCTGGATAGCTGAAGGCTTTCAGCGTGGCCGGCCCCGGCCCTGGGCGAAGTTTTCAAGGGCTATATTCCGGGGCGCAGCCTCCACGCATTCGGTGTGTCGAGGTCAAACCAGGCACCCCGAACAAAAACGCCGCGACGGCTAATGGCCGTCGCGGCGTTTCACGTGCAGGGCAGGGCTCAGCCCTTGTTCAGGGCTTCGGCAGCCGCCAGTACCTTGTCGACATGGCCGGCGACCTTGACGTTGCGCCACTCTTCACGCAACACGCCATCCTTGTCGATCAGAAAGGTGCTGCGCACGATACCCATGTATTCCTTGCCGTAGTTCTTCTTCACCTGATACACGCCAAACTGGTCGCACAGCTGGTGCTCTTCGTCGCTGATCAGCTCGAAGGGGAAGGCCTGCTTGCACTTGAAGCTTTCGTGTTTCTTCAGGCTGTCCATCGACACACCGAAGATCAAGGTGTTGGCGGCCTTGAACTGCTCGAAGCGGGCACTGAAGTCCATGCCCTCGGTGGTGCAACCTGGCGTGGCATCCTTGGGGTAGAAATACAGCACGACCTGCTGGCCCTTGAGCGCGGACAGCTTGACCTGCTGGCCACTGGTGGCCACGGCCTGGAAGTCGGCAACGGCTTTGTCGAGTTCAACGGACATGGAAACTCCTTGCTTACGGCTGTCAGGGGTTCTGTGGGCGCCAGGGTTCGATCAGCGCATCCAGATTCAGGGCATCGGCAAAATCGAGGAACTGGTCACGCAACCAGCTGATCTGCGTACCGGCTGGCAGCGTTACGGTCAGCGTGGCGTTGAGCATGGTGCCGCCAGTCTGCGGCGCCTGGTAGGTATCACAGGTCAGGGCTTCCAATTCGACGCGGTGGTCGATGAAGAACTGGCACAGTTCGTTGAGAATATCCGGGCGGTATACGGCGCTGACGTAAGCCACGTAAGGCAGCGCCTGCGCACGTACCTCGGCAGCCGCGCTGCGCGCCAGGTCTACGCTGAAATCGTGTTTCTTGGCCAGCAGCGGCAGGCTCGACTCCAGGCGCGCCAGGGCGTCCCAGCTACCGGATACCTGCAGCACCAGTGCGCTGTACTCGCCATGGCGGCTCAGGCGCGTGCTGATGACCGCGCAACGGTTCTCATGGCTGGTGCGGCTGAGCAGGTTGGTCAGGGCCATGGCATCGCGGCCAAGCGCACTGATAACGAGGAATTGTTCGCGAACGGGGGGGGTGGACATGCAGCCTTCCTAAAGCGATGAACGGTTCGCACATGAGCAGCCACGAACCAAAGGCAGCAGGTTAGCGAAAAGCACCGCCGAGGGGAATGGCGCAGCCGGCTACATCGGACGACGGTGGGCCATCAAAAGAAGGCGGTTGCCTTCAACAGCCTGTTAAACGCCCTGATAGCCCTTGTCCGTTGCTTGTGCCGGACAGGTGGCACCAGTACCATTACGGCTCAAATTTTCCGGCAGGAGCGGTTGCATGATTGCGGGCAGTATGGTGGCACTGGTCACGCCCATGGATGCGCAGGGTGGTCTTGATTGGGAGGCCCTGAGCAAATTGGTGGATTTCCACCTGCAGGAGGGCACCAATGCCATCGTCGCGGTCGGCACCACGGGTGAGTCCGCCACGCTGGAAGTGCCCGAGCACATCGAAGTGATCAAGCGCGTGGTCAAGCAGGTTGCCGGTCGTATCCCGGTGATCGCCGGCACCGGTGGCAACTCCACCCGTGAGTCGGTCGAGCTGACCCGTGCCGCCCAGGAAGTCGGTGCCGACGCCGCCCTGCTGGTCACTCCGTACTACAACAAGCCTACTCAGGAAGGCCTGTACCTGCACTTCCGCCACATCGCCGAAGCCGTCTCCATCCCGCAGATCCTCTACAACGTGCCGGGCCGTACCGTGTGCGACATGCTGCCGGAGACCGTCGAGCGCCTGTCGAAGATCGACAACATCATCGGCATCAAGGAAGCCACCGGCGACCTGCAGCGCGCCCAGGACGTGCTGGATCGCGTCAGCAAGGATTTCCTCGTTTATTCCGGTGACGACGCCACCGCTGTCGAGCTGATGCTGCTGGGCGGCAAGGGCAACATCTCGGTGACCGCCAACGTTGCTCCGCGCGCCATGAGCGATCTCTGTGCTGCCGCCATGCGTGGCGATGCGGCCATTGCGCGTGCGATCAATGACCGTCTGATGCCGCTGCACAAGGCGCTGTTCCTCGAATCCAACCCGATTCCGGTGAAATGGGCGCTGCACGAAATGGGCTTGATGGGCGATGGTATTCGCCTGCCGCTGACCTGGCTCAGCCCGCGCTGTCACGAACCGCTGCGCCAGGCCATGCGCCAGTGCGGTGTATTGGCTTAACTCAAGGATTCTACGCATGAAGCGACTGGCCGGATTCTCCGCCCTTGCTCTGATCGTCTCCAGCACCAGCGGTTGCGGCTGGCTCTGGGGTGAAAATGGCTACTTCCGTGATCGCGGCAGCGACTACCTGGAAGCGCGCCAGGCTGCACCGATGCAATTGCCGGCTGACGTCCAGGCCAAACGCCTCGATCCGCTGCTGCCGGTGCCGGCTCAAGTGGTCAGCAGCACCGCGACTCCGGCCGAGTTCGAAGTGCCACGTCCGCAGGGGCTGCAGGTACGTGCCGATGAGCGCGAGTTCAGCCTGCAGCGCAGCGGTGATTCGCGTTGGGTCGTGGCTCAGCGTGTGCCGGCCGAAGTCTGGCCGCTGGCGCGCCAGTTCTTCGAAGACAACGGTTTCCGTATCGCCAGCGAGCGCCCGCAGGTCGGTGAGTTCACCACCACCTGGCAGCGTTTCGACGAGCTGTCGGCTGGCATGGCCCGCAGCCTGAGTAGCCGCGTCAGCGATGTTGCAGCGGATACCGAAACCCGCGTGCGTGTGCGCATCGAGCCGGGCGTACAGCGCAATACCAGTGAAGTGTTCGTCACCAGCGCCGTGCGTAACGCCGGCAGCAGCGCCGATGTCGACTTCGTGGCCGGCGGTGGTAACGCCAATCTTGAAGCTGCACTGCTCGACGAAATGCTGGTGAGCATGGCCCGTGGCGTGGAGCAGGGCGGTTCCGTATCGCTGCTCGCCGCGCGCGACTTCGATGCCCCCAGCCGCGTCAGCCTGAGCGAGGACGGCAACGGCAACCCGGTACTCAACCTTGGCGCCGACTTCGACCGCGCCTGGTCCGGCGTTGGCCGCTCGCTCGAACTGGGCGACGTTCGTGTCGATGACCTCAACCGCAGCCTCGGCCTGTACTACATCAACCTGGCCGAAGGCGCTCAGGTCAATGAAGAGAAGCCCGGCTTCTTCGGTCGCATGTTCGGCAGTGCGCCGAGCAAGGAAGAGATCGAAGCCCGCGCCGAGCGCTATCAGGTGCGCCTGACCCCGGTTGGCGATGGCGTACAGGTCACCGTGGAAAAAGACCTCAACACCGTTGCTCCGGCCGATGTGTCGCGCCGCGTACTGAGCCTGATCCAGGATAACCTCGGCTGACCCGCGCCAGCAGGCCGTTGAAAAGCGACCTGCAGCGCGCTCCAGCCGTTAATCGATGGGCGAAACCCGCAAAGGTTTCGCCTGTTTTGTTAGTGTGAAAGTCGCGCAGCGACGTCTTCCTTCAGTCCTTCTCCCTCCGGGAGAAGGTGGCGCGAGGCGCCGGATGGGAGAGGGTATGCCGCGAAGGCTTTCATCATTCGGGATGCCTCTCGCGGCATACCCGTTTGCCAGAAACGGAAATGCCGACATGAGTACACCCACCACCCTGAGCCTGAAGAAGATCTACTCGGGCAAGGTTCGCGACCTCTACGAAATCGACGACAAGCGCATGCTGATGGTGGCCACCGATCGTCTGTCGGCTTTCGACGTCATCCTCGAACAGCCGATTCCGGAGAAGGGCAAGATCCTCACCGCCATTTCCAACTTCTGGTTCGACAAGCTTGCTGATGTGGTGCCCAACCACTTCACCGGTGACAAGGTCGAGGACGTTGTCTCTGCCGCCGAGCTGCCGCTGGTCGAAGGCCGTGCGGTCGTTGCCAAGCGCCTCAAACCCGTCGCTGTCGAAGCCATCGTTCGTGGCTACATCGTCGGCTCCGGCTGGAAGGAATACCAGAAGAGCGGCACCGTCTGCGGCATCGCCCTGCCGGCCGGCCTGAAAGAAGCAGCCAAGCTGCCGCAACCGATCTTCACGCCCTCGACCAAGGCCGCCGTGGGCGACCATGACGAGAACATTAGCTTCGCGCAGTGCGAAGCCATCATCGGCGCCGAACTGGCCGCCCAGGTGCGCGACACTGCAATCAAGCTGTACACCACGGCTGTCGAGTACGCCGCTACTCGCGGCATCATCATCGCCGACACCAAGTTCGAATTCGGCCTGGACGAAGACGGCACCCTGACCCTCATGGACGAAGTGCTCACCCCTGACTCCAGCCGCTTCTGGCCAGCCGACAGCTACGCCGAAGGCAGCAACCCGCCGAGCTTCGACAAACAGTTCGTGCGTGACTGGCTGGAATCCACCGGCTGGAACAAACAACCCCCGGCCCCGGCTGTACCGGCAGACGTGGCGCAGAAGACAGCGGACAAATACCGCGAAGCGCTGACGCGTCTGACCGAATAACACCTGGCTTGACATCCTCCCCGGCCTGAAGGCCGGAGATTCCTACGGCGCTCAGGCGCGGCATTGAGCCGCCCCTGAGTCGCTTCGGTGGGTTCCTGCTGCTGGCGGCATTACCTCACCGCTCACTTCACAGGCGAACCGGGCGTGTCCCGCCCTTAGCACATTGATCGCGCCGACCACATCGGCGTTGTCCTCGAAGCCACATTCCACACACGCGAACCGGGCCTGTGTCTGGCGGTTGTCCGCCGACACATGGCCGCAGCACGGACAGGTGCGGCTCGTATTCTGTGGCGGCACCGTCACCAACCAGCCGCCCCGCCATGCCAGCTTGTAGTCCAGTTGGCGGCGGAACTCGAACCAGCCTTGATCGAGGATGGCCTTGTTCAGGCCAGACTTGGCCCGAACGTTTCTACCCGGTTGTTCGGTCGTGCCTGCTGCTGATTTGGACATGTTCCGTACCTGCAAGTCCTCGATACACACCATCGCGTGGTTTTGGCTGATCGCGGTCGAGGTCTTGTGCAGGTAGTCGCGCCGGGCGTTGCCGATGCGGGCGTGAAGGCGCTGGACTCGGGCCTTGGCCTTCTTCCAGTTGGCGCTGAATTTCACCTTGCGGCTCATGGCCTGCTGCGCCTTGCGCAGCGCGGTTTCGTGGCGTTTGAAGCTATTGAGCGGTGCGTAGACCGTGCCATCGCTCAGGGTGGCGAAGCGGGCAATACCGAGGTCGATGCCAACGGCTCTGCCCTGCGGCAGCGGGGTTTCCACTTCACGGCGGGTCTGGATCGAGACATGCCATTTGCCCGCGCTCAGGCTGACGGTGACGTTGCGCAGCTCGCCGAGCACCGGCCGACTGTTGCGATAGCGCAGCCAGCCCAGCTTGGGCAGAAAGATCCGGCAGTTGGCCTGATCCAGCTTGATTTGCTTCGGGTCGGGGTAACGGAAGCTGTCGCGCTGGCCCTTGCGCTTGAAGCGTGGGAAGTCGGCGCGCTGCTCGAAGAAGTTCCTGTAGGCTTTTTCGAGGTCTTTGAGGGCATGTTGCAGCGGATGAACGGGCGCTTCTTTCAGCCAGACCGTTTCGGTGCTGTTGCGCCAGGCGGTCAGCTGCCTGGCCATGGCCACATAGCCGATGAACTTGCCGCCGGCTTCGCGGTTGGCTTGCTGCAACGCCAAGGCCTGGTTGAACACGAACCGACAGGAGCCGGCGAAGCGGTGCATCAGGCGCTGCTGTTCGCCGGTCGGCATCAGTTCGTATTTGAAAGCTTGGAGTCGCTGCATGCCCAGCACTATACTCTTGGTCTATGGGCATTGAAAACGATATTAGACGCGGTAGAAACTGCGTCTTCCTGATGCATGTACATTTGGTCTTCGTGACGAAATATCGGCGCGAGGTCTTCACCCAAGCCATTCTCGACGACCTTCGCGTCGTCTTCGCCAGCGTATGCGCCGACTTCGGAGCGGAACTCGTTGAGTTAGATGGAGAGGATGACCATGTGCACCTACTGGTGAACTATCCGCCGAAGGTGGCCATCTCCAACCTCGTGAATAGCCTGAAAGGCGTCTCCAGCCGCATGATCCGCAGGAAAAATTACCCCAGCATCCGCAAAAAGCTGTGGGGCGGCGCGCTGTGGTCGCCCAGCTACTTTGCCGGCAGCTGCGGAGGTGCGCCCATCGAAGTCATCCGCCAGTACATCGAACAGCAGCAGACGCCTCATTAAAGGCAAAAACGGGGACGGCTACGCCGTCCGCGCTATCCTTCCCCGCCCTGAAGGGCGAGGTTTGCCGCGCACTGGATCAACAGGTGGGCAGCCAGCTGCCCCTGAAAAGCAAAAGCCCCGAGTTGCACTGAATACTGGTCTTCCGTTAACGAGTATCCTATAGCTATTCTCTCGCTAACTGGCGGTGCCGTTATTGGTCTTGTCACGATAAGCGGTATTATTATTGCTCTTTTGAGCTATCAAAGCTCTGTTCGCTCATCCGCAATTTCAAACCACCTTTCTCATATTTCTTTGTTCTCCAACTATGTGCATGCAGAAACCTTGAGGCGAACAAAAATATCAAGATTCACGATTGAAGCCCTCAAGTGGTATAACTTGATATATTCCGACTCAATAAACGGAAGCCTCGATATCTCTTCTACTTATGCGGACTTTATAACTAGACTTAGCGCACAAATCTCATCATCTAGCAAAATCTATTCAAGCAAAGAAAAAAAATGGAAGCATCTATCGATACAAGGAACATCAGCAGGCGATGATTCTTCTCTTGTCTGAAGAAGGCTTCTACCTAGAAAGACTTCCAAGGATTGACTTTAATGAAGTTGAGGATCAAGTTATTGACTTAATCAGAACTGTAAATACTTCATTCTGTCGAAGTGGTGGCATACCTTCCATACCTGCCAGGCGATACAAATAATGGAAAAATGGGGACGGATTTATTTACAGTGCATAGTCGCCAGCCAAAAAATAAATCCGTCCCTTCCTCGCACCTTCATCTTGCCCCGGATCACCTGCAGGATGCCATCAGATTCGTCCCGGCTAGTGATCACCAACGTTTCCTGGCGATCATCACCCCAGCCGGCTGTGTGCTTTCCTGTGTGAGGTGCTTGGCTTAAGATGCACACAATGTATCTACGTTGTAGATACAGCCAAGATATGAGGTGACGACCATGGCCAAAGAAGCCGTTTTCAATCTGAAGCTTGAGCCCGAGTTGCGCGAAGGCTTCATGGCAGCCGCTCAAGCTGCACACCGGCCGGCCTCTCAGATCATGCGCGACCTTATGCGCGACTTCATTCGCCAGCAGCAACAGGCCAAAGAGCATGAGGAATTCGTGCAACGCAAGGTCGCTGCTGCCAGGGCATCGTTAGAGGCTGGTCGTGGCCGCTCCAATGATGATGTCGAGGCGGAATTTGCCGCTCGCCGTGCTAAGGCCTTGGGGCACTGATGCAGGTCATTTGGACACCTGAGGCACTGCAGGACCGTCTGGATATCTGGGAATACATCGCAAGCGACAACCCACGTGCTGCTATGCATATGGACGAGCTATTCAGTGCTGCGGCCGCCAGTCTGGCTGACTTCCCCGACAAGGGCAGGCTGGGAGCAGTGGCCGGTACTCGCGAGCTGATCCCTCACGAGAACTACCGTCTTGTCTATCAGGCTGAGCGTGACGCCGTCTGGATTCTCGCCCTGGTGCACGTCGCCAGGATGTGGCCGCCGATCCAGAGCTAGCTTTAGTCTTCAGCCGCTTTCGACACTTCTTCGACACCTTGCATGCCGCAGATAGCAAAAGCCCCCGAAACTCTAGGAATTTCAGGGGCTCAAGCTTGATATATGGCGGGAAGATAGGGATTTGAACCCTAGGTGCCATTGCTGACACAACGGATTTCGAATCCGTCCCGTTCGACCACTCCGGCATCTTCCCAAGCGGCGCGAATGATAACAGCAGAATCGGCTTTGGCGAAGCTTATTTTGAAATTTTTTCGTGTGCTATCAGGTGGTTGGCTGCGATGCCCCGAACCGATGGTTGGTCTGGCTGTGGCGCCTTGGCCGGGGGTTGGCAACGTGCCAGTGTTAACAAGCGCTAAATTTGAACGTCGGGCTTGGCACAGCGCCAGCGCCTGGACTACTCTCGGGTTATCGGGCTAACGAAGTGGCCAACAGGCAGGATGCCGACCCCATACACTTCGTTAGCTCGGTATTTTTCTTCCGTTGGCCGAGGTGAGGCGAGCGGAAAGTAAAGCCCTCGAAAGAGGGCTTTGTTGTTGTGCGCCAGGCATGGCGCGTAGTGCCGTGACTGGCGCTGTTCGGCTCACTGTGGTGGTGAGTCGGACGATTTGGAGGTGAAAGTCCTCTACACACCCGGCAAGGGGAAGTGTTAGCTGAAGGCAAGGGTGTCGCGGGTGACCGCGAATCTGAAGGAAGCCCGAGGCAAAATGCTGGTCTGACGTACAGGAAGCGGATAGAGGCGGCGTAGCTGGGTGAGGTAGCAACGATTGCCAAAGTCCGATACTTGCACGGAACGCTACGACGTAAATCCGACAGGCATAAGCAGGAAGGTCGCGCGAATTACCCTGGGAGATCTGTTTGGCCTGCCACGTGCTACCGGCACCGAGAGGTGGCGGGATGGGCGAACAGAAGTCAGCAGAGGCCGTAGTAGTTGCTCGGAACCGGAGCGATGAAGGGCTGAACCTGTCATGAGTGGATAGTCAGGTGTGCTCTCTGTTGGAGCGTAAAGCAGAAACGTCATGAACAGCGGCGGTCGAGACCATCATGAGGTAGGAGTCGGAAACTCCGAGGGCCGGTCTGGGCGCTTAGTTACCACAGGCGACACATCAACGGAACCAAGCTCGCTGACGCAGTCTGTCAGTAGGCAGGAACCGCCGTATACGGAACCGTATGTACGGTGGTGTGGGAGGACGGCGGGGGCGACCCCGCCTCCTACCCGATTCTGCAGGGTGCGCAGCGTGTGGAGAGGCGCCCCGTCGCGAAGCAGGGTGACGAGCAATTGCAAAGCTTCGCCCCGGGGCGGGGCTCCAAAGAAAGGCCGATGATCGACACTATCCCTGCTGCCTTGCCATTTCCACCCTCAGCATTGTGGCTGGTCAGATCTGTCGATCTCCGGCGTTCTGCCATTGGCCTGTATCGCTGCATCAGTCGGTGCGCAGCAGTTGCTCCTTGGCCGGGCGAGGGGCGATCAGGTGTTCAGGCAGGTCGAGCAGGTCGGTGTCGTAAGTCTCCAGCGGTGGCGGGCGGCGCTCGAAGCGGGCGCCGAGTACCAGCAGGCAGGGGGTGAGCAGCAAGGTCAGCACCGTGGCGAAGGCCAGGCCACCGGCGATGGCACTGGAGAGTTGCGTCCACCATTGGGTCGAGGGTGCGCCGAAGCCGAGGCTCGGCGTGACTAGGTCGACGTTGACGCTGAGCACCATGGGCATCAGCCCAAGGATCGTGGTGACGGCCGTCAGTAATACCGGGCGCAAACGCAGGCAGCCGGTTTCCAGCGCCGCTTCGCGGGGTTGCAGACCCTGGCTGCGCAGTTGGTTGTAGGTGTCGATGAGGATGATGTTGTTGTTCACCACGATGCCGGCCAGGGCGATCAGGCCCATGCCGACCATGACGATGCCGAACGACTGGCCGTTGATGAGCAGGCCCATCAGCACGCCGGCGGTGGACAGGACGATGGCCGACAGCACCAATGCAGCCTGGTACAGGCTGTTGAACTGGGTCACCAGGATGATCGCCATGAGGAAGATGGCGACCACGAAGGCGCTCATCAGGAAGGTGGCCGCCTCGCGCTGGTCGGCATCTTCGCCGGCGAACTGTACCTTGACCTCGGCCGGCACTTCGCCAAGCGCTTCACGCAATGCTCTGAGGCGTTCGTCCAGGCGCGCGCCTTCGGCCAGGTCGGCCTGCAGGGTGATGGTGCGGTCACCGTCGACGCGGCGCAGGGTGCCGACCTTGGGCGCCGGCTGCAGGTCGACGAAGTTGCTCAGCGGCACCTGGCCGGCCGGTGTGTTGAGGGTCAGGCGGCCGAGTTGGTCGAGCGAGCGCCAGTTGCCGGGCAGGCGCACGCGGATGTCCACTTCGTCAGTGGCATCTTCGGGGCGGTAGGTCGCCAGTTTCAGGCCGTTGGTGATCATCTGCACCGCATTGCCGACGCTGAGTACGTCTGCGCCGAAGCGCGCGGCAGCCTCGCGGTCGACCTTGATGCGCCATTCGATGCCGGGCAGTGCGCGGTCGTCCTCGATGTCGACGAAGCCGCCAAGCTTCTGCATCTCACTGCGCACACGCTCGACCCACTGTTCGCCCAGTGCCGGGTCCAGCGCGCTGATCTGCAGTTTTACCGGCTTGCCGTCGGTTGGGCCCTGTTCCTGCTTGCGGAACTCCAGCACCACGCCGGGAATGCCGGCGGTGCGTTGGCTCATTTCGGCCAGGATGTCATTGGCCGGGCGGCGCTGGTGCCAGTCGACGAACTGGAACTGCAGGGTGCCGATCACGTCGGCGCCGAGCTGGCCGTCCGGCTGCGCCAGGGAGCGCGCATACAGCGCCTTGACCTCAGGCATGCCGATCACCTGTTTTTCCACTTGCCGCAGCAAGGCGTCCTTCTCCTGCACTGACAGATCGCCGCGGGCACGCAGCCAGATTTGCGCGCTTTCCGGTTCGACGTCTGGGAAGAACTCCACGCCATGGTTGAAGCGGCCGTAGCCGACATAGATCAACGCGACCAGGGTCAGCATGCCCAGAAGTGTCAGGCCGGGGCGCTTGAGCAGCGTTATCAGTACGCTGCGATAGGCGTTGCCTGTGGCGTTGGGCGCTGCCGCTTGTGGTCGAGCCTGGCCACCCGTGACGGCGCCGAGCACTGGCAGGAATACCAGCGCCATGGCCAGCGAGGCCAGCAGGCAGAGAATCACCGTGGCCGGCAGGTATTTCATGAACTGGCCGACCACGCCGGGCCAGAACAGCAGCGGCAGGAACACGACCAATGTGGTGGCGGTGGAGGCGATCACCGGCCAGGCCATTCGTGTCGCGGCGTTGGCCCAGGCCTGACGCGGCGTTTGGCCCTGTTGCAGGTAGCGATCGGCCAGTTCGGAGACGACGATGGCGCCGTCGACCAGCATGCCGGCTACCAGGATCAGGCTGAACAACACGACGATATTGAGAGTGAAGCCAAGCAACCAGATCAGCAGGATGCCACTGAGGAAGGCGCCAGGAATGGTCAGGCCGACCAGCAGTGCCGAACGCATGCCCATGCTCGCCACTACCAGGATCAGCACCAGAACGATGGCCGCCAGCACGTTGTTGAGGAGGTCGCTGAGCATGTTCTGCACTTCCTGCGACTGATCCATGATGTAGCTGACTTCAACACCCGGCGGCAGCAGGGGTTTGGCCTGCTCCATCAGTGCCTTGACCTGATCGATGGTCTCGATGATGTTGGCGCCACTGCGCTTGGCCACTTCCAGCACGATGGCGGGCTGGCCATTGATGCGGGCGAAGCCGGTCGGGTCCTTGAAGGTGCGGCGGATGGTGGCGACATCGGCGAAGGTGACCACGCTGTCGCCGACCACCTTGATCGGCATGCTCATCACGTCTTCGAGATTTTCGATAACGCCCGGTACCTTCATGCTCATGCGTCCGGCGCCGGTATCCAGGCTGCCGGCGGCGACCAGGCGGTTGTTGCGGCTGACCAGGTTGAACAGCTCGTTGTAGTCGATGCCGTAGCTGTCGAGCACCTGCGGATCGACGACGATTTCCAGCAGGTCTTCGCGGTCGCCGCCGATTTCCACCGACAGCACCTCGGCAATGCCTTCGATGTTCTCTTTCAGGCGCCTTGCGATGTACACCAACTCGGTTTCGGCGATGGGGCCGGACAATCCCACCGACAGCACCGGGAACAGCGCCACGTTGACTTCGGTGACGGTCGGCTCGTCAGCCTCTTCAGGCAGCTTGCTGCGCGCGGTGTCGACTTTCTCACGCACGTCGGCCAGCGCCACCTTGGCGTCGAAGCCGGCGTCGAATTCCAGGGTCACCGAGGCATGGCCTTCATTGGACACCGAGCGCATTTCCTTGACGCCTTCCAGGCTGCGCAGTTCCTGTTCCAGCGGGCGCACCAGCAAACGCTCACCGTCTTCCGGGCTGATGCCTTCGAGGGTCACCGAGACGTAGATGATGGGAATTGCCACATCCGGGTTGGACTCCTTGGGCATGGCAATGTAGGCCACCAGCCCGCCACAGAGCAGGAACAGCAGGATCAGGATGGTGGTGCGGCTGCGGTCGAGTGCGGCGGCAATCAGTGTATGCATCTCAACTGCCCTCGGCGGCGAGTTGCACCGTCACCTGTTGGCCGGGCTGAACGAAGCCCTGGCCAAGGGTGATCAACGCCACTTTCGGCGGCAGGCCGCTGACCCAGGCGCCCTGGTTGTCGACGCTGATCAGCTCGACTGGGGTGAACTCCACGCGCTGCGTGTCATTGACCCACTTGACGCCGTGGCGGCCGTTTTCATCCAGGCTGAGCAGGGCGGGGGACAGGCGATGGGCCATGGCCTCGCCGGTCTGGATATGCAAGGTGGCGCTGGCACCGGCCAGGCGCAGGCCGTTGGGGTTGTCCACCTTGACCTCGATGCGGAAGCTGCGCGAACCCGGGTCGGCGGCTGCGGCGATAAAGTGCAGCTCGCCTTGCAGTGTGCGGCCATCGAGCAGTTCAACGTTTACCAACTGCCCCAGTTCGAGCTGGGTCACCTGTTGCTGGGCGATCTGTGCGCTGACCTTGAGGCGGTCGATGTCCACCAGGGTCAGCAGGCTTTGGCCGGGCTGGACGAAATCGCCCAGCTCGACCATGCGCTGGTCATAGATGCCGGCGAATGGCGCTTTCACCTTGGTGTTGCGCAGTTGCAGGCGGGCGCTGTCGAGTTCGGCGCGGGCCTTGGCCAGCTCGCTCTCCAGGCGCATCAGCTCGTTGGCCGATACCAGGCTGCGTTCGCGCAGGCGCTTGGCGGCGGTGACGTCGCTCTGGCGCTGGCGTACGTCTGCTTCGCTGCGTGCGACCTGCGCCGGGCGGTCATCCGGCGAAATGCTCAGCAGCAGTTGATCGGCGGCGACGCGGTTGCCCTTGTCCTGATCCAGCTTCTGCACGCTGCCGCTGACCTGGGCGCGCAGTTCCACGCGGCGCCAGGCCTCGATCTGGCCCTGCACCACATGCTGGCGCTGCATTGGCTGGGCTTCCAGCCAGGTCACCTCGACCCGCGCCAATTCCGCGCTTGTAGCCGGTTTGTCGGGCTCGGCCTGTACTTCGTCGCGGGCGACGAAGCGGTCGCCGCTGAGCAGCCAGAGCAGCAGCACGACGGTGATGAGAACGGCGATGATCCAGGGGCGTTTGCTCAGTTGCGCGAACATGGCGGTGGCTTACTCGTGAGTGGCGGGCGCTGCCAGCAGCGCGGCGGCCTGGCCCTGCAGGCCGGCGATGATGAAGTCGGTGACGCGGTCGAAGTACGCGTCCAGCTCGATGTATTCGGCCCAGTGCGCGAAACCGCCGGATGCGATGCGCGCCATGACGCCGTTGACGCAGGCCTCCACGCCCCACAGCAGATCCTGGCAGTGCGCCGGGGAGAGCGGCAGGTCACGGAAGCTGCTCTGCAGCAAGCTGCTGAACAGATTCATGTACTGGCCTTCCAACTCGACGAATTGCTCGCGGTAGGGAGGTTCCAGGCGCTCCTGAAAAGCCGGGCGGTCACACAGCAGGCAAAGTTGCGCTTGCAGCGGGTCGGCCTGCAGCAGCTCGAAAGAACGACGAATGACGCGGCGCATCGCCTGTTCAGCGGGTGCGCTGCAGGCGATTTCCTGCAGTTCGGCCAGGTTTTGGCGTGAGCAGTCCAGCACCAGGCGCGCGTAGAGCGCTTCCTTGCTGGTGAAGTGTTTGTACACGGTGCCTTTGCCGATGCCGGCATGACGCGCCACCTCGGCAATGGTGACGCGATCCCAGGATTGTTCATGGAAGAGCTGGCGAGCGGCTTCGAGCAGGGCGCTTTCACGTTGCTGGAAAAGTTGATCTTGATAGCGCATGGGCGTTTCATCGAGAGGTTTGACCGGCGGTCATGCTATGACTGCTGGTCACGGTGCGGCAAGGCGGGAGTTGTAACAAGGCAATTGGCGGGTGGTCGTTCACTGCCTCATTCGCCGCGAGGCGCGGCTCCTACAGAGTGATGCGGTGCCTGCGGGGTTTGTGTAGGAGCCCCGCCCCGGGGCGAAGCTTTTGATCGGTACGAACCTGCCGGAGATGTTCGGCCAGGCCAGGCCAGGCTCAGCGCGCCACGCTGACGCCTTCGAGATTGGCGAAGGAGGTGTCCTTGGCTGTGAGCAGGAAGTCGCGCATGAACGGTGAGTCGAGCATGTCGGTGCGGATCGCGGCGTAGAGGGTGGCGAACAGGCCCTTTTCTCCGAGGCGCTTGGCACTGACGTAGCCGCGCGAGCTGTACTCGTGCAGCGCCCAGTTGGGCAGGCCGCATACGCCACGACCGCTGGCCACCAGCTGCATCATCATCACCGTCAACTCGGAGGTGCGAACCTGTGCCGGCTCGATGTCGTTGGGTTCGAGAAAACCGGTGAAGATATCCAGGCGATCACGTTCCACCGGGTAGGTGATCAGGGTTTCCGTGGCCAGGTCCTGGGGCTGGATAAAGGCCTTGTGCGCCAGGCGATGCTGATTGGCCACGGCGAGCATCGCCTCGTAGGTGAACAGTGGTACGTAGGTGATGCCAGCCAGCTCGATCGGATCTGAGGTCACCACCAGGTCCAGGTCGCCACGGGCCAGGGCCGGCAGCGGGGCGAAGGAGAAGCCCGAGGCCAGGTCCAGCTCCACTTCCGGCCAGGCGTCGCGGAATTGGTCGATGGTCGGCATCAGCCACTGGAAGCAGCTGTGGCACTCGATGGCCATGTGCAAGCGGCCAGCGGTGCCACCGGCCAGGCGTGCCAAATCACGCTCGGCGCCACGCAACAGGGGCAAGGTGGCGTCGGCCAGCTGCAGTAGACGCAGGCCGGCGCTGGTGAAGCGCACGGGTTTGGTCTTGCGTACGAACAGTTGCAGGCCGAGACGTTCTTCCAACTCCTTGAACTGATGCGACAGCGCCGACTGGGTCAGGTGCAGGCGCTCGGCGGCCTCCACCAGGCTGTCGGTTTCGCGCAGGGCGTGCAGGGTTTTCAGGTGGCGTAGCTCGAGCATGGCGGTTCTCTGCGAAGGTTTCACTCATCCAATGTCATGGTTGGATGAACATGGCTCATACAGCCTACATGAGTAAATCTTTAGATCAAGACGAAAATCTTGAGTTTGTCTCACTCGGTATCGATGCCGAGAATGGCGCCATCTCGATTGATTCTGGAGTTTCACGCCATGGCCCTGTCCCATTCCCTCGGCTTCCCGCGCATCGGCCGCGACCGCGAACTGAAAAAAGCCCTCGAAGCCCACTGGAAAGGTGAGTTGGACGAAGCCGGCCTGCGCGCCGTGGGCCAGCGTCTGCGCGCCGAACACTGGCAACTGCAGAAGGACGCCGGTATCGACCTGCTGCCGGTGGGCGACTTCGCCTGGTACGACCAGGTGCTCGCTCATTCCCTGGCTTTTGGCGTGATTCCCGAGCGCTTTCGCCCGGCTGCCGGCAAGCCGACGCTGGATACCCTGTTCGCCATGGCCCGTGGGGCCGTTGCAAACAAGAGCAGCGTTACGTGCTGCGGCGGTGCTCATGCCCAAGAGATGACCAAGTGGTTCGATACCAACTACCACTACCTGGTGCCGGAATTCAGCGCGGATCAGCCGTTCGCCCTGAGCTGGGAGCAGCTGTTCGAGGAGGTGGCTGAGGCGCATGCCCTTGGGCACAAGGTCAAACCGGTCCTGATCGGCCCACTGACCTACCTGTGGCTGGGCAAGGCCAAGGGGAGCGACTTCGACAAGCTGGAACTGCTCGAAAGCCTGCTGCCGGTCTATGGCGAAATCTTCCAGCGCCTGGCCGCGCAGGGCGTGGAATGGGTACAGATCGATGAGCCGATCCTGGTGCTCGACTTGCCGCAGGAGTGGAAGAACGCCTTCGAGCGCGCCTACAACCTGATCCAGCGCGAACCGTGCAAGAAGCTGATCGCCACCTATTTTGGTGGCCTGGAAGACAACCTCGGTCTGGCTGCCAACCTGCCGGTGGACGGTCTGCATATCGACCTGGTGCGTGCGCCGGAGCAGTACCCGACCATTCTCGACCGGCTGCCGGCTTATAAAGTGTTGTCGCTGGGCGTGGTCAACGGGCGCAACGTCTGGCGCTGTGATCTGGACAAGGCGCTGGAGGTGCTGCGTCACGCTCACGAGCGCCTGGGTGAGCGGCTGTGGGTGGCGCCGTCCTGCTCGCTGCTGCACAGCCCGGTGGATCTGGCCCGTGAGGATCAGCTCGATGCCGAACTGAAGAGCTGGCTGGCCTTCGCGGTGCAGAAATGCCAGGAGGTGGCGTTGCTTGGCAAGGCGCTGGCCGCGCCGGAAGATGCCGTCGTACACGCCGCACTTGAGGCAAGCCGCGCGGTACGGGCCGCTCGTGCAGCTTCAAAACGTATTCACAAGCCTGAGGTGCAGGCGCGCCTGGCGGCGATTCGCCCGCGTCATGCCCAGCGTCAGTCGCCGTTTGCCGAGCGCATCGAACAGCAGCGTGAGCGTCTGCAACTGCCCTTGCTACCGACCACCACCATCGGATCCTTCCCGCAAACCTCGGCTATCCGCCTGGCGCGGCAGTCGTTCAGGCAGGGCACGCTCAGCGCGGCCGAGTACACCGAGGCCATGCACAGCGAAATCCGCCATGCGGTGCAGATACAGGAACGCCTGGGCCTGGATGTGCTGGTGCATGGCGAGGCCGAGCGCAACGACATGGTCGAATACTTCGCCGAGCAACTTGATGGCTACGCCTTCACCCGCTTTGGTTGGGTGCAGAGCTACGGTTCGCGCTGCGTCAAACCGGCGGTGATCGTCGATGATCTGAGCCGGCCCAAGGCCATGACCGTGGAATGGATCACCTACGCCCAGAGCCTGACCGACAAGGTGATGAAAGGCATGCTCACCGGCCCGGTGACCATGTTGATGTGGTCGTTCCCGCGTGAGGACGTGCCCCGCGAAGTGCAGGCGCGGCAACTGGCGCTGGCGATTCGTGACGAGGTGGTGGATCTGGAGGCAGCTGGTATCAGGATCATCCAGATCGACGAGGCAGCGTTTCGCGAAGGGCTGCCGCTGCGCCAGGCGGCCTGGCAGCCCTATCTGGACTGGGCTACCGAGGCCTTCCGCCTGACCGCCAGCGGCGTGCGCGACGAAACGCAGATCCACACCCACATGTGCTACAGCGAGTTCAACGATGTGATCGAGTCCATTGCTGCGATGGATGCCGACGTGATCACCATCGAGACGTCGCGCTCGGATATGGAGCTGTTGGCCGCGTTTGAAAAGTTCGCCTACCCGAACGACATCGGCCCCGGCGTGTATGACATTCACTCGCCACGGGTGCCGGACAGCGTCGAGATGGCCGAGCTGTTGCGCAAGGCGGCGCGGCGTATCCCGCTCGAGCGCCTGTGGGTCAACCCCGACTGCGGCCTGAAGACCCGCGCCTGGCCGGAAACCGAGGCGGCGCTGGTCAACATGGTGGCCGCCGCCAGGCAGTTGCGCGCCGAGTTGGCCTGATTTCCCGTCAGTCGGTAAGTAGAGGGGGCGTTCGCGACGCGCTGGGCTGCACTTTTGGTCACTGCCTGGGCAGCCGTTCGTCCCCCTTCATCAAACTGTCACGCTGGTATGGCAGCGCCGTCGAACGATTTTCACCAGAATCGCGTTTTAGTGGGGTTCTGCGTTTCTGGTGTTTTCATGCGTGCATTCATTTTTCTGGCCGCTTTGCTGTGCGGTATGCAGGCTTTTGCAGCCAATCATTGCGACTTGTCCGAGCCGACCCGTTATGCGGATGTCGGTGAGGTGCGTCTGGCTTATCAAAGTATCGGCAGCGAGCGCGACCCGGCGTTGCTGCTGGTGATGGGGCTGGGTGGGCAGTTGATCCACTGGCCTGACGAGGTGGTCGAGCGTCTCTGTCAGCAGGGATTTCGCGTCGTGCGCTTCGATAATCGCGATGTCGGGCTGAGCACCTGGCGGCGGCCGGCGCCGAGCATCAACCTGCCTTACGAGGTACTGCGCTATCGCCTGGGTCTGTCGCTTGGTGCGCCGTATCACCTGTGCGACATGGCTGGTGATGCCCTGGGCTTGATGGACCGTCTGGGCGTCGACAACTTCCATGTGCTGGGCGCGAGCATGGGCGGCATGATCGCCCAGCATCTGGCCGATCTGGCGCCGCAGCGCGTTCTCAGTCTGACGCTGGTGATGACCAGTTCGGGCGCGCAAGGGTTGCCTGCGCCGAGCGATGAGTTGGTGGCGCTATTGGCAAGGCGTGAGGCCGGTAGTCGCGAGGCTGCACTGCAACAGCAGGCGGACCTGCTGGCGGCCCTCGGCAGCCCTGCGGTGCATGATGACCGTGCCTTGCTCTTGCATCAGGCCGAACAGGCTTACGACCGCGCTTTCAATCCCGAAGGCGTGCAGCGTCAGCTGCTGGCGATTCTTGCCGAATCCAGCCGGGTTGATCTACTCAATCGCCTAGACGTGCCGACGCTGGTGGTGCACGGCACGGCCGATCCGTTACTGCCGGTGATGCATGGCGTACACGTGGCGGCGCATTTGACATCCTCCCCGGCCTGAAGGCCGGAGATTCCTACGGCGCTCAGGCGCGGCATTGAGCCGCCCCTGAGTCGCTTCGGTGGGTTCCTGCTGCTGGCGGCATTACCTCACCGCTCACTTCACAGGCGAACCGGGCGTGTCCCGCCCTTAGCACATTGATCGCGCCGACCACATCGGCGTTGTCCTCGAAGCCACATTCCACACACGCGAACCGGGCCTGTGTCTGGCGGTTGTCCGCCGACACATGGCCGCAGCACGGACAGGTGCGGCTCGTGTTCTGTGGCGGCACCGTCACCAACCAGCCGCCCCGCCATGCCAGCTTGTAGTCCAGTTGGCGGCGGAACTCGAACCAGCCTTGATCGAGGATGGCCTTGTTCAGGCCAGACTTGGCCCGAACGTTTCTACCCGGTTGTTCGGTCGTGCCTGCTGCTGATTTGGACATGTTCCGTACCTGCAAGTCCTCGATACACACCATCGCGTGGTTTTGGCTGATCGCGGTCGAGGTCTTGTGCAGGTAGTCGCGCCGGGCGTTGCCGATGCGGGCGTGAAGGCGCTGGACTCGGGCCTTGGCCTTCTTCCAGTTGGCGCTGAATTTCACCTTGCGGCTCATGGCCTGCTGCGCCTTGCGCAGCGCGGTTTCGTGGCGTTTGAAGCTATTGAGCGGTGCGTAGACCGTGCCATCGCTCAGGGTGGCGAAGCGGGCAATACCGAGGTCGATGCCAACGGCTCTGCCCTGCGGCAGCGGGGTTTCCACTTCACGGCGGGTCTGGATCGAGACATGCCATTTGCCCGCGCTCAGGCTGACGGTGACGTTGCGCAGCTCGCCGAGCACCGGCCGACTGTTGCGATAGCGCAGCCAGCCCAGCTTGGGCAGAAAGATCCGGCAGTTGGCCTGATCCAGCTTGATTTGCTTCGGGTCGGGGTAACGGAAGCTGTCGCGCTGGCCCTTGCGCTTGAAGCGTGGGAAGTCGGCGCGCTGCTCGAAGAAGTTCCTGTAGGCTTTTTCGAGGTCTTTGAGGGCATGTTGCAGCGGATGAACGGGCGCTTCTTTCAGCCAGACCGTTTCGGTGCTGTTGCGCCAGGCGGTCAGCTGCCTGGCCATGGCCACATAGCCGATGAACTTGCCGCCGGCTTCGCGGTTGGCTTGCTGCAACGCCAAGGCCTGGTTGAACACGAACCGACAGGAGCCGGCGAAGCGGTGCATCAGGCGCTGCTGTTCGCCGGTCGGCATCAGTTCGTATTTGAAAGCTTGGAGTCGCTGCATGCCCAGCACTATACTCTTGGTCTATGGGCATTGAAAACGATATTAGACGCGGTAGAAACTGCGTCTTCCTGATGCATGTACATTTGGTCTTCGTGACGAAATATCGGCGCGAGGTCTTCACCCAAGCCATTCTCGACGACCTTCGCGTCGTCTTCGCCAGCGTATGCGCCGACTTCGGAGCGGAACTCGTTGAGTTAGATGGAGAGGATGACCATGTGCACCTACTGGTGAACTATCCGCCGAAGGTGGCCATCTCCAACCTCGTGAATAGCCTGAAAGGCGTCTCCAGCCGCATGATCCGCAGGAAAAATTACCCCAGCATCCGCAAAAAGCTGTGGGGCGGCGCGCTGTGGTCGCCCAGCTACTTTGCCGGCAGCTGCGGAGGTGCGCCCATCGAAGTCATCCGCCAGTACATCGAACAGCAGCAGACGCCTCATTAAAGGCAAAAACGGGGACGGCTACGCCGTCCGCGCTATCCTTCCCCGCCCTGAAGGGCGAGGTTTGCCGCGCACTGGATCAAAACCCAACACACCAGGCCTCTGGTGTAGAGCAGATGCTGAGCTTCAGCGAAGTCTGCAGCCTGCTGCGCAAGTCGCGCTCCGGGCTGTACAAGCTGATGGCCAGCGACTCCAACTTCCCGAAGCCCATCAAGGATGGCCATGCGCGCTCGGCCCGGTCTTACTTCGCGGCCCGGGAAATCGCCGCGTATCAGGAAGCCAAGCTGGCCGGGAGGGATGCAGCATGATCGCGCTTGCACTTCCTCGCACTCAGGGCTATGGTTTGCCGGTCACGGTAAATAACGTGACCGACCTTGGCCGGTCGACAACCTCTAGGCGCTACAGCGCCCACCACCCGATTGCAGTCGCTTTTTTTGTGCCAGCAGCATCGTGTTATGGCGGCTGTGCGTGGGACACCTTCGGGTGTGCCGGGTGCCTAGAGTCCCGGTCGGCCAACCCGCGTACAGCTGTCACCATTTCTTGCTTGGCCGCAAGCGGTGATGGCTCCTCAACTCTAGGAGCTCCACCCATGAAACACGCTCTCAATCCGTCTTCATCTCATGCCGCTGCCTGGAAGGCTCGTGCCTTCGCTGCTTTGCGCGGCAATTCCTCCCTGTCTGTCCGCCTGGCTCGCTACAACGAAGCCATGCAGCGCGCTCGTGCCCTGGAAGCTGTAGGAGGTGCCAAATGAACGCAGCCACCCCCCAAGCCCTCCTTGACTCCTTCCAGGCCGCGCAGCTTGCGGATTCCACGCCATCCGGCCACCCAGTCCGCTCTCATCTGGCCAGGCATTCCAGGGCCATCTGGCCACCTGTTCCACGGCCATCCGGCCGGGCAGTCGGAGCGCAGCGACGCAGGGGTGGCATTGTTAGTCCGGGTTGGCTGGCGTCGTCAATTTCTGCGTCCGTTTGCGCATTGATTCACCCTTCAGATTGATCCGATAAGCGTTGTGCACCAGGCGGTCGAGGATGGCATCGGCCAGGGTTGGATCGCCGATCAGTTCGTGCCAGTTGTCCACGGGCATTTGGCTGGTCACGAGGGTCGAGCGCTGGCCGTAGCGGTCGTCCAGTAGCTCCAGCATGTCGCGGCGCTGTTCGGCGGTGAACGGCGCCAGGCCCCAGTCGTCGAGGATCAGCAGGTCGGTCTTGGCGTAGCTGCTCATCAGCTTGGCGAAGCGCCCGTCGCCATGAGCCAAGCCCAACTCTTCCAGTAGGCGCGGCAGACGCAGGTAGCGCACGCTGTAGCCGTCCCGGCAGGCCTGGTGGGCCAGGGCGCAGGCCAGCCAGGTTTTGCCCACGCCGGTGGGGCCGCCGATGATCAGGTTGAGGCCGTCGCGTAGCCACTGGCCGCCGCTCAGTTGCAGGATCAGCGCCTTATCCAGCCCGCGCGGGCTGCGGTAGTCGATGTCTTCGAGGCAGGCGTTGTGCTTGAGCCGGGCCTGGCGCAGGCGGCTGCTGAGGCGCTTGTCGTCGCGTTCAGTCAGCTCGCGGTCGACCAGCAGGCCGAGGCGTTCCTCGAAGCTCAGGCTGTCGATGTCCGGGGTTTTCAGTTGTTCGTTCAGCGCCTTGAGCATGCCGTGCAGGCGCAGGGTTTGCAGCTTGTCCAGGGTCGGATGGGGCAGCATGGTGAGTTTCCTTGGGTTCAGTGGTAGTAGCCGGGGCCGCGCAGGTTGGCGTGGTCGTCCGGCAGCAGCGGCAGGTTGGCTTGAGCCAGCGGCAGGCTTTCCAGGCCCTGGCACAGGATCGATTCGAGGCTCTTGTAGCTGCACGCGCCGAGGCTGAGGGCGCGTCGGCAGGCCAGCTCCAAGCGCACTTCGCCATGAGTCTTGCCCAGGCGCAGGATGCCCAGGCAGGCCCGGTAGCCCTGCTGCGGATGGATGCGCCGTTCGAGGATGTGCCGGATCACGCCGGCGGTGTTCGGCCCGGTCTGCTCGGCCCAGCGGATCAGCCGCTGCGGCGTCCACTCGGCATGCTCGCGATGGCTCTTGGGCATGTGCTCGGCCTGCGTGCTGTGCCTGCCCTTGTGCATTGAGCGCAGGTGGCTGGCCACTCGCTGGTTGGCGTGGAAACACTCGACGGTGCGCGCCGTCAGGCGCACCTCCAGCTGCTTCTTCACCAGTTGATACGGCACCGAGTAGTAATGCCCATCGACCTCGACGTGGTAGTCGATGTGCACCCGCGCCTTCTTCCACTCGGCGTAGACGTAGGGTTGCACCGGCAGGGGGCGCAGCGCCGGACGATCCAGGCTGTCGAAGGCCGTCTGGCGCGAGCCCGGCAGCTTCTTGAACGGGCGTTGGTTGAGCCGCTCCAGCAACACGGAGATGGCGCTGTTGAGTTCGTCCAGGGAGAAGAACTGGCGGTTCCTCAGCGCGGCGAGGATCCAGCGCTCGACCACCTGCACGCCGACCTCGGCCTTAGCCTTGTCGCGCGGCTTACGCGCCCGCGCCGGCACCACCGCCACGCCATAGTGCTCGGCCAGATCGCGGTAGCTCGGGTTGATGTCCGGCTCGTAGCGATGGCTCTTACTCACCGCGCTGCGCAGGTTGTCCGGCACCACGATCTCGGGCACGCCGCCGAGGAAGGCAAAGCAGCGGGCATGGGAGCCCAGCCAGTCCGGCAGCTGCTGCGACCAGGTGGCTTCGGCGAAGGTGTAGCTGGACGCGCCGAGCACTGCGACGAACACCTGCGCCTGGCGGATCTCGCCGCTGTGGCGATCGATAACCGGCACCGTCTGGCCGGCATAGTCGACGAACAGCTTCTCGCCGACGCGGTGCTCCTGACGCATCACCACGTCCAACTTGCCCTGCCAGGCTCGGTAATGCTCACAGAACCAGCTGTACTGAAAGCCCTGCGGCTGGCTCAGGCGGTACTCCTGCCAGAGCAGCGCCAGGGTCACCCCGGGGCGGCGCAGTTCGGCATGCACCCATGCCCAATCGGGTAAAGGCCGCTTCTCGCTGGCAACCGCCGGGGCCGGCGGGAACAGTTGCTGCTCCAACTCGGCATCGGACAACGAACAGGGCCAACTGAGACCACTGGCGGCAAAACGATTGAGGTAGTCGCCGACGGTGACACGACCGACCTGCACGCTGACCGCAATCTGGCGAGCTGATAGTCCGACCTCGAACTTGAGACGTAGTACTTCGCGAATCTTACGCATGGATAAACGCTCCACGACGACCTCTCTGCTTCGAAAAAGAGGTCGATGGTAGTGAAGAAATCCTGCGTAGCTGCCTGCCCGGTTGAGTGGCCGGATGGCCGTGGAATCAGTGGCCGGATGCGCGTGGAATGGGTGGCCGGATCAGCGTGGAATCGGTGGTCAGATGTTCATGGAATGGGTGGCCAGATGACCGTGGAATCCGCACGCAGCTCAAAGAACCGCTTTATAACGCGGCCGTGAAGGGCCACATCGAATCCGTCAGCAAGCTCATCAATCAAGCTGGTGACGCTGTTTGCGGTATTTCCCAACTGATGCAGGAAGACCAACTGCGCAAGGAGTCAGGCACCGGTGATGACTTCCTCAACGAGTTCAGCACCGGGTGCCTCTTGAGCGCTCTGCAGCTGATCTCGTACTCCCTTTGGGAGCGAAGCGCGCACGGATGAAGTTCGGGAGTACTCGATTGCGCTAACACTCCCGTTTTTCCGGGTATGTACAGACCCCGCCCAGCGACACTGGCGCGGGGTCTTCTTGTTTTCGCTAGGGAGAACAGCGCGGATGATCTCCTGCAACGCAGGCAATCTCATCAATCAGGATGGCGCTGATCTGCGCCATCGTCTGCGTAACCAGGTCTGCCCCGAAAATCCCACTGTACAGTGGGATTTCCTCACTTTGAGGGGAGAGGGTGAAGGAAGGTTCGCGAGGTGGTTCGGCGCCCCAGGGTTGCTCAGTGCTTGGCGAGTACGTCGGGCCGCACTGCGAGCAGACATAATGGGGAGGGCGGGTCGAAACCTTGAGCGATTTCACTGCCCGAACGACGGGGGGAGCCAAATTTTCGCGCCGTCAAAATTAGAAAACGGTTTTTGAGGTTTGAAATGAGAGGACGGAAGCGAACGGCTTCGAAGAGAGGTTGGGGGAGGGTGGAAATGAAGAAGCCCCGCGAGGGCGGGGCTAAAACTTCGCGCAGTGCGCGTGAAACTGTCTGGTACTCATACCTGCTTGGCGCGCCATTGATGCTATCAGGTCGTTGCTGAAAGGCGCTTTCGGGCAGTCTACGGTTACGATCCACCGCCCTTTGGCGGTTGTCTTCACCCACTTCTCGTGCGATGTCCCTGTGCGAGGCCTAGCCTCAAAGCCAAGGTCGGCCAGACCATCCTTGACTTGCTTGCAAGTGAGCGGGTGAAGCCTCGGCATTAGGCAAGCTTGACCGGCAAGGTGTCCTGAAAGGTGAAGCTGTTCTTAATGCCATCCCAGCGGCCTGAAATATCATGGCGAAGCTTGTAGAAATGATACTTGGCGCGCTGATACAGCGGGGCCTTGCGGTTCAGCAGCTGGCTTGCGTAGGGGCGATCTTCGCCCTCAAAAATATCATTGAGGTAGTCATAGATCTGCTCATGGAGCTTACCCTTGACCTCCTCCATCGTATCGCCCTGGACGGCGAGACTGAGGTCGATGCAGAACGCCTGCCAGTAGCCATTCTTTTTCTCCATGTAGCATCGGAGCAAAATTTCGATAGGCTTCATTCGGAGTCCTCCTTGTGCGGGTATGCTGTTAACAAATTGTGCATAACCCTTTGACAAACTGTGGCCGGCGATTATCCCTTAGTCAACACGACAGTCAATGACGCGTAGATCAAATTTTGTAACCGTCATAGACCGTGGCAGCTAAGGCAAGGAATGCCAGGGCGCAAGCTATCCATATCATCAGCCAACGCACAGACCACCGTGCACCCCCTAGCCTGTGCCTTCAAGAAGCGCAACCAATTCACTGCCCCATGATCTGCCGATATCGGCGGGTGTACTCCTCGTAGGACAGACCAGTTTCGCTCTGCAACTGCTGGAGTTGTTGCTGCTGCCATTGGTCTTTTGACAGGGCGCCCGATAGCGAGGCGGGGGCTTGAGTGCTAACGGGTTTGGCTTGTGCGGCTTCGTTGAGGTTCCCGATGCACTGGTAGGTGTGGACGACCTGGCCGGCCACGCAAGTCCCGAATCCGTCACGCTGATGGCAGTTCTGCGTCATGCCGCCGAACGCCTCGGCGTCGCTGTAGCCCCAGACGCGGCACTTCGACTTCGCGATCGATTGGGCCTGAGCGGGATTCACCACTGGGGATTCGAACTGGCGGAAGTCATAGGCCATGTCGACCGTACCGTCGGCGCGGCTACCGCCCATCGCATAGAAGTCTTTCTTGGTTGCACAGCCTGTGATCGTAATGGCTGCGATCAGCGCCAGAAGGGCCTTGGTTGCGATTGACGCGATGTTCTGATGGGAGTTATGCATTCCGACCTCCATGCCTGAAAAGGTTGCATAGTGCCACCATGATGGTCGATCTGACTATACGACTAGGGGATAGGTGGGCGACGGGTGGGAAGTCACTGGCTTGAGGCCTGTCTTCTCCAGAAACTGCCCGCTTCCATGTCCAGCCAAAGGATATCGCTACCTAGCTTCAGCGGTTTGAAGCCGATCTTGTCGAAGTACAAGGCAGTGGCATTCAAATCCTTGGCAGTCGCAAGTCTGATATCGGGGACGACAACGCCCATGGGAAGGAACGCGCGAGAGACGCCAGAGCTCAGCCCAATCAACGCTGCTCGCAGAGCACCTAGCTCAGCCGTAGTACCTCTGTAGGGCGGCTCGAAAGAGAAGTGCGAAATCATGAGGCAGTCCTGGTTCATGCCTTCGCTCATCTTGCCCAAGTCTTCTTGAAGCGCTTCGTAGATCGTAATGGCGTCGTGGCTCGCATTGTCCGCAATCTCCTCAGGTTGACATCCTCCCCGGCCTGAAGGCCGGAGATTCCTACGGCGCTCAGGCGCGGCATTGAGCCGCCCCTGAGTCGCTTCGGTGGGTTCCTGCTGCTGGCGGCATTACCTCACCGCTCACTTCACAGGCGAACCGGGCGTGTCCCGCCCTTAGCACATTGATCGCGCCGACCACATCGGCGTTGTCCTCGAAGCCACATTCCACACACGCGAACCGGGCCTGTGTCTGGCGGTTGTCCGCCGACACATGGCCGCAGCACGGACAGGTGCGGCTCGTGTTCTGTGGCGGCACCGTCACCAACCAGCCGCCCCGCCATGCCAGCTTGTAGTCCAGTTGGCGGCGGAACTCGAACCAGCCTTGATCGAGGATGGCCTTGTTCAGGCCAGACTTGGCCCGAACGTTTCTACCCGGTTGTTCGGTCGTGCCTGCTGCTGACTTGGACATGTTCCGTACCTGCAAGTCCTCGATACACACCATCGCGTGGTTTTGGCTGATCGCGGTCGAGGTCTTGTGCAGGTAGTCGCGCCGGGCGTTGCCGATGCGGGCGTGAAGGCGCTGGACTCGGGCCTTGGCCTTCTTCCAGTTGGCGCTGAATTTCACCTTGCGGCTCATGGCCTGCTGCGCCTTGCGCAGCGCGGTTTCGTGGCGTTTGAAGCTATTGAGCGGTGCGTAGACCGTGCCATCGCTCAGGGTGGCGAAGCGGGCAATACCGAGGTCGATGCCAACGGCTCTGCCCTGCGGCAGCGGGGTTTCCACTTCACGGCGGGTCTGGATCGAGACATGCCATTTGCCCGCGCTCAGGCTGACGGTGACGTTGCGCAGCTCGCCGAGCACCGGCCGACTGTTGCGATAGCGCAGCCAGCCCAGCTTGGGCAGAAAGATCCGGCAGTTGGCCTGATCCAGCTTGATTTGCTTCGGGTCGGGGTAACGGAAGCTGTCGCGCTGGCCCTTGCGCTTGAAGCGTGGGAAGTCGGCGCGCTGCTCGAAGAAGTTCCTGTAGGCTTTTTCGAGGTCTTTGAGGGCATGTTGCAGCGGATGAACGGGCGCTTCTTTCAGCCAGACCGTTTCGGTGCTGTTGCGCCAGGCGGTCAGCTGCCTGGCCATCGCCACATAGCCGATGAACTTGCCGCCGGCTTCGCGGTTGGCTTGCTGCAACGCCAAGGCCTGGTTGAACACGAACCGACAGGAGCCGGCGAAGCGGTGCATCAGGCGCTGCTGTTCGCCGGTCGGCATCAGTTCGTATTTGAAAGCTTGGAGTCGCTGCATGCCCAGCACTATACTCTTGGTCTATGGGCATTGAAAACGATATTAGACGCGGTAGACACTGCGTCTTCCTGATGCATGTACATTTGGTCTTCGTGACGAAATATCGGCGCGAGGTCTTCACCCAAGCCATTCTCGACGACCTTCGCGTCGTCTTCGCCAGCGTATGCGCCGACTTCGGAGCGGAACTCGTTGAGTTAGATGGAGAGGATGACCATGTGCACCTACTGGTGAACTATCCGCCGAAGGTGGCCATCTCCAACCTCGTGAATAGACTGAAAGGCGTCTCCAGCCGCATGATCCGCAGGAAAAGTTACCCCAGCATCCGCAAAAAGCTGTGGGGCGGCGCGCTGTGGTCGCCCAGCTACTTTGCCGGCAGCTGCGGAGGTGCGCCCATCGAAGTCATCCGCCAGTACATCGAACAGCAGCAGACGCCTCATTAAAGGCAAAAACGGGGACGGCTACGCCGTCCGCGCTATCCTTCCCCGCCCTGAAGGGCGAGGTTTGCCGCGCACTGGATCAAGGGTGCAGAGCTCAAGTTGATTCCGGGCCTGGCGCATCGCTTTCAGGATGCCTTCAAGGAGCCTTTGCTGGCTGCGGTGTTGCCGCATCTCGCGGCGCATCGGGGCGACTTGGGCTTGGCGCATCTGTAAGGCGAGCGCTCACAGCTCCTGATTGTGCTTGAGCGCTTCACGTCGCTGCAGATGGTCGATGTGCTCGCTGCTGTGGCGCAGCAGCTTGTCGGCCATGGTCATGCGCTCGATATAGCGCGTGATGCTCTGCTCGGCGTCATGGCGGGAGATAAAGGGGCCTTCCAGCGTGCCTTCGCGAGTGGCGAAGAAGTATTGGCCGTTGACGGCGCTCAGACGTGAACTGCGGTAATGCGTGCCCGGTTGGGGGTCGATATCGCGTTGGCCGAACATGGTGAGAGCTCCATCTGCAGGTTCTGGATAATCTGAGTCTACTGTGGCCAATGCGATGTGCTTGGCAAAACGACAGATGGTAGATTTTGGCAGCCTGTTAGCGTCTGTTGGCGGATTTTATGGATTATTGGCGCCGGTCGGCTGGCGTCCTGCTGATGCTGAGCAGTACAGTTTCGCTCGGCAACCGGGCTGAACTGTTGCTGTGTAGGTGTGCATACCTCTCCTAGAATGACCCGCTGCGGTCGACATGCTCTGTTGGCCGCCTGCCAGAGGTTGCCATGCACATTTCTTCCGGCCGTTGGATGTACGGCCTGCTGCTCGCCCTGATCACTTCCGTGCTCTGGGGCATCCTGCCCATCAAGTTGAAAGAAGTTCTGCAGGTGATGGACCCGGTAACGGTCACCTGGTATCGCTTGGCCGTGGCCGGTTCTCTGCTGTTTGCCTATCTCGCTGCGAGTCGCCGGTTACCACGTTTTCGGCCGCTGGGACGCAAGGGCGGTTGGCTGCTGGCGCTGGCTATCGGCGGGCTGACGGCCAACTACGTGCTGTATCTGGTCGGGCTCAATCTACTCAGTCCCGGGACCACGCAACTGGTGATCCAGGTCGCGCCGATCCTGCTGCTGATCAGCAGCCTGTTCATCTTTCGCGAACGTTTCAGCCTGGGCCAGGCGATTGGCCTGATGGTGATGCTGCTGGGCTTCGGCCTGTTCTTCAATCAGCGCCTGGGTGAGCTGCTGACCTCGCTGACCACCTATACCACCGGCGTGCTGACCGTGCTGGCGGCTGCCTTCGTTTGGACCTTCTATGGCCTGGCGCAGAAACAACTGCTGACCTCGTGGAATTCGGTGCAGGTGATGATGGTCATCTACCTGGCGTGCGCGCTGCTGCTGACGCCCTGGGCGCATCCCTGGCAGGCACTGCAACTAAGCCCGCTGCAGGGCTGGCTGCTATTGGCCTGCTGCCTGAACACCCTGGTCGCCTACGGCGCGTTCGCCGAGGCGCTGGCGCACTGGGAGGCTTCGCGGGTCAGCGCGACCCTGGCGCTGACCCCGTTGGTGACCTTCGTCTCCGTGGCACTGGCTTCTAGCTGGTGGCCGGATCACGTGCTGCCCGAGCAGGTCAACTGGATCGCCTACGCTGGCGCGGTGGTCGTCGTGCTCGGTTCGGCACTGACCGCGCTTGGCCCATCGCTGTTGGCCGCAATGCGGGCACGCAAGGCCAGGCGCCAGGCCTGATGCTGATCATTTAAGGCTGTGCGTCTCTTGTAGGGTGCGCCATGCGCACCTGTGACGCTGCGCCGGTATCCCGGTGCGCGCGGCGCACCCCTGCAGGGCAGGGTTCAATCCAGCGGCAGCTCGGTGGTGCGTTTGACCTCGCTCATGGCGATATGCGAATGCGCCTCGTGCACGTGCGGGCGCTGCAGCAGATGGTCGCGCAGGAAGCGTTCGTAATCGGCGATGTCCTTGGCCACCACCTTGAGCAGATAGTCCGAGCCGCCGGCCATGCTGTAGCACTCCAGCACTTGCGGGTAACCCACCACGGCTTGCTCGAACTCATCCAGATTGCCGCGCCCGTGGGCTGACAGCTTGATGTCGACGAATACCGTGATGCCGAAGCCCAGGCGCTTGTGGTTGAGCAGGGCGACCTTGCGCTCGATCAGCCCGTCTTCCTGCATACGATGAATACGCCGCCAGCAGGGGGATTGCGACAGCTCGACTTTCTCGGCCACCTCGGCGGCGGATAGGTCGGCATTGTGCTGCAGCAGGCGGAGAATCCGCCGGTCGATGGGGTTGAGCTTGTCCTGCATGATTGTTTCCAATTTATTGTGATTGTTGGAAGGATCATGCGAAGTATCGCCTTCGCTACTCGAAAATAGAAAGAAAAAAGCGGAACCCTCCAGTCATGCTTTAGGCAAATCCGTCGCAGTGATCCTGCGGCAGGACTCAACGGAGCGTGTTTACCGTCGCGCTCCCTGTGCTCGCCATAACAATAAAAGGAGCGCTCCATGTCACTGGCCGAAATCCGCCTGGATGACAAATACCGCCTCGCCACGGGTCACCTCTACCTGACTGGCACTCAGGCGCTCACCCGCCTGCCCATGCTGCAGAAGCAGCGTGACGCCGCCTTCGGACTCAATACCGCCTGCTTCATCTCCGGCTATCGCGGCTCGCCCCTGGGCGGCCTGGATAAAAGCCTGTGGGATGCGCGCGAGTACCTGAAGGAAAACCACATCCACTTCCAGCCCGGTGTCAACGAGGAGTTGGGCGCGACGGCGGTGTGGGGCAGCCAGCAGGCCAACCTGTTCCCTGGCGCCCGCTACGACGGCGTGTTCGCCATGTGGTACGGCAAGGGGCCGGGCGTCGACCGCAGCGGTGACGTGTTCAAGCATGGCAACTCGGCCGGTGTTTCCAAGCATGGTGGCGTGCTGGTGCTGGCCGGTGATGACCATGGCTGCAAGTCCTCGACCATCGCCCACCAGAGCGAGCATGCCTTCATCGCCGCGTCGATGCCGGTGCTCAACCCGGCCAACATTCAGGAAGTGCTGGACTACGGCATCATCGGCTGGGAACTGTCGCGTTACAGCGGTTGCTGGGTGGCGCTGAAGACCATCGCCGAGAACGTCGACTCCTCGGCCGTGGTGGACGTCGACCCGCTGCGCATCCAGATCAAGATCCCCGAGGATTTCCAACTGCCGGAAGACGGCGTGCACATTCGCTGGCCCGATCCGCCCCTGGCGCAGGAAAAGCGCCTCAACGTCTACAAGATCTACGCTGCGCGCGCCTTCGCTCTGGCCAACAACCTCAATCAGGTCAAGCTCGATTCGCCTAACCCGCGCCTCGGCATCATCACCACCGGCAAGTCCTACCTCGACGTGCGTCAGGCCCTGGATGACCTCGGTCTGGACGAGGCGCTGTGTGCCAAGGTCGGCCTGCGCGTGCTCAAGGTCGGCATGAGCTGGCCGCTGGAGCCGGTGTCGGTGCACCAGTTCGCCGAAGGCCTGGACGAAATTCTGGTGGTGGAAGAAAAACGCAGCATCATCGAAGACCAGCTCACCGGTCAGCTCTACAACTGGCCGGTGGGCAAGCGTCCGCGGGTGGTCGGCGAGTTCGACGAGCAGGGTAATTCGTTGCTGCCGAATCTGGGCGAGCTGACTCCGGCGATGATCGCCCGGGTGATCGCCAAGCGCCTGGCGCCGATCTACAGCAGCCCGACCATCGAAGAGCGCCTGGCCTTTCTCGATGCCAAGGAAAAGGCCCTGGCCGCGCCCAAGCATAAGACCGTGCGCACCCCGCATTTCTGCTCCGGTTGCCCGCACAACAGCTCGACCAAGGTGCCGGAAGGCAGCCGCGCTCTCGGCGGCATCGGCTGCCACTACATGACCCAGTGGATGGACCGCAGCACCGAGACCTTCACCCAGATGGGCGGCGAGGGCGCCACCTGGATCGGCCAGGCGCCGTTCACCGATACGCCGCACGTGTTCCAGAACCTCGGCGATGGCACCTACTTCCACTCCGGCCATCTGGCCCTGCGTGCGGCCGTGGCCGCCGGGGTCAACATCACCTACAAGATCCTCTACAACGACGCGGTAGCCATGACTGGCGGCCAGCCCATCGACGGCGAACTGCGTATCGACCAGCTCAGCCAGCAGGTGCATGCCGAAGGCGTCAAGCGCATTGCCCTGGTCAGCGACGAGCCGGACAAGTACCCGACCCGCGCCACCTTCGCCCCAGGTGTGACCTTCCATCACCGCCGCGAGCTGGACGCCGTGCAGCGCGAGTTGCGCGAGTTCAAGGGCGTGTCGGTGATCCTCTACGACCAGACCTGCGCCACCGAGAAACGGCGTCGGCGCAAGCGCGGCAAGATGGTTGACCCGGCCAAGCGTGCGTTCATCAACCCGGCCGTGTGCGAAGGCTGTGGCGACTGCAGCGTGAAATCCAACTGCCTGTCGGTGCTGCCGCTGGAAACCGAACTGGGGCGCAAGCGCGAGATCGACCAGAGCGCCTGCAACAAGGATTTCAGTTGCCTGGAAGGCTTCTGCCCGAGCTTCGTCACCGTGCATGGCGGCAGCCTGCGTAAGCCCGAGGCCGTTGGCCTGGGCGCGCTGTTCATCGCTTTGCCGGAGCCGAAGCAACCGGCCCTGAGCCGGCCCTGGAACATCCTCCTGCCCGGCGTCGGCGGCAGTGGCGTGACCACCGTCGGTGCGCTGCTGGGCATGGCGGCGCATATCGAGGGCAAAGGCTGCACCGTGCTCGACCAGGCTGGCCTGGCGCAGAAGTTTGGCCCGGTGATCACCCATATTCGCATCGCCGCGCGGCAAAGCGACATCTACGCGGTGCGCATCGCCGCCGGGGAAACCGACCTGCTGCTGGGCTGCGATCTTGTGGTGTCGTCCAGTGAAGAGGCGCTGGCCAAACTCAACGACAAGATCGCCCATGCGGTGATCAACAGCCACGAGGCGGCCACTGCCGAGTTCACCCGCAACCCGGATGCCCAGGTGCCTGGCGCGGCCATGCGCGAAGCGATCAGTGAGGCGGTGGGCGAGGGCAAGACCCGCTTCGTCGACGCTACCCGTCTGGCCACTCGACTGCTCGGCGACAGCATCGCCACCAACCTGTTCATGCTCGGCTATGCCTACCAGCTGGGCCTGGTACCGGTCTCGGCGGAGGCGATCAACAAAGCCATCGAACTCAACGGCGTGGCTATCGAGCTAAACCAGCAGGCCTTCCTCTGGGGCCGTCGTGCTGCGCATGACCTGGCTGCGGTGGAAAAACTCGCCGCGCCCAAGGTGGTCGAAGCGCCGCATTGCAGCACGCTGGAGGAGATCGTCGCCGACCGTGTGCAGCGTCTGACCGACTACCAGAACGCCGCCTATGCCGAGCGCTATCGTGAGCTGGTCGAGCGTGTGCGCAAGGCTGACACCGATGCCAAACAGCGTCTGAGCAAGGCCGTGGCGCGCTACTACTTCAAACTCCTGGCCTACAAGGACGAGTACGAAGTGGCGCGGCTGTACAGCGATGCCACCTTCCGCAAGCAGCTCGAAGCGCAGTTCGAAGGTGACTACCGACTGCAGTTCCACCTGGCGCCGAGCTGGTTGAGCAAGCCCGATGCGGTCACTGGCCAGCCACGCAAGCGCAGCTTCGGCCCCTTGATGCTCAAGGCGTTCGGCGTGCTGGCGCGCTTCAAGTTCCTGCGTGGCAGCGCCTTCGATCCGTTCGGCCACAGTGCCGAGCGTCGTCTGGAGCGCGAGCTGATCGAGGAGTACGAGGCCAACGTGGCCTACCTGCTCGCTGAGCTCAACGCCGGTAACTACCGCACGGCGGTGGCGCTGGCCGAGATTCCGGAGCAGATCCGCGGCTACGGCCACGTCAAGGAAGCGGCGCTGGCCAAGGCGCGCGAGCAGGCGAGTCAGCTCAAGGCGCGGTTGACCGTCAGCGAGATCGCTGCGGTGCAGCTGTTCGAGCCGGCTGCCTAGGCCGCAAACCCATCCCCTTTGCCACCCTCTCCCGTGCGGGGGAGGGGCGGCTTTTTATATCCGAGGTAATCCGATGTCCGTTTTCAATCACGTCGACTTCGATCAGCACGAACAGGTGGTCTACGGCCACGACAAGGCCAGTGGCCTGAAAGCCATCATCGCCATTCATGACAGCACCCTCGGCCCGGCGCTGGGCGGCTGCCGCATGTGGAACTACGCCAGTGACGAGGAGGCGCTGCGCGATGTGCTGCGCCTGTCGCGCGGCATGACTTACAAATCGGCGCTGGCCCGCTTACCGCTCGGTGGCGGCAAGGCAGTGATCATCGGCGACCCACACACCGGCAAGAGCGAAGCGCTGTTCCAGGCCATGGGCGATTTCGTCGACAGCCTCGGCGGGCGCTACGTCACGGCGGCGGATTCAGGCACCGGCGTGGCCGAGATGCGCATCATGGCCGAGCGCACCCGCCACGTGGCCGGCGCCGGGCAGCGTGAAGCCTTCGATGGCGGCAGCCGTGACGGCGATCCGTCGCCTTCGACCGCCTATGGCGTGTTCATCGGCATTCAGGCGGCCGTGGCGCATCGCCTTGGTCGCCAGGATCTTACGGGCATTCGCGTGGCTATCCAGGGCGTCGGCCAGGTCGGTTTCGGCCTGGCCAAACTGCTCAAGGAGGCCGGGGCGCAGCTGTGGGTGACGGATATCGTCGAGGCCAACGTGCAGCGCGCCGTCAGCCAGTTGGGCGCTACTGCGGTCGGTCAGCATGAGATCTACCGTCTCGATGTGGACGTGTTCGCGCCCTGCGCGCTAGGCGCGATCATCAACCTGCAGACGCTGGAGGCGTTGCGCGCGCCGATCATCGCCGGCGCGGCCAACAATCAGTTGGCCGATGCCAGCCTGGCCGAGCTGCTGCGTCGTCGTGAGTGCCTGTACGCGCCGGACTACGCGATCAATGCTGGCGGCATCATCGATGTCTGCTACGAGCGCACCGGTGGCAGCGCCGCGCAGCTCAAGGCGCATATCGAAGAGATTGGCCCGACGCTGACGGAAATATTCCAGCGCGCCGAGCGCGAGGGCGCGACCACCACCGCGATTGCCGACCGCATGGCGCTGGAGCGCTTGCGCGGTGGCCTGCAGCCGATGCGCGCTGCATTGAACTCGAAGGTAGTTTCCCAGGGCTGGCAGCGCTAGGAAGTGGGCGGTGGCGACATGACAAATGCGCGTGTCGCCGCTAAGATGCGGCCCGGCCCTTGCCAATGCGGCCGTGTCCCCTTAGTTAAATGGATATAACGAGCCCCTCCTAAGGGCTAGTTGCAGGTTCGATTCCTGCAGGGGACGCCATTTTCCTTTCCTTTCCTTTGCGTGCCCATTGTAGGCGACGCGCTCCCCTTCCTTGCGCTACGGATCAGCACCGCACAGCCCGAGCGGCTATGTGCGATGCACGGCTAAGCCATGCAAGCACGGGTATTTGGCCAGCCGTTGGGGTAATCGGGCCGACCAGGCGCCCGCCATCGACGTGCAGATTCAGAGAAGGCAGCAGGCTGTACTGTGACTGACGTCTTGCGAGGCTAACAAGCAGGCGTATGCGCAGCGATGTGAAGGCATCCATTCAACCAGTGCGCTCAGCGTTATGCATTTTTGTGGGAGCGGATGCGACTGCTTCCGAGGTGGAAGGCTTGCTCGTCATGCAAGCCTTCCACCCGTTCGCATCAGCCCTTGCGCTGTTCTTGCGCTATGCACGCGGCGGCTGTGAACAGCACATCGGTGGAGGAGTTCAGTGCGGTTTCCGCCGAGTCCTGAACGATGCCGATGATGAAACCGATTGCGACGATCTGCATGGCCACGTCGTTGGGAATGCCGAACAGGCTGCACGCCAGCGGGATCAGCAGCAGCGAGCCACCGGCCACACCCGAGGCGCCGCAGGCGCTGATCGAAGCCAGCACGCTAAGCAGCAGGGCGGTGGGTAGATCGACGGGGATGCCCAGGGTGTGTACTGCAGCCATGGTCAGTACGGTGATGGTGATGGCGGCACCGGCCATGTTGATGGTGGCGCCTAGCGGAATGGAGACCGAGTAGGTTTCTTCGTGCAGGCCCAGGCGCTGGCTCAGTTGCAGGTTGACCGGAATGTTGGCGGCCGAGCTACGGGTGAAGAAAGCGGTGATGCCGCTTTCGCGCAGGCAGGTGAACACCAGCGGGTAGGGGTTGCGACGAATCTTCCAGTACACCAGCGCCGGGTTGACCACCAGGGCCACCAGCAGCATGCAGCCGACCAGCACCACCAGCAGGTGCAGATAACCGAGCAGGGCGTCGAAGCCGGATTCGGCGAGGGTGGCGGCGACCAGGCCGAAGATGCCCAGCGGCGCCAGGCGGATCACCAGCTTGACGATGGCCGTCACGCCGTTGGACAGGTCGCTCAGCAGTTGCTTGCTACCGGCGCTGGCATGGCGGAAGGCGAAGCCGAGGCCGATAGCCCAGGCCAGGATACCGATGAAGTTACCTTTCAGTAGGGCATTGACCGGGTTGTCGACCACGTTCATCAGCAGCGTCTTGAGGACTTCGCCGATGCCGCCAGGGGGCGTCAGCTCGGCGGCCTGGCTACTCAGCACCAGCGAGGAAGGGAAGAGGAAGCAGGCCACTACCGCGACCAGGGCGGCGCTGAAGGTGCCGAGCAGGTACATCAGCAGAATCGGGCGAATGTGAGTCTGCTGGCCTTGCTGGTGGTTGGCGATGGATGACATCACCAGGATGAACACCAGTACCGGAGCGACGGCCTTTAACGCAGAGATGAATACGTTGCCGATGAATGCGACGGACAGTGCCGCCTGCGGAGCGATTACGGCCAGGGCGATACCTGCCAGCAGGCCGATGATGATCTGTGTCACCAGGCTGGTGCGGTTGAGTAGCTGCAGGGCAGGGTGAAGGGCTTGGGACATCGCGAGTTCTCTGGTTGCTGGGCGCGTTGCAAGTGGCGTCGGGCCTGGTTCGAGAGGTTTTTCGGTAGTGCCATGGAAAGCAGGCCGAAAAAATAGCGCGCGACTCTAGCACAGCCTGATCGGGGTTCGTGCGCTGGGCGGGCATCTGGACGACAGGGCGCAAGCCCATGTCGCATCTCTACAAGGCTTGTCTGCTGGCTATGCCAGGTAGCTGCCGGGGCGGATCAGCAAACCTGCGGCTGGCAGGGTGTGACCCGTGGTCGCTCGAAGAACAGGAAGAATTGACGCTATGCTGTACCCTGTGCGGCGCAAGCGAGCGTCTGAATCGTGATGAGTTGGCAATCGAACTGTTCGTTTTCCAGGGCATCGAAAGTTGCATCGCCCGCACGCCCCAGGGGCGCCGTCCTAGCCGCGCAGGCCCGCCGCCATGCCGGTTACCGTACAAGGAGCTTTACCCGTCAATGCGCTTGATCTGGAAGTCATTCCGCTCGCTCTATTTCGCCACCTTGCTGATGTTGCTCGGCTCTGGCCTGCTCAGTACCTACCTGGCCCTGCGTCTGGCTGACACCGTGGATGGTCTCTGGGTCGGTGCGCTGATGGCGGCCAATTACTTTGGCCTTGTGCTCGGCGGCAAGCTGGGGCATCGGCTGATCGGTCGGGTGGGGCATATCCGTGCTTACGTGGCCTGTGCTGGCGTGGTCACGGCGGCTGTGCTGGGCCATGGGCTGGTCGAGTGGCTGCCATTCTGGCTGTTCCTGCGCATGCTGGTGGGCCTGGGCATGATGTGTCAGTACATGGTCATCGAGAGCTGGCTCAACGAGCAGGCCGAAGCCAGGCAGCGTGGTCTGGTGTTCAGCGGGTACATGGGGGCTTCCTACCTGGGCCTGATTCTGGGGCAGCTGGCGCTGGTGGTGCATCCGACGCTGGGCCTGGAATTGCTCATGTTGGTCGCCCTGTGCTTTGCCTTGTGCCTGGTGCCCGTAGCGCTGACCCGGCGTTTACACCCGGCGCCCTTGCATCCGGCACCGCTGGAGCTGCGCTTCTTCCTCAGTCGCGTGCCGCTGTCGCTGACCACTATCGTCGTGGCTGGCCTGTTGATCGGTTCTTTTTATGGCCTGGCGCCTTTGTACGCCACTCGGATGGGGCTATCGACCGAGCAGGTGGGGCTTTTCATGGGCAGTTGCATCCTGGCAGGTCTCCTGGTGCAGTGGCCGCTGGGCTGGCTTTCCGATCGACATGACCGCGTGCGCCTGATTCGCGGCTGCTCGGTCTTGTTGCTGCTGGCTGCCTTGCCGTTGGCGGCACTGCCGCAGGTATTTCTCGGCCTGCTGTTCGGTGTCGGCTTTCTGGTCAGCATGATGCAATTCAGCCTCTACCCACTGGCCGTGGCCCTGGCCAATGACCATGTCGAGCCGGAGCGGCGGGTGTCACTGACGGCCATGCTGTTGGTGACATTCGGTGTTGGTGCCTGCATCGGGCCATTATTGGCGGGTGTCTTGATGCGTTTTTACGGCGCCAACATGCTCTATGTGTTCGTCAGTGTCTGCGCGCTGATCCTGGTCTGGCGTATTCGCCCAGAGGTCGTCACCCATCAGCATCAGGTCGATGATGCGCCACTGCAGCATATGGCCATGCCCGGTAATGTCACCAGTTCACCGCTGGTTGCAGCGCTAGACCCGAGGGTCGACGAGCAAACCGTGCAGGAACAGATGCAGGAGCCAGCTGTTGCAGCGGCTGCAGCGCAAGAGGAACAGCAGAAAACACAGGCAGCCCAGTAAGGGCTGCCAAATTCAGAGGGGGCCGTCGCTCTCGGTGCGACGTGCCTCGCGCTGCAGTTGGTAGACGAAGCGCTCGACCTGGCGTTGCTCCAGACCGTTCATACGATGAAAGCGCGTGCCGACGAAGGTCATGTCGACTTTTTCATCGTACTGCACGTGGCGCAGCTCCACAGGGCAGGTCATATTGCCGAAGGGCAGATAAGCGGTGAGTCGCTCATGCACCTGGCCATTGTTCAGTTGCTGGGTCAGATTGCCGGCGAAGCGCAACTTGCAGCCGGTGGCCGAGATGTCCAGCAAGTGTCCGGGTATCGGATCACGCAACTTGTCGCCATTGAGAACCACCTTGACCAGGTCGCTCTGCTTCAGCGGTGCGCGGAAGGCACTGCGGCGCTGGTGGTAGATCACTTCATTGGGCAGCGGTGCCCAGTAGCAGGGGGCGCCCTCTAGCTCGCCAGGCAATACGTCGTGATCGCAGGTCCAGGCTACCCGTACGCCGTCGCGGAATGCCTCGACATTGAAGGTTTCGCCTTGCTTGAGGAAGCGCTCACCATCAGTTGGGATGATTTCATCCAGGGCTACGCGGGCGCGGTCTTTGTCGATTTCGACCAGGTAACTCTGAAAACGCTGGCCACGATCCTTGAACTGGATGATCAGTGGGTCATGGTTCTGCTGCAATTGACGCAGGGTGGCAATGATCTCGACGGATGTCTTGAGCATCTTGGGCGGTTGAGGGCCGCTTTCGTCGTTGAACGCGCTGGACACAGGCCGGAACTCTCCGAGTCATGACTGCAAATGGCACTAGCATAATGGCAAAGTGCCTGCATATGCCCGTGCTTTTTAGAATTGTGGGCTCAGGCTTCGCTGAGGGGTCTTTGCTGCGCGATTCTAGCGGCACTGCCACGACTGTCATAGAGGCCCGGAGTCTCGCCACCACGCAGAATGCCCAGAACGCTGCGAACAGAAGCCTGATTGGCGCGGATCAGACGGCCGTTACGCAAATTGCCTTCCTGGCAGCGCTGCAGCAGAGTCGATAGCGCTTCGCTGCGCTCCAGCAACTGATCGCCGACTGAGGAGTTGCCCGCCAGTGCGGTCAGGCCGTCGCGGTCAGCGCTCAAGCCTGCGTCCTGAAGAAGACGGCTGCGCTCACTGCCGTGCTGTTGCAGCAGGGCAAGCAGAGGCTGTTTTTCGCTCAGTAGGCTGTCCAGGCGGGTGAGGTCGCGTTTGCTGAGGGCTTGAAATTCGTTATCGATCAGCTCAAGCAGTTGCTCGGCGGTGCCGATATCGGAAGTGAACAGGTCAAGCAGGGCTGTGTCGTACATGGCGGGCTCTTGGGGGTCGGGCGTCCAACACCCCCAGCGCAGCCCTTGGACTAGCGCTGGGATTCGAAGTTGAGCAGTTTCTCGGCGACGCGCTTGCTGTCGACCTGATAGCTGCCGTCAGCGATGGCCTGTTTCAGTTGGGCCACGCGCTCCTTGTTGACGATAGGCTGATCACGCAGCTTCTCGCTGATCGATTGCAACTGTTGTGCCTGACGGCTCAGTTGCACGGATTCGCCGGTTTTGGCGTTGGTTTGTTCATCGGCACCGGTGACAGTCGCCTGTTTCGGCTGTGCCGACTCATTGCGATTGCCAGCCTGAGTCGCGCCGGTACGCCCTGCGTTGGCGGGCGTATTGGCATTGTTCAGCCGGTTGAAGTCGATGACCATGATGCAGAACCTCAGACGATATGGTGGACGCTTGCCAGGCTTTTCGGCCACTGCTGGGAAAACTTTAGGACTAATTTCACTGCGTCGTTGAATAGTGTAGGGAATCGCCTGGCTTTCACGCTACAAGAAGCGTGCCTACAGCGCTACTTCTACCTGGCCAGGGCCGATTACACGTGCTCTGACCACGCGCTGCGAACGCAAGTTGCGCACGTTGATCTGTTGGCCCGGAGCACCGTCCGTCAGGGCTTCGCCGGGCATGCGTACATTGACGGTGGACCCCCGGGCACTGATTACCACCTGGTCGCCCCGGCGAATCACCTCCGCCACCTGCAGGTGAGTCGAGAGCAGAATCTGATCACTGCCCAGTTGTCGCGTCAATTTCTTGCCGATGGCCATCTGTGGGTCGGTCAGGAAGTGTTGCCCCAGCTGTCCGACGTCATGCTCCTGCAGGCTCACGTCAGTGGCTTTGACTATGCTCATGCGCTTGAGAGGGCGAGTCAGCACGACGACCGGGCGGTACAGGCGTACCTCGGCGGGCACGAATACGGTCCAAGGGGCACTGCCTTCGCAGCGTACGCGAGTGGTTACGCGGCCAAGCGGCTGTGCCGGGCTTTCCAGGGTCGTGCGCAGGGGTTGGTCGCACAGGGGCAGACGCAGGCGTGGGTCGAGCCGATTGACGCGAACCTCATGGCGGCCCTGAATTTCGCTACGCTGTAGATATTCTGTTGTCGCCTGCTCAAGAAAGGACTCCGTGGCGCCGATAAGCTGTTCAGTGCTGGTAAAGGTCGCCGTATCGCTGTAGCCGAGTGATGGCAAAGCGAGTAAAACGGACAAAGGGGCAAGGCACTTTGCCAGTAGCTGACGGAAAGATGACGTTATCTGTTTCATGAGAATTGCAAAGCAAGCCCCGTGCCGCCTGCTAGGCTCAACGGGGTTGGCGTCACTAGAAGAGAAGGAGACCGGGCATGGCCGGGTTGATGGATTCGGTTAACCAGCGCACGCAGCTGGTGGGGCAAAACCGTTTGGAGCTGTTGCTGTTTCGCCTGGAAGGCCCGCAGCTATACGGTATCAACGTATTCAAGGTGAAAGAGGTGCTGCAGTGCCCGAATCTCACCATCATGCCCAAGTCCAGCCAGGTGGTGCGGGGCGTGGCCAACATTCGTGGTGGCACCATCCCGATTCTTGATCTGTCCATCGCTACCGGGCGAGCGCCGCTGGAAAATCTCAAGACCAGCTTCGTGATCATCACCGAGTACAACACCAAGGTTCAGGGATTCTTGGTGCGTTCGGTCGAGCGCATCGTTAACATGAACTGGGGAGAGATCCATCCGCCACCCAAGGGAACCGGGCGTGATCACTACCTGACGGCCGTCACGCGGCTCGATCAGCAGTTGGTCGAGATCATCGACGTCGAGAAGATTCTCGCCGAGGTCGCGCCGGCCTCCGAGGTGATCTCCGCGGGTGTCATCGATGATGAGGTGCAGAGTCAGGCGGTGACCAAGCATGTGTTGATCGTCGATGATTCTTCAGTGGCACGTAAGCAGGTTTCGCGTTGCCTGCAGACCGTTGGTGTCGAAGTCACGGCGCTGAACGATGGGCGTGAGGCGCTCAATTATCTGAAGAAGATGGCGGATGAGGGGCGTTTCCCCGACAAAGAGTTGCTGATGCTGATTTCCGACATCGAGATGCCGGAGATGGACGGCTACACGTTGACCACCGAGATTCGCAGTGATCCGCGCATGCAGAAGCTGCACATCCTCCTGCATACTTCGCTCTCGGGTGTGTTCAACCAGGCGATGGTGAAGAAGGTCGGCGCCGATGACTTCCTGGCCAAGTTCAAGCCGGATGATCTGGCGGCGCGAGTGGTCGATCGCATTCGTGTGGCGGATGGGGGCTGAGGGGTAACCTTTGGCGAACGTTATGATTGGTGAGGCGGCATTAGTGTCTTCAGGTAATGTGGATTTCGAGCAGTTCCGGACTTTTCTGGAAAAGGCCTGCGGTATTCTGCTTGGCAGTAACAAGCAGTATCTGGTCTCCAGTCGTCTGAATAAGCTGATGGAGCAGAACGGCATCAAAACCCTGGGTGAGCTGGTGCAGCGCATGCAGAGCCAGCCGCGTAGCGGTCTGCGTGAGCAGGTGGTGGATGCCATGACCACCAACGAGACGTTGTGGTTTCGTGACACCTATCCCTTCGAAGTGCTCAAGAACCGTGTGCTGCCTGAGCTGATCAAGGCCTACCCTGGCCAGCGTTTGCGCATCTGGTCGGCGGCCTGCTCGTCGGGGCAGGAGCCTTACTCGCTGTCGATGTCCATCGATGAGTTCGAGCGCAGCAACCTGGGGCAGCTCAAGGCGGGTATTCAGATCGTTGCCACCGATCTGTCGCCGTCGATGCTGGCCAACTGCAAGTCCGGCGAGTACGACAGCCTGGCGATGGGGCGCGGCCTGTCGCAGGAGCGTCTGCAGCGCTTTTTCGATCCGAAAGGGCCGGGGCGCTGGCAAGTCAAGGCGCCGATCAAGAACCGTGTCGAGTTTCGCCCGCTCAACCTGCTCGATAGCTACACGGCCCTGGGCAAGTTCGACATCGTGTTTTGCCGCAATGTGTTGATCTACTTCTCCGCCGAGGTGAAGAAGGACATTCTCACGCGCATTCATGCCACGTTGAAACCGGGTGGATACCTGTTTCTGGGGGCCTCCGAGGCGCTCAACGGCTTGCCCGACAAGTACCAGATGGTGCAGTGCAGCCCCGGCATCATCTACAAGGCCAAGTAAGCGCAAGGTATGCTCGTAATCAGCAGCGGGAGGCCATAGGCCTCCCGTTTGTGTATCTGCGTGCAGGGTAATGTGCGGTCAGTCTCAGGTGTTGTGTGGGCAGTGTGCGTGCTCGTCGATGAGCGGCGCGGCGTTGCATGAGGCGTAAGCACTTGAAATTCTTCTGCTCGACCCTAGATCAGTGACTGCGGGATGCCGAAGTCGGGTTCCGCTCCGTGACACTTGCTGATTTCAGGAGAACACTCATGAGCAACGTATTGTCCCTGGCCCCTCTGTTCCGCCAGTCCGTCGGTTTCGACCGGTTCAATGATCTTTTCGAGTCTGCCCTGCGTAGCAACGACGCCGGCAGCTCCTACCCGCCCTACAACGTCGAGAAGCATGGCGAAGACCACTATCGTATCGTGGTTGCGGCTGCCGGCTTCGAGGAAGACGATCTTGAACTGCAGGTCGAGCGCGGTGTGCTGACCGTGGCGGGTCACAAGCGTGATCGTAGCGCCGAGAGCATCAGCTACCTGCATCAGGGGATTGCTCAGCGTGCGTTCAAATTGTCTTTCCGCCTGGCTGACCATATCGAGGTCAAGGGTGCCAACCTGGCCAATGGTCTGCTGCATGTCGAGTTGCAGCGCATCGTGCCGGAAGAAGCCAAAGCCAAGCGTATCCCCATCGGCAGTCAGCGACCCGCGCTGGAAAGCTGAGCTGATTGAGCGTCCAAGGACGGCTCCCCGCATAATGCTGTCGATCAGATGGCTTGGTCGCTCGGGGAGCTCGTTTTATCATTTGTCGTTTCTGCGTCGCCCAACCCTGGTGTGGTCCTTGCGACTTATCGCGCATTCGCTGTGCCTGCGCGATTGAGCTGGGTCGCAATGCCTCCGCCATGTTGATGCGGCTTTCTCTCCCCGAGCGCGTTGTCGTTGCGCTTTTTGCCATGCTGCCTGCTCCGGCGCTTCATAAGGTGTCGGGGTAGGTGTGTGGCACGCTTTGTGGTAATCTCCGGCAGTTTTCAAGGGGGCTGACTGCGGCCGCCTTCACTGCATCGAATCGTGACGTAACTCGTTGATTTGTCGTGTGTCGTTAATGGCTCAACGCCATGGCGACGAACTTCAGGGCGTTCAGGAAGAATGGCGTGGAGTTTCACCAGAAAAAAGGAACCAGGCTTCTCATGGGCGAACTGGCCAAAGAAATCCTCCCGGTCAATATCGAAGACGAGCTGAAACAGTCCTACCTCGACTACGCGATGAGCGTGATCGTCGGGCGTGCCCTGCCGGATGCGCGCGATGGCTTGAAGCCGGTCCACCGTCGTGTGCTCTATGCCATGAGCGAGCTGGGCAACGACTGGAACAAGCCCTACAAGAAATCCGCCCGTGTGGTCGGTGACGTGATCGGTAAATACCACCCGCACGGTGATACGGCGGTGTACGACACCATCGTGCGCATGGCGCAGGACTTCTCCCTGCGTTACCTGCTGGTCGACGGTCAGGGCAACTTCGGTTCGGTGGATGGCGACAACGCTGCGGCCATGCGCTACACCGAAGTGCGCATGACCAAGCTGGCCCATGAGTTGCTGGCCGACCTGGACAAGGAAACCGTTGATTGGGTGCCCAACTACGACGGCACCGAGCAGATTCCGGCGGTCATGCCGACCAAGGTGCCGAACCTGCTGATCAATGGTTCCAGCGGTATCGCCGTGGGCATGGCCACCAACATTCCGCCGCATAACCTGTCCGAGGTGATCGATGGTTGCCTGGCGCTGATCGACAACGCCGAACTGACCGTCGATGACCTGATGCAGTACATCCCCGGCCCGGATTTCCCCACGGCGGGCATCATCAACGGTCGTGCCGGCATCATCGAGGCCTACCGTACCGGCCGTGGCCGCATCTATGTGCGTGCCCGCGTCGAGGTCGAGGATATCGACAAGGCCGGCAACCGCCAGCAACTGGTGATCACCGAGCTGCCGTATCAGCTGAACAAGGCGCGTCTGATCGAGAAGATCGCCGAGCTGGTCAAAGAGAAGAAGATCGAAGGCATCACCGAGCTGCGTGACGAGTCCGACAAGGATGGCATGCGCGTGGTGATCGAACTGCGTCGCGGCGAAGTACCGGACGTGGTGCTGAACAACCTGTACGCCCAGACCCAGATGCAGAGCGTATTCGGCATCAACGTGGTGGCGCTGGTCGATGGTCAGCCGAAGATCATGAACCTCAAGGACATGCTTGAGGTGTTCGTCCGTCACCGCCGCGAAGTGGTGACCCGGCGTACCGTCTACGAGCTGCGCAAGGCGCGCGAGCGTGGCCACATCCTCGAAGGTCAGGCCGTTGCGCTGTCGAACATCGATCCGGTGATCGAGCTGATCAAGGCGTCGCCGACGCCGGCCGAGGCCAAGGAGCGCCTGATTGCCACGGCCTGGGAATCGTCCGCTGTGGAAGCCATGGTCGAGCGCGCTGGTGCTGACGCCTGCCGCCCGGAAGGGCTTGATCCGCAATACGGTCTGCGCGATGGCAAGTACTTCCTGTCGCCCGAGCAGGCCCAGGCCATTCTCGAATTGCGCCTGCACCGCCTGACCGGCCTGGAGCACGAGAAGCTGCTGGCCGAGTACCAGGAAATTCTTGGCCTGATCGGCGAGCTGATCCGCATCCTGACCAACCCCGAGCGCCTGATGGAAGTCATCCGCGAGGAGCTGGAGAAGGTCAAGGCCGAGTTCGGCGACAAGCGTCGTACCGAGATCGTCGCCTCGCGTCAGGACCTGACCATTGCCGACCTGATCACCGAGGAAGAGCGCGTCGTCACCATCTCTCATGGTGGCTATGCCAAGAGCCAGCCGCTGGCCGCCTACGAGGCGCAGCGTCGCGGTGGCAAGGGCAAATCCGCCACCGGCGTGAAGGACGAGGACTACGTCGAGCACCTGCTGGTTGCCAACAGCCATGCCACGCTGCTGCTGTTCTCCAGCAAGGGCAAGGTGTACTGGCTGCGTACCTTCGAGATTCCCGAGGCTTCGCGTGCTGCCCGTGGTCGCCCGCTGGTCAACCTGTTGCCGCTGGACGAGGGTGAGCGCATCACCGCGATGCTGCAGATCGACCTCGAAGCACTGCAACAGAGCGCCGGTGCCGACGAAGACCTGGACGACGAAGGCGTGGTGATCGAAGGTGAGGCCACCGAGGTGGTCGAGGCCGAGGAAGTCGAAGAAGTCGAGGGTGAAACCCCTGAGCTGGTCGCCGAGCCGACCGGCGCCTACATCTTCATGGCCACTGCTTTCGGCACCGTGAAGAAGACCCCGCTGGTGCAGTTCAGCCGTCCGCGCAGCGCCGGCCTGATCGCCCTGAAACTGGAAGAGGGCGACACCCTGATCGCCGCCGCCATCACCGACGGTGCCAAGGAAGTCATGCTGTTCTCCGATGCCGGCAAGGTGCTGCGCTTCGCCGAAAGCAAGGTGCGCACCATGGGCCGTACCGCGCGCGGTGTGCGCGGCATGCGTCTGGGCAAGGATCAGCAACTGATCTCCATGCTGATTCCGGAGTCCGGCGCGCAGATTCTCACTGCCTCCGAGCGCGGCTTCGGCAAACGCACCGGTCTGGGCAAGTTTCCCCGTCGCGGTCGCGGCGGCCAGGGCGTGATCGCCATGGTCACCAGTGAGCGTAACGGCAAGCTGGTCGGCGCCATTCAGGTGCAGGACGGCGAGGAAATCATGCTGATTTCCGACCAGGGCACCCTGGTGCGTACCCGTGTCGACGAAGTTTCCAGCTCCGGTCGTAACACTCAGGGCGTGACCCTGATCAAGCTGGCCAAGGACGAGACCCTGGTCGGCCTGGAGCGTGTGCAGGAGCCGACGCCGGTGGAAGAGGACGAACTGGTCGAAGGCGAAGAGGGCGCTGAAGTTGCCGAAAACGCCGAAGCGCCGGTCGCCGACGCCGAGGAAGGCAGCGAGGAATAAAGCCGGGCTCCGTGGGAGGGGCTTTAGCCGCGACTGTCGCCGCTGAAGCGCCTCCCACAGAGCGTAGGGTGGGTTGAGCGCAGCGATACCCATCGGCAGTGTGGACATGCCATCGCCAGGTGGTGGCGTTCTGTGAATCTGAGAGAGACAGACGTGAGCAAGCGAGCTTTTAACTTCTGCGCCGGCCCGGCCGCGCTGCCGACCGCTGTACTGCAACGTGCCCAGGCCGAGATGCTCGACTGGCAAGGCAAGGGCCTCTCGGTGATGGAGATGAGCCATCGCAGTGACGAGTATGTAGCCATCGCCAGCCAGGCTGAGCAGGATCTGCGCGATCTGCTCGCTGTGCCCAATGACTACAAAGTGCTGTTCCTGCAGGGCGGTGCCAGCCAGCAGTTCGCCGAGATTCCGTTGAACCTGCTGCCGGAGGATGGCGTGGCCGACTACGTCGAGACCGGCATCTGGTCGAAGAAGGCCATCGAGGAAGCGCGTCGCTATGGCGCCATCAACGTGGCTGCCAGCGCCAAGGCGCATGATTACTTCGCCATCCCCGGGCAGAACGACTGGAAACTGTCGAAGAACGCCGCTTACGTACACTACTGCAGCAACGAGACCATCGGCGGCCTGCAGTTCGACTGGGTGCCGCAGGCCGGCGATACCCCGCTGGTGGTGGACATGTCCTCGGACATCCTCTCGCGCCCCATCGACGTGTCGCAGTTCGGCCTGATCTACGCCGGCGCGCAGAAGAACATCGGCCCCAGCGGCCTGGTGGTGGTGATCGTCCGCGAAGACCTGCTCGGCCGCGCCCGTTCCAGCTGCCCGACCATGCTCGATTACAAGATCTCCGCCGATAACGGTTCGATGTACAACACCCCGGCGACCTATTCCTGGTACCTGTCCGGCCTGGTCTTCCAGTGGCTGAAGGAGCAGGGCGGCGTCGAGGCCATGGAGCGCATCAACCGCGCCAAGAAGGAACTGCTGTACAAGGCCATCGACAGCAGCGACTTTTACAGCAACCCCATCGCCCACAATGCGCGCTCCTGGATGAACGTGCCGTTCCGCCTGGCTGACGAGAAGCTGGACAAGGCTTTCCTGGCCGGTGCCGACGAGCGCGGCCTGCTCAACCTGAAAGGCCATCGCTCGGTCGGTGGCATGCGTGCTTCCATCTACAACGCCGTTGGCCTGGATGCGGTCGAGGCGCTGGTGGCCTATATGGCCGAGTTCGAGAAGGAGCACGCCTGATATGTCCGAGCAGGAACTGCAAGCGCTGCGCGTGCGCATCGATAACCTCGACGAGCGCATTCTCGAGCTGATCAGCGACCGCGCGCGCTGCGCCGAAGAAGTCGCCCGCGTGAAGATGAAGGAGTTGAAGGAAGGCGAATCGCCGATCTTCTATCGCCCTGAACGCGAGGCTCAGGTGCTCAAGCGCGTGATGGAGCGCAACCAGGGGCCGCTGGGCAATGAGGAAATGGCGCGGTTGTTCCGTGAAATCATGTCCTCCTGCCTGGCGCTGGAGAACCCGCTGAAAGTCGCCTACCTCGGCCCTGAAGGCACCTTCAGCCAGGCGGCAGCGATGAAGCATTTCGGTCACGCGGTGATTAGCGTGCCAATGGCCGCCATCGACGAAGTGTTCCGCGAAGTGGCTGCCGGCGCGGTCAACTTCGGCGTGGTGCCGGTGGAGAACTCCACCGAAGGTGCTATCAACCACACCCTCGACAGCTTCCTCGAGCACGACATGGTCATCTGCGGCGAAGTCGAGCTGCGGATTCACCATCACCTGCTGGTCGGTGAAACCACCAAGACCGACAAGATCACCCGCATCTACTCCCATGCCCAGTCGCTGGCGCAGTGCCGCAAGTGGCTCGATGCGCACTACCCGAATGTCGAGCGCGTGGCGGTCTCCAGCAACGCCGATGCGGCCAGACGCGTGAAGAGCGAGTGGAACAGTGCGGCGATTGCCGGTGACATGGCAGCCAATCTGTATGGCCTGACCAAGCTGGCCGAGAAGATCGAGGATCGCCCGGACAACTCCACGCGCTTCCTTATCATCGGCAGCCAGGAAGTGCCGCCGACTGGCGACGACAAGACTTCGATCATCGTTTCCATGCGCAACAAGCCGGGTGCGCTGCATGAATTGCTGGTGCCGTTCCACAACAACGGTATCGACCTGACCCGCATCGAGACCCGCCCGTCGCGCAGCGGCAAGTGGACCTACGTGTTCTTCATCGACTTCGTCGGCCATCACCGCGATCCGCTGATCAAGGATGTGCTGGAGAAGCTCGCTCAGGAAGCTGTGGCGCTGAAGGTATTGGGTTCTTATCCGAAGGCGGTGCTCTGAGGTAAAGCCCCTCACCCCCGGCCCCTCTCCCGGAGGGAGAGGGGAGACAAGCAAAACGGCGCGGGGCTGAAATCTATGTCCAGGCTAACGATCGTACTGGCTGCACGTGATTGATCAAACGTTCACCGTACACCTCCCCTCTCCCTCGGGAGAGGGGCCGGGGGTGAGGGCAGGAGTCACCACAATTTAAGAGAGGGCAAGGATGCCACTCAAGCACAAACCGCTTCCCGCCTGGCATAAGCAGCGTGCGCGGGAGCTGCGCACGACGGCAACCGATGCCGAGGTTCGCCTGTGGTATTGCCTGCGCTCGGGGCGGTTGGGTGGTTTGAAGTTTCGTCGGCAGCACCCGTTGCCGCCTTACATCCTCGACTTTTACTGCGAGGCGGCGAAACTGGCGGTGGAACTGGATGGTTCGCAGCACGGTGGTGAAGACGACGCTGCACGGACATTGAAATTAGAGCGTGAAGGCATCATGGTGCTGCGTTTTTGGAATGATCAGGCCTTGAAGGAAACCGAGGCCGTGTTGCAGGAGATTTATCGGGTGGCTAGCGAGCGGATTGCTTCTGATCGCTGAAAGCCCCTCACCCCCAACCCCTCTCCCGGAGGGCGAGGGGAGCGAATCGCAGGCATCTCTAATTTGGGATGTAGCCTGCGGAACGCGGTCTTACAGTCGCAGCCGCTCGGTTCCCCTCTCCCCTTGGGAGAGGTGCTAGGGGTGAGGGTAGGGCGTTCTGCGAGCAATTGGATTGAAGAGGTTTGTACATGAGTTGCGATTTCATCGCCCTGGCCCAGCCAGGCGTGCAAAAGCTGTCCCCCTACGTACCCGGCAAGCCAGTCGATGAGCTGGCCCGTGAGCTGGGCCTCGATCCGGCCGGTATCGTCAAGCTGGCCAGCAATGAGAACCCGCTCGGCCCGAGCGACAAGGTGCTGGCAGCGATTCGCGCTGAACTGGACGAACTGACCCGCTACCCGGATGGTAATGGCTTCACCCTCAAAACCGCACTGGCTACCCGTTACGGCGTCGACGCTGCGCAGGTCACTCTGGGCAATGGCTCCAACGACATCCTTGAGCTGGTTGCCCGTGCCTATCTGGCACCTGGTCTCAACGCCGTGTTCAGCGACTACGCCTTCGCGGTTTACCCCATCGCCACCCAGGCAGTCGGCGCGCAGGGCAAGATCGTGCCGGCCAAGGATTACGCTCACGACCTGCAGGCGATGCTTGCCGCCATCGACGGCAACACCCGCGTGGTATTCATCGCCAACCCCAACAACCCCACCGGTACCTGGTTCGGCCCCGACGCACTGGAGGCTTTCCTGGCCAAGGTGCCGGAGTCGGTGCTGGTGGTGCTGGACGAAGCTTATATCGAATACGCCGAAGGCGACGAGCTGCCGGACGGTCTGGACTACCTGGCGCGCTACCCGAACCTGCTGGTCTCGCGCACCTTCTCCAAGGCCTATGGCTTGGCCTCGCTGCGCGTCGGTTACGCCATCAGCTCGCCGGCCATCGCCGATGTGCTCAACCGCGTGCGCCAGCCGTTCAACGTCAACAGCCTCGCGCTGGCCGCCGCCTGCGCCGCGCTGGCCGATGTCGAGTACCTGGCCGAGAGCCGTCGCCTCAACGACGCCGGCATGCAGCAGCTAGAAGAGGGCTTGCGTGCCCTGGGGCTGAGCTGGATTGCCTCCAGGGCCAACTTCATCGCTGTTGATTTCGGGCGCGACACCGCCGCGATCAATCAGGCGCTGCTACGTGAAGGCGTCATCGTGCGACCCATGGCCGGTTACCGCATGCCGAATTTCCTGCGCGTTTCCATCGGTTTGCCGCGCGAGAATGCGCGATTCCTCGAGGCACTGGCCAAGGTGCTGTCGGCGTGACTGTCACCGCAGTGCAATCCAATACCCCTAAGATCGGCCGCCTGGTGGTGGTCGGCCTCGGCTTGATCGGTGGCTCCTTCGCCAAGGGGCTACGTGAGCGCGGGCTGTGCCGGGAGGTGGTGGGGGTCGATCTGGATGCTGAATCGCGTCGCCTGGCAGTGCAGTTGGGGGTTGTCGACCGCTGCGAGAGTGATCTGGCTGCCGCCTGTCAGGGAGCGGATGTCATTCAGTTGGCAGTGCCTATCCTGGCCATGGAGAAGCTGCTGGCTCAACTGGCCAGGCTCGATCTCGGCAATGCCGTGCTGACTGACGTCGGCAGCGCCAAAGGCAATGTCGTGCGTGCGGCGCGTCTGGCCTTTGCCGGTCAGGCAGTGCGTTTCGTACCGGGGCATCCAATTGCCGGCTCCGAGCAGAGCGGGGTGGAGGCGGCCAACGCCGAACTGTTCCGCCGCCACAAGGTTATTCTCACGCCCAGTGAACACAGTGATGCAGCGGCTGTGGCGCTGGTCGAGGCGTTGTGGCGCGAGCTTGGGGCGGATGTCGAGGCGATGGAGGTCGAACATCACGACCAGGTGCTCGCCGCCACCAGCCATCTGCCGCACCTGCTGGCCTTTACCCTGGTCGACTCGCTGGCCAAACGCAGCGAGAACCTGGAGATTTTCCGCTATGCCGCTGGCGGTTTCCGCGATTTCACGCGGATCGCCGGCAGTGATCCGGTGATGTGGCACGATATCTTCCTCGCCAACCGTGAGGCCGTGCTGCGCACACTGGATACGTTTCGCGACGACCTCGACGCCTTGCGCGATGCGGTCGACGCCGGGGATGGGCATCAACTGCTGGGCGTGTTCACCCGCGCCCGCGTGGCCCGCGAACATTTCAGCAAAATTCTGGCCCGCAGGGCCTATGTGGACGCTATGCACTCGACCGATCTGATTTTCCTGGCAAAACCTGGTAGCTCGCTGGCTGGACGTATCCGCGTACCGGGTGACAAATCCATCTCGCACCGTTCGATCATGCTGGGTTCGCTGGCCGAAGGCACCACCGAGGTCGAAGGCTTCCTCGAGGGTGAGGATGCCCTGGCTACGTTGCAGGCCTTCCGCGACATGGGCGTGGTCATCGAAGGCCCGCACCACGGCCGCGTGACCATCCATGGCGTCGGCCTGCATGGTCTGAAAGCGCCGGCTGGCCCGCTGTACATGGGTAACTCCGGCACCTCCATGCGCCTGCTCTCCGGCTTGCTGGCCGCGCAGCCGTTCGACACTACGCTGACCGGCGATGCGTCGCTGTCCAAGCGCCCGATGAACCGCGTGGCCAAGCCGCTGCGTGAAATGGGCGCGGTGATCGAGACCGGCCCGGAAGGCCGTCCGCCACTCGCTATCAAGGGCGGTCAGCGCCTGACCGGCATGGCCTACGACATGCCGATGGCCAGTGCCCAGGTTAAATCCTGCCTGCTGCTGGCTGGCTTGTACGCCGCTGGCAGCACCTCGGTGACCGAGCCGGCGCCGACCCGTGACCACACCGAGCGCATGCTGCGCGGCTTCGGCTACCCGGTGAGCGTCGAAGGCAGTACCGTCAGTGTCGAGGCCGGGCACAAGCTGACCGCCACGCGTATCGAAGTGCCGGCAGATATTTCCTCGGCGGCGTTCTTCCTGGTCGCTGCCAGCATCGCCGAAGGCTCCGAGCTGGTGCTGGAGCACGTTGGCATCAACCCGACCCGTACCGGCGTGATCGATATCCTCAAGCTGATGGGTGGCGACATTACCCTGGAAAACCAGCGTGAAGTCGGCGGCGAGCCGGTAGCTGACATTCGCGTGCGAGCGGCCAAGCTCAAGGGTATCGACATTCCGGAAGACCTGGTGCCGCTGGCTATCGATGAATTCCCGGTGCTGTTCGTTGCCGCCGCCTGTGCCGAAGGCCGTACCGTGCTGCGCGGCGCCGAAGAGCTGCGGGTGAAAGAGTCTGATCGTATCCAGGTCATGGCTGACGGCCTGATCGCGCTGGGTGTGAAGGCCGAGCCGACCCCGGATGGCATCATCATCGAAGGCGGTAGCGTCGGCGGTGGCGAAGTCTGGGCGCATGGCGACCACCGTATTGCCATGTCCTTCAGCGTCGCCTCGCTACGCGCCACTGCGCCGATCCGCATTCATGACTGTGCCAACGTCGCCACTTCCTTCCCCAACTTCCTGGCCTTGTCGGCTGAAGTCGGCATCAACGTGGCTGTAGAGGGCAAGGCATGAATGCCCCGGTAATCACCGTCGATGGGCCGAGCGGGTCGGGCAAGGGCACGCTGTGCGCCTTGCTGGCCAAGCAGCTGGGCTGGAACCTGCTTGACTCCGGTGCGCTCTATCGCCTGCTGGCCTTCGCTGCCGGCAACCACGGTATCGATCTGACCAACGAAGAGTCGCTCAAGCAACTGGCCGCACATCTGGATGTGCAGTTCATCGATAAGCGCATCATCCTCGAAGGCGAGGAGGTGACCGACGCCATCCGCAACGAACAGATCGGCGCCGGTGCTTCCATGGTCGCTTCGCTGCCGGCTGTACGGGAAGCGCTGCTGCAGCGTCAGCGTGCCTTTCGCGAAATGCCCGGCCTGGTGGCCGATGGCCGCGACATGGGCACCGTGGTATTCGCCGACGCGCCGCTGAAGATCTTTCTCACCGCCAGCGCCGAGGAACGTGCCCATCGCCGCTACTTGCAGTTGAAGGGCAAGGGCGATGATGTTAATCTCGCGAGTCTTCTCGACGAGATACGGGCGCGCGACGAGCGCGATACCCAGCGCGCGGTGGCTCCGCTGAAGCCGGCAGCCGACGCAATCGTGCTGGATTCCACCGAGCTGTCCATCGAGCAGGTGCTTGAACGAATTCTGAGCGAGGTCGCTGATCGCGACCTGGCCGGGTAAGGACTTTCGGTTGCTCTAAATCGAAGAGTCCGCAAGGAGGCATACGGGAGACCAGTCCTTGTCCCGTAGGCCTCTTTTTATATGAACGAACCCACATGGTCTGGAATGTGGTTTGGGCGAATCCCCGCCCTTGATCAACAGGAATCAACATGAGCGAAAGCTTTGCAGAACTATTTGAAGAAAGCCTGAAATCCCTCGACATGCAGCCGGGTGCCATCATCACCGGCATCGTGGTCGACATCGACGGTGACTGGGTTACCGTTCACGCCGGTCTGAAGTCCGAGGGCGTCATCCCGCTCGACCAGTTCTTCAACGAACAAGGCGAGCTGACCATCAAGGTCGGTGACGAAGTCCACGTTGCGCTGGACGCGGTTGAAGATGGCTTCGGTGAAACCAAGCTGTCCCGCGAGAAAGCCAAGCGCGCTGAATCCTGGCTGGTTCTGGAAGCTGCGTTCAACGCTGAAGAAGTGGTCAAGGGCGTTATCAACGGTAAGGTCAAAGGCGGCTTCACTGTTGACGTCAACGGCATCCGCGCGTTCCTGCCGGGTTCCCTGGTTGACGTCCGTCCGGTGCGTGATACCACTCACCTGGAAGGCAAAGAGCTGGAATTCAAGGTCATTAAACTGGACCAGAAGCGCAACAACGTTGTCGTTTCCCGTCGTAGCGTCCTGGAAGCCGAGAACAGCGCCGAGCGCGAAGCTCTGCTGGAATCCCTGCAGGAAGGCCAGCAAGTCAAAGGTATCGTCAAGAACCTCACCGACTACGGTGCGTTCGTTGACCTGGGCGGCGTAGATGGCCTGCTGCACATCACCGACATGGCTTGGAAGCGCATCAAGCACCCGTCCGAGATCGTCAACGTTGGCGACGAGATCGACGTCAAGGTTCTGAAGTACGATCGCGAGCGTAACCGCGTATCCCTGGGCCTGAAGCAACTGGGCGAAGACCCATGGGTTGCCATCAAAGCTCGTTACCCGGAAAACACCCGCGTTGTTGCCCGCGTCACCAACCTCACCGACTACGGCTGCTTCGCCGAGCTGGAAGAGGGCGTGGAAGGCCTGGTACACGTTTCCGAAATGGACTGGACCAACAAGAACATCCACCCGTCGAAAGTCGTCAACGTCGGCGACGAAGTGGAAGTCATGGTTCTGGACATCGACGAAGAGCGTCGTCGTATCTCCCTGGGTATCAAGCAGTGCAAGACCAACCCGTGGGAAGACTTCTCCGGTCAGTTCAACAAGGGTGACAAGATCTCCGGCACCATCAAGTCGATCACCGATTTCGGTATCTTCATTGGTCTGGACGGTGGCATCGACGGCCTGGTTCACCTGTCCGACATCTCCTGGAACGAAGCCGGCGAAGAAGCCGTGCGTCGCTTCAAGAAGGGCGACGAGCTGGAAACCGTCATCCTGTCGGTTGACCCGGAGCGCGAGCGCATCTCCCTGGGCATCAAGCAGCTGGAAGACGATCCGTTCAGCAACTACGTCTCCATCAACGACAAGGGCACCATCGTCCGTGGCGTTGTGAAAGAAGTAGACGCCAAGGGCGCCATCATCGACCTGGGCAACGAGATCGAAGCTACCCTGAAAGCCTCCGAAATCAGCCGTGACCGCGTTGAAGACGCGCGCAACGTCCTGAAAGAAGGCGACGAAGTAGAAGCCAAGATCATCAGCGTCGACCGCAAGTCCCGTGTCATCAGCCTGTCCGTCAAGTCGAAAGACGTTGAAGACGAGAAGGACGCGATGAAGGAACTGCGTAACAAGCAAGACGTTGAAAGCACCGGCCCGACCACCATTGGTGATCTGATCCGTGCTCAGATGGAAAACCAGAACTAAGTTCGGGTAATTCATCAAAAAAGGCGACCTTCGGGTCGCCTTTTTCGTTTCCGTAACGCCACCGCCCATGTAGGAGCGGCGCCCCGCCGCGAATGGCGGCCATCCCGCAATCCCGAGCGCAACCCCAAAGCTTCGCCCCGAGGCGGGGCTCCCACGCCAAACCGCAAAACAACACTCCCCTTGTAGGAGCTGCGTCCCGCGGCGAATGGCGGCCATCCAGCAATACCGAGCCCATACCCAGAAGCTTCGCCCCGAGGCGGGGCTCCTACGCGAATACGCCAGTCGACGCTCTCTCTGTAGGAGCTGCGCCCCGCAGCGAATGGCAGCCATCCAGCAATGCCAAGCCTATGCCCAATAACGTCGCCAAACCGCCCTCATATCCACACCGCATCCCAATGCGGATAATCACCCGCTCGCTCCACGAGCCCGGCTCTTAAGGGATTTGCCACCACATATCTCGCCACACTCCGAACATCCTCCTCCCGGCGCAACGCATGATCATGGAATCCCTTTTGACATATCGGCCTACCCAGGCGCTTGGCGGAAATGGATTTGACCCTGCCCACCAAGCGGGTCAGGTCCTCACTCTGCAGTAGCAACAGCCAATGCAGATGATCAGGCATCACGACAAAGCAGAGCGTTTGGTGCGATCCAAGCAGCTCATCCTGGCGAATGATTTGTATGAGCGTGCGCGCCGCTGAGAAATCAGCAAAGACAGGGATGCGACCATTGGTTACGGTAGTGACAAGATAGATTTGCCCGCTACTGGACCAGCGTCCATCACGAAGCTTATGCGCGGCGTAGCGTTTCTCAGTCATCGGATTCCCTTCCGTTAGCGTTCGCCAGTTCAGCTTAGCTTACCGAGCCAGGCGCCAGAGAAAGCTTCGCCCCGAGACGGGGCTCCCACACCAAACCGCAAAACAACGCTCCCCCCTGTAGGAGCCGCGCCCCGCGGCGAATGGCGGCGATCCCGCAATATCGAGCCCATACCTAAAAGCTTCGCCCCGAGTCGGGGCTCCTACGCGCATGCGCCGCCGACGCTCCCTCTGTAGGAGTCGCGCCCCGCGGCGAACGGCGGCCATCCAGTAATACCGAACCAATACCTAACAGGCCGTTGAAAAAAGCCAGAGCCCGCGTGGCTCTGGCAAAATGGCGGCCATCCTCTTCTGCCGAAGCCAGCCCAAGCCGATGCGTGGACTCGACCTCAAACAAAACGAGCTGTTCAGTTATACGACGCTGGAGCAGCGCATCCCGAACGATCACCCGCTGCGTCCCCTGCGAGGCCTGGTCGATACCGTTCTGGCTTCGATGGATCGGGACTTCGACGGGCTGTACTCCACCCTGGGACGGGCCTCGATTGCGCCGGAGCGGCTGCTGCGCGCCTCGTTGCTGCAGGTGATTTACACCATTCGCTCCGAGCGGCAGTTGGTCGAGCAGATTGATTTCAACCTGCTGTTTCGCTGGTTCGTCGGCTTGTCGATGGACGAGCGCATGTGGGATCACTCGACCTTCAGCCAGAACCGTGACCGCTTGTTCAACCAGGATGTAGCGCGGCTGTTCTTCCAGCGCATCAAGTCGCTGGCCGCATGGTCCGAGTACGCCAGCAACGAGCATTTCAGCGTCGATGGCACGCTGATCGACGCCTGGGCCTCGCACAAGTCCTTTATCAAGAAGGATGGCGGCGACCCACCGGAGGATGGCACGCGCAACCCCGATGCCGACTTCAAGGGCGAGAAGCGCAGCAACGCGACCCACCAATCGACCAGCGATCCCGAGGCCCGGCTGGCGCGCAAGAGCAATGGCGATGCCAGTCGTCTGGCGCACATGGCCCACACGATGATGGAGCACCGCAACGGTCTGATCGTGGATGTGGAATGCACCGAGTTCAATGGACGTGCCGAGGTAGAGGCGGCGCTGGAGATGCTGGAGCGCACGGCCAAGCCGGGCAGCACGGTAGGTGCAGACAAGAATTACGACCAGAAGCGTTTCGTGCAGAGGGCGCGCGAGCTGAAAGTGACACCGCATGTGGCGCAGAAGCGCAAGGGCAGCGCCATCGATGGGCGCACCACGCGGCATCCGGGGTATGCCGCCAGCCAGAAGATCCGCAAGCGGATCGAAGAAGGTTTTGGCTGGCTGAAGACGGTTGGCGGCCTGCGCAAGACCAAGCTGATCGGTCGCGCCAAGCTGAGTGCTCAGTTATTGCTGGGTTTCTCGGTCTACAACCTGATCCGACTGGGTAGCCTGTCGGGTTGGTGGCGAGGATCGCATGTATAGGGCGAGTTACGCCCAAAAAACGCCGAAAGGCGTGAACGTGGTGCTGAAACCTGTCAAAAAGGCCTGAAGTCAGGCCTTGTGTGGACTCCGTTAGGCCAAAGCGCTTGAAAAAGCGCCAAACCGGACGGGTTGGGGCAGTTGAAGCCGAGTTTTTCAACGGCCTGCTAAAGGCTTCGTCCTGCCACGCTCATATCCACACTGCATCCCAGTGTGGATAATCACCTGCGCGCTTCACAAGCCCGGCTCTCAAGGGGTTTGCCACCACATATCTCGCCATACTCCGAACATCCTCCTCCCGGCGTAGTGCGTGATCATGAAAGCCTTTTTGCCATATAGGCTGACCCAGGCGTTTGGCGGATATTGATTTAACTCTGCCCACTAATCGGGGCAATGCTTCGTCATGTAGTTGCAGCAGCCAGTGCAGATGATCCGGCATCACAACAAAGCAAAGCGTTTGGTGCGACCCAAGCATCTCGTCCTGACGAATGATCTGGATGAGCGTGCGCGCTGCAGAGAGATCGGCAAACACAGGAACACGGTCCTTGGTCACGGTGGTGACAAGATAGATTTGCCCGCTACTGGACCAGCGTCCATCGCGAAGCTTATGCGCGGCATAGCGTTTCTCAGTCATCGGATTCCCTTCCGTTAGCGTTCGCCAGTTCAGCATAGTCGAGCCAGAATCAGAGCCCGTGAAAGCTTCACCCCGATGCAGGGCCCCCACACCAAACCGCAAAACAATGCTCCCCCTGTAGGAGCCGCGCCCCGCGGCGAATAGCAGTCACCCCGCAATGTCGCGCTCATGCGCAAAAGCTTCGCCCCGAGGCTGGGCTCCTACACGAATGCGCCAGTCGGCGCTCTCTGTAGGAGCTGCGCCCCGCAGCGAATGGTGGCCATCCCGCAATATCGAACCAATACCCAAAAGCTTCACCCCAAGGTAGATCTCCTACGCAAAGCCCCTGTTATCACAACTAACTGCAAAACTCGCTAACACCTTGTTTTTTTGGGCTGTTCAAAAGCTGATCAGCGTGCTAAAACCGAGCCGTCGAGTCTTCTAGCCGCTTGAAAAAGAAGGGAAAACCATGACCAAGTCGGAGTTGATCGAAAGAATTGTCACCCATCAAGGTCAGCTGTCCTCCAAGGATGTCGAGCTGGCCATCAAGACCATGCTGGAACAAATGTCCCAGGCGCTGGCGACGGGGGATCGCATCGAGATTCGCGGCTTTGGCAGCTTCTCGCTGCACTATCGTGCTCCGCGCGTAGGGCGTAACCCCAAAACCGGCCAGTCGGTGCGCCTGGATGGCAAGTTCGTACCGCACTTCAAGCCGGGCAAGGAGTTGCGCGATCGGGTCAATGAGGATGAGTGATGTTCGCGCAGATGGAGTCGGCCTGGCGGCGTCAGAATTTCGTTATGCTTGCCAAGCAGAAAAAATCCGTCAAAATGTGCGGGCTTTCACGCTGGTGGCTTTTTGATGTTGCTTTAGGTTGGTTCTCGTTTAGTCGTGTGTGTACGTATTGCGCATTCTCGGCCTGAGTCCCTTTAGATAGAGCTAGTGTTAAGGGATTGACTCGTGCGGTACCCCTCCATTGTTCATCACGGTGCCGTAACCGGCGTGACGGGTTCATGCCATCAGTTGCAGATGGACGATGAGCATGCGCTGCTGATTGACTGCGGCCTCTTTCAAGGCGCCGAAACTTCCCCTGAAGGCCGTGCAGGCGCAGACAAGCTCGCAATCGACTTCTCTCTGGACGGCATCAAGGCTCTGGTTGCGACTCATGTCCATATCGACCACGTGGGCCGCATACCCTACCTCCTTGCAGCCGGCTTCAAAGGCCCGATCCTCTGCAGCGAACCGTCTGCCAAGTTGTTGCCCATCGTCCTCGAGGATGCCTTCAAGCTCGGTTTTAGTCGCGATCAGAAACAAGTCGAGCGATACCTCAAGCTAATCGAGCAGCGCATCGTCGCTTTGCCCTACAGGCAATGGTTCAGCTTGATCGACACGCCACAACTCAACGCGCGGATTCGTCTACAGCGTGCTGGCCATATCCTTGGTTCGGCCTACGTCGAGGTAGACCTGCACTACCCCGAGTCGGGCGAGAAGAAGCGCATTGTGTTTTCCGGCGACCTCGGCGCACCCCATGCGCCAATCCTGCCGGCGCCGAAAGCTCCCTACAAAGCCGATATTCTGGTTATCGAAAGCACTTACGGTGACCGCCTGCACGAAGACCGCCGCAGTCGTCGTGCGCGACTGGAAAAAGTGCTCGAGCACGCGCTGAGTAACCAGGGCACAGTGCTGATACCCGCCTTCAGTATTGGTCGCACCCAAGAGTTGCTCTATGAGCTGGAAGACATCATCCATCGCAGAGCGCTGAAAGAATCTGCCAAAGCTCAGTCAAGTGCTTCAAAACCGGGCACCAGCAAAGTTGCAACGCTCGACTGGACGAATCTGCCCATCATTCTCGACTCTCCGCTGGCCAGCCGTTTTACAGCGGTGTACCGCGAGCTCGATCATTTCTGGGACGCAGAGGCGAGGGCGCGTTTGGCCAATGGCCGTAATCCATTGGCTTTCCGTAACCTGCTCACGGTCGACAGTCACCAGGCTCACCTGGCTATGGTCAACCGTCTGGCCCAAACCACTCAGCCGGCTATTGTTATCGCCGGTAACGGCATGTGCTCCAGCGGGCGTATCGTCAACTACCTAAAAGCGATGCTGGGTGACGAGCGGCATGACGTGCTCTTTGTCGGCTACCAGGCTGAAGGTACGCCCGGGCGACAGATCCAGCGCTTTGCTCCGCGTAGTGGCTATGTGGAATTTGACGGTCAGCGCTATGACATTCGGGCTCAGGTGCATACCATTGGCGGTTATTCTGCCCATGCAGATCAAAAGGGTCTGGTGAGCTTTGTTACCCGGATGACTCACTGGCCGTCAGAAATTCGTATCGTGCATGGTGAACCTGAGGCCAAAGCACAGTTGGCCGAGTGTTTGCGAAAGTGCTATCAGGTACAGGGTCAGTTCGTGAAAACTGTAGTGCCAGAATCAATTTAATCAAGGCAGTTATTGAATGAGTGAAAAGCAAATATCCCCTTTAAAACCAGGGAGAAATGATGATGAAATCGACTTGGTTGAATTGGTGCAAAAGCTATGGGCTCAGAAGTTTATAATTTTATTTATTACCTTCTGTGGCGTTGTCAGTGCTGCGGGCTATGCTTATCTCACTCCCCAGAAATTTGAATCAAAAACTATATTGGCGGCGCCATCGATTACTACTTTTGCACCATTTGTGCAGGATGTGAAAGTTAGTTCAGACTCAACAGTTGATGTGCTAGGTGTTGCGTTGAAGTTAAGTGACAATGTTATGGTGCTCCTTAGTAGAAATCTGCTTGCACCAGCAACGCAGGCTGCTTTTATCTCAGAGAATCCGAGTTTCGCAGGCTGTGCGAGCGCAATCAGCCAAACTCGAAATAAAGTTGTTGTTTCAGTGACTTGTCCAGATAAAGGGGATTCACTCCTTGCACTTAGTGGTTATATTGAGCATGCATCAAAGATAACGGCGCAAGAATTTCAGTCCTTAATGATGGCCGTTGGCGTTAAGAGTTCAATAAAGGCGCGTGAATTTTACAGCGTGGAGTCACTACCAAGTACTGAAGCTATGCCCAATAAAAAACTTATTCTTGCATTGGGCTTGGTGCTCGGCGGTATGCTCGGCGTATTCGTCGCGCTGATTCGCAACGTATTTATCGAGAACCGTACGCGAAGCGCCTGATTCACGTATCGCCCTGCTGCATGGCAATGCAGGGTGTTGCTGCACTCGATCGAGAAGCATTACTCACCGTGACCACGCTAACCTGCTTCAAAGCCTACGACATCCGCGGCCAGCTCGGCGCTGAGCTAAATGAGAACATCGCCTACCGCATTGGCCGTGCCTATGCGCAGTTCCTCGATGCCAACCGCATCGTGATCTGTGGCGATATGCGTCTATCCACTGCAGGCCTCAAGCAGGCTCTGCCCAATGGTCTTATGGATGCTGGCTGCGATGTGATCGACCTGGGCATGACCGGTACCGAAGAAGTTTATTTCGCTGCCTTTCACCTCGATGTCGATGGTGGCATCGAGGTAACCGCCAGCCACAATCCCATCGACTTCAACGGCATGAAACTGGTGCTTCGTGGCGCCCAGCCGATCAGTGGTGACACCACCCGCAAAGACTTCATTGCTGAATCCATCATCCGCCGTAACCCCAAGGTAGTGGGCGTATACCGCCTGGTGATGAAAAGCGGCTCTGACAATTTCCGCGCTTCGGCCATACAGGGCGTAATGAAACGCATCAAAGACAAAGGCATTGAAGTGGTAGTGTACGAACCTGTATTGGAAGAAGAGCGCTTCTTTAATTCGCGGGTAATTAACGATTTAACGGAATTTAAACAGCTTGCAGACGTTATTGTGGCTAATCGCCCATCGGCAGAGCTGGAAGACGTAGCCAACAAGGTATACACCCGCGACCTGTTCGGTAGTGATTAACTAACATCGCGCAGCGCTCAACCCGGAACGCCCAACGGATCTATTGTAGGAGCGACATTTTTGTCGCGATCAGCGCTTAGAAGTTAAACAAGGACACCCATGACCCTCTCCTGTTTTAAAGCCTATGACATTCGTGGCCGCCTGGGCGAAGAACTCAACGAACAAATCGCCTACCGCATTGGCCGGGCCTACGCACAATACCTGAATGCCAAAAAGGTTGTTGTCGGTGGTGATGTACGTGCAACCAGCGAATCACTCAAACAAGCATTGGCCCAAGGCATTATGGATGCTGGTTGTGACGTTATTGATTTAGGAATGACCGGCACCGAAGAAATCTACTTTGCTGCCTTTCATCTGGATGTAGATGGTGGTATCGAAGTAACCGCCAGCCATAATCCTATCGACTTTAACGGCATGAAACTGGTAAAGCGGGGCGCACAGCCCATCAGTGGTGATACTGGGCTTAACGACATCAAAGCTTTGGCTGAAAACCAGACATTCACCCCTCCAGCTCGCCAAGGCAGAAAGTTACAGCACAACCTGCGCTCTGAATATGTGCAGCATTTGCTGGGCTACATTAGCCCTAGCAACATCAAGCCACTAACCATTGTGGTTAATGCGGGTAACGGTGCCGCAGGCCCGGTACTGGATGCCATAGAAGCTGAATTGCAACAAAATGGTGTACCCATCACCTTTATTAAGGTACACCACACGCCAGACCCAACTTTCCCCAATGGCATTCCTAATCCATTGTTGGAAGAAAATCGGGCAGCAACAGCCAACGCCGTTATAGAATACAACGCCGATATGGGCATTGCCTGGGATGGCGACTTCGACCGCTGCTTCCTGTTCGACGAACAAGGCGGTTTTATAGAAGGTTATTATATCGTTGGCTTATTGGCCGAAGCCTTCCTGAAAAAACATCCGGGCGAAAAAATTATCCACGACCCCCGTTTAACCTGGAACACCATCGATATTTGCCAGCAAAACGGCGGGCAGGCCATTCAAAGTAAAACGGGCCACGCCTTCATCAAAGAGCGGATGCGTAAAGAAAACGCCATTTACGGCGGGGAAATGAGCGCACATCACTACTTCCGTGATTTTGCCTACTGCGACAGTGGCATGATTCCATGGTTATTAGTCGCTGAACTGATCAGTTTAGCCGGTAAGCCCTTATCGCAACTGGTAAGCGAACGCCAGCAAGCTTACCCATGTAGCGGTGAAATCAACTTTAAAGTAGCGGATGTAAAAGCCTGCATTCATGCTGTAAAAAATTACTATGCCAACCAAAATCCAACAATCGATGAAACCGATGGTGTGAGTATGGATTTTGGCAATTGGCGAATGAATATTCGTGGTTCCAATACAGAGCCGCTGCTTAGGCTGAATATTGAAACCAAAGCCGATTCAGCACTGGTACAACAACAGCTGCAAGCAATAACAACACTGCTACAGCAGACTGCTTAGATATGGCGATCATCAATAAAATAAAAAGCCTGGTTCAGCATCAGGGTTTCAGACGTTATGCTGCCAACACATCCTGGATGATGGCTGAGCAAATGCTGCGTATCGTTGCCGGTTTGTTGGTCGGAATTTGGGTTGCCCGTTACCTTGGCCCAGAGCAGTTTGGCTTGTTCAGCTATGTGTTGGCCTTTACCGCCATTTTTGCCGGCATAGCCAAGTTAGGGTTGGACGGCATATTAGTTCGCGAGCTTATCAATCATCCTCAAGGGCGTGATGTTTATTTAGGCACCGCATTCTGGCTTAAAGTAATAGGTGCCTTTGTGGTGATGGCCATTATGGCTGCCGTTGTCCCCTTTACATCTAACGATTCCACTACCAATCTCTATATATTCATAATCACAGCAGGCTTAGTTTTCCAAAGCTTTGAGGTGGTGGAGTTTTACTTTCAGTCCAAAGTCCTTGCCAAAATAGTATCCATCTGCAAAGTAACCCAGCTTATCCTTTCATCACTGATCAAAATTTACCTGGTTGTTACTCAGGCGGAACTTTTCTGGTTTGTATTTGTTACTGCGTTTGACACCTTCAGTCTTGGTGTTAGCTATTTTGTAGCCTACAAAATCAGAGGAAATGTTAGTTTTTTTAAATGCTTTAATATCAGTATTGCCAAGCAACTGCTCAAAGATTCGTGGCCTTTAATTTTTAGTGCATTTAGTGTTGGTTTGGCTATGCGAATAGATCAGATTATGATATCAGAGTTTCAAGGTGATTACGAAGTCGGTATATATAGTGCTGGGGTAAGACTTGCAGAGGGGCTGGCAATACTCGCAGTTGTGGTCTCTACAAGCTTATATCCAATGATAATTAAACGGGTTTATTCGAAAAGCTATAATGATATTAAGATTCTAATTCGAGCAGGTTTTTACGGTCTAATTTTTTTGGCTGCCATAGTAGCATTTCTATCTTCAGAAATTATTTTTTTACTGTTTGGAATGGAGTATAAAGAATCGGATGCAGTTCTTGCAATACTGATTTTCTCAATTCCATTTACATATTTGAATATAATTACATCAAAGGTCTTGACGGCAGAAAATAAGGCAGCTGATGTAATGTGGCGTCAGTTTGCATTGCTCCTCATAAATGTATCCCTAAATTTTATATTGATACCAAAATACGGTGTAATAGGGGCAGCTATAGCAACATTGCTTTCAGATTTAATAATATCAGTTTTTATGGATATTATTTTCAAAAGAAACAGGGTGTTTGGTTTGTTAAAGGTGAAAGCAATAATAGGGTGGTGATTTGAAAATACTGACGGTTGTTTTAAATTTAGATAAGGGCGGTACGCAGAGAGCAGCACAAAATTTTGCTGAGGCTTATTGCTTACTTGATCATGATTCCCGTATTTTATCTTTATATGGGCTTGGCTCAAGGTATGAAGAAGTTAAAGAAAAATGTAAAGTATATGATGGAATTGGCACAATTAACGAAATTCAAGACTGGGATCCAGATCTGATTCATATTCATAGTCATGGGCCCAAGTATGAAGATATTTTACTGTTGATAGAAAAGTGTAAAAAAGCAAAAATTATAGAAACTAATGTTTTCTCTGTTCCTTCGCCTTGGGCAAGTTTTGTAGATACAAGTTTTCAATTGTCATTCTGGGCAAATTGGATATTTAATCTGAGAGGCGGGTCAAAATATAAGTCGGCAATTGTTCCCTATCCCGTTAAAACAGAGAGCTTTGCTAACTTTGATAAGTTAGAATGTAGAGAGCTGTTTTGTGAAAAATATGATATAGATAAGAGTGCTAAATTATTGGGACGTATTGGTCAGGCTTTTGATGGTAAGTGGTCCGTTGGTTTGATTAAAGTTTTTAATGAGCTAAAAAAAGAAGACGATAGCTATCATTTAGTGGTAGTTAATCCGCCTAAATCCATTTTGCTTGCAATCGATGATTCGCCTTATAAAAAATCAATAACCGTAATTGATAAAATAATCGGTGATGAGAATTTACAGCTTGCCTATTCTGCATTTGATCTTACAGTCGTTATTGTTGAACAGGGAGAAAGCTTTGGTATGGTAATACCTGAGTCAATACTTTGTGGAACACCTGTTGTAACATTAAGCACACCTTGGGCAGATAATAGTCAGCTCGAGGTCGTTGGTTTAGATCAAAAAGAGTTCTTGTGTAAAAATATAAAAGAAGTAGAGCTTTCTATTGTAAGCTATTTTAATAAATCTATACACGTCAGAAAAGAAATACAGGAAATAGGTGTTCAGCATATAAAAGACTCTTATGACTATATTAAAGTTGCAAAATTGTCTTTGGCATCTAATTTTGAGGAAGTTAATTTTAGCAAGTGTAAATTTAACAGTATAAATAAAATGTTAAATTATGACTTTTTTACGCAATTTTTAATTAAACTAAACTCGGAAAAGGCAAGAAAGCTAACTATTTACACGACAGGTTACAAGCCTTTATGTTTATTTCCCATTGATGTTATAAAGTTTTTATTTAGAAGGATTATAAAGTGAAAATAGCAGTAGCAGGTACAGGTTATGTGGGTCTTTCCATGGCTGTCTTGCTGTCTCAGAACAACCAGGTTGTTGCTTTGGATTTGATTCCAGAAAAAATTGATCTGATCAATGCAGGCAAGTCACCCATTCATGATGCCGAGATTGAAGATTTTTTGCAGAGCAAGTCTTTGAACCTGGCTGCTACGCTGGATAAGCATAAAGCTTATGAGGGTGCAGAGTTTGTCATTATCGCCACCCCAACTGACTACGATCCTGAAACCCATTACTTCAATACTCGTTCAATCGAAGCGGTGATTCAGGATGTGCTGGCAATCAATCCTGATGCGGTGATGGTGATAAAATCCACCATCCCTGTCGGTTATGTCAATCAAGTCAGAGCAAAGTTTGGTATTGATAACATAATTTTTTCACCAGAGTTCTTGCGGGAAGGCCAGGCACTTTACGACAACCTCTATCCATCCCGAATTATTGTTGGTGAGCGTTCAGCACGCGCTGAAACGTTTGCGGGCTTATTGGTAGAGGGAGCCATCAAAAAGGATATGCCCGTACTCTTTACAGACAGCACAGAAGCAGAAGCCATCAAGCTGTTTGCCAACACCTACTTGGCGATGCGCGTGGCCTACTTCAATGAACTGGACTCCTATGCAGAAGTGAACAACCTGGATACCCGGCAGATTATTGAAGGAATGTCATTAGATCCGCGTATCGGCAATCACTACAACAACCCATCATTCGGTTATGGTGGTTATTGTCTACCCAAAGACACCAAACAACTCTTAGCCAATTTTGAACAGGTGCCTCAGAAAATCATTGAGGCTATCGTGCTAGCGAATGATACCCGTATGGATTTCATTACCCACCAGATTCTGGAGCGCAACCCACATAAAGTGGGGGTGTATCGGCTGATCATGAAGGCAGGTTCCGACAACTTCAGAGCCTCTGCCATTCAGGGTGTTATGCACCGCTTACAGGGCAAGGGCATTGAATTGGTGATCTATGAGCCGGAACTGGATGAAGCGCTGTTCCACGATGCTCAAGTCATCAATGACTTTGATGCCTTTGTAAGTCAGGCCGATGTCATCATTGCCAACCGTTCGGATGAAAGCCTGCTAGCGCATCAGCACAAAGTATATAGCCGCGATCTTTTTGGTAAGGACTGAAACATGACTAATAAAATTCTTGTTACTGGCGGTGCTGGCTTTGTTGGTAGTCACCTGTGCGAGCGCCTGGCTCAAGACCCAAACAGCCTGGTAGTGTCACTAGATAACTACTTTACAGGCAGTGAGGCCAATCACGTTCCTGGTGTCACCTATATTCGTGGCTCTACAGCACAAATTGATGAACTGATTGACTTCACACCTGACTACATCTACCACCTGGGTGAATATTCGCGTGTAGAACAGAGCTTTGACGATATCGAAAAAGTCTGGGCATTCAACAAGCAGGGTATTTTTGCAGTTCTGCAGTTTTGTAGAAAAACAGGTGCCAAACTCATTTATGCTGGTAGCAGCACCAAGTTTGGTGATGGTGGTCTGGGTAGAAGCCAAAGCCCCTATGCCTGGACAAAAGCCAGCAATACTGAACTGGTCGAAAACTACGGCGACTGGTTCAACATTCCTTACGCCATTGTTTATTTTTACAATGTTTACGGTAAACGCGAGATTGCAACAGGTAAGTACGCCACCCTGATTGCCCTTTTTACCGAAAAAATGAAAGCTAACGAGACCCTTACCATTGTTAGCCCAGGTACGCAAAAGCGTAACTTCACCCATGTGGATGACATCGTCGATGGTTTGGTGATGGTCGGTGAGAATGGTTATGGTGATGAGTTTGGCATTGGTAGCCCTGAGTCCTTCACCATCCTTGAAGTGGCTGAGCTATTCGGTGGCAAGATCGAAATGCTGCCAGAGCGTAAAGGCAACCGTATGACTGCCGACGTGGTCACAGACAAGACACAAGCATTAGGCTGGTCACCCAAAAGAAGACTGGCAGACTACATTGCACATTTGAAAGAAAACAACTGGATTAAATAATGACAACCCCTCAGCCGTTTACACCGCCGCATCCACTCAATACTGCTGTGCTTTTTCTCGTATTCAATCGCTTGGATACCACCAAACAAGTTTTTGAAGCGATTCGCCAAGCCAAACCACCCAGACTCTACATAGCAGCAGACGGTGCCAGAGAAACAAAAGAAGGCGAAGCTGAAAAAGTACAGGCTGTACGTGAGTATGTGATGGAAAACATCGACTGGGACTGTGAAGTTAAAACTCTTTTCAGAGAAAAAAACCTCGGCTGCAAATATGCAGTAAGTGGTGCAATCACCTGGTTCTTTGAGAATGAAGAGCAAGGAATCATTCTGGAAGATGACTGCCTGCCCAGCCAGAGTTTTTTCTGGTATTGCGAATCCTTACTGAATCATTATGGGGAAGAAAAAAGGGTATTTTCCATTTCAGGTAACCTGCGCGAAAATTATGAGGTTCTATCAGGTGGAGGTGTTTACAGAAGTCATTTTTTTAATATGTGGGGTTGGGCTACTTGGCGACACCAGTGGCAAAAATACAGTGTGGATTTTTTTGATCTAGAAGGAGATGAGTTTTTAAAGAACTATAGCTTTTTAAATTATAGGGGTGGCCTTCGGTATTGGATTGATATACTTAATAAAATGAAAGGGGCATCCATAAATACATGGGATTATCAAGCGATGTTTTTGAGCTTTTCTGAGTCTTTATATAATTTGTATCCGAGTGTGAATTTAGTCAAAAATCTAGGTTTTGGAGAGGATGCAACACATACTTTTGATAGTAAATCCCTTGCATCTCGTATTGGGAATTCTGATTTTATACTCACGGAACCTCTTATTCTACTTGATGAGATGGTATTGATAGATGATATTTTTTATGATGAGTATAGTGTCAAGTCTTATTTATATAGGGTTGTTAGAAGGTTAAAGCGAGTACTTCGTTTTTAACTTAAAATATATATAGATTTTTCATAAGTTTAACTGGATGGTTGAGATGAAAAAAGCACTTATTACTGGTGTAACTGGCCAGGACGGTTCTTATCTGGCAGAGTTTCTGCTGGAAAAAGGTTACCAAGTTCATGGTATTAAGCGCCGTGCATCATTGTTTAATACACAGCGGGTAGATCATATTTACCAGGATCCTCATGTTCATAATCAGAATTTTATTCTGCACTACGGTGATTTAACTGACTCTTCTAACCTCACCCGTATCTTGCAGGAAGTGCAGCCCGACGAAGTGTACAACCTGGGTGCACAGTCGCACGTAGCGGTTTCGTTTGAATCACCAGAATACACCGCCGATGTGGATGCGATGGGTACGCTGCGTATTCTGGAAGCCATTCGTTTGCTGGGCCTGGAAAAGAAAACAAAGTTCTATCAGGCTTCTACATCTGAACTCTATGGTTTGGTACAGGAAATTCCGCAAAAAGAGACTACGCCTTTCTACCCGCGATCACCCTATGCGGTGGCAAAACTGTACGCCTATTGGATTACCGTGAACTACCGTGAAGCCTACGGCATGTATGCCTGTAACGGCATTTTGTTTAATCACGAATCCCCGCGCCGTGGTGAAACCTTTGTTACCCGTAAAATTACCCGTGGCTTGGCAAACATTGCTCAGGGTTTAGAACAGTGCTTGTTCATGGGGAATATGGATGCACTGCGTGACTGGGGCCATGCCAAAGATTACGTGCGTATGCAATGGATGATGCTGCAACAAGAAAAACCAGAAGATTTTGTTATTGCCACCGGGGTGCAGTATTCAGTACGACAGTTTATTGAATGGTCCGCCAAAGAGCTTGGCATTACTCTGCGTTTTGATGGCAAAGGTGTCGATGAAGTAGCAGTTATTACTGCCATTGAGGGCGATAAAGCACCGGCCTTGAAAGTAGGTGACACTATTGTACGGGTAGACCCGCGCTATTTCCGTCCGGCAGAAGTAGAAACCCTGTTAGGTGATCCAAGCAACGCCAAAGCCAAATTGGGTTGGGTACCGGAAATTACCGTGCAGGAAATGTGTGCCGAAATGGTCGCAGAAGACCTGAAAACCGCACAGCGCCATGCACTGCTTAAGCTGCACGGCTACGAAGTACCGGTATCGGTAGAGAACTGATGGTTATGGCAAAACAACGTATTTTTATTGCGGGCCATAATGGGATGGTTGGCTCTGCCCTGGTACGCCAGTTAGATAGAAGCCCGGAAATTCAGCTGGTAGTTCGTAATCGCAGCGAGTTGAACTTATTGGATCAGCAAGCTGTTCAGCAGTTTTTTAAGCACGAACGGATTGATCAGGTATACCTGGCTGCTGCCAAAGTAGGGGGCATTCACGCTAACAATGAATACCCTGCTGAGTTTATTTACGAAAACCTGATGATTGAAGCCAACATCATTCATGCTGCGCACAAAGCGGGTGTGCAGAAGTTATTGTTTTTAGGCTCCTCCTGCATCTACCCCAAAATGGCCGAACAGCCGATGACAGAGGCGGCGTTATTAACCGGTACGCTGGAACCCACCAACGAACCCTATGCCATTGCTAAAATTACTGGGATTAAACTGTGTGAAAGTTACAACCGCCAATACGGGCGAGATTACCGTAGCGTAATGCCTACTAACCTGTATGGCGAAAATGATAACTTCCACCCGCAAAACAGCCATGTTATTCCTGCCATGATGCGCCGCTTCCACGAATCCAAGCAGGCGGGTGACAAGCAAGTGGTGGTGTGGGGTAGTGGTAAGCCGATGCGCGAGTTTCTGCATGTAAAAGATATGGCCGCTGCCAGTGTGCATGTAATGAACCTGGCGAACGATATTTATCAGGCCAATACGCAACCCATGCTATCGCACATTAACGTGGGCACAGGGGTTGACTGCACCATTCGCGAATTAGCAGAAACCATGCAAAAAGTGGTTGGCTTTGAAGGTGAAATAGTGTTTGACACTACCAAACCCGATGGCACACCACGCAAATTAATGGATGTTAGCCGCCTTAAAGCGTTGGGCTGGCAAGCCCGCATCAGTTTAGAAGCTGGCCTTACCGATACTTATGACTGGTTTTTACAACACCAGTCGCATTTACGCGGTTAATAAATAAGCTGTGAGCGGAACTATTATGGACATTAATCCCCCAGGCTGGCTGGATGCCGATACCTTTGCAACAGTGGTGCATTCCACACCACTGATTTCAATTGACTTGCTGGTAGAAAATGAGCAAGGCGAATATCTGCTCGGTTTACGAAATAATCGTCCTGCTCAGGGTTATTGGTTTGTACCAGGGGGCGGGTTCAAAAAAATGAAACGTTGGATGCCGCCTTCCAGCGCTTAACCACCGAAGAGTTGGGTATAACGGTGGAAAGAAGACAGGCAATATTTAAAGGTGTGTACGAGCATTTTTATTCGGATTCTGTTTTCGGTGAACAGCCGTCAACGCACTATATTGCACTGGCTTACCAACTGGTACTGCCCGCTGAAAGCGTGCAGCTAAGTGCACAGCAGCACAACAATACGCAGTGGTTAAAAACCAATGCCATATTGGCTAATCCAAATGTTCACCAATACACCAAACTCTATTTTAACGGGCTATAAAATCATGCTTACCCCTGTTGTTATGGCCGGTGGCACCGGCTCTCGGTTATGGCCGTTGTCACGTCAGTTAAACCCCAAGCAGTTTTTAAAACTTTGTGGCGATACAACCCTACTGCAACAAACACTGGCGCGCCTGGATGGGCTGGAGATAACAGCACCTGCCATTATTTGTAATGAAGACCATCGTTTTTTAGTCGCCGAACAACTGCGTCAGGCCGGCGTAGCAAATTCCAGCATTATTCTGGAACCGGTAGGGCGCAATACGGCTCCGGCTATTGCACTGGCCGCCCTCAGCGCTACCGCAAAAGGGCATGACCCTGTTTTATTGGTATTGGCCGCAGACCATTACATTGCCGACCAGGCTGCCTTTCAAAAAGCCGTACAGGTAGCAACCAGCCTGGCCGAGGCTAACAAGTTAGTGACCTTTGGTATTGTGCCAACCCATGCTGAAACAGGTTATGGCTATATTCAGCGGGGTAGCGTTCTGCCTGTTCAAGGCTACCAAGTCGCACGTTTTGTAGAGAAGCCAGATGCCAAAACGGCAGCAAATTATTTGCAATCCGGTGATTACTACTGGAACAGCGGTATGTTTATGTTCAAAGCCAGTGTTTACCTGGCCGCGTTGAAAGAGTTTCGGCCGGATATTCTCGATTTCTGCACCCGCGCCTTTCAGGCTGGCACCCAAGATATGGATTTTACCCGTGTCGATGCCACCATTTTTAAAGATTGCCCGGAAGACTCTATCGACTATGCCGTAATGGAAAAAACCCAGGCCGCTGCCGTTGTGCCACTGGAAGCAGGCTGGAGCGATGTCGGTTCCTGGTCAGCCCTGTGGGATATTGGTACCAAAGACGAGCACGGCAATGTTAGCAAAGGTGATGTACTGGCCATTAACACCACCAACAGCCTGATACATGCAGAACACAAACTGGTCGCCACAGTGGGGGTAGACAACCTGGTGGTTGTAGAAACCAAAGACGCTGTTTTGGTTGTGCACAAAGACAAAGTGCAAGACGTTAAAAAAGTAGTGGATGCCATTAAAAAAGATGGCCGCCACGAACACATGAACCACCGCGAGGTTTATCGCCCTTGGGGGGTTTACGATTCTATTGAGTCAGGAGAGCGCTACCAGGTAAAACGCATTACAGTAAAGCCAGGTGCCAAGCTGTCTGTACAAATGCATCACCACCGTGCTGAACACTGGGTAGTAGTAAGCGGTACAGCTAAAGTAACCAATGGCGACAAGACTTTTTTGGTAACTGAAAATGAATCCACCTATATTCCGATTGGTGAAATACACGCCTTGGAAAACCCCGGTAAAATTCCATTAGAGCTGATTGAAGTTCAGTCAGGTTCTTACTTGGGAGAGGATGATATTGTAAGGCTGAAGGATAGTTATGGGCGCTGCTAGTGTGTGATTTTTGTTTAAAGGAGTGATAAATAAATAATGAAATTAAGTGTTATAACAGCAACCTATAATGCTATACAGCATTTACCAGATTTGGTTGAAAGCTTAAGAAAACAGACAGACAAAGATTTTGAATGGGTAGTGGCTGACGGCGCTTCAACTGATGGTACGGTTGATTATCTAAAATCAATTACCGATCTTAATTTGAAGCTTATATCCCAAGAGGATTTTGGTATTTATGATGCACTGAATCGCGGAATAAAGGCGTCATCTGGTGAGTTTTATTTGGTTTTAGGTGCTGATGATTCTTTAACAGTAGATGCAGTTTCAGAATATAAGAAAGCGATAAATAATAATATTGATATAATAACATCAAATTTTTATCATGCGGGAAAGCTCTTTAAAGCTAATCGTGGCCCTATGTGGTTGACTGCCTCTGCTGCATTTTGTTCAGGCCATGCTGTTGGTTCCATTTTCAGGAAATCTCTTCATGAAAAGTTTGGCTATTATTCAAAAAGGTTTCCAATTGCTGCTGATCAATACTTTATGATCAAGGCTTATCTAGGTGGGGCTGTTGTTAAAGAGATAAATGTTGTTACTGGAGTATTCGGTGATGGTGGAGTTAGCTCCCTAGATGCCATTGGAATAATAACGGAGTTATATCGTATTTTGTTAGAGTTGGGAGTCAATAAATACCTTTTAACATTTATTTTTTATATTAGGATTTTGAAGGCATTGCTTCAAGCGAAAAGAACCCTTAAATGATGCTGAGGTTTTAATTGTATTTAGATGCTTTTTTGTACTATTTTCTTCCGTATATGGCTGTTGTACCTCTGGGTTTTTTGGCGCCCAAGATAGAGCTAAATTCTTTAAGGGTAATTCTATTTATTTTGCTTATTCCATCATTTGTGATAGTTGTTTTTAGGGGGGGCTGTTGGTGTAGATACCGCTACATATGAAAGTATAATATCTAATATTATATTGGGTGAATCAGTCGGTGTGGAAACCGGTTTTGTGTTTTTGGTCCGGTTTTTAAGTGTTGTTTTTAGTGACCCAGTATATATATTGCGATGTATAACTTTTTTAATTTTTTTGATTTTTTATTTTTTATTTTCGCGAACGAAGTGTTCTGTTCAGATTTTTTCGTTGTTGGTTTTTCCGGTTTTTTTTCATGATTTTACAATGAATGGTGTTCGTTATGGCTTGTCGTTCTTAATTGCTTCTTTTGCGATCGCATATATTTATGGGTTAAATTATATCAAGTCAGTTTTTCCTGCGTTTTCTTCAGTGTTTATACACAGTTCTTCTTTAATTATTATTCTTTTGTCGTTTGTTAGGAATATGTCTTTCCACATTGTTGTTTTTGGCATTTGTCTAGTAGGCATTTTTCTTTTTATGTTTCAGGAGCATCTCCTTGTTAAATACTATGCATATCTTCAATATGAGTCACCAAATTTGTATTCGGGGTTTTTGAGGGTTTTTATTTCAATAGCGCTCGTTTTGATATTGCGTAATGTATATTCGATTTCAAACCTAGAGTTTTTTGTTCTTATATCTTCTGTTATTGCTTTTGTTTTTATTTCCTCGTTTAGTTACGCTGGTTTAAGAATGACTGGTGCAATTTTATATTTTCTTATGTTTAGAATTGTGCTGTTTTCATTATCTGAAACCCGATTTTTTGTCATAAAAAATATCTGGTTGTTGATGTTTATTTTTTTTCTTGGTTTTTTGGAGTTTGTTAATATTTTGAGAATAATGATTTCATTATATGATGTTGGTGATAGCCCCTATTTACCGTTCTACTTTATCTGGCAGGTGTATTATTAATGTTTGGTATTTCAGTTGTTATTCCAATGTACAACTCACACGATACAATCGTTTCCTGTGTGCAGTCTGTAGTTGATCAAACATATAAGGATTTGATTAATATTATTGTTGTAAATGATGGGTCTAAAGATAACAGCTTGGCGGTTTTAGAGGCTGCATTTAAAGAGCTTCCAGCAAATAGGGTTTTAACCATATTTAATAAAGAAAATGGTGGTGTATCTTCCGCTCGTAATATGGGGATTAAGGCAGCGCAGACGGAATGGGTGGCGCTACTAGATTCTGATGATTTTTGGTATCCTGAAAAACTCGAGCGTCAGTTCTTAGAAATATCGAAACTTCCACATATAGAATTTCTTGGTGCAAATGTTGACGATGAAAGATACCCTTTCTTTGGTAAGAATAAGTTATCATTGTTCAAGCTTAATGCTAATGAATTGATTTTGAAATGGTACCCTCCGACATCAACAATTATTGCAAAAAAAGATATTTTTATCAGGGCTGGTTTATTTGATGTTAAAAAAAGGCGTGGTGAGGATTGTGATCTTTGGCTACGTTGCTTGTTGTTTACGCCGATATATATATTGAACAGCGGTCTTGTTTCAATGGGGTTTGGTAAGCAACGATTTGGTGAAAAGGGGCTGTCCTCTGATTTAAAAAAAATGTTCGTTGGTGAAATTTATATTGTTAAATCTGCCCTTGAACGTAATCAGATAAGTCGCGCATTTTTTATTTTTTCCTGTTGCTGGCTATTTTCTAAATACTTGCGTCGTGTTTTTATTACTGGTGTGAGAAAGTTATTATGAGAGGTTATGGATTTTTTACATTTATATATTTATTATTTAGCAAAGTCTCAACATTACTGATTTCTCCACAATCCAGATTGATAAGAATTCCATTTTTTATAAGGAACAAAAATAATATTTCGTTCGGAAGAAATTTGACAACAGGTGTTGGTTGTAGAATTGATGCTTTTGTTGAAGACGCTGATGAGACTAAAATTTATTTCGGTGATAATGTCCAGATTAATGACTATGTTCATATTGCATCTATGGAGAAAGTTGTTATTGGAAATAATGTTTTGATTGCAAGTAAGGTGTTTATATCTGATCATAATCATGGTGGTTATTCAGGTGATATTCATTCGTCACCACTTACTGCGCCAGCTAGTAGACCTATTATTTCGAGCCCAGTAATTATTGAAGACAATGTCTGGATTGGTGAGTTCGTTAGTGTTTTACCCGGTGTAACAATTGGCAAGGGGGCAGTAATAGGTGCTAATTCAGTTGTTACTACCGACATTCCTGCAAATTCTATCGCGGTCGGTGCACCTGCTAGAGTTATTAAAAGATTTGATTTTGAAATTTCTAAATGGGTCCGTGTATGAAGTTGTTAGTAACTGGTGGCGCAGGCTTTATTGGCTCTGCTGTTATTCGCTACCTAATTGAAAGCACCAACCATGTTGTCGCAAACGTCGACAAGCTCACTTACGCAGGCAATTTGGATTCTGTTGCTACAGTAAGTAGTTCAGGTCGCTATCGTTTTTATCAGGTGGATATCTGCGATCGTGTGGCGTTAGATAAGGTGTTTGCTGAATTTCAACCTGATGCGGTTATGCACCTGGCTGCTGAAAGCCATGTTGACCGTTCAATTGATGGCCCGGCCGATTTCATTGAAACCAACATTGTTGGTACTTACACATTACTGGAAGCGGCACGCAGCTATTGGCAATGCTTACCGGCTGAGCGTAAAGCCGCTTTCCGCTTTCATCATATTTCGACGGATGAAGTGTACGGTGACCTGCATGGCACAGACGATCTGTTCACCGAAACCACACCATACGCGCCCAGCTCGCCGTATTCAGCTTCTAAAGCCAGTTCCGACCATTTGGTTCGTGCCTGGCAGCGTACCTATGGCTTGCCCACACTGGTAACCAACTGTTCCAATAACTACGGTCCGTATCACTTCCCAGAAAAACTGTTACCGCACATGATATTGAATGCGCTGGCTGGTAAGCCGCTGCCTGTGTATGGCGATGGTAGCCAGATTCGGGATTGGTTGTACGTAGAAGACCATGCCCGCGCATTGGTGAAAGTGGTAACCGAAGGTGTAGTGGGGGAAACCTACAACATCGGTGGTCATAACGAAAAACGTAATATTGAAGTTGTACGTACACTGTGCAGTTTGCTGGAAGAGCTGGCAGCAGATAAGAAGCCTGCTGGTGTTACCCGTTATGAAGATTTAATTACTTTTGTGAAAGACCGCCCCGGTCACGATGTGCGTTACGCCATTGATGCCAGCAAGATTGAACGTGAACTGGGCTGGAAGCCAGAGGAAACTTTTGAAACCGGCCTGCGTAAGACTGTTACGTGGTACTTAAATAACCGCGAATGGTGGCAGCGTGTTTTGAATGGTGATTATCAGCTAGGCCGTTTAGGGGAAAAGGCATGAAAGGCATTATTTTAGCCGGTGGTTCTGGCACTCGTTTGTACCCCATTACTAAGGGTGTTTCTAAACAGCTGTTGCCTATTTACGATAAGCCGATGATCTACTATCCGCTGTCAGTCCTTATGCTGGCTGGCATTCGGGAAGTTCTGGTTATCTCCACACCTGAAGATTTACCCAATTTTAAAAAGTTGCTGGGTGATGGCAGTGAATACGGTATTGAACTGAGTTATGCCGAACAACCGTCACCGGATGGCTTGGCACAAGCCTTTATTATTGGAGAGGAGTTTATCGGCACTGATTCTGTATGTTTGGTGTTGGGTGATAACATTTTTTATGGCCAGAGCTTTAGCCGGCAATTAAAACATGCAGCATCAATGGAGAGGGGCGCAACGGTTTTTGGGTACCTAGTGAGTGACCCTAACCGTTTTGGTGTGGTTGAGTTTGACGCTAATGGCCGTGCGTTAAGTATTGAAGAAAAACCCGCTAAGCCAAAATCTAACTATGCCGTTACCGGGCTGTATTTTTACGACAATGATGTCGTTCAGATTGCCAAGGCCGTTAAGCCTTCACACAGGGGCGAGCTGGAGATTACCAGTGTGAACCAGGCTTACCTGGAACGTGGCGACTTAAACGTAGAACTGTTAGGTCGTGGTTTTGCCTGGCTGGATACTGGTACCCACGAAAGCCTGTTGGAAGCAGGTATGTTTGTACAAACAGTAGAGCATCGTCAGGGGCTTAAAATTGCCTGTTTAGAAGAAATTGGTTTTCACAATGGCTGGCTAAGCCGTGAAGCGCTTCTTGCGCAGGGTAACAAACTGGCGAAAACCGGCTATGGTCAATACTTGCTTCGTTTAGCTGAAGAGCACAAGGGGTAAGTATGAAAGTTATTGATACAGCATTAGCCGGTGTGAAAATTATTGAGCCAAAAGTGTTTGGTGATGCGCGCGGGTTCTTTATGGAAACCTTCAGCGCCCAGCGTTACCGCGATGAAGCGGGTATTGAGTTAGCCTTTGTGCAAGATAACCACTCACGTTCGCGTAAGGGCGTTTTACGCGGACTGCATTTTCAGAAAACCAAGCCGCAAGGAAAACTGGTTAGCGTAGTGCGTGGTGCGGTGTATGACGTAGCTGCTGATATTAACCCGGCATCGCCCACTTACGGCCAATACGTTGGGGTAGAGTTGTCGGAAGATAACCACCGCCAGTTGTGGGTGCCACCAGGTTATGCCCATGGCTTTGTGGTATTAACCGATGCAGTCGATTTTGTGTACAAATGCACCGACTACTACGACCCTACTGATGAAGGTGGTGTAGCCTGGAACTGCCCCACGCTAAACATTGCCTGGCCGCTTACTGACGTTCAGCTTTCTGAAAAAGACCAACGCTACCCGGGGTTAAAAGACTTACATGGTTAAGGTATTAATTACGGGTGCAGCCGGGCAGGTTGGCAGTGAACTGGTTAAGCTGGCCCCGGCTGGTTTTGATGCTGTGGGTTACAACTCAAGCGAGTTGGATATTACCAATGCCCAGCAGGTTCAGCGGATAGTAGCTGAGCAAGTACCGGCGCTTATTATTAACGCCGCTGCGTACACTGCTGTAGACAAAGCCGAAAGCGATGCTGACCGTGCTTATGTCGTAAATGAGATTGGCGTTAAAAACCTGGCTCAAGCAGCCTTGGCTTTGGGTATCCCGGTTTTCCATATTTCTACCGACTATGTGTTTGACGGTACAGCGACTGCCCCCTACAAAGAAACCGATCCGGTTGGCCCAACCGGCGTTTACGGTGCCAGCAAGCTGGCTGGTGAGCAGGTAATAATCAGCAGTGGTGTTAAGCACATTATTCTGCGTACCAGCTGGGTGTTTGGTGCAGAAGGCAATAACTTTGTTACAACCATGATTCGCATCGGTAAAGAGCGCGATACGTTGGGCGTAGTTGCAGACCAGCATGGTTGCCCTACCAGTGCTGCCAGTATTGCTAATGTGCTGTGGCAGTTAGCGAAAAAATTTATCGAAGCGGGTGAATTACCTTGGGGTGTTTACCATTTCAGTAATTCACCAGCAACTACTTGGTATGGTTTTGCCTGTGAGATATTTAAACAAGCAGTAGCGGCTAGGTTGCTTGAGAAGGCTCCAGTGGTAAATCCCATTAAAACCAGTGATCACCCAACACCGGCTAAACGCCCGGCTTGGTCTGTTATGGATGGTTCTATCTTGGTGAACTTACTAGGTTGTGCTGTTCCTGGTTGGCAGCAAGAGCTTTCAGCGGTGCTGCACCAGCTGAAATAATACATTCTGGATGATTATGAAAACCGATAATTTTCCTAAGGTTGCTGTGTTAGTAGCAGCCTATAACGGCATGAAATGGATAGAAGAACAGGTAAACAGCATTCTTAACCAGCAGGGCGTCGATGTTACTTTGTTTGTCAGTGTGGACTTTTCTTCCGATGGTACAGACCAGTGGGTTCAGAAATTAGCTGAGAAACACAGTAATGTGGTTATGTTGCCTTATGGTCAGCGTTTTGGTGGTGCCGGCCCTAATTTTTTTCGCTTGATCAGGGATGTTGATTTCTCTGGTTTTGATGCGGTTTCTTTTGCTGATCAGGATGATATTTGGTTTTCGGACAAGCTGCACCGTGCTTGTACATTGTTGCAGGCTGGGCAATCTGATGTTTATTCGTCCAATGTGACGGCCTTTTGGCCCGACGGTAAGCAAGTGCTTATTGATAAAGCACAGCCTCAGAAGCGATTCGATTATTTTTTTGAAGCAGCAGGCCCGGGCTGTACTTATGTGTTCAATATTGATGCAGCATTAGCGTTTAAGCGTTTTTTAATAGGGCTGGGTGAACGGATTCAAGCCGTTTCGTTGCACGACTGGTTGGCTTATGCGTTTTGTCGACACAATGCTTTTAGGTGGTATATAGACCCCGCGCCTTCGATGCTTTACCGGCAGCACGCTAATAATCAAGTAGGTACTAATGCAGGCTTCACGGCTTATAAGAAACGCATTGAGTTAGTCACTAAGCATTGGTATCGGAATCAGGTTAATTTGATTTTATCTGTTGTTGCTCCAGATCATCTAAAGGATTTTAATCGATACGTTTTTCGGATTTACAATTTTCGTGCGCTGCGAAGACGGCCCCGTGATGCTTTTGCCTTGCTAGCCATGTTTGCATTAGGGGTTTATTAAATGTCCAATCAAAATTTGGTTTTTCTAACAGGCTCTACTGGCTTTGTCGGCTCAGCTTTGCTTGCTGAACTTAAAAAATTACCTGATTTTCGAGTGGTTTCTGCAGTTCGTTCTGCTGTTTCGCCTGCGTCTGATGATGTTGTTGTGGTTGGCGATATTGACGGCACTACGGATTATTCCTCGGCACTTAACGGTGTTGATGTAGTGGTTCACTCTGCTGCGCGTGCGCACATTATGCGTGATGAAGTAGCAGACCCACTGGCGGAATACCGTAAGGTAAACGTAGAAGGTACATTGAACCTTGCTAAGCAGGCTGTTGCTGCGGGTGTTAAGCGGTTTGTTTACATCAGCTCTATTAAGGTTAATGGCGAAAGCACAACCGGGTTGTCGGCCTTTACTGAAGCCGATGCAGCGAAACCAGAGGATCCTTACGGTATTTCTAAGCACGAAGCGGAGCAAGGCTTGCGTTTGCTGGCTGAGGAAACCGGTTTAGATGTGGTGATTATCCGCCCGCCGCTGGTGTATGGGCCGGGTGTTAAAGCCAATTTTTTAAGTTTGCTTAAGTTATCAGCTACCGGGTTGCCTTTGCCTTTTGGCTCTGTGAATAACAACCGCAGTATGGTGTATGTGGGTAATTTGGTCAGTTTTATTATTCGCTGCATTCAGCACCCTATGGCTGCCAACCATACCTTTTTGGTGTCTGACGGTGAAGATGTTTCACTGTGTAAGCTGGTTACTTTCATTCGCTTGTGCCTGGGCCGTTCGCCGCGTTTGCTGCCGGTGCCATTGTGGTTGTTTAAGTTAGCGGGTGCGGTTACTGGTAAGCAGGGTGTGGTAGACCGTTTAGTGGGTGATTTGCAGGTGGATTCCTCCAAGGCCCGTACGTTGCTAGAATGGGTGCCGCCGTTTACGGTAAGCCAGGGTATTGAAGCGACCGTAGCCGATTTTATGAGTAAGGAACAATAACGTGTTACGCATTTTTGATTTTACCTTTGCCTTGCTAGGGCTGATTATTGCTTTCCCGGTGTTGTTGGTTATTTATGTACTTGGTCTTTTCGATACCGGCTCGCCGTTGTTTCGTCAGGAGCGAGTAGGGCGACACCAGAAGCCATTTGTGTTGGTTAAGTTTCGTACGATGAAGATCGATACCGCGTCGGTAGCCAGTCATTTGGCGTCCAGTGCTTCGATTACCCGCATGGGTGCCTTCCTGCGTAAAACCAAGCTCGATGAGTTGCCTCAGTTGTGGAATGTGCTCAAAGGCGAAATGAGTCTGGTCGGCCCCCGCCCAGGGCTGTTTAATCAACAGGAGTTAACGACTGAGCGTGCTCAGCGTGGTGTGTTCGATGTGCGCCCGGGTATCACCGGGTTGGCACAGCTTAGCGATATTGATATGTCGACGCCAAAACTGTTGGCTGAAACCGATCAGCGTATGATTCGTGAGCTTACCCTGGCTCATTATTTTAAATATATCCTGATGACGGTGCTTGGTAAGGGCGCGGGTGATCGGGTACGCCCGTCTTAGGTTCTGTACGAAAAGTGCCTGCGCTCGGTGATGCTTCGTTAAAAATAGGTTCGGAATGCTCATTTACAGCTCGTAAACTCCGCTTCCTCACCCATTTTTGCCTCGCCTGACCTTCGCTCGACGACTTTTCGTACAGAACCTAGTTAGTGGCAGCGGCTTGTGCGGGAATCAGTTATTGCCACGCAGTACGGTATGTGAAGGATTGGGAGGTTTTGATGTTAAGGACTGCAGATCGCCTGCGTGAGCGTTTGATCCGTTTGCCACGGCGTTCGAAGCGTGTGCTGCAGGTCATTGTCGATGTACTGTTGCTTTGGTGTGCGCTGTGGCTGGCGTTTATTGTGCGCTTGGGTGACTTCAAAGCAGTTGATCCTTTAGGCCATCACGCCTGGATCTTTGTAATTGTGCCCTTGATTTCAGTGCCCATTTTCATCCGTATGGGCATGTATCGCGCGGTGATGCGCTTTTTCGGTAACGATGCGCTCAAGAGCATTTTTAAGGCAATTTCCCTCTCTGCGTTATTCCTGGCGTTGACGATCTATTGGTATCGCGACGCGCCTGCGCTGATTCCACGTTCGATGGTGCTGAATTTCTGGTGGCTTAGCCTGACGTTGATTGGCGGGGTGCGTTTGCTGATGCGTCAGTACTTTATGGGTAATTGGTATTCGGCTGAGCATCCCCGTCTTCTTACAGGGGACCGTGGTTTGCCCCGCGTTGCGATTTATGGGGCCGGTGCGGCGGGGAATCAGTTACTGGCCGCCCTGCGTTTGGGGCGTTCGCTGGCGCCCGTTGCCTTTATTGATGATGATGCAACCATCGCCAACCGGGTGATTGCCGGGTTGCGGGTGTACAAGCCCAAGCACACCCAACAGATGATCGAAGAAACTGGCGCCCAGGAAATTCTGCTTGCGGTGCCTTCTGCCTCGCGTGCGCGTCGCAGGGAGATCCTCGAATTGCTTGGCCAGTACAACCTGCACGTACGTAGCGTGCCAGGTTTAATGGACTTGGCCAGTGGGCGGGTTAAGGTAGATGAGGTGCAGGAGGTCGATATTGCTGACCTGCTGGGACGTGATCCGGTACCGCCGCAGAAGGCCTTGTTTGAGCGTTGCATACGTAGCCAGGTGGTCATGGTGACTGGCGCGGGTGGCTCGATTGGCTCGGAGCTATGCCGACAGATCCTGTCCAATGAGCCGAAGACCCTGTTGCTGTTCGAGCACAGCGAATTCAATCTTTACAACATTCATTCCGAGCTAGTAAGCCGCACCAAGCGTGAGTCCTTGGCCATTCAGTTGATTCCAATTCTGGGCTCAATTCGCAACCCGGAGCGGCTCGAGGAGGTGATGTCGAGCTGGGCGGTGAATACGGTCTATCACGCGGCAGCTTACAAGCATGTGCCGATGGTCGAGCACAATATTGCTGAAGGTGTGCTGAATAATGTATTCGGCACCCTGTTTACCGCTCAGGCAGCTCTAAAGGCTGGAGTTGCGCATTTCGTGCTGATCTCGACCGACAAGGCTGTGCGGCCCACCAATGTGATGGGCAGCACCAAGCGTTTGGCTGAGATGGTACTGCAGGCGCTTAGCCGCGAACAGGCTCCGGTACTTTTTGGTAAAGGCGAGCTGCTCAAGGAGGTCAACAAAACCCGCTTCACAATGGTGCGCTTTGGCAATGTGCTTGGATCGTCCGGTTCGGTCATACCCCTGTTTCATGAGCAAATCCGGCGTGGTGGGCCTGTGACGGTTACGCACCCAAATATTACACGTTATTTCATGACTATCCCTGAGGCTGCCCAGTTGGTGATTCAGGCGGGGTCGATGGGGGAGGGCGGAGACGTCTTCGTGTTGGATATGGGGGAGCCGGTGAAGATCGCCGAGTTAGCAGAGAAGATGATTCATCTCAGTGGCTTGAGTGTGCGTTCTGCTGAAAACCCGCAGGGTGATATTGCTATCGAGTTCACAGGGCTCCGGCCGGGAGAGAAGCTCTATGAGGAGTTGCTGATTGGCGATAACGTCAGCCCGACCGAGCATCCGATGATCATGCGTGCCAACGAAGAAATGCTGTCTTGGGAGGAGTACAGGAAAGTGCTTCTTGCTTTGGAGGATGCAGTTGGGCGTGAGGACTACGAGCGGGTTCGGGCGTTATTGCGCGAAACCGTGAGTGGTTATCGGCCTGACGGTGAGATTGTGGATTGGTTGTACTTACAGAGACGTTTAGTAAGCGCTCCATAAACCCCGCCCGTCAGGACGGGATTTATTTTCAGGAAGCAGGAGCAGAAGAAGCCAGCGAGCAGTTCCAAGGCAGCAGCGCTTCGTATTCCTCAACGTTCTGTGCTGTTGGCAGGCGTTCGAGGATGTGACACAGCCAGGCGTAAGGCTCCTGGCCATTGGCCTTGGCGGTTTCGATCAGGCTGTAGATCTGCGCGCTGGCCGTGACCCCCTTGGGCGTGTCGCTGAACAGCCAGTTCTTGCGCCCGATGACGAAGGGGCGGATGGCGTTCTCGGCACGGTTTCGGCAGTGATCGGCAGTGATCGGCGCCGCTTCGCAGGCCTTGCAGGCGTAGGTCTTGCCGATATGGCGGATGACCCGCACCTGCATCGGGATGATCTCCAGCTGTTCGCTGGTCTCCTCGCCGATGAGCTGTTTGCAGGCGCCGCAGGCGCAAGTCAGCTCGTGCTCGGGCAGGTCGTGGATGACCTCGACACGCGGCAGGTTGGCCGGCAACGGCTTGCGCTTGCCACGGCGCTTGACCGGTGCCACGACTTCTTCGGCTTCGGCTTCGGCTTCGGCTTCGGCTGGTGCTGCGGACAGCGCTTCGATCAGCTCTTCGGCCTCGTTGAACATGGCCAACTGCGGCGAGTCGGTATCTTCAGGGCTGCGCTCGGACTTGGGCGAGAACAACGTAAGCGCTCCATAAACCCCGTCCTAGCGTAACCGCTCCATAAACCCCACCTTCAACTGACCTGTCCGTTCCCGGATGCTGGGCTCCCCATTTTTTCCCGTGGAGCTCCGTCATGATGCGTCCCGACGCCAAGGTGCAGAAGGTCTATCTCTACCCAAAGCCCGTCGATTTCCGCAAATCCATCAACGGCCTGGCCGCTCTGGTCGAGCTGGACATCAAGGTGGAAGTGTTCAACCCCGTGCTGTTCGTGTTCCTCAACCGCACCCGCAGTCAGGTCAAGATCCTCTACTGGGAGCGCAATGGCTTCTGCCTGTGGCTCAAGCGTTTGGAAGCCGAACGCTTCAAGACCAAGCCCGATGCCGGCGACGAGGCCATCGAGCTGACGGTCGATGAGTTGAACTGGCTGCTCGACGGCATCGACCTGTGGCGCAACCGTCCGCACCAGATACTGACGCCGCGTTTCGTGACCTGAGCCGGTATAATCCACGGCCATGATCGCCGTGCCCGCCCCCCTTCCTGACGACCCAATCCTGCTCAAGCATTTACTGCTGCTGGCCAGTGAACAGGCGGCTGCGAAAGATGCTCGCATAGAACAACTTCAGGAACAGGTCGCCCTGCTGCGCCACAAGTTGTTCTCGCCCAAGTCCGAGCGCAGCCCTGAAGATACCGACTCGCCGCAGTTGGCCATGTTCAACGAGGCCGAAGAGCTGATCGAAGCGCTGTCCGCCGCGCCAAGCGAAGCCGAAGCCGAAGCCGAAGCCGAAGCCGAAGCCGAAGCCGAAGCCGAAGAAATCGTTGCGCCGGTCAAGCGCCGTGGCAAGCGCAAGCCGTTGCCGGCCAACCTGCCGCGTGTCGAGGTCATCCACGACCTGCCCGAGCACGAGCTGACTTGCGCCTGTGGCGCCTGCAAACAGCTCATCGGCGAGGAGACCAGCGAGCAGCTGGAGATCATCCCGATGCAGGTGCGGGTCATCCGCCATATCCGCAAGACCTACGCCTGCAAGGCCTGCGAAGCGGCGCCGATCACTGCCGACAAGCCGGCCCAACTGATCGAGAAGAGCCTGGCCAGCCCCAGTGTGCTGGCGATGCTGCTGACCACCAAATACGCCGACGGCATCCCGCTGTACCGCTTCGAGAAGATGCTCAGCCGCCACGGCGTCGAGATCCCGCGCCAGACCCTGGCGCGCTGGGTGATCCAGAGCGGCGAGCAACTGCAACCGCTGCTCAACCTGCTGCGCGACAAGTTGCTCGAATACCCCGTTTTGCACTGCGACGAAACGCGCTTGCAGGTACTGCATGAACCGGGACGCGATCCCACCGCGCAGTCCTGGATGTGGGTACAAAGCGGTGGACCACCGGATAAGCCGGTGATCCTCTTCGACTACACCGCCAGCCGCGCGCAGGAGGTGCCGCTGCGCCTGCTCGATGGTTATCGCGGCTACCTGATGACCGACGACTACGCCGGCTACAACGCCGTGGCCGCGCAAGAAGGCATCGAACGCCTCGGCTGCTGGGCGCATGCGCGGCGCAAGTTCGTCGAGGCGCAGAAAGTGCAACCCAAGGGCAAAACCGGCCGTGCCGACATGGCGTTGAACCTGATCAACAAGCTCTACGGCATCGAGCGGGACCTGAAGGACGCTTGCGATACCGAGCGCCTGGTCGCCCGTCAGCAACGCAGCCAGCCGCTGCTCGATCAACTTAAGACCTGGCTGGACAAGACCCAGCCGCAGGTCGTCGGGCAGACGGCGCTGGGCAGGGCGGTGAACTACCTGGCCAGCAACTGGAGAAAGCTGGTGCGCTACGTCGAAGGTGGACATCTCCCGATCGACAACAACCGCGCGGAGAACGCCATCCGCCCGTTCGTTATCGGGCGCAAGAACTGGCTGTTCAGCGACACGCCCAAGGGGGCCACGGCCAGCGCGCAGATCTACAGCCTGATCGAAACCGCCAAGGCCAATGGCCAGGAGCCTTACGCCTGGCTGCGCCACATCCTCGAACGCCTGCCGGCCGCCAATAGCGTCGAGGATTACGAAGCGCTGCTGCCGTGGAATTGCTCGCCAGTGAGCGCATCCTGACAGACCCGCTCCATCAGCAGTAGGTGGGGTTTATGGAGCGGTTACGTCCTAGCGGACGGGGTTGTTTTCAGGAAGCAGCTGGCGCTGGCGAGCAGTTCCACGGCAACAGCGCTTCGTAGCCTTCGACGCTGTTGACCTGAGGCAGGCGCTCAAGGATGTGGCGCAGGTAGGCGTAGGGCTCCTGGCCATTGGCTTTGGCGGTTTCGATCAGACTATAGATCTGTGCGCTGGCCGTGGCGCCTTTGGGTGTGTCGCTGAACAGCCAGTTTTTGCGGCCGATGACGAACGGGCGGATGGCGTTCTCGGCGCGGTTGTTGTCGATGGGCAGGTTTCCGCCTTCGATGTAGCGCTCCAGGCGGCTCCAGTTGTTGGCCAAGTAGTTCACCGCCTTGCCCAGGGAGGTCTGTCCGGCGACCTGCGGCTGAGCTTTGTCGAGCCAGGCTTTGAGCTGGTCGAGCACGGGTTGACTGCGCTGTTGGCGGGCGCTCAGGCGTTCAGCGTCGCTGGCGTCTTTCAGCTCGCGCTCGATACCGTAGAGTTTGTTGATCAGGTTCAGGGCCATGTCGGCTCGCCCAGTTTTGCCTTTAGGCTGCACCTTCTGCGCCTCGATAAATTTGCGCCTCGCATGGGCCCAGCAGGCCAGCCGCTCGATGCCCGCTTGCGCGGCCACGGCGTTGTAGCCGGAGTAGTCGTCGGTCATTAAATAACCGCAATAGCCGGTGAGCAGGCGCAAGGGTACGTCCTGCGCACGACTGGTTGTGTAGTCGAAGAGGACCACCGGCCTGTCTGGCGGGCCGCCGGTTTGCACCCACATCCAGGATTGGCTGCTCGGGTCGCGCCCCGGTTCTTTGAGCACCTGCACCCGGGTTTCGTCGCAGTGCAACACCGGATAATCCAGCAGCGTGTCGCGCATCAAGTTGAGCAAGGGTTGCAGATAGTCACCGCATTGGATCACCCAGCGAGCCAGGGTCTGGCGCGGGATCTCGACGCCGTGGCGGCTGAGCATCTTCTCGAAGCGGTACAGCGGGATGCCGTCGGCGTATTTGGTGGTCAGCAGCATCGCCAGCACACTGGGGCTGGCCAGGCTCTTCTCGATCAGTTGGGCCGGCTTGTCGGCAGTGATCGGCGCCGCTTCGCAGGCCTTGCAGGCGTAGGTCTTGCGGATATGGCGGATGACCCGCACCTGCATCGGGATGATCTCCAGCTGCTCGCTGGTCTCCTCGCCGATGACTTGTTTGCAGGCGCCACAGGCGCAAGTCAGCTCGTGCTCGGGCAGGTCGTGGATGACCTCGACACGCGGCAGGTTGGCCGGCAACGGCTTGCGCTTGCCACGGCGCTTGACCGGCGCAACGATTTCTTCGGCTTCGGCTTCGGCTTCGGCTTCGGCTTCGGCTTCGGCTTCGCTTGGCGCGGCGGACAGCGCTTCGATCAGCTCTTCGGCCTCGTTGAACATGGCCAACTGCGGCGAGTCGGTATCTTCAGGGCTGCGCTCGGACTTGGGCGAGAACAACTTGTGGCGCAGCAGGGCGACCTGTTCCTGAAGTTGTTCTATGCGAGCATCTTTCGCAGCCGCCTGTTCACTGGCCAGCAGCAGTAAATGCTTGAGCAGGATTGGGTCGTCAGGAAGGGGGGCGGGCACGGCGATCATGGCCGTGGATTATACCGGCTCAGGTCACGAAACGCGGCGTCAGTATCTGGTGCGGACGGTTGCGCCACAGGTCGATGCCGTCGAGCAGCCAGTTCAACTCATCGACCGTCAGCTCGATGGCCTCGTCGCCGGCATCGGGCTTGGTCTTGAAGCGTTCGGCTTCCAAACGCTTGAGCCACAGGCAGAAGCCATTGCGCTCCCAGTAGAGGATCTTGACCTGACTGCGGGTGCGGTTGAGGAACACGAACAGCACGGGGTTGAACACTTCCACCTTGATGTCCAGCTCGACCAGAGCGGCCAGGCCGTTGATGGATTTGCGGAAATCGACGGGCTTTGGGTAGAGATAGACCTTCTGCACCTTGGCGTCGGGACGCATCATGACGGAGCTCCACGGGAAAAAATGGGGAGCCCAGCATCCGGGAACGGACAGGTCAGTTGAAGGTGGGGTTTATGGAGCGGTTACAGAACAACTTGTGGTGCAGCAGGGCGTTCTCTTCCTGCAATTGCAGAATCAGAGCCTTGAGCAGGACAAGATCAGCCGAGGCTTTTGAATTTGGCTCCGCGATCTGGACTCGACAGCGCAGCTGAACGCGCTTCAGCGCGGCCCCGGAGGGGCAAACGAAGCGAATAGCCTGGGACGTTGTCCCTGGTGAGAGTCTGCAGGCAATAAAAAAACCAGCGGTTAGGCTGGGCTCTTGAATTTGGCTCCGCGACCTGGACTCGACAGCGCAGCTGAGCGCGCTTCAGCGCGGCCCCGAAGGGGTGAGCGAAGCGAATAACCTGGGACGTGGTCCCTGGTGAGAGTCCGCAGGTAATAAAAAACCCAGCACTAGGCTGGGTTCTTGAATTTGGCTCCGCGACCTGGACTCGAACCAGGGACCCAATGATTAACAGTCATTTGCTCTACCGACTGAGCTATCGCGGAACAACGTTGCGTATGTTACTGATTAAAAAGGGGAAGTCAACACTTTGCGGTGACTTCTATCTGGCCACGACGCGTTTGGTTTGGTGGGCGAGGCTTTGGCCGCGACAGCGCTGGTAGAGCCCATGCGCAATACCGCTGTCCGGGTATTGGTGTAATTACATGGACTCGCCCACGCCGAGGCGTCAATGCGCCACGGTGGCAGTCTAAGAAGCCAACGGCAGCGAGGGCGAGTCCATGAAAAAGCATACAGCAACTAATCAATCCCAGGCCTTAAACGATCTATCGGCCTGCACGACAGTGGCAGTCGATCTTGCCAAGCGGGTCTTTCAGGTGGCGGGAGAAGACGTTCTTGGTCAGGTGCGTTACGAGGCGCGGATCAAGTCGCGTGAGGCGTTCTACGAGTTTCTGTGCAAGTTGCCGCCGAGTGTCGTCGTGCTGGTTGAAACTGGCCCAGGTGCTCAGGCGTGGGCACGGCAGCTACAGGGGCAAGGCAACCTGGCGCGGATTCTTCCGGCTCGTCTCGTCGAGGGTCACCGCAGCGGTGCGAAGAATGATCGTAACGATGCCCTGTCGATCTTGCGCGCCGGTCGCGATAGCAAGATTTCAGCCGTGCCCATCAAAAGCGCTGCCTCGCTGGCCATGCAGGCGCTGCATCGCGCTCGGCAGGGTTATGTGCGTCGGCGTACGGCGATGAGTAATCAGATGCGCGGTTTGCTGCTGGAGCACGGCGTGGCTCTGGCGCAAGGCGATGCGGCTATCAGCCACGTGATACCGAGGGTGCTGGAAGATGCAACGCAGCCACTGCCGGAGATACTGCGGGAGTTGATCGACGAATTGCTGGGTGAATGGCGGCAATTGGGCGAACGCATCAACGTCTTGAGCGGGCGCTTGGAAGCTGCTGCGAACGCGGACAAGACCGCGAAACGACTGATGACGGTGCGCGGAGTCGGCCCGATCATCGCCACCGCGCTGCTGGCCAAGCAAACCGAACCTGAACGTTTCGCCAATGCCCGCTTATATGCGGCTTACTTCGGCATGGTGCCTGATCAGCACAGCAGCGGAGAAAAGATCCGCCTGGGCAAGATGAGCAAGCGAGGCGATGGCTACATGCGCAGCCTGATGATCCAGGGCGCGCATCCGGTCCTCCGACAACTACGGCCTGATTCGCAGCAACCGGATGATCGCCGCTTGCTGGGCTGGCTGAGTCGCCTGGGGCGCAAAGAGGCGGCGGTGAGGTTAGCCAACCGCAACCTACGGATCGCCTGGGTGCTGCTACAGAATGAACAGACTTATCAACGCCAGCCAGTTAATGACAGGCAGGCGGAAATGAGTCACTGATCCACCGAGTTCTGCCACCGGGGCGCGAAGTCGCTCCAACCTCTGCTAGAAAACATTGACCCCAGGTAAGACCGTTGCGGATTGATGCCTTGGCTCCTACTGGCCTTCGAGGTCTGAATGTAATAGGCATACCGCAAGCTCACACAATGTTGGCCAGAAGCTGATGACAGCTTCCTCGAATAGGCCTGATACATAGATGCAGCCGGGTAGCAGTGTTGAAAAGCAGGTTTGACAGTGGGGGCGAGTCCATACATAGGAGCCCCGCCCCGGGGCGAAGCGTTTGGTTGTGCGGTGTTCTTGTGATCCGCCGCGAGGCGCGGCTCCTACAGGGGGAGGCGGTGCCTGTGGTGCTTGCGTAGGAGCCCCGCCCCGGGGCGAAGCTTTTGGTTTGCGGTGTTCTTGCGATTCGCCGCGAGGCGCTGCTCCTACAGGGGGAGGTGGTGCCTGTGGTGCTTGCGTAGGAGCCCCGCCCCGGGGCGAAGCGTTTGGTTGTGCGGTGCTCTACCGAATGATTCGCGGCGGGGCGCCGCTCCACAGTTATTTGATGCATACAAAAACGCCGGCTTATGGGCCGGCGTTCTTGTTTATTGCAGAGGCTTACAGCACGGCGTGGATCGCGCGGGTGACGCTGTCCAGGTTGCCCTTGTTCAGCGCAGCGACGCAGATGCGGCCGGTGCCGACGGCGTAGATGCCGAATTCTTCCTTGAGGCGTTCCACTTGCTCCACGGTGAGGCCGGAGTAGGAGAACATGCCGCGCTGCTGCGCGACGAAGCCGAAGTCACGCTTGGCGCCCAGTGCGGCCAGTTGCTCGACCATGGCCAGGCGCATGCTGCGAATGCGGTCGCGCATTTCGCCCAGTTCGGCTTCCCACATGGCGCGCAGCTCGGGGCTGTTGAGCACGCTGGCGACCACGGTGGCGCCGTGGGTCGGCGGGTTGGAGTAGTTGGTACGGATCACGCGCTTGAGCTGCGACAGGACGCGAGTCGATTCTTCGCGGCTGCTGGTGACCAGCGACAGAGCGCCCACGCGTTCGCCATACAGCGAGAACGACTTGGAGAAGGAGCTGGACACGAAGAACTCCAGGCCCGACTCGGCGAACAGACGCACGGCTTCGGCGTCCTGGTCGATGCCGTCACCGAAGCCCTGGTAGGCGATGTCGAGGAAGGGCACGTGCTCGCGCTCGCGCAGCACGTCCAGCACGGCCTTCCAGTCTTCCAATTGCAGGTCGACGCCGGTCGGGTTATGGCAGCAGGCGTGCAGCACGACGATGGAACGGGCCGGCAGGTTACGCAGGTCTTCGAGCATGCCGCCGCGGTTCACACCGTTGCTGAACGGATCGTAGTAGCGGTAGTTCTGCACTGGGAAACCGGCGGATTCGAACAGGGCGCGGTGGTTTTCCCAGCTCGGGTCGCTGATGGCCACGGTGGCGTCCGGCAGCAGGCGCTTGAGGAAGTCGGCGCCGATCTTCAGTGCGCCGGTACCGCCCAGGGCTTGCGTGGTGATCACACGGCCGGCTTCGATCAGGGCTGCGCCCTTGCCGAACAGCAGCTCCTGCACGGCCTTGTCATAGGCCGCGATGCCTTCGATGGGTAGGTAGCCACGTGGCGCGTGCGCCTCGATACGCGCTTTTTCGGCTTCTGCGACGGCGCGCAGCAGCGGAATCCGTCCCTCCTCGTTGTAGTAGACGCCCACGCCAAGGTTGACCTTGGTCGCGCGGGTGTCGGCGTTGAATGCTTCGTTGAGGCCCAGGATGGGATCGCGCGGAGCCATTTCGACGGCAGAGAAGAGACTCATGATGGATGCGGCAACTCGAGTGAGGGGTGGGTGGCCAGGCGTCCCCGACAAAAGCGCTAGGGGGCGCGTAAACGGGGCGTTAGTATAACGACCCTGTATCCAGGGGGCGACAGCGCAAAGCACTGAATTAAGGCCTTTTGCCAGGTAATTCGACTCTACCTGGAGCTATTGCCGAGTCGCCCCGCAATTCATGGCTTTGACGCCGCCCGGCAGGGCGCGTCACAGTCGTTTGTCGAGGTGCTGCATGTCCGAATTTCAGTTGGTGACCCGCTTCAAACCTGCCGGCGATCAGCCTGAGGCGATCCGGCAGATGGTCGAGGGGCTGGAGGCGGGGCTTTCGCACCAGACGCTGCTCGGCGTGACGGGCTCGGGCAAGACCTTTTCCATCGCCAACGTGATCGCCCAGGTACAGCGTCCGACGTTGGTGCTGGCACCGAACAAGACCCTGGCGGCGCAGCTGTACGGCGAGTTCAAGTCATTCTTCCCGAACAACGCGGTGGAGTATTTCGTTTCCTACTACGACTACTACCAGCCGGAAGCCTATGTGCCGTCTTCGGACACCTTCATCGAGAAGGATGCCTCGATCAACGACCACATCGAGCAGATGCGCCTGTCGGCGACCAAGGCGCTGATCGAGCGCAAGGACGTGATCGTGGTCTGTACCGTGTCCTCGATCTACGGCCTGGGCAGCCCCGAGGAGTACCTGAAAATGGTGCTGCACCTCGACCGTGGCGACAAGATGGATCAGCGCGCGCTGCTGCGCCGCCTGGCCGAGCTGCAGTACACACGCAACGACATGGATTTCGCCCGTGCGACTTTTCGCGTGCGCGGCGATGTGATCGATATCTTCCCGGCGGAATCGGATCTGGAAGCCATTCGCGTCGAGCTGTTCGACGACGAGGTGGAAAGCATCAGCGCCTTCGATCCGCTGACCGGTGAGGTGATCCAGAAGCTGCCGCGCTTCACCTTCTACCCCAAGAGCCACTACGTCACCCCGCGCGAAACCTTGCTGGAGGCGGTGGAGCACATCAAGGTCGAGCTGCAGCAGCGTCTGGAATACCTGCGCGGCGCCAACAAGCTGGTGGAGGCGCAGCGTCTGGAGCAACGCACGCGCTTCGACCTGGAGATGATCCTCGAACTGGGCTACTGCAACGGCATCGAAAACTACTCGCGTTACCTGTCCGGTCGCCCAGCTGGCGCGCCGCCGCCTACGCTCTATGACTACCTGCCGGACGAAGCCCTGCTGGTGATCGACGAGTCCCACGTTTCGGTGCCGCAGGTCGGCGCCATGTACAAGGGCGACCGTTCGCGCAAAGAAACCCTGGTCGAATACGGCTTCCGTCTGCCCTCGGCGCTGGACAACCGGCCGATGCGCTTCGAAGAGTGGGAGTCCGCCTGCCCGCAGACCATTTTCGTCTCCGCCACGCCCGGCCCTTACGAGGGCGAACATGCCGGACGTGTGGTCGAGCAGGTGGTGCGTCCCACTGGCCTGGTCGATCCGCAGATCGAGGTGCGTCCGGCGCGTACGCAGGTCGATGATCTGCTTTCGGAGATTCGTCTGCGCGTGGCGGCTGGTGATCGCGTGCTGGTCACCACGCTGACCAAGCGCATGGCCGAGGACTTGACGGATTATCTGGGCGACCATGACGTCAAGGTGCGTTACCTGCACTCGGACATCGATACGGTCGAGCGGGTGGAGATCATTCGTGATCTGCGCCTCGGCGCCTTCGACGTGCTGGTGGGCATCAACCTGCTACGTGAGGGCCTGGATATGCCCGAAGTTTCGCTGGTGGCGATCCTCGATGCGGACAAGGAAGGCTTCCTGCGCAGCGAGCGTTCGCTGATCCAGACCATTGGTCGCGCGGCACGTAACCTCAACGGCCGGGCGATCCTGTATGCCGACAACATGACCGGTTCGATGCAGCGTGCCATCGGTGAGACCGAGCGGCGCCGCGCCAAGCAGATCGCCTTCAACGAGGCCAATGGCATCGTGCCCAAGGGGGTGCAGAAGGACGTCAAGGATATTCTCGAAGGCGCCGTGGTGCCGGGTGCACGTAGCAACAAGCGCAAGGGCATGGCCAAGGCAGCGGAGGAGAGTGCACGCTACGAAAACGAGCTGCGTTCGCCGAGCGAGATCACCAAACGTATTCGTCAGCTGGAAGAGAAGATGTACGCCCTGGCGCGCGATCTGGAGTTCGAGGCTGCGGCGCAGTTGCGTGACGAGATTCAGAAGCTGCGTGATCGGTTGTTGCAGGTTTGATGTTGCTGCATGGGGCCGAGGTGCCGGTGTAGGAGCCCCGCCCCGAGGCGAAGCTTTTGGCTTTGCGGCGTTCTCTCGATTCGCCGCGGGGCGCGGCTCCTACAGGGTGGGCGGTGCTTGCGGTATGCGTGTAGGAGCCCTGCCTCGGGGCGAAGCTTTTGGCTTTGTTGCGTTCTCTCGATTCGCCGCGGGGCGCGGCTCCTACGGGGTGGTGCGGTGTCTGCGGCATGCGTGTAGGAGCCCCGCCCCGGGGTGAAGCTTTTGGTTTAGCGGCGTTCTCTCGATTCGCCGCGGGGTGCGGCTCCTGCGGGGTGGTACGGTGTCTGCGGCATTTGTGTAGGAGCCCTGCCTCGGGGCGAAGCTTTTGGCTTTGTGGCGTTCTCTCGATTCGCCGCGAGGCGCGGCTACGTCACCCGGATGTAGCCGAGCTTGCAGCGTGCCGCTTGCAGCATTGAGAATGCGCCCTCTTTAAGTCCTCCGGAGATGGCTGATGGATGCCCTCGATGCTCTGCTCAATCGTGTTTCCGTTCCGCGTCTGGTCGAGCCTGCTCCGAATGCGGCGCAGCGGGAGCTGCTGTTTCGTGCGGCCTTGCGGGCGCCGGATCATGGGCAGCTACGGCCATGGCGTTTTCTGACCATCGAAGGCGCTGCGCGTGAGCGTATGGGCGAGTTGTTCGCCGAAGCGTTGCAGGTGGCCGATGCCCAGGCATCTGCCGAAGCTCTGAGCAAGGCGCGTGGCATGCCGCTGCGTGCGCCGCTGCTGGTGGTGGTGATCGCCCGCGTTCAGGAGCATCCCAAGGTGCCGGCGTCCGAGCAGGTGATCGCAGCTGGCTGCGCCGTGCATGGCATGCTGCTGGCTGCGCATGCTCAGGGTATCGGCGCGGTCTGGCGCACCGGTGACATGGCCTATAACGCCCATGTGGCAAAAGGGCTGGGATTGGCTGCGCACGAGCAGGTCATCGCCTATCTCTATCTCGGTACGCCGGAGCGCGAGCTGCGCCGGGTGCCGGACGTCAGCGTCGAGGCGTTTGTCAGCGCCTGGGAGGGCTGATCAGGCGGTCTGTGGGGTGATCGGCACGCTTAGCGTGGCCACGAAACCGCCCTCTGGGTGATTGGCCAGCAGCAAGTCGCCGCCATGACGCTGCGCCGCCCGTCGCGCGATGGCCAGACCAAGGCCGTGGCCTGAGCCGCTTTGGCCCGGTGCGCGGAAAAATGGCTTGCCCAACTGCTCCAGGTATTCGCTGGCCACGCCCGGGCCGTGATCACGCACGCTGAGCATCAGCCGGTTTCCCCGGCGTTGTACGCTGAGCAGCACAGGTTGATCCGGCGGGCTGAAGCGCAGGGCGTTGCGAAGCAGATTGTCCAGTGCGCGCTCGAGCATATCCGGCCAGCCTTGCAGTCGTGCATCCTGGTCCAGCTCGATGCGTAGCTGGTGGTGCGGTGCAGTCAGGCGGGCGTATTCCTCTAGTTTGCCGATCAGTGCGGCCAGGTCGACCGGCTGTGCGGCGCCGGGATCGGCATCCAGGCGAGCGAGGGCGAGAATTTCGCTGATCAGCGCTTCCAGTCGATCGCATTCCTGATTCAGGCGCGGCCAGAGTTTTTCCCGCTCGACGGCGTCGGCACGCTCGGCCAGCGCCAGGGCGATGCGCAGACGCGCCAGGGGCGAGCGCAGTTCGTGCGAGACATCGCGCAGCAACTGGCGCTGGCTGCCGATCAGCCCTTGCAGGCGCTCGCCCATGCGGTTGAAGTCCTTGGCCAGCAGGCCCAGTTCGTCACGCCGGGTGGCCAGGCGTGCCAGGGTGTTTTGCTGGTAAGCGGTCTGCCCGAGGTCGTGCACGGCGCTGCGCAGGCGGTCGAGTGGGCGGGTGATCGACAGGGTCAGCATCAGACTGAAGAAGGTCAGCACCACCAGGGCGATGGTGATGGCGCTAAGTGGCCAGAACAGGCTGCCGCGATGCCAGGCGGCCAGCTCCGGGTGCGGAATACGGTAGATGAACAGGTAGCTTTCGCCACTTGTCGGGCTGGTGTATTCGCTGGTCAGGCGGCGCCAGGGCAGGCGTCGGTCATCACCATGACGCGCCTCGAAGGCAGCAGCACGCGACGGAAAGGTACCTTTGCCCAGCAACTGACCGCTTTCGCCGAGTACCTGAGTGTCGATACGGTATTTGCGTTTGCGCTGCTCGAGAAAGTCCTGAGCGGCTGCCGGCCCCTGTTGCTCGTAGCGCTTGACCCATTTGCTATCCAGACCATCAAGCCCCGGGTGCAGGTTCAGAATCCAGGCGTCCTGGTTGAGGGCGCGGCCGAGCAATAGCGACAGGCCAGCCACCAGGGCAATGGCCAGCCAGAATGTCGCCAGGATGCGCCAGAACAGTGAACGCACGGTGATTCCTCATGCAAAAGCCGCCGGGCTCAGCGAGCGCGGCGGCGGGTCAACAGGGCAGTGGATCAGTTGCTTTTGCTGTCCTTTTCGGCTTTCCAGGCCTTGAATTCGGCCATTTCGGCGCGGCGAGCTTCCATTTTCTTCTGGTGCTCGTCGAAGGCTTTCTGCTGTTCGGGGTTGAGCAGGTCACGCAGCGCCTTGTGTTGGTCGGCGCGGGCCTTGTCCAGTTCCTTCTTCATGGCCTGCTTTTCGGCTTCCGGCAGTTTGTCCAGGTAGCGCTTGGTGATGTCGCGATGGGTCTTCATCTGTTCGCCCATCAGCGTGCGAAACGCCTGGCGCTGCTCCTTGCTCAGGTTCAGCTCCTTGAACATGCCGTGGTCACGGTCATGATGACGTGGGCCGCCGTCTTTCATGGGCATGGCGAAGGCCAGTGTCGGCAGGGTGGCAGCGAGCAGCAGGGCGGTGAGGGTCTTGCGCATGGTGATTCTCCTTGTCTCGAAACCGGTAACGACCGGATGGGCTCATTATGCGGCGCTCAAGGTCAAGGGCGGTCAGGTGTGGGTAAAGCCTGGGTAAAGGCGATGTTGCAGGCTGTTTACGTAAGGGCCAGGTAGCACTCACTGCGCGTAGTAATAGCCACGACTGCGCAGGGCGAGAATGCGTGGGCGACCGTCCGGGTGCGGGCCGAGCTTCTTGCGCAGGTTGCTGACGTGCATGTCCAGGCTGCGATCGTAGAGGGTCAGTTTGCGACCCAGAGCCAGTTGTGCCAGTGCCTGCTTGTCGACCGGCTCACCAGGCTGGCGCAGCAGGGCTTCCAGCAGGCGGCTTTCCGAGAGGGTCAGGGGAATGTCATGTTCGCCGATGCTGACCACGCCGCGATTGGGGCTGAAGCTCAGGTCGCCCAGTTGCAACTGGCTGCTCGCCGGTGCAGGCGTGCTGCGCCGCAGTACGGCACGCAGGCGCGCAGTCAGCTCACGCGGATCACAGGGTTTGGCCAGGTAATCATCGGCGCCAAGCTCCAGGCCGAGGATGCGGTCGAGCGGCTCGCCTCGGGCGGAGAGCATCAGTACGGGCAAGTCCGGGTGCTCGCCGCGCAGTTGCTTGAGCAGCTCCAGGCCACTGCCGTCTGGCAGCATCACGTCGAGCACCACGGCCTCGGGAGGCAGAGCTGCAAGCGCCTGTCGAGCACTACCCGTTTCATGACAGGCCGTGACCTGGAAGCCTTCCTGGGTCAGCCAACTGCCCAGCAGTTCACAGAGTTCCTGATCATCGTCGATCAGCAGTAAGCGGCTCATGGTACTAGTTGATCCACTCGCGACGGCTCTTGCGTCGCCCGCGCAGCAGGGCACCGAATACCATGGAAACCAGGCTCAGGGCCGCCCCCAGGGCAAACCAGGTCTGCTCCTCACTGAGCAGTCGCGGCTGAGCCTGCGCCTGGCTTTCCTTGAGTTGCAGGCGCAGGCGCTGGTTTTCCTGGCGCAGGCGCTGCAGTTGCACGGCGCTGCTGGCTTGTTGCTCGTTGCGTAGCTGCTCGCTTTGCTCCAGGCGCTGTTGCAGCACCTGACTTTGACTGTCGACTGCAGGTGCAGCAGCTGCGGGCTGAGCAATCTCTTCTTCGGCCTGGGCCATCGCGCAAGTCAGCATCACGGTGGCCAGCAGGGACAGCGGGAGTGAGCGCATTGCGATTCCTTATAGGACGAAAGGGGCGTGGATGGCAGCAGATCAGGGCAACACTTTCTTGAACGGTTTGACCAACACGCTGGCATACACGCCGGCACTGCGATAGGGATCTGCGTCGGCCCATTTCTGTGCCGCGTCCAGCGAGTCGAACTCGGCGACCACCAGGCTGCCACTGAAACCTGCCGGGCCTGGGTCGTTGCTGTCGATGGCCGGGTGTGGTCCGGCCAGCAGCAGGCGACCTTCCTGCTTCAACTGTTCCAGGCGGGCGAGGTGAGCGGGGCGGATAGCCAGGCGATTTTCCAGGGAGTTTTCGACGTCGGTGGCGATGATGGCGTAGAGCATCTCAATCCTTATGTGGGGTCGAAGCGAGGGCGGGGAGCATTTGCGCGATGCGGTAACAGCCTTGGCGCAGATGTGAGGCATAATAACAAACATCAATGTCAACGAAAGCGCCGCCATGATTGTCGATCTGCACTGCCACAGTACCGCCTCCGATGGCGTCCTGGCGCCCGCTGTTCTGGTGGCCAGAGCCCATGAACGTGGCGTACGGCTGCTGGCGCTGACCGATCATGACACGCTGGAAGGGCTCGATGAAGCGCGCCAGGCGGCAGCGCCATTGGGCGTGAAGCTGGTCAATGGTATCGAGCTGTCCTGTACCTGGGGTGGTGCCACCATCCATGTCTTGGGCTATGCCTTCGAACGCGAGGCGCCGGCGCTCTGTGCGGCCATCGAGGCCCTGCATCACGGGCGCTGGCAGCGTGCCGAGGAGATCGACCGACGCCTCGCCGCCAAGGGTATGCCCGGTGCTCTGGAGGGCGCGCGCGCTGTCCAGCAGGCGTTGGGCGACAGCGGTAACGCGCCGGCACGTCCACATTTCGCTGAGTTTCTGGTGCGTGCCGGACATGTGCGCGACCGTGCCGAGGCGTTTCGCAAGTGGCTGGGTTCGGGCAAATTGGGTGACGTCAAGCAGCATTGGCCTATGCTGGAAGAAACCGTTGCCACTTTGCGCGCGGCCGGGGCCTGGATCAGCCTGGCGCATCCGTGGCAATACGATTTCACGCGCAGTAAGCGTCGCCGTCTGGTGGCCGACTTCGCGGCAGCCGGTGGCCACGCGCTGGAAGTGGTCAACGGCATGCAGCCGGCCGAGCAGGTCGGCGGCCTGGCGATTCTGGCCCGTGAGTTTGGTTTGATGGCCAGCGTCGGCAGTGATTTTCATGCGCCGGGCGACTGGTCCGAGCTGGGTATGTACCGGCCGCTGCCCGACGATCTGACTGCGCTCTGGGAGCGTTTCGAGCATGCACAGCCATCCGCTGTCACTTCATGAGCAGGAAGCAAACGTGAGTCAATTCTTCCAGATTCATCCGGAAAACCCGCAGGCGCGCCTGGTAAAACAGGCCGTGGAAATCATTCGTGGTGGCGGCGTGGTGGTCTATCCGACCGATTCCTCCTATGCAGTGGGTTGCGCGACCGGCGACAAGAATGCGGTAGAGCGCATTCGTCGTCTGCGTCAGCTCGATGACAAGCACAACTTCACCCTGGTTTGCCGCGATCTGTCGCAGATCGGACTGTTTGCCAAGGTCGACACCGCTGCCTTTCGCCTGCTGAAAAATCACACGCCCGGCCCTTACACCTTCATCCTCAATGCCACCCGCGAAGTGCCGCGCATGCTGCTGCATCCCAAGCGCCGTACCATCGGTATTCGCGTGCCCAGCCATCCCATCGCGCTGGCGCTGCTGGAGCAGTTGGGTGAGCCGCTGATGAGCGTCAGCCTGATCATGCCGGGCGATGAACTGCCGATGTCCGACCCTTACGAAATGCGCCAGGTGCTCGAGCATCAGGTCGATCTGATCATCGACGGCGGTTTTGGCGGGCTGGAAGCGTCCACCGTGGTCAGTCTGGCTGATGAGAGCCCGCAAGTGCTGCGCGTCGGTTGCGGTGATGCGACGCCGTTCAGTGATCTCTGACGGCGGATTTTCCGCCTGGGGCGCAGCTGTCCTATACTGCCAGGCCTCGTCTGGACTTTGGATGGAACGGTTTGAGCCTTAACGACTCCGAGCGTCGGGTGCTGTCAGGGATGCGTCCGAGCGGTCGTCTTCACCTTGGGCACTATCACGGCGTGCTGAAGAACTGGGTCAAGTTGCAGCACGAGTACGACTGCTTCTTCTGCATTGTCGACTGGCATGCGCTGACCACCGATTACGCCGAGGCCAGCCAGCTTTCCCAACATGTCATGGACATGGCGGTGGATTGGTTGGCCGCTGGCGTCAGTCCCAGCTCGGCGACACTGTTCGTGCAGTCGCAGGTGCCGGAGCATGCCGAGCTGCACCTGCTGCTGTCGATGATCTGTCCGCTCAGCTGGCTCGAGCGCGTGCCGTCCTACAAGGAGCAGCAGGAGCGACAGAGCGGCAAGGATCTTTCCACCTACGGGTTTCTTGGCTACCCGCTGCTGCAGGCGGCGGACATCCTGCTCTATCACGCCGGCCAGGTGCCGGTCGGTGCGGATCAGTTGCCGCACATCGAATTTGCCCGCGACGTGGCGCGCCGCTTCAACCACCTGTATGGCAGCGAGCCGGATTTCGAGCTGAAGGCCGAGGCGGCCATCGGCAAGCTGGGCAAGAAGCTCGGTAAGCTCTACAGCAACCTGCGCAAGGCCTATCAGGAGCAGGGTGACGTCCAGGCGCTGGAGACGGCGCGGGCTTTGCTCAAGGAGCAGACCAGCCTCACCCTCGGCGACCAGGAACGCCTTTACGGCTATCTGGAAGGTGGCGGCAAGGTGATTCTGAGCGAGCCGCAGCCGATTCTTGCCGAGTTTTCGCGGGTGCCTGGCCTGGATGGACAGAAGATGGCCAAATCCAGCGGTAATGCCATATTCCTGCGCGACAGCGATGCCGAGCTCGAGGAAAAACTGCGGCGCATGCCCACCGATCCCGCGCGTGTACACCGTGATGATCCAGGTGAGCCGCAGCGTTGTCCGGTGTGGTCGCTGCACCAGCTGTATTCCAGTGACGAGCAGTTGCACTGGGTGATCGAGGGCTGTCGCAGCGCCTCGATTGGTTGCCTCGACTGCAAAAACGCACTGTGCTCAGCCCTGCAAGCCGAGCTGGCGCCACTGCAGCAGCGCGCCATCGATTACGAGGACAGCCCCGACCTGGTGCGCAGCATCCTCGCCGAAGGCGCCGAACGCGCGCGTGACGAAGCGCGCGAAACCCTGGCCGAAGTACGCATGGCCATGGGCCTGAATTACCGCTGAAGGAGCCCCAGTCGATGAGCGAGCCCGTCACGCCACCCCCGGACAGCCAGGCCGGCGCCCAGCAGGAGCTGCCGTTCGCCCTGGTTTACGGCGAGGCGGTCACCGAACTGCCGCTCGACCTGTACATTCCTCCGGATGCGCTGGAGGTCTTCCTCGAAGCCTTCGAGGGGCCGCTGGATCTGCTGCTGTATCTGATTCGCAAGCAGAACATCGACATCCTCGACATTCCCGTAGCCGAGATCACCAAACAGTACATGGGCTATGTCGAGCTTATGCATTCGGTGCGCCTGGAGCTGGCAGCTGAATACCTGGTGATGGCCGCCATGCTCGCCGAGATCAAGTCGCGCATGCTGCTGCCGCGCTCGGCAGAGGCCGAAGAGGAAGAGGACGATCCGCGCGCCGAGCTGATTCGCCGTCTGCAGGAGTACGAGCGCTTCAAGGCCGCTGCCGAAGGTATCGACGAGCTGCCGCGCGTCGGCCGTGATGTCACCGTACCCAAACTGGATGCGCCCGAAGCCCGCGCGCGCAAGCTGCTGCCGGACGTCAGCCTGGAAGAGGTATTGCTGTCCATGGCCGAGGTGCTGCGCCGCGCCGACATGTTCGAGAGCCACCAGGTTACCCGCGAGGCATTGTCCACCCGCGAGCGCATGAGCGAAGTGCTGGAGCGTCTCAAGGGTGGGGCGTTTGTACCGTTCGTCGAGCTGTTCAGCGCCGAGGAAGGGCGCCTTGGTGTGGTGGTGACCTTCATGGCAGTGCTCGAATTGATCAAGGAATCCCTGGTCGAGCTGGTGCAGAATGAGCCCTTCGCCGTTATCCATGTCCGAGCCCGTGCCGAATGAACCTGAACGACCCCAAAGACCTAGCCCAGTTGCTCGAAGCCTTTCTGCTGGCTTCCGGCAAGGCGCAGTCGCTCGAGCGCCTCTTCGAGCTGTTCGAGGAGGGCGAGCGGCCCGAGCCTGAGCAGTTCAAGGCGGCACTGGAGGTGCTTCGTCAGTCCTGTGAAGGCCGCGCCTTCGAGCTGAAGGAGGTGGCCTCGGGGTATCGCCTGCAGGTGCGTGAGCGCTTCGCGCCCTGGGTGGGCCGGCTCTGGGAGGAGCGCCCGCAGCGCTACTCCCGTGCGCTGCTGGAAACCCTGGCGCTGATCGCCTATCGCCAGCCCATCACCCGTGGCGAGATCGAGGACGTGCGCGGCGTGGCGGTCAACAGCAACATCACCAAGACGCTGCTCGAGCGCGAGTGGATTCGCGTGGTGGGTTATCGCGATGTGCCGGGGCGCCCGGCGATGTTCGCCACCACCAAGGGCTTTCTCGATCACTTCAACCTGAAAAGTCTCGACGAACTGCCACCGCTCGCTGCCTTGCGCGAACTGGAGTCGGAGCCCGAACTGGCGCTGGATGACGACGCCGAGGTGCCGGCCGGTCTGCAAGCACGCGCCGATCTGGCCTTGCAGGAAGATGGTGAAGCCGCTGAGCCGCGCGAGGAAACCAGCTTCCGCAGCCTGCTGGCCGAGCTGGACGACATGGAGCAGGGGCTCAAGACCGATTTCGATGACTTGCGCCTGGTCGAAGACGCCGAGGCAGAGGCGGTTCGCGAAGACGACATGGCCGACCTCGAAGGCGATCAGCCGTTGCATTGAGCGTGTTTAAGCCTTTCATCGAATACTTCAATCTCGCGGTTTGCCGTTCGGCCCTTAAGCTGCCTGCATTCGATTCCCGGTGGTTCAGGAGGTCCAGTGAGCAAGAGTCCGTGCATCAAGGTCTGCGAGTTCGACAAGGATATCTGCCTCGGTTGTGGTCGTAGCCGAGCACAAATCAAGGGTTGGAAGCGCCTGGACAAAGGCGAGCGTCTGGCTGTGCTGGCTGAAGCGGATATGCGTTTGCTGGCACTCGAGGTCACGGGGCGGCGCAGATATCGGTAGCGGCCTGGCTGGATTCGCTTACAGGCGAGCCTGTAGACGCTGCGAATCACCTGTCTACCGCTTGCGTGGGCGCGACACTTGATGGTTTTTCCAGAACATCCCTAAGTAATTGTTCTAGTGGTAAAAACTTTTGGGTGGCAGGAAAAATTTGGTTGACAGCCAATCGGGGCGCTCTTAACATGCGCCCCGTCCTCGAGATGGGGCTATAGCTCAGCTGGGAGAGCGCTTGCATGGCATGCAAGAGGTCAACGGTTCGATCCCGTTTAGCTCCACCAATCTCGACTCCTTCGGGAGTGCCAGAATCGATGTGAATCGGTTCGCGATAAGGGTCTTGCGTCCCCTTCGTCTAGTGGCCTAGGACACCGCCCTTTCACGGCGGTAACAGGGGTTCGAGTCCCCTAGGGGACGCCATTTATTCCAGCCGTAACGCTCAGGCGTTGCGGCCAGACCGCAAGGTTTCGGGGCTATAGCTCAGCTGGGAGAGCGCTTGCATGGCATGCAAGAGGTCAACTGTTCGATCCCGTTTAGCTCCACCAAACACTGACCAGGCCAGCCATGTGCTGGCCTTGTTCTTCGAAGGTTTTGTCCCCTTCGTCTAGTGGCCTAGGACACCGCCCTTTCACGGCGGTAACAGGGGTTCGAGTCCCCTAGGGGACGCCATTTTCCAGTCGCTGCACGCAAGTGTTGCGAGCCGACCGCAAGGTTTCGGGGCTATAGCTCAGCTGGGAGAGCGCTTGCATGGCATGCAAGAGGTCAACGGTTCGATCCCGTTTAGCTCCACCATACACAAGGGCCCGGATAATCTCCGGGCCCTTTTTTTTCGTCTGCGATCCCCGCACCACGCGGGGTTCCGGCCACCTGTGCTGCGGGTGGCCATCAGCCGAAACGCTCGAAATCGGCCACTTTCTCGGCCAGAGCCGTCTCTGTTCTCCGTTTGGCCTGCGGGTAGGCGCAGATGGGGCTCTCGCAAAATCAACAACTTACGCGCGCCGGTTCACCGTCAACCAAGGCCGCCAGTCAGGCATCGAACCTGTCACACTGGTGAAATGGAAACTTATACGTTACCATTCACCTCATGAGCTACCAGATCAAAGAACTCCTGCTGGACGATGGAGGCAACCCCTTCGCAGAGTGGTTCGGGTCGCTGGATGCCGTTGCCGCCGCCAAGGTGCGCGTAGCCGTCAGCCGGATGGAACAGGGCAACCTGTCCAACGTTGAGTGGTTTCGCGGCATTGGGGAATACAAGATCGACTGGGGGCCGGGCTTGCGCATCTACCTGGCCAAGGACGGTCTGAAGATCATCATCCTGATCGGCGGCGGCACCAAGAAGCGTCAACAGCAGGACATCGACCAAGCGGTGACGCTGTGGGAAGACTACAAGCGCCGCAAGGCATCAACCCAGAAAGGAAAGTGAACATGGCACTGACCCGTGATTTCAAAGAGACCGTGGCCGCGCGCGTGCAGAACGATCCGGCCTTTGCGCAGGCGCTTCTGGACGAGGCCATCACCCTGTTTGTCAATGGCGAGCCGGAATCGGCCAAGCTGATCCTGCGTGACCTGGTGAACGCCACGCTCGGCTTCGAGGCGCTGGCCGAGGAAATCCACAAGCCTGCCAAGAGCCTGCATCGGATGCTGTCGCAATCGGGCAACCCGACCATGAGCAACATCTCGGCTGTGTTTGCGGCCATCAAGCGTGCGCTCAAGGTCGAGGTGCACACTCAGATCGTGATGGCCTGATTTCAGGCATCAAACCCCGCCACCACCTCCCGCTGCGCCATCCAGTTGGTTGGCAGCGGATTGCGCTGGAACCACAGCGGGCTCATGCACCGGGGCTGCTGGCCAGCCAAGATGGCCTGGATGATGGCAGGCTCAAGCAGCGTCAGGCGCAGAAGTTCGTTGACCGTCGAGTGGTGCAGGCCTTCGCGCTGGACGATCTCGCTGCCACTGCCCACCACTCCATCGTCAAGCAATTGCTGCCAGTAGAAGGCCCGCGTCAGAGCCACCAGCAGGGGCTGGTCGATTTGGGTGACCACTTTGCCCGGCGCGTCGAGCTGGCCGTCCGGCCTCACCACCACCTTGCTGCCGCCTCGCTTCCTGATCTTCAGCGGGATGAAGGTCGATAGTTTCACCTGCCCGCCATCCCGGCGTTCGCGGGCGATGGCTGCGCCCAAGGTCTGCACTTTCGGTTTCATACAGCTCCCTCCATCCTTCTTTCCGCAGGGTACCCACACCGAAGGAGGTGTGGGGTGAATGCGGCGCAGGGCGTCAGCCCAGCTCGATTTCACCATTGCCGCACTCTTATTATGCTGTATGAATGAACAGTATTTGTTATGATTGTCTCATGATCATCCGCCAGGGCTTCAAATACCGACTGGACACCAACGAGGCGCAAAGCGCCCGCTTGCGTGTGCTGTGTGGTCATGCCCGGTATGTCTGGAATAAAGCCCTGAGCGAGTGCAATCAGATGCTGGCCACCGAAGGCCAGTTCGTGCCCCGCTACGAAACGATGGCCAAGTGGGTCACCGCCTGGAAGCGCAACGCCAATACCGAGTGGCTGAAAGACGCCTACACCGACAACCTGCAGCAGAAGCTCAAAGACCTCGACACCGCCTGGCAGCGCTTCTTCAAGAAGGTCGCCGACGCCGGCAGGCCGCAATTCAAGAAAAAAAGTCGTTGCCGTGACAGCGTGCGCTTTGTCAATTTCGCAAAATACTGCGCCCTTGACGGCAACCGGGTAAAACTTCCAGCCGGTATCGGCTGGGTTAAGTTTCGCCAGTCCCGCGCCATCCTGGGTGAGGTAAAGAACTGCACCGTAGACTTCGATGCCGGCCACTGGTTTATCAGTTTCCAGACCGAACGGGAAGTTGATAACCCGCTGCCGAAATCAACCAGCGCTGTCGGTATCGACATGGGCATTCAGCGCTTCGCCACCCTATCCGATGGCACCTATTGCGAGCCACTGAACAGCTTCAAGCGCCACCAGGATCAACTGGCTAAAGCCCAGCGGCAGATGAGCCGCAAAACCAAGTACAGCAGCAACTGGACGAAGGCCAAGGCCCGCGTTCAGCGCATCCATCACCGTATCGCCAACGTGCGCCGTGATTTCCTGCACAAGGCTTCAACGATCATCAGCAAAAACCACGCGATGGTCTGTATCGAAGACTTGCAGGTCAGCAACATGAGCGCATCGGCTGTCGGTACGGCTGAGCAACCAGGTCGCAATGTGAAAGCCAAGTCAGGCCTTAACAAAGCGATCCTTGACCAGGGATGGTACGAGTTTCGCCGCCAACTGGATTACAAGCTGGCCTGGAACGGTGGCTGGCTGATTGCTGTACCCGCCCACAATACCAGCCGCACCTGTCCGTGCTGTGGTCACGTCAGTGCAGACAGCCGCAAGACCCAAGCGCAGTTCCTGTGCGTACAGTGTGGCTATGCGAACAACGCGGACGTGGTTGGCGCAATCAACGTGCTTCGCCGTGGCGAGGCACACTTGAGTAACGAAGGGCTGGACGTAGCCCGGTTCGCCTGTGAAGTGAACGGCGCTGTAAGGCCGTCAGCAGCAGGAACCTGTTAGCCGAGTGATCGGCTAACACCTGAAAAGGAATCCCCTTCCTGAGCGCAAAGCGCGAAGGTGGGGGAGGATGTCAAAGCACTGGCACATCCAATTCAGCCGCCTTGCTATGAGACTAAAAAAGGACTATATTCAGTCTTGTTAAAACTGGAGCACAGCCATGCGCTACTCATCACAAGTCAAGCCGATCAGCTATCTCAAAGCCAACGCAGCCGAGGTCCTGACGCACCTCGCGGAGCAGCGTGAACCGATGGTCATAACCCAAAACGGCGAAGCCAAGGCTGTCCTGCAGGACGTCGCTTCGTTCGAGGAGACGCAAGAAACACTCGCCTTGCTAAAGATCCTCGCGTTGGGCAATCAGGATATGGCTGCTGGCAAGGTCAAGCCTGTCGCTGACGTAGTTGCCCGCCTCCGCGCCAAGCGAGCCTCAGTCTGATGGCAGGCTCATCAGCCAAGTTTGAGGTCCTGCTCACCGAGGGAGCGGAGCAGGATCTGGAGGCCATCCACGACTACATCTCCGAATTCGACTGCGTCGCCAACGCCAACTATGTATTGGATGAGTTGATGGACGTTGTGGAGAGTCTGTCGAAATTCCCGGAACGCGGCAGTTATCCGAAGGAACTAGTCGGCCTTGGGATCAAAGAATACCGCCAGACATTTTTCAAACCCTACCGCGTGATCTATCGTGTCACAGGCAACCAGGTCCTTATTTACTTGATTGCGGGCGGACGTCGTGACATGCAATCCGTACTCGCTCGCCGCCTGTTAGGCGCTTGACCCCCCTGCAGCCCTCGCCAGTCCTCATAAGCTCGGGAGGCCAGTCGGCACATGGTCAACCATCCGCCACCAATCACACGCAAGGCCAGCCGAGTGCTGGCCTTGTCGTTCGAAGGTTTCGTCCCCTTCGTCTAGTGGCCTAGGACACCGCCCTTTCACGGCGGTAACAGGGGTTCGAGTCCCCTAGGGGACGCCATTTTCTTGCCGCAATTGCGGAACCAGGGGCTGCTTCTCAGGAAGCGGCCCCTTTTTGTTGGTGCGCCAGGCATGGCGCGTAGCGCCGTGACTGGCGCTGTTCGGTTCACTGTGGTGGTGAGCTGGACGACTAGGAGGTGAAAGTCCTCTACACACCCGGCAAGGGGAAGTGTTAGCCAGAGGCAAGGGTGTCGTGGGTGACTGCGAATCTGAAGGAAGCCCGAGGCAAAATGCTGGCCTGACGAACAGGAAGCGGATTAGGCGGTGCAGCGGGGTAAGGTAGCCAAAATTGCCAAAGCCCAATACTTGCACGGAACGCTGTGACGTAGATCCGACAGGCATAAGCAGGAAAGTCGCGCGAATTACCCTGGGAGATCTGTTTGACCTGCCATGTGCTACCGGCGCCGCGAGGTGACGGGATGGGCGAACAGAAGTCAGCAGAGGCCGTAGTAGTTGCTCGCAACCGGAGCAATGAAGGGCTGAACCTGTCATGAGTGGATAGTCAGGTGTGCTCTCTGTTGGAGCGTAAAGCAGAAACGTCGTGAACAGCGGCGGTCGAGACCATCAGGAGGTAGGAGTCGGAAACTCCGAGGGCCGGTCTGGGCGCTTAGTTACCACAGGCGACACATCAACGGAACCAAGCTCGCTGACGCAGTCTGTCAGTAGGCAGGAACCGCCGTATACGGAACCGTATGTACGGTGGTGTGGGAGGACGGCGGGGGTGACCCCGCCTCCTACCCGATTGTGCCTGATTGGCAGGCAATACCGGGCTCTTGCTCTCAAGCGTCGTCGCAGGTGTTGTCCTGATAGCCGATAACGCGATTACGGCCTTCTGCCTTGGCGCGATAGAGCGCGCGGTCAGCCAGTTCGAGCCAGTGTTCGATGCAGTTGGGGGTGCTCGGTATGCCGGCATGCAGGCCGATACTCAGGCTTAGTGGTATCGAGTGTTGCTGGTAGTGGCAGGGGTGACGGGCGATGTCTTCGCGCAGTTGTTCGGCGAGGTCGAGTGCGCCGGTAAGGTCGGTGCCTTCAAGCAGTACCACGAACTCCTCGCCGCCGAAACGTGCCAGCAGGTCACTGCTACGCAGGCGTTGCTGGATGCGCTGGCTGGCATGACGCAGGCAGGCATCGCCGGCCAGGTGGCCATAGTGGTCATTGACCTGCTTGAAGTGATCCAGATCCAGCTTGACATCCTCCCCGGCCTGAAGGCCGGAGATTCCTACGGCGCTCAGGCGCGGCATTGAGCCGCCCCTGAGTCGCTTCGGTGGGTTCCTGCTGCTGGCGGCATTACCTCACCGCTCACTTCACAGGCGAACCGGGCGTGTCCCGCCCTTAGCACATTGATCGCGCCGACCACATCGGCGTTGTCCTCGAAGCCACATTCCACACACGCGAACCGGGCCTGTGTCTGGCGGTTGTCCGCCGACACATGGCCGCAGCACGGACAGGTGCGGCTCGTGTTCTGTGGCGGCACCGTCACCAACCAGCCGCCCCGCCATGCCAGCTTGTAGTCCAGTTGGCGGCGGAACTCGAACCAGCCTTGATCGAGGATGGCCTTGTTCAGGCCAGACTTGGCCCGAACGTTTCTACCCGGTTGTTCGGTCGTGCCTGCTGCTGATTTGGACATGTTCCGTACCTGCAAGTCCTCGATACACACCATCGCGTGGTTTTGGCTGATCGCGGTCGAGGTCTTGTGCAGGTAGTCGCGCCGGGCGTTGCCGATGCGGGCGTGAAGGCGCTGGATTCGGGCCTTGGCCTTCTTCCAGTTGACGCTGAATTTCACCTTGCGGCTCATGGCCTGCTGCGCCTTGCGCAGCGCGGTTTCGTGGCGTTTGAAGCTATTGAGCGGTGCGTAGACCGTGCCATCGCTCAGGGTGGCGAAGCGGGCAATACCGAGGTCGATGCCAACGGCTCTGCCCTGCGGCAGCGGGGTTTCCACTTCACGGCGGGTCTGGATCGAGACATGCCATTTGCCCGCGCTCAGGCTGACGGTGACGTTGCGCAGCTCGCCGAGCACCGGCCGACTGTTGCGATAGCGCAGCCAGCCCAGCTTGGGCAGAAAGATCCGGCAGTTGGCCTGATCCAGCTTGATTTGCTTCGGGTCGGGGTAACGGAAGCTGTCGCGCTGGCCCTTGCGCTTGAAGCGTGGGAAGTCGGCGCGCTGCTCGAAGAAGTTCCTGTAGGCTTTTTCGAGGTCTTTGAGGGCATGTTGCAGCGGATGAACGGGCGCTTCTTTCAGCCAGACCGTTTCGGTGCTGTTGCGCCAGGCGGTCAGCTGCCTGGCCATCGCCACATAGCCGATGAACTTGCCGCCGGCTTCGCGGTTGGCTTGCTGCAACGCCAAGGCCTGGTTGAACACGAACCGACAGGAGCCGGCGAAGCGGTGCATCAGGCGCTGCTGTTCGCCGGTCGGCATCAGTTCGTATTTGAAAGCTTGGAGTCGCTGCATGCCCAGCACTATACTCTTGGTCTATGGGCATTGAAAACGATATTAGACGCGGTAGACACTGCGTCTTCCTGATGCATGTAAATTTGGTCTTCGTGACGAAATATCGGCGCGAGGTCTTCACCCAAGCCATTCTCGACGACCTTCGCGTCGTCTTCGCCAGCGTATGCGCCGACTTCGGAGCGGAACTCGTTGAGTTAGATGGAGAGGATGACCATGTGCACCTACTGGTGAACTATCCGCCGAAGGTGGCCATCTCCAACCTCGTGAATAGCCTGAAAGGCGTCTCCAGCCGCATGATCCGCAGGAAAAATTACCCCAGCATCCGCAAAAAGCTGTGGGGCGGCGCGCTGTGGTCGCCCAGCTACTTTGCCGGCAGCTGCGGAGGTGCGCCCATCGAAGTCATCCGCCAGTACATCGAACAGCAGCAGACGCCTCATTAAAGGCAAAAACGGGGACGGCTACGCCGTCCGCGCTATCCTTCCCCGCCCTGAAGGGCGAGGTTTGCCGCGCACTGGATCAATTGCTCGTTCTCGGGCTCTCAGGCGAATGCACGGCATTATGGCGTGCTGCGCGGGTGCGATCAAAGCCTGGCGCTGCAGGGATCGTCCGTGCGGCGTATGCTAACGGCCCTCATGTTCGGGGCGGCCCGGCCTGAAGCATGATCGGTAAATCTGGAGAAATAGCCATGCAGTGGGAATTGCCCAGCCCGTTCGTCATCGATATCGAGGTGAGCGCCGAGGACATCGATGGCCTTGGCCATGCCAACAACGCCGTATACGTCAGTTGGTTGGAGCGCTGCGCCTGGCGTCATTCGCAGTTTCTGGGGCTGGATCTGGTCGAGTATCGCCGTCTCGACCGGGCCATGGCCGTAGTGCGCCATGAGATCGATTATCTGGCCAGTGCCTATGAAGGGCAGCAACTGCAGATGGCTACCTGGATCGTCGAGTCGGACCAGCGTTTGAAGATGGATCGGCGTTTTCAACTGGTGCGCCCGGAAGACGGTGCAACCTTGCTGCGTGCCAGAACCACCTTCGTGTGTATCGAGCTGTCCAGTGGTCGCCCCAAGCGCATGCCGCCGGAGTTCGTCGAGGGCTATGGCAAGGCGCTGATGCCGCCTTATTCGCAGTTGTAAGGCGGCTCAATCGGTCAGTGGCGCGAGAAAGACCTGCTGCCCTCCGATCGTCACCGCAAAAATGGCAGGTTTCACCGGGGCGCAATAACACCGATTGCGTGACAGCCGATCCGCTACCGGCGCAATAGCCATCGGGCGACATGGCCGTGGTGAAGCTTCGTTCGCCGTTGGTCAGATCCAGGCAGGTGTGCACGCCAGGGCTGAGCCTGGCAAGTATGCTCCGGCACATGGTCAGGCCTCTATTTTGGCGTCTGTAGCCGTGTCGGCGATCTTGCGCGGCGCGTGCGACCCCTTAAACTGTGCGCCCCATTTATCCGGACAAGCTCATGCAAATCGCCCTGGCGCCCATGGAGGGGCTGGTCGACGATATTCTGCGCGACGTACTGACCCGTATTGGCGGCATCGATTGGTGCGTCACCGAGTTCATCCGTGTCAGCGAGCGATTGTTGCCGGCAGCCACCTACCACAAGCTCGCCCCCGAGTTGTTCAACGGCTCGCGCACGCGCGCTGGTACGCCCATGCGTGTGCAGTTCCTGGGTTCCGATCCAAGGTGCCTGGCCGACAACGCTGCTTTTGCCTGCACGCTCGGCGCGCCGGTGATCGATCTCAACTTCGGCTGCCCGGCCAAGACGGTGAACAAATCGCGCGGTGGTGCGGTGCTGCTCAAGGAACCGGAGCTGCTGCATGCCATCGTTCGTGAAGTGCGCCGTACGGTGCCGGCCGAGATTCCGGTAACGGCGAAGATGCGCCTGGGCTTCGAAGGCAAGGAGGGTGCACTGGATTGCGCGCGGGCACTGGCCGAGGGTGGGGCGAGCCAGATCGTCGTGCACGCGCGCACCAAGGTCGAAGGCTACAAGCCGCCGGCGCACTGGGAATGGGTGGCGCGGGTGCAGGATGTCGTCAGCGTGCCGGTGTTCGCCAATGGCGAAGTGTGGACGCTGGACGATTGGCGTCGCTGCCGTGAGATCAGTGGTGTGGATGACATCATGCTGGGGCGTGGGCTGGTGTCGCGTCCCGGTTTGGCCCGGCAGGTCGCCGCAGTCCGGGCGGGCGTGGAGCCTGAGGATATGAGCTGGGCAGAGCTGCAGCCTCTGTTGCTCGATTTCTGGCAGCAGGCGCGGCGCAAGCTGGCTCCGCGCTATGCGCCGGGGCGCCTGAAGCAATGGCTGGCCATGCTGACCCGAACCTACCCGGAGGCGGTGGCGCTGTTCGCCGAAGTTCGCCGCGAGCAGGATTGCGAGCGTATCGACCGCCTGCTCGCCGCATCTGCCCGGTAGCGTCGCCTTCTTGCGCGTCTCGCCTGCTGCGAGTGATCAACGGTAGAAATAGCCTTCAGGCAGGCCCTTGTTCAGGGGTAGGGCTTGCGCGCTGCAGGCGGCAATTGGCCGGACTGGCCTTGCCGCTTGTTTGCCTGAGGGCGGTAAGTCCTTGCCGCTTTGCCCTTCTGTTTGCCTGGATTAATCACTAATCAGTTGATTTATATGTGATTTTTTATATGGCACAGCCTTTGCTTTATCTCTGGCAACAGTGATCAGACGGCCCCTGCGGCAAAGGTTCAGAGCATGAGCATCAACTTCGGTAGAGCACTCGGTATCCATGAACAGGCTCTCGGTTTCCGCGCCCAGCGCGCCGAGGTGCTGGCCAACAATATCGCCAATGCCGATACGCCTAACTACAAGGCGCGTGATCTCGACTTTGCCAGCGTGCTGGCCGCCGAAAGCGCGCGTCAGCAGCGTGGCCCGGTATCGCTGAACCGTACCGACAGCCGTCATATCGCCGCCGACGGTGTACTCAGTGGCGAGGCCGAGCTGCCTTACCGCACGCCGTTCCATGCCTCGCTGGATCAGAACACCGTCGACCTGCAGATCGAGCAGTCGAACTACGCCGAGAACGCGGTGCAGTTCCAGGCCAGTTTTACCTTTCTCAACAGCAAATTCAAAGGGCTGACTGCAGCCCTGCGCGGCGAATAAGGAGTCAGGCCATGTCCCTTGCCAGTGTTTTCAATATCGCCGGAACCGGCATGAGTGCCCAGAGCACGCGTCTCAATACCATTTCCAGCAACATCGCCAATGCCGAGACCGTGTCGTCGAGTCTTGAGCAGACCTATCGCGCCCGTCATCCGGTATTCGCCACCGTGTTTCAGCAAGCGCAGGGTGGTGACCGGGGTTCGCTGTTCGCCGAGCAGGACGAGGCCGGGCGTGGTGTTCAGGTGCTGGGCGTGATCGAGGATCAGAGCAGCCTGATGCCGCGCTATGAGCCGGATCACCCGATGGCCAACGGCGATGGCTACGTTTACTACCCGAACGTCAACGTGGTCGAGGAAATGGCCGACATGATCTCTGCCAGCCGTGCCTTTCAGACCAACGTGGAAATGATGAATACCGCCAAACAGATGCTGCAGCGCGTGCTGACCCTGGGTCAGTAACGTATCGAGGAGACGAGGGATGAGCACAGTAAGCGGCACGAGTTCGGTACTCGATCAGTACCAGATCAAGCAGGAAACCACTCAGAAAAAGGAGCTTGGCAAGAACGAGTTCCTCAACCTGCTGGTGGCGCAGTTGAATAACCAGAACCCGCTGGAGCCGCAGGGCAACGGTGAGTTCATTGCTCAGTTGGCGCAGTTCAGTCAGGTAGAGGGGATCGAGAAGCTCAATACCAGCATGGGCTCGATGCTTTCCAGCTTCCAGTCTTCGCAGGCGTTGCAGGCCTCTTCATTGGTCGGGCGCAAGGTCATCATCCCGAGCGACAAGGCGGTAGTCGACACCAGCGAGAGCTTCAAGGCCAGCACCGTGCTGCCGGTGAGCAGTAGCAACGTGTACGTCAATGTCTACAACAACGCCGGTGCACTGGTTAACCGGGTCAATCTGGGTGAGCAGGCGGCGGGGAATGTCAGCTTCATCTGGGACGGCAAGGACTCCAGCGGAAACGTGGCACCGCCGGGCACCTACAAATTCGAGGCGCAGGCGACCTACGGCAGTGAAACCAAGGCGCTGTACACCATGCTGCCGGCCAACGTCGACAGCGTCACCCTGGGCGGCAATGAGCTGATGCTCAACCTGGCCGGCCTGGGCAGTGTTCCGCTTTCCCAAGTGCAGGTCATCGGCCAGTAATTATTGCCGCCGGGCGTTCCGGCAAAGGAGTCTTCCATGTCGTTCAATATTGGTCTCAGTGGTCTGCGTGCCGCGACCAGCGACCTCAACGTTACCGGTAATAACATTGCCAACGCCGGGACTGCCGGCTTCAAGCAGTCGCGTGCCGAGTTCGCCGATGTCTATGCGGCCTCCGTATTGGGTACCGGCAAGAATGCGCAGGGCAGCGGCGTGTTGCTGGCGGACGTATCGCAGCTGTTCAACCAGGGCAATATCAACTACACCAACAACGCCCTGGACCTGGCGATCAACGGTAATGGCTTTTTCGTGACCAGCAACAACGGAGAGATTGGTTATACCCGTGCTGGTTACTTCGGCACTGATCGCGACGGCTACCTGGTCAATAATTTCGGTTACCGCCTGCAGGGCTATGCAGCGGATGAAAGTGGCAACATCTTGCCGGTTCAGGCTGATCTGCGAGTCAGCTCTGGCCAGCAAGAGCCCAGGGCGACCACGACAGTCACTCAGGTGACCAACCTCAACTCCAACGCCGTACGTCCGGTCAATGCCGGGCCTGCAGCAGCTCCTACGTTTGACCCTAGCGATTCGCGGTCTTTCAACTGGTCTACTTCGACCAACATTTACGATACCCAGGGCAATGCCCATGTGATGACTCAGTATTTCGTCAAGAACGAAGCACCGGCCAATAATGGCTGGGTCATGCATGTGCTGATCGATGGCGTCAATCCACGGGAACCCAGCAGCACCCAGCCGTTCAGTTATGCGGTGAACTACGATGCATCAGGGCAGTTGGCCACGCCAGCGATCACGCCTTTGGCGAGCACGCCTCCCAACGCGGCCCTTGATGCGCCTTTAATCCCTGCCTTGACACCTAACGGCATCTTTGCGCTGGCGGATACCGATTGGATCCCTGCTGAGGAAGACCCTCTGAATCCCGGTACCCTGGTGCCCAACGGCGCTGACAGCGAGTCCTTCACGTTCGACATGCGCGGTTCGACCCAGTATGCGGCGTCTTTCGGTGTCAATGCTGTCAGTCAGGATGGCTATACCACCGGGCAACTGGCCGGTATCGAGATCGATGACACCGGCGTGATCTTCGCCCGTTACACCAATGGCCAGTCCAAGGTGCAGGGGCAGGTGCTGCTGGCGAACTTTGCCAACGTCCAGGGTCTGACTCCGGTGGGCAAGACGGCCTGGGCGCAGTCGTTCGAGTCCGGTGAGCCGGTGATCGGTACGCCGCGTAGCAGTACGCTGGGTGCTCTGCAGGCCGGCGCGCTGGAGGATTCCAACGTCGAGCTGTCCGATCAACTGGTGAACCTGATCGTCGCCCAGCGTAACTATCAGGCCAACGCCAAGACCATCGAAACCGAAAGCGCCATTACCCAGACCATCATCAACCTGCGTTGATGATCCTCTGGAGAGACAAAGCGGCAAGCCTGGCTTGCCGCTTTGCCGTTTCGGGGGCGGCAAAACCCCGCCGTCGAGAGATTCGGATGCCCTTTCCGGGTCAATAAAAATTCTTTTAAATCAGTATCTTGTTGTTATTTTTCGTATGTGGCACAGGGCTTGCTTAATTGCTTGCAAAGAGCCAAGGGCGTGTCGCCCACTCGGAGAATGACCATGGACAAGATGCTGTACGTCGCCATGACCGGAGCGCAGAACAACACCCTGGGTCTGCGCGCCCATGCCAACAACCTGGCGAACGTTTCCACCTCGGGTTTTCGTCGTGATTTCGAGCAGGCGCGGTCCATGCCGCTGTTCGGTGAAACCTTTCCGGCGCGTGTGTTCGCCATGAGTGAACGGCCGGCTACTGACTTTCGTTCGGGTTCGCTGCAGGAAACCGGGCGTGATCTGGATGTGGCCGTCGGTGGCAAGGGCTGGATCGCCGTGCAGGCGCCCGATGGCAGCGAAGCCTATGTGCGTACCGCCAGCCTGAATATCGACGCGCTGGGTGTGCTGCGCACCGGCAACGGTTTGCCGGTGATAGGCAATGCCGGGCCGATTGCCGTGCCACCGGAGCAAAAGGTGGAGATCGGCCAGGACGGCACCATCAGCATCCGTGCGCTGGGCGAAGACCCCAATGTGCTCGCCGAAGTCGATCGCATCAAGCTGGTCAACCCTGATCCCAAAAGCATGGAGAAGGGCACTGATGGCCTGATCCGCGTCAAAAGTCAGCCCGAGGTGGCGGCCGATGCCACTGTTCAGGTCACCTCCGGTTTTCTCGAGGCGAGCAATGTCAACGCCGTGGAAGAGATGACCGCGATGCTTTCCCTGTCCCGTCAGTTCGAGCTGTCGGTGAAGATGATGCGCACGGCTGAAGACAATTCGTCGGCCATGGCGCGGGTTTTGCAGATTAGCTAATTACCAGCACGCGGCGCCGTAAAACCGGCGCCCGAGGAGAAACGATATGCTTCCGGCACTGTGGGTCAGCAAGACCGGTTTGTCCGCTCAGGACATGAACCTGACCACCATTTCCAACAACCTGGCCAACGTCTCGACCACCGGCTTCAAGCGCGACCGTGCCGAGTTCGAGGATCTGCTGTATCAGATCCGTCGCCAGCCGGGTGGTCAGTCCACCCAGGACAGTCAGCTGCCCTCCGGCCTGCAGCTCGGCACGGGTGTGCGTGTGGTGGGGACGCAGAAGATCTTCACCGCCGGCAGTCTGCAAACCACCGAGCAGCCGCTGGACATGGCCGTCAATGGCCGTGGTTTCTTCCAGATTCTGCAGCCGGATGGCACCGTTTCCTACACCCGCGATGGCAGTTTCCACCTGAACTCCGATGGTCAGATCGTTACCTCTCAGGGGTTCGCCCTGGAGCCTGCCATCGTCCTGCCGGCTGAAGTACGTACCTTCACCGTGGGTGAGGACGGCACCGTGTCGGTCACCACTGCAGGTAACCCGCAGCCGCAAATCATCGGCAATATCCAGCTGGCTGACTTCGTCAACCCGGCAGGTCTCGAGGCCATCGGCAACAACCTGTTCCTCGAGACCGGTTCCAGTGGTGCGCCGCAGGTGGGAGCGCCAGGCCTGAACGGTCTGGGCACCACGCTGCAGAACACCCTGGAGAACTCCAACGTCAGCGTGGTGGAGGAGTTGGTGAACATGATCACCACCCAGCGCGCTTACGAAATGAACTCCAAGGTGATTTCCACCGCTGATCAGATGCTGTCCTTCGTGACGCAGAACCTCTGATTTATTGACTCTGTTGTGAACGCCGCGAGGTAGTGGTTATGAACCGGCAATTAGTGTGCTTCCCCCTGTTGGCTGGCTTGCTGCTCAGTAGCGGCTGCATGGCGCCGACAGCCAAGCCGGACGACCCTTATTACGCACCTGTATTGCCACGTACGCCGCTGCCGGCCGCGCAGAACAATGGTTCGATCTATCAGGCAGGCTTCGAGAACGGCCTGTATGACGACCGCAAGGCATTTCGTGTCGGCGACATCATCACTATCACGCTCAATGAGCGCACCCAGGCCAGCAAGAACGCCAACAGCAATCTGCAGAAAGACAGCAGCGCAAGTCTCGGTGCCCCCAATCTGTTCGGCATGGCGGTGAGCCCTGACAATCCGCTGCGAAGTCTTGGCGCCCTGGGCATGGGTAACCCCAATCTGAGTCTGGAAGCGAGCTGGGACGCCGAACGTGCGGCGAGCGGTTCCGGCCAGGCCGGGCAGAGCAACAGTCTGACCGGTTCGATCACCGTAACCGTCGCCGAGGTGCTGCCCAATGGCATTCTCGCCGTGCGCGGCGAAAAGTGGATGACCCTCAATACCGGTGACGAGCTGGTGCGTATTTCCGGTCTGGTGCGTGCCGACGATATCGCCACCGATAACACCGTGGCCTCCACCCGTATTGCCGATGCGCGCATCACGTATTCGGGCACTGGCGCCTTTGCCGATGCCAGTCAGCCGGGTTGGTTGAGCCGCTTCTTCCTCAGCCCGATGTGGCCGTTCTGATCTCGGGGTGTCGCAGATGAAAGCCTGGATGAATCAATCACCGTCCTTCTTGCTCGTGCAATGGTCCCGCTGGTGTGCGCGGCTGACAGCCGGTAGCTCGGCGCGCAAGGCCTTTGCCGTCACCTCGGCAGCCAAGCCGGCGGCGCGTGGGCGCGGGCGTGATGCAGCTCATGCCGGCGCATGCCGCCGACAGTTCGCGGTTGCGCATCGGGGCTACCGTCGTCGTGGTGCCAATGACTGGCTGTTGCTGGCGACCCTGCTCGGTTGCCTGCTGCTGAGCCTGCCGACTCAGGCCGAGCGTCTCAAGGATCTGGCCTCCATCCAGGGCGTGCGCAGTAACCAGTTGATTGGCTACGGCCTGGTGGTCGGTCTCAACGGTACCGGTGACCAGACCACCCAGACTCCGTTCACCGTACAGACTTTCAACAACATGCTGGCGCAGTTCGGCATCAAGGTGCCGCCAGGTGGCAACGTGCAGTTGAAGAACGTCGCGGCGGTGTCGGTGCATGCCGACCTGCCAGCGTTCGCCAAACCTGGCCAGACCATCGATATCACCATCTCATCCATCGGTAACGCCAAGAGCCTGCGTGGCGGCAGCCTGCTGATGACGCCGCTCAAGGGCATCGACGGCAACGTCTACGCCATTGCCCAGGGCAATCTGGTGGTCGGTGGCTTCGATGCCAGCGGCGCCGATGGTTCGCGTATCACCGTCAATGTGCCGTCTGCCGGTCGCATTCCGGGTGGCGCCACCGTTGAACGGCCGGTGCCGAGTGGTTTCGATCAGGGCAACTACCTGACCCTGAATCTCAATCGCCCGGATTTCACCACGGCGAAGAATATCGTCGACCAGATCAACGATCTGCTTGGCCCGGGTGTTGCGCAGGCTATCGATGGCGGTTCGATTCGCGTCAGCGCGCCGCTCGACCCGAATCAGCGCGTCGACTACCTGTCGATTCTCGAGAACCTGCAGGTCGAGGCCGGCAAGGCGGTGGCCAAGGTCATCATCAATTCGCGTACCGGCACCATCGTCATCGGCCAGGACGTCAAAGTGCAGCCTGCCGCCGTGACCCATGGCAGCCTGACCGTGACCATTACCGAAGACCCCATCGTCAGCCAGCCCGAGGCGCTGTCCGGTGGGCAGACGGCTGTGGTTCCGCGTTCGCGCGTCGGGGCAGAAGAAGAGGCCAAGCCGATGTTCAAGTTCGGCCCCGGCACCAGTCTCGACGAGATCGTCCGTGCGGTGAATCAGGTGGGCGCGGCACCTTCCGATCTGATGGCCATCCTGGAGGCGCTCAAGCAAGCCGGCGCCCTGCAGGCTGACCTGATCGTGATTTAAAGAGGTACAGCGTATGGACTCCCGACTCTCTGCAGGCCTGCTTGGTAACGGCAAGAGCCCCATCGACAGTGGCGCCTTCACGGATATCAATCGCCTTAACCAGTTCAAGGTGGGCGGCGATACCGAGCAGAACATCCGCAAGGTCGCGCAGGAGTTCGAATCCCTGTTCATGAACGAAATGCTCAAGGCCATGCGTTCGGCCAACGCCGCGTTCGGCGAGGGCAACTTCATGAACAGCAACGAGAGCAAGACCTACCAGGACATGCACGACCAGCAGTTGGCAGTGACGCTGTCCAAGGAAGGGCGCGGCATCGGCCTGGCCGACGTGCTGGTGCGGCAGATGTCGAAGATCAAGCAGCCGTCGAGCCGTCCCAACCCCTTCGCGCAGATCGAGCAGCCAGTGGCTGCAGTCAGCGAGTCGAAAGCCGACAAGGTCGCCAGCAACGAAGGTTTCCGGGATGACGTGGCGCTGCTCAACCGTCGCCGCCTGGCTGTGCCGGGGAAATTGGCCGACCGTCTATTGGCGGGCATTGTGCCGTCTGCTGCGGAGGGTAAGGCCCTGGCAGGTAATGACTGGATTCCGGCGCAGACCCATGCAGCACCCAAGGAGCAGGCGCTCAGTCTCGCCAACAGCGATGCGCTGACGGGCCGTCGTATCGCCCAGCCGCCATTGGCGCCGGGCAAGGCGGCGTTCAGCTCGCCGCAGGAATTTGTCGCCACCATGCTGCCGATGGCGGAGGCGGCTGCCGAAAAGATTGGCGTCGACCCACGTTACCTGGTGGCCCAGGCCGCCCTGGAAACGGGGTGGGGCAAGTCGATCATCCGCACCCGTGATGGCGATAGTAGTCACAACCTGTTCGGCATCAAGTCCCACGGTAGCTGGGAGGGTGAGTCGGCGCGCGTGCTGACCACCGAATACAAGGGCGGCAAGGCGGTCAAGGAGGCGGCCAGCTTCCGCGCCTATGACTCCTATGCACAGAGTTTCGACGATTACGTCAGCTTCCTGCAGAACAACGGTCGCTACGAAAAAGCCCTGAGCAGTACCGAGAATCCGGAGCGTTTCGTCAAGGAGCTGCAGCAGGCCGGTTACGCGACCGATCCGAACTACGCGCGCAAGATCTCGCAGATCGCGCGCAAGATGCAGACCTATCAGACCATCGCCGCTGCCGATGGCGCGACCACCAGGACGTGAGATGAAGCATGGCTGACCTACTGAATATCGGCCTGTCCGGCCTGTCGGCGAACAAGACGTCGCTGTCGGTCACCGGCCATAACATCGTCAACGTCAATACGCCTGGCTTCTCCCGGCAGGATACGATCCAGGCCACGCGTGCGCCGCAGTTCAGTGGCGCGGGCTATATCGGCTCGGGGACGACCCTGACGGATGTGCGTCGCATCTACAACGAGTTTCTCACCACTCAGGTGCGCAGCAGCACAGCGCTGAACGCCGATACGCAGTCTTACCTCAGCCAGATCAACCAACTCGACTCGCTGCTGGCGGGGAGTACGACGGGTGTTACGCCGGGGCTGCAAAAGCTGTTCAGTGCACTGCAGACCGCTGCCGAAGACCCGGCCAACGTTCCTGCGCGGCAATTGGTGTTGTCCGAGGCCGAGGGGTTGGCCAAGCGCTTCAATACCGTGTTTGATCGCCTGTTCGAGCAGAACAGTTTCATCAACAAGCAATTGTCGGCCGTGACCGATCAGGTCAACCAATTGGCGACGTCGGTTGCCGGTTACAACGATGCCATTGCCATTGCGTCAGCCAATGGCCAGGCGCCAAACGATCTGCTCGACGCGCGTGAAGAAGCGGTGCGCAAGCTGTCGGAGTTCGTGGGTGTGACCGTGGTGCCGCAGGACGACAACACCTACAACCTGTTCATCGGTTCCGGTCAGCCTCTGGTCGTGGGCAGCACGGCTGCCAGGCTGCAAATCACGCCTGGACTGTCCGACCCGTTACGCAGTGAAATTCAGTTTGTCAGCGGCAATTCGCAGCAGAACGTCACTTCGCTGATCACTGGGGGCGAGATGGGCGGCTTGCTGCGCTATCGCCAGGACGTGCTGGATGTCTCGATGAACGCAGTCGGGCGCCTGGCGTTGTCGGTTGCCGATCAGATCAACAGCCAGCTGGGGCAAGGGCTGGATCTTAACGGCCAGTTCGGCAACGAATTGTTCCGCCCACTCAATGATCCGCTGCTGCTCGCTCAGCGCAGCCTCGCACGGGTGGGTAACAGCGACCCCACGGCCAACCTCAATGTCAGCATCACCGATACGACGCAACTGACCACCAGTGATTACGAGGTGCAGTTCACCAGTGCCACCGAATACGTGGTACGCCGACAATCGGACGGCACCCTGTTCCCGCCAACGCCAGCCACCTTCGATATCACCACGGTGCCGGCACCGGAAATCGATGGCTTCAGCCTGGGCGTGGCGGCCGGTACATTCGCTGCCGGTGACCGCTTTCAGGTCATGCCGACGCGCAATGCCGGGCGTGACATTCGTGCCGACATGAAGAACCCTGAGGAGCTGGCGTTCGCCGCACCGCTGAAAGCTGAAACCAGCCCTGGCAATATCGGCACCGGCAAGATCAGCCAGCCGACGCTCAAGACCGAGATCGATATCTACGACCCGGCTGCCCAGGCCGATCTGGAAACCAGCCTGCGTAATGCGCCGCCGCTGCGTATCGTCATGGGCGCTGCAGGTGGCGCTACGCAGAGCTACAACGTGGTGGACATCAACGGCAACGTGATCAATACCGGCAATATCGTGCCTGGGCAGGATAATGCGTTGACCATCAGCGTGCCGGCCAACCCGCCAGGCATTCCGGCAGCGTTCGAGTATCAGGTCAGTATCAGTGGCCGGCCATCGGCGGGCGACAACTTTTCGATCTCGTTCAATACCAATGGGGTTTCCGATAACCGCAATGCCCTGAACCTGGTCAACCTGCAAAAGCAAGCGGTGATCGGCATCAACCCGGCTGCACCCGATACCACCGGCTCGAGCTTCTCCGATGCTTACGGCGATCTGGTCGAACGGGTTGGCACCCTGACCAGTCAGGCACGGGTAGATGGTCAGGCGACTTCGGCAATTCTCAAGCAGGCCACCGACAACCGTGATTCGATATCCGGGGTGAATCTGGACGAAGAAGCCGCCAAACTGATTCAGTTCGAGCAGTACTACCAGGCTTCCGCGCAGATCATTCAAGTTGCCCGTAACCTGTTCGATACCCTGATCAATACATTCTGATAGCCGCCTTTCCTTCAATGGCAGGGCGACGCCTGTAGCTCAAGCAGGCAACGTAAGAGGCAAGTCCAATGGTCATGCGCATCTCCTCCATCCAGGCGTTCAACAACGGGGTTTCCGGCCTCGGGCGTAACTATGCCAATGTGATTCGCACTCAAGAGCAGATCAGCAGTGGTAACCGTATCCTGACCCCGGCAGACGACCCGGTAGCCTCGGTGCGCCTGCTGCAGCTCGAGCAGCAGCAGTCGGTGCTCAAGCAGTACAGCGACAACCTCACTGCCGCCAAGAACAGCCTGTCTCAGGAAGAAACCACGCTCAAGTCGGTCGATACCGTGCTGCAGCGGGTGCGTGAACTGGCCGTACAGGCCGGTGGTGGCGCTTTGTCAGCAACTGACCGTAACTCCATTGCCAAGGAACTGGCTGAGCGTGAGGCCGAACTGCTCAACCTGATGAACAGCCGCAATGCCCGTGGTGAGTATCTGTTCGCCGGTAATCTGGGCAAGACCGAGCCTTTCGTGCGTAACCCGAACGGCACCTACTCCTATTTTGGTGACGAAGGTCAGCGCAGCCTGCAGGTGGCCAGCTCGACCAATGTGGCGATCAACGATAATGGCAAACGCCTGTTCGAGGATGTCACCAATGCCGATCGGGTGATCAACGCTGGCGGCGTCAACAATGCGGCACTGCCGACGCCGCCGCTGCCGGCGACTACCATCGCGGCCGTTCCCGAGGATGAGCAACGGGTATTCATGTCGCCCGGGCTGGTAGAGGACGAGCGCACCTTCAATGCCGACTTTCGCAATGGCGAGCCCTATTCACTGGCGTTCGTCAGTGGCACCGAATTTCGCATCTACGATGCCACGGGGGCTGATGTCACCTCGGAGATTCCCGGTGGTGGCAAGATCGATCCACTGGTCAGTGGTGGCAATGCCATCAACTTTCGTGGCATGCGCTTTCAGCTCGATGTAGCCCTCAAGGAAGGGGACAACGCACAGGATCTGGACAACCTGCTGGCCGATATCCAGCCGCCGGCCACGGCCGGTTCGCCTGGGCCCGGCACGCACAGCTTTACCTTGCAATCGGCGCCGACTGAATTCGCTGTGACCCGCTCCTCGACCAATGCCTCGGCGGCCGTGGTTGCCGGTGGCACCATCGTCAACCAGGCCACTTTCGACAGCCAGTTTCCGACCTCGGGCGTGGTGCTGCGCTTTACCGACGACAGCAACTACGAGGTTTATGCCCAGCCGGTTGGCCCCAACAGCACAGTGTTGGCCACGGGCACGGCTGCTGGGCCATATCCGTCGACGTTCAACGTCTATGGCGTGGAGTTCACCCTGTCCGGCCCAGCCAGTGCTGCCGGTGGCGACGAGTTTGGTGTACAGCCGCAATTTCAGGAGCAGCGCGGCATCCTCAACACCATCTCGCGCCTGCGCCAGGCGCTGGAATCCTCACCGACCTCGCCAGCCGGTAACCTGGCGGTGCGCAACGAAGTGGCCATCGCCCTGAAGAATCTCGATAACGGCATGGGCAACGTCTACGAGGTGCAGACCGAGATCGGCGCGCGTCTGGGGCTGATCGAGACCACCGGCATCGACAACGAAGATGTAACCCTGGTGAACAAATCCGTACAGGCCGAGTTGCGTGAGCTGGATTACGCTGAAGCATTGTCGCGTCTATCGTTCCAGACCATCGTGCTGGAGGCGGCTCAGCAGAGCTACGTGAAGATTGCCGGGCTGAATCTTTTCAATCAGTTACGTTAGTTTCCAGCCTAGCCGCCTTCCGCCCAAGGCTGTTACGCTCGCTACCGATGTGGCCGTATGATGTACGCCATGTCGCGTTCGCATTGGCCTTATCCTATGGTGCGGCATGCATTTTGCTCGATGGCTCATGCGAGTCGAGTAAGGTCAATGAATTGTCGGTCAGTACGGACGACCTGGGCGAATCTATGAAAACAGTCATTCTGGCCGGTGGGTTGGGTACGCGGATCAGCGAAGAGTCTCACCTGCGGCCCAAGCCGATGATCGAGATAGGCGGCAAGCCGATCATCTGGCACATCATGAAGATCTACTCCCATTACGGCATCAACGATTTCGTGATCTGCCTGGGCTATAAGGGCTATCTGATCAAGGAGTATTTCACCAACTACTTCCTGCATATGTCGGACGTGACCTTCGACATGGCGGAAAACCAGATGCACATTCACAACCGCCATGCCGAGCCGTGGCGTGTGACCCTGATCGATACGGGCGAGAGCACCGCCACAGGGGGGCGCCTCAAGCGCGTACGTGAGTACCTGGGTGACGAGACCTTCTGCCTGACCTACGGTGACGGCGTCGCCGACATCGACGTCCCGCAACTGATCGACTTCCATCGCAGTCACGGCAAGCTTGCGACTGTGACGGCCGTGCAGCCACCTGGCCGCTATGGTGCGCTGGACATACAGGGGCAGTGCGTTCAGGGGTTTCAGGAAAAACCGCAGGGTGATGGTGGCTGGATCAACGGCGGCTTCTTCGTGCTTGAGCCTGGTGTACTCGATTACATCGAAGGTGATGAAACCACCTGGGAATACGAACCGATGCGCCAATTGGCCGAGCAAGGCCAGCTTATGAGTCACCTGCATCGCGGCTTCTGGCAGCCGATGGACACCCTGCGTGACCGCGTGCAGCTCGAAGATCGCTGGAAGACCGGTCAGGCGGAGTGGCGTGTATGGCCATGAATGCGGCGTTCTGGGCGGGGCGTCGAGTTCTGTTGACCGGGCATACCGGCTTCAAGGGCGGCTGGCTGGCACTGTGGCTCAAGGAACTGGGCGCTGAGGTCTATGGTTATGCCTTGCCGGCGCTTGCTGAACCGTCGCTTTGGCAGGCTGCGCGCCTGGCCGAGCGTGTGCCTGGAACCCTGGCCGATATCCGAGACGCTCAGCGCATCGCCGAGGCCGTGGCGACGTTCCGCCCAGAAGTCGTCCTGCACCTGGCGGCCCAGCCATTGGTGCGTGAATCCTACCGCGCGCCTGCCGAAACCTACGCCACCAACGTCATGGGCACGGTCAATCTGCTGGAGGCACTGCGCCACTGCGGCAGCGTGCGCGCGGTGCTGGTGGTGACCAGCGACAAGTGCTATGAGAATCGCGAATGGCTCTGGCCGTACCGCGAAGGTGACGGTCTCGGTGGGCATGACCCTTACAGCAGCAGCAAGGCCTGTGTGGAGCTGCTGTGCGCCTCCTGGCGCGAATCGTTCCTGCGCGAGTCCGGCATCGCGCTGGCCACGGCCCGGGCCGGCAACGTGATCGGCGGTGGCGACTGGTCGGTCGATCGCCTGCTGCCCGATATCCTGCGTGCCTGGCAGGCCGGGCAGTCACTGACGCTGCGCTACCCGCAGGCCGTGCGCCCCTGGCAGCATGTGCTCGAACCGCTGCATGGCTATCTGTGCTTGGCGCAGGCGTTGGTCGAGCAGGGCGAGGCGGTGGCCTCGGCGTGGAATTTCGGCCCCGATAACGAGGGGCTGGTAAGCGTTGGCGAGCTGGTCGAGCGGCTCGCCCAGCGCTGGCCGGGTGAGGCGCGCTGGACGGTCGAGGCGAGTGGGCAACCGCACGAGGCGGGCCTGCTTGCGCTGGACTCCAGCCAGGCACGTGTTCGCCTGAACTGGCGCCCCCGCTGGACCTTGCAGCAGGCCATCGAACGAACCCTCGACTGGCACCAGGCCTGGCAGGCTGGCGAGGACATGCAGACATTCAGCCGCGCGCAGATCGCGGCCTATCAAGGCGAAATTCATGAGTGAACAGACGGCGCAAGCGCTGCGTCAGCAGATCGCCGAGCTGGTGGAGCGTTATGCCGAACTGCAACTGGCACCGACCGCCTTCGAGGCTGGCCGCGATGCTGTGCCACCGTCCGGCAAAGTGATCGGCGCCGGTGAGCTGAAAAACATGACCGAGGCCGTACTCGACGGCTGGCTGACCACCGGGCGCTTCAACGAGGCTTTCGAAAAGCGTCTGGCTCGCTATCTTGGGCGCCGCTGCGTGTTGACCACCAACTCCGGTTCCTCGGCCAATTTGCTGGCGTTCTCCGCGCTGACCTCGCCGCGTCTGGGCGAGCGGGCCATTCGCAAAGGCGATGAAGTGATTGGCGTGGCCGCTGGTTTTCCTACCACGGTCAACCCCATCCTGCAGTTCGGTGCGGTGCCGGTCTTCGTCGATATCGAACTGGGCACCTACAACATCGATCCGGCCTTGATCGAAGCGGCCATCGGGCCACGCACCAAGGCCATCATGCTAGCCCATACGCTGGGCAATCCGTTCAACCTCAAGGTCATCCGTGAACTCTGTGATCGCTATGACCTGTGGCTGATCGAGGATTGCTGCGACGCTCTCGGTTCGACCTACGAAGGTCGCCAGGTGGGCAGTTTCGGTGATATCGGCACGCTCAGTTTCTACCCGGCGCATCACATCACCATGGGCGAGGGCGGGGCGGTGTTCACTGACTCGCCACTGCTCAAACGCATCGTCGAGTCGTTCCGCGACTGGGGCCGTGACTGCTATTGCGCGCCGGGTGAGGACAATACCTGCGGCAAGCGCTTCTGCTGGCAACTGGGTGATTTGCCGGAAGGCTACGACCACAAGTACACCTACTCGCACCTGGGCTACAACCTGAAGATCACCGACATGCAGGCCGCCTGTGCGCTGGCGCAGATGGATCGCCTGGATGACTTCATCAAGGCGCGTAAGCGCAATTTTGCCTGGCTCAGTGAACGTCTGGCCGGCTGCGCCGAGCAACTGATCCTGCCGCAGGCCACGCCCGGCAGCGATCCCTCCTGGTTCGGTTTTCCGCTGACCATGCGTGATGGTTGTGGTGTCGAGCGTGTCGATCTGCTGCGTTATCTGGACGAGCAGCGGGTCGGTACGCGTCTGCTGTTTGCCGGCAACCTGACGCGCCAGCCCTATATGCAAAACCAGCAATATCGTGTGTCGGGTGAGCTGAAAGTCACCGACAAGGTGATGCGGGACACCTTCTGGATCGGTCTCTGGCCGGGGCTCTCCGAGGATCATCTGGAGCACGCCGCGCGCCATCTGGAAACCTATGTACGGAGGCTGCGCTGATGCGCGCCTACGTGCTCTGCGGTGGCTTCGGCACGCGTCTGCGCAGCGTAACGGACACGCAGAAGGCGCTGGTGCCGGTACATGGCGAGCCTTTCCTGGCGCGCGTGCTGCGGCAACTGGCGCGTGCCGGCGTCAGCGAAGCAGTACTCTGCGCGCATTACCGCGCCGAGCAGGTCGCTGAACAACTGGCAGCTCTGGCGCAGGATGCCGGGCTGCAATTGATCTTGGTGGTCGAACCCAGCCCCATGGGCACTGGCGGCGCGTTGCTCAATGCGCTGCGCGAGCAACCGCCACAGGGGCGGTATCTGGTGCTCAATGCCGACACCTTTGTCGATGCCGATGGTTACGCGCTGATGGTGCAAGGGCAGGGCAGCGCGCTGCTAGGTGTGCAGGTGGATGACCGCAGCCGTTTCGGCAGTCTTGAGGTCGATGCCGGTGGCCAGTTGCGTGCGCTGTTGGAGAAGGGCCGCGAAGGGCCGGGCCTGATCAATGCGGGCGTCTACGCTTTCACCCGTGAAACGTTCGTGAGCACAGCCGTGCGTGCCTGTTCGATGGAGCAGGAACTGTTGCCTGAGTTGCTGGCAGGCGAAGCTGTGAGCGTCATCGAGTACAGCGGTCGCTTCATCGATATCGGCACGCCGGAATCGCTTGAGCGCTATGCCAATGATTTTCGGATGGAACCTCAATCATGAGCCTGCTTGTGCAAACCCTCAGCATCCGCGAACAACAGAGCATCCTAGACGCCGTTGAATGCATCGAGGCTGGCGCCCTGCAGATCGCTTTCGTGGTGGACGATCACATGCGTCTGCTGGGCGTGGTCACCAACGGCGACGTGCGCCGCCACTTGCTGCAGGGCGGCAAGACGGACGAGCCGGTGACCGCCTGCATGAATGAGGAATTTCGTTCTGTGCGCATTGGCGCGCCGCGTGAGGATCTGCTCAAGACCTTCGACCTGGGGTACATCGCTTTGCCAGGTCTGGATGAGCAGGGCCGCCTGGTGGAGGTGTACACCCGGCAGATGGCTGCCAGCGCCGAGGTGCCCGTGCTGGCCCGTGCCCGTGCCCCCGTGCGCATGAGTTTCTGTGGTGGTGGCGCAGACCTCACCTATTTCTTCATCGATCACTCGGCGGCCGTGCTCAGTTGCACCGTCGGTCTGTATGCCCATGCCACGCTGATCCCGCGTGATGATGGGCGCATCAGCATCTACGCCGAGGATCTTGGCCGCGAAGAGCACTACAACTCCCTGGCCGAGTTGCTGGTCGCGCCGGAGAAGAGCCTGCTGGCCACCATCGTTGCAGTGATCAAGCCCAAGTACGGTTTTGATCTGTACCTGCGTTCGGACTTTCCCGTGGGCTCTGGCCTGGGTGGCTCATCGGCGGCGACTACCGCGACCATCGCCGTATTCAACGAGCTGCGTCAGGATCGCTGGAACACCTACGAGATCGCCGAGCTGGCGTTCCAGGCCGAGCGCCTGTGTTTCGGTATCGCCGGTGGCTGGCAGGATCAGTACGCCTCGGCCTTCGGCGGTTTCAACCTGATCGAGTTCGAGAACCAGCGCAATCTCGTCCATCCCATTCGCCTGGAAGACGCCATCCGCAACGAACTGGAGTCCTGCCTGGTGCTGTGCGACACCGGCATCTCCCATGACTCCGGGCGCCTGCACGAATTGCAACGCGAGGAAATCGCGGCCGAGCTGTCGCAAACCGAACTGCTCAGCGCCAGCGTGACCCTGTGCCGGCGCATGCACCACTTCCTCATTCGCGGCGAGCTCAAAGCCTTCGGCACCTGCCTAGACGAAGCCTGGCAATTGAAGAAACGCTTTTCCTCGGCCATCAGTGATGGCCGACTCGACGACATCTATGCAGCCGCCCTTGCTGCCGGAGCCTGTGGCGGCAAGCTGCTGGGCGCTGGCGGCGGCGGCTTCTTCCTGTTTTACGTCCAACCCCAGCATCGCCAACGCGTGTTCAACGCCGTCGGCGCGTTGGGCTGTCAGACCCAGAACTTCCGCTTCGAATCAAGCGGCGTGACCTCATGGCGAACAAAAATCCAATGACCTCATTTCATATCGATGGCTTCCCGCTTGGCGGCGAGCGTGTCTACGTCATCGCCGAAGTCGGCAATAACCACAACGGTTCGCTGGCGCTGGCTCGGCAACTGGTCGATGCCGCCATCGAAGCCGGTGCCGATTGCGTCAAGTTCCAGTTGCGCAATCGCGAGGCGCTTTACCGGCGCAAAGCCGATGGCTCGCGCGCCGAGGATCTGGGCGTCGAGTACATTCAGGATCTGCTGGATAAGGTGGAACTCAGCCTCGAAGAACACCGTGAGGTGCGCGCCTATTGCGCGCAGAAAGGCATCACCTACCTGTGCACGCCCTGGGACGAACCCAGCGTTGACGCGCTGGCCAGCTTCGATGTCGCGGCGTTGAAGATCGCCTCGGCGGATCTATGCAACCCTTACCTGATCGCCAAGGCGGCCAGCCTGGGCAAGCCGCTGATCCTGTCCACTGGCATGTCTTTCGAACATGAGATCGTGCGCGCTATCGAGCAGCTCAAGGTGCTTGGCACGCCGTTCGCCCTGCTGCATTGCAACAGCGCTTATCCGGCGCCCGAGTCGGATATCCAGCTCGGTTATCTGCGGCGCTTGCAGGAGCTGCATGGCCTGATTGGCTATTCCGGCCACGAGCGTGGCATCGCCATTACCCTAGGTGCGGTGGCGCTGGGCGCCAAGCTGGTGGAGCGCCACATCACGCTGGATCGCGGGATGGAGGGGCCGGATCACCTGGCCAGCCTGGAGCCGGGCGAGTTCCGCCAACTGGTCGACGGCATCCGCCAACTGGAGCTGGCCTTGCCCTGGCAAGGGCCGGGTCGCCATGCCAGCCAGGGCGAACTGCTCAACCGTGAAAACCTCGGCAAGAGCGTGATCGCTGCGTGCGATATCGCCCGTGGCACCGTGATGGAAGCGTCGATGCTGCGTATCGCCAGCCCTGGCCAGGGCCTGCCGCCGTATCGTTTGCCGGAGCTGCTGGGCAAACCGGCCGGGCGCGATATCGCTCTGGGCGATTTCCTTTTCGACAGCGACCTTAACGAGCAACAGACCGAGGAGAAATTGTCGTTCGAATTGCCGATCCGCTGGGGTGTACCCGTGCGCTATCACGACTTCCTCGACTACCGCCGACGGATCAGCCCGAACCTGTTCGAGTTCCATCTGTCCTATCGTGACCTCAGCCTCAAGCCGCAGCCGTTTCTCGCCGAGGTCGACTGTTCGCGCCTGGTGGTGCACGCGCCGGAGCTGTTCGAGAACAGCGAACTACTGGATCTGGCCTCGGACGACCGGGCCTATCGCCAGCGCTCGATCGACAACCTGCAACGGGTAGTGGACGCCACCCTGCAGATTGGTGAGTTTTTCCCCAAAGCCGATGCGCGGCTGATCGTCGCCAATATTGGGGGGTTCTCCGCCGACGAACCGCGCCCGCTGGTTATGCGCCCTGAACTCTACGAGCGCTTCCACGAAGCCTGCCGCCAGGTGGACTTCGCCGGCACCGAACTGATCCCGCAAAACATGGCGCCGTTCCCCTGGCACTTCGGCGGTCAGCGCCACCAGAACATCTTCATGATGCCCGAGGAACTGGCCGCCCAAGCGCGCGAGCACGGTCTGCGCCTATGCCTGGATCTGTCGCACCTGCAAATGACCTGCTTCCACTTCGGTCTCGATTTCCAGCAAGCGCTGGCTCTGCTGCTGCCGCACTCGGCGCACCTGCATGTGGCCGATGCCAAGGGCACCAATGGCGAAGGCGTGCTGATGGGCACCGGCGATATCGACTGGCCGGCCACCTGGGCGCAGCTTCGCCAGCACTCTGAGGTGAGCTTCATCCCCGAGGTCTGGCAGGGGCACAAGGATCATGGTGCCGGCTTCTGGTCGGCGTTGGACTTTCTGATGGGCCTGGAGGGGCGTGACTGATGGCACGCTCAATGCTGCCTGAAGCCAGTTGCCCTATCTGTGCCGCGCCCGCGGATGGCGTGCTGGAGTTGCACTTGGCCGAGCGCAGATGGTTGCCCAGCACTATCGCTGTGGCATCCTGCGCCGCCTGCGACTTCGCCTTCGTTTGTCCGGTCGACGCCGAGAATTACGCGAACTATTACGCCGAGACCACCAACGACCTGCTTTCGGTGAGCAACCCCAGCGAGACGGAGCAGCGGCGCTTCGACACCCAGGCTGGCTTCTTGTCGTCACTGCTGTCCGAAGCTGCTCCGAAGCGGGTGCTGGATATCGGCTGCGGTAGCGGTGGCCTGCTCCATACCCTGCAGCGCGCCTTCCCTCAGCATAGCTACCACGGGGTCGACCCCAACACGGTCGTTAGTGCGGCGCACCAAGGCGTCACGTTCAGCCGCAAACTGGACGATTCGACGCAGCCATTCGACCTGATCATTCTGTCCCATACACTGGAGCATGTCGTCGACCTCGCGGTCTTTTCTTCGGTGTTAGAGGTGCTGGCAGCGGACGGCTCTCTCTATGTTGAAGTGCCCGATGCCTCGCGCTACGCCGATTTCCCTCGCCGGGAGTACCTCTATTACTTCGATCGCCTGCACATAAACCACTTCAGCATGGCGTCGCTGGAGAAGCTGCTGGCAGGCTGGGGGCTCGCCCTGAACTGGTCCAGCTGCCACGACTTCCCGTACAAGGATGGCCAGCTCTACCCGGCCCGCGCCATCCTGGCTTCCCGCCAGGCCCCCACAGTGCCTCTGCTTCTTGAGCTGAAAGAGCCGCTGCTTGCGGCGCTGGAGCGCTATCGACAGGCCGAACGGGACAAGACGCGGTACTGGCAGGCACGCCTGGCGGCGTTTCCTCAGATCCTGGTCTATGGCTTCGGCGACAATTTCTTCCGCGCCAGGGCGGCAGGTGGTCCGTTGTCCGAGCTGAATATCCTGGCGGTGATCGACCGCCGCTGGCGAGACCTGAATGAATCCCGGCATGCCGCCGACTATTCGTTCATGGGCCTGGGCCAGGCCGCCGAGCAGCACTCACAGATCCCCGTGGTCGTGGCCGTCTCATGGCAGGCGGAAACCATTGCCGAAACCCTATCTGATGCCGGTTTTGCCCAGGTTTTCATCCTGTAGCTGGCCTTGTTCGCAACCGTACATAGAGATAATGAAGAAGGACATCAAATGCGTGTAGCCGACTACATCATGGAGCGCCTGGCCCGTCTGGGCGTTGGTCAGGTCTACTTCCTGCCCGGCGGCGGCGCCATGCACCTGAACGACGCTCTGGGGCGTCACCCCGAACTGGAGCCGGTGCTGTGCTTGCATGAGCAGGCGGCAGCCATTGCTGCCGAGGCCGCTGGTAAACTCACCGGTGGTCCGGCTGCGTGCATGACCACCTGCGGCCCCGGCGCGACCAACACGGTTACCGCCGTGCTTGGCGCCTGGCTGGATTCCACTCCGGTGTTCTTCGTTTCTGGCCAAGTCAAAAGTGCTGACCTGAAGGCTGGCAGCGGCCTGCGCATGTTGGGCGTGCAAGAGGCCGATATCGTTTCGATCGTCGAGCCGATTACCAAGGCGGCCATTACCCTTACCGATCCTCAAGCGGTTGCAGAGGTCTTCGACCAGCTTGAACACGCTGCGCTGAGTGGCAGACGAGGCCCAGTCTGGCTGGACGTGCCGCTGGATGTACAGGCCGTACAGGTCGACCCTGCCAAGCTGCGCCGAGCCCGGCTCCCTGCCGCTGTTGCGCCGGTGGAGTTGGACGAACCTGTGGCGCGCACGTTGGAGCTTCTGAAGTCTGCAAAACGTCCAGGCATCATCGCGGGTAACGGTATTCGCATGGCGGGCGCGGTAGACGCTTTCCGTCGCTTGGCTGAGCGCGCGGGTGTGCCGGTTATGCCTACCTGGCTGGCCATGGACCTGATCGAGGACGATCACCCTCTGTACGGCGGCCGCCCCGGAGGCATCGCTCCCCGCTGGGCCAATTTCACGTTGCAGAACTGCGATCTGTTGATCGTGCTGGGTTCACGCCTGGACATGGCGCTGACCGCTTACAACCACGCCCACTTTGCCCCCCATGCCAAAAAAGTGGTGGTGGACATCGATCCGGCCGAGATCGCCAAGTTGCAGATGGCGATAGAGGTTTCGGTAACCGCCGACGTAGGTTCCTTTATCGAGGCACTGGACAAGACGATCGCCGCTGATCCTCTGCCGGATTATTCCGCCTGGGTAGCTCAGATCGCTGCCTGGCGCGCCCGCTATCCCTTGCTGCTGCCAGAGCATGCTGACGACAGTCAGGGGGTCAGCATGTACCTCTTCACCGATCGCCTTTCCGAGCTGTTGCAGGAGGGCGATGTGATTGCCCCGGGCAGTTCTGGGTTCGCCGCAGAGCTGTTTCTGCTCAACCTGCGTATCAAGAAGGGGCAGCGCTGCTTCCACAATCGCGGCACCGGGTCGATGGGATTCGGCATTCCGTCTGCCGTTGGCGCCTGTCTCGCCTCAGGGCGTAGGCAGACCCTGTGCGTCGAGGGCGATGGTGGCCTGCAGATGAATATCCAGGAACTTGCGACGCTAGTAGCGCTGAAGCTCCCGGTCAAATGCTTCGTCATCAACAACCAGGGTTATGCCTCCATCCGGGTTTCGCAGAACGCGCACTTCAAGTTGCTGGTGGGGGCTGACTCCAGCAGCGGCCTGCACTTGCCGGATTTGCGTCCGCTGTGCGCAGCCTATGGTATCGGCTATGCCCGCATAGATTCGCATCAGGGGCTGGATGAAAGCCTGCTCGAAGTGCTCGGGCGAGAAGGGCCGGTGCTCTGCGAGGTCATGGTGCAGGTCGAGGAGCCGCGCATTCCGCGCGTGATGACCCGTATCAATGAGCAAGGCAAGCCAGAGTCAGGTGCCCTGGAGGATCTGTATCCCTTCCTGCCGAGGGAAGAGCTGGCCGAACACTGGCCGCTATCTTCCAGACGGGATGCTGATGACTCCATTCATTCTCCACGAGGTTGAGCGGCCATGAGTGTCCTTGATTCATTCAAGCTGGATGGGCGAGTGGCGTTGGTCACTGGCGCATCGCGCGGCATTGGCTGTGCAATTGCACGGGGCCTCAGCGAGGCTGGCGCCACCGTCTACGGTATTGGTCGCTCCGGAGAAACCGAAGCGCAAGAGGGCGTATTCCAGTATCGCCAGTGCGATATTCAGGATAAGGAAAGCTTCTCTCGCCTGCTGGCCGAACTGGTTGAAACGCATGGTCGGCTGGACATCCTGGTGAATGCGGCAGGCATCACCATGCCTGATCAGATGGAGGCAGACCCGCTTGCGACGTTTCAGCGCACGCTTGAGTTGAATCTGACGGCGGCGTTCGCGTGCAGTTACCTGGCGTTGCCTTACATGTTGTCAGGCGGCTACGGCTCCATCATCAATGTCACCAGTATCGGCGCTGCATTGGGCTTTCCCGGTAACCCGGGGTACGTCGCTTCCAAGGGGGGGCTTGCGGCGATGACGCGGGCACTGGCCAGGGATTACGGGGCTCGCGGCATTCGGGTGAACAACATCGTTCCGGGTTATGTGCATACCGCAATGACGCACGGCAGCTATTCGAACCCCGAACTTCATGCCGCACGGGCCGAGCGTACGATGCTGGGTCGCTGGGGCTCGGTTGGGGAATTGTCCGGCGCTGCTGTTTTCCTGGCTTCACCGGCAAGCAGCTATATGACTGGCGCTGATCTGGTGGTTGATGGCGGTTGGTCGGCCAAGGGGTTGTGATGGAAATCGGATTCATGCAGGGCCGTCTCTGTGATCGGGTGGACGGAAAGATTCAGGCTTTCCCGTGGCTCAATTGGGAAAAAGAGTTTCCTCTAGCGCAACAACTGGGCATTCCACTCATGGAGTGGACGCTTGATCAGGAACGCCTGTATGAGAACCCCTTGATGACCGCGCCTGGTCGTCAGCGCATTCGTGAGCTGTCGTCGCGGTACGGTGTCCGGATACTGTCCCTCACTGGCGATTGCTTTATGCAGGCGCCATTTTTCAAAGCTTCGGGTGCGGAGCGAGAGGGCCTGCTGCGAGATCTGCATGCCATTGTGGATGCGTGCGTCGATCTGGGCCTGCGCTACCTGCTGATTCCTCTCGTGGACAACGGTTCGCTGACGTCAGCAGATGAGGAGAGTGCTCTGCTCGAGGGGCTACTCCCTCTGCATGGGGTGCTGACTGCCGCAAAGCTAAAAATAGTGTTCGAGTCGGATTTCGAGCCTGAGCGCCTGGCCCGCTTTATCGCGCGTTTCCCCGAAGATGCCTTTGGCCTGAACTACGATATTGGCAACAGCGCGGCGCTTGGCTACTCGGCGTCGGCAGAGATCGCCAGCTACGGTCAGCGTATCGACAACGTGCATGTCAAAGACCGTGTCCTGGGCGGTACGACCGTACCGCTGGGCACTGGCAATGCGAATTTCCCGGAAGTTTTCCGGGCTCTGCATGCCGTGGGATATAGCGGTGATTTCATCCTGCAGACAGCGCGTGCGGACGGCGATCATGCCGGTGCGCTCGATCGTTATCGTGCGATGACCCTTGCCTGGTGGCGTGACAATGAATCTTGAACTGACAGGCAAGGTCGTGCTCGTTACGGGCTCGTCAGCCGGCATCGGTTTCGAGGTAGCGCAACAGCTTGCTCTTGAAGGCTGCCACGTTGTGCTCAACGGTCGTGATCCCGAGCGTTTGCAGGCGGCACAAGAGCGAATTGCCGGTTCCAGCGGTGTAGTTGCGGATGTTCGAGACCCTGATGCCTGTCAGGCGCTGGTCCGGCACGTTCTTCAGCTGCATGGTCGTCTGGATGTGCTGGTGTGCAATGTCGGCAGTGGCGCTTCCGTGCCGCCAGGCAAGGAAACCCCTGCGGAATGGCATCGGGTGCTGGAGCTCAATCTCTATTCCACAACACAGGCGGTATGGGCCGCTACCGATGCGCTGATAGCAAGTCGTGGCAATGTCATTTGCATCTCTTCGATCTGCGGCATCGAGGCGCTCGGGTGCCCAGTGGCATACGCCGCAGCCAAAGCCGCAGTGGAAAGCTACGTGCGCAACTCGGCGCGTGCATTTGGCAAGCACGGCGTACGCATCAACAGTATTGCGCCAGGCAACATCCTGTTCGATGGCTCCGTCTGGCAGCGCAAGCTCAGGGAAGACCGTGATGCTGTGGAGTCGATGTTGCAGCGTGACGTCGCGCTGGCCCGTCTGGGTTCCCCGCAGGATGTTGCAAGACTTGCCGCCTATTTGGCATCCCCGTTGGGGGGATTCATAACTGGCGCTACCTATGTGGTTGATGGAGGTCAGTTGAGATCATGACTAGAGCAGAGCCTACCCTGCCAAAGGTGTTCGATTTACGCGGTCGGGTCGCCGTTATCACCGGTGGCGGCGGACTGCTGGGTTACCAGCATGCGGCAACGATAGCCGAGCTGGGCGGCGTGCCTGTGCTGCTCGACATCAACGCTGAAGGCTTGGCGAACAACGCTGCCAGGCTGCTCGATGAGACGGGTTGCGAAGCATTGACGCTGCAGGCTGATATCACTGACCTGGATGCGGTGGTTCTGGCTGCCGAGCAAATCATGGGCCGGCATGAGCGGGTGGATATCCTGCTCAACAACGCTGCGCGCAATCCAAAGGTGGAGAGTGTGGGCGATCGGGACTTCTCCCGCCTCGAAAACTTTCCCTGGGAGCAATGGCGTCTCGATTTGGACGTTGGCCTCGGTGGTGCCTTCAACTGCGCCAAGGTGTTCGGCGCTGAAATGGCCCGGCAGGGACATGGCGTCATCGTCAATATCGCTTCCGATCTTGGCGTGATTGCACCTGATCAGCGTTTGTATCGGGTCGATGGGCGCGAGAGTGACCAGCAACCAGTCAAGCCAGTTACCTACTCGGTGGTCAAGCACGGCCTGATCGGCCTGACCAAGTACCTGGCTACCTACTGGTGCGAGCAAGGTGTGCGCTGCAATGCGCTGTCCCCTGGCGGTGTGTATGCGGGGCAAAACGATGTGTTCGTCAGCAAGTTGACCCAGCTCATTCCATTGGGGCGCATGGCCGAAGCTGACGAGTACCGCGGTGCGATTGCCTTCCTGTGTTCGGATGCTTCCGCCTATATGAACGGCGCCAATCTGGTCATCGATGGAGGCCGCAGCACATGGTGAGCCGTGAGCTGATAGCCCGGCATTGCATTTGCTGTGGCGGCGAGCAACTGCAACGTTCTTCGGCGGTGCTGATGCCCTTCGTTGCGCATCGCGTATTCGGCCATGAACCTCTTGAGATCACTGCTGATTGGGGCTTGCGCGATCTGCGCCAAGGCATGGCCTATACGCTTTGCAATTCACTGCAATGCCAGGAGTGCGGTGTCCTGTTTCTGGATTACCGCTTTACCGATGAGCAAATGGCGGCGCTTTATGCGGGGTATCGTGACGAGCGATACAACGCCGAGCGTGAGCGCTACGAGCCAGGCTACACTGCGCTTACAAAAAGCTTCGAGGGGCGGGCTGCCTACATTTCGGATATCGAAGCCTGGCTTGCACCGCACCTGCCTGCAGCTCCAGCGGTATTGGACTGGGGCGGTGCGACAGGTCTCAATACGCCTTTGCGCGGGCGTGGAGGCTTGCACCATATTCACGATATCTCGGATGTTGGTCTGGTTGCTGGTGCTCAGAGAGCGGATGCGCTCAAGTTTGGGCAGCAGCACTATGACTTGGTGGTTTGCAGCCAGGTGCTAGAGCACGTACCTGCGCCACTTGATTTGATTAGCCAGATTGTCCCGATATTGTCAGCCGAGACCTTGTTCTATCTTGAAGTTCCTCTTGAAATCTTGATGCGCGAGCACCCTGATAGTTTGCAATTGGCGCCATTGAAACGTTACTGGCATGAGCACATCAATTTTTTCTCTAAAGTGTCACTGTATCGAATGATTGAGCGTGTTGGGCTGAGGGTGTTGGACAGCCACATTCTCCCCGTTGAGTTGCGGGGGCGCAAAGGTTCTGTAATGGGTGTCTTGGCGAGATTGCCCTGATGAACACTGGCATGACTCTGTCCTCAACCAGGGCAGCCGACCTTCTGCGTACTCCTGTATATAGTGGTTTTTTGGGGCGCCGATGGTTTTTTTGAGCAAACTTATGTACGTGGTTTTTTCTCTGCGCTGCCATGCTTATAGCGCCTTCGGGACTGTGCTCTATGTATTAGCAACGAAATCAGGCCAAGGTAGCAGTGCTTTTGCAGCAAGGAGTATGGAATGAGTGAAGTGAGCAGTGAGGCGAATGGCAACTATTGGGATGATTTCTACAGCTGCATTCAAGTAGGTGCACCGACCTATCCATCGCAGTTTGCTGCCTTCGCGATAAACGAGTTCTCCGGGGTGGATGGAGTGATTGAGTTCGGTTGCGGTAATGGCCGCGATAGTGATTTCTTTGCGGCTCATGGCTTCAATCTGCTGGCGGTTGATGCTTCGGTCGAGGCCATCGAGCTGTGTCAGGCACGTAACCGCTTCCGTCACGCAAAATTTGTTCAGAGTCGTTCCGTTGATGTTAGGGAAGAGGTTGCGGCCTTTCTTGTCGGGAGAAGCAAAGTCGCCGTGTATGCACGTTTCTTCCTGCATGCCGTGGAGGAGTGCGAAGAGCGTGCTTTGCTCGTTCTGCTGGGTACACTGCTGCCTAGCGGTAGTCGTTTATTCCTTGAATATCGGACGATAGAGGATGCTGATCAGGAGAAAGTGTTTGGGGACGGGCATTTCAGGCGCTATTTGGATCACCGTGCTGTTCTTGGGCGAATCGAATCCGTCGGTTTTCGTGTCGAGTACGAAGTAGAGGGGCGTGGCTTTGCCAAGTATGGCGAAGAGGATGCTTTGGTCGGTCGCTGCGTTGTGGTTAAGGGGTGAACATGATTCCAGATTTCCTGAAAGACAAACGACTGGTCCTTTTTGGCGCGGGGCGTGTGGCATTGAGGTTTTTCTCAATCTTCCCCGAATTGAATGTTATTGCGTTTGCCGATAATGATTCCAAGAAACAAGGGACTTTAGTCGGCCATGTGCCCATTATCGCGCCGGAGAATATTGCTTCACTGGATTACGATCTGGTGATGATTAGTACTGGCTGGTTGGATAGTATCTCCTCACAGTTGCGCGACCTCGGTATTCCAGCAGAGCGAATCATTCTTCCGCCAAAGAACCTGTTGGCTGTGAACGGTGGCGTCAAACCGTTTTCCGATGCGGTTACCAAGGCATTGGCTGTTGAAGTGATGTCGGGCGTCTCTCGCTTTTCTGCTGCACACGAAATTCCGATCATGCTGGATTTCGGTACATTGCTGGGGGCGGTTCGTGACGGTGACCTGATTGCGTGGGATGACGATATTGATTTATCCATCAATGATGTCGATTTTCCGCTGATAGTCGAGCATTTGGATGAGCTGAGGTCGTTCTTTCCTGATAGAGAGGGGCTTGTCGTCGACATTTCCGTCATCAGATCGGAGGGGGTCGTGACCGGGGTCCTTACCACATTCAAAAGTGCTCCTGACTCAACGCCCATCGTGCCCTTCGAAGTCGGTTTCGTACGGCGGGTCTTTGAAGCTGGCAAGTCGATCACCAAGTCGGCGGGGCCCGAGTTCATCGCGCCTGAACAACATTTTCGCGCGCTGGACCGGATGCAATTTCTCGGTGCACAGTTTTATACCCCTCACGACGTCCAGGGTTATCTGACATTCGTCTACGGTGACTGGCAGACGCCGAAGCAGAACACCACGCTCGCCGAGTATCCGACGCAGGAACCAGAGTATCGGGAAATTTCGATCTCGAAGTATTGAACACCATGACTACAACAGGCTTTTCCGGGTCACCCGGAGAAAAGAGTGACTTGTACGGTGTTCTCGCCGGTCTCGGCCTGGCTGAGTCCCTGGCTGGTCGTCACTTGTTGTTGACCGGAGGAACCGGGTTCTTCGGTCGTTGGCTGCTGGCCCTGTTGGCAGAACTCAATCGCCAGGGGGCGGGGATTGAAGTGACGCTTACGTCACGCAATCCTGCGACTTTTTTATCCAGCCATCCTGCCTATCTGGAGTGCAAATGGCTCAACTGGCTACCCGGTGATATCCGTGAGCTGCGGAACCTGCCTGGGCGTCCTGTTGACCTGATTCTGCACGCTGCGGCCGATACCTCAGCAACTGCCCATACCCGTCCGTTGGAGTTGTTCGACACTATTGTCGAGGGTGCTCGACGGGTGTTTGATCTCGCCGTGCGTTGTGATGGCGCGCGTGTCCTGATCACTGGCTCCGGTGCTCAATATGGCGCTATTCCCGATACTGTCGGCGTACCGGAAAGTTATCCTGGCGCTTGCATGAGCAACAGCGTAGGTAGCACTTACGGTGAGGCAAAGCGAGCCCAGGAAACCTTGGGTGCAATTTATGCGGAGAGCTATGGCATTGATATCATCATGACCCGTTGCTTTGCTTTTTCCGGCTACGGACTTCCCTTGAATGGCCATTTTGCCATCGGCAACTTCGTGCGTGATGCTCTTTATGCCCAAGAGGTGGTGCTCAACTCAAATGGTACGGCGGTACGCAGCTATTTGCATGGTGCCGATCTGGCCGTTTGGCTGTTGGCATTGCTGGTCCGTGGAAAAGCGGGGCAGGCATACAATGTCGGGTCAGACGAGGCAATCACCATCGCTGAGCTGGCGTACCGAGTTGTGGCCCGGGTGGCACCGGAGAAGGTTGTGCGAATTATGGGGCGTCCAGAGAGTTCGGGCCGATCATTCTATGTGCCGGACATCACACGGGCACGAGCGCTCGGATTGGATGTCTGGACGACGCTGGATGAGTCCATCGACAGTATGGTGCGTTGGGCGGAGAACTCTAAACGTACGTGATCGGTTGGCCCGTATTTGCTACTGAAGTGGAACTGGGTAGTTCAGGAAAATCTGATCCGACTATTCGCCAAATTAAATTAGTTACGAGAGGTAGAGGCGATGCGTGAACTGTTCTCCAAGCGCCCGCAGCCATATTACATCTATGCCCCCGATTATCGGCGCAGCTCTGCTGGGGTTAGGGTCATGCACATGCTGTGCGATGCACTCAATCGTTCGGGCCAGGAGGCCTATGTCACTGCCAACGTGCTCAATCCCGAGTTGATTACTCCGCAGCTTACCGATGGGGTTATCGAATTACACCGTAAGCAAGGGTTGGAACCGATAGTGGTTTACCCTGAGATTATCGACGGTAACCCGCTGAAGGGTAATACCGTTGTGCGCTACTTGCTTAACCAAGTGGGGTTTGTCGAGGGGCAGGGGCTATACGGTGAGGATGATTTGCTGTTCGCCTATGTACGCGGGCTTTTGAGACCGGGTATGGGGCAGGACAGGGTCCTTCACTTGCCGCCTATCGACCTCAGAATATTTTGCCCTCCAGAAGACCCAGGCAAACGCGTTCAGGGAAAGGTCTGTTATTACCAAGGGCGGCGTGGGCAGGCTCAGATAGATCCTGCACTGCTGCCCCCGGACGCGATAGAAATTACCCCCACCTTTCCTGAATCCTGGGAAGGGCTTGTTGACCTTTTCCAGCAATGTGAATTCTTCTATTTGGGGGAGCGCTCGGCATTGGCCGGCGAGGCTGTGCTGTGCGGGTGCTTGAGTATCGTTTTGCCTGGGCAATGGGCTCCTGAAAAGTTATCCGAGCATGAGTACAGTAGTTATGGAACAGCTTGGGGTAATACTCCAGAGGAAATTCAGCGCGCCAGAGAAACGATCTCCTTGTTGCGGGAGCGGCAATTACAGCATCAGAAAGACTTCTGGCCGGCTTTGGATCACTTCATCGAAGTTACTCAGAGTTTTGCCAATGCGCGTGCTGCCACTGCCAGCAAGCGCACGCTGCAGGCCTGGCTGGGTGAACGCGTGCCCACCAACGCCCAGCATCGTCTGATAACCGCGCATCTGCAGGCGAGTACCGCGCCGACTCTTGGCGTGCTGGTGCTTGATCGTGACGGTGATGCCGCGCGTTTGGGTAAGACAATCAAGAGCCTGAGCCTGGAGAACAACCTCTATGCGGCGCTGCGTATCGTCGCCCTGACCCCTCAGGATATGCCGCAGACCAGTGCCGAAAACAAGCTGCGTTTTCTGCGTATCGATGCCGAGCAGCCACTGACGGGCATCAATCTAGCTGTGCGTGAGGGTGGCTTCGACTGGTTTATGATCGTGGAAGCGGGCTGTGAGTTCACCACCAGCGGCCTACTGATCGCTGCGCTTGATCTGATCAGTGCACCGGGATGCCGTGCCGTCTACGGCGACGAAGTGGTGCGTCAGGGGACCAATGATCTGGGCCTGGCTTTGCGCCCAGGGTTGAATCTGGACATGCTGCTCAGCCTGCCCAATGCCCTGGCTAGCCACTGGTTGTTCAACTGCCAGACTTGGCTGGACATGGGCGGCTTCCGTAACGAGGCCGGGCAGGCGTTCGAACTGGACTACCTGTTGCGCCTGGTCGAAGACAAGGGTCTGGAAGAGCTGGGCCATATCAGTGAACCCATACTGATTCGTGAGGCGTCTCCACTACGCGACAGCCCCGATGAGCGTGCCGTCATTCAGCGTCATTTGGTCGCGCGTGGGTTCCCGGATGCCACTGTCACCTCACGTCTGCCAGGGCACTACGATCTTGACTATGGGGTGGGCGATGGCGCTCTGGTGAGCATTATCGTGCACACCCAGGGCAGCATGGCGAAGGCGCGCCGCTGCATGGAGACCATTCTCGAAAAAACCACCTACCGAGCCTACGAAGTGCTGCTGCTGGATCAGAGTGGCGACGACGCGGCTTTGCAAGGCTGGCTGACCGGTGTCGAACAGCTGGGTACGGATTCGATTCGCGTATTGCGTTTCCCCGAGGCGTTGTCGCTGACGCAGGTAAGCAACCAGGCTGCAGGGCAGGCCAGAGGCGAGCTGCTGTTGTGGCTGGATGTCGGTAGCGCCGTGCTGGATTCCGATTGGTTGCATCAGCTGGTCAACCATGCTGCTCGCCAGGAAGTTGGAGCCGTGGGCGCCAAGTTGTTGGCGGGGGATCGCACGATTCGCCATGCCGGTGTGATCCTGGGGCTTAACGGGCCGGTAGGCCGTGTATTCGTCGGTCAGCCGTTGGAAGCCCCCGGTTATCTCCAGCGCCTTCTGGTCGACCAGGACTACGCTGCTGTCAGTGGCAAATGCCTTATGTTGCGTAAGAGCCTGTTCCTCGACGCCGGCGGTTTCGATGAGACCCCTGACCTGGCACCCTGGGCTTATATAGATCTTTGCTTGCGCCTGCATTCGGCAGGTTTCCTGAACGTATGGACGCCGCGTGCGTCGCTGCTCATCAATGAAGAGCCGGAGCCGGCTGTCACGGTTGAGCAGGAAGATGCCATGTACGCGCGCTGGTTGCCGTTGCTGGCTCGCGACCCTGCCTACAACCCCAACTTCTCGTTGGGCTCGGGCGATGAGTTCAGCATCGCGCCAAGCAAGATGAACTGGCGTCCTCTTTCATCCTGGCGTCCGGTGCCGACGATTCTGGGGCATGCGGCAGACCAGCAAGGTTGCGGCCATTATCGGGTGATCCAGCCGTTGGAGGCGATGGATCGCGAGGGTCTGATAGACGGAACGCTGCTCTGGAGCCAGCTGTCCGTGACGGAGCTGGAGCGGTTCGCGCCCGACAGCATCTTATTGCAACGCCAGGTGGGCGAGTCTCAGATCGAAGGCATGCGCCGCATGAAAGCGTTTTCCAATGCCTTCAAGGTCTTCGAGCTGGATGACTATCTACCCAACCTGCCGATGAAGAGCATCCACAAGGCCCATATGCCCAAGGATATTGTTCGGACGCTACGCCGTGGCTTGAGCTACGTCGATCGCTTCGTGGTTTCCACTGAGCCGCTGGCCGAAGCCTTCGCTGGTCTGCATGACGACATTCGGGTGGTTCACAACCGTCTCGATACGCGCTGGTGGCGAGGTTTGAACAGCCAGCGTCGTTGTTCTGCCAAACCCCGGGTGGGTTGGGCCGGTGGTGCCAGCCATACCGGCGACCTCGAAATGATCGCCGACGTGGTCAAGGAGCTGGCCAGCGAGGTGGAATGGGTGTTCTTTGGCATGTGCCCGGACAAGCTGCGCCCCTATGTGCATGAGTACCACCCCGGTGTGCCCATCCGGGATTACCCGGCGAAGCTGGCCCAGCTCAATCTGGATCTCGCTCTCGCTCCGGTGGAGCAGAACCTGTTCAACGACTGCAAGAGCAATTTGCGTCTGTTGGAGTACGGTGCCTGCGGCTTCCCGGTGGTTTGCAGCGAGGTGCTCTGCTACCAGGGTGATGGCTTGCCCGTGACGCTGGTGAAAAACCGTTTCAGAGATTGGGTGGAGGCCATTCGCATGCACCTTGCCGACCTCGACGAGACCGCGCGTCTTGGTGATCGTCTGCGCGGTGCGGTGCAGCGTGACTGGATGCTCGAAGGCGATAACCTGCTGCTCTGGCGTGAGGCCTGGACCGCGGACTGAGGGGCATGAACCGGCGGGTCTGCAACGGGCCCGCCGGAGATGTTATCCCAGTCTGATCTTTGCTTCTGTCTAACTGATTGATTCTTAAGGCGGAAAAAGATCATCAAAAAAACTGGAATTTACTGCTAAAGCTCTTGCCTCCTGCGCCGATACAAAAATCGAATGCGAACTCTCTGGGCGTCTGAGCATGCAGGCCCGAGCTCGCAAGCTCAGACAAACGGTTCTTAGGTCATCTGGAGGCAATACCATGGCCCTTACAGTCAACACTAACGTTGCGTCCCTCAACACTCAGCGTAACCTGAACACCTCGTCCAAAGGCCTGGATACTTCCCTCCAGCGCTTGTCCACCGGCTACCGCATCAACAGCGCCAAAGACGACGCTGCTGGCCTGCAGATCGCCAACCGCCTGACCAGCCAAATTACTGGCCTGGGCGTAGCGACCCGTAACGCCAACGACGGTATCTCCCTGGCGCAAACCGCTGAAGGTGCCCTGCAGCAGTCCACCGGTATCCTGCAGCGTATGCGTGACCTGGCGCTTCAATCGGCTAACGGTTCCAACGGTGCTACCGAGCGTGCCGCTCTTCAGGGGGAAGTGGCTCAGTTGCAGCAAGAGCTGAACCGTATTTCTGACACTACCAGCTTCGGTGGTCGCAAGATTCTCGACGGCAGCTTCGGCTCGCAGAGCTTCCAGGTCGGCGCCAACGCCTACGAAACGATCAATGTTTCCATCGGTTCGGCCGCTACCGATCGTATTGGCATCAATCGTGTGACAACCTCCGGCGGTGCTGCTACTGCAATTGCAAGCGGTGCCAGTGGTGCTGCTGCGTTTGGTACCACATCCTACTCCGATACCACTTTCGATATTTCTTCGAAATTTACTACCGCCGCCTCTGGTGGTGTTGTGACTATTTCTGGACCGGCAAGCGGCGCTTCTGCTGCCGAAGTTGCTGCGGCCGTAAACGCCAAGAGTGATGAAACCGGTGTGACTGCCAATTCTCGCACTGTTGCGGAACTTAGCAATCTGACTTCCAGCGGGACTATTTCCTTTGAGCTGTATGGTGCTAATAGCACCACCAAAGACACTGATAAGGCTGTCATCTCTGCGGTAGTTACTGATACTACTAATCTGGGCGCTCTTGCCGACGCTATTAACAAGGAAACTGGCAAAACCGGGATTTCTGCGATTTCCAAAGGCGATAAGATCGAGTTGGTCAACGCGCGTGGCGATTCTATCGCGATCAAGAACTTCCAAGGCGGTAGTGGTAATGCAGTCGATCTGCAGGCCAAGAATTTTGCTGGTGACGAGAATGTCGGTGGTGTAGAGAACATTACAGCGGGTAACGGTGCTCGTGCCGACGGTCAGGTTCAGCTCGAAGCTGCTGACGCCTTCCAGGTAACAGGTATGACAGTTGGCCTGGGTGCGGATTCCTTTAGTGAGCTCGATGCGGTGAATAGCATCGACATCAGTACGGCGACGGGGGCTCAGGATGCTCTGGGTATCATCAACGGTGCGATCTCCAACATCGACAGCCAGCGTGCTCAGCTCGGTGCCGTGCAGAACCGCTTCGAGAACACCATCTCGAACCTGCAGAACATCGCTGAGAACTCCTCCGCTGCTCGTAGCCGGATTCGTGACACTGACTTCGCTGCCGAAACCTCGGAACTGACCAAGAATCAGATCCTGCAGCAAGCCGGTACCGCGATCCTGGCTCAGGCCAACCAGTTGCCGCAGGCCGTACTCAGCCTGCTGGGCTAAGGTCAAAGGCGCTAGACTACGGGGGGAAGGGCTTTGCTCTTCTTCCCGTTACCTCTTTGTGAGGAGAAATTTATGGACGTCGGTTCTATTAAGTCCCAGGTTAATGCTGCGGTTGTCCGTGAGGGGGGCGTTTCCAGCGCTGCAGAGTCACGGCAGAAGCAGGGTCTCTCGACAGCCACAGCGGTTTCGAATACTGATGAGCAGGCTGCTACCCGAGTAGTCACAGCTACTCAGGAGGTAAGTCGTGAGCAGATCGAGGATGCGGTAGCGACTATTCAGGAGTTCGTGCAGTCGGTTCGTCGTAGCATCAACTTTGCAGTCGAAGACGGTTCTGGACGGGTTGTTGTCAAGGTGACCGATGCAGGGTCTGGTGATGTGATACGGCAAATTCCATCTGAAGAGGCGCTCAAACTGGCAGAAAATCTGTCAGAAGTGCGTAGTTTGCTGTTCAAGGCTGAGGCATAGGTGGTAAACCTTGGCATGGGTTTTGATTGTTATCTATCCACGGGATGGGTGAAGTCGAATTATTGACGAGGTAACACGATATGGCTGGCATTCCAGGAATCGGTTCGGGTATCGACATCAAGAGCATCGTCGATGTACTGGTCAATTCCGAGCGGGCACCCAAGACCAACCAGCTTGATCGTCTTGAGAAAGAAACCGTTACGCGTATTTCGGCCGTCGGCACCTTGGCTGGCGCATTGAATACATTCAAGACAGCCGTTGATTCGTTGAACAAATCTTCTTTGTTCGAGGCACGTACGGCCAGTACTTCCAACGGTGGCGTACTCAAGGCGACAGCCAGTTCAACTGCGCCTGCTGGCAGCTACAACGTCCAAGTGCAGCAACTGGCGACTAGCAGTAAGGTAGCCCTACAGTCTGTTGCAGGAGGCTCCACCGCGACCTTCAACAGTGGGACGCTTGAGATCTCTGCGGGCAGCACCAGTATCAGTGTCGAAGTCACTGCAGCCAATAACACCTTGGCCGGAATGCGCGATGCTATCAATGAGGCGGGCAAGAATAGCGGTATTAGCGCATCCATCATCACCGACGACTCGGGGTCTCGTCTGGTTCTCAGTTCCACCAAGACTGGCCAGGGTAATGATCTCAGTGTTGTAGTCAGCCAAGATGGCGTGACCACGGGTGACAATCTGCTGACCACGCAGGCATTTGCGCCAACTGCCGATCCAGATAATGTGGGTGCCTTTCTCAAGCCCGACTCCACCACTGGAGCAGGTGGTGTCATCGCGCAGGCCAAGTCAGCCAAGCTGACCATCGACGGCTTGCAGGTGGAGCGTAGTAGCAACCGCATTGATGATGCCCTGGAGGGCGTGACTCTCGATCTCGTGGCTGCGCAAAACAGTACTGAGCTGGCCGATGGTAAGACCATCAGTCTCAATGTCGGGGTCGACAAGGGCAGCGTGAAAAGCAGTCTGCAAAAATTCGTCGATGCCTATAACGCTTTAATTTCCACTACCTCCCAGCTTACTGCGTTTGTGCCGGTAGATGGCTCGACGCCTGTCACAGGCCCCTTGTTTGGGGATACCTCGGTACGCAGTCTTCTTTCCGGTATGCGTAATGAACTGGTGAGCGCACCCGGGCAGACGAGTGGTATCCAGGCTCTGGCTCAGTTGGGTATCGCCACGGGCAAGGATGGCAAGCTGTCTCTGGATGACACCAAGCTGACAACTGCGCTGGATAACAATTTCGAGCAGGTAGGAGCCTATCTGGCTGGTGATAAAGGCTTGATGGGGCGTCTATCAAGCTTTACCTCGGGTTACGTTGCTACTGATGGTGTTCTCAAGCAGCGTAACGATGCCTTGCAGGTCACCAAGCAGGATGTCGACAAGCAGCGCAAGGCGCTGAACGAACGTATTGAGAGTCTGGAAAAACGCCTCTACTCGCAATACAACGCCATGGATTCATTGGTCGGGCAACTCAAGCGTACCAGTGAGAGCCTCGGCGGCATGCTCGCCAACCTGCCAGGCTTCGTCAAAAAGGATTAGTAATTCATGAGCAAGAACCCTATCGATGCCTACAAACAGGTCAAGACCAGTCAGGAGGTATCGCCTTATCGCACCGTACAGCTCCTGCTCGAAGGCGCATTGCAGCGTGTGATGCTTGCCAAGCAGGCCCAGGCCGAAGGTGATACCGAAATTCGCGGTATGGCTGTCGGTAGTACCATCACCATTCTGGGTGTACTGCAGGCGGCTCTGGACAAAGAGTTGGGCGGTGAAATTGCCGAGAATCTTGATGCCCTTTACGACTATATGACTCGCCGCTTGGCGGGTGTCGCCCTGGACGATACACCGCGCACCCTGGAAGAAGTGCAAGCCCTGCTGGGTGATATTAAAACTGCCTGGGATGCCATTGGCCCCGAGGTCGAACCGGCGCCTGCTGGCTGATAGTCGGGCAGGGCACATTGCATGTACTGCACGTATTTTTCGCGGTACAAAGTTCTAAAGCTTTATCCGACATAGCCGATATCTGAAGTATCAGCCCATCGGTAGAGCGAGAGCGAATATGAACGCAATGGCGGCCCTCAAGCAGTATCAGACCGTCAACAACCAGGCCCAGGCGGCAGAGGCAAGCCCCCATCGCCTGATTCAAATGCTGATGGAAGGCGGCCTATCCCGCATTGCTCAGGCACGTGGCGCCATGGAGCGTGGGCAGACAGCGTTGAAGGGTGAGTTGATTGGCAAAAGCATTGCCATCATTGCTGGTTTGCGTGAGAGTCTCGATCACCAGCAAGGTGGCGAGCTGGCCGGTAATCTCGATAGCCTGTACGAATACATGATTGCCCGTTTGACCGAGGCCAATGTCAGCAACGAGCCAGAGCTTCTCGAGGAAGTATCGGGGCTGCTGCGCAACGTCAAGCAGGGCTGGGATGCGATCGCTCAGTGATGAGCGCGCATCGGAGGAGAAGCGAATGAGTTCATCTGTCCAGCGTTTGCAAGCGACTGGCTCTGCCTTGCGCGATGCTCTGGCTAAACAGGACTGGGCCGCCATAGGTGAGCTCGACTTGCAATGCCGCATGGTGGTCGATGCTGCCATGGTCGACAGCTCTGACGAAGAAGAGCTGCGCAGTGGCCTGGAGAACCTGCTGTCACTGTACCGTGAGCTGGTCACTGTTTGTCAGACAGAACAGCAACGTTTGGCTGGGGAGTTGTTGCAACTCAACCAATCCCGTCAGGGTGCCAAGGTGTACCAGCTTTTCGGTTAATCAGCCTGCATGTACCGAGCTAAGCCCCTGTGGTTTGGCTCGGTCTCTTCCTTGTTACGCTTTCCCGTCCTCTCGGGTTTAGTGCTTTTTATTGCTCAAGTCTCGACGTGACTGCTTGGCTGAAGCCAATAGCGGGTAAAAAATCACGTCATAAAATTGACTGGCTTCAATTTTTTGACTTTACTAGTGGCAAGTTGCCGGTGTGCGCCGAACTAGTGGCGTGCAGTTTCCCTCTCTCCTCGGGTCAGACAAACACAAGATGTGGCGTGAAACCAAAATTCTGTTGATCGATGACAATGCTGCGCGCCGCCACGAGTTGGCGATCATTCTGAGTTTTCTCGGGGAAGAGCATCTGGCCTGTACCAGCCAGGATTGGCGCAATGCTGTGGCCGAGCTCGCTTCCAGTCGCGAAGTGCTCAGTGTCTTGCTGGGCGATGTCGAGGCCAAGGGTGGGGCGCTCGAGCTGACCAAGCAGATTGCTGGCTGGGATGAGTTCCTGCCGCTGTTGACGGTTGGCGACTCCAGCATCGTCGAGTGGCCGGAAGATTTGCGCAGGCGTGTGCTAGCCAGCCTGGAAACCCCACTCAGCTATAACAAGCTGCTCGATTCGCTGCACCGTGCCCAGGTCTATCGCGAGATGTACGACCAGGCCCGTGATCGTGGTCGGCAGCGCGAGCCCAACCTGTTCCGCAGCCTGGTTGGCACCAGTCGCGCCATTCAACAGGTGCGGCAGATGATGCAGCAGGTGGCCGATACCGAGGCCAGTGTGCTGATCCTCGGTGAGTCCGGAACCGGCAAGGAAGTAGTCGCGCGCAATCTGCATTACCACTCCAAGCGTCGCGAGGCGCCGTTCGTACCGGTCAACTGTGGGGCCATTCCGGCCGAGCTGCTCGAGAGCGAGCTATTCGGACATGAGAAGGGTGCTTTTACCGGCGCCATCACCAGCCGGGCAGGGCGCTTCGAGTTGGCCAATGGCGGCACGCTTTTCCTGGATGAAATCGGTGATATGCCACTGCCGATGCAGGTCAAGCTGCTGCGTGTGTTGCAGGAGCGCACTTTCGAGCGCGTCGGCAGTAACAAGACGCAGACTGCTGATGTGCGCATCATTGCCGCCACGCACAAGAACCTGGAGAAGATGATCGAGGATGGCAGTTTCCGCGAGGACTTGTACTACCGCCTCAACGTTTTCCCCATCGAGATGGCGCCGCTGCGCGAGCGTATCGAAGATATCCCTCTGTTGATGAACGAGCTGATCTCGCGCATGGAGCACGAGAAGCGCGGCTCCATTCGTTTCAACTCGGCCGCCATCATGTCGTTGTGCCGTCATGACTGGGCGGGCAACGTGCGTGAACTGGCCAACCTGGTCGAGCGCATGGCCATCATGCATCCCTATGGCGTGATCGGTGTTGGCGAGCTGCCGAAGAAATTCCGTCACGTCGATGACGAGGATGAGCAACTGGCAGCCAGCCTGCGCGACGAGATGGAAGAGCGTGCGGCGATCATGGCGGGTCTGCCGGGCCTGGATACGCCGGCCATGCTGCCGCCCGAGGGGTTGGATCTGAAGGATTATCTGGGCAACCTGGAGCAGGGCTTGATTCAGCAGGCGCTGGATGATGCGGGAGGCGTGGTGGCGCGTGCGGCTGAGCGCCTGCGTATTCGTCGTACCACCCTGGTCGAGAAAATGCGCAAGTACGGCATGAGCCGCCGCGAAGAGGATGGCCAGGACGAGGATTGAACCGGCGGCCCCGCGTCAAACAGCACAATGAAAGCCGGAGCTTTGACGCAAGCTCCGGCTTTGTTTTTTCAAGTGCTTGATAAATAAGAATAAAAAAGTAGGCACGGGTATTGCTAAAGCTCTTGTATCCGACCGTCTTCTGACGGTACGTCGTACGAGAGAAGCAGATGGAAGCCAACCTTCGTCCTACCGAGTCAGCCGAGCCGAGTGTTCCCGCGCCGCTCGAACAAGCCAGCCGTGAAGGACTGGAGCATGCCTTTGCCCTGTTCAACCAGATGTCCAATCAGCTCAGTGAGTCCTATAGCCTGCTCGAGGCGCGGGTCAATGAGCTCAAGGGGCAATTGGCCCTGGTCAGCGCCCAGCGCATGCAGGAGCTGGCGGAGAAGGAGCGTTTGGCCCACCGTCTGCAAAGCCTTCTGGATCTGCTGCCTGGCGGTGTGATCGTCATCGATGGCCAGGGCGTCGTGCGTGAAGCCAACCCCGTGGCGCGCGCGTTGCTTGGTCAGCCGCTGGTTGGCATGCTCTGGCGCCAGGTGATTGCCCGTAATTTCGCGCCGCGCGAAGACGATGGCCACGAAATTTCCATGCGCGATGGTCGTCGTCTGTCCATCGCCACCCGATCCCTGCATGGCGAGCCGGGACAGCTGGTGCTGCTTACGGACCTGACGGAAACCCGTCGCCTGCAGGATCAGCTCTCTCGCCATGAGCGCCTGTCGGCGCTGGGGCGAATGGTCGCGTCACTCGCCCATCAGATCCGCACGCCACTCTCTGCTGCGTTGCTTTACGCCAGTCATCTGAACGAGCAGGTACTGCCCGCCGAACAGCAGCAGCGTTTTGCCGGGCGTCTGAAGGAGCGGCTGCACGAGCTGGAGAACCAGGTGCGTGACATGCTGATTTTCGCTCGTGGTGAGTTGCCATTGCCGGATCGTCTGGCACCGTCGGCCCTGTTCGATGCGCTGCGAGCGGCTGCCGACGCGCATGTCGGTGGCATGGCCGTGCGCTGGCAGTGCGATGCGCGCGATGGCGAGTTGTTGTGCAACCGCGACACATTGGTGGGCACCGTCCTCAACCTGATCGACAACGCCATACAGGCCGCCGGACGCGATGCGCGACTGAAGGTTCATCTGTATCGCCGCGACAGCCAGCTGCGCCTGTGCGTCAGCGATAACGGGCCAGGCATGAGTCGGGAAACCCTGGCCCGCCTGGGTGAGCCCTTCTTCACCACTAAGACCACCGGAACCGGCCTCGGCCTGGCGGTGGTCAAGGCCGTGGCGCGTGCTCATCAGGGCCAGCTACTGCTGCAATCGCGCGCGGGTCGTGGCACCTGCGCCATCGTTTCTTTGCCGCTGCAAATTGCGGCGCCTCACTCGAATCAGGAGTAACCCATGGCTGCCAAAATTCTGCTGGTTGAAGATGATCGCGCGCTGCGCGAAGCCCTGGCCGATACCCTGTGCCTGGGCGGGCATCATTATCGGGCGGTCGATTGTGCCGAGGCGGCCCTGGTTGCCCTGAGCGAGGAGTCCTTCGGGCTGGTGGTCAGTGATGTCAACATGCCGGGCATGGACGGGCATCAGTTGCTGGCGCAGATTCGCAATCGTTATCCGCAATTGCCGGTGCTGTTGATGACGGCCTTCGGCGCGGTGGAGCGGGCGGTGGATGCCATTCGCCAGGGGGCGGCCGATTATCTGGTCAAACCGTTCGAACCGCGCACGCTGCTGGAGCTGGTGGCCAAACATGCCCTCGGTAAGTTGACGGCGGGTGAGCGCGATGGGCCGGTAGCCGTCGAGCCGGCCAGCATGCAGCTGCTGGAGCTGGCGTCGCGAGTGGCGCAGAGTGATTCGACGGTGATGATCACCGGCGAGTCCGGCACAGGTAAGGAGGTATTGGCGCGTTATATTCATCAACAGTCGCCGCGTGCATCCGGGCCGTTCATCGCCATCAACTGCGCAGCGATTCCCGACAACATGCTCGAGGCCACGCTGTTCGGCCATGAGAAGGGTGCTTTCACCGGTGCTGTCACTGCGCAGCCCGGCAAGTTCGAGCTGGCTGATGGCGGCACTATTCTGCTCGATGAAATTTCCGAAATGCCGCTAGGCTTGCAGGCCAAATTGCTGCGGGTGCTGCAGGAGCGCGAGGTGGAGCGGGTCGGCGCGCGTAAGCCGATCAACCTGGATATTCGCGTGCTGGCCACCAGTAACCGTGATCTGGCCAGTGAAGTGGCTGCCGGCCGTTTCCGTGAGGACCTTTACTATCGCCTGTCGGTTTTCCCGCTGGCCTGGCGTCCGCTGCGTGAGCGTCCTGCCGACATCCTGCCGCTGGCCGAGCGGCTACTGGCCAAGCACGTCAAAAAAATGAATCAGGCACCGGTGCGTTTGTCCGAATCGGCCGCGCAAAGTCTGGTTCAGCATCAGTGGCCGGGCAACGTGCGTGAATTGGACAACGCCATCCAGCGCGCCTTGATTCTGCAGCAGGGCGGGGTGATTCAGGCGCAGGACCTTTGCCTGCATTCGCCTATCGGCCAATCGGTGCAAGCTGCGGCGCCGCGCCTGGCCGTGGTACCGAGCGTTGCGCCGCCAATGGCGCAACCGCTGGAGTCTCCGGGGGCGGTCGATGCCGGGGCGCTGGGTGAGGATCTTCGCCGTCGCGAGTTTCAGGTCATCATCGACACCCTGCGTGCCGAACGCGGTCGCCGCAAGGAAGCTGCCGAGCGCCTGGGTATCAGCCCGCGCACCCTGCGTTACAAGCTGGCGCAGATGCGTGATGCCGGTATGGATGTCGAGGCTTATCTGTACGCCAGCTGATCTGGCTCCTACCTTCTTGGGTAAGCCGGGCCACTTCTGTGCGTCTGGTTTGCCTCTTCGCTTTTACCTCGCATTCGCTCGACTTCAGGGCGCTTCTGCCTGTCGTCTGAGTCTTGCCCGTTGTTGGCATCCTTGTTGCAAATACCCCTACATAGCGCCGCTAGTGTCAAAAAGTGGGCAGTGGAGGAAGTCATGAGCCAAGGTGTCGAATTCAATCGCTTGATGCTGGAAATGCGTTCCATGCAGGCTGAGGCCATGGCGCGTCAGAAGCCTATTGCGAGCGAGCCGGCGCCGGGGGCACCGAGCTTCTCGGAAATGCTCGGCCAGGCAGTGAACAAGGTCAGCGAGACCCAGCAGGCTTCCAACAAACTGGCTACCGCTTTCGAGATGGGGCAGAGCGGGGTCGATCTGACCGACGTGATGATCGCCTCGCAGAAAGCCAGCGTCTCCTTCCAGGCCATGACTCAGGTGCGCAACAAGCTGGTTCAGGCGTATCAAGACATCATGCAGATGCCGGTCTGAGGATTGATTCATGGCTGAAGCAGCAGTAGCAAACGTACCGGCCAAGGCCGATGCAGGTGAGCCCAAGAAGCCTCTGCTCGGGTTGAGCTTTCTGGAAAATCTTGCCGAGATGTCGGTGCTGCGCCAGCTCGGTCTGCTGGTCGGCCTGGCGGCCAGCGTGGCCATTGGCTTTGCCGTGGTGCTCTGGTCGCAGCAGCCGGATTATCGTCCGCTCTACGGCAGCCTCAACGGCATGGATGCGACCCAGGTGATCGAAACCCTGACGGCATCCGGTATCGATTACACCATCGAACCCAATTCCGGTGCTCTGCTGGTCAAGGCTGATGATCTGGCACGCGCGCGGCTGCGTCTGGCCGCTGTCGGCGTGGCACCGACGGATAACAGTGTCGGTTTTGAAATTCTCGACCGTGAGCAGGGGCTGGGCACCAGTCAGTTCATGGAAGCGACCCGCTATCGCCGTGGCCTCGAAGGCGAACTGGCGCGTACCGTTGCCAGCCTCAATAACGTCAAGGCGGCACGTGTCCACCTGGCCATGCCCAAGGCCTCCGTGTTCGTGCGTGATGAGCGCAAGCCCTCCGCCTCGGTTCTGGTAGAGCTTTATCCAGGGCGCGCGCTGGAGCCCAGCCAGGTGATGGCCATCGTCAATCTGGTGGCGACCAGCGTGCCCGAGCTGGACAAGGGGCAGGTCACCGTGGTCGATCAGAAGGGCAATCTGCTCTCCGACCAGCAGGAACTGTCCGAGCTGAGCATGGCCGGCAAACAGTTCGACTACACGCGACGCATGGAAGGCCTGTTCACCCAGCGTGTGCACAATATTCTTCAGCCCGTGCTGGGCACTGGCCGTTACAAGGCGGAAGTCTCGGCTGATGTGGATTTCAGTTCGGTCGAGTCCACTTCGGAGATGTTCAACCCCGACCAGCCGGCGCTGCGCAGCGAACAGCAGGTCAATGAGCAACGTCAGAGCAGCCTGCCGCCGCAGGGTGTACCTGGCGCGTTGTCCAATCAGCCGCCCGGTCCGGCTGCTGCGCCGCAGCAGGCCGCTAGCGCCGCTGCGCCGGCTGGCCCGGTGGCGGCGGGGCAGCCGCTGGTCGATGCCAACGGTCAGCAGATCACCGACCCGGTGACCGGCCAGCCGATGCTGGCACCGTACCCGGCGGACAAGCGCGAGCAATCGACGCGCAACTTCGAACTGGATCGCTCCATCAGCTACACCCGTCAACAGCAGGGGCGTCTGCGCCGCCTGTCGGTCGCTGTCGTGGTGGATGATCAGGTGCGCATCGATCCGGCCACCGGTGAGACTACCCGAGTGCCGTGGACAGCCGATGATCTGGCGCGCTTTACCCGCCTGGTGCAGGATTCGGTGGGTTTCGATGCCAGCCGTGGCGATAGCGTCAGCGTGATCAACACGCCCTTCACCGCCTCGCTGGGTGAGGAAATTCCGGATATTCCGTTCTACACCCAGCCCTGGTTCTGGGACATCGTCAAGCAGGTGCTCGGCGTACTGTTCATCCTGGTGCTGGTCTTCGGTGTGCTGCGCCCTGTGCTCAACAACATCACCGGCGGCGGCAAAGGCAAGGAGCTGGCCGGTGCTGGCGATGTGGAACTGGGCGAGATGGCGGGGCTGGATGGCGAGCTGTCCGATGATCGCGTCAGCCTTGGCGGGCCGCAGAGCATCATGTTGCCGAGCCCCAGTGAGGGGTATGATGCACAGCTGAACGCCATCAAGAGTCTGGTGGCGGAAGATCCTGGCCGCGTAGCCCAGGTCGTCAAAGAGTGGATCAACGCCGATGAGTGACAATCGTACCGCTACCAAGCTTAGCAAGGTCGACAAGGCCGCCATTCTCCTGCTCTCGCTGGGCGAGACCGATGCCGCGCAGGTACTGCGCCACCTCGGACCGAAGGAAGTACAGCGCGTCGGCGTCGCCATGGCCGGCATGCGCAATATCCACCGCGAGCAGGTCGAGCAGGTCATGGGTGAGTTCGTCGAGATCGTCGGCGACCAGACCAGCCTGGGTGTCGGCTCTGACGGCTATATCCGCAAGATGCTCACTGCGGCGCTGGGCGAGGACAAGGCGGGCAACCTCATCGACCGCATTCTCCTTGGCGGCAGCACCAGTGGTCTGGACAGCCTGAAGTGGATGGAGCCGCGCGCCGTTGCCGATGTGATTCGCTACGAGCACCCGCAGATCCAGGCCATCGTCGTCGCCTATCTCGATCCCGACCAGGCGGGCGAGGTGCTCAGCCACTTCGATCACAAGGTACGCCTGGACATCATCCTGCGCGTGTCGTCGCTCAATACCGTGCAACCTTCTGCGCTCAAGGAACTCAACCAGATTCTCGAGAAGCAGTTCTCCGGCAGCGCCAATACCACACGCGCCTCCATGGGCGGCGTCAAGCGTGCGGCGGACATCATGAACTTCCTCGACAGCTCGGTGGAAGGCCAGTTGATGGACTCCATTCGCGAAGTGGACGAAGACCTGTCGACGCAGATCGAAGACCTGATGTTCGTCTTCGACAACCTGGCCGATGTCGACGACCGTGGCATCCAGGCGCTGATGCGCGAGGTTTCCTCCGAAGTGCTGGTGCTGGCACTCAAAGGGGCCGACGACGCGATCAAAGAGAAGGTGTTCAAGAACATGTCCAAGCGCGCTGCCGAGCTGCTGCGCGACGACCTGGAGGCCAAAGGGCCGGTGCGGGTCAGCGACGTGGAAGCGGCGCAGAAGGAAATTCTCACCATTGCCCGCCGTATGGCCGAGGCCGGCGAGATCGTGCTTGGTGGCAAGGGTGGCGAGGAGATGGTGTAAGCCATGGCAGCCAAGGAGCCCGAGAGCGAGCTGATTCGCGCCAAGGATCTGGGCATCTTCGACCGCTGGGCACTGCCCAGCTTCGACGCACCCGGCGAAGAGCCAGAGGCTGCCGAGGCCTCGGCCGAAGAGCCCGCGCCAGCTCCCGTCGAAGCCGAGCCCCAGGACAGCGGGCAAGTCGAAGAAATTGCCATCGAGGATGTCAAACCGCTGACGCTCGATGAACTGGAAGCCATCCGCCAGGATGCCTATAACGAAGGCTTTGCCGCTGGCGAGAAGGATGGTTTTCATTCCGGTCAGATCAAGGCCAGGCAGGAGGCCGATGCCGCTCTGGCAGTCAAGGTCGGCAGCCTGGAAAAACTCATGGCGCAACTGCTCGATCCGATTGCCGAGCAGGACCAGCAGATGGAAGTGGCCATGGTGCGCCTGGTCAGCCATATGGTGCGTGAGGTGATTCAGCGCGAGCTGAACACCGACTCCAGCCAGATCCGCCAGGTGCTGCGCGAGGCGCTCAAACTGCTGCCAATGGGCGCGGACAACGTGCGCATTCAGGTCAATCCGCAGGATTTCGAAACGATCAAGGCCTTGCGTGAGCGTCACGAGGAAAGCTGGCGCATCCTCGAGGATGACAGCCTGCTGCCCGGCGGTTGCCGTATCGAGTCCGAGCACAGTCAGATCGACGCCAGTGTCGAAACGCGCATGGCGCAGGCGCTCAAGCAACTGTTCGAGCAGCAGCGCACACAGGGCACGCAATTGCCGGAAGCGGACATCAACCTGGATCTGGACAGCGGCGATGCGCCTTGAGCGGGTGAGCTTCGCCCGGCGTCTGGAGGGCTACTGCGACGCAATCAGCCTGCCCGGCCAGCCGATACTCGAAGGCCGTCTGTTACGCATGGTTGGCCTCACCCTGGAAGCCGAAGGCCTGCGTGCAGCCGTTGGCAGCCGTTGCCTGGTGATCAACGACGACAGTTACCACCCGGTTCAGGTCGAGGCCGAGGTGATGGGTTTCTCCGGTGGCAAGATCTACCTGATGCCGGTGGGCAGTCTCGCCGGTATCGCACCGGGGGCGCGCGTGGTGCCGTTGCCTGATGCCGGACGTTTGCCCATGGGCATGTCCATGCTTGGCCGGGTACTCGATGGTGCCGGCCGTGCGCTGGATGGCAAGGGTGGGATGAAAGCCGAGGACTGGGTACCGCTGGATGGCCCGACCATCAACCCGCTCAATCGCAACCCCATCAGTCAGCCGCTGGATGTCGGCATTCGTACCATCAACGGTCTGCTTACCGTGGGCCGTGGTCAGCGCCTGGGCCTGTTCGCCGGTACCGGTGTCGGTAAATCGGTGTTGCTGGGCATGATGACGCGTTTTACCGAGGCCGAGATTATCGTGGTCGGCCTGATCGGCGAGCGGGGGCGTGAGGTCAAGGAGTTCATCGACGAGATTCTCGGCGAGGAGGGCATCAAGCGTTCCGTGGTCGTTGCTTCGCCAGCCGACGAAGCGCCGCTGATGCGTCTGCGCGCGGCGCAGTACTGCACGCGCATCGCCGAGTATTTCCGCGACAAGGGCAAGAACGTCCTGCTGCTGATGGATTCGCTGACCCGTTACGCCCAGGCCCAGCGCGAAATCGCCCTGGCCATTGGTGAGCCGCCTGCAACCAAGGGGTATCCGCCTTCGGTCTTTGCCAAGCTGCCCAAGTTGGTCGAGCGTGCCGGCAATGCCGAAGCCGGCGGTGGTTCGATCACCGCGTTCTACACGGTGCTGAGTGAGGGTGATGATCAGCAGGACCCCATCGCCGATGCTGCCCGTGGTGTGCTCGACGGACACTTCGTCCTGTCCCGCCGTTTGGCGGAAGAAGGGCACTATCCGGCGATCGACATCGAGGCCTCGATCAGCCGGGTCATGCCGCAGGTCGTGCCGCCGGAGCAGCTCAAGCAGGCACAGCGCTTCAAGCAGCTGTGGTCACGCTATCAGCAGAGCCGCGATCTGATCAGCGTGGGTGCCTACGTGCCTGGCGGTGATGCGGATACCGATCAGGCCATTGCCCGCCAGCCGATCATGGCTCAATACCTGCGCCAGGGGCTGGACGAAAGCGTGGGCATGACGCAAAGCCGTGATCAACTGGCCGGGGTGCTGGGGCAGTGAGTGCAGGTCGTGTGGCAGGTTCAACCTACCAGGGTGACGGGTCGGGCGGCCCCCGGTCTATGGGCGGCATATGAGCCTGAGTCGCGCCAAGCGCCTGCAGCCTGTCATCGACATGGCGGAAAAGGCCGAGCGTGAGGCCGCGCGACAACTCGGCCATTGCCAGGGGCTGGTGGGGCAGGCGGAGGCCAAGCTGGGTGAGCTGGAGCGCTTTCGCGGCGACTACCAGCAGCAGTGGATCACTGAAGGCAGCAAAGGGGTTTCCGGCCAGTGGTTGATGAACTACCAGCGCTTTCTGTCGCAACTGGAAACGGCGGTCGGTCAACAGCAGCAGAGCCTGGAATGGCACCGCGCCAACCTGGAGAAGGTACGTGCAGTATGGCAGCAGCGTTATGCGCGTCTCGAAGGGCTGCGCAAGCTGGTGCAGCGTTACCTGGATGAAGCCCGTTTGGCCGAGGACAAGCGCGAGCAGAAACTGCTCGACGAACTGGCGCAACGCCTGAGCGAACGCAACTGAGCGGTAATAGCAGTTGTTTCGCCGTCTGCCAGATGCTACACCTTCAGACGTGAATCGCCGCCCCATCTGGCAACGTCTCGACAAAGGAGTAGACATGGCCATCACTTCGCAGCCGTCGGCGGACGGACAAGAGCTGACCATCGTGATTCGCGGGCGCTTCGACTTCGCCTCGCATCAGGCCTTTCGTGACGCCTATGAGCGCGTCAGCGTGACGCCCAGGCGTTATCGGGTCGACTTGAGCGAGACCAGTTACCTCGACAGTTCGGCGTTGGGCATGTTGCTCCTGCTGCGTGACCATGCCGGTGGTGATTCGGCGCAGGTCAGCCTGTTCAACTGCAGCAGTGACGTGCGCAAGATCATGGCGATCTCTAACTTCGAGCAGCTGTTCCAGATCAACTGAGGATGGCTGACCGTCTTGCGGTGCTGATCGCCGAGGACAATGCGGCCGATCGCATGCTGCTGTCCACCATCGTCAGTCGTCAGGGGCATCGTGTGCTCACCGCCAGCAATGGCCTGGAAGCCGTCGCGCTGTTCGAGCAGGCGCGTCCACAACTGGTGTTGATGGATGCGTTGATGCCGGTGATGGATGGCTTCGAGGCCGCCCGGCGCATCAAGCAGAAGGCTGGTGAAGCGCTGGTGCCGATCATCTTCCTCACCTCGCTGACCGAGGGTGAGGCGTTGGTACGCTGTCTCGAGGCCGGTGGCGACGACTTTCTCGCCAAGCCCTACAACCAGGTGATACTCGAGGCGAAGATCGGTGCAATGGATCGTTTGCGCCGCCTGCATGACACCGTACTGCAACAGCGTGACCTGATCGCCCGGCACAACGAGCATCTGCTGCGTGAGCAGCGCGTTGCCAAGGCGGTATTCGACAAGGTGGCGCATTCCGGCTGCCTGGATGCACCGAACATCAGCTACATGCAGTCGCCCTTCGCGCTGTTCAATGGCGACCTGCTGCTGGCGGCCTACAAGCCGTCCGGTGGTATGCATGTGATGCTGGGGGACTTCACCGGTCATGGTTTGTCCGCCGCCATCGGTGCCATACCGCTGGCTGAGGTGTTTTATGGCATGACCGCCAAGGGGCATGCGCTGGCCGAGATCCTCCGCGAGATCAATGCCAAGCTCAAGCGTATCCTGCCGGTGGGGGTTTTCTGCTGCGCCACCTTGCTCAATATCAGCAGCAAGCGCGGTTTGCTCGAGGTGTGGAACGGCGGGCTGCCCGATGGCTACCTGCTGCATGCCGATGGTCGCCCGCAGCAGCCGCTGGTGTCCCGTCATCTGCCATTGGGGATTCTCGAACAGGCAGCCTTCAGTGACCGTTGCGAGGTCTATCCACTGGCGCCGGGGGATCGCATCTTTCTGCTCAGCGACGGCGTACTCGAGGCCAGCGACCGGCATGATCAGTTGTTCGGTGAGGCGCGCCTGCTCGAGTTGCTGCAAGCCAATCGGCAGCCGCAGGCATTGTTCGATGAGATCCAGCAGGCACTGCTGGCCTTTCGAGGCGAGCAGCAAGACGACGTCAGCATGGTTCAGGTCGGGCTTGCCGACGATGAGGAACGTCCCCGCCCGCTGGCCTTTGCCGACAGTGGACAGGTCAGTGTGATGGACTGGTCAGCCAGCTTCGAGTTTCGTGCGCTGAGTCTTCGTCACTTCAATCCGCTGCCGTTTCTGTTGCAGCTGCTGCTCGATGTCAGGGCGCTGCGCCCGCGTGGCGGCGAGCTGTATACCGTACTTGCTGAACTCTATTCCAATGCCCTGGAGCATGGGGTGATGAACCTGGATTCCTCGCTCAAGCGCGATGCCAGTGGCTTTGCCGAGTACTACCGGGAGCGGCGTCTGCGCCTGGCCTCACTGGATGAGGGGTATGTGCGCTTTCACCTGCAGATGTTGCCGCAGGAGCAGGGCGGCCGCCTGATCGTACAGGTGGAGGATAGCGGGCCAGGTTTCGACCCGGCAGGTCTTCCCAGTGCGGCCGACGATGCTCTGTGTGGGCGAGGGCTGGCTCTGGTGCGTGAGCTCAGCGATGGCCTCGAGCTTTACCCCGACGGCCGTGGCGTTCGCGTGGAGTTTTGCTGGCTCACTGAGGCATAATCGGCCTCTTGATGTTCAGGGAGTGACCCGGTGTCCGATATCCATCTCGACGATGCTGTGCTGGCTGCCTTGCAGGATGTCATGGAAGACGAATACCCGACATTGCTCGATACCTTCGTCGTTGACTCCGAAGAGCGTTTGCGTCTGTTGCATCAGGCGCAGGACGAGGGTAACGCACAGGAGCTGCGCCTGGCTGCGCACAGCTTCAAGGGCAGTTGCAGCAACATGGGTGCGGTGTTGTTGGCCGGCCTGTGCAAGGAGTTGGAGGATGCAGGTCGGCGCGAGGCGCTGGAACTGGCTCCGGCCCTGATCGAGCAGATCGAACGTGAGTTCGCCATCGTCCGCATCCTGTTCAAATCCGAGCGTCAGCGCTATCGCGTCTGAGGCCTTTGCCAAAGTTGGCCCGTCCCTTGCTCTGATCCCGTCACGATCCAATCAGACGGAGAGCGTCCATGTCCGCGTTGCCCGATTTACGCCTGCAGGCCACGCCTGAGGTGAAGAGTAAAGCGAAGCAGCCGGCCAAAGCGCCGGAACCCAGCAATAACGGTGCTTCCAGCTTTGCCGAGGTCTATGCAAGGGAGCGTCAGGCCAAGCCTGGGGAGGGTGCTGGCAGCACTGAAAAAACTAGCCCGGAGCAGAGCGCTGATACCGCCAGGGAAGAAACCGAGGCTGCCCCGGCTGCCGCCGAGCAGCCTGTGGTTGCCGCGCCCGGCAATTCCTTGCCGGCCCAGGAAGGGGGGGAAGAAGAGCTCGATCCACTTCTGGCGATGGCGCTGGGTGGTATTCAGGCTCCGCTGGAGGAGGCTCCGTTAGCCGAAGTGGCGCCGGATGTGCCGGCTTTGATCATTAGCGGCGTCGCCCCGGCTGCCGCCGAGCAGAGCGAACCTGTGCTGGAAAATGATGCGCTCGACCCACTGGCGCTGCTCAAGCAGTCGATGGAGGAGGCAGGCAAGGCCCAGGCGCCACAGGATGCAGCGGTCAAAAGTACCCGAGTGGCGACCAGTACGGATTTCGCCGCCGCCATGGCAGCCATGGGCAAGGGCGAGCCGCTTGCTGAGAGCAGCGAAGAGTCGATGCTTGAGCTGCCACTGGAAAACCTGGCCAAGGAAGCATTGGAAAGCCTCAAGGACAGCGTGCAGCCCAATCGCCCGGATCAGTTCGTCAGCAAGCTCAATGCTCTGACCCAGGCGCTCAACCATCAGGTCGGTGCAGCTCAGCGCATGCCGCTGGTGCCGGGGCAACCAGTGGCCATGCACCAGGCAGGCTGGAGCGAGGCGGTGGTGGATCGGGTCATGTGGCTGTCCAGTCAGAACCTCAAGTCGGCTGAGATTCAGCTGGACCCTGCCGATCTTGGGCGTCTCGAAGTGCGGGTGAATCTGTCTCAGGATCAGGCCCAGGTGACGTTTGCCAGCCCCAATGCCGCGGTGCGTGATGCGCTGGAAGGTCAGATGCATCGCCTGCGTGAGCTGTTCGCCCAGCAGGGTATGAACCTGGCTGATGCCAATGTTTCCGATCAGTCGCTCAATCGCGGCTGGCAAGGGCAGGGCGAGGAGGGGCGTGGCAGTGCGGCTGGACGCGATGACCGACTGGGCGGTGAGGAATTGCTCACTGGTGTTCAGCAGGAGGTGCATGGCGAGCGACTGGTTGCCGGTCGTGGGCTGGTTGACTATTACGCCTGAGTGGCACGCGCACCGGATGGCGTTATACGGCATGGCCCGACGATGGGCGTTGCTCCGCTAGACTTGCATTCGCCCGGGTCATCGAAAGGTGCCCGGGCGTATGTATTTTGGGTGACAGCAAGGGCGCGGCGCTGTTAAATCCGCAGCCCGGAGTTAGACAAGTCAGCTCATATGCTGGCATAACACTTGCTCCTAACCCTTTGAATGCGGAATGAACTCCGATAGTGACGGATTATTGGCATGGCTAAGAAAGAAGCGGCATCGGCTGGCGATGGGCAACCCGCCGGCAAGAGCAAGCTCAAACTGATCATCCTCATCGTGCTGGGGTTGCTGCTGGCCGTCGGTCTTTCCGTGGGAGGTACCTGGTTCATCCTCAGCAAGGGTGACAAGAGCGAGGAGGCCAAGCCGGCAGAAGCGGCCGCGCCAGCGGCTCCGGTACGCCAGCCAGCTATTTACCAGGACTTGATGCCGGCCTTCGTGGTCAATTTCAATTATCAGAATCGCACCCGCTACCTGCAGGTGAGCATGGCCCTGATGAGTCGCGATGCCGCAGGGATGGAGAAGCTCAAGGTACACATGCCGGTACTGCGTAATCGCCTGGTGATGCTGCTGTCCGGTCAGGATTTTGCCGCGCTGCAAACGCCGCTGGGCAAGGAAATGCTCTTGCAGCAGGCGCTGGCCAGCGTGCAGGAGCTGGCGCAGAAAGAAACCGGCAGCACTGTGGTCGAGCAGGTGCTGTTCACCAATTTCGTGTTGCAGTAGCGGGAGCCGAAGATGGCCGTGCAAGACCTGCTTTCCCAGGACGAGATCGATGCGCTGTTGCATGGCGTCGATGACGGCCTGGTCGAGACCGAGGACGCCGCGGAGCCCGGGAGCGTCAAGCAGTATGACCTGACCAGTCAGGATCGCATCGTCCGCGGACGCATGCCGACCCTAGAAATGATCAACGAGCGTTTCGCTCGTTATACCCGTATCAGCATGTTCAACCTGTTGCGCCGCTCGGCCGATGTCGCGGTTGGTGGTGTGCAGGTGATGAAGTTCGGCGAGTACGTGCATTCGCTGTACGTGCCGACCAGTCTCAATCTGGTGAAGATGAAGCCGCTGCGCGGCACCGGTCTGTTCATCCTCGACGCCAAGCTGGTGTTCAAGCTGGTGGACAACTTCTTCGGTGGCGACGGGCGTCATGCCAAGATCGAAGGCCGTGAGTTCACGCCCACCGAACTGCGCGTGGTACGCATGGTGCTCGATCAGGCCTTCGTCGATTTGCGCGAGGCCTGGCATGCCGTGATGGATATCAATTTCGAGTACGTCAACTCCGAGGTCAATCCGGCGCTGGCTAATATCGTCAGCCCCAGTGAAGTGGTGGTGGTGTCGACCTTCCATATCGAACTCGACGGCGGTGGTGGTGACCTGCATATCACCATGCCGTACTCGATGATCGAACCGATCCGCGAGATGCTCGATGCCGGTTTTCAGTCCGATGTCGACGATCAGGACGAGCGCTGGATCAAGGCGCTGCGTGAGGACATCCTCGATGTCAGCGTGCCGCTCGCGGCCACGGTCGCGCGCCGCCAGTTGAAGTTGCGCGACATCCTGCACATGCAGCCGGGCGATGTGATTCCGGTGGAGCTGCCTGAGAATATGGTCATGCGCGCCAACGGTGTGCCGACCTTCAAGGTCAAGCTGGGGGCGCACAAGGGCAATCTGGCCCTGCAGGTGCTGGAACCAATCGAACGCCAGCGCTGAAGTGCTGGTCATGCTTCAGGGCTGCTAGGCCCGATGTGAGCGAATAGCTGAAGCCAGGCGAGGAAAAACGATGGCAGACGAAGAAAATACCTCTCGCGAGGAACAGGCCCTGGCCGATGAGTGGGCGGCAGCGCTGGCCGAGGCGGGCGATGCCGGGCAGGACGACATCGATGCGATGCTGGCTGCTCAGGAGACTCCTGCGCCTGCGGCACCGGCTGCTCCGCGTGCGCCGATGGAAGAGTTCGGCAGTGCGCCGCCAAGCAACCTGCCGGCCAATCTCGATGGGCCGAACCTGGATGTGATTCTCGACATTCCGGTGTCCATTTCCATGGAGGTCGGCAACACCGATATCACCATCCGCAACCTGTTGCAGCTCAACCAGGGCTCGGTGATCGAGCTGGATCGCCTGGCCGGTGAGCCGCTCGATGTGCTGGTCAACGGCACCCTGATCGCTCACGGCGAGGTGGTGGTGGTCAACGAGAAGTTTGGCATCCGCCTGACGGACGTGATCAGCCCCAGCGAACGTATCAAGAAGCTGCGCTGATCATGGCCCGACTCTTAGCGTTGTTGCTTGCGCTGCCCGGGTTTGCGCTGGCAGCCGAACCTGCGGACAAGGCCGCCACGCCCATGGCCGGCAGCGATGTGGCCGGCCAGTTGGGGCAGTTGCTGCTGGGGTTGCTGCTGGTCATCGGCCTGATCTTCGTTCTGGCCTGGCTGTTGCGCCGCGTGCAGCAACTGGCGCCACGCAGCGGGCAGGTGATCAAGCTGTTGGCCACGCAGCCGCTGGGGCCGCGTGATCGCCTGGTGCTGGTGCAGGTGGGCAACGAGCAGATTCTGCTGGGATTGTCTGCCGGGCGTATCGCACCTCTGCATGTGCTCAAGGAGCCCGTGCACCTGGCCGATGCCGAGCCCGCTACGCCGGAGTTCGCCCAGCGCCTGATGGAGCTGCTGGGCAAGGATCAGAAGGACAAATCCTGATGTTGCGTTTGTTGCTGGTAGTGCTGCTGAGCCTGGCTGCTTCACTGGCGTTCGCCGAAGATCCGCCGGGTACCAGTTCGCTGATTCAGCAGGGCAGCAACCCATTGTCGATCCCGGCTATTACCCTGTCGACGGATGCCGAGGGGCAGCAGGAGTATTCGGTCAGCCTGCAGATTTTGCTGATCATGACGGCGCTGAGTTTCATCCCGGCGTTCGTCATGCTGATGACCAGCTTCACCCGCATCATCATAGTCTTTTCCATTCTGCGTCAGGCCCTGGGTCTGCAGCAGACCCCCTCGAACCAGATTCTCGTTGGCCTGGCGCTGTTTCTGACGATGTTCATCATGGCGCCGATCTTCGACCGGATTAACACCGATGCCCTGCAGCCCTACCTGAACGAGGAAATCATCGCTCAAGAAGCGCTGAGCCGGGCAGAGGTGCCGATTCGCGACTTCATGCTGGCGCAGACCCGTGAGAGCGACCTGGCCCTGTTCGTGCGGCTGTCCAAACGCACCGACCTGGCCAGCGTGGAAGACGTGCCGTTGACCATTCTGGTGCCGGCCTTCGTCACTTCCGAGCTGAAGACCGCCTTCCAGATCGGCTTCATGATATTCATCCCGTTTCTGATCATCGACATGGTGGTCGCCAGTATCCTCATGGCAATGGGCATGATGATGCTCTCGCCACTGATCATCTCTTTGCCGTTCAAGATCATGCTGTTCGTCCTGGTCGATGGTTGGGCGCTGATCATGGGCACACTGGCCGCCAGTTTCGGCACCTTATAGCGAGGCTGATGATGACTCCCGAGGTTGCGGTTGATCTGTTTCGTGAAGCGCTCTGGCTGATCGTGCTGATCGTCGGTCTGGCCGTGGTGCCGAGTCTGGTGGTTGGGTTGATCGTGGCCATGTTCCAGGCGGCCACGCAAATCAATGAACAGACGCTGAGCTTCCTGCCACGCCTGATCGTGATGCTGGTTACCCTGATCTGGGCCGGCCCCTGGCTGGTCAGTCAGCTGATGGAGTACACCCAGACGCTGATCCAGAACATTCCCTACCTGATCGGCTGAGGGTGCCATGTTGGAGTTGAGCGATGCGCAGATCAGCAGCTGGGTGGGCCAGTTTCTGCTGCCGTTGTTTCGCATCGCCGCGATGTTGATGGTCATGCCGATCATCGGCACTCAACTGGTACCGACCCGTGTGCGTCTGTATTTGGCGCTGGCCATCACCATCGTGCTGGTGCCGGTATTGCCGCCGATGCCGCAGGTCGATGCGCTGAACTTGCGCAGCCTGTTGCTGATACTTGAACAGGTGCTGATCGGCGCCATGTTCGGCTTCATCCTGCAGTTGTTCTTCCACCTGTTTGCCGTGGCCGGGCAGATTATCGCCATGCAGATGGGCCTGGGCTTCGCCTCCATGGTGGACCCGGCCAATGGCGTGTCGGTGCCGGTGCTTGGCCAGTTCATGCTGATGCTGGTGACCCTGCTGTTTCTGGCGATCAACGGTCATCTGGTGGCGTTGGAGATTCTGGCGGAGAGTTTCGTCACCTTGCCTTACGGCCAGGGCTTCATGGTCAACCATTACTGGACGCTGGCGGGCAAGCTGAGTTGGGTGATTGGCGCGGGCCTGCTGTTAACCTTGCCGGCAGTGACTGCGTTGCTGGTGATCAACCTGGCATTTGGCGTGATGACGCGTGCTGCGCCACAGCTCAATATCTTTTCCATCGGTTTTCCGTTGACGCTGGCCCTGGGTCTGGTGATCTACTGGATAAGCCTTTCCGATTTCGGCAGCCTGTTCCAGGCGCTGGCCAGCGATGCTTTGCAGCAGCTGGGTGAATTCGCTCTGGTGAGGTAGCCATGGCCGAAAGCGAGAGCGGTGCCGACAAAAGCGAAGAACCCACAGGCAAGCGACTTGAAGAGTCGCGCAAGAAAGGCCAGATCGCTCGTTCCAAGGAACTCAATACCCTGGCGGTCACCCTCACCGGCACCATGGCCCTGATCATCTTCGGTGCCTACATGGGCAACGTGCTGATGGACATCATGCGTGGCAACTTCAGCCTGCCGCGTGATGTGTTGATGAGCGAGCGCAGTATGGCGCTTTACCTGCTGGCTTCCGGCAAGGAAGCCCTGCTGGCGATGCAGCCATTTCTGATCGCCTTGCTGATCGCCTCCATCGTCGGCCCTATCGCTTTGGGCGGCTGGCTATTTTCCACGGAAGCACTGCAGCCCAAGGCCAGCCGGATGAATCCGCTGGCGGGGCTCAAACGCATGTTCTCGGTTCAGGCACTGGTCGAGTTGCTCAAGGCACTGGCCAAGTTTCTGGTGATTCTCGCGGTAGCGTTGGTCGTGCTGGCCGTGGATGAAGATGATCTGCTGGCGATCGCCAATGAGCCCATCGAGCCGGCTATCCTGCACAGTCTGAAGGTGGTCGGCTGGAGCGCTTTTTGGCTGTCCTGTGGCCTGATCCTGATCGCCGCTGTGGATGCGCCATTCCAGCTGTGGAGTCACAAGCAGAAGCTGAAGATGACCAAGCAGGAGGTGCGCGACGAGTACAAGGACACCGAGGGCAAACCCGAGGTCAAGGGACGCATCCGTCAGTTGCAGCGTGAAATGGCTGAGCGTCGCATGATGCAGGCCGTACCGCAGGCCGATGTGGTGATTACCAACCCGACGCACTTCGCCGTGGCGCTCAAGTACGACCCGGAGAAGGGAGGGGCGCCGCTGTTGTTGGCCAAGGGCGGCGACTTCCTGGCGCTGAAGATTCGTGAGATCGCCCAGGAGCACAAGGTGATGGTGCTGGAATCACCGGGGCTAGCGCGGGCCGTTTACTACTCCACCGAACTCGATCAGGAAATCCCTGCCGGTCTCTATCTGGCGGTGGCGCAGGTGCTGGCCTACGTCTATCAGTTGCGTCAGTACCAGGCCGGCAAGGGCAAGCGCCCCGGCCCGTTACCGGATTTGCCCATCCCGCCGGATCTGCGTCGTGACGCCTAGCGTTACCACTGCGTCAGCGCGGGTGTGCCACGTTTTAGGCGGCAACCTGAGGCTTGCCGCTTAAAGCTGCCTTTGTGGAACGCTTCTTGCCATAACCCCTTCAGGACGCACTCTCGCGTCAAAAGATTGAATGGGTTGGGGTAGTCACGTGGCATTCAACATTAATCGCTCGCAGATCATCGGAGATGCTCGTGGCAACCTGGCAGGGTTGCGCCAGGGCAGTCTGGGCATTCCTCTGCTGCTGCTGGCGTTGCTGGGCATGGTCACGCTGCCGGTGCCGCCGCTGCTGCTCGACACGCTGTTCACTTTCAACATCGCGCTGTCGATTGTCGTGCTGCTGGTCGCGGTCTACGCACTCAGGCCACTGGACTTCGCGGTATTCCCCACCATCCTGCTGGTCGCGACCTTGCTCCGTCTGGCGCTCAACGTGGCGTCTACCCGGGTTGTGCTGTTGAACGGTCAGGAAGGCCCGCATGCGGCCGGTAAGGTCATCCAGGCTTTCGGTGAGGTGGTGATCGGCGGTAACTATGTGGTCGGTGTGGTGGTTTTCGCCATTCTGGTGATCATCAACTTCGTGGTCGTGACCAAGGGTGCCGGGCGTATTTCCGAAGTGAGCGCACGCTTCACTCTCGATGCCATGCCCGGCAAGCAGATGGCCATCGATGCCGACCTCAATGCCGGTTTGATCGACCAGAACGAAGCCAAGAAACGGCGTAGCGAAGTAGCTCAGGAGGCGGATTTCTACGGCTCGATGGATGGTGCCAGCAAGTTCGTGCGTGGCGATGCCATCGCCGGCCTGTTGATCATGTTCGTCACCCTGATCGGTGGTATGGCCATTGGCATGCTGCAGCACAGCCTGAGCTTCGCCGATGCGAGCAAGATCTACGCGTTGCTGGTGATCGGTGACGGTCTGGTGGCGCAGATCCCCTCGCTGCTGCTGTCGACTGCCGCTGCGATCATGGTCACCCGCGTGTCCAGCTCCGAGGACATGGGGCAGCAGGTCAACCGGCAGATGTTCGCTTCGCCGCGTGCCCTGGCCGTGGCGGCGGCCATCCTGATTGTCATGGGTCTGGTGCCGGGCATGCCGCATATCTCCTTCATCAGCCTGGGCCTGATTGCTGGCGGCGCCGCCTACTGGATCGCCAACAAGAAGCGCAGGGCGCAGGAGGCCGAGCAGCAGGAGGTGCAGCGGCAGCAGGAGCTGATTCCGGCGCAGAAGGCGCAGGAGGTCAAGGAGCTGGGCTGGGATGATGTCACGCCCGTGGACATGGTCGGTCTGGAGGTCGGCTACCGTCTGATTCCCCTGGTGGATCGCAACCAGGGCGGGCAACTGCTGGCACGAATCAAGGGGGTGCGCAAGAAGTTGTCGCAGGAGATGGGCTTTCTCATGCCCTCGGTGCATATTCGCGACAACCTCGACCTGGCGCCCAACGCCTACCGCTTGACGCTGATGGGCGTCAGCGTGGCCGAGGCCGAGGTTTATCCGGATCGCGAACTGGCGATCAACCCCGGCCAGGTGTTCGGCCCGCTCAATGGTATTGCCGCCAAGGATCCGGCGTTCGGTCTGGAGGCCGTGTGGATCGACGCCAATCAGCGTGATCAGGCGCAATCGCTCGGCTACACGGTGGTCGATGCCAGCACGGTGGTCGCCACTCACCTCAACCAGATCCTGCACAAGCATGCCCACGAGCTGCTCGGGCATGAGGAAGTGCAGCAACTCATGCAGTTGCTGGCCAAGAGTTCGCCGAAGCTGGCCGAAGAGCTGGTGCCAGGCCTGGTGTCGCTGTCGACGCTGCTCAAGGTGCTGCAGGCGCTGTTGCAGGAGCAGGTACCGGTACGCGACATCCGTACCATCGCCGAAGCCATCGCCAACGTCGCACCGAAGAGTCAAGATCCCGCCGCCATGGTCGCCGCCGTGCGGGTGTCGCTGGCCCGCGCAATCGTGCAAAGCATCGTGGGACTAGAGCCGGAGCTGCCTGTGATCACCCTGGAACCAAGGTTGGAACAGATATTGCTTAATAGTCTGCAGAAGGCCGGTCAGGGCAGCGAGGATGGCATCCTCCTCGAACCGGGCATGGCCGAGAAGCTGCAGCGTTCCCTGGTGGAAGCGGCGCAGCGCCAGGAAATGCTCGGCAAGCCGGTGATTCTGCTGGTGGCCGGGCCCGTCCGGGCGATGTTGTCGCGCTTCGCGCGGCTGGCGGTACCCAGCATGCATGTGCTGGCCTACCAGGAAATTCCGGACAACAAGCAGGTCACCATAGTCGCTACGGTCGGCCAGAACTGAGGTAAAGGGTCATGCAGGTCAAACGCTTCTTCGCTGTCGATATGCGGACCGCCATGAAACTGGTGCGTGACGAACTGGGCGCTGATGCCGCGATCATCGGCAATCGCCGTGTCGCCGGTGGCGTCGAGCTGACTGCTGCGCTGGATTATCAGGTGCCGGCACCCGTGCGTCCGAACCCGGCGCTGGAAGCCGAGCTGCGCAAGACCCAGGCACGCATTGCCAGTGCCCAGGCCGAGCTGAGCACGCGTGCAGTACAGGATGCCGGCAAGGATCGCCAACTGTTCGCCAACGAGTCGTTGTTGGCGCCCGAGCTGCCGGCAACTCCGGTCAAGCCGCAGCGCCCGCTAGACGTTGCCGCACCTGCCGCGCCTGCGGTCGATCCCCGTGCCCTGGAGGCCATGCGTTTCGAGCTGCACGGCCTGCGTGAGCTGATTGAGGTGCAACTGGGGTCGATCGCCTGGGGACAACTGCAGAATCGTCGTCCGCAGCAGGCCAATCTGTGGCGTCGCCTGCAGCGCATGGGGCTTTCTGCCGAGCTGTCGCAGGCCCTGCTGAGCAAGGTGGCGGGCGTGGCTGAACCGCGCCAGGCCTGGCGCATGCTGCTGGCGCACCTGGCACACGCGATCAAGACACCCAAGGTGGAGCCGTTGGAGGAGGGTGGGGTCATTGCACTGGTCGGCCCGGCCGGCATGGGCAAGACCACGACACTGGCCAAGCTGGCCGCACGCTATGTGCTTAAGTACGGCGCGCAACAGGTCGCCCTGGTGAGCATGGACAGCTTTCGCATCGGCGCGCAGGAGCAGCTCAAGACCCTGGGGCGCATTCTTGGTGTTTCGGTGACTCAGATCGACCCTGGTCAGTCTTTGCTGCAGGCAATGGCGCCCCTGAGCAAGAAGCGTGTGGTGCTGGTCGATACTGCCGGCCTGCCCGGCAATGATCCGGCGCTGCGCCTCCAGCTGGAAAGCCTGGCCTCGCCGCGCATCAGGGCGAAGAATTATCTGGTTCTGGCTGCAACCAGTCAGAGTCAAGTGCTCAAAGCCGCCTACCATAGTTACAAGCGCTGCGGTCTTGCTGGCTGCATACTGACGAAACTGGACGAGGCCGCAAGCCTGGGCGAGGTTTTAGGTCTGGCTATAGGCCAGCAACTGCCGGTAGCCTATGTGGCAGATGGTCCGCGCATTCCTGACGATCTGCAGGTACCGCGCAGTCATCAGCTGGTCAGCCGTGCAGTCGGTCTGCAGGCTGCCGAGGAGCCGAGTGAAGAGGCCATGGCGCAGATGTTCGCCGGTCTCTACCACAACCCGGCGCAGCGCGCCGGCTGAAATAGCGGCAGTGTTGCACCCTCTCGCGCAGGTGCGTGGGAGTGAACGGCCCGAGGGCCACGTCGAAGTTAGACAAGGTGTAAAGAGAACATGGGTATGCATCCCGTACAGGTGATCGCAGTGACCGGCGGCAAGGGCGGTGTTGGCAAGACCAACGTATCGGTCAATCTGTCCATGGCCCTGGCTGACCTTGGTCGTCGGGTGATGTTGATGGACGCCGACCTGGGCCTGGCCAATGTCGATGTATTGCTGGGCCTGACCCCCAAACGCACCCTGGGCGATGTGATTGCCGGTGAGTGCGACCTGCGCGACGTCCTCCTGCAGGGGCCGGGCGGTATCCGTATCGTGCCGGCTGCCTCCGGCACGCAGAGCATGGTCAGCCTCACGCCGATGCAGCATGCCGGGCTGATCCAGGCCTTCAGCGACATCAGCGAGAACCTCGACGTGCTGGTGATCGACACCGCCGCCGGCATCGGTGATGCCGTGGTCAGCTTCGTCCGTGCCGCTCAGGAAATTCTCGTGGTGGTCTGCGATGAGCCGACCTCGATCACCGATGCCTATGCGTTGATCAAGCTGCTCAACCGTGACCACGGCATCAGTCGCTTCCGCGTTCTGGCCAATATGGCCCATAGTCCGCAGGAAGGCCGCAATCTGTTTGCTAAGCTGACCAAGGTGACGGATCGCTTCCTCGATGTCGCCCTGCAGTATGTTGGCGCCGTGCCCTACGATGAGTGTGTGCGCAAGGCCGTGCAGAAGCAGCGCGCCGTCTATGAAGCCTTCCCTCGATCCAAGTGCGCTCTGGCGTTCAAGGCGATCGCTCAGAAGGTCGATACCTGGCCGTTGCCGGCCAATCCCCGTGGCCATCTGGAGTTTTTCGTCGAGCGTCTGGTGCAACAACCGACTGCAGACTCGGCCATATGACAGCAGCCTCCGGACTTCGTATGTATAACAAGGCTCAGGCGCAGGACTCCCAGCACCAGTTGATCGAGCGCTATGCGCCGCTGGTCAAGCGTATTGCCTACCACTTGCTGGCACGTCTGCCCGCCAGTGTGCAGGTCGATGACCTGATTCAGGCCGGCATGATCGGCCTGCTCGAAGCCTCGCGCAAATACGACTCCAGCAAGGGGGCCAGTTTCGAGACGTTCGCCGGTATTCGCATTCGCGGCTCCATGCTCGACGAAGTGCGCAAGGGCGATTGGGCGCCACGTTCGGTACACCGCAACAGCCGTATGGTCAGCGACGCGATTCGTGTCGTTGAAGCAAGAACCGGACGCGACGCTAAAGATCACGAAGTTGCGGCCGAACTCCAATTGAGTCTGGAGGATTACTACGGCATCCTTGGCGACACTTTGGGCAGCCGCCTGTTCAGTTTCGACGACCTGCTGCAGGACGGCGAACACGGCGGTTTGCACGAAGACGCCGGGCATACCCACCTCGAACCTTCGCGGGACCTCGAAGACGAACGCTTCCAGGCGGCTTTGGCCAATGCCATTGCCGGTCTGCCTGAGCGTGAACGTCTGGTGCTGGCGCTGTATTACGATGAAGAACTGAACTTGAAGGAAATCGGTGAAGTGCTGGGGGTTAGCGAGTCGCGCGTCAGTCAGATACATAGTCAGTGTGCGGCGCGTTTGCGCTCGCGACTGAGTGAATGGCGTACAGGCTGAAGGCAACGCTCTCAGGCATTAGCGGTTTTCACGATTAAAGAACGTAGTTGCACGCGCAATACGTTTGGGACTGTACGGAGGTCGACTTGGACAAGAACATGAAAATCCTCATCGTTGACGATTTTTCGACGATGCGACGGATCATCAAGAACCTCTTGCGTGACTTGGGTTTTACCAACACCGCAGAAGCCGACGACGGCACCTCGGCACTGCCGATGCTGCAAAGCGGCAGCTTCGATTTTCTGGTGACCGACTGGAACATGCCCGGTATGACTGGCATCGACCTGCTGCGCGCGGTGAGGGCCGATGAGCGCCTCAAGCACCTGCCGGTACTGATGGTGACCGCTGAGGCCAAGCGCGATCAGATTATTGAGGCGGCCCAGGCCGGGGTGAACGGTTATGTGGTCAAACCCTTCACTGCCCAGGTGCTGAAGGAAAAGATCGAAAAGATCTTCGAGCGGGTAAACGGCTGATGTCAGCCGCGAGGGTGCTATGGAACACGATGACTCCACTGTGGGCGACCTCGAGTCGACCCTGAAAAGCAATGCCCGCGATCTGGTAGATAGCCTCGAACAAGGCAATTTCGGAGCCGCGATACAGCTGATCAACGAGCTCAACAAGGTTCGTGATCACGGTCTCTATCATGAGGTTGGCAAGCTCACCCGTGAGCTGCACAACTCCATCGTCAATTTCCAAATCGACCCGCGCATGCCGCATGCCCAGGAGCTGTCACAGATCGCCGACGCGACCGAGCGCCTGAACTACGTCGTGACCATGACGGAAAAAGCCGCCAACCGCACCATGGATCTGGTCGAGCAGAGCGCCCCGCTGGTCAACGATCTGAGCGATGAAGCACAGAGCCTGAGCATCGAGTGGGGCCGCTTCATGCGTCGTGAAATCAGTGCCGACGGTTTTCGTGAGCTGGCCAAGCGCGTCGAGCTGTTCCTCGCCCGCAGCGAGCGCGACGGTGCCAAGCTCTCTGCGCACCTCAACGACATTTTGTTGGCGCAGGATTTCCAGGACCTTACCGGTCAGGTGATCAAACGCGTCACGCAACTGGTGACCGAAGTCGAAAGCAACCTGCTCAAGCTGATGCTCATGGCCAGTCAGGTCGACCGTTTTGCCGGTATTCAGCACGACCACGAAGCGCTGCGTACCGAACGGGAAAAATCAAAAGAGCCATCGCGGGGTGAAGGTCCGCAGATTCATGCCGATAAGCGTGATGACGTCGCCTCCAGTCAGGACGATGTCGATGACCTGCTGTCCAGCCTGGGCTTTTAAGGAGCACACAATATGAGCTTCGGCGCCGATGAAGAGATTCTCCAGGATTTCCTGGTAGAGGCCGGCGAGATTCTCGAACAGTTGTCCGAACAGTTGGTCGAGCTGGAAAGCCGGCCGGACGACATGAACCTGCTCAACGCCATCTTTCGCGGTTTCCATACCGTGAAGGGCGGGGCGGGCTTCCTCCAGCTCAATGAGTTGGTGGAGTGCTGCCATATCGCCGAAAACGTCTTCGACATCCTGCGTAAGGGTGAGCGGCGCGTCGATTCGGAACTCATGGATGTGGTGCTCGAGGCTCTTGATGCTGTCAACGGCATGTTCGGCGAGGTGCGTGAGCGCCGCGAGCCGACGCCTGCTTCCCCAGAACTGCTGGCAGCCCTGGCGCGTCTTGCCGAGCCTGGTGGTGCGGCAGAGGCGGCAGTGCCGGCTGCGGCTGAGGCGGAACCCGAAGCTGAACCGGTCTCTGCGCCGGTGGCATCGGGCGACATCACCGACAGTGAGTTCGAACAGCTGCTCGGTGCGCTGGGTGAGGCGCCGGCTGCTGAAACGGCCGAGTCAGGTGCGGCGGCCGATGAGATCACCGACGACGAGTTCGAGTCGCTGCTCGACCAGTTGCATGGCAAGGGCCAGTTCACCGTCACAGCCGAGGTTGCTGCGGCGCCTGCTGCCGCCCCGGCCGGTGATGAAATTACCGATGACGAGTTCGAAGCACTGCTCGATCAGTTGCACGGCAAGGGGCAGTTCGCTGTGCCGGCCGCACCTGCTGAGCCGGTGGACGTTGTTGCCAGCACGCCTGCCGCTGCGAGCGACGATATCACTGACGATGAGTTCGAGTCGTTGCTCGATCAGTTGCATGGCAAGGGCAAGTTCGTGCCGCCGAGTGATCCGGCTCCGGCACCTGCTGCCGCTGCTGCCAAACCTGCTGCGGCATCGAAGCCCGACGCGCCGGCCAAGCCAGCCCCGGCCAGGGCCGAGCCTGCTGCGCCTGCCCGTGCCCCTGCTGCGCCGGCACCTGCTGCCGACAAGGCGCCTGCGGCGAGCGAGGCGGAAACCACCGTACGGGTCGATACCGCACGCCTCGATGAAATCATGAACATGGTCGGCGAGCTGGTGTTGGTGCGTAACCGTCTGGTTCGCCTGGGACTCAACAGCGGCGACGAGGCCATGGCCAAGGCCGTGTCGAACCTCGATGTGGTCACGGCCGATCTGCAGACCTCGGTCATGAAGACCCGCATGCAGCCGATCAAGAAGGTGTTCGGCCGCTTCCCGCGCCTGGTACGCGATCTGGCGCGCAACCTGAAGAAGGAAATCAACCTCGAGCTGGTGGGCGAGGAAACCGACCTCGACAAGAACCTGGTCGAGGCGCTGGCTGACCCGCTGGTGCACTTGGTGCGCAACGCCGTCGACCATGGTGTGGAAACCCCGGAAGAGCGCGAGAAGGCTGGCAAGTCCCGTGCTGGGCGCGTGGTGCTGTCTGCCGAGCAGGAAGGCGACCACATCTTGTTGTCGATCACCGATGACGGCAAGGGGATGGACGCCGACGTGCTGCGCGCCAAGGCCGTGGAGAAAGGCCTGCTGGACAAGGATGCGGCTGATCGCCTGAACGAGTTCGAATGCTACAACCTGATCTTCGCTCCGGGCTTCTCGACCAAGACCGAGATTTCCGACGTATCCGGCCGTGGTGTCGGCATGGATGTGGTGAAAACCAAGATTTCCCAGCTCAATGGCACGGTCAACGTGTTCTCGCAGAAGGGCCAGGGCTCGAAGATCATCATCAAGGTGCCGCTGACCCTGGCGATCATGCCGACGCTGATGGTGATGCTGGAGAACCAGGCCTTTGCCTTCCCCTTGGTCAACGTCAACGAGATCTTCCATCTCGACCTGTCACGCACCAACGTGGTCGACGGCCAGGAAGTGGTGATCGTGCGCGACAAGGCGCTGCCCCTGTTCTATCTCAAGCGTTGGCTGGTGCCGCAGGCTTTCCAGGAGGAACAGCGCGAAGGCCATGTGGTGATCCTCACCGTGGGCAGCCATCGCATCGGCTTTGTCGTCGATCAATTGGTCGGTCAGGAAGAAGTGGTAATCAAACCACTGGGCAAGATGCTGCAAGGCACGCCCGGCATGTCCGGCGCCACGATCACCGGTGACGGACGCATCGCGTTGATTCTCGACGTACCGAGCATGCTCAAGCGCTACGCTCGACGTTTCTGATGTTTCGCGGCATGGGCTGAGGCCCATGCCGTTTAGGAGTGTGTATGGTAGTCAAGGTTCTGGTGGTGGACGACTCCGGCTTCTTTCGCCGGCGCGTTTCGGAGATTCTGTCTGCTGATTCCAGCATTCAGGTCGTGGGTACGGCCACCAATGGGCGTGAGGCCATCGATCAGGCGCTGGCGCTCAAGCCGGACGTGATCACCATGGATTACGAGATGCCGATGATGGACGGCATCACCGCTGTGCGAAACATCATGCAGCGCTGTCCAACGCCGGTGCTGATGTTCTCCTCGCTGACGCACGAAGGGGCTCGTATCACGCTCGATGCCCTGGATGCCGGGGCGGTGGATTTTCTGCCGAAGAATTTCGAGGACATCTCGCGTAACCCCGAGAAGGTCAAGCAGATGCTGTGCGAGAAGGTGCACAGCATCGCGCGCAGCAATCGGCGTTTCAGCTCGGCTGCAGTGGCGCCGGCGCCGACTGTGGCCAGCCCGAATGCGGCGCCGATTAGCCGTCCTGCTGTCTCGACACGACCTGCTGCACCGGCTCCCGCTGCTCCTGCGCGTCCGGCATCATCTGTCGGTGGTGCCGCCCCTACGTCATCCGCGCCCAAGCGCAAGGCTTACAAGCTGGTTGCCATCGGCACCTCGACCGGTGGCCCGGTGGCTCTGCAGCGTGTGCTGACCCAGCTACCGGCGAATTTTCCAGCGCCCATCGTACTCATCCAGCATATGCCGGCCGCGTTCACCAAGGCCTTTGCCGAGCGCCTGGACAAGCTGTGCCGCATTCAGGTCAAGGAAGCCGAAGACGGCGATATTCTGCGGCCTGGTCTGGCGCTGCTGGCACCTGGCGGCAAGCAGATGATGGTCGATGCGCGCGGTGCGGTGAAAATCCTCCCGGGTGACGAGCGTCTCAACTACAAACCCTGTGTCGATATCACCTTCGGTTCGGCCGCCAAGTCCTATGGTGACAAGGTACTGGCCGTGGTACTCACCGGTATGGGCGCCGATGGCCGCGAGGGTGCGCGTCTGCTCAAGCAGGGCGGGAGCCAGGTATGGGCGCAGGATGAGGCCAGTTGCGTGATTTATGGCATGCCCATGGCGGTGGTCAAGGCCAATCTGACCGATGCCGTCTACAGCCTCGATGACATTGGCCGGCATCTGACCGAGGCCTGCCAGTGAACAGTGTTGATGCGGAAACCTGCGCATGGATGTACTGAGCCTTATTGGCGTCATCCTGGCGTTCGTTGCCATTCTGGGCGGCAATTATCTTGAGGGTGGGCATGCTAGTGCCTTGCTCAATGGCCCGGCCGCGCTGATCGTCATCGGTGGCACCTTGGGTGCAGCGTTTCTGCAGGCGCCCGTGCAGGTATTCAAGCGGGCCATGGGGATCCTGCGCTGGATTTTCTTTCCGCCGCGTATCGATCTGCCCGGTGGTATCAATCGTGTGGTTGGCTGGAGCATGGTGGCGCGCAAGGAAGGCCTGCTGGGGCTTGAAGCGGTCGCCGATGCCGAGCCTGATCCCTATGCGCGCAAGGGGCTGCAGTTGCTGGTCGACGGCGCCGAGCCGGAATCCATTCGCAGCATTCTCGAAGTCGACCTCTATACCCAGGAAGCGCGTGATATCCAGGCTGCCAAGGTATTCGAAAGCATGGGCGGCTACGCGCCGACCATCGGCATCATTGGTGCTGTAATGGGGTTGATTCATGTGATGGGCAATCTGGCCGATCCGAGCATGCTCGGCAGTGGCATTGCCGTGGCGTTCGTCGCCACCATTTATGGTGTGGGGTTCGCCAACCTGCTGCTGTTACCTGCAGGCAACAAGCTCAAGGCCATTGCCATGCGTCAGTCGCGCTACCGCGAGATGCTGCTCGAAGGCATCCTGTCCATTGCCGAGGGAGAGAATCCACGCTCCATCGAACTGAAGCTGCAAGGCTTCATGGACTGATGGAGGGATGGCATGGCACGCAGGCGGCATCATGAAGAGCACGAGAATCACGAGCGTTGGCTGGTGTCCTACGCTGACTTCATCACCCTGTTGTTCGCCTTCTTCGTGGTGATGTACTCGATTTCCTCGATCAACGAAGGCAAGTACAAGATTCTTTCCGATTCGCTGACGGGCGTGTTCAACCAGCCGGATCGTTCGATCAAGCCAATTCCGGTTGGCGAAGAGCGGCCGCGTACCAGTCAGCCGGATGATACCGCCATGGACGATCCCAGTTCGGACTCGACCCTGCAGAGTATTGCCTCCAGCGTGCGTGAGGCCTTTGGTGAGTTGATCCAGGCCGATCAGCTGACCGTGCGCGGCAACGAAATGTGGATCGAGATCGAACTCAGTTCCAGCTTGCTGTTTCCCAGCGGTGATGCCATTCCGAACAACCAGGCGTTCGATATCATCGAAAAGGTGGCCAAGATTCTGGCGCCTTATCAAAACCCGGTTAAGGTCGAGGGCTTCACTGACAACCTGCCGATTCAGACGGCTCAATATCCAACCAACTGGGAGTTGTCGGCTGCGCGGGCGGCGAGCATCGTACGCATGCTGGCGATGGATGGTGTCGACCCTTCGCGTCTTGCCGCTGTCGGCTATGGTGAGTTCCAGCCGGTAGCCGACAACGCCACGGCCGAGGGCCGGGGGCGGAATCGCCGAGTCGTGCTGGTGATTTCACGCAACCTCGAAACACGCCGCAGTGATGGACCTGCCGCGACCCAGCAAAGTGGGGCTGGCACGCAACCTGCACCGCCGTCTGCGTCGGGGGTTCCACAGTCGTGAAGCCGTCAAATTCCAGTCGCTTGCTCCGTGGCAGTGACGCCATTCTCGGCCTGAGCGCCTCTTGCCGGGAGGATAAGAGAACATGAAAGTCTGGGCAGTAGCCAATCAGAAGGGAGGGGTCGGCAAGACCACCACCTCCATTGCCCTGGCAGGCCTGTTGGCCGATGCCGGCAAGCGTGTAGTCGTGGTCGATCTCGATCCGCATGGGTCGATGACCAGTTACTTCGGCCATGATCCCGATACCCTGGAGCACAGTTGCTTCGACCTGTTCCTGCACCAGGGTAACGTGCCGCAAGGCCTGCCCAAGCAGCTGTTGCACAGCACCAGCCATGAAAATATCGCCTTGCTGCCGTCAAGCACTGCGCTGGCCACGCTGGAGCGCCAGTCGCCGGGGCAGAGTGGTCTCGGTCTGGTGATCGCCAAGAGCCTGGCGCAGCTGTGGGAGGATTTCGATCACGCCATCATCGACAGCCCGCCATTGCTTGGCGTGCTGATGGTCAACGCACTAGCCGCCAGCCAGCAACTGGTGATTCCGGTGCAGACCGAGTTTCTTGCGGTCAAAGGCCTGGAGCGGATGATCACGACACTGGCGATGATCAACCGTTCGCGCAAGCAGGCCTTGCCCTACACCATCGTGCCGACGCTGTTCGACCGTCGTACCCAGGCCTCCATGAGCACCCTGCGGGTGCTGCGCAATACCTACCCTGATCATCTGTGGCCAGCCTACATTCCGGTGGATACGCGCTTGCGTGATGCCAGCCGGGCCGGGCGGACGCCTTCGCAGTTCGATGCGGGCAGCCGTGGCGTGATCGCCTATCGGGCACTGCTCAAGCATCTGCTCAGCCATCAGAATGCAGCGCAGGTGGCCTGAGATGAGCATCTGTGTCGACTGGCTCGTCTCAAGTCTGGGCATGCTGCGGCCGATATGCTGTCAAGCTCTTATCCCGGGTTTCCGTCATGAGTCGTGATCTCGCCACTGCCACACGTTCACAGCTGGCTCTGCAGTCCTATCTCGATGGCCTGCTGCAGGAGGCTGCTGCCGAACTGGAGATGTCTGTCAGCCTCGATGAGTTCGAAGCTGCGGTGCTCGAGGAGCAGGTGCGCGATGCCCGGCTGGTCGAGGCGATAGCGCCTGCTGTTGCGCCCGTTATGCGTGCAGCGGTGGTCGAGCCTCCGGTTGAGGTCGCCACCGTGCCGGTAGAGTTGCCTGCGCCCGTATTGGCGCCGGCCATCGAAGATGCGCCGCCAGCGGTCGCCACCCCTGCCGGGCAGGCCCCGCAACCGGCTGCCTTGCTGGCTGATGGTCGTCCGGCCTGGGCTGAGGAACCCTTCGAGTGTCTGCTGTTCGATGTGGCGGGGCTGACGCTGGCCGTGCCGCTGATTTGCCTGGGCTCGATCTACCCGCTCGAAGGCCAGGAGCTGACGCCGCTGTTCGGTCAGCCGGAGTGGTTTCTCGGTATTCTGCCCAGCCAGTCCGGTAACCTGAAGGTGCTGGATACGGCGCGTTGGGTGATGCCGGATCGTTACCGTGATGACTTCCGTGAAGGGCTGCAATACGTGATTTCGGTGCAGGGCTACGAGTGGGGGCTGGCGGTGCATCAGGTCAGCCGCTCGATTCGTCTGGATCCGGACGAGGTCAAGTGGCGCAGCCAGCGCAGCCAGCGACCCTGGCTGGCCGGTACGGTGATCGAGCATATGTGTGCCTTGCTCGATGTGGCGGCGCTGGCCGAGCTGATTGCCAGCGGCGCGGCGAAACGCCTGCATGGCGGAAAAGTGCATTGAGAATTGGTGGGTTCGTGCCAACGGGCTCTATAGTTGATGAAAAGCGGGTCGACCCGCACATGCCGCGCTGAGCGGTTTTTGATGAGGCTAGGGACATGAAGAAAAGTTCTGCACAAGGCGCCGAAGATCCGATTCTGCAGTGGGTGACCTTTCGCCTGGACAACGAGACCTACGGCATCAACGTGATGCAGGTTCAGGAAGTCCTGCGCTATACCGAGATTGCCCCTGTGCCGGGCGCGCCGAGCTACGTGCTGGGTATCATCAACCTGCGCGGCAATGTGGTCACCGTGATCGATACCCGCCAGCGTTTCGGTCTGGGTTCGGCACCGGTGACCGACAACACCCGTATCGTCATCATCGAGGCGGACAAGCAGGTGGTCGGCATTCTGGTCGACAGCGTGGCCGAAGTGGTTTACCTGCGTCAGTCCGAGATCGAGACGGCACCGAACGTCGGCAACGACGAGTCGGCCAAGTTCATCCAGGGCGTCTGCAACAAGAACGGCGAGCTGCTGATTCTGGTCGAACTGGACAAGATGATGTCCGAAGAAGAGTGGTCGGAGCTGGAGAGCATCTGAGCCATGTCCGAGTTTGCCATGCTGGCTGCGGCCCTTGCCTTCGTGGCGCTGCTCTGCGTGGCATTGGGCATCGTCTGCCATGGCCTGCAGCGCAACCAGCAGCGTCTGCTGGCTGAGCAGGCCAAGCGTGATGCCGTGCGCGATGCTCGGATCAAGGAGCTGGGTAAACGGCTGGATGCCTACCTGACCGGCAGCATTCGCATGGGCGAAGAGTTGCACGAGTTGCGACGTGTGGTGGCGCCGCTGCCGGACAAGGTCAGCCAGATCGAGCAGCGCGACCCCAGTAGCCTGTCCTTCACGCAGGCCGCACGTCTGGTGGGCATGGGCGCCAGCGTCGAGGATCTGACCCAGTCCTGTGGGTTGAGCAAGGCCGAGGCCGAGCTGATCAGTCGCCTGCACAAGCCCAAGGCCGGCCAGGCGCAATAGAGCCCTTACGGTGCCGATCCCTCAGGCTTTTCTCCGCGCCGGCACCCATCCAGACTGGCTTTCGCCTGCGCGCGGCTGAAGTAATCGCATCGTCACTCAGTTCGCCGGCCCCTCGAGCTGGCGCAGTGCAGGGCTGACGTCACGCTCCGTGTCCGTCTCGAAGCCTGGTGGTGCCTTGCCCTGCAGGTACCAGGCGAAGGCGATGATTTCAGCGATGCAGCGATACAGCGTCTCGGGAATCGCGTCGCCCAGCTCCAGACGTGCCAGCAGACGCACCAGCTCGGCATTCTCGTAGATTGGCACCTCGTACTCGCGGGCGATGGCGAGAATGGCCTCGGCCAGTTCGTCGTCGCCCTTGGCGCTGAGTACCGGCGCACTTTGTCCATCGTAATTCAGGGCAATGGCCTGGCGCGGCTCGGGCTGTGGCTTGCGGCTCATGCGGTTTCATCCACCCAGCGTTGTTCCAGCGAGGTCTTCGGGCCCTGCGGCGGCATACCCTGACGGCAGGCCAGCTCACCGACTTCCAGGCCGGCAGCCAGCAGGCGTTCACGCAGGTGACCGAGCTCGGCATTGATCAGGCTGGTGGTTTCTGCACGTTCGGCCCAGAGTTGGCTGGACAGGCTGCCGCGTAGCAGTTGAGCGCGCACTTGCAATGGGCCCAGGTGGGGGAGATCGAAAGCCAGGTCGATGCGCCAGAGCGGCTCTTTGGGTTCGGCCTTTTCGGCGTTGCCCTCGCGCTCTTCGCGCTGCAGTTTGATCTGCAATGGAATGATGTCCTGCTGATGGCGCATGGGCAGCTCCAGTTGCCAGGTGGTCAGCAGATTGCCGTTGGCATCGACCTGGGTTTGCGCCAGGCTCGACAGTTGGTGGGTCTGCAGGCGTGAAATGGCCGCAGCGGCAAGTTTCAGCAACATCTCCAGATCGGCTTCACCATCCTCCATGTTCTGCAGCATGCGCGAGGGCAGGGGGAAGCTCAGCGCCTGTTGCCGCGCTGAGCCGTTGCTGCTGATGCCGAGCATCTGTCGCGCCATCGCGGGCAGGTTCTGGTTGATGGCGTTTTGCAAGCCGGCGAGTGTGCCGGCTGCGCCAGGTAGTTGCGGCAGTAGCTGCGCGATCAGGCGCAACAGGTTGGCTTTCAGGTCTTGTGGCAGAGCGCCAGTCTGGCCGTGCAGCAATTTGGCTTCGAGCAACATGCCGCTGCTTTCCAGAGCCTTGGCCAGGCCCTTGGCCGTGCTCAGCTGGCTGCTGTCGGGGAGCGCGGTGAGCAGTTTGTCGATGCTGTTGCGCAGGCCTTCGTCGCCCGCGTTGAGGTTTTGCAGGCCTTTGAACAGCCCCTCCAGCGAGGCCTGGCGATTCTGCTGGGTGGCCAGTTGCTGGCCCAGCACCAATTGGTCTAGGCGGCCACTGAGCGGCAGAAAATTCAGGCTCTGACTGCCTTGCACCTGCGCGCTGAGCAGGCTGCCGAGTGGCAACGCCATGGGGCTGTCGAGCGCCAGTTTGCTGCCGGCCAGTGGTGTATTGAGCAGGTTCACAACCAAGCGATAGAGCGTCTGCGCGCCTTGCGGCGGCAAGGCGTCGCGGCTGATGACCTTGCCCTGGATAAGGGTGCCGGGCGGTAACTGCTGCAGATCGAGGCTGGTCAGCGGCTTGTCGCCGCCAGCCTGCAGGGCCAGGGCCAGGCGTGTATCGGACAGCGCAGTGACCACCAGCGCGCTGCCCTGAGCCAGCGGCCTGGCGCTTTCGGCCTGCAGCGTGGTTTGCTTGCCGCCTGCCAGCGTCAGTTTCAGCAGCAACTGGAAGCTTTGCGCCTGCTCGCGAATCGCCACGACTTCGGCCTTGGCGCTCTCACCAGCGGCCAGCATGCCCTCCAGCGGTTGCAGCAGTCGCACGGCCAGATCCGCTGCGTTCGCGGGGTTGCGAAGCACCTGTGCAGAGGGGGGAAGCGGGCGTGGGCTGCTGATTTCGCTCATGGGCTCTCGGGTATCTTGTGGCGTACCGCTATGCCAGCAGGCTCTATGGTCGATTTACCTGACACAGATTAACACCCTGTCGAAAATGCTGACTGCGGGGACAGTGATGCGCCATGTATAATGACGGCCCGTTGCGTAGCGCACTTCCGGCCCGCTTCAGTATAGCGGCCGGAGCACCGTCGACTTTAACCCTGCCAGGTATCGATGACCCGTCCCGTACCCCTTCTCGAAGCCGTGGCGCTCAGCTGTGAGCGGGACTGGCGCATGCTCTTCGAGCAGCTGCATTTCGCCCTGCAACCCGGTGACATGCTGCAGATCAGTGGCCCCAACGGCAGCGGCAAGACCAGCCTGTTACGCCTGATTGCCGGACTGCGCCAGCCGACTTCCGGCGATATTCTGTTGCAGGGGCAGGCGCTGAACGAGCAACGCAGCGAGCTGGCACGCAACCTGTTGTGGATCGGCCATGCCGCCGGCATCAAGGGCCTGCTGAGCGCCGAAGAGAACCTGGCCTGGCTCTGCGCCTTGCACCGTCCGGCGAGCCGCGAGGCGATCTGGCAGGCGCTGGAGGCGGTCGGCCTGCGCGGTTTCGAAGACGTTCCCTGTCACACCCTGTCCGCCGGCCAACAGCGTCGGGTAGCCCTGGCGCGCCTGTATCTGGAAGACACGCCGCCCTTGTGGGTGCTCGATGAGCCGTTCACCGCGCTGGACAAGAGCGGCGTGGCACAACTCGAAGCGCACCTGGCCGCTCATTGCGAGCGCGGCGGCGTCGTGGTGCTGACCACGCACCACAGCCTGCAGCACAAGCCGGCTACCTACCGCGATCTGGATCTGGGGCAACACGCCGCATGAGTAACGTCTTCACTCAGCTGCTGTCGCGCGAAATGCGCCTGCTTGCCCGCCGTCCCTCCGATCTGGCCAACCCGCTGGTGTTCTTCGCCATCGTCATTGCGCTGTTCCCGCTGGCGGTAGGGCCGGAGACGCAATTGTTGCAAACCCTTTCCCCCGGCCTGGTCTGGGTGGCAGCGCTATTGGCCGTGCTGCTCTCGCTGGACGGGCTTTTCCGCAGTGATTTCGAGGATGGCTCGCTCGAACAGTGGGTCCTTTCGTCGCACCCCCTGCCTCTTCTGGTGTTGGCCAAGGTGCTGGCACACTGGCTTTTCAGTGGTCTGGCGCTGGTTTTGCTGGCGCCCGTGCTGGCGCTGATGCTCGGTCTGCCCGGGCGTTGCCTGCCGGTACTGCTGATTTCTCTGCTGCTCGGCACGCCGGTGCTGAGCCTGCTCGGTGCGGTAGGCGCGGCGCTTACCGTGGGTCTGAAGCGCGGTGGTCTGCTGCTGGCGCTGTTGATCCTGCCGCTGTACATCCCGGTGCTGATTCTTGGTAGCGGGGCGTTGCAGGCGGCTTTGCAAGGACTGCCGGCGAGCGGCCACCTGTTGTGGCTGGCCAGCCTCACTGCCCTGGCGGTGACCCTGACACCTTTTGCGATTGCCGCCGGTCTGACCATCAGTGTTGGCGAATAAAAACGAACCGTGATGTAGCCCGGAGGCAATCCGGGAGCTGTCGATAGCCTCCCGGATTGCCGCCGGGCTACCTGTAGATGATGAGCGATCTGAATGAACTGGACGTGGTTTCACAAGTGGGGTTCGCCCAAGTGGTTCTATGAGATGAGCGGCCGCTGGCTGCCCTGGCTCAGTGTCGCTGCCGTGTTGCTGATCGTTGCCGGTCTGGTCTGGGGCCTGGCTTTCGCACCACCGGACTACCAGCAGGGCAATAGCTTTCGCATCATCTACATTCATGTTCCGGCGGCTTTCCTGGCCCAGTCGATCTACGTCACGCTGGCGATCGCCGGCTTGGTCGGGCTGGTGTGGAAGATGAAGCTGGCCGATGTCGCCCTGCAGCAGGCTGCGCCCATCGGCGCCTGGATGACCGCCATCGCATTGCTCACGGGGGCCATCTGGGGCAAACCGACCTGGGGTACCTACTGGGTGTGGGACGCGCGCCTGACCTCGATGCTGATTCTGCTGTTCCTGTATTTCGGCGTGATTGCCCTGGGTAATGCCATCAGCAATCGCGACAGTGCCGCCAAGGCCTGCGCCGTGCTGGCCATTGTCGGCGTGGTCAATATCCCGATCATCAAGTACTCGGTGGAATGGTGGAACTCACTGCACCAGACCGCCACCTTCAAGATCACCGAAAAACCGGCCATGCCGATCGAGATGTGGCTGCCGCTGCTGCTGGCCGTGCTGGGTTTCTACTGCTTCTTCGGTGCCGTGTTGCTCTATCGCATGCGTCTTGAAGTGCTCAAGCGTGAAGCGCGCAGCAGTTGGGTGAAAGCCGAAGTGCAGACATTGGTGGAGGGCAAGGCATGAGTTTCGCGTCGTTCTCCGAGTTTCTCGCCATGGGCACTCATGGTGTATTCGTCTGGAGTGCCTACGGCATCAGCCTGGCAATCCTGGCGTTGAATGTGGTGCTGCCAATCCTGGCGCGCCGCCGTTACCTGCAAGACGAGGCGCGTCGTTTGCGCCGGGAGAAGTCGAAGTGAATCCGGTTCGCAAGAAACGCCTGTACATCGTCCTGGCCATCCTCTGTGGTGTCAGCATCGCCGTCGCCCTGGCGCTGACCGCGCTGCAGGAGAACATCAACCTGTTCTACACCCCCAGTCAGATCGCCAATGGTGAGGCGCCCGAGGGCACGCGCATTCGTGCCGGTGGTCTGGTCGAAGAAGGCTCGGTGAAGCGCTCCCCCGATACCCTGGAAGTCGACTTCGTCGTCACCGATGGCGCCCATGGCGTGACCATTCGCTACAGCGGCATCCTGCCGGATCTGTTCCGTGAGGGGCAGGGCATCGTCGCTCTGGGGCGTGTCAATGCAGAGGGCGTGCTGGTGGCTGACGAGGTACTGGCCAAGCACGACGAGAACTACATGCCGCCTGAAGTCATGCAGGCCCTGGAAAAGAGCGGAATGATGCAGAAGCACAATGAGGCCAAGGCCGCCAAACAAGGCTATCAGCAGGAGAGCGCACAATGATTCCCGAGCTTGGCCATCTGGCGATGATCCTGGCACTGTGCCTGTGCCTGGTGCAGGCGACCCTGCCGCTGATCGGAGCCTGGCGCGGTGACCACCAGTGGATGAGCCTGGCGCAGCCCGCTGCCTGGGGCCAGTTCGCCTTCCTGCTGTTCTCCTTCATCTGCCTGACCTACGCCTTCATGGTCGACGATTTCTCCGTCGCCTACGTGGCCAACAACTCCAACACGGCACTGCCCTGGTACTACAAGTTCAGCGCGGTATGGGGCGCGCACGAAGGCTCCTTGCTGCTGTGGGCGCTGATTCTGGCCGGCTGGACCTTCGCTGTGGCGATCTTCTCGCGCCACCTGCCGGAGGAGATGCTGGCCCGCGTACTGGCAGTGATGGGCATGATCAGCATTGGTTTTTTGCTGTTTCTGATCATCACCTCCAACCCCTTCGAGCGCCTGCTGCCGAATGCGCCGGCTGATGGCCGCGATCTCAACCCGTTGCTGCAGGATTTCGGTCTGATCGTCCATCCGCCGATGCTGTATATGGGCTATGTGGGTTTCTCAGTGGCATTTGCCTTCGCCATCGCCGCATTGCTCGGCGGCAAGCTCGATGCTGCCTGGGCGCGCTGGTCGCGGCCCTGGACTACCGTTGCCTGGGCTTTCCTCGGTATCGGTATCGCCCTGGGTTCCTGGTGGGCTTACTACGAGCTGGGCTGGGGCGGCTGGTGGTTCTGGGATCCAGTAGAAAATGCCTCCTTTATGCCATGGCTAGTGGGCACTGCGCTGATTCACTCGCTGGCTGTCACCGAGAAGCGTGGCGTGTTCAAGAGCTGGACAGTGCTGCTGGCCATCGCCGCGTTTTCCCTCAGCCTGCTCGGCACCTTCCTGGTTCGCTCGGGCGTGCTCACCTCGGTGCATGCCTTCGCCACCGACCCGGAACGCGGCGTGTTCATTCTCGCCTTCCTGCTGGTGGTGGTCGGTGGTTCACTGGCGCTGTTCGCCCTGCGCGCGCCAGTGGTCAAGAGCCGTGTCGGCTTCAGCCTGTGGTCGCGTGAAACCCTGCTGCTGGTCAACAACATCGTGCTGGTGGTGTCGGCGGCGATGATTCTGCTGGGTACGCTGTATCCGCTGGTGCTCGATGCCCTGACGGGCGCCAAGCTGTCGGTCGGCCCGCCTTATTTCAATGCGCTGTTCCTGCCGCTGATGGCGCTGTTGATGGCGGTGATCAGCGTTGGCGTACTGGTGCGCTGGAAGGATACGCCGGTGAAATGGCTGGCCGGCATGCTGGCGCCGGTGCTGGTGGCCAGCGTGGTGCTGGCGGTGATCGCGACCTTCCTGCATGGCGATTTCCACTGGGCTGTGCTTGCGGTGTGCCTGCTGGCCTTCTGGGTAATCCTGGCAGGCGCGCGCGACATTCTCGACAAGACCCGGCACAAGGGCCTTCTCAAGGGGCTGCCGGGCTTGGGCCGCAGTTACTGGGGCATGCAGATCGCCCACCTGGGTTTTGCCGTCTGCGCCGTCGGTGTGGTGCTGACCAGCCTGGGCAGCTACGAGCGCGACCTGCGCATGGCGCCGGGCGATTCGGTGGAGCTGGGTGGCTATCGTTTTCAGTTCGACGGTGCGGTGCACCACGAAGGCCCCAACTTCACGTCGGACAAGGGCACGGTGCGCGTGTTCGCCGGTGAGCGGCAACTGCGCGTGCTGCATCCGGAGAAACGCCTGTATACCGTGCAACAGACCACCATGACCGAGGCCGGTATCGATGCCGGCTTCACCCGCGATCTGTTCGTCGCCCTGGGCGAACCGCTGGAGCAGGGTGCCTGGGCCGTGCGCATCCACATCAAGCCCTTCGTCCGCTGGATCTGGCTGGGTGGTTTGCTGATGGCGCTGGGCGGCTTCCTGGCTGCCGCTGACAAGCGCTACCGGATCAAGGTGCGTACCCGCGTGCTGGAAGCCCTGGGTATGCAGGAGGCCAGCGCATGAGACGTTTGCTGCTGCTGTTGCCGCTGCTGGCCTTTCTGGCGATTGCCGTATTTCTCTATCGCGGCCTGTTCCTTGATCCGTCCGAACTGCCTTCGGCGCTGATCGGCAAGCCATTCCCAGCCTTCAGCCTGCCGTCGCTGGACGATCCCGAGCGTACGCTCAGTGAGGCCGACATCAAGGGTAAGCCGGCGCTGGTCAATGTCTGGGCGACCTGGTGCCCGGCTTGCCGACACGAGCATCCGGTGCTGAACAAGCTGGCCGAGGCCGGCGTGGTGATCCATGGGGTCAACTACAAGGATCAGCGCAAGCCGGCGCAGCAATGGCTGCGCGATCTGCACAATCCCTATCAGCTCAATATCGAGGATGCCAAGGGCAGCCTGGGGTTGGATCTGGGGGTGTACGGTGCGCCGGAAACCTTCTTCGTCGATGCCAAGGGCATCATTCGCCACAAGTTCGTCGGCACCATCGACGAGCGTGTTTGGCGTGAGAAGCTGGCGCCGATCTACCAGCAATTGGTTGACGAGGCCCAGCCATGAAGCGTCTGTTGATTTCTGCCGGTTTGGCGCTGGGGCTGTTGGCCAGCGCGCAGGCCGCCATCGATACCTTTGAGTTCGCCAACGACGCCGAGCGTCAGCGCTACCGCAGCCTGATCGAAGAGCTGCGTTGCCCGAAGTGCCAGAACCAGAACATCGCCGACTCCGATGCGCCGATCGCCACGGACCTGCGCAACGAGATCTTCCGCATGCTCGAAGAGGGCAAGAGCAACGAGGAGATCATCGATTTTCTGGTTTCCCGCTATGGCGATTTCGTCCTCTACAAACCGCCGCTGACCAGCCGCACGCTGCTGCTATGGTACGGCCCGGCCGGCATGTTGGTAATCGGCTTCGGTGTGCTGGGGGGGATTCTCCTGCGCCGTCGCAGCCAGAACAAAGACCGTTCAGCCGCTGGTCTCTCCGTCGATGAGCAGGCGCGCCTTGCCGCATTGCTCGAGCAAAACTCTCAGGACAACAAAGACCGATGATCGATTTCTGGTTACCCGCCGGGCTGCTGTTGCTGACTGCCCTGGCGTTTCTACTGATTCCCGTGCTGCGCATTCGCAAGCTGCAGGCTGAGGAAGACCGTACCGCTCTGAATGTCACGCTCTATCAGGAGCGTCTGCAGGAGCTCGAAGCCCAGCGCCAGGCCGGCGTGCTCGACGATGCACAGATGGAGGCCGGCCGCGCCGAGGCTGCGCGCGAACTGCTCGATGACACCGAAGGTGTGCAGCGTCGCAGCAGCGTACTGGGCGGCAAGATTCCGCTGATTTCGGCGTTGCTGGTGCCGGTACTTGGCGTGGCTCTGTACCTGCACTGGGGCGCTGCCGATGAAGTCGTGCAGGCGCGCCAACTGGCCGCTGCGCAGCCGCAGAGCATCGAGGAGATGACTGCGCGCTTGGAGCAGACCGTGCAGCAGCAGCCGGACTCCGCCGAGGCCTGGTATTTCCTCGGTCGTACCTACATGGCGCAGGAGCGTGCCGCAGATGCTGCCAAGGCCTTCGGGCGTGCCGTGGACGTCGCCGGACGTGCGCCGGAGCTGCTCGGTCAATGGGCGCAGGCGCTGTATTTCGCCGAAGGCAAACAGTGGAACGAGCGACTGCAGGCGCTTACCGACGAAGCGCTGCAGGCTGATCCGGAAGAGGTCACCAGTCTCGGTCTGCTGGGTATCGCTGCCTACGAAAGCCAGCGCTATGCCGATGCCGTGCGCTACTGGGAGCGTCTGGTCGCCGTGTTGCCGGAGCAGGATCCGTCCCGCGCGGCCATCGCCGGTGGTATCGAACGTGCCCGCCAGCAGATGGCTGAGGGCGAGCAGCCCAGCACTGCAGCCGAGCCGGACGCCAAGGTTCAGGCGCTGCAGGTCAGCGTATCGCTGGCGCCCGACGTGCAGCAGAACGTGCAGCCGGACGATGCCGTGTTCATCTTTGCCCGTGCCCTCAGTGGCCCGCCGATGCCGTTGGCGGTCAAGCGCCTGAAGGTTTCCGACCTGCCGGCGCAAGTCAGCCTGTCGGATGTGGACGCGATGATGCCACAGCTGAAAATCTCCCAATTCGACCAGGTGCAACTGGTGGCACGTATATCGCGCGCCGGCAATGCCACTCAGGGTGAATGGATCGGCCAGAGCGGTCCGGTGGCCAACACGGCCACTGATGTACAGACGCTACTGATCGACAGCCGCGACGGGCAGGCCCAGTGAGACGCCTGGTACTGACTTGCCTGCTTGGCCTTGGTCTGAGTGGCTGCGTCTTGCAGCCGCCGGGTGCGCCGGTCGGTGATCTGCCACCGGTGCAACAGCCCTCACACCCGCGTTACGCGCCGCCGCCCGGGGTGAACAGCCACTGGAACCCGGCGCTTGGGGTTTATGTGATCGAAGGCGCGCGAGACCTCTACTACCGCGAGCGCATCTTCTACCGCTGGGATGGTGGCTGGAGCTGGTCGCCACAGGCCGGCGGGCCGTGGCGGGATACCAACAGCTCCGGCATTCCTCCGGGGCTGTTCCGCCAGTATCAGAATCGCTGATCGCGTGGTAGGGCGGGAGCCACCCGCCGCATTTCAGATAAGACTTCTCAGGTCGTCTTTCGCAGGCGCTTCGGCGCGAAGATTGTGGCTTTGCGCCGTGCTTGATTCGCCGCGCGGCGAGGCTCCTGTGCCGCATCCATGTTGAAATCCCGCCCCGTGGCGAAGCTTTGCCGTTGCGGCATTCTCTCGATTCGCGGCGGGGCGCCGCTCCTACGGGTAGGGGGTATTCCGGGTTTCTGTGTAGGAGCCCCGCCCCGGGGCGAAGCTTTGCCGTTGCGGCGCTCTCTATTCGCGGTGCAGCGCCGCCCTTGTACGGGCGGCGCATTGACGCTTGACTGACGGATAGCTTCGCTCCGGGCTCAATGCGCCCAGATCAAACCCACCAGCAGGTAGCAGGCCAGCGTGACGACCACCACGCCGAACAGGTTGAGGGCGAAGCCGGCCTTGATCATCGACTGTATCTTCATATGCCCGGTACCGAACACGATGGCGTTCGGTGGTGTCGCCACCGGCATCATGAAGGCGCAGCTGGCGGCGATGGCGGCCGGAATCGCCAGCAGCTCGGCCGGCATCCCCTGAGCCACGGCCAGCGCACCCAGCAGCGGCAGGAAGGCGGCGGCAGTCGCCGTGTTGGAGGTGATTTCAGTGAGGAAGATGATCACCAGCACCACCACGCCGATTATCGCGATCACGGGCAGGGCACCCAATGCGCCGAGACTCTGTGCAATCCACTCGGCCAGGCCGGAGCTGCGGATCACGCCGGCCAGTGACAAGCCACCACCGAACAGCAGCAATACACCCCATGGCAGTTTGCCGGCGCTTTCCCAGTTCATCAGGAATACACGTTTCTTGGTGTCTACCGGGATGATGAACAGCGCCAGTGCAGCGGCGATGGCGATGCTGGTGTCGTTCACACCCGATACCCAGTCGGCGATCAGCGGCTGGAATATCCAGGCCAGTGCCGTGACCACGAACACCAGTGCCACCAGCTTCTCACCCCGGCTCAGCGGGCCCAGCTCGGCCAGCTCGCTGCGGATCAGTTGAGTGCTGTCATGCCCGCTGAGGTTGAAGCCGCCACGGGTCAGCCACCACCAGGTAAAGATCAGCATCATCGCGGATACCGGTACGCCCAGCAGCATCCACTGACCAAAACCGATCTGTACGTCGTAGTTGTCGGCCAGGAAGGCGGCCAGCAGCGCATTGGGCGGTGTGCCGATCAAAGTGGCGATCCCCCCCAGGCTTGCTGCATAGGCAATCGCCAACAGCAGGGCGGTGGCGAAGCGCTCACGGTCGGTCTCGCTGGTTTTATTTTCACCGGTGAGCATGGCGATCACCGACAGGCCGATGGGCAGCATCATGATGGTGGTGGCGGTATTGCTCACCCACATGCTGAGAAAGGCAGTGGCCATCATGAAACCGGCGATCTGCCTGCTCGGCTTGCTGCCCATGGCCAGCAGCGTCATCAAGGCGATGCGCTTGTGCAGGTTCCAGCGCTCCATGGCCAGGCCCAGGATGAAGCCACCGAGGAACAGGTAGATGGTCGGATTGGCATAGGGCGCGGTCGCGGCGTTGAGGCTGTCGATGCCCAGCGCCGGGATCAACAGGATTGGCAACAGCGAGGTGGCCGGAATCGGGATGGCCTCGGTCGACCACCAGGTTGCCATCAGCAAGGCCAGGCCAATGGTGGCCCAAGCTGTCTCGGAAAGCCCCGCTGGTGGTTCGGTAACCAGGCACAGGAGCAGTAGCAATGGACCCAGGATCAGGCCAATCCAGGCGGCTTTGGCAGCAGCCGTGGATTCATGGGTGGTAACGGCCATGGCGCGCTTCCTTATTGTCAAAAGGGCGGGCTTTATAGCCCAGGGTGCGACTTTATGACCACGCAATGGCTATCCGGTTTTGCTTCAGCCTGTTTCAGAAGGGCGATGGCCCTGGCAATGCTCTGCTGAGCAGCGGCTGCACATATTGCGGGTGGTTGCCGGCAATACGGGCAGCACTGGCTGCATGGCGTTGCTCAGTAAGGCCGTCAGGTTCCGTAAGAAAAGTGCCTGCGTAGGGTGCTGCCTGGTCAATAACGGGCTGGAACGCGATGAAGGCACTTGCGTGTGCGACTCTAGGCCGTTGGTGGGGTGTCCCTGAGCACCCTATGCCAGCTTTGCAGGGCGACTCTTATCAGCCAGCAGGCGAGGATAAAGGGCAGGGTCAGTACGGACAGGCCAAGGCTGGCGAACCCGAATTGCAATAGCAGGGCGAGCAGCACGCCTGCCCCGAGAGCCAGCGGGCAGCGATGCACCTGGCTCAGGGCGATAGCCGCGAGGCTGGCGTTAAATCCGTAGAGGCCGCTCAGGGCGGCATCGGTGGGCCAGCCATTGGCCATCGCCAGCATGAGTCCGTCGCTGGAACCCAGCAACGCCCAGAGCGCTGCGCGGTCATCGGCCAGGCGCAATCCGAGCAGCAGGCACAGGCCGGCCCATGGTGAGTCGAGAAAAATCACCTGCCCCAGGCCGCATAGCACGGCGAGCGATAACTGCAGGGCGTTCAGCTCAGGCGTAGCGGCTATGTCTGCCGGGGGAGCGAGTGGCGGCTGGAGCTGACCGAACAGAGCCAGCAACAGCCAACTCAGCAGCACGAAGGGAAAGGTGAAGGCGGGTAGCCAGCCATGCTGGCGCATGCGCCGCATCCAGGGCGCCAGCAGCAGGCTGGAGAGGGCGGCGCTGGCGATGATCAGCACGGGCAGCAGCGGCGTCCACGGCAGTTTAAGGCTGAGCAGCAGGCCGAGCAGGATGCCGTTGTAGCCGTACAGGCCGATGGCGATGTCCGCAGGCGGGTAGCCGCGGCGTTGCGCAATCAGCATCAGCAGGTGCGCAAGGCCCAGGCGGCTCCGCGACATCCAGCGTTGGCTATATGCGTAGCCCGGATTTCATCCGGGCTACGGGGCGAGTCAATGCAGCGTTTCGATCCTCAGGCTATTGGTGCTGCCGGGTTGGCCGAAGGGTTCGCCGGCGGTGATCACCACGGTTTCGCCGCGTTTGGCCATGCCCTGGGCCTGGGCGATTTCCAGCGCGGTGCTGGTGACTTCCTCGACCTTGCGCAGGCGCTCGTTGACCACCGAATAGATGCCCCAGGCCACGGTCAGACGGCGCGCCGTGCTCAGGCTTGGCGTCAGGCTGAGGATCGGCGCCTTCGGCCGTTCGCGTGAGGCACGCAGGCTGCTGGCGCCGGACTCGCTGTAGTTGACCAGCGCCGCCACCGGCAGGATCGAGCTGATGCGGCGGATGGCGCAGCTGATGGCGTCGCTGGCAGTAGCTTCTGCCTGCGGGCGACCGACGTCGAGCTGGCTCTGGTAGTCCGGGCCGTTTTCCACCTGGCGGATGATCTTGCTCATCATCTGCACAGTTTCCAGCGGGTAATCACCGGAGGCGGTCTCGGCCGACAGCATCACCGCATCGGCGCCTTCGGCCACGGCGTTGGCCACGTCGGTGACTTCGGCGCGGGTCGGTGCCGGGGAGAAGCGCATGGATTCGAGCATCTGCGTGGCGACGACCACCGGACGGCCGAGTTGGCGGCAGGTGCGCACGATGTCCTTCTGGATACGCGGCACATTTTCAGCCGGCACCTCCACGCCCAGGTCGCCGCGCGCCACCATGATGGCGTCGCACAGCTTGGCGATTTCTTCCAGGTGGGTGACCGCCGAGGGTTTCTCGATCTTGGCCATGAGGAAGGCCTTGCCGCCAATCAGCTCGCGGGCTTCGACGATGTCCTCGGGGCGCTGCACGAAGGACAGCGCTACCCAGTCCACGCCCAGTTCCAGGCCGAAGGTCAGGTCGCGGCGGTCCTTGTCGGTCAGCGGCGACAGCTGCAGCACTGCCTCGGGTACGTTGACCCCTTTGCGGTCGGACAGCTCGCCGCCAGCGATCACTTCGGTGATCACCGCATCATTCTGCTTGGCAGTCACTTTCAGGCGCAGGCGGCCATCGTCCAGCAGCAGGCTCATGCCTGGTTGCAGGGCTTCGATGATTTCCGGGTGGGGCAGGTTGACCCGGCTGGCGTCGCCGGGCGTGGCGTCCAGATCCAGGCGCAGGCTATGGCCATTGACCAGTTGCACCTTGCCTTCGGAGAAGCGGCCCACGCGCAGCTTCGGCCCCTGCAGATCCATGAGGATACCGATCGGCTGGTTCAGTTCGCGCTCCACCTGGCGCACCCACTGGTAGCGTTGGGCGTGGTCGGCATGTTCACCATGGCTGAAGTTGAGGCGGAACAGGTTGACCCCGGCTTCCACCAGTTGGCGGATGTGTGCGGCGTCGCGGATCGCCGGCCCGAGGGTGGCGAGGATCTTCACTTTCTTGTCGGCGTTCATTGGACAGGTTTCTCGAGAATCAGAATGGCGCGGAAATCGTTGACGTTGGTACGGGTCGGCCCGGTGACGATCAGCTCGTCGAGGGCGGCGAAGTAGCCATAGCCATTGTTGTCGTCCAGTTCATCTCGGGCGCTCAGGCCCTTGATGCCGGCGCGGGCGTAGCTGTAGGGCGTCATGATGGCGCCGGCGTTGTCTTCGGAGCCGTCGATGCCGTCGGTGTCGCCGGCCAGCGCATAGACGCCGGGCAGGCCCTTGAGGCTTTCGGTGAGGCTGAGGAGGAATTCGGCATTACGCCCGCCACGGCCATTGCCGCGTACGGTGACGGTGGTTTCGCCGCCAGAGAGGATCACGCACGGCGGTTTGATTGGCTGGCCATACAACTGCACCTGGCGGGCAATACCGGCATGTACCTTGGCCACGTCGCGCGACTCGCCTTCCAGGTCGCCGAGGATCAGCACCGGGAAACCGGCGGCTTCGGCCTTGGCTGCGGCGGCGTCGAGCGATTGCTGAGGGGTGGCGATCAATTGGAAGTGGCTACGGGCGAGTACCGGGTCGCCGGGCTTGACCGTTTCCGAGCGTGGGTCTTGCAGCCAGTTGCGCACGTTGGCCGGTATGTCGATGGCGTAGCGAGCGAGAATCGCCAGGGCGTCGGCCGAGGTGGTCGGGTCGCCCACGGTGGGGCCGGAGGCGATCACCGTGGCTTCGTCACCGGGCACGTCGGAGATGGCGTAGGTGTACACAGTGGCCGGCCAGCAGGCCTTGGCCAGGCGGCCGCCCTTGATCGCCGAGAGGTGCTTGCGCACGCAGTTCATCTCGCCGATGGTGGCGCCGGATTTGAGCAGCGCCTTGTTGATTGCTTGCTTGTCCTGGAGGCTGATGCCTTCGGCCGGCAGCGCCAGCAGCGAGGAGCCGCCGCCGGAAAGCAGGAAGATCACCCGGTCGTTCTCACTGAGGTTCGACACCAGTTCCAGCACGCGGCGGGCGACGCGCTCGCCGGCATCGTCCGGCACCGGGTGGGCGGCTTCCACCACTTCAATTTTCCTGCACTCGGCGCCGTGCTCGTAGCGGGTTACTACCAGGCCGCTGACCTCGCCTTGCCACTGCCGCTCGATCACTTCGGCCATGGCCGCCGCAGCCTTGCCCGCGCCGATGACGATGACGCGACCGCTGCGGTCGGCGGGAAGACAGTCGGCCAGCACCTGGTGCGGATGCGCGGCAGCGATGGCGGTGGCGAACAGGTCGCGCAGCAGGCTTTGCGGGTCGAAGGTCATGGTGGTGGTCTCTTGTTCTGGCTGCTGATCGTTCCCACGCTCCGCGTGGTAACGCCTGGCGAGACGCTCTGGCGTCTCCTCAATTTTTTCTCGGGGGTCGATTCCAGTCCGCAGGTGGCGCGTGGCAGCACCTGGGGAATGGAATCGACCAACCTGGCAATCGGGCCGTGACACCTCCTGCCAGGAAGGTCGAAAGGGTGTGCTAGAAGCAAAGCCCCTCTCCCTAACCCTCTCCCATAAATGGGAGAGGGGACTGGTCCGGCGTGCGCCGAAAATCCGTGTAACGCCGAACTGCTTGTCTCCCCTCTCACGTTTACGGGAGAGGGGCCGGGGGAGAGGGCGCTCTGTTACTCGCCCCGGATATTGAAGTTGGCCATGTGCTCCAGCCCCTTGATCAGGGCGGAGTGATCCCAGCCACTGCCGCCGAGAGCCGCGCAGGTGCTGAACACCTGCTGGGCGTTGGCGGTGTTGGGCAGGTTCAGACCCAGTTCGCGTGCGCCGGACAGCGCCAAGTTGAGATCCTTCTGGTGCAGGCTGATGCGGAAGCCCGGATCGAAGGTGCCCTTGATCATGCGTTCGCCGTGCACTTCGAGGATCTTCGAGCCGGCGAAACCACCCATCAGGGCTTCACGCACCTTGGCCGGATCGGCGCCGTTGCGGGCGGCGAACAACAGGGCTTCGGCCACCGCCTGGATGTTCAGCGCGACGATGATCTGGTTGGCCACCTTGGCCGTCTGGCCGTCGCCGTTGCCGCCGACGCGGGTGATGTTCTTGCCCATGGCCTGGAACAGCGGCAGGGCGCGTTCGAAGGCGTTCGGGCAGCCACCGACCATGATCGACAGGGTCGCGGCCTTGGCGCCGACTTCACCGCCGGACACCGGCGCGTCCAGATAGGCAGCGCCAGTGGCCTTGACCTTCTCGGCGAAGGCCTTGGTCGCGGTGGGGGAGATCGAGCTCATGTCGATCACCACCTTGCCGGCGCCAACGCCCGCGGCAACGCCATCGGCGCGGAACAGTACGTCTTCGACCTGCGGGGTGTCCGGCACCATGACGATGATGAATTCAGCTTCCTGAGCGACTTCCTGCGGGGTGGCCAGGGCGATGGCGCCGGCTGCAATCAGGTCGGCCGGAGCCGGGTCGTGGTGCTCGGAGAGGAACAGGGTATGTCCGGCTTTCTGCAGGTTCTGCGCCATGGGTTTGCCCATGATGCCGGTGCCGATGAATCCGATTTTTGCCATGAGAATTTGCCTCTTTGTATTTGTCTGTCTCGATGCCAGGAGCGACGCGGGCCTGTGGGAGCGGGCTTGCCCGCGAATGCAGTGGTGGGTTCACTGTCGCTTTCGCGGATGAATCCGCTCCTACAGGTGCGGCCGTCAGACTGCGTTGTGGCTTTTCAGCCAGCCGAGGCCGGCAGCGGTGGTGGTGGCCGGCTTGTATTCACAGCCGATCCAGCCCTGGTAGCCGATGCGGTCCAGGTGCTCGAAGAGGAAGCGGTAGTTGATCTCGCCGGTGCCCGGTTCGTTGCGGCCCGGGTTGTCGGCCAGCTGCACGTGGTTGATCGCGGCCAGGTTGTTTTCGACCGTGCGCGCCAGGTCACCTTCCATGATCTGCATGTGGTAGATGTCGTACTGCAGGTACAGGTTGCTGCTGCCGACCTTGTCGCGAATGTCCAGGGCCTGCCGGGTGGTGCTGAGGTAGAAGCCGGGGATGTCGCGGGTGTTGATCGCTTCCATCACCAGGCGGATACCAGCAGCGGCCAGCTTGTCGGCGGCGTAGCGCAGGTTGTCGACGAAGGTCTTCTCCACGGTGGCGCAGTCGACGCCCTGCGGGCGGACGCCGGCCAGGCAGTTGATCTGCTGGTTGCCCAGTACCTTGGCATAGGCGATGGCCTTGTCGACGCCTGCGCGGAATTCCTCGATGCGCTCCGGGTGGCAGGCGATGCCGCGCTCGCCCTTGGCCCAGTCGCCGGCCGGCAGGTTGAACAGCACCTGTTCCAGCTTGTTGGCGTCCAGGCGGGCCTTGATCTCTTCCACCGGGAAGTCATAGGGGAAGAGGTATTCCACGCCGCTGAAACCGGCTTCGGCGGCGGCGGCGAAACGGTCCAGGAAGTCCACCTCGGTGAATAGCATGGACAGGTTGGCAGCAAAACGGGGCATGGTGTGCTCCTTGTCGTGGTGCAATTGCGGTCTGCGTAGGGTGCACCGTGCGCACCAGGGGTACGCGTTGGGCGTTGCGGTGCGCGCGGCGCACCCTGCGGGTCAGTCGAGCAGGGCGATGGCGGTCGGGGCGTCGACGCCGCGCTCGGCCAGTTCCTCGAACTCGTTGATGGCGTTGATCTCGGTGCCCATGGAGATGTTGGTGACACGCTCCAGGATGATCTCCACCACCACCGGCACGCGGTGTTCGGCCATCAGGCGTTTGGCTTCGGCGAAGGCGTTCTGCAGCTCGTTCGGGTCGAACACACGGATCGCCTTGCAGCCCAGGCCCTTGACCACGGCGATGTGGTCGACGCCATAACCGTTGAGCTCCGGTGCGTTGATGTTCTCGAATGCCAGCTGCACGCAGTAATCGATGTCGAAGCCGCGCTGCGCCTGACGGATCAGGCCCAGGTAGGAGTTGTTCACCAGCACGTGGATGTACGGCAGGTTGAACTGCGCACCCACAGCCAGCTCCTCGATCATGAACTGGAAGTCGTAGTCGCCGGACAGGGCCACCACCTGACGTTGCGGGTCGGCCTTGACCACGCCGAGGGCTGCCGGGATGGTCCAGCCCAGCGGGCCGGCCTGGCCGCAGTTGATCCAGTGACGCGGCTTGTACACGTGGAGGAACTGCGCGCCGGCGATCTGCGACAGACCGATGGTGCTGACGTAGCAGGTGTCCTTGCCGAAGGCTTCGTTCATCTCCTCGTAGACGCGCTGCGGCTTGGCCGGCACGTTATCGAAGTGGGTCTTGCGCTGCAGGGTACGCTTGCGCTCGCGGCAGGCTTCGACCCAGGCGCTGCGGTCCTTCAGCTTGCCGGCGGCTTTCCACTCGCGGGCGACTTCCAGGAAGGCATCCAGTGCGCTGCCGGCATCGGACACAATGCCCAGATCCGGGTTGAACACGCGGCCGATCTGCGTCGGCTCGATGTCGACGTGGATGAACTTGCGGCCCTCGGTGTAGACGTCAACCGAACCGGTGTGGCGGTTGGCCCAGCGGTTGCCGATGCCGAATACCAGATCGGAGGCGAGCAGGGTGGCATTGCCGTAGCGATGCGAGGTCTGCAGGCCGACCATGCCGACCATCAGCTTGTGATCGTCGGGGATCGCGCCCCAGCCCATCAGGGTCGGCACCACCGGCACGCCGGTCAGCTCGGCGAATTGCACCAGCTTGTCCGCCGCATCGGCGTTGAAGATGCCGCCACCGGCGACCAGCAGCGGGCGCTCGGCCTCGTTGAGCAGGGCGATGGCCTTCTCGGCCTGGACGCGGCTGGTGCTCGGCTTGGCCACCGGCAGCGGCTCGTAGGCGTCGATATCGAACTCGATCTCGGCCATCTGCACGTCGAACGGCAGGTCGATCAGCACCGGGCCGGGGCGGCCACTGCGCATTTCATAGAAGGCACGCTGGAAGGCGCGCGGCACCTGGCCGGGCTCCATCACGGTGGTGGCCCACTTGGTCACCGGGCCGACGATGCTGGTGATATCCACCGCCTGGAAATCTTCCTTGTGCATGCGCGCACGCGGCGCCTGGCCGGTGATGCACAGAATCGGGATGGAGTCGGCGCTGGCCGAGTACAGACCGGTGACCATATCGGTGCCAGCCGGGCCAGAGGTGCCGATGCACACGCCGATGTTGCCGGCGTTGGTGCGGGTGTAGCCCTCGGCCATGTGCGAAGCGCCTTCGACGTGACGGGCCAGGACGTGATCGATGCCACCGAGTTTTTTCAGTGCGGCATACAGGGGGTTGATGGCAGCGCCGGGGACGCCGAACGCGGTATCGACGCCTTCGCGACGCATCACCAGTACGGCTGCCTCGATTGCTCTCATTCTGGCCATGACCATTGTTCTCCGAGTCAGTGGTTTTTCTTCTTGGGAGCAAGGATGACGGCTGTACCGATGCGACGGAATTGGTGGATACTTCAGTTCTGTCGATACTTGGAGTACCGAATGGACCGCCATACACTCATCCGCAGTTTCGTTCTGGTGGCCGATAACGGCAGCTTCGCCGCAGCAGCCCTTAGCGAAGGCGTTACCCCCGTGGTCATGGGGCGCCGCCTGGATGCGCTGGAGCGCCACCTGGGCGTCAAGCTGATGCATCGTTCCACGCGTGGCCTGCAGTTGACCGACCTCGGCGAGCAGTACCTCGATCGCGCCCGCGCCCTGCTCAAGGACTTCGACGAGGCCGATGCCAGCGTGGCTCGCGGCGGGCGCTCCGTGCGAGGCCATCTGGTGGTGTCTGCACCTGCTGCCTTCGGCAGGCGGCATATCGCGCCGCATGCGCCGGCATTTCTCAAGCGCTACCCGGATCTGAAGCTGTCGTTCAACTTCACCGACAGCCTGGTCGACCTGGTGCGCCAGGGTTATGACATGGGCATTCGCATCGGCGAGGTGACCGACCCCAACTATGTCGCGCTCAAGCTCTTTCCCAATCGCCGCGTGGTCTGTGGTGCGCCCAGTTACTTCGAGCTGCATGGCGTGCCACGCACCCTTGAAGACCTGGCGCGGCATAACTGCCTGGCGTTCAACCTGCAGGGCGGCCAGCAGCGTGGTTGGACCTTCCTGCGCGATGGTCGCCAGGTGGCGGTGAAGGTGGCCGGAAATCTTGACTGCAACGACGGTGAGCTGCTCTACGACTGGGTCAAGCAGGGGCTGGGGATCGGCTGGCGCTCGACCTGGGAAATCCAGGCGGAGCTGAAGGCCGGTGAGCTGGTGACGGTGCTGGATGACTACGAGATCCCGGCCTATGACATCCAGGCCGTATACCCACAGCAGCGTTACCTACCGGCCAAGGTGCGCTTTTTCATCGACTACCTGAAGGCCATTTACAACACGCCGGGCTACTGGGATGGGCGAGGCGCTTGAGGGTTTATTCGATACCTGAATTGAACTTAATTGATAATTTTATTGTGTACATTTAATTTTTATTTTGTGTTTTCCTGTTGAAACAATCCATTCGTTGAGCTATTGCATAAGGCGCTTTCTCAGGTTGCATGTCGCCATGGGCGCATGCGGCGACTTTTTGTTCGATTTCGGAGAATCCTTATGACTGCAATCAACCTCTCCACTGCCGTGAGCATTACCCGTCACGCGCTTGCTGTCGGGCGTGAGCTGCGTGCTGCGCCGCTGACGGTGGCGGTGCTGGATGCCGCGGACACCTGATCAGCCTGCAGCGTGAGGATGGCGCCAGCCTCCTGCGCCCACAGATCGCCATCGGCAAGGCCTGGGGAGCGCTGGCGCTGGGCAAGGGGTCGCGTCTGATCGCTGCCGATGCACAGCAGCGCCCGGCCTTTATCGGTGCGGTGAACAATCTGGCCCAGGGCAGCCTAGTGCCGGCACCGGGCGGAGTATTGATTCGTGACGAGCGCGGCGCCGTGATCGGTGCTGTCGGCATCACCGGTGATACCTCGGACATTGACGAGCAATGTGCCGTCAGTGCCCTGGAGTCACTGGGGTTGAGGGCGGATGCGGGGGCGTAGGGTATCGTGGGTGCTCGGGTGTGTTCCGGCTTTAGCGCCGTTGGAGCATGCCCCGGATTGCACCCGGGCCAGGGTTTCACGCCGCGCAAGAACCGCTGGGGCGTGCATTGCCAGTCCGGCGCCTGCCGCGATTTGCAGGTTTGCGTCGGGCGGAGATCAGCTGGTAGATCCGGCGGGGTGGCGGGTCGGTAAAGCGCGACCCAGCCTGCGGATCATGGCTAGGCGCTGCTGACCTGCTCGGACGCCATCGATGGCGCAGGGGCGACTTCACAGCCCTTGAGCACCAGGCGGGTGATGGTCTGAGCAGCGGCTTCGTAGTCGCTGTCGTCGAGGGTGGTTTTGCCGGTAACGCTGGAGATCTGCCAGTCGAAGTCAGCGTAGGTCTGGGTCGCGGCCCAGATGCTGAACAGCAGGTGGTGCGGGTCGACCTGGGCCATCAGGCGTTGATCGATCCAGCGCTGGATGCAGGCGATATTGTGTTTGGCCTGGGCGTTGAGTTGTTCGGTCTGCTCCGGCGACAGGTGCGGCGCGCCGTGCATGATCTCGCTGGCGAACACCTTGGAGGCGTGCGGCAGCTCGCGGGAGATGCGGATCTTCGAGCGGATATAGGCGCTCAGCACATCGCTCGGGTGGCCCGGCTGGTTGAAGGGCGCAGAGGCGGCCAGCAGCGGCTCGATGATGCTTTCCAGAACCTCGCGGTAGAGGTTTTCCTTGGACTTGAAGTAGTAGTAGACGTTGGGCTTGGGCAGGCCTGCCTTGGCCGCGATATCACTGGTCTTGGTGGCAGCGAAGCCCTTATCGGCGAACTCCTCGCTGGCTGCGCGCAGGATGAGCTCTTTGTTGCGCTCGCGAATGCTGGTCATAAGGCCCTGTGTTTTCCTCTGCCGCCGGGCGGCGGACGGGCATGTTAGCATCGGCTTTGTACGAGCCTCAAGGCAGCGGTTACGGGCTGTTCAGCGTTTAACTGACTTGCGGGTCAAATCACTGTATACAGGAAATGGCTTTTCTGTTTTTATCCTGTGCAACGAGTTTCATGACAAGACGTCCTGGCGCCTGACGCTGTAGGAGACCTGCTGTGCCCTCTCATCAACTCGTCGACCCCTTTGGCCGGCGCATCACCTACCTGCGTTTGTCGGTGACCGATCGCTGCGATTTTCGCTGCACTTATTGCATGAGCGAGGACATGGTCTTCGCGCCGCGTTCACAGATTCTCAGTCTCGAAGAGCTGTATGCGGTGGCTGACGCCTTTATCGGTCTGGGCGTGCGACGTATCCGCATCACCGGCGGTGAACCCCTGGTGCGCAAGAATTTGCTGAGCCTGCTGCAGCGCCTGGGAGGGCGTACCGAACTCGATGATCTGGCGATCACCACCAACGGTTCACAGCTGGCGGAGATGGCCGTTGCGTTGCGTGCGGCCGGTGTGCGCCGCTTGAACATCAGCCTGGACTCGCTGCAGCGCGAGCGCTTCGCCGCCTTTACCCGGCGTGACAGGCTCGACCAGGTATTGGCCGGTATCGAAGCCGCGCGTATGGCCGGCTTCGAGCGTATCAAGCTCAACAGCGTGGTGCAGAGCGGGCGCAATGACGACGAGGTGCTGGATCTGGTCGAGTTCGCCATCGAGCGCGGCCTGGATATCAGTTTCATCGAGGAAATGCCGCTGGGCAGCGTGGTCAGCCACAGCCGTGAGCAGACCTTCTGCTCCAGCGACGAGGTGCGCCAACGCATCGAGCAGCGCCATGCGCTGGTGCGCAGTAACAAGGTGACTGGCGGACCATCACGCTATTGGCAGGTGGTCGGTACGCAGACCCAGGTCGGTTTCATCTCGCCGCACAGCCACAACTTCTGCGGTGACTGCAACCGTGTGCGGGTCACGGCCGAGGGCAAGCTGGTGCTCTGCCTTGGCCATGACAACGCACTGGATCTCAAGCGTCTGTTGCGTGCTCATCCCGGTGACGGCGAACGCTTGCGTCAGGCGCTGATTGAGGCGCTGCGCCTCAAGCCCGAGCGGCACCACTTTGCCACCGACGAGCAGGTTCAGGTGGTGCGCTTCATGAGCATGACCGGCGGATAGACCGGTACCTGGATATCCATAACAACAATAGGGAGGCTCTGTATGAAGCCGTTATGCGTGTGCCTGTGTTCCAGCATTCTGCTGGCGCCAGCTGCACTGGCCCAGACCTATGTGGTTGGCGTTGAGGACATAGCCTTTGCACCGCATTACAGTCTTGATAGTGAAGGGCATTATCGTGGCTTCGCCCGCGAAGTGCTGGATAGCTTTGCTGCTAATAGCGGCATTAGCCTGATCTACAAACCGCTGCCGGTGGATCAGTTGCTGCCGGCCCTGTTGCGCAGCGAGGTCGACTTCAAGTACCCCGACAGCCCGCACTGGGGCACGGCTCAGAAGGCTGGCGTGACCCTGCACTATAGCCAGGCGGTAGTCGATTACGTCGATGGCGTGCTGGTGGCGCCGCAGCGCCAGGGGCAGGCGCCGGAGAATATCCGTCGCTTGGCCATGGTGCAGGGCTGGACGCCGCGTGGCTATGAACAGGCCATCGACAGCGGGCTGATCCAGCTGAGCTACAGCAAGGATTTACGCCAGATGATCCGCCAGGCGTTGAAGCATGACACTGACGGTGCTTACTTCAATGTAGTAGTGGCCACGCACTATTTGGACAACATTCGCGCTCGGCCAGGCGCGCTGGTATTCGATCCCAAACTGCCGCATACCCGTGGCAGCTTTCACCTGTCGAGCGTGCGTCACCCACAGCTTATCGCAGGTTTCGACCGCTTCCTTGCGGAGCGCGCGGCTCAGGTGGCGCAGCTCAAGGCGAGCTACCGGGTCGAGGCCAATCTCGATAGCGAATACATGGGGCTCGAGCAATGGAAGGTGGACTTTCTCGAACGCCAGAAAGGCAGAGCCGAGGCCCAGGCGCCGACTGCTTCCGATCGATGATGATCTGGACGTTGCCGTGCGCAGGCTTCGCTGCCTGCACCTGGGTATGCAGCAGACCAGGGTGCGGCACGGCGACCATCTGCCAGGTAGAGTCGGGCAGCTGATTCGGGCCAGACGCCTGGATCGGGGTGATGGAGGGCGCCGAGCCGATGGCGAAGGCAATCAGCGCCTAGCGCCTCCAGCTGCATCGAAGTAGTGGGCGAGCGGCCTTGGCGGTGAATGGCGGCACAGGTCGAGCTGGCGCCAACGCACTGCATCGCAGTTCGCAACGATGACGCCACACAGAAGCTGCGCGCATGGAAAAGGGGGGAAGGGCGCGAACGCCCATCCCCCTTTTTACCCGGCCGCCGTCCCTACCGACGTCAGCCAGGTCCATTGCGGCAATGGTCAGAAGTGATACTTGACCAGCGCCTGCACGGCGGTCTGGTCGAAACGATCACCCGAGCCATCCACTGGTTTGACGCCATATTTGGCGCGCCACATGTTGATCTCGGTGCCCACGTAGAGCTGGCGCTCCTTGCCGAACAGGGCCTTGCCCGCATCCCACTTGACCTGGACCGAGGAGCCGACCGAGGTCTGCGTGCCGGCATCGCGCGATGGCGAGCGCCAGTCGATGAAGCCGTCGACGACGAAATCCTGTTCGCCCAGGCTGAAAGGGTAGGCGGCACTGACAGTCAGCTGAGTGGCGTAGCCGTTGCTGTTACTGTCGGCGAAGAAGGTATGGTTGTTGATCTTGACCTGGTACAGGTTGGTCTTGAAGTAGGTGAAGCCGGGTACTTCCCAGTCCAGGCCGATGCCGTACAGGTAGTTCTCCGGGCCAGGGCCGCCATTGCCTTTTTCATAGGTGAAGGCGGCGTAGACGTCCTTGATCGGACCGGCAGCCAGCTTCTGCCCGGTCAGCCAGCTCAGGCTGATGCGCGGGGAGAATTCCATGTAATAGAAGGAATCCTTGTCATGCTGGCGGAAGGTGCCGTTGTTGAAGCTGCCGCGCGACTGCACGTTGTCGGCACGGATGTAGTCGACGAAATAGAAGAGGTCGCCCCAGGCCCAGCCGCTTGCGTGCTCGAAGGTAAAGGTAGTCTGGGTACGCTGTTCTTCGCCATTGAAGTTCATGCGCTGAAAGTTTTCGCCGTACAGGTATGACAGGCTGTTGTCCTGCCAGTGCAGCAGGTCGCCAGCGAGTGCCTGCTGACCAGAGAACAGTCCGGCTGACAGGGCGAGGCAGTGGGGTAGATGCTTGAGTTTCATGGCTTTTCCTTATTGTTGAGGTGCAGGCATCTGCTCCCGGCGGAGAATGCCGCCGGGAGTATTCGGTCAAGGCTGGGGATCAGATGGAGCGTGGTGCCGGGTCGAGGTCGCGGCTGAGGGTGTTCAGGCTGTCGTCGTTCGCCTCGTCCTGGCGGTTCTGCAGCACGGTATGCAGGTGCGCCTCGGGCTCGTAGTCATCTTCGGCCAGCGGTTCTTCCGGCAGGAAGATGTTCAGTGCGATGGCGCTGAAGGCACCGATGGCAATGGGTGAGCCGAGAATATTGCGCAGCATCTCCGGCATCTGTGCCAGGGCTTCTGGCACTGCCGCTACGCCAAGGCCAAGACCCAGGGAGATGGAAACGATGAGCATGTTGCGACGATGCAGGCCAGCCTCGGTGAGAATCTTGATACCGGCCACTGCCACGGTACCGAACATGATCAGCGTGGCGCCGCCCAGAACCGGCTTGGGCATGAGCTGCAGCACCGCGCCGACCATGGGGAACAGACCGAGCAGCACCAGAATGGCGGCGATATACAACGCGACATGGCGGCTGGCCACGCCAGTGAGCTGAATCACCCCGTTGTTCTGGCTGAAGGTGGTCATGGGCAGGCTGTTGAATACGGCTGCCATCGCCGAGTTGCAGCCATCGGCCAGCACCCCGGATTTGATCCGTTGCATGTACAGCGGCCCTTTGACCGGCTGCCTGGAAATCATCGAGTTGGCGGTCAGATCACCCGCGGTCTCCAGCGGGGTGATGAGGAAGATCACCGCAATCGGGATGAACGCCACCAGGTCGAAGCTGAAGCCATACTTGAACGGCTGCGGCACGCTGATCAGCGGCACTTCGGCCATCTCGCTGAAATCCACCCGGCCCATCAGCCAGGCCACGACGAAGCCCAGCGTCAGGGCAATGATCACGGCAGACAGGCGCAGCATCTGCGATGAGGCGCGGTTGAGCACGACGATGGTCAGCAGTACCAGGGCACCGAGAGCCAGGTGGTGCAGTGCGCCCAGGTCCTCGGCGCCGTAGCCACCGGCGAAGTCGGTCATGCCCACCTTGATCAGTGACAGGCCCATCAGGCAGATGATGGTGCCGGTGACCACCGGGGTGATGACCTTGCGCAGCTTGCCAATGAACTGGCTGAAGAAGATCTCGACGAAGGCGGCGCAGAAGCACACGCCGAAGATGGTCGAGAGAATTTCTTCTTCGCTGCCGCCACGGCCCTTGACGATGAAGCCGGCGCTGAGGATCACGCTGAGAAAGCCGAAACTGGTGCCCTGCAGGCACAGCAGCCCGGAGCCGACCGGGCCGATGCGTTTGGCCTGGACGAAGGTGCCGAGGCCGGAGACGAACAGCGCCATGCTCACCAGATAGGGCACGTGAGCGCCGAGGCCGAGCACGCTGCCGACGATCAGGGTGGGGGTGATGATGGCGACGAAGCTGGCCAGTACATGCTGCAGCGCGGCGAACACGGCGGGGAGGAAGTCGGGGGTGTCATCCAGTTGGTAGATCAGTTCGCTGCGAGCATCGGGCGCAGCTGGTGCGTTACGGTCGGTAGTCATGTCATAGCCTGCCAGTTGTTTTTATACGGTCATGGGCTTGCACGAGGCTTCACGGCGCCTCTGTCCTGAGTGACAGAAGTCTGTCTGCCAGGTCAGGTTTTCTGACTATAGCAATTTGTAGACATGTATAAAAACAATTTATTTGTAGATTGTGCACAAAAGATGAACCGCCGGTCAGCTCACGCTGCCGGCGGTTCATGGTTGTAAAAAGATGCCGCGGCCAGTCACGGCCGCGACATGTGTGGCAATCAGTTGATCTGCGCGCCTTCGGCGATCCAGCTACCGATCAGGTCGCGTTCGTCCTGGGTCATCTGGGTGATATTGCCCAGGGGCATGATCTGCGTGGCCACGGTCTGTGCGTGAATCTTTGCCGCTTGTGCCTTCATCTGCTCGGGGGTGTCGAGCATGAAGCCGGCCGGTGCCGTGCTGAACATCGGGCTGGTGGGGCTGGCCGAGTGGCACACGGTGCAGCGTTCGTGAATCACGCTTTCGACCTTGGCAAAATCACTCGCGCCGACGCTGACGGCTGCTGTGCCGTTTGTGCTGGCGGCTTGCTCGGCAGGTGTGGCTGCCGGGCTTGCCTCTTCCACCTTGGCCGGTGCTGCGCTGGACGGCTGCTCGACGGCTGCGACTGGAGCAGCGGCCGGTGCGCGTTGCGCCGGCGCCGTGACGTAGGCCAGGCAGATCATGCCCAGTGCTGCCGCTGGCAGGGTCCAGACGTACTTGCTGCTGTCGTGGCGGGTGTTGAAGTAGTGACGTACCAGCACCGCCAGGATCGCAATCCCGGCCAGGATCGCCCAGTTGTACTGGCTGCCGTAAGTGCTCGGGAAGTGGTTGCTGATCATGATGAACAGCACCGGCAGGGTGAAGTAGTTGTTGTGGCGCGAGCGCAGCAGACCTTTGGCCGGCAGCAGCGGATCGGGCGTGGTGTTGGTTTCGATGGCCTTAACCAGTGCACGCTGGGCCGGCATGATAGTGAAGAACACGTTGCCGACCATGATGGTGCCGATGATTGCGCCGACATGGATGTACGCCGCGCGGCCACTGAATATCTGGCTGAAGCCGTAGGCGGCGGCGATGATCAGCACGAACAGCACGGCGCCGAGCAGGGCCGGACGCTTGCCCAGCGGGGAGTCGCAGAGCAGGTGATAGATCACATAGCTGACTGCCATCGAGCCAAGACCGATGGCGATGGCCGCAGCGGGCGCCAGGTCGACGCCGGGCTTGACCAGATACAGGCTGGGGTTGAGGTAATACACCACCAGCAGCAGGGCGACGCCCGACAGCCAGGTGAAGTAGGCCTCCCATTTGAACCAGTGCAGGTTCTCCGGCATTTTCGGCGGAGCCAGCTTGTACTTTTCCAGGTGGTAGATGCCGCCGCCGTGAATCGCCCAGAGGTCGCCCGACAGGCCCTCGTGTGGGTTGCTCCGGTTGAGGTTGTTCTCCAGCCAGACGAAATAGAAGGATGCGCCGATCCAGGCGATACCGGTGATCATATGGATCCAGCGGATGCCCAGGTTTAGCCATTCGGTGAAATGTGCTTCCACGATCTGTACCTCTTTTCCCGGGGGAGGCACGCCAGCCCCGGGCTTCTCTTATTGGTGGGGGTTGAGGAGAAGAAACTCGTCCTCATTGAAGAAATGCTCATCGCAGTTGTTGCCGGAACCACTGCGATCAACCACCAGGAAGTCATCCCGCTTTTCGATCGTCAGCACCGGGTGGTGCCAGACGCCGCGATGGTAATTGACGCCCTGCCTGCCATTGCTGAGGAAGGCACGGACGGACCCTGATACAGGTGCATCGCCAAGTGGCGCGACCACGATCAGAAAGGGGTGGCCGAGCAGCGGAATGAAAGCCTGGCTGCCCAGCGGATGGCGCTCCAGCATGCGGATGGTCACGGGCATCTCGAGCGCTTCGGCGCTGAAGATGCTGATGATGGCCTGGTCCTCCGGCTGCGCGGTCTGCACCGTGGCCAGCTTGTGATAGCGGCGGGTGGAACCGTTATTGATCATGAAGAAGTCGCTACCGTCGGTTTCGATCACGTCACCGAATGGGGCGAAGGCTTCTTTGCTCAGGGGCTCGATGGTCAGGCTACGCATGGCTGTTCTACTTGTTTTGTTCGAGTTGAGGGGCTGCAGCGCTTACAGCTGCTGCAGGCGGAAGAGGGCGATCTTGTTGATCTCGGCCAGTGCGGTGGCGAACTCCTGCTCCGGCGTGTTGTGAATGCGCTCTTCGAAGGCTGCCAGGATCTGGTGGCGGTTGCTGCCCCTGACGGCCTTGATGAAGGGGAAGCCGAACTTGGCCTTGTAGGCGTCGTTGAGTTCAGTGAAGCGGGCGAACTCCTCGGCGCTGCATTCGTGGATGCCGGCACCGGATTGCTCGGCGGTGCTGGAGGCGGTCAGCTCGCCGCGCACCGCCGCCTTGCCGGCCAGATCCGGGTGCGCGTTGATCAGCGCCAACTGCGCCTCATGGCTGGCGGACAGGAGGATATCGGCCATGCGCTGCTGCAGGCGCTCGATGTCGTCGACGCTTTCGTCCAGGCCGAGGTCATAGGCCTTCTCGGCGACCCAGGGCGAGTGCTCGTAAATATCGGCGAAGGCTGCGACGAACGCATCGCGGCTCAGCGTGGACGGGGTCAGGGTCTGGAAACGGCTCATTTGCTGCTCTCTTGCTCGGTCGCACGGAAGGGGTGGGTGGCATGCCAGTGTCTGGCGATGTCGACGCGGCGGGCGCACCAGACCTTGTCATGGCTTTTGACGTAGTCGATGAAGCGCGCCAGCGAAGCCAGGCGCGCCGGGCGACCGAGCAGGCGGCAGTGCATGCCGATCGACAGCATTTTCGGTGCGCCGGCTTCACCTTCGGCATAGAGCACGTCGAAGGCATCCTTGAGGTATTCGAAGAAATCGTCGCCCTTGTTGAAGCCCTGCACCTGGGTGAAGCGCATGTCGTTGGTGTCCAGGGTGTAGGGGATCACCAGGTGCGGTTTTTCTGCGGTGCTGGCCGGGTCCCAGTAGGGCAGGTCGTCGTCGTAGGTGTCGGAGTCATAGAGGAAGCCGCCTTCCTCGCGTACCAGGCGTCGGGTATTCGGGCCCAGGCGCCCGGTGTACCAGCCCAGCGGGCGCTCGCCGGTCAGCTCGGTGAGGATGCGGATGGCCTCGAGCATGTGCTCGCGCTCGGTCGCTTCGTCCATGTTCTGGTAATCGATCCAGCGGTAGCCGTGGCTGCAGATCTCATGCCCGGCGGCGACCATCTCGCGGATCACGTCCGGGTGGCGCTGGGCGGCCATGGCCACGGCGAAGATGGTCAGCGGGATGTCATGCTGCTTGAACAGGTTGAGCAGGCGCCAGACGCCGGCGCGGCTGCCGTACTCGTAGAGCGATTCCATGCACAGGTTGCGCTGACCCTGCAGCGGCTGGGCGGCGACCATCTCGGAGAGAAAGGCCTCGGACTCCCTGTCGCCGTGAAGGATGTTGCGCTCGCCGCCTTCCTCGTAATTGAGCACGAAGGACAGGGCAATATGGGCATCGCCCGGCCAGTGGGGGTGGGGTGGGTTTGCGCCGTAGCCGATCAGATCGCGTGGGTAATCAGCATTCACTGCAGTCTTCCTATCTGGAGCGTGGCGGTCACTGCGCGCCTGGCAATGAATGGCTGCGCGACCGGGGTGGCTAATTGTATACAAAGTTGTTTGCCGTTTGTAAATCGACTTTTCATCATTTTCTGCATTCTTTGCAACGCGGAAGAGGTTGACCGAGTGGACGGTAATTCGCGCCGAGTGGTGCGTGATTGCTGGCTTGCGATGAACGCATATGGCGGTTGAATGGCTGCATCTATAACGCCTTATTTGAATTTATTGTGTACAATTTCAGCTTGGAATGTTTTATATTCTGGCTGCGTGCTATCCTGCCATTGCGTCGGAGCACTGCGACGAGCCGATTTCAACAGAGTAGAGGAGGTGTGGTGTTCGCCGGGCGTTGATCGCCACGAGCATCCGAGACTCATGGGACGTTTGACTACGCATGTACTGGACGCCGCACACGGTTGCCCAGGGAGTGACATCAAGGTCGAGCTGTATCGCGTCGAAGGCGCGCAGCTGGAGCTGATCAATACCGTTACCACCAACCACGATGGCCGTTGCGACGCGCCGGTGCTGCAGGGCGATGACTACCTTACGGGCGTCTACCAGCTGCATTTCCATGCCGGCGACTATTACCGCGCCCGTGGCGTGACGCTGCCGGAACCGGCTTTTCTCGATGTTGTGGTGCTGCGTTTCGGCATCGATGCCGGCCAGGAGCACTACCACGTGCCGCTACTGATTTCGCCTTACAGCTACTCCACCTATCGCGGTAGCTGATGACTGGCGGGGCAGCCGCCAGACGAATGCTTGTCACCCTCAGACTCGTTTGAGTCCCTATGCCCGCTCACACTGCGGGCTTTTTTTCGTCCGCGTGTAGAGCGACGCGTAGCCCGGATGAAATTCGGGGCCGGCGATAGGCATGGTCGAGGGTGTCTGCCTGTCGTTGCCAGACCAAACGAAAAGCCCCGGCACAGGGCCGGGGCTTCGTGGTCTCTGCCGTCAGAGGAAGGCGAACTTGGCGATGAAGATCGCGCACAGCACGTACAGGCTGATCGATACCTTGTCACGCTGGCCGGTCAGCAGCTTGAGTGTGGCGTAGGTGAGAAAGCCCAGGGCGATACCGTTGGCGATGGAGAAGGTCAGCGGCATCATCACCACGGTGACGATGGCCGGGATGGTGTCGGTATGGTCTTTCCAGTCGATGTGCGCCATGCCGCTCATCATCAGCATCGCCACGTAGATCAGCGCGCCTGCGGTGGCATAGGCGGGAATCATGCCGGCCAGCGGAGCGAAGAACATCGCGGCGAGAAACAGGATACCGACGGTGATGGCGGTCAGGCCGGTACGGCCGCCGGCAGCGACACCGGCAGCGCTTTCCACATAGCTGGTCACCGGTGGGCAGCCAACCATCGCACCGACCACGCTGGAGGTGGAGTCGGCTTTCAGCGCCTTGGACAGGTTCTGGATCTTGCCGTCTTCATCCACCAGGTTGGCGCGGTGGGCGACGCCCATCAGGGTGCCGGCGGTGTCGAACATGTTTACGAAGAGGAAGGCCAGGATCACGCTGATCATCGCCACGTTGAACGCGCCGGCGATGTCCATGGCCAGGAAGGTCGGTGCCAGGCTCGGCGGCATCGACACCAGGCCACCATATTCCACCAGGCCCAGGGCCCAGCCGATGGCGGTTACGCCGAGCATGCTGAAGAGGATGGCGCCGAACACGTTGCGGTGGCTGAGCACGGCGATCAGCAGGAAGCATATGGCGGCCAGCAGCGCCGACGGGTTGGCGAACGAGCCCATGGTCAGCAGGGTGGCCGGGCTGTCGACGACGATGCCGGCAGTCTTCAGACCGATCAGGCCGAGGAACAGGCCGACCCCGGCGCCCATGGCAAAGCGCAGGCTCATCGGGATGCTGTTGAGCAGCCATTCGCGGATTTTCGACAGGCTCATGATCATGAACAGCACGCCGGAGATGAATACTGCGCCTAGTGCGATCTGCCAGCTATAACCCATTTCACCGACGACGGTGTAGGTGAAGAAGGCGTTCAGGCCCATGCCCGGTGCCAGGCCGACCGGCCAGTTGGCGTACAGCCCCATCAGGAAGCAGCCCAGCGCCGCACCGATGCAGGTGGCGACGAATGCGGCGCCGTGATCGATGCCGGCGGTGGCCATGATGTTGGGGTTGACGAAAATGATGTAGGCCATGGTGACGAAGGTCGTCAGACCGGCCAGCAGTTCGGTCTTGAGGGTGGTGCGGTGCTCGGTCAGTTTGAAGAAGCGGTCGAGCAGACCTCCTCTTGCCAGTTGAGTCGCGTGTTGTTCTTGTTTGATGCTTTCCACTGCGGGTACTCCTCATGTCTCTTGTTGTGTACCGCCCAGAGCGTTGCGCAAGGACAATGCTCTCTGAGGTAGGCGGTGTTTCTGGCAGTGCTTCCTGGCTAAGTTGTTGACCGAGCGGTCAAGAAGTCACTCAGGCGTGATTATGGTGTTGTATACAAAAAATGCAATTAATGTTTTTGTTTTACGCCGTCATAAGCCGCAGGTGGTTTGCTCAGATTGCGTACGGAGCGCTTTTTGCTCCTTCTTTTTATAGCGATAAATCCTTTTAAAACAATGAGATGGTGATGAGTTCGGTTTGCCAGGCACAGCCCCTGTTTGGCTGGCCAGCAGTTAAATGAGGTGCTGGGTGGTCAATGCACTGGCAATGCAGCTGCCCATCAGCAAGGGAATGGTCGTGCCGCGTTCGAGCTGAGCCGATGAGCAACCCGAGATCGCTCCAGGACGTCATACGACTCGTGATGTGGCGGTCGATTGACTTGTGTACAATTGTCCTAACTTTTTTCTGATGTTTTTTCGCTCGGTGCTTGTCAGCTACCGGGTAGAACACAGTAGAGTCGCAGTGTCGCCGACTCTCATTGACGCGAGCCAGAATGAACGATCAATTGCAGCCACTGAAGAAGCAGCCGCGTGCAGGCAAAAGCAGCCGCAGCGGGACTCAGGACGATGTCGTATATGCCCATATTTTCGATGCCATTCTCGAGCAGCGTCTGGCGCCCGGCACCAAGCTGAGCGAAGAGGCGCTGGGTGAGATCTTCGGTGTCAGTCGTACCATCATTCGTCGCGCCCTGTCGCGTCTGGCTCACGAGGGCGTGGTGCTGTTGCGCCCGAACCGCGGTGCGGTCGTCGCCAGCCCGAGCGTCGAAGAAGCTCGGCAGATCTTCTATGCACGTCGCCTGGTCGAACGTGCCATCACCGAACTGGCCGTCGAGCACGCGACAGCCGAGCAGTTGGCCGAACTGCGGCAGATGGTCAGGGATGAGCAGGACAGCTTTTCCCGGGGTGATCGTGGCGCGGGTATTCGTCTCTCCGGCGAGTTCCACCTGAAGCTGGCCGAGGCCGCGCGCAATGCGCCGCTCTTCAGCTTTCAGCGCAGCCTGGTGTCGCAGACCTCGCTAATCATCGCCCAGTACGAAAGCAGCGGCCGTTCGCACTGCTCCTATGACGAGCACAATCAGCTGATCGATGCCATCGAGGCGCGCGATGTCGAGCGTGCGGTGCACCTGATGATGCATCACATGGATCACATCGACAGCAAGCTCAACCTCGACGAGGAAAGCGCCTCGGACGACCTGCACGCCGTGTTCTCGCACCTGTTGCAGACCAAGAAGAAGCCAGGCCGCAACGGCGCCAATCGCTGATAGCCTGCATGTCACAAGAAAGCCCCGATGCTCGCGCGTCGGGGCTTTTTCGTTGTGCGCCAGGCATGGCGCGTAGTGCCGTGACTGGCGCTGTTCGGCTCACTGTGGTGGTGAGTCGGACGATTTGGAGGTGAAAGTCCTCTACACACCCGGCAAGGGGAAGTGTTAGCTGAAGGCAAGGGTGTCGCGGGTGACCGCGAATCTGAAGGAAGCCCGAGGCAAAATGCTGGTCTGACGAACAGGAAGCGGATAGAGGCGGCGTAGCGGGGTGAGGTAGCAACGATTGCCAAAGCCCGATACTTGCACGGAACGCTACGACGTAAATCCGACAGGCATAAGCAGGAAGGTCGCGCGAATTACCCTGGGAGATCTGTTTGGCCTGCCACGTGCTACCGGCACCGAGAGGTGGCGGGATGGGCGAACAGAAGTCAGCAGAGGCCGTAGTAGTTGCTCGGAACCGGAGCGATGAAGGGCTGAACCTGTCATGAGTGGATAGTCAGGTGTGCTCTCTGTTGGAGCGTAAAGCAGAAACGTCGTGAACAGCGGCGGTCGAGACCATCAGGAGGTAGGAGTCGGAAACTCCGAGGGCCGGTCTGGGCGCTTAGTTACCACAGGCGACACATCAACGGAACCAAGCTCGCTGACGCAGTCTGTCAGTAGGCAGGAACCGCCGTATACGGAACCGTATGTACGGTGGTGTGGGAGGACGGCCGGGGCGACCCCGCCTCCTACCCGATGTGGGAGGCTAAGGCCAGGCGCGTTTATGTAGGAGCGGCTTCAGCCGCGAAGCTGTCAGGCATGCCTACAGCCTGATCGCGGATAAATCCGCGGCTAAGAGGGCACGCAGATCGCCGGCTTCAGCCTGTAGCCCGGATGCAATCCGGGGGTGTCGCGATATCGCCCCGGATTGCATCCGGGCTACGTTGGCTGCGGGTAGGGTGTGCTGTGCGCACCACGGCCACCGGGGAATGGCTGGTGCGCGCGGCGCACCCTACGGTCAGGCCTCGCGTTTATGCACCGATACGCCGGCGGCGAAGGTCTCCTTCACGGCGCGGTCGTCGCCGAGCATGGTCAGGGCGAACAGGCGTTCTTCCAGGCTTGTGGCCTGCTGCATGCGGTAACTGATCAGCGGCGTGGCGTTGTAGTCCAGCACCAGGAAGTCGGCATCCTTGCCGGGCAGGAAGTTGCCCAGCTGGTCGTCCAGGTAAAGGGCGTTGGCGCCACCGAGGGTGGCCAGGTACAGCGACTTGAACGGGTCGAGCTTCTTGCCCTGCAACTGCATCACCTTGTAGGCCTCGTTGAGTGATTGCAGCTGGCTGAAGCTGGTGCCGGCACCGACATCGGTGCCCAGGCCGACGCGCACGCCATGGGCTTCCAGCTTGTTCAGGTCGAACAGGCCGCTACCCAGAAACAGGTTGGAGGTCGGGCAGAAGGCTACCGCCGAGCCGGTTTCGGCCAGGCGCTTGCACTCGTCATCACACAGGTGCACGCCATGGGCGAACACCGCGCGCGGGCCGATCAGCTTGTGGTGGTCGTAGACATCGAGGTAGCCCTTGCGCTCGGGAAACAGTTCCTTGACCCATTCGATTTCCTTGCGGTTCTCGGACAGGTGGGTGTGCATATACAGGTTGGGATATTCCTGGAGCAGCTTGCCGGCCAGCTCCAGTTGCTCCGGCGTACTGGTCGGAGCGAAGCGCGGGGTGACGGCGTAGTGCAGGCGGCCCCTGCCGTGCCAGCGCTCGATCAGCGCCTTGCTCTCGGCGTAGCCGGTTTCCGCGGTATCGGTCAGGTAGTCCGGGGCGTTGCGATCCATCAGCACCTTGCCGGCGATCATGCGCAGGTTGAGCTTTTCGGCCTGCTCGAAGAAGGCATCCACCGATTGCGCATGCACGCTGCCGAACACCAGAGCGGTGGTGGTGCCGTTGCGCAGCAATTCCTTGAGGAAGATCGCCGCCACATCGCTGGCGTGCGCCTTGTCTTCGAACTGTTTTTCGGTGGGGAAGGTGTAGGTATTGAGCCAGTCCAGCAGCTGCTCGCCGTAGGAAGCGATCATGCCGGTCTGCGGGTAGTGGATATGGGTGTCGATAAAGCCGGGGGTGATCAGCGCGTCGCGGTAGTGCTGGATCTCGATGCCGGCCAGCTTCGGTAGCAGCTCGGCAGCCGCGCCGACCTGAGCGACCTTGCCGTTTTCGATCAGCAGCATGCCGTCCTCGAAATATTCGTAGGACTGCTCGACACCGACCACGGCCGGGTCGGCAAGGCTGTGCAGAATGGCGGCGCGGTAGGCTTTGCGGGTGTTGCTCATCATTAAAGTCTCGTACGTGGGCGCGCGGGGCGCACCATGAAAAATGGGGCGGTGCGCACAGCACACCCTACGATCTTGGCCCGTAGGGTGCGCTGTGCGCACCAATAGTCAGGATCTACGCGAGGCCGGCAGCAGCTTGGCGACGCTGGACTCACCCTTCTTTACGTCCTGACCGAAGCTGGCGTTATAGGTGGCGATCACCTCGCCGGCGATGGACACGGCAATTTCCACCGGCAGCTTGCCTTTCACCTCGGCCAGGCCCATCGGGCAGCGCATGCGCGCCATCAGGGTGTCCGCGAAGCCGCGTTCGCGCAGGCGGTGCTCGAACTTGACGCGTTTGGTCTTCGAGCCGATCAGGCCGTAATAGGCGAAGTCGCCGCGTTTGAGGATCGCTGCGGTCAGCTCCAGGTCGAGCTGATGGTTGTGGGTCATGACGATGTAGTAAATGCCGGGCGGCATGTTCTCCACCTCGTCGACCACCTCGTCGTTGATGATCTTATCCACGCCTGCGGGAATCTGCTCGGGGAATTCGTTCTCCCGCGAGTCGATCCAGCGCACCTTGCACGGCAGGCTGGCGAGCAACGGTACCAACGCGCGACCGACATGGCCGGCGCCGAATACGGCGATCTGCGCCTGCGGCTGGCCCATGGGCTCGAACAACAACACGGTGGCGCCGCCGCAGCACTGGCCGAGGCTGGCGCCGAGGGAGAAGCGCTCCAGGCGGGTGTCCTGGCTACGGCTGGCGAGCATCTCGCGGGCCATTTCCATGGCCTTGTATTCCAGGTGGCCGCCGCCGATGGTCTCGAAGATGCGTTCGGCGGTGACCACCATCTTCGAACCGGCATTGCGCGGCGTCGAGCCGCGTTCCTCGATGATGGTCACCAGCACGCAGGCTTCACCTTGTTGCTGCAGGTCGGCGAGGGCACTGATCCAGCTCATTTGCTCAGCCTCCAGCAAGGCGTGGTCTGCCCCGGGCGCGGCAGGCGCCAGTTGCTCGGCGACGGATCGAGAATCGGCTCCGGCGCCGGGCGAGCGGGTGGATTATTCGGTTCGGTGTGTTTTGTCATTGTTGTACACCTCTTGGCTTTGGGTCGTAGCCCGGATGCAATCCGGGGGCAGAGTTCCCCGGATTTCATCCGGGCTACGAATCAGGCTGGTTCGACCTGGGCAGCGCTGTCAGCCTTGGCCGTGGCCTTCAACTTGCGCATCTGCTCCACGCCCCAGAGCACGCGCTCGGGGGTGGCGGGGGCGTCGATCTGCGGTTGCACCTTGTAGTCGGCCAGGCTGGCCACGGCATCCTTCAGCGCGCACCAGGCGGCGATGCCGAGCATGAAAGGCGGTTCGCCCACGGCCTTGGAGTGGAATACGGTGTCTTCCGGGTTCTTGCGGTTCTCCACCAGCTTCACGCGCAGGTCGATGGGCATGTCGGTGATGGCGGGGATCTTGTAGCTGGCCGGGCCATTGGTCATCAGCTTGCCCTTGGCGTTCCACACCAGCTCTTCGGTGGTCAGCCAACCCATGCCCTGAACGAACGCGCCTTCGACCTGGCCGATGTCGATGGCCGGGTTCAGCGAGTCGCCGACGTCATGCAGGATGTCGCCGCGCAGCATGCGGTATTCGCCGGTCAGGGTGTCCACCAGCACTTCCACGCAGGCCACGCCGTAGGCGTAGTAGTAGAAGGGGCGGCCACGCGCTTGGTCCCGGTCATAGAAAATCTTCGGGGTGCGGTAGAAGCCGGTCGAAGACAGCGAGACCTGACCGAAATAGGCCTTCTGGATCACCTCCTCGAAGGACAGGAAGTGATCGCGCACGCGCACCTGGCCATTGCGGAATTCGACGTCTTCCGGGGTGACCTTGTACTCGCGCACCAGGAAGTCGACCAGGCGCTGCTTGATGGTTTCGGCCGCGTTCTTGGCCGCCATGCCGTTGAGGTCGGTGCCGCTGCTGGCAGCGGTCGGCGAGGTGTTGGGCACCTTGTCGGTGTTGGTGGCGGTGATCTGGATGCGCTCGATATCGACCTGGAACACTTCGGCCACGACTTGTGCGACCTTGGTGTTGAGGCCCTGGCCCATCTCGGTGCCGCCGTGGTTGAGGTGGATCGAGCCGTCGGTGTAGATATGGATCAGCGCGCCGGCCTGGTTGAGGAAGGTGGCGGTGAAGCTGATGCCGAATTTCACCGGGGTCATGGCCAAACCTTTCTTCAACACCGGGCTTTTCTGGTTGAACTCGATGATTTCGCGACGGCGCTTGGCGTACTCGGCGCTTTCCTCCAGCTCGGCGGTCATCTCGTGGATGACGTTGTGCTCGACGGTCTGGTGGTAGTGGGTGACGTTGCGCTCGGTTTTGCCGTAGTAGTTGAGCTTGCGTACCTCCAGTGGATCCTTGCCCAGGCTGCGCGCGACGGCGTCCATCACTTCCTCGATGGCGACCATGCCCTGCGGGCCACCAAAGCCGCGGTAGGCGGTGTTCGAGGCGGTGTTGGTCTTGCAGCGATGACCATTGATGGTGGCGTTGCCGAGGAAGTAGGCGTTGTCCGAGTGGAACATGGCGCGGTCGACGATGGAGCCGGACAGATCCGGCGAATAGCCGCAGTTGCCAGCCAGGTCCATCTCGATGCCGTGCAGCAGGCCGTCGTCATCGAAGCCGACGTCGTACTCGACATAGAAGGGATGGCGCTTGCCGGTCATGCTCATGTCTTCCATGCGCGGCAGGCGCATCTTGGTCGGCCGGCCAGTGAGATGGGCGATCACTGCGCACAGGCACGCCGGGCCGGCGGCCTGGGTTTCCTTTCCGCCGAAACCACCGCCCATGCGGCGCATGTCGATGACGATCTTGTTCATCGGCACGCCAAGCACTTCGGCCACCAGCTTCTGCACTTCAGTGGGGTTCTGCGTCGAGGTAAAGACCAGCATGCCGCCGTCTTCGGTCGGCATCACCGAGGAAATCTGGGTTTCCAGGTAGAAGTGCTCCTGACCGCCGATATGCAGGGTGCCCTGCAGGCGACGCGGGGCGCTTGCCAGCTTGCTGGCCGAGTCGCCGATGCGATGGGTGTGGCTGGCGAGTACGAAATGCTTCTTGCGGTAGGCCTCGACCACGTCGAGCACCGGCTCCAGGTCTTCGTATTCGACGATGGCGGCCATGGCCGCCTTGCGCGCGGTTTCCAGGCTGTCGGCGGCGACTGCCAGTACCACCTGTCCCACGTACTCGACCTTGCCGTCGGCTAGCAGCGGGTCGCCGGCGACCACCGGGCCGATATCCAACTGGCCCGGTACGTCGTCCTTGGTGATGGCGATGGCCACGCCCGGAAACTCGTAGCAGGGGCGGGTGTCGATGCGCAGGATGCGCGCGTGGGCGCGATCGGACTGGCGCGCGTAGACGTGCAACTGGTTGGGGAATTCCAGGCGGTCGTCGACATAGACCGCTTCGCCGGTGACGTGCTTGTCTGCGCTTTCGTGCTTGACGCTGCGGCCAACGCCGCTGGTCATGCCGGCGCGGAACAATTCGGCCAGCTCTTCCTGGGATTTGTGCTGAATATGACTGGACATCTTTCTATCCCCAACTCTTATGCGTAGGCAGTGACCCGGGTTTCGACCTCGGGCGATTGCTGTTCCAGGAAGAACTTGCGCAGCAGGTTCTGAGCAGTCAGCAGGCGGTATTCCTTGCTGGCACGGAAATCCGACAGCGGGGTGAAGTCCTCGGCCAGCGCCGCGCAGGCACGTTCGATCACGCCCGGGTACCAGGCCGATCCGACCAGCGCCGCCTCGCAGGCGCTTGCGCGTTTGGGGATGGCAGCCATGCCGCCGAAGGCGATGCGCGCATCTCGCACCACGCCATCTTCGATGGTCAGGTTGAAGGCGGCGCAGACGGCGGAGATGTCGTCGTCCAGGCGCTTGGACACCTTGTAGGCGCGGAAGGCCTGATTCGGCTGGGCGCGCGGCACGATGATCTTCTCGATAAATTCGGCTTCCTGACGGGCAGTCACCTTGTAGTCGAGGAAGTAGTCCTGCAGCGGCAGGATGCGGCGGGTGTTGCCCTGGCGCAGGGCAATCTGCGCACCGAGGGCAATCAGCAGGGGCGGGGCGTCGCCAATGGGCGAGGCGTTGCCGATATTGCCGCCCAGGGTGCCCTGGTTGCGGATCTGCAGCGAGGCGAAGCGGTGTAGCAGCTCGCCGAAGTCCGGGTATTCGCGTGACAGCGCTGCGTAGCAGTCGGACAGCGCGGCGGCCGCGCCGATTTCGATGGCGCTGTCGGTCACGTCGATGCGTTTCATGTCTTCGATATGGCCGACGTAGATCATCACCGGCAGTTCACGGTGGAACTGGGTGACTTCCAGGGCCAGATCGGTGCCGCCGGCGAGCAGGCGGGCTTCGGGGTTGGCGGCATAGAGGTCGGCCAGGTCGGCCACGGTCAGCGGCACCAGGCAGCGCTTGTCGCCACTGTTGAGTTCGGCGGTTTCGCGCGGAGCGATGCTCTTGAGTTGGGCGACGGTGGCGCTTTCGAAGGCATCGAATTGATCCGGCTGCTTCTGGCAGCAGGCCTGCTCGGCAGCGTCGATGATCGGCCGGTAGCCCGTGCAGCGGCAGAGGTTGCCGGCCAGAGCCTCCATGGTTTGGCCCTTGTCGTACCCGGTGGAGTTCTTCTGCAGGGCAAACAGCGACATGATGAAGCCGGGGGTGCAGAAGCCACACTGCGAACCGTGACAGTCGACCATCGCCTGTTGCACGCTGTGCAGCTTGCCCTGGTGTTTGAGGTCTTCGACGGTGATCAGTTGCTTGCCATGCAGGCTGGAAACGAAGGTTAGGCAGGAATTGAGGGTGCGATAGCGTACGCGCTCGCCCTCGAGCTCGCCCACCACCACGGTGCAGGCACCGCAGTCGCCGGAGGCGCAGCCTTCCTTGGTTCCGGTTTTTCCGACGTGCTCACGCAGGTAGTTGAGCACGGTGACGTTGGGGTCCAGGGCATGCTCTGTGCGCAGCTCCCGGTTGAGTAAAAACTGGATCAAGGACGACCTCCAGGCATTTTATTGTTATGAATCGTTGGCTCGCCGGGTGATCTGCGTGCACTGCAAGGCCCGGGCGAGATTGGTCATGGAGGCAATCTAGGGTTTTCTGACTTTTGGGTCAATAAATTTCTGACCTGAAAGTCAGTCTATTTTTGGTAGCATGATCCGTGAGTCTGGGCATTCTGCTTGATGGCTTCCGCCCTGAAGGGCGCTCCAAGATTCGTGCAGCAAGTGTCATGCCGTACGCTTGGCCCGGTAACGCCCTGTGGTACACTTGCCGCCAGATTTTCTTGCTCCCGCCCAGCCGTGGCGCGGCTCTCAGACTCGACCGCCTGCCCCTGGATCGACGTAAATAAGGAATGTCATGACGTTCAAGGCCCTGGACAGCCTCGCCGAGCAAATCGCGCATTACCTGGCCGAACGCATCATTCGCGGTGAGCTCAAGGAACGTGAGCGCATTCAGGAGCAGAAAGTCACCCAGGCCCTTAACGTCAGTCGTGGTTCGGTACGCGAAGCGCTGCTCATTCTCGAGCGCCGCCACCTGATCGTGATCCTGCCGCGCCGCGGTGCCCAGGTCAGCGAACTGACCCCGCACCACGTCACCAGCCTCTATGCGCTGAGCATCGAGCTGTACGCCATGCTGGCCCGCGCGGTGATCGAACGCTGGCAGGTGGAGGCCGACCTGGCGCCGTTCATCGAGATCAAAAATCGCCTGCAGGACAGCCTTGAGCGCGACGATATCAGCGCCTTTGTCGAGAACAGCTTCGACGTGATGCGCGCTGCCTTTCCCTTTGCCGACAACCCCTATCTGCAGGAAACCCTGGAGAATCTGCTGCCGGCCATCAGCCGCACCTACCACCTGGCGCTGGAACGGCGCAAAGGTGAGATGGGCCAGTTCATGAACACCTTCGCCAGTCTGCTGCAGGCGATCATCACCCGCGACCCCGTGCTTGCCCGCGAGGTGCTGCAGGCCTACGGTGAGCATAACTGCCAGCTGGTGCTGGCCACCCTGGCCGAGCGCTAAGCCGCGATGCGCCTGAAGAGCATCAAGCTGGCGGGCTTCAAGTCCTTCGTCGACCCGACGACGGTGAGCTTTCCCAGCAACATGGCGGCCGTGGTCGGACCCAATGGTTGCGGCAAGTCCAACATCATCGACGCCGTGCGCTGGGTGATGGGCGAAAGCTCGGCGAAGAACCTGCGCGGCGAGTCGATGACCGACGTCATCTTCAACGGCTCCAACACGCGCAAACCGGTGACTCAGGCGTCCATCGAACTGATCTTCGACAACAGCGATAACTCGCTGGTGGGCGAATACGCGGCCTTCGCGGAAATTTCCATCCGCCGCCGGGTGACCCGCGACGGGCAGAACACCTACTTCCTCAACGGCACCAAATGCCGCCGTCGCGACATCACCGATATCTTCCTCGGCACCGGTCTTGGTCCGCGCAGTTACTCGATCATCGAGCAGGGCATGATCAGCAAGCTGATTGAGGCCAAGCCCGAGGAGTTGCGCAACTTCATCGAGGAAGCCGCCGGCATCTCCAAGTACAAGGAGCGCCGTCGCGAGACCGAGAACCGCATCCGCCGCACCCAGGAAAACCTGGCGCGCCTGACCGACCTGCGCGAGGAACTGGAACGCCAGCTCGAACGCCTGCACCGCCAGGCCCAGGCTGCGGAGAAATATCAGGAATACAAAGCAGAGGAACGCCAGCTCAAGGCGCAACTGCTGGCCCTGCGCTGGCAGACCCTGAACCAGCAGGTCGGTAGCCGCGAGCAGGTGATCGGCGATCAGGAAGTCGCTTTCGAGGCGCTAGTGGCCGAGCAGCGCAGCGCCGATGCCAGCATCGAGCGCCTGCGCGATGGTCACCATGAACTCTCCGAGCGCTTCAACCTGGTGCAGGGCCGTTTCTACTCGGTGGGCGGCGATATCGCCCGCGTCGAGCAGAGCATTCAGCACGGCCAGCAGCGCCTGCGCCAGTTGCAGGACGACCTGCGCGAGGCGGAAAAGGCGCGCCTGGAAACCGAATCGCACCTGGGGCACGACCGCACCTTGCTCGCTACCCTGGGTGAAGAGCTGGAGATGCTCTTGCCCGAGCAGGAGATGACTGCGGCTGCCGCCGAAGAATCCGCTGCCAGCCTGGAAGAGGCCGAGGCCGCCATGCACGGTTGGCAGGAGCAGTGGGACGGCTTCAACCAGCGCAGCGCCGAACCGCGCCGCCAGGCCGAAGTGCAGCAATCGCGCATCGCCCAACTGGAGCAGAGCCTGGAGCGCCTGGCCGAGCGCCAGCGCCGCTTGAACGAAGAATTGCAGCAACTGGCGGCTGATCCCGAAGACGCCGCTATTCTCGAACTGAACGAACAGCTGGCTGTCGGCGAGTTGGAGCACGAAGCGCTGCAACTGGCCGAAGAGCAACAGGCCGAACGCCTGCAGCACTTGCGCGAGGAACTGCAGCAGGCCGGTCAGGCCCAGCAGCAGGCGCAAGGTGAGCTGCAACGCCTGAATGGTCGCCTGGCGTCGCTGGAGGCGCTGCAACAGGCGGCGCTCGATCCGGGGCAGGGCGCCGGCGAGTGGCTGCGCGAGCAGAATCTGCTGCAGCGTCCGCGCCTGGCCGAAGGGCTGCGCGTGGAGGCTGGCTGGGAACTGGCGGTGGAAACCGTGCTCGGTGCCGACCTGCAGGCCGTGCTGCTGGATGATTTCGCCGGCCTGGATTTCTCGGCGCTGGAGCAGGGCGAACTGCGTCTGGCCAGCCCGCCTGCGGGCGGTGCGCGCCGCCCCGGCAGCCTGCTGGACAAGGTCGAGTCGAACCACGACCTGTCGCCCTGGTTGGCCGCTGTGCGCCCGGTGGAGTCGCTGGAGCAGGCGCTGGCCGCCCGTGCGCAACTGGTCGAAGGCGAAAGCCTGATCAGCCGCGACGGCTACTGGGTCGGCCGGCACTTCCTGCGTGTGCGCCGCGCCGCCGAAGCTGACAGCGGCGTGCTGGCGCGGGGGCAGGAACTGGAGCGTCTGCAGCTGGAGCGCGAAGAGCGTGAAGCGGCCCTGGCGCAACTGGATGAACGCTTGCTGGCGCTGCGCGATGATCAACGCCGGCAGGAAGAGCTACGCGAGCAGCAGCGCCGTCAGGGCCAGGAGCTGGCGCGGCAGCTGAGCGAATTGAAGGCAAAGCTGTCCGCCAGCCAGGCCAAAGCCGAGCAACTGGGCCTGCGCCGTCGTCGTCTGCAGGACGAGTTGCAGGAAGCGGCCGAACAACGCGAGATCGAGCAGGAGCAACTGGGCGAGTCGCGTCTGCAACTGCAGGACGCACTGGATGCCATGGCGCTGGATAACGAGCAGCGTGAACGCCTACTGGCCAGCCGTGACAGCCTGCGCGAACGCCTCGATCGCGTGCGCCAGGAAGCGCGTCAGCACAAGGACCACGCCCATCAGTTGGCGGTGCGCGTCGGCTCGCTTAAGGCCCAGCACGATTCCACTCGCCAGGCGCTGGAGCGCCTGCAACTGCAGGCCGAGCGTCTGCACGAACGGCGCGAGCAACTGTCGCTGAACCTGGAAGAGGGCGAGGCGCCGCTGGAAGAGCTGCGCATCAAGCTCGAAGAACTGCTCGAACGGCGCATGGCGGTGGATGACGAACTGCGCCAGGCGCGCCTGGCCCTGGAGGACGCCGATCGCGAACTGCGCGATGCCGAGAAGCGCCGCACCCAGGCCGAGCAGCAGGCGCAACTGCTGCGCAGCCAGCTGGAGCAGCAGCGCATGGACTGGCAGTCGCTCAACGTGCGGCGCAAGGCCTTGGCCGACCAGCTCGCCGAGGACAACTACGACCTGCATGGGGTGATCGCCACGCTGCCGGCCGAGGCCACGGAAAGCGCCTGGGAAGAAGAGCTGGAGCGCATGGCCGCGCGTATCGCCCGTCTCGGGCCGATCAACCTGGCGGCTATCGACGAGTATCAGCAGCAGTCCGAGCGCAAGCGTTATCTGGATGCGCAGGACGCCGATCTGGTCGAGGCGCTGGAAACCCTGGAAAACGTCATCCGCAAGATCGACAAGGAAACGCGCAATCGTTTCAAGGACACCTTCGATCAGATCAACAGTGGTTTGCAGGCACTCTTTCCAAAAGTTTTCGGTGGCGGCAACGCTTATTTGGAACTCACCGGCGAAGATTTACTCGATACCGGGGTGACCATCATGGCGCGGCCCCCGGGCAAGAAGAACAGCACCATTCATTTGCTCTCCGGTGGAGAGAAGGCGTTGACCGCCTTGGCATTGGTGTTTTCCATCTTCCAGCTCAACCCGGCGCCGTTCTGCATGTTGGACGAAGTGGATGCACCGCTGGATGACGCCAACGTCGGGCGCTATGCGCGCCTGGTCAAGGAGATGTCGGCGACCGTGCAGTTCATCTATATCACCCACAACAAGATCGCCATGGAAATGGCTGATCAGTTGATGGGGGTTACCATGCATGAGCCGGGTTGTTCGCGCCTGGTGGCGGTGGATGTCGAGGAGGCGTTGGCGATGGTGGATGGGTAACGCACGGCACTGCGAATTTAACTGAACATAGGCAAAACCTTGTGTGCGACCCTGTGTAAAGTTGCCTTTCGTCGTGCTAGCTTATTGCCCTCTTTTGTTACACGCGGAAAACGTCAGACAGAACATGGAGTTGGCGCCGCGTTTTATAGTCGAGTTGTGATCCGGTCGATTGGATCTTTTTTTCACCAGAATTGTTAAGGGTCAGGTATTTCATGGAATTCGGTCTGCGCGAGTGGCTGATCGTTATTGGCATCATCGTTATCGCTGGCATTCTGTTCGACGGCTGGCGCCGCATGCGCGGCGGCAAGGGCCGGCTCAAGTTCAAGCTCGATCGCAGCCTGGCCAACATGCCGGACGATGACAGCGACCCTGATCTGCTCAGCCCACCGCGCGTGGTCAATCGCGACCACGGGCCGCAACTGGACGAAGACGACCTGCCATCGATGAGCGCCAAGGATCTGCCACGCCGCGTACGCAACGAGCCACAGCAGGGTGATCTCAATCTGGCCATCGACGAGCCGGTGCCGACGCTGCTCAACCCGGTCGATGATCAACCGCAAGAGACGAAAAAAGCCGCCAAGCCGGCAGCCGAAGCAGCTCCGGTGGAAGAGGTGCTGGTGATCAACGTGGTCGCTCGCGACGACTTCGGCTTCAAGGGGCCGGCGCTGTTGCAGAACATCCTCGAAAGCGGCCTGCGCTTCGGCGAGATGGACATCTTCCATCGCCACGAGAGCATGGCCGGCAACGGTGAGGTGCTGTTCTCCATGGCCAACGCGCTCAAGCCGGGCACCTTCGACCTGGACGATATCGAAGGCTTCAGCACACGCGCGGTGAGCTTCTTCCTCAGCCTGCCAGGCCCGCGCCATCCCAAGCAGGCTTTCGATGTGATGGTCGCTGCCGCGCGCAAGCTGGCCCACGAACTGGGCGGTGAGCTGAAGGACGACCAGCGCAGCGTGATGACCGCGCAGACCATCGAACACTATCGCCAGCGCATCGTCGAATTCGAACGCCGGCAGTTGACCCAGAAACGCTGAAACATCAGTGCATTGCAAAAGAGCAGCCGAGGCTGCTCTTTTCGTTTGAGAGACCGAGCATGACCGACGCTGCCCAACGTATCGCCGCGCTGCGCCAGGAACTGGACGCGCACAACTATCGTTACTACGTGCTGGATGAACCGAGCGTTCCCGATGCTGAGTACGACCGCCTGTTCCGTGAATTGCAGGCGCTGGAAGCCAAGCATCCGGAGCTGGTCACGCCCGAGTCGCCAACCCAGCGCGTTGGTGGTGAGGCCCTCAGCGCCTTTGGCGAGGTGCGCCATGAAGTGCCGATGCTCAGCCTCGGCAACGCCTTCGAGGAAGAGGATCTGCGCGCCTTCGACCGCAGCGTGCAGAACGGCCTGGGCGTACAGGGCGGCGATTTGTTCGGTGGCGGCGCCGAGGTCGAATACAGCTGCGAACCCAAGCTCGACGGCCTGGCCGTCAGCCTGCGTTACGAGAATGGCCAGTTGGTGCGTGGCGCTACGCGCGGAGACGGCAGCACCGGCGAAGACATCACCAGCAACGTGCGCACCATCCGTAACGTGCCGCTCAAGCTGCAGGGCGAGGGTTGGCCGCAGGTGCTGGAAGTGCGCGGCGAGGTGTTCATGCCCAAGGCCGGCTTCGAGGAGTTGAATGCGCGGCAGGCCGAGAGCGGCGGCAAGACCTTCGCCAACCCGCGCAATGCCGCAGCCGGCAGCTTGCGTCAGCTCGACCCGAAAATCACCGCCAGCCGTCCGCTGGAGTTCTGCTGCTACGGTGTCGGCCAGGTCAGTGGTGAGTTGCCGGGCACCCAGGTGGCCATGCTGCAGCAGCTCAAGGCCTGGGGCGTGCCCATCAGTCGTGAACTGAAGCTGGCCAAGGGCGTTGAAGCCTGCCTGGACTACTACCGCGATATCGGTCAACGGCGCATGAGCCTGGCTTATGACATCGATGGCGTGGTGTTCAAGGTCAACAATATCGAAGACCAGCAGCAGCTGGGCTTCCGTGCGCGCACGCCGCACTGGGCCATCGCCCACAAGTTTCCCGCGCAGGAGGAGCTCACCGAGCTGCTCGACGTCGAGTTCCAAGTCGGTCGCACTGGCGCCGTCACCCCGGTGGCGCGTCTGAACCCGGTCAAGGTGGCGGGCGTGATGGTGGCCAACGCTACTCTGCACAACATGGACGAAGTGGCGCGCCTGGGTGTGATGATCGGCGACACGGTGATCATTCGCCGCGCGGGGGACGTGATCCCGCAGGTGATGGCCGTGGTGCCGGAGCGTCGCCCGGCCGATGCACGCCCTGTGCATATCCCCGAGCATTGCCCGGTGTGCGGCTCGGCGGTGGAGCGCACACAACTGGTCAAGCGCAGCAAGGGCAAGGAGTCGGTCAGCGAAGGTTCGGTGTACCGCTGCGTCGGTCGCCTGAGCTGCCAGGCGCAGCTCAAGCAGGCGATCATCCACTTCGTCTCGCGTCGCGCCATGGACATCGAAGGCCTCGGCGACAAGACCATCGAGCAACTGGTGGACGAGCAGCTGATCGCCTCACCGGCCGACCTGTACAAACTGACTTTCGAACAGATCATCGGCCTGGAAGGCTTCGCCGAGGTGTCCAGCAACAAGCTGCTGGCGGCCATCGCAGACAGCAAGCGACCGCCCCTGGCGCGCTTTATCTACGCCCTTGGCATCCCCGATGTGGGCGAGGAAACTGCCAAGGTGCTGGCGCGCTCCCTGGCCTCGCTGGAACGCGTGCGTCAGGCGCAGCCGCAGGTGCTGACTTATCTGCCGGATATCGGCCTGGAAGTTGCGCACGAGATCCACAGCTTTTTCGAGGATGCGCACAACCAGCAGGTGATCAGCGCCTTGCTCGGTGAGTGTGGTCTTGAGTTGCAGGAAGAGGGCGAGCTGAGCGCCGAGTTCTCCGCCGTGGCCACGCTCGGCGGCATGCTCGACAAGCTGAATATCCCGAGTGTCGGTCCTGGTGCGGCGCAGAAGCTGGCCGAGCGTTTCGGCAGTCTCGACGGCGTGCTCGCCGGCGATTGGCTGGATATGCGCCAGGCCCTGCCGGAGAAGCAGGCCAAGGCCGTGCGTGAGTTCTTCGATAACGCTGAAAACGCCCAGCTGGCTCGCGCCATCGAGCAGCAGTTGCGTGACTTCGGCATGCACTGGGAAAGCGAGAAGAAGGTCGCCGAAGGCCTGCCCCTGGCTGGCCAGACCTGGGTGCTCACCGGCACCCTGGAAGTCATGAGCCGCGACGTGGCCAAGGAGAAGCTGGAAAGCCTCGGCGCCAAGGTGGCCGGCTCGGTGTCGGCCAAGACCCATTGCGTGGTGGCCGGGCCTGGCGCTGGCTCGAAGCTGGCCAAGGCCAGCGAGCTGGGGGTGAAGGTGCTGGACGAAGCGCAGTTCCTCGACCAGCTCAAGGTCTACGGCATCGAACCCTAATAGGCTGTTCGCGAGCAGGGCTCGCTCCTACAAGAGTCAGGCGAAGGTACGCCGCTCGTGTAGGAGCGGCTTCAGCCGCGAAATGACCGGTGCAGGAGCTCTGAGGCTCCCGGATTGCATCCGGGCTACAGGGCTGAACGAAGTGTAGGTGTCGAGCTCTCAGCCTGTAGGAGCCGGCTTGCCGGCGATCCTTTACGCAGAGGCACGCCGGCAAGCCGGCTCCTGCGAAAAGCCTGGTTCAACCCGCGAAGCGCTGATCCAGATAGGCGATGATCGCCTTGGACTCGTACAGCCAGGTGCTCTGGCCGTTTTCCTCGATGCGCAGGCACGGCACCTTGATGCGGCCGCCGTGCTGTTCCAGGGCCTGACGATGTTCAGCGTCATTCTTGGCATCACGCAACTGCACCGGCAGGTTGAGGCGGTGCAGGGTGCGCCTGACCTTGACGCAGAACGGGCAGGCGTGGAACTGGTACAGCGCCAGATTGGCCGTGGCGCGCTCGACTTCGGCCTGCGCCTCGGGGCTGCGCTTGAGCCTGCGCGGACGGCTGATCCAGTCGACGAACACGACGAGCTGACCCAGGCCGATACGAAGGGCTTTGAGCAACATATTTCTAACTCCTGAACGGGCATGCCGTGGGCGGCACACCAAATGATGAGGGTCTTGGTGGTCTTGCTCGCCCTCATCCGGCGCTTCGCGCCACCTTCTCCCGGAGGGAGAAGGGCATCAAGGAGGGCGTCGTTGTGCGACTTTCACGCTAAAAGGGCGACGACCGTTCAGCGAAGTGAGCGGCCATCGTCTTGAGCGGGCTCAGCGAACCAGATTGAGAAATTCGCCACGGGTCGCCGGGTTGCTGCGGAATTCACCGAGCATCACCGAGGTGACCATGGACGAGCTCTGCTTCTCCACGCCGCGCATCATCATGCACATGTGCTGCGCTTCGATGACCACCGCCACGCCCAGCGCGCCGGTGACCTGCTCGACCGCTTCGGCGATCTGTCGGCTGAGGTTTTCCTGGATCTGCAGGCGGCGGGCGTACATGTCGACGATACGTGCCACCTTGGACAGGCCCAGCACCTTGCCGTTGGGGATGTAGGCGACGTGAGCCTTGCCGATGAAGGGCAGCAAGTGATGTTCGCACAGCGAATACAGCTCGATGTTCTTCACCAGCACCATCTCGCTGTTATCGGAGCTGAACAGCGCGCCATTGGTGACTTCTTCCAGCGTCTGCTGGTAGCCACGGCAGAGGTACTGCATGGCCTTGGCGGCGCGCTTGGGCGTGTCCAGCAGGCCTTCGCGGGAAACGTCCTCGCCAAGCTGACCAAGGATCGCGGTGTACTGTTGTTCCAGGGACATGGAAAATCCTGTTGGCTATCGAGAGGCGCAGGGTAGGGCATCGTCAGGTGTCTGACAAATGCGCCGGAGCATGCGCATTACTCGTCGCGTCCATCCATCATGGTGCGCTTGAGGATGATGTATACCGCGCCGGTGCCACCATGTTTGGCCTGGCATGAGCTGAAGCCCAGTACCTGCGGGTGCTGGCGCAGCCAGGTGTTGACGTGGCTCTTGAGCATCGGCTTGCGCCCGTCCATGCGCACGGCCTTGCCATGGGTGACGCGTACGCAGCGAACCTCCAGCTTGGTGGCCTCGGCGAGGAATTCCCACAGCGTATCGCGCGCCTTTTCGACGCTCATGCCGTGCAGGTCGAGGCTGCCGTCGAAGGGGATCTGGCCCAGTTTGAGCTTGCGCATCTGGCCTTCCTGCATGCCGTTGGCGGCCCAGTACAGGGCATCCTCGGCGCCGACGTCGATGACGAACTGGTCGGACAGCCCGTCCACCTTGGTCTCGCCCTTGCTGATGGTTGCAGCCTGGCGCAGGGTGTTGAACTGCTTGCGGTCAGCTTTGGGTTTGCCGGTGTCGGCACGGTCGTACTGGAGTGGCTTGACGCCACGCAGCTCGGCCTGGAACAGGGAAAAATCGTCGTCTTGCATCGGTGGCTCCGCGAAACAGACGGGCATTTTACCCAAATGCCAGCGGTGTAAGCGTACAAAGACGAATTTGTAGGAGCCCGCTTGCGGGCGATCATCAATTCGATTAACGAAGAGCATCGCCGGCAAGCCGGCTCCTACGGTATTGGGTGGTGTGTTTTGTGGGGATCAGTCGCGCTTTTTCAGCAGTGACGGCGACAGGCTCAGATCGCTGGGGCGGCGCAGGCGCCTGCGGCAGCGACGCCAGAAGGTAATACCGGCCCAGGACAGAAACAGGCCGAACAACAGCAGGGTAATGGCTTCGCCAGTGGAGTCATTGAGTGCACCCAGCGCCGGAGCACGACCAACCAGGGAGGCGACCCCGGCCATCGTCAGGAGAATGCCAAAGGCCGCGAACAGAGCGCCCAGGCCAGCACCGATGCGCAGGCGCCAGTTTCCTGGCTGGCGTGGGCGCAGGCGGCGTGCATTGAAATCGTCGGACAGCCTCATGCCAATTTCCTCGAGGTCATGGCTGGTGTGACCGGCTGGTTGCGCCCGGGTTCCAGCGCGCTGGCGTAACTGCAGGCGGCTTCACACCAGGGATTTGGCGTGCGGCACCAGGGTGGCGAAGTTGTCGCCGAGGGCGATCATCTCGATACGGTGCACCTCGGCGGCGGCAATCACGCTGCCATCCGGCGCCGGCAGGTCGCGCGTGGCGCAGGCGGCATCGACCAGGGTGCAGCGGTAGCCATAGTCCTTGGCGGCGCGCACGGTGGTGCTGACGCTGGAATGGGTCATGAAGCCGCAGACGATCAGGTCGAGATGGCCCAGCGCCTGCAGGCGATCATGCAGTTCGGTGCCGGCGAAGGCATTGGGCAGGCGTTTTTCCACGACGATTTCGCCCGCCAGCGGGGCGGCTTCCGGTAGATGACGACCGCGCGGGCCGCTGGGGTCGAGCAGGCCGCCGGGGATACCGAGGTGCTTGACGTGTACGATGTCGGTGCCGGCTGCGCGGGCAGCGGCCAGCAGGCTGGCGATCTGCTCCAGGGCCGGGTCGAGGCCTGGCAGCACCAGTACGCCGCTGCGGTATTCTTCCTGGGCGTCGATGATCAGCAGGGTCGCATTGCTCAGGCTGGCCGGTGCGTGGCCACGACCGGTGAGCTGGAACATGGTTTGCGGATGGGACATCTCGGGCTCCTGGCTGATGGTGATGATGTGCCATTGTCCGCTGGCCAGCGCGCTCTGTGAACCTCTATCTGCGCCAATGCTTGCTCAGTGCGTTGCTCGGGAGCAGAATCGAAACTGCCCTGCGGGATTCAGGGTCGTACGCAAAAAGAGTTGCCATGTCGCTTTGGTCGCAGTTTTCCCCGTTTTTCTGGTTCTTGTTTTCGCTTGCCGTGTCCATCGCAGTGCTGCGTGAGTTGCGCCGTCCGGATGATGCGTCGCTGCGCAAGAGGCGCGAGCGTTCCTAAGCGTTTCATTCATGCGCGAGCCACCTGCACTGGGCTAAACTTCCGCACTTTTCTGCCGGAGACCGCCCGTGACCGTTCTCACTACCCGTTTACGTACCCTGCGTGACTACATCCGTTGGGCCGTCAGCCGTTTTCAGGCCGAGCAACTGTTCTTTGGCCATGGCACCGACAATGCCTGGGACGAGGCGCGCCAACTGGTGCTCGGTGCGTTGCACCTGCCGTGGGAAATTTCCGATGCCTACCTCGATTGCCGCCTGGAAGATGACGAGCACGCTCATCTGCAGGCACTGCTCAAGCGTCGCATAGAGGAGCGTATTCCCACGGCCTACCTGCTCGGCGAGGCCTGGTTCTGTGGCTTGCCTTTCGTCGTCGATGAGCGCGTGCTGGTGCCACGCTCGCCTATCGCCGAGCTGATCGACCGTCACTTCGCCCCCTGGCTGCCAAGCGAGCCTGCACGCATTCTCGACCTGTGCACCGGCTCCGGCTGCATCGGCATTGCCTGCGCCTACGAATTTCCCGAGGCGGAAGTGGTGTTGGGCGACCTGTCATTCGACGCGCTGGAGGTGGCCAACCTCAATATCGAGCGCCACGGGCTGGAGGAACGGGTCTACTGCGTGCAGGGCGATGGCTTTGCCGAGCTGCCGGGGCAGCGCTTCGACCTGATCGTCTCCAACCCGCCCTACGTCGATGCCGAGGATTTTGCCGACATGCCGGCCGAGTACCAGCACGAGCCGGCGATGGGCCTGGCCTGTGGAGATGATGGGCTGGATCTGGTGCGGCGCATGCTGGCCGAAGCGGCGGATCACCTGACCGAGCATGGCGTGCTGATCGTCGAGGTGGGCAACAGCCAGGTGCACGTCGAGGCGCTATACCCGGAGGTGGATTTCACCTGGCTGGACTTCCAGCGCGGCGGGCATGGTGTATTCCTGCTGGCGGCCAAGCAGTGCCGTGAGCATCAGGCGTTGTTTCGTTCGCATATCAATGGCTGATTCGCCGGTGCGCACGGCGCCCCCTGCAGGAGTTGCGGCTGACGTAGGGTGCGCCGCGCGCACCAAGGGCCGTCAGCGTGTGGCGATCCAGATCAGCAACCCCGCCTGAAACAGGCTGAACGCTACCAGGCAGGTGATGGTGAAGCGCAGGCCGCTGTCTTCGCGCTTGAAGCGTTCGACGCGGTCTTCCAGCTTGCGCAGTTTGACATCCTGCTCTTGCAGCGTCTGGTCGGCCTGCTGCAGCATTGCCGCAGCGTCGAGCAACTCGACGATCTGCACCTTTTCGGCATGCCAGTCGCCGTGCAGCGAGCTGACTCGCGGTGCACTGTAGAAAGGCTTGAGCTGTAACGGGTCGCTGTATTCGATGGTGAAGCCTTGTGCCTTCAGGGCGTGATCGCGGCGGGCGCGGGCGGCTTCGTTGAAGTTGTCCTTGGTCGGCAGGGCGGCGTCCTCGACGGTGTAATGCGCGTACTGCTTGCGTGCCCAGGCGATGCCCTGCGCCATGAGAAAGCGCCCCAGGCCGCGATTGCCGGGCTCGACGCTCAAGCCTTTGTCCGGGCCGAAGCGAACCTCCTTGCGCTGATGGTCGGCCCAGACTTCCAGCAGGTTGGTCTGACGATGCAGGCGTTGGCCGGGCACCTGGACGGTCAGGCGCAGCAGGCTCATGTCCCTGGCATGGCGTTCCACGCGGCCCATCTGGACGAAGCGCAGCGGCCTCGGCCCGGTTTCCCGGTCTACGGGTAGCGGCGCCAGGCGCAGCAGGCTGAACTGCTCGGCTGGCAGATCCGCCCAGGGATGTGGCGCGCTGGACGTTTCGTCTGTCACCGCTTCGCCTTCAGTGGCTAGCGTCGACGGGGCTGGATGTTCGCTCATGGGCGTCCTGTGTGCTGTTCGGTGGCCTTGGATGCGTTATCGGCCACTTTCCTCGGCACTGGAGCGGATAAAGGATACGACCCGTTCGCCCAGCGCACGCGCCAAGGGTAGCTGCGGATCGTTGTAGGACGCCAGTTGTTCGTGCCAGGGCGCCGGGGTGATGCGCAGTACATGGTTCATGCCCGCGATCATCGCCAGTTCGGCATCGGGTCTGGCCTGTTTGAGCACGTTGGCATTATCCGGGGTGACTTGGGCGTCGTGGGTGCCTTGCACGATCAGCGCGGGAATCTGCAGTGCAGCGAAGTTTTCTGCCGGGGCCTGGCGCAGCAGGCTGATCAGATAAGGCTGCACGCTGGGGCGATAGATCGCTTGCAGCTCCTCGGGCACGTGCGGTTGCAGTGTGCCGCGGATCAGGTTGGCGAGGATGTGCCGGCTCTCGGCCAGCAGCGGCGGCGGCAGGCGTGTGGCCAGTTGCATGTCGAGCACCTGGCCGATGGGGTAGGCAGGCCCGGCAATCGACACCAGGGCGTTGGCCTGGCTATCCGGCGCAGCCAGGCTGGCGATCAGTGCGCCTTCACTGTGGCCGATGAGAATCAGACGGTCGAAGCGTGGATCGTCCCTGAGCAGCCTGGCCCAGCCCTCGGCGTCGGCTACGTAGCGCTCGATAGTCAGGTCTGTTTCGTCCGGGGTGGCCGTGCGGCTGGCGGCGACACCGCGTTTGTCATAGCGCAGGCTGGCGATGCCGTTGTGCGCCAGCACCTGCGCCAGTTTCTTCAGCGCATCGTTGTGCCCGCCTCCCGGGTTGTTACCGTCACGGTCGGTGGGGCCGGAACCGGCGATCAGCAGCGCTACCGGTACCGGCCTGTCGCTTTGTGGCACCAGCAGGCTGCCGTACAGGGTGCCCTGGTCGGTATCGAGGCTGATGGGCAGTTGTCGGGTGGTGTTGGCCTGAGCCAGGCCGGAAATCAGGGTGAGAGACAAGAGCAGGGCTCGCAGCATGATGAGAGAGGGGTAGTGGCAGACTGATCTTTGACGCGTTTGGCATCGCAAGGTTCGGGATGAACTGCACGTTATCGGCAGGTATACTCGCCCACCTTGTGAATCGGGCCTGCACAGCGCCGGGCCTGAGCTGAATTTCGCGGAGCGTCTTCCCATGTCCGGCAATACCTACGGCAAGCTGTTCACCGTCACCACCGCTGGCGAAAGCCATGGCCCGGCGTTGGTCGCCATCGTCGACGGTTGCCCGCCCGGTGTCGAGATTTCCCTGGAAGACCTGCAGCGCGACCTCGACCGGCGCAAGCCGGGCACCAGCCGCCATACCACGCAGCGTCAGGAAGATGACGAGGTGGAAATCCTCTCCGGCGTGTTCGAGGGCAAGACCACCGGCTGCGCCATCGGCCTGCTGATCCGCAATACCGACCAGAAGTCCAAGGACTATTCGGCGATCAAGGATTTGTTCCGCCCGGCCCATGCCGACTATACCTACCACCACAAGTACGGCCTGCGTGACTACCGTGGCGGCGGCCGCAGCTCGGCGCGGGAAACTGCCATGCGCGTGGCGGCCGGGGCCATCGCCAAGAAGTACCTGGCCAGCCAGGGCATCGTCATCCGTGGCTACATGAGCCAGCTCGGCCCCATCGAGATTCCGTTCAAGACCTGGGATTCGGTGGAGGAGAACGCCTTCTTCAGCCCCGACCCGGATAAGGTGCCTGAGCTGGAGGCCTACATGGATCAGCTGCGCCGTGACCAGGATTCGGTCGGCGCGAAAATCACCGTGGTCGCCGAAGGCGTCATGCCTGGCCTCGGTGAGCCGATCTTCGACCGCCTCGATGCCGAGCTGGCCCATGCGCTGATGAGCATCAACGCGGTCAAGGGCGTGGAGATCGGCGCAGGCTTCGCCTGCGTGGCTCAGCGCGGCACCGAGCACCGCGATGAGCTGACTCCGGAGGGTTTCCTCTCCAACAACGCCGGCGGCATCCTCGGCGGTATCTCCAGTGGCCAGCCGATCGTTGCACACCTGGCGCTGAAACCGACCTCCAGCATCACCACACCGGGGCGTTCCATCGACGTCGACGGCAACCCGGTGGATGTGATCACCAAAGGCCGTCACGACCCGTGCGTGGGTATCCGCGCCACGCCGATTGCCGAGGCGATGATGGCCATCGTGCTGATGGATCACCTGCTGCGTCACCGTGGTCAGAACGCCGACGTGCGCGTCACCACGCCGGTGCTGCCGCAGCTGTGATCCGGGCGGCGGCATGAGCGCAGCCCTGCCGTACTGGCGGCTGTCCGGCTTCTACTTCTTCTACTTCGCTCTGCTCGGGGGTACGGCGCCGTTTCTGGCGCTGTACTTCGATCATCTGGGCTTTTCCCCGGCGCGGATCGGCGAGCTGATCGCCATTCCCATGCTGATGCGCTGCGTGGCACCGAACCTGTGGGGCTGGCTGGGCGACTACAGCGGCCAGCGCCTGTTGATCGTGCGCTTCGGCGCGCTCTGTACCCTGGTCTGCTTCGCCGGCATCTTCATCAGCCAGAGCTACGCCTGGCTGGCGCTGATCATGGCCACGCACGCCTTCTTCTGGCATGCGGTGCTGCCGCAGTTCGAGGTCATCACCCTGGCCCATCTGCGCGAACAGGCGGCGCGCTACAGCCAGATCCGCCTGTGGGGCAGCATTGGTTTTATCGTCGCCGTGGTCGGCCTCGGTCTGTTGTTCGAGTGGTTGAGCCTGGATGCCTACCCGGCGGCGCTGCTGCTGATCATGGCGGGTATCGTCGCCGGCAGCTTCTGGGTGCCCAATGCGCAGCCGCTGCAACGACCGAGTACGCCGGAGCAGGGCGGCTTTCTGCGCCAGTTGCGGCGCCCCGGCATTCTGGCCTTCTACGTCAGCGTCGGGCTGATGCAACTGAGCAACGGCCCGTACTACACGTTTCTCACTTTGCACCTGGAGGGTGTTGGCTACAGTCGCAGCGCCATCGGGCTGTTCTGGGCGCTGGGGGTGGTGGCGGAGATTCTGCTGTTCCTGGTCATGGCGCGCCTGCTACAGCGTTATTCGCTACGCGCCGTGTTGCTGGCCAGCTTCCTGATTACCGCCTTGCGCTGGCTGCTGCTGGGCAACCTGGCGCAGTATCTGCCCGTGCTGCTGCTGGCGCAGTGCATGCACGCTGCCACCTTCGGTGCCTTTCATGCCGCCTGTATTCATTTCGTGCAGCGCAGTTTCGCCGACCGCCAGCAAGGCCAGGGGCAGGCGCTCTATGCCAGCCTGGCCGGCATTGGTGGTGCCGTGGGCGCGCTGTATGCCGGTTACAGCTGGAAGGGGCTGGGCCCGGCCTGGACCTTCGCCATCGCCAGTCTGGTAGCCTTGCTCGCAGCCTTCATCATTGCCACCCGTCTGCCGCCCGAGCGGCCCTGAATCGAGTGAACCCGTCATGAGCAGCCTCGCCGTCCATCTGCATACCTCACCGGACCTGCCGAACAAGGTACTCAACCACGCCGACGACATCGCCAGCACCCTGGCGGCGGTAGGCATCGACTATCGCCGGCTGGAGTTGCCCGCCACGCTGCGCCCCGGCTGCGAGCAGGCCGAGTTCGATGCCGCTTATGGTCTGTGGCTGCAGGCCTTGATGGGCAAGGGAGGGTATGTGCAGCAGGAATTGTTCAACCTGCAGCGTAACCACCCGCAGAAACTGGAGCTGCGCGCGCGTTACCTGGACGAGCAATCGCAGCAGAGCGTGAGTGCCTGGCTGTTCATCGGCGGCTTCGCTCAGCTCAGTCTGCATCTGGATGGCTACGTGTACGTGCTGCAGGGCGAGCGTGGTGATCTGCTGACCCTGCCGGCCGGCACCCGGCACTGGTTCGATCTGGGCGAGGAACCGCATGTGCTGGCGCTGCGCCTGAGCACCAGCGATGAGGCTCCGGAGCGCACGGGTGAGGCTATCGCCAGCCGCTTCGCACGGCTGGGCGATTAGGCCGGCCTGCGACTATTCTGTTGATCCCAGTTGCCTTTCTCAGGAGTGTCGGCATGGGCTCTAGCCTCATTGCTGCGTGTGGCCGGGGCAGTTCACTGCGCCATGGCCAGGCGCTGATCAGGCGCGTCAGGGCGCGTGCGGCGAAGTCGATATGGCTCATGGCGCTGTTGCTGTTGCTGCTGCCGCTGCCGGCGCTGGCCAGTGAAGCTACCGACGCCTGGCAGGCACTGCGTGAAGGCCGCGCGCTGCTGTTGATGCGTCACGCCACGGCGCCGGGTACCGGCGATCCGGCTGGTTTCCGACTTGGCCAATGCGCAACCCAGCGTAACCTCAACGAGCAGGGGCGCGCCGAGGCGCGGCGCTGGGGTGAGTTGCTTGCGCGCCAGGGGATCGAGCAGCCGCGTCTTCTCAGCAGTCGTTGGTGCCGCGCGCTGGACACCGCCAGTGGCATGCAGCGCGGCCCGGTACAAGCCTTCGCAGCGCTGGATTCGTTCTTCGGCCAGCCCGAGGATGGTGCCGCACAGACCGCCGAACTGATCCGTGCAATCAACGCATTAGCCGACGGCGCACCCCTGGTGCTGGTTTCCCATCAGGTCAATATCACGGCCCTGACCGGCATCTTTCCGGCCTCGGGCGAAGGGTTGATCCTGCCCTTACCACTGCGCCCGCAAACCAAGCCACTGGCTCGTGTCCGTGCGCCCTGATTTACCAGGGCAGCCTTGTCTGTGCCGGTTGCAGGGCACCCTCAAGCTCAAGCAATAGCTGTTTGCGCGGCAGGCCACCGGCATAGCCGGTGAGGCTGCCGTCCCGGCCGATCACCCGATGGCAGGGCACGATGATGGAAATCGGGTTGGCGCCATTGGCTGTTCCCACCGCACGCACGGCCTGCGGCCTGCCGATGACATTGGCGAGCTCCGAATAGCTGCAGGTGCAGCCATAGGGAATGGCCAGCAGCGCCTGCCAGACGGCCTGCTGGAATGCCGTGCCCTTGGGGGCCAGGCGCAGCTCGAACTGACGACGCTTGCCGGCGAAGTATTCGTCGAGTTGGCGGCACACGGCATCCAGTTCACGGCCAGCGGGCTGCCAATGTTCTTCGATGCGCCAGGGCCGGCTGTCCAGCTCCATCAGCAGCAGTTGCAGGCCGCTGTCGTCAGCTGCAATCAGCAGCGGGCCGACGGGGCTGTCGTGGTAGCGGTAATGCATGCTCAGCCTCCCGAATAGCTGTGCCAGAGATGCGCCGCAGCATAGGCGCGCCATGGGCGCCAGGCTTCGGCGCGTGCTTTCAGGCGACGTGCATCGATGCCCTCTGTTCCCCATACCGGTGCCTTGAGCAAGCCCAGGTCGCTGTCCGGAAAGGCGTCGGCCTCACCGAAAGCACGCAGGGCAATGTACTGCGCCGTCCACGGGCCGATGCCGGGCAGGGCGCAGAGGCGTTCGATCAACACCGCGCTGCCTTCTTCAAGATCGAGTTTCAGGCTGCCCTCGGCGATGCACGCGGCAAAATACTGCAGGCACTGCACGCGTTTACCGGGCATGCCAATACCGGTCAGATCAGCTTCGGCCAATGCCTGCGGCGTCGGGAACAGGCGGTTGATACCCAGCGTTTGCGGCGTCTCGATCGGCGTGCCGAGACGTTGCACCAGGCGCCCGCTGATGGTCACCGCTGCTTTGACCGTGACCTGCTGACCGACGATGGCGCGAACCGCCTGCTCGAACGGATCGAACGCCACCGGCAGGCGCAGGCCTGGGTTGCGCTGCAGCAGCGGGGCGAGCAGTGGGTCAGTGCTCAAGTGACGGGTGATGGCTTCGGGCTCGCAGTCGAGATCGAACATACGCCGCACGCGCTGTTCGAGCAGGTCAAGGTGAGCGGGCGAGGCCAGACGACAGCGCAACTCCAGCGCGTTCTGCCCAGGCAGCGGAGCGACCCTGAACCAGCCCGGTGCGCCATCGAGGCTGAAGCCACGGCTGTAGCTGTCCGCGCGCAGCGACTCCAGCCCGGGAATTGCGCGCAGAGCGAAATGGCCGTGGAACTGTTGCCAGTCCCAGGGCGGTTGATAGGGCAGAAGCAGCGTGATGATGTTCATGGCTGGCACCCTAGCGCGGCGCTCGGGCCTTGTCAGCGTGAAGATGACTTTCAAACTCTGACGGCTTGGCCGGTGCGCATGGCGCACCCTACATGAAGCGCGTATCGGAGGGCCAAGGTTCGGACGGATGAGCTTTTGCTAGGGTGCGTCGCGCGCACCAGGGACATCGCAAACCCTTAGGTGCCACGTTGATAACGCCCCGGCGTGATGCCTTTCCAGCGCTTGAAGGCATGGATGAAGTTCGACAGTTCGCCATAACCCAGGCGCTCGGCGATTTCTTCCAGGCTCAGGCCACCGCCTGCCAGCAGCTCTTCAGCCAGCGCCTGGCGCACTTCGTCCTGCAGAGCGCGGAAGCTGGTGCCTTCATCGAGCAAACGACGACGCAGGGTGCGGCTGCTCAGGTGCAGATGCTCTGCGATCCGCTCCATATCGGCTATCTGCCCTGGCGACTGCAACAGCAACTGACGCACGCGCCCGGCCAGACCCAGATGCCATTGATGACGCGTCAGCAGCGCCTGGCATTGTTGTTCGCAGGCGCTGACCAGTTGCGGGTTGGCCCGTGGCAGTGGGTTGTCCAGCAGATCGGCGGCAAAGCCCAAGCGATTGCGCGCTGCACCGAAGCGCGGCACTTGGCCGAAGGCGGCGATGAAGGGCGACACATCCTCTGGTGCGGTCTGGCGTAGTTCCACGCTCAGCAGCCGCAGCGGAGTGCCGAGCAACTCGCGCACGACCACCATGGCGCCAAGCATGTCGCGCTGTACGATGAAATCACGCAGCGCCGGGGGCAGGGCGCCGTCGTCGAAGTTCAGGTTGGCGACGGTCTTGTCGAGGTTCAGGCTGATGTCAGTGAAGGCATAGGTCAGGCCGTGATAGCGCAAGCCCAACTCGGCGGCCTGACGTACCGTGGCACTGCTGAGAATGGCATAACCCCAGGCGCCGTAGGTGGTCAGGTGGTAGCGCCGACCGGCCTGCAGGCCCAGGTCTGCGACTGCGGGCAGCGCCTCGATCAGGTTGGCGATCAGGCGCAACTCGCTGCGGGCTTCGACGTCGCCATTGAGGCGGGTGAGTTGCACCGGGCTGAGGCCTGTTGCATGCAGGCATTCGTCCAGGCTCAGGCCAAGGTCCAGCCCCAGCTGGGTGAGCAACTGAATGCTGATGATGCTGCGGCGTGCGGGCCAGGGGGCTGACATAGATTGTCCGAAAATCACAATATCCTGGCCGACTATGCCATAACCTGGCTGCTGCGAGACAAGTAGCATCGCTTCATCGTCATACACGGGTCATCACAATGAATAACAACCCCCGTACGAATGCGCCCTGGCGTGTGTTGATCATCGGCAATGGCTTTGCCGGTGTTGGCCTTGCCATGCAGTTGCGCAAGGCCGGTGAAGAAGACTTTCTGCTGCTGGAAAAAGCCGCCGAGGTCGGCGGTACCTGGCGCGACAACAGTTATCCGGGCGCTGCCTGCGACGTGCCTTCGCATCTGTATTCCTTTTCCTTCGAAGCCAAGCACGACTGGTCGCGCAAGTTCGCGCCGCAGGCGGAAATCCACGCCTATATCCTGCAGTGCGTAGACAAGTACCGCTTTCGTCCGCATATCCGCCTGAACAGCGAAGTGCTCGGTGCCGAATTCGATGCCGCGCGTGGTGTCTGGTGTGTCGAGCTGGCCGGGGGTGAAGTGATCGAGGCGCAGGCGTTGGTCAGCGCCTGCGGCCAGCTCAATCGACCGGCCTACCCGAAGCTGCCCGGCCTGGCGAACTTTCGTGGAGAGGCTTTTCACTCGGCGCGCTGGCGGCACGATATCGACTTGACGGGCAAGCGTGTGGCGGTGATCGGCACGGGGGCTTCGGCGATCCAGTTCGTGCCGCAGATCCAGCCCAGGGTCGCCAGCCTGAGCCTGTTCCAGCGTTCGGCGGCTTATGTGCTGGCCAAGCCAGACCGTGTCTATCGCCCGTGGGAGATTGCCCTGAAACAGCGTTTCCCGCTGTTGCTGCGTACCGAGCGGCTGCTGCAGTACCTGCATCACGAGGGGCGTGCCGTGGCCTTTATCCGCTTTCCTTGGCTGATGCGCCTGTTTCGTCACAGTTTCACCCGTCATCTGCGGCGGCAGATGCCCGATGCCCACAAGCGCGCACAGCTGCAGCCTTACTACCCCATGGGCTGCAAGCGCATCCTGATCAGCAACGACTACTTTCCGGCGCTGGCGCAGGCCAATGTCGAGATTGTCGAGTCGGCCATTCGTGAAATCCGTGAACACTCGCTGGTGAGCGCCGATGGCCGCGAGCATCTCTGCGACGTGCTGATCTACGGCACTGGCTTCACGGCCAGCGACTTTCTCGCGCCGATGCGTATTCGCGGCCTCGAGGGGCTGGAGCTGAACCAGGCCTGGAAGGAGGGCGCCGAGGCTTACAAAGGCATCAGTGTCAGCGGCTTTCCCAACCTGTTCCTGCTGTATGGGCCGAATACCAACCTTGGCCACAATTCCATTCTCTACATGCTGGAGAGCCAGTACGCCTACGTGCTGGGCTGCCTGCGGGCGTTGCGCGAGCAGGGGCTGCGTTATCTCGATCTACGCCCGGCCGTGCAGCGTCACTTTAACGATGACGTGCAGCGCGCGACCCAACGCACGATCTGGGCGCAGGGCTGCGACAGCTGGTATCAGACCGCTACCGGCAAGCACACCAACAACTGGCCGGGCTTTACCTTTACCTATCGCCTGATGACCCGTAGCCCGGAGCTTGCCGACTATGACTGCGTCCGCTGAATTCAAGGCCCCCACTGCCGAGCAGAGGCTGTTGCGCAGCCTGCTGCGGGGCTTTCTGCGCCTGTTCTTTCGCGGCCTGGTGCGTCCGCCGATGCCGGTAGCCGGGCAGCGCCGGATATTGCGTGTACTCACTGCCATCAACCTGACGCCGCGCGGCGTCAGCCGCAACAGCGCGACTCTGGCCGGGCGCCCTTGCGAGTGGCATCGCCCGCTCGTCAGCAGCGGCAGCGTACTGCTCTATCTGCATGGCGGCGCGTTCATGATCGGCGGGCCGGATACCCATCGCAGTATCTGCGCCAGCCTGGCCAAGCGTGCGGCCCTCGACGTCTGCGCGCTGGACTATCGCCTGGCCCCCGAGCATCCCTATCCGGCGGCGCGCGATGATGTGGTGGCGGCTTACCAGGCATTGCTGGAGGCCGGCTACAGGCCCGAACAGATCGCCATCGGTGGCGATTCGGCCGGCGGCAACCTGAGCCTCGTCGGTTGCCTGCAGATCGTCGAGCTCGGCCTGCTGCCGCCTGCCGCGCTGGTGTGCTTCTCGCCGGTCACCGATTTCACCGGTGAGCAGATGCATGAGCCGCCCGCCGGTGATCCGCTGCTCCACCCCAGCTGGATTGAGCAGGCCGCGCAGTTGTACTGCCCAGCCGACCTGCCGCGCAATGATCCGCGCCTATCGCCGCTGTTCGCTGATCTCAGCTGCCTGCCGCCAACGTTGATCCAGGTCGGCGAAGACGAATTGCTGCTGAACGACAGCCTGCGTCTGGCCGCGCGCGCCGAGGCAGCCGGTGCAGATGTGCGTCTGGAGCGTTACCCGGGGCTGTGGCACGTATTCCAGGCGCATGTCGGCATGCTGCGCGCGGCGGATCGCGCGCTCGAGCGCGTGGCTAGCTTTCTTCGTGAGCGGGGCATGTGATGTACAACATTCTTATCAGTGGCGCAGCGTCGGGCATTGGCGCTGCCACTGCACGCCTGTTTCACGCACGTGGCTGGCGCGTCGGCCTGCTCGACGTCGATCAACGGGCGCTGACAGCCTTGGCCGCCGAGCTGGACGGCGCCTGGCATGCGCCGCTGGATGTGGTCGATGGCGCAGCGGTGAAGGCCGTGCTGGCCAGCTTCTGCACGCAGAGCGGTGGCCAGTTGCGCCTGCTGTTCAATGGCGCAGGTATCCTGCGCACCGGCGCCTTCGCCGATATCGAGCAGGAGCAGCATGCGCGCCTGGTACAGATCAACGTGCTCGGCGTGCTCAACCTTTGCCATGCGGCCTATCCCTATCTCAAGGTCACGCCGCAGGCGCAGGTGATCAATATGGGGTCGGCTTCGGGGCTTTACGGGGTACCGCAACTGGCCAGCTATTCAGCCAGCAAGTTCGCCGTGCGTGGGCTGACCGAGGCGCTGGAGCTGGAGTGGCGCGAGCATGGCATCCTTGTCGGTGACCTGATGCCGCCCTTCGTCGACACGCCGATGGTCCGCAGTCAGGCGCAGCGTCCGCCGGTGATGCGTCGCCTGGGCGTACGCCTGGAAGCCGAGCAGATCGCCGAAGCGGCCTGGCAGCAAGCTCATGCCAGTAAGGTACATCGTCCCGTAGGCATGCAATTCTGGCTGCTGCACACGCTCGGGCAGATCACCCCAGGCTGGATCAATCGGTTGCTCATGGCCTGGCTCAGCCGCCCATGACTTCAGGCGCTGCTTGCAGACGGGCCAATGGCCGCTGGTCGCCGGCTTTGTCACAAGGCCTTTCTGCATAGCGCGCATCTCTCGCACAGCGGCTATTCTACGGATGACGGTTTCAGTTCGGCGTTCTGCCGGACAGTCGTCGATACGCTTGCAGTAGACACATCGAGCACCCGCTCGATTCTCGGGGCGGCGCCAAAGGGGGCTTTGAAACGCAGGTCGTTTCAGGGGTTCCCGCCAGGCGCCGCGACACCGTCCTTGGGGCGGTCGCATTGGGAAAGCGGTTAATCCATCCATAGCCTGAGAGGGGTCGTTTATGAGCACAGCCTTCCACGAAGACTCCAGCACCCTGGTGTTGCGTCGCATGAAAGAAGGGGGATTCGACTTCGCCCAGTTTCACCCGATCGAGTTCTACGCCATCTTTCCTGACGAAGAACGGGCCAGGCTGGCCGCCAGAAACTTTCGCGGCGAGTCGCTCAACGCCCAGATATCCGCCCGTGAGGACGGCATCTGGCACCTGCAAATCAGCAAAGTGATGTACGCCACCCATGCCGGTATCGGCGAGTTCGAACATGACCTGGAATCCATCGTCGTCCCGCTGGGCGGCAAGATGGACGGCTGGGGCGTTACCCAGGAGGTGAAAGCGTCAGCCATGCTTTAGGGACTGCTGTTGCGTCCATTAGCTCAGACCATCGGCCGGCCAGCCGGCCGATGGCTTCAATTCCCAGCCCATCTCGACTTGCCCATCCTTCTCGCGCAGACTGCGCGGCGGAGGTACGTATGGCCGATGTTCTGATCCTGACGCATATCGATTATTGCCCGCCCGCTCACCTGGCGCAGGTGCTGCAGACGCGTGGCTGCAGTTTCGACGTGCTGCGCGTCGACCTGGGTGAACTGCACGGTTACGACCTGGCGCGGCCCAAGGCAGTTGCCGTGATGGGCGGGCCGATGAGCGTCAACGACCCGCTGCCCTGGATCGCCGAGGAAGTGGCGGCGCTGCAGCATTTTATCGCGCGCGACATACCCATCATCGGCCACTGCCTGGGCGGCCAACTGCTGGCCAAGGCGCTGGGCGCCAGCATCCGCCGCATGCCTTACACCGAGGCCGGTTGGCAGCGCATGCAGCGCCGTTCAGAGGCAACGGACAGTCCCTGGCTGGCGCATCTGCCCGAGTCGTTCAGCATCTTCCAGTGGCATGGCGACACCTTTGCCCTGCCTGACGGCGCCCAGCCGCTGCTGAGCAGCCACTGGTGCGACAACCAGGCCTTCGCCTGGGGTGACAGGGTACTGGCGTTGCAAGGGCATCCGGAGATGACTGAGGAGTTGATCGCGCTCTGGCTCGACCACTGGGCACACCTGCTCGATGCCAGCCAGCCCAGCCAGCAACGTATCGACGAGATGCGCGAAGGCCTGAGCGAGAAGGTCAGGGCACTGAACCAGGTGGCCGAGGGTTTCTACACGCATTGGCTGAAACTGGCTGGACTTTGATCCCCATTCGAGGCGCGGCTTCTATGGTTGGACTGCTATGCAGTAATTACATGGACTCGCCCACGCCGAGGCGTCAATGCGCCACGGTGGCAGTCTAAGAAGCCAACGGCAGCGAGGGCGAGTCCATGAAAAAGCATACAGCAACTAATCAATCCCAGGCCTTAAACGATCTATCGGCCTGCACGACAGTGGCAGTCGATCTTGCCAAGCGGGTCTTTCAGGTGGCGGGAGAAGACGTTCTTGGTCAGGTGCGTTACGAGGCGCGGATCAAGTCGCGTGAGGCGTTCTACGAGTTTCTGTGCAAGTTGCCGCCGAGTGTCGTCGTGCTGGTTGAAACTGGCCCAGGTGCTCAGGCGTGGGCACGGCAGCTACAGGGGCAAGGCAACCTGGCGCGGATTCTTCCGGCTCGTCTCGTCGAGGGTCACCGCAGCGGTGCGAAGAATGATCGTAACGATGCCCTGTCGATCTTGCGCGCCGGTCGCGATAGCAAGATTTCAGCCGTGCCCATCAAAAGCGCTGCCTCGCTGGCCATGCAGGCGCTGCATCGCGCTCGGCAGGGTTATGTGCGTCGGCGTACGGCGATGAGTAATCAGATGCGCGGTTTGCTGCTGGAGCACGGCGTGGCTCTGGCGCAAGGCGATGCGGCTATCAGCCACGTGATACCGAGGGTGCTGGAAGATGCAACGCAGCCACTGCCGGAGATACTGCGGGAGTTGATCGACGAATTGCTGGGTGAATGGCGGCAATTGGGCGAACGCATCAACGTCTTGAGCGGGCGCTTGGAAGCTGCTGCGAACGCGGACAAGACCGCGAAACGACTGATGACGGTGCGCGGAGTCGGCCCGATCATCGCCACCGCGCTGCTGGCCAAGCAAACCGAACCTGAACGTTTCGCCAATGCCCGCTTATATGCGGCTTACTTCGGCATGGTGCCTGATCAGCACAGCAGCGGAGAAAAGATCCGCCTGGGCAAGATGAGCAAGCGAGGCGATGGCTACATGCGCAGCCTGATGATCCAGGGCGCGCATGCGGTCCTCCGACAACTACGGCCTGATTCGCAGCAACCGGATGATCGCCGCTTGCTGGGCTGGCTGAGTCGCCTGGGGCGCAAAGAGGCGGCGGTGAGGTTAGCCAACCGCAACCTACGGATCGCCTGGGTGCTGCTACAGAATGAACAGACTTATCAACGCCAGCCAGTTAATGACAGGCAGGCGGAAATGAGTCACTGATCCACCGAGTTCTGCCACCGGGGCGCGAAGTCGCTCCAACCTCTGCTAGAAAACATTGACCCCAGGTAAGACCGTTGCGGATTGATGCCTTGGCTCCTACTGGCCTTCGAGGTCTGAATGTAATAGGCATACCGCAAGCTCACACAATGTTGGCCAGAAGCTGATGACAGCTTCCTCGAATAGGCCTGATACATAGATGCAGCCGGGTAGCAGTGTTGAAAAGCAGGTTTGACAGTGGGGGCGAGTCCATACATAGGAGCCCCGCCCTGGGGCGAGGCCTTTGCGGCGCCAGGATCTAGAGTCGTATGCGTCTGGGCATCCCGTCTTGCGCAACTAAACCAGTCGCCACCTATGCGGCAGCAGCTCCGCAATCTCACTTGCCCGCTGCGTCGGCAGGCGCGTGAGGACGTCCTTCAAATAGGCGTACGGGTCATGCCCGTTGAGTCGAGCTGACTGGATCAAACTCATGATCGCCGCTGCCCGTTTACCGCTGCGCAGTGAACCTGCAAAGAGCCAGTTCTTGCGCCCCAACGCCCATGGCCGGATCTGGTTCTCTGCCCAATTATTGTCAATGGGTACGGCGCCGTCATCGAGATAGCGCGACAGCGCCGTCCAGCGTTTGAGGCTGTAATCCAATGCTTTGCTGATGGCCGAGCCATCGTGCACAAGTAGGCGCTGGGTGATCATCCAGGCATGCAAAGCGTCCATCACCGGTACGGCTTTCTCTTGTCGTATTCGGCGGCGTAAATCCGGTTCTAGGTCGCGGACTTCATGCTCGATTTCGTACAGCAGCTGGATGTACCTCAAGGCCTGCTCGGCAAGCTGGCTTTTATTGGTGGCGTGTAGCTCGAAGAATTTGCGCCGGGCGTGGGCCATGCAGCCGATCTCGGTGACACCTTGCTCGAAGCTGGCCTTGTAGCCTGCGAAGTCGTCGCAGACCAGATTGCCATTCCACTGACCAAGAAAATTGCGCGCATGCTCGCCGGCACGGCTGGGACTGAAGTCGTACACCACGGCCTTCAGATCGGCGAAGGGTGTGGTGCTGTAGGCCCAGACGTAAGCCCGATGGGTTTTCTTCTCGCCTGGGGTGAGCATTTGCACCGGGGTTTCGTCAGCGTGGATCACGCGTTGGCCCAGCACGGCTTCGCGCAGGGCATCGACTAGCGGCTGGAGCTGCACGCCGGTTTGTCCGACCCACTGCGCCAGTGTCGAGCGAGCGATGGCCAGGCCGGCACGGCCAAAGATTTTCTCTTGCCGATATAGTGGCAAGTGGTCGGCGAATTTGGCCACCATCACGTGAGCCAGAAGGCCGGCGGTTGGGATGCCCTTGTCTATCACCTGAGCCGGAACCGGTGCCTGGATCAGGGTTTCGCACTGATCGCAGACCCATTTGCCACGGATGTGCCGCTCAACGGTGAACACGCCCGGTGTGTAGTCGAGTTTCTCGCTGACATCCTCACCGATACGCTTGAGCGCGCAACCGCACTGGCAGTGGCTGTTATCGGGTTCATGGTGGATCAGAGTGCGTGGAAACTGTGGCGGCAAGGCGGTGCGCTTAGGTTTTTGCCGAACCTCAGTCGAAGCGGGAGCAGGTTTCAGCGCTTCAAGTTCTGCTTCGATGGCCGCAATGTCGGTGTCGACCAGGTCATCAAGCAGACTGACTTGATCCGGGCTCAATTGCTCGCTGCGCTTGGCAAACTTGCAGCGCTTGAGCTGTGCAATCTCGTGGGTCAGCTTTTCGATAAGCGTTTGGTCGCGGTGGATCTTCTTGCCCATTGTCTCGACTTTCTGATCGAGACTCTCGACACGTTGCATCAACTGCGCCGCCAGAGCGCGCAGTTGTTCAGGGGTCAGTTGGTCTAGATTGGGCAGCGAAGTCATGCCGCCGATTTTGCCCGAGCAGGCTAAACCCGACGAGAGGCTCATCGGACAATTGCACGGTCAGGCAGGCCATGGCAGGCATCACAGAATAGAAATTGCGCTATCCGGGCCAAGTCGTTGCCAGGGTAAACCCAGCACCAGGGCGTGTAGTTGTTCGGCACCCAATTCCATCTGAGAGCCGTGTCGAGAACCGGGCCAGAAGAACTTGCCTTGATGCAGGCGCCGCGCCGCCAACCAAATACCCAACCCGTCGTGCACCAGCACTTTCATCCGATTGGCGCGGCGATTGGCAAACAGATAAGCACAGTGCGGCTGCGCCGCACCGAACACCGCCACCACCCGCGCCATTGCGGTGTCGGTGCCAGCACGCATGTCCATCGGCTCGGTGGCAAGCCAGATGGAGTCGATGCGGATCATCGCAGCAGATCTCGCAGAAAGGTCGCGCAGGCAGCGGCGCTTTCGGTCGGCCAGTTCACTTTGATGGTACCGCGCGGGTGTGGGATTTCCAGACAGATAGTCGATGACGCGGAGTCCGACTTTGCCCCGATAGCCTGCAAAGACAGAGGAATGAAAGCAGGTTGCAGCGCCATGGCTTTCTGCGTGTGCACTCGGATCCATTTATGGACGAGGTTTGCGTTGAGGCTGTGGCTCAGCGCAACGCTGGCAATCGAGGCCCCGGGCTGGGCGCACTCTTGAATAATCTGGGCCTTGAAGGATCTGGAGTAGGAACGGCGTTGTGGCTGCATGAAAGACCCGCTTAAAAGGCTAGGGTCTGTTGCCGTTTCACATGGGTAACCAGAGAAAGGCACAGGCCATGGCCACGACGCTTTCGTAATTTCTCTTGAGTTTGTCGAACCGAGATGCCACAGCCCGGTAGTGCTTTAGCCGGGCGAAGGCGTTCTCCACCAAGTGCCGATTGCGGTAAAGACCTCTGTCCAGATCCGCGTTGCCTTTCACGGAGTTACGCCTTCTCGGGATCACGGCCTTGGCCCCTTGTTGCTCAATCTGCTCCCGAACTCTCTCGCTGTCATAGCCCTTATCCGCGACGATGGTTTCTGCCTCCGGGAGCTTGGCAATCAATGCGGGAGCCTGGGTGCAATCATTGATTTGACCGCCCGTAATTTCAAACTCGATGGGCAGTCCATGAGCATCAACTGCCAGGTGAATCTTGCTGGTATTGCCAGCTCGACTTTTTCCTATGGCCTCATCGTTGCCACTGGCAGCACCTGCACTGTGCTGGTGAGCCTTGGCATAGCTGCCATCAATGAACACCCATTCCATGTCAGGCTGCGCCACAAGCACCTTGAAAACCTTGAGCCATTTTCCAGTTGCGGACCACGCATTGAAGCGTTTGTAGACCTTATTCCAGTTCCCGAACGCCTTGGGTAGATCTCTCCAGGGGCATCCCGTACGCATGCGGTACAGCATGCCCTCCACGGTCATTCGTAGATCACGCTTGTTGTAGATGGCCTTGTGCAGCAGAATTTCCCGCAGCTTCGACCAATGCTCATCACTGAGCAGTAATCGGGGCATTGCAAACTCGTATCGATGTTGGGTCAGAGCTTCAAAGATACGAGTTTGCTCATATATATCAATTGGTTAGCACGAAACGGCAACAGACCCTAGAAATGGTGTCCACTTAAATCAGGTGGACACCATCGCCTTTGGCGTCGGGGCAGGAAGGTGTGTTGGCCGGACGGATACCTAGAGTCGTCAGCGCTAGTGTCTCCGGTTACTACGGCCCCCAATAATTGAAGTAGTAGATATTGCCGGGTCTGATCTCGATATCGATCTCCCCGCCGCACTGGATCGTACGCGTCCCCGGCATGACTTCCCCAGCCTCGTGAAGCCGGTGAGGCCAGCGATTGCCATCTACCGAGAGCGACCCGCAGCCACCACCGTTATCGTGTTCAATCACCAGGTAGGTCTTGCCATCCGTGGATGGCTTGTAGCGGCCTCTGAACTCATAAGTGGCGTCCGCATCGCTGTCCTCGGTATCGCGGCAGCAACGAAAACATAAATGGCCTGTTCCGCCAGTATCTGCCCAAGGGCACAGATGCATTACAACAGAACAAACGGCCGCGTAAGCACTTGACTTCAAGTGCCTCATCGAAGGTAAGAGTGAGCTGATGCAGTAGGCCATGGCTAAGCGGCATGATGCTTCAGATTCAACTCAAGTTCAGCACGGAAGGGGCAATAGTACTAAGTTGCTTTTGGTGTAGCGTGCTTTCTAGCCGAAATGCTTGCTCGCACTTCACTTGCCGTGCATCCAAAATGCTTGCGGAAGCTGCGAGTGAACTGGGCCTGATCGCTAAAGCCCAATTGCAGGGCTAAATCACCAATCGAAAAATGGCATTGCGGATCATGTAGGCGGCGGTAGATGGCCTCAAGGCGCTGTAAGCGAATCCACTCCCCCAGGCTGTACGGCGTGCTTGTGAAGAGTTTGTGTACATAACGTACTGAAAGCCCACAGGCGCTGGCTACCTGTTGCGGGCTGAGGTCGGGCGAACACAGATTTTGCTCAACATAGTGTTCGATACGCTGAAGGTGCAGGGCGGCCAGGTTCGAGCTTTCGCTGTTAAGTACCCGCTCATCTTGCCTTAGGGCCATCAGCAGTGTTGAAAGCGCCTGTTCCAGCAACATATGACGAGCCGCTTGGTCGCATTCGTCAAAGCGTGCAGCACACATCGCCAGCTGGTCGACAAAGATTCGCCCCAGGCTTCTTTTGGCGTCAAAGCAGAAGCGCGTGTAGCGTTCTGCCCCGCGCAGTTGTCCATGCAATGCACGCTCGGGAAGTTTGAATACCCAGAGGTCGTTATCGCTGGTGTAGTGGAAGCGATAGGGCGCGTCACCCCGTTCGAAAATAAAGCCACCCGGCTGGCAGTGCAGTTCACGGCCATCCTGTTCAAAGTGCACTTCGGTGCGCCTTGGAACCGTGACCAGATAGCAGGCCTCATGGTCATTGCTGACCTGGGCCTTGCTACGCGAATAGCCGAGCTGACTGGAGCGCAGGCGTGAGAGCGTCAGGGCTGTGCTATTGGTTTCCCAGATCTGCAGGCTGCCACTGAACGACGTATTGGGCGCAAATTCCAGCGAAAGCGGGAAGTAGGTACGGCGGATGACTTCTGCCCAACGCGGTTGGCGTTCGTTATCAGGCCAATAGCGGGTGGAGAGTTGATGTGCCATGGCCAGTCCTCGTCTGTTGTTATTGTGAGGACAGCGCCGAGCCTTAATGGGCTCGGCGCCGCTGTTTTGCCATCATTTCCCAGTGCTTAGACGGGGTCAATCACCGGGTGTCAGCCTATAGGTTGCCGAGGGCTCCAGGGTTGCGCGCCAGCCAGGCGGAACGACGATGTTGGTCGTCGGCTCTTCAATCACGCAGGGCCCCTGAATGCTTTGCCCGGCACGCAACCGATCACCGTTGTAGACCGGGGTGTCCTGCCACGGGGCGTCAGCACTGAACAACATGGGCCTGTGGCCTTCAGGCGCCGCTTCACAGGTCAGTGCTGGAACTTCCAGCTCAGGTAGGGGCGGTCGTTGCAAGCGGGCAATAACCGAGCATTCGAGGTTGACAAGTTCAACCGGGCTATCCGGTTCGCTGTACGAGAACAGCGCTTTATGCCGCTGATGGAAGGCTTCGCGCAGTGCCGCCAGGCTGTTGCGGTCCAGTTGCTCACAGCTCAGCTCGACGTTGCATTCATGGATCTGGCCGAGATAACGAATTTCCAGGGTGTACTGGCAGTCCACCTGGTTGCCGGTGCTGAAACCATCATCACGCAGATTTGCCAAGCCGCGCTCACGCAGGTCATGCAGGGTCTTGTTCAGCAGCTCAAGATCGACATGGGCGTCATCGAGCAGCATCGGCAGAGTCGTCAGCTGATCGTAGCGGATATCCGAAAGAATTTGTCCGAAGGCACATAGGCCGGAAGCCACCTTGGGGATCAGGACGACTTTGCTGCCGATTTCTTCAGCCAGGCGCATCACGTGCATGCCGGCGGCGCCACCGGCACCGATCAGGGCGAAGTCTCGCGGGTCATAGCCACGCTCAACGGAAACCCGACGGATGCCGCTGACCATGTTCAGGTTAACCAGGGTGATGATGCCAATTGCCGCTCGCTCGACACTGATACCCAGTGGTTCGGCAATTTTGCTGCGAATGGCATCAATCGCGGCTTTGCGGTCGAGGCGGATACTGCCACCGAGCAGGGCACCGTCAGGCAGGTAGCCAAGCGCCAGATTGGCGTCGGTGACGGTCGGCTCTGTACCGCCTTTGCCATAGCAAACCGGGCCGGGTGTCGCCCCGGCACTGCGTGGGCCGACCTGAAGCATGCCGAAGTCGTCCAAATGCGCAATTGAGCCGCCCCCCGCACCGAGTGTCTCCACTTGGATCATCGGCACACCGATGCGATAGCGCAGGAAATCGCTGTCCTTGCTGAAGTTGGTGCGTCCGCCCTTGCTCAGGGTGATGTCGAACGAGGTGCCGCCCATGTCCACGGTGATGACGTTATCGATACCGAATGGCTGCGCCACGCACAGGCCTGCTTGTGGTGCGGAGGCGGGGCCGGAGTTGATCGCGTTGACCGCGCGCGTGCGCATCACCACACCCGGCGCCAAACCGCCGTTGGATTGGAAGTAACGCGTGGGTTGCTGCGCGCCCAGCTCAACGAACAGCGAGTCGATGCGCTCGATATAGCGAGCCATTACCGGGCTCAGGTAGGCGTTGACCACGGCCGTCGAGGTGCGCGTGTACTCACGTATCTGCGGGAATATCTCGTGGCCACAGCAAACAAAAACGTCTGGCAGTGCCGCACGTACCAGGGCCATTGCGCGTTGTTCATGGCGGGGGTTGCGTACTGACCAGACAAAGGAAATGGCGACCGCTTCAACCGCTTGTTCGCGGAAGTAATCGATGGCCGCCATGATGGCGGCTTCGTCCAGCTCGCTGTGTTCGGATCCATCGCTGAGGATGCGCCCACCGATAGGGCGGCGCAGGTGGCGCGGTACCAGCATATGAGCCGGTGGGTAAGTGGCGTCATAGCGGTGGCCGTCTTCTTTATGGCCCAGGCGGATTTCAAGGCTGTCCTCATGGCCGGCGGTGCACAGCAGGCCAACCTTGACCCCGGTCTTTTCGATCAGGGCGTTGAGCGCCACCGTGGTGCCATTGATGCACAGATCGCAGTCGGCAATGATTTCAGCCGGGCTGCGGCCGATGGCATCGGCGATCTGAGCCAGGCCATTGCGGATTGCCAGCGTGCCATCGTGCGGGGTGGAGGGGGCCTTGAACAGCTGCACATTGCCACTGCGATCAGCGAGGATGAAATCGGTAAAGGTGCCGCCAGCATCGATGCCCAGGCGATATTGTTGTTTAGTCATGCTCTTATCCTCTGCTGTGCTCACTGCGCCGTGCGCAGGACGTGGGTGGCGAGTTCATCAAAACGGCCCTGGCTGTCGATGACCACGCCGTACTCCAGGCGAGCGCCTTCGTGTGAAACCAGCCCGTTGCGCACATCATTGAGTACCGCAGCAACCGGTCGTCGCAGTGGGTTGCCATAGCCACCACCGCCCGGGTTGATGTTGATAACCCGCTCGCCCGGTTGCGCGGTGAGCATGGTGTTCTGGATGAAGTGGCTTTCTTCGCCATCGGCACGCTGGTGAATCAGACGGCCAAGTTTGGGTTCAATCAGGGTGTTCTTGGCACCGGCAGCACCGGCGGCCGGGAGTTGGCGACCTTCACCGAAGCCCACCACAGTCATGGCATGTTGCAGCGGTTCAATTTCCAGCCGGGTACCGGAGCCACCGCGGTATTCGCCGGCACCGCCGCTGTCGGCCATCAGGCTGTAGCGATGGATCAGGATGGGGTAGGAGTACTCAAGCAGTTCGATATCCCCGGACATCAGCGCCCCGAAGCAGCACAGCGGACCACAGGCCGGCCAGCCATCCATGCCCTTGTTGGCACCGGCGCCGGAGATGATCGAGGCGAGCACCATGGTCACGTATTCTTGATTGCCGTTGCGCGGGTCGTGACCGGCGATGTTGATGCCGCTTGCATGGCCCCAGGATGCCGTGACCCGTTCCGGTGCTGCCTGTTCCAGTGCCTGGCGCACGGCGTCGGCGAGGGTTTCCATCGGTGTTGTGGTGCTGTTGACATGCGGCGCTGGCTCTTGGGCATTGCACAGCGTACCGGGTTGGCCTAGGTCAACCGTGACACAGCGGTACAGGCCTTCGTTATACGGCGGCGGCACCTGGGCGAACATCATCAGGCCCAGATAAACACCGGAAACGGAGTTGCCCTCATAGGAGTTGATAAAGTAGGGCACCTGAGGCGGGCTTTCGATTAGCACATGGGCTTCATCACCCCGGATCTCGACACGCGCCGTGATCGCCAACTCGCCCAGGCCATGCCCGGAGTCTTCGAGAACGGCGGTGCCTGAGTAGAAGCCGTCCGGTACTTCGCGCAGTAGGGCACGCATATGGCGGTCGGCCATGTCCTTCAGCTCGCTGATGCAGGCGCGGACCTGCTCAACGCCATAGCGGTCGAGCAGCTCGATCAGGTGGCGTTCACCCACGCTGCAGGCACCGTACTGGGCATTCAGATCGCCTTCCTGATAAGCACGCGCCCGCATGTTGGTCAGCAGCAGGTTGACCACGTCCTCGCGGCGCTTGCCCTGCGACCACAACTTGACCGGCGGAATACGCAGACCTTCAGCGTAGATTTCCTTGGCATCCGGGTTGTAACCTGCAGGCACAGGGCCGCCGATATCCGTCAGGTGGCCCTTGCAGACGGTCCAGAATACCAACTCGCCTTTGTAAAAAACGGGCTTGTACATGCAGCAGTCGAGGATGTGACTGCCTTTATAGGCGGGGTCGTTGTGATAGATGACGTCACCTTCGGCAATGTCATCGCCGAAGAAGCCGGCCACACATTTCATGGCTGGAATCAGCGAGCCAAGGTGAATGGGGATGTCTTGGCCCTGCAGGATCATTTCCGGCAGATGGTCAAACAGTGCATTGGAGTAGTCGTGGGCGAGGTTGAACACGCTCGAACGACTGGTCTTCTCCAGCGTCAGGGTCATTTCTCGCTGGGCGGTTTCGAGTGCACCGCGCACGACTGCCAGGGTGATCGGATCTACTGTGCTCATGGGTCACCACAAATCTTGTTTTTGTCCGTGTGAGGGCCGTGACGGATGTCTTGCCCACGCCGCTAAAACTACGCCGCGCGGGCATTACTGGCTTGTCGCCTGGCGCACTGTTTATTGCTGTGTGGTGCACTGATCCGGCGGGGTGACGATGATGAAAGCGGGGGCCTGTGGCGTGCTGGCTGATCTGCGCTGCAGCCGTGGCAAGCATTGGAGCCAAGCGCTTTTATTGGCGGCGGCAACATAAAAAAGCCAGCGCGAGGCTGGCCAAAACAGGAGCATCAGGAGGCATGAATGCCGGTCAATGGCCTCAGAAGTAGTAACCGATGTTGGCGTACAGCTGGTTTTCCCAACGGTCGCTGCCGCCTTCACCGAGGCTCTGGGTGTAACTTCCGCCACCGATGTAGGGATCGTGTTTGCCATGCAGCCACTCGACGGCGATCCACAGGTCTTTCACCGAGAAGGACGTACCGAGAATGAAGCGTTGGGAGTCCTCAAAGCGGGCTTTGTCCTTGTCGAAGAGGCTGTAGTTGCCATAGACCTTAACGCCGGAGACCCAGCCGAAGTTGCCGGCAATGTCGTAGCTCAGGTCGGCCACATACAAGTTGCCCTTGGCCGCTACGTTAAAGGTGCCGTCGAAACTGCCAAAGCTAACCAGATCGTCACGGCCAGGATTGTCCGGCGACATCACTTGCCGGGTGGCCTGGAGTTGAATGCCCCACGGTCCGTTTTTGCCCATGTAGTGCGCCGCTAAGGCATTGCGTCGACCGCTGTCGCGGGTGTCCTGGTTTTCAAGTGTGGAACTCAGCAATGACGCGCCGATCTCCGATTGCCAGGGACCCAGGGCCACGTTGTGGGCCAGGCGCGCCACAAAAATGTCGTGCTCGTGGTTGTCGCTGCCATCGACCACATAGTCGTCGGCGGTGGCCACGCTGGTCGAGTAGGTGCGGCCGCCACGACTGGTTCCCTGGCCCTGATCGGCCGGGCTCAGGTAGTAGCCGAGTTGCAGATTCCAGTCATCCTGCTGGTGGATGTATTTGACCCCCAGATTCTGGATGTCCTCGATACCGATTACGTTGCCCAGCGACTGAAAAAAGGTACTGCCGATATAGGGTTGCAGGCCGAAGGGAATCTTGTTCAAGCCAGCATGAATTTCACCTGCCGCATCGAACTTGTAGCCAACCCATGCGTACTCGGCGAAGGAGATATCACCCACCTCCTGCGTGTACTGGTAAGGATAGGCATCGCCGTAGAAACGGTATTTGGCGGCGCCTATCCAGCTGTCTGAGGTGTAGGTCGCGGTGATGAACGCCGTATCGAAACTGAGCTTGTCGATGTTGCGATCAGGATCGATATCAACGCGGGCGCGTACCGCGCCCCCGATATCCAGGTTGTCGTTGATGGCAACAGCACCTGCCGGCAGTGCGATGCTGGCGACCAGCGGCAGGGCAGTCATGATCAGGAAGGGGCGGGCGTTGCGTGTGGTCATGGGGCGACTCCTTTGCATTATTTGTGTTGTTTTTTGCAATGCAGCGGCAAACCGCGGCACCTGCCGAGGTCTGGGCTCAATCGCTGTGTTCAGGGAGAAGGCCACCGGCTAAGCCGGTGGCAGAGACGGCGAAGTCAGCTGCAATGAGGACTCAGAAACCAGCTGCGTTTTGCATTGCCCAGCAGTAGCCAGTAAGCGGCAAAGGCACTGATAAAGGTCACAGGGGCTGAGTAGGAGGCCAAGGCCGCTCCGTTGAGATTGAGCAGCGCAATGCCAAGGCCGGCGGCAAAAAACCATGCAGACAGGCCGCAGAAGTTGAACGAGGCAACACGGTCGCTCTGGTATTCCAGTTTGCCGTCGAACAGTTGCTCGTATTTGGGCGAGAAAATGTGCGCCAGTGCGATAGCGACCCAGGCCACGACAAAGATGCTCTGGTACGCCAGCGCTTGCAGGATGTAGCTGAATACATTGAGCAGCATCAGCGCATAGACCACGACGCCCACGACAACCGCCCACATCACATAAGGCACGCTGGCCAGGCCAAAGCGGCTGAAAAATGCCTGCATATTGCTGGCGGCCAAGAAGAAGTTGGCGGTATTGATTCGCGTCTGGCTGACCCAGACGAACAGCAGACCCCAAACCCCCATAAGCTCGACGATGGCCAGCACCACCGAAACTTCCGATAGACCGCCCTGAGTGGGAATGGTCGCCGCCAGGAAAATCCCGACCAGCCCGTTGACCAGAAAGGTAAAGACGTAAAACGGCAAACCGAAGTTGAAGGTGGCGTGGTAGCGGGCATCTTCCTGGCGGCCAAAACGGGCGTAGTCCCAGGTGTACATCATGAGAATCCACACGCCCATGAAATAGGTGAAGCAATCCCACCAGCCATTGCTGACAGGGCCGCTCTCGGGTCCCATCTCCAGCCAGGCATTGCTGTAGCCGTACTCCCCGACAGCCATGATGACCACGGCAACCAGGCCTACAAGATAAAGCGGTAGCAGTACGCCGTTGAACTTGTCCAGCCAGGTTTGCACGCTGCCAAACACCAGGGGCACGCTGTACAGCACCACCAGGAAATAGGCCTGGCCGAGGCTTAAGCCGGAGAAGTAGTTCTGGATGGCAATGGCAATGACCGAGCCCTCGAACACGCTGTAGTAAATGGCGGTGGCGAAAAAGATCAGGGTGGCCAGTGCGGCCCCCGTTTTGCCGAATAAGACGCGGGAAAACAGGGCTACTGACAGCCCGGTCTTGATGGCATAGCGGGCAATGACGCCATTGATGGCGGCGTAAGTGACCACCGAGAGTAGCAAGCCAATAATGGCGTTCTGCGTGCCAAAGTTCATGGCCAGGGTGGCGGACACCACCAGCCAGAACATGGCGCTGCACAGTGCCCACCAGGCCATGGTGAGTGAGCCTTTGCTCATGCGTTGAGTGGCGGGAACCGCCACGAGGGCACAGTCGGCAGTTTCGCCTTGTTTCTTGATATTTGCGGCCATGACTCTTCTCTTGTTGTTGTGGGAGAGATTGGAGTCATGATCCTAGGGCGGGCCTTGCCTAAAAAATTGCAGCTGGCGGCCCCGTTTTTTGTCATCCAGTGAACTCGGTTTGAGCGCCGATGCACGGAGACAAACCGGCCCTGTTCAGCCGCTGGTGGCTGCATCATGTGCGCCCGGCGCGGAGCTTTCCGGCCATAAAAAATGCGGCTCACGTTCGCCGTGGCCGCATTTTCAGTGCTGAAGCAGAGTCGGTAAGCGGTTTACCAATACCGTGAGTCGACACTGTCAAAACGAGGATGGCGCGTCGCGTAAACGCGCTTGCACACGCGCCAGGCGGTTGTTCAGATGCCCAGGCACAGGTATTTCAGTTCCAGATAATCCTCAATGCCGTATTTGGAACCTTCACGACCCAGACCGGAGGCTTTGACCCCGCCAAACGGTGCGACCTCGGTGGAAATGACCCCGGTATTGATACCGACCATGCCGTATTCAAGTGCCTCTGCGACGCGGAATACCCGTCCCAGATCGCGGGCATAGAAGTAAGAGGCCAAGCCAAACTCCGTGTCATTGGCCATCGCGATCACCTCGGCTTCATCTTTGAAACGGAACAAGGGGGCGAGGGGGCCAAAGGTTTCTTCCTTGGCTACGGCGGCATGGTTGGGCACATCAACCAGAATGGTCGGCTCGAAGAAGGTGCCGCCCAGTGCGTGAGGCTGGCCACCTGCGACCAGGCGGGCGCCTTTGGCGAGCGCGTCGGCAATGTGCTCCTGGACTTTGGCCACGGCCTTGGCGTCGATCAGCGGCCCTGTGGTGGTGCCATCATCCAGGCCGTTGCCGATTTTCAGTTTCGCCACCGCGGCCTGCAGCTTTTCAACAAAGGCGTCGTAGACACTGTCCTGAATGTAGAGACGGTTGGCGCATACGCAGGTCTGGCCATTGTTGCGGTACTTGGAAATCAGCGCGCCTTCGACTGCGGCATCCAGATCGGCATCTTCGAAGACAATAAAGGGCGCGTTTCCACCCAGTTCGAGGGACACCTTTTTGATGTCCTGAGCGCACTCGGCCATTAGTTGCCGACCGATTTCAGTGGAGCCGGTAAAAGTCAGCTTGCGAACGATGGGGTTGTCGGTCAGCTCACTGCCGACTTCGCTGGCGCTGCCGGTGACAACGCTGAAAACCCCTGCAGGAATTCCGGCCTGTTCAGCCAATGCCGCCAGCGCCAGGGCAGAGTATGGCGTTTGCGATGCCGGCTTGAGCACCATGGTGCAGCCCGCCGCCAGCGCCGGGCCGGCCTTGCGGGTGATCATGGCTGAAGGAAAGTTCCACGGGGTAATAGCCGCTGTCACGCCGATCGGTTGCTTGAGCACGAGGATGCGCTTGTCCGGCTGATGACCCGGAATGGTATCGCCGTAGACACGTTTGGCTTCTTCGGCAAACCATTCGAGGAACGACGCGGCATAGGCAATCTCGCCCTTGGCTTCACTGAGGGGTTTGCCTTGTTCGATCGTCATCAGCCGACCCAGGTCATCCTGATTGTCCATTATCAGCTCGAACCAGCGACGCAGGCGGCCAGCCCGCTCTTTTGCGGTCAGCGCACGCCAGGCGGGAAGGGCGCGTTCGGCGGCGAGAATGGCACGGCGGGTTTCTTCCCGGCCCATTTTCGGTACATGGCCGATGATCTCGCCGGTGGCGGGGTTGTTGACGGCAATGGTCTGGCCGTTATCAGCATCCAGCCACTGACCGTCGATATAGGCTTGCTGGCGAAACAGGGCAGCGTTGTTCAGTTGCATAAGGGACTCCGGAGGCATGTGCACCGTTTTTTGTTGGAGTGAGTCCGGCAGGCCGCAGCCTGCCCGGCGCTAGCGGATCAGCTGAGCGGTGTCATCGAGGGCCTGGGCAAAACGCTGCAGGATCAGGCCGATCTCCGCCTCTTGGACAATCAGTGGCGGGCAAAAGGCCAGTGCATCGCCCATGGCGCGGCTGATCATGCCGTGTTCCTGCGCCCGTGCGGCCATGTGTTTGCCCAGGGTGCCGAGGCTCTGGAACGGGGCCTTGGTCGTGCGGTCAGCCACCAGTTCGACTGCCGCAATCAGCCCACAGCCACGGATCTCGCCCACCAGTGGGTGGTCAGCAAACTGATGCAGGCCCTTGTGCAGCAGCTTGCCCATCTCGGCGGCATGCTCGACCAGGTTTTCTTCTTCGATGATTTTGAGGTTTTCCAGCGCCACCGCAGTAGCCACCGGATGGCCGCTGCCAGTAAAGCCATGGCCAAGGGTGCCGAGGCTGTGGCTCTGGTCGGCGATGCCCTGAAACACCTGCTCGTTAATCAGGATGGCGGCCAGAGGCTGGTAGGAAGACGACAGCTGCTTGGACAGCACCATGATGTCTGGCTGGATATCAAAGGTCTGGCTGCCGAACATATTGCCGGTTCGGCCGAAACCACAGATGACTTCGTCGGCGATCACCAGAATGTCGTAGCGCTTACAGATGCGCTGAATCTTTTCCCAGTAGGTGCGCGGCGGAACGATCACGCCACCGGCGCCCATGACCGGCTCACCGATAAAGGCGGCAATGGTTTCCGGGCCTTCACTGAGGATTTTCTGTTCAAGTTCAGCGGCCAAACGGTCGGCAAACTGCTCCTCGGTCTCGCCAGGCAGGGCATGGCGATAGTGGTGCGGGCAGCCGACATGGAGAAAACCGGGCAGCGGCAGATCGAAGCCGCGTTGATTGACCGGCAGGCCGGTCAGGCTGGCACTGGCGACGGTAATGCCGTGGTAGCCGTTGACCCGGCTGATGAACTTCTTCTTGGCCGGGCGCCCCATGGCATTGTTCATGTACCAGACCATCTTCACCACGGTGTCGTTGGCTTCTGAGCCGGAGTTGGTAAAGAACACCTTGCTCATCGGTACGGGCGCCATTTGAACCAACTTCTCGGCCAGTTCAATGCTGGGTTGGTGCGATTTATGGCTGAACAGGTGATAGAACGGCAGGGTATGCAGCTGTTTCTCCGCGGCCGCGATCAGGCGCTGGTTGCTGAAGCCCAGGGCGACACTCCACAGGCCTGACATCGCCTCGATGTAGCCTTTGCCCTGCTCGTCGTACACATACACACCTTCTCCCCGCTCGATAATCAGGGGGCCGACTTCCTGATGCAGGCGTGCGTTGGTGTAGGGGTGGAGTTGGTACTGAATGTCTTTGCTTTGCAACGAAGAAGAAACTGGCTGGTTCATGGCACGATCTCGACTTGAGTGACTAGGCAGGGCTGGCCCGGCTCGGATTTTTTTAGAATGAGTGCCCTGTTGGGCACATGCGCCGCAGGCTACTGCAAGGCAGTGGCGCCGGGCTTGTCGCTGGGTGCAGTGTTTTTTGCACCGGCGGTACTGCCGGTTTCAAGCTGGCACGGCAGCTGTTTGCCGGGTTCTGTTGAAGCCCGTCAGGTCCAGGACCTGTGTGTTGACCTGATCAATGATGTAGGCGCCAATCGGCAGCGCCGACGTTGCGGCCGGCGACGGCGCGTTACAGACGTTGACGCTGCGGCGGGTGTTACGGAACAGGAAGTCTTCGATCAACTTGCCATCCCTGGACACCGCCTGGGCGCGCACCCCGGCCGGGTAGGGCTGCAGGTCCTTGATGCTGATACTCGGGCAGTACTTGCGAACCTGCTGCAGGTAGCCGCGCTTGAACAGCGAGTTCTTCATCTCGCCCAGACCGGGACGCAGATTGTCGCGCAACACCTTGCGGATACCCGGATCGCCGAGCATGGCCAGGGTGTCGCTGATGGAAATATCGCGCTTGCGGTAGCCCTCACGCTTGAATGCCAGTACCGCGTTCGGGCCGACGGTCACGCTGCCGTCGATCATGCGTGTCAGGTGAACCCCGAGAAACGGCATGGACGGATCAGGGATCGGGTAGATCAGGTGATTGACGATCTGATTGTGCTGTTCCGGCAGCTGATAGTATTCGCCGCGGAAGGGGCAGATGCTGAAGCCGGGGTCCAGTCCGAGCAGGCGTACGATGCGGTCAGCCATCAAGCCTGAGCAGGAAATCATCAACTGGCAGTTGAAGTCACCGGCGGAGGTCTGCACCTGCATTTCCGTGGGGCGCTCCTGCAGCCCGGTCACTTCGCAGCCATAGCGGATTTCGCCACCACGACGCTGGAACTCGCGCGCCATGGCGGACGCGACTTCTTTGTAGTCAACGATGCCGCTTGAGGGCACGAAGATGCCGCCGATGCCGCTGATATTCGGCTCGCGTTCGCGCAGTTCGCCCGCACTCAGCCAATGCCGCTCCAGGCCATTAGCGGCTGTGCGTTCCCACAGCGCCTGCATGCGCTGCATTTCCAGGTCATTGGTTGCGACCAGCAGCTTGCCGCAATTGTCGAAGCGAATCCCGTGCTGATCACAGAAGGCTTTGGTGGCACGGTTGCCCTCAAGGCAGAATCGGGATTTCAGGGTGCCCGGCGTGTAGTACACACCGGCGTGAATCACGCCGCTGTTGTGGCCGGTCTGGTGCATTGCCGGAGCCTGCTCCTTCTCCAGCAGCAGTATGCGGCTGTCGGGATAGGCCTGGATCAGCTGCATGGCGGTGGACATGCCGATGATGCCGCCGCCAATGATGATGAAGTCGTACATGCCGTTACCTGCGATCTTTAGGTGATTGTCCGAAAGCCTTGGCCTGGCGGCCGGCAGGCTTCGGACAGAGCAGCGGAAGTCAAGGCCGCAGCGTTACTGACGCGGGTTACGCAGCACTTTGGCGTGGGTGAAGTAGCCGCGCTGGCGCATCAGCTCACGGCGCAGGCCCGGATGCGCAGTGAAACGGTCGCGGCCGTGCAGCCAGAAGTGGTTGTTGATGAGCAGGAAGCTGCCCACCGGCACTTCGACCGAAATCTTGTGTTGGCTGTTTTCCAGCGACTGGCACAGGTCTGTCAGCCAGTTGCCTTCCTCGAAATTGCGCGGCTGCACGAACTGGTCGATGTAGCTGATGATCGGACGGCCCTGGTTGTCGGTGTCGAACACCGGGTGAAACACATCTTTGTCAACGCGCTTGCTGGGCGGTGCGCTCCAGCGCATATCGCGACGGGCCAAGGGGTGGCTATTGAAGGTTTCAAGGTGCTCCCAGTCATCAAGGTGCAGCAGCAGGGAGTTACCGCCTTCCATGTTTTGCTCGTCGATCTTCATCATCAGCACGTAGTCGGTGTCTTGCTCGACAAAGGTGCCGTCGGTGTGCAGTTCCAATACCCGGTGTGGCTGGCGCAGGTAGCTGTCGGAGTTATCGACGTTCTGCACCACAAAGCGAGCGTAATACTGGCCACTCATCGCGTCGTAGTTGGAGCGGCCAAACAGGTGGGCCACGGCCGTCGCCAGCTTCACCATGTCTTCGGCCTGCTCGACGTTGTCCAGTCCGGTCGGCTTGATCAGCAAACCACCGGTGCCGCGATCGACCAGGGTGTTCACCAGCACCGGCTGCAGGGTGCCTTCGCACAATTCATCAAGCACTTTGGCCACGTGAAAGCGCAAGAACGACTTGTATTCAAGCGCCTGCACTGGCACATCGGCCAGCGCCGTGAGGAAGGCTTCGATTGTGGCTTGATGGAACGTCAATTCCAGCAGACGCGGCGAGCACTGGCTCGGTTCGAGGGTGAAACCCTTGAGCTCCTGCGGCAGCGGAACGACGAGATCTTTGACGGGAACAAAACGGGTCATGGCGATTCTCCTAGGCGGGGAGTGCGGCGGTGTGGGGTCGGATTAATTTCGACTAAGTGCAAAAATATCGACATTTTAAGTATGTGTCAATAAAACCGTCCGCGCGGATGTCAGCCGCTCTTGGGGCGTGATTCGGTATGATGGCGGGGTATGAAAAAAGGGCTGTTTAGATGCAAGCACCAGTTTCTCGGGAAAACTCCGCTGTGCGTGGCTATGACGTGCTCAAGCGAGACATCATTCGCGGGCTGTTCAAGCCCGGCGAAAAGTTGTTGATGAGTGGTTTGAAGGAGCGCTACGGGCTGGGGGTTGGGCCGTTGCGCGAAGCGTTGTCACAGTTGGTGGCAGAGCACCTGGTGGTGGCCATCAGTCAGCGTGGCTACCGTGTTGCGGCCATGTCGCTGCAAGAACTGGCGGACATCTACGATGCCCGTGCCCATCTGGAGGCGATGCTCCTGACCCTGGCGATTGAGCGCGGCGACGACAGTTGGGAAGCAGAGATTCTGGCCCGCGACTATGCCCTGGCCAAGGTTGTCGAGGTGCGTAACGCTGAAGAAATGCTCAGCCTCTGGGATGCCCGGCACAAGGCCTTCCATGAGGCCATCGTGGCAGGCTGCGGCTCACACCACTTATTGAAAGTGCGTGCATCGCTGTTCGATCAGGCTGAGCGCTATCGCCATCTCTGGTTGCAGCACACGGTCTTTTCCGACCAGGCATTACAAGCCAAGCGTCAGGAGCATGCGGTTTTGGTCGAGGCGATCCTCGCGCGTGATGCCGTGCGTGCCAGCCGCATTATGCGTGAGCACCTGCTCGGGCCCGTGCCGATCATCACTGCTTTGATGAGGCAACGCGGTCTGGCTGGTTAGATGTAACCGCTCCATAAACCCCACCTACTGCTGATGGAGCGGGTCTGTCAGGATGCGCTCACTGGCGAGCAATTCCACGGCAGCAGCGCTTCGTAATCCTCGACGCTATTGGCGGTCGGCAGGCGTTCGAGGATGTGGCGCAGCCAGGCGTAAGGCTCCTGGCCATTGGCCTTGGCGGTTTCGATCAGGCTGTAGATCTGCGCGCTGGCCGTGGCCCCCTTGGGCGTGTCACTGAACAGCCAGTTCTTGCGCCCGATAACGAACGGGCGGATGGCGTTCTCCGCGCGGTTGTTGTCGATCGGCAGATGTCCACCTTCGACGTAGCGCTCAAGCCGGCTCCAGTTGCTGGCCAGGTAGTTCACTGCTTTGCCCAGGGCATTCTGCGCCGTGACCTGCGGCCGGGTCTTGTCTAGCCAGGCCTTGAGTTGGGCGAGTAGCGGCTGGCTGCGTTGCTGGCGGGCGGCCAGTCGCTCGTTATCGTTGGCCTCTTTCAGCTCACGCTCGATGCCGTATAGCTTGTTGATCAGGTTCAGCGCCACGTCGGCCCGGCCGGTCTTGCCCTTGGGCTGCACTTTCTGCGCTTCGACGAACTTGCGCCGCGCATGCGCCCAGCAGGCCAGGCGCTCTATCCCTTCCCGGGCGGCCACAGCGTTGTAGCCGGCGTAGTCGTCGGTCATCAAATAACCGCGATAGTCCGCCAGCAGGCGCAACGGCACCTCCTGCGCGCGGCTGGTGGAATAGTCAAAAAGGATCACTGGCCTGCCTGGTGGGCCACCGGTTTGCACCCACATCCAGGATTGGCTATCAGGATCGCGCCCATGCTCCTTCAGCACCTGCACACGAGTCTCGTCGCAGTGAATCACCGGGCTGTCCAGCAGCTGATCGCGCAGCAGGTTGAGTAGTGGCTGCAACTGCTCGCCGCACTGGATCACCCAGCGCGCCAGGGTCTGCCGGGAGAGGTCGATACCGTGCCGAGCCAGTACCCTTTCGAAGCGGTGCAGGGGCAGGCCATCGACATACTTGGTGGTCAGCAGCATGGCCAGCACGCTGGGGCTGGCTAGGCTCTTCTCGATCAGTTGTGCCGGCTTGTCGGCGGTGACCGGGGCGGTTTCGCAGGCCTTGCAGGCGTATGTCTTGCGGATATGGCGGATCACCTGAACCCGCATTGGGATGATTTCCAGCTGCTCACTGGTCTCCTCGCCGATCACCTGTTTGCGGCAACCGCATTCGCAGGTCAGTTCGTGCTCGGGCAGCTCGTAGATGACTTCGACACGCGGTAGCTCGGCCGGCAACAGTTTGCGCTTACCGCGAGGCGTGCTCGTTGCAACGACTGCCTCCTCGACCTCATCGGCAGGCGCTTCAGGCGCCGCTTCGGCCAAGCCCTCGGTCTCGTTGAACATCGCCAACTGCGGTGAATCCGGGTCGCTGCTCTGCTCGGATTTGCGACCGAACAGGCGCTGGATCAGCAGCGCGTTTTGTTCACGCAGGCGTTCGATTTGCCCGTCTTTGTCCTTGGCTAATTCCTGCGCCGACGACAACACCCCAGCGAGCAACTGTTTAAGCGCGGCGGGGTCATTAGGAAGGGTTTCGGGCATGGAAATCATGCCGTTGATTATACCGGCTTAGGTGACGAATCGCGGGGTCAAAACCTGGTGCGGCCGGTTGCGCCAGAGGTCGATACCGTCCAACAACCAGTTCAACTCCTGGGCTGTCAGCACGATGGCATCATCGCCGGGCTCTGGATGCGATTTGAAGCGTTCAGCCTCCAGTCGCTTCAGCCACAGGCAAAAGCCGTTGCGCTCCCAATACAAAATCTTCACGCGATTGCGCGCCCGGTTGAGGAAGACGAACAGCACCGGGTCGAACACCGCGACCTCGATATCCAACTCGACCAGGGCGGCCAGGCCATCGATAGACTTTCGGAAATCCACCGGTTTGGGGTAGAGATAGACTTTTTCGACTTTCGCGTCGGGACGTATCATTACCACGGGCTCCAGAATTAATCGGGAGCGCAGCATCAGCTTTGCCCTTGATCAGATCGCCTTCTCAATGTCCTGGCATCTGGCGATCTTCGATCTCTGGCGGACGCACATGAATACTGACCATATCGGATATCTGACCGCGGCGGTCTACACCGCCAGTACGAGGTCTGCGCGCAGTCTTACCCTGGCGTAGGCAGATGATCAGCTCCTTGCGCAGCTCGCCGACGGGCAAGGCATAAATCGCGTTGTAGATCGTCTCGCGACAGAAGTAGGCATCTCTGAGGTTGGGTATGTTCATGCTGCGCAGCTTGCCGGCAATCTGCTCGGGAGACAAACGCTCACGCAGCATATGGGCCACCAACTCAAAGCGCTCGCTACCCGGCAACAGCTTACGCATCGGCCGGCATACCTGACGCCGGGCCTGCATCTGTTGTTGAGCGAAACGGGCCGAATAAACGCAACGGACATCTCGGTTGCGGCGCACCTCTCGACTGATTGTCGAGGGAGATCTCTTGAACAGACGAGCAATCCTGCGCAGGCCCAAGCCTTGGGCATGACCGATTTGAATGGTGGCGTGCTCTTCAACGCTGAGTTCGGCATATGACATAGGGGCAGCACCGTACCGGAAGGTCAGGTGTTGCACTCAGTTTTTGCCGCCGCCGTGCATAACCTGCGGGTGGCTTTGGTGGACAATTTTCCTTGCCATTTTCAAGATTCTTCTCTATCCCGCGGCCTGCAGCGAGTCGGTGGGGTGTTCGGTAGGTATACACCCTGTCGGATAACCGCTGGGAAGTGGCAATTACACGACGGCGGGCAGGGTGGAGAAAGGCGCAGCGGTTAAACCGCTGCGCATTTTGTTTCAGCGGTTGAAGCGTTCGACCAGGGCGTATTGGCCCTGTGCGGTGTTGGTCAGGGCTTCGCTGAGTTTGGCGGTGCTTTGCGCTTCGCCGGCGGTCTGGTCGGACAGTTGGGCGATTGTGGTGATGTTCTGGTTGATTTCGTCGGCCACGGCGCTTTGTTCCTCGGCGGCGGCGGCGATCTGGTTGGCCATGTCGGCGATGTTGGCCACCGAGTCGCTGATACCGGATAGCGCCTGATCGGCCTGCAGCACGCGCTCGACACCTTCGTCGGCCTGTTTGCGGCCGATTTCCATGGTCAGTACGGCCTCTTCGGCAGTACGTTGCAGTTTGGCGATCAGGCCGTGGATCTGTTCGGTGGATTCGGCGGTGCGCTGCGCCAGTGAGCGTACTTCGTCGGCTACCACGGCGAAGCCACGGCCCATTTCACCCGCGCGTGCGGCTTCGATGGCGGCGTTGAGGGCGAGCAGGTTGGTCTGGTCGGCGATGCCTTTGATCACGTCGACCACGCCGCCGATCTCGCTGCTGTCCCGGGCTAGGCGGGTCACGGTTTCGCCGGTGTCACCCACCGATTGCGATAGGCGCTGAATGGCTTCGCGGGTTTCGGCGGCGATGCTGCGACCTTCGCTGGTCAGGCGGTTGGCTTCCTGGGTCGCGATGGCGGTGCGGGCGACGTTGCTGGCCACTTCCTGTGTGGTGGCGGCCATTTCGTTGACGGCGGTGGCGACCTGCTCGGTCTCCTGGCGCTGGCGTTCGAGGCCGGCCGAGCTGTTGTGCGCCAGCTTGTCGGCTTCGCGCGCTTGCTGGGTCAGATGTTCGGCGGTGTCCTGCAAGCGGGTGAGGCAGGTTTTCAGGCGTGCGTCCTGGCTGAGCATGGCCATTTCCAGGCGCGCCTCGGCGCCACGGCTGTCGGTGTACATCTGCGCGATCAGCGGATCCGAGGTGGTTTGCTCTGCCAGCTTCAGCAGTCGCTTGGTGCCTCGTGTCTGCCAGGCGATACCGGCCAGGCCCAGCGGTACGGACAGGCAGGCGGCGAGGATGAAACCCCAGTTGCTGCCCATCCAGTGGCCGATCATAAAGCCGATCTGGCTGACCAGGATGAAGGGCATCCAGGCCTGCACGACGGGCAGCCACTGGTTGCTGGCAGGCACGGCAGACTTGCCGGTGTTGATGCGTCGATACAGCGTCTCGGCACGACGTATCTGTTCGGCGGTCGGCTTGACCCGGACGGACTCGTAGCCCACAACCTGGTTGTTTTCGGTGATGGGTGTGACGTAGGCGTTGACCCAGTAATGGTCTCCATTTTTGCTGCGGTTCTTGACGATACCCATCCACGGAAGCCCGCTCTTGAGGGTCGTCCACATGTGGCTGAACACGGCGGACGGCACGTCGGGGTGACGCACGATGTTGTGTGGCGCGCGCAACAGCTCTTCACGACTGAAACCACTGATGTCGACGAAGGCATCGTTACAGTAGGTGATTTGTCCCTTGAGATCCGTGGTGGAGATCAGGCGTTGTTGCGCAGGGAAGGTGCGCTCACGTTGGGTGACCGGCTGGTTGTTACGCATGGCAAGTGTCCGTCATTGTTATGCCCTTTCTTAATCGGCCGACAAGCGGTGAAGTTGAGGGCGAATCCGTTTTGCTGCGAGTGTAAACGCTTTATGACGGACGGCACGTTTATGTCGCGCCCTTGGCGCTGTCATGGTTCCAGGCAGAGCCCTGCCGCGCGGGGCGGCAGGGCAACTGCTTCAGTTGGCGATCATCTGCCGCAGCACGTAATGCAGGATGCCGCCGGCCTTGAAGTACTCGACTTCGTTGAGGGTGTCGATGCGGCAGAGCACTTCGACTTCCTCGTGCTGGCCGTCTTCGCGGGTGATGATCAGCGTTAGCGGCATGTGCGGGCGCAGCTCCACGCCCTCCAGCCCTTCGATGGCCAGCACTTCCTTGCCGGTCAGTTTCAGGCTGTTGCGGTCGGTACCGGGATTGAACTGCAGCGGCAGCACGCCCATGCCCACCAGGTTGGAGCGGTGGATACGCTCGAAGCTCTCGGCGATCACCGCCTTGACCCCCAGCAGGTTGGTGCCCTTGGCCGCCCAGTCGCGGCTGGAGCCTGTGCCGTATTCCTTGCCGGCGATGATCAGCAGCGGCGTGCCTTCGGCCTGGTAACGCATGGCGGCGTCATAGATCGCCAGCTTCTCGCCGCTGGGTACGTGCAGGGTGTTGCCGCCTTCCTCGCCGCCGAGCATTTCGTTGCGGATGCGGATGTTGGCGAAGGTGCCGCGCATCATCACTTCATGGTTGCCACGGCGCGAGCCGTAGGAGTTGAAGTTGGCCTTGTCTACTCCGTGCTCGCTCAGGTAGCGCCCAGCCGGGCTGTCGGCCTTGATATTGCCGGCTGGTGAGATGTGGTCGGTGGTCACCGAGTCGCCGAGCAGGGCAAGGATGCGCGCCTGGCGGATATCGGTGATGCGCGGCGGGTCACCGGCGATGTTCTCGAAGAACGGCGGATGCTGGATGTAGGTGGAGTCGCTTTGCCAGGCGTAGGTGTCGGCCTTGGGCACGGCGATGGCCTGCCATTTCGCGTCGCCGGCGAAGACTTCGGCGTATTCCTTGCGGAACATGGCGGTGTCGACCTTGGCGATGGCCTCGGCGATTTCGGCCTGAGTCGGCCAGATGTCTTTCAGGTACACCGGCTGGCCGTCCTTGCCGGTGCCAAGGGCGTCGCGGGTCAGATCGAGGCGCACGCTGCCGGCCAGGGCATAGGCCACCACCAGGGGTGGCGAGGCCAGCCAGTTGGTTTTCACTAGCGGATGCACGCGGCCCTCGAAGTTGCGGTTGCCGGAGAGCACCGAGGCGACGGTCAGGTCTGCCTGGGTGATGGCCTTCTCGATGGGCTCGCGCAACGGGCCGGAGTTGCCGATGCAGGTGGTGCAGCCGTAGCCGACCAGATTGAAACCGAGTTTCTCCAGATAGTGCGTCAGGCCAGCGGCATTGAAATACTCGGTGACCACCTTGGAGCCCGGTGCCAGCGAGCTCTTCACCCAGGGCTGGCGCTGCAGGCCTTTTTCCACCGCCTTCTTGGCCAGCAGGCCGGCAGCCATCATCACGCTGGGGTTGGAAGTGTTGGTGCAGGAGGTGATGGCGGCGATCACCACGGCGCCGTCTTGCAGACGATGAGTGTGGCCGTCGTCTTCGTAGTTGATACCACCGCTCTGCTGGTCGCCACCGACGGCAGTACCGCCGCCGCCCTCGTTGAGCATACGGCCTTCTTCCTTGGCCGCCGGTTTGAGTTGCAGGCCGACGAAGTCGTCGAAGGCCTGGTGAACCTGGCCGAGGGCGACGCGATCCTGCGGGCGCTTGGGCCCGGCCAGGCTGGCTTCAACGCTGCCCATGTCCAGGCTCAGGCTATCGGTGAACAGCGGCTCGTCGCCTGGCTCGCGCCATAGGCCCTGGGCCTTGCTGTAGGCCTCGACCAGCTGCACGGTGGCATCCGGACGGCCGGACAGGCGCAGGTAGCCGAGGGTGATCTCGTCCACCGGGAAGAAGCCGCAGGTGGCGCCGTATTCCGGGGCCATGTTGGCGATGGTGGCGCGGTCGGCCAGCGGCAGGTCGGCCAGGCCGTCGCCGTAGAACTCGACGAATTTGCCCACCACGCCCTTCTTGCGCAGCATCTGGGTGACGGTGAGCACCAGGTCGGTGGCGGTGATGCCTTCTTTCAGTTTGCCGCTGAGCTTGAAGCCAATCACCTCGGGAATCAGCATCGACACCGGCTGGCCGAGCATGGCTGCTTCCGCTTCGATGCCGCCAACGCCCCAGCCGAGTACGCCGAGGCCATTGATCATGGTGGTGTGCGAGTCGGTGCCGACCAGGGTGTCAGGGAAGGCGAGGGTGATGCCGTCCTCTTCCTTCGTCCATACGGTGCGCGCCAGGTACTCGAGGTTGACCTGGTGGCAGATGCCGGTGCCCGGCGGCACCACGCTGAAGTTGTCGAACGCGTGCTGGCCCCAGCGCAGGAAGGCGTAACGCTCGCCGTTGCGCTGCATTTCCAGTTCGACGTTGTCGGCAAAGGCGCTGGAGGAAGCGTAGCGGTCGACCATCACCGAGTGGTCGATGACCAGATCGACCGGCGACAAGGGGTTGATCCGCTGCGGGTCGCCACCGGCTTTGGCCATGGCATCGCGCATGGCGGCGAGATCCACCACCGCTGGCACGCCGGTGAAGTCCTGCATCAAAACGCGCGCCGGGCGGTACTGGATCTCGCGGTCGGAGGCGCGCTTGTCCAGCCAGTCGACCATGGCCTGCAGGTCCTGCGGTTGCACGGTCTGGCCGTCTTCGTTGCGCAGCAGGTTTTCCAGCAGCACCTTGAGCGACTTGGGCAGGCGGTCGATATTGCCGAGGCGCTGGGCAGCCTCGGGCAGGCTGAAATAGTGGTAGGTGGCATCGCCGACGTGCAGTTCGCGGCGGCAGTTCAGGCTATCGATGGAGGGCATTGCACATCTCCTTGGGCCCGCACGGTTCGGGCTGTGTCTGATGGCGCAGACCTTCAAGCTAGTTCGGCTTGGGCGGTCTGGCGAGCGCATATCCTTTATCGGTTGTGACGCGCTGCCGGTTTCGGGAGGGCCGGTTTTTACCGAACCGCATTCGCTGGCGGTCAGTTTGCCGAGCCGTACTTGTGGGCAGCGCATATGTAACTGGACAGGTTTAGCGGCTCGGGGTTCCTGTCTCGGGTATCATGCGCGCCTCAAGGAGCCCCTCTGATGAATACCCTGTTTCTACATTGCCGCCCCGGTTTCGAAGGCAAGGTTTGCGCCGAGATCGCCGACCTTGCCGCACGTCTGGACGTGCCGGGCTACTCCAAAACCAAGCCTGACAGCGCCTGTGCCGAGTTCGTCTGCAGCGAAGCAGCCGATACTGAGCGGCTGATGCGCAGCGTGCGTTTCAACCATTTGATCTTCCCCCGGCAGTGGGCACGTGGGGCCTACGGCAGCCTGCCGGAAAGCGACCGTATCAGCGTGTTGCTCGACGCCCTGGCTGATTATCCGGTGTGCGGCAGCCTGTGGTTGGAGGTGGTGGATACCAACGATGGCAAGGAACTTTCGACCTTCTGCAAGAAGTTCGAGGCGCCGCTGCGCAAGGCACTGCTCAAGGCCGGCAAACTGGTGGACGATGCGAGGAAGCCACGCCTGCTGCTGACCTTCAAGAGCGGCCGTGAGGTGTTCGCCGGCATCGCCGAGGCAGACAACCAGGCGATGTGGCCGATGGGCATTCCACGTCTGAAGTTCCCGCGCGAGGCGCCGAGCCGTTCCACGCTCAAGCTGGAGGAAGCCTGGCACCATTTCATCCCGCGCGAACAGTGGGATCAACGCCTGGCGCCGGGGATGACCGCCGTTGACCTGGGCGCAGCACCGGGCGGTTGGACCTGGCAACTGGTCAATCGGGAAATTCGCGTCACTGCCGTGGACAACGGGCCGATGGCCGAAAGCCTGATGTATTCCGGCTTCGTCGTGCACCAGCGCGCTGATGGCTTCACCTTCCGCCCACGGCATCCGGTGCACTGGATGGTCTGCGATATCGTCGAGAAGCCGGCACGCACAGCGGCTATGATCGAGACCTGGCTGGGCGAGGGGCTGTGCCGCGAGGCGGTGGTCAACCTCAAGCTGCCGATGAAGCAGCGCTATGCCGAAGTGCGGCGTCTGCTCGATCGCATCGAATCGGGGCTGGTCGAGCGCGGCCTGAAGGTCAGCATCGGCTGCAAGCAGCTGTATCACGACCGTGAGGAAGTGACCTGCCACCTGCGTCGGCATGGCAAGTGATGGTCTGCGCGCAGGTGACCTGAAGGTCAGCTTTGCGCGACAATGCGCGCTTGTTCGTGGAGCCCCTTATGTCTGAAGCCCTGACCCTCAATCACGATGACCTGCTCGACGCCAGCGGCCTGAACTGCCCGGAACCGGTAATGATGCTGCACAACAAGGTGCGCGACCTGGCGCCGGGCGGTCTGCTCAAGGTGATCGCCACTGATCCTTCGACCCGTCGTGATATTCCCAAGTTCTGCGTGTTTCTCGGCCACGAGCTGCTCGGCCAGGCCGAGGAAGACGGCACCTACCTGTACTGGATTCGCAAGAAGGCCGACTAGGCGACGCATGTCGCATGTAGGGTGCGCCGTGCGCACCGGTGATGTGCCTTGATCCGTCTTAGCTGTGGTTATTGGTGTGCGCGGCGTACCCTACGGCTCTGCACCGTTTTCAGCGTTGTTCCATCCTGCCTGTCCCGGTGCCAGGCCGCAGCTGTTCAGTAACGTCTGCCAGGCCTTGACGTGACGCGCCGTGGCGGCGCGGAACTCCTGCCATAACGACTCCTGCTCGCCGGCCAGCCGCTGCAAGTGCTCGCGTGTGGCTGGAGGGATGCCGTCGATGCGCTGCAACTGCAGCAGCGCCGCCTGCCACTGCTGGCCACGCTGGTCGACCTGCGCTAGGTAGGGCTGCAGACCGCCCGCGTAGAACTTGACGAAGATATTCTGCAGGATGCGCCCGCGGGGCGTCGCCTGACCCAGTGGGCACAGCGGGCGATTCTGCAGGCGTTGTTCCAGCAGTTCGCTGCCGGCATTGAGCGTATGGCGCAGGCTGGCCAGGCTGGTGATCAGCTGGCCGCCCTGTTCGCTGGCGTAGAGGGCGAAGAACAGCGGCTCCAGCTCGCTGGCGCTCGGCGGCAGTTGCTCCGGCAGGCTAGCACCGATGCTCGCCAGCCGCTGCAGGGCATTGAGGGCGGCGCTGTCTTCCTGGGTATCCACCGGCAGGGCCTGGTCGGCGAAGCGCAGGTAGTGCTCGAACTCCTGGCTGCCATTCAGGGCGTTCCAGAACACCGCTTGCAGTTGCTGGCGCTTGTCGCTGGCCAGGCGCTGTAGCGTGGCCTTGAGGCTGGAGTCGTCCTGCAGATGCGGCAGGCAGGCATCCAGGGCGCGTAGCAGCTCGCCTTCGTAACCCAGGCGTTGACTGGGCATCAATTGCTTGCCCAGGCTGCTGTTGCGCTGGCTGATCAGTTGCTGCAAGTGTGGGCAGCGCCGCGCATCGATCACCAGATCGAGCAGGCTGATGCGCAGCTCGGGAATCTCGCTGATTCGTTCACGCCTGGGCGGCAGGCGATACTGGCTGGCACTGCGGCTGTCGAAAGCAGGGGTGTCGGCTGCATCGAGCGAGCGTTGCAGGCGTTCGAGGTAGTCGCTCTGCAGGGCCAGGCCGTCATTGGCTGGGCCACAACCGGCAAGCAGAGTAAGGCAGAGGAGTAGGGCAGGTCGGATCATTTGCTCAGTCTAGAGCTGATTGCCTGCCTATCCAATCACTCAGGCGGCCTGGCGAATGCGTTTGCGCGCGCTGCGTGCCAGGCGCACGGTGAGCATCGCGGCAGCGCAGGTCAGGCCAACCACCAGGCCCTGCCACAGGCCGCTGGGGCCGCTCGGTTCACCGAACAGGTCGGACAGCCCCAGCGCATACCCCACCGGCAGGCCGATACCCCAGTAGGCGAACAGGGTCAGCAGCATGGTGATGCGGGTGTCCTGATAGCCGCGCAGCGCACCGGCAGCGGTCACCTGAATGGCATCGGAGAACTGGAACAGCGCCGAATAGACGATCAGCGTGGCCGCGACTGCGATCACGGTTTTGTCCGGGGTGTAGATGTGTGCGATCTGTTCGCGCAGCAGGAACATCAGGCTGGCCGATATGCAGGCATAGCCCAGCGCCGCGGCCATGCTCACACCGGCGGCGAAGCGCGCCTCACGCGGCTCGCCACGGCCCAGTGCCTGGCCGACGCGTACCGTGGCGGCCATGCCCAGCGAGTAGGGAATCATGAACACCATGGAGCTGAAATTGAGCGCGATCTGGTGCCCGGCGACCACGGTAGCACCGAGGCCGCCAATGAGCAGGGCAATGACCGCGAAGATACTCGACTCGGCGAACACCGCCACGCCAATCGGTACGCCAATGCTCAACAGGCGCTTGATCACCGTCCACTGCGGCCAGTCGAAGCCGGTGAACAATGCGCTGGCGCGGTAGTAGGGCGCCCACTTCACCCAGACCAGCATGCCGATCAGCATGAAGCCCATCACCAGTGCGGTCGCCCAGCCACAGCCGACGCCGCCCATGGCCGGCAGGCCGAACTTGCCGTAGATGAAGATGTAGTTGGCGGGAATGTTCAGCAGCAGGCCGAGAATGCCCAGCACCATGCTCGGGCGGGTGTGGCCGAGGCCATCGCTGAAGCAGCGCAGCACGTGATAGAGCGCCACAGCCGGGAAACCCAGGGCCACAGCGCGCAGATAGCCCATCGCCGGAGTGATCAGCGCCGGGTCGACATTCGTGATGCGCAGGATGAATTCGGCGTTCCACAGCAGGGCGGCGGCACCGCCACCGACTGCCAGCGCCAGCCAAAGCGCCTGACGCACCAGTGGGCCGATGGCAGCTTCCTCGCCGGCGCCGAAGCGCTGCGCCACTTTGGGGGTGGTGGCCAGCAGGATGCCGGTCATCAGCAGGAATACCGGCACCCAGATCGAGTTGCCCAGCGCAACGGCGGCCAGATCCTGCGGGCTGACGCGCCCGGCCATCAGCGTGTCGACGAAGCCCATGGCGGTGTGCGCCAACTGAGCGATGATGATGGGGGTGGCCAGGATGAGCAGGCTGCGCAGTTCCGTGCGCACGCGGCCAAGGCGGGTGTCGGTGGACATGTCGACTCTTAGGGATAGCAGGAAACCGCGTAGCCTACGCTTTGACGCAGCGGTCAGGAAAGAACGATCTGCCCCTCTGTCTGGCGGCCTGTGGGCGACGCTGAGGTGTCAGCTGACTTAGAATGGCGACCTGCCTGATGGAGCCCAACATGCACATAGTCGCCGACGAAAACATTCCCCTGCTCGATGAGTTCTTCGCCGCGTTCGGCAGCATCCGTCGCCTGCCGGGGCGCAGCATCAGTGCGGCCGATGTGCGTGATGCCGACCTGTTGCTGGTGCGTTCGGTAACCCCGGTCAATCGCGCCTTGCTCGCAGGCAGTCGGGTGCGTTTCGTCGGCACCTGCACCATTGGCACTGACCATCTGGATCTCGATTATTTCGCCGAAGCCGGCATCGCCTGGAGCAGCGCACCGGGCTGCAACGCCCGTGGCGTGGTGGATTACGTGCTGGGCAGCGTGCTGACCCTGGCCGAGCGTGAGGGCGTTGACCCGGCTGCGCGCGTGTACGGTGTGGTGGGCGCGGGGCAGGTGGGTGGGCGCCTGGTCAAGCTGCTGCGTGGTCTCGGCTGGCAGGTGCACGTCTGTGATCCGCCGCGCCAGGCCGCCGAGGGCGGCGACTTCGTCAGCCTGGAGCAGATCATCGCCGAATGCGATGTGATCAGCCTGCACACGCCGCTGGACGCATCGACCCGTCACCTGTTCGACGCGACTCGCCTGGCGGCATTGAAACCGGGCACCTGGCTGATCAACGCCAGCCGTGGTGCAGTAGTGGATAACGCCGCGCTGCGAAGCCTGTTGCCACAACGACCGGATTTACAGGCCGTGCTGGACGTCTGGGAGGGTGAACCGCAGGCCGATGTCGAGCTGGCTGCCCTGTGCCAACTGGCAACGCCACATATCGCCGGCTACAGCCTGGACGGCAAGCTGCGCGGCACGGCGCAGATCTATCAGGCCTGCTGTCGGGCGTTGGGTGTGGCCGAGCAGGTGCATCTGGCCGATCTGTTGCCTGCGCCCTGGTTGAGCGAGCTGAGCATCGATGGCAGCGCGGCCCCTGCCTGGGCGCTGGCCAGCATCTGCCGCGCGGTGTACGACCCGCGCCGCGACGATGCGGATTTTCGCCGCAGCCTGGGCGGCGATGCCGATGCGCGTCGCGCTGCGTTCGATCGCCTGCGCAAGCATTACCCGATGCGCCGCGAAATCGATGGCTTACGCGTACGTGTGCAGGGTGATGCGCCGCAGTTGGCAGCACTAGTACGAGCGTTGGGCGCCACCGTTTCGTAGGGTGAGTTAGCCGCCTGTCAGGTCTATCAATCAGTTTGCTAAGGCCGGTGCGGCGCGACCCACCATCGGCGCAACGCGATCCATCGCCCGGTGGGCTACGTGGGGCGGCCATCCGCGCGCGTTGAGCTCATCTGCGTCTGGAAACTCGGCACTCGGCGCTGCTAACCCACGAAATAGCGTGTATTCGCATACCTTATTTTGCATTAATTAAATTGTATGCAATTTAATTGCTCGCTATCTTGTTCGTCACTTTCAGCCCATTCAGGACGATCCCCCCATGAGCAATGCACTGTTCGATATCCCGGTTACCACCATCAAGGGCGAGCAGAAAACCCTGGCCGACTTCGGCGGCAAGGCCGTACTGGTGGTCAATACCGCCAGCAAATGTGGCTTCACCCCGCAGTACAAGGGCCTGGAGAATGTCTGGCAGCAATACAAGGACAAGGGGCTGGTCGTGCTCGGCTTCCCCTGCAATCAGTTCGGCAAGCAGGAGCCGGGTGATGAAGGCGCGATTTCCGAGTTTTGCGAGCTGAACTTCGGCGTCAGCTTCCCGCTGTTCAAGAAGGTCGATGTCAATGGTGCAGACGCTCATCCGCTGTTCGTGCAGCTGAAAAAGCGCGCGCCAGGCCTGCTGGGCAGCCAGGGCATCAAATGGAACTTCACCAAGTTTCTGATTGGCGAAAACGGCCAGGTGGTCAAGCGTTTCGCCCCGACCACCAAGCCGGAAGAATTGAGCAGTGAGATCGAAGCCCTGCTGAAATGAGTGCGTTCGATACCGCCGGGCTGCAGTTGGATAACCAGCTGTGCTTCAAGCTCTACGCCGCCTCGCGCGCGGTGATCCGTGCCTACAAGCCGATGCTCGATGCCCTCGGTCTGACCTACCCGCAGTATCTGGTGATGCTGGTGCTGTGGGAGTGGCAGGAGCAGGCGCCCGGGCAGCCGACGCTCAAGGCACTGGGGCAACGCCTGCAACTGGACTCGGGCACCCTGACGCCGCTGCTCAAGCGCCTGGAACAGCTGGGCCTGGTGCAGCGGCGCCGCGCGCAGGCTGACGAGCGTGAGGTTCACCTGGCGTTGAGCGATGCCGGCAGAGTGCTGCAGGCGCAAGTGTTGCCGCTCAAGGTGCAGTTGCTGTGTCAGTTCGCGGATCAGGATCTGCTGGAAATGGAGGGGCTGCGGCGTAGTCTGGATCGCTTGCTGACGCGGCTCAGCGAGTAACTTCGCCAGGCAGCCAGGTGTCGAGCATGGCTGCCAGTTCTTCACGGCGGAAGGGTTTGGCCAGGTAGTCGTTCATGCCGGCGGCGCGGCAGCGTTCACGTTCATCGGACAGCGCATTAGCGGTCAGGGCGATGATGGGCAGCTGTAGCCAGCGACCGTTGTTGCGAATGCGGCGGCTGGCTTCATAGCCGTCCATCACCGGCATGTTGCAGTCCATCAGGATCAGGTCGATGGGTTCCTGCTCCAGCATCTCCAGGGCTTCAGCGCCATGGGCTGCGACCTGAACCTGATAGCCGAGCTTGACCAGCATGCCCTTGGCGACCATCTGGTTGACCGGGTTGTCTTCGACCAGCAGCACGCGTGCAGTGCCCTCCCGTTCAGGCTGTGTCTGGGTACTGCCCTGCAGGGCGCTGTCGTCGCTGTAGAGCGTATGCCGCAATACCTGAAGCAAGCCGTTGCGTGCCAGTGGGCGGGCGATTTGCAGCAGCGGCATGAGGCGCTGCGCCTGTTCGAGCGGCAGGAAGTTGCCATAGGCAGTGACCAGCAGCACGGCTGTGCCTATCGCCGGACGCATACCCGGCAGGCATTCCGGGCAATCGCTGATCAGCAGGTCGGCTTGCACACCGAGCAGACTGGCATCGGTATCCAGGCGCTGATAGCTCAGTCCCCAGGTTGGCAGCCATTGGCTGAGCATCTGTTGCAAACCGCTGCTGGCCGGGGTCAGTGCGACGATGCGACCCTCCAGTACCGGCTGTGTACTGGCAGGCGTATGGGCGGGTAACGGCAGCTCGGCGCAAAACTCGCTGCCAAAGCCTTCTTTCGATTGCAGGTTCAGCTTGCCGTGCATGGCCTCGCACAGGCGCCTTGTCAGGGCCAGGCCAAGGCCGGTGCCGCCATATTCACGGGTGATGCCGATTTCGGCTTGGGCAAAGGGCTGAAAAATGCGTGCCTGGGCATCTTCGGCGATACCGATGCCGGTATCGCGCACACGGATGCAGATACCATCCGTGTTGCGCTCGACGATGAGGTCGACGCGACCGAAACGGGTGAATTTGAGCGCATTGGACAGCAGGTTGCTGACGATCTGGCGTACCCGCGTCGGATCGCCCAGCACCTGTGCCGGCAGTGCCGGGTCGATCAGGCAGGTCAGCTCCACTGCGCTGGCGGTGTTCTGCGACAGCAGGCTGGCGGTTTCCTCGGCCAGGGCGCCGAGGTCGAAGGGAATCGTCTCCAGCTCTAGCTGGCCGGCTTCGAATTTGGACAGGTCGAGAATGTCGTTGAGCAGTTCCACCAGCACCTTGCCGGAGTCATGGGCGATGCCCAGTTGCTGGCGTTGTTCAGTGCTTAGCGGGCCGTCCAGAGCCAGTGCCAGCATGCCGAGCAGACCATTGAGCGGCGTGCGGATTTCATGGCTCATGTTGGCGAGGAAGGCCGAGCGTGCCTGCGCCATGTTCAGGGCCATGCTGCGTGCCGTCTCCAGCTCGCTGTTGGACTGGCTGAGGCGGGCATTGGTGGCCTTGAGTTCGGCGGTGCGCGCCGAGACGATGTTTTCCAGCTCACTCAGGTACTGAGTAAGGCGATCCTCGGCATTGCGCCTGTGCGCGATCTCCTGGGCGATGCTCGACAGTTGGCGGTTGGTGACCTCTACCAGCGTACCGATCTCGTCACGCTTGTGGCCCTTGGGGCAGGGCACCGGGCGATGGTGCGGGTCTTGCGGGTTGCGCTCGCTGAGGGCGCGAATCACGCCGGTCAGCGGTTTGGTCAGCATGAAATAGAACAGCACCAGCAGAATCAGCGACAGCAGCAGGCTGCGGGCAAAACCGGTGAGCAGGGTCAGCAGCGAGCGTTTCAGGAAGTGGCTGCCGAAGGCGTAGGTGTCGATCTCCAGGCGCAGGAGGCCGAGCGCTTCGTCAGGTGCATGGGAGACGAACAGCGGATCGTCGAAGGCGCGCTCGGCACCGAACAGGCTGTCGCTGAGGAAGCGGTAGCGGCTCTCGCTGCGTGGACGGCTGACGCTGGCCAGCACCAGGCCGCTGCTGTCGATCAGTTCGGCGCGGGTTACGGCTGGCGAGCGCAGCAGGCCGAGGACCAACTCCTGCGCCAGTTCGGCGTCGATGTTGTAGGCAATGCGCGCAGCGGGGTTGTGGCTGATTTCCAGCAGCGCACGAATCTCGCGGTTGATGGAGGCCTCTTCACTGGCATAATCGACGGCCACCTGGGTGACGCTCAGCAGCGTGCCAAGGATAAATGCCACCAGCACGGTCAGACCGGCCTGTTTGAATGACAGGCGTTGGGTGAGCGAAATATCCATGTATGCGCGCGTGGTCTCTGATCCTTGGCTCGTGCCAAGCATAGCTGATCGCGACCCTTCACTGGCAGATGCTGCACGATACGGCCGTGCATAACAGGAGAACTAGAGAGTGGATTCGCGATTGCTGGACTTTCTGGCCCGTGCCGAACAGGTGCTGGCGCGTCTCGAGCCCATGCTGCCCGCGCAGCGTCCCCAGCTGGACTGGAACACCTGCATGGCCGCACGCTGGGTGCGTGATGGTCGCAGTGGTTATCTGCGGCCTTTGCAGGTCAGCCTCGATCTGTCGCTGAGTGACTTGCTGGGGGTGGATGCTCAGCGCGAGCAACTGGCACGTAACACGCGGCAGTTCGTGATGGGGTTGCCGGCCAATCATGCCTTGCTCTGGGGCGCGCGCGGTACCGGCAAATCCTCGCTGGTGCGTGCCTTGCTGGCCGAGCATGCCAGGGCCGGTCTGCGCCTGATCGAGATCGAGCGCGATCATCTGGCTGACCTGCCGCGTGTGGTGGAGCTGCTGGCCGGTTTGCCACAGCGTTTCGTGCTGTTTTGCGATGACCTGTCGTTCGAAGCGGGCGAGGGCGATTACCGGGTGCTCAAGAGTGTGCTCGATGGCTCGCTGGAGCAGGCGACGGATAATGTGCTGCTTTACGCCACCTCAAACCGCCGCCATCTGGTGCCTGAGCAACAGAGTGATAACGAGAACTGGACGAGGGTCGACGGCGAACTGCACCCCAACGAGGCTGTTGAGGACAAGATCGCACTGTCCGACCGTTTTGGCCTGTGGCTGTCGTTCTATCCCTTCAGTCAGGAGCACTTCCTGATCGTCGTGCGCCACTGGGTCGGCGTACAGGCGCGCCAGGTCGGACTGGACTGGAGCTGGGACGAGGCCCTGGAAAAGGCCGCCATCCGCTGGGCGCTGGGTCGTGGTAACCGCAACGGCCGCTGCGCCTATCAATTTGCCCGCCATTGGGTCGGGCTGCAACTGCTGGAGCAACAGATATGATTGACCTTTCCCAGGCCGGGGCTGACCTCGACGGCTATCCCCTGTTGAGCGCGCAACTGCAGGCGCTGCTTAGCGGTGAGCGTGACTTCATCGCCAATGCCGCGCAGTTTTCTGCCTTCCTGTTTCACGAGTTGCCTGACCTGAACTGGGCTGGCTTCTACTTGGTCAAGGACGGTGAGCTGGTACTCGGCCCGTTCCAGGGCAAGGTGGCCTGCGTGCGCATTCCCTTTGGGCGTGGTGTCTGCGGTGCTGCCGCGGCGAGCTTGCAGACGCAACGTGTCGAAGACGTGCATGCCTTCGCCGGGCACATCGCCTGCGACAGCGCCTCGAATAGCGAGCTGGTGGTGCCTCTGCTGAAGGAGGGACGCCTGATCGGCGTACTGGATCTGGACAGCCCGTCGCTGGGGCGCTTCAGCGAGGTGGATCAGGCGGGTATCGAAGGCTTGGCAGCGATCTTTCTGGCCGCCAGCGATTGCTGAGTAGGCCTTGGCTGCCGTTCTGGGTGGTTTCGAGCCGATCCCATAGGGTGCGCCATGTGTTCAGCCAGGCTGGACAAAGGGTGCACCTTGGGCAGCCGGTGTATTCAGCGCCTGGCGCTGAGCTTCTCCAGCGTGCGCAGCTCGCCCGGTAGCAGTTGCTGCACGGACATACGGCTCTTGATGCGCTGATAGTGCGCCGCCAGCTTTGGCCATCGGCTGGCATCCAGCGTTTCACCACTGTGCTCCATGTTGATCAGCTGACAAGCCAGCGCCAGATCCGCCATCGACAGTTGCTCGCCCAGGAAGAAGGGTGCATCACCCAGGGTACTTTGCAAATAATCGAAATGGCTGGGTAGGGCTTGCTGGAGCGTCTCCTGCACTTTCTGTTCGTCGCATGGCTGGCCCATGCTGGCTTTCAGGACTCGATTGCGAAATACGCTGAAGGTGCACAGTGGCGCCAGCTCGTAATCCGCATACTTTTCCAGCCAGCGCACTCTGGCGCGTTGCTCGGCACTTTCGCCATAGAGTGAGGGGCGTTCTGGATAGCGTTCCTCCAGGTACTGGCAGATCACACTGGAGTCGGCCAGTTTGACGTCGCCGTCGCTAAAGGCGGGAATCCGGCCCAGAGGATTGAGTTCGCGATACCAGTCAGGCTGGCCGAAGGGCATGATCACTTCGAGTTCGTAATCCAGACCTTTTTCGATCAGGCACAAACGGAGTTTACGGACGAAGGGGGAAAGGGGCGCCCCGTATACGGTCATGCTCATTGCCGCTCCTAATATTCGGTCAAGGTATCGGGCCGAGCGCTGGCGAAGGCTGCTCTGCCATCACTCAGTCATAGATGTTCTTCTTCTTCCAGCCGTTTTCTTCCAGGTCTTTCAGACCTTCGGTCAACTGGCTGGGTTCGGCTGCTGCGGGGGCATTCTTGTCGAGAACCATGGCGTTGGCGCGTGCCAGTTGTTCCTCGAGACGCTTGAGTTGCGCCTGATAGGCTGCCGGTTCGGGTTGCTTACGCAAATATTGCACGCCCCGCTCGAACGCCAGGCGAGCCTGCCCCGGCTGATTCTGTTGCAGCGCCGCCTGACCCAGGGTGGTGAACAGGTCGATGTGCACCTGCACCAGCATATGACGAACCTGCTTGAGCCAATGTTTGCCCACAGTGGCAGTGAGCAGGCCGCCCTGTACCGAACCAGTGATCAATGCATGGAAGTTTTCCAGGAGGAAACGTATTTCCTTGGCCTTGGCTTCGTTATTGATGGCCTGGGGCGGATTTTGCACGGTAATGGACTCACCCTTGGCGATCTCAGTCTTCAGGGTGGCGATATCGCTCTGCAGCGTGGCGTTCTGTTTATCCAGGGGTAGCAGGCGTTCGCTGACCTGCAGCTGTAGTTGGCTCAGCAGCAACTTCAGCTGAGGCGACATCAACTGGCCTGGCATGCGCTCGGAAATATCCTGACAGCGCCGAATGCGGTCGAGCAGATCAGCGCGTTGGCGCGCCTTTTCCAGCTTGCTGCTCTCGACGGCATGGTTGACGTAGGCAATCACCATCAACAAGGCGATGCCTCCGACGATCAACATGGTTATCACGAGTGCGGACACAGCTTGGGAACCTCTCGAGAATCTGGCTTTTCGACCGAGTGTAGTGGCTTGGCTGCATGACTCCTAGCAGGCCGTTGAAAAAAGCCAGAGCCCGCGTGGCTCTGGCAAAATGGCGGCCATCCTCTTCTGCCGAAGCCAGCCCAAGCCGATGCGTGGACTCGACCTCAAACAAAACGAGCTGTTCAGTTATACGACGCTGGAGCAGCGCATCCCGAACGATCACCCGCTGCGTCCCCTGCGAGGCCTGGTCGATACCGTTCTGGCTTCGATGGATCGGGACTTCGACGGGCTGTACTCCACCCTGGGACGGGCCTCGATTGCGCCGGAGCGGCTGCTGCGCGCCTCGTTGCTGCAGGTGATTTACACCATTCGCTCCGAGCGGCAGTTGGTCGAGCAGATTGATTTCAACCTGCTGTTTCGCTGGTTCGTCGGCTTGTCGATGGACGAGCGCATGTGGGATCACTCGACCTTCAGCCAGAACCGTGACCGCTTGTTCAACCAGGATGTAGCGCGGCTGTTCTTCCAGCGCATCAAGTCGCTGGCCGCATGGTCCGAGTACGCCAGCAACGAGCATTTCAGCGTCGATGGCACGCTGATCGACGCCTGGGCCTCGCACAAGTCCTTTATCAAGAAGGATGGCGGCGACCCACCGGAGGATGGCACGCGCAACCCCGATGCCGACTTCAAGGGCGAGAAGCGCAGCAACGCGACCCACCAATCGACCAGCGATCCCGAGGCCCGGCTGGCGCGCAAGAGCAATGGCGATGCCAGTCGTCTGGCGCACATGGCCCACACGATGATGGAGCACCGCAACGGTCTGATCGTGGATGTGGAATGCACCGAGTTCAATGGACGTGCCGAGGTAGAGGCGGCGCTGGAGATGCTGGAGCGCACGGCCAAGCCGGGCAGCACGGTAGGTGCAGACAAGAATTACGACCAGAAGCGTTTCGTGCAGAGGGCGCGCGAGCTGAAAGTGACACCGCATGTGGCGCAGAAGCGCAAGGGCAGCGCCATCGATGGGCGCACCACGCGGCATCCGGGGTATGCCGCCAGCCAGAAGATCCGCAAGCGGATCGAAGAAGGTTTTGGCTGGCTGAAGACGGTTGGCGGCCTGCGCAAGACCAAGCTGATCGGTCGCGCCAAGCTGAGTGCTCAGTTATTGCTGGGTTTCTCGGTCTACAACCTGATCCGACTGGGTAGCCTGTCGGGTTGGTGGCGAGGATCGCATGTATAGGGCGAGTTACGCCCAAAAAACGCCGAAAGGCGTGAGCGTGGTGCTGAAACCTGTCAAAAAGGCCTGAAGTCAGGCCTTGTGTGGACTCCGTTAGGCCAAAGCGCTTGAAAAAGCGCCAAACCGGACGGGTTGGGGCAGTTGAAGCCGAGTTTTTCAACGGCCTGCTAGTGGCATATCGATTTATGACCTGAAGTCTTTGATTTTAAAAATTTTTTAGAGAGTGGTTGACGACCTCCAAAAGCCTCCATAGAATGCGCGCCACTTCCAGCGCAAAGCCAGATGCAGAGCGAAGGAAGCCGGAAAGTTGCTTGATGTTCCGGGGTGTGTCCCCTTCGTCTAGTGGCCTAGGACACCGCCCTTTCACGGCGGTAACAGGGGTTCGAGTCCCCTAGGGGACGCCAATTCAAGTTGCACTGCGGGAATAGCTCAGTTGGTAGAGCACGACCTTGCCAAGGTCGGGGTCGCGAGTTCGAGTCTCGTTTCCCGCTCCAAAATTTCGAAATGCTGCTTTTGCAGGGTTTCAAGCGAAGTTCCAGGTCCCCTTCGTCTAGTGGCCTAGGACACCGCCCTTTCACGGCGGTAACAGGGGTTCGAGTCCCCTAGGGGACGCCAATTCAAGTTGCACTGCGGGAATAGCTCAGTTGGTAGAGCACGACCTTGCCAAGGTCGGGGTCGCGAGTTCGAGTCTCGTTTCCCGCTCCAAATAAACGAAAACGCCGCTCAATCGAGCGGCGTTTTCGTTTCTGTCGTTTGTACAGGCACAAAACGAAAGGCCCGCCGGTTTACCGTGCGGGCCTTTTGTTTATTGGCTGATCAGTGCTTGGAGCCGTCTGTGGGCAGGGCTAGCAGCTGTTTTTCCTGGTTCCAGTCGAAGGGTTCGTCGTTCTCTTCGGCTTCGAAGCGGCGTTCGTCGAGGCTTTGGTACAGGGAGATTTCCTCGTCAGGCATGAAGTGCAGGCAGTCGCCGCCGAAGAACCACAGCAGGTCGCGTGGGACCAGATGGGCGATCTGCGGATAGCGGTGGAATACCTGGCTGATCAGATCCTGGCCCAGGTACTGGCTGGACACCGGATCGCGCGGCAGTTCGGCGAGCAGTTCGTCGTAGCGCTCGAGGAACAGGGCGTGGCTGTCGTCGAGCACCTGTTCGGCTTCGCCTAGGGCGACGAGAATGCCGCGCAGGTGGTTGAGCAGGGCGAGGTGGTGGTCGAGGTGGCTGGCCATGGTGCGATTTCCTGAAGGGTAAAACGGGCGCAGGAGTATAGAGTTCCTGGCGCCCGCTGTCCCGTTCGGCTGGCCTTTGCGTGGGAGGGGGCAGCCGCGATGCCAGAAACTCGCGGCTGAAGCCTCTCCCACAAACGGTAGCGTCAGCGCACCTTGCCGCGGCCGAGCTTGAGCTCGTCCTTGGCGAAGTCGTCGACGTCGATCACCCGACGCCGCGCCGCTTCGGCTGCTTGCAGGCGCTGGCCCTGTTCGCCGTCGAGAATGCCGGCAGCAATCGCGGCCTCAATGGCGTCCTGGCCCGGCGCCGGTTGCAGGCTGCCGTCCTTGAGCGCCTGATGCAGACGCTTGCGTGCGTCTCGGCTGGCTTGCACCAGACTCAGTGCATGCTGCAGGGCGCCGACCGAATCCTGGTCGGCCTGCGGGCGATAGCAGCCTTCCAGCACCGACTCCAGCGCCGGGTCGCCGGCCTGGCGGCAGATGATCGCGGCTACCTCGGCGTCCAGCGCATCGCTCGGGCCGTGATGGCGGCGACCCAGCGGGAACACCAGCACTTTCAGCAGACAACCGAACAGGCGGTTGGGGAAGTTGCTCAGCAGGTCATCGAGTGCCTGCTCGGCGTGGTAGAGGTTTTCCTCCATGGCCCAGCGCAGCAGCGGTCTGACGGATTCCTGATAGTCCAAATCGTGGTAGCGCTTGAGTGCCGCCGAGCCCAGGTAGAGATAGCTGAGCACATCACCCAGGCGCGCAGACAGGCGTTCGCGACGCTTCAGGTCACCGCCGAGCAGCATCATGCTGCTGTCGGCGCACAGGGCGAAGGCCGCGGCCAGGCGGTTGAGCGCACGGTAGTAGGGTTGGCTGAGGTCATCACCGGGCACCAGGCCCAGGCGGCCTAGAGTCAAGCCGAGGAGGAAACTGCTGGCGGCATTGCCGACGGCGAAGCCGATATGGCTCATCAGCAGGGCGTCGAACTCGGTCAGTGCCTGGTCCTTGTCCTCGCGGTCGGCCAGGGCCATTTCCTTGAGCACGTAGGGATGGCAGCGGATGGCGCCCTGGCCGAAGATCATCAGGTTGCGCGAGAGAATGTTGGCACCCTCGACGGTGATGAAAATCGGCGCACCCTGCCAGGAGCGGGCCAGGTAGTTGTTCGGGCCCATGATGATGCCCTTGCCGCCGTGTACGTCCATGGCGTGGCCGATGCACTCGCGGCCGCGTTCGGTCAGGTGGTATTTGAGGATTGCCGACAGTACCGAGGGTTTCTCGCCCAGGTCGACGGCGTTGGCGGTGAGGATCCGCGCGCTGTCCATCAGCCAGGCGTTGCCGCCAATGCGTGCCAGGGCTTCCTGGATGCCTTCGAAGGCGGCCAGCGGTACGTTGAACTGTTCACGTAGCTGCGCGTATTGGCCGGTGACCAGGCTGGTGAACTTGGCCGCGCCGGTGCCGACTGCCGGCAGCGAGATGGAGCGGCCCACCGACAGGCAGTTCATCAGCATCATCCAGCCCTTGCCCAGGTATTCCTGGCCACCGATCAGGTAATCCAGCGGAATGAAGACGTCCTTGCCCGAGTTGGGGCCGTTCATGAAGGCGGCGCCCAGCGGCAGGTGACGGCGGCCGATGTCCACGCCGGGTGTATCGGTGGGGATCAGCGCCAGGCTGATGCCCAGGTCTTCCTGGTCGCCCAGCAGGTGATCCGGGTCGTAGGCCTTGAAGGCCAGGCCGAGCAGGGTGGCCACCGGGCCGAGGGTGATGTAGCGCTTCTCCCAGTTCAGGCGCAGGCCGATCACTTCTTCGCCGTTGTACTGGCCCTTGCAGATGATCCCGGTGTCCGGCATGGCGCCGGCGTCGGAGCCGGCCAGCGGGCCGGTAAGGGCGAAGCAGGGGATGTCATCGCCGCGTGCCAGGCGTGGCAGGTAATGGTTGCGCTGTGCTTCGGTACCGTAGTGCAGAAGCAGCTCGGCCGGGCCGAGGGAGTTGGGCACCATTACGGTGGAGGCCAGATCGCCACTGCGGGTGGCCAGCTTCATCGCCACTTGTGAGTGGGCGTAGGCGGAGAAACCCTTGCCGCCATATTCCTTGGGAATGATCAGGGCGAAGAAGCCATGCTGCTTGATGTGCGCCCAGGCCTTCTCCGGCAGGTCCATCTCCTGGCCGATCTGCCAGTCGCTGATCATCGCGCAGAGTTCTTCGGTGGGGCCGTCGATGAAGGCCTGTTCTTCCTCGGTCAGCCTGGCCTTGGGGTAGGCCAGCAGCTTGTCCCAGTCGGGCTTGCCACTGAACAGCTCACCGTCCCACCACACCGTACCGGCTTCGATGGCATCGCGTTCGGTGGCTGACATCGGCGGTAGTACGCGCTGGAACCAGGCAAACAGCGGGCGGGTGAACAGTTGCCGGCGCAGATCACCGAGCAGAATGAAGGCGGCGCCGGCGCCGGTGATGATCCACAGCAGCAGTTGCAGCCAGCCCGGTACCGGGCTGAACAATGCCATGGTCAGCAGGTAGGCTGCGCTGATGCCGAGAGCGGTGTGGGCGGCGGTGCGGCGATGGGCCAGGTAGGCGACCCCGAGCAGTAGCCCCAATAACCAGATGACGAGCATGTGCATTCCTCCATGATTCGAGCGGGCGACGCCCCGAGCATAGCCATAAATGGCGAGAGGGGCGGTGAGCTTGGCCGGATCGTCGTGAGCATCACGCAATTGGCGGATTAGACTGAAGCGAACTTCAGGAGCCCCGTCATGCAGATCTATCTTCGCCCCGGCCGCTTCATTGACAGTGACCATCCATTGGTAGTCGAGTTCGCCGAGCGTTGGCGTGGCGCTTCACGAGAGCCGCGTAATCAGGCCATCGCACTCTACCTCGCCGTGCGCGACGAGATTCGCTACAACCCCTATGCCTTCAGCCTCGATGCGCAGACGCTGAAGGCCAGCCACGCGCTGACGGCCGGGGAGTCCTACTGCGTGCCCAAGGCCAATCTGCTCGCGGCATGCGCAAGGCATTGCGGCATTCCTGCGCGTATCGGCCTGGCCGATGTGCGCAATCACCTGTCCACGCCGCGCCTGCTGGAGCTGCTGCGCAGCGAGGTGTTCGCCATGCACGGCTACACCGAGCTGTATCTGGATGGGTGCTGGGTCAAGGCCACGCCGGCCTTCAACGAAGCGCTGTGCCGGGTGTTCAAGGTGGCACCGCTGGCGTTCGACGGTGTGCATGACAGCGTCTTCCATCCCTACAACGACAGGGGCGAGCGCTATATGGAGTACCTGCAGGATCACGGCCAGTTCGAGGATCTGCCCGAGCAACTGTTCTTCGAGCACCTGCGCGGGCGCTACCCGCATCTGTTCGAGGTCGGCGCGCTGGAACTGAGTGGCGACATGCAGCGTGAGGCCTGTGTTATCGACTGAGTCGATAATCAAGATCGCCATCACGGCCTTTTCTCCGTGCGTCAGGGCCGGTAGGGTGCATGCCAGTAAAGCGCGGACGTAACACGCGGTTGCAATCGTGCGTCTTCATCCTCATCTATAACGATCTCACTCTCGCGCGGGAAACCCCTTCTTCATGAGCTCCGCCCTGACCATTCGGCAGTTGACCAAGACCTACGGAAACGGCTTCCAGGCCCTGCATGGCATCGACCTGGACGTTGCCGAAGGTGACTTCTTCGCCTTGCTCGGCCCCAATGGCGCTGGCAAATCCACCACCATCGGCATCCTCTCCACGCTGGTGAACAAGAGCGGCGGCACGGTCAGCGTGTTCGGCCATGACCTCGACCGCGAGCCCTATGCGCTCAAGCGCTGCCTGGGCGTGGTGCCGCAGGAGTTCAACTTCAACCAGTTCGAGAAGGTGTTCGACATCGTCGTTACCCAGGCCGGCTACTACGGTATTCCACGCTCCATCGCCAAGGCGCGTGCCGAGCAGTATCTGACTCAGCTTGGCCTGTGGGAAAAGCGCAACGTCGCCTCGCGCGAGCTGTCTGGCGGCATGAAGCGCCGGCTGATGATTGCCCGCGCCCTGGTGCATCAGCCGCGTCTGCTGATCCTCGACGAGCCCACCGCCGGCGTTGACATCGAGCTGCGCCGGTCGATGTGGAGCTTTCTCACCGAACTGAACCAGCAGGGCATCACCATCATCCTCACCACGCATTATCTGGAGGAGGCCGAACAGCTGTGCCGCAATATCGGCATCATCGACCATGGGCGTATCGTCGAGCTGAGCAGCATGAAGGATCTGCTCAAGAAGCTGCATGTCGAGACCTTCCTGCTCGACCTCAAGGACTCCTACAGTGAGGCGCCGAACCTGCTGGGTTACCCCGTACGCCTGGTCGACCACCACACCCTGGAAGTGCAGGTGGAGAAGAGTCAGGGGCTCAATGCGCTGTTCCAGCAGTTGGCCCAGCAGCAGGTGCAGGTGCTGAGCCTGCGCAACAAGAGCAATCGCCTGGAGGAGCTGTTCGTCTCTCTGGTGGAAAAGAACCTGGCCAAGGTGGCGCAATGAATACCCAGTACCTCAACAGCGAGTTCGCCGCCAACCTGGTGGCGCTACGCACCATCGTTCACCGCGAGGTGCGCCGTTTCCTGCGTATCTGGCCGCAGACCCTGCTGCCACCGGCGATCACCATGGTGTTGTACTTCGTCATCTTCGGTAACCTGATTGGCCGGCAAATCGGCGACATGGGCGGTTTCAGCTACATGGAGTACATCGTGCCGGGGCTGATCATGATGTCGGTGATCACCAACAGCTACGGCAACGTGGTGTCGAGCTTCTTCGGCAGCAAGTTCCAGCGCAACGTCGAGGAACTGCTGGTGTCGCCAGTGTCGCCGCATACCATCCTCATCGGCTTCGTCGTCGGTGGCGTGCTGCGCGGGCTGGCAGTGGGTTTCATCGTCACGCTGCTATCGCTGTTCTTCACCCAGTTGCAGGTGCATCACCTGGGTGTGACCGTGCTGGTGGTGTTGCTGACGGCGACCATCTTTTCTCTCGGTGGCTTCGTCAATGCGGTGTTTGCGCGCAACTTCGACGACATTTCGATCATCCCCACCTTCGTGCTGACGCCTTTGACCTACCTGGGCGGGGTGTTCTATTCCATCACGTTGTTACCGCCATTCTGGCAGACGGTGTCGCTGGGCAACCCCATCCTGCATATGGTCAATGCCTTTCGTTACGGCATTCTCGGGGTGTCCGACATTCGCATTGGCGTGGCCATTGGCTTCATGCTGCTGGCCACCGCCGTGCTCTACACCCTGTGCATCCGTCTGCTGATCAGCGGTCGCGGCATGCGTCAGTGACATTTTCCGCGTCTGTAGTAGGCGCGGATTTATCCGCGATTCTCGCGGCGTAACCGCCCCTAGACGTCAATATGCAGTCCGGATGAAGTCCGGGGGATGGCCGCTGTGCTCCCCGGATTTCATCCGGGCGAGCGTTGGATGCTCGCGGCCAAAGCCGCTCCTTAAGATTGTGGTGGCGCCCGAAAAAACATAGCGAAATAACTTGCGTACCTCTCATTGACACAGCTGCCGGTTAGACTTCCCCTCTACCAAGAAAAAGGGGGCGATCATGACGATGCTGTTGCGTGCTCTTCCATGGCTGTTACCGCTGGCGCTGGTGCTACCTGCAGTGGCTGCCGAAGGGCCAATGGTCGAAGTCGTCGAAGTCCGGCAGATGGAGGTACGTGACGAGCTGATTACCTTTGGTTCGCTGCGTTCCGATGAGTCGGTGATGATCCGCCCGGAAGTGGAGGGGCGCCTGGCTACCCTGCATTTTCGTGAAGGTCAGGCGGTAGCGGCGGGTGATCTGCTGATCAGCCTTGACGATGCCATTGCCCGTGCCGAGTTCGCCCAGGCTCGGGCCAACCTCGACCTCGCCGAGAAAAACTACCAGCGTGCGCAGATGCTGTTTCAGCGTGGCGCCAGCAACGCCCAGGCGCGGGACGAGGCGCAAAGCCAGCTCCAGGCCGCGCGTGCCAGTCAGGCGCTGGCCCAGGCACGGCTCGACAAGACCCAGATCAAGGCGCCCTACGATGGCACGCTCGGCCTGCGCCAGGCCAGTGTTGGCGACTACCTCAGTGCCGGGCAGAACATCGTCAATCTGGAGGTGCTCGACCCGCTCAAGGTCGATTTCCGTATTCCGCAGAAGGCCGTGGCTCAGGTGCGCCTGGGGCAGACCGTGGAAATCACCCTCGATACTTACCCGGATGAACGTTTTCGTGGCGAAATCTTCGCCATCAACCCGCGCCTGGATGAAGCCGGGCGTAGCCAGGCCATCCGTGCACATATCGCCAACGATGACCGCCGCCTGCGTCCGGGGCAGTTCGTGCGTGTCTCGGTGATTCTCGAAGAACGGCCCAACGCGCTGGTGATTCCCGAAGAGGCGGTGATGCCGCAGGGTGACAAGTTGCTGGTCAATCTGTTGGTCGATGGCAAGGTCGAGCGCCGTGAAGTGACGCTGGGCAAGCGTTTCGACGGCTTGGTCGAAGTGCGTGAAGGTTTGCAGGGCGACGAAACCATTATCAGCGCCGGTTGGCAGCGTGTACGCGAAGGGCTGGCCGTGCGCAGCAAGAGTGGGGAGCGCCAGCTGTGACACTCTCTGACGTCTGCATTCGCCGGCCGGTATTCGCCACCGTCCTGTCGCTGATCGTGGTGCTGTTGGGGCTGATGGCCTACGACCGCCTCAATGTGCGTGAATACCCCAATATCGACGTGCCCATCGTCACCGTGCAGGTTACCTATCCCGGTGCCAGCCCGGAGATCATGGAGTCGCAGGTGGCGCAGCCAGTGGAAGACGTGCTGTCGGGTATCGAAGGGCTGGATTTCGTCACCTCCATCAGCCGTGCGGAAAACACCCAGATCACCGCGCAGTTCCGTCTTGGCCGCAGCGCCGACGAGGCCGCCAACGATGTGCGTGACCGCCTGGGGCGGGTGCGTAACCTGCTGCCCGACGAAGTCGACGAGCCCATCGTGCAGAAGGTCGAGGCCGATGCCCAGCCAGTGGTGTGGATTGCCTTCCATAGCCAGCAGCACAGTGCCATGGAGATCACCGACCTGCTGGAGCGGGTGATCAAGGATCGCCTGCAGACCATTCCCGGTGTTTCCGAAGTACAGGTGCGTGGTGCCCGTACCTTCTCCATGCGTATCTGGCTCGATCCGGAGAAACTCGCCGCGCACAACCTCACCGTGCAGGACGTGGAAGATGCCTTGCGCCGGCAGAACGTGGAAATCCCGGCCGGGCGCATCGAGTCGCGCGAGCGCGAGTTCAGCGTGCTGTCGGAAACCGACTTGCGCACGCCGGAGCAGTTCAACGAGCTGATTCTCGATGATTCGCAAGGCTATCTGCTGCGCCTGTCCGATGTTGGCCGCGCTGAAGTGGGGCCGCGCGACGAGCGCACCGTGGTGCGCTTCAACGGTCTGCCGGCGGTGACCCTGGGCCTGGTCAAGCAGGCCACGGCCAACCCGCTGGATATCTCCGACGGGCTCGAAGCGGCCTGGGACGACGTTCAGGCCTTGTTGCCCGACGGCATGAACATGACCGTGGCCAACGACAACTCGCAGTTCATCCGCGAATCCATCGACAACGTCTTCACCACCATCTGGGAAGCCGTGGCGCTGGTCATCCTGATCATCTTCATCTTCCTGCGCTCGTTGCGCGCGACGCTGATCCCGCTGGTGACCATTCCGGTGTCGCTGATCGGCGCCTTCGCCCTGATGTCGCTGATGGGCTTCACCATCAACACCCTGACCCTGCTGGCCATGGTGCTGGCCATCGGTCTGGTGGTGGACGACGCCATCGTCATGCTGGAAAACATCCATCGCCATATCGAGGCGGGGATGAAACCCATGCAGGCGGCCTTCAAGGGCAGCCGCGAGATCGCCTTCGCGGTGATCGCCATGACCCTGACCCTGGCTGCCGTGTTCGCCCCCATCGGCTTCATGCAGGGGACTACCGGCAAGCTGTTCACCGAGTTCGCCTGGACCCTGGCTGGCTCGGTACTGGTCTCCGGTTTCGTTGCCCTGACGCTGACGCCGATGATGTGCGCGGTGATGCTCAAACCTCACTCGCACGAGCAGCGCCATGGTCGCGTGTACAACCTGATCGAAGGTTTCCTCAACGGCCTGACCTACAGCTACAAGCACAGCCTGGATCGTGCCTTGAGTGCCTGGCCGCTGGTGCTGGCTGTACTGCTGGGGGCTTTCGTGCTGTGCGCCTGGCTGTTCGGCGGCTTGCGCTCCGAGCTGGCGCCAACCGAGGACACCGGCACCATCGTCGGCGTGTTCAATGGTCCGGACGGTGCCACCATCGATTACACGGCGCGCTACGCCCGGGAGGTCGAGGCCGCTTACGCAAGCATTCCCGAGACCAATCGCTATCTGGTCATTGCGGGTTTTCCGACCGTGGCCCAGGGCATTTCCTTCATGAAGCTGGAGGACTGGGGCGATCGTTCGCGTAACCAGTTCGAGATTCGCAACGAGTTGCTGCCGCAGTTGCAGGATATTGCCGGTATGCGCGTCACGCCGGTCAACCGTCCGCCGCTGGGGCAGAGCGCGCGCAACCAGCCGATCAACTTCGTCGTGCGCTCGTCCATGGAGTACGCCGAACTGCAGGGTTACGTCGATCAACTGATGGAGCGCATGCGCGACTATCCGGGGGTCGAGGGCCTGGACAGCGACCTCAAGCTCAACTCGCCGCAGTTGCAGATTACCGTCAACCGTGAGCAGGCCGCCGCCGTTGGCACCGATGTGTCGGTGATCGGCCGCAGTCTGGAAAGTCTGTTCGGCAGCCGTCAGGTGACCCGCTTCAAGCAGAATGGCGAGCAGTATGACGTGCTGGTGCAGTTGCAGGACGTCGACCGCAGCAACCCGCAGGATCTGGATCGCGTCTACGTGCGTGACCGCGACGGTGGCATGGTGCAGCTCTCCAACCTGATCGAGGTGCGTGAGACCGTGGCGCCGCGCGAGCTCAATCATTTCAACCAGTTGCGCGCGGTGACCATCAGCGCCAACGTCGGTACGGGTTACACCCTGGGCGAGGCGCTCAATCACCTGGAAAGCGTGGCGCGCGAGGTGTTCCCGCCGGAGACGCAGTATGACTACACCGGCACGTCGCGTGATTTCAAGGAGTCCAGTTCGGGCATCCTGCTGATCTTCGCCCTGGCCCTGGCCTTCATCTTCCTGGTGCTGGCGGCGCAGTTCGAGAGCTTCAGCGATCCGCTGATCATCCTCTTCAGCGTGCCGCTGTCGATGGCCGGTGCCTTGCTGGCGCTGAAGCTGTTCGGTGGCACCTGGAATATCTATTCGCAGATTGGTTTGGTGACCCTGATCGGCCTGATCACCAAGCACGGCATCCTCATCGTCGAGTTCGCCAACCATCTGTTGCGTGAGGGCAAGGCGCTGCGCGATGCGGTGATCGAGGCGTCGGTGCAGCGCCTGCGGCCGATCCTGATGACCACCGGCGCCATGGTGTTGGGTTCGTTGCCGCTGGCCATCGCCACCGGCGCTGGTGCGGAAAGTCGTCAGCAGATCGGCCTGGTGATCGTTGGCGGGCTCATAGTCGGGACTTTCTTCACCCTGTATGTGATCCCGACGCTGTACCTGCTGCTGCGCCGCTGGGCGCCACTGCGCAAGATCGAGGAGGAGCCGGTGGCGGTCTGAATCCTCCAGGAGGGGCTTTGGCGGCAGTCGCGTCTACGACTGCCGGGATGCAGGATGCCCGAGCTGAAAGCCCCTCCCATGGATTACCGTTCAGCTTCGGTCGGCGGGTGCAGTAGGACGGCCAACCCGCTAAACTCGCGCGGTTTTTCGCCACTCTGGATTGCGCGCCATGCAGCACCCTGCCGAACACTCCCCGCTGGGCAAGTCCAGCCAGTACATCGCCGAGTACAGCCCCGAGCTGCTGTTTCCCATCTCGCGCACTACCAAGTGGGCGGAGCTGGGCCTGGATGGCACCAGTCTGCCGTATCAGGGGGTGGACTACTGGAACTGCTACGAGTTGTCCTGGCTGCTGCCGTCCGGCAAGCCGGTAGTGGCCATCGGTGAGTTCGCCATCCCGGCTGACTCGCCGAACATCATCGAGTCGAAGTCGTTCAAGCTCTATCTCAACTCGCTGAATCAGTCGGTTTTCACCTCTTGGGATGAGGTACAGGCGACGCTGGTGCGTGATTTGTCAGCGGTGGCCGGCAAGCCAGTGGCGGTGCGTCTGCGCTCTCTGGCTGAGGTTTCCGAGGAAGGAGTGGCGACACTACCCGGTCAGTGCATCGATGAGCTGGATATCAGCGTCAGCCAGTACGATCACCCGCAGCCCGAGTTGCTGCGTTGCGACGCCGGTCGTGTGGTGCAGGAGCGTCTGCACAGCCATCTGCTCAAGTCCAACTGCCCGGTCACTGGCCAGCCGGACTGGGGCAGCCTGGTCGTCGAGTACCGCGGTGCGGCGCTGGATCATGCCAGCCTGCTGGCGTATCTGGTGAGCTTTCGCCAGCACGCCGATTTTCACGAGCAGTGCGTCGAGCGCATCTTCCTCGATCTGCAGCGCCTGCTGCAGCCGCAGTCGCTGACCGTCTACGCGCGCTACGTGCGTCGCGGCGGGCTGGATATCAACCCTTACCGCAGCACTGGGGCGATCACGCTGGAAAATTGCCGCCTGGCGCGGCAGTGATCCGTGAAAAATGCCGCTTGGACAATGCGGCCATTGTAGGAGCCCCGCCCCGGGGCGAGGCTTTTCCCGTCAGCTACGCCCTGGTTCGCGGCGGGGCGCCGCTGCTACACCTTCGATGCGTCGACGCTTGGCCAGGAGGCATTGGCTAGGCGGCGTGAAACGCCAGGTCTGAACCGGAGCAGGGCATTCAGATGCCCATATTGGCCAGGCTCTGCATGATGTTGCGCAGGGTGCCGGCAAGCGTGGGATGGCTGGCTTCGAAGCGCTCCACTGCCAGATTGACGCCATCGACCAGCGTTGCATCAGGTGCTGCTGCGGCTTCGCGTGCCAGTTGTACTTCGATTTCCTGAGTCAGCAGGTAAAGCGATGCGCGTTCTTCCTCGCTGAGCGGGGTGTCCTGAGCCAGATGTTGATGGAGGGCTTCCAATTGCTGCTGCAGGTCACTTGCGGGCATAGCGTTTTCTCCTTATGGAATCGGCATAGGCAGTGACTCCCGGCATGGCCGGAAGTTTTCAATCCCGTAGCTGAAGGTTAATCCATGCGGGGCGGCTTTGCCTGATTCGAGTCAATGGCTCAGGGCTTTTCGCCCTTGCTGCGGCGTACGCCGATATCATCCAGGCTGGCCTCGATTTCCCCGAGGTGATCGACGACCGAATGCACGCCCAGGCGATAGAGTTGCAGCGTGGCCCTGGCGCGCAAATGCTCCTGTGCGCTCGTACCCAGTGTCTGCCACTCGGCCAGGCTGTAGCCGCACAGTGGCCCGCTAGCGGCCAGGCCGATGGTCCAGCAGCCGGCATTGAGTCCGGCTTGTAGCAGCAGGGGATTCGCGCTGACGACTACGCAGCCATCGAGGCGCTCGACCTTCAGTTGGCTCAATGCCTGCCAGCAACTGTCTGGCGCAGGCCATGGCCTGGCCTGACGCATCAGTACCGCTTCGATGGTGGTGGGCAACGCTTCTGCCAGGCGCAGGCTGGTATCAGCGGGCAGGTTATCCAGCCAGGCGCAGGACATGCCGGTGGCATGCAGGGTGTGCAGCAACTGTGCAGCACCGGGAGTCAACTCGGCATGCTCGCCGGCGACCTCGCTCATTGCCTGCAGCAGCGCTTGCAGCTGTGCTGCGCTTGCCGGCTTACCGAGCCAGGCGTCAAGTGCCTGTTGCGGGGTAGCCGCCAGGCTCGCAGTGGTGTCGCGGGGATGCAGCCGTTGCAGGGTGCCGGGCAGCAAGCGGGCGCCGAAGTCGACCAGGCAGCCGGACAGTTGAAAGATCAGGGCAGTGCAGGGGGCGGGCATGGGATCATCCGTGGCATTGGTCTAGGCCAATCTAATGCTCGAGGGTGACCGTTAGATGACGTTGAACGGGGTGCGTACATGCTCCGGCAGGGCCACCGATCGGCCGCTTTGATAATCGATCCACACCAGTTTGCAGTAACCCTCGCCGTAGAGCGTATGCGGGTCTTCGCTCGTGGTCAGTCGGTGTTCGATCACCAGGCTGCTGCGTCCCGCCGCGCCGGCCCTCAGCTCCACTACCACGGTGGCCGGGTGAACCACTGGTTTCAGGTAGGTATGTTGGGTTTGCAGGACCACCGGGCCGAAGGGTACGTTGCTCATCGGCACGCCAATCTGCTCGAACCAGGCAATACGCGCTTCTTCCAGATACTGCATGTAAATGATGTTGTTGACGTGCTCGTAGCTGTCCATGTCGCCCCAGCGTACGCTGATATGTGCCGTGTGCAGCAGGATTTTCTCGGTCATCGCTTTTCTTCGCTATGCTGCCCAATCAGGGCTCCAGGCTTTATACTACGCGGCATTCGGCCCGCTGGCGGTGGCCATATTGATTCCTCAAGGAGAGATTTAAATGCATGTGATCGGTGCTCGCTGGATCGCGCGTCTGAGTGGCCTGATGGCCCTCGTCGGCCTGAGCCTGCTGCCTGCGATGAGTCAGGCCGCTTCGGAAGACGATCCCTGGGAAAGTTTCAATCGCCCCATCTTCCGTTTCAACGATACCGTTGATACCTATGCGCTGAAGCCGATCGCGCAGGGTTATCGCGCGGTTACCCCGCAGTTTCTCGAAGATGGCGTGCATAACGTCTTCGGCAATATCGGCGATGTTGGCAACCTGGCCAACAACCTGCTGCAGGGCAAGCTGCACAACGCAGGTGTCGATACCGGGCGCCTGATCTTCAACACCACCTTCGGCCTGTTGGGCTTTTTCGACGTGGCCAAGCATATGGGTTTGCGCAAGAACGACGAAGACTTTGGTCAGACCCTCGGTGTCTGGGGCCTAAACAGCGGTCCTTACCTGGTGATTCCATTCCTCGGCCCGAGCACCGTGCGTGATGCCGGTGGGCGCATCCCGGACAGCTTTCTGGCTCCCTATGGGTACATGGATCATGTCCCGACCCGTAATGTCACCCGTGGCGTTCAGATCGTCGATACTCGCGCCAAGCTGTTGCAGGCCGAGCGCCTGATCAGTGGCGACAAGTACATCTTCATCCGCAATGCCTACCTGCAGAACCGCGAGTTCAAGGTCAGGGACGGGCAGGTGGAAGACGATTTCTAAGCCCTGAGAAATGTGAAAAAGGCGGCCCTGGCAGACTGTGTGAAAACCTAGCAGTCTGAGTGCAAGGTGAAGACAATGCCTCTATCGGTCGATAGGGGCATTGTCGTTTATGGGCTATATCCAAGGTGAAGATCGGCAACAAAGCAGCCTGTTTCCGCCGACATTGGAAGAGCTGGTTCCTGAGGATCATCTAGTTCGAGTCATCGAGGCCTATGTGGCTCGTCTGGATCTGAAGGTACTGGGGTTCAGCAAGGCTGAGCCGCTCAAGACTGGGCGCCCTGGCTACGATCCAGCTGATTTGCTCAAGCTATACCTATATGGCTACTTCCAGCGCATTCGCTCCTCTCGTCGATTGGAGGCGGAGTGCCAGCGCAATATCGAGGTGATGTGGTTGCTGGGTCGTCTGGCGCCGGACTTCAAGACCATCGCGGATTTTCGCAAAGACAACAGCATGGCCTTTCAGGCGACTTGCAAGGCTTTCGTCCAGTTCTGTCGCCAGGCGAGCTTGATCAAGTGGGGAGCTGGTGGCCATCGATGGCAGCAAGTTCCAAGCGGTAGCTTCGCTGCGCAAGCACCTGAGCGTGGAGAAGCTCAAGCGTCAACAAGCGAAGCTGGAAAAACACATTGCCCAGTACCTGGCCCAGCTTGATGAGGGTGATGCACAAGACGCGCAAGAGACGATTGACCGGGCAGCGGTGAAACAGGCGCTACGCCAGCTACAGGATCGCCATGCCGATAACTTGACCGTAAAAGCGCTGATGGAGGCGCAGGGCCTGGAACAGTTCGTCGAAGGCGAAGCGGATGCCAAGAAGATGCGCTGCTCCGGCAAGAGCCCTTGCGTGGCCTACAACGTGCAGAGCGCTGTCGATGCCGAGCATGGCCTGATCGTGCATCACGAAGTGACCAGTGACTGCACCGACAACCAGCAGTTGGAGCCGATGGCCAAAGCGACTCAGGCGGTTCTGCAGCAGCCTGAGCTGACCGTCACGGCTGATGCAGGTTATTCCAACGGGGCGCAGTTTCAGGCCTGCGAAGAAGCGGGCATTACGGCTTTCGTCCCCGTGAATCGCGCGCCCAACAACCAGGGCGGCGGCACGCTGTTTGTGCGTCAGGACTTCACTTACGATCCTGCGACCGACAGTTTCCAATGTCCTGCGGGTAAGACCCTGTCGCTGAAACAGCTCAATCGTGGCACTCGCCTTTACGCAGCCCGTGCCGAGGACTGCGGGAACTGCCCATTAAAAGCCAAGTGCACACAGGCCCAACGGCGTCATATCAGCCGCCATCCCAACGAAGAGGCGTTCGCGCGGATGGAGAAACGACTCGAAACTCACCCTGAGATGATGGGACGGCGACGAGCAATCGTCGAGCACCCTTTTGGCAATCTCAAACAATGGATTCTGGGCAACGGTCGTTTTCTAGTGCGCCATTTCAGCGGGGTGAGAGCTGAGATGGCGATGGCCGTGCAAGCCTACAACCTCAAACGTGCTATTTCGGTACTCGGGGCGCGCCGCATGATCGAGCTACTGACCTGAACGCTGCACTTTGCATCATTGCATCAGTAAAAACACAGACGCCCCGAATCAATCGAGGCGTTTGTATTGAACCGGTTCAGTTCAGAGCGTTTTCACACAGCCTGGAACAGGCGGCTTTTTCGTAAATGCTGATGTCAGCTCATGGAAATGATCGCCAGGCCCAGTGATTGTCGGCCATCGCCAAGATCACTGATCCGAACCACCTCCGCATGGGCATCCAGGCCTGCCAGTTCACTGTGTTCCGAGGGGATGTGAACCTTGACCTTGTCGCCGGTGCTCAGTGCGACTTCAGCCTCGATCTGCATGCCAGTGCTCGACAGATCCAGGCACAGTGCAGGAATTTCCTGGCCAGCATGATGGAGGATGACTGCAGTTTCCAATCGCATGCGGATGTAGTCGCGCTTCTCGCTGTACGCTCGATCATTCTGACTCATCGACCCTGTCCTCTTCTTATGAGCTGTCCTGCGGCCCTTATAACTCCCGCCGATTTGACCTGTAAAGCCGCCGGGCGACGACCGGTTCCAGCTTGAATCGGGCGGCAGATGGGAGTACCGTCTGCCCCTGAAATCGCCCTGGCACCCTGATGAGGTGCCGCGCCACGGGCAGTGATCATTAATTGCCCCGGCGCAGTTTGCCTGGATATCCCATGCACAAAACCAGTGCCACTTTGCTGATCATCGACGACGACGATGTCGTGCGTGCAAGCCTCGCGGCCTATCTCGAAGACAGTGGCTTCAAGGTGTTGCAGGCCAACAACGGTTTGCAGGGGCTGGAAGTGTTCCAGCAGGAAAGTCCGGAGCTGATGATCTGTGACTTGCGCATGCCTCAGGTCGATGGTCTTGAGCTGATTCGGCGTATCAATGCTCTGGGCGTGGAGGTGCCGGTGATCGTCCTCTCCGGTGCCGGGGTGATGAACGATGCCGTCGAGGCATTGCGCCTGGGGGCTGCCGACTACCTGATCAAACCACTCGAAGACCTTGCCGTGCTGGAGCATTCGGTGCGTCGTGCGCTGGATCGCTCGCGCCTGCGCGTCGAGAACCAGCGCTATCGCGAGAAGCTGGAAACCGCCAACCGTGAGTTGCAGGCGAGCCTGCATCTCCTGCAGGAAGACCAGAACGCCGGTCGCCAGGTGCAGATGAACATGCTCCCGGAGACGCCCTGGCAGGTCGATGACCTCAGCTTTGCACACCAGATTATCCCGTCTCTGTACCTGTCTGGTGACTTCGTCGACTACTTCCGTATCGATGAGCGGCGTATCGCTTTTTACCTGGCCGATGTTTCCGGGCATGGCGCGTCCTCGGCGTTCGTCACCGTGCTGCTGAAGTTCATGACCACGCGCTTGCTCTATGAGTGGCGGCGCGGCGGTACGCTGCCGGAATTCAAGCCTTCTGACGTGCTCGGGCATATCAATCGCGGGCTGATCAATTGCAAGCTGGGCAAGCACGTGACCATGCTCGGTGGTGTCATCGATCAGGCAAAGGGCACGCTGACTTACAGCATTGGCGGGCATCTGCCACTGCCGGTGCTGTTCGAGAACGGACAGGCGCGGTATCTGCAAGGTCGCGGTTTACCGGTTGGCCTGTTCGAAGAGGCCGAATACGGTGATTTGCTCATGGACTTGCCGGCGTCCTTTAGCCTGACCCTGCTCTCGGACGGCATTCTCGATCTGTTGCCAGGCGACACCCTGAAAGAAAAGGAACTGGCGTTGCCACAACTGGTTAGCCAGGCTGGCGGTACGCTGATCGGTTTGCGTCAAGTTCTCGGTCTGGCCAATCTGGGCGAGATGCCGGATGATATCGCCTTGCTGGTGTTGAGCAGGAACCTTGCATGAATCCTGGGATTAGCCCCGGTCGCATCCAATTTGCCGAGCAGGATGGAACCTTCGTCCTGAAGTTCGTCGGTGAAGTCCGTCTGACCCTGTGTTCAGCACTGGATGCCACGATTGAAAAGATTTTCACCGCGTTGAATTTTTCGGCCATCGTCATCGACCTGACCGAAACCCGCAGCATCGACAGCACCACCCTGGGCTTGCTGGCGAAACTGTCCATTCTGTCTCGGCAGAAGGTGGGCTTGCTGCCGACCTTGGTTACCACGCACGACGACATCACGCGCCTGCTGGAATCCATGGGCTTCGATCAGGTGTTCAACATCGTCGACCGGCCGGTTCCGTGCCCGGATTGCCTGGACGATTTGCCGTCTCAGGATCAATCTGAGGAAGTGGTCAAGGCCAAGGTGCTGGAAGCGCACCGTATCCTCATGGGGCTCAACGATTCCAATCGCGAAGCCTTTCGCGATCTGGTCAGCGCACTCGAGCGGCACTGATCGAGTGCATTGCGTAGGGTGCGCTGTGCGCACTGATATCTGCCGAGAAAATCCCGGGTGCGCACAGCGCACCCTACCTTCGAGTTCGCAATGAAAAGGGGCGTCAGCCAAGCTGACGCCCCTTTGTCATTCAGGCCTTGGCGGCCAGCAGGGCTTCGAGTTTTTCCTGGTCACGGGCGAACAAACGGATGCCCTCGGCCAGTTTCTCGGTGGCCATGGCATCCTCATTCAGGGCCCAGCGGAAGGCTCCTTCGTCGAGGCTTTGGCGAGGCTCGCCGCTTGCGCCGGGCTGTAGCTGACGACTTAGTTGGCCATCGTCCTCGGCCAGCTTCTGCAGCAGGTCGGGGCTGATGGTCAGCCGGTCGCAGCCGGCCAGTGCTTCGATCTGGCCGAGGTTGCGGAAGCTCGCCCCCATCACCACGGTGTCGTAGCCGTTGGCCTTGTAGTAGTCATAGATACGCGTGACCGATTGCACGCCCGGATCTTCGCTGCCGGCGAAATCGCGGCCCTCGGCTTTCTTGTACCAATCGTAGATGCGCCCCACGAACGGAGATATGAGGAATACACCGGCATCGGCGCAGGCCTGCGCTTGGGCGAAGGCGAACAACAGGGTCAGGTTGGTCTGCACGCCGGCTTTTTCCAGCTGCTCGGCGGCGCGGATGCCTTCCCAAGTGGAGGCGATCTTGATCAGCACGCGGTCGCGACCGATACCGGCCTTTTCATACAGGCCGATCAGGCGTTCTGCGCGGCGCAGGGTCGCGTCGGTGTCGAACGACAGGCGCGCATCGACCTCCGTGGAGATGCGTCCGGGAATGACCTTGAGAATCTCCTGGCCGACGGCAACCCCGAAATGATCGCAGGCCAGACCCAGATCGCCCTGACCGGCGCTCATGGCCTGGTTCAGCAGGTCGGCGTAACGGGGTAGGGCGGCGGCCTTGAGCAGCAGCGAAGGATTGGTGGTGGCATCCACGGGTTGCAGGCGGGCGATGGCGTCGAGGTCGCCGGTATCGGCGACTACGGTGGTGAACTGCTTGAGTTGTTCCAGCTTGGAGGTCATGACGTAGCCTTGTCGTTACAGATGGCATGACCTTACCCGAGGCGCAGCGGGCGCTCAACGGTCGGATCACTGACAATATTTAGCGATTCAGGGCTGCGCTTTTCTCGGGTTCATTCGTCTTGACCCATAACGTATAACGGCACGTGCCGCAGTATCTGGAATGCGTCTGTCAGCGTTCGCTCGACTCCGACTGCTTGTTCAGTTGCAGCCGCATCGGCAGCGCGGTCAGTGTCGACAGTGGCTGCGGGCATGGGACGCGGCCACTATCGCCTCAGTGCGCCGGATTAATGCCCGCGTAGCAGTTCGGCGGCCTGATCGAGCAGCCCCAGCGGATCCTGAACCTTGTGGATGTCCACCGACAGCAACTGGCGGAAGCGCCGTGCACCGGGGAAGCCCTGGGCCAGGCCGAGTACGTGGCGGCTGACATGATGCAAGGTGCCGCCTTCGCGCAGGTGTTGCTCGACGTAGGGTTTGAGTGCGAGCAGGGCGTCCATGCGGGTGGTGCCGGCGTCCACGCTGCCAAACAGGCGGCTGTCCACCTGCGCCAGCAGATAGGGGTTGTGATAGGCCTCGCGACCGAGCATCACGCCGTCGAAGGTCTGCAGGTGCTGCTCGCATTCTTCCAGCGTCTTGATGCCGCCATTGAGGATGATCTCGAGGTCGGGAAAGTCCTGCTTGAGTTGAGCGGCGACGTCGTAGCGCAGCGGCGGAATCTCACGGTTTTCCTTCGGCGACAGGCCTTCGAGGATGGCGATGCGCGCATGCACGGTGAAGCTGCGGCAACCGGCATCGCGCACCTGGCCGACGAAATCGCACAGCTCGGCATAGCTGTCGCGGCCATTGATGCCAATGCGGTGCTTGACCGTCACCGGGATGTCCACGGCGTCCTGCATGGCCTTCACGCAGTCGGCTACCAGCGCCGGGTGGCCCATCAGGCAGGCGCCAATCATGTTGTTTTGCACGCGGTCGCTGGGGCAGCCAACGTTCAGGTTCACCTCGTCATAGCCGTGTGCTTCGGCCATTTTCGCGCAGGCCGCCAGGTCTTGCGGGTTGCTGCCGCCCAACTGCAGGGCAATCGGGTGTTCGCACTCGCTGTAACGCAGGAAACGCTCGCGGTCGCCATGAATCAGCGCACCGGTGGTGACCATCTCGGTGTAGAGCAGGGCATGGCGCGACAGCTGACGGAGAAAGTACCGGCAATGGCGGTCAGTCCAATCCATCATCGGGGCAACGGAAAAGCGGCGGGAGAGGGCGGACGGCGTGGCTACAGCATTTTCTAAAGACATGTGGGATGACGCGTTCTGACGTGTTGACGGGGTTTTCAGGCAAGAAACTCTGGCGCGGCGCTGTTCTACTGGTATCCGTCGCGCAGTGGCGCAACTGCTGGCAGCGGCGTGCAAGTCTACCAGAGCTGTGACTTTTCTCTCGCGACGCGTATCGGTTTAACGCTACAAGCTGCATGCTTTAGGTCGAGTCGCTCTCCAGACAGCGGCCAAATAACAACAACGCCTGCGTGAATTGCCTGCATGAAGATTCAACCTCTGCCTCCACTCAACAGCCTGGTGGCGTTCGAGTCAGCCGCGCGAAACCTGAGTTTCACCCTCGCGGCCAAGGAACTGAACGTTACCCAGGGTGCGATCAGCCGGCAGGTTCGTCTGCTCGAGGACTACCTCGGCAAGACCCTGTTCGAGCGCACGACCCGCGAGATCAACCTCAGCCCGACCGGCAGCCACTACTACGACACGGTGCGTGAGTCCCTGCTGCAGTTGGCCCATGCCACTGGCGAGATTCGTCATTGGCGTGGCGCGCAACAGGTCACGGTGGTGACCAGTACCGCCATGGCCTCGCTCTGGCTGTTGCCGCGGGTCGCCGAGTTCCAGCGTGACAACGAAGAAGTGGACCTGCGCATCATCGCCTATGACCACGTCAAGGATTTCTCCCGCCTGGACTGCGATCTGGCGCTGTACTACTGCCGTACGCCGCCGAAGAACATGCAGGTGACGCCGCTGTTCGCTGAAGAAGTGTTCCCCGTGTGCAGCCCTGGCTACCTGGCCAAGCACCCGGATTTCTGCGACCCGGCGCAGCTGGCCACCGGCACCTGGCTGTGGCTGGAAGACCCGCAGCGTGACTGGATCAGCTGGCCGGAGTGGTTCCAGCGCTTGGGCTACAAGGCGCGCGAGCCGCGGCACCGAATCAATATCAACAGCTATTCGATGCTGATCCAGTCGGCGTTGAGCGGGCAGGGTATTGCGCTGGCCTGGTCGAACCTGGTCGACAACTATTTGCAGACCGGGGCATTGGTGCGGCCCATCGATGTCACGCTGCACACCGATGCGCAGTTCTGCTTGCTCGAGCCCGTCGGGCGCAGCAGTCGGCAGAGCGTGCAGCGCTTTCGCAACTGGTTGATGGAGCAGGTCACCAGCGAGCCCGGTGATGAGGTTCAGGCAGGTTGAAACGAGGCTGCCGCAGGCTTTTGGCCTGAGGCAGCTCGTACGTTGCCCCAGCGTGGGCAATCAGTGAGAAGGGTGGTTTCGCGGCTGTTGGCGTAGAACCGCTGCGCAGCAGGCAGCGCTTGCCGGGTTGGCAAGTGCCTGCAGAGCGTTGCGCAGTGGCGGCAAGATGGCACCGGCGGCAACGTCGGACAAACCATTTCTCGTCATGAGTCGATGAGTTAACAACATGCATCAGCCCGCGAATTCACTGGGTTTATTCACCCGCCATTCCCTTTATTTATGATTTTTTATCATAAATATCAGTGCAAAAAATCGTTTGTCGAACAATCCCCTGCTTTTCGACACTGGTGACCAACGAGCAGCGCCGTAGCGACTGCCAATCACCACCACCGTGCCTTGCAGGGGATAACAACAATGACTCAAGCCACTTCTCAGCAAATCCCAGTGCACCAGCTGGAAACCGTACTCGCGCCGATCCACCAAGCTACCGGCCTGTCCAACGAGTTCTATACCGACCAGAAGCTGTTCGAGCTCGAACGCGACCAGATCATGGGCAAGACCTGGGCCTGTGTCGGCTTCGCCAGCGACCTCAGCCAGAACGGCTCGGTAAAACCGGTCGACTTCATGGGCCTGCCGCTGCTGCTGATGCGCAACCGCGAAGGCCTGGTGCAGGTGTTCCACAACGTCTGCAGCCACCGTGGCATGAAGCTGGTGGAAGAGGCCGGCACCGTGCAGGGCGTGATTCGCTGCCCCTACCACTCCTGGACCTACGACCTCAATGGCGGCCTCAAGGGCACGCCGCACGTGGGCGGCATCGAAAAGCACAAGGACGAGCGTTTCGCCTGCGAGAAGCACGGCCTCAAGGCCATCCGCAGCGCCATCTGGATGGACATGGTGTTCGTCAACCTGTCTGGCGACGCGCAGCCGCTGGAAGAGATGCTGGCGCCGCTGACCGCGCGCTGGAGCCAGTTCCTCGGTGATGACGGCATGAGCCTGATGCGCCGCCGCGCCAACATGGACTCGACCACGTTGGACATCGCCTGCAACTGGAAGCTGGCCGTGGAGAACTACTGCGAGGCGTACCACTTGCCGTGGGTGCACCCGAGCCTGAACACATACTCGCGCCTGGAAGATCACTACAACATCCTGTTCGACGAGCAGTTCGCCGGCCAGGGCAGCTACGCCTACAACCTCTCCGACGTTGCCGGCACCCACCTGCCGCAGTTCCCCAGCTGGCCGCAGGACCGCCTGCGCAACGCCGAGTACGTGGCTTTCTTCCCCAACGTGCTGCTGGGCATCCAGGCCGACCACGCCTTCGCCATGCAGCTGGAACCGGTCGCACCGGGTCGTACCATCGAGCACCTGCGCCTGTTCTATGTCGGTGACGAGGCACTGAGCGACGAGTACGCCGCCTGCCGCAACGCCATTCTGGAATCGTGGAAAGTGGTGTTCGCCGAGGACATCGCCTCGGTCGAAGGCATGCAGAAGGGCCGTCATTCGCCGGGTTACGGCGGCGGCGCGTTCTCCCCGGAGATGGACATTCCGACGCACTACTTCCACCAGTGGGCCGCGCGCAAGTTGCTGACCATCGCGCAGAACGCCTGAGGAGGCCGTCATGTATCCGATCGCCTCTCACTGGCTCAATTACATCGATGGTGCCTGGGTCGATAGCGCCCAGCACCTGAGCGTAAACAACCCCGGTACTGCCGAGCCGCTGGCGACCATTGCCCAGGCCACCGTCGAAGACGCCGAGCGCGCGCTGCTGGCGGCGCGTCGCTGCGCCGACAACGGTGAGCTGACCCGCGCCCGCCCGGCGCAACGGGTCAGCTGGTTGCTGCGTATCGCCGAGGAAATCCGAGCGGTGGCGGATGAGGGCGCCTGGGTGCTGTGCCAGGAAAATGGCAAGAGCATCAACGATGCCCGCGATGAGTTCATCGAAGCCGCGCGCTACTTCGAGTACTACGCCGGTATGGCGGACAAGATCGAGGGCACCTCGATCCCGCTGGGCAACGGTTACATGGACTTCACCGTTTACGACCCCATGGGCGTATCGGCGCAGATCGTGCCGTGGAATTTTCCGGTGTCCATCTGCGCGCGTTCCCTGGCGCCGGCGCTGGCTGCCGGCAACGCGGTGGTGATCAAGTCGCCGGAGCTGTCGCCGCTGGGCATGTGCGTGCTGGTACGCGCCATCGTCAAGGCTGGCTTGCCGCAGGGGGCGATCAACCTGATCTGCGGCCGCGGTCGCGAGGTCGGGGCGCATCTGGTGAGCAGCGCCAAGGTCGACCAGATCGTCTTCACCGGCTCGGTGCCCACCGGCCAGTCGATCCTCCGTGATGCGGCCGCCAACGCCATTCCCAGCGTCATGGAGTTGGGCGGCAAGTCGGCCGCCATCGCCTTCGCCGACGTCGACCGCAAGCAACTACTGGCCAGTGTCAAGAACGGCATCTTCTTCAATGCCGGGCAGGTCTGCTCGGCCATGTCGCGCCTGCTGGTGCAGCGCGAGATCTACGAAGACATCGTCCAGGCGGTGGTCGAGCTGGCCGAAGGGCTCAGCGTCGGCCTCGGTCAGGACAACCCGGACCTCACCCCGGTGGTCAGTGCTGCTCAACTTGCTGGAATCGAAACCCTGTGTCGGCGCGCAGTCGATGAAGGCACGGTACTGGCCACCGGTGGCGAGGCTCATAGCGAACTGGCCGGGCACTTCATGCGCCCGACAGTATTTCGCGATGTGCGCGCGGACATGTGCATCGCCCAGGAAGAGGTGTTCGGCCCAGTGCTGGCGGTCATCCCCTTCGACAGTGAAGAGCAGGCCATCGAGATTGCCAATGGCACCGATTTCGGTCTGGTCGCCGGCGTCTTCACTCAGGACATCAGCCGCGCCATGCGCTGCGTGCGGCGCCTGCGCGCTGGCCAGGTATTCGTCAATGAGTGGTATGCCGGTGGCATCGAAACGCCGTTCGGCGGTGTTGGCCTGTCAGGCTTCGGCCGCGAGAAGGGCCAGGAAGCGCTGTACAGCTACGTACGCACCAAGAACATCGCCATTCGCGTGGCGGGGGAGTGAGCGCAATGTTCAAGACCTGGCTGTGTGTGGTTTGCGGCCTCATCTACGACGAGGCCCTGGGCTGGCCGGACGACGGCATTGTCGCTGGCACCCGTTGGGAAGACGTACCGGCGGACTGGAAGTGCCCGGAATGCAAAGTCGGCAAGGAAGATTTCGAGATGCTCGATATCAGCCCGGTCGTCGCTGCCGCCGCAGCGCCGCTCAGCACGCCGCTGCCGGTGCCGCCGCAACCGCTGCAGGCGCTGGCGGCCGACGTGCGTCAGCCCATCGTCATCATCGGCAGCGGTTATGCCGGTTATGGCCTGGCCCAGGCCCTGCGCCGCGCCGATGCCGAGGTAGAAATACGTGTGCTGACTCAGGAATCCGGGCACCTGTATTCCAAGCCGGCGCTGTCCATCGGCCTGGCTCAGGGCAAGAGCGCCGACGCGCTGGCCGGTGAGTCGGCGCTGGCCATCGAGAAGCGCCTGAAGATTCGTGTCTACCCGCATTGCACGGTGGAGCGCATCGACACCACGGCGCGGCGCCTGCACACCAATATCGGTGAGATGGAGTACGGACAGTTGGTGCTGGCCAGCGGTGCGGCGCCGATTCGCCTGCCCATCGAAGGGGCCAGCGACGCGCTGATCAGCGTCAACAATCTGCATGACTACCGCAGCTTCCGCGAACGCCTGGTCGGCGTGCGACGCGTGGCGATTCTCGGCGACGGCCTGATCGGCTGCGAGTTCGCCAACGACCTGGCGGCCAGCGGTTTCCAGGTCAGCGTCATCGGCCTCGGTAAATGGCCGATGGAGCGCCTGCTGCCGGCCGAAGCTGGGCAACATCTGCAAAGTGCGCTGGCCGCGCTGGGCGTCAGCTGGCACTTGCAGAACACCCTGCGCCGCGTCAATGCGCTGGAGCAGGGCTACTGCCTGACCCTGGCCAATGGCGAAAGCCTGGAGGCCGATCTGGTGCTCTCGGCCGTCGGCCTGCAGCCCAATCTGGGCCTGGCCAAGTGTGCCGGGCTGGCCGTGGGCCGTGGGATTCAGGTCGATGCTCAGCTGCAAAGCTCGCAGCCGGGCATCTACGCGCTGGGTGACTGCATCGAGGTCGATGGGCAATTGCTGCCTTATCTGGCGCCAATCAACCAGGGCATCGCCGCGCTGAGCAAGACCTTGCTCGGCCAGCCGACGGCGGTGAGCTATCCGCTGATGCCGGTGACGGTGAAAACCCCGGCCGCGCCGCTGTGCCTGTTGGCGCCGGCACCTGGCACCGCCGGTGAGTGGCGCTGCACACCGAGCGCCGATGGTCTGAGCGCCGGTTTCTACGATGCTCAGGGGCTGGCGTGCGGCTTCGTCCTGCTCGGACGACAGGCACAGACCCAACGCAACAGCTGGCTGCAAAGCTGCCAGAACGCACAACGATCAGTGGCCTGAGGGCACGCACATGAGCAAGCAAATCAATCTGCCCCATGACGACAGCAGTTGCGGCTGGTACGCCGCACTGCCGCAGCAACCCGCTTGCAAGCGCCTGCACGGCGAGCAACGCGCCGACTACGCAGTGATCGGCGCCGGTTTCGCCGGCCTGGCCGCTGCGCGCCGCCTTGGCGAGTTGCTGCCGGACAAACGCATCATCCTGGTCGACGCCCAGCGTGTTGGCCAGGGCGCTTCCGGACGCAACTCCGGTTTCGTCATCGACCTGCCGCACAAGTTCGCCCTGGAACATCCCGACCCGGCACACAAACAGCGTCTGCTGTCGCTCAACCGCGCTGCCATCGCCCAGCTGCAGGGGTTGATCGAGAGTCACGGCATCGACTGCCAATGGTCGCATGCCGGCAAGTATCAGGGCGCCGTGGGCCAGCGCGGCCTGGCGTATCTGCAGCACTTCGAGCAGTTGCTGACGAACCTTGGCGAACCCTTCCGCCTGGTCGAGCGCGACGAGCTGGCGCAGGTGCTGGGCAATGACTATTACAGCCGCGCGATCTTCACTCCAGGTTGCTACCTGATGCAGCCGGCGGCGTTGGTCACTGGGCTGGCACGTTCGCTGCCGGACAACGTCGAGCTGCTGGAGGAGTCGCCCATCACCGGTCTGCAACGCGACGGTCACGGCGGCTGGCTGCTGCAGGGCAGTCAGGGCACGATTCGCACCGAGCAGTTGCTGCTCGGCACCAGCATCTTCACCCAGGAGTTCGGTTACCTGCGCAACCGCCTGCTGCCGGTGATGACCTTCGCCAGTTGGACGCGTCCGCTGAGCGATGCCGAGCTGGCGGCCTACGGCGGTCAGCTCGACTGGGGCCTGACCCCGGCCGATCACGCTGGCACCACGGTGCGCATGACTCAGGATCGCCGCCTGATCATCCGTAACACCTACAAGCACGTGCCCAAGTACGGCAAGAGCACCAGCGACGGCATGCGCGAGTCGGTGCGCGCCGATCATCGCAAGGCCTTCCTGGCGCGCTTCCCGCAACTGGCCGATGTACCGTTCAGCCACACCTGGGGTGGCGTTTACGCGATCTCGCGCAACTTCACCAACTTCTTCGGCGAGCTGGAGCCGGGCGTGTTCGCCTCGGCCTGCGACAACGGCGTCGGCGCGGCCTGGGGCACCATCTCCGGCACGCTGCTGGCGGAAATGGCGGTGGGCAGCGATTCGGCGCAGTTGCGCGATATCCAGGCGGTCACCGGCATGCCGTCGCTCAATCCTCCGGAGCCGTTCCTCGGTTTGGGCGTGCGTTCGCGCATTCGCCTGGCGGCCTGGAACAGTCGGAGCGAATTATGAACCAGGCCGTTTCCGGGAAGGGCCCGGTGCTGCTGGTCGATCACCATGATCTGGAGTTCCTCCCGCGCGGCGGACCGCCCGGCGCAGCCTTCGTGGCGCGGGCGATCAGCAACGAGATCTCGCCGAATATCGGCATCGGCTTCGCTCGCTGGGAGGGCGCCGAGGTGGCCTGGACCCTGCTGTATGACGAGGTGATCTTCGTGATCGAGGGCTGCTTCGAGCTCAAGGCCAACGGCGAGCTGTATCGCGTTAAGCCAGGGCAACTGCTGTGGATTCCCGAAGGCACCGAGTTGGTCTACGGCGGACATGCGCTGTTCGGTTATGTGGTCCATCCGGGTGACTGGAAGCAACGGCATGGTCTGGCTTAGCCAGGGGAGCGTTGCCGATGGTTCTGCGCGCAGATGGAGCACTCAGGCTCCGGCGGCGTCCACTTTCATCCCTCAGGAAGTCTAGCCATGTTCGAAAACAAGAATAAGTATCTAGCCGACGAGGTCGCCACGCAGCCACTGCGCAATCCGGTCAGCGGCGAGACCCACAGGGCTGCTCGCGGCTATCGTTTGCAGCGAGTGCGTCAGCAACTCAAGGCCGCCGATTGCGCGGCCATACTGCTGTATGACCCGGTGAACATCCGCTACGCCACCGACACCTCCAACATGCAGGTGTGGACGCTGCATAACTACGCCCGCTATGCGCTGGTATTCGCCGATGGGCCTGTGGTGCTGTTCGAGTTCCACAATTGCGAGCACCTGCACGAGGGCAACGAGCTGCTCGACGAGATACGCCAAGCGATCAACTGGAGCTATTTCGGTGCCGGCTCGCGCATCGGCGAGAAGGTGCTGGCCTGGGCCGACGATATACAGACGGTGATTCGTCGGCATGCCGGCGACAAGGTGCGCCTGGCGGTGGACAAGGCCGACCTGGAGGGCCTCGACCTGCTGCGCGAGGCTGGCCTGACGCTGATAGAAGGGCACAGCCTGATGGAGCAGGCCCGGCGGATCAAATCCCCCGAGGAGTTGGAATTGATGCGCTGGACCATCGCCGTGTGCGAGCGCGGCATCCAGCGCATGCACGATGAACTGCGCCCCGGCATGACCGAGAACGAGCTGTGGGCCTGGCTGCACTACGAGAACGTGCGCCACGGTGGTGAATGGATCGAAACCCGCCTGCTGGCCTCAGGGCCGCGTACCAATCCCTGGATGCAGGAGTCCAGCGACCGGGTGATGCAGAAAGGTGAGATCGTCTGCTTCGACACCGACCTGATCGGCCCATACGGTTACTGCGCCGACATCTCTCGAGCCTGGACTGTCGGTCACGTTGCTCCCAGCGCCGAGCAGCGCAAGCTTTATCGTCTGGCCCATGAACAGGTACAGCACAATATGGCGCTGCTGCGTCCGGGCTTGAGTCACCGCGAGTTCGTCGAGCAATCCTGGGACATTCCGCCGGCCTATTGGCACAACCGTTATTGCTGCGTCGTGCACGGCGTCGGCCTGGTCGACGAGTACCCGGCGCTGGCGCATAAGGGCGCCGACTGGGTCAGCGGCGGCTACGACGGCGTATTCGAGGAAAACATGGTGCTCTGCGTGGAAAGCTATATCGGCGAGCAGGGTGGCAAGGAGGGCATCAAGCTGGAGCAGCAGGTACTGATCACCGCCAACGGCTGTGAAGCCTTGTCGCGCTACCCGTGGCAAACGGACTGGCTGTGATTGGGGTGGGCCACAGGAAGGGGACACCACGGTGCACATGACCCAGAATCGCCGTCTGATCACCCGTAATACCTGCAAGCACGTGCCCACGTACGGCAAGAGCCTCAGCGGCGCCATGCGCGATTCGGTACGCACCGACCATCGCAAGGCTTTCCAGGTGCGCTGCCCGCAGTGGGGCGATGTGCCATTCAGCCATTGCTTTAGCGAGCTGCAGCCGGGCGTGTTCGCCACGGCCTGCGACAAGGGTGTCGGTGCGGCCTGGAACAGTCGGGGCGAGCGATGAGCCAGGTCGTTTCCGGGAAAGGCCCGGTGCAATTGGTCGATCACCATCGTTCTGAAGTTCGTCGCGCTGGGGATCAGCCACGAGATCTCGCCGAACATCGGCATCGGGTTCGCCCGCTGGAAGGATTACCGATGGTCCCGTTTTGCTGCGCGCCCGGCTCAGGCGTGGTGGTTGTCGTTGATAAAGGGGTGAGCAATTGCTCGGATTGACCCAGGCGTTCGCTGCACTCTATCTGGCCAGCCTGCTGATGCAGCTCGGCTCGACCCTGCTGATGACCTATCTGGCGCTGCGCCTGACTGCCGGCGGCGTCGCCGAATTCTGGGGCGGCGCGCTGATGGCAGCCAATGCCCTGGGCATGGTGGTCGGCGGCAAAGTCGGCCAGGTGCTGATCGGCCGTGTCGGTCACATCCGTACCTACGTGGCCTGCTCCGGCATCATCTGCGCGGCGGTGCTGACACATGCCTTCAGTGAGGCATTACCGCTCTGGCTGTTGCTGCGTTTTGTCGTCGGCGTGGCGATGATGTGCCAGCTGATGGTGGTGGAGAGCTGGCTCAACGACTGCGCGCAGAGCGATCAGCGCGGCAGGGTACTGGGCATATACATGGTCGCGGCCTACGTCGGCATGATGCTCGGTCAACTGGCGCTGAGCATCGACGGCAATCTAGGCCTGCATGCGCTACTCGGCGTGGTCATCGCCTTCACCCTGAGCCAGGTGCCGGTGGCGCTGACCCGCAGTACCCATCCGACCTTACCGGACTCCGAGCCGATCGACCTGCGCCTGTTTTTGCAACGGGTGCCGCAGTCGCTGTTCACCGTACTGATCTCGGGGATGATCAACGGTGGTTTCTATGGCTTGTCATCGATCTATGCCAGCCGACAGGGCCTGAGCACGGTGGAAGTGGGCCAGTTCATGGCCCTGGCGATTGCGGCTGGGCTGCTTGCACAACTACCACTGGGCTGGCTGTCGGATCGCCTGCCACGCGCCAGCCTGATTTGCGGTGTGGCGGCGTTGCTGATACTGACCTGCCTGCCGCTGGCGTTCTATCAGGGCCTGTCGTTCGGCGTGCTGCTGCTGTTCAGCGCTTGCATCGGTTTCCTGCAGTTCTGCCTGTACCCGCTGGGCGTGGCCCTGGCCAACGACAACATGGAGCCGCGTCTGCGCGTGTCACTGGCGGGCTTGTTGCTCGCCACCTTCGGTGTGGGAGCCTGCATAGGCCCGCTGCTGGCCGGTGCGCTGATGGGGCATTTCGGCCCCTCCAGCCTCTATCTGTTCTTTGCCATCAGCGCGGCGGTATTGGCGGTTGCCGTGGGGCAAGGGCGCGTGACCGGCAAGCACCTGCAGGAAGATGCGCCGCTGCAGCATCAGGCCACACCCAATGCCCTTGCCTGCACGACCCTGGCTGCGGTTATCGAACCAGCGGTCAGCGTGGAGGAGCGACTCGAGGAGGCACCCAGCCAGAGGCTCTGAACGATCCATCTCTACCTGCGAATGGATGCGCAAAGCTCAGCCAGAGCACCGGGCAGGAAGACGCCTGCCTGATGGCTCGCCAGCGACCGTGAAATATGGCTTTGAGGCTTTCTAGTGGCGCCCTGAGTGATCGTGTTGATTGATGATTAAAAGTCATAAATCACGCAGATTAAATGGTTTGTCGTTGGATTCGGGCCTGTTCGACTATTGATCACCCGCAGCGATTACCGAGCCGCCAACTGCACCTGCAGGGCTCGGCCCGGATGCGGAGAAAACTATTACAAGAACAAAATCGAGGTGCGTGCATGAAGCCTATGGTTGCGGAAAACATAGTCGGTCGAGACTTGAATATTCGAGTGCTCGGCTTGAACTTCCATCGCGTCATATTCCCCGTTTCCTTCTTCATCATCCTGTTGCTGGTCCTCCTGGCACTGAGCAATCCCGTGGTCTTCGGCGAGACGCTGGAAGGCATCAAGGGCTGGATCCTGAAGAATTTCGACTGGTTCATCATCATCATGGGCAATCTGGCGGTGCTGTTCTGCGCCGGTCTGGCGCTGTCGCCGCTGGGTAAGGTGCGTCTCGGTGGTCGTGATGCCAAACCCGAATTCAGCACCCTGTCGTGGTTCTCCATGATGTTCGCCGCCGGCATGGGCGTTGGCCTGCTGTACTGGGGCGTCGCCGAGCCGGTGGCGCAATACACGGCCTGGTGGAAAACGCCGCTGAACGTGGCTGCCAGCACCCCGGAGGCCGCCCATGCGGCGATGGGCGCGACGCTGTATCACTGGGGCTTTCACCCCTGGGCGATCTACCTGACCAGCGCGCTGGTGGTGGGGTACTTCTCCTACAACAAGGGCCTGCCACTGTCGCTCAGCTCCGGCCTGCAGCCGCTGCTGGGGCGTGGGCATCGTGGCTTGCCGGGGCAGATGGTCGACGTGTTCACCGTGGTGCTGAGCATCTTCGGCCTGGCCACTTCCCTCGGTCTGGGCGCGATGCAGGCCACGGCCGGTATTGCCCACGTACTGGGCACACCGAACACCTTCGCCTTTCAACTGCTGTTCATCGTCGCGGTCACTGGTCTGGCAGCGTTCTCGCTGTGGCGGGGGCTGGATGCCGGGGTCAAGGTCCTGAGCAACATCAACATGCTGCTGGCGTTGGTGCTGTTTCTGCTGGTCGCGGTCGGTATTGGCGGCATGGCGTTCTTCTCCAACACCCTGAGCGCAGCGGTCGACTACGGTCAGATGTTCCTGCCACTGAGCAACTGGATCGATCGTCCTGATCAGGACTGGTTCCAGGGCTGGACGGTGTTCTACTGGGCCTGGTGGTGCACCTGGGGGCCGTTGGTAGGGATCTTCGTCGCTCGCGTTTCCAAGGGCCGCACCCTGCGCCAGATGGTGGGCATGGTGATGCTGGCGCCAACCGTGGTCACGCTGCTGTGGTTCTCTGCCTTTGGCAGTGGCGCCATCGCCCAGGTGATCGACGGCAGTGGCGCCCTGGCGGCTGGCCTCAGCGACGTCAACATGGCCATCTTCCAGTTCCTGGAAATGCTGCCGCTGGCCGGTATCGGCTCGCTGCTGGTGGTCGCCCTGCTGGTGTTCTTCATGGTGACCTCGGTGGACTCCGGTGCGCTGGTGGTCGACAATCTGTCGGCCGGTGGCGACCCCGACACCCAGCCGGTGCAGCGCGTGCTGTGGCTGGTGATGATCGCGCTGGTGACCGTCACGTTGTTCGTGATTGGCGGCGATACTGCGCTCAAGGGCATTCAGGCTGGTGCCGTGGCGATGGGCCTGCCGTTCATGTTGCTGATGCTGTTGCTGATGATTGGTCTGGTCAAAGGCCTGATCGAAGACTGTCGCAGCTGACGTCTGCCAATCGACGCCCCGACACTCGCCACAAGGCGGGTGTCGGGGCGTTTGCGTTTCTGCGTGCACCATTTTTACGACCAAAGGCGCGTTTTATTCAGCCGAAAGCAGCATTGTCCGGTCCTGATGCGTTGTCGAAGCTGAACGGTACGCTGCCCAGAGAACCCTCGATGACCCTGCATGCTGCACTTCCTGCCCCAGTTCGGCGCCTGGCCAATGGTGCGCTGCTACGCGCGCAGCAACAGCCCTGGGCGCAGCAGGTCGGCTTGTGCCTGCGGGTGGCAGCGGGCAGTCATGACGAGCCGCCGGCTTATCCTGGGCTGGCGCATTTTCTCGAGCATCTGCTGTTTCTCGGCAGCCGTAACCACTCGTCTGATCAGGGGTTGATGGCCTTCGTCCAGCGCCATGGTGCAATGGTCAATGCCTCGACCCAGGCGCGGCACACCGATTTCGTCTGCGAGGTGCCGGCCGAGCTGCTGCAGCCGGTGCTGAGGCGTCTGCTGGATATGCTCTGCCAGCCGCTGCTCGATAGCGAGGCGCAACTGCGTGAGCGCGAAGTGCTGCATGCCGAATACCAGGCGCGCAGCCAGGATGCCGACAGTCGCATCGATCATGCTCTGGGACAGGCGCTCGCTGCCGGGCATCGCTGCGGCGCGTTTCTGGCAGGTGATCGCAGCACGCTGGCGGTGGAGTCTGCGGAGTTTCAGCGGGCGCTGCGTGCGTATCACCAGCGCCACTACCAGGCCGGGCGCATGTGCCTGACTCTGGTCGGGCCACAACCGGCCGAGCAATTACTGGATATCGCCGAAGCACTATTTGAGGCATTGCCGGTCGATGAGGGCGACGCCTGTCACGTGCCGACGCTCGACCTGCTGCCACTTCGAGCGCCCCGTTTGTATCTGCAACACAGTCGTCCCGGGATACATCTGGGTGTTGCCGTGCAGCTCCAGACGCGCAATCTGCGCGCTTCTCTGGATGTGTTGCTGGATACCTTGCACGACCCTGCGCCCGGCGGCCTGCTGGCGGGTTTACGTGAGTTGCAGCTGTGCCGACAGTTGCAGGCGCGGGTGTTGTATCAGCACGCGGGACAATGCCTGCTGCGCCTGGACTTTACCGCCGCCAGCGCGGAGCAGAGCGCCGCATTGCGCGCTGCCGTGCAGCGTTGGGCCGCGCAGTTGCAGGGCGATGCAGCTTGGCCCCAGCGATTGCAACACCAGCAGCGGGCGGCAGCGCTCAGATTGTTCGGGCTCAGCCCGTTGGCGGCGGCCAGGGCGCTGCAATCGCCTGCTCAGGACGACAGCCACACCTTGCGTGACCTGAACTCACTGCTGGCTTGCCTGGCTCGCGGTGACGGGTTGATCGAATTGCAGTGTGGTGAACAGGCCCAGCCGCTGTGGCCGGCAATCGGACTGGATTTGCCATTGCAGACTCTGCCACCGGTGTCATCGCCAGCGCCAATTCCGAGCCACCCATGGCGGCTGCCTGGCAATGATCCGCTGCTGTGCGGCGCTGCCGTAGCATCAGCCGTTTTGCCATTGGCCGCGTTGCGACATCATCCGGGGCAGGCCGAGGGTGGGCCGGCCGCGCTTTACTGGCGTGGCCCCTGTTCAGGTGCGGGCGACTCGGCGGCGATCGAGGCTGGTTTGCTGGCGCGCAGCGCCGACCTGCGATGGCGTGGTGAGCGGTTGGGCATCACCTGCCAACTGAACGTACAAGCCGCTGGCTGGAGCCTTTCGCTGCGCGGGCCGGCGTCGCTGTTGCCGGCCTTCAGTGCTTTGCTGGTGCCGCTGCTGTTGGCTGCGTTCGATCAACCGGCTGAGCCTGCTGCCCAGGGCATGTTGTTGCGGGTGCTGCTGCAGCGTTTGCCACAACTATGCGAGCTACCCAGAGCGTCGCGACTGGAAGGGCTGAGTGTCGGTCTTGGCGCTAGCGAGCAGGCGCAGTTGGCTGAATTGTGCGTGGCCGTTGAGGCGCTTGCTGACCTGCCTTCAGCGCCATGTAGCGAAACCAGGATCGACTGGCATCAGGTCGCGCAGCCGGGTACGGATGCCGCGTTGCTGCTGTTCTGTCCCTTGCCTGCCGGCGATGTCTGCACCGAGGCTGCCTGGCGTCTGCTTGGGCAGGTGTTGCAGGGGCGTTTCTATCAGCGCCTGCGTGGCGAGCTGCAATTGGGTTACGCGCTGTTCGCCGGTTTCCACCAGGTCGAGGGTTGCCGGGGCCTGTTGTTTGCCCTGCAGTCACCCGTCTGCGAGGCGGCCGGCATCTTCGACCATATCCGCGCCTTTCTGCGCGAGCAATGGCAGGCGCTCGCCGCACTGGACGATACGGCCTTGTCGCGTTACCGCGATGCCTTGCTGCCAGCGCTGAGCCCGGCCAAGGCCAACCTGGCGCGTGCCGAGCAGCTGTGGCAGCTGCATCTGGCAGGCTTGCCCGAGGTGCACCTGCAACGGGTGCAGCAGGCGCTGACAGCCCTGACTCAAAACGATCTGCTCCAGGCTCATGAGCAGTTGCTAAGCGCCAGCGACTGGCGCGTATTGGCCAGCGGAGCGCCGTCGCTGGCCTAGGCTGCGTTCTTTTCAGCGCTCTTTGCGCGACTGCGCGCGAATTTCCAACGCCCTTTTTCTGCAGGAGCCCCGATCTGGTGCGAGGCTCTGGCTTTGCGGCGTTCTTTTGATTCGCCGCGGGGCGCGGCTCCTACAGGATGAGGCTGCGTCTGGGGCTATCGTAGGAGCCCCGACCCGGGGCGAAGCCTTGTGCAGCCGCGCCGCCGCCGTTCGTTGCGGTGCGCGACCCCTGCCGCTTAGTTACTGGCGCATGTCTACGCCCTAGGGTTGGCACGGTACTAATACCTTTCTCCCACTACCGGTAGCAGGTCGGTCGCGAGCCGGCGGAAGCGCGACGGTAGCGCCCAGCCAAAGCAGCAGCGAATCGCTGCCAAGGCAGCGTATGGCCCGCCGGACCCGCTTTCGATAATCGCCTCCGACACGACTGCCCTGGCGGTCGCCACTCAAGCGGAGAGCGTTATGCACAACAACAAGATCGCCATCACTCGACTTCTGCCCCTGACCCTGGCCACCGCCGTCGCTCTGGCGACCGCGCAGCAGGCCGCCGCCGAGATCGTCCTGTATGACAAGGACGACACCACATTCTCCACCGACGGCTATATCAACGCCTTCTACGTCAACAGCGACGTGGACCGCGACGGTGAGCAGTTCGACCGCCGTCAGTCGCGGGTGAAGATGGGTTTTCTGCCCAACTGGATCGGCTTCAACTTTGGCAAGCAGATCGATGGTCTCAAGCTGACCGGCCGCTCGTCCTTCTGGGTCACCATCAACGACAGCGAAACCAACGGTACCGACACTGCCATCGACGTTCGTCAGTTCTACGGCACCGTCTCCAGCCCGGAGTGGGGCGAGGTGCTGGTGGGCAAGGACTTCGGCCTGTTCTCGCGCTCCAACATCTTCCTCGACGAGCTGCTGGCCGGGTACGGCAACGTCTCCGACACCCTGGGCCTGGTGGACGGCAACGGCGTGTCCTTCGGCAACATCGGCACCGGCTACCCGTACCCGTTCCCGACCTCGCAGATCACCTACCGCAACAACAACCTGGCCGAAGGCCTGCGTGTCGCGGTCGGCATCATGGATCCGGTCGACACCAATGACGACAGCGCCACTGGCAAGGCCTATCAGGAAAACCCGCGCTTCGAGTCCGAGGTCAGCTATCAGTTCGATCTGGGTGGCTCGACCATCTACACCTGGGTCAACGGCGCCTACCAGACCTCCGAGAACACCGACGACACCGTCGACAAGGTCACCTCCAAGGGTCTTGGCTATGGTGTGCAGGCCAAATTCGGTGGTCTGTCGCTGACCGGCTCGGGCTTCCAGGCCAAGGGCATCAACCCGTTCTTCACCAACAACCTGGGCGAGCCGACCCTGCGTGACATCGACAGCGACGGCTACCTGCTGCAGGGCTCCTACACCTGGGGCAAGAACCGCGTGGCGCTGTCCTACGGCAAGACCGAGGACGACGGCAACGGCCTGGGCGTGGCGGCGGACTACGAGACCCGCGGTATCGCCTACTTCCGCACCATCAACGACAACCTCAAGCTGGTCGCCGAGTACAACCAGTACCAGATCGACGCCGCCGCCGGCAGTGGTCTGAACGAGGACACCGACACCTTCGCCGTCGGTGCGGTACTCAGCTGGTAAGCCACACGGCTTGCGGACGACGGGAGGCTCAAGGGCCTCCCATTCTTTTCGAGCCTGTTCACGATCTGCTGCGCGTCGGCGCTACTGCGTTAAAAACAAGCTGGATCGCCAGCCCGGTCGGAATGCTCATGTGCAAAAGTACAGTCGCCCGCGACCTCGGCCGCTCCTCGCTTGTTTTTGCGGGGCCGCCATCGGTGTTGTATCGCTCTAGCTCGCCAGATCGTGAACAGACTCTCAGGGATCGAAAGGAGGAATTCAATGATCGGACTCTAGAGCGAATCGGCTCAAACCTTTCTGCTGGTGCTGGCGATCAGCACCACGCTGGTCTTCGCGCTACCCATCTTCCTCCTGCCGCTGACCTGGGCGCGCCTGATGCGCTGGCGCATCCCGCAGGACATCGACCTCGCGGTGTACTTCGGGCGTTGTCTGGGTGCCTTCATCCTCATTGTCGAGGCGCTGATGCTGCGCGTCGCGCTGACTGGTGAAGCGCTGCACACCACCTTCGAGGTGCTGGCCGCGGTGGCCTTGCTGATGGTTCTGGTGCATGTGCATGGCGCGATCAAGCGCATCCAGCCGTGGACGGAAACCCTGGAGATTGGCTTCTACGCCGGGATGTTCGTGCTGACCCTGATGTTCTGGCCGGCTCCGTAAGAACGCTGGTGCGCGCGGCGCACCCTACACACGCATGGCGGCGTCCCAGGTAGGGTGCGCCATGCGCACCAGCGATTCCGGGCCGTGATGGAGAGCCGGGTAGGGCCTGATGGCAGACTGTCATTGCCCTTGTCGCCGCTGTACTGCTTCGCGAGTACACCCTACGGATCGACTACTCAGTACTCAAGTAGCATGGGGCGGGCAGCGCCGGCTTCGTAGAATTTCCCCATGATCAGCAGGTGCATTGGGGCGTGATATGGCCTTGGAACAGTCGGAGGGCGTGCTCAGCGCCGTCTCCAGCACGAAGGATGTGGAATTGGCCGCCCAGGAACTGGCACGCCAGCTGATCCATCCTTACCTCGGTTTCGTGCTGTTCTTCTGCTCGGCCGAATACGATCTCGACGGCCTCGGCCAGGCGCTGGAGGCCCATTTTGGAGGCGTCAGCCTGGTGGGCTGTACCAGCGCCGGTGAGATCACCCCGCAGGGCTATGGCCGTGGCTGCGTGGTGGCGCTGGGCTTCGACCTGCGCTGCTTCTCCATCGCCAGCGTGCTGATCGACGAGATGGAGCGCTTCAATCTGCTCGATGCGCAGCATCTGGTCGATGGCCTGGTCAAGGATTGCCGCAGCAACGAGCTGGCCTCGATCAAGGGCCACAGCTTCGCCCTGACCCTGCTCGACGGCTTGTCCAGCCGCGAAGAACTGGTGCTCGGCGCACTCAGTGCGGCGCTGGGCAGCATCCCGCACTTCGGCGGCTCGGCCGGCGATGACAACCACCTGACCCACACCCACGTCTATCACGGCGGCCGCTTCCACAGCGGTGCAGCGGTCGTGGTGCTGTTCAATACCTGGCTGGAGTTCGAGGTGTTCAGCACCCACCACATCCAACCCAGCGCGGAAAAGCTGGTGGTGACGAGCGCCGACAGCGCCACGCGCCGGGTCTATGAACTCAATGCCGCACCGGCCGCGCAGGAATATGCCGAGCTGATCGGTGTGCCGATCGAGGCGCTGGATCTGCGCGCGTTCGCCGCCTATCCGCTGGCGGTACGGATCAGCGATCACTACTACGTGCGCTCGATCCAGCAGGTGCACGACGACCTCAGCCTGACCTTCTACTGCGCGGTGGAGAACGGCATCGTCCTCACCGCCATGCATCCCGGCCCCTTGCTGCCCAACCTGCAGCAACTGTTCGCCGGGCTGGAGCAGCGCCTCGGTCCGCTGCTGCTGACCATCGGCTGCGACTGCTTCCTGCGTCGCCTGGAGATCGAGAACGATGGCGGCGTCGAGTCGGTCGCCACGCTGCTGCGCCAGCAGCGGGTGATCGGCTTCAACACCTACGGAGAGCAGTTCAATGGCATGCACATCAACCAGACCTTTACCGGTGTCGCCATTGGCCGACCTGTTGGGCGTGCCGAGCGCTGAGCTGCAGGCACGCTGTACGGCGCTGGAGCATGAAAACGCCAAGCTCAGGCGCATCAACGCCGCGCTGATCGAGCGGGTCGAGTCGATCCATTCCCGTGGCGATGACGCCTACGCGGCCTTCCAGCATTCGGTGGTACTGTCCGAGCAGGTGCGCGAGCGCACCGACGCGCTGAACCAGGCAATGGCCGAACTGAAATCCAGCAACCAGTTGCTCAGCGACGCGCGGCTGCGTGCCGAGACCGCGCACCAGCATTTGATCGACGCCATCGAGAGTATCTCCGACGCCTTCGTGCTGTTCGATGATCGCCAGCGCATCGTGCTGTTCAACAGCCGTTTCAAGGCGCTCTGGGCGCGCAGCCGCGCGCGCATCGGCACCGGCACGCGGCTGGAGGAGATTCGCCGGCTGAGCCGCAGCACCGGCCTGGTGGTGGAGGCACAGTTGGGCAAGGAGGGCGAGCCGAGCCTGTTCCGCCTGCAGGATGGACGCTGGGTGCAGGTCAGCGAGCGGCCGACCCGCGAGGGCGGGCTGGTGATCCTCTACACCGACATCACCGAGGTGAAGCAGAGCGAGGCGTTGCGCCGCGAGCAGGCCCTGGCGCAGAAGTCGCGCCTGCTGCAGCGCGCGGTCGACAACCTGTCGCAGGGCATGGCCATGGTCAATTCCGAGGGCGCGCTGGAGTTGTGGAACCACCGTTTCCTCGAGCTCTGCGGGCTGGCGCCGATCAACGCCCATCGGCCGTTCGCCGAAGTGATGGCGGAAAGCGAACTTGAGCCGCTGACCCCGGACAGCCGCGATGCCACCGGCAAACCGCTGCGCCAGGTGGAGGTGCGCCTGTTCGACGGGCGCATGCTGGAAGTGCGCACCCATCCGTTGCCCACCGGCGGCTTCGTCAACACCTTCACCGATATCACCGAGCGCCATCGCCAGGCTCAGGCGCTGAGTGACAGCGAGCGCTGGATTCGCCTGATCACCGACCACGTGCCGGCGCTGATCGCCTACCTGTCGGCCGACCTGGTCTATGAATTCACCAACAAGGTCTACGAGGAATGGTACTGCTGGCCGCGCGGCGCCATGCTTGGCCAGAGCCTGCGCGAAGTGCACAGCGAGGAGCATTGCCAGCGCCTGGAGCCCTACGTCGAACTGGCGCTGTCCGGCGAGAGCGTGACCTTCGAATTCGCCGAAACCAACCACAACGGCCAGGAACGCTACATGCTGCGTTCCTATGTACCCAACCGTCAGGCCAGTGGCGAGGTGGTCGGCATCTTCGTGCTGATCCGCGATATCACCGAGCGTCGCCGCACGGCCGAAGCGCTACACCAGGCTTATCAACACCTGGAACAGCGGGTGCGCGAGCGCACCGCCGAACTGACCACGGTGAATGACCAACTGCGCCGCGAGATCGACGAGCGCACGCAGATGGAAGCGCGCCTGCGTGAGGCCAAGGGCGAAGCCGAGCAGGCCAACCTGTCCAAGACCAAGTTCCTCGCCGCCGTCAGCCACGACCTGCTGCAACCGCTCAACGCCGCTCGGCTGTTCACCAGCGCCCTGCTGGAGAAGAACGACCTGAGTGGCTGCGCGCCACTGGTGCGCAACGTCAGCAACTCGCTGGAAGACGTGGAAAGCCTGCTCGGCACGCTGGTGGACATTTCCAAGCTCGATGCCGGGGTGATCAAGCCCGATATCGCGCCATTCGCCGTCAGCGAGCTGCTGGAGAACCTGGCCGCCGAGTATCACCAGATCGCCGGTAGCGAGGGTTTGCGCCTGGACTACCTGCCCAGCTCGGCCCTGGTGCGCAGCGACGTGCAGCTGCTGGCGCGGATTCTGCGCAACTTCTTGAGCAACGCCATTCGCTACACCGCCAGCGGGCGCATCCTGCTGGGCTGCCGGCGGCGCGGCAACAGCCTGTCCATCGAAGTCTGGGACACCGGCATCGGTATCGCCCAGGACAAGCGGGTGGAGATTTTCCAGGAGTTCAAACGCGGCGATAACGTGCAGCGCAAGCAGGATCGTGGTCTGGGCCTTGGCCTGGCGATCGTCGAGAAGATCGCACGCATGCTTGGCCACCGCATTCGCGTCGCGTCGCAGCAGGGCAGGGGCTCGATGTTTGCCGTCGAGGTGCCGCTGACCCGCCGCGCGCCGCGCGTGCGTGCCGTGCAGGACTGCCCGGATCTGCTGCTTGAACGCCTCAGCGGTGCGCGGGTCTGGGTGCTGGATAACGACGCGGCGATCTGCGCCGGCATGCGCACCCTGCTCGAAGGCTGGGGCTGTCGGGTGGTTACCGCCCTGAGTGAAGAAGACCTGGCGCGCCAGGTGGACAACTACCACGCCGAGGCTGACCTGCTGATTGCCGACTATCACCTCGACGACGAGCGCAATGGCGTCGACGCGGTGGCGCAGATCAACGCCCGACGCAGTACGCCGCTACCAGCGCTGATGATCACCGCCAACTACAGTAACGAGCTCAAGCAGCAGATGCGCGAACTGGGCCATAGCCTGCTGCACAAACCGGTACGGCCGATGAAGCTGAAGGCGGCGATGAGCCATTTGATGGAGCGTGGGGCGGGGGCTTGAAACCCGGTGCGCACGGCGCACCCTACGATGTACTCGCATGACGCCAACCGCGCAGGCGGCCTCGATCCCGTAGGGTGCGCTGCGCGCACCGATGCGAGCCCGCAGCCCTGATGCAATACGGGGAGGATCATGCCGTTCTGCCCCGGATTGCATCCGGGCTACGATGCGGGTGCGCCGTCAATCATCCGCGATCAGGCGTTTGCCCAGGCTGACCGAGGCATCGACCTTGTAGCCAAGCCGCTCATAGAAGGCCAATGCCGCTGCGTTGCTGTCGCGCACCTGCAGGCTGAGTTTGGGACAGCCCAGGGCCAGAAGTTGCACTTCGATATGCGTCATCAGCTGACGGGCCAGGCCCTGCTGGCGTTGCTCCGGGCACACCGCCAGGTAGTTGACCCAGCCGCGATGCCCCTCGTAGCCGGCCATGGCCGAGGCCACCAGTTTACCGTCGATCTCACCGACCAGAAACAGCTCGGGCTGCACCGTCAGCTTGCGTTGGATGTCCTTGTGCGGGTCGTTCCACGGACGGGTCAGGTCGCAGCGTTGCCAGAGATCGACGACGGCAGCTTCGTCAGCGAGCCGGAAGGGGCGGATATGCATGGTGGACTCCAATCGGTGAGGCCGCCGTTTTAGCACGGCTTGATGACGGGAGTCAGGGCAACCTCGTTCGACACTCCCGCGAAGGCGCGAGCCCAGTTGCATCTCGGCTTCTGGCTTCACGACTGCGCGGGAATGACGGCTAACCTATCGGACGTCAGCGCCGCAGATAGGAGGCGAAATCGATATCGCCGGCCGAGAGAATCGCTTGCACGCGGTTGTGCACGTTGAGCTTGCGCAGGATGGCCGAGACGTGGGCTTTGACCGTGGTTTCGGCGATATCCAGGCTGTAGGCGATCTGCTTGTTCGACTCGCCCTTGGTCATGCGTTCGAGCACCAGCAACTGCTTGCGCGTCAGCGCCTGCAGCAGCTCCGGGGCGATGCTGGGGTGGTCGAGGTGCTGGCGCGAGCTGCCGCTCTTCTGCGAACGGATGATGTCCGGCGGCAGATAAACGTTACCGTCGAGAATCTGCGCGATGGCGTCGGTCATCTGTGCCCGTGGCGAGGACTTGGTGATGAACCCAACCGCACCATAGGTGATGGCCTGCAGCACGATCTGCTTGTCCTGCTCGGCGGAGACGATCACCACCGGGATGGTTGGCGCCTCGTTGCGCAGGTTCATCAGCCCGCCCAGGCCATGCATGCCAGGCATGTTCAGGTCGAGCAGGATCAGGTCCAGGTCGTCGTGGCTCTGGGTCAGCTCCAGGGCGCTGTCCAGGTCGGCGGTTTCCATGATCTCGCTGCCGGGAAACCCGTCGGCGATGACGTTATGGATGGCTTCACGAAACAGCGGATGGTCGTCGGCAATCAGAATCTTGTACATGGCCTTGCACCTCGTTGTCGTGATTATGGGTTGGCAGTGGGCGTGAGGAAAGCAGCAGGCAATTCGGCCGGTTGGGCGGGCGCCATCGGCAGGCCGGCCTGTTCCCAGGAGTCGATACCATCACGATACCAATACAGCTGGCGGTATCCCATGGCATGGGCGCGTCGCGCGGCGTTCCAGCTCGGCCAGCAGTCGGGGCGGCAGTAGAAAACGAAAGGCTTGTCCAGGTCGCCTTTACTGGCCTGGTTCAGGTAATGGGTGAAGTAGCGCAGCCATAGCGCTTCCAGGTTTCCGCTGCCGGTGTTGGGTAGCCACAGACTGCCGGGGATGTTGGCGTGGGGCTCTTCTTCGATGAAGCGATCATGGCGCCACAGCTGACGGTAGACATCGACCAGTTGAACATCGGGGCGTTCGTCGAGCAGCTTTTGCAGGGCGGGAGTATCGAGAACCTGAACACCCTCAAGCGTTGACGGTGTCGGGCTGCGGTACTGGCTGCTGCGATAACCGTCGGCGTCGAACAGATCTTCGGCGTGCGCAAGGCAGGCCAGTAACACCGAGGCGAGCATCAGGCCTGCTTGCACGGGCAGACGGTACTTCATGGCAAGGTCTCTAGTTATTTTTGTAGCGGTATTACAGGCCATGGTCGCAGGCTTGGGAATTCTACGTTGGAGAGGAAAACCAGTACCAAAGTAGTAGATGTGGCTGGTGGGGAGTGCCTGGAATTGATGGCTCCCACGCTCTGCGTGGGAGCAGATGAAATGGCGCTCTGCGCCATTGCTGACTGACGGCAAGTTCGACAGCGGACGCGGAGCGTCCTGGGATGCATTCCCACGCGGAGCGTGGGAACGATCATGTTCAGCCCGCCTTGCGCAGCGCGGCATGCTGCGGGTTGAAGCTGGCTACGGCGAGCAGCGTCAGTAATACCGTCAGGCCGGCGCAGATCAGCAGCGCCTCGATATGCAGGCGCAGGTAAAGCGCGTTGCGCACTAGCTCAACGGCATGGGTGAAGGGGTTGAACGCACACAGCCAATACAGCCACTCGCTGGACTCGCGCATCTTCCACAGCGGGTACAGCGCCGACGACAGGAAGAACATCGGGAAGATGACGAAATTCATCACCCCGGCGAAGTTCTCCAACTGGCGAATGCCGTTGGACAACAGCAGCCCCAGGGCGCTGAGCAGCAGCGCCACCAGCAGCAGCGCCGGCAGTGCGGCGAGCAGGCCCCAGGCTGGCGGCTGCACGCCGTAGACCCAGGCAATGCCAAGGAAGGCATAGACCTGCAGCAGCGAGATCAGCGCCGTGGCCAGCAGCTTGGCTACCAACAGGAAGGCGCGCGGCAGCGGGCTGGTGAGCAGCACGCGCATGCTGCCCATCTCGCGGTCGTAGACCATCGACAGCGAACCCTGCATGCCGTTGAACAGCAGGATCATGCAGGCCAGGCCCGGCACGATGTAGGTGTCGTAGGTGATGTAGGTGTCGTACGGCTCGATGATGGCGATGCCCAGCGCGGCACGGAAACCGGTGGCGAATACCAGCAGCCACAGCAACGGGCGCACCAGGGCGCTGAGAAAACGCGAGCGCTGCAGGACGAAACGCAGCCATTCGCGAAGGACGATGCCGCGCAGGCATTCCCAGTAGGCGGTCATCAGCTAGCTCCTCGCGTAGGGTGCGCCCTGCGCACCGGGGCCGTTTCATCATCGCCAACGTCGTCGGCACGCTTCGGCCGCAGCGCCTCACGCACATGGCCACGGCCCAGCGCCTCGTCGCCGGTCAGGCGGGCGAAGCTGATGGCCAGGTCATCGCCGAACTGGCTGGCCTTGTCCCAGGCCACGCGCTCGCCGCGATGCAGGATCAGCAGGTCGTCGCTGGACTCGATCTCATCCAGCAGGTGGGTCGTCCACAGCACGCATAACCCCTGTTCGCGGCACAGGTTGCGCACGTGCCGCCCCAGCGCCAGGCGGCTGGCCGGATCGAGCCCGGCGCTGGCCTCGTCGAGCAGCAGCAGGCGCGGCTGGTGGAGCAGGGCGCGGGCAATCTCCACGCGGCGACGATGGCCGCCGTTGAGCGTGCGCACCTTGTCGTGACGGCGCTCGGCGAGATCCTGACGTAACAGTTCCTCGTCGATACGCGCCTGCGCCTCGCGGCGCGGCATGCCGTGCAGCGCGGCGTGGTAGGCGAGGTTCTGCTGCACCGACAGGTCGAGATCCAGCGTGCTCTGCTGGAACACCACACCCAACTGACGTAGCGCCTGGCGCGGTTCGTCGCGCAGGCTATGGCCGAAGATGCGGATGTCGCCCTGCTGCAAGTCGTACAGGCGGGTGAGCAGGGCGATCAGGGTCGACTTGCCGGCACCGTTGGGGCCGAGCAGGGCACCGAAGCGCCCCGGCGCCAGCTCGAAGGCCAGGTCATTGAGCGCCTGGCGGGCGCCATAGGCGAAACCGACGCCGCTCACCTCGAGCGCTTTCATGGCGTCACCACCACGCCCCAGGGATAGCGGCCAACCTTGATCGACTTGGTCACCTTGAGCGTATCGACGTCGATCACCGATACGTCGCCACTGACGCCATTGGTGGTCAGCAGGCGCTTCTGATCCGGGGTGAACGCCAGGTGCCAGACGCGCCGGCCCACCAGCAGGTAGTCGAGAATCTCGTAGGTCTTGGCATCCACCACGGCCACATGGTTGGCCGGGCCCAGGGCGACGAAGGCGTACTTGCCGTCGTCGCTCAGCTTGACTCCGACCGGCTGCACCTTGTCCGGGTGTACGCCCTTGATGGCGAAGTTGAGCACCTTGAGCACCTGGCGCGAGTCGACGTCCAGCACAGTCACCGTGCCGCCGATCTCGGCCGAGGCCCACAGGCGCTTGCCGTCCTTATCGAACTCGACGTGACGCGGGCGCTGGTCGACCAGGGTGTTGTCCACCAGTTGATGGGTGCTGGTGTCGATCCAGTGCAGCATGTTGGTGGTTTCGCTGGTGTTGACCGCCCACTTGCCGTCCGGGCTCACCGCCATGCCCTCCGGCTCCACGCCGACTTCGATCTGCGCCAGCACTTCGTCGCTCTGGGTGTCGACCACGGTGACCAGGGCATCGTCCTCGTTGGAGATGTACAGCCAGCGGTCGTTGGGGTGCAGGGCGAACTGCTCGGGATCGGCGCCGGAAGGCAGCTCCTTGATGATCGTGCGCGTGGCCAGATCCATCACCTGTACGCGGTCCGAATCGCTGGCGCAGATGTACAACAGCTTGTTGTCGGAAGACAGCAGCAGCCCGCGCGGGCGCATGCCGACGTCCAGGGTGGCGGTGACTTCCAGGCTGTCGAGGTCGATGACGCTGATGCTGTCATCCTTCTCGTTGGACACGTAGGCAGTAGCGGCGAAGGCCGAGTGGCAGGCCAGGCTGAAGGCGACGGCGCAGGCGAGACGGGTCAGGCGCATGGGGTTGATCCTCTTGTTGTTATTGCTTGGCGGTTTTCGCTGCTTACCTCGGAAGTTGGGGCAGCTCGGTTCAAAGTCGTACACATTTGCTCCCCTCTCCCATTTATGGGAGAGGGGTTGGGGGAGAGGGCTGAAATACAGCGAAATGCCTGTATACCCCTCTCCCTAACCCTCTCCCCAGCGGGGCGAGGGGACAGAATTTCTTCGCCTGTGACCATTACCTTCCACAGGACAATCGTGCTGAACGCTCAGCTGCTAAGGCATGTTCGCCAGATCGCAGCTCACTTCCGGGCTGTCGTAACCGAGGCTGTCCATTTCATTGCTCGGATGGAGAAAGCCGTCCTGCGGCGAGGTGCTGACCAGCGCGCGCGGGTGTACCAGTGGAATCGGCTGGCGCAGCTCGCCATTCCACGGGCGGAAGCTCAGCTTGCGGCCCTTGAAACCGTCCAGCGGTAGTTGTTCGTTCAACAGCAGGTGGCGAATGCCCTGTGGCTCGGCGGTGCGCTGCTTGGTGATGGCCGTGGCCACGCTGCGCACGGCCATCCAGGCGGCGAAGTCGCGGTCGTTCATCCAGCGTCCGGCCAGCGCCTCAAAGCGTTTCTGCAACTGCGCGGCGCCGAAGGTTTCCACCGTCTTGTGCCAGGCGGTCGGGGTCAGGCCCTGGGTGCCGGCTACTGGGCGCGGATACCAGGTGTTGTAGGGCAGGTATTCGCCGAAGTCGCCGCGCTCGTCGGCCACCAGCACCACGTCGTACTCGCCGGCCTGGGTAAACAGCGGCATCTCCGCCTGGGCGCTGCGCCGTTGGTCGTTGTCGAAGCTCCACGGCTTCTCGGTGATAATCGTGTGGCCGAAGCGTTTGGCGGCGCGCTTGAGCGCGTCGGCGTAGGCGCTGTCGTCCTCGGTGGTACCTGTAACCAGCAGCCAGCGCGTCCATTTGCGCACGGCAAGAAACTGCGCCAGGGCATCGGCCAGCATGGCGCGGCTGGGCAGGGTGTGCAGCACGTTGCCCAGGCATTGCTCGCGGCGCAGGCCGTCGTCGGCACTGCCGGCATTGAGCAGCAGGCTGTCCGGCAGTTTTGCACTGAGCTGGCGCAGGGTAGCGGCGGGGGCGTTGATCACGAACAGACGAATGCCCGCCTGGTGTTGGCGTTCGGCAGCAGCGAGCACGGCAGCGGCGTCGTCACTTTCGGCGCTCTCCAGCATGTAGCTCTGCTTGAGAAAACGCCCGGTGCTGTTGCTGTCGGCGATGGCCAGTTCGGCGCCCCGCTGGCCGGCGTCCAGCGGTTCGGGGATGACGTTGGACAGCAGCGGCCCGCGTGGCGGCAGATGCGCCAGATAGCCGATGCGCACCTGCAATGCGTCCGCGCTGGCACTGGTCGCCACGCCGAATGCGGCGGCGAGGCAGAACAACAGGCGGTAACTGATCCGGTGCATGGGGCGACTCCTGCAAAGGGTGTCGCCAGCATAGGAAGCGTCGCCAGGTCGGGAAATATGCCCAAGGTAGCGCCGGCTTAGTACAAAGGTCGTAGCTCTTCAGGGCCGTTCCTCAAGGCCTTCACTCGGCTTGTTGGCGGATATCCAGGCGCAGGCCATGGATGCTGGCCTTGCCGTCGCGGACGCGTAACTGGGCGTTTTCGCGAATTTCCAGCTGCTGTATCCGGTCGCCGCGTTTCAGCTTCTCCCGGATCAGCGAGAAGGCCAGGATAGTGCCGCCTGCGTTTATCAGTTCGGGCTCATTGCGCTGGTAGCTGTACTCGTCGGCCTGGGCAAAGGTCTGCTGCCAGAGCGTGCGCAGCTGCTCCTTGCTCAGATGCTGCCAGTTACGCTCGTGCGGCAGGCGAACCAGGATCTGCGCGTCATCGTCGATCAGCGTCACCAGTGCCTCGGCATCCTGGCGTTGGGCTGCCTGGTCGACCGTCGCGAGGGCCGCCAGTGCGGCGCGGCGTTCGTGCTCGGTCGGGGTGATGGTGGTGCGGCTGCCTTCGCGGCTGGCGAGAAACTGCTGGGCCTGCGGATGTTCTCCCTGCCTGGCCGCGGCCCGTATCCAGCTCAGCCCGTCACTGTGCTGGCCTTGCTTGTACAGGCGTTCACCCAGCGTCCACTGCGCCTCGGCGTTGTCCTGCTCGGCAGCACGTCGATACCACTGCGCCGCCTGGTCCGGGTCGGCCTCGGTGCCCAGCCCCAGGTCATGGGCGCGGGCCACCTCGTACATGCCGATGGCGTCACCCGCATCGGCAGCGCGCTGGTACCAGGTCAACGCCTGCTCGAGGTCGGCTGCGGTGCCCAGGCCGGCGGCGAACATGTTGCCGAGGTTGAGCATGCCCTGGCGGTTACCGGCTTCGGCGAGCTGGCGATAGCGCTCGAAGGCCTCATCGAAGTCGCCCATCTTGTATACCGCATAGGCGTCCAGCACCTGGATCATCTCGCGGGCGATACGCGTTTGTTCGTCGTCGCCGGCACTCAGCGGCGTGCTCAGCAGTGTGCCCAGCAGCAGGCAGGCGAGATGACGCATGGCGGTACTCCAGAGGGTGGAAGCGGTGAATTAGGCTAACAAGCCGGGTACGTGCGGTATTTAGTTCGATGGTGGCGGATGGATGCGCCGATGGTGGCGGGTAGGGCAGGGGCGATGGGCATTCGGCCCGGATCTGGCGGGAAATATGCCCAAAGTACCAGCTGGGCAGTACCAAGGTAGTAACCCGGTGTGGGCCTTTACTTCCTAGCATGGCAGGCGACGTCCAATAACAAGAACAGGTGAACGCCATGCGTATTTTCAAGGCCCTGCTACTGCCGCTGTTGCTGATCATCAGCCTGCTCGGTGTCGATCAACTGCATGCAGCCGGTGATATGACCCGCCGCCCGGTGGCATTGCCTGACCTGGTGCTGGGTAACGACGATAGCGACTACTTCATGTCGCAGACCGAATACCAGCTGGAAACCGGCCAGGCCTACCAGCTCAAGATCATCGCCAGCGGACAGAAGGAATACGCCTTCCAGGCGCCTGAGTTCGCCACCTCCATCTATCTGCGCAAGGTTGAGGCCGGCGGTGTGGAGATCAAGGCGATCACCCTCACCGAGCTGGAGTTCGAGGACGCCGGTCAGGCGGAGATCTTCTTCCTGCCGGTCAAACCGGGCAAATACCGCTTCTATGCCAAGGGTCTGGAAGGCAAGGGCATGCTCGGCTACTTCGTGGTCAAGTAGCGTGGTCAGATAGATGAGCGCCCTCGGCCGTATCAACTTGGTGGTCAGCCTGCTGTTCGTGCTGGTCACCCTGGCAGGGCTGGCGCTGTTGTTGCGTCAGGCCAGCCATGACGTGCAGCGCGAGTTGCAGGCCGCCGAAGCGGTAGTCGAATACCTCGGCGAAGTGGCGCGCAACAATCCGGGCAGCCTGCGCCCGGAGTTGACCAATAACCTGCGGCACATCCGCGTGAGCTGGCTGCGTCCGGGCGAAGAGCCCAGGGCGCAGAGCAAGCCTGTCATCGAACGCTGGATCGCTGCCCGTCTGCTCGGCCCGGCGCCGCTGACGGCCGAGGTCTGGCCGCTAGCAGAGGGCCGCGTGTTGCACATTACCCTCGACCCTTTCGATGAAATCGAGGAAATCCAGGACTCGCTGTTGCAACTGTTGTTGCTCAGTGCCTTCGCCCTGATCCTCAGTCTGCTGACCATTCGTCTTGCCGTGAGCCACGCTCAACGGGTGCTGGACGAATTGCTCGCCGGCTTGAGCGAAGTTGGCGCCGGTCACTTCGATACCCGTCTGCGTGATCATGGCGTGGCTGAAGCCAGGCGTCTTGCCGGTAACTTCAACGCCATGGCCACCACCCTGCAGCAGGTGCAGGCGGACAACGCCGAGCTGACCCAGGCGTTGCTGGCGCTGCAGGAGCGCGAGCGCACGCGCCTTGGCCAGACCCTGCATGACGACCTCGGCCAGTACCTGAGTGGCATCCGTGCCCAGGCCTGCCTGCTCAAGGTGATTGCCGACCGGCCGCAGCAGGTGCAGGACACCGCGCGCCTGCTCGACGATAACTGCGAGCGCCTGCAGCAGGGCTTTCGCAGCCTGATCCGCGACCTCTATCCGGTGGTGCTGGAGCGCCTGGAGCTGGGCCCGGCGCTGCAGCAACTGGCAGCCGACTGGCAGCAGGCGCAAGGCATTCGCTGCCGTCTGCAACTGGGCGAGCGCCTGCCGAGCCTGCCGCTGGCAAGCAAAGCCCACCTCTATCGCCTGGTGCAGGAGGCGCTGACCAACGTCGCCCGCCATGCCGAGGCCAGCGAAGTACGCATTCGCCTGCAACGCCGTGGCCAGGGCTTGCGCCTGCTGGTGCGTGATAACGGCCAGGGCACTGCACTGCCGCTGCGCCCCGGCATCGGCCTGCGCTCGATGCGCGAACGCAGCCGCAGCCTCGGCGGCGAACTGCGCCTGCACAGCCGCCCGCAAGCCGGTTGGGCGCTGTGTCTGAACATTCCTCTGGAGGCCGCGTCATGAAGATTCTATTGGTGGACGATCACGCCGTGGTGCGCCAGGGCTACGCCAGCCTGCTGCGCGCGCTGTTGCCGGAGGTGCAGCTGCGTGAAGCCTGCGATGGCGAACAGGCTCTGCAACGGGTGCAGGAGGAGATTCCCAATCTGGTGATCATGGACATCGGCCTGCCCGGCATCAGCGGCCTGGAAACCACCCGCCGCCTGCGTCAGCGCCTGCCGCAACTGCGCGTGTTGTTTTTCAGCATGCACGACGAACTGCCCCTGGTACGCCAGGCACTGGACGCCGGTGCCATCGGCTACCTGACCAAGAACTCCTCGCCGGAAGTGTTGGTAGAAGCGGTCAAACGCACCGCCGCCGGCCACGCCTATATCGAGCAGCAGTTGGCGACCCAACTGGCCTGCAATCCCGCAAGCAGCGACGGCCTCGATCCGCGCCTGCGCGAACTGACCCAGCGCGAGTTCGAAATCTTCGTCATGCTCGCCCGCGGCCTGCCACCCCGGCAGATCGCCGAGAAGCTGTGCATCAGCGCCAAGACCCTGTCCAACTACCAGACCCTGGTAAAGAACAAACTGCAGATCAGCTCGCAGGCGGAGTTGGTGCATTTGGCGATTGATAGTGGGGTGGTCAGGGTGGGGATGGAGAGTGCCTGATCAGGGCGAGACCTGCTGACGTTTGATCGTTCCCACGCTCTGCGTGGGAATGCAGCCCTCGACGCTCCGCGTCCGCGTGTCGGTCGTGGCGCATATGCATCCGCTGGCGACGCAGAACGTCGCGGGCTAACTCCCACGCGGAGCGTGGGAGCCATATGTCGCTTCCGCTGCCTTCTCGCACCATCCGCCAAGCTGAATTTGCCTGGTTGTTTGGTGGGCTGAAGCGGATCGCCGCGCGGCCCACCTAACATGGGGTGCGGCGAATCAGTCCCAGCCTTTCGGGCAGTCGATGCAGCCGGGCATGTTGGCGTCCTGAAAGTTGCCGAAGCGGGTGCGTGCACCTGTGAGGTTGGCATTTTCCAGGTTGGAGCCGCCGAGTTTCACTTCCTGCAGGTTGGCATCTTCCAGGTGCGCGCCCTTGAGGTCGGCCTTGCTCAGCCAGGTCATTTCCAGGTTGGCGGCCTGCAGCTGGACGTTGTGCAGTTTGGCGCCGGAGAGGCGGGCGAACTCCAGGTTGGCGGCGCGCATGTCAGCGCCTTCGAATTGTGCCGCCTGGGCGAACAGCGCCCAGCCGCTGATGGCCACCAGGTTGGCGCCAGACAGGTCGGCCAGGCGCAGGTTGCTTTGTTGCAGGCTGGCGCGGGTCAGGTTGGCGCCACGCAGCTTGGCTCTTTCCAGGTTGGCCAGGTCCAGCGTGGCGTGACGCAGGTCAGCGCCGGAAAGGTCAGCACCGGACAGGTTCATGCGGCGCATGTCGAGGTTGCGCAGGTCGGCGCCGCGCAGGTTGGCGTTGGGGCATTGGCTATCGGGTTCGATACGGCAGCCGTTGATCTGTGGCACGCCGTCGGTCTCGGCGCCGATGGCGTGGCTGCCGATTACCAGCAGCAGAACCGGAATAAGCAGGGGCAGGTAGTTCATGGCGAGTCCTCGGAGTGGTTGCCTGATTCGCTTCGCGGCCGATGCGCAATGACGCCCAGCCGCTGTTACACGAATACGGTGGGGAGCAGGGGTAGGGGGGCGCTGCGCGCCCCCTGATCGAATGGCCATGGCAAGAAGCTGGTGCGCATGACGCACCCCGGGGTGCGCCATGCATTCAGCCTTTAGCGTTTGGCAGTGGTCTTGTCCCAGCTCGGCAGCTTGAACACCCAGAAGGAACCACCCTGGGCAATCGGCTTGGTCAGGTCGGCCATGTCGCCACCCCAGAGAGGTACGGCACCGCCGTAGCCGGCGGTTACGCCGATGTACTGCTCGCCATCCTGTTCCCAGGTGACGGGCGGGGAGATGATTCCGGTGCCGACCTGGAACTTCCACAGCTCCTTGCCGTTCTTGGCGTCGAAGGCCTTGAAGTAGCCGTCGCCGGTGCCGGTGAATACCAGGTTGCCCTTGGTAGCCAGCACCCCGGCCCACAGTGGCAGGCGCTCCTTGTGCTCCCAGGCGACCTTGCCGGTGGTCGGGTTCATTGCGCGCAGGATGCCGACGTGGTCGTCATACAGGCGCTTGATACGGAAGCCCATGCCCAGGTAGGCGGAGCCCTTCTTGTAAGTGGCTTCCTCGGCCCAGTAGTCCTCCTTCCAGTGGTTGGCCGGGACGTAGAACAGGCCAGTGTCCTGGCTGTAGGCCATCGGGTTCCAGTTCTTGCCGCCGAGGAAGGGCGGGGAGACTTCGACCACTTCACCCTTGGTTTCACCAGGCTTGGGCTTCGGCGGGCGTTGCCCCGGATTCTCTACCGGGCGACCGGTTTCTAGGTCGATGTGGCTGGCCCAGGTGATCTTGTCGACGAAGGGGAAGGCATTTTTCAGTTTGCCGTTGCTGCGGTCGACCACGTAGAAGAAGCCGTTGCGGTCGGCGTGGGCGGTGGCCTTGGTGACCTTGCCGTCCTTGTCCTTGTAATCGAACAGCACCAGCTCGTTGTTGCCTGAGAAGTCCCAGGCGTCGTTAGGGGTGTGCTGGTAGAACCACTTCACTTCACCGGTGGTGGGGTCGACGCCGACCTGGCCGGAGGTGTACAGGCTGTCGTAGTCCTTGGGGTCGCCGCCGTCGCTGGTGCGCGCCCAGCCGTTCCAAGGTGCCGGGTTGCCGGCGCCGATGATGATGGTGTTGGTCTCGGCATCGAAACTGGCGCTCTGCCACGGCGCACCACCGCCCTGGCTCCAGGCTTCCTTCTTGCCGGTCGGGTGGTTGGGGTCATCCGGCCAGCTCGGCGCCTTGATGTCGCCAGTCGGGGTACTTTCCTTGCCGTTCAGGCGGCCCATGTGGCCTTCGACGAAGGGGCGCATCCAGATTTCTTCGCCAGTCTCCGGATCGCGGGCGAACAGCTTGCCGACCACGCCGAATTCATCGCCGGAGCTGCCGTGGATGACCAGCACCTTGCCGGTCTTGCCATCTTTGACGATGGTTGGCGCGCCGGTCATGGTGTAGCCGGCTGAGTGATCGCCGAACTTCTTGTTCCACACCACCTTGCCGGTGTCCTTGTTCAGCGCCACGACGCGGGCGTCGAGGGTGCCGAAGTAGATCTTGTCGCCATAGATGGCGGCGCCACGGTTGACCACGTCACAGCACGGACGGATGTCGTCGGGCAGGCGATGGCTGTAGGTCCACAGGCGTTTGCCGGTCTTGGCGTCGAGGGCGAACACGCGTGAGTAGGAGCCGGTCACGTAGACCACGCCGTCGTGGATGATCGCCTGCGATTCCTGGCCGCGCTGCTTCTCGTCACCGAAGGAGTAGCTCCAGGCCGGGGTCAGCTTGAACACGTTGTCGGCGTTGACCTGAGCCAGTGGGCTCCAGCGCTGGGCGTTGGTGCCCATGCCGTACTGCAGCACGTTGCTGGTGGTGAGGTGGTCATTGGCAATGTCGTCCCAGGTGACCGGTTTGGCCAACGCCCCCTGGCTCAGCGCCAGGCCGCCAGCCAGCATCAGAGCAAGCGCCAGGGGGCGCGGGGTGCTGGGTAGGTTTCTTGTTGTCATGGTTGTGCTTCCCGTTGAAGAAAGTGGTTGCCGCAGTGGCAAGCCGATGGTGGAACCCGGCCACCTTTGCGCCTACGGAAAAACTCCCGCCTTTGCCGGGAGGATTTCCCGACCGGGCCATGACTTGGCCTTGCTGCCAAGGCATCACGCACACCCCCTCCCAAGCCCTACTACCAAGGGACTAGAACGCGACCACCAAAGCAGCATTCGGCGTGTCGCGCGGCCTTTCTAAGATGATCGCCACGAGCTCTGTATGGGCTGTCTTGCGTGCATTAGATGAGGTCCTAGCCATGAACAAGAAGATCCAATCCACCCTGGCGCTGCTGTTGCTCGCCGCATCGACCAATCTCTGGGCGCACGGTGATGTGGTACCGCAGGCGGTGAACACCGAGGGCCTGGAACCGCTGGGTGAGGAATGGCTGGACGAGAATCCCTATCGCGACAACCCGCGCGCCATCGAGATCGGTGCGTCGGCCTACAACCAGAATTGCGCGGCTTGCCACGGCCTGGAAGCCAAGTCCGGTGGTATCGCCCCGGACCTGCGCCTGCTCGAGCTGGGTGCCATGGGTGATGAGTGGTACAAGGAACGGGTGATCAACGGTGCGGTGCGCGATGGCCGCGTGTATATGCCGAAGATGGCCGACTTCCTCAGTCAGGAAGCGTTGTGGGCGGTGCGTAGCTACCTGGAGAGCGTGCACGTCGAGGAGTAAGCGCCTGATGATAAATCTGCTGCGCTCGGCATCTCGCGTTTCGGCGGTGCTCGCAATGCTCATGTATTTCAGTACATTCCGCTTGCTGCGCGCAGGCCCAGCGCGACCTGCCATCGCTCGCGACAATTTCTTCATAAGCGCTCGCGTCATGCGCCGGCTGATTCTCCTGTGTGGCCTGCTGCTAAGTCTGGGCATTGCCCAGGCGCAGGTGCGCGACTTCGATCGCATCACCGAATCGGGCACCCTGCGCGTGGCGCTATACCAGAACTTCCCGCCCTACAGCTACGAGCAGGACGGTCAGCCGCTTGGTGTCGACTACGAGCTGGCCAAGGCGTTGGCCGAAGGGCTTGGGCTGAAACTGGATGTGATGTGGGCGCCGCCGGGTGAAAAGCTCGACGATGATCTGCGCGACTACATCTGGCGTGGCCGGGTAACCGCGCAAGGCCAACTGGCTGATGTGATGCTGCGTGTGCCTTACGACCGCGACTACGCGCAGATGCGCAACGAGCTGGGTGAGCTGGTCAACGAGCTTGTGGTGATGTTCGGCCCCTATCAGCGCGAGCGCTGGCAACTGGCTTTTGATCGCCGGCGTCTGCCCGAGGTGCCGAGCATTCATGCCTTGCGCCAGCATCCGGTGGGTGTCGAGGTGGAGAGTGTGCCGTCGTTCTACCTGAGTTCGGTGCAGGGCGGCCTGCTCAGCCAGGAAACCCGCCATTACGCAACGCCGAAGCTAGCTTTTGCGGCCATGCAGGGTGGTGAGGTGGATGCGGTGATGGCGCTGCGTGGCGAGGTGGACTGGCTGCTGCACGAGGCCGATGACCCGCAACTGGCACTGGCCGAGAACGCCTACCCGGACATGGGCCGGCAGATCTGGGAAATCGGCATGGCGGTGCACGAAACCAATCGGCAACTGGCCTATGCCCTGGAAGAACAGCTGGAAAACCTGATTCTCGACGGCTCGCTCGAACGCCTGTACGCGCGCTACGGGTTGCGCTACGAGAAGCCTGAACAATACCAATAGCGGTTTCAGCCGCAGCGGAGGTGGGGTATGGATTGGCGTAGCCTGATGTTGCTGGCCCTGATTGCCTGGGCCTGGGAAGCAAGGGCCGCCGCGCCCGATCCGGTCACCTCGGTGATGTGGGATTACTACCACCAGCGTCTGCTCAACGGTGAGGCCTTCGTCTTCGACGACAGGATTCGCCTCGAGGTACCGCCGTTCGCCGAGGATGCGCGCCAGGTGCCGATCCAGATCGACGCCAGTGCCTATCGCGGCAAGGTCAGGCGCATTCTGGCCTGGGCCGAGCTCAATCCGATTCCGCAGATCTTCGATTTCACCCCGGGCGAGCAGCTGGAGCCGAGCCTGGCGATTCGCATCCGCGTCGAGCAGGCCACGCCTATCCGCGCGGCGGTGCTGACCGACGACGGCGTCTGGCATATCGGCTCGGCGCGCATCGAGGCTGCCGGTGGTGGCTGCACCGCGCCCAGCGTGGTACGCGCCGAGGCCGGCTGGGAGGAGCGCCTGGGCCAGGTGCTCGGCAAGCGCTTCGAACGCGGCGACGGCAGCCGCCTGCGCCTGCAGGTCTCGCACCCGATGGACAACGGCCTGGTCGGTGGTATCCCCGAGTTCTATATCGAGCAAGCCGAGTTGCGCGATGTCGACGGCCAGGTGCTGGGCCGCCTGGAACTGTTCCCGGCGGTCGGCGAGAACCCGACGCTGACCTTCGACCTGCGTGATGATCAATCCGCGGAGCTGTGGCTGCGCGACAACAACGGCAATGAATTTCAGGCCGATCTGCCGGCCGAGAACAGGAGATCCTCATGATCAAAGTCAGTGTGCTGTATCCGAACGCAGCCGGGGTGCGCTTCGACCTCGACTACTACTGCGACACCCACATGGCGCTGGTGCGCGAGTGCCTCGGCGCGGCCTGCAAGGGCATTGCCGTAGACCACGGCCTGGCGGGTGGCGCGCCCGGTGAGCCGGCGCCGTTCGTGGCGGTCGGGCATCTGCTGTTCGACAGCCTGGAGCCCTTCCAGCAGGCCTTCGCCCCGCATGCCGAGCGGATCATGGGCGATCTGCCCAACTTCACCAACGCCACGCCCGTGCTGCAGATCAGCGAGGTCTGCCTGTCCTGACCCCGCCATCCGGAGGTTCCATGCTGCGTTTCCTGCTGCTTTGTCTCGTCCTTGGCTGCAGCCTCGCGGCTCAGGCTGCGCTCGATTACCGTCTGGCCCCGAAGCAGATCGCGCCCGGCATCTGGCTGCTGGAGGGCAGCACCGACAATTTTGCCGTGGACAACGGCGGCAATATCGTCAACGTCGGCTTCATCGAGACCAGCGACGGCGTGGTGGTGATCGACACCGGTCCGTCGCGTCGCTACGGCGAGGCGCTGCGCCAGAGCATCGAGCAGACCACCGGCAAGCCGGTGGTGCGCGTGTTGCTGACGCACCATCACCCCGATCATGTGCTGGGCAACCAGGCTTTCACCGGCGTGCCCATTGCGGCGTTACCCGAAACCACCAGGCTGCTGGCCGAGCAGGGCGACGCCATGGCGGAGAACATGTACCGCCTGGTCGGCGACTGGATGCGCGGTACCGAAGTGGTGTTGCCCACCGAGGCGCTACAGGAAGGCCCGCTGGAGATTGGCGGCCGGCGCCTGCAGTTGCTGGCGCTGCGCGGTCACGCCGGCGCCGACCTGGCGATTCTCGACGAGCGCACGGGCGTGTTGTTCGCCGGCGATATCCTGTTCTACCAGCGCGCGCTGACCACGCCGAACAGCCCGGGGCTGGATGTGTGGCTGGCCGATCTGGATCGCCTCGAAGCGCTGCCATGGCAGCAGATCGTGCCCGGCCATGGCCCGGTGAGCCGTGATGCAGCGCCGTTCGCGCAGATGCGCGACTACCTCGGCTGGCTCGATGACCTGCTGCGCAAGGGCGCGGAGCAGGGCGCGGAGATGAACGAGCTGATCCGCGCGCCGATCCCTGAGCGCTTCGCCGAGGTCAGCCTGTCACGCTATGAGCTGACCCGCAGCGTCAGCCATCTTTACCCGCGCTATGAGCGCAATGCCATGGCGCGGGTGGATCGTCAGGATTAGAGACTTGCACAATCATCGGTGCGCACGTCGCCACGGCTTCGTAGCCCGGATGAAATTCGCGAGGAATATGCTCGCTATCCGCCATTTCATCCGCGCTACAGGCGGCTCTTGTGGGAGGGGCTTTAGCCGCGACTTGCGTATAGGGCGTCGCCACTGAAACGCCTCCCTCGCTCAGCGATCAGAGCTCCTCGTCGTCACGAATCAGCACGTAATGGCGGCCGTGCTCGGTCTCTTCGTGGTCGTAGACGTAATACATCACCACTTCGCCCAGGCTGGACTGCACGGCCACATAGTCACCGCTCTCGGGCATGAAGAAATCCCGAGTCGCCGGCTTGGCCAGGCATTCGATATGGGCTGTGACGAAGTGGGTGGGGTCTTCTTCGCCGTAGTAATCCTCGCGCTGGTGCGCATCCCAATCCTGCGGCGGCTCGAAGGCACCGGTGATCAGTACCTTGCCGTCGCCCAGATCCTGCTCTTCGGCATCCGGGTCCTGCTCGTCCGGGCGATAGACCGTGCAGTCCAGTGCATCGGGATGGTTGAGAATTTCCTGGCGAGGGTGGGGCACGGGCGTCTCCGATCAGATTGTGCGGGCGGCCAAGTGTCGGGCAAAGCCGGGGCCGCCGCAATCATCGTGGAATCTGTTCAGGCGGCTTGGTGACGGAAGTCACTGCAGACTGAGCACTTCGCCGCGCTCCTGGATCCATTCGTCATGGCTGGGCGCGGCCTGTTCGCCGCTCATGCGGTGGATGATCTCGAAGTAATGTTGCTTGAGGGTGTCACGCATGATCTGGTCACGCTTGCGCACGCGCACGGCGTAGATGCTCTGCAGATTCTGATGGTCGAAGTCGCGCCATTGCTGCTCGTCCTTGAGCAACTGGTAGCGGTGGCCTTCGAGTGCGGCGATCAGGGTTTCGGCGTCGGTGCTGGCGCTGCGCCTGACTGCATCGGCCCATTGCTGGACGACGGTGTAGGCGGAGGCCGCGGTACCGCCTGGATACTCCTGATGCTCGTGCAGATAGCGTTCGACGAAGCGTTGGCCGGCCTCGCTGTTTTCCAGTTTCGGGGTGTCCCAGGTCCAGGTTTCGGTGCCGATCACGTCTTCCATCACCTGCGGGCCAACCTGCTGGACCAGGCTCTTGGTCAGGTTCGGCACGATGATCTGCATGCGCTGCTTCAGGCCCATGTTGTGAACCATGCGCATGCTGCGTTGCAGGTTGTCGCCGAGTAGCGCCAGGACCAGCACGTCGGCACCGCTCGCCGCAGCCTTGTCCATGGCGGCGCGATATTGCTCGCGGCGCAACGGGCCGGGGGGCAGGGCGCTGCGGCCATGACGGGCACGGTCGGCGCTGCCGGTGGCCAGGCGCAGGGTCTGCTCGATGCTGCGGCCCCAGGCATCGTCGATGACGATGTAGTGATAACGCTGGCGCGGCAGATGCCAGGACAGGTACTCGCCGAGCACCCGCGCACTCATCCAGGCGCTGCCGGATTCGCGAAACAGGTAGCGCTGGCCGGCCTGGCCGGTGACTTCGTTGGCGTAACCAAGGGTGGCGAAATACAGCAGACCCAACTCGCGGGCCCGTTGCCCGGCGGCGATGGCCTCTTCGCTGGTGGCGCTGCCGAAGACCATACGTGCACCCTGGCTGGCGAAGTGGTCGACGTTGCGTGTGGCCTGGGCCGCATCGGAGTCGGTGTTCTCGCTGAGCAGCTCCAACGGCTGGCCGAGCAGGCCCCCTTGCCGGTTGATCGCCTCGACGGCGAGCAGGGCGCCGCGGCGCAGTTCCAGGCCTTCATCCTTGTAGTTGCCGGTTCGCGGATAGTTGAGGCCAATCTTCAGGCTTTCGGCCTGCGCCTGGCCAAGCAACGCGGCCAGTAGCAGTGCGAGCAGTACGCGTCCCATGGGCATTCTCCTTATGGTTGGGAGGTGCCTTTCTACGGGCCGCGTCATTCCTGCACCATGGGCTTTTGGTGGCGCCTGGTTGCTACTTGCGGCGATCTGTCCAGGGGCGGGTACGGCAGGTATTGCTACCAAGGAACGAGGAAAATCGGCTGGGGGTGCAATTGTTGGGTGGCCTGTGCGAGCCAAGAATTTGCGGCAGACCGGGAAAAATTCCCGGCAATAACAATGAACCCGCAGAGGTAGCCGCAATGAAACACGCCGGTCTTCGCCAGCCTTTCCTCCTCACCGCACTCTGTGCCGCCATGCTGTTGCCGTCCGCCGCCGCGCTGGCGGTTACCGACGCCGAGATTCTCAAGGACGCCACCACCACCGACCAGATCGTCACCAACGGTCTCGGCCTGCAGGGCCAGCGCTACAGCCCGCTGAGCATACTCAACGAGCAGAACGTCAAGGAACTGCGCCCGGTCTGGACCATGTCCTTCGGTGGCGAGAAGCAGCGCGGCCAGCAGGCGCAGCCGCTGATCAAGGACGGTGTGATGTATGTCACCGCCTCCTATTCGCGGGTGTTCGCCGTCGATGCACGTACCGGCCGCGAGCTGTGGCAGTACGAAGCGCGCCTGCCGGACGATATCCGCCCGTGCTGCGACGTGATCAACCGTGGCGTCGCCCTGTATGACGATCTGGTGATCTTCGGCACCCTCGACGCCAAGCTGGTGGCGCTGAACAAGGACACCGGCAAGGTGGTATGGCGCAAGAACGTCGCCGATCACAAGGCGGGTTACTCCATCACCGCGGCGCCGCTGGTGGTCAACGGCAAGCTGATCACTGGCGTCTCCGGTGGTGAGTTTGGCGTGGTCGGCAAGATCGAAGCCTACGATCCGAAGAACGGTGAGCTGCTCTGGAGTCGCCCGACCGTCGAAGGTCACATGGGCTACGTCTTCAAGGACGGCAAGGCCGTCGAGAATGGCATCAGTGGTGGCGAGGCCGGCAAGACCTGGCCGGGCGACCTGTGGAAGACCGGCGGCGCCGCGCCCTGGCTCGGCGGCTACTACGATGCCGACACCAACCTGCTGTTCTTCGGTACCGGCAACCCGGCACCGTGGAACTCGCACCTGCGTCCTGGCGACAACCTCTATTCCTCCTCGCGCCTGGCACTGAACCCGGACGACGGCAGCATCAAATGGCACTTCCAGACCACGCCGCACGACGGCTGGGACTTCGACGGCGTCAACGAGCTGATCTCCTTCGACTATCAGGAAGGCGGCAAGACCATCAAGGCAGCTGCGACCGCCGACCGTAACGGCTTCTTCTACGTGCTCGACCGCACCAACGGCAAGTTCATCCGTGGCTTCCCCTTCGTCGACAAGATCACCTGGGCCAAGGGTCTGGACAAGAATGGCCGGCCGATCTACGACGACAGCAACCGGCCCGGTTCGCCGAGCGCGAAGGAGAAGGGCACGAGCGTGTTCTCCGCACCGGCCTTCCTCGGCGCCAAGAACTGGATGCCCATGGCCTACAGCCAGGACACCGGCCTGTTCTACGTGCCGTCCAACGAGTGGGGCATGGACATCTGGAACGAGGACATCGCCTACAAGAAGGGCGCGGCCTACCTGGGTGCCGGCTTTACCATCAAGCCGCTCAACGAGGACTACATCGGCGTGTTGCGCGCCATCGACCCGAAAACTGGCAAGGAAGTCTGGCGCCATAAGAACTACGCGCCGCTGTGGGGCGGGGTGCTGACCACCAAGGGCAACCTGGTGTTCACCGGCAACCCGGAAGGCTACCTGCAGGCGTTCAATGCCAAGACCGGTGAGAAAGTCTGGGAATTCCAGACCGGCTCGGGCGTGATCGGCTCGCCGGTAACCTGGGAAATGGACGGCGAGCAGTATGTCTCCGTGTTGTCCGGCTGGGGCGGTGCGGTACCGCTGTGGGGCGGCGAGGTGGCCAAGCGCGTCAAGCACCTGAACCAGGGTGGCATGCTCTGGACCTTCAAGCTGCCGAAGGAGCTGGTGGCCAAGCACTGATCGCATGAGGTCTCAGACGATGGCCGGACTCTGTCCGGCCATCGTCGTTTCTGGCTTCTGGCTTCTGGCTGCCAGCGCCGAGCCGCTGCGAAATGCCACGGGCTAATTTTCCTGGTTTGGAACGCAAGACCAGGCCAACGGGTCTAGCCTTTAGCTTCCATCGCCTCGTACCTCGCTACCAAAGGCCCGTGCCAGACCGCTCTACTACCAAATGACTAGGCTATCTGTGCCATGGGCGCATACCGAGGTTTTCAGGGGCTTCCTAAGATCGATCCATGACTCGCTTCCCAGACTGGCAGCGGGCTCCGACAACAAGAGAGGTCAGCATCATGATTTACGCCAAACCGGGTACTGCAGGCGCCCTCGTCACCCTCAAGCCGCGCTATGGCAACTACATCGGCGGTGAGTTCGTCGCCCCGCTCAGCGGCCAGTACTTCAGCAACACCAGCCCGGTCGATGGCTCGGTAATCGGCGAATTCCCCCGCTCCAACGCTGCCGACATCGACAAGGCTCTCGATGCTGCTCACGCCGCTGCCGACGCCTGGGGCCGCACCAGCGTGCAGGAGCGTTCGCACATCCTGCTGAAAATCGCCGACCGCATCGAAGCCAACCTCGAACTGCTCGCCGTGGCCGAAACCTGGGACAACGGCAAGCCGGTGCGTGAGACGCTGAACGCCGACGTACCGCTGGCCGCCGACCATTTCCGTTACTTCGCCGGCTGCATCCGCGCTCAGGAAGGCAGCACCGCCGAGATCAACGACGGCACCGTGGCCTATCACTTCCACGAGCCGCTGGGCGTAGTCGGGCAGATCATTCCGTGGAACTTCCCGCTGCTGATGGCCGCGTGGAAGCTGGCTCCGGCGCTGGCTGCAGGCAACGCCATCGTGCTCAAGCCGGCCGAGCAGACGCCGTTCTCCATCACCGTGCTGATTGAGCTGATCGGTGATCTGCTGCCGCCGGGCGTGCTCAACATCGTTCAGGGCTTCGGCCGTGAGGCCGGTGAGGCGCTGGCAACCAGCACGCGCATCGCCAAGATCGCCTTCACCGGATCCACCCCTGTGGGCTCGCACATCATGAAGTGCGCTGCCGAGAACATCATCCCGAGCACTGTCGAGCTGGGCGGCAAATCGCCGAACATCTTCTTCGCCGATATCATGAACGCCGAGCCGGCCTTCATCGAGAAGGCCGCCGAAGGTCTGGTGCTGGGCTTCTTCAACCAGGGCGAGGTGTGCACCTGCCCGGCGCGCGCACTGGTGCAGGAGTCGATCTACGACGCCTTCATGGTCGAGGTGATGAAGAAGGTCAAGCAGATCAAGCGCGGTAACCCGCTGGACACCGAGACCATGGTCGGCGCCCAAGCCTCGCAGCAGCAGTTCGACAAGATACTCAGCTACCTGGAGATCGCGCAGCAGGAAGGCGCGCAGGTACTGACCGGCGGCGCTGTCGAGCGGCTCGAAGGCGACCTGGCCAGCGGCTATTACATCCAGCCGACCCTGCTCAAGGGTCACAACAAGATGCGCGTGTTCCAGGAAGAGATCTTCGGCCCGGTGATCGGCGTGACCACCTTCAAGGACGAAGCCGAAGCCCTGGCGATTGCCAACGACACCGAGTTCGGCCTGGGCGCCGGTGTGTGGAGCCGCGACATCAACACCGCCTACCGCATGGGCCGCGGGATCAAGGCCGGTCGTGTGTGGACCAACTGCTACCACCTGTACCCGGCACACGCTGCGTTCGGTGGCTACAAGAAGTCCGGCGTCGGCCGTGAAACCCACAAGATGATGCTCGACCACTACCAGCAGACCAAGAACCTGCTGGTGAGCTATGACATTAATCCGCTCGGCTTCTTCTGAGTTGTGATGCATCCCAACGGTGGCACGCTCGCTCCGGCGCGCCACCTCTTGCCAGGCGAACAACCCTACCCGGGTGGATCTGCAGGCAGCCATGGGCCTGAACGGCAGCAGATCCTTATCGCGACGCGGCTTCGGCCGCGTTTTTTATTGGGTGCGCCAGGCATGGCGCGTAGCGCCGTGACTGGCGCTGTTCGGTTCACTGTGGTGGTGAACCGGACGACTTGGAGGTGAAAGTCCTCTGCACGCCCGGCAAGGGGAAGTGCTAGCGGAAGGCAAGGGTGTCGCGGGTGACTGCGAATCTGAAGGAAGCCGGAAGCAAATGGCTGGCCTGACGAACAGGAAGCGGATGGAGGCGGCGTAGCGGGGTGAGACGGCCCAATTCGTCAAAGCCCGGTACTTGCACGGCACGCTACGACGTAGATCCGCCAGGCATAAGCCGGAAGGTCGCGCGAATTACCCTGGGAGATCTGCATGTTTGCCGCTGGGCTACCGGGCGTCGAGAGGCGACGGGATGGGCGTGCAGAAGTCAGCCGAGGCCGTAGTAAGTGACGAGCAACCACGTCACCAAGGGCCGAACAGGTCATACCGCCGGTAGGCGTTGGAGTCTCATGGGATGTCGAACCGCAGAAGCTTCCCCCCAGGGGAAGGCTGTTCCCCGGCATGGTGGACGGAATCCGCGCATGCCGGCTGACAGTGCGCAGACACCGATGGCGTCTGTAACGTGGACGAAAGCGGAGCCGAACGCGCTGATGGAGCGGGTGCTGTCGCCGGCGAACCTGAGGCGTGCGTATCGACGGGTGGTGAACAACCGGGGCGCACCTGGGGCCGATGGCCTGTCGGTGGACGAACTCGCGGGCTACCTGAAGCAGTATTGGCCGTCCCTGCGGGAGCGGCTGCAGACGGGTGAATACCAGCCGCACGGCGTCCGTGCGGTGAACATTCCCAAGCCCGAGGGCGGGGTCAGAACGCTGGGGATACCCAGCGTGCTGGATCGCCTGATCCAGCAGGCACTGCTGCAGCAACTGACGCCGCTTTTCGAACCGCTGTTCTCGGACTTCAGCTACGGCTTTCGTCCGGGGCGCAGCGCGCACCAGGCCATCGAAATGGCCCGCGCCCATGTGGCGTCGGGCTATCGCTGGAGCGTGGAACTGGACCTGGAGAAATTCTTCGACCGGGTCGACCACGATCTGCTGATGGATCTGCTGGCGCGTCAGGTCGAAGACCCGCGTGTGCGGCGGCTGGTTCGGCGCTACCTGGAAGCCGGTGTCATGGCGGATGGGCTCGTGAGCCTGCGACGAGAAGGCACGCCGCAAGGCGGGCCGCTCTCGCCCCTGCTCTCGAACATCCTGCTGAACGAGCTGGACCAGGAGCTGAGCCGGCGCGGCCATCGCTTCGTGCGCTATGCCGACGACGCGAACGTCTACGTCCGCAGTCGGCAGGCGGGCGAGCGGGTGCTGGCCAGTCTGGAGCGTTTCCTGGAGCAGCGGCTGCGGTTGCGGTTGAACCGGGCCAAGAGCCAGGTCATCCGCCCGTGGCGCAGCAGTTACCTGGGCTACGGCATGACCGTGCACCGGCAGCCGAAACTGCGGATTGCCGGCAGCAGTCTGCAGCGCCTGCGCGAACGGGTGAAAAGCCTGCTACGTGCTAGGCGGGGTAGTCAGCTGACCTGGCTGATCGAGCGGCTCAACCCGGTTCTGCGTGGCTGGAGCAGCTACTTCAAGCTGAGCCAGAGCAAGCGGCCTGTGGAAGAGCTGGATGGCTGGGTGCGGCGGTTGCTGCGCAATGTGCTGTGGCGGCACTGGAAACGACCGGTTACCCGGGCACGCAATCTGATGCGGCTGGGCTTACCGGAGGAGCGGGCCTGGAAGTCGGCCACCAACGGGCGCGGCCCCTGGTGGAACGCCGGCGCCTTGCACCTGCGGCAGGCGCTGCCGAAGAAACGCTGGGATGCGCTTGGACTGGTGTCAATACTGGATACGATCACTCGGCTTAGCCGTATGGCCTGAACCGCCGTATACGGAACCGTACGTACGGTGGTGTGAGAGGACGGCGGGGGCGACCCCGCCTCCTACTCGATCGCATGTTTCAGCTCGGGCTATGACTGGAACCTTCCAGGCGCGAGGCATGCCTACTGATAGCGTCACCTACCAATGCCAGTGCCGATTCATCCCAAAGTACCATTTGGCCTCTTGCCTGGCGGGGGCTTAATGGGGTTGCCGGAATGCCCCGGCTTCATAACAAGAGGACCGCACCATGTGGACTAAACCCGCCTACACCGATCTGCGCATTGGCTTCGAAGTGACCATGTATTTCGCCAACCGTTGATCGCTCCTGGCCCCGGCTCGTCCGGGGCATCCCCGCTGGTGACTTCCATGCATATCCAGATTCTCGGTTCCGCCGCTGGCGGCGGCTTTCCCCAGTGGAACTGCAACTGCCGCAACTGCCACGGCGTGCGTGCCGGTACCCTGCGGGCGCAGCCGCGCACGCAATCGTCCATCGCCATTTCCGATGACGGTGAGCAGTGGATCCTGTGCAATGCCTCGCCGGACATCCGTGCGCAGATCGAGGCCTTTCCGGCGCTGCAACCAGCGCGCAAGCTGCGTGACACTGCCATCGCCGGCATCGTCCTGCTCGATAGCCAGATCGACCATTGCGCCGGTCTGCTGACCTTGCGCGAAGGCTGCCCGCATCAGGTCTGGTGTACCGAGATGGTGCATCAGGACCTGACCACCGGTTTTCCGCTGTTCAACATGCTCAGCCACTGGAACGGTGGCCTGCAGCACCAGTTGATCGAACTGGATGCAAAACCCTTCAGCATTCCCGCCTGTCCGGCGCTGAGCATCACCGCCATTGCCCTGCGCAGCAGCGCGCCGCCGTATTCGCCGCATCGCGGCAATCCGCACCCGGGGGACAACATCGGCCTGTTCATCGAGGACCGTCGCAGCGGCCGCAGCCTGTTCTACGCGCCGGGGCTGGGCCAGGTAGACGAGCACCTGCTGGGCTGGATGCGCCGCGCGGACTGCCTGCTGGTCGATGGCACGCTGTGGCGTGACGATGAGATGCGCGTGTGTGAGGTGGGCGACAAGCTCGGCAGTGAGATGGGCCACCTGTGCCAGAGCGGCCCTGGCGGCATGATCGAGGTGCTAAACGGCCTGCCGTCCGCGCGCAAGATCCTTATCCATATCAACAACACCAACCCGATTCTCGACCTGGACTCGCCCGAGCGCACCGAACTGGACGCCCACGGCATCGAGGTCGCGTTCGATGGCATGAGCATCGTTTTGTAGGGTGTGCGGGGCCGCTCAGGCCATGCGTACCTTGAAGAATGCTGGTGCGCACGGCGCACCCTACGGCAACGCGTATCGGAGATACTGATGAGCCAACCTGCCATGACCCCTGCCGAGTTCGAGCAGGCGCTGCGCGCCAAGGGCGCGCTGTATCACATCCATCACCCGTTCCATCGCGCCATGTACGAAGGGCGCGCCACCCGTGAGCAGATCCAGGGCTGGGTGGCCAACCGCTTCTACTACCAGGTCAATATCCCGCTGAAGGATGCGGCGATCCTCGCCAACTGCCCGGATCGCGAAACCCGGCGCGAGTGGATTCAGCGCATCCTCGACCATGACGGTGCGCCCGGAGAAGAGGGTGGTATCGAGGCCTGGCTGCGCCTGGCCGAGTCCGTCGGTCTCGACCGTGATCAGGTGCTGTCGCAGGAGCTGGTGCTGCCCGGCGTGCGTTTCGCCGTCGATGCTTACGTCAACTTCGCCCGTCGCGCCAGCTGGCAGGAAGCCGCCAGCAGCTCGCTGACCGAGCTGTTCGCCCCGCAGATCCATCAGTCACGCCTGGATGCCTGGCCGCAGCACTACCCGTGGATCGACGTCAGTGGCTACGACTATTTTCGCAAGCGTTTGAAAGAAGCGCGCCGTGATGTCGAGCATGGCCTGCGCATCACCCTCGAGCATTACTGCACCCGTGAAGCGCAGGAGCGCATGCTGCAGATCCTGCAATTCAAGCTCGATGTGCTGTGGAGCATGCTCGATGCCATGAGCATGGCCTACGAGCTGCAACGCCCGCCGTATCACACGGTGACTGACCAGCGCGTCTGGCATCGGGGCATAGCGCTATGAGCCTCAAGCAAGCGGTGCGCACGGCGCACCCTACGGCCGAGTCCTTTGTAGGGTGCGCCGCGCGCACCAGTGAGGAGTCTGAACAATGACTACTGCCATCCTGCCACCCAGCGTGCCCGCCATCCGCCGTGGCTTTCGCTTGCAGTTCGAGCCTGCCCAGGGCTGCCACGTGCTGCTCTACCCGGAAGGCATGATCAAGCTCAACGACAGCGCCAGCGAGATTCTCCAGCAGGTCGACGGCAAGCGCTCGGTGGCCGAGATCATCGGCAGCCTGCAGCAGCGCTTCCCTGATGTGCCGGGTATCGACGAAGACATTCTTGCCTTCATGGAGGTGGCCCATGCTCAGTTCTGGATCGAACTTCGCTAAGCCGGGCGTACAGGTTGGCCCACCCCTTTGGTTGTTGGCCGAGCTGACTTATCGCTGCCCGCTACAATGCCCGTACTGCTCCAACCCGCTGGATTTCGCCCAGCAGGGCGCCGAACTGTCGACTGCCGAGTGGATCGAGGTGTTTCGCCAGGCGCGTGAACTGGGGGCGGCGCAGTTGGGCTTCTCCGGTGGCGAACCACTGGTGCGCCAGGATCTCGCCGAGCTGATCGCAGCGGCGCGCGGCTTGGGTTACTACACCAATCTGATCACCTCCGGCATCGGCCTGACCGAAGCACGTATCGCCGAGTTTGCCGATGCCGGGCTGGATCATATCCAGATCAGCTTTCAGGCCGCCGACGAGGAAGTGAACAACCTGCTGGCCGGCTCGAAGAAGGCCTTTGCACAGAAACTGGCGATGGCCCGCGCGGTCAAGGCCCATGGCTACCCGATGGTGCTCAACTTCGTCACCCATCGGCATAACATCGACAACATCGAGCGCATCATCGAACTTTGCCTGGAGCTGGAGGCAGATTTCGTCGAACTCGCCACCTGCCAGTTCTATGGCTGGGCCGAGCTCAACCGCGCTGGCCTGTTGCCGACCCGCGAGCAATTGGAGCGTGCCGAGCGCATCACCAATCAGTGGCGCGACAAGTTGGCGGCCGAGAATCACCCGTGCAAGCTGATCTTCGTCACCCCGGATTACTACGAGGAGCGCCCCAAAGCCTGCATGAACGGCTGGGGCAATCTGTTCCTCGACATCACCCCGGACGGCACGGCGCTGCCTTGCCACAGCGCGCGACAGCTGCCGGTGCAGTTCCCCAACGTGCGCGAGCAAAGCCTCGCACACATCTGGCGCGAGTCGTTCGGCTTCAACCGCTTTCGCGGTGACGACTGGATGCCCGAGCCGTGCCGTTCGTGCGACGAGAAGCACAAGGACTTCGGTGGCTGTCGCTGCCAAGCCTTCATGCTCACTGGTGATGCCAGCAACGCCGACCCGGTGTGCAGCAAGTCCGCGTACCATGGTGTGATTCTCGCCGCGCGCCAGCAGGCCGATGAGGCGCCGCTGGGGCTGGATGCCCTGCAGTACCGCAACGAGAAGGCCTCGCGGATCATATGCAAGGTGTGACCGATCCCGATTCGATCTGGAGCGCTGAACAGGCCGCGGCCGCCAGCGCCGACTTCGCCGAGCTGCATGCGGCTCATGGTGGCGTGCTGTGGGTGGCGTTCGATCCGTTGCAGGCGCGTTGCGGGTTGTTCTTCTGTCGCGACGGCATCGTGTGCCAACTGACTCCGCCAGGGTTTTCCGTGCGCAGCCGTGTTTATGAGTACGGTGGCGGCGCCTGCTGCGCCACGCAGCAGGGCGTGGCGTTCGTCAACGAGCGTGATCAGCAGGTCTATCGCATCGATATCGGCTTGGACGGCGGTGCGCACGGCGCACCCTATCTGATCACCAGCCAGTCCCACTGCCGCTACGGCGACCTGTCCTTCGTGCCCGCCTGGCAAGCGTTGCTGGCGGTTGAGGAAAGCCATGAAGGCAGCGTAGTGGTGCATCGCCTGGTACGCATCGGTCTGGGTGGCAAGCGCGAAGTATTGGTCGAGGGTGCCGATTTCTACGCTGCGCCGGTGGCCGACCCTAGTGGCCAGCGTCTGGGCTGGATCGAGTGGGATCGCCCGCATCAGCCCTGGGTCGCCACGCGCCTGTGCCAGCGTGAGTCGGGCGAACGTACCCGCGTGCTGGCCGGTGAGGCGGGTGATCGATCTCTGCAGCAGCCGCGTTTCGATGCGCAGGGACGGTTATGGGTGTTGAGCGACCAGGCCGGCTGGTGGCAGCCCTGGTGTGTCGATAGCGAAGCGAACCCGCAGGGTGATCCCTACGATCATGCATCCGCGCCCTGGCAATTGGGTAGCCGCACCTATCTGCCGCTGGAGAATGACGAGCTGCTACTGACGCGTTTCGAGCAGGGAGTAGGGTGCGCCGTGCGTACCAATTCTTTGAATGCCGATACCGTTGGTGCGCACAGTGCATCCTACGAACGGCGTCTGGCTGAAGACTTCACCCGCTTCCGCTCCCTGGCTGCCGACAGCGAATATTTCTACTGCATCGCTGCCGCATCGGATCGCCTGCCGGCGGTGCTTGCCATTCGCCGCAGCGATGACAGCGTGCGGATACTGGCCGGTGGTGAGCAGCCGTTAGCTGAAGAGCAGCTGTCACGGCCTCAGCCATTCAGCTGCACGGTGGGTGAGGGCGAACATTGCCATGGTTTTTTCTATGCGCCGATTGATAGGGCCGAGTGCCCGCCGCTGGTGATCTTCCTCCACGGCGGGCCAACCTCGGCCTGCTACCCGGTGTTCGATTCGCGTATCGCCTTCTGGACGCTGCGCCGCTTCGCCGTGCTCGATCTCAACTACCGTGGCAGCAGTGGCTACGGTCGCGACTACCGCTTGCGTCTGGCTGGCGAGTGGGGCGAGCTGGAAGTCGAGGACATCCGCGCCGCCATCGACGCACTGGCCGGTGATGGCCGTATCGATGCGCAACGTGTGTTTGTGCGCGGTGGTAGCGCTGGCGGCTTCAGCGCGCTGCGTGCTCTGGCCGAGTTACCGCAGTTACGTGGTGGTGCGAGCCTCTATGGTGTCAGCGACCCGCTGGCGTTGCGCCGGCTGACGCACAAGTTCGAGGCCGATTACCTCGACTGGCTGATCGGCGACCCCGAGCAGGATGCCGAGCGCTACCGGGAGCGCACGCCGCTGTTGCAGGCCGAACGGATCAGGGCGCCGGTGATTTTCTTCCAGGGCGCGCTGGATGCGGTGGTGGTGCCGAGCCAGACCGAAAGCATGGTCGAGGCGCTGCTTCAGCGCGGTTTGCCGGTGCAATACCACCTGTTCGCCGAGGAACGCCACGGTTTCCGTCAGGCTACCAATCTGGCCGAAGCACTGCGTGCCGAGCATGCCTTCTATCAGCATCTGAGCTGATCGCAGGTCGCATTGCATAAACCGGGCAATGCAGTAGGCTGATCGCCATTCCATAACAAGAAATTTCAGGCCGTTGTATGAGCCACGATTTGAATCAGCTGCGAAAGTTCGTTTCCCCCGAGATCATCTTTGGTGCCGGCTCCCGGCATAACGTCGGCAACTACGCCAAGACCTTCGGCGCGCGCAAGGTGCTGATCGTCTCCGATCCCGGTGTGGTTGCCGCTGGCTGGGCCGGCGATGTCGAGGCCAGCCTGCAGGCCCAGGGCATTGCCTACTGCCTGTACACCAGGGTATCGCCCAACCCACGCGTGGAAGAGGTGATGGAGGGCGCCGAGCTGTATCGCAGCGAGGGTTGCAACGTCATCGTCGCGGTCGGCGGCGGTAGCCCGATGGACTGCGCAAAGGGCATCGGCATCGTCGTTGCCCATGGCCGCAGCATTCTCGAATTCGAAGGCGTGGACACCATTCGCGTGCCCAGCCCGCCACTGATCCTGATCCCGACTACCGCCGGCACCTCAGCCGACGTGTCGCAGTTCGTGATCATCTCTAACCAGCAGGAGCGGATGAAGTTCTCCATCGTCAGCAAGGCCGTGGTGCCGGACGTGTCGCTGATCGATCCGGAAACCACGCTGAGCATGGATCCGTTCCTGTCGGCCTGCACCGGCATCGATGCCATGGTGCATGCCATCGAGGCGTTCGTCTCCACCGGCCATGGCCCGCTGACCGACCCGCACGCGCTGGAAGCCATGCGCCTGATAAACGGCAACCTGGTGCAGATGATCGCTAACCCGGGCGACATTGCCCTGCGCGAGAAGATCATGCTCGGCAGCATGCAGGCCGGCCTGGCCTTCTCCAACGCGATTCTCGGCGCCGTGCATGCCATGAGCCACAGCCTCGGTGGTTTCCTCGACCTGCCACACGGCCTGTGCAACGCCGTGCTGGTCGAGCACGTGGTGGCGTTCAACTACAGCGCGGCGCCGGAGCGTTTCAAGGTCATCGCCGAAACCCTCGGTATCGACTGCCGTGGGCTCAATCACGCGCAGATTCGCCAGCGCCTGGTCGAGCATCTTATCGCCTTCAAGCACGCCATGGGTTTCCGCGAGACGCTTGGCCTGCACGGCGTCAGCACCTCGGACATTCCGTTCCTGTCCAGCCATGCCATGGACGATCCGTGCATCCTCACCAATCCGCGTGAGTCGACCCAGCGTGACGTCGAGGTGGTGTATGGCGAGGCGCTCTGACGAAGCGCTGGCCGGGCTGCTCGGGCTCGGCAGCCAATCGGCGCGCAAGAGCCACTACCCGGAGTTGCTGGCGCGCCTGGAAGAGCTGGAAACCGAGCGCAACCGCTATAAATGGCTGTTCGAGCATGCCGTGCACGGCATCATCCAGGCCAGCCTGCAGGACGGTGTACTGGCGGCCAATCCGGCGATGGCGCGCATGCTCGGCTATGACGATCCGCAGCAGGTACTGTGGTCGCCGGATGATCTGGCCCGGCACCTGTTCGTTGGCGGCTTCGATGAGCTGGAGGTGATTCGCCAGCAGCTGAGCCAGGGACAGGTGCTGCTGGGCTATGAGACACGCCTGCGCCGGCGCGATGGCAGCACTATCGACGTGCTGATGAATTTGCTGCTTAAGCCCGAAGGGGGCGGGGTCTTCGAAGGTTTCGTCGCCGATATCACCGAGCGCAAACAGGCGCAGCAGCGCCTGCAGCAGCTCAATGACGAACTGGAGCGTCGCGTTGCCGCGCGTACCTATGAGCTGCTCGAATCCAACCGCAACCTGCAACGGCAGATCGAGGAGCGCGAGCGTATCGAGTTGGCCCTGCGCGAGGCGCGCGACGCCGCCGAGGCGGCCAACCGCAGCAAGGACAAGTACCTGGCGGCGGCCAGCCACGACCTGCTGCAACCGCTCAATGCCGCGCGCCTGCTGATTTCCACCCTGCGTGAGCGCGAGCTGCCCGGCGCCGAACGGAATCTGGTCGAGCGCAGCCACCTGGCCCTGGAAGGCGCTGAGGATTTGCTGGCGGATCTGCTGGACATTTCCAAGCTGGATCAGGCGGCGATCAAGCCGGATCTCGATGTCTATCGCCTGGAAGAGGTGCTCGCGCCGCTGGTATCTGAATTCGACAGCGTGGCCTCGGCCAGTGGTTTGCGCCTGCGGGCGCGAGTCCCGAGTTATGCGGTACACACCGATTTCCGTCTGCTGACACGCATTTTGCGCAACTTTCTCAGCAATGCCTGCCGCTACACCGAGCGCGGTGGTGTACTGCTCGGCGTACGCCGACGTGGCGCCTTCGTCGAGTTGCAGGTATGGGATAGCGGGCGTGGTATCGCCGCCGATCAGCTGGACACGATCTTCCTCGAGTTCAGCCAGCTTGAGGTCGGGCGCGCCGCCGAGCGCAAGGGTGTTGGCCTGGGCCTGGCTATCGTCGAGCGTATCGCACGCATGCTGGGCTATCCGGTGCAGGTGTTCTCGCAGCCAGGGCGTGGTTCCGTCTTCAGTATCCGCGTGCCGCTGGCGCAGGAGGCTCCGCGGCGCCAGGTACAATCCGCTGCGCAGCCGATCCTCGGTAACCCCCTGCCGGGGCGGCGCCTGCTGGTGATCGATAATGAAGTCGACATCCTGCATAGCATGGACGCACTGCTCGGGCAGTGGGGCTGCGAGGTGGTCACGGCGGTCGACTTGGCTGAAGCCTTGCAGAAACTGCAGGGCAGGGCGCCAGAGGTGATCCTGGCGGATTTTCACCTCGATCATGGGGTGCTCGGTTGTCAGGTGATTCAGCAACTGCGTGACGAATTTTCCAGGCCGATTCCGGCGCTGATCATCAGCGCTGATCGCAGTGATGACTGCCGTCATGAGTTGCAGGCACTGGGGGCGCCGCTGCTGAACAAGCCGGTCAAGCCGGGCAAGTTGCGCGCGGTACTCAGCCAGTTACTGATCGACGCTTGAGCTCGCAGCGATTGACGGAGTGAACCTGGGTGACTGGGGTGCTGTCTATTGGCTACCTCGTCCCTCAGGAGATAACCACAATGACAATTTCCATGAACCCCGTTATGCGCCGTCTGGCAGCCATCACCGCGTTGTTTCACCTGTTGCTGGTGGTGCAGATTCCTGCCGCGAACGCGGCGATGGTCGGCACGCACGAGGTGATCGCCGAGCAGCAGCACAAGGTGGATCAGCAGCAGTTGATGGCCATGCTCGATGACGAGCAGGTGAAGGAGAAACTGGTATCGATGGGCGTTGACCGTGACCAGGTCGAATCGCGTATCGCCAGCCTGACCCCGGCCGAACTGGCGCAGTTCAACCAGCAGCTGGATCAGGCACCAGCCGGTGCGGGTGTGGTTGGCATCATCGTGTTGTTTCTGGTGATCTTCATCATCACTGATATGCTGTGCGCCACCAACATCTTCAATTTCGTCAAATGCATAAATCGCTGATTCGCCTCTGCTGTATCGCCTCGATCGTTCTACTGACAGCCTGCGCTCGCTCTCCGGTGTTATCACCGGTGGGCGAGCGTTTGCCTGAGCGGGTGGAACTCACCGATGTGCCTTTCTTTCCTCAGGATGCCTACCAGTGCGGGCCGGCGGCTTTGGCTACCATGCTCAACCAGCGTGGTGTGCTGACCACGCCTGGTGCGCTCAGGGACAAGGTCTACATCCCCAGCCGTGAAGGCAGCCTGCAGGTGGAGATGGTCGCCGCGGCGCGCAATCACGAAATGCTGGTGTATCCGCTACAGCCACGCCTGGAGGCGGTGCTCGCCGAGGTGGCCGCTGGCAACCCGGTGCTGGTGCTGCAGAACCTGGCATTCGACTGGTATCCGCAATGGCACTTCGCGGTGGTGGTGGGTTACGACCGTCGCGAGCGCACGCTGATTTTACGTTCCGCCACCACGCGCAGGCTCGAAGACAGCTTCAACAGCTTCGACAGAACCTGGGCGCGCGGTGGGCGCTGGGCGGTCGTGACCTTGCCGCCAGAGCGTCTGCCGGCGCAGGCCGATGTCCACACCTGGATGAAAGCCGCCAACGACCTGGAGCAAACCGGCAACGCACAGGCCGCTCGGCGCGCCTATCGCCGCGCCGCCGAGGCCTGGCCGGAGCAGTCGCTGCCCTGGTTCGCCCTGAGCAACAGCCGCTACGCCGATGGCGACCGCAAGGGCGCCGAGCAGGCATTGCGTGAAAGCCTCAAGCGCGAGCCGGGTTTTGCTGCGGGTTGGTTCAACCTGTCGCAAGTGCTGGGTGAGCAGGGTTGTGCTTCCGAGGCGCAGCAGGCCCAGGCCTGCGCACAGCGTCTGGCACCGGAGGATTCGCGATTCGCTTTAACGCCGAAAGCCAGTGGTTCCGGTGGGCAGTGTCAGGCCTTGCCGGCCTGTCCGTGATGCCAATGAAAACGGCGCCCTTGCAGGCTGTGTGAAAACGCTCTGAACTGAACCGGTTCAATACAAACGCCTCGATTGATTCGGGGCGTCTGTGTTTTTACTGATGCAATGATGCAAAGTGCAGCGTTCAGGTCAGTAGCTCGATCATGCGGCGCGCCCCGAGTACCGAAATAGCACGTTTGAGGTTGTAGGCTTGCACGGCCATCGCCATCTCAGCTCTCACCCCGCTGAAATGGCGCACTAGAAAACGACCGTTGCCCAGAATCCATTGTTTGAGATTGCCAAAAGGGTGCTCGACGATTGCTCGTCGCCGTCCCATCATCTCAGGGTGAGTTTCGAGTCGTTTCTCCATCCGCGCGAACGCCTCTTCGTTGGGATGGCGGCTGATATGACGCCGTTGGGCCTGTGTGCACTTGGCTTTTAATGGGCAGTTCCCGCAGTCCTCGGCACGGGCTGCGTAAAGGCGAGTGCCACGATTGAGCTGTTTCAGCGACAGGGTCTTACCCGCAGGACATTGGAAACTGTCGGTCGCAGGATCGTAAGTGAAGTCCTGACGCACAAACAGCGTGCCGCCGCCCTGGTTGTTGGGCGCGCGATTCACGGGGACGAAAGCCGTAATGCCCGCTTCTTCGCAGGCCTGAAACTGCGCCCCGTTGGAATAACCTGCATCAGCCGTGACGGTCAGCTCAGGCTGCTGCAGAACCGCCTGAGTCGCTTTGGCCACCAGCTCCCCACTGATCAAGCTCGCCTGGCGACAGAACTGGACGAAAGCCTTGCAAGTCGCCTGAAAGGCCATGCTGTTGTCTTTGCGAAAATCCGCGATGGTCTTGAAGTCCGGCGCCAGACGACCCAGCAACCACATCACCTCGATATTGCGCTGGCACTCCGCCTCCAATCGACGAGAGGAGCGAATGCGCTGGAAGTAGCCATATAGGTATAGCTTGAGCAAATCAGCTGGATCGTAGCCAGGGCGCCCAGTCTTGAGCGGCTCAGCCTTGCTGAACCCCAGTACCTTCAGATCCAGACGAGCCACATAGGCCTCGATGACTCGAACTAGATGATCCTCAGGAACCAGCTCTTCCAATGTCGGCGGAAACAGGCTGCTTTGTTGCCGATCTTCACCTTGGATATAGCCCATAAACGACAATGCCCCTATCGACCGATAGAGGCATTGTCTTCACCTTGCACTCAGACTGCTAGGTTTTCACACAGTCTGCTTGGGCGCCGTTTTCATTGATGCGTTGCTTAGACGCCCAGTTTGTCACGCAGCGTGTAGTACCAGGCGCCGATGGCACTGAATGGCACCTGGAACAGGCGACCGCCCGGGAAGGGGTAGTGCGGCAACCCGGCGAAGGCATCGAAGCGCTCGGCCTGACCACGCAACGCTTCTGCCAGCACCTTGCCCGCCAGGTGCGTGTAGGTCACGCCATGGCCGCTGCAACCTTGCGAGTAGTAGATGTTGTCGCCGATACGACCGACCTGCGGCAGGCGCGACAGGGTCAGCAGGAAGTTGCCGGTCCAGGCGAAGTCGATCTTCACATTCTTCAACTGTGGGAAGGTCTTGAGCATCTTCGGACGGATGATCGCTTCGATATTGGCTGGATCGCGTGCGCCGTATACCACGCCACCGCCGTAGATCAGACGCTTGTCGCCGGTGAGGCGGTAGTAGTCGAGCAGGTAGTTGCAGTCTTCGACGCAGTAATCCTGCGGCAGCAGGCTGGCTGCAACTTCATCGGACAGCGGCTCGGTGGTGATCACCTGAGTGCCGCACGGCATCGACTTGGACGCCAGCTCCGGCACCAGGTTGCCTAGGTAGGCGTTACCGGCGACCACGACGAACTTGGCCTTGATGCGGCCTTCCGGGGTATGTACCACCGGGTTGGCGCCGCGCTCGATACGGGTAGCAGGCGACTGTTCGTAGATCACACCGCCCAGTGACTCCACAGCAGCGGCTTCGCCCAGGGCCAGATTGAGCGGATGGATATGGCCGCCGCTCATGTCCAGCATGCCGCCGACGTAGTTCTCGGTGGCAACGACTTCACGGATGCGCTTGGCGTCCATCAGTTCCAGCTGGGTATGCCCGTAGCGTTCCCACAGCTTCTTCTGCGATTCCAGGTGGCCCATCTGTTTACCGGTCAGCGCCGCGAATACACCGCCATCCTTCAGGTCGCACTGAATATCGTACTTGGCGATGCGCTCGCGAATGATGCGCCCGCCTTCGAAGGCCATCTGTCCGAGCAGTTGCGCCTGCTTGGGGCCGACCGTGCGCTCGATCACGTCGATGTCGCGGCTGTAGCTGTTGACGATCTGGCCGCCGTTGCGACCGGAGGCGCCAAAACCAACCTTGGCCGCTTCAACGATGCTCACCTTGAAACCGTTTTCCAGCAGAAACAGTGCAGTGGACAGGCCGGTGTAACCCGCGCCGATGATGCACACCTCGGTCTCCACCTCACCTTGCAGGGCAGGGCGTTGCGGCACGGGATTGGCTGAAGCGGCGTAATAGGATTGTGGGTATGCCGTGTGCGCCATCTTGAACCTCTGTTCTTTATTTTTTACGAATGATTTGATGCTACCTGAGTTGAAAATAGCCGGCTAGTGCCCGTGCAAAATATTCAACGATCCGGTTTCGATAAAAAATTGGCCTATTTCAGTGAGTTAGCGAAAAAACCTGTTGACGGCCGAAAAGATCTGCGTAAAATGCGCACCCATCGAAGGCACATAGCTCAGTTGGTTAGAGCACCACCTTGACATGGTGGGGGTCGGTAGTTCGAGTCCAATTGTGCCTACCAAATCGATAAAAAGGGGTCGCCAAGCGACCCCTTTTTTTATTGCTCGCGTTTTTCGGGCAAGCTTTACGTGTTTGTTATAGGTAGCTGCTTGTCAGGGCTCAGGCTTTCTGAAAGCATCCGCACTCTTTACTTCCAGTGACTTGGTTCGGTCTGGTTGGCCTTTGGGCTCCTGCCATCGTTAGGTGGGTATACCGCTGAATCGCTTCCTGGCTCATCCCAACCCACGTGACCTTTGGTAGGGGTCACCACTAGGAGAGGAGGCGCCATGCCCATCATTACTCTTCCCGACGGCAGTCAGCGTTCGTTCGATCATCCGGTATCCGTGCTGGAGGTCGCTCAATCCATTGGTGCGGGTCTGGCCAAGGCCACCCTGGCAGGCAAGGTCAACGGCAAGCAGGTCGATGCCTGTGACGTGATCGATACCGATGCCACCTTGCAGATCATCACGCCGAAGGACGAAGAGGGGCTGGAGATCATTCGTCACTCCTGTGCTCACCTGGTTGGGCATGCCGTGAAGCAGCTGTATCCGAATGCCAAGATGGTGATCGGCCCAGTTATCGATGAAGGCTTCTATTACGACATCGCCATTGATCGTCCTTTCACGCCGGAAGACATGGCGGCCATCGAAAAGCGCATGGCCGAGCTGATCGAGAAGGACTACGACGTCATCAAGAAGATGACGCCGCGTGCCGAAGTCATCGAGCTGTTCAAGTCGCGTGGCGAGGAATACAAGCTGCGTCTGATCGACGACATGCCGGACGAAACGGCCATGGGTCTGTACTTCCATGAAGAATACGTCGATATGTGTCGCGGCCCGCACGTGCCGAACACGCGTTTTCTCAAGGCGTTCAAGCTGACCCGTATTTCCGGCGCCTACTGGCGCGGCGACTCGAAGAATGAGCAGTTGCAGCGTGTGTACGGCACTGCCTGGGCGGACAAGAAGCAGCTGGCTGCCTATATCCAGCGCATCGAAGAGGCCGAGAAGCGCGATCACCGCCGCATCGGCAAGCAGCTCGACCTGTTCCATCTGCAGGAAGAAGCGCCGGGCATGGTGTTCTGGCACCCCAATGGCTGGACTGTCTACCAGGTGCTGGAGCAGTACATGCGCCAGGTGCAGCGTGAGAACGGCTACGTTGAGGTTCGCACGCCGCAGGTGGTTGATCGCATCCTGTGGGAGCGTTCCGGTCACTGGTCCAACTACGCCGAGAACATGTTCACCACGGCCTCGGAAAACCGCGATTACGCGGTCAAGCCGATGAACTGCCCGTGCCATGTGCAGATCTTCAATCAGGGCCTGAAGTCCTACCGTGACCTGCCGCTGCGTCTGGCCGAGTTCGGTGCCTGTCACCGTAACGAACCGTCCGGCGCGCTGCACGGCATCATGCGTGTGCGTGGCTTCGTGCAGGACGATGCGCACATCTTCTGCACCGAAGATCAGGTCAAGAAGGAAGCGGCCGATTTCATCAAGCTGACTCTGCAGGTCTACTCGGACTTCGGCTTCACCGATATCGCCATGAAACTCTCGACCCGTCCCGCCAAGCGCGTGGGCTCTGATGAGTTGTGGGACCGTGCCGAGGGTGCGCTAGCCGAGGCGCTGAACGAGTCCGGCCTGGCCTGGGAATACCAGCCGGGCGAGGGCGCCTTCTACGGTCCGAAGATCGAGTTCACCTTGCGTGACTGTCTGGGTCGTAACTGGCAGTGCGGTACGCTGCAGTACGATCCGAACCTGCCTGAGCGTCTGGATGCCAGCTACATCGCCGAAGACAACAACCGCAAACGCCCGGTCATGTTGCACCGCGCGATCCTCGGTTCGTTCGAGCGCTTCATCGGTATGCTGATCGAGCACTACGCCGGTTCCTTCCCAGCCTGGCTCGCGCCGACCCAGGCGGTGATCATGAATATCACCGACAAACAGGCCGATTTTGCCCGTGAAGTCGAGAAAACTCTCAATCAAAGCGGTTTTCGTGCCAAGGTTGACTTGAGAAACGAAAAGATCGGCTTTAAAATCCGCGAGCATACCTTGCTCAAGGTTCCCTATCTCTTGGTTATTGGAGATCGGGAAGTCGAGACTCGATCCGTTGCTGTCCGTACCCGTGAAGGCGTCGATCTGGGCTCTCTGCCCATCGAGCAGTTCGCCGCACAGTTGCAGCAAGCGGTTTCCCGGCGTGGTCGCCAAGATTTGGAGTAATAACTATTAAGCGTGAAATGAGACAGGACAAGCGGGCCGCCCCCAAGGCGCCGATCAACGAGAACATTACCGCTCGCGAAGTGCGCCTGATTGATGCCGATGGTGAGCAGATTGGTATTGTGTCGATCGATGAGGCATTGCGCGTGGCTGAAGAAGCCAAGCTGGATCTGGTAGAGATCTCGGCTGATGCAGTACCGCCAGTTTGCCGCATCATGGATTACGGCAAGCACCTGTTCGAGAAGAAGAAACAGGCTGCGATTGCCAAGAAGAATCAGCACCAGCAGCAGATCAAAGAGATCAAGTTTCGTCCAGGGACGGAGGAAGGGGATTATCAGGTAAAACTACGCAACCTGATACGTTTCCTTGAAGATGGGGACAAGGCCAAGGTATCGCTTCGATTCCGCGGTCGTGAGATGGCTCACCAGGAGCTGGGTATGGAGCTGCTCAAGCGGGTCGAACAAGACCTGATCGAGCTCGGCACCGTAGAACAGCATCCTAAGCTGGAAGGACGCCAGCTGATGATGGTCATCGCTCCCAAGAAGCGTAAATAATCTACCGGGCACTGGCAGGCCTGATGGTTATCAGTTGTTAATGAATGCGGAGTACAAAACATGCCAAAAATGAAAACCAAGAGCGGTGCTGCGAAGCGCTTCCTGAAGACTGCTACAGGCTTCAAGCACAAGCACGCTTTCAAGAGCCACATCCTGACCAAGATGTCCACGAAACGTAAGCGCCAGCTGCGTGGCAGCTCGCTGATCGGTCCGTCGGACAAAGCTAAAGTCGAGCGCATGCTGCGCGTTCGTTAATCGGTCAAGATACTTAGAGGTAATTACTCATGGCTCGTGTTAAGCGTGGCGTTATCGCTCGTGCTCGTCACAAAAAGATTCTGAAACTGGCTAAAGGCTACTACGGCGCGCGCTCGCGCGTGTTCCGTGTTGCCAAGCAGGCTGTCATCAAGGCGGGTCAATATGCCTACCGTGACCGTCGTCAGAAAAAACGTCAGTTCCGCGCACTGTGGATCGCTCGTATCAACGCTGGTGCCCGCGTCAACGGTCTGTCCTACAGCCGTCTGATCGCTGGCCTGAAAAAAGCGTCGATCGAAATCGACCGTAAGGTTCTGGCTGATCTGGCAGTGAACGAAAAAGCGGCGTTTGCTGCGATTGTCGAGAAGGCCAAGGCCGTTCTGGCTTAAGTCCCCCGACAATTCACCGGGCTTGCCCGGTGGCAACGTCAAAGATAGGGGAAGAGCCTTAACAGCTCTTCCCCTATTTTGTATCTGGAGTCTGTAAATGGAAAATCTGGATGCATTGGTCTCGCAAGCGCTCGAGGCCGTGCAACAAAGCGAAGATGTCAATGCCCTGGAGCAGCTCCGGGTTCAGTACCTCGGCAAGAAGGGTGAGCTGACCGCCCTGATGCAGACTCTGGGCAAGCTGTCGGCCGAAGAGCGTCCGCAGGCTGGTGCTCTGATCAACGCTGCCAAGAATCAGGTGCAAGATGCGCTGAATGCCCGCAAAACCGTGCTTGAGCAGGCTCTGCTCGCCGAGAAGCTGGCCTCCGAGCGTATCGACGTGACCTTGCCTGGCCGCGGTCAGGCCTCTGGTGGTCTGCATCCGGTGACTCGCACGCTGGAGCGTGTCGAACAGTTCTTTACTCACATTGGTTACAGCGTTGCCGAAGGCCCGGAAGTCGAAGACGACTATCATAACTTCGAGGCGCTCAACATCCCCGGTCACCACCCGGCACGGGCGATGCACGACACCTTCTATTTCAACGCGAACATGCTGCTACGCACCCACACCTCGCCGGTGCAGGTGCGCACCATGGAGTCGCAACAGCCGCCGATCCGCATTGTCTGCCCGGGTCGCGTTTATCGCTGCGACTCCGATATCACTCACTCGCCCATGTTCCACCAGGTCGAAGGCCTGCTGGTCGACGAGGACATCAGCTTTGCCGACCTCAAGGGCACCATCGAGGAGTTCCTCCGAGTGTTCTTCGAGAAGCCATTGGGCGTGCGCTTCCGTCCATCGTTCTTCCCGTTCACCGAGCCGTCGGCCGAAGTCGACATGCAGTGCGTGATGTGCTCCGGCAAGGGTTGCCGTGTGTGCAAGCAGACCGGCTGGCTGGAAGTGATGGGCTGCGGCATGGTGCACCCGAACGTGCTGCGTATGAGTGGCATCGATCCGGAGAAATACTCCGGCTTCGCCTTCGGTATGGGCGTCGAACGCCTGGCCATGCTGCGTTATGGCGTCAATGATCTGCGCCTGTTCTTCGATAACGACCTGCGGTTCCTGGCTCAATTTCGCTAGCACCCGCCTCTCGTGATCGAATTCATTTAGCGTGACAGTCGCGTAGCGACGCTTCCTTCAAATCCTTCTCCCTTGGGAGAAGATGGCGCAAAGCGCCGGATGAGGGTGGGGTATGCAGCGTAGGCTTGCATGATGAGGGTGCCTACGCGGCATGCCCGTCAAGGAGAACAGACAACATGAAATTCAGTGAACAGTGGCTGCGCAGCTGGGTGAATCCCGGCGTATCCCGCGAGGAGCTGGTCGCGCGCCTGTCCATGGTCGGCCTCGAAGTCGACGCCGTGCAGCCTGTGGCCGGCGCCTTCAGTGGTGTGGTGGTCGGTGAGATCCTGAGTGCCGAGCAACATCCGGACGCCGACAAGCTGCGCGTCTGCCAGGTCAGCAATGGCGCCGAGACCTTCCAGGTCGTTTGCGGTGCGCCCAATGCTCGCGTCGGCATCAAGATTCCGTTCGCCATGATCGGTGCCGAGCTGCCAGGCGATTTCAAGATCAAGAAGGCCAAACTGCGTGGCGTGGAGTCCCAGGGCATGCTGTGCTCGGCTTCCGAGCTGCAGATCAGCGAGGACAACAGTGGTCTGATGGAGCTGGCGGCAGACGCCCCGGTAGGCCAGGACATTCGTACCTACCTGGGCCTGGATGACGCCAGCATCGAGATCGGCCTGACGCCTAACCGCGGCGATTGCCTGTCGCTCGCTGGCCTGGCCCGCGAAGTCGGCGCCATGTACAGCGCTGCAGTTTCTCCAGTTGCTGTCGACGCCGTTGCGCCTGTGCATGACGAAGTGCGCCCGGTCGAAGTGCTCGCGCCCAAGGCTTGCCCGCGCTACCTCGGTCGCGTCGTGCGTAACGTCGACCTGTCTCGTCCGACGCCGTTGTGGATGGTCGAACGTCTGCGTCGCTCCGATATCCGCAGCATCGATGCGGCGGTGGACATCACCAACTATGTGATGCTCGAGCTGGGTCAGCCCATGCATGCCTTCGATCTTGCTGAGATTAACGGCGGCATTCGCGTGCGCATGGCTGAAGAGGGCGAGAAGCTGGTGTTGCTCGACGGCCAGGAAGTTAGCCTGCGTACTGATACGCTGGTCATCGCTGATCACAGTCGCGCCCTGGCCATCGCAGGTGTGATGGGCGGTGAGCACAGCGGTGTGAGCGACAAGACGCGCGACCTGTTCCTGGAAAGTGCCTTCTTCGACAATATCGCCGTTGCCGGCAAGGCCCGCTTCTATGGCCTGCACACCGACGCTTCGCACCGTTTCGAGCGGGGTGTGGATTCGCAACTGGCGCGCAAAGCGATGGAGCGCGCGACTGCGCTGCTGCTGGAGATCGTTGGCGGCGAAGCCGGTCCGATCATCGAAGTCAGCAGCGAGGCCGATCTGCCGAATGTGGCGCCGATCACTCTGCGCGCCGAGCGCATCAGCCAGATGCTGGGTATGGACATGGACGGCGCCGAGGCCGAGCGCCTGCTCACCGCGCTGGGGCTGGGCGTCAGTGCTCAGGGTGCTGGCCAGTGGCTGGTCAGCGTGCCAAGTCATCGTTTCGATATCAGCCTGGAAGTGGATCTGATCGAAGAGCTGGGTCGCCTGTATGGTTATAACCGCTTGCCGGTGCGTTACCCGCAGGCTCGTCTCGAGCCGCAGACCAAGGCCGAGGCGCGTGCCGAGCTGCCTGCGTTACGTCGCTTGCTGGTCGCCCGTGGTTATCAGGAGGCGATCACCTACAGCTTCATCGATCCCAAGCTGTTCGAGCTGTTCACCCCGGGCGTGGAGCCGCTGCAACTGGCCAACCCGATTTCCGCCGACATGGCTGCCATGCGTTCTTCGCTGTGGCCCGGTCTGGTCAAGGCGCTACAGCACAACCTCAACCGTCAGCAGTCGCGCGTGCGCCTGTTCGAAAGCGGTCTGCGTTTCGTCGGTCAGCTGGAAGGCCTGCAGCAGGAAGCCATGCTTGCTGGTGTGATCAGCGGCAGCCGTCTACCTGAAGGCTGGGCTAACAGTCGCGAGAGTGCCGACTTCTTCGACCTGAAGGCTGATGTCGAAGCGCTGCTGGGTTATGCCGGTGCGGCCGATGCCTTCCGTTTCGTGCCGGGTGAGCACCCAGCGTTGCATCCAGGCCAGACCGCTCGCATCGAGCGTGAAGGGCGCCTGGTAGGCTTCATGGGGGCTCTGCATCCTGAGCTTGCCAAGACCCTGGGTCTGGATCAGCCAGTGTTCCTCTTCGAACTGGTCCTGGCCGAGGTTGCGGCCGGTCGTATGCCTGTATTCAGCGAGTTGTCGCGCTTCCCTGAGGTGCGCCGTGACCTGGCGCTGCTGGTCGAGCGTGAGCAGCCTGCCGAAGCCGTATTGGCTGCAATTCGTGAAACAGCGGGTGAGTGGCTGACAGACCTCAAGCTATTTGACGTCTATCACGGTAAAGGTATTGATCCGCTTAGAAAAAGCCTTGCCGTCGGCTTGACCTGGCAACATCCATCGCGCACTCTTAATGACGATGAGGTGAGTACTACTACGCAAAATATCCTCACCTGCCTCGAACAAAGGTTCAACGCCACGTTAAGGAAGTAGCGTATGGGGGCTCTGACGAAAGCTGAAATGGCGGAACGTCTGTATGAAGAGCTCGGCCTGAACAAACGGGAAGCCAAGGAACTGGTGGAGCTGTTTTTTGAAGAGATCCGCCAGGCTCTTGAGCTGAACGAACAGGTCAAGCTGTCCGGGTTCGGCAACTTCGACTTGCGCGACAAGCGCCAGCGACCCGGCCGTAACCCGAAAACAGGGGAAGAGATTCCAATCACGGCTCGCCGTGTGGTCACTTTTCGTCCAGGGCAAAAATTGAAAGCCAGGGTCGAGGCCTATGCTGGAACCAAGTCATAACGACGAACTACCGGTAATTCCCGGCAAACGCTACTTCACCATTGGTGAGGTCAGTGAACTCTGCGCGGTCAAACCCCACGTTCTACGTTACTGGGAGCAGGAATTCCCACAACTGAACCCGGTAAAGCGGCGGGGTAACCGTCGCTATTACCAGCGTCAGGATGTGCTGATGATTCGGCAGATTCGTGCACTTCTGTACGATCAAGGCTTCACCATCGGTGGCGCACGTCAGCGTCTTTCCGGTGACGAAGCCAAGGACGACACCACCCAGTATCGTCAGTTGATCAAGCAGATGGTCGCCGAGCTAGAGGATGTGCTGTACGTGCTGAGGAAGTAAGGCCAAGAAAAAGTTGCCTTATTTCAAAAGCTTAATGTATAGTTCATCCCGCTTTCGGTCACCCGGAGGCATCGTCGGGGCGTAGCGCAGCCCGGTAGCGCACTTGCATGGGGTGCAAGGGGTCGAGTGTTCGAATCACTCCGTCCCGACCAAAAAACCCTAGAAAATCCAGTCACTTAACGGTGGCTGGATTTTTTTATGCCTGATGGATTATGACTGTCTTTGATTTTTGCCCCACTTTTTGCCCCACCGCTGAACGTGGCAATACTGGAGGGGGAATAAGGCTGCCATTTCAGCTGCTCCTGTATTGCAGGTCGGCCTGACTAAGGGCCTCAGAGGCCTCTCTCGGCCAGGAGCGGTCATCGAGTATCTACCGATGCTGGGCCGATTCACCTATTTTCCCTGCTTAAACGCCCTCAACAGCTTCTCGGGCACGAAATACAGATCACCCCGGGCCCTGGTGCAGGCTACGTACAGCTTGTTGCGGGTTTGCGGGTTGGCCAGATGTAGCCTCTCAGCCACATAGTCTTTCCAGATACCCGGGCCCATCACAATGCAAACATCGTTAAAGTGATCCATGCCCTTGCTTGCCCCCCAATTTTCGGAGTGGCAGCCGTACTTGTAGTGTTCACTCAAAAACAACTTCACGATGGCTGGGTCAGCGTGCAACAAGTTGGCCTGGTCTTGGTCGTCCACCGTAATGATCCGACTGCCCCGTTCCTCATGGGCACCCATCGCGATTTGTAGCTTTTCGCTGATGAAGTCGCAGACCGTTTTTGCGCATCGCCAGCTGCGGCTCAGTGTTGCCTTGTCTACCGTGAGACCGGCATCACGAAAGCGCTTCTCGTAGCGGGCGACATCGTCGTGAAGGTTTTTGTTTATCGCTCCGTCTCTGCTGGTATCGAAGGTATGCTGGTGGAAGTCACCGACGAACATCATGCCAATTCTCGCCTGGGAAACCTCCAGCAGCAGGTTGAAGTCGTGGCCCGCGAAATCCTGTACCTCGTCGACGTACAGGCAGTCGTAAAAGCGCTCCAGGCGGGCGCGCACGTCCGGTATGGCCTTCACGACCTGTAGCAGTTTGGCGAGGCGGCAGTGATAGAGCCTGCCGCTGCCATCGCGGTACCGATTGAGATCGTCCAGGGGGTAGTGCCTGTCGGGCGGGCGCCTGAAATTCAGGCCTCGGGTTCCTAGCTGCAATTGCATCAAGGGCCGATAGCAGAACCCATGCAGGAACGAGAAGTACGTCATGAGCGTGATGTTGGATGGGATCATCCCAAATCTCTGGATGATCCTGTTACGCAGGTGCCGGTGATTGTTGTCCGTGTAAGTGATGACCAATGCCCGCTGATCACTGCTGAGACGCTCGATGATCAGGCTGGTTTTTCCGGATCCTGCAACGGAAAAAATTACGCTCTTATCCATTCGATCGCTTCCTGTATGTACTTAGGGGCGATCAGTTCAGCGGACTTATTGGTCAGCAGCTCGAAAGCGGCATCCGCTTTATTTTTGAGCATGTACTCTTGAACGGTCAGCTTTTTGCGTCCCGCAGCAAAAAGGTCGTCGCAGGTTTTCTGGTTGTCGCTGTACAGCCCTATTTCGAAGGTGCTTCGCTCAGGATCTGGATCGGCAAAAATCTTGGCCGACTCGTAAAGGTAGCCTTCGTAGTTCGCTACACAGTTCTGTTGATAGTCACCGTCGTTATCCCGAATTGCGGCGATTCTGATGTTCAGGAGCCTTCCGAGCTCCAGGTAGCGTTTAAAGCTCGTTCCGCCGATCGAGATGATGTGCACATCATTAGCTTGGGGAAGGTGGCCTGCCTGCTGCGTGTAGAAATGCTCCATGAGGATGAATTCTGCATCACCTTCGACCAGGATGACTCGCGTGGAGAGAGCGAGCTCAAGGACGTTGTTATCGGGTGCTTTCATGAAGAAGGTTGCGGTGGGCTCCGACAGGTCTTTCAAGCGTCCCGCATGACCAGATCCGAGCAGCAGCGCGTGGCGTAGATCGAGCCGTGCGCAGATATGGCTGCTGTGCGTCGCGATGAACAACTGAGTGCCTGTCGTGCCCGCCAGCCTCTCAACCAAGCGCTTCATGTTGGTGTGGCTCAGATGGTTTTCGGGCTCTTCCAGCAACAGCGCGTGCAGGCTCCCTTTTTCCTCGTGTTTCTGCAGGGCAAAACTGGTCTTGATGAAGCACTGCTCACCTTTGCCGCGATTCTCAATAGGGATGCCGCCCTTGGTGATCACCAAATCGGTTTCAAGGTTGGAGCGCGAGCTGGTTCGCAAGGCAAACTGATAGTCGCCGAGCGTGTCGTTCAAATCCTTCAGGTTCTCTCGACCGAACGCCTCTTTCCCTTGCCGGTAGCGATTTTCGAGGCGGTAGCGATCCCGCACCTCGGTATGGAATCCGAACGCCGCCCGGGTGTATTCGCGAGCGGCGTATTCACTGTCAATACGAGAGCTGTCGATCATCAGGTGCTTGACCGGCCGCCGGTAGGTGACGTGAGGCGCCCCGGCGAACGTCGAGAACTGCACGCTGTAATACTCAAAGGGAAAGCTATCCCTGTTGGCTTTGAGTAGGTCGACTATCGTCTGGCCGAACTCCTCGATCAATGGGACGATGGTCATGCGTAGACCATCTGTCTGCGTTCCCTGAGCGTTTTGGGCACCATGAAAACCCTGTTCGTCTCCCTCTTCGAGAAACACGTCCACGATGACCTCGGGAAGCAAATCCAGCGTCGCAGGGCCAGCCAGAAATCTCTGCACCGCCCCCTGATTCAGCAAGGCTTCATAACCTATGCTCTCGACGCGGCTGCGACTCGCGCTCAGCGCCAGATCCAAGGCCAATAGCACGCTGCTCTTGCCAGTCTCGTTGTCGCCGATCAGGACGTTCTTGCCTGGGTCAAACTCAAGGGTCAGGTCGCCGAAACTTTTGAAATTCTTGACCACCATTTTTTTGATAGCCGGCATGTTCACTCCTTCTAACGTGCGCGTAGTTGGGGAAAGCGCGTGCTCTGTCCCTAGGCAGCTGATGGGGCATGAGCCTCGGTAAGCTATCAATTTGACACTGCGCCAGACAATCCTGAGTTTAGGAGTGTCCCCTCGGATTTAAGGTGCGGTAGATAGATACTCGCATCAGCCTCGACACGTTTGAGCGTCAGATCATTGGCATAACCGTCAAGCCCCAAGGTCGTCTAGGGGCATAGGGATGGTTCAGGATCAACTCGTGATACGGTGGGCTTGCGTATCACCGAATTGTTTAATTACGCGGGCCGGTGCCATTCTTATCCTGAGGCGTCCGGGGCTGACTCCACGCAGCCTGCCAGGGTCTGTAAGATGAGTCTCTCGGGAGACGCGTGAGGTCGCGGTTGCGATAAATCCGCGAGATCTCTTCAACCAAGGAATAGGTTCAACGCCAGTGTTTACAGTAATTCGCCCTGGGCAATCGCTTCCCAATCAAGGCCGTTCTCAGGCCTACCTCGTCTGCGACAATTGGGACGATTGGTTCGCGTATCGAACGATGTTCACTCTGTTCGTATTTGACGGAGCTGGCGTCCGCCATAGGCCGGGCTCTGTAAAAATTGGGGAAGTGGGGTTAGTTGGAGGCCCTGGCGGCCCGGAAACCCCGAGAGGCACACGCTTTCCAACGCTTAATGACCACTTCAGCCAGCTCGACCCCTCGGTGCACTTTTCGCTTGGCCAGGACGAGGACTACTACGAAACACTGACAGGTCTCTCCTACGGGTTCGGCGTGAAAGTGCTAGAGGCACTGTGTGACTGTGCCTATGATTTGGACATTTTTCGGCGCCACAAGGAGGAGGGTGTCATGTCCGTTTCCCTGTTGCGATCTGTCCATGAGTCGTCGGTTCTCAATCGGCTGCATCGACTCGCTCATGGCAACCCAATACTGACCAAGTTCGAATTTCAGTTCATGTTTCCACCGGCTCCGCTGGGTGAAAACGAGATTCCACGCGTTCCACCGATCATGAGCTTCAATGTAACCCCTAACTCGGAGCCGCCGACAAACCTGCACGTGCTGGTTGGCCGCAATGGTGTGGGGAAGACGCGTTGCATCCAAAGCATCATAAATACGATTCTGGAAAGAGATAGCGACACGGCCCCTCGCGGGCAATTGATGCGTCTAGGGGAAAATAAAGACGAGTGGGCATTTTCTCGCCTGGTGTCCGTTTCATTCAGCGCCTTCGACAGTTTCGAGCTTCCGCCAGTCGGCCAGCAGCGCACAGCAGCCACCTTTGTTGGCCTTCGAACGCAGCGACCATCAGATGGGAAGATGCTTGATGAGCTCAAGACGCCTGACGCACTGGCTACAGATTTTGTAGACAGCTTGGCAGTATGTCGCAACGGCCCCCGAAGGGATCGCTGGCTGCGCGCTATTCAAACGCTTTCTACTGATCCGCTTTTCGGTGAAACAGGCGTGGAAACCTTGGTCGAGCACGAATTCGATTGGCAGGAACGAGCCAGGCGTTTTTTCAAGCTGCTTAGTTCTGGGCACGCGATTGTGCTACTGACGACCACGCGCCTTGTTGAGTTAGTCGATGAGCAGACACTGGTCGTGCTCGATGAGCCCGAGGGGCACTTACACCCCCCTTTGCTATCAGCATTCATTCGTACCATCTCAGATCTCTTGGTCGCAAGGAACGGATTTGCGTTGATATCCACTCATTCTCCGGTTGTACTGCAGGAGGTCCCAAAAAGCTGCGTGTGGATGCTGCGACGCACCAGAACACTGGCGGCTGTAGAGCGCCCCTCTCTCGAGACCTTTGGTGAAAGTGCGGGGGTGTTGACCCGAGAAGTCTTTGGGCTTGAGGTCTCGAACTCCGGCTTCCATCAACTGATAGCAGCCGTCTCGAACCAGCCGGGAACCTCGTTTGAGGCTGTTGAGCGGCATTTCGGTGGACAGTTGGGAGCAGAGGCGCAAGCGCTGGCTCGTGGGTTAGTCATCAGGGGCAGCAACCCATGATCCGTTTACCGCTACCGACCTTCGATGTGGCCGAAGCCGTGCAAGTGTGCGCGTCCGGTATCACGATAGCGGAGAGGGCCCAGGCACTGTTAGATGCCTTACCGGTCATTCAGCATACTGAGACGGCGTATCGTGAGCTTGCTCCGCACGGAAGGCTCTACGAAATGCAGGGCAGCGATCAGGTTACACCTGATTTGGACGGTACCCTGATGGGGGTCATCTATAAGTCGCATTTTGCGCGAAACAACTCTCCATCCAGAAAGCTGTACGAACTGATAAAAATGGCACCGGAGTTCGGCATCTGCCCGTTATGCAGCCAGCGTGTCGTCGCTACAGTCGATCACTACCTCCCCCAGAAGCATTTCCCTTCGCTTAATCTCACCCCGGTGAACCTGATCCCAGCTTGTTCGGACTGCAACAAGCGAAAGCTGGCCATGGTGGCAGCGCGCGCAGAAGATCAAACGTTGCATCCGTACTATGACGATCTAGGAAGTGATCGTTGGTTGTTCGCCGAGGTGTCTCCCTCATCACCACCAACGGTGGAGTTCAAAGTCCGAGCTCCTGCTGCATGGGATGACGTCCTTGCTGCACGTGTAACTCATCACTTCGGGCTTATGGGGCTGGCGGAGTTGTACGCCGCTCAGGCAGCTAGTGAGCTCGCTGATGTTTCGTTCTTCATGGAAGAGCTTGGCGCAGCAGCAGGTGCGATTGGGGTCTATCAGCAGCTCGATCAGCAGTTCAGAACGCGCTACGCACGCGATCGTAATTCATGGAAGACCGCGCTTTATGAAGGGTTGCGCGATTCAGAGTGGTTTTGTGCTGAAGGGTATCGGTTGATTCGCCCAAGGGCTAGATAGATCTGAATGGCTGCTCTTGGCCGGTTAGCGACGGCCTGGCTGCGACCGTCGCTATGCATGGTCAAACCTCGGTCTGTTCCGCCATCTCCAGGACGTCATCGACCTCAATCCCCAGATATCGAACGGTGCTCTCCAGCTTCGTATGGCCGAGCAGCAGTTGAACCGCCCGCAGGTTCTTCGTCCTGCGATAGATCAGTGATGCCTTCGTACGTCTCATTGTGTGAGTGCCATACATGGCTGGATCAAGGCCAATGGCTTGCACCCAGCCTTTGACGATACGAGCGTATTGACGAGTGGATAGATGGTCTGAGGTGTGCAGCCTGCTCGGGAAAAGGCAGTCCTGGCTACGGAGCTGGGCTTGGTGTATCCAGGCCGCGAGAGCAGACCGTGTTTGCTCAGTAATTTCGAACTGCACTGGTCGCTTCGTTTTCTGCTGCATAACCATTGCTCGTGATGACACATGCTCGCCATGAGCAACGTCGCATACACGGAGCTTGGTTAAGTCGCAGGCTCGAAGCTTGCTGTCGATGGCCAGATCGAACAAAGCCAGATCCCGGGTTCGTTCTGCAAGCTGAAGCCTTACTCGGATGGCCCAGATATCTCTCAGCCGGAGCGGGGTTTTCTGTCCGACCAACTTTCCTTTGTTCCAGGGCCGGCGGGTGCAGGTAGCAGTGATGTTCATGGCAAGTCCTCCACATGTGTGCGGATTCCACGGTCATCTGGCCACCCATTCCATGAACATCTGACCACCGATTCCACGCTGATCCGGCCACCCATTCCACGCGCATCCGGCCACTGATTCCACGGCCATCCGGCCACTCAACCGGGCAGGCAGCTACGCAGGATTTCTTCACTACCATCGACCTCTTTTTCGAAGCAGAGAGGTCGTCGTGGAGCGTTTATCCATGCGTAAGATTCGCGAAGTACTACGTCTCAAGTTCGAGGTCGGACTATCAGCTCGCCAGATTGCGGTCAGCGTGCAGGTCGGTCGTGTCACCGTCGGCGACTACCTCAATCGTTTTGCCGCCAGTGGTCTCAGTTGGCCCTGTTCGTTGTCCGATGCCGAGTTGGAGCAGCAACTGTTCCCGCCGGCCCCGGCGGTTGCCAGCGAGAAGCGGCCTTTACCCGATTGGGCATGGGTGCATGCCGAACTGCGCCGCCCCGGGGTGACCCTGGCGCTGCTCTGGCAGGAGTACCGCCTGAGCCAGCCGCAGGGCTTCCAGTACAGCTGGTTCTGCGAACACTATCGAGCCTGGCAGGGCAAACTGGACGTGGTGATGCGCCAGGAGCACCGCGTCGGCGAGAAGCTGTTTGTCGACTACGCCGGCCAGACGGTACCGGTGATCGACCGTCACAGCGGCGAGATCCGCCAGGCGCAGGTGTTCGTCGCGGTGCTTGGCGCGTCCAGCTACACCTTCGCCGAGGCCACCTGGTCGCAGCAGTTGCCGGACTGGCTGGGTTCTCACGCCCGTTGCTTCGCCTTCCTCGGCGGCGTGCCGGAGATCGTGGTGCCGGACAACCTGCGCAGCGCGGTGAGCAAGGCCCATCGCTACGAGCCGGACATCAACCCGAGTTACCGCGATCTGGCCGAGCACTATGGCGTGGCGGTGGTGCCGGCACGAGCGCGCAAACCACGCGACAAGGCCAAGGCCGAAGTCGGCGTGCAGGTGGTCGAGCGCTGGATCCTCGCCGCGCTGAGGAATCGGCAGTTCTTCTCCCTGGATGAACTCAACAGCGCCATCTCCGTGTTGCTGAAGCGGCTCAACCGACGACCGTTTCGCAAGCTGCCGGGCTCGCGCCAGACGGCCTTCGAAGCTCTGGATCGTCCGGCGCTGCGCCCCCTGCCGGTGCAACCCTACGTCTACGCCGAGTGGAAGAAGGCGCGGGCGCACATCGACTACCACGTCGAGGTCGATGGGCATTACTACTCGGTGCCGTATCAACTGGTGAAGAAGCAACTGGAAGTACGTCTGACGGCGCGCACCGTCGAGTGTTTCCACGCCAACCAGCGAGTGGCCAGCCACCTGCGCTCAATGCACAAGGGCAGGCACAGCACGCAGGCCGAGCACATGCCCAAGAGCCATCGCGAGCATGCCGAGTGGACGCCGCAGCGGCTGATCCGCTGGGCCGAGCAGACCGGGCCGAACACCGCCGGCGTGATCCGGCACATCCTCGAACGGCGCATCCATCCGCAGCAGGGCTACCGGGCCTGCCTGGGCATCCTGCGCCTGGGCAAAACCCACGGCGAAGTGCGCCTGGAGTTGGCCTGCCGTCGCGCCCTCAGCCTCGGTGCGTGCAGTTACAAGAGCCTCGAATCGATCCTGCGCCAGGGGCTGGAAAACCTGCCGCTAGCAGCCTGTTGAAATTCGCCTACGGCCTGTCTGACTTTGCCGTGTAAGGTTTACGATATCGGCTCCAATCTGCCGGGAACCCCGATTTCCATGCGTGGCGCCGATATCACACAGGAATCCTTGTTCACTGTCGCCAAGCTTGATGACTTTGTGCCAGCGACTCACCCCCTGCGCGCCATCCGCAAGCTGGCAGACACCGCTCTGCAGCGGATGAGCGCCCTGTTCGACACCTTGTATGCCGACACCGGCCGCGCCTCGATCGCCCCCGAGAAGCTGATGCGGGCGCAGTTGCTGCAGTTGTTCTACTCGCTGCGCAGCGAGCGAATGCTGATGGAACAGCTGGGCTACAACCTGCTGTTCCGCTGGTTCGTCGGCCTGGCCATTGATGATCCGGTGTGGGATCACTCGGTCTTCTCGAAGAATCGTGACCGCCTCAATGCCCAGGCAGTGGCCGCTGAGTTTCTGAGCGAGGTGGTACGCCTGGCGGAGAAGCAGGGGCTGATCTCGGATGAGCACTTCTCGGTCGACGGCACATTGCTGCAAGCCTGGGCCTCTCAGAAGAGTTTCCGTCCCAAGGACGATACGCCAGACGACCCGGGCCCCGGCCCGCGCAATGCCCCGCCGGACTTCAAGGGGCACAAGCGCAGCAACGACACCCACGCCTCGACCAGCGATCCGGATGCCCGGCTGTACCGAAAGAGCCACAACACCGGCGCGCAGCTGAGTTACATGGGGCATGTGCTGATGGAACACCGCAGTGGCCTGGTGCGCAGTGCTCATGTGACTCTGGCCGGTGGCCATGGCGAACGCGAAGCCGCGCTGGCGATGCTGAGCAAGCTGGGTGGTCGCCGTCGCCGCACCTTGGCCGCGGACAAGGCTTACGACACGGCAGACTTCGTGGCCGCCTGTCGTGCCCTCGGCGTGACACCCCATGTTGCGCAGAACACCAATGGTCGGCGCAGCGCCATCGATGGCCGTACCACGCGCCACGCCGGCTATGGTCTGAGCCTGAAGATTCGCGCCTGGATCGAAACCCACTTCGGCTGCTCAAGGCGGCGGCAGGCCTGCGCCAGGTGAAGCAACGCGGACTTGAGCGTGTCGACGCGCTGTTCCAGCTGGCCATGGCGGCAAGCAACCTGGTGCGCCTGCCGAAGCTGCTGGCTACAGGCTCAATGGCATGAGCGCGTTGACGGGGAAGGTGCGCCTGGAGCACGCCAAATCGGGCTATTTCCATCGATTGGCGCCCTAAACGGGAAGTAAACGAGCGCGACCGCTGCTGCCAGAAGCAGTGGACATAATCATCGCGGCGAATTTCAACAGGCTGCTAGCTCAAACCAACCTGCCGCTACTACCGGACGACCACGCCAACCTGCGCGGATCCGCCTACTACCACTGACCCCAAGGAAACTCACCATGCTGCCCCATCCGACCCTGGACAAGCTGCAAACCCTGCGCCTGCACGGCATGCTCAAGGCGCTGAACGAACAACTGAAAACCCCCGACATCGACAGCCTGAGCTTCGAGGAACGCCTCGGCCTGCTGGTCGACCGCGAACTGACCGAACGCGACGACAAGCGCCTCAGCAGCCGCCTGCGCCAGGCCCGGCTCAAGCACAACGCCTGTCTCGAAGACATCGACTACCGTGCCCCGCGCGGACTGGATAAGGCGCTGATCCTGCAACTGAGCAGTGGCCAGTGGCTGCGCGACGGCCTCAACCTGATCATCGGCGGCCCCACCGGTGTCGGTAAAACCTGGCTGGCCTGCGCCCTGGCCCACCAGGCCTGCCGAGAGGGCTACAGCGTGCGTTACCTGCGCTTGCCGCGCCTGTTGGAAGAGCTGGGTCTGGCCCATGGCGACGGCCGCTTCGCCAAGCTGATGAGCAGCTACGCCAAGACCGACCTGCTGATCCTCGACGACTGGGGCCTGGCCCCGTTCACCGGCGAGCAACGGCGCGACATGCTGGAGCTACTGGACGACCGTTACGGCCAGCGCTCGACCATCGTCACCAGCCAGATGCCGGTGGACAACTGGCACGAACTGATCGGCGACCCGACCCTGGCCGACGCCATCCTCGACCGCCTGGTGCACAACGCCTACCGGATCAACCTCAAGGGCGAGTCGATGCGCAAACGGGCGAAGAAATTGACGACGCCGAGCACCTCGGACTAACAATGCCACCCTAGCGTCGCTGCGCTCCGACTGCCCGGCCGGATGGCCGTGGAACAGGTGGCCGGATGTGCGTGGAATGCCCGGCCGGATAAGCGTGGACTGGGTGGCCGGATGGCGTGGAATCCGCACTCCGCCAGCACTCAATCACAACCTTGGCGTGCGGCAGGCTGGTGAACCAGTGCTCGTTCAGGCGCTCGTCACGGAAGCGCCCGTTAAACGATTCGATATAGGCATTCTGATTGGGCTTACCTGGTTCAATCAGGAACAGCTGTACATCTCGCGGATGAGCCCAGGTCAGCATGGCCCGACCACAGAATTCCTTGCCGTTATCCGTGCGGATGGCTTTGGGCAGACCGCGTGACATGGCCAGACGCATCCAGGATGCGCGTCAGCGAAAGCCCGCCAATCGTTCTTTCCGGCACGATGGCGACAGCCTCATGGGTGGCATCATCCACCATTGTCAGGATATTCATGACACGCTCTTCAGCCGTGCGATCAAATACAAAGTCCATCGACCAGACCTGGTTGGCGGCCCGAGGGCGGTCCAGCGGCTGTCGATCTGCAATCGGGATCTTCTTGCGCTTACGCCTTCTCACCTGCAAGCGGGCTTCGGCATACAGACGTTCCACCCGCTTGTGGTTGACTACTGCGGATTCCTTTCCAACGAGAGCCTTGCTAGACATGAACCGTATGCGTGGAGCTTTGATGCCGGCTTCAAGCTGCACGTGGCCCAGATGATCCGAGAGCAAGGTGAAGTGGGGAGAGTTCGATCTGGAGCGTGCACACAGTGGCGCATTCCTGCCGAGCGCATGAAGATGCGCGAGCTGCACATAGTTCCGCTCTCCAAGCAGGCGGTCGAGTTGTTGCGTGAGTTGCGCACCCATACTGGCGGTCGTCCGCTGCTATTGCCGAACTATCGCAGGCCTACCGAATGCATGACCGGCACGACATTGAACCGGGCGCTGGAGCGTATGGGATTCAATGGCAAGGACAGCATCGGTTTTTCAGCTCATGGCTTTGTAACCGCTCCATAAACCCCACCTACTGCTGATGGAGCGGGTCTGTCAGGATGCGCTCACTGGCGAGCAATTCCACGGCAGCAGCGCTTCGTAATCCTCGACGCTATTGGCGGCCGGCAGGCGTTCGAGGATGTGGCGCAGCCAGGCGTAAGGCTCCTGGCCATTGGCCTTGGCGGTTTCGATCAGGCTGTAGATCTGCGCGCTGGCCGTGGCCCCCTTGGGCGTGTCGCTGAACAGCCAGTTCTTGCGCCCGATAACGAACGGGCGGATGGCGTTCTCCGCGCGGTTGTTGTCGATCGGCAGATGTCCACCTTCGACGTAGCGCACCAGCTTTCTCCAGTTGCTGGCCAGGTAGTTCACCGCCCTGCCCAGCGCCGTCTGCCCGACGACCTGCGGCTGGGTCTTGTCCAGCCAGGTCTTGAGTTGATCGAGCAGCGGCTGGCTGCGTTGCTGACGGGCGACCAGGCGCTCGGTATCGCAAGCGTCCTTCAGGCCACGCTCGATGCCGTAGAGCTTGTTGATCAGGTTCAACGCCATGTCGGCACGGCCGGTTTTGCCCTTGGGTTGCACTTTCTGCGCCTCGACGAACTTGCGCCGCGCATGCGCCCAGCAGCCGAGGCGTTCGATGCCTTCTTGCGCGGCCACGGCGTTGTAGCCGGCGTAGTCGTCGGTCATCAGGTAGCCGCGATAGCCGTCGAGCAAGCGCAGCGGCACCTCCTGCGCGCGGCTGGCGGTGTAGTCGAAGAGGATGACCGGCTTATCCGGTGGTCCACCGCTTTGTACCCACATCCAGGACTGCGCGGTGGGATCGCGTCCCGGTTCATGCAGTACCTGCAAGCGCGTTTCGTCGCAGTGCAAAACGGGGTATTCGAGCAACTTGTCGCGCAGCAGGTTGAGCAGCGGTTGCAGTTGCTCGCCGCTCTGGATCACCCAGCGCGCCAGGGTCTGGCGCGGGATCTCGACGCCGTGGCGGCTGAGCATCTTCTCGAAGCGGTACAGCGGGATGCCGTCGGCGTATTTGGTGGTCAGCAGCATCGCCAGCACACTGGGGCTGGCCAGGCTCTTCTCGATCAGTTGGGCCGGCTTGTCGGCAGTGATCGGCGCCGCTTCGCAGGCCTTGCAGGCGTAGGTCTTGCGGATATGGCGGATGACCCGCACCTGCATCGGGATGATCTCCAGCTGCTCGCTGGTCTCCTCGCCGATGACTTGTTTGCAGGCGCCACAGGCGCAAGTCTGCTCGTGCTCGGGCAGGTCGTGGATGACCTCGACACGCGGCAGGTTGGCCGGCAACGGCTTGCGCTTGCCACGGCGCTTGACCGGCGCAACGATTTCTTCGGCTTCGGCTTCGGCTTCGGCTTCGGCTTCGCTTGGCGCGGCGGACAGCGCTTCGATCAGCTCTTCGGCCTCGTTGAACATGGCCAACTGCGGCGAGTCGGTATCTTCAGGGCTGCGCTCGGACTTGGGCGAGAACAACTTGTGGCGCAGCAGGGCGACCTGTTCCTGAAGTTGTTCTATGCGAGCATCTTTCGCAGCCGCCTGTTCACTGGCCAGCAGCAGTAAATGCTTGAGCAGGATTGGGTCGTCAGGAAGGGGGGCGGGCACGGCGATCATGGCCGTGGATTATACCGGCTCAGGTCACGAAACGCGGCGTCAGTATCTGGTGCGGACGGTTGCGCCACAGGTCGATGCCGTCGAGCAGCCAGTTCAACTCATCGACCGTCAGCTCGATGGCCTCGTCGCCGGCATCGGGCTTGGTCTTGAAGCGTTCGGCTTCCAAACGCTTGAGCCACAGGCAGAAGCCATTGCGCTCCCAGTAGAGGATCTTGACCTGACTGCGGGTGCGGTTGAGGAACACGAACAGCACGGGGTTGAACACTTCCACCTTGATGTCCAGCTCGACCAGAGCGGCCAGGCCGTTGATGGATTTGCGGAAATCGACGGGCTTTGGGTAGAGATAGACCTTCTGCACCTTGGCGTCGGGACGCATCATGACGGAGCTCCACGGGAAAAAATGGGGAGCCCAGCATCCGGGAACGGACAGGTCAGTTGAAGGTGGGGTTTATGGAGCGGTTACATGGCTTTCGCACTTCTGCCTCGACCATGCTGAATGAAATTGGGTTTCGCTCAGATGTGATTGAGCGCCAATTGGCTCATCCCGAGAGAAACAAGGTTCGTGCAAGTTACAACTAGGCAGAATATTTGGAAGAGCGACGTCAGATGATGCAGGCATGGGCTGATGAGATCGACGCGCTCAGTTTTCGGAGTGGCGGCTCAGAAAAGTGATTGATCTATCGTTGGGGGGGGGGGGCTGCGAGTCGGTGAGGCTTGATATGAATGACATATACGTTGAAACATAAATAGAATGAAATCATATTCCAGCTTTAATTGTTTATTGTGCACGTATGAACTCTCCAATTGCTTGGGCTTTTTCGGCATGGCGAAGTGCTGGGTAGGTTATTTAAATCTTCGTATTTGTTCTTGAGCTTCCGGGAATGTAGAGCTCTTTTCGAATTCTTTTTGTATAAGAAATTCTATAACGTTCGCTTGAGATATCCTGTGCTTGGCAGCAAGTTTTTTTAGTCTGGCTTTTGCAGTTAACGAAATATCTAGGTTGCATTGAACTTTCTTGTCTTTGTTGTTTTCTTTGTGTCTTAATTTCGAAGCCTTTCTTTTTGCAGCAGAAAGAAAAATTAATCTTTCTGCGGTGGGTATTTGGTTTCTTTCGAAAGTATCTACCATTTCTGCAAAGTTACTAAACTCTGAAAGAAAGGATGTGAAATGGGGGAATTGCTTATTAAATATCTGCGAGGCGGCTTTAAGTTTTACAGGATCTTGGTCGTCATTAAACCATTCTAGGATTTTATTTGGCTGGCTGAAGATTTCCCATTCTTTTTTTAGGTATAGTACCGATTTCTTCTTTTGTTCAAGCGTTTTTTTTATGTGGTTATTAATGTTTGTTGCGTCAATTATCGTTCTTGGCAGTGTGCCTAGTAAATCAAATAAGCCTATAACGTAGTCTCGGTCGCACCGCATTGAATATTGGATTGATTGCGGAGCCTGTGTCGCTTTTATTAGGCGTTCAGTTAACCATTGTAGTTGCGCCGGATCATCTGATACCCAATTGTAATAGGGCGCAGTTATCATGGTGGATTTAAGCTGCTGATCTATTTCTTCTTGCGGTATTTGTTTTAATGCTGCTTGAATTTTTTCTATTATTTTTGGGTTGCCATATGGCCCGATTTCCTGTGCAGCATAAAATTTGTTTATATACATCCAGAGCCATAACAGGGTTCTTTTATCGGTTTTTTCGTTGACCATAATTAGTTCCTGCTTGGTGTTTGGTTCGGCATAGTTGCCGCCTTTAGGAGAATTCACTTTGGATGATACTTAGGATAAACCTATTAGGTCAATGCAAAATTCCTAGGAGAATCGTAGAAGATTCCTAGGGGATTCCTAGTGGATTCCCTAGGGGGTATCCTAATGAACAAATGTTCCTAGGTTCTCGGATAAGGCTGCTTTCTATGGTTGAAAGGCTTCTGCGTTCGGTCTAGGTGCTCACGCAAGCCTTTCTGGGTGACTGTGTGAGCTCAACGTGGCGCTCAGAATTGTCGCTAGCCACTTGGATATAAAGGGGCACGCCTATGGTGGGTCGTGTAAATCATTACTGAGGAGTCCTATTCCTTGAATGGATATGAGGACTCATCATGAAACTGATTCGATTGCAACAAGTAATGGTAATGACTGGGCTGGGACGCTCTACGATCTATAAGTATATTTCGGACAGTTGGTTTCCTAAACCAGTCCCTCTGGGGGGGGCGCAGTGTGGGATGGTTGGAAAGTGAAGTTCATGAATGGATTTTGGCTCGAATAGAAGAGCGCGATACGAAGTTTGCTTCTTGAAGTTTTTCTGGTCTTGTTTAGGTGCTTTAGAAAACCATCAAGGCCGCTGGCGGCCTTGATGGTTTTTTATCGGAGTTGATTTTATTGTTTTGCGGTAATTTTTTGTGGCGTTGTAAGGTGTTTTTTGGTTGTTGATTAGTATACTTGTTTCGGTATTGGTAGTATGCGCTTATAGCTCATATGGTTCCATTGTTTGTTGTAAGAGCTATACAATGCTATGTCAGGTATCTCCAAGATACCTGACGTGTGAATTTTATTCAGGTTAGTAAATACATAGTGCTCCTAGGATATGCATTTAAGCATTGGAGTATTAAACATGATTCGACATTCGCAGAATAGTAATCTCATTATTCATAATGAGCTTGACTATCGTGGCTTGCCTATTCAGGTAGATAAAGGGCCTTTCATTCGTCAGTATCTACAAAAGCTGCATGCTACGATTGATCGAGCTCTTCAACAGTATTCTCGTGTCTTTGCCTTCAGGGTTGATCTTAGGTTTCCAGCAGCGTTTGTGCACGGCAGAGACGATAATGCAAGTCAAGTATTTAAAAAATTTTTAGATTCCTTTAAGTCCAAAATACACCACAATCGTTGTATGGCGCTTAGGGAAAACAAACATGCGCATCAGAGCCGCGTGCGGTACGTTTGGGCTAGAGAATTTGGGCAGCATGGGAAGCCGCATTACCATGTTGCATTCGTTCTCAATTACGATGCATTCAACGCTTTGGGTAAGTTTGAGCCTGGAAGGGATAACATGTTCAATCGACTCCAGGAAGCTTGGGCAAGTGCCTTGGGAACGTCGGTTGAGGCAGTGAGGGGTTTGGTTGAGATTCCTGACAATCCGAGCTATAGCCTGCGTCGCGATGGCCTAGGGGTTGAAGAGTTTTTCTATCGAGCCAGTTACCTATGCAAGGCGCCTACCAAGGTTTATGGCGATGGCAGACATGGGTTTGACAGCAGTCGAATCTAACTGCTGAAGCTAAGGATGGTCTGAAGGTAGTGAAGAATTTTTGCGTAGCTGCCTGCCAGAAAATGTCCGGATCAGCGTGGAATCACTGTCCGAATGTGCGTGAAATAAGTGTCCGAGCCAGCGTGGAATCCGCAATCAGCACCTGGGCTTGAAGCCTGCAGGGGCTCGTTGCCTGCGTAAGGGCACTCTGAACCGTGGTCGTCGCAGATAGGTCAATGGCAAGGCTACTTGGCCTTTGCGACCATCAACTCAGACCAGCGAGTGGTGTATGCGGGGGAGAGCAATTCTCTGCGCATAGCCCACTCGACAGGCTTGGCGATGCGTCCCGGCTGCAGCGTTCCACGTCCCCAGCGATTGTTGATCGCATCTAGGGTGCTCATCAGTCGCTCGGTTTTCACGGGCTGCTCGGGGGCGAACAGATCCGGTGTGTACTCATTCTTGCGGCATAGATCCAACAGCAGCACCTGAGCCTTGGCGTAGCTGAAGCCCTCTCTGAAGACCTGCTGCAATCCAGCCTGGACGGTCTTGATGATCAGTAGGCTGTCGTCGGTAGGGTAGGGCAGTTGGCAGAGGATGCCATTGGCGTATTTAGCCTCGGTTGGGTTGAACATCCCGGTGCGCAGACTCACACGCACCTGCCGGCATAGCGACTCCTGCTTGCGCAGCTTTTCAGCAGCGCGAGTGGCATAACTCGTGACAGCCTCCTGGATGGGGGCTAGCTCACGCAGACGCTTGCCGAATGAGCGACTGCTGCAGATCTCCTGCTTGGGTTCGATTTCGTTCTCGATCTCCAGACACGCCACACCGCGCAGTTCGCGCACAGTTTTCTCCACCACGACATTGAATCGCTTGCGCAGAGTCCAGGCATCCATCTGTGCCAAGTCCCAAGCTGTCTTGATTTGCATGCCTTCCAGGTGAGCGCGCATACGTGGACCAACGCCCCAGACTTCCTCTACTGGCATGGCCTTGAGCAGCTTGTCGCGCCGAACCGGATCGCGGATGTCTACGACGCCACCAGTTTGCTTCTGCCAGCGCTTGGCGGCGTTATTGGCGAGCTTGGCCAGTGTCTTGGTGGTGGCGATACCAATACCAACGGGTATGCCGGTCTTCTGCCTGATCTCTGCCTGCACCTGGCGACCTATCGACTCCAGAGGTTCAGGTAGCCCGGTCATATCGGCAAAGGCCTCGTCGATGCTATAGACCTCAATGCTTGGCAAGCGACTTTCCAAGATCGTCATCACGCGCTCGCTCATGTCGCCGTAGAGGGCGTAGTTGCTGCTGAAGGCGACGATGCCGTTGCGCTTGAGGTCGCTCCTGATCTCGTGGAACAGAGCGCCCATCTTCACGAACGGCTTGGCATCGGCAGAGCGAGCAATCACACAGCCGTCGTTGTTGCTGAGCACGACGATGGGCGTGCGCAACAGATCTGGACGAAACACACGCTCGCAACTGGCGTAGAAGCTGTTGCAGTCAACCAGTGCGTATACCGGCTCAGCCATGGGTGAGGTGATTCCGCAGGCTATGAGTGACGACGCCCCAGATCGTCAGCTCATCGTTCTCCAGGATGTAACGCGGAGAGTAGGCCGGGTTCTCCGACTGGAGGATGAACTGGCCCTGTTCCTGTGCCAGGCGCTTTACCAGGACATCGCCGTTTAAGCAGGCAACGACCACATGGCCCGGTTTTGCTGGGATGGCGCGGCTGACGATCAGATAATCGCCGTCGAAGATGCCAGCCCCGCTCATGCTGTCACCGCTCACGGCAACCACATAGGTGTGCGGTGCTTGCAGATCCATCAGAGCATCAAGCGACAGCTTATGTTCCATGTGATCCAGCGCTGGGCTGGGAAAGCCAGCTGGAACACGTGCATCAAAGAGGGGAAGGACTGCCCTGCTGCGCTGCAGCGGGCCGAGGATAAGTGCGGTGCTCATAACGGGCTGCCCAGTAACTGTATTTGTATACAGTAATCATCGCTCCGCTATCCAGACAAGGCGCGTTCGTCGCCGGTGTTTGGGGTATGCACGGATTGTTTACAGGCGAAAAGTAGACAGATCGCGCTGTCGGGCCGTTCTCGCTAGGTTGGTGGAAACCGACCAGGAGGATCTCCTATGAACTTGCTACCCACCCTTAACGATCTTTTGCCGTTGGCGCTGCTGCTGCCTGCACTGCTCGGGCTGGCCAAGCTGGCCTACGGCGGCACGACTGATTGAGAGATAGCCTCGCCTGGCGGCATCGACTCAAAGCCTGGCGTGCCTGCCGTTAGTCAGTGATACAGCCAGGGCTGTAGCTCTTCCAGGTTGGCGACCACGATCTGCTGAGCCGTGGCCTTGGCATGCACCTTGGTCGGATCGATCTGATAGCGCTGCAGCACGTACTGCACCAACGCACCTCGGGTCTCGATCACCAGCTGTCCGTCACGCATGCCGTAGTCGGCTTCGATAATCGCGCGCTGCTCTGGCTTGAGGCGAGAATCCGGTTCAATGATGACCTGCACCTGACTGTTCCAGCCCGGATCCTGCTCACGGGTGTTTTCGGTTTCGTCGTCCATTAACTCGGGCTCACCACGAAAGCGGCTGAGCACAAAGTCCCGGTAATCTCGATTCTTCTCGCAATAGGCGCGAACGTGCCAGCGCATACCGGTGTAGATCAGCGTATGCGGCGCGATCAGGCGGGTTTCGCCATCCGGCGTCGTGAAGGACACATACTCGCACTCCAGTCGCAGGCCCTCGCGACAGGCCTTGAGTAACGGGCGCAGCACCTCTGGGCGCACTGAGCGATCCGGCACATCCAGTACCTCAGTGTGCGCATAGGCCAATGCCAGCCCCTCAACATACGGTGCGCGGTCGTGATTCTGGTTGAGCAGGTACAGGTAAGCGCTCGCGCTGTCATCGATAAACAGCGGTTTGAAGTAGCGGCTTGGCACATACCCCTTTAAATGCTTGTCGTATTCCAGGTTCTTCGGCGCGTAGTCGGTGATGTAGGAATTGATGTCCTTCGACGCCTGCTGCCGGCTGATGCCGAAGCTCTGCATCAGATGACCTGTGGTCAGACGGCCCTCCCACCATGCGATGGTCTCGATCAGGCGGTAGCGAAGGGCCAGATCCCAGCGCACGGACTCGATTGACTGCTTGCGTTTCATCACGGCTCCATCTGCGCGAAAATTTTACCTGTACAGGTAAACACTCTAGATGCGTCCAGTAACGCTACATATCTTGATTGGCACAAGCAAGCCGGTAGCGCCTGCAAACCAGGAATCACAATCAAGGAGTAGCAACATGGCATTGATCACCTGTTACGAGTGCGATCGTATGGCTAGCGATCAGGCGACGGCTTGCCCTCACTGTGGTGCCCCCATCGCTAAGCAGGCTGCTACGCCTCGAACGCAGCCGGTATTCGTAGTCAACCGTAGAGTCGGCTTCTGGCTGGGCGTAGGCATTTTTCTATTTCCGGTCATTTTTGTTTGGTTCCTTCTACGCCAAGGGCATAGCACTACTAGCAGGGTGATCGGCTTTGCCTGGCTGGCGCTGGTGCTAGTTGCGATGGCTTCGGGGGATCGCCCGTCCGGCAAGGCTGCTACGAACTCAAGTAACCAGACTCAGCCAGCCAAGGTGGCTGCACCGGCCGAGCCAATGATAGAAGTTAGCGCTCAGCAACTGGCCCAGGCCTATGACCGCAACACAGTCGCGGCCGATCAGCAGTTCAAAGGCAAGCGCTTCAAGATCACGGGCACGGTGGACTCCATCAACACCGACATGTTCGGCAACCCTTACGTCACCCTGCGTGGTGGGATAAACCAATTCATGGAACCGCAGTTCGAGCTGGATGAGGATCACGCCAACTATGCGGCCGGTTTGCAGTCAGGGCTGCGCATCAGCTTGATCTGCACAGGTCACGGTGATGTGGCGAAAACGCCCATGTCGAAGGATTGCACGCCGGTCAACTGAAAACAGAACTGATGCTCAACAACGAGGCCCTGGCTCGATTCGCTTCATACGGTTAAGGTTCAGCATAAAACCGTATCTTCTTATGGCTAATAAGGATTTTTCGAGCAGAGCCAAGAAATCCAATTTCTTAATAGCCATTTTGCTGACTTCAAAATTGAACGGAATCACCAATGACTAATTCAGACACAGCGGCCAGTCACTTGCCTCGGGTTGGCATGCTTGCCACCGTCCGTAACCGCCGCGGTGTGATCTCCTCCGTAGAGCCCTTCAGTGATAGCAAGACGTCTGCTTTGCTGCACTTGGTTACCATCGAGTTCAGTGATGCCGATGGTGATGCGGAAGAGTCCCTGCTGTGGGAGCGCGAGCGCGATCCGGTGGTATTGGAGCCGAATGCGCTGCCCAAAATTGATCGCGAAGCACCGATGCAGCAGGGCGAGTTCCTGGCTTTGCAGCGTGCCGCTCGCTGGAGCGCCCTCACTCCGTTCTTGTCGGCAAGTGACCCTCATGAGCGGTCCGAGCCAGTGCCGACTGCGCCGGTATATGGGGCGGTCAGCGTCGATGACTTCCAGCTTGTGCCTCTGGCGCGAGCGATGCGCATGCCCCGCGTTTCTCTACTGCTGGCCGATGATGTGGGTTTGGGTAAAACCGTCGAGGCCGGTCTGATTCTGGCTGAGCTGATCCGGAAGCGTCGTATCCGTCGGGTGCTAATCATCACTCCTGCGGCATTGCGCACCCAGTGGCAGCAGGAGATGGAAGAGAAGTTCTCTTTGGGCTTCGATATCGTCGACAAAGCCGCCACTCACAAGCTGCAAAAAGAGATGGGGCTTGATGCCAACCCCTGGCGGGCGCTACCGCGAATCATCACCTCGTATCACTATCTACGTCAGCCTGATGTGCTGGAGCAGTTCATCGCCAATTGCGAATCTATTAAGCAACGGGGTGGGGCACAGCTGCCGTGGGATTTGTTGATTGTCGATGAAGCCCACAACCTGATGCCGTCCAATTTTGGTGAGGACAGCGATCTGGCCAAAATGCTGCGGCTAATCACGCCGTATTTTGAGCACCGCCTGTTCCTGACTGCCACGCCTCACAATGGCCATACCCGCTGTTTCTCGGGCCTGCTGCAGCAGCTTGATCCGGTCCGTTTCACTCAAACGCCAGACTTTACCGACAAAGAGCGCAAGATGATCGGCGATGTGTTGATCCGCCGACTTAAAAGCGAGATCAACGATCAGGATCGTCAGGCAGGACGAGTACCGCGTTTTGCCAAGCGTTATCTGGAGCCGCTGCCGCTTTATATGTTCAAACCGGAACAGGAGCTGGCGGCTGCCGTTCGCAAGTTTTGCACGCAATTGAAAGGCATCATCCGCACCGCTCCAGAAGCACGCATGGTGCTCAACTTCGCTATCGAAATTCTGCGCAAGCGCCTCTTATCCTGCCCAGTGGCTTTTGCCGACAGCTGGCTGCGTTTCAAGGAGGGCTTGGCTGCCAAAGAGGCGCTTCAGGCTGCTGAGGTCGCGGCGGCCCGCCGCGCCAGTGAAGAAGATATCGATGATGACCAGGAGCGTGAGAGCCGCAGCCGGCATGCCGCTCAGGTTGTTGGCGCCTGGATGCACCCCTATGTGGATGTACTGCAGCCTGAGATTGATGCAATTGATGCTGCGCTCAAGTCTTTGGGTCTCGACAAGCAACCCGTTGTTCAAGCCAAGCCTAAATCTGATGCCCGCTTTGATCGCTTGCGTGAGCTGATCGGCAAGGAGCTGCGTAATGCAGAGCAGTGGAAGATCGATGAGCGTCTGATCATTTTCACCGAGTACAAGACCACACTCGATTACCTGGTCAACCGGTTGAATGCAGAATATGGGGCTGAGCCCGGTAGCATCTGTCAGCTCTATGGTGGCATGCATGAGGAAGAGCGCGAGGCGGTAAAACGCGCCTTCAACGACCCGGATGCGCCGGTGCGCATTCTGGTCGCGACCGATGCTGCTTCTGAAGGTCTTAACCTGCAGCACACCGCTCGCTTGTTGATGCATTACGAGATCCCGTGGAACCCATCGCGTCTTGAGCAGCGTAACGGCCGTATCGATCGTCACGGCCAATCTCGGGATGTCACCATCTTTCACTTCACCAGCGAAGATGACAGCGACCTGCAGTTCGTTGCCCGTGTACTCAGTAAGGTCAACGACATCCGTGAGGATCTGGGCTCGGTAGGAGAATTGTTCGATGCCGCGTTCCAGCGTCGAATGATGGAGATGAATGAAGATCGTGATGTGCTAGGTGATCTCGATCATCAGATAACCAGTCGTAGGAGTGCCACCGAAGACGCTCAGGTACACACCCAGGAGAGAGGTGAGGACGAAAAGCAGCGCCTTCAGCAACTCTTGGCCGATCTTGACCTGAGCCCTGAAACGCTCAAAGACACACTCGGCGTTGCCATGAGCCTAGGTGCTTCACGTGAAGTGCTCGATGGCCCGGATGCCAAGGGGCGCATGCGCTTGCGTACACCGCTACCTATGCGTTGGCAGGCAGTGGTTGATGACAGCCTGCGCTTACCTTCTCAGAGAGGTATCAGCGGCGCTATGCCCTGGCTGGTGTTCGACAACCACTTCTTTATCCACAACATCAATGGACGCCCAGTCTTCCGTCCATCTCCAGATACTGTGCTGTTGCACCTGGGGCATCCGTTGCTGCGTCAGTCGCTTAATGCCTTTGCGCGTCTGCGTTTTCCAGGAGGCCAAACCGACTTTCAGCCGCCTACCCGGTGGCTGGTTACGCGCGGCCAGGTGCCGGCTGGCGTCGAGGCTTTGGTGTTGTTCACCGTAGAAGAAATGGCGGTCAACAACTTGCGTGAAACCTTTCACCATTGGACCCGCACCCTGGCTTTGCCATTGAGCAACAACACCTTGGGTGAGCCTTTGCCTTATCAGGGGCCACACCACGGTTTGTTGGCGGAGCAAAGCGTTGCCGACGTAGCTGCTGCACGCGAGCTATGGGACGAGGTTGAAGACGATATCAGGGCTCTATTGAGCAATTACCGAGCTGAGCTGACTCAGAGCCTTCGTACTCAACTCAAGACAGCGTACGAGCAAGCGAAGGAGCATGAAAAGGAAGCGTTCGAGCAACGCATTCGTGAAGTCGCCGCGCTGCAAAAAGCACAGAGTATCGAGAAGTTGAAGCGAGAGATTGAAGAGCAGCGCGTTGCCAGCATCCAGCACCAACTGTTTGACGATGCCGATGCGCTGGCGGAAAAGCGTCTGCGTGATCTGGAGGATGAGCTTAAGCGTCGTCAGACCCAGTTCGGTGATCTGCAGGAGCGCTTGACCGAAGAGAAACGTCGCATTTTGGAGCAGGTGCTACCTCGTCGCTTCGAGCTGCGCGGCGAAGCACAGGTCTTCCCTGTCACTATCGAAATTCGTTTTCCGGAGGTGGGGGCATGAGTCTGCACGCAGAAGGATGGGCGCAACTCAAGCACGGCGGCTTGTTGATTGCACCATCCAAGCTGGATGAATTTTTCCCTCGTGCAGCGGCGGAGATGTCCGATTACCAGGCTGAGAAGCTGCGGCGAGCACTCACAGCCTTTGACGGCAGTAATGAAAGCCTGAGCAGTCTGCTGGATTACATCCTGCAGGATCTTTCAGATCTGCCCGCAGATGAATGGCAAAAGGCCCAGGGTGTCGACAGCCGTTGGGCCGTAAGGAGCTTTACCGGCGCCCAGATTAAGCCGCGTCGCCTTTGGCTTGGGCCTAACGGCGAGACTCTAGCGGTGTTCGTGCCTGATGATGGTGGCTCGCGCCAGTTCACCAGCCGATTGGGGGTAGGGCGGTCACGGCAATTGTTGGGCCGCGTGGTGGAGTGGCTGCGCCGTACCGGGCAGGCGCTGGCGCTGGTCACCAATGGTCGCCAATGGCGACTGGTGCACGCCGGTGCTGATTACGACGCTTGGTGTGAATGGGATATCGATCTTTGGTTCAACGAAGGTCAGCCATCTGCCCAGACCATCGTCTGGCGCACCTTGCTCAATCGCAACACACTGCTGGCGGAGCAGGGCCAAAGCCAATTCCTGCTGGCCATCAGCGCCTCTCGTAAGGGGCAGGCTGAGCTCTCCAGCGTACTGGGTGAGCGCGTTCGCCAGGGCGTGGAGGAGCTGATCACCGCCTCCCATATCGCCATCGAGCAGGCTCAACAGCAAGGACAGGCTCACGATTACAAGGATCTGTATGTTGCAGGCTCGCGCATCATCATGCGCTGCATCATCACCCTGTTTGCCGAAGCCCGCGGTCTGATGCCTGTCGACAACCCGATTTACCAGCAGGCTTACAGCCTGGAGGGGCTTCGTCATCAGTTGGATCGTCGTGCTGGTGGCCGGGGCAACGAACGACTGAGCCAGGGCCGTAGCGCCTGGCCGCGCCTGATTGGCCTGTTCAACCTGATCCACGAAGGTTCGGCTCATGAGCGCCTTACCGTGCCTCAGTACGGTGGTGCCTTGTTTGAGCCGGGCAATCCCTCCAGCGACGATGGTATTTCCCGCGCGCTCGCGTTGCTGGAAAGCCACCAGAACCTGGTCAGCGACCTTCAGGTGCATAAACTGCTTCGCCTGCTGACCCGCACCAAGATGAAGGTGCGTCAGGGCCGCAGCAGTCGCTGGGTGGATGCACCAGTGGACTTCTCCACGCTGTCCTCGGAATACATCGGCATCCTCTACGAAGGCCTGCTCGACTTCGAGCTGAAACAAGCTGCTGAGAATGACCCGGTGATATTTCTCGCCGTGGGCAACCAGCCAGCGCTGACCTTATCGCAGCTGGAGGCCATGGAGGATAAGGACATCAAGCAGCTGTTCGAGGCCCTGAAGAAAAAAGATAAGGCCGGTGATGACAGCGGCGACGAAGGTGAAGACGAGGCCGAGGAGGCTGCTGACACCGATGACTACGACGACGAAGCAGAATCCATCGAGGATGAAAGCGACGAAGACAACCCCGTCAGCGCCGAAAGCGATGAAGAGCTGACTATCAGCGAAGACCACCTCGCCCGCGCCAATGCCTGGCTGCAACACGCTGCGCAGCTTGCTGGGCTGGTGAAAAAGCCCCGTGGACGCAAAGCCAACACCACAGGCGATGAAGGGCAGCAAGCACTGGAGAAGGCCGGCAAGCAGTTGTGCGTTCGCATGGTTGCGCCCGGTCAATTCTTCCTGGTGCGTTGGGGCGGCACCCGTAAAGGTGCGGGTACCTTCTATACCCGCCCGCAACTGGCCGCACCCACTGTGCGTCGTACCCTGCAACCGTTGGCCTATGAAGGCGTTCGTAGTGAGGTCGATCCGCGGACTGGCCTGGACGCAGTGGTGGAGTGGGCACCGAAAAAGCCCGAGCAGATTCTGGCCCTCAAGGTCTGCGACCCGGCCATGGGCTCGGGCTCCTTCCTCGCCAGCGCCCTGCGTTACCTCACCGATGCACTGACCCAGTCGCTGTTCCATCACAAGCTGATTGAGCGCAGCGAAGACGGCGGCGTGCCGCGCATGGCCGACGGCAAATTGACCGAGCTGCTGAGTGATGAGCTGACCAAGCTCAACCCCAAGGATGATGGTTTTGAAGAAGCGCTGCGCTCTCAACTCAAGCGCCACATCGTTGAAAACTGCCTGTACGGCGTAGATCTCGATCCGTTGGCAGTAGAGTTGGGCCGCATGGCGCTGTGGGTAGAAACTATGGACCGTGATCTGCCCTTTGGCTTCCTCGATCACAAGCTTAAGGTCGGCAACGCGCTGGTCGGCACCTGGTTCGACACGTACCGCGATTACCCGGCTATGGCGTGGGAGCGGGAAGGCGGTGACAAGGACTACCAGAAGAACAAGCCGGATAACCTGATAAACCACTGGTATGAAGATGCCAGGGGCAAGCGCAAGGGCGATGTTTTTACTGATGCCATCAAAGCCCGCGCCAAGGCGGTACCCGAGCAGCTGCAGGCGCTGCTCAGTGGCCAGCTCAGCCTGGAGAACGGGCTGGATGCCGGTAATGTGCACGACGAGCTGCTCAAGGTGTTCCGCAAGCTGCATCGCCTGCCGGTACACGAAAGTGAAAAGCGCGCCGGGGTCTACCGCGACGAGGTGCTGAACAACCCTCATTACCACGCGCTGAAAGCGCGCATGGACCTGTGGTGCGCGCTCTGGTTCTGGCCGGGCGAGCAGATCGAGCTGGCGCCCTTGCCGCGAGACTTTGCTAACCCCACGGAGCAGGCGCTGTCCATTGCCGCCGAAGTGGCGCGCCGGCAGCGCTTCTTCCACTGGGAGCTGGAGTTCCCGGATGTGTTTACCGCCACCCAGGACGGTTTTGATGTGTTGCTGGGTAATCCGCCGTGGGAAATCCAGAAGCCCAACTCGAAGGAGTTCTTCTCCAACCACGACCCGCTGTACCGCGCCTATGGTAAGCAGGATGCGCTGGCCAAACAGCTGGACTACTTCCGTGCTTTGCCGCAATTGGAGCACGACTGGATTGCCTACAACGCCAACCTCAAGGGTATGTCCAACTGGGCGAAGTACGTGGGCAAGCCCTTTGGTGATCGCGTCACCGAAGACAAAAACGGCAAAAAGAAACATGACCTGAATCTGGGCAGCGGCCGCAACAGCTTCGAGGCATCAGTGGCTGTCCACCAAAAATGGTTGCAGCAGCGCAAAAAGCACAAGGGATTTGCCGATACTTTGCACCCCTTCCTGTATCAGGGCTCGGCCGACCTCAATACCTACAAGCTGTTCCTTGAGCAGAGCCATGCCTTGCTGCGGAGTCAGGGGCGGCTGGGCATGATCGTGCCAAGTGGTATCTACACCGACAAGGGCACCACCGACCTGCGCGAGCTGTTCCTGGGCCAGTGCGACTGGCAATGGTTGTTTGGTTTCGAGAACCGCGAAGGTATTTTCGATATCCACCGCTCCTTCAAATTCTGCCCATTGATTGTGCAGAAAAGCGGCCAAACGGAGGCCATCCGCGCCGCCTTTATGCATCGCAATGTGGACGACTGGGAACAAGCCGAGCGCCATGTGCTGGCTTATCCCCGGGCGCGGGTGGAGGAGTTTTCACCTTACTCCAAGGCCATTCTGGAAATCCGCAGCGAACAGGACCTGCGCGTGCTACAAAAGATCTACGCCAACGGCGTGCTGCTGGGCGACCAGAGTGAAAACGGCTGGGGCATCAAGTACGCCCGCGAGTTCGATATGACCAACGACTCCAAGCTGTTCCCGCCGCGACCCAAGTGGGAAGAAAAGGGCTACCGCCCCGACGAGTACGGCCACTGGCTGAAAGGCCCCTGGCAGGATTACAGCGGCCCGCAGCATATTCTGGATCGCGAGCCGGGGCTGGTGCTGTCTCGTGATGGGCGGCAAGCGCTGCGGGTGGAGGAGATTGAGGATGTGGCGTTGCCGCTCTATGAAGGGCGGATGATTGGACAGTTCGATTTCAGTGAGAAAGGCTGGGTGAGTGGCAAAGGCCGCTCGGCCGTATGGCGGGATATTCCGTTCGAAGAGAAGGTAATTGAGCCGCAGTTCCTGATGAGCTACGCAGACTACGTCAGTGCTACGGACAAGAACGGAAATCCGAAAACTGCCCGTGGCCTGAAACCCTGCTATATGGACGTTGGTTCTGCCACCAACTCAAGAACGATGATTTCCTCTGCTGTGTGGGATTTTCCTTGTGGAAACAAGGTGCCGCTATTGATCCCAAATAAAGGGGAGGCAGCTGGAATCGCACTTGTTGCGTGTCTGGATTCTTTTGTCTTCGATTTTGCAATACGCAACAGGCTGGGCGGTTTGACGATCAACTACTTTATTGCAGAAGAGTCACCACTACCTCCGTTACAAAATGTTCCGAAGCAGCTTGTGGAGGCAGCTTTCAGTCTGATTTCAGTAAGCAATCCAATCTATTCACCCGTCCTTGAGTCACTCGCACGCACTGGCGTTAGGGCTGCTGTTTCAGAGCATGAACGCACAAGGCAGAGGGTAATTATTGACGCGGTGCTATTTGCAATCGCTGGCCTGGACTGGGAGGGGGCTTGTCATATTCTGAAGGATTGTGACCTCCCTGTGGATGAACTTTCTGGGGACGCAGCGAAAGCGCTTAATCCGAAAGGCTTTTGGCGTCTTGGCAAAGGGTCGCCCCCTGAGCTACGCCACACTGTTCTGTCGCTGGTCGCCTTCCACGATCTGCAACAAAAAGGCCTTGATGCCTTTCTCGCCCAGAATAACGGAGAAGGCTGGATGATACCGGAGCAGTTGCGGCTGGCTGATTACGGCCTAGGTCACGATGAGCGCGCTCAGGAATATCAACCAGTGGCCTCACGCCTCGGCCCGCGCTTCTATGACTGGCAACTCAATGAGGATGTGGAGCGCTCCTGGCAGGAATGCGCTGCCCATGCCGAGTTGATCCGCCGTATTGTTCCGCTGCCACAGCCGGAGCAAGCCGATGGCATCGCCGAAGCGCCGGCTGTCTATAAAACAGAATCACCGCAGGGAGCACTGTTCTGATGCTGAACCCCATTACCTATACCGAAGATGTGGTCAGCGATTTTCTGCGCTACCAGCTCAGCACCTACGCCTTTGCCGATGAGGGCTTGTATCGGCAGATGCGCGAACTGCTCAATCTGGAGCACACCCGCAATACGCCGCTGATGAAGGGGCCGTTTATCTCGCTTTCGCGCACCTTTATGAAAGGTGCCAGCCTGGAACAACTGGTCAAGGAAGGCGTGCTGCATCCGCATATTCGCCAGCTATCCCCTTATCCCGGCGCTTATCTGCACCAGGAAAAGGCCTTCCGCTCCATCAAAGCTGGTCGGACCACGCTGGTGGCGACCGGTACCGGTTCGGGCAAGACCGAGTCCTTCTTGTTGCCGATCATCAGTCGTTGCCTGCAATTGCGTGATGACGGCGCCGAGGCAGGGGTAACGGCTGTGATCGTTTACCCCATGAACGCCCTGGCCGAAGACCAGCTGCAGCGGATGCGCGAGCTGCTGGTCGGTACGGGTGTCACCTTCGGCATGTATGTGGGTAAAACACCACGCACTGAGGCCGACATTAACGGTGTGCGCCTGGCTCCTGGCAGCACGGTGGCGGACTACCGCAGTAAGTTGCAGCAGATGCAGCAACAGAAAATGGATGTGGCTCTGCACCCGGCCGAGGAGCGTGTAAGTCGTGAAGCCATGCGCACGCCCGGGCAGCAACCTCGTATCTTGCTGACTAACGTCAAGCAGCTGGAGCTGTTGCTGACCCGCCAGCAGGATCTGGAACTGTTCGATAACGCTCGCCTGGAGTTCATGGTCTTCGACGAAGCGCACACCTTTACCGGCGCCGGAGGTGCCGAAACCGCCTGCCTGATCCGCCGTCTGCGCGCCTATTGCGGCAAAGACGAAAACAGCACCACTTGCATCGCCACCTCGGCCACCATCGCGGATCCACTCCGCGGTATCGAAGCCGGCCGCGAGTTTGCCAGCCGTTTCTTTGGCGTCGATGGCCAGCATGTTGAACTGATCGGGGAGGCTTACGAAGAGGATATCTGGGGCGAGCCACGCAGCGTCAGCGCGCCCTTCAATGGCGATCAGGCCATGCAGCTGAAAACCGTTCTGGAAATGCTCGGTACGTTGGACCGACCCGAGGTAGAGCCTGCTGCCTTGCAGGCCTTCCGTATCTGGTTCCAGACCACCAGCGGCATGCGTATGGCCGGTGATAATTGGCGTGAAGCACTGAATCAGTGGCTAAGCCACAACGAGGTGGTGTTCCAGATCGCTGAGGTGCTCCGCCGTCCGCGAGCCGTGGCTACTTTGCTGGAAGACCTGAATGAAAAACTCGGGCGTCCGATTACCGAAGAAGAAATTCTGATTTGGTTGGCACTGGGTGCGGCGGCGCGCAATGGTGATCGCCCCTTGCTACGCCCGGTGGTACACGGTTTTGTACGTGGCGTCAGCGGTGCTGTGGTGACCTTCGAGGAGGGGCAGGGGCAACCGGCACGACTCTGGCTGTCAGCCGAGGATGCGTTGGCTGCAACCGATGGCCGTGACCCTGAGCTGAAAGCCTTTCCGCTTTCGAGCTGCACAACCTGCGGCCAGCATTACTTCGAGCATGGCCTTGAAGATTTCGATTACACCGGCGACTCGCCTGGCGGAGGATCTGCGGAGGGGAAGAACCGTGTATGGCGATCGCAAGACATTCCGTTAGGTGGCGTGCGAGCGGTTTCATTGGATCATCAGGTCGGGTCTGATGGCGAGGAAGAGCCTGCTCGCACGGAGGTGCTCTTCGTTTGCCGTTATTGCGGAACAACCCATGACCGGCAAGCCGCTGAGTGTGTGGGGTGCGGTCGCAACAAGACTCTCAAAGCACTGCACTTTGTACAGCAGAAAGATGAACACATTGGCCGTTTGACCCGCTGTGTATCTTGCGGTGCACACGGCCGCCGGGTGACTGGCAGCTATCGAGAACCCGCTCGTCCGGTGCGTGCCACTGGCGTGGCTGATGTGCATGTATTGGCGCAAAGCATGATCCATCGTGCCGAACGCAAGCGCCTACTGGTGTTTGCAGATAATCGTCAGGATGCGGCGTTTCAGGCGGGCTGGATGCAGGATCGCTCCCGTCGCTACCGCTTGCGAGAGCTGATTTACAAGAAGCTGCGCCAGGGGCAGGTATCGGTCAGCGATCTGGTGTTGTGGCTGGACAGGTTTCTTGATGCCGACGATGAGTTGTCGCGGGCCTTGATCCCTGAAGTCTGGCGAGTCGAACCAAAATCGGAAGCCAGCTTGGCCCATGCTGAGGAGCGCAAGTGGTTCTTGCGTGCTCAGGTGTTGCGTGAGTTGACGCTGGGGGCACGGCAGAGCACAGGTCTTGAGCCGCTGGGGCGTTTGAAGATTCAGTATCTTGGACTGGATGAAGCACAGCCCACCATACAGAAATGGGCACGAGCGTTGGGTTGCTCGCCTGCTGAGTTGCGTGAAGGTATCGCCTCGCTTCTGGATGCGGCCCGCTCCCGGCGCATGCTGTTTGATCCTGTCACCCGTATGTTCTCCAAGTTCTGGCTGGACGGTGAGAAGGAAGTGCTGCGCGGTTATCTGCCGATCATGCGCGGTGTGCCGGAAGGTTTGGTGTTTGAACGCGATGGTCAACACGACAAAGGGCGTATCAAACAGTGGTTCAGCACATATGACAGCTCCGCCAAACAGGCGGCTGTGAGCTGGGGAGTCGATCCAGATCACGTCCAGTCGTTTCTGGATGATGTGTGGCGGCTTTGCACCGATGAACTGGAACTACTGACGCAGGTGCAGTTCAAGGGCGCGCGCGGTAATAACTTGCCAGGCTGCCACGGTGCCAGCCAAGTCCATGTGGATCACATGAAGCTGGTGCCTGCGTCAGGGATGTATCGCTGTCAAACTTGTCGCCGCCTCCATGCTCGGGTCAACCCTGGTATGACCTGTATGGCCTGGCGTTGCAGTGGAAAGCTGGAGTTTGAGGCCGAGAATCCAGACAACTACGATCTGCTTTTGCTTGATCAGGAATTTTCCATGCTCCGGGCTCGTGAGCACTCGGCGCAAATTCCAGGGCCGGAGCGTGAGCGCATCGAGAACGCTTTCAAGGGCGAGAGCGAACGGATCAATACGCTGGTGTGTACGCCCACGCTTGAGATGGGCGTGAACATCGGTTCGCTGGATGCAGTGCTGATGCGCAACGTACCGCCACTGCCAGCCAATTACTGGCAGCGAGCTGGCCGTGCCGGGCGCCAGTTCCGTATGGCGCTGGATCTGACCTATGCGCGGACCACCAGTCATGACCGTGCCTACTTCAATGAGCCCTTAAAAATGCTCGAAGGTTTGGTGGAGCCGCCCAGCTTCAATCTGCGCAACCCAGTGATGGTGGCCAAGCACGTCAATGCCACTGTGCTGACTACGCTGTTACAGATGCTGCGTAGTAACTATCTGCCAGGGCAGCAGGCAGCTGCGCTACAGGAGGCCTTGTCTGTTTGCCTGCCGCCTCAGATCCGACCGTATCTGTTCAGCTCTGATGGCATGGTGCGTGCTGAGCCGCTATCTGTTGAAGCATTGAGCCAGCAGATATCGCAGCATCAAAACGATCTCTTGAATGCTGTTATCAAAGCCTTCCATCAAGGGTGGCCGATCAGTGATAGCGAGGTCGTAACCCGTGCCCAGTTAGAGCTGCTCATTGGTAGTTTTGCTGAACAGCTGCAGGGGGTGATCAATCGTTTATTCCAGCGCCTGCAGTGGGCTCTTGGGCAGTTGGAGCGGTTGCGTAAGGTGGCCGCTGGTAAGGGCGCGCTAGACGCCGATGAAGAGGCCTTGCGCGCCCGATGTGAACGGTTGGTAAAAAAACTAAAAGGCGAGGCCAAGCGCAATCGTAGCCAGGCAGAGGGTTTTGATGACACCAATACTTATGGCGTATTGGCGGCTGAGGGCTTTTTGCCGGGTTACGGTCTGGATACCGGTGCGGTAACTCTGACCCACGTGGCGCCGCGCCACAGCAGCGATATCAGTGATTGGGAGCTACGCCGCAACACGGCTCTGGCTGTTCGCGAATATGTCCCAGGTAATCTCATTTACGCCAATGCGCATAAATTTGTGCCCCGTCATTTCCACTTGGTCCCTGAAGAACCTCTGGTGTTTGCGGTAGATGTGGCTAGTGAGTCAATCCAGGAAACTGGCCCGAGCACTAAGGCCGGCAGTGAAGCCAGCTCCATGTCGGTCACGCAAATTCCAGGTGTAGCCATCTGCGATGTGGATGCGCCCCATCATTCCTATATTTCGGACGATGAGGACTATCGCTTCCAGATGTCGGTGGCTGTTTTTGCCCAAGACCAGGGGCGGCATTCCGGCGGTAAAGTTTACGAGTGGGGCAGAGCAGAGTTGCAACTGAAGCATGGTCTGCACATGCGTCTGGTGAACGTCGGTGCCGCCTCGCAAGTACGCTCGGGAGCTTTGCTGGGTTACCCCATGTGTTTGGTCTGCGGCGCGAGCCGTTCGGCCATGAGCAGCCAGACCGAACTGGATAAGTTCAACGAACACCATACCGAGCGTTGTGGCCGCCCTATTCAGACCATAGCTTTCTATGCCGAAGTAGTAGCCGACGCGCTGGTGCTGCATGACTGCGCTTCCCAGGAAGCGGCCTACAGCGTCATGGAGGCGCTGCGTCAGGGGGCTGCCGATGTGCTGGATATGGAAATATCCGATCTCCAGGTTCAGGTGATTGGAAGACCGGGGAGTGAATCGGTCGATGCGCTGTTGTATGACCCTATGCCAGGTGGCTCAGGTCTGCTGGAACAGCTCTTGGAGCACTGGCCTGATGTTGTCGCTGCGGCGAAACGTTTGGCTGAAGAGTGCCCGTCAGCCTGTGAATCGTCTTGTGTGGATTGCCTGCAGCATTTCCGCAACTCGTTCTATCACGACAAGCTGAATCGCCATACCGCGCTTGAAGTGTTCAATGATTGGGGAAATACCCTGAGCTTTGCCCATGATTTGGCGCCTGTGCTGCCAGATGAAACCCTGACTCAGCAACCAGGCAATCACCCTGAGCAACAGTTGGTAGCGCTACTAAAAGCCGCCGGCATGGCTGCATTTGAGACTGAACGGCCGATTCAGCTAGCCGGTGGCATCACGACCCGTCCGGACGTGTATTTCCATGAGCCCAATGATCAGTACGAAGGTGTCTGCATCTACCTGGATGGAATGAGTGAGCACCTGCATGGCAACGCTCAGACAGCAGCTAAGGACCGGCAGATCCGCCAGGAGTTGCTTAATACTGATTACGAGGTGATCGAGATCCAGTTCCAGGAGCTGTACGACAAAACGGTGATGCGTGAGCACATGCGCCGCATTGCACGAGCCGTAATCGGTAAGGCGAAGGCTAAGGAGCTTGCTGCTAGTGATTACTGGTTTGATTCTGCAAGCAGCTCAATGGTTGGGGTGGCTACATCCAGTGGCAAGGTATTGCCGTTCAAAACCGTGACCCCAAATGACGCGGGCTTTGAGCCCTATCAGGGCTGCGTTCCATTGGTTGGCCTACAGGTCGCTGCTGGTGCTTGGAGCAAAGAGCAGGACGGGCTACTTGAGTTGGCCGAACATGCAGAAGAATGGGTCTTGTTGGTAGAAGAAAAGTCGGAGCCCGGCATGTTTGTGGCCCAGGTGGTCGGTCGCTCCATGGAACCCCTGGTGCCTGATGGTAGCTACTGCCTATTCCGGCCAGTGCCGGTTGGTAGTCGGCAAGGCCGAAAGTTGCTCATCTGGCATGCTGGCGTTGCCGATACCGAGACGGGTGGGGAGTACACCTTGAAAGTCTATTCCAGCCAAAAAACTGCGAGTGATGATGGTGAGTGGCAACACGAGCAGATAACGCTTAAGCCGCTTAATCCGGAATATGAACCCTTGGTGCTGGAGCCTAAAGAAGAGGGTATGGTTGTTGCCGTTGCCGAGTTTTTAAAAGTGCTGTACAGCGGTGGCTTTTAGTGTGTTCTAAAAAATTAATTGCACGCTTTAGATTTCCAGATATTTGTTTGGGCGTGGCAGTAATGAAAGAGTGAATTTATGTTGACGTCACTGCGTATACAGAATTTTAAAGCCTGGAAGGATACTGGTGAGATTCGCCTTGCTCCTCTGACGGTGATTTTCGGCGCCAACAGTGCTGGCAAGAGTAGCCTCGGTCACTTGCTGTTGGCTCTAAAGCAAACTGTTCTGTCTGCTGACCGAAAGCGGCCTCTTCAGTTGGGTGATGAGAATTCGCCGATTGATTTAGGCACCTTTGCTGAGTGCATTCATGAACATGATCTGACAAAGGCTTTGGGCTTTTCCTTGGAGTGGCGTGCGGAACAGCGTCTTGAAGTGCGTGACCCTCTCAGCCATAGCAAATATGCCGCTGATATTCTGCAGATTGACGTCAGCATGCTGGCGGACAAGCAGGAACAGCCGCAAGTTCATCAACTTTGCTACAGGCTTGGAGAGTCTCATGCGCCTAAGTTGGCTCTGCGGTATGCGCTTGATGAAAAAGGTAAATGGAATCTGGATGCAGGTGATTACAAGTTAGTTCGTACCAGCGGTCGAGCCTGGCCGCTGGATGCTCCAGACAAGTTTTACCGAATCTCAGATCAGAGTCGAGCACGCTTTCAGAATGCTGACTTTCTTAACGACCTGGCCTTGCAGCTTGAAGCTGCGCTCAACGCGCTCTACTACCTGGGGCCGTTGCGTGAGTATCCACGACGCATTTACACCTGGTCTGGTGAAACACCGGAGAGTGTCGGACAGAAAGGAGAACTATCGATCCCGGCGCTTCTCGCTGCGCGCGCGCAGGGGCGACTGCTAAATCGGGGGCCAAGGAGACATAATGCGCCCTTTGATGAATTTATTGCCAAGTGGCTTGAGGATCTTGGGGTTATCGATAGCTTCAAGGTTCAGTCGGTGGCGGAGGGGCGCAAAGAGTATGAAGTCTTGGTCAAGACTCATTCCAGCGCCAGCGAAGTCAAGTTAACTGATGTAGGTTTTGGTGTATCGCAAGTGTTGCCTGCATTGGTACAGGCGTTTTATTGCCCACCCAACTCGACCGTCTGGATGGAACAGCCTGAAATTCACTTGCATCCGCAGGTTCAGGCCGAACTTGCCGATGTGTTCATCTCTGCGATCCAGGCTAGGGAAAATGGCAAGTCACGCAACGTACAGTTGATCGTGGAAAGCCACTCAGAACACTTCCTTAATCGCCTGCAGCGCCGGGTTGCCGAAGGCGAGCTGAGTCCAGAGGATGTAGCGGTGTATTTTTGCCGCCGAGCCGGCGAGGCGACCGAACTGGAGCCTTTGAAGCTCAATCTCTACGGAGAAATCGAGAACTGGCCGGAAAACTTCTTTGGCGATGAGATGGCCGATATCGCCGGTCGAACCTTGGCAGCGGTCAAACGCATGCAGGAGCAACGCAGGGACGGTGAATATGGCCAGGCTGGTGATTGATACTAACGTGCTACTGGTGGCCAACCGGAAGCACGCCGATGTATCTCCCGAGTGCATTGCCGAGTGTGTTCAGGGTTTACAGGCAGTACAGGCTGGAAAGCATGTAGTGGTGCTGGATGACGGGTATCGGATTCTGGGTGAGTATCAGCACAAGACAAGCCTCAATCCTCCCAAGGGGGTTGGTGATGTCTTTCTCAAGTGGCTACTTCGTCATGCCGGCCAACCTATGAATGTTGAAAAGGTCAGCATTACCGAGTCGGCACCGAACGAGTTCGTCGAGTTTCCGGATGCTGCCTTGCAGGCGATTTTTGACGCCCCGGACCGCAAATTCGCTGCGGTGGCTAATGCCCATCCACTCAAGCCATCGATCTGGCAGGCTGCAGATTGCAAATGGCTGGATTGGTGGAAGGCTCTGGCCGCTGCAGGCGTCAAGGTAGAGTTTCTCTGTCCTGACGATGCCTGTCGTTTCTACGCCAAGAAATTTCCGGGCAAGGAATTGCCTGCATTGCCCTGAGGGTCGAGATTATGGGTGAGTTTTTCCGCTTTCCTCACACCCCCCACCTGACCTGGCTCGGGACCGAGACCCCGCGTGACGACAAGGTGCTTGATCCGGTCGAAGCTGAGGCCCTATTGAGGGGTAGCGTGCTAGTGGAGGAAAAGCTGGACGGTGCGAACCTCGGCCTGTCGCTGGCTGACGATGGGCAGCTGCGGGCGCAGAACCGCGGTCAGTACCTGCAGGATCCGCACTCCGGCCAATTCTCCCGTCTGCAAGCCTGGTTAGCGCAACACGGCGAAGCGGTTCGTGCCGTCTTGCGCCCCGAGCTGATTCTGTTCGGTGAGTGGTGTGCGGCGCGCCACTCGCTGGACTATGTAGCATTGCCCGACTGGTTTCTTGTATTCGATGTTTATGATCGTAACAAAGGCAAATTCTGGAATTCGAGAAGACGTAATGCTTTAGCCGAGCAGGCAGGCCTAAAGCTTGTTCCTAAGGTGTTCTTTGGACATACCAGCGTAAAGCAGCTTGTTAAGCAGGTTCAGACCACCCCCAGCCATTATCGTGATGGTTCGTTGGAGGGGCTGGTAATCCGCCGCGAATCCGCCGACTGGTGTGAAGCTCGCGCGAAGCTGGTACGCGCCGATTTTACCCAAGCTATCGAGCAGCATTGGCGCCGTCGCGCGATCGAGTGGAATCGAGTGCAGCATTTAATAGAAAAGTAAAACTGTAGGGTTGCTGGCCGTGTGTGATCCTGTTTTCGATGGCTTGCGCAACTGGGTGGTTAAGGGCGGATTTACACGGCCCGCCGATATGGCCAGTTCACAAAGGATTGAGGAACATTGTCCATGGCTAACCCACGCTCTTTGGTGTTCGCCCTTTATAGCCACTGGCCGGTGGTCGAATGGCTGGTACAGCGCACTCGTGAGATTCCAGCATTTGAATCAGAGCAGGTGCTGGCGCTGATCAGTAAGGTTGATCCAAGCATGCCGCGAGACGCTCGTGAGAATGTTCTGCGAGCGCTGATCAACACCGAAATTCTTCGCGTGCTCCCCAGGGATGAGCTCCTACAGCTCAATCCATTGGTGCTTGAATTCGTCCGTGGTCTGAACAGAGAGCATGAGCTTGGGCTATCTGCAGTGCTTCAGGCTCGAGTGCAAGGAATTCGCGATGCTACGGAACACCTGAATGAGGCGATCGAGAGTAATGACCTGGATCTGCTGCGCCAGTGCGCCGTTCAGCTTACCGAGTTGTTTCGCCAGATTGCCCAGCAGCTGGACCAGGATCGCCACGCCATTCTCGAAATCGCCGAGAAAGCCAAGAGCACTGAGGCCCATGTGCCGGCAGAGCGGCGTTACCGTCAAGTGCTGCAGGCCTATGATAATTACATCGAGCCGATGGCGGAAATGATGGACAGCGGCCCGTCGGGCAGCTTTTACCGATTGTTGGAGGATGCAGAACGGCAGATTGACTACTGCCAGGAGAAACTCGCTGTTCAGGGCGCGCTTTACACCTTACGTATGCTGGTACGTCAGGCCGGTTTCCAGGTCAAAGAGCTTCGTCGGCTTGGCCGGGAGGTGCTGAAGCAGTGCAGCGATACGCTTTTACCATTGCGTGAAGAGCTCAGGCGGCATAACAGCCTGTCTGCTGCCGTCAGCCAGCTTCTTGGACAGGTGCGCAAGCGCGGCTTGTCGCGCACATTCCGCCAACCTGACTTCCCAGTGTGGCGCGCAGAGCGTCCCCGGCGGGTAACGGTTGGCGATGAGGTACTCACCATCATGGCAGAGGGCCTGGCATATGAGCCTGTGAGTCAGGCCTTCCCCGATGAAGCTCCAGCTGAGTCAGCAACAGAGCTGCAGTTCGTCGATGGTGTCGAGCTGCGCGAGCGCCTGGCTGCCAGTGGCCCTGTGCCTAGCCTGCTTGACTGGATACGGACGAACTACGCCTACCTGGATGATGCCACTGTCCTGCGCCTTTACCACGAGCTTGTCAGGGAGCCGGAGTGGGAGTTCCAGCAGGACGACCTGAAGCGCAGTACTGACCTTAATCTGCTGCGCGTGACTCACTATCCTCATGGAATACCCGCACGATGAATCAAGCAGCCACACTTCATCTGGACCGTTTGCCGAGCCTTGGCCCGCTGTTCGAGTTGTTCAATGCGGGCAAGTACCTGAATCACATTGCAGAGCCCGTTCTGTGGGCTGAGCTCGAGAAAGAGCAGGAGCAGTACCAGGAGCTGTTCGGGCGTCTTGGCTTCACACTGCGCGTGGATAGGCGCGGGTTTGCCTGGTTTCACTTCGACAATGCGAGCAGCAACGTCAGCCGCACCACACGCCAGCTGGCGCTGATTTTTATGCTGCTGTTCGAGTTGAAGGCCGACGAAGGTATGCACCTGCACCGCTTCGGTGACTGGATCATTGACCGCGCTGTGCTGGCCAAGCTGCTTGAGCGTGGCCATGACTTGCTTTTGGCCGAGGGGCTAGAGGAAGAGTCGCTCGTAGGGCTGCTCGATCGTGCTTGTGTATATGGTTTTGCTGAGTCAGCTGCCGGAGGATGGCGGCTACTGCCTGCCGTCTGGAGGTATCTGGACCATTTTGTGAAGCTGGCCGGAGAGCAGAACGACGAGCTTGAAGATGGTGTTGATGTGACCGAGGCCATCGAGACCAGCGAAGAGGATGAGCCTGCATGATGGATTATGGATTTCAGCGGCTGGTGCTGCTTAACAGTGCTGGCTACGAGCGCGCAGAGTTGCCTTTGGATGCGTCTGTATCGCTGGTGGCTCCGAACAATACAGGCAAGACCAGTCTGATCAATGCCTTGCAGTTCTTGCTGATCATCGACCGGAGACGAATGGACTTTGGTGCCTACGACGTAGAGCGCAGTCGGCGCTTCTATTTCCCCAACAACAGCGCCTACATCCTGCTGGAGGTGCTGCTTCCTGAGTCGGGCAGTGTGGTGCTGGGATGTGTTGGCAAGGGTGTCAGCAACGACTACGAATACTTCGCTTACCGTGGCCAACTGAACCTCGATGACTACCGGCGCGATGACGGCTGTCTGGTGGCACAACCGCAGCTGCTGAGTCATTTAGCCACTCGCGGCTTGCTCGCCCAACGCTATAGCGGTAGCGAGTTCACCAGCATGGTGTATGGCAACAGTCGGCGGGTGCGGGGAGAAAACGGTGACTTCACAATTTTCCGCCTGGAGCAGGCCCGCCACGCTGAGGTATTCCAGCGGGTGCTCACCCGAACTCTGCGCTTGGACAAGCTGCAATCTAAGGAGGTGAAGGACTACCTATTGCAGATCTTTCACCGAGATCTTTCGGACGCGGGCATCGACTTCAAGCAGGAGTGGGACAAGGCTTTCTCCGATGTAAATGCCGACCGTGAGCAATATCAAGCGGCCCTAAAACAGCTAGAGCGGATCGGCCGCCTCGAAACGCTGCATGAGGAGCGCTTGCAGTTGCGCGGCAAGCTGTTTCACTTCCGGCCGCTGATCGATCGGGCGTTACAGGATTGGCAGAGCTATTACCAGTCTCGCTCAGCTGACCTGCAACAGGCCCGCGCCGGCATCGAGCAGGCCGAAGAGCAGCTGCAACATGACCGGTTAGAGTGGTCAACTGCCCGTGAGCGCAGTCTGCAGACTGAAGCTGCGCTGAAACGCGAGGATGACCGGCAGGCTGAACTGGAGCGCCGGTTCGCGCTGATCGACCGACGCGAGACGCTGGAGCGTAGCATCGAGCATGCGCGTGCAGCCTACGAGGCCCAGGTTGCGCTCGTTGCCGGAGTACAGGGTCGAAGCCCCAATGAGATTGTTCGCGATCGCAACAGGGTTACGCAGGACGTGCAGCGGCTCAGTCGCGAAAGAGCAAGCCTGGCGGGCAACCTGTATCAGCATCTGCAGCGGGAGTTGAACGCGGAGCAGCTGGCTGCCCTGAACCGGCTGTTCGCACGGGAGGTTATGACGCTGCCGGAGAGCGGCTTCCGTCTCAACGGCGAGCAACTGCATCAAAGCCTTGAGAAATGGCTCAGCCAGGCTGGCCGCCTTGAACTGCCGGGATTGGATCTGCAGTTGGCTGACCTGCCCGACCAGCACTGTCAGCGCAGCGCTGAAGAAATCGATCAGGAGTTGTCTGACCTTCAGCGCCAGCTGGCTCAGGTCGATGAGCAGCTACAGGCTGCGGAGCAAATTCGGGCCGCTGAGGCACTCAAGCTTGAACGAGAGCATGACTACCAGCAGGCCCAGCGCGAGCTGGAAGCCTTTGACGAGCTCGCCATCTTGCGCGAGCGCGGAGCTGAACGCGAGCGATCTCTGTTGGACTGCCGGAGCGTCTTGGCTGATTTGGAGGCGAAGCTGAGAGGAGTCCAGGCCGAGGTGCAGCGTCTTCGAGGACAGCTGGATGGCATACGTAAGCAGCAGGATGAACTCGACGGCCAGCACGGGGAGATCTGTACTGGTCGCGATCGGCGCAGTGATGGCGACCCTGTCTTCAGCTATCTGGCTGATCAGCCGCATCACACGTGGGTTGGTGCTGCAGAGCTGGCAATTGAGCGGCTGGCCGAGCACCTGCGCGAGTATCAGCAGGACTGCCGCCGGCTGCTGACCATCGAAAGTGATGTGCGCGGGCTGCTTGCCGAGCTGCACGCGGGTGGTTTGACCAAGTTCCAGACGGCCGACGATCCGGACGAAGAGATCCGTCTGATGGTCGAGTTTGGCCGGCATCTGCCCCAGGAGTTTGAGACCATCGAGCGTAAGGCGCGCACAGCCGTGGTCAACGTCACGGCGTGCCTGCGGCAATTGCGAGGCAGCCTGAACGATTTCAAAGCCAAGATGCGCCAATTCAACCAGCTGATCGGCCGGCGTCGGTTGTCCGACCTTTCGGTATTCAAGATCGAGCCTGAAGACGAGCGGGAGCTGGTCTGGGCGATCGAGGCGCTTATCAACACAGCGGAGCAGGTGGATTCAGGCCAGAGCTTTGAGCTGTTCGACCACGGAAGTGTGCTCGATGATGAGAGTCTCACGCGGGCAAAGGCCCTGCTGATCCGAGAGGGTGATGCCCGAGGCGGTCTGGCTGTTGAGCATCTGTTTCGTCTGAGCTTCATCGTCGGCAAAGAGGGCCAGAAACCTGAGGCCTTTGCTGATATTGATGGCGCAGCCTCCAACGGCACGGTGCTGATGGCAAAGTTGGTAACGGGGCTGGCGCTACTGCACCAGATGCAGGACAAACGCTATTCGGTTCGGGCTGCCTGCTACTTGGATGAGGCGCTGGCGCTTGATGGGCCAAACCAGACGAGTTTGATCGACACAGCTGCTGAGTTCGGTTTTGCGCTTATCTTCGCCTCTCCCGCGCCGCTGGCAACCGTTCGTTACTGCGTACCAATCACTCGCCACGGCGGACACAATCACGTCAGCCGCAAGAATTGGCAGGAGTTGGAGCCGTGCGTGGCGGGGGCTGGTGCGTGAGCCGTTCACTGGCCGATGCACTGGAAAAGCTGCTTGTTGCTGGCGGTAGGCTGGCTGCCAGCCAACTGACAGCTGCCCAGCGCGGAGCGCTGGAGGAGTTCGCTCGGAGAACCCTGGCGGTGCGGTTGTCAGTTAGTGGTCGCGGCAGTCTGTATCAGATTGCCGCCCTAGAACAGGTTCAGGCCCACCTTGCTCAGCTAAGGCCGGGACACACGGAAAATGCGGCCAGTGTGATCCCGCAGCGCGCCCTCAACATGTCGCGGAACCGTGACAGTAAAAGTGGTAGTGCGCGGCACTCGGTACAGTACCTGCTGCTTAAAGCCGTAAACGACGGGCAGTACTGGCGTGATGGCAAGGGCGAACTACTCGATGTATCGCAGCTGACGCAGACCTGCGGGGCTGCCGCTTTGGCTGTGCAGAGCGGCGATGATTGGCACACGGCTGCGCCCTTGTGGCTGATCGAGAACCAAGCCCTGTTCGACGATATCAGCTGGCTGCCCGCCGATGCGAGCGGCACCTTGTGCTATTACTCCGGACAGCTAAGCAGCCTAATGCTGAATTGGTTGGTCGAGAGGCCGCGCGCCTCACAGGTAATCCTTTTCCCCGATTACGACGGTATTGGGCTTCAGAACTTCGCTCGACTCTATGAGCTCATTGGGGACACGTGCAAACTCTGGTTAATGCCGGATTGGCAGGAGCGGTTGAGGCTGTATGGCAATCAACGGATTTGGCAGGACAACTTAGCGAACTATCAGGATGCGGTAAGTCGACTTCGATCGTTGGGCATGCCCAGCGAGTTGGCCGAGCTGTGTGATGCTCTGCAAGGAATGGGCTTGGCATTGGAGCAGGAGAGTGTGTTTTTACGGCGGGGAATTTCTCAGCAACCGGTGAATAAAATGCTTTCAGAAGACCTTGAGCTGATCGAAATTGCTAAGTCTCGTTCAAGTGAGACAGCCCTCCCAGTAAATCTGGATGACTTGTAGGTGTGGTCTATGAGCTACGGTTGCAGTTCAATCCAAAAAAAGAAAGTTGGCCGGATGATTGCGGACGGATAGCCGCGTGGCTACCCGTCCTGGTTAAGCTTCTTATTCTAGGACCTTTTGAGATGACTTCTGTAGTCGACTGAGAAGCCAGCAAGCGATAAGTACAGCGATCAGCAATGGTGGGATGCGCACCATCAGAATCACCAGTAGCATTATCGTAAGGCAGCCAGCCAGTATCCCGGCAAACATGAACGCGGCTGCGAACGTGCGTAGCAGTAGCTTCATATCGCCTCCTTACAGGTAGCCCAGTTCTGCCAGTGACACGCAGCCTTCGTTCCCCACCACGATGTGATCGAGCGTTCTAACTCCGACCAGACTCAGTGCCTCCTGCAGTTTTGTGGTGAGATTGCGATCCGCCATGCTGGGCTCAGGGTCTCCCGAAGGGTGGTTGTGCACCAGGATCAGGGCAGCGGCGTTGTGCTCCAGGGCGAGTTTCACGACCTCCCGTGGGTAGACGCTGGCGCTATCCAGCGTGCCGCGAAACACTTCCTCAAATGCGATCACTCGGTGCCGGCTGTCGAGCATGAGCAGTGCGAACACCTCGTGCTCATAATCAGCCAGCAGCGCCTGCAGGTGACTGAATACCTCCTTCGGCGATGTCAGGGCTCGTCCCTTGCGCAGGCGCAGACTGGCCAGTTGCCTGGCCATCAGTAGGATGTCGTTTTCCGTCACCGGCGACTCGACCAGGTAGGTGCCGGTCGTGTCACTGGCTTTCAGCTTGTGCAGGCGCATGGCGGCCTCCTTGGTCTCGGTCTGTGGGTGGGGTTTGACGAGCAGCTTGTGCATCGAGCTTTTCAGTCAGGCTGGGTTTGGTGGGGTTGAGTTGCGAAATTGTTGCTGCAGCAGGGGCTTCACCCTCGGGGTAGAACTCTTCCACGATGGCGCTGGCATCCTCCTCGCTGTCTTCGAATGCTCCGTTGCCAAAGCCGCGTCGTGCTGCCTCATCCAAGGCGGCTTGATCGAAGCCTGCAGCTTGCCGCCGCGAATCGAGTTCATTGGCGGTCACTAGCGCTTCGGCCATATCCATCCCACTGCGTACCGTCAGGTCGGTATAGAAGATCGGAGTGCCATGGCTCTGCCGAGTCGACTTGCCACGCAGACGCAATTCCAGCGGCAGGCAGGCCAGCCGATTGCCAGAAATAGCCTGGAAGTAATGCAGGCGTGCGACCAGGGTGCGGATGCTGTTGAAACCGGTGGTGCGGAATACAAAGCTACCCAGCGGATCGTCATCACCAATCAGCACGTTCAGCCGACCATAGGGTTTGCAGGCACCGCCTTTGGCCAGTGAACAGGCGTCCGGTGAAGGGCAGGGCAGTGACTGCATGCCGTCCTGGGTAACGCGTTTACAGGCCTCACCATTGCCCACGCACAGCGGCCGGCCAGACTGCCGGTCGAACAGTGTGTAGTCAGCCCTGAAGTTCAGCTCCGGTTCGTTGAACAGCAGTCGTACCGGAATGCTGCGCAGCTTGTCGTCCTTGCCCTGACGCAGCTCGTTATTGAGCGGGTGCAGCAGCCAGCCGTCCTTACCCTGCACCTGGGACGTGATGGTGAATTGGTCATCTTTCTCCGGCAGGCGCTTGCCGTTCTTCTCGATGACTTTACCGATGGAAATCCGTCCGAGCACGGGCGGGGTGATTGCCAAACCTTTGAGCATGGTGGTTCTCCTGCAAACGAAAAAAGGCCAGCCACGCAGCGCGAACTGCATGGACTGGCCAGGGGGAGGGAGTGGTTGAGCGGGGTGGGATTAGCCGACCAGGAAGCGCCGCGCACCCGTTTTCAGCAGTGGGTACTTGGCCTGCAGGTGCGGCTTGTCTTTGAGCAGTTGCGCGACATCGAAGCCGACACTGTCTTTGGCCTTGCGCCAGGTGATGTAACCGTTGGAGAACTCCGCCCGGCTAGCATCGCCCATGGCCTGCTGCAGCATCTGCTTTAGCTCAGCCTCGCGTTTTTCCTTGTCGGCAATCGACTGACGAACAGCCTTCAGCTCGACGTAAGCCGCGCTGAGCCCGGCATGCTGGGTGAAGTCGACGACTTGGCCGTTGTCCTCCGGGTAGAGGCAGCGCAGGGCTGACTCTGCCGAAGCGGTGCCATCAGCCGGTGGCGGCGTATCAGTCTCCACGTAGTGCCAGAACTGGCGCTCCAGCTCGATCAGGCGAGCGATCATCTGCTCATCCCGCTCGATACGGTGGATCTCCAGCGTCTGGCCGCCCAGCAATACGGCCACATCCGCTCCCTGCTTGCCGGTGACGGCGAGCTGGTGCATGACCTGCAGTTGCACGTACTCGGGCACGCCCTCTTTCCAGAGGCGTGCGCCGTTTATGCCGGCGGTCTTGCATTCGAGGATTTGCACGCCATCGGCCCCGACAACCTCGCGGTCGATGTTGGCCAGCATCCAGGGCAGCTCCGGATCAGGGTGCTGCAGTACGGCGTTGATGCGCCGCACCTTGTGCTTGGTGCGCTTGCTGTAATGCCAGGCCACGATGGGCTCCAGCACGTTGCCCCAGTACATCGGGCTTTCCTCATCGTGCGGGTCGGCCTTGGGCATGCCGGCATCGCGACCGGTTTTCTCCATCCAGAGTTCCAGCTGCGACTTGTAGGGGTTAAGGCCGACCGCTGCAGCTGCATCTGAACTACCGATGCCTTGCTTGCGGATCTGCAGCCAGTCCTCACGTGGCAGCTCCTTGGTGCTGACCAGGCGCAGAGCCGGGCGGGATTTGCTGGTGCTGCGATTCAATGAAGTAGCTTTCATCATGTTTCTCCTGCAGGCATAAAAACGCCCAGCCAGCACAAGGCTGACCGGGCGTTTATGGTGGTAGGTGGATGGCTAGTTAGGGATATGCCGTTGACATATCCCGTTTGATTGGCACAATGGGCTATACGTAAGGTATATCCCCAGGAGGTTTCCATGGAACAAGGTGCAGTTTTTCAGAGCAACCGCAGTCAGGCGGTGCGTTTGCCCAAGGCGGTTGCGCTGCCTGAGGATGTGAAGCGGGTGGATGTAGTGGTAGTTGGTCGAGCCCGAATCATCACGCCGGCAGGCGAGGCCTGGGACCTCTGGTTCGATGGCGAAGGTGTGACCGCTGACTACATGGCGGATCGCGAGCAGCCTGCAGATCAAGAGCGAGATGCGTTCTGATGCTGAAGTACATGCTTGATACCAACATCTGCATTTTCACGATCAAGAATCGTCCTGAGCAGGTGCGGGAAGCCTTCAAGCGCCATTCAGGGCAGCTTAGCATCAGCACTGTCACCCTGATGGAGCTTATTTACGGCGCCGAGAAGTCCGCTAATCCCGAGCGTAATCTGGCGGACGTTGAGGGTTTCGCTGCGCGCCTGGAAGTACTGCCTTACGACGCTCAAGCAGCGGCTCATTCCGGGCAATTGCGAGCTGAGCTGGCTCGTATCGGCAAGCCTATTGGCCCGTATGATCAGATGATTGCAGGACACGCACGTGCCCAGGGACTGATTCTGGTCACGAATAATCTTCGTGAGTTCGAGCGAGTTCCAGGTTTGCGCGTCGAGGATTGGGTGAACGCCTGATTAAGGGCGATCATTTAATGCAGAGCAGCTGAACAACCCCTGATCACCCTTGTGGCGATCAGGGGCTGTGTTTATGCCGCACCAGCTTAAGCGGCGAGCTGCAGTGCTGCGTCAAGCGCGCGTTGCTTGATCTGCGCGCCCTGGCCGAACCAGGCAGAGTCCAATCGATACTCAGTGCTGCGCGCCCGGCGTTCGTGATCGACGTACTCGGTCACGGCATTGAGCAGGCCCCAGGCAGTGCCGCGTGCTGAGTCCAGCTGGCTGCCCCGGCCACGGCCTTCGTACAGCTCCTGCACTTTGCGCAGAGCGCGCTCGTTCGGCAGCTGTTCAGGAAGCGGACCGGTCGGGCTGGTCTCACACATCACTTTCATAAAGAAGCCCAGTGCCTCATGCCACTGCACCTTGCGTTCCGCCAAGTGGCGCATGCGGTACATGAAGTCGTCCCATTGCGAGACGGCGACACCAAGCTGCTTCTTCACCAGCTCACCATCGAAGCGGGTGCTGTGCGGCACCTTGATCGCACGGCTGGTGCCGTCCAGGGCGATGGTGAGGGTGTTGTTGCAGACCACGCGAATGGTGGTGGGCGTTGCCGTGGTGGCCAGGGTGCCGTCGCAGGAAGTGGCCAGCAGCAGGTAGCCATTCACTTGGTCGTTGCCCTTGAGCGCAGCGCCCTGGCCGGTACGCGCCAGCGCCCAGAACTTGCGACCACCCTTGAGCACGCCAGCGGTTTCCAGCTCGTAGCCGGAGACCTCGGTTAGATCGCGGTAGAACTCCAGCACCTCGCGAGGCTGCACGGTGTGGTAGCGCTGCGAGACCACCGACAGCGGTGCCTTGGTGTCCGAACGGTAGAGCACCTTCTGCTCGGGGAATGAGTGGATCGCGCCCAGATGGCCGATTGCGTCCGACTTGAAGTGCACAGGGCTTTCCAGGATCTGCCAGTCCATACCGGCTTCGCGTTGCCAGACTTCGATGGGCTGTTTCTGCGGCAGGTTGTTGCCCAGGCCGTGCCACGGGGTAGCGCCAACGTAGGCCATGGTTTCGACGAGATGAGCCATTACAATACTCCTTCTACGCATGTATACGTAATAACGTTTCGTTTATCGGCGCGATGAATTCAACGCTCATTTTGTGTAAAGGCAGTGCCGCAGTGATGGCACTCATAGTTGTCGAGTACGTGAGAGTCAAACTCTTCACCCATCTTAGCGCCGGCCAGCCCCCCGGCAGTTCCACCTGCCAGGCCGCCCAGAATCGCGCCAGCCAGGCTACCCAGCGTAATACCCACGGGGCCAGCGAAAGCACCTATAAGCGCGCCGCTTTTTGCGCCAGCCATAGCGCCTGCTGCTCCGCTCGCCGTGCCGCCAACGGCACCAATAGCGCCCCCGACTTTCCGACCATGATTGCGCGCTACAACTCGAAGAGAACCGCAGGAAGGACAGCAAATACTCATCATTCAGACTCCTGTTCAAAAGAGGATACCCAGAGGTAGAAACGAGCCTTTAGTGCTCGTCTTCCCATGGGTAATAAAGGTCTGAAATATTTTTGAATCGCGTAGCGTGTTAGCAGCGTTCATGATTCCCGGCTTGTTGGCCAGCGAAGTATCCGCTGCACTGCGTAGATTCACGCATTGCCGGTTTCGAGACTGAAATTGCCCCTTTCGGGGGGGGGCGTCTGGTTTAGGTTTTAATGAAAGCGCTCGTACCAAGATGCTGAAGATGACTCAGCTATACCGGTGCGAGTGACCCGGTCGAACCCCCAGCATCGTGATCTGTTTGTGAGCATCGGATAGACAGCTTTCACGACTGCTGCTACCTTATTAAAAGGTAATACCTTTAGATAAAGAGGGCTAACCATGGCCACTTCCATCAAAATTGATGACAAGCTAAAAGGCCGCATTCAGCAGTTGGCGAGCCAACGCCAGCGCTCGTCTCACTGGATCATGCGCGAGGCAATCACCCAGTACGTCGAGCGTGAGGAGGCCCGTGAGAGCTTCAAGCAGGAAGCCCTGGCATCGTGGGCGGCATATCAGGAAACCGGACGGCATTTGACCAGCCAAGAAACTCGGACCTGGCTCGGTAGCTGGGGAACAGATACTGAGGCAGAGTTGCCCAAGTGCCACGACTGATCGTCACGGAAGGCGCGGCGAAGGGCCTGGAGCGTTGCCGGCGATTTCTCTCCGATAAAGATCCGCAGGTCGCGCGCCGTGCTGCACAGGCAATCGAGCGCCAATTCGCTCGATTGGAGGAAAGTCCGGAAGTAGGGCGTCCATTTCCAGATCTGCCAGAGCTGCGTGAGCTCATCATTGAGTTTGGTGACTCAGGTTACGTCGCGTTGTACCGCTATGAGCGCGCAGATGACACCGCCTATGTCTTGGCCTTTCGCCATCAAAAAGAAGCTGGCTACTGAGGCTGGACAGCAGCTTTCGGGCTCCCGGCAAGAATCGACTCCAGCCTCTCTCCCAATAACCGCCATGCTTCGGTCTTTTCCTTGGCGTAATCGTGGTGCAGGTAATGCCGGCGTACCTTGGAGCCACCCAGCAGGTGGTTCTGGCAGCGATCAATGATTTCCAGCGTGACACCGAGCTCCTGCATCATGGTTGCACCTGTGCGACGCAGGTCGTGTGGTGTCCATTCGCCCTTTATGCCCTTGCTCAGTACCAGTGAGTCGTCATGATGTCGGCCAGCCAAAGGCTTGGTGCGGTTTTTGAACCGGCACTGCCGGTCTCCGATTAGCTTGCTGACAGTCTTGGTATCAACGTGGCTTTTACCGTCCTTGCTGGGGAAGCAGAACGGTGTATTACCGGTTTCTTTCTGCAGTCGCTGGAACTGCGCGATGGAAAAAGCTGATAGGAACACATGGTGATCCTGACGTTTGCCTTTATGGCCTTTGGTAGCCTCGGCAGGGATGAACCAGGTGCCTTTCTTCAGGTCCAGGTAGCGCCACTCGGCCTCAAGCAGTTCGCCGATACGACATAGGGTGCTCAGGCAGATCCACAGAGCGCACTGGACTCGCGTGTTGACCGGGCGAATGCCGGAATACTTCTGGCCAGCGGGAAGCTCTTCGTAGTCTTTCTCTAGGCGTTCGAGGATGTCACGCAGCTCGCGAATCTCGTCGGGGGAGAGCAGGCGGTCGCGTTGTTCTTCATAATCGTGATCGAGCAGCTTGCTAACATCTATAAGGTCGGCTGGATTGCCGTCAGTCATCAGGCCTCGCCAGGGTTTGCGTTTCTCACCCCAGCGCAACATCTGGCCCATGCGGGCCGAGTAGCCGCCACAGACATCTCGATTGCGGCGCAGCTCCCGGCTGATGGTCGAAGGGGATCGGGTGATCAAGCAAGCAATCTTGCGCAGGCTGAACCCTTGGGCACGGCCGATTTGAATGGTGGCGCGTTCTTCAACGCTGAGTTCGGAATAAGACATAGGGGCAGCACCGTACCGGAAAGGTCAGGTGTTGCACTCAGTTTTTGCCGCCGCCTTGTTTTTTGATTTTCCATCGAAAGGTTAAAACCACCGGCTTTCAGCCGGTGAGCTTTAGCGCCACCATGCGGGGCTGGAGGGCAAGCGCATGGATTACAGATACGGCAGTCATACGGTCTACCAGATCGAGTATCACTTTGTTTGGGTGACTAAGTACCGATACAAGGTGCTCAGCGGTGAGGTTGCTGAGCGAGTGCGAGAGCTGGTGAGACAGACGTGCGAAGCATTTGAAATTCGGATTGTGAAAGGTGTGGTGAGCAAGGATCACGTGCATATTCTGGTGAGCAGTCCGCCGAATTTGGCGCCGAGTGAGATCATGAGGCGGATCAAGGGGCGTACGGCGAGCAAGATTTTCGAGGAGTTTCCCCATCTGAAAAAGCGCTATTGGGGGCAGCATTTTTGGGCTCGCGGGTACTTTTGCGCGACGGTTGGGCAGATGACGGAAGAGATGATCAAGCAGTATCTGGAGCATCATTTTGAGCCGAGCCCGAACGATAATTTCAGGATGGAGCCTGACTGATCCGACGCGTCGTTCAGTCGACGCGTATCCGGACTTTCAGTCCGTAAGTCACTAACCCACCGACTTCAGTCGGTGGTTGTTGAGTTGCAGAATGATTAGTATGCTGGCATGTCGCCATTGGATTGGTTCGATCTTCTACCGAAGGAAGAGTTCATGCTTAAGAAGTCCCTGCTAGCTTTATCTGTTGTTGCCCTCGCAAGTGGTTGCTCTGTTACTCCCAACGTGATTACTCCGCAAAGCCTTGAAACGACAGCGCTTTCGGATATCGAACGCTTGGCGCAGGAGCAGGCTGTTGAGGCAGCGATCTCTCTGGATGAGGCGATCGCCCGCGCCGTTCTCAACAATCGTGATAAGAAATTGAAGTCCCTGGAAGCGGCTCTGGCCCAAGGGCAAATCGATCTTGTTCGCCATGAGATGTTGCCTGAGTTGACGGCATCGGCGGGTTATTCGAAGCGCAGCGAATATGCAGCGTCTGCCAGCGTCAACTTTACTGACGGCGAGCCGGATGCGCTGGGACCGAACCCGGCTTACTCCGTTTCACAGGGGCGTGAGCGTGATACTCAGGATGTTGCCTTCTCCTGGAATGTCCTCGACTTTGGTCTGTCCTATGTTCGTGCTCAGCAGCATGCGGATCGTTATCTGATTACTAGGGAGCGTGAGCGAAAGGTTGTTCACAACATTACCCAGGACGTGCGCGCTGCCTACTGGCGAGCAGTCTCGGCAGAGCGCCTGCTGAGCAAGATCAACCCCCTGATCGACCAAGCCAGTGATGCACTGGCGAACTCTCGCCAGGTAGAAACTCAAGGATTGCGCTCACCGCTGGATGCGCTGTATTACCAGCGTGAGTTGCTGGATATTCTCCGCGCGCTGCAGGCCCTGCGTCAGGACCTTATGGGGGCCAAGACCGAGTTGTCGGCCCTCATGGGTTTGAAGCCGGGCACGCAGTTCTCGCTGGTTGACGTGTCGAATCCGGCTTTTGTAGTGCCGGAGCTGAGCGTGGGCCTGGCCGAGATGGAAGAGCAGGCGCTGCAGCAGCGCCCTGAACTGGTCGAAACTCACTACCAGAAACGCATTTCTGCTGCAGAGACAAAGGCAGCAATGCTGAGCCTGCTCCCGGGCATTCAGTTGACCGCCGGCTCCTACCAGGATAGTAACGAATATCTGCTGAACCAGGATTGGACCAGTGTCGGCGCGCAGATCAGCTGGAACATGCTGGACGTGTTCAAGATTGGCGCTGAGCGTCGGATGGCAGAGACCCGCGAGGCGCTGACCGAAGAGCAGCGTTTGGCTACCTCCATGGCGGTTCTCACTCAGGTGCATCTCTCTCGCATCCGCTATGAGCAGGCGCGCAAAAGCTTCGACCTGGCTACTCAGTATCTCGGTGTTGCCGAGCGCATTGGCGAGCAGACCCGCAATGCTGCGGAGCACAAGCGCATGTCGCAGCTCGATCTGATTCGTGAGTCGCTTAACACTGTCCTGGCCGAGCTGCGCCGTGATGTTGCGTATGCCGATCTGCAGAACAGCTACGGTCGTGTCTTTGTGACCATCGGCATGGATCTGCTCCCGCAGGATTATCAGACTCTGAATGTTGAGGCGTTGGGCCAGGAGATCGGACAGCGCTTTGATCAGTGGCAGCATTCAGCTCAAAGTGCACAGTCTGCGGAGGCCGTTGTGCCAGTTGAGTCTGATCAAGTCGTCGCCAGCGACAAGACCAGCTGATGCGTCAGCAATTCAATCTGGGGCTGTCGCTGGCCCTGCTGGCAAGCGCGGCTTCGGCTCAGGCCGAGTACCAGGCGCGAGCAGTGATCAAGTCACTGGATCGCGCCGTACTCTCGGGCGAGCTGGCTGCGCGCGTTGAGCGCATTCCTTACCTTCCCGGTGAGGCCTTTGAAAGGGGAGCAGTTCTGGTTGATCTGGACTGTTCCCTGTATGACGCCCAGGCCGAGAAGGTGGCTGCTGAAGTTCAGGCAGCGCGAATCAAAAGCGAAAATGCTCGTGAGCTTGATGCCTTGAACTCAATCGGTGGGCTGGATGTCGCTCTGGCGCAGTCAGAATATGCCCAGGCTCTGGCTGAGCTGAAAATTGCCCGTCTCAACACCGACCGCTGTGTAATCAAGGCACCCTGGCGAGGCCGCGTTGTCGGTCTGCGGGTCAACGCCCACGAGAATATTCGCCAGCAACAGGAATTGATTGAGGTTGTGGGTGACCAGAACCTCGAGGCGGAAGTGGTTGTGCCTGCAGCCTGGCTGAACTGGCTGACCGTGGGCCAGCCAATCAGCTTGCTGGTGGACAACCTTGCCGAACCCGAATCTGCCGAGGTTAGGGCGATTATTCCCGCAATTGATGCTGTCAGCCAGACAGTCCTGCTGAGAGCCAAATTGCCACAAAACACGCAACTTATACCCGGTATGAGCGCGACTGCCGTATTCAGCGAGCCCGCGCCCGCCGAAGAACAAGTCAGCCCCTGAAACAGACCATCTGGCCGGTGCCCTAAAGGGATAGAGGACATGAAAAAACACACCCCCGCTAACGCAGTTCGCTTTCGCCGCAAGCCCCTGATCAGTGCGCTGGAGCCGCGCATTCTGCTTGATGGTGCTGCGGTTGCTACCGCTGTAGAAATGACCACGGACGTGGCTTTTCAGGAGGCCGCAACGCATACCGCTTCGGCCGAACAGAGTATGCATTTTGCTGCGCCGGCGCCCACGGCAAGTGAGCCTGGTAATCGCCGCGAAGTCGCTTTTGTCGATACCTCGGTAGACAACTATCAGGACTTGGTCGATGGGCTGGATGACGGTGTTGAAGTCATTCTGATAGACAGCAGCGAGAACGGCCTGGAACAAATGGTCGCCGCGCTGCAGGGGCAGTCGGGTATTGATGCCATCCACCTGTTCTCTCACGGTGATGTGGGTGAGCTGAAACTCGGCACACTGACGCTTAATGGTGAGAATCTGGATGCCAATGCGCAACTGCTCGCCGCGCTGGGTGAAACGCTGACCGAGTCGGGTGACCTGATGCTCTATGGTTGCTACGTCGGCTCTGACAGTGAAGGGCAGGGGTTTCTGGATGCTGTAGCGCAACTCACCAGCGCTGATGTTGCTGCGTCCGAAGACCTGACCGGTGCCCAGGCACTCGGCGGGGACTGGGAGCTTGAGGTGACCAGTGGTTCGGTTGAGACGACTGCATTGGTTGCGGCTGGCTTCGAAGGAGTGTTGGCTCCGACTGTGTCGGCTATCGCTGACTCTGTTACCTACACCGAGGGTGGAGCGCCGGTTCTGATTGATGCCGGCATTTCCTTCAACGGTGGCGGGGACTACCGAGAGGGCTACATTCGCTTCGCCGTTGATAATCCGACCTCAGGTGATAACTTTATTCTGCAAGACGCTAGCGACGTCAATGTAGAGGGTGCTATCTCGGTAGTTGGCAACGACGTATACCGAGGAAATGGCGCAGGCCGTGAACGTATTGGATCAATCGACGCGGTTGAGAACGGGCGCAACGGTCAGCCACTGAAAATTCTTCTCTCTTCACCTCTTCCGAATTCCGGTTTTGAGGAGGGGACTGCGAATTGGGCTTTGTCTAGTGAAATCTATGGGGATAGTGCCGGGGAGATCAACTTTGATGGCCAGCCGATCAACTTTAATGGCCATGGAGACGCCAATCTAACCTATCCCACTAGCGGCAACGGTACGATTAATACAGTAGCTAGCAGTGGTAGCTTTGATCCTCAAGCGTCAATTGAAGATGGTCAGGGCGTTAACAATAGCAAGGCACTCTATCTCAAGAGTACCGGTAATATTGTTCAAGAAGACCAGCTTCCCCAAGGTAATGGTTACCAAACGGATGGTTATGGCTCTATCCACGGTCCGTATGCTACTAGCTCCGTTATTACCGTCGAGGATGGAGATTCCATCTCGCTGGATTTTCGTGCGGTAGGTAGTGGTGATGATTACGAAGTGTTCGGCTTGCTGCGTGCTGTAGACGGTTCCGGCAATTTCCTTAGTGATGACCCAAATGACCCTGCGAACGTCATCTTGTTTGCGGAGCGGGGGGCCGATACCAATGGCTATATACGTGTTGATAAGGCGGGCTTGAGTGCAGGTCAATATCGTTTTCAGTTTGTCGGTGGGACTTATGATGCCTCCGGCGGTTATTTAGTAGGATCAAACCTCTACGTCGATAACATTCGCTTGATTTCTTCTACTGTCGTGACAGATACAATCGCGAGCAATATTGCTTCGCAGGTTGCTTACAACAGTACTGCCACCGATACAGAAACGGAGCGAAATATAACTGTCTCTGCTATGGACAGCGGTGGGGCAGTAGGGTCCGATACGATAACCCTGAGAGTTAATCAGCTCAATAATGCACCAGCATTCTCAGGTGACGCTACCCTTGGCGCTGTTAATGAGGACACAACGTCTCCTGGCGGCTCAACCGTTGGTAGTCTGTTTAACGGTGTATTTGCTGATCCAGATACTACCTATACACCGGCTGACTCTCTGGCTGGCATCATTATTACCGGTGACGCCAGCGGCCCATCCCAAGGTGAGTGGCAATATTCCACTGATGGCACCAACTGGCTAGCGGTTGGTACTGTGTCGGCCAATGCGGGTCTGCTGCTATCTTCTACTGCGAGCCTGCGGTTCGTTCCTGCGGCGGATTACAATGGTACCCCGGGTAGCCTTAGCGTCCATGCGGTAGATAGCTCCGATTCTGGAATTACCTTCACGTCTGGCGCCTCTCGGCAAGCCTATGATACGACCGCTGTCGGAAATACTGGCGGTACAACAGCCGTTTCGGCTAGCGCGGTCAGTCTGGCGACATCGATCACTGCGGTAGATGACGCTCCTGTTATGGACACCCCGGCATCTCCATCGATAAATGATACCGACCAGTTGGATACATTTGGTGAGGTTAACGGGACATTAACTGCTTCCGACCGTGATACAGCGACCGCTGATCTGCGCTACGGCATCCAGGGTGGCGAGTTACTGGTTGCCGATGTGTCTCTGGAGGGTGCCTATGGCACTCTGAAGGTCATCAGAGAGACAGGTGAATATACCTACACGCCAAACTCAGCGGCGATCAATGCGCTCGGCAGCGCAACTACCGATTCTTTCACCGTAACGGTCAGCGACGGCACAACAACGGTCGCCAAGACATTGACATTTAACATCAATGGAACCAACGATGCGCCTGTATTTGGCACAATCGAGACGGTCGATACCACAACAACACCGCCTGACCTGAGCGGCGGTGGCGACCCAGCGTCAGGCGTTGAGGTGTTCGATAATGGTTTGCTGAAGTTCGGCAATGGTGTGCAGGAGTCACTGAATGCGCTCACCGGCATGCTGGAGCAGCCGTTCTATTATGAGGGCGGAAGTGCAAATCAGCTAACCTTCGCGCAGTATGCTCTGAACTTCTCCCTTGGGGTTAACGGTGACGGTACCAACGATTGGAACCTGAACGGCGATTTGAACATGGCGCCGCAGTTTACCAATGTGACTGTGGACACCAGTGGCTTCAGCAGCGGAAGCGGAACCTTGATCTGGCGTGGCGATATTACGATCAATGGCGCTCAGCTGCAGGTCACACATGTGTACACGTTGCCGGCCGACTCCGCGTTTTTGCAAACGCGGACCTACATCACCAATATAGGTTCCAGTGATGCAACCAACCTGAGGATTTGGGTTGGTACACAAGACGATTTCATTGCTGGTGCTGACAACCCTTCCAAGCAGAAAGGCAACCTTGTCGGCGGTGAATTTGATGTCATCACCAGCGCGGAGCAGCAAGCGCAGGCAATCAAGATTTACAGTGATGACACCGCAGTTCTGTTTTTTTCTACGTCCGATAAGGCCAACACCATCATTGGTCAGAATTACGGCTGGAATCCAAACGATCCGGCTGGAGAAGATACTCCTTCCATCAACCCTCAGGAATCGGCCTATGAGCAAGGCCCTGATGATGGCGGATATGCGCTGTTTGTTCGACTTGAAGACTTGGCTGCGGGAGAGAGTCAAAGCTTTGACTGGTATTATGCCGCTGGCTCCAGCGAGCAGATCGATTCGATCATCGGTGAAGTGGCTGCCGCAGCCTCTACTAACCTGGTAGAGGGTAGCGCTCAGCTCATTGCTGATGGTGAGTATGTTGTGTCGGACGTCGACACCGGTGATGTGGTAACGGTAACCCCGACCAGTGTCAGAGCTGTGCAGCGCGACTCCGCTGGTAACCCGATTGCGCTTGGTAATGTGCCGGATGAAGCAACACTGCTGTCCATGTTGAATATCACTCCTGAAACGGTGGTTGACGCCGTCAGCACCACAGGCAATTTTGACTGGACCTTCGACGCCGGTAGTCAGGGCTTCGACTTTCTGGGGCAAGGCGAGACGCTGGTTCTGAGCTATACCCTGACCGCTGATGACGGCAATGGCGGTACTGCTGAGCAGACTGTTGAGATCATTATCGAAGGGGTCAACGATGCTCCTGTCGCGCAGTCGGGCACCCAGAGTGTTGCCGAGAACGGGGCTTACTCCGGTAACGTTCCTGCTGCAACCGACGTCGATGGCACAATCACTGGATATCAGCTGGTCAGTTCTGTTGCCAGCGGGGCTCTGATCTTCAACAGCAACGGAAGCTATTCGTTCAATCCAGGTACGTCATTCGACGATCTGGCTGCGGGTGAGAGCAGACAAGTTAGCTTTACCTACCGAGCGGTTGATGACAATGGAGCGGTTAGTGAAACAGCAACCATTACCTTGACCGTTGTTGGCAGCAATGATGCACCGGAGATCGCGGCTATGGATGTAGCTGGCCAGATCACTGATGGCAGCACCCTGACTGACAGTGGGTCGATCACGTTCACTGATTCGGATCAATCTGACCGGCCGACCGCGACCGAATCGACCAAATCGATTACAGCCAAGCAAGCGGATGGCGTCACCGATCTGCAGCTGAGTGAAGCTCAGCGGGCGGCGATAGAGAATGCCTTCAGCATCAGCGCGGCGGCGGGTAATGACAATAACGGTACCATCAACTGGACCTATGACATTGACGCCGGCGACCTGGAATTCCTGGCTAAGGGTGAAGTGGTTACCGCCGTGTTTACCATCACGGTCAACGATGGCAAGGGCGGTACTGACACGCAGGATGTCACCGTTACCCTGACCGGCAGCAATGATGTGCCGGAGATCAGCGTAGGTGATGTTGCCGGCGAGATCACCGACGGCAGCAGTGACCTGACTGACAGCGGTTCGATCAGCTTTAGCGATGTGGATCTGACCGACCGCCCGACGGCGAGCGAAGTAATCAAGTCAGTCACCGCCAAGAAAGCCGACGGCACCACCAATCTGCCGCTGACCACCGAGCAGCTGGCAGCGATAGAGAATGCCTTCAGCATCAGCGCGGCGGCGGGTAATGACAATAACGGTACCATCAACTGGACCTATGACATTGACGCCGGCGACCTGGAATTCCTGGCTAAGGGTGAAGTGGTTACCGCCGTGTTTACCATCACGGTCAACGATGGCAAGGGCGGTACTGACACGCAGGATGTCACCGTTACCCTGACCGGCAGCAATGATGTGCCGGAGATCAGCGTAGGTGATGTTGCCGGCGAGATCACCGACGGCAGCAGTGACCTGACTGACAGCGGTTCGATCAGCTTTAGCGATGTGGATCTGACCGACCGCCCGACGGCGAGCGAAGTAATCAAGTCAGTCACCGCCAAGAAAGCCGACGGCACCACCAATCTGCCGCTGACCACCGAGCAGCTGGCAGCGATAGAGAATGCCTTCAGCATCAGCGCGGCGGCGGGTAATGACAATAACGGTACCATCAACTGGACCTATGACATTGACGCCGGCGACCTGGAATTCCTGGCTAAGGGTGAAGTGGTTACCGCCGTGTTTACCATCACGGTCAACGATGGCAAGGGCGGTACTGACACGCAGGATGTCACCGTTACCCTGACCGGCAGCAACGATGAACCGCAGGTCACCGTTGACGCGCCTGAGGACTTTACCGAAGCAGGTGACGCCGCAGCCCAGGATCTGGTGCAGTCCGGCGAGGTCCACTTTGCGGATGTCGATCTGACGGACACGATTGATGTCAGCTTTGAGTCGAATGACGACATCACCTGGAGCCGCGCGGATGACAGTGTCGTAGGTTCGCTGCCTGCAGGGCTGGCTCAGGCGCTGGTTGACGCATTCAGCACCGGTGCCACCGGGCTGGATAACGAAGGAAGCATTGGCTGGACGTACGATGTTCGTGGCCTTGATCTCGACTTCCTTAACGCCGGTGACCAGATCAATTTCAGCTATACCGTGACAGTTGAAGACAGTCAGGGCGCGACTGATCAGGCTGTTGTGAACTTCCGGATCCTCGGCACCAACGATGCCCCAGAAGTCACCGCGCGCGAGCTGATCCGTGAGGAAACCACTGTGCAGCTGGGCGACCGCTATGCGCTCGAAGTGGACAGTCTGTTCTCCGACAAGGACTCGACGCTAAGCAGAGAGGATCTGGATTTCAGTATCAGCGGACTGCCGCGCGGGCTGGTTTACAACCCGGAGACCGGTTCGATCTCTGGCTCGCCGCGCGAGCCCGGTGTGTTCGAGGTTCAGGTAACGGCAATTGATGCCGAGGGTGCCACTGTCTCCAGAGTGTTCGAGCTGACGGTCACTGCAGTGCCTAACGAAGCTCCGGCCAATCCCGGCCCGGGCAGTACTCCGCCCCCAGCGCCCGATACTGACTCCCAGCCGGTTGAACTCCCGCAGTCGGGTATGCCAGATGGTCTTGTCAGCGAGAGCGGCGACAGGCGTGACCCGCTGGATTCCAGTGGTTATATGCCGTCGTCCGGCCTTGGCTTCGAAAGTGTTGTTGAAGATGCCATTGGTGAGGGTAGCGAGGGGTCTGATGATCTGCAGGGTGCGGGCAACGGTAGCGAAGGTTCATCAGAGCAGGTCATTCTGTCCGAGCCGGGCGCTATTGTGGTTCAGGTCAGAAATACCGATGGGTCAACGACCGTTCGCGCATCGGTTGACGTCAATGTAAACGAGGCGGGTCAGGTCGAGTTCAGCCAGGTTCAGCAGGATGCATTTGGCGTTGTTTCGCTGGTTGTAACCAGCATCCAGAACAACTCCGAAGGGCAGGTGGTGATCGCGATTCAGGACACCAGCACCAACGGTGGTTCCCAGCGATACGGCGGAACGCTGTCGAGTGGTGAACAGCTCCCCGGCTGGATTCAGCTGGATCCAACCACTGGGTCGGTCACCATCAGCAATCCGCCTGCTGGTCAGAAAGAGGTCAGTATCCGGGTTCAGGCGATCGGCTCCGACGGGCAGATTCGTGTGCTTGAGCTCAAGCTTGACCTTGAGGAGCTGTTCAAGCGGGCGGCCGGCGCTGATGCGGAAACTGCGGAGCCTGCCGACGTCGAGTCAACGGGATTCATTCCTCTGAATGACCAGTTGGCTGCGGAAATAGCGGCACGTGACCACTATGGCAGCCGACTCGTGTCGATGCTCCAGTCAGTTTAAGGGGTATTGGTGAGCGATACTGTCGCGGCCCTTTTGGGGCTTGAACAGCAACTGCGCAAGGCTGAAAGCCTTGCGCAGTTGTTTTATACATTGGTCAATCAGACACATACCTGCGTGCCTTACACCCAGAGCGTTTTGCTGGTCGGTGAGCGTATGCAGCGGCCGCATGTCGTTGCCGCGTCTGATTTGCCTACCGTTGATTACACCTCACCCTACATCGCCTGGGTTGAGCAATTGGCGCGTTTTGTAATTGGGCAGGGGAGTCCGGAAAATCAGACCCAGTTGAGGCCGGCTGATCTGAGCGCAGACCTTGCCAACGAATGGCGAGAGCTTGGTCTGCCCGACCATATCCTTTGGCAACCGCTGCGGATCGAGGCCAGAAATGGCGAGGTTGCAGGCGTTCTGCTTCTTCTGCGGGACAAAAGCTGGAGCGAAGCTGAACAGAGTGTACTGCAGCATCTGGCGGGGAGTGCCGGGCACGCGCTTTTTGCTCTGCGGCGTGGTCAGCAGTTCACTCGTTTGAAAAGCAACCTGCAGCACCGCAAGGTGTGGCTGGCCAGCCTGTTGGCGGTTCTGCTGATAATGCTGCTACCGGTGCGCCTGAGCACCCTGGCGCCGGTTGAAGTGGTACCGAAGTCGCCCCATGTTGTTGCAGCCCCCCTGGAAGGGGTGGTCAGGCAGGTAGCGGTAAAACCCAATCAGCAGGTGCGCCCGGGCGACGTGCTGATCGAGCTTGAGCAAAGTGAGCTTGCCAGTAAGGAGGCGGTTGCCAGGCAGGCGTTATCCGTTGCCGAGGCCGAGTTGAAAACGGTTCAGCAGGGCGGCTTTCTGGATCCCACGCAGAAAGCCAGGCTCGCCGAACTGGAAGCGCAGGTTCGTTTGAGACAGGCCGAGTGGCAGTTTTCCCAGGACCAGCTGGAACGCTCGGTGATTACGGCTGACCGGCCGGGTGTTGCCGTACTCGACAACCCGGACGACTGGAAGGGCCGGCCTGTGAGGGTAGGGGAACGGATTATGCAGGTTGCGGATCCGACCCAGGTGGAGTTCAGAATCATGCTGCCGGTCAAGGATTCGATTTCCCTGGTATCGGGATCGGAGGTAAGGGTTTTTCTCGACAATGATCCTCTGCATGCCTGGTCGGCACAGCTCAGTGAGTCCGGTTACGAACCACAGACGACGCCGGATCAGCAGCTGGCCTACCGTTTGATCGCACAGCTCAGCGAGTCTGAGCGGCAGGCAGAGCCTCCCCGTGTTGGCCTGCGTGGTACCGCCAAGGTGTACGGTGAGAAGGTGAGCATCTTCTTCTACCTGTTTCGCCGCCCCATTACCTCGGTTCGGCAGTGGCTGGGATGGTAGAGTTCAGGCTACCTGCACTCAGGCAGGACCTGAAGCTGCTGCCGGGAGGGCATGACGAAGATGGTGCGCCACGTTATCTGCTGCATGATCGAGTGCGTAACCGTTATTTCACCCTGTCGATAGACGCCCTGGCGCTGATTCGCCACTGGCAGCCAGGCCGCACGCTGGAAGAGATGCATGCATTTCTGCAGGCCCGAGGGCTGGATCATGCGGTCGAGGAGATTCGCGCGTTTTCCGATTTTCTGATTGCAAACAACCTGGTGCTTGCCCGCAGCAACGGTGCCAGTGACGCCTTTTATCGTCAACAGCAGGGCAGCCGGCCCAGTGTCTTGCAATGGTTACTGCATAACTATCTGTTTATTCGAATCCCGCTGTTTCGGCCTGACAACTGGCTGAATAAAGTCGGTCCGAAGCTGTCATGGCTGCTCGGCAGTACTGCTCATCGGATCGTTATGGTTCTCGGAGTTCTGGGCGGTCTGCTGGTGCTGCGTCAATGGGACGAGTTCAGTGCGACCTTTCTTTACTTCTTCAGCCTGGAAGGGTTTCTGCTTTACGGCCTGACGCTGGTGCTGGTCAAGAGTGCCCATGAATTGGGGCATGCGCTGGTATCGCAAAGACTAGGTTGCAGAGTGGCGTCCATGGGCGTCGCATTCCTGGTGATGTTTCCGGTGCTGTATACCGATACTACGGATGCCTGGAAGCTGCAGTCCCGTCGCGATCGCCTGCGTATTGTCACTGCTGGCGTCCGAACAGAGCTTTATCTCGCGCTCATTGCCACGTTCCTGTGGGGTGTCCTGCCGGATGGTTCGCTGCGCAGTGCCGCGTTTTTTATTGCGACCACCAGTTGGGTTACCTCTGTCCTGGTCAACATCAGTCCGTTTATGCGGTTTGACGGGTACTACGCGTTTTCCGACTTGATTGGGGTAGAGAACCTTCAGCAGCGTGCGTTCGAACTCGGACGCTGGCGGTTGCGTCGCTGGCTATGGGGGCTGAATGATCCGCTGCCGGAGCCGATGCCACGTCGACGCGCACGGCTGCTGATCCTCTATGCCTGGGGCACATGGCTGTACCGCTTTTTCCTGTTCCTGGGTATTGCTCTGCTGGTGTATCACTTTTTCTTCAAGGTGCTTGGCATCTTTCTATTCATTGTCGAGGTGCTCTGGTTCATCGTCATGCCCATATTCAAGGAAGTACGTACGTGGCGAGAGCGTCGCGCTGATTTTCACTGGACAGGCTGGCGATTGGTCGGGTGGGCACTGCCATTGCTGGCGCTAGTCTGGATGTTGCTGCCCTTGTCGGTTGATGTTCGGCTGCCATCCGTCTTGCGTGCTCAGCAGGTGCAAGCGCTGTTTGCGTCGGAGCCGGCTCAGGTAGTGGCGGTTCACGTGCAGTCCGGCGATCAGGTGACGGCGGGTCAGGTACTTGTGCAATTGCAGTCGCCGGAACTCAGGCAGCAAGTGCAGGAAACGCTGGAACAGCTTCAGCTGGTTCGCCTGAAGCTCTCTCGTCAGTCGACTTTTCGTGATGACCAGGTCGCTCAGGCGGTCAACCTTGAGCGTCTGCAGCAGTTGAATGAGCAGTTGGCCGGGTTGCGCCAGCGGGAGGCGAAGCTGGTCGTCAGGGCTCCGATCAACGGTTTTGTCGGCGCCATGGCAAGCCTGTCTGGCAACCAGTGGATCGGACGCGATGAGCCGATTCTTACACTGGTCAACAGTGACCAACTGATCATTGAAGGATTGGTAAACGAGCGTTATCTGACCTCTCTTGAGCACGGTCAGGTCGGTGTATTTGTCGCATCCTCCGGTGAGGGCGAGCGAATACCTGTGCGGATTGCACAAATTGATATCAGCGCTGTTCCGGCGTTGCCCTACGCAGAGCTCGGCTCTGACGCGGGCGGCCCTATCGCCGCACGACTCAAGGATGACCGGCTGATACCGGAAGCCGCACATTATCGCGTCGAAATGACGCTTGAAGGCCCTGTACCCGAGGTTCTTCGACAGAAAAGGGAGGTCGGCGTGGCCGTCATTGAAGGCAAGCCACGGAGTGCATTGCTGCATCAGTTGCAGCGTCTGATGGCGCTGTTCATCAGAGAGTCCGGATTCTGAAGCGATGAGTTCCGCGCGTCAGTACTGGTCAAAGATGATCAACGCCTGCTTGGACTGATCAAGTATGCCTGGCTCGGATAAGCCGGCGCCGCGCGGTAACCGATCAGTTGCCGAGTTTCGATTGCTGCAGATAGTCGGTCGCCAGCATGCTCAGCGTTCGTATGCCGGTCACCAGCGCGGCGTCGTCAACCATGAACCCGGGGGAATGATTCGGCGCGGCCTTGCCCATCTGCTCCATTGGCGTTACACCCAAAAAGACAAACAGGCCCGGTGCTTGGTTGGCATAGAACGAGAAGTCTTCCGAGCCGGTAACCATTGGCGATACCATCACGCGATCCTGTGCTGCTCGGCGCAGGGTCGGCACCATGCGCTCGGTCAGTTCGGGGTTGTTGGTGGTGGTCAGGTAGCTGTCGATGATTCTTACCTCGGCGCTGGCTCCTGCCGCTTCCGCGATTCCCTTGGCAGTGCGCTCAGTTGGCCCTCACGGCCTGACCTCTACTTCTGGTGAGTACTAAAAATGGGGGGATTACCCGCCTGCAGATCGCTCCGGTCAGCAGTGGAAGGTCTTTAACCGCATCACTGTGAGGAAACTCCAGACATGCCCGGAAGAGGACTTTCGCCTGACTGAGTCTCGGCTTGGGCGGTCGCTGAAGCGCCACTTAATACCGATTATTCTCCCAGAGCCATCCAGCGCAGATGCAGCCAGATGTCGTGACAATCTCGAATCGCTGGCTGTTCTGATTGTGGCTACCCAAGAGCGAATCGACTACGAGGACTCAATTGACTGGTTCTGCTTTGATCCAGAGTGCCGGTACCAGCTAAAGCCGGGTGAGTCGGTTATCTACAACCAGTCAGAGGCGGGAACAGAGCAGTGGCAGCGAACCGGGCGCAAGAGCGACCTGCTTTGGCACTACTGGATGAATCGTGCTGTTCAGGCCTTCATCCACTCGGGCATAGCTGAGCAAGTCATTGGCAAGCCAGAGAACCATGAATTGAATCAGCTGGCCTATATCAAGGCGATGCGCAGTGAGCTGCAATTGCAGCAGATTTATGGTTTGGCTGACCGGCTGTCTCTCGGTGATGGCTCCCAGGTTCAGCTTCATAATGTGTTGCTGGCAAGCGAGCTGGCCTCGGTTTTCTTTAGGCTATGTCTGAGTTAACTGTTGCATATCCCTATACCCCAACGCCTCTTTCAAGCAAATCAATGGGTTGAGCTGTGTTTTGTAGCGCTCAAGCAGGCGGCGCCAGCCCAGATAGTTCGTTAGGTACTTGGTGGCCACACCATGAAAAGGAATCATCCAGCTCTTGAGTCGGCTGTCGTAGGCATTCACATTCTGGATGTGGAAAGCACCATCAACCCGTCGATTCTGGCTCGGGTTAATCGGTCGGTGAGTGATGCCTTCAACCTTGGCGAAATGGGCGTAGACACTTGCGCTGTCAGTACAGAGAATCGCATCCGCGTCTATCAGCGGGCGTAGCCGCTCCCCTATGTGCTGTGCATCCAGCTTTTCCAACTTGAAGTCTGCCTGCTGACCACTGCGATCTCTTACCACCAGCACAGGAATTTGCTCGGCATACAGTCCGCGTCGTTTGGCGCTGCCACCGCGCCGACGAGGCGGTCGAGGCAGTTCGCGTTGCCCCTTGAAGGACTCCAGGAAGAAGGTTTCATCTGCTTCAACAATGCCTGACGCGTGCTGGGCCTGGTGATCGGCAATCCGCGAAAGAAACCTATGTCGCCACAGGAAAGCTGTGTTTTTGCTGACGCCACAATGAACGGCGGCCTTGCGCACGCTCAGGCTCTGGGTCAGTGCGTCCGCATAGTCTTGCCAGAGATGGCGCTTTCTCAGTCGCGCCATTGGGGTGCCCGTCAGGGCATTGCTGGTTTTGCCGCAAACCTTGCAGCGGTATCGCGGCAAGTCACCACTGGAACCCCAGGGGCGCAGTTCCCGCGATTGACAATGCGGGCAATGGCTTGGGGCCTTGATTGCGTCCTGCGAGTGCCTCGCAGCTGGCAAGAGCTTGGATCTCAACTGGTCACGTTGCTCTGGGTTGAGGCTGGAGAGCTGTGCCATCCACCGCGAAAACTGAACCGCTTTCATGATAGATCCCTCATGCTGGGAAAGATCACGATTCAGTTTAGACCACTGCAACAGCTAACTCAGACAGAGCCTTTCTTTAAGGGGCATTTCATCCAGCCGTTCCAACGTTATCTCCAAGAGCATGGCGTGCTTGCTCATGCACTTGGTCGTCTGGCTATGGATGGCTTGTTGTCGGGAGAGAACAGGTTCCCCATGACCTGGTCCGAAGAGGAAGAAAAGATCCGTAGGATTAAAGGCTGGACGGTCAGCGAGGCTCGGGCAGCTGAAAAATCCATCCAGGTTTCCTTGGAATGCGGATTCCACGGTCATCTGGCCACCCATTCCATGAGCATCTGACCACCGATTCCACGGTGATCCGGCCACCCATTCCACGCGCATCCGGCCACTGATTCCACGGCCATCCGGCCACTCAACCGGGCAGGCAGTAACGCAGGATTTCTTCACTACCATCGACCTCTTTTTCGAAGCAGAGAGGTCGTCGTGGAGCATTTATCCATGCGTAAGATTCGCGAAGTACTACGTCTCAAGTTCGAGGTCGGACTATCGGCTCGCCAGATTGCGGTCAGCGTGCAGGTCGGTCGTGTCACCGTCGGCGACTACCTCAATCGTTTTGCCGCCAGCGGTCTCAGTTGGCCCTGTTCGTTGTCCGATGCCGAGTTGGAGCATCAGCTGTTCCCGCCACCGCCGGCGGTACCCAGCGAGCAACGACCGCTGCCCGATTGGGCCATGATCCACGCCGAGCTGCGTCGCCCCGGCGTGACCCTGGCGCTGCTCTGGCAGGAGTATCGCCTGAGCCAGCCGCAGGGCTTTCAATACAGCTGGTTCTGCGAGCACTACCGAGCCTGGCAGGGCAAGCTGGACGTGGTGATGCGCCAGGAGCATCGCGTCGGCGAGAAGTTGTTCGTCGACTACGCCGGGCAGACGGTGCCGGTGATCGACCGCCACAGCGGCGAGATCCGCCAGGCGCAGGTGTTCGTCGCGGTGCTTGGTGCATCCAGCTACACCTTCGCCGAAGCCACCTGGTCGCAGCAGTTACCTGACTGGCTGGGCTCCCATGCCCGCTGCTTCGCCTTCCTCGGCGGCGTGCCCGAGATCGTGGTGCCGGACAACCTGCGCAGCGCGGTGAGCAAGAGCCATCGCTACGAGCCGGACATCAACCCGAGCTACCGCGATCTGGCCGAGCACTATGGCGTGGCGGTGGTGCCGGCGCGGGCGCGTAAGCCGCGCGACAAGGCTAAGGCTGAGGTCGGCGTGCAGGTGGTCGAGCGCTGGATCCTCGCCGCGCTGAGGAACCGCCAGTTCTTCTCCCTGGACGAACTCAACAGCGCCATTGCCTTATTGCTGGAGCGGCTCAACCGACGACCGTTTCGCAAGCTGCCGGGCTCCCGGCACTCGGCCTTCGAAGCCCTGGATCGTCCAGCGCTGCGCCCACTGCCGGAGCAGCCCTACGTGTATGCCGAGTGGAAGAAGGCGCGGGTGCACATCGACTACCACGTCGAGGTCGATGGGCACTACTACTCGGTGCCGTACCAACTGGTGAAGAAACAACTGGAAGTACGCCTGACAGCGCGCACGGTGGAGTGCTTCCACGCCAATCAGCGGGTGGCCAGCCACCTGCGCTCACCGCACAAGGGCCGGCACAGCACACAGGCCGAGCACATGCCCAAGAGCCATCGCGAGCACGCCGAGTGGACGCCACAACGGCTGATCCGCTGGGCTGAGCAGACCGGGCCGAACACGGCCGGCGTGATCAGCCACATCCTCGAACGGCGCATCCACCCAACCCAAGGCTACCGGGCCTGCCTGGGCATCCTGCGCCTGGGCAAGACCCATGGCGAAGTGCGCTTGGAGTTGGCCTGCCGTCGCGCCCTCAGCCTCGGTGCGTGCAGCTACAAGAGCCTCGAATCGATCCTGCGCCAGGGGCTGGAAAACCTGCCGTTGGCTCAAGCCAACCTGCCCCTGCTGCCGGACGACCACGCCAACCTGCGCGGCCCCGGCTACTACCACTGAACACAAGGAATCCCACCATGCTGCCCCATCCGACCCTGGACAAGCTCCAGACCCTGCGCCTGCACGGCATGCTCAAGGCACTCGCCGAGCAACTGAAAACCCCGGACATCGACAGCCTGAGCTTCGAGGAACGCCTCGGCCTGTTGGTCGACCGCGAACTGACTGAACGCGACGACAAGCGCCTGAGCAGCCGCCTGCGCCAGGCCCGGCTCAAGCACAACGCCAGCCTCGAAGACATCGACTACCGCAGCCCGCGCGGGCTGGATAAGGCGCTGATCCTGCAACTGAGCGGCGGCCAGTGGCTACGCGACGGCCTCAACCTGATCATCGGCGGCCCCACCGGCGTGGGCAAAACCTGGCTGGCCTGCGCCCTGGCCCACCAGGCCTGCCGAGAGGGCTACAGCGTGCGTTACCTGCGCTTGCCGCGCCTACTGGAGGAGTTGGGCCTGGCTCACGGCGACGGGCGCTTCGCCAAGCTGATGAGCAGCTACGCCAAGACCGACCTGCTGATCCTCGATGACTGGGGTCTGGCCCCGTTCACCGCCGAACAGCGTCGCGACATGCTGGAGCTACTGGATGATCGCTACGGCCAGCGCTCGACCCTGGTCACCAGCCAGATGCCGGTGGACAACTGGCACGAACTGATCGGCGATCCGACCCTGGCCGATGCCATCCTCGACCGCCTGGTGCACAACGCTTATCGGATCAATCTGAAGGGTGAATCAATGCGCAAACGGACGCAGAAATTGACGACGCCAGCCAACCCGGACTAACAATGCCACCCCTGCGTCGCTGCGCTCCGACTGCCCGGCCGGATGGCCGTGGAACAGGTGGCCAGATGGCCGTGGAATGCCTGGCCAGATGAGCGTGGACTGGGTGGCCGGATGGCGTGGAATCCGCACCTTGGAAGACCTGTAAGCAGCAGATGCTCGGGTTTGGATTGAGCCATCCAGTGTTATGCCCATCGGCGTCTGAATGCGCAGCACAGTTTTTTCTCTGCTACGATATTCACAGGTAATACCTTTAGATAACGGAGGGCTGACCATGGCCACTTCCATCAAAATTGACGACGATCTGAAAGGTCGCATTCAGCATTTGGCTGGTTTGCGGCAGCGCTCATCCCACTGGATCATGCGTGAGGCGATTATCCAGTACGTCGAGCGTGAGGAGGCCCGTGAGAGCTTCAAGCAAGAAGCGTTGGCTTCTTGGGCTGCGTATCAGGAAACCGGACGGCATTTGACTGGCCAAGAGACTCGTACCTGGCTTGGTAGCTGGGGTACAGATGCCGAGGCAGAGCTTCCCAAGTGCCACGACTGATTGTCACTGAAGGCGCGGCGAAGGGCTTGGAGCGTTGCCGACGATTCCTCGCCGATAAAGACCCCCAGGTCGCGCGACGTGCTGCGCAGGCGATTGAGCGCCAATTCACTCGCTTGGAGGAAAGTCCGGAAGTAGGGCGTCCATTTCCAGATCTGCCGGAGCTGCGTGAGCTCATCATCGAGTTTGGTGACTCAGGTTACGTCGCTCTGTACCGCTATGAGCGAGCAGATGACACGGCCTATGTTTTGGCCTTCCGCCATCAGAAAGAAGCCGGCTACTGAGGCTGGGGTGCAGCTACTGTGCATTCAGCAAGGATCGACTCCAGCTTCTCACCCAACAACCGCCACGCCTCGGTTTTTTCCTTAGCGTAATCGTGGTGCAGGTAATGCCGTCGAACCTTGGAGCCACCCAGCAGATGGTTCTGGCAGCGATCGATGATCTCCAGCGTGACACCGAGCTCCTGCATCATGGTTGCACCAGTGCGACGCAGGTCGTGCGGTGTCCATTCACCCTTTATGCCCTTGCCCAGTACCAGTGAGTCGTCATGATGGCGGCCAGCCAGAGGCTTGCTCCGGTTCTTGAATCGACACTGCCTGTCTCCGATGAGCTTGCTGACAGTCTTGGTGTCAACGTGGCTTTGGTTGTCCTTGCTGGGGAAGCAAAACGGTGTATCGCCGGTTTCTTTCTGCAGGCGTTTGAACTGCGCGATGGAAAACGCTGACAAAAACACATGGTGATCCTGGCGCTTGCCTTTATGGCCTTTGGTGGCCTCGGCCGGGATGAACCAAGTCCCCTTCTCCAGATCCACGAAGCGCCATTCGGCCTTAAGCAACTCGCCGATTCGGCAGAGTGTGCTCAGGCAGATCCACAGCGCGCACTGGACGCGCGTATTGACCGGGCGAATGCCTGAATACTTCTGGCCAGCAGGAAGCTCTTCGTAGTCTCTCTCCAGGCGTTCGAGGATGTCACGCAGCTCGCGAATCTCGTCGGGGGAGAGAAGGCGGTCCCGTTGTTCTTCATAATCGTGATCGAGCAGCTTGCTAACATCTATAAGGTCGGCTGGATTGCCGTCAGTCATCAGGCCTCGCCAGGGTTTGCGTTTCTCACCCCAGCGGAGCATCTGGCCAATGTCGTTGTTGCGGATAACGACGGTGCGGTTCAGGCCACGGGCTTTGACTGAGCGCAGCACCGCGAGTAGATCCTTTTCGGTCAGGTTGCGCAGTGGTTTCTTGCCAATCAGCGGTAGGACATCTTTCTTGAAGCTGCGGGTCAGTTCGGCATTGCCATCTTGGCGGGAGACGCCGTCGCGAATCCATTCGTCGAAGAGGTCCGCCACCGTCTTGTTTTCGGCCGCTTGGCGTTCGGCTTCGGCGATGGTCGCTGCTACTGCAGCTTGAGCTTCTATCTTGGAAGCTTTGCGAGCAGCGGTTGGATCGATGCCTTTTGCGGCCGTCGCTCTAACCTCATCACGATCGGCGCGAATCTGAGCCAGAGACTTTTTCGGCCAGCTACCCAGGCGGTGGTCGCGTTTGACTCCGTCCAGTTTGAACTCATAGCGAAACAGGACAGTGACTCCGCGAATACCGGCGCGGACTTTGGCGACCAGGCCACCATCCTCGCGAAGTGTCTTGCCATCGTCGGCTGCGGTTAGTGCCTCCAACTGTTTCGCTGTCAGCTTTGCCACTCTCTACCCCTTGCTTGATTCGGTTGACTACGAATTTTGCCCCACTTTTGCCCCACCGAACTGCGTGGCTGGTGGTGGACGGTATTGGACGCTATGGGATGTGATATTAGCCTGTAAGCCCCGTATTTACTAGGCTTAAGCTTGTCCGTCAGTGTCCGATAGGATCTATTGGAATCCACCAAATAAGCGCATGGGGTGCAAGGGGTAGAGTGTTCGAATCACTCCGTCCCGACCAAAAACTCCAACGAAAACAGCCAGTTGAGCAATCACTGGCTGTTTTTGTTTTTGGGCTGCGCAAAACTGGCGCAAAACTACCCGGCGATTTCGGTGATATCCAGAACGGGCGCGGATTACGCGAGTCGGTAGCCGAAATCCTGTTGGCTTCATCGATCAGTTTGCCCAACTCGGCGGCTGAGTAGTGACTGGTGATGCTACCGTTATCCCGTCTGCCCAAAGCCTTCGACTTCAGATCGTGAGTGTGGATTTGACAGTAGAGAATTAGCGTCTAGGTTGAAAAATGAGCCTAACGTGCTCGTCTCACTCACCTACATGGAACGTTAAACCATGAAAAACTACCTCTCTTCTGTCCTCTTTGCGCTTCTTGCCTCTTTCTCCTTCGCTGTATCCGCAGTCGACACTGGAAACGCCGAGGCTGGCGAAGCGACCTCCGCGCAAGTCACTCAGGCTGTAACCGTCAATCTCAATACTGCTGATGCCGAGACGCTCCAGCATGAGCTGGCGGGTATCGGTGCAACCAAAGCTCAGGCAATCGTGGCCTATCGTGAGGCTCATGGCAGTTTTGCTTCTGTTGACGAACTGCTTGAGGTCAAGGGTATTGGTGAGGCGACTCTGAATAAGAATCGCGACAAACTGGTAGTCGACTGACGCCTGCAGGTATCGCCATCAAGGCCGGTCATTGACCGGCCTTTTTGTTGTTTGAGCCTGTTCAAAAGCCTCAAATCGGTCGTGATAGCCGGCCAAGGACTCACCTCTTCAGTAAATGCTGGCAAACTTGCGCTTCGATTTTCGACAGGAGTCAGTCGATGCCCGCCAGCCCGGAGCTGTCCCCCGGCCTTATCGTTATTCACGGCAATCACCTCGAAGAGCTGCGTGCGCTGGCGGTGCAGTGGATGCGGCGCTATCCGCTGCGGCCGCTGGAGAACGAAGTGTTGCTGGTGCAGAGCAATGGCATCGCCCAGTGGCTCAAGCTGGCGTTGGCCGAGCGTGATGGTTGCGGTATCGCGGCGGCGCTGGACGTTGACCTGCCGGCGCGCTTTCTCTGGCAGGCGTACCGTAACGTGCTGGGTAGCGATGCGATTCCGCAGCAGTCGCCTCTAGACAAGGCGCCGCTGACCTGGCGTCTGATGCGCCTGTTGCCGGATTTGTTAGCCGAGGAGGCGTTCGCTCCATTGCGCCGTTTCCTTGCCGATGACCAGGATTTGCGCAAGCGCCACCAACTGGCCGAACGTCTGGCGGATCTGTTCGACCAATACCAGGTCTATCGCGCCGACTGGCTGGCGGACTGGGTCGCCGGGCATGATCGCTTGCGTACCTCGCGTGGCGGCGAGCGGCTGCTGGAGGGCGATTCCCGTTGGCAACCCGCGCTGTGGCGCGTCTTGCTGGCGGATGTTGGCGAGCAGCACCTGGCCGAGAGCCGCGCCGGCGTGCACCCACGCTTCGTTGCGCGCATGGGCGAACTGGAAACGCCGCCAGCCGGGCTGCCGCGACGCATCACCGTTTTCGGTATTTCCTCATTGCCGGCCCAGGTGCTGGAAGCACTGGCGGCCATGGCGCGTTTCAGCCAGGTCATGCTCTACGTGCACAACCCCTGTCAGCATCACTGGGGCGATATCGTCGAAGACAAGGATCTGCTGCGCCACGAATATCGCCGCCAGCAGCGCAAGGGCGGGCCGGGCGCGCAGATCGGCCTGTTCGAGCAGGAGGACATGTACCAGCACGGGCAGCCACTGCTCGCGGCCTGGGGTAAGCAGGGGCGCGACTACATCAATCTGCTGGATCAGTACGACGAGCCGCAGCGTTACCGCGAGCAGTTCGAGCGCATCGACCTGTTCAGCCCGGGCAGTGAGAGCTGCCTGCTTGGCCAACTACAGAACGACATCCTCGACCTGCGTCCGCTGGCGGAAACGCGCAGCACCTGGCCTCCCGTCGACCCCGCCAAAGATCATTCGCTGCGCTTTCACATCGCCCACAGCGCTCAGCGCGAGGTGGAGGTGCTGCACGATCAACTGCTGGCCAGTTTCAGCGAGGACGCCACGCTAAGGCCGCGCGACGTGATCGTCATGGTGCCGGACGTCAATGCCTACGCACCCCATATCCAGGCAGTGTTCGGCCAGTTCGCCAGTGACGACCCGCGTTTCATTCCCTTCACCCTGGCTGATCAGGGACTGCGCGGCAAGGAGCCGATGGTCATCGCGCTGGAGCACCTGCTGCGCCTGCCGGAAAGCCGCTTTAGCGTCAGCGAGATTCTTGATCTGCTGGATGTCGCCGCGCTGCGTCAGCGCTTCGCCATCGCCGAGGAGCAGTTGCCCACCCTGCGCCGCTGGCTGGAAGGCGCCGGTGTGCGCTGGGGGCTGGATTCGAGCCAGCGACAGTCGCTGGGCCTGGGCGAGAACCTGGAGCAGAACACCTGGCGTTTCGGCCTGCGGCGCATGCTGCTGGGCTACGCAGTGGGCACGGCCGATGCTTTTGCCGGTATCGAACCCTATGACGAGATCGGCGGGCTCGACGCTGCGTTGATCGGCCCGGTGACGCGCCTGCTGGAAAGCCTCGATCGGCATCTGCAGCAGCTGCGCGAGCCGGCCACGCCGGTGCACTGGGGCGAACGCTTGCGCAGCGTGCTCGACGATTTCTTCCTGGCGCAAAACGACCGCGAAGACGTGCTCACGACTCAGTTGCTCGATACGCTGGATGCCTGGCTGGAGCTGTGCGAGGCGGCGACCCTGGAAGAAGCGCTGACCCTGCCGGTGGTGCGCGAAGCCTGGCTGGGCGGGCTCGATCAGGGGCGGCTGAGTCAGCGTTTTCTCGCCGGTGCGGTGAATTTCTGCACCCTGATGCCGATGCGCGCGATTCCGTTCCGCCAGGTCTGCCTGCTGGGCATGAACGATGGCGACTATCCGCGCAGCCAGGCGCCGCTGGATTTCGACCTGATGGCTGGAGATTACCGCCCCGGTGACCGCTCGCGCCGCGAGGATGATCGCTATCTGCTACTGGAAGCGCTGCTGGCGGCGCGTGATCGTCTGTATATCAGTTGGGTGGGGCGCAGCATTCGCGACAACAGCGAGCGCCCGCCGTCCGTGTTGGTTGGTCAACTGCGCGACCATCTTGCCAGCGCCTGGACGCTGGTCGGTGGCGGTGATCTGCTGCATGGACTGACCACCGAGCATCCCTTGCAACCGTTTAGCCGCCGCTACTTCGATGGCCAGGGGCAGTTGTTCAGTTATGCCCACGAGTGGGCCGCCCTGCATGGCCAGGTCTCGACCCGCGAAAGTGCTGCGCCCTTGCCGGCCTGGGAGGAGGGGCTGCAGCTTACGCCTGAACTGTTGCAGTCGTTCCTGCGTGATCCGGTGAAGTGTTTCTTCACCCGTCGCCTGAAGGTGTTTCTCGATGAACAAGAGCAGGCGCGGCTCGACAGCGAGCCATTCGCCCTCGACGGACTGCAGCGTTATCAGTTGCAGGAAACCTTGCTCAAGGCGGCGACCGCAGGCGAGGGCGACAGCGATGATGCGCTGAGGGTGGCAGCCGACCGCCTGCAACGCAGCGGTGTCCTGCCGCTGGCCGGTTTCGGCGAGCAGTATCGCAACGCCTTGCTGGAGCCCCTGCCAGCACAATTACGGCGTTATCAGGGACTTTGCCTGTGCTGGCCGAGCCCGATCGAGTCGCCGCAGCGTCTGCTCTTCAGCGCAGCCGGTGTTGAACTCGATGGCTGGCTTGCCGGGCTGCGGCAGAAAGCCGATGGCGGCCTGGCGCGTCTGGAGCTGCTGCCGGGGGCGCTGCACAAGGACAAAAGCTGGAAATGGCATCGTCTGTTGCGGCCCTACGTGCTGCATGTCATCGCGTCGGCCTGCGGCGTGCCGCTGACCACGCTGCTGGTGGGGGAAGATCGCAGTTTAGCCTTCGAACCTCTACCTACGGAGCACGCAGCCCGCATACTGGCCACTTGGCTGGAAGCCTGGAACGCCGGCATGCAGATGCCTCTGCCGGTGGCTCTGAAAACCTCGTTGGCCTGGTTGCAAGACAAAAACGAAGACAAGGTCCGCAGTGTCTACGAAGGCGGCTACAACCTCACAGGTGAAGTCCAGGGCAGTGCCAGTCTGGCCAGGCAGTTCCCGAATTACGCCGCGCTCACCGCCGATGGCCAGTTTCCGGTATGGAGCGAGCAGCTCTATCAGCCACTGCTCGACAGCCATCCGCAAGCACTCAAGGAGGACGCAGCATGAGCCAGCAGCGCCCTCTGGCCCTGACGTTTCCCCTGCATGGCAGCCGCTTGATCGAGGCCAGCGCTGGTACGGGCAAGACCTTCACCATTTCCGCGCTCTACCTGCGGCTGATTCTAGGGCATGGCGGCGACGCCGCGTTCCGCGAGGCGTTGCTACCGCCGCAGATTCTGGTGGTGACCTTCACCGACGCGGCCACCCGCGAATTGCGCGACCGGATTCGCGCACGCCTGGTCGAGGCCGCGACTGTATTCCGGGACGATGCCGAGGGCGATGATCTGCTGCGCGAATTGCGCAGTGACTTCGCCCAGACGCAGTGGGACGAGTGTGCCCGCCGCCTGGAACTGGCGGCGCAGTGGATGGACGAGGCAGCCGTGTCCACCATCCACGGCTGGTGCCAGCGCATGCTGCGCGAGCATGCCTTCGACAGCGGCAGCCTGTTCAGCCAGACCCTGGAGACCGATCACAGCGAGCTGTTGGCCGAGGTGGTGCGCGACTACTGGCGGCAGCACTGCTATCCGTTGCAGGGCGCGGCGTTGCAATGGGTGGCGGGTGTCTGGGGGACGCCTGCGGGGCTGGGTAGCAGACTGCGACCGTTATTGGGCGAAGAGGGGCAGCTTGCGACACAAGTGCTAGGCGAATTGCTCGATGGCGCGCTGCTGCAGCGCGAGCAGGCACTGGCCGAGCTCAAGGCGCCCTGGCTGACCTGGGCCGATGAACTGCAGTTGCTGCTGGATGCTGCGGTGGCGGCCAAACAGGTGGACGGCAAGAAAATCCAGGCGCGCTTTTACAACCCCTGGCTGGCCAAGTTACGCGAGTGGGCTGGCGGCGAAGAGTCGCATCTCGATCTGGGTACCGGCTTCACCCGCCTAACCCCTGATGGTCTGGCCGAAGCCTGGAAGGGCGAAGCGCCTGCTCATCCGGCATTGGAGGCCATGGCTCTGCTCAAGGCGCAACTCGATGCGCTGCCTGATCCCGCTGATGCGGCGTTGCGCCACGCGGCTGCCTGGGTTCGCCAGCGCTTCGACTGGGAGAAACGCCAGCGCGCGGAAATGGGCTTCGATGACATGCTCGTGCGCCTGGACGTTGCCCTGCAAGGCAGCAATGGCCCGCGCCTGGCCGAGGTGATCCGTCGCCAGTTTCCGGTGGCGATGATCGACGAGTTCCAGGACACCGACCCGCTGCAGTACCGCATCTTCGATACGCTCTACGAAGTAGAGGCCAATCGTGAAGACTGCGGCCTGTTCGTGATCGGCGACCCCAAACAGGCCATTTATTCCTTCCGTGGCGCCGACATTCACACCTATCTGCGCGCGCGCCGGGCAACCGTCGGCCGACATTACAACCTGGAGAAAAACTTCCGTTCCAGCCAGGCCATGGTCGATGCCGTCAACGGTGTTTTCCTGCGTGCCGAACAGCGTGATGGCGGCGAGGGAGCGTTTCTGCTGCGCGACGACCTGCCCTTTATCGAGGTGGGCGCGCAGGGCCGAGGCGAGGTGTGGAGTGTCGACGGGCAAGCGCAGTCAGCCCTGACGGTGTGGCAACTGGCGAGCGACGAGCCGCTTGCCAAGGGCGCCTATCTGGATGTCATGGCAGCTGGGACGGCCAGCGAAATCGTGCGTCTGCTGGATCTGGGTCAGCGCGGGCAGGCGGGTTTCATCAAGGACGAGGTGCTGAATACTCTGCGGCCCAGCGATATCGCAGTGCTGGTGCGCGACTTCAACGAGGCGCAGGCCATTCGCGGCGAGCTGGCTGCACGCGGCGTACGCAGCGTCTACCTCTCCGACAAGGATTCGGTGTTCGCCGCCCAGGAGGCGCGTGACCTGTTGCTGTGGTTGCGTGCCTGCGCCGAGCCGGATCAGGATCGCCCGCTGCGTGCGGCGCTGGCCAGTGCCACGCTAGGGCTGGGGTTGAGCGAGCTGGAGCAGCTCAATCTCGACGAGCGCACCTGGGAGCGCCGCGTCATGCAGTTCCGCGACTATCGCCAGCGCTGGCAGCGCCAGGGTGTGCTGCCGATGCTGCGCCAGTTGCTGCAGGACTTTGAACTGCCGCAGCGGCTGATGGGGCGTGACGATGGCGAGCGGGTGTTGACCAATCTGCTGCACCTGGCCGAGTTGCTGCAGCAGGCTGCCGCCGAGCTCGATGGCGAGTTGGCGCTGATTCGGCATCTGAGCGATCTGTTGGCCGGTGAGGGGCAGGCTGCCGACGAGCAGGTGCTGCGCCTGGAGAGTGACGAGGCGCTGGTTCGCGTGGTGACCATTCACAAATCCAAGGGCTTGGAGTATCCCCTGGTGTTCCTGCCGTTCATCTGCGCCTTCCGCCCGGTGGATGACAAGAAACCACTGCAGATCCACGACGGCGAACGCCGACGTTTGGTGCTCAAGGCCGATGAAGAGAGTCTGGCGCGCGCCGAGCGTGAGCGTCTGGGGGAAGATTTGCGCTTGCTTTACGTAGCGCTGACCCGTGCCCGTCACGCCTGCTGGCTGGGCGTGGCGGATCTGAAGATCGGTAACGGCAAGAAGTCGCGTCTGCATGAGTCGGCTATCGGCTATCTGCTTGGTGGGGGCGTATCGCTGGGCGCTAGTGGCGAACTTGCCAACTGGCTCGCACCCTTTGCTGCTGGTCTGGAAAGCACCGTGGCGCCGGTACCGCCCATCAGCGAGCAGCGCTATCGCATGATCGAAGATGAGCAGTTCGAGCCGCATTGGCGTACGCCAGTACGACGCGCAGCCGAACATTGGTGGATCGCCTCCTACAGTGCGCTGCGCCTGGACGAGGATGCGCCCAGCCAGGTCAGTCGCCATGAGGACGCCGCGCCTGACAGTCCGGCTATGCAGAATGCCATCGACGACGAGAACCCGTTGCTGGCCCTGGCGCCGCTGCCGGCATCCGCCCAGGGGCTGCATCGCTTCCCGCGTGGGCCGAACCCGGGCACCTTCCTCCACGGTCTGCTGGAAATGGCGGCGCAGGAAGGCTTCGCCACGCTTGCGCAGGAACCTTCTAAGTTGCGCGAGGCACTGGCCAGGCGCTGTCAGCGTCGCGGCTTGGAAAACTGGATCGATCCGCTGTTGGACTGGCTATTGGCACTGCTGACCGAGCCGCTTCCGTTGACCGGCACGGATACCGTCGTGCTGGCACAACTGACCCAGTACCAGCCCGAGCTGGAATTCTGGTTCGAGGCGCGTGGGGTGGATGTCAGGCTGCTGGATCAGTGGGTGCAACAGTGTGAGTTGCCGGGTGTCGCCAGGCAGCCGCTGCGGGCTGACACCCTCAACGGCATGTTCAAGGGTTTTATCGATCTGGTATTCGAGCATCAGGGGCGTTACTACGTGGCGGATTACAAATCCAACTGGCTTGGCAGCGACGACAGCGCCTACACCCGTGAAGCGATGGAAGTGGCCATCGCCAGCCACCGTTATGACCTGCAATATGTGCTCTACGTGCTGGCCCTGCATCGGCAACTGCGTCTGCGCCTGCCGGATTACGACTACGACCAGCATTTAGGGGGGGCGCTCTACCTCTTTATCCGGGCTCCGCAGCAGGGCGCCTACCTGGCGCGACCGCCGCGCGCGCTGATCGAACGCCTGGATACGCTGTTCATGGGCGAAGTCGGGGAGGGCGCAGCATGAGTACGATGCTTGCACCGGCGCTGCGCGATCGCGCCGAACTCTTTACCTTGCTTTCTATATGGAGCGAGCGTGGTTGGCTGCGCGAGCTGGATCGTACATTGGCGCAGTTGTTCGCCGAGCTGGATCCGCAGGCTTCACCGCTGCTCCTGCTCGGCGCCGCACTGGCCAGTCACCAGCTGGGCCAGGGGCATGTCTGCCTGGATCTGGCGGCTACGCTGGCCAACCCTGACTTCACCCTGTCCCTGCCGCCGGAAGGGGAGGACGCAGAAGAGGCGATGATCCTGCCGTCTCAGGTACTGACTGGGCTCAGCCTGGAGTCCTGGCTCGCAGCCTGTGCCGGCAGCTCGTTGCTGGAGTCCGAGGGGGCGCCATTGGTGCTCAGCGGCGCCTGTCTATATATGAGGCGTTACTGGAACTATGAGCGCCAGGTGGCAGGCGATATCGCCCGGCGACTGCAGGCGAGCGCTGCTTCGCCGGCCGACCTGGCTGCGCGGCTGGCTTCACTCTTTCCCGAACCGCTGATGGTGGACGGCCAGCGTCTGACCGACTGGCAGAAGCTGGCCTGCGCCATGGCGGCGCAAGGGCGCTTCACCCTGATCACCGGAGGACCAGGCACCGGCAAGACCACCACGGTGGTACGCCTGCTGGCTTTGTTGCAGGAGGCGGCTATGGCCACTGGCGAGCCCCTGCGCCTGAGTCTGGCAGCGCCCACCGGTAAGGCAGCCGCGCGGTTGACCGAGTCCATTGGCGCGCAAGTGCAGTCCCTGGCGCTGGATGAAAAGGTGCGTGTGCAGATTCCAACCTTGGTCACGACATTGCACCGCTTGCTCGGCAGTCGTCCTGGCAGCCGGCATTTCCGTCACGATGCCGCCAATCCTCTGCCGCTGGATGTGCTGGTGGTGGACGAGGCGTCGATGATCGACCTGGAAATGATGGCCAGCCTGCTGGACGCGCTGCCAGCGCATGCGCGTTTGATTCTGCTGGGCGACAAGGATCAACTGGCGTCGGTAGAGGCTGGCGCGGTGCTGGGCGACCTGTGTCGGGAGGCAGAAAGCGGCGGCTACAGCGAAGCGACGCGCGCCTGGTTGGAAAGCCAGACGGGAGAGCGGCTGGACGATCCGGTGTTGCGGCGCGGTGACAAAGCGCTGGCGCAACATATCGTCATGCTGCGCCACTCGCGCCGCTTCGGCAGTGGCTCGGGTATTGGGCGTCTGGCGCGTGCGGTAAACCAGGGCGATGCGCAGACGGCTCGTGCGACTTTGGCAGCCGGCGCGGATGACCTGCATGTGCTGCGTCTATCGAGTGAGCAGGATCGTGCGCTGGAGCGACTGCTTATTGAGGGGCTGGGCGGCAGGGAGCCTCGTCCGCAGGGATATGCCCATTATCTGCAGGTGATGCAGGCGCAGCGCCCCGCCCCAGATGCTGACTCCCTGGCCTGGGATGGTTGGGCCGCTAATGTCCTGGCGGCGTTCGATCAGTTCCAACTGCTCTGCGCCGTTCGCAAGGGTGCCTGGGGTGTGGAGGCTCTCAACGAACGTATCGCCGAAGCGCTGGTGCGCCGTAACCTGCTGGAGCAAGCCTATGGCTGGTATGAGGGGCGGCCTGTGCTGGTAACGCGCAATGACTACAGCCTTGGTCTGATGAATGGCGATATCGGCATCGCGCTGCGCCTACCGGAGCCGCCTGAATCTCCGGGCGCGCCTGTACGCGAGGTGTTGCGAGTGGTATTCCCGCGCAACGACGGTAGCGGCGCCCTGCGTCATATCCTGCCCAGCCGCCTGAGCGCGGTAGAAACAGTGTTCGCCATGACCGTACACAAGTCGCAGGGCTCGGAGTTCGCCCACTGTGCGCTGATCCTGCCCGATAACCTCAACCCGGTACTGACCAAGGAATTGGTCTACACCGGTATCACGCGGGCTCGCCACTGGTTCAGCCTCATTGAAAGTCGCGCAGGCATCTTCGAGCAGGCGGTACAGCGTCGCGTGCAGCGCCGCAGCGGCCTGCGCGAGGCGCTCGAAGCGCTATGAGTCATAAAACTGCAAAATAAGCTTGACGCGCATTCTGCTGGAGGTAGAATGCGCGCCACTTCAGCGATGAAGCGCTTCAAAAACTTCTTGTTAATCAATAAGTTAAGTTGAATGAAGGGCTTGTAAAGCTGAATCTGGCGTGTAGAATGCGCGCCGGTCGACAGGGTGGTGGTTTGATCCTGTTGGTGCTTCGGTCGAATGGATCGAAAGCGGTTTGAAAGAGGTGGTTGACAGCGGTTTTGAACGCTGTAGAATGCGCCTCCCGCTGGAGAGAAGAAGTTCTGATCGAAAGCGCAAGTGGTTGAGTAGAAAAGAGTTTCTCCGGAAACAAAATCGAAAAACAGCTTGACAGGTAGAAAGGCTGCTGTAGAATGCGTGGCCTCGGTTGAGACGAAAGGCTTAACCAACTGTTCTTTAACAACTGAATCAAGCAATTCGTGTGGGTGCTTGTGAGGTAAGACTGATAGTCAACTGATTATCAGCATCACAAAGCAACACTCGTTAATTCGAGAGTTACCTTTCATTAATTTGAAAGTTTTGCGATTGCTGAGCCAAGTTTAGGGTTTTCTCAAAACCCAAGCAGTATTGAACTGAAGAGTTTGATCATGGCTCAGATTGAACGCTGGCGGCAGGCCTAACACATGCAAGTCGAGCGGACGACGGGAGCTTGCTCCCTGATTTAGCGGCGGACGGGTGAGTAATGCCTAGGAATCTGCCTGGTAGTGGGGGATAACGTTCCGAAAGGAACGCTAATACCGCATACGTCCTACGGGAGAAAGCAGGGGACCTTCGGGCCTTGCGCTATCAGATGAGCCTAGGTCGGATTAGCTAGTTGGTGAGGTAAAGGCTCACCAAGGCGACGATCCGTAACTGGTCTGAGAGGATGATCAGTCACACTGGAACTGAGACACGGTCCAGACTCCTACGGGAGGCAGCAGTGGGGAATATTGGACAATGGGCGAAAGCCTGATCCAGCCATGCCGCGTGTGTGAAGAAGGTCTTCGGATTGTAAAGCACTTTAAGTTGGGAGGAAGGGCATTAACCTAATACGTTAGTGTTTTGACGTTACCGACAGAATAAGCACCGGCTAACTTCGTGCCAGCAGCCGCGGTAATACGAAGGGTGCAAGCGTTAATCGGAATTACTGGGCGTAAAGCGCGCGTAGGTGGTTCAGTAAGTTGGATGTGAAATCCCCGGGCTCAACCTGGGAACTGCATCCAAAACTGCTGAGCTAGAGTACGGTAGAGGGTGGTGGAATTTCCTGTGTAGCGGTGAAATGCGTAGATATAGGAAGGAACACCAGTGGCGAAGGCGACCACCTGGACTGATACTGACACTGAGGTGCGAAAGCGTGGGGAGCAAACAGGATTAGATACCCTGGTAGTCCACGCCGTAAACGATGTCAACTAGCCGTTGGAATCCTTGAGATTTTAGTGGCGCAGCTAACGCATTAAGTTGACCGCCTGGGGAGTACGGCCGCAAGGTTAAAACTCAAATGAATTGACGGGGGCCCGCACAAGCGGTGGAGCATGTGGTTTAATTCGAAGCAACGCGAAGAACCTTACCTGGCCTTGACATGCTGAGAACTTTCCAGAGATGGATTGGTGCCTTCGGGAACTCAGACACAGGTGCTGCATGGCTGTCGTCAGCTCGTGTCGTGAGATGTTGGGTTAAGTCCCGTAACGAGCGCAACCCTTGTCCTTAGTTACCAGCACCTCGGGTGGGCACTCTAAGGAGACTGCCGGTGACAAACCGGAGGAAGGTGGGGATGACGTCAAGTCATCATGGCCCTTACGGCCAGGGCTACACACGTGCTACAATGGTCGGTACAAAGGGTTGCCAAGCCGCGAGGTGGAGCTAATCCCATAAAACCGATCGTAGTCCGGATCGCAGTCTGCAACTCGACTGCGTGAAGTCGGAATCGCTAGTAATCGTGAATCAGAATGTCACGGTGAATACGTTCCCGGGCCTTGTACACACCGCCCGTCACACCATGGGAGTGGGTTGCTCCAGAAGTAGCTAGTCTAACCTTCGGGGGGACGGTTACCACGGAGTGATTCATGACTGGGGTGAAGTCGTAACAAGGTAGCCGTAGGGGAACCTGCGGCTGGATCACCTCCTTAATCGAAGACATCAGCTTCTTCATAAGTATCCACACGAATTGCTTGATTCATAGTCGAAGACGATGCTGTAACGCGACCCTGTTATAGGTCTGTAGCTCAGTTGGTTAGAGCGCACCCCTGATAAGGGTGAGGTCGGCAGTTCAAATCTGCCCAGACCTACCAATTGCTTGGTGCAGAAGAATACGGGGCCATAGCTCAGCTGGGAGAGCGCCTGCCTTGCACGCAGGAGGTCAGCGGTTCGATCCCGCTTGGCTCCACCACTCTCTACGCGGTTACGGTGTGAAGATAAAGAGTTCAGAAATGAGCGCTTCAGGGTAGATCTTGCGAGTGCTGATTTCTGGTCTTTTGACCGGTACGAATATCGTTCTTTAAAAATTTGGATATGTGATAGAAGTGACTGATTAATTGCTTTCACTGGCAATTGATCTGGTCAAGGTAAAATTTGTAGTTCTCAAGACGCAAATTTTCGGCGAATGTCGTCTTCACGATTGAGACAGTAACCAGATTGCTTGGGGTTATATGGTCAAGTGAAGAAGCGCATACGGTGGATGCCTTGGCAGTCAGAGGCGATGAAAGACGTGGTAGCCTGCGAAAAGCTTTGGGGAGTCGGCAAACAGACTGTGATCCAGAGATCTCTGAATGGGGGAACCCACCCGGCATAAGCCGGGTATCTTGTACTGAATCCATAGGTGCAAGAGGCGAACCAGGGGAACTGAAACATCTAAGTACCCTGAGGAAAAGAAATCAACCGAGATTCCCTAAGTAGTGGCGAGCGAACGGGGACTAGCCCTTAAGTTGATTTGAGTGTAGTGGAAGGCTCTGGAAAGTGCCGCCGTAGTGGGTGATAGCCCCGTACACGAAACGCTCTTATCAATGAAATCGAGTAGGACGGGGCACGAGAAACCTTGTCTGAACATGGGGGGACCATCCTCCAAGGCTAAATACTACTGACTGACCGATAGTGAACCAGTACCGTGAGGGAAAGGCGAAAAGAACCCCGGAGAGGGGAGTGAAATAGAACCTGAAACCGTATGCGTACAAGCAGTGGGAGCCTACTTTGTTGGGTGACTGCGTACCTTTTGTATAATGGGTCAGCGACTTATATTCAGTGGCGAGCTTAACCGAATAGGGGAGGCGTAGCGAAAGCGAGTCTTAATAGGGCGCTTTAGTCGCTGGGTATAGACCCGAAACCGGGCGATCTATCCATGGGCAGGTTGAAGGTTAGGTAACACTGACTGGAGGACCGAACCGACTACCGTTGAAAAGTTAGCGGATGACCTGTGGATCGGAGTGAAAGGCTAATCAAGCTCGGAGATAGCTGGTTCTCCTCGAAAGCTATTTAGGTAGCGCCTCGTGTATCACTGCTGGGGGTAGAGCACTGTTTCGGCTAGGGGGTCATCCCGACTTACCAAACCGATGCAAACTCCGAATACCAGCAAGTGTCAGCACGGGAGACACACGGCGGGTGCTAACGTCCGTCGTGAAAAGGGAAACAACCCAGACCGTCAGCTAAGGTCCCAAAGTTATGGTTAAGTGGGAAACGATGTGGGAAGGCTTAGACAGCTAGGAGGTTGGCTTAGAAGCAGCCATCCTTTAAAGAAAGCGTAATAGCTCACTAGTCGAGTCGGCCTGCGCGGAAGATGTAACGGGGCTCAAACCATACACCGAAGCTACGGGTTCATCCTTTGGATGAGCGGTAGAGGAGCGTTCTGTAAGCCTGTGAAGGTGAGTTGAGAAGCTTGCTGGAGGTATCAGAAGTGCGAATGCTGACATGAGTAACGACAATGCGAGTGAAAAACTCGCACGCCGAAAGACCAAGGTTTCCTGCGCAACGTTAATCGACGCAGGGTTAGTCGGCCCCTAAGGCGAGGCAGAAATGCGTAGTCGATGGGAAACGGGTTAATAATCCCGTACTTCTAGTTACTGCGATGGAGGGACGGAGAAGGCTAGGCCAGCACGGCGTTGGTTGTCCGTGTTTAAGGTGGTAGGCTGAGATCTTAGGTAAATCCGGGATCTTAAGGCCGAGAGCTGATGACGAGCGTTCTTTTAGAATGCGAAGTGGTTGATGCCATGCTTCCAGGAAAAGCTTCTAAGCTTCAGGTAACTAGGAACCGTACCCCAAACCGACACAGGTGGTTAGGTAGAGAATACCAAGGCGCTTGAGAGAACTCGGGTGAAGGAACTAGGCAAAATGGCACCGTAACTTCGGGAGAAGGTGCGCCGGTGAGGGTGAAGTATTTACTACGTAAGCCCATGCCGGTCGAAGATACCAGGCCGCTGCGACTGTTTATTAAAAACACAGCACTCTGCAAACACGAAAGTGGACGTATAGGGTGTGACGCCTGCCCGGTGCCGGAAGGTTAATTGATGGGGTTAGCGCAAGCGAAGCTCTTGATCGAAGCCCCGGTAAACGGCGGCCGTAACTATAACGGTCCTAAGGTAGCGAAATTCCTTGTCGGGTAAGTTCCGACCTGCACGAATGGCGTAACGATGGCGGCGCTGTCTCCACCCGAGACTCAGTGAAATTGAAATCGCTGTGAAGATGCAGTGTATCCGCGGCTAGACGGAAAGACCCCGTGAACCTTTACTATAGCTTTGCACTGGACTTTGAGCTTGCTTGTGTAGGATAGGTGGGAGGCTTTGAAGTGGGGACGCCAGTTCTCATGGAGCCATCCTTGAAATACCACCCTGGCAACCTTGAGGTTCTAACTCTGGTCCGTTATCCGGATCGAGGACAGTGTATGGTGGGTAGTTTGACTGGGGCGGTCTCCTCCCAAAGAGTAACGGAGGAGTACGAAGGTGCGCTCAGACCGGTCGGAAATCGGTCGTAGAGTATAAAGGCAAAAGCGCGCTTGACTGCGAGACAGACACGTCGAGCAGGTACGAAAGTAGGTCTTAGTGATCCGGTGGTTCTGTATGGAAGGGCCATCGCTCAACGGATAAAAGGTACTCCGGGGATAACAGGCTGATACCGCCCAAGAGTTCATATCGACGGCGGTGTTTGGCACCTCGATGTCGGCTCATCACATCCTGGGGCTGAAGCCGGTCCCAAGGGTATGGCTGTTCGCCATTTAAAGTGGTACGCGAGCTGGGTTTAGAACGTCGTGAGACAGTTCGGTCCCTATCTGCCGTGGACGTTTGAGATTTGAGAGGGGCTGACCTTAGTACGAGAGGACCGGGTTGGACGAACCTCTGGTGTTCCGGTTGTCACGCCAGTGGCATTGCCGGGTAGCTATGTTCGGAAAAGATAACCGCTGAAAGCATCTAAGCGGGAAACTTGCCTCAAGATGAGATCTCACTGGAGCCTTGAGCTCCCTAAAGGGCCGTCGAAGACTACGACGTTGATAGGTTGGGTGTGTAAGCGCTGTGAGGCGTTGAGCTAACCAATACTAATTGCCCGTGAGGCTTGACCATATAACACCCAAACAATCTGCGAAGGCATAAGCCGGAGACAGAGGGTGTCGATGGTGAAGTCGACAGAAAGCCGAAAATTTGCAAGAACTACAAAGCATCTATCACGTATCCAAGGGATAGCGCCTAACCGCGAGATCCCAACCGAATTGCTTGACGACCATAGAGCGTTGGAACCACCTGATCCCATCCCGAACTCAGTAGTGAAACGACGCATCGCCGATGGTAGTGTGGTGCTTCACCATGTGAGAGTAGGTCATCGTCAAGCTCCTATACGAAACCCCCGCTTCGAAAGAGGCGGGGGTTTCTTCTTTTAGCGCGGAAAAATAGAGCTGCGTGTAGGGTGCGCTGCGCGCACCGACAAGGACGCCGACAGGTCGGTGCGCCTGCGCACCCTACGGTGATCCGCTGACGCTTCGCGAGCAGAGCACGCTCCTACCCGTTCAGCGTTGATCGCTGGCGGCGTCCCGCCGCGAAACTGGTCGGAGCGGTAAGGGGATAGGCATCAACAAAAAGGCCACCCTGAGGTGGCCTTGGGTGTTTCTGGGTGCTGTTCAATCGCCGCGGTATTCGCAGCCGCTGGTGCAGGTTTCGTGGATGCGTACTCGCGACAATTCTGGCAGCAGTGGTTTGACCTGTTGCCAGATCCACTTGGCCAGCACTTCGCTGGTGGGGTTTTCCAGGCCGGGGATGTCGTTCAGGTAGTTATGGTCGAGTTGCTCGTAGATCGGCTTGAAAATCGCCTTGATCTCGGAGAAGTCACGTATCCAGCCGGTATAGGGGTCAACTTCACCTTCGATATAAATGGCAACTCGGAAGGAGTGGCCGTGCAGACGGCCGCACTTGTGGCCTTGCGGTACGTGCGGCAGGCGATGGGCCGCCTCGAAGATGAACTCTTTGAACAATTCCACTGAACAGCGCTCGCGTAAGTGATTCAGCCCGGTTGGCGTTGAGCGGCGCAGTTTATCAGGTCTGCTCTGGATCGCGGCTTATGTCCGGTGCGCTCATCAAAGTGGTTGCAGGCGTTCTGCCAAGCGGCCGTTTTCGACCAACTCGAGAAATTCGTCGCCGAGCCGTGCACTCTCGGCCATGGCCTGGCGCCAGTAGCGCTCACGCCCTGCATCATTGTCCAGGTAGCGCTTGAAGTCGGTACGATCCGGCAGCTTGCCATGCGGTAGGCGTGCAAGATAGTCACGTGACGGTGCCAGCAACAGTACGTCCTGCAGGCGGGTGCGGTCGCCACGGCGCCAGGGCATGCTCTTGTCGAACCAGCCGGGTATCACCCGGTCGGTGAAGTGCGGATAGAGCACGATGTCTTCGCCGTTGTAGGGCAGGTCGAGGTGATAGTCGAGCAGACCACCATCACGATAAGCACCTGGCTCCAGGCCCGGGATTTCACGAATCGCCTCCATCACCATGGGGATCGAACCCGAAGCCAGCAGGGCGTGGCGCAGGTTTTCCGGAGTCAGCACGTGGAAATGAGAGCGGAAGTCATTCAGTTGCGCCAGCGGCGGCGCTTGTCGCGCATCGTGCAGGATCACACGGTCGAAATGGCGACCAAGACGCTGGCGAGCCAGCAAGTTATTGCCGATCACCAGTGACAGACCCAGGCTGAGTTTGCCGCGATGATCGTGTTGCAGCAGGCCGTGACTCTTCACCACGACAATATGCAGGCGATAGTGGGGGTTGGCGATGATGGTGGCATCCTGATCGGCGAGCAGCTCATTGAGCATCTGCCGGCAGCTGTCCGATACCTGGGCCATACCTACGCCCTTGGCGAAGCGTTGAGTGGTGTACAGCTCGCCGAGTCGTCGAATCCCCAATGCCGGATCGGGCAGGCAGGCGCTGGCGAAGCGCCAGGAACCGATGGAAGCGCCGATCAGCGCGCGTTCACGCGGTGCGCGAAGCAGCCAGTCAGCAAACAGAGCGAGGTCCAGCCCCTGAATGCCGATACCCTTGGGGCCGCCTGCTGCGCCGGGCAGGATGCCGACGTCCGTCGGGCTCAGGCCGTTCTGGCGAATGCGTGCCAGGGCTCTGGCGCCGGCCTTGAGAGTCAGGGCGGGGGATTTGATATGGATCGCGCTCATCGGTGCCTCCTTTCGCAGCAGGCGATTATAGAGCGCTCAATGAGCAGGCCAAGCAACTTCATGTGCTGAATGACGCCAGTGAATTCAGCTTGAATTAAGTGCCTGGGCCTAGAGTGGCAGTCATTGATTCACTGCTGGAGCAGCCCATGAAACGATTGATCAGCCTCGCAACACTTGCCACCCTCGTCAGCGCCGCTACCATGGCGCAAGCGCGCGATCTCGGCCCTGATGAAGCTCTGCGTCTGCGTGATGCCGGGACTATCAAGTCTTTCGAACAGCTCAATGAAACGGCTCTGGCTCAGCATCCAGGCGCGCGCATCGAAGAAACCGAGCTGGAAGACGAATACGGCCGCTACATCTACCAGATAGAACTGCGCGATACTCAGGGCGTGCAGTGGGACCTGGAGCTGGATGCCAGCACCGGGGAAATTCTCAAGAACCACCAGGACGATTGATGAAGTTTCGACGTACCACCGCCTTATTGCTGGTGCTGTCATGCGGGGTTGTCAGTGTGCCAGGCATTGCCCGTGATCTCGATCAGGATGAGGCGCTGCGCCTGAGGCGCGAGGGCATCATCATGCCCTTTGAGCAATTGATGCAGCACATCGGCAATGCCTACCCGGGCTCCACGCTGCTCGAAGCCGAGCTTGAGGAAGAGGATGGCGTGCTGGTGTATGAAGTCGAGATCCTGACAACCTCCGGTGTAGTACGTGAACTCGAACTGGATGCCCGCAACGGCACTATTCTGAAGGATGAGGAAGACGACTGATGCGCCTGTTGCTGGTGGAAGACCATGTACCCCTGGCTGATGAGCTGACCGCCAGTCTGACGCGTCAGGGGTATGCCGTGGACTGGTTGGCCGATGGTCGTGATGCGGCGTATCAAGGGGCTAGCGAGCCTTATGATTTGATCATTCTCGACCTGGGGCTACCGGGTAAACCAGGCCTTGAGGTCTTGCAGGAATGGCGCTCCGGTGGCTTGGCGACACCCGTGCTGGTGCTGACCGCGCGAGGGTCGTGGGCCGAGCGCATCGAGGGCCTCAAGGCCGGTGCCGATGACTACCTGACCAAGCCTTTTCATCCCGAGGAGCTGGCCCTGCGTATTCAGGCACTTCTGCGCCGCGCCCATGGCCTGGCCAACCAGCCGCAACTGGAGGCCGCAGGCTTACAACTGGACGAGAGTCGTCAATGCGTCACTTCCGGGGGCGAAGCCATCGACCTGACGGCTGCCGAGTTTCGTCTGCTGCGTTATTTCATGTTGCACCCCGGGCAGATCCTGTCCAAGAGTCATCTGGCCGACCATCTTTATGATGGCGAGACCGAGCGCGACTCCAATGTCATCGAAGTGCACGTCAACCGCCTGCGCGGAAAGCTTGGTCGCAACGTGATCGAAACGCGCCGAGGGCAGGGTTACCGCTTTACCGGAGAGCAGGGTTGAGATCCATTCAGCGTCGGCTCGGTATTGGCCTGGCCGCGACGCTGTTGCTGGTTGGATTGGCTCTGGCGCAGGCGAGCCTCTGGGTCTTCGATCGCGGTCTGCGCGTTTATCTTGAAGAAGGTTTGCGTGATGAAGCGCAGGGGCTGCTGGCCGCTTTGGTGCGTGGTCCGTCCGGCTTGCAGCTGGATGAGCGCCGCCTCGACCCCTCGTTCCAGCGGCAATTCTCCGGGCATTACTTTCGCATCGACTTTGCTGATGAGCGTACTTGGCGTTCGCGTTCGCTATGGGATCGTGAGTTGCTAAAGCCTGATGTCACGGGCATGCAGGCCGAACTGGGGGATGGTCCGCAGGGGCAGTTGCTGCTCATCTACCGCGCCGATTACCGTCGTTATGGCGAGAACCTGTCGATTAGCGTGGCTCAGGATTACCAGCCGATATTGCAGAGTTTTCGCCGTATGCAGTGGGTTGGCCTCGGCCTGGGCGGTGCGGCGCTGCTGCTAATTCTGATCGCTCAACGTTACACCGTGCGCCGCGCGTTGCGTCCGTTGGAGCAGGTGCGCCAGCAGATAGCGCAACTGCAGCAAGGTCGACGTAGCGATCTGGATGCCGAGGTGCCCGAGGAGCTAGAACCCCTGGTCGCGCAGATCAACCACCTGTTGGCGCATACCGAGGACACCCTCAAGCGCTCGCGCAATGCTCTGGGTAATCTTGGTCATGCGCTGAAAACGCCGCTGGCAGTGCTGATCAGCCTGGCGGGTCGCGAGGAGTTGGCGGCTCATCCGGCCCTGCGCGCGAGCATGCGCGAGCAGTTGGAGCAGATTGAGCAGCGCTTGAGCCGCGAGCTGGGGCGTGCTCGTCTGGCTGGCGAGGTGTTGCCGGGGGCACGTTTCGACTGTGCGCAGGAACTGCCGGGGCTGTTCGCCACCTTGGCGATGATTCATGACCGTGGGCTGAGCCTGGACTGGCAGGCACCTCCTGGTCTGGTACTGCCGCGTGACCGTGAAGACCTGCTGGAACTGCTCGGCAACCTGCTGGACAACGCCTGTAAATGGGCCGATCAACGCGTGCAGCTGACAGTGGAGGAGGGCGCCGAGGGCTATCGCCTGTGTGTCGATGATGACGGCCCGGGTATCGATGCCGAACGCCGCGAGGCGGTACTGGGGCGCGGCACCCGCCTGGACGAGCAGGTGGCCGGGCATGGCCTGGGCCTGGGTATCGTGCGCGACATCATCGAGGCCTGGCAGGGCCATATAGCGTTGCAGGACAGCCCATTGGGCGGGCTGCGAGTGGTGGTCAGTCTGCCACGGCGTTGAGCCTCAGGTTCACGCAGGCACGCCACCGCTAGTTGAGTTATGCAGCGCGATCAATCGCTGGCATCTGCAAGCGCCGTGTTCAGCACCGCTAACCCACCCTGCAGGGCGTGCAAGACGGCCCCTTACATCCCGTTGCCGAAGACCGGGTTATCGAAATTGATGGCGGCGCGCACTGGCTGCAGAGCGTGGGCGTAACGCACCAGTACATCGAGGGTGTAATCGATGCGGGCACGGATTCGCTCATCGGCTTCGTCCACTGCCTGCGGGCCGTTCAACACTTTCTCGACCTGGCGCACGATCAGGTGCTCCGGCAGGTAGCACAGGCGGCAGTTCTTGTAGCTGGAGGCACGCAGTTCGCTGATCGGGTAGGCGCCGCCGATGCCCGAGGAAACGCCCACCAGCAGACCAGGCTTGTGTGCCAGTTCGGCCTTGCTGGCGTAGATGAAGAAATTCTTGATCGCCGGGCAGGCCATGCCGTTCCATTCCGGCGCAATGATCACCACGGCATCGGCGGCGGCGGCGGCCAGTTGCTGTTGGTACATGGACCATGGGCCGGCATCTTCAGCAGGCCACAGCGGCAGTGGGGCCAGGCCAAGATCGATGATACTGCTGCAGTCCTGAGTGGTTTGCCCCATCTCGACCAGGCGCTGACGCAGTGCGCGGGCGACCTTTCCCGATTGGCTGTTGTTGCGGCTGGAGCCGGCGACCAAGGCGATGTTGAGCATGCTGCTACCCTCGAAAAAGAGTGCAGGCTAGGCGATCGCCTGCCTGAACTGCAAGGGAGACGCGGCCAGATCACGGATGACTGGGCGTCATGTCCAGCTCTGCCATGCCTCGGTATTGCGCCTCCTGGCTGAAGTTACACACGGAACTGATCCATCAGGCTCTGCTGGTGATTGGCCAGGCGGTTGAGGTTCTGGCTCACCTGCGCCGACTCGTCGGCCTGCGCGGTGATGGCCTCGGTCACATCGCGGATCGAGGCGACGTTGCGGTTGATCTCCTCAGCCACCGAGCTCTGCTCCTCCGCCGCACTGGCGATCTGCAGGTTCATGTCGGTAATGGTGCTGACCGCCTGGCTGATGCGCTGCAGCGCGGCAACGGCCTGCTGCACCTGCTCGACGCTGCCCTGAGCCTGGCGATGACTGCTGTGCATGGTGCTGACCACTTCGCGCGTGCCGTTCTGCAGACCCTCGATCACCTGACGGATTTCCTCGACCGAATCCTGGGTGCGTTTGGCCAGGTTGCGCACCTCGTCGGCGACCACGGCGAAGCCGCGACCGGCTTCACCGGCGCGTGCGGCTTCGATCGCTGCGTTGAGGGCGAGCAGGTTGGTCTGCTCGGCTATCGAGCGGATTACTTCGAGCACCGAGCCGATCTGCTCGCTGCTGCTGGCCAGACCCTCGACTTCCTGCATGGCCACGTTCATTTCGTTGGCCAGCAGGTCGATGGTGCTGGTGGTGCGGTCGATGATCTGCATGCCCTCACGGCTGGCCTGGTCGGCATTACGCGCTGCCTCTGCGGCCTGCGCGGCGTTATGCGCGACATCCTGGGCGGTGGCGCTCATTTCCTGGAAGGCAGTCGCCACCTGATCGACCTCGCGGTACTGCTGCTGCGTGCCGGCACTGGTCTGGCTGGCGATAGCTGCCGACTGGTCGGCCGTGGCGCGGGCATCGACCACACTGCTTTTTACGTCGGCGATGATCGGCTGCAGCTTATCGAGGAAGCGATTGAACCAGCCGGCCAGCTCACCCAGTTCATCCTTGCGGGCGTATTGCAGGCGGCGGGTCAGGTCGCCTTCACCACTGGCTATGTCCCTGAGCATGGCGGCTACGCCGAGAATCGGACGGGTCACGCCGCGTGCAGTCAACCACATCAGCAGCAGGCCAGCGATTACTGCTGCCATGCCCATCAGCAGTGCAACCAGGCTGTCACGGGCGCGGTTGCTGTCGAGCTGTGCCGCCAATTGGGTGGCGCCTTCCAGCAGCACGTGTTGAGGAACCTCAAGCAGCACCGACCAGGGCTTGCTCTCGGGGATCGGTTTGAACGGGCTGAGTTCACGCAGCAGGTCACCGTGATGCAGCTCGGCATCGCTGCCGCTCTGGATCAGGCCGCTAAGTTCGCTGGCGTTTTCGGTAAAGGTGCGCTCGACCGACTGGCTCAGCAGGCTGCCGTCGCGGCTGTGGCCGGCCAACAGTGCCCCTGGGCTGAAAATGCTGATATGACCCTGGCCTTCATACAGCTCACGATTGGCTTCCAGGCTGAGCTGCTGCAGGCTGGCCAGGCTGATGTCCACGCCAATCACGCCAATGATCGTGCCGTCTAGTTCCAGCGGGAAGGCGATGCTGGTCATCAGCGTTCGTTGCCCGCCGACATCGTCGTAATAGGGCTCCAGTACACAGGGCTGGCGGGTCTCGCGGGGGCAGGTGTACCAGGCGTTATAGGCCACGCCGTTGTCACCTGGCGTGGTATCGCCGAGCAATTCTTCGCTCATTGCCTCGGCTTCCAACTGGCCGGCAGTGGGTTGTGCCCAGTACAGCGCGAAGCGGCCGGCTTCGTTGCTGCCCAGCTCGGCCTGATCGGCGAACAATTCGTCCTTGCCGTCCAGCGCGTCGGGTTCGAACACCAGGTACAGGCCGAGTAGTGACGGGTTGGCTTCCAGGCTGCTGCGTACCTGGCGGGTCAGATCCTCACGCAGATCGAAGGCATCGAGAAAACGTTTCTCAGCCTGCTCGCGCAGAAACAGAATCTGCCGGGAGACGCCCTTGCCGTATTGGTAGGCATCCATGAAATAGCGCTGGATGCGTATTGCCTGCAATTCGCCACGTGCTTTCAGGCGTAGCCTGGCGCTTTCTTCGAGCATGCTGGAGCTGGCTTCGCGCACCAGGCTGGCGCTGCGGCTGGCCTGATACTGCGAGGCACCCACCAACAAGGTGACGATGGCGAGCAGGCACAGGCCGGCGAGCAGGGTGATCTTCCACTGGATCGAAAGACGGCTGAACAGCATGGTGCGTTCCTTTCTTCTATATGGACTTATGCGGTTATCGGTGCGTGGGGCACTTTCTTGACTGCTGCAGGCTTCGATCGGGATTATGCACGTTTTGCTTTAAATTCTGAACGACTGCTCATTTTGACAGAATAGTCTGCATCCGGCAGAGTACGCGGCTTTTTGCGCCGGTCTTCACGGCGCGCTCGCAGGTGGAATACTTTATGAATGCTGTAATCGCCGCAGTCGGCATCATGTTGATCCTGAGTCTCTGTCGCGTGCATGTGGTCGTGGCGCTGATCGTTGGGGCATTGGCCGGTGGTCTGCTCGGCGGCCTTGGTGTCGAGGGGACGCTGCAGGCCTTCAATCAGGGGCTTGGCGGTGGTGCGACCGTGGCACTGTCTTATGCGTTGCTGGGCGCCTTTGCAGTGGCCATCGCCAAATCCGGGCTGGCCCATGCGCTGGCGGACAAAGCGCTGACGCTGGTCGAAAGGCAGCAGGAAGGTACCGGTGGCGCGCTGAAATGGCTGTTGATCTCGTTATTGCTGGTGGTGGCGGTCTCTTCGCAGAACCTGGTGCCGATCCACATCGCCTTCATTCCGCTGCTGGTACCACCGCTGCTGTATGTGTTGAGCAAGTTGCAACTGGATCGCCGGCTGATCGCCTGTGTGCTGACCTTCGGCCTGATCACGCCCTACATGTTCCTGCCAGTCGGTTTCGGCGGCATCTTCCTCAACGAGATCCTGCTGGCCAATGTCGCCAAGTCTGGGGTGGATGTCACGGGTATCAATGTCACCCAGGCGATGTTCATTCCGGCCCTGGGCATGCTCTCCGGCCTGCTTGTCGCGGTGCTGTTCAGCTACCGTGGTAAACGCGTCTATGACCTGGAGAAAGTCGCGCAGGCCGAACGCGTGGATGTGCACTACAACCCGCTGAGCCTGCTGGTGGCAGGGTTGGCCATCGCGGCGGCGTTCGTCATGCAGCTCTGGCTGGATTCGATGATCATCGGTGCACTGGTCGGTTTCGTGATCTTCTCGGTATCCGGTGTGGTGCGCTGGAAAGAGGCCGATGACCTGTTCACCGAAGGCATGAAGATGATGGCCATGATCGGCTTCATCATGATCGCTGCTGCCGGCTTCGCCGAGGTGATGAAGACCACCGGCGAGGTCAAGACGCTGGTGGACAGTTCCGCAGAATTGATCGGTCACAATAAGGCGATCGGAGCACTGCTGATGTTGCTGGTCGGCCTGCTGGTGACCATGGGCATCGGCTCGTCCTTTTCCACTGTCCCGATCATCGCCGCGATTTTCGTACCGCTGGGCGTGCAACTGGGTTTCAGCCCGCTGGCCATCGTCTGTATCGTCGGCACGGCCGGTGCTCTGGGCGATGCCGGCTCACCCGCCTCGGACTCGACGCTTGGACCGACGTCCGGGCTCAATGCCGACGGCCAGCACAACCACATCTGGGACAGCGTGGTACCCACCTTCCTGCACTACAACCTGCCCTTGCTGGCGTTCGGTTGGGCAGCCGCTATGCTTTTGTGAGGCGTGACTAACGCCGAACTGAAGTTGTCGGCACCATGGGTCGCTTAACTCCTGAACGGGGCTGCCGATAGACGGGTAGCCCCGTTTTTGCGTTGGCTTCGCACAAGGACAATAACAATGCGCCTGACACTTAAAACCAAGGTCATTCTGCTTGCACTGGTTCCCGTCATCCTGTTTGCGCTGGTGCTCAGTGGCACGGCTGCCAATGTTCTGCAGGGGCTGGCTGCCGAAGAGGTGGCCGATACGCGTGAGCGACTCCTCCAGGAAAAACGCAGCGAGCTGGAACACTACATCCAGATAGCCCTGGGCTCGGTGAAGGGGCTTTACGATGATACGGCGCAGGGAGACCTGGCCAGCCGCGAACAGGCCATCGCCATCCTGTCCAAAATCAAGTACGGCGCCGACGGTTACTTCTTTGCTCACGACTCCAATGTGGTACGTCTGTTCCGGGGCGACAGTCCGGTGGACGTCGGTAAAAGCCTGGCTGATCGGCGCGATCCCAATGGTGTTTACATCAATCGCGAGCTGGTCAATGTGGCGAAGAACAACACCTATTTCGTCAACTACTCCTCGCCACTGCCGGGTAACGAGTCGGTGCTGGTACCCAAGCTCGCCTACAGCTATTACCTGCCCAAGTGGGACATGGCCCTGGGGACCGCACTCAATCTCGATGGTGTAGAAGCACGTATCGCCGAGGTGCAGGTCGAGATTGATCGCCGCATTGGCACCATCATCACCAGCATCGCGGTGGTGGCGGCAGTCCTGTTGCTGGTATTCGGGGTCATCGGCGTCTGGCTGGGCAACGCGTTCTTGCGTCCTTTGCAGCAGATCAAGGCCAACCTTGACGATATCGCAGCGGGTGAGGGCGATCTGACTCGGCGCCTGCCGGTCACCAGTCAGGACGAACTGGGGCAACTGGCTGGGTCATTTAACCGCTTCGTCGAGAAGGTGCATGGCCTGGTGCGGCAGATCGTCGAAATGACCGGACAGCTTACGGAACTGGTCGGCCAGGTTTCGGATCAGGCACAGCGTTCCGAGCAGGCCATGGCGCAACAGCGGCATGAAACCGATCAGGTGGCTACGGCAATCAACGAAATGTCGGCAGCCGCGCATGAAGTCGCCAAAAGTGCACAAAACGCCGCCGAAGCTGCGCAGCAGACCGACCGTGAAGGCAACGCGGCCAAAAGCGTGGTCGACGGCAGTATCAGCAGCATTCACTCGCTGGTGGAGGACATTCGCAGCAGCGGTGTGTCACTCGACAGTCTGCAGCAGGATGTACAGTCGATCGTCAGCGTGCTCGATGTGATTCGCTCCATCGCCGAGCAGACCAACCTGCTGGCACTCAACGCGGCCATCGAAGCGGCGCGTGCCGGTGAGGCCGGACGGGGTTTCGCCGTGGTCGCCGATGAAGTGCGCGCCTTGGCCAGTCGTACGCAGCAGAGCACCCAGGAAATTCAGGGCATGATCGACCGTCTGCAGCAGGGCACGCAGCAGGCGGTGACCGCGATGCGGCGCTCCAGCGATGCCGGCGAGCTGACCAGCGAGCAGGCCAACAAGGCCGGTGAATCACTCGATGCCATCGCCCGGCTGATCGCCACCATCAACGCCATGAACGCGCAGATCGCCAGTGCTGCGGAAGAACAGACGGCGGTAGCCGAGGAGATCAACCGCAGCGTGCATCAGATTGCGGTTGCCGTGGACAGCGTCGCTGATGAAACCGAACGTGGCGCGCAGACCGCGCGCAGTCTGGCGGGGCTTGGTGAGCGTTTGGGAGCGCTGGTGCGGCAGTTCCGTATCTGAGATCGACCGGCAAGATGCGACAAAGCCCGCGAAAGCGGGCTTTGTCGTTTCTGTTTCTGCTACGAGCTTTAGACGATGATGCCCTGGCTGCGTAGGTAGTCGTCGTAGGTGCCGGAGAAGTCGGTCACGCCGTTGTCCGACAGCTCGATGACGCGCGTGGCCAGGGAACTGACGAACTCACGGTCATGGCTGACGAAGATCAGCGTGCCGGGGTAGTTCTCCAGCGCCAGGTTGAGCGCCTCGATCGATTCCATGTCCAGGTGGTTGGTCGGTTCGTCCATCACCAGCACGTTGGGCTTCTGGCAGGCCAGCTTGCCGAACAGCATGCGGCCCTGTTCACCACCGGACAGCACCTTCACCGACTTCTGGATCTCATCGGAGGAGAACAGCATGCGCCCCAGCGCAGCGCGGATGTTCTGCTCGCCGCTGGTCCACTGGCCCATCCACTCGAACAGGGTTTCGTCGGCTTCGAAGTCGTGCGCGTGATCCTGGGCGTAGTAGCCCACCTCGGCGCTGTCGGTCCACTTCACGCTACCGGCGTCCGGCTGCATCTCGCCGACCAGGGTGCGCAGCAGGGTGGTCTTGCCGATGCCGTTGGGGCCGATGATGGCCACGCGCTCGCCGGCTTCGATGGTGAAGCTGAAGTTCTTGAACAGCACCTTGTCATCGAAGGCCTTGGACAGCTTCTCGACGGTCACCGCCTGGCGATGCAGCTTCTTGTTCTGGTCGAAGCGGATGAACGGGCTGACGCGGCTCGACGGCTTGACCTCGGCCAGCTGGATCTTGTCGATCTGCTTGGCGCGGCTGGTGGCCTGCTTGGCCTTGGAGGCGTTGGCCGAGAAGCGGCTGACGAAGGTCTGCAGCTCGGCGATCTGCGCCTTTTTCTTGGCATTGTCGGCCAGCAGTTGTTCGCGGGCCTGGGTCGAGGCCGTCATGTACTCATCGTAGTTGCCGGGGAACAGGCGCAGCTCGCCGTAATCCAGGTCGGCCATGTGGGTGCAGACCGCATTGAGGAAGTGACGGTCGTGGGAAATGATGATCATGGTGCTGTTACGCGCCGTGAGAATCGATTCCAGCCAGCGGATGGTGTTGATGTCCAGGTGGTTGGTCGGCTCGTCGAGCAGCAGCACGTCCGGGTCGGCGAACAGCGCCTGGGCCAGCAGCACGCGCAGCTTCCAGCCAGGGGCGACTTCGCTCATCGGGCCGAAGTGCTGTTCGAGCGGGATGCCCAGGCCGAGCAACAGCTCACCGGCACGGGACTCGGCCGTGTAGCCGTCCATCTCGGCGAACTCGCCTTCGAGCTCACCGACCTTCATGCCGTCTTCTTCACTCATCTCCGGCAGCGAGTAGATGCGGTCGCGCTCGGCTTTAACCTTCCACAGTTCCGCGTGGCCCATGATCACGGTATCGATCACGTTGAATTCTTCGTAGGCGAACTGATCCTGGCGCAGTTTGCCCAGGCGCACGTTCGGCTCGAGCATCACCTGGCCGGCCGACGGCTCCAGATCGCCGCCGAGAATCTTCATAAAGGTCGACTTGCCGCAGCCGTTGGCGCCGATCAGGCCGTAGCGGTTGCCATTGTTGAACTTGACGGAAACGTTCTCGAACAGCGGCTTGGCGCCGAACTGCATGGTGATGTTAGCGGTGGAAATCAAGGGGCTTACCTATCAGTAGCTGAGGTGTGCTGCTTGGAAAGAGATAGCGCTTCATGCCTAATCTGCCCGGCACTAAGCAAGGCAACTGAGCCGGCGCACAGGCGCGAGGCCAACACCCGGCCGGCAGATAGCCGCTAAGGCTGAAGAAGCATGGGTGGGCGTTTCGGTATCGTGACGCCGGGGCTCGGGATGGCGTCAGGTGCGCAATGGTAACACTTGGAGCCTGCAACTTCAGCTCTGCCGGTATTTTGCCCCGAGCAGCCGATTTCCTAGATACGCGGGCGCAGTTTCAGTTCCGGCGTGGGCTTGGGGGCGCCTGTGGCGGGGTGGCTGTCCGGGTGTTGCTCGATCAGCTGGGCGATCTTCCGCAGTTTGCCGAGCATGGCCTGGGCCAGCCCGGCCTGGGTGCGATACAGGCCGGTGTCCGGATTCTGTTGCAGGTAACTCAGGCCTTTGAAGGCATAGCTGTAGCGCTTGGCATCGGCAGTGAAGAAACGCTGGTAATCCTGCTCCGTACCCTGTAGTTCGCGACAGGCTCTTTCCAGGCTCTGCAGCTGTTCGGCGATGCTGGCCAGTTGCAGGCGCAGACGAATGATCTGGTGATTTTCCCAGTTCATTGGCGAGGGTTTGGCGCCAGGCTGCCAGTGCTGCGGGCGCCGAAGCGCAACACGAACTGTTGGCCTGCTTCACGGCCGTAACGGGTCAGGCGCTCGATACGCTCGGCTGGCATGGTCAGGTTGAGGCCACCTTCTTCGCGGGTCAGCTGAATTAGGCCGATGCGGTCGCGAAAGCCTGGCATCAGCGACAGGGTTTCGTGGTTCCAGTCCTTGGCGATATTGCTCAGCAGTGCGAAGAAACCCCGCAAGGCGGGCAAACCAGTCCCGGGAATACGCCGCCAATACGCCAGTCGTGCATCACCGTTGTTGCGCGGGAAGCGCACGCGCTGTTCGTCGGCGCCATCGGTTGGCCCGAGGTCGAGGCCGAAGGTGGGGCGTCTGGGCAGCGCGGCATCGAAGAAATGGATGGGGAAGTTGGAGCTTATGCCGCCATCGGAGAACCAGCAGCGTTCCAGCGTCTTCTTGCTCTTGCGGTAGTCCACGGCGTGCACTGGTACGGCGTTGAGCAGCACGGGGAAGCTCAGGCTCATGCGTACCGCGACGATCACCGGCAGATCATCGGGTAATGGCAGGCGCAGGTAGCCATCACTGCGCGCCTCGCCGGGGCGCTGGCGTGCACTCATCCAGGCCACTACGCGATGCGGGAAAAGCCGCGCGAATTCCTCCCGGCGAAAATGGAACTGATTGTTCTCGCGTACCTGCTCGTCGTCACGAAACGGCAGGCGGAAGGGGCGCGCCATGCTCAGGCATGTGGTCATCACCTGCAGATCGATGCCATGTGCGCGTAGGTCGCCGAAGGTCAATGGCCGCTCGCAGTCGAGATGTGCAGCCCGAGCCGCGCAGTATTCGCGCTGGCCGCTGAGCTGGTCGAAGTACTGCGTCAGCCAACTGGTTAGGACTTCATCCGGCTCATCGTCATTGGCCTCTGGCATGCCGCTGCACAGGCCGAAACCGTTCATTGGCAACTCACGCAAGGCGATCATGGCCAGGCGGACGATCACGGCGAATACGCCACCCAGCGACGCGAACAGCAAGACCCAGACCCAAACCAGCACATTGGCGCTGCTGGCAGCGCTCCACCACAGGGGGCCGCTGGCCAGCAAGGCACCGGTCAGGGCAGTGAAGCTGTGCCGTTTGAGCATGATCTGCAATGGAGCGAACAACCGTACGCCGGGACTTTTGTCTTTGTTTTGCAAAATGGCTATGAAGGTATCGAACAGCGTGCGCATGACCGGGTTCGGTCTGAACAGCGCCAGCAGCTTGGTACCATGGCCACTTGCTGCGGGCAGGCAGAGGTGTGCCGGCAGTCGTTCGATGGCGGCGAAGCCGCCAGGGTCGTTGCCGAGTTCACCGTGTTGGTAACGCTGACGCCCCAACTCGGCGGCAGCGGCTGCTGCTGCAGCAATGGCACCTGCGCTGGTGCCACCGATGCTGCGCAGACGAAATGCCTTGGCGATCTCGGTAATGGCCAGCGGGTAGACGATGCCGCTGGTGATACCGCCTTTCATGATCAGGTCGCATTCCCTGGCGAATACCGCCTGGCGCGAATCGCTCATCTACTGCTCCTTGTCATCATGTCGAATGCTGGCGCGGGCATGATAGAAGTCTTTGCAGGCGATCTGCCAGTATCGCCGGATGCATATGCAGGCAGTGATGCCAGCCGAGGCATCCTGGTTTGGCGCGGTTACGCTTCGTTTGTGGTTGCTAGCAAATTGCCTTCCCGTCTCCATGCGCCTAGCATTCGTTTCTTGTACATGCGCCAGGCTTTGCCGTTCGCACAGATGAAGGTATGTACGCAGAGGCCATTGCCTTGGTGCTAGGCTCCTCATAGGGATTGTTCAATTAGCGGGAATCCATGGTCGCGACCGTTATCCTCGGCATGCTCTGCGTGTATCTGCTGTGCTTTTCCGTGATGTTTTTGCTGATCAGCACACGGCTCAGTGGCAGGACAATGGGCATGGAAGTCTTTGCCCTGGGCAATCTGCTGCTCGGCATTGCCTATATCCTGCAATTGAGCAGTGGCCCGTCGGAGTGGGGGCTGCTCAGTGTGGTCAATCACACGCTGACACTCAGCGCTCCGGTGGCCTATGTGCTGGGCGCGCTGCGTTTCTTTGGACAGTCCACAGCATTGGTGCAGCCATTATTGGGGTTGGCGCTGGTCTATTAGTCGCTCCAGGTACTGGTGCAGTACGGGTTTGGCAGCGAGGCGCGCCATGCGATGCTGGCTGCTGTGTGTACGACGTTGTTCATGGCCATGACGCTCACCCTGCTGTACGGCGTGCGTACCTTTGCCCGCGACCTGCGTATCGAGATGGTTGTCTTTGCCCTGCTGATCGGCGGTCTGGGCGTGCTCAACGCCATGAAGCTTATGAAGATTATCGAGCTCGGTTTACCGGCGCTGGATATGAGCAGCATTTTCCAGAAGGTGTTCTACATCTACATGTCGTTCCTGGCGACGGTGTTGCCGCCTTGCGTGATATGGCTGGTGCTGTGTCGCCTCACCGACGACTTGCGTGCACTGGCCGCTCATGACCCATTGACCCGCCTGCTCAATAGGCGTGGCCTGATGGAGGCTCTGGAGCAGTACTTCCGCTCGCGCACGGCTGTCGCTGCCTACCTGCTTATCGTCGATGTCGATCATTTCAAGGGCATCAATGACACCTACGGTCACAAAGTCGGCGATCTCATTCTGAGTCGCGTCGCCCAAGTGCTCAAAGCCTGCGCGCGCCAGGGCGACCTGATCTGCCGGCTCGGTGGTGAGGAATTCGTGGTCATCGCGCTGGATACCGATAAGGCCGGAGCCCTGCAACTGGCCGAACGCATACGTGACGCGATCGAGCAGGGGGAAGTGCTGCAAAGCGGCTTGCAGCAGGGGATTCGCTGTACGGTAACCGTGGGTGTGTCAGACCGTTTCAGCAGCGCGCAAGCATTCGACGAGCGTTTGCAGGAGGCCGATACGGCGCTGTATTGGGGCAAGACGCATGGGCGCAACAGGGTGGAGTGGGGCGGCGTGCCGGCGGCTTAGCCGTGCGCCGACAGGCCAGGTGTGGCGTTGTCCTGTTGCAGGAGTCCCGCTCCTTCCGATGGAGGCCTTGCGGCTGGCGTGGGCGTGGCGCTTGGCGAATAATCCGTGGCCTGTCGTACTCGATCAGCAGGGATCACCATGAGCGCCACGCAACCGCCCCTCGTTCTGTCCATCCAGTCGCATGTCGCCTGGGGCCATGTCGGCAATGCTGCTGCGGTGTTCCCGTTGCAGCGCCTGGGGTTCGAGGTGCTGCCGATCCATACCGTGCAATTTTCCAATCACACCGGCTATGGCCAGTTCCGTGGCCAGGTGTTCGGTGCCGAGCATGTGCGCGAGGTGCTGCTCGGGCTGCGTGAGCGCGGTGTGCTGCAACGGCTGTCGGCGGTGCTGTCCGGTTACCTGGGCGACGCCGATAGCGGGCGGGTGATTCTCGAGGCCGTGGGCGAGATTCGCCAGCACAACCCCAGCGTGCGTTACCTGTGCGACCCGGTGATGGGCGATGTTGGCAGAGGCGTGTTCGTCAATCCGGCGATTCCCGACTTTTTGCGTGACCAGGCGATGCCTTGCGCCAATATCATCACGCCCAATCAGTTCGAGTTCGAGCTGCTCACCGGCGCGAAACCGGCCAACCTGCAGGAAGCGGTGAAGGTCGCCCGGCAGCTGCGTGGCCGTGGCCCGGATGTGGTGGTGGTCACCAGCCTGGCGACGCCGGATATCGCAGATAGCGAGCTGGGCACCCTGGCCGTGAACGGCGAGGGTGCCTGGCTGGTGACCACGCCGCGGCTGGCCCTGCATCCCCTGCCCAACGGCATGGGTGACGTGTTCTCGGCCACGCTGCTGGGCCGCTTGTTGGCCGGACAGCCCTTGCCGCAGGCGCTGGAGCTGGCGACGGCAACCCTTTACGCACTGGTCGGGCAGACCGCCGAAGGCGCGCGTGATTTGCCACTGGTGGCGGAGCAGGAACAGATCGTGGCGCCGGCCAAGCGTTTCGTCGCGCGTCAGATCAGCAATGGCTGAGGATGGCACCGTGCGGCGCCGGCCTGTATGGGCTAGACGCGAGAGATTTCCATTTTTGCCCTGCAAGGCCAGGGGCAGATGACCGCTGTTGTGTTGCTTTGGCATGCGTCAGACTCACTTTCATTTCGCTGCATTCATTCGATCAGGAGGTTGTCCATGAACCCCGTTTCCTTCGCGCGTCAGCGCTACACCACCAAGGCCTATGATGCCAGCCGCCAGGTGGAGCAGGCGGTTATCGACGAGTTGCTCGAGTTGCTGCGTCTGTCGCCATCCTCGGTCAACTCGCAACCGTGGCATTTCGTCGTAGCCAGCACCACCGAGGGCAAGGCGCGCCTGGCCAAGGGCGCGCAGGGCGGCTTCGCCTACAACCAGGCGAAGATCCTCAATGCCTCGCATGTGATCCTGATCTGTGTCCGTCGCGATCTCGACGACGCCTATCTGGCCGATCTGCTGCAGCAGGAAGCCGATGATGGGCGTTTCCGTGACGAGGTGGCGCGCACCACCCAGCACAACACGCGGCGCAGCTATGTCGAACTGCACCGTGGCCTGGGCGACATCCCGCACTGGGCGGAGAAGCAGGCCTACCTGGCGCTCGGCACGTTGCTTCTGGGGGCTGCTGCCAAGGGGATCGACGCCACGCCGATGGAGGGCATCGACCGTCAGGTGCTGGACGCCGAACTGGGCCTGGTCGCGCAGGGCTTGAACTGCGTGGTGGCCGTGGCCCTGGGGTATCGCAGTGACAGCGATTTCAACGCCGCACTGCCGAAGTCGCGCCTGCCTGCCGAGCGGGTCTTCACTCACCTCTGAGGTCTGCCTGGGCCAGTGGCATACGCGGCGTCGTCAGCGCAGGCTGGCCCAGCAATTCATCGAGAATATCCAGACGAAACTGGCGCTGCAGGGTAACGGCGAAGAACTGCTCGGCGATTTCGGGAATCTCGGCATACAGCTGTAGCGCACCGGATTGCAGTTCGTCCTGCACCACCACCGCCGGCAGCAGCGCCAGGTCGCCGGAGTCCCTGGCCAGCAGGCGCAGCATGGCCATGTCGTCGACCTCGGCGCAGATGTCCGGCTGCAGCCCCTGGCTGTCGCAGAACAGTTCGAATTGACTGCGGATATCGCTGCTGCGCCCGGGGACGATCAGGCGGGCCTGCGGCAGGTCGCGCTGCAGGTCGAACTTGCCGGAGCGCGGCGGGCCGACCAGGCATACGCTCTGCCTGTCCAGCAGGCGGCAACGCCACGAGCGTTGGGCATCGCTGCTGACCGCCTGATTGGTCAGCACCACATCGAGATTGTGCAGGGCCAGGCGCTCCAGCAACTCGCCGAGGCTGCCGGATTCCAGGGTGATGCGCAGCTCGCTGCGTCCGAGAAAAGGGCGCAGCAGGTTCTCCTGAAAGTTACGCGACAGCGTGGCCACGGCGCCGATGCGCAGTTGCCGGTTGGCCTGCAGCGCGCCTTGCAGGGTCATCTGCAGTTCACTGCCGAGGGCGAAGATGCTGTCGGCGTAATCCAGCACCAGCTGCCCGGCTTCGCTCAGCAGCAGATTACGCCCGGAGCGGATGAACAGCGCATGGCCGAGTTGCTCCTCGAGGGCGCGGATCTGCGTCGAAAGTGCCGACTGGGCAACGTGCAGCGATTGCGCGGCGCGGGTCAGATTGCCTTCTTTGGCCACGGCCCAGAAGTAGTGCAGGTGATGGAAGTTGAGCCGGCGCATGATTGGTTCTCTAAAAAGGAATGTTTGATTCTTATCAATCTATTTTAAATAAATAAAGCACTCCCTGAGACTGGCGTCATCGTTCGTTTCTGGAGATCGCTCATGCTGCCTCTGTCCTCTCAATTGGCCACCTGGCTGCCCTGGCTGTACGCCCTGGCACTGGTACCGGTGGCACTGTGGCCGGCTCGCCGGACGGCCAGTCTCTGGTGGCCGGGACGCCTGGCTGGGGGCGCCGGCCTGGCGTTGGTGATGGCCGCGCTGGTGCAGGCCGGCCTCGATGACCAGCCGGCCGACCGCCTGGGGCTGGCCATGGCCAGCCTGATCAGTCTGCTGGCACTGGTGATCATCGAGTTTTCCGCACGTTATTTGCAGGGCGAGCCCGGCCAGCGGCGCTACCTGCTGGCGTTGCTCGGCACCCTGGCGGCGGTGGCCATGGTGGTGACCAGTCGTGACCTGTACGCGCTGGTGGCGGCCTGGATCGTTTCCAGCCTGTGTCTGCATCAGTTGCTGACCTTCTACCGCGACCGGCCCATGGCGCTGGTGGTGGCGCACAAGAAATTTCTCGTCAGCCGCCTGGCCGATATCTGCCTGGTGTTGGCCTGCGTACTGCTGGTGCAGGCGGCTGGCAGCAGCGAGCTGGCGCAGATTCTCGAGCAGGTGGCGCTGCGGCAGGCTGGCGGTGCTGTGGGCTGGGAGCTGCACCTGGCGGCGGTGCTGCTGGTGCTGGCGGTGATCCTCAAGTCTGCGCAGTTGCCGGTGCATGGCTGGCTGATCCAGGTGATGGAGGCGCCGACGCCGGTGTCGGCGCTGCTGCATGCCGGGCTGGTCAACCTGGGCGGTTTCGTCCTGCTGCGTTTTGCCCCCTTGCTGTCCGCAGCACCGGTTGCCCAGACCTTGCTGGTGGTAGTGGGGGGGCTGACTGCCGTGCTGGCAGCGCTGGTGATGATGACGGGCATCAGCATCAAGGTGCGTCTGGCCTGGTCGACCTGCGCACAGATGGGTTTCATGCTGCTCGAATGCGGCCTGGGCCTCTACGAGCTGGCGCTGGTGCACCTGTTGGCCCACTCGCTGTACAAGGCGCATGCCTTCCTGGCTTGCGGAGAGACGGTGTTGCAGGTGCGCCATCAGGCCTTGCAGGAGCCGCGAGCGGCGCCGGAGCTGTTCTCGCTGCTGCTGGCCCTGGGGCTTGCGGTGCTGGCCATGGCGCTGCTTGATCAGCTCTGGCGTTATCTGGTGCCGATGCACCCACTGCCGTTCGAGGCGCTGGCCATTCTTGCGGTAGGCCTGGCGCCCTGGTGCCTGCGGCGCCGTCAGCCGCTGTACGCCGTGCTGATGCTGGTGGCGTTGCTGGGCCTGTATCTGCTCTGGCACCTGGCGGCAGGCTGGATTCTCGCTGCCAGTGCCGCGCCCGCCACGGCGCCGCTGTATTTGAGTCTGGTGGCCCTGGCGCTGTTCTTCGGGCTTTACCTGCTGCAGGCGTTGATCGTGGCGCGGCCACAGGGGTTGCTGGCGCGGCGCCTGTACCCGGCGGCATTTGCTGGCTTCTTCCTCGATGAACACTTCACCCGTCTGACCTTCCGTCTGTGGCCTGTGCGTCCGCTGCCCGCCCACCACGCCGCCACTGGAGAGCGCCCATGACCGCCATCGAACATGTCGTCGCCATCGACCGTGACGTCCTGCATGACGCCGCTGCACGAGCCTGCGAACGTATCGCGCCAACCTGGCCGCTGGATCGTCTGATCGCGGTCAGCCCGTTGTGGGAGCGGCGCCAGCAGCCCTGGGCCGAAGTGGCCGAGCAGCTCTGGCGGCGTGCCGGCAGCCGCTTGACGCTGGCGGCTGACGATTACCGCCAGGCCTGGGCTGACGGGCAGATTGGCGAGCGTCACCTGCTGCAGGTGCTGCGGGACAATCCGCAGGGCCGGACGCCGGCAGATCTGCTGCAGGCGCTGCAGGCCGAGAATGAACAGGCACCTGGCCTGCCGCTGCTGGAAGACATGGCCGATGCCGAGATCGCCTTGCCGGGCTGGCCGGCCTTGATCACCCGGCAAGTCGGTCAATGCTGCGCCGCCTGGTTCGATGAGCATCAGGCCGATTGGCATGCCGAACGCCAGGGCGGGCTGTATCAGGCCTGGCGTCAGGCCATGCAGGATGATCGTGGTATGAGCGTGCTCAGTGCCTGTCGCGACCTGAGTGCCCGCATCGTCGAGTTGCCGTGGCAGCCGCGTGCGGCGCTGGAGGTCGCCGTGCAACGCCTGGGGTTGCGGGCTGACGAGCTGGAGGAGTGGTTCGACTGCCTGCTGTTGCGCAGCCTGGGTTGGGCCTCCTGGTGCGCTTACCGGCGCTGGCTGGCGCGCCAGGCCGGCGGCGACGATGACACGCTGCTGGACGTGCTGGCCATTCGTGCAGCCTGGGAGTGGCTGGTGGATGATCGCCGGCGTGATCCGGGCAGCCGCTGGAACGCCTGGCGCCAGGCCTGGCAGGAGTGGCGCCGCCGCCAGCCGTCGTCTGCCTGGCAGGCGCTGCAGGTATGGCAGCGCGCCGAAGAGCTGGCCTGGCAAGAGCACCTGCAGCAGCTTTTGCAGTCTGCCCAGGCGCAGGGCGTGGCGGTGGAGCCAACGCTGGCCAAGGTGTATTTCTGCATCGACGTGCGCTCCGAGCCGCTGCGTCGTGCTCTGGAGGAGGTCTGTCCGTCGGTTCAGACCGGTGGCTTTGCCGGGTTCTTCGGCTTGCCCATCGCTTACACGCCGCTCGGCACGACAGCCAGCCGGCCGCAGTTGCCGGGCCTCCTGGCGCCGCAACTGAGCGTCAGCGACAGTTGCGGTGACGCGGCGGGTGACGCTCAACTGGCCGCGCGGCGTCAGGCTCGCCTGGCACAGCAGGGGCGCTGGCGCCTGTTCGAGCGTTTGCCGGCGTCGGGTTTTACCCTGGTCGAGTCGCTTGGCCTGGGTTACGCCGGCTCATTGCTCGGGCGCACGGGCGGCTGGCTGCGTGGTCTGGCGCCTGCCGAGCGCGCGGGGTTGAAGCGCGACGAGTGGCAGCGTCTCAGCCCGCTGCTGGCGCCGTTGGCCACGGATCAGCGGGTACAACTGGCGGCGCGTATTCTGCGCGCGATGGGGCTGACGCGAGATTTTCCAGCGCTGATCCTGTTGCTCGGCCATGGTAGCCAGAGCGCCAACCATCCGCAGGCGGCCGGGCTGGATTGCGGTGCCTGTTGCGGCCAGAGTGGTGAGGTCAATGCGCGCGCGCTGGCCGAATTGCTCAATGATCCGCAGGTGCGCCTGGGGCTGGCCGGGCAGGGGATCGAGCTGCCGATGGACTGCCAGGTACTGGCCGGGCTGCATAACACCACCACCGACGAAGTCCAGGTCTTCGCCAGTGACGCCTTGCCGGCTGACCTCGTGCCAAGCTGGCAGCGCCTGCGCCAGGCGCTGGACCGCGCAGCCGTGCGGGTGCGTCAGGCGCGTGCGGCGCGTCTGGGGCTGGGGCCTCTGAGCAGGCGGCCGGAGCGCCTGCTGGCGGCCCTGCGCCGACGCGCCGCTGACTGGGCGCAGACCCGTCCGGAATGGGGGCTGGCCGGCAATGCCGCGTTCATCGCTGCGCCGCGTGCGCGCACGCGCGGTCTCGACCTGCAGGGGCGTGCCTTCCTGCATGACTATGACTGGCGACATGACGAGGGTGGCAAGGTGCTGGAGTTGATCATGACCGCACCGATGGTCGTGGCGCACTGGATCAACCTGCAGTACCTGACCTCGACCACCGACAACCAGCGTTTTGGCAGTGGCAACAAGGTGCTGCACAACGTGGTGGGCGGCAATATCGGGGTATTCGAGGGCAACGGTGGCGATCTGCGCATCGGCCTGGCGCGCCAGTCGCTGCACGATGGCCAGCGCTGGCTACACCGGCCGCTGCGTCTGAGCGTGATCATCGCTGCGCCGCGCTCGATGATCGATCAGGTGGTCGCCAGCCATCAGGTGGTGCGCGAGCTGGTCGAGCATGGCTGGCTGTATCTGCTGCGGTTGGACGATGATCGCGCTGCGTCACTGCAGATTCGCGACGCTGGCGGCTGGCGGGCGCTGCTCGGGGAGTGAGGTGGATCCGCGTCTTGCGGGGCGTGCCGGGCGGCGCGCGGAATATTCACTGTGGCAGCTTGGCGATCACCTTGATCTCGAAATCGAAGCCGGCCAGCCAGGTCACGCCAAGGGCCGTCACCGTCGGGTAGGGCGCTTCGCCCCAGTAGTCGGCTGCCACTTCCCAGATGGTTTCGAACTTGGCGTGCGGGTCGACCATGAAGATGGTGGTGTCGACCACATCTTCGAAGCTGCAACCGGCTTCGGCGAGAATCGCGTTGAGATTGGCGAAGGTGCGGCGAACCTGGTCGTGCAGATCCGGTTCCGGCGAGCCGTCCTTGCGGCTGCCGACCTGGCCGGAGACGAACAGAAAGCCGTTGCTGCGAATGGCCGGGGAGTAGCGATGCAGCTCGTACAGGGCGTGGCGTTCTGCCGGGAAAACCACATCACGCTTGCTATTCATGGGAACCTCCGTTGGAGCCAGTGCGGCCCGCTGTTATCGATAGCCGCACTTTAGGAGTGACGCCGCGCTGGATAAACGTGCAACTCTGGTCATGACTGTTTGTAGAATCCAAACAATCAATGATTAAAGAGTGGCGTTAAATGGATCGTTTCGATGCGATGCAGGCCTTTGCCCGGGTGGTGGAAACCGGCAGCTTCACCAAGGCAGCCAGCACCCTGCACATGAGCAAGACCAGCGTGACGCAGTTAATCCAGCAGCTGGAGGCGCGGCTGCGCGTGCGCCTGCTCAATCGCACCACCCGCAAGGTCAACGTCACGGCCGACGGGGCGGCCTATTACGAGCGTGTGGTACGTCTGCTGGCGGAGCTGGACGATGCTGAAACCAGCTTGTCCAGTGCGTCACTGGCACCGCGCGGCCGTTTGCGTGTGGACGTGCCCAGCCCCTTCGCGTGCATGCTGCTGATCCCGGCGCTGCCGGCGTTCTACGCGCGCTATCCGGACATTCAGCTGACCCTGGGCGTGAGTGACCGCATCGTCGACATCATTGGCGAGAACGTCGATTGCGTGGTGCGCGGTGGGGAGATCACCGATCAGTCGCTGATTGCGCGGCATATCGGCGATCTGCAACTGGGCCTCTACGCCGCGCCGGGCTACCTGCAACGAGCGGGAACACCGGCCCATCCGCGTGAGCTGCAAGATGGCAGTCATGACACGCTGGGCTTTCTCTGGTCGCGCACAGGCAATGCCCTGCCTTACGCCATGCGGCGGGGCGAGGAGGTTATCGAAGCCCAGGGGTGTCCGGCGCTGATTGTCGATGACGGCAATGCGTATCTGGCCGCCGGGCTGGCCGACCTCGGCATACTCTGGTTGCCGCACTACATGGCCCGGCCACATCTGGCCAGTGGCGAGCTGGTGGGTTTGTTCGAGGACTGGCAGATGACGCCGATGCCGATGTACCTGGCTTTCCCGGCGAACCGGCATGTCAGCGCCAAGTTGCGGGTGTTCATCGATTGGGTGGTGGCGCTGATGGCCGAGCACGTGCCTGTGCCAGGGTACCCGCACAGGCTATGAAGGCGCGCCGGTAGTGCTCATGCCGCCTGTGCGCAGGGCAACGGCGCTCCGTCGGCTCGCAAACCAGCGCGTCGAGCGCCTGAGCGAACCTCAGTCGCGATAGAACACCTGGATCAGGTGGTAGCCGAACTGGGTTTTCACCGGGCCGTGCACTTCACGCAGCGCCTTCTTGAAGATCACCTGATCGACGGCGCGCACCATCTGCCCGGGGCGCACTTCACCGAGGTCGCCGCCTTTCTTGCCGGAAGGGCAGGTGGAATGCTTGCGCGCCAGTACGTCGAAGGCCTCGCCGGCCGCGATACGCTTTTTCAGGGCGGCGGCTTCTGCCTCGGTCTTGACCAGGATGTGGCGGGCCATTGCCTTTGCCATTGATGGGCTCCTCAATTCTGTCAGGGCGCTATTGTGCCAGCTTTGCTTGCGCCAGCAGAATGGCGTCAATTGTATGGGCCGTGCGTTGTCCGCTGCGCGAGCGAATCATGGCCTATGGTATTTCAATCGCGCTCACGGAAACGCCGCCATGGATCTCCACGCAATGCTGAAAATCCTGTCCAGTCAGGATGGCTCCGATCTGTATCTGTCCACTGGCGCGCCGCCTTGCGCCAAGTTCAACGGCGTGCTCAAGGCACTGAGCCAGGAGCCGATGAAAGCCGGCGATGTGGCGGCGATTGCCGACTCGATCATGGACAGTGCCCAGCGTGAGGAATTCGAGCGCGAACTGGAGATGAACCTGGCGATATCGCTGACCGGGGTCGGGCGTTTCCGCATCAACATCTTCAAGCAGCGTAACGAGGTGTCCATCGTCGCGCGCAACATCAAGCTGGATATTCCGCGTTTCGAAGACCTCAAACTGCCCGAAGTGCTGCTCGGCACGGTGATGGAGAAGCGCGGCCTGGTGCTGTTCGTCGGCGGCACCGGTTCGGGCAAGTCGACCTCGCTGGCGGCGCTGATCGACTACCGCAATCGCAACAGCGGCGGTCACATCATCACCATCGAAGACCCGGTGGAGTATGTGCACCGGCACAAGAAGTCGATCATCAACCAGCGCGAGGTGGGCGTGGATACCCGCAGCTTCCATGCGGCATTGAAGAACACCCTGCGTCAGGCGCCGGATGTGATCCTGATTGGCGAAATTCGCGACCGCGAAACCATGGAGCACGCCCTGGCCTTCGCCGATACCGGACACCTGGCGATCTCCACGCTGCACGCCAACAATGCCAACCAGGCGCTGGACCGCATCATCAACTTCTTCCCGGAAGATCGCCGTCCGCAGTTGCTCAACGACCTGGGCAACAACCTCAAGGCGTTCGTTTCCCAGCGCCTGGTCAAGACGCTTGACGGCAAGCGCCGCGCCGCAGTGGAGGTGATGCTGGGCACGCCGACGGTGCGCGACCTGATCAAGCGCAACGAGTTTTCCGAGCTGAAGGAAATCATGGAGAAGTCCAAGAACCTCGGCATGCAGACTTTCGACCAGGCGCTGATCGATCTGGTGCACGAAGGTGCAATCGACGAGGAAGAGGCGGTGAAGAACGCCGACTCGGCGAACAACGTGCGCCTGAAACTCAAGCTGCATCGCGACAACCCGGCCAACGCACGGCCTGCACCTGCAGTAGCTGCTGCCCCTGCGGCGCAGCCCGTTGCAGTGAAAAGTGCTGCAGCCGGTGATTGGGGGCTGGAACTGAAGCTGGAGGAGATCGAGCAGGAGCCGTTGCCAGAAGATCCGGGGCGGCAGGGTATTTGACGGATCGCGGAAAGAACAGGGCCTGGCAGGCAGCCAGGTCGTCAAGGATCAGGCTGCAGCGGCAGATAGGCCTGACGCAGGCGCTGGCTGATACCTTCCAGTTCGAGTTCGGCGATGGCGCTGCGCAAGTCTTCGACCAGTCGCGCATCGCATTCCTTCGAGCAGCTCAGATAGAGGCCGGTACTGACCAGCGTCGGGCTTCGGCGCAGATTCTGCTGGCGATAATTCGAACCTTCCCAGATATACAGCGCCTCCGGCACGCCGGTGAACCAGGCGTCGATACGCTCCAGGTTCAGCAGGTGGACGGGGTTTTCGCCCGACGTGAGTTGCACGATCTGCTCGTCGCGAAAGCCTTCACGCTGGAGGATGGCGACCTGCGCAGTGCCCAGGCCAACGCCGATGCGGCGGTAACGCTGACGGGCCTCGGCGAAGCTCGTCACGGGCTCGTCGAGGCTGAAGAAGGCACGCTCCAGTTCCATGACCGGCGCGATCCAGGTGTACAGCTCCTCGCGTTCGGGCGTGCGCGACAGGGGAATGATCAGCATGTTGCGACCTCTGGCCACGCTGGCCTGGGCGCGTGGCCAGGGTTCGGCAACGATTTCGGTCAGTTTGCCGAGCCTGGCCAGAGCCGCCAGGGTGACATCGCCGACCATGCCATGACCGCCCTCGTATTGGTGCAGCGTCAGCGGCGGTGCGTCCGGCATGTACAGTTTCACCGGCTCGTCAGCCGATGCTGCTGCGGCGAAGAGCACGGTGGCGAATATGCAGTAGAGGTTGTGCACGGCTAACGTTCCGTTGTCAGTGTGACCTGAAGTGTAGAGGGCATTGGCGCTGTGCACCTTGACCCGGCGCACGCGGCTTACTCATGGCGGACGCTGCGATTCCTGCCCTGGGCCTTGGCCTCATACAGTGCCCTGTCGGCGGCTGCCAGCAACTGTGTCAGGTAGCGTTCACAAGGTTGCAGGCAGGCAATGCCAATGCTCACCGTGACCGTTTCATTGGCAACCTGCAGGGTTCTGATCTGCTCATGCACGCGCTGGGCAATATCGCTGGCTTCATCCAGATCAGCGTCGGGTAACCAGATCGCAAACTCCTCACCGCCATAGCGCACGACGCTGTCGCCACTGCGTACGCTGTGCAGCAGGCGCTGAGCGAGGTCTACCAGAACCCTGTCGCCCTCGGCGTGGCCAAAACGATCATTGACCTGCTTGAAATGATCGATATCGATCAACAGCAGGCTGCCATTGGCCTGCGCCGTGGCAGTGGCGAGCCAATGTTCGACATGCAGGGACAGTGCCCTGCGGTTGCTCAATGCAGTCAGTGGGTCGCTGTGGCTCAGTTGTGCCAACTGTTCGGCCTCGCTTTCCACTTCCACCGTGTAGTTGGCCAGTTGCGCGTAGGCGCTTTGCAGCGCCAGATTGGCCTTGGCCAGTTGTGCAGCACTTTCCTGTGCCTGCTGGCGGGCCTTGAGCAGCTCGGTCTCGAAACGCTGGCGATCCTTGGCGATGAAGAACAGCCAGATGACTTCGGCAGAACCCTCGGCTTCACTGATGCGGGCATTGGTCATCACGGGCATCAGCTGCCCGCCGCCCGACTGCAGCTGCAGATAGAGTTCGTTGAACTCGCCATTGCGCAGCAGCAAAGGCCAGGCATGGGTTTGCAGGAAGATACGGCTGGCTGGCGGAAAGAACTGATCCATATCGCCGCTCAGGGCCGCGTCTGTCAGGCGCTTGAAATCGTTGTTGGCATGCTTGATGCGGCCATTGCAGTCGGTCACCAGAACCGGGCAGGGCAGACAGTCAAGATAGAACACGGCTGTTGACTCCCTGCAAATAGCGATGCATGGCGGCACTGACCAGCTCGGGGTGGCTCATGTGCGCGCAATGGCCGCTGACTTCGAGGATTTCCAGCCTGCTGTCGGCGAGCGCTTTGTGCAGATAGTCGGCAACTGCGCCGGGTACCAGCGCGTCACGCTGGTGGTGCAGGATCAGGCTCGGCACCGGGCAGGACGGCAGCGCCGGGCGTATATCGGACAGGAACGTGGCCTGAGCGAAGGTGCGGGCCATCAGCGGATCGGTCGAGCAGAAACTGTCGGAGAGTTGTGTGGTGACGGCCGATTCATCGGCGGCGCTGACCACCGGGGCGAACTGTTTGGCCCAGCCCATGTAGTTGTGCGCCATCAGCTCCAGCAGCCCTTCCAGATCCTGGCGTTCGAATCCGCCACGGTAATCCGCTTCGTCGTTGAGAAAGCAGGGTGATGGGCCCAGAAGAATCAGCCGAGAAAACAGCTGAGGGCGCCTGATGGCGGCGAGTATGCCGATGCTGCAACTGATCGAGTGACCGACGAAGGTCAGGTCGCCCGACAGTGCGAGGGCATCGCACACTTCCAGCAGGTCATCGACATAACCCTGTAGCCGGCCGTAGCGGATCGGATCGAAGGCGCTGGCGTCGGACTCGCCACTGCCGACATAGTCGAACAGAACCTGCCGATAGGCCGGGGTGAAGGCTGGCGTGACCCTGCTCCACATGTCCTTGTTGCAACCAAAACCGTGGCCATAGACGAGCGTTGGCGCATCGTGCGCTGCTGCCGGTAAACAGTGAACGTTGTTGCGCTGGATGATGTTCATGACGCTCCCTCGCCGCGTACCCCATCGGCCCCCGATTCAGGCCCGATTTCAGTGAGGACGAAAAAATGGCGCCAGTATAGTGATTTTTCCGGGTGCTGGCTTCGGGCCATGACTACTCATTCAACTCGGGCAAATTTCGGTACAGCGCCAGGGCCTGCGGGTTGGCCAGGGCGTCGGTATTCCTCACCGGTTGGCCATGGATGACGTTGCGCACAGCCAGTTCGACGATCTTGCCGCTGAAGGTGCGCGGAATATCGGCGACCTGAAGGATTTTCGCCGGTACGTGGCGCGGTGTGGTGTTGGTGCGAATCGCCTGGCAGATCTCCTCACGCAGGCTATCGTCGAGCGTCACGCCATCGCGCAGGCGCACGAACAGCACCACGCGTACGTCACCTTGCCAGTCCTGACCGATGACGATGGATTCCAGTACCTGCGGCACCTTTTCCACCTGACGGTAGATTTCTGCGCTGCCGATGCGCACGCCGCCGGGGTTGAGCACGGCATCGGAGCGGCCATGGATGAGCAGGCCGCCATGCGCGGTTTGTTCGGCATAGTCGCCGTGGGCCCAGATGCCGGGGAAGGTGGCGAAATAGGCAGCGCGGAATTTATCGCCATCAGCGTCATTCCAGAAGCCCAGCGGCATCGAGGGAAAATGCCGGGTGCAGACCAACTCGCCCTTGCCGCTGCTCAGCGGGTGGCCGTCTGCATCCCACACCTGCACGTCCATTCCCAGGCCCTTGCACTGCAGCTCGCCGCGCCAGACGGGCAGGGTCGGGTTGCCCAGGGCGAAGCAGGAGACGATGTCGGTGCCGCCGGAGATCGACGACAAGCACAGATCCGCTTTCACGTCGCGGTAGACGTAGTCGAAGCTTTCATGAGCCAGCGGCGAGCCGGTGGAGAGGATCGTCCTGAGTGAGGTCAGCGTGTGGCTCGCGCGCGGTTTGACGCCGGCCTTCTCCAGTGCGCTGATGAATTTGGCGCTGGTGCCGAACACCGAGATGTTCTCGGCATCGATCAGGTCGATCAGGCGCGTGGGGGCAGGATGGAAGGGGGAGCCGTCGTAGAGCACCAGGGTGGCGCCCAGGGCCAGGCCTGCTACCTGCCAGTTCCACATCATCCAGCCGCAGGTGGTGTAGTAGAACAGGGTGTCGCTGGCGCCGAGGTCGGTGTGCAGCCCCAGTTCCTTGAGGTGCTGCAAGAGGGTGCCGCCAACACCATGGACGATGCACTTGGGTACGCCGGTGGTGCCGCTGGAGTATAGGATATACAGCGGCTGGTCGAACGGCACCGGGGTGAACTGCGGCGCGCCGCCGGGTTGGTAGAAGTCCTGCCACAGGGCCACTGGAGCAACTGACTTGTAATCTGCTGGGCTGGCCTCATGGCGTGAGTAGGGCACGATCACCAGGCGCTCCAGGCTGGGCAGTTGCGCGAGAATTTCATTGATTTTGTCGGTCAGGTCGATGGACTTGCCGGCGTAACGGTAGCCGGCGGCAGCGATCAGCACCTTGGGCTCGATCTGACCGAAGCGGTCGAGCACGCCCTGGGTGCCGAAGTCCGGCGAGCAACTCGACCAGGTGGCGCCCAGGCTGGCGCTGGCGAGCATACCCACCACCGTCTGCCAGGTGTTGGGCATGAAGGCCGCGACGCGGTCGCCGATGCCTACGCCGGCCTCGCGCAGGGCTCTTTGCAGGCCGGCGATATGAGCGGCCAGTTGCGCATGACTGAGTTGTTCGCGGCTGCCGTCCTCGGCGATGGCCACCAGCGCCGGGTGACCGTCGCGGCGACGCAGCAGGTGCTCGGCGAAATTCAGCGTGGCACCGGGGAACCACTGCGCGTCCGGCATCGCCGGGCCTTCGCGCAGCACGCATGCGGCGGGGGTGTGCAAGCGGATGTCGAAGAAATCGACGATGGCCTGCCAGAAGGCTTCACGCTGCGCGACGCTCCAGGCATGCAGGGCTGGGTAGTCGGCCAGTTGCAGCCCATGGCGCTGGTTGACGAAGCAGCGGAAGGCGCCCATTCGGCTGGCGGCGATACGTGCGGGCGAAGGTGTCCATAGCGGGTGCTGCATGGCTCAGTCCTCGTCGTGCTTGTCCCTCGACTTCAGCTTAGCCTGTAGTCCGCCTGTAATCCTGGACTGCGCGTCGTCGATCACGCCTCACCGATCCACCACAACGGTGGATGAGCAACGCGTCATCCGCCTGCACTCATTGACTCAGGCGCGCCCGCGCCACCCGCGAACCGTTGTGCTTGCCCAGCACTTGGCAAATACGCTGCCCGGCAGCGATCAGCTGGTTCATATCCACGCCGGTTTCGATGCCAAGGCCTTGCATGAGGTACAGCACGTCTTCGGTGGCGACGTTACCGGTGGCGCCTTTGGCGTAGGGGCAGCCGCCCAGGCCGGCAACCGAGCTGTCGAACACGCTGATGCCTTCGAGCAGGCTGGCGTAGATATTGGCCAGCGCCTGGCCATAGGTGTCGTGGAAGTGTCCGGCGAGCTTGTCGCGCGGGATCTCGCGGCCAACCACCTCGATCATTTTGCGTGCATGGCCTGCAGTGCCGGTGCCGATGGTGTCACCCAGCGATACCTCGTAACAGCCCATGGCATAGAGTTCACGGGCGACGCTGGCGACCTGCTCGGGGGCGACGTTGCCGTCATAAGGGCAGCCCAGCACGCAGGAGACGTAGCCGCGTACGCGTACATTGGCGGCTTTCGCGGCCTCCAGGAGCGGCACGAAGCGCTGCAGGCTCTCGGCGATGGAGCAGTTGATGTTCTTCTGCGAGAAGGCCTCGCTGGCGGCGGCGAACACTGCCACTTCTTCCACCTTGGCCTCCAGCGCGGCCTCGAAGCCTTTCAGGTTGGGCGCCAGGGCGGCGTAGGTGATGCCCGGTTTCCGCTTGATACCGGCGAACACTTCGGCGGAGCCAGCCATTTGTGGCACCCATTTGGGCGAGACGAAGCTGCCCACCTCGATATAGCTCAGGCCGGCGGCGCTGAGATCGTCGGTGAGGCGTACCTTGTCGGCGACGCTGATCGGTTGTTTCTCGTTCTGCAGGCCGTCGCGCGGGCCGACTTCGACCAGGCGTACGGATTTGGGCAGGTTCATCAGGGTGTCCTCACGGGTGTTGCGGATGCCGTAGGGTGCGCTGTGCGCACCGTCTGCGGCAAGACGTAGTAAAGCGAGTTGAATCGGTGGGCTGAAGCCCACCCTACGCGACTGAAGCGGATCGCCGCCCGGCCCATCCCACGAGATCTGCTGCGTAGGGTGGGCTTCAGCCCACCTTGTCCAAGGCGAATGCGGTGGATCGGTGAAGCGTGATCCACCCTTGTATTTTGTTTTTGCTCAAGTCGCTCTTGAGCACAAGGCACCCGGATGCCGTATCCACCCTTGGCGACAAGGCCGTGATGTAGATTTCGCACCGGTTTGCCTGCTTTAACTTGCCAGAGATCGGACAGTATCTTCGACCCGGCCAAGCCGTGAGTCAGCATTCACAAGGTGGATCGCGCAAGCCATGAGCTCTTTTGACTTCATCCCTCTGGGAATCGACATATCCAAGAAGAAAATCGATTGCGCCCTGATGCTGGGTGCAAAATTCAAGAACAAGGTCTTCGCCAATAACCCCGAAGGGTTTGTCGGGTTGTGCGCTTGGATCGATCAGCACGCCCAAGCAACAGTGCACATCTGTATGGAGGCTACGGGCATCTACTGGGAGGCAGTGGCTGTACATCTGGCCAATGCGGGGCATCGCGTCAGTGTCATCAATCCAGCCCTGGCCAAAGCCCATGCTCAATCGCTGGGTCTGCGTAGCAAGACTGATGCAATCGATGCAAGGGCGTTGGCTGATTATTGTCGGCAACGACAACCTGCCCTTTGGGTTGCTCCATCACTTTCGGAGCAGCGGTTAAAAGCGCTGGTACTGCGCCTTCAAGGCCTAGTGACCATGCGCACCGAGGAAAAGAACCGGATCGAGTCGGCCCGTGACTCGGTGCGTGAAAGTCTGGACAAGCACCTGCAATGGCTCGACGAAGAGATCAAGCGTATTGAACTGCAGATATCCCAGACGCTTGATGATGACCCGATGTTACGAGGCAAGCGTGAGCTGCTGACCTCCATCCCTGGTCTTGGGGAACGCACCTTATCCGTTCTATTGGCCTACGGCCTGGGAGGAGAACGCTTCGACAAGGCGCGCCAATTCGTTGCCTTTGCCGGCTTGAGCGTGCGTGCGTATGAGTCTGGCAGCAGCGTCAGGGGCAAGCCGCGGATGTCCAAGGTCGGTCACTCACGGCTGCGCAGTGCGCTGTACATGCCCGCGATGGTGGCTCTGTACAGAACCGACTGGGGGCGTCGCTATCGTGACCGGCTTGCCGGTAACGGCAAGCCAGCCAAAGTCATCATCGGTGCCATGATGCGCAAACTCGTGCATGTGGCCTTTGGCGTGCTGAAGTCCGGACGAAAGTTCGACCCCGAACTCCATGTCGCTTGCGCCAGATAACAGTATCTACGGCTCTAGCTCGACCAGCACCGTGCCTTCGCTGACCATTTCGCCTTCGCGGCAATACAGCGCCTTGACCGTACCGGCCTCGGGGGCGCGGATGCTGTGCTCCATCTTCATCGCCTCCAGTACCACCAGGGCTGCGCCTGCTTCGACCGTCTGGCCGGGCTCGACCAGCACACGAACGATGCTGCCGTTCATCGGCGCACTGAGGCCACTATGCTGGACATGGCTGGCCTCGGCGGCCGCGATAGGATCGAAACGGCTGATCGTGTACAGCTCGCCTTGCCATTGCAAGTAGAGGCTGTCACCACGGCGGATGGCACAAATGTGCTGGCGCGTACCGTCGATCTCCGCCAGCAGCACTTCGCCCTGCAAGCAGGCGTTTTGAGCCGCCCGTACCTTGCGACTCTCGCCCTGGCAGCTCAGGTGCAGCTCGATTTCCGCCTTGCCGCCGGAGCGCCAGCCACTGCGGGCCGCCCAGGGCGAATGCAGGTCGTCGTTGCGCGCCAGCGGCGCCTCGCTCTGCACCCAGGCATCGGCTGCCAGTTGCCAGAAGGCCTGCGGCAACTCGCCTGGTGCAGGCAGTAACTGCTGCTGATGACGCGGGATAAAGCCCGTGTCCAGCTCGCACGCGGCGAACGCTGGATGGGCGAGGATGCGGCGCAGAAACGCCAGGTTGGTCTTCACGCCGCCGACCAGTGTGTCGTCGAGCATGGCCAGCAGGCGCAGACGTGCCTGCTCACGGTTCTCACCCCAGGCGATCAGCTTGCCCAGCATCGGGTCATAGAAGGGCGATACGCTGTCGCCTTCGGCCACGCCGCTGTCGATACGACGCCCATCGCCGCTGGCGGCCTCGCGGTACAGCGCCAGGGTGCCGGTGGCGGGGAGGAAATCGTGATCCGGGTCTTCGGCATACAGCCGCACCTCGATGGCGTGGCCGTTCAGCGGCACCTGCTGTTGGGTGATCGGCAGCGGTTCGCCGCGAGCGACGCGAATCTGCCAGGCCACCAGATCGAGGCCGGTGATGGCCTCGGTGACCGGGTGCTCGACCTGCAGGCGGGTGTTCATCTCCATGAAGAAGAAGTCACCACGCTCGTCCAGCAGGAATTCCACGGTGCCGGCGCCGACGTAGCCGATGGCCTGCGCCGCCTTGACCGCCGCTTCGCCCATGGCGCGGCGCAGCTCGGGGCTCAGGCCCGGCGCTGGCGCTTCTTCCACCACTTTCTGATGGCGGCGCTGGATCGAGCAGTCGCGTTCGTTGAGGTACAGGCAGTTGCCGTGCTGGTCGGCGAATACCTGGATCTCCACGTGGCGCGGCTTGAGCACGTATTTTTCCACCAGCATGCGCGAGTCGCCGAAGGCCGACTGCGCTTCGCGCTGGGCAGATTCCAGCGTTTCGGCGAGCTGCGCCTCGGACTCGGCCACCTTCATGCCCTTGCCACCGCCGCCAGCGGCTGCCTTGAGCAGCACCGGATAGCCGATGTTCGCGGCGGCTTCGCGGAAGGTTTCATAATCCTGCGCTTCGCCGTGGTAGCCCGGCACCAGCGGCACGCCGGCAGCCTCCATCAGCGATTTGGCCGCCGACTTGCTGCCCATGGCATCGATGGCCAAGCCGGGCGGGCCGAGGAAGATCAGTCCGGCCTGCTCGATGGCGCGGGCGAAACCGGCGTTCTCCGAGAGAAAGCCATAGCCCGGGTGGATGGCTTGTGCGCCGCTGGCCTTGGCGGCGGCGATGATCTTGTCGATCAGCAGGTAGCTTTCGCCAGGCTTGGCGCCGTCGAGGTTCACCGCGACGTCAGCTTCGCGCACATGCCGTGCATGGGCATCGATGGCGCTGTGCACGGCGACAGTGCGAATGCCCATAGCCTTGGCCGTGCGCATCACGCGGCAGGCGATTTCGCCGCGATTGGCGACCAGCAGGGTATCGATCATGCGAATGGCTCCTGCCAGCTTGGTTGGCGTTTTTCCAGGAACGCGCGCAGGCCTTCCTGGCCCTCGGCGCTGACGCGCAGACGGGCGATGGCGTTTTCGGTGTAGCGGCGCAGGGCCGGGGTCAGTTCGCCGCTGCCGACTTCGCGCAGCAGATCCTTGCTGGCGCGCATGGCTTGTGGGCTGTTGTGCAGCAGGTTGGCGACCCAGGCTTCGACCTGAGCGTCCAGTTCAGCGGCCGGGTAGCACTCGGCGAGCAGGCCCAGTTCGCGGGCACGTTTGCCGTCGAAACGCTCGGCGGTCAGCGCGTAGCGTTTGGCGGCGCGCTCGCCGATGGCTTGCACAACGAAGGGGCTGATCACTGCCGGAGCGAGGCCGATGCGTACTTCCGACAGCGAGAACAGCGCATCTTCGCTACCGATGGCCATGTCGCAGCAACTGGCCAGGCCCACCGCACCGCCGAAGGCCGCGCCCTGGACGATTGCCAGTGTGGGGATCTTCAGACCGTGCAGGTTGTACATCAGCTCGGCCAGTTCGCGGGCATCATTCAGGTTGGCGTTGTAATCCAGGGTGGCCGCGTGCTGCATCCAGGCCAGATCGGCGCCGGCGGAGAAGTGCTTACCACGGCCACGCAGCAGGAGAAAACGCAGGCTCTTGTCTTCACCGACGGCGTCGAGGGCGAGGATCAGCTCGCGGATCATCTCGGCGTTGAAGGCGTTGTTCTTTTCCGGGCGGTTCAGCCACAGAGTGGCGAAGCCGCGCGGGTCTTTCTCAAGCTGTACGGTGGTGAAGTTGGTCATGGTGTCAGGCTCGAAAGGCTGGGTAGGAGCGGCTTCAGCCGCGATCAGCGTGCCAGAGTTCGCGGCTGAAGCCGCTCCTACAGGGGGTCACATACGGAACACGCCGAAACGGGTCGGCTCGATCGGTGCGTTGAGGCTGGCGGACAGGGCCAGGGCCAGTACCTTGCGGGTCTGCGCCGGGTCGATCACGCCGTCGTCCCACAGTCGGGCGCTGGAGTAGAAGGCGTGTGCCTGCTGCTCGTATTGCTCGACGATGGGTTGCTTCAAGCGCTGCTCGTCCTCGTCGGAGTAAGGCTGACCGGCGCGTTGCGCCTGTTCGCGCTTTACCTGCACCAGCACGCCGGCCGCCTGCTGCGCGCCCATCACGCCGATGCGCGCGTTGGGCCACATCCACAGGAAGCGTGGATCATAGGCGCGGCCGCACATGCCGTAGTTGCCGGCACCGAAGCTGCCGCCGATGATCACGGTGAACTTGGGCACCTGGGCGCAGGCCACGGCGGTGACCAGTTTGGCGCCGTGCTTGGCGATGCCGCCTTCCTCGTACTTTTTGCCGACCATGAAACCAGTGATGTTCTGCAAGAACAGCAGCGGGATGCCGCGCTGGCAGGCCAACTCGACGAAGTGCGCACCTTTCTGTGCGGCTTCAGCGAACAGAATGCCGTTGTTGGCCAGGATCGCCACCGGATAGCCATTGATGCGGGCGAAGCCGCACACCAGGGTGGTGCCGAACAGCGCCTTGAATTCATCCAGTTGCGAGTCGTCGACGATCCGCGTGATCACCTCACGCACATCGAAGGGCTGCTTGGCGTCGGCCGGAATCACCCCGTACAGCTCCTCGGCGGCGTAGCGTGGGGCGATGGGCGCGCGGCTGTCGAGCTGGCCGAGCTTGCGCCAGTTCAAATTGCTGATGCAGCGGCGGGCCAGGGCCAGGGCGTGTTCGTCGTCCTCGGCGTAGTGGTCGGCCACGCCGCTGGTCTTGCAGTGCACGTCGGCGCCGCCGAGTTCTTCGGCGGTCACCACTTCGCCGGTGGCGGCCTTCACCAGCGGCGGGCCGGCGAGGAAGATGGTCGCCTGTGCGCGCACCATGATGGTCTCGTCGCTCATGGCCGGCACGTAGGCGCCACCGGCGGTGCAGGAGCCCATCACCACGGCGATCTGCGGGATGCCCAGCGCGCTCATATTGGCCTGGTTGAAGAAGATCCGGCCGAAGTGCTCGCGATCCGGGAACACCTCGTCCTGGCGCGGCAGGTTGGCGCCGCCGGAGTCCACCAGGTAGATGCACGGCAGGCGGTTTTCGCGGGCGATGGCCTGGGCGCGCAGGTGCTTCTTCACCGTCAGCGGGTAGTAGGAGCCGCCTTTCACCGTGGCATCGTTGGCCACGATCATGCACTCGACGCCTTCGACACGGCCGATGCCGGCGATCACTCCAGCTGCCGGTACGTCTTCGCCGTAGACCTCATGGGCGGCGAGCTGGCCGATCTCGAGAAAGGGCGAGCCGGCATCGAGCAGGCGGTTTATGCGCTCACGCGGCAGCAACTTGCCGCGCGAGGTGTGGCGCTCCTGCGCCTTGGCGCCACCGCCTTCATGGATGCGGGCGAGCAGGGCGCGCAGTTCGTCCACCTGGGCGAGCATGGCCGCCTGGTTGGCGGCGAACTCCGGGGAGCGGGTGTTGATCTGGGTGTGCAGGATGGCCATGGTCGCTTCCTGTAGGGTGCGCCGTGCGCACAGTGCCGTTTTGATCGCTCCCACGCTCTGCGTGGGAGTTTCGCCAGGGACGCTCTGCGTCCCCAGAACGGACGCTGAGCGTCCGGTTTCAGGTTCCCACGCAGAGCGTGGGAACCATCACAGATGCCTTACTTGGTCTCGTTGAACAGCTCGCGACCGATCAGCATGCGGCGGATTTCGCTGGTGCCGGCGCCGATCTCGTAGAGCTTGGCGTCACGCAGCAGGCGCCCGGCCGGGTACTCGTTGGTGTAGCCGTTGCCGCCGAGCAACTGGATGGTGTCCAGCGCCATTTTTGTGGCCATTTCGGCGGTATAGAGGATCACCGCAGCGGCGTCCTTGCGCGATTCCTCGCCGCGGTCGCAGGCCTTGGCGACGTTATAGAGGTAGGACTTGGAGGCGTTCATGCCGGCGTACATGTCGGCCAGCTTGCCCTGCACCAGCTGAAATTCGCCGATCGACTGCTTGAATTGCTGGCGCTCATGCACGTGGGGCAGCACCACGTCCATGCAGGCGCTCATGATCCCGGTGGGGCCGCCGGAGAGCACGGTGCGCTCGTAGTCCAGGCCGCTCATCAGCACGCGCACGCCACCGCCCTCGACGCCCAAGATGTTCTCTTCCGGCACTTCGCAGTCCTCGAACACCAGCTCGCAGGTGTTGGAGCCTCGCATGCCCAGCTTGTCCAGCTTCTGGTGGCGGGAGAAACCCTTGAAGTCGCGCTCGACGATAAAGGCAGTCATGCCACGCGAGCCGGCGTTGATGTCGGTCTTGGCGTAGATCACGTAGGTGTGGGCGTCCGGGCCGTTGGTGATCCACATCTTGTTGCCGTTGAGCACGTAGCGGTCGCCGCGCTTTTCCGCACGCAGCTTCATCGACACCACGTCGGAGCCGGCATTGGGTTCGCTCATGGCCAGGGCGCCGATATGCTCCCCGGAGCACAGCTTGGGCAGGTATTTCTGCTTCTGCGCTTCGCTGCCGTTCTTGTGGATCTGGTTGACGCAGAGGTTGGAGTGGGCGCCGTAAGACAGGCCCACCGAGGCCGAGGCACGGCTGATTTCCTCCATGGCCAGTACATGCGCCAGGTAACCCATGTCGGTGCCGCCGTACTCTTCCTTGACCGTGATGCCGAGCAGGCCCATGTCGCCGAACTTGCGCCACATGTCCATGGGGAATTCGTTATCGCGGTCGATCTGCGCAGCGCGCGGCGCCAGCTCGGCCTGGGCGAACTGGTGCACCGAGTCGCGTAGCATGTCGAGGGTTTCGCCGAGGCCGAAGTTGAGGGTGGGGTAGCTCATGGGGTCACCTGTCGTTGTTGTCGTAGGGTGCGCCATGCGCACCGGGGCAGAATCTGTGCTGCGCACTGCGCTGGCTAGGCTTGAGTCTCGGCCAGGGCAGCCAGGCAGCGCTCCTCGGCGGTATCCAGCTCCAGTTGCATCTGCTGGATATCCAGCAACTGCTGTTCAAGCTGCAGGCGGCGTTCGGCGATCTTGCCCATGAAAGTCTCCAACTGCCTGCGGCTGCCGGTTTCCGGGTCATACAGCTCGATCAGCTCGCGGCATTCGGCCAGCGAAAAGCCGATGCGCTTGCCACGCAGGATGAGTTTCAGCGTCACCTTGTCCTTGGCGCTGTAGATACGCTCCTGACCGCGTCGCTCCGGCGCGAGCATGCCTTGCTCCTCGTAGAAGCGGATGGCGCGCGTGGTGATGTCCAGTTCGCGGGCCAGATCGGAGATGGAGTAGGTGATGGACATGGTCATTGCTCGTTTACCTTTACGTTAACGTAAACCTGTGCAAATCTGCCTGTCAATCTCACCCCACAACAATCACAGAGGCTGAGCATGCGTATCGACGAATCGACATTCCTGATCAGTGGCGGCGCCTCCGGTCTTGGGCTGGCCACGGCCCGTGAACTGGTCGGGCAGGGTGGCCAGGTGGTGCTGCTGGATATCAACGCCGAGGCGGGGCAGCAGGCCATTACCGAACTGGGCGAGGCTGCACGCTTCGTGCGCGCCGATATCACTCGCGAAGAAGATGGCCGCGTAGCGGTGGCGCAGGCGCTGGAGGCCTTCGGGGCGCTGCATGGATTGGTCAACTGCGCCGGTATCGCACCAGCCGAAAAGGTGCTGGGGCGCAACGGCGCGCATGGTCTGGACAGCTTCCGGCGTACCGTCGAGGTGAACCTGATCGGTAGCTTCAATCTGCTGCGTCTCGCCGCCGAGGCCATGGCGCAAAACACCCCGAACGCTGGGGGCGAACGCGGGGTCATCATCAATACCGCCTCGGTGGCGGCGTTCGACGGGCAGATGGGCCAGGCTGCCTATGCTGCGTCCAAGGGCGGAGTGGCGGCGCTGACATTGCCTGCAGCGCGTGATCTGGCGCGCTCGGGCATCCGTGTGATGTGCATTGCCCCCGGCGTGTTCGAGACGCCGATGATGGCCGGCATGCCGCAAGAGGTGCGTGATTCGCTGGCGGCCAACGTGCCGTTCCCGCCGCGCCTGGGGCGAGCAGATGAGTACGCGGCATTGGTGCGGCATATCGTCGAGAACGCCATGCTCAATGGCGAGGTGATCCGCCTCGATGGCGCGCTGCGCATGGCGGCGAAGTAACGGCAGCCCGGATGCAATCCGGGACGACCCCACGCATATTTCCCGGATTGCATCCGGGCTACGCAATTGAAGGTGAAGCTCATGAACCAGCAACTCGACCCCGTCGTCATCGTCAGTTCCGCGCGCACGCCCATGGGCGGCTTTCTCGGTGATCTGGCCGGGCTGACGGCGGCTGAACTGGGCGCAGCGGCGATTCGTGCCACGCTGCAACGTGCCGGCCTCGCCGCCGAGGCGGTGGATACGCTGCTGATGGGCTGCGTGCTGCAGGCCGGTCAGGGCCAGGCCCCGGCGCGCCAGGCTGCGCTGGGGGCTGGCCTGAGCCAGGCGGTGCAGTGCACCACGCTGAACAAGATGTGTGGCTCGGGCATGCAGGCGCTGATGCTCGGCCATGATCAGTTGCTCGTCGGCAGCGCCGATGTGCTGGTGGCTGGCGGCATGGAGAGCATGTCCAGCGCGCCGTATCTGCTGGCGCGTGCCCGTAGTGGTTATCGCATGGGCCATGGCCAGGTGCTCGACCATATGTTCCTCGACGGTTTGGAGGACGCCTACGAGCGTGGCCGGCTGATGGGCACCTTCGCCGAGGATTGCGCCGAGCAGTATCGCTTCAGCCGCGAGGAGCAGGATGCTTATGCCCTGGAGTCGCTGCGCCGTGCTCAGCAGGCGATTGCGGACGGCAGTTTCGCCGGCGAGATCGTTGCCGTGCAGGCGCCGGAGGGGCGCGAGCGGCGCCTGGTGGATAGCGACGAGCAGCCGCCCAAGGCGCGGCCGGAGAAGATTCCCGGCCTGAAGCCGGCGTTCCGCGAGGGCGGTACGGTGACGGCGGCCAATGCTAGCTCCATTTCCGATGGCGCTGCCGCGCTGCTGTTGATGCGCCTGTCCCAGGCTCAGCAACGTGGCCTTACGCCGCTGGCGCGTATCGTCGGCCATGCTGGTCATGCGCAGGCGCCCAATCTGTTCACCACCGCGCCAGTGGCGGCGATCCAGCGTTTGCTGGCGCGCACCGAGTGGGCCCTGGAGACGGTTGATCTGTTCGAGATCAACGAGGCTTTTGCCGTGGTGCCGATGGTGGCCATGCGTGAGCTGGGCATCGACCACGCCAAACTCAACGTGCACGGCGGCGCCTGCGCCCTGGGGCACCCTATCGGTGCGTCCGGGGCGCGCATTCTGGTCACTCTGCTGGCGGCCTTGCAGCAACGCGGGCTCAAGCGTGGTGTGGCGTCCGTATGCATTGGCGGCGGTGAAGCCACCGCTGTAGCCATCGAGTTGTATTGAATCGACCCGTAGGGTGTCGTGGGGCCGCCCAGGCCGTGCGCACCGCGCGTTTCTGCCAAACAGTGGTGCGCACGGCGCACCCGACGTATGGAGCCAGCCATGCTGCCCAACGAAGAAGACATCCTGATCCGTGATATGGCCCGCCAGTTCGCCCAGGAGCGCCTGAAACCCTTTGCTGCTGACTGGGATCGCGCGCATCGCTTCCCGACCGAAGCCATCACCGAGATGGGCCAGTTGGGTTTTATGGGCATGCTGGTGCCGCAGCAGTGGGGCGGTGCCGAGACCAGCAACCTGGCCTATGCCATGGCCCTCGAGGAAATCGCCGCGGGTGATGGCGCCTGCTCCACCATCATGAGCGTGCACAACTCGGTGGGCTGCATGCCGATCCTCAAATATGGCAGTGAAGAGCAGAAGCAACGATTTCTTCGCCCATTGGCCAGTGGCGAGATGCTCGGTGCCTTTGCCCTGACTGAGCCGCAGGCCGGCTCCGATGCCAGCGACCTGCGTACCCGCGCTCGGCGTGACGGCGACCATTACGTGCTCGATGGCGCCAAGCAGTTCATCACCTCCGGCAGCCACGCCGGCATGGTCATCGTCTTTGCCGTGACCGATCCGCAGGCTGGCAAGAAGGGCATCAGCGCCTTTATCGTGCCCACCGATACGCCAGGGTTTTCGGTGGTACGGGTCGAAGAAAAGCTCGGCCAGCATGCCTCCGATACTTGCCAGATCCAGTTCGACGGCGTGCGTATCCCGGCCGATCTGCGCCTGGGCGAGGAGGGTGAGGGCTATCGCATCGCCCTGGCCAACCTGGAAGGCGGACGCATCGGTATCGCCGCGCAAGCGGTGGGCATGGCGCGGGCCGCGTTCGAGGCGGCGCGCGATTACGCCCATGAGCGGGTGACCTTCGGCAAGCCGATCATCGAGCACCAGGCGGTGGCGTTTCGTCTGGCCGATATGGCCACACAGATCGCCGTCGCCCGGCAGATGGTGCATCACGCCGCCAACCTGCGCGAAGCCGGTCAGCCCTGTTTGACCGAGGCGTCGATGGCCAAGCTGTTCGCCTCGGAAATGGCTGAGCGGGTGTGCTCGGCGGCGATCCAGACCCTGGGTGGATACGGCTACCTCAAAGACTTCCCGGTCGAGCGCATCTACCGCGACGTGCGCGTGTGCCAGATCTATGAAGGCACCAGCGATGTGCAGCGGATGGTGATCGCGCGCAACTTGTGATGGGGCGTGGGAGGTGCTCAAACCACGACAAAAGCTCGCCGCTAAAGCGCCTCCTACAAAAGCGTGTCCCTCAATCGAACTGATACTGCACGCCGGCGCCAACGTACCAGGCGCGTTCCGGGCCGGGTTCGTAATAGCGGCCGTTGCCGTCACCGACGATCACCGAGCCGATGTATTCACGATCCAGCAGGTTGTCGATGCGCAACACCTGATTAAAGGTCAGTGCGCCGGCCTTCTGCTCGAAGCGGGCTTGCCAGTTGAACAGTGCATAGCTGGGCGCCGTCTTGGCGGTGTTGCTGTCCTCGACGTAAAGCTGGCTCCGATAGAGTCCCTCGACGGCGGTGCTGAACCAGCCCAGCGGTTGCCAGGCCAGCTCGCCATACAGGGTGCGCGCGGGGATGCCCGGCAGCCTGTTGCCCGATTCGATCAGGCGGGTGTTGCTGGTGAAGTTCTTGCTGTAGATGGCCTCGATCTGCGTGAAGGCCAGGTTGGCGCGCAGGGTGTCGCTGAGACGGCTTTCCAGCGCCAGCTCGACGCCGCGACGACGGGTTTGCGCGGCGTTCTGGAAGCGTGAGCGGCCACCGCTGGCGGATTCGACCACCAGCTCGTCGTCGGTATCGATCTGGAACAGCGCCAGTTGCAGGCGCGTAGCCTCGGTCAGACGCGCCTTGAGGCCGACTTCGATCTGCTCGCTGGTAGCCGGCTGCAGGTCGAAGCCGAAGCTGTTGTCGGGGCCGGAGTAGGACAGTTCGTTGAGCGTCGGCGTCTCACCGCCCTTGCCCCAGCTGGCGTAGAGGTTCAGATCGGGCAGCAGGGCGTAACTGGCGCCCAGGGTCGGCGTCAGTTCGCGGTAGGTGACCGAGCCGCTGTCGTCGCAATTTTCAGTTTGCGGATTTTGGCAGGCACTGGAGAGGATAAAGTTGTCATCTACATCAAATTCGACATGGTTGTAGCGTAGGCCTGCCTGCAGGTCGAGCTTGCCCAGTTGCCAGGCTGCCTGGACGTAGGGCGACAGGCTGGTGACCTCGTTCCGCTCGTCGCGGCGCAGGTTGCCTTTCACCCCGAGGGTGTCGCCGACAAAGTTCTCATAGCCCTGACGGTCGTCGCGCGAGTAGTCGTAATCCAGGCCGGTGGTGACAGTGAGCAGGCTACTGCCCAGGTCGAAGGATTGAATCCAGCGGTTGCCGATACCGTGGAAGCGGCGCTCGAAGTCGATCACACCGCCTGATTGTTTTGGGTTGTTTTCTTGGAATGCCTTCCCTATCGACTGGTACTGAATCACCCGCCGCGTACCGCTGTACAGCGTGCTTTGCCAGGTGCCGGCGGCAAAGCTGCGCTCGTAGTTGAGGGCGAACTGGCGGTGATCGACGTTCTTGCGCGTATCGAACTCCAGTGCGCTGGGCGCCGCCGCGCGGCGGTCGCTCTGCACCTGAGCCCAGGTCAGGCCTTGTGGATCCTGGGTGTCATTCTGATCCAGCTCGCTGAAGCTCAGACTGAGCTTGCTGACATCGTCCGGGTACAGCGTCAGCTTGGCAAAGGTCTTGTCGAGGATGGCGCCGCTGTGGTCGCGATAACCGTCGGTCTCGAAGTGCGAGCGGTTGACGATGAAACCGGCCTTGTCGTTGCCGCCCTCGGCCGCGATGCGAGTACGGCTGGTGCCGTAGGCGGCCTGCGAGCTGTCGACCGATACCCTGGGCGCACCTTCGCCATCACGCGAGAACAGCTGGATCACGCCACCGGAGTTGCTGCCGTAGACGCTGGCGAATGGCCCGCGCAGCACTTCGATACGCTCCAGGGTATCGAGGTCGAAGGTCGCGGCCTGGCCCTGGCCGTCAGGGTTGGACAGCGGCACGCCATCAGCCAGCAGCTTGATACCACGAACGCCGAAGGCCGAGCGAGCGCCGAAGCCGCGTGAGGAAATCTGCAGATCCTGCGCGTAGTTCTGGCGGTTCTGTACCACCAGGCCCGGCACGCTGCCGAGCGCCTCGGAAAGGTTGACACCCGGTTTGCCCAGCGTCGCCTGTTCGGCATCGATGCGGTTGACCGAGAAGGGCAGTTGCCAGCCGCTGGCCTGATAGCGGCTGCCGGTCACCACCAGTGGCTCGGCCTGGTAAGTGGCATTGGCACCCTCGCCCTGGGCAACCAGCGGCATGAACAGGGTGGGCAGCCAGGCGCAGTGTCTCAGCCGTTGCATACGCTAAATGTCTCCTTCGTGGCAGGTAGGCGATCTTGATCGCGTCAGTCGGCGGCGATCCACTGCGGATCGCCTTTGAGCGGAGGAAATGCTCTACCAAATGTTGCCGGTGGAGGGTTGTCGAACGTTTTGGATAGCGCTAACATCCGGCTCAAACAATGAGCGGCCCACGCGATGGTGCCCATGGAGTTCCCATGCAACAGCAGCCTTCCGCATTGCCTGCCCGTACCACCCTGGTGGTCATGGGGGTCAGTGGCTCCGGTAAGAGCGAGATCAGTCAGGCGGTTGCAGCTGCCCTGGGCTGGCGCCATATCGAAGCCGATCATTTTCATCCTGCCGAAAACGTCGAACGCATGCGCGCCGGCATTGCCCTGAGTGATGAAGACCGCCGTCACTGGCTGGACGCACTGTGCGAGCAGATGCTGGCCGCGCAGGCCGCCGGCGAGTGCTTCGTGCTGGCCTGTTCGGCGCTCAAGCGTGCCTACCGTGAGCGCCTGCGTCAGGCGATTCCCGGCCTGCAGTTCGTGCACCTGAATATCGACCACGCCACTGCGGTGCAGCGTGTCGGTGCTCGGCCCGGACATTTCATGCCGATCTCCCTGGTCGATAGCCAGTTCGCCACGCTCGAAAGCCCGGCGGGCGAGCCGTATGTGCGTGTGGTCGATGCACTGCAACCGGTACAGGCGCTGGTGGACGATATCCAGGCATGGGTGCGCCGCGATGCCTCGGAGGCGGTTTCCAGCGGCGCTCAGGATATTTTCGATAGCGAAATTGATAGCGCTAACCAGGCAGCCCAGCTAGGCGCCGAACCGATCTATGAGGGTCGCATCGCGCGCATGTTCGATCGCCTGACCGACGACCTGATGGCGGTGCTGATGGCGTTCATGGTGGTGGCCGTGTTCACCAATGTGGTGCTGCGCTATGTGTTCGGCACCGGCTGGCCGGGTGCCGAGGAGCTATCGCGCCTGGCCTTCGTCTGGCTGGTGTTCGTCGGCGTGGCCTCCAGCATGCGCCGTGGCGAGCTGATGACCTTCCGCATGATTCGCGACCGCTTCCCGCTGCTGGCGCAACGGCTGGTGGATTCGCTGAGCTGGCTGCTGGTTGCCGGCGCCAGTCTGCTCTCGGCCCTGGGTGCCTGGCATCAGGTGCAGTTCGGCTGGGGCAACGTCAGTACGGTGGTTGGTTACCCCGTGGTGCTGGCCATGTTGCCGGTATTGGCGAGCATGCTGGTGCTGGCGATTCTGGCGGTGGTGCAGTTGGTCAATCTCTGGCGGCGTGCGCCACAGGTAACGCTGACCCAGGCGCACGTCGAATGATGCTGGCCCAATTCCAACAAGACGGGCACTGCCCACCGAGGACCTGCCGATGACTGTCGCGGTATTTCTCTCCTCCCTGCTGGGGTTCATGGCCTTTGGCATGCCCATAGCGTTCGCCCTGATCCTCACGGCGGCCGTGCTGATGTGGTACCTGGATTTCTGGGACGTACAGTTGCTGGCGCAGAACCTGCTCGCCGGGGCCGACAGTTTCCCGCTGCTGGCGGTGCCGTTCTTCATCCTGGCTGGTGAGCTGATGAACGCCGGCGGCATTTCCCGGCGCATCATCGCCATGGCCCAGGCGTACTTCGGCCACCTGCGTGGCGGTCTGGGCTACGTTGCCATTGCGGCCGCCGTGCTGCTGGCCAGCATGTCCGGCTCGGCCCTGGCCGATACCGCGGCACTGGCCACCTTGCTGTTGCCGATGATGCGTCAGCGCGGTTATCCGGTGCATTCCTCGGCGGGCCTGGTAGCCGCTGGCGGCATCATCGCGCCGATCATTCCGCCGTCGATGCCGTTCGTGATCTATGGCGTGGTCACCAACACCTCCATCAGCCAGCTGTTCATGGCCGGCCTGGTGCCGGGATTGATCATGGGCGCCGGCCTGATCGTTGCCTGGACGCTGATCGCTCGCGGTTTCACCGAGCCAACGCCACCCAAGGCCAGCGCCGCCGAGCGTCGCCGCGTGCTGATCGACGGCGCCGCTGCCCTGATGCTGCCGGTGATCATCGTTGGCGGTCTGCGCTTCGGGATCTTCACGCCCACCGAGGCCGCCGTGGTAGCCGCCATGTACGCGCTGGCCGTGTCCACCTTGCTCTACCGCGAGCTGAGCTGGAGCGACCTGATGGAGACCCTGACCCGTGCCAGTCGCACCACGGCGTCGGTGATGTTCCTGTGCGCCGCGGCCACGGTCTCGGCCTACATGATTACCCTGGCGCAGTTGCCGGACGAAATCGGCGCCATGCTCGGGCCGCTGGCCGAGCACCCCAAACTGCTGGTACTGGCGATCATGCTGCTGATGATCGCAGTGGGCATGGTGCTCGACCTGACGCCGACCATCCTGATTCTGGCGCCAGTGCTGGCGCCCATCGCGATCAAGGCCGGCGTCGATCCGGTGTACTTCGGCGTGATGTTCGTGCTGATCGGCTCCATCGGCCTGATCACGCCGCCTGTGGGCACCGTGCTTAACGTCGTCGGCGGTATCGGCAAGTTGCGCATGGAGGTGCTGGTACGCGGCGTCATGCCGTTCTTCCTGATTTACCTGATCATCGTCGCGTTGCTGGTGGCGTTCCCGTCCATCGTCACCGTGCCGCTGGCCTGGCTGCGCTGAGTTGACCTGACGGCGTTGGCGCGCCGACATCATTCACAACAATAAGAGGTAGACCCGATGAAACGTCCACTGCTCGCCATCCTCACCGCTGCCATGCTGTGCAGCCCGCTCGCCAGCTTCACCGCCCATGCCGATGACGTGCGTTCGCGCATGATCCGTTTCGGTTACGGCCTCAACGAAAACAGCAACCAGGGCCGTGCGGCCAAACTCTTCGCCGAAGAGGTGGCCAAGGCCTCCGACGGCAAACTCAAGGTGCGCACCTTCGGCGCCGCCAGCCTGGGCTCCGACGATCAGATGCAGAGCGCGCTGATCGGTGGCGCGCAGGAAATGATGGTCGGCTCTACCGCCACCCTGGTCGGCATCACCAAGGAGATGGCGGTGTGGGACACGCCATTCCTGTTTAGCAGTGCCGAGCAGGCCGATGCCGTGCTCGACGGCCCGGTGGGTCGCCAGGTGATGGACAAGCTGGAGGAGAAGGGCCTGGTCGGGCTGGTGTACTGGGAAAACGGCTTTCGCAACCTGACCAACAACACGCGGCCGATCAGCAAGCTGGAGGATTTCTCCGGCGTCAAACTGCGCGTGATGCCCAACCCGGTATTCCTCGAAACCTTCAAACTGATGGGTGCCAATGCCGTGCCGCTGCCGTTCTCCGAGCTGTTCACCGCGCTGGAGACCAAGGCCGTCGACGGCCAGGAGAACCCGTTCAACACCATCCTCTCCTCGAAGTTCTACGAGGTGCAGAAGTACCTGACCGTGACCAACCACGTGTACAGCCCGTGGATCGTCACCGTGTCCAAACGCTGGTGGGATGGCCTGTCGCAGACCGAGCAGAACATTCTCATGGAAGCCGCGAAGAAGGCGCGTGACTTCGAGCGTCAGGACACCCGTGAGGAAGCCGCCCGTGCGTTGGCCGAGCTGAAAGACAAGGGCATGCAGATCAACGAAGTGGCGCCGGCCGAAGTACAGCGCATGCGCGAGCAGGCCGCACCGGCGATCCAGAAGGTCGTCGATACAGTCGGCCAGCAGCTGTTCGATCAAGTGCAGGCTGAAGCCGAGAAGGCTGCTTTGTAAGGACTTGCCCAGGCTCAGGCTGAGTAGCATATAGCCGAACCTGGGCAGGTTCGCAGTTTCGCGGGGCACGCAGGTGGTAACGCTCCTTGCATGGTGGCGTTACCCCGGGCGGCGTGTCCCGCGCTTTATTCAACGGCAGGGCTGGTAGAATCGGCCGCTGATCAACAATGGAGGCGCTATGACTCAACGCCGTCGCCGCTCTGCCGAACGCGTCACCCTGTCCGACGTGGCCAAGGCTGCGGGTTGCTCGCTGATGTCTGCTTCGCGCGCGTTGTCGCAGCCGGGGCGGGTCTCCGATGCGCTGCGCGAGCAGGTGATGCGCGCTGCGCAGGCGCTGGGCTATGTGCCCAACCCGGCGGCGCGGGCACTGGCCAGTTCGCGCTCGAACCTGGTGGCGGTGGTGATTCCGTCGCTGTCGAACTCGGTGTTCGTCGATACCGTTGAGGCGATCCAGCGGGTACTGATGCCGGCCGGTTTCGAGATGATGATTGGCGTCAGCCACTATCGGGTCGAGGAAGATGAGCGTCTGCTGCGCTCCTACCTGGCGCACCAGCCTGCAGGCCTTCTGGTCACCGGCTTCGAGCGCAGCGATGCAGCGCGGGAAATACTCGGCGCCAGCACCTGCCCGCTGGTGACGCTGATGGAACTGAGTGAAGAGCCGGAAGAGTATTGCGTCGGCTTCTCGCAGATCGAAGCCGGTGCGGCCATGACCCGTGCCCTGGTACAGCGTGGCTATCGGCATATTGCCTTCGCCGCAGCCCAGCTCGATCCGCGTACCTTGCAGCGCGCCGAGGGATATCGCCAGGTGATGCGTCAGCTGGATCGCCATGACCCGGCGTTGGAGTTGCTGACGCCGCAGTTGTCATCCATTGGCCTGGGCGCCGAGCTGCTCGATCGCCTGCTGGCGCAGCAGCCGCAGATCGATGCAGTGTTTTTCAATAACGACGACCTGGCTATGGGCGCGTTGTTCCGGGCGCGGCAGCTGGGTCTGGATGTGCCAGGGCGCCTGGCCGTCGCCGGCTTTAACGACCTGCCGGCAGCGGCCTGGATGCATCCGGCCCTGAGCACGGTGCGTACCACGCGCGGCCGTATCGGTGAGCTGGCGGCCAACATGCTGCTGGCCCTGATGCGTGGTGACCCCCCCGAGCAGCACTGCATCGACGTTGGCTTCGAACTGGTGATGCGCGACAGCGCCTGAGCCAGACGAACGCTTGCCCTCAGCCGCGCCTGCACGCTGCATGCAACAGAGCCGAGCTGGCGCGGGGCGTACCTTGACAGTGCGTCGTAGGCTTCTCTAGGATGCGCCCTGCGCCGATTTAAACAGCTACTTGCGGGGCGCCACAGGGTGTTGTCATCGATGCCTGAAATTCCGCTAAAGCGCTGGTTCGGTGTCGCCTCTCACCGCTGCCCAGCGGGATTTTCGAGGCGGAGACTTGAGCATGATCTGTCCCCAACCCCCTATTCGTCTGGCCCCCATCACCTCTGGGCTGCTGCTGCGCAATCCGCGCGTGCTGCTCGCTGGCAGCCATCAACCCACCTTGTTGCGTTATCTCGAAGGCTGGCCCAAGCGTTGGGGCGGGCAACGTGCCTTCCGTATCCAGTTCGTGCAGAACGGCGAGTCACTGAGCCGCTTCGCGCGCGACAGTTTCGACCTGGCGGTGATCCAGGCGCCCTGCGCTGATGATGTGGCGCACACTGTCGCCGAGTTGGTGCGGGTAGCGCGCCAGGGCCTGATAACCCGACGCTAGCTGGCGCTTGAGTGCCCTTGCAATCGCGCCCCGAAAACGCTCAGGGATAGTCGATTGCGACGATATAGCAGGTCTTCTCGCCACTGGGGCTGTGCACCAGTACCTCGGCGTCCAGTTCCTTGCCGAGCAGTGCGCGGGCCAGCGGTGAGTCGATGCTGATCAGCCCCTGTTTCAGATCCAGCTCATCCGGGCCGACGATGCGGTAGCGCGCTTGTTCGCCGTTGTCGTCCTCGATGGTGACCCAGGCGCCGAAGTACACCTTGTTCGGATCGGACGGCTTGTCGCTGACGACCTTGAGTTTCTCCAGGCGTTTGCTGAGAAAGCGTACGCGGCTGTCGATCTCGCGCAGCATCTTCTTGCCGTAGGTGTATTCGGCATTTTCCGAACGGTCGCCCTGGGCCGCCGCTTCGCTGACCGACTGCGTCACCTGCGGCCTGCGCACATGCCACAGCTCGTGCAGCTCGGCGCGCAGGCGCGCGTCGCCTTCAGGCGTGATCAAGGGGGTACCGGCAGGGCGAGGAGGGCGATAGCGGCTCATGGTGGCTCTGAACGATGAAAGGGGCGCCAGTCTAGCAAACCCCTTCCGTCAAACTCAGCCTTCGCGCAATACGCTCAATGGGCTGGCATTCAGTGCACGGCGGGTACCGAGTACGCCAGCCAGCCCGACCAGCAATGCGCCGATCAGCGGCAGCACCAGCAGCCAGGGATGAGGCTGCCAGTTCATGTCGAAGGCATAGCGGTAGAGCAGGAAACTGACCAGTTCGCAGCCCAGCGCGGCAAGCAGGCCGGCGGCTGCGCCAAGCAGGCCGAATTCGGCGCGACGGGCGCTGATCAGCAACGCGCGTTCGGCGCCCAGTGCGCGCAGCAATGCACCCTGGCGAATGCGCTCGTCCAGCGTGGCTTGCAGCCCGGCCAACAGAACGGTGATGCCGGCGGCGAGCACGAACAACAGCACGTATTCGATGGCCAGGGTGACCTGGGCGAGGATGCTGCGCAGCTGCGCCAGCAGTGCGTCGACCTGCAGCAGGGTGACACTGGGGAAGGCGCGGCTGAGGCTGACCAGTTCCACGTCCTTGCCGGGGGGCAGGTAGAAGCTGGTCAGGTAGGTGGCAGGCAGATCCTGCAGGGTTTGTGGCTCGAAGATCATGAAGAAGTTGGGTTGGAAGCTGTCCCAGTCCACCTGGCGCAGGCTGGTGACCTGCGCTTCGCGTTCGATGCCACCGACGTTGAAGCGCAGGCGGTCACCGAGCTTCAGTTGCAGGCTTTCGGCTAGTTCGGCTTCGACGGAGACACCGGGCAGGTCAGCGGCCGGTGCGGCGCCCCACCAACTGCCGGCGGTGATCAGGTTGTCCGCTGGTAGCTCCTCGGCCCAGGTCAGGCTGAGATCACGTTGCGTCGCGCGTTCACCGCGACTTTCCTTGCTCACCAGTTGGCGTACCGGCTCATCGTTGATCATGATCAGCCGGCCCGGCACCACCGGATACAGCGGCGCCGGATGCGGTGACAGTTCGGCCAGGCGTGCGGCGAAGGCATCGCGCTCAGACGGCAGCACGTTGAGGGCGAAGTGGTTGGGCGCGTCCTCCGGCAACTGGTCCTGCCAGGTGTCGAGCAGCTCGCCGCGCAGCAGGGCGATCAGCGCCATGGCCAGCAGGATCAGGCCAAAAGCCAGCGACTGCCCGGCAGCAGCCAGCGGGTGACGCAGCAGTTGCCCCAGGCCCAGGCGCCAGGGTAGGGCGGCACGCTGCAGCAGGCGGCGCAGGCTCTGCAGGCCGAGCAACAGCAAACCACCGAGCAGCAAAGCGGCGAGCAGCCCGCCACCCAGCAGCGCCAGCGTCAGGCGCAGATCCAGGCTCAGGCGCCACATGATCAGGCCCAGTGCGATCAGCGCTGCACCATAGACCAGCCAGGAGCTGGCCGGTACCGGCAGCATATCGCGGCGTAAGACGCGTAATGGCGGTACGCGGCCCAGCGCAGCCAGCGGCGGTAGAGCAAAACCGGCCAGCGCCACCAGACCGGTGGCCATCCCGGCCAACGCGGGCCACAGGTCGGCGGGCGGCAGGTCGTCCGGGATCAGCCCGCGCAACAGATAGAAAAGAACGTGCTGCCCAGCCCAGCCGAGCAGGGCGCCAATCACGCAGGCGACTAGCCCGAGCAGTGTCAGTTGCAGGCCGAACAAGGCCAGTGCTTCACGCCGCGACAAGCCAAGGCAGCGCAGCAGGGCACTGGCATCGAAGCGCCGGGCAGCGAAGCGTGCCGCTGACAGGGCCACGGCGACACCGGCGAGTAACACGGCGGCCAGGCTGGCCAGGTTCAAATAACGTTCGGCGCGACTGAGGGCGCCGCCGACCTGGCGATTGCCGTCGCGCGCGTCATCCAGGCGCTGGTTGGGCTGCAGGCCGGCTTCGACTGCCTGACGGTAGGCCGCCAGGGCATTGGCGTCGCCGCGCCAGAGCTCACGAAATCGTACGCGGCTGCCGGGTTGTACCACCTCGGTCGCGGCCAGGTCATCCAGATGCATCAGCACGCGCGGTGTCAGGCTGTAGAAATCGCCGGCGGTGTCCGGGTCATAGGTCAAGACGCGGCTAAGGCGCAGGGGCCTGGCGCCTAGTTCCAGTTCATCACCGATGTTCAGGTTCAGCGCGGCCATCAGCCGTGCTTCGGCCCAGACTTCGCCCGGCCGTGGGCCGGATCCGGCTTCTTCCGGGGCATAGGGCTCGGTTGCACTGCGCAGCTCTCCGCGCAGCGGATAAGAGCTGTTGGCTGCCTTGACGCTGGCCAACTGAATGCCGCCCTGTGCCGCGACCACGCTGGAAAATTCCACGGCCTGAGCATGGTCGAGCCCCAGCTTGAGTCCTGCATCGATCTGCTCCTGGCTGGCGGGCGTGCTGCCGCTCAGGCGCAGGTCTGCAGCGAGAAATTCACTGGCGCGCAGCAGCATGGCGTCGTTCAGTCGTGCGCTGAAATAGCCGATGGCGCTGCTGGAGGCCACGGCCACCAGCAAGGCGAAGAACAGCACCCGCAACTCGCCGGCGCGGGCATCGCGCAGCAGTTGGCGGGCAGCGAGCGAAAACAGGCGAGACAGGGGCACGCGTTTCATCAGGGCTCCACGCGATCGATCAGGTGCCCGGCTTCCAGGCGGATCAGGCGCTGGCAACGGTGCGCCAGGCGCTCGTCATGGGTGACCAGTACCAGCGTGGTACCGCGCTCCTGGTTGAGCTGAAAGAGCAGTTCGGTGATGCGCTCGCCGGTATGGCTGTCGAGGTTGCCGGTGGGCTCGTCGGCGAACAACACGTCCGGCTCGGCGGCGAAGGCGCGGGCAATGGCCACACGCTGTTGTTCGCCACCGGACAGCTGGCGTGGGTAGTGCGTCAGACGTTGACCGAGGCCAACCCGTTCGAGCAGGGCGCGGGCGCGCTGACGGGCATCGGCCTGACCTTCCAGCTCCAGCGGCAGCATGACGTTTTCCAGCGCAGTGAGGCTGTCGAGCAGTTGGAACGACTGGAAGACGAAGCCGACATGCTCGGCGCGCAGGCGTGCACGCTGGTCTTCATCGAGTTCGCTGAGGTTCTTGCCGGCCAGCAATACAGCGCCGCCGCTGGGCAAGTCCAGGCCGGCGAGCAGGCCAAGCAGGGTGGATTTACCAGACCCTGAGGCGCCGACAATGGCCAGGCTGTCGCCTTTGTTCAGTTCCAGGTCGAGATCATGAAGGATGGTCAGTGCGCCTTCCGCGCTGTTGACCACTTTGCTAAGGTTCCGCGCAGCGAGAATGCTCGAAGTCATGGAGATTCCAAATGCGTGCATGGTTGTTCAGTGGTGCCTTGAGCCTGATGCTTTGGGCTCAGGGAGCGGTTGCAGGCACCCTGCTTGTGGTCGGCGATAGTATCAGCGCCGCTTTTGGCCTGGATAGCCGGCAAGGTTGGGTCGCTTTGCTGGAAAAACGCCTGGTGCAAGAGGGGTTCGAGCATCAGGTGGTCAATGCCTCGATCAGTGGCGACACCAGTGCAGGCGGCGCCGCACGGCTGTCTGCGCTACTTGTCGAGCACAAGCCGGAGCTGGTCATCATCGAGCTGGGTGGCAATGACGGGCTGCGTGGACAGCCCCTTGCGCAATTGCAACAGAATCTTGCGTCGATGGTCGAGCAGTCGCAGCAGGCAGGAGCCAAGGTGCTGCTTCTGGGGATGAAGCTGCCACCCAATTATGGCGTGCGTTACACCACGGCTTTCGCCCAGGTTTTCACTGATCTGGCGGAGCAGAAGCAGGTGCCTCTGGTGCCGTTCTTTCTTGAGGGGGTGGGCGGTGTACCGGGCATGATGCAGGCTGACGGCATTCATCCGACCGAGGCAGCGCAGGAAATACTGCTGGATAATGTCTGGCCGACGCTCAAACCCATGCTCTGAGTAGGTTTTGAGTGCAGCACACTGTAACGAGCAAGGCTTTTCCGCCTCGAGCCTTTCGGCTAATGTGGCCGGCCTGTCACGGAGCCCCAGATGCCGCGTCTCGCCTGGTCCCTATACGCCTATCAATTGATCGAGCCGGATGAGCAGCTGGATCTTTTCGCCTGTCGTGAGGTGCGTGTGCATCTGGTGGCTCGCCAGTTGCGTCTGGGCGGCCATACTGATCAGACATTGTGTGGCGGTTTGTTACCGGCCCGGCCACGCTGGCAGGCACTGGAAAAGCCCTGGCTGCGCGATAGTCGACTCTGTCCCGCCTGTTTGGCGACGCTCGAGGCGCAGCGGCAGGGTCTGTGCTCGAACTGGGCGGACGGCTGAGGCCTGCCCGCTGTTATAAACGCGGTGTACAATCGCCGTCATATCTTTCCATTCTCAGGGGACATCCCGGATGTTGTCGCGCTTCTCTGCGGTCAACCGCTGCCTGACGTTGCTCGCACTGTGCTGCAGTGCCACGGTGCAGGCTCTCGAACTGCCATTGCCGCCGCCAGGCGAGGATGTGGTGGGCCAGGTACAGGTGATCAAGGCCAAGTACGAGGATACGTTCGCCGATCTGGGAACGGCCAACGATCTTGGCTACCTGGAAATGGTCGCCGCCAACCCCGGTGTCGATCCCTGGCTGCCGGGTGAGGGAACCGAGATCATCCTGCCGACCCGCTATGTGCTGCCACCTGGCCCGCGCGAAGGTATCGTGATCAACCTGGCCGAGTACCGTCTGTATTACTTCCCGAAAGGGCAGAATGTGGTGCACACCTTTCCGTTGGGTATCGGCCGTGAAGGCTGGGGCTCGCCATTGGGAACCGGGCGTGTGACCGTCAAGACGCCGAACCCGGCCTGGTATCCGCCCAAGTCGATTCGTGAAGAGCACGCTGCCGAGGGCGACATTCTGCCCACCGTGGTGCCGCCTGGCCCGGACAACCCGTTGGGGCCGTACAAGATGACGTTGTCCTTCCCGGGCTACCTGATCCACGGTTCGAACAAGAAGTTCGGTATTGGCATGCGCGTCAGCCATGGCTGCTTCCGCATGCTCAACCATAACGTGCTGGAACTGGCAGGCATGGTGCCGGTGGGAACGCCGGTGCGCATCATCAATGAGCCCTACAAGTTCGGCGTGAGTGGCGACAAGGTCTACCTGGAAGCGCATGCGCCGCTCGACGATGAAGGTGTTCCGTCGGTTGTCGACAAGCACACGGCCGTGATCAACGCCCTGCTCAAGCGCGACGAGCTCAGCGGTCTGCGTCTTGACTGGGACATGGTACGCGAGGTGGTGGCTGCCGAAGACGGTATGCCAGTACCGATTGCCGCGCAGACCGAGCAGGTCGTTGCGAGCAACGATAACCCGTTCTGATTCGATACCGTTGTCTACAACCCGCCTGCATTCGTGTTGGCGGCTTTTTTATTGCCTGGTCAGCGACAGGCAATAAAAAAGCCGCACCAGTTGCCTGGGCGGCTTTCTAAAAACGAGTCGCAAATTACTTGCGGCTTGCTTTTTCCAGCATGCGCAGAGCGCGCTCGTTGGCTTCGTCAGCGGTCTGCTGAGCTTTCTGAGCGGCGGCCAGAGCTTCATCAGCCTTGCGGTAGGCTTCGTCGGCACGGGCTTGAGCGCGGGCAGCTGCGTCTTCGGTAGCAGTCAGACGAGCTTCGGTTTCTTTGGACATGCTGCTGCAACCGGTAGCCAGAACTGCGGCCAGAGCCAGAGCAGAGAATTTCAGAACGTTGTTCATCGTGTTCCCCTTGAGGTGGAGTTTTCCATAAAAAGCAATTTCCCTACTGTGGGAAATTAGCCGGCGTACATACTACCTATTACTTTTAGTAAGTAAACGGAGCCAAGGCAAGAGTTGCAGTTTTTTTTCTGCGCGCAGGGTACCGCCCAAGGGGGTTGGCTAAAAAACACTCAGTTACGCAATCGCAACAGTGCAACGCTTTTACGAGCTGTTATAAATGCCCCAGCTTTGCAACTAAAACAAAAAGAGGGAACGCAGATGCTTGGGAATTTGGGGCTGTTGCTCGGTTTGGCGTTACTTATCTTCATGGCGTTGCGTGGGGTGAATATATTCATCGCGGCATTGCTTTGTTCCATTCTGGTGGCGTTGAGCAATGGTGTAGCGGTAACGGGAGCGTTACTCGAGCATTTTCCTTTTGGTCCGTTGGGCGCCTTTACCTTCGCCGGCAAGTTCTTCGTGCTGTTTCTCTGTGGTGCGATTTTCGGCAAGGTCATGGCTGCCAGCCAGGCCGCCAGCAGTATCGCTCAGGCCATTACCCGTGGGCTGGGCACGCAACGCACGCTCTGGGTGGCAATGCTGGTATGTGCCGTGCTGACCTATGGCGGGGTAGTGGTGTTCGTGGTGATCTTCACCATGTATCCGCTGGGTATCACCCTGATGCGCGAGGCCAATCTGCCCAAGCGGCTATTCTGTGCCGCCACTGCGCTGGGCGCCGGCACTTTCACCATGACGGCGTTGCCTGGCTCACCTTCGATTCATAACGTGATCGCCGCCAGTGCGCTGGGGACTGATCTGTTCGCCGGTGCCTGGATCGGTTTGTTCGCATCACTGGTGATGATCGTTCTGGGGATGGCCTATCTGCAGCGCGAGTGGCGTCTGGCGCGTGAGCGTGGCGAGGGCTTCGAGCCCAATGCTCAGGATGAGCGCATGCAGCAGTTGGCCGGCACGCCCGGTAGCGGTCCGCACTGGGGGATGGCGCTGGTGCCGATCATCGTGGTGCTAGGGATCATTCTGCTGCCGCGCTTGCTCGCCTTATCAGGTATGGCTGCGCCTGGTGAGAGCGCTCTGGGAGGCTTGCTGGCCTTCAGTCAGGCGCAGCCGATTCTCTGGCCCAGCCTTGCCCTGGTGATTGCCACAGGGGTGGCCGTGATGCTGTTCCCGAGCCTGCGCCGTAACACGGTCAGTCTGCTTGGGCAGGGGGCCGATGATGCGATCATGCCGCTGCTCAATACGGCTGCGGTGATCGGTTTTGGCGGTGTGGTGACGCAGACTGCGGGTTTTGCCCAGTTCGCTCAATGGATATTGGCGGTGGATCTGCCGCCGCTGCTGTCGGTGTTCGCTTCGGTCAGTGTGGTTTCCGGGATCGTCGGTTCGTCTTCCGGTGGCCTGCAGATTTTCATGCAGACGCTGGCGCCCAGTTACCTGGAAATGGGCATCGAGCCTGAGGTGTTGCACCGTATCGCCAATATTGCTGCGGGTGGATTGGACTCGCTGCCGCACTGCGGTGCGGTGATCGCCATGCTGATGATCATGGGCTTGACGCACAAGCAGGCCTACAAGGACATCTTCGTCATCACCGTGTTGATTCCAGTGGTTGCCGTATTGCTGTGCATTGCACTTCTGAGCCTCTGAACCTGCGCGGGCAGTCTGTGCCCGCAAGGCCGGGTCTTGAAGGGAATGCGCTGAAATGTAAATTTACGCTTTCGTCGACATGCGGGTATGAGGTAAAAATAGGTGCGCCGCTAACGGTTTGCGGCTTGAGGAGAGAAGATGAGCGAAGGGCTTTCCATCCATCACGACCAAACGAGTCATCAGTTCGTGACGACCGTCGATGGTGATCGCGCCTATCTGGCCTATATGGATCTGGGCAAGCAGACGCTGGATATCTATCGCACCTTCGTCCCCAATACCCTGCGCGGGCGCGGTATTGCCGCCGCGCTCACCGAACATGCCCTGCAGTATGCCGAAGGCAAGGGCTATACGGTGATTCCCTCCTGTTCGTATGTTGAGCGCTACATGGAACGCCGTTCGCGGCACCAGTAGAGTCGGCTCGGCAGGGGTGGGCTGAAGCCCACCCTGCGTTGAGCGCAGATATGAAAACGCCGGGCAATGCCCGGCGTTTGCTTTGCTGCGCTACCGCTTAGCCGCGAGGGCGCTTGGGCAGTACATCCTTGAGCTTGGCGTGCATGCTGCGCAGGCTTTTCTCGGTGGTGTCCCAGTCGATGCAGGCATCGGTGATGGAGACGCCGTACTTGAGGTCGCACAGATTCTTCGGAATCGACTGGTTGCCCCAGCCCAGGTGGCTCTCGACCATCAGGCCAACGATGGAGTTGTTGCCTTCCAGAATCTGGTTGGCCACGTTCTCCAGCACCAGCGGCTGCAGAGCCGGGTCCTTGTTGGAGTTGGCATGGCTGCAGTCGACCATGATATTCGGACGGATGCCGGCTTTGGTCAGTTCCTGCTCACAAATGGCCACACTGACCGAATCATAGTTGGGTTTGCCGTTGCCGCCACGCAGTACCACGTGACCGTAGGCGTTGCCCTTGGTGGTGACAATGGACACGCCGCCTTCCTGGTTGATGCCGAGGAAACGGTGTGGGCTGGAAACCGACTGCAGGGCATTGATCGCCACGGTCAGGCCGCCGTCGGTACCATTCTTGAAGCCGACTGCCGAAGATAGGCCCGATGCCATTTCGCGGTGGGTCTGGGACTCGGTGGTGCGGGCGCCGATGGCAGACCAGCTGATCAGATCCTGCAGGTACTGCGGGGAAATCGGATCGAGCGCTTCGGTGGCGGTGGGCAGGCCCATTTCCGCCAGGTCGCGCAGCAGCTTGCGGCCGATGTGCAGACCGTCCTGGATCTTGAACGAGTCATCCAGATAGGGGTCGTTGATCAGGCCTTTCCAGCCGACCGTGGTGCGCGGCTTCTCGAAGTACACGCGCATGACCAGGAACAGGCTGTCGGATAGCTCGGCAGCCAGCACCTTGAGGCGCTCGGCATACTCATGAGCGGCCTTGATGTCGTGGATGGAGCAAGGGCCGACGACCACGAACAGGCGATGATCCTTGCCGTCGAGGATGTCGCGTACCACCTGACGACCATGGGCGACGGTCTTCAGCGCGGCATCGGTCAGGGGGATTTCGCGTTTGAGCTGATCGGGGGTGATCAGGGTTTCGTTGGAAGCGACGTTAAGGTCGTCGATCGGTAAATCAGCCATCGTGCTATTCATCGGGTCAGGTCGTCAGGTCACGGGTGCCGGCCGCCAGCGATCCCCTATGGCGGTGCACAGCTAGTTGGTGCAGGGGGAGCCGAACCTTAGCGCGTACGCGGCTGCGGGACAATGGGCGTTAAGTTCAATAGGCCCGATAGATGGGCAGTATCGGATGATTGTCTGCCTGTACTACAGTGGCTTAGGCCAGGTCGGGGAAGGTGGCGGCATGCCTGGCGATCCAGTCCTGCGCGCATTTCTCGATGGCGACTGGCTGGCCAGACTCGTGTTCGAGCTGTTGCCGGTAATGCTGGATCTGGCAGACCTGTTCGACCATGCGGGCGCGGAACAGGGTGTCCTCATCGATGAAGGCGATGCCCACCAGATAGTCGCTCTCCTGGCGTCTGCACCAGGCTACCACGCCGGGATAGCGCGCCTGATCGCCCAGCAGCGGGATGCGCAGCTCGATCGAGGTGCCGCGACGAAAGCCCCGTGATGACTTGCATGCGACCCCGCCCAGGCTGATATTGTTCAGCCGTTGCCGGGGGATGCAGGACTGTCTGCGCAACACCAACTCCACCGGCATGTCACTTGGATGACGCAGAAATTTACGCATGAACACCGACCTCGAATGCAGGCAAACTGATATCAGTGACTTCAGTATAGCGACGCAACTGGAACTGACCGATCTGGATGCCGACCGCTGCCTGCTCGATCTTCCCGGCACCTCGCTGGTGGTGTTCACAAGCACGGGCTGTGCCAGCTGTCGCTGGGCACGCCAGGCGTTGCCCGCCATGCCGCTACCGCTCGAGCGCCTGTGCTGGATCGATGCCGGTCATAACGCCGGGCTGGTGGCGCGCTACGAAGTTTTCCACTTGCCAGCGTTGTTTATGGTCAAGGACGGTCATTTCTTTGGCGCACTGTCTGCGCGCCTTACCCATTGCGATCTGTCAACCGCCATGCACGAGGCGTTGCTTCGTCCGGCTGAGGAGCTTCCTTGATGTCCCAATTCCCCGCGCCACGCATCGGTATCATCGGTACCGGCGCCATCGGTGGTTTCTACGGCATGTTGCTGGCTCGTGCCGGCCATGATGTGCATTTTCTGTTGCGCAGCGAGTACAGCGCGGTGGTCGAGCGAGGCCTGCAGTTGAACAGCGCGGTACATGGCGCACTGAATCTGGCACCGGTACAGGCCTACCAGCATGTTGACGCGATGCCTCCGTGCGACTGGTTGCTGGTCGGTGCCAAGACCACGGCCAATGCCGAGCTGGCGCCACTGATTGCCAAGGCTGCAGCGCCAGGCGCCAAGGTGGTGCTGTTGCAGAATGGGCTGGCGGTGGAGGATGAGCTGCGTCCGTTGCTGCGCGACGATCTGCATCTGCTCGGTGGGCTCTGCTACATCTGCGTTCATCGCAGTGCCCCCGGGGTGATCGAGCATCAGGCCTTGGGTGCGATCAACCTGGCCTATCACTCCGGGCCGCTGGATGGCGACGAGGCGCGTTTGGCGTTGGCCGAGGAGGGCGCCAGCCTGCTGCGCAGCACCGGCCTGGATTCGGCGGCAATGCGTGATCTGGCGCAGACGCGCTGGCAGAAGCTGGTGTGGAATATCCCCTATAACGGCCTGTCGGTACTGCTCGATGCCGATACGCGGCGCCTGATGGGCAATGCCGACAGTCGCGCGTTGATCGCCGATATGATGCAGGAAGTGGTGCAGGCCGCGCAGGCGCTCGGTTACAGCATGCCGGAAAGCTACGCAGACAAGCTGCTGGCCGCCACGCAGCGTATGCCCGATTACCTGCCGAGCATGTACCACGACTTCGCCCAGGGGCGGCCGGCCGAGTTGCATGCCATCTACGAGGCGCCTCTGGCGGCTGCGCAAACCTTGGGATTGGTTATGCCCAGGGTGCGTGCGTTGTATCAGGCGTTGCGGTTCATTCAGGCTCGCCAGGAGGCCTAAGCATGGGCAAGGGACTGGGGGACAAGCTGGTGCTGGCGATATCCTCGCGAGCGCTGTTCGATCTGAGTGAAAGTCACCAGATCTATGAAAGCGAAGGCGTGGAAGCCTATCGCCGCTACCAGATCGAGCATGAGGACGAAGTGCTGATGCCGGGCGACGCCTTCCCGCTGGTGGAGAAGCTGCTTGGCTTGAACGCGCGACTCAGTGAGCAGCGCGTCGAGGTCATTCTGGTGTCGCGCAACAGCGCCGATACCGGGCTGCGTGCGTTCAACTCGATCCAGCACTACGGTCTCGGCATTTCCCGCGCCGCCTTCGTTGGCGGCCGTAGCCCTGATCCGTATTTGGCGGCTTTCGGCTGCCATCTGTTTCTGTCTACCCATGCCGATGATGTGCGCAACGCGCTGAAGGCCGGTTTCGGCGCGGCTACCTTGCTGTCAGGTGGCGCCCGTCGGGCCACCAGCAACGAGTTGCGCATCGCCTTCGATGGCGATGCCGTGCTGTTTTCCGACGACTCCGAGCGCGTCTACCAGAGTGGTGGCCTCAACGCGTTTCAGGATCATGAGCGTGAATCCGCTCGACAGGCCCTGCCTGGCGGGCCTTTCAAGCCGTTTCTCGCCGCATTGCATGCGCTGCAGCAGGAATTTCCCGAAGCCGAATGCCCGATTCGCACCGCGCTGGTGACCGCGCGTTCGGCGCCTGCGCACGAGCGAGTGATTCGCACCCTGCGTGAGTGGAACATTCGCCTGGATGAGTCCTTCTTCCTTGGTGGTCTGGACAAGTCGGCCGTTCTCGAAGCCTTCGCCGCCGATGTGTTCTTCGATGACCAGACCGGGCATTGCGAGAGCGCGCGTCAGGTGGTGGCCACAGGTCATGTTCCGCATGGCGTGAGTAACGAGCTGCTGCCCTGACCCCAGGGCACGCAGGCGCCTGCATATAGCCATTCGTCCTAAATAACGCTGCCGATCTTGCATTGCCTGATGCGCTGCTAAGCTCAATAAGGGCCTACGCCAGCAGTCAAGGAGGCCGCGTGATCCGCTCGATACTCTATGCCACCGATCTGGGGCTTTATGCTTCCTATGTGCTGCAGCATGCCCTGGCGCTGAGCCGCAGCTTCAAGGCCGAACTGTACGTGGTGCATGCCGTGGAGCCTATGGGGTTGTTTGCCGAGTCCGTCCTGCAGACCTACCTGGACGAAGGCACCCTTGGCGAGTTACGGCGTAATGGCCTTGGCACTGTCATGAGCAGTATCGAGCAGCGTGTGCTCGAAGGGTTCCGTGACGAGCTGGGGGAAGGCCAGCAGGATCTGCAAATGATTCGAGCCGTGCGCGTACTGCAGGGCGACCCGCCTGCGGTGATTCTCGAGGAGGCCCAGAAACTTGGGGTGGATCTGCTGGTCGTAGGCAGTCACAGCCACGGCACGGATATGACCGTACCGCTGGGGCGTACGTCCGCACGGATCGTGCAGCTATCAGAAGTGCCGGTGTATCTGGTGCCCATGCTGCAGCATCGGGGGCGGGGAGAATTGTAAGTTTAAATAATAAAATGTGCTGATATACAGACTAGACCAATAATATGGTTATATATGGCGTTGGCAGCTCTTGGCCCGCCTTACTGCTCTGAGGGAAATCTATGAAGCTTCAGCAATTGCGCTACATCTGGGAAGTTGCGCACCACGACCTCAATGTATCGGCTACTGCTCAGAGCCTGTACACCTCGCAGCCAGGGATCAGCAAGCAGATTCGCTTGCTCGAGGATGAGCTGGGCGTGGAAGTCTTCGCCCGCAGCGGCAAGCATCTGACCCGCGTAACTCCGGCGGGTGAACGCATCATCACCACGGCCGGTGAGATCCTGCGCAAGGTCGAAAGCATCAAGCAGATCGCTCAGGAATTCTCCAACGAGAAGAAGGGTACGCTGTCCATCGCCACCACGCATACCCAGGCGCGTTACGCCCTGCCTCCGGTGATCAGTGCCTTTATCAAGCAGTACCCGGATGTTGCCTTGCACATGCACCAGGGGACGCCGACGCAGATCGCCGAGATGGCCGCCGATGGCAGTGTCGATTTCGCCATCGCCACCGAAGGCCTTGAGCTGTTCAACGACCTGATCATGATGCCGTGCTACCGCTGGAACCGTTGCGTGGTGGTACCGCAGGGCCATCCCCTGACCAAGCTGCCGAAGCTGACCCTCGAAGCGCTGGCCGAGCATCCCATCGTCACCTACGTGTTCGGTTTCACCGGGCGCTCGAAGCTGGATGAAGCCTTCAGCCATCGCGGCCTGACACCCAAGGTGGTATTCACTGCTGCTGACGCTGATGTGATCAAGACCTACGTGCGCCTGAACCTGGGCGTCGGCATCGTGGCCAAGATGGCGGTCGATGCCAAGCTCGACCCTGATCTGGTGGTGCTCGATGCCGATGACCTGTTCGAGCCCAGTGTGACCAAGATCGGCTTTCGTCGTGGCACCTTCCTGCGTGGCTTCATGTGTGACTTCATCGAGCGCTTCGCCCCGCACCTGACCCGCGACATGCTGGCCAAGGCCGTGCAGTGCCATAACAAGTCCGAGCTCGAAGAGCTGTTTGCAGGTGTCGAGTTGCCCATGCACTGACACCGCAAGTGTCACGAAAAATGGCGCCTATCAAGGCGCCATTTTGGTTTTGTACGCAGCTCAGTGGTTCAGATGCAGGCCGCATTCGCGATTGTCTTCGCCCTTGGTCGGATCGAAGTAATCGAACTCGTTTGGCAGGTCGTGGGCGACCAGGTACTGATACAGGTCCTTGGATGTCCAGTGCAGCAGTGGGGCGACCTTGATCAGACCGTCCGGGTTGATGCTGATCGGTTCCATCTGCGCACGCACGGCGGTATCGGTAGCACGCAGGGCGGTGAACCAGACGCCTGGTGCCATCTCGCGCAGGGCGCGGGTAAAGGGCTCGAGCTTGACCTCTTCGGTGAACGCAGCGTGGCGAGGGTCATCCAGGCTGGGCACCGGGCCGTCGATGGCCTCGCGATGCGCGCGTGAGCGCTTGGGCAGATAGGTGATGAGGTTGAGGCCCAGCTTGCGTGTCACCTCGTCAGCGAAGCGATAGGTCGCCTCGGTGTTGTAGCCGCTGTCCATCCAGACCACCGGAATGTCCGGTTTGACCTGGCTGACCATGTGCAGGATCACCGCTTCGAACGGGCGGAAGTTGGTGGTGCAGATGGCGGGTTTGCCCAGCCCGATGGCCCATTGCACCAGCTTTTCGGGCTGGTTGCCGAGTTCGGTGTTGAGCGCGTCCAGGTCGAGTTCCATGTTGAGGGCTCCAGATCGTATGCGTGAGGCCGCGATGGTAACAAAGGCCGGTTATGCAGCTAAATAACTAAGATGGTTGTTGGTCTTTCTTATGGTTATAAGGAAGGCGTAATTGCGCGAGCAAGGGCCAGCGGCTAGAGTGCCGACTCCTTTTTGGCTCAACCGAGGAGTGGCCTGTGGAAATCGCGTGTCTCGACCTAGAAGGTGTACTGGTCCCGGAAATCTGGATCGCCTTTGCGGAAAAAACCGGTATCGAGTCGCTCAAGGCGACTACCCGCGACATCCCCGATTACGACGTGCTGATGCAGCAGCGCCTGCGCATCCTTGATGAGCACGGCCTGAAGCTCAAGGACATTCAGGATGTGATCGCCACGCTCAAGCCGCTCGACGGCGCCGTGGAGTTCGTCGACTGGCTGCGTGAGCGCTTCCAGGTGGTGATTCTCTCCGACACCTTCTATGAGTTCTCCCAGCCGCTGATGCGTCAGCTCGGCTTTCCAACGTTGCTGTGCCACCGCCTGATCACCGACGAGAATGATCGTGTTGTCAGCTACCAGCTGCGTCAGAAGGATCCCAAGCGTCAGTCGGTGATCGCTTTCAAGAGCCTCTACTACCGCGTGATCGCCGCTGGCGACTCGTATAACGACACCACCATGCTCAGTGAGGCTCATGCCGGCATCCTGTTCCATGCGCCGTACAACGTGATTCGCGAGTTCCCGCAGTTCCCGGCGGTACACAGCTATGAGGATCTCAAGCAGGAGTTTCTCAAGGCGTCGAACCGCAAGTTGAGTCTGTAATCCAGATCCATGAACAACGCCGCGATTTCGCGGCGTTATTCATGGGGTCTGCATCTTGGGCAGGTGTTCCAGCGTCTCCAGCAGCACCTTCACCTTGGTGATCGACTCCTGATATTCGGCCTGCCAGTCGGAGTCGGCGACGATGCCACCGCCGCCCCAGCAACTGATCGTGCCGTTCTTGACCAGCAAGCTGCGAATGGCGATGGAGCTGTCCATTTCGCCGCGCACGTCGAGATACAGCAGGGAGCCGCAGTAGACTCCGCGCCTTGTCGGCTCCAGTTCATCGATGATCTGCATGGCGCGGATCTTCGGTGCGCCGGTGATTGAGCCGCCAGGGAAGCTGCCGGCAATCAGATCCAGGGCGTCCTTGCCGGGAGCCAGCTCGGCGGTCACGCAACTGACCAGATGGTGCACGTTAGGGTAGCTTTCCAGGGCGAAGAGCTGCGGCACCTTGACCGAGCCGATGCGGCAGCTACGGCCGAGATCATTGCGCAGCAGATCGACGATCATCAGGTTTTCGGCGCGGTCCTTGCGGCTGGCCAGCAGATCGTGCGCTTGTGCCTGGTCATCTTCGGTGTCGGCGCCACGACGCCGGGTGCCCTTGATCGGGCGGGTTTCCACCTGGTTGTCGCTGACCTTGAGAAAACGTTCGGGCGACAGGCTGAGAATGGCGTTGCCATTGCCCAGGTTCTGGAAGCCGGCGAAGGGCGTGGGGCAGGCCTGGCGTAGCGCCAGGTAGGCCGCCCAGGGGTCGCCGGCGCAGGGCGCCTGAAAGCGCTGAGCGAAGTTCACCTGATAGCAGTCACCAGCGAGGATATAGTGCTGGATGCGCTCGATTGCCTGGCGATAGGTGCTCTGATCGATATCGGCGCGAAAAGGCTGATGCAGGCGGAATGCTGCCTGGTCATCGCCCGGCTCGGCCTCGAACAGCGCCTGCAGGCGCTGGCGCTCGTTCTGTGGCAGCGCCGGATGAAACATCAGTACGCTGGTTTCGCATTGATGATCGCTGATCAGTGCCCAGGCGTAGAGGCCGAAGCGGGCATCTTCGAGGTGTTGATCATCGATGTTCTGCTCGGCAAACGTCTCCAGGCGCCGCCCGAAGTCGTAGGCGAGATAGCCGATCAGGCCACCGGCAAATGGCAGTGCCTGGTGCGCGGGTATTTCGGCCTGGCCAAGGCCTTGCAGGGCATCGCGCAGGCGATGGAGAAAGTCGTTGCCCGACTCTTCAGGCATGGGTGCCAGCTCAGCCATGGGCCAGGCGCTCATCAGATCATAGCGCCCGCGTTGGGCCAGCGGACGGCCAGCATCGAGCAACACCGCGCCAGGTGCCTGACGGATGCGGCGGAAGTAGTCTCCGGGGTCGGCTCGATAGGGAAGAGGGTGCAGAGAGCAGCTGGGCATGCGTGGCAGTCGAAAGGGACGGAAGCGCGATTGTAGTCTGCCGTCAGCATTCGTCCTAGGGGTTTGCCCTGCGCGGAGGGGCTTCAGACGATGACGCTGTAGCTGAATCGAGCGCAACCTGCCTGAGTGCAGGTTGCGACTGATTCACGGCTGCATGGCGGGTCAGACTTCCTTGCTGACGATATGGCCGAACAGCTCCTGGGAGAAGCGCACGCGCTCTTCGGCAGTCTCCTGAATGCCCTTGGCTTTCAGTTCTTCCAGGCGCGCTTCCACCGCATGGGCGCGATGCGTCAGGCCGCAGTCGTTGGCGATCTGGATGTTCAGGCCGGGGCGGGCGTTGAGTTCGAGAATCAACGGGCCCTTGTCCTGATCCAGCACCATGTCCACACCGATGTAACCCAGGCCACACAACTCATAGCAGCCGGCGGCGAGTTTCATGAAGCCATCCCAGTTCGGCAGTTGCACACCGTCCACTGCGTTGGTGGTGTCCGGGTGCTTGCTGATCTTATTGTTCAGCCAGGTACCGCGCAGGGTCACGCCGGTGGCCAGGTCCACACCCACGCCGATAGCACCCTGGTGCAGGTTGGCCTTGCCGTTGGACTGACGGGTCGGCAGGCGCAGCATGGCCATCACCGGATACCCCATCAGCACGATGATGCGGATGTCCGGTACGCCTTCGTAGCTGATGCTCTTGAAGATGGTGTCCGGGGTCACGCGATACTCGATCAGCGCGCGGTCACGGTGACCGCCGAGCGAGTACAGGCCGGAAAGGATGCTGGAAATCTGCTGTTCCAGCTCCTCGTGGCTGACGATCTTGCCGGATACCGTCTTGAAGCGATCCTCGAAGCGGTCGGCGATCACCATGATGCCGTCACCGCCGGCACCCTGCGCCGGCTTGATGACGAAGTCGGTGCGCCCGGCGATGATCTCATCGAGCTTGTCGATTTCCTTCTCGGTTTCGATGATGCCGTACAGTTCCGGCACATCGATGCCAGCCTCGATGGCCCGCTCCTTGGTGATGATCTTGTCGTCGACGATGGGGTACAGGTGCCGTTTGTTGTACTTCAGCACGTAATCCGCGTTGCGTCGGTTGATGCCCATGATGCCTTTGGCTTCAAGGGCCTTCCACGTCTTGATCAGGCCGAACATGGTCTTAGTCCTTGAGGAAGGCTTTGAAACGGAACAGTTCGGTCAGGCGGTAGCCGCGGTAACGACCCATCGCCAGCATGAAACCCACCAGAATCAGCAGGATCGCCGGGAAGGTGAACACGAAGTACACCAGTTGCGGCACGCTCATCAGCAGGTGGGCGATGGTGGCGGCGAACAGGGTGCCGATGGCGACCTTGAAGGCATGGCTGCCGCCGCGCTCTTCCCAGGTGATCGACAGGCGTTCGATGGTCATGGTCAGAATCACCATCGGGAACAGCGCCACCGACAGACCACGCTCCAGGCCCAGCTTGTGGCTGAACAGGCTGATGGCGGCGATCAGCACCACGACGAAGGTCAGCACCACCGACAGGCGCGGCAGCATCTGCAGCTTCAGGTGTTCGAGGTACGAGCGTAGTGACAGGCCGAGTGCGGTGATCACGGTAAACAAAAAGATACCGAAGCCCAGCTGGGTTTCACGGAAGGCCAGGGCGATCAGCACCGGGGTGAAGGTACCCAGCGTCTGTAGGCCACCGAGGTTGCGCAGGATCAGGATGACCAGCACGCCGATCGGGATCATGACCATGATCATGAAGGTCTGCTGGGTCTGCAGCGGCAGGCCGTACAGCGAGTATTCGAGGAAGCTGGCGTCGGTGTTCTCGTCGGTCAGCTTGGCTAGGCGAATGGCGTTCATCTCGCTGTTGTTCAGGCTGAAGCTGATGGTGGCCTGGCGACCGCCTTCGAGGCTGACCAGTTCGCCGTCGCCGATCCACCAGACCAGACGATCAGCCGGCAGGCCCTGCTCACCGGTTTCCGGGTTGAAGTACAGCCACTTCTGGCCGTTGAAGCTGCGCAGCCAGAGTTCCGGCGACTGCGCCACCTCGGCTTGCAGGCGAATGGTGTGCACGCGCTCCATCGGCACGTGGGCAATGGACAGCAGCAGATCGACGGCCTTGGCCTTGTTGGCGGTGGAGGCATCGCCACCGAGCAACAGCTTGACGTTGTCGTCATTGACGTTGTTGACGCGCTTAATGGTCTCGCTGATGAAGGTCTCGACATCCGCCGAGTGCTGGCGGATCGGCGCCAGCAGGGCTTCGGCGGCAATCTTCTCGGCGCCCTCCACAGGAATGCTGTCGCGGAAGATCGGGCCCTTGGCGGGCGTCTGCTCACCGCTGTAGCGCTTGGTTAGAACCAGGCGGTAGTAGAGGGTCTGCTTGCCGTTGGCGCGACGGGCCGACCAGGTGACGCGGCGGTTGCCGTCGACACGATTGACGCTGACCCCGTAGTTGTTGGAGATGAAGCTCTCGTTGAGGCTGACGTAGTCCTGGTTCAGCGGCGGGACGAACATCTGCAGCTTCACCGGCTCACGCGGGGTGGCCTGGAACTCGACCTTGGCGTCGATGTTCCACAGATCGTCGGTCTCATCCTCGGTGACCGGAATGCCGAGAATGAAGATTTGGTATGCCGTAATCAGAATGCCCAACGTCACCAACAGGGTGATCAGGACTTTCAGATGCAGGGTAAGAGAGCGCATGGGAATTACTCGCCAGGGGTTGCGTCGTCGGTGCAGTCGGGTTTGCCGGCCGCGTATTTAAGGCTTGGGTCGACCATGGCTTCGAAGTACTTGAGCGCTTCGGAGCCGATCAGAAGCGGGTATTGGAATGCGCTTCTGTCGGTCAAGTTCACTTCGATCGTGCGCAGGGTCTGCCCCATGCACAGTTCAAGGTCGATTACCGGGCGTGCCGTGTAGGTCTTGCCTTCATCTGGATCGTAGTCGCCGGCGCGGCGCTTGATCTTGCTGATGCGCGCCAGTGGGCGTTCGATGGTGCGTTCATGGGCATCGTCGATGGCCAGCACGAAACGCACCCAGGTCTCTCCGTCACGCTTGAAGCGCTTGATGTCGCGCGCGCTGAGCGAAGCGGTCTTGGCGCCGGTATCGAGCTTGGCGGCGACCTGCAGATCCAGTTCTTCTATGTGAATGTATTCGTTCAGGCCATAGACCGACTTGTCCATGGCCAGAGCCGGGCAGGACAGGGTCAGCAGGCAGAGCAACGAGGAGAAGGGTTTCAGTCTCATGTGTCCTTGAGAGGGGATTGCCAGAGGCGGGTGGGCGACAGCGTCTGCCAGCATCCTGCCATATAAGTAACTGCCTGGCAGTCTAGCAGGCATGGCAAAAGTCGGTAGTCGGGCGCGAATGGGCGGATTCTAACATGGGGATTTTCCGTGCTGACAGAAGGTTATGCAGCTTTCTGCATGTAAGGTCGCGGCTTGTTCGTATGGGTCTCCTCAAAATATTGTCGACAATACTTTGGTCTGCTTTGACGTTTTGCTCTTTTGGGCGTAGTTTTACTGGCACTGAAGTATATCGGTGTCGACAATCATGCTGGTCGAATCAGCTACCCCCACAAGTCCTCAGGTGGATTCGGAAACACTTTCCGAGCATGTTTTCCGCCTGATTCAGGCCGCTATCGTCAAAGGCGAGATCGCGCCCGGCAGCAAGATCTCCGAACCGGAACTGGCGCGTACCTACGGCATCAGCCGGGGGCCGCTGCGCGAGGCGATCCATCGCCTGGAGGGGCAGAAACTGCTGGTGCGCATACCCCATGTGGGCGCCCGGGTGGTCTCGCTCAGCCATGCCGAGCTGATCGAGTTGTACGAAATCCGCGAGTCGCTCGAAGGCATGGCCTGTCGTCTGGCTGCCGAGCGCATGACCCAGCAGGAGATCGACGAGCTGCGCCGGGTGTTGGAGCTGCATGAGCAGGACGCCGCCTTTAAGGCCGGCGTCGGCTATTACCAGCAGGAAGGCGATTTCGATTTCCACTACCGGATCATTCAGGGCAGCGGTAATCGCACCCTGGCCACATTGCTCTGCGACGAGCTGTACCAGTTGGTGCGTATGTACCGCCTGCAGTTTTCCGCCACGCCCAACCGGCCGCACCAGGCCTTCGCCGAACACCACCGCATTCTCGATGCCATTGCCGACCGTGACGGCGAACTGGCCGAACTGCTGATGCGCCGTCACATCGGTGCGTCTAAGCGCAATATCGAGCGCCATTACCAGAATGCGCTCGCCACTTCATCCAAGACCCGAGGTGATTCATGACCCAGCTTTCCGCCGGCCAGCGCTTCCGCCAGGCCCTCGCCATCGAGAGTCCGCTGCAGGTGATCGGTGCGATCAACGCCAACCATGCATTGCTGGCCAAGCGCGCGGGCTTTCGTGCCATCTACTTGTCCGGCGGTGGTGTCGCGGCTGGCTCCCTCGGCCTGCCTGATCTGGGCATCAACACTCTGGATGACGTGTTGACCGATGTGCGCCGCATCACCGACGTCTGCGATCTGCCGCTGCTGGTGGACATCGACACCGGCTTCGGCCCGTCGGCCTTCAACATCGAGCGCACCATCAAGAACCTGATCAAGGCCGGCGCCGCCGCCGCGCATATCGAAGACCAGGTCGGCGCCAAGCGTTGCGGTCATCGTCCGGGCAAGGAGATCGTCTCCACCGAGGAGATGTGCGACCGCGTCAAGGCTGCCGCTGATGCCAAGACCGACCCGGAGTTCTTCCTCATCGCCCGTACCGATGCGATCCAGGCTGAAGGCGTAGACGCTGCCATCGAGCGCTGCCTGCGCTATGTCGAGGCCGGCGCCGATGCAATCTTCGCCGAGGCGGCCTACGACTTGCCGACCTACGCACGCTTCGTCAAGGAGCTGAACGTACCGGTACTGGCCAACATCACCGAATTCGGCGCCACGCCGCTGTTCACCCGCGACGAACTGGCTTCGGTTGGCGTGGCCATCCAGCTGTATCCGTTGTCGGCCTTCCGCGCGGCGAACAAGGCGGCGGAAAGTGTCTACACCTCGATCCGCCAGAACGGCCACCAGAAGGACGTGATCGAGCTGATGCAGACCCGCGCCGAGCTCTATGACCGCATCGGTTACCACGCCTTCGAGCAGAAGCTCGATGCGCTGTTTGCCGCCGGCAAGAAGTAAAAACAGCGAGGTCGTAGGGTGGGCTTCAGCCCACCGCATCAGCGCTGCCGGTTGGCTGAGGCGGTGGGCTGAAGCCCACCCTACCCAGAGCTCAGCAGAACAAAAAGAGTCGAGGAGATAACCATGAGTGCCACCGAAACCACCCCTGGCTTCAAACCGAAAAAATCCGTCGCCCTGAGCGGCACCGCCGCCGGCAACACCGCACTGTGCACCGTTGGCCGCACTGGCAACGACCTGCATTACCGTGGCTATGACGTGCTCGACTTCGCCAATCGCTGCGAGTTCGAGGAAATCGCCCACCTGCTGGTGCACGGCAAGCTGCCCAACGTCGCCGAGCTGGCCGGCTACAAGGCCAAGCTCAAGGCCCTGCGCGGCCTGCCGGCTGGGGTCAAGGCGGCGCTGGAGCAACTGCCGCCGTCCGCCCACCCGATGGATGTGATGCGCACCGCCGTGTCCGTACTCGGCTGCCTGGCGCCGGAGAAAGATGACCACAACCACCCGGGCGCGCGGGATATCGCCGACAAGCTGATGGCCAGCCTGGGTTCGGCGCTGCTGTACTGGTACCACTACAGCCACAACGGCAAGCGCATCGAGGTGGAAACCGACGACGATTCCATCGGTGGCCACTTCCTCCATCTGCTGCACGGCGAGATGCCGCGCGAGTCCTGGGTGCGCGCCATGCACACCTCGCTGAACCTTTATGCCGAGCACGAGTTCAACGCCTCAACCTTCACTTCGCGGGTGATCGCCGGCACCGGTTCCGACCTGTTCTCCTGCATCGCCGGCGCCATCGGCGCGCTACGTGGCCCGAAACATGGCGGCGCCAACGAAGTAGCCTTCGAGGTGCAGAAGCGCTACGACAGTCCGGATGAAGCCGAGGCCGACATCCGCGCCCGTGTCGAGAAGAAGGAAGTCATCATCGGCTTCGGCCACCCGGTCTACACCGTCAGCGACCCGCGCAACAAGGTGATCAAGGAAGTGGCCCGCGAGCTGTCCGTGGAGCAGGGCAACACCAAGATGTATGACATCGCCGAGCGCCTGGAAAGCGTGATGTGGGAGATCAAAAAGATGTTCCCCAACCTCGACTGGTTCAGCGCCGTGAGCTACCACATGATGGGCGTGCCCACTGCCATGTTCACCCCGCTGTTCGTCATCGCCCGCACCGCCGGTTGGTCGGCGCACGTCATCGAGCAGCGCATCGACGGCAAGATCATCCGCCCGAGCGCCAACTACACAGGCCCCGAAGACCTGACGTTCGTGCCGCTCAAGGATCGCAAATAAGATGAATGACACCGTGAATAGCCAATACCGCAAGCGCTTGCCCGGTACCGCGCTGGATTACTTCGACGCCCGTGAGGCGGTCGAGGCGATCCAGGCCGGCGCCTGGAGCAAGCTGCCCTACACCTCGCGCGTGCTTGCAGAGCAACTGGTGCGTCGCTGCGACCCGCAGGATCTGACTGCTGCGCTGGAACAACTGATCTACCGCAAGCGCGACCTGGACTTTCCCTGGTACCCGGCGCGCGTGGTCTGCCACGACATCCTCGGCCAGACCGCGCTGGTCGACCTGGCCGGCCTGCGCGATGCCATCGCCGAGCAGGGTGGTGACCCGTCCAAGGTCAACCCGGTGGTGCCGACCCAGCTGATCGTCGACCACTCGCTGGCCGTCGAGGCGCCGGGCTTCGATCCGGATGCCTTCGAGAAGAACCGCGCCATCGAGGATCGCCGCAATGAGGATCGCTTCCACTTCATCGACTGGACCAAGACCGCGTTCAAGAACGTCGACGTGATCCCGGCCGGCAACGGCATCATGCACCAGATCAACCTGGAGAAGATGAGCCCGGTGATCCAGGCGCGCGGCGGCATCGCCTTCCCTGACACCTGCGTTGGCACCGACTCGCACACCCCGCACGTCGATGCCCTGGGCGTGATCGCCATCGGCGTCGGCGGCCTGGAAGCCGAGACAGTGATGCTCGGCCATCCGTCGATGATGCGCCTGCCCGATATCGTCGGCGTCGAGCTGACCGGCAAGCGCCAACCCGGCATCACCGCCACCGATATCGTCCTGGCGCTGACCGAGTTCCTGCGCAAGGAGCGGGTGGTGGGCGCCTGGGTCGAGTTCTTCGGCGAGGGCGCGGACAGTCTGTCCATCGGCGACCGCGCGACCATCTCCAATATGTGCCCGGAATACGGCGCCACCGCCTCGATGTTCTATATCGACGGCCAGACCATCGACTACCTCAAGCTCACCGGGCGTGAGCCGGAGCAGGTGGCGCTGGTGGAAAACTACGCCAAGACCCTGGGCCTGTGGAGCGACGCACTGAAAACCGCCGAGTACGAGCGCGTGCTGCACTTCGATCTGGGCAGCGTCGTGCGCAATATGGCTGGCCCGAGCAACCCACATCGCCGCCTGCCCACTTCGGCACTGGCCGAGCGTGGTATTGCCGACGAAGCCAAACTGCAGAGCGGCAAGGTCGAAGAGGCCGAAGGATTGATGCCGGACGGCGCGGTGATCATCGCCGCCATCACCAGCTGCACCAATACCTCCAACCCGCGCAACGTCATTGCCGCCGGTCTGCTGGCGAAGAAGGCCAACGCGCTGGGTCTGGTGCGCAAGCCTTGGGTGAAGACGTCGTTCGCGCCAGGCTCCAAGGTCGCCAAGCTGTACCTGGAAGAGGCCGGTCTGCTGCCAGAACTGGAGAAACTCGGCTTCGGCATCGTTGCCTACGCCTGCACCACCTGCAACGGCATGTCCGGCGCGCTGGATCCTGCGATCCAGAAGGAAATCATCGACCGCGACCTGTATGCCACTGCCGTGCTCTCGGGTAACCGCAACTTCGACGGGCGCATCCATCCCTACGCCAAGCAGGCCTTCCTCGCTTCGCCGCCACTGGTGGTGGCCTATGCGATTGCCGGCACCGTGCGTTTCGATATCGAGCAGGATGTGCTGGGCGCTGATGCCCGGGGCAATCCGATCACGCTGAAGGACTTGTGGCCGAGCGATGAGGAAATCGACGCCATCGTCGCTGCCTCGGTGAAGCCCGAGCAGTTCAAGCAGATCTACATCCCGATGTTCGACCTGGGCAGCGTGCAGGAGGCCGAGAGTCCGCTGTACGACTGGCGCCCGCAGTCCACCTACATCCGCCGTCCGCCATACTGGGAAGGCGCGCTGGCTGGCGAGCGCACGCTCAAGGGCATGCGCCCGCTGGCGATCCTGCCGGACAACATCACCACCGACCACCTGTCGCCGTCCAATGCCATCCTGGCGGACTCGGCAGCGGGCGAGTACCTGGCGAAAATGGGCCTGCCGGAAGAGGACTTCAACTCCTACGCCACCCACCGTGGTGATCACCTGACTGCGCAGCGTGCCACCTTCGCCAACCCGCAACTGGTCAACGAGATGGTGGTGGTCGATGGCCAGGTGAAAAAGGGCTCGCTGGCCCGTGTCGAGCCGGAAGGCCAGGTGATGCGCATGTGGGAGGCCATCGAAACCTACATGAACCGTAAGCAGAACCTGATCATCGTCGCCGGTGCCGACTACGGCCAGGGCTCGTCGCGCGACTGGGCGGCCAAGGGTGTGCGTCTCGCTGGCGTCGAGGTGATCGTCGCCGAAGGCTTCGAGCGCATTCACCGCACCAATCTGGTGGGCATGGGCGTGCTGCCGGTGGAGTTCAAACCGGGTACCACGCGTCTTACCCTGGCGCTGGACGGCACCGAAACCTTTGACATCGAAGGCGAGATCTCGCCGCGCTGCGACCTGACCCTGGTGATCAATCGCCGTAACGGCGAGACACTCAAGGTGACGGTGACCTGCCGTCTGGATACCGCTGCCGATGTCAGCGTGTACCAGGCCGGCGGCGTGCTGCAGCGCTTCGCCAAGGACTTCCTCGAAGGCGCGGTGGCTTGATAGCTCCCTCTCCCATTTATGGGAGAGGGCTGGGGAGAGGGTGGTGCAGGCGGCTCGGTGCTGTCTGATAGACCCTCTCCCCCGGCCCCTCTCCCGCAAGCGGGAGAGGGGAGACAAGCGCGTAGCCCGGATGAAATCCGGGAAAACCAGCACCATCATTCCCGGATTGCATCCGGGCTACTCAGGACTGCACTCATGGCTCATCTGCCTCAAGTTAAAATCCCCGCCACCTATATGCGTGGCGGCACCAGCAAGGGCGTGTTCTTCCGTCTGCAGGATCTGCCCGAGCGCTGCCAGGTGCCGGGCGAGGCGCGCGACAAGCTGTTCATGCGCGTGATCGGCAGCCCCGATCCGTACTCGGCGCATATCGACGGCATGGGCGGCGCCACCTCGAGCACCTCCAAGTGCGTGATCCTGTCGAAAAGCACCCAGCCCGAACACGATGTCGACTACCTCTACGGTCAGGTCTCCATCGACAAGGCCTTCGTCGACTGGAGCGGCAATTGCGGCAACCTGTCCACTGCGGCTGGTGCCTTCGCCATCCATGCCGGCTTGGTCGATCCGGCACGTATTCCCGAGAATGGCACCTGTGAGGTGCGTATCTGGCAGGCCAATATCCAGAAAACCATCATCGCCCATGTACCGGTCACGGGTGGCCAGGTGCAGGAAACTGGCGATTTCGAACTGGACGGCGTGACCTTCCCAGCGGCGGAGATCGTGCTGGAATTCCTCGACCCATCTGATGATGGCGAGGAGGGCGGTTCGATGTTCCCGACCGGCAACCTGATCGATGACCTCGAAGTGCCGGGCATCGGTACCTTCAAGGCGACCATGATCACCGCCGGCATCCCGACCATCTTCGTCAACGCCGAAGACATCGGCTACCAGGGCACCGAGCTGCGCGAGGCTATCAACGGTGACCCGGCGCAACTGGCGCGCTTCGAGCAGATCCGCATTGCCGGCGCGTTGCGCATGGGCCTGATCAAAACGGCGGAAGAAGCTGCGACACGTCAGCACACCCCGAAGATCGCCTTTGTCAGCCCACCCAAGGACTACCTCACCTCTAGCGGCAAGCAGGTGAAAGCGGGTGATGTCGATCTGCTGGTACGCGCGCTGTCCATGGGCAAGTTGCACCACGCGATGATGGGCACCTGCGCGGTGGCCATCGGCACGGCGGCGGCGATTCCCGGCACCCTGGTCAACCTGGCTGCGGGGGGCGGTGAGCGCGAAGCGGTACGTTTCGGTCATCCGTCCGGCACCTTGCGCGTTGGCGCTCAGGCCAAACGGGTCGACGGCCAGTGGACAGTGACCAAGGCCGTGATGAGTCGCAGCGCGCGCATCCTGATGGAAGGCTCGGTGCGGGTGCCGGGCGGAAGTTTCTGACGGCGAAAGCTAGAAATGGCTCGAGTTTTCGAGCTATTTCTCTTTTAAATCATCGGCTTGCTGTGGTTATTTAAGGCGCCGTTCAACACCTTTTTCCACCAGGATCTTGGCCGAAATCTCCTCCACCGAGAAATGCGTGGAGTTGATGAAGGCAATGTTTTCACGGCGGAACAGACCTTCCACCTCGCGCACTTCGAACTCGCACTGGGCGAAACTGGCGTAGCGGCTGTTGGGCTTGCGTTCGTGGCGGATGGCGGTGAGACGATCCGGGTCTATGGTCAGGCCAAACAGCTTGTCGCGGTACTTTTTCAGTGAGTCTGGGAGCTGCAGGCGCTCCATGTCGTCTTCGGTCAGCGGGTAGTTGGCGGCGCGTATGCCGTACTGCATGGCCATGTACAGACAGGTAGGCGTCTTGCCGCAGCGCGACACGCCGACCAGGATCAGATCGGCCTTGTCGTAATAGTGGGTACGGGCGCCATCATCGTTGTCGAGGGCGAAGTTCACCGCCTCGATGCGTTCCATGTAGTTGGAGTGCTGGCCGATGGAGTGTGACTTGCCGACCGAGTAGGAGGAGTGCGAGCTCAGCTCCTGCTCCAGGGGGGAAAGGAAGGTCGAGAAAATATCGATCATGAAACCATTGGCGGTATCGAGGATCGCACGAATATCGCGATTGACGATGGTGTCGAAGATGATCGGGCGGGCGCCGTCCCTTTCAGCGGCGGCATCGATTTGTTGTACCATGGCGCGCGCTTTTTCGATGCTGTCGATATAAGGGCGCGTCAGTTTGGTGAACTGAATGTTCTCGAACTGTGCGAGCAGGCTCTGGCCCAAGGTTTCGGCCGTGATGCCGGTGCCGTCGGAGATGAAGAAAGCGGTTCGTTTCATTTGCGCCAAAGGCCTTAAGCTGAGTTCGATTCTTGGCTATGATAGGCCGCGTTTTACGTCGGGCCCACCGGGTTCGGCATTGTTACTTATACAAGGGCAAGGCCACAATCGCGCGACCTCGGTCGTTCGACATTGCGCAGCCCACTGAGCTTTTCCAATACAGTTAGTGGAGAGATCATCTTGGTAGAGTACGTAGTTTCCCTCGATAAGCTCGGCAATCACGATGTTGAGCATGTGGGGGGCAAGAACGCATCCCTCGGCGAGATGATCAGTAACCTGGCCGGCGCCGGTGTCTCGGTTCCCGGCGGTTTCGCCACTACGGCTCAGGCCTACCGCGATTTTCTCGAGCAAAGCGGCCTGAATGCGCAGATCCACGCAGCGCTTGACGCACTCGATGTCGATGACGTCAACGCCCTGGCCAAGACCGGCGCGCAGATTCGCCAGTGGGTGATGGACGCCGAGTTCCCGGCTGAGCTGGACAAGCAGATCCGCGAAGCCTTCGCCACCATGAGCGCCGGCAACGACAACATGGCCGTGGCCGTGCGTTCCTCCGCCACCGCCGAAGACCTGCCGGATGCCTCTTTTGCGGGGCAGCAGGAAACCTTCCTCAATATCCGCGGTGTGGACAACGTGATTCGCGCCGCCAAGGAAGTCTTCGCTTCCCTGTTCAACGACCGTGCTATCGCTTACCGCGTGCACCAGGGCTTCGACCACAAGCTGGTCGCTCTGTCTGCCGGCGTACAGCGTATGGTGCGTTCGGAAACTGGTACCGCCGGTGTGATGTTCACCCTGGACACCGAATCCGGTTTCCGTGATGTGGTGTTTATCACCGGTGCCTATGGCCTCGGTGAGACCGTCGTGCAAGGTGCGGTGAACCCCGACGAGTTCTACGTGCACAAGCCAACCCTGGAAGCGGGGCGCCCGGCGATCCTGCGTCGCAACCTGGGCAGCAAGGCGATCAAGATGATCTACGGCGACGAAGCCAAGGCCGGTCGTTCGGTGAAGACCGTGGAAGTCGACCGTGCCGAGCGCGCGCGCTTCTGCATCAGCGACGCCGAGGTCAGCGAGCTGGCCAAGCAGGCATTGATCATCGAGAAACACTACGGCCGCCCGATGGACATCGAGTGGGCCAAGGACGGTGACGACGGCAAGCTGTACATCGTGCAGGCCCGTCCGGAAACCGTGAAGAGCCGCGCCAGCGCCACCGTGATGGAGCGCTACCTGCTGAAAGAGAAGGGCACCGTGCTGGTCGAAGGCCGCGCCATCGGTCAGCGCATCGGCGCCGGCAAGGTGCGCGTGATCCACGACGTATCCGAGATGGACAAGGTGCAGCCGGGCGACGTGCTGGTCTCCGACATGACCGACCCGGACTGGGAGCCGGTGATGAAGCGCGCCAGCGCCATCGTCACCAACCGCGGCGGCCGTACCTGCCACGCGGCGATCATCGCCCGTGAGCTGGGCATTCCGGCCGTGGTCGGTTGCGGCAACGCCACCAGCGTGCTCAAGGACGGTCAGGGTGTGACCGTATCCTGCGCCGAAGGCGATACCGGTTTCATCTTCGAAGGCGAACTGGGCTTCGACATTCGCAAGAACTCGGTCGACGCCATGCCGGATCTGCCGTTCAAGATCATGATGAACGTCGGCAACCCGGATCGCGCTTTCGACTTCGCTCAACTGCCGAACGAAGGGGTTGGCCTGGCTCGCCTGGAATTCATCATCAACCGCATGATCGGCGTGCACCCGAAGGCGCTGCTGAACTTCTCCAGCCTGCCGCCGGAGATCAAGGACAGCGTCGAGAAACGCATCGCCGGTTACGGTGATCCGGTCGACTTCTACGTCGAGAAGCTGGTCGAGGGTATCAGCACCTTGGCCGCCGCCTTCTGGCCGAAGAAAGTCATCGTGCGCCTGTCGGACTTCAAGTCCAACGAATACGCCAACCTGATCGGCGGCAAGCTGTATGAGCCGGAAGAAGAGAACCCGATGCTGGGCTTCCGTGGTGCTTCGCGCTACATCAGCGAATCCTTCCGCGACTGTTTCGAGCTGGAATGCCGCGCGCTGAAGAAAGTGCGCAACGAGATGGGCCTGACCAACGTCGAGATCATGGTGCCGTTCGTGCGTACCCTGGGCGAGGCGTCGCAAGTGGTCGAGCTGCTGGCCAGCAATGGCCTGGCTCGCGGTCAGGATGGCCTGAAGGTCATCATGATGTGCGAGCTGCCGTCCAACGCCATTCTGGCTGAAGAGTTCCTCGAGTTCTTCGACGGTTTCTCCATCGGCTCCAACGACCTGACCCAGCTGACACTGGGCCTGGATCGCGACTCCGGTATCGTCGCCCACCTGTTCGATGAGCGTAACCCGGCGGTGAAGAAGCTGCTGGCCAATGCCATCGCTGCCTGTAACAAGGCCGGCAAGTACATCGGCATCTGCGGTCAGGGCCCTTCGGATCACCCGGATCTGGCCAGGTGGCTGATGGAGCAAGGCATCGAGAGCGTCTCGCTGAACCCCGATTCGGTCCTCGACACCTGGTTCTTCCTGGCCGAGGCGCAGCCTGCCTGAGAGCAGTAGCTGACGCGGAAAGAGGGCGGGTTGATCCCGCCTTTTTTCTGGGTAGTCACGCGAAGCCGTCGCCAGCGATTTGAACGTCGCTCCGACGGTTTTTTATGGGTTTCGTTCTTCTTTGTGGTACAGCGCCATTGCGGTTTTCCGATCCATGCAAAGCAGTAGTGAGCTTTTCCCCGTCGCGCTGATCAGTGCCGAGCTACGTGGCGATCTCAGTGAAGACGTCTATCGTCTGAAGCCCAACAACAGTCCGGATTCCAGTGTAGAGCTGGCGTTAACGCGAGTAGGCCTGGCGGATGCCGAAGGTGCGCGCGGCGTGCCTGTGGTGTTGCTGCATGGTAGTTTTTCCAACCGACGTTTCTGGTACTCGCCCAAGGGCATAGGCCTTGGCGCCTATCTGGCGCGTGCGGGGTTTGACGTGTGGATCGCCGAAATGCGCGGCCACGGCCTTTCGCCGCGCAATGAAGGCTATCGCGACAACAGCGTGGCGCAGTACGTGCACTACGACGTGCCGGCCATCGCCGATTTCCTATTCGAGCAGACCGGGCAGGCCGCACACTGGATTGGCCACTCGCTAGGCGGGGTGATCCTGGCGGCTGCGTTGGGTGGTGGTTATCTCGATCAGTCGCGTGCCAGCTCGGTTGCGTTGTTCGGCAGTCAGGTCAGCCGCAGTTACTGGCCGCTGAAGATACCTCCGATAGAGTGGGGCGCGCGTCTACTGCTGCGCGCCTTTCCTTACCTGTCCGGCCGGCGCCTGAAGCGCGGCCCTGAAGATGAACCTATCGGGCTGGCGCTGGAAGTTCTACGTTGGCTCAGGCTGTTCGGGCGATTCGGTGATGGGCGGAAGGACTGGTGGGCAGGCCTCGCTGAGGTGAGCGTACCGCTTATGGCCGTGGCAGCTGCTGCCGATTTCGATGATCCTGCTTGGGCCTGTCGCAAGCTTCTGGAGCAATGCAGTAGCGCGCCGAGGCACTTTCTACTGTTGGGTAAGGAGAAAGGCTTCAGCAGCGATTTCGGGCACATTGAAATGTTGGTCAGCAAAGAGGCGCAGCGCGAAGTTTGGCCGCTGACCGAATACTGGCTGCAATACCTGCGACTGCCTGTAGAGTTCACCGAGCAGGCCGCCGTTGCGGGTGTCTGAGCTATCGTAACGTTTCTTCGGCGAGTGCTTGGCGGTAAGATGTGACGCATCGTTTGGTGGTGGTCATTTCCTGATCTTCCACTTGCCTGTCGTTCATTCATTGTCGAAAGGAGTTCTGCCATGCACTACATCACCCCTGATCTGTGCGATGCCTATCCGGAGTTGGTTCAGGTCGTCGAGCCGATGTTCGCCAACTACGGTGGCCGTGATTCCTTTGGTGGCCAAATCGTCACCATCAAGTGCCATGAAGACAACTCGCTGGTGAAGGAGCAGGTCGATCTGCCAGGTCAGGGGAAAGTACTGGTCGTCGATGGCGGCGGCTCGCTGCGTCGGGCGCTGCTGGGTGACATGCTGGCCGAAAAAGCGGCCAAAAATGGCTGGGAGGGCATCCTGGTCTACGGCTGTATCCGTGATGTTGATGTCATCGCGCAGACCAACCTGGGTGTGCAGGCGCTGGCCAGCCATCCGATGAAGACCGACAAGCGCGGCATCGGTGATCTGAATGTGCCGGTCACCTTCGGCGGCGTGACCTTCAAGCCGGGCGACTACCTGTACGCCGACAACAACGGTGTGATCGTCTCTCCGCAAGCCCTGGAAATGCCGGAATAACCCGATGGTGGATCAGGGCTCGGCACTGCTGCATGCCTTCGTGCTCGATGGCCGTGGTGGTGCGCGCAGCATCAGCCGCGAGCAACTGGATGGCCTGCAACTGAGCGAGCAGGAAAGCCTGTGGCTGCACTGGGATCGTAGTCAGGCCCCGGCGCAGCACTGGTTGCGCGAGCACAGTGGCCTGGATGAGTTCAGCTGTGATCTGCTACTGGAAGAGAACACCCGGCCACGCTTGTTGCCGTTGCCGCGTGATGAACTGCTGCTGTTTCTGCGGGGCATCAATCGCAACCCGGGCGCCGAGCCGGAAGACATGGTCTCGGTGCGCATCTTTGCCGATGCTCGTCGGGTAATTTCCCTGCGCCTACGACCGCTGCTGGCGACCGATGCGCTGATTGCCGATCTGCTGGCGGGCAAGGGGCCACGCACGTCCTCCGAGCTGCTGCTGGAGCTGGCGCGGCACCTGACCAACCGCGTCGATGACCTGATCGCCGAGTTGAGTGATCAGCTCGATGTCGAAGAGGATCGTCTGGACGCTGACGAGCGCTATCGTCCCGATCACAGCCTGATGTTGCAGCTGCGCCGCCGCGCCGCCGGGCTACGGCGTTTCCTGGCGCCGCAGCGTGATCTGTATGCGCAGATGATGCGCAGTCGCCAGCCCTGGTTCGTCGAGGATGACGATGACTACTGGAACGAACTGCATAACCGGCTGACGCGCTATCTCGAAGAACTCGAATTGTTGCGCGAGCGCGTCAGTCTGGTACTCGAAGCTGAGAATCAGCGCCTTGCAGAGCGGATGAACCGCATCATGTACCGTTTTACCGTGATCGCCGGTATGTTCCTGCCGCTGACCTTCCTTACGGGCCTGCTGGGCATCAATGTTGGCGGCATTCCTGGCGCCGAAAGCCCGCTCGGTTTCTTTATCGCCTGTGGCCTGATGATCCTTTTGGCGCTGGGCCAACTGCTACTTTTCCGCCGCTGGCGCTGGTTGTGATGTGTGACTCATCCGCCGGCTACTGCGTCTAGCCGTGACATCCCGTGAGGTGCGCATGCACGATCCATTCGAAGAATCTTTACGCGATTTGCTCAAGGCCGCGCCGTCCAGCCATGACGACGATGCCTGTCTGCACCGGGTTCTCAAGACCGCCAACCGCCAGGTCGGAGCGGGTGACCTGTTCAGCCTGGTCGGTCACTGGGCGCAGGCGCTGATGATCGCCCTGAATAATGGTTCGGCGCATGTGGCGCCAGTATCACGCCGTACCCAATCCTCCGCTTCTGCTGACAAGGCTGACTGAAATGGAACTCGATCCCTGGACTCAAAGCCTGATCTCCGCGATGACCGCACTGTGGAGCAAGGTTGCTGGCTTCATCCCCAATCTGTTCGTGGCGCTGGTGCTGGTATTGCTTGGCTTCGTCGTGGCCAAGTTGCTCGACACGCTGCTGTCCAAGCTGCTTGGCAAGGTTGGCCTGGACCGTTTGATGACCGGTACCGGCCTGACCAAGCTGCTGGCGCGCGTCGGCATTCATGCGTCGGTATCGACCCTGATCGGCAAGATCGTTTACTGGTTCGTGCTGCTGATCTTCCTGGTGTCTGCCGCTGAATCGCTCGGCCTGCAACGTGTCTCCGCGACCCTCGACGTGCTGGCGCTGTATCTACCCAAGGTGTTCGGCGCGGCGCTGGTACTGCTGGCTGGCGTGCTCCTAGCGCAACTGGTCAGCAGCCTGGTGCGTGGCGCCGCCGAAGGCGTCGGCCTGGAGTATGCCAACGGCTTGGGACGTGTGGCGCAAGGCCTGGTGATCATCATCAGCATCTCGGTTGCCATCGGTCAGCTGGAAATCAAGACCGACCTGCTCAACAACGTCATCGCCATCGTACTGATTTCCGTCGGCCTGGCCGTGGCATTGGCGCTGGGGCTGGGCAGCCGAGATATCGCCAGCCAGATTCTGGCCGGCATCTATGTGCGCGAGTTGTATCAGGTCGGGCAACATGTGCAGGTGGGTGAGGTCGAAGGGCAGATCGAAGAGATCGGCACAGTGAAAACCACCCTGTTGACCGATACCGGTGAGCTAGTATCGGTGGCCAATCGCGTCATGCTCGAGCAACGCGTGAACAGTCGCTGACGCCAATCTGTTATTTTATGCAGCTGCCCGGCAGGTGTGACCTGCCGGGCACTTTTCGTCCTGACTGTCGGCCCGACTCGTTTTGAACAAAGCTCAAGCCCTGCCAACGCGCTACGACCCCCGCGAGCTCACCGATGAGGAGCTGGTGACGCGTGCCCATGACGAGCTGTTTCATATCACCCGTGCGTATGAAGAGCTGATGCGGCGTTACCAGCGAACATTATTTAACGTTTGCGCACGTTACTTGGGGAACGACAGGGACGCTGATGATGTCTGTCAGGAGGTGATGCTCAAGGTTCTCTATGGCCTGAAGAACTTTGAGGGTAAGTCCAAGTTCAAGACTTGGCTCTACAGCATTACCTATAACGAATGCATTACCCAATATCGAAAAGAGCGGCGCAAGCGTCGATTGATTGACGCCTTGAGTTTGGATCCGCTCGAAGAGGCTTCCGACGAAAAAACACCCAAAGTCGAGGAGCGTGGCGGTCTGGATCGCTGGTTGGTGCACGTCAACCCGATAGACCGTGAAATTCTGGTGCTACGTTTTGTCGCAGAGCTCGAGTTTCAAGAGATTGCCGACATCATGCACATGGGCTTGAGCGCAACGAAAATGCGCTACAAGCGCGCTTTGGATCGGTTGCGGGACAAATTTTCGGAAACTTCTGAAACTTAGTTCAGCTTCCAGACCACTAAGGGAATGGCGAAACCTGATAAAATCGCCGCCAAGTTGCCGACTGAAGTTCACGGCAACTTATTAACCACCAAGATGGGGATTTAACGGATGAAAGTAAAAAACACCTTGGGCGTAGTCATTGGCTCTCTGGTTGCCGCAACCTCCTTTGGCGCGCTGGCGCAAGGTCAAGGCGCTGTCGAGGTGGAAGGCTTCGTCAATCGCTATTTCACCGACTCGCAGCGTGATTTCGCACACGACGAAGGCAACCTGTTCGGCGGCAGCATCGGTTACTACCTGACCGATGATGTCGAGCTGGCACTGTCCTACGGTGAGTACCACGACCTGCGTGGCGAAGGCTCTCGCGGCAGCAAGGACATCAAAGGCAACCTGACCGACCTGAAGGCCATCTACCACTTCGGTCAGCCGGGTGTTGGTCTGCGTCCGTACGTCTCTGCCGGTTTCGGCCATCAGAGCATCGGCGACGCCAACGGTGGTGGTCGTAACCACTCCACCCTGGCCATCGCTGGCGCTGGTGCCAAGTACTACTTCACCGAAATGTTCTACGCCCGTGCCGGCGTTGACGCGCTGTACAACATCGACCAGGGCGACACCGAGTGGCAAGCCGGCGTCGGTGTCGGTCTGAACTTCGGTGGCGGCAGCAAGCCTGCTCCGGCTCCGGTCGTGGCTGCTGCACCCGAGCCGATGCCCGAGCCTGCTCCGGAGCCGGCTCTGGAAACCGTTCGCGTTGAGCTGGACGTCAAGTTCGACTTCGACAAGGATCGCGTCAAAGAAGAAAGCTACGGTGACATCAAGAACCTGGCTGACTTCATGAACCAGTACCCGCAGACCACCACCACCGTTGAAGGTCACACCGACTCCGTCGGTTCTGACGCCTACAACCAGGGTCTGTCCGAGCGTCGTGCCAACGCCGTGCGTAACGTGCTGGTCAACCAGTACGGTGTCGATGGCAACCGTGTGACCGCTGTTGGTTACGGCGAAACCCGTCCGGTAGCTGACAACGCCACCGACTCCGGTCGCGCCATCAACCGTCGCGTTGAAGCTGAAGTAGAAGCCCAGATCCAGCAGTAATGCTTCTGGTGCTGTAAACAGAAACCCGGCCTCGGCCGGGTTTCTTTTTTCTGGGATAAAAGCACGCAATGGGCAATGCCAGCCCATACCGCATCGTGTTGGAGCTGCGCCTCGCAGCGAATCGCAGGCAATGACTGCGTAGCGCTCAGGCATGCAGACGCTGGGGCATGCTGAGCCAGCTGCTGGCGCGGGCGACTTCGCCGATCACCAGAATGGCCGGGCTCTTCAGGGCGAATGCTGCCGCGTCATCCTGCATGACCGCGAGGCTGCTGCGGCATTCGCGCTGCTGTGGCAGCGAGGCATTCTCGATCATCGCCACCGGCATTTCGCCACTCATGCCACCGGCGAGCAGGCCGTCGCGAATATCCGCCAGTTTGGCGACACCCATATAGACCACCAAGGTTGTGCCGCTCTGCGCCAGTGCCGCCCAGTTCAGGCTGCTGTCGTCCTGGGTGTGGGCGGTGACCAGGGTCACGCCACGGGCCACGCCGCGCAGTGTCAGGGGGATGCCGCAGTGGGTGGCACCAGCCAGCCCGGCAGTGATGCCGTTGACCAGCTCCACCTCGATGCCATGCTCGTTGAGCCAGTCGGCTTCCTCGCTGCCACGCCCGAAGATGCATGGGTCGCCGCCTTTCAGGCGCACCACGCACTTGCCCTGCCGTGCGTAGCGCAGCATCAGGCGATGTATGAAGGCCTGCGGTGTAGAGCGACAACCGCCGCGCTTGCCCACCGAGACGATGCGTGCGCCGGGGCAGTGCTCCAGTACGGCCGGGTTGACCAGATCGTCGATCATCACCACATCGGCCTGATTCAGCGCCTTGACCGCCTTGAGAGTCAGCAGCTCGGGATCACCAGGGCCAGCACCGACCAGCCAGACTTTTGCGCTCATGTTCACCACCTCTCTCGTGTCAAGTGCCGGCGTTTGCCGCTGGTTCCCACGCACCGGCGTGGGAACGGATTCGGGGACGCTCTGCGTCCCATGAGACGCGGAGCGTCTCGGCTACATACCCACGCAGAGCGTGGGTACGATCAATATCTGGGGTTGGTGCGCACAGCGCACGCTAGGGTTATGCAGTCACTAGCACCGGCTGTTGCGCCAGCAGGCGTTTGATTTCGGGTACGCAGGAGCCACAACTGGTGCCGCACTTGAGTTCCTGCTTGAGGCCATCCAGATCCAGGCCGCGGGCAATGCCGGCACACACCGCGCCTTCGCTGACGTTCAGGCAGTTGCACAGGGTCTTGCCGCGCGTGTTGGCGGCAGCATTGCCTGGCGGTGCGGAGACCGGGGCGAGCAGCCAGCGGCGCAGGTCGGCGTCGGTCTGGCCGTCCAGCCACAGGCTTCTGAGCCATTCGCTGGCGGCGGTTTCGCCGGCCAGGCGGATACTGACGATGCGGCCGTCCTCGATACGCACGCGCTTGCCTACTGCGCGGCGCGGGTCGTCATAGGCCAGCACTGGACCCTGGTTCAGGCGCAGCAGGCGGTCGATCTGCGCCAGCAGCTCGGGGTGCGGCGCCACGGCGCTGCCGGCGCGGATCAGCAGGGCGGGCGCTCGCGACCGGTGGGGGTGAGGCTGGCGTAGGCGAACTCCTCGAACAGCGGGCGCAGCGCCTCGAAGCGGCTCTGCACCTCGCCCTCGACCAGGGCGAACAGCTGCCAGGGCAGCTCGACCTTGTCCACCTCGACGCCGGCATGCTTGAGCTCCGGTTGCTTGGAAAGCGGATCGAAGGCCGGTTGGGTCAGCACGTTGGTGCCCAGGCCCTTGAGGAAGCGGTCGCCCCAGTGCATCGGCAGCCAGGCCTGGCCTGGGCGCACCGACTCATCGGCCTGTACCGGCAGGATCAGGCTGCCGCGACGGCTGCGCAGCCTGACCAGATCGCCGTCCCGCAGGCGGCGGCGACGCAGCGCGTCCGGGTGCAGGCCGAGCACCGCTGCCTCGACATTGCCGAACAGGCGCGCGGCGGTGCCGGTGCGGCTCATGCCATGCCACTGGTCGCGCAGACGGCCGGTGTTGAGGGTGAGCGAATAGCGCGCCTCGCGCTTTTCCTTCGGCGCACGATACGGGTCGGCATGGAATTGCGCTCGCCCGCTGGCGGTGGGGAAGCGGCCGTCGGCGTAGAGCCGCGCGGTACCCTGGCGCGCGCCAGGCGCAAACGGCCATTGTTGGGGACCTTGGTTATCCAGCAGCGCGTAGCTCAGCCCCGAGAGGTCGAGGTCGCGCTGGGCGGTCAGGTGCTTGTATTCCTCGAACAGCGCTTCGCTGTTGGCGAAATCGAACAGGCTGGGCAGGCCGGGGCGGAGCAGAGTTTCCAGGCGACGGGCGAAGTCGCAGGTGATCGACCAATCGGGCCGCGCCTCTGCGGGCGCTGGCACGGCACGGCGTACATGGCTGACGCGGCGCTCGGAGTTGGTCACCGTGCCTTCCTTCTCGCCCCAGCTGGCGGCCGGCAGCAGCAGGTCGGCGTAGCGGCAGGTCTCGGTGGTGAAGAAGGCTTCCTGCACCACGACGAAGGGGCAGGCGGCCAGGGCCTCGTGCACCTTGCTCTGGTTGGGCAGCGACTGCGCCGGGTTGGTGCAGGCGATCCACAGCGCCTTGATGCGCCCGTCGTGCACCGCATCGAACAGCTCGATGGCGGACAGGCCGGGCGTCTCCGGCAGGGCGTCGACGCCCCAGTAGGCGGCGACTTCGGCGCGGTGTTGGGCGTTGCCGGCCTCGCGGTGACCCGGCAGCAGGTTGCTCAGGCTGCCGGTCTCGCGACCGCCCATGGCATTGGGCTGGCCGGTCAGCGAGAAGGGGCCGGCGCCGGGCTTGCCGATCTGCCCGGTGGCCAGGTGCAGGTTGATCAGCGCGCTGTTCTTCGCACTGCCGGCGCTGGACTGGTTCAGCCCCATGCACCACAGCGAAAGGAAGGAGGGCGCACGGCCGATCAACTCGGCGCAGCGCTGCAGGGCGTCCAGGCTGATGCCGCAGATATCGGCGGTGGCCGCCGGACTATAGTCGCGCACCAGGTTCTTCAGCGCCTCGAAGCCTTCGGTGTGGGCGTCGATATAGGCGCGGTCCATCCAGCCCTCCCACAGCAGGAGATGCAGGATGCCGTGAAACAGCGCGACGTCGGTGCCGGGCAGGATCGCCAGGTGCAGGTCGGCCAGCTCGCAGGTGTCGGTGCGCCGCGGGTCGACGACGATCACCTTCATCTCTGGGCGGCGCGCCTTGGCTTCTTCCAGACGGCGAAACAGCACCGGGTGGGCATAGGCCATGTTGGAGCCGGCGATCAGCAGGCAGTCGCTCTGCTCGATGTCCTCGTAATTGCAGGGCGGGGCGTCGGCGCCGAGGCTGCGCTTGTAACCGACCACGGCGCTGGACATGCACAGCCGCGAGTTGGAGTCGATGTTATGAGTGCCGACCAGGGCGCGGGCCAGCTTGTTGAAGGCGTAGTAGTCCTCGGTCAGCAACTGACCGGAGATATAGAAGGCCACGCTGTCCGGGCCATGTTCGCGGATGGTCTCGGCGAACACCGCCGCGGCGTGGTCCAGGGCGCTGTCCCAGTCGGTGCGCGAACGGGCCAGGCCCTTGCCCAGACGCAGCTCGGGGTAGAGGGCACGGGCGTCGAGGTCGCCGGTCAGGTGCAGTGTCGAGCCCTTGCTGCACAGTTTGCCGAAGTTGGCCGGGTGGCTGGGGTCGCCGGCGACGCCGAGGATCTGCTCGCCGTCGTGCTCGATCAGCACGCCGCAGCCCACGCCGCAGTAGCAGCAGGTGGAGGCGGTGACTTGAGTGGGGCTGGCCATGTTCGGAGCTCCTGAGGCGCGGGGAAGTTCTGGTGGGAGGGGCTTCAGCCGCGACCGTCGCCGCTGAAGTGCCTCCCACAGGGCTAGCTGCCGTGAGCGAATGCCAGCAGCACGCGGCCGTTCTCGACCCGGGCGTGGTGCCGGTGAGCGCAGCCCACATCCGGCGCCACGGCCTCGCCGGACTCCAGCTCGATCTGCCAGTTGTGCAGCGGACAGGCCACCCGCTTGCCGAAGATCAGGCCCTGGGACAGCGGGCCACCCTTGTGCGGGCAGCGATCATCTAGGGCGAAGACCTCATCGTTGCTGGTGCGGAAGATGGCGATATCGCCTTTCGGCCCGGCAACAATGCGCGAGCCCAGCACGTTGATTTCTTCCAGGGCGCAGATATCCAGCCAGTTCATACGGTGGCCTCCTCAAGTTGCACGACCTTGATCGGTTCGAATTCTTTCTTCAGCAGCGGCTGTTCGATGCGTTCCTTCCACGGGTCCTGCTCGAACGACAGGGCAAATTGCAGGCGCGCGGCCAGGGCCTTGCGGTTGGCTTCGTCTTCCAGAACCGCCTTCTTGATGTGCTCCATGCCGACGCGCTGCAGGTAGTGCACGGTGCGCTCCAGATAGAAGGCCTCCTCGCGGTACATCTGGAGGAAGGCGGCGTTGTACTCGCGCACTTCCTCGGCGGTTTTCACCTTGACGAAGAACTCGGCCACCTCGGTCTTGATCCCGCCGTTACCGCCGATATACATCTCGAAACCCGAGTCCACACCGATGATGCCGACGTCCTTGATGCCGGCCTCGGCGCAGTTGCGCGGGCAACCGGAGACCGCCAGCTTGACCTTGTGCGGCGACCACATATTGAACAGGTCATGTTCCAGATCGATGCCCAGCTGGGTGGAGTTCTGCGTGCCGAAGCGGCAGAACTCGCTGCCCACGCAGGTTTTTACCGTACGGATGGACTTGCCGTAGGCGTGGCCCGAAGGCATATCCAGCTCTTTCCACACCGCCGGCAGGTCTTCCTTCTTGATGCCGAGCAGATCGATACGCTGGCCACCGGTGACCTTGACCATGGGCACCTTGTACTTGTCCGCCACGTCGGCGATGCGGCGCAGTTCGGAGGGGTTGGTCACGCCGCCCCACATGCGCGGCACCACGGAGTAGGTGCCGTCCTTCTGGATATTGGCGTGGGCGCGCTCGTTGATCAGGCGCGACTGCGGGTCGTCCTTGGCCTCGCCCGGCCAGGTGGAGATCAGGTAGTAGTTGAGCGCCGGGCGGCAGGTGGCGCAGCCGTTGGGCGTGCTCCAGTTGAGAAACGCCATGGTCTGCGCCATCGACGTCAGGTGCTGCTCGCGGATGGCCTTGCGAATCTGCCCGTGGTTGAGATCGCTGCAGCCGCAGATGGCCTTCTCGCTCTTGGGCTTGACGTCCGCCGCGCCGCCGACGGTGCTGATCAGGATCTGCTCCACCAGGCCGGCGCAGGAGCCGCAGGAACTGGCGGCCTTGGTGTGCTTCTTCACCTCGTCGACCGAGAACAGCCCGTTCTCCTGGATGGCCCGGACTATGGTGCCCTTGCACACGCCGTTGCAGCCGCAGATCTCCATGCTGTCGGGCATGTTGGCGGTCTTGTCGGCGCCCTGGTGGCCGACATCGCCGATGGCGCCTTCGCCGAACATCAGGTGGTCGCGGATCTCGCTGACGTTGTGGTTCTCGCGGATCTGGCGGAAGTACCAGCCGCCGTCGGCGGTGTCGCCGTACAGGCAGGCGCCGACCAGCACGTCGTCCTTGATCACCAGCTTCTTGTACACGCCGCCGATGGGGTCCGACAGCGTTATCGTTTCCGTTCCCTCGCCGCCCATAAATTCACCGGCGGAGAACAGGTCGATACCGGTGACCTTGAGCTTGGTCGAGGTTACCGAGCCCTGATAGCGGGAGAAACCGAGCTGGGCCAGGTGGTTGGCGCAGACCTTGGCCTGCTCGAACAGCGGCGCCACCAGGCCGTAGGCGATGCCGCGGTGGCTGGCACACTCGCCGATGGCGTAGATGCGCGGGTCATAGGTCTGCATGGTGTCGTTGACCAGGATGCCGCGGTTGCAGGCGATGCCGGCGCTCTCGGCCAGCTCGCTGTTGGGGCGAATGCCGGCGGCCATCACCACCAGGTCGGCGGGAATCACTTCGCCATCCTTGAACTTCACCGCACAGACGCGGCCTTCGCCGTTGTCCAGCAGTTCAGCGGTGTGCTTGGGCAGGAGGAACTTCAGGCCGCGGTCTTCCAGGGATTTCTGCAGCAAACGGCCTGCGGTGCTATCGAGCTGGCGCTCCAGCAGCCAGTCGCCGATATGCACCACGGTGACGTCCATGCCGCGCAGCTTGAGGCCGTTGGCCGCTTCCAGGCCGAGCAGGCCGCCGCCGATGACCACTGCGTGCTTATGGGTCTTGGCGGTGTCCATCATCGTCTGGGTGTCGGCGATGTCGCGATAGCCGATCACCCCGGTCAGGTCCTTGCCCGGGATCGGCAGGATGAAGGGGTTGGAGCCGGTGGCGATGAGCAGGCGGTCGTACTCTGCCTCGCTGCCGTCGTCGGCGATCACCAAGCGCTTCTTGCGGTCGATCTTGACCACCTTGCGTCCGAGCAGCAGCTTGATGTCGTTTTCCGCGTACCAGTTGAGATCGTTGAGCACGATCTCCTCGAAGGTCTGTTCGCCGGCCAGTACCGGCGAGAGCAGAATGCGGTTGTAGTTGGGGTGCGGCTCGGCGCCGAACACGGTGATGTCGTAGAGATCGGGGGCGAGCTTGAGCAGCTCCTCGAGGGTGCGTACACCCGCCATGCCGTTGCCGATCATCACCAGCTTGAGTTTTTGCATGCCGGCCATCTCCTGAAGAAAAATCACGGTCGAAAAAATTGTCGGGAGCAATTTTTAACGTTGCTCCGCGACGGCTCGAAGAGTGGCCGCCAGGGATGGCAGGCCATAAAAAAACAAAAAAGGCGTCCCGCTAGTCACCTAGCGAGGACGCCTTTGTCCAGGTCCCGTTCTATCGGGAAGTGCAGCCTTCGTCGTTGAAGGTCGCACTTTATGTGGTTTGTGGTAGTTTTGAATGCAGCCCTTGTGGCAACTCGATCAAATCACGGTTTTTCAGGCTTTTCAGTCACTTGGGTGAAGCTGGTGAGTGGGTTTGTGCACCGTTGAGAGGCGCTTTGCGCTGCTTTGGTGCGGGATGGGCTATTTGAGCAGGAGGAACGCCAGCAGCAGGTTGAGCAGCAGCGACACCAGCGCCACGCTGCGCCACACCAGCAGTGGCTCGCGCTCCAGCAGCGGTCGTGGGTGGTTGTTCAGGGATTGGCGCTCGCCACTTTCCAGTGCCAGCAGCCACTCCTCGGCGGTCTCGAAGCGCTGCGCTGGGGCGGCGGCTACCGCGCGGTTCAAGACCTCATCGAGCCAGGCAGGCAAGTCCGGGCGGTAGCGGCTGGCCGGTGTCGGTTGGCCGAAGCGTGGGTGCTGAAAGGCCTCGACTTCGCCATGGGGATAGTGTCCGGTAAGCAGGTGATAGAGCGTCACGCCCGCGGCGTAGAGGTCCTGCTGCGCACTGGGCGGGCTGCCGGCGAAGGCTTCGGGGGCAATATAGCTGGGCGTGCCGGGCAGGCTGTGGGCCTCGTCGCGGGTCAGGCCCAGGCAGTAGGCCAGGCCGAAGTCGAGCACGCGCAGTTCGCCGTCGTCGCCGAGCAGCAGGTTCTCCGGCTTGATGTCGCGGTGGATGATATTGCGCCGGTGCAGCAGGCCGAGCGCCTTGATCAGGCGCGGCGCCAGGTCCTGCCAGTCGGCCAGGCTCAGCGGGCCGTGCTGGCGCAGGCGTGCGTGCAGGGTCTGGCCGGCGTATTCACGTTGCACGTAATACAGGTGCTGGCGCTGCGGCAGGGCGTGCAGTTCGGGAAAGTGGCGACCGGCGACGCGGCGCAGGAACCATTCTTCCTGCAGCAGTGCCGGGCCGGCCTGCTCCTCACCAGCGCGGCTGGCCGGCAGGGTCTTGAGCAGCCAGGGGTGATTGTCGGTATCGCGTACCCGGTAGATCAGCGACTGGCGCGATTCGCCGAGCAGGCGCTCGACCTGCCATCCCTCGAATACTTGGCCATCGCGCAGGCGTGGCGGCAGCGGCCAGTGCTCGAGCTGGGCCAGGGTGTCGGCCAGCGCCGCTTCTGGGAGCTGCTCGACATGTACCAGCAGGGCGCTGGCGTTGTCCTGGCTGCCGGCGCGGTGCGCTTCGCCGACCAGCGCCTGGCAGATTGCCTCGGCGTTATCGCCCTGTAGCAATTCGCCTATGCGCTTGTCGCTGAGGCTGGCCCAGACGCCATCGCTGACCAGCAGGAAACGGTCGCCGGGCTGCAGTTCGCCATCGCGGTAGTCCACCACCAGATGCTGGTCCAGGCCCATGGCGCGCTTGAGCACGTGCTGCATGCCCGGTTGTTCCCAAACATGGTCCTCGGTCAGGCGCAACAGCTGGCCGCCCCGCCACAGATAGGCGCGGCTGTCGCCGATATGCGCCAGGGTGTAGCGCCGCCCGCGCAGCACCAGCGCAGTGAGGGTGGTCAGCAGCGGCTGGCCGCCGCCGTTGGCCTGTAGCCAGCGGTTATGTGCGACTAACAGGCGATCCAGACTGTGCTGCACCGGCCAGGTTTCCGGGGTGGAGTAGTAATCCAGAGCCAGCGCCTGCAGGGTGGCGCGCGCGGCCAGGCCGCCGTCGGCGCACTGGCTGACGCCATCAGCCAGGCCCAGCAGGTAGCCCTTGCTGGCGGCCAGGGCCGGCGCCGGGGTGACCACACGCAGGGCATCCTGGTTCTCGCTGCGCGGGCCGGTGGCGCTGGTTTCGCCGATGCTCAGTTGCAGGGCCATGATGTGGTTTCCGTAGATCTTTGGATCGTAGGGGGCGCCGTGCGCACCGCGCTCGGCGCAAATCGCTGGTGCGCGCGGCGCACCCTACGCAGTGTGGCCGGTCGTCGAGAACTCGCTCACACCCGTGCGGCGGTCACTGCGGCGCTGCCCCAGGTGGTGCGCCAGCGCTGCTTGACCCCGTGCAGACCGATCCAGGCCAGCACGCCGAGGCTGGCGAACAGCCAGAGGCCCAGTTGGTAGTCGCCGGTGTGCTGCTTGATGGTGCCCAGACCGGCGGCGAGGAAGAAACCGCCGATGCCGCCGGCCATGCCGATCAACCCGGTCATCACGCCGATTTCCCTGCGAAAGCGCTGCGGCACCAACTGGAACACCGCGCCATTGCCGGCGCCAAGACCGAGCATGGCAGCGACGAAAAACGCCAGAGCGGCGGTCGCGCTGGGCAGGTTGAAACCCACCACGGTGATGCACAGCGAGGCGATGCTGTACATCATCAGCAGCGTGAGAATGCCGCCGATGCGGTCGGCCAGGGCGCCGCCGAGCGGGCGCAGCAGGCTGCCGGCGAAGACGCAGGCGGCGGTGTAGTAGCCTGCGGTCACCGGGTTCAGCCCGTACTGGTCGCTGAAGTAGCCGGGCAGGGCGCTGGCCAGTCCGATGAAGCCGCCGAAGGTGACGCTGTAGAAGAACATGAACCACCAGCTGTCGCGATCGCCGAGGGCCTTGAGGTAGTCGCCGAAGGCCTTGGGCTTGGGCCGCTCCGGCGCATTCTTGGCCACCAGGGCGAAGATCACCAGGGTCGCCAGCAGCGGGATCAGCGCCCAGCCGAACACGTTCTGCCAGCCGGACAGCGCGGCCAGGCCGGGGGCGAACAGCGCTGCCAGCACGGTGCCAGAGTTACCGGCGCCGGCGATGCCCATGGCCTTGCCCTGGTGCTCCGGCGGGTACCACTGGGAGGCCAGCGGCAGGGCCACGGCGAACGCCGCGCCGGCGAAGCCGAGGAACAGGCCGAGCAGCAGCGCCTGCTCGTAGCTGCCGATGCCGATCTGCCAGGCGCAGAACAGCGCGACTATCACCACCACCTGGCCGAGCAGGCCGGCGGTCTTCGGCGACAGGCGGTCGGCGAGAAAGCCCATCAGCAGACGCAGCACGGCGCCGGCGAGAATCGGCGTGGCCACCATCAGGCCGCGTTGCTGGGCGTTGAGGTCGAGGTCGGTAGCGATCTGCACCGCCAGTGGGCCGAGTAGGTACCAGACCATGAAGCTCAGGTCGAAATAGAGGAAGGCGGCAAACAGGGTGGGGGCGTGGCCGGCTTTCCAGAAACTTGTATTCATCGATCACCTCATCAGCGAGAAGGAGCCCGGCCAGGCGCGGCGAACCGTGGTCGTGGACACGGCGGCCGCGCCTGCCGGGAAGGCCCTGCACTTGTGGTGCAGAGCCCTGCGGCCGAAGCCACAGCAGGTTTGCGCGATTGCGGTGCAGGCTCGGATCGCGATGCCTGCGCCGGCCCCGGTCACTGGGGCGAACACGAAAAAAAACGCCGCTTCACCACAGGCCATGAAGGCGAGGTGAGGCGACGTCGTTGTCGTGAGGGAGGTGGCCGCCGTTGGCTACCTGGTGCGAGGGAATAAGCAAGAGCCGAGCCAACCGAGCAGAGGCCCTGGGATCAGGTGCTACGCACCTTCAATACGCGCAGTACTGCCGTAAAACGAGGCGTTTGCGCCGTCTATGCCCCCGAATGGGGCGATCGCTGCGTACTGAGAGTGGCTTGAGACTGGACGCTGGAAAGTTGGGCAACGCTGGTTGCGTGAGTGGGTAGCGGCGCGGTCAGCAGGGCGAGTGCCAGCAGATTGCTGAGCAGCCCCGCCTGACGGGCACGGCGGTAGGTGTCGGTCATCCTCGATCCCCCCTTTTTTCAGTTCTGACCTAGGCGTAGCAGACGAATGACAATGTGTCACGTTATTAGCAGCAATAACTGTGCAAGTTTTGCCAGACGCCTGTTCGCCCGGGGCCCTGAAGCAGTGGAATCGCTGAGTCAGTCGAGCCGATTGACCTTGGGGAACTTGGCGCTGAAGGATTCCGGCATCGGCACCACCTTCGACTGCAGATAATCGAAGAACACGAAGCCGGACTTGGCCATGGCCACCAGCGTGCCGTCAGCCGGACGGGTGATGCGGAAGGTGATATCACCGCCATATCGGTTGAAATCCATCACGCCGACCTCGAACAGCAGCTGGTCACGGGCATGGGCCTCGGCCCTGTAGGTGGTGGCCAGGTCGGTGACGATGATGCCAGTGCCTTTGCCGTCGGTTTCGCGGATGCCGAACTCGAAGAGGAAACGGGCACGTGCCTCGGAAATCATCGAGATCATCGAGTCATTGCCCAGATGGTTGGCACCGTTGATGTCGGTAACGCGCACGGTCAGGTGAGTGCTGTAGCAGTACTGGTCTTCGGGAAAATCGAGGGTCAGGCGTGCCATGGTCGAGCCTTCGTCTAGGAGGGCGGCGATTGTAAACCGCCGCGTTCCTCAGCGGTGCAGGCTGTTGAGGTGATAGAACGTGACGCGACCACCTTCGCTATCCGCTCCGGAATTGTCCTGGATATAGGCGCCCGCCTTGAAGTACAGGTACTGCTTGCTCCAGCTGCTGCTCAACTGGCGGTAGAGCGAGCCATTGTCGCCATCGGTGCTGGCCACGCTGACGCCGATGCGTCCGCTGGGCGTGACGCGCAGGTCGTAGCCGAAGCGCTCGCCAAGCTGGATGTTCTCGGCCAGCAGAATGTTTTGCACGTCGCTGTCGCCTGGGCGAGCGCGCAGCAGCAGCTCCACCCGGCCAACGCCACGTCGATAGTGATATTGCAGCTTGAGCAGCGGGTCGTTTTGGCTGCCCGGCACGTCGGTACTGTGGATCTGGCCGATCACCACCTTGTTGCGGCTGGGCACCTGGTCAACCTGCAGCACGGCGCTGAGATAGCTGTCCGAACTGGCGTGGAGCCAGTTGTCGAGTCTGCCGTCGTGCTGGGTTTCGCGTAGCTCGCTGCGTGGATAGCGGGCATCGGCGGTGGTCGAGCCGGTGACCGGCACCCAGAACGTCACGCTGCCGTCGGCATTGCGCCGAAAGTAACGGCTTGTATAGCCGTTATTCAGCCGTTCGGTGGTGATGGTGGTCGGCACTGGTTCGGTGGGAATCGACAGATTCCAGGTGGTGAGGTCGAGCACGGGGTTCTCTGATTGTCGGTTGAGGGCCCTTGTTCGTCCCTGCAAAGGGTCAGAGGTTCCGCCGCCCCAGCCCTTGAGCCAGAGCGGTTTTGACACTCAGGCGGCCGGGCGCTGCTGGCGCTGGTAGAGAAACTCCAGCACGGCGGTACGGTAGGCGTGGTACTGCGAGTCATTGGCCAGCGCCAGGCGGTCGCGCGGGCTCGGCAGGTCGACGGCGAGGATTTCGCCGACGGTGGCCGCCGGGCCGTTGGTCATCATGACGATACGATCGGACAGGAGCACGGCTTCGTCGACGTCATGGGTGACCATCACCACGGTGCTCTGGGTCTGCCCGACGATGCGCAGCAGCTCGTCCTGCAGGTGCGCGCGGGTCAGGGCATCGAGGGCGCCGAACGGCTCGTCCATCAGCAGCACCTTGGGCTCCATGGCCAGGGCACGGGCGATGCCGACGCGCTGCTTCATGCCGCCGGAGATCTCGTTGGGATGCTTGTGCATGGCATGGCTGAGGCCGACCATGTTCAGCGCCTGCTCGGTGCGGGCCTTGAGCTGGGCCTTGATTTCGCGCGCGCCGAAGACCTTTTCCACGGCCAGGTGGACGTTGCCGAAGCAGGTCATCCAGGGCAGCAGGCTGTGGTTCTGGAACACCACGGCGCGTTCGGGGCCGGGGCCGTCGATCTCGCGGCCATTGCAGATCAGCCCGCCTTCGTTGGCGTCGAGCAGGCCAGCGATCAGGTTGAGCACGGTGGATTTGCCGCAGCCGGAGTGGCCGATCAGTGCGACGAACTCGCCGCGGGCGATGCTCAGGTTGACGTCGGCCAGTGCCTGGAAGCGGCCTTTCTTGGTGTCGAAGTGCTTGCTGACAGCTGTCAGCTCCACGAATTTGTCCATCGGAGTTCTCTCGTTCTGGCGCTGTGCCCCGAATTTAATCAGTAACACTTTTATTTAAAACAAAGACTTGGCGTCTACTATTGAACTGATTTGTAAGCTTACGTAGCCCGGATGCAATCCGGGGAAACGGAGATCGCGTTCCCGGATTGCATCCGGGCTACGGGGTTGGGCGAATGCGCCTCTTCAGCTCGCGTAGTCAAAGCGTTTGGCGATCAACAGCAGCATCTGCTCCAGCGCCAGGCCGACCAGGCCGACGATGATGATGGCGATGAGAATGTGCTCGACGTTGAGGTTGTTCCACTCGTCCCACACCCAGAAGCCCAGGCCGATGCCGCCGGTGAGCATCTCCGCGGCGACTATCACCAGCCAGGCCACGCCGATGGCCAGGCGGATGCCGGTCATCAGGTGCGGCAGCACGGCGGGAAACAGGATGCGCGTCAGCACCTTGAACTCCGACAGCTTCAGCACGCGGGCCGCGTTCAGGTAGTCCTGCGGCACGCTGGCCACGCCGGCGGCGGTGTTGAGGATGATCGGCCAGATCGAGCTGATGAAAATGACCCAGATCGACGCCGGGCCGGCCGCCTCGAACACCAGCAGGCCGATCGGCAGCCAGGCCAGCGGCGAGACCGGACGCAGCAAGCTGATGATCGGCGCCAGCATGCCGGCGAGAAAGGCGAAACGGCCGATGGCGAACCCCAGGGGAATGCCCACCAGCGCCGCCAGACCGAAGCCGACGCCGACGCGGCCGAGCGAGTTGAGGATGTTCCAGCCGATACCCATGTCGTTGGGGCCGTTGTCGTAGAAAGGATCAGCGAACAACACCAGCGCGGCTTGCCAGGTGCTCAAGGGGCCAGGCAGGCCCTCGCTGTACTGCGCCAGCAGCGACCAGAAGCCGATGAAGGCGATGATGCCCAGCAGCGGGGCGATGCCGGCCTTGAGCATACTGCCCAGTGCGGCGGCGCTGGGCAGCAAGGCCTGCGCAGAGAGGCGCGGCTTGGCAATTGGCGGCAGTGGTGTTTTCAGGGGCGCATTCATGCTCACCTCCAGTCAGGCTTTGATGGCGAAGGAGTCGGCGTAGGCGGCCGGATTGCTGCCGTCCCAGACCACGCCGTCGATCAACGTGCTGCTGCGCAGCGGGCTGCTCGGCACCGCCAGCTTGAGGGCGCTGGCAGCCTCGGCGTAGAGCGCGGTCTGGTTGACTTGCGCGGCCACGGCGGCGTAATCCGGCGCATCCTTGAGCAGGCCCCAGCGCTTGAATTGGGTGAGGAACCACATGCCGTCGGAGTGATAGGGAAAGTTGACGCTGCCGTCCTTGCAGAAGGCCATGGCGTGTTCGTCCTTCCAGCTGTTGCCGAGGCCGTCCTCGTACTGGGCGAGAAAGCGCGGCTCGATCACCTGCACCGGCGCGTTGACGTAGGCCTTGCCGGAAATCAGCTTGGCGGTGCTCTTGCGGTTCTCCTCGCTGGCCTCGATGAAGCGGCTGGCATCGAGAATCGCCATGATCAGCGCACGGGCGGCATTGGGATACTGCTCGATAAAGGCGCGGGTGGTGCCGAGCACCTTCTCCGGGTGGTCCGGCCAGATCTGCTGCGTGGTGGTGGCGGTGAAACCGATCTTGTCGAAGATCGCCCGCGCGCCCCAGGGCTCGCCGACGCAGAAGCCGTCCATGTTGCCGACACGCATATTGGCGACCATCTGCGGCGGCGGCACGACGATGGTCTTCACATCGCTCATGGGGTTGATGCCGACACTGGCCAGCCAGTAGTACAGCCACATGGCGTGGGTACCAGTTGGGAATGTCTGGGCGAAGGTCAGCGGATTACCGCCTTTCTTCACGTGTTCGGCCAGTTGCGCGCCGTTGGTCACGCCAGCCTCACGCAGTTGCTTGGACAGGGTGATGGCCTGGCCATTCTGGTTTAGCCCCATCAGCACCGCCATGTCCCGCTGCGGCCCGGCCAGGCCGAGCTGGGCGCCGTACATCATGCCGTAGAGCACATGGGCAGCATCCAGTTCGCCAGTGTTGAGCTTGTCGCGCACGCCGGCCCAGGAGGCCTCCTTGCTCGGGTTGATGGTCAGGCCGTATTTCTCGCCGAAACCCTGGGTGGCGGCGACCACCACTGAAGCGCAATCGGTCAGGGGAATGAAGCCGACGTTTAGCGCGGCTTTTTCCGGCGCGTCGGAGCCAGCTGCCCATGCTGCGCTACGCAGCGAAGCCGGCGCCGACAAGCCAAGTGCGGCGATGCCGCTCACGGCGCCGGCCAGGGCGATGGATTGCTTGAGAAAGTTACGGCGGCTGGTGGCCAGGGGCTTGTTCGAATCACGATCGGTCATGGTTCTAATCCTTGTCAGGCGCATAAACAAAAACGGCGTACGCCAGGCCGCCTCGATGAGAGAAAGGTGACCTGACGGACGCCGTTGTCCGTGATCCTCGGCCCGCCGCCGTTGGCGTGCTACGCAGGATGGTTGACAGGGACTTAGCAAGGGGCTTGCCAGCTTTCATGCACAACGGCCGAGCAGCGGCATGCGGCACCTGCCAGGTAGGGGCCGGATTCCGGATTGCCAGCGGCTAGCTGTTTAGGATCAATAAGTTGCAGCTGTGTTCTGAGAGAATTTTGAAGTGTGTGGAGCAAGCGCACGCTCAGCTCACCCCGCATGCTTCTGAGCCAATGCCGTGCATGAGCGGGCGGCGCTGAGCCTTTTTGGTTCGTACCGCAGGCTCAGGACGCCGGTTGAACGCGCGCCTCCTCGACGAAGTCGCGCAGCCAGCGCAGCACTTCGACGGCTTCCCAGCGAGCCGGATCGAACAGCGCATAGGCCAGCCCCTGATAGCCGACCACATCCAGTTGCCGATGGTAGCCGGCGCGCTGCAGCAGCGCCTCGATCTCAGCGAAGCAGGTATTGAAGTGCTGACGATTGAAAGGGGTGCGGCTCTCGGTGACGATGCCCTCGAGCTGCAGTTCCTCGACCATCTCGCGTACCCGCTCCAGCGGCATGCGGTTCACTCGGTGTTTTAGCTGCAGTACGTCCAGCATGATGGCGCTCCTGTGCAATCGATCATTTACCTGCGATATAGCCTAATCGAAAAATACTGTACAAATAAACAGTATTGAGTGATATTGGCCTCACTTAGGCGACAACAACCCGTCCACCACCTGAAGGTGGGCGCCTTGCGAGGGGGTATTGGCAATGCAACAGATGCTGATGACGATTGTGCTATTGGCCCTGCTGAGCGGCTGCGCGCAACCGCAGATTGATCGACCACAGGCCAACGGTGCCTATCTGGTGATCGAGGGCGAACAGGCCTGGGCCGTGCTGGTTTCCGATGGCCAGCGTGTCGAGGAGACGGGTATAGTGCTCGACGTGATTCGACTGCCCAGCCATCACTCCAACATTGCCGCCAGTTACGTGATCGAAACGCCCAACTGCGGCAAGCTGCAGTGGCTGACCGAGCGTCATGGCGCCGCAGAGGGTGAAACCACGCTGTTGCCGGCCGCCTTCAACGAGCAACTGAGCAAGCCTGGCTGCGTGCTTGCGCAAGGCCTGAGTCGAGCCTGGACGGCCCTGGACTACTCAGGCTGACCCGTTGGGTGCGCCGCGCGCACCGACATTCGATGACGGATTAATTGGCGAGACGCGCAAAGAAAAAGCGCCGCGACCTCAACGGAAGCGGCGCTTTTCATTTATGGGTTACCGAATGCTTACAGCAGGTGTTGCTTGTCCATCTCGATAGCGGCATCGAGTGTTTCCAGCAGCGCCTTGCGCACCTTCAGCTTGGTGTTCTTGTGCGCGGTCATGTTGATCTTCTTCATCTGCTGCGCCACCGCCTGAGTGGTGGCCAGCAATTGTTCGGCCGGCACCACTTTGTCCAGGAAGCCGGCCTCTACCGCGCCAGCCGGGTCGAACATCTCGCCATTGATCACCGAACGGTGGAACGCCGACTTGCGCAGGCGATCACGGGCCAGTTCGATGCCGACGTGGTGCATGGTCATGCCGATCTGCACTTCATTCAGGCCGATATTGAACGGACCTTCCACACCGATACGGTAATCGGCCGACAGCAGGATGAACGCACCCTTGGCCACGGCATGACCCGAGCAGGCGACGATGATCGGGTAGGGGTGAGCGAGCATGCGTCGCGCCAGGGTAGAGCCAGCAGCGACCAGATTGATTGCATTCTGCGGGCCCGAGGTCATCACCTTCAGGTCATAGCCGCCGGAAAGAATCCCCGGCTGGCCAGTGATGACGACGATGGCGCGATCCTGCTCGGCGCGGTCGAGGGCGGCATTGAACGCAGCGATCACGTCAGGCGAGATGGCATTGACCTTGCCATTGCTCAGGGTGAGGGTGGCGATGCCGTCTTCGAGTTGATAGCTGATCAGGTCGCTCATGGCGGTTTTCCTTGTTAGAGCCTTGGGGGCGAATGTGGGCAGAAGGTACTCAGCCGAAGCGCTCTGGTAAAGCGCCGTGGCTGACTGACTGGTCAGTGTTTTTGCCTATCGCGGCGATGCCGGATGGCAATTGGTCGAACGCAAAGCCAGGCCTTTAAGGTGAGCAGCGAACCAAAGGAGCTGCCCCATGAACACCCTCTACTCCATCCTTTATATGGTCGCCGTGATCGGCCTGCTGCTGGCATCGGTCGTGCTCAGCGAAACCTTCTACCTGCGCAGCCCATCCGGCGTGCTGCTGCTATTCGGCTTGGGCCTGTTCATGTCCCTGGGTTTTCTGCTGTTCGGCCACATTCGCTTCGACGAGCAGCCCCGCGAGGAGCACGACGAAAACCCGCTTCGCTCTTAAGCGCATGAATCCTTTAAAAAAAATTTGCCATCGGGAAAACATTCGACTACATTATCGCGCCTCGACGGGGTAAACGCCAAAACGTCGAGATCCGGTGAGGTGTCCGAGAGGCTGAAGGAGCACGCCTGGAAAGTGTGTATACGGGAAACCGTATCAAGAGTTCGAATCTCTTCTTCACCGCCACTTTCAATAAGCCCTTGATTTTCCTAGAGAATCAGGGGCTTTTTGTTTCAGCTAGACGCCTTTCTGATCCGATAGGTACAGATGGGTGGAACAAATGCACGTCATGACCAAGCCGTGGAAGCATCCTCGTTCGGGGATTTTTTACCTCCGCCGTGAAGTCCCCGAAGACATCCGTCAGATCATCGGCAAGCGCGAATGGAAGGTCTCACTCAGAACCCGAGACTTCGCCACTGCCCGTCCTCGTTTCGCATCGGAGCTGATCCGTTGTGAGGACATCTTCTTCGCAGCCAGAGAGCAACTCGCTGGCCGCCCCCGAGTTCTAGCCTCTGATGCCCCCAAGCTCGCCGATAGGTGGGCGCAAGCTGTGATTGAGTCATGGGAGAGCAAGCCGGAGGATCTCACCGACTTTCTGATCCAGCCTCTTGATGGCGATGACGCCGCCGATGTTCAGCTTGCCTGTGATGTTGTCGATAGCAGCAGCTACATGGCTCGCCAGAACGCTGTAGAAGGGTTCATGAAGTCTGTGCTGGCTGAGCACCATTTGCCTGTTCCTGATACCTCTGAGCCCGCCTACAGGTCTCTGGTGGATGCGTTCTATAGCCGCTGGTGTGACCTCTGCAGGATGGCAGTGGCGCGCTTTGCAGGTGACTGGCGAGAAGCCATGAATCTTCCGTTCGTAGAGAAGCCGCTCGCGGTGGAGCAGAAGGCAGCAGAGAGCAAGCTGAGCGGCCCCAGGCTTTCGGAAGTCTTCAAGAAATGGGCGGATGACAAGCGCCTGACCGATGGCGATACCCGTAGCACCAACAAGACCATCTCCGAGTTCGGCGCAACGGTCACGCGCTTCGTTGAGCTATACGGTGACCTTCATGTGCCCAGGATCACCCGTGCGCTTTGCCAGGAGTGAGAAAAAAGCCTACAGAATTGCTATGGATCTTCTAGTGCAATATGGGTCTCCAGTTCCTGCGGATATGCCTAGGGATTATTCTTCGTTGATCGGATACTTTGAAAGGCGACACAATGAGGTTGGAGTTAAAACCGATAAGCTTCTAGCAAAGGATGTGGATACTGGAGAGTATGAGTGGCTTCAGTGATGTACATTGGCACGCTGTAACATAAGCTGCGTGTTTTGCTACGCACCTTTGGTAAGAAAGTAAAGCGTAATGCAAGGAGGCGAGATGAAATCCGACTGGGACGACGCTCCAGACTATCTACGCAGCAAGAAGAAGTCCGGCCCATGGCGAATGGTGGCCATCCTGGGTGTGGGTTCCGCGATTACCTGGGGCGTGATCGCGATGTTTGCCAAACCAATCGTGATCAATGTGGATCAGCTAAAACAGGCGATCCACGTAGACGGCAAACCCCTGTTCAGCCAGCAACCGGCGCCACAGCCCTACAGCGAGCCGGAAGAGCCTTTAAGGCTGTCATCCATTCCCATCGATCCCCCCGCGCAACGAGTTGCATACGAGCCGGTAAGCCAGCCTCAGCCATACGCCTCGATGGAGTGGACCGAGGAAGAAAAGGCGAGGGCGATTGCCAGTTCTCAGAACGTGTTCAGTGACAAGAACTACACGCCCAAGCAGCCGGCCAGCACCTACACACCGCCCGCCACCGATCGCATCGCCCAGGCACCTCAGCAGACGCAGCAGCGACAAACCAAGCAGGTAAGCCGCGAGCGTACATCCAAGTGGATCAAAAGCTGGAACGGCGGCAGCAACTACTTGGCGGAGTGGCTATCGGTGAACAACTACATCGACGGCACCAGCGTCTGCGCCAATCACCGGCGCGGATCAATGGACTACCGAGAATGCCGCAAGGCCGCCAAACAGCACTTTCACGAACAGTGCAGAACCTGGCGTGCCCGCTATGACAGTGACCGCAAGACAAGCAGTGATCGCATGAAGACGCGCTATTGCTCTGCGGCGAGCAGTTTTAATCCGATGGGTTAGGTTTTGATTTGACCTGGCTCAACTGCCTACGCAGGCGTGCAAAGTATTGAGGGTCAGCTGGCTTTGTGGGGGCTGATGCGGCCCCGGCAAGCAGCTCATTGCGTAGTCGTGTGCGTCTGTCGTCTGGCATGACTATTACCTTGAGGCAATTAACCTAATAGGTTATTTTGTGCGGCATGGAAAAGCGCAAACCCCATTTCAGGCTTGAGTTGGTGAAACAGGCTGTAGCCGACCAGCGGTATCGCTTCACCCGCGTAGCCTTGGAAGGAGGCGCTGCGCTGGGCATGGAGATGGCCGACATGCTGGCCGTCATCAGTGCCCTGAGCAGCCGCGACTTTTTCAAGAGCATGACAACCTATGCGGATCATACTACCTGGCAGGACGTTTACCGACCCGATACCGAATTCGGGCAGGTCTATCTGAAGTTCACGCTGGTGGCCGATCTGCTAATCGTTTCCTTTAAGGAGAAGTGACCATGAAATGTCCAGTATGCGGCGGGGCGGAACTGGTTCACGACACCCGCGATATGCCCTTCACCTACAAGGGGCAAACCACCCAAATTACTGCAGTAACGGCTGACTGGTGCGATGCCTGTGGCGAGTCACTGACTGGGCCGGCTGAAAGTGAGCGCGTTATGCGTGCCATGAACGAGTTTCGCCAGCAGGTGAACGCCCAGGATGGCAATCAGGAGCTGATTCGCAGCGTGCGTAAGCAGTTGCGGTTGAGCCAGCGCGAAGCGGCCGAGCTGTTCGGTGGTGGGCCGAATGCGTTTTCTCGCTACGAGCGAGGCAGCACAGAAGCACCGCAACCGCTGGTGCAGTTGTTCAAGATCCTGGGCCGACACCCGGAGTTGATTAACGAGCTGCGTGCAGGTTGAGTGTCGAAAAAGTGTCGAAATCATAGAGCCGAATAGTGACGAATCGAACAAGCGGGTAGGGCGCTAAGCCCCGTATTGAGCGGGTTTGGCACGAACTGACACGCTACCGAAACGGGTTCGAATCTCTTTTTGCCGCTACTTTTTCACTGGCTGTAGCCGTGTATCTGTCACTACTCGCACTACTTCAAGATGCGGGGTTCGGTTTAGCGCTCTGTATGCGTTCGCGAAGGCGGGCAAAAAAGTATTGGTCAGCAAGCTTTGCCGGCTTTGATTCGGCGTCGGCAAGCAGCATGCTGCGTAGTTCTTTGCGTTTGTCGTGTGGCATGGATGCTACCTTGGGATGTTCGAGATTGCAGGTGCCAGTGCGCAGTGTGTCGATCTGTATAGCTTGCGCCGGCAGTCAAGATTCTCATATTGGCATCAATCTATACGCTCAACCCCTTTCTCATAACGGTGAGAAGGCAGGCATGCCTGTGCATCCTCAAGTGAACCGCATGACGCCTCTGTCGGGCTTTTTCGTGCCTGGCGGTTAGAATGGCCGGCATTTTTGAGAAGGGGCGCAGCGTGGCCAGGTGGGACATTTTCTGCAGCGTGGTGGATAACTACGGTGATATCGGCGTGACCTGGCGGCTGGCCCAGCAATTGGCGGAGGAGCAGGGGCATGCGCTGCGTCTGTGGGTCGATGATCTGGCGGCGTTCGTGCGTTTGTGCCCTGAAGCCAGCGTCGATGCCGAGTGCCAGCACTTACAGGGTGTCGAGGTGCGGCGCTGGGCAGAGCCTTTCCCGGCGGTCGAGCCGGCGCAGGTGGTGATCGAGGCGTTCGCTTGTCAGTTGCCACCCGCTTATGTCGCCGCGATGGCGGCCAGCGGCACGCGCCGGCTGTGGTTGAACCTGGAATACCTCAGTGCCGAGGATTGGGTCGCGGGCTGCCATGGCCTGCCGTCGCCGCAGCCGGTTGGCTTGCAGAAGTTCTTCTTCTTTCCTGGTTTCGTGGATGGCACAGGTGGCTTGCTGCGTGAGGCTGATTTGTTGGCGCGGCGCCGTGCCTTGCAGGCTGATACGCAGGCGCAGCAGGCGTTTTTGCAATCGCTGGGTGTGACGAGGGAGGCCGGGGCGCGGCTGATTTCCCTGTTCGCTTATGAGAACGTGGGGCTGGCGGGCTGGTTGGAGGCGCTGGCAGCCGATGCGCAGCCGACTCAGTTGCTGGTGCCGCAGGGCAAGGTGCTGGGGGATTTGCAGGCCTGGTTCGGTGAAACGCAGTTGCTGCCCGGTGATCAGCGCCGGCGCGGCAGTCTGCAGATTCAGGTGTTGCCTTTCGTCGCTCAGGACGATTACGACCGTTTGCTGTGGTGCTGCGACTTCAATGCCGTGCGCGGTGAGGATTCCTTCATTCGTGCGCAGTGGGCCGGGCGGCCTTTGCTCTGGCACATCTACCCGCAGGAGGAGGGCGCGCACTGGGACAAGCTGGAAGCTTTTCTGGCGGTTTACAGCGCTGACTTGCCGCCTGATGCAGTCAGTGCTCAGGCTCGATTGTGGCGGGCCTGGAACGCCGGTGAAGGCATGGCAACGGCCTGGCCCGCGCTTGCCGCGGCGTTACCGACGCTGCAGCAGCATGCCGAACAATGGTGTGATCAGCAGGCCGCCCGGGCGGATCTTGCCACGGCGCTGGAACAGTTTTACCTAAATTGGCTATCATACGCGGCCTAGATTTCTGTACCTCCCGCATATTTCGGATATCCGCATGAAAACTGCACAAGAAATGAGAGTCAACAGCGTGGCCCTGATCGATGGCCAGCCGTGGCTGATCCAGAAGGCCGAGTTCACCAAGTCCGGTCGTAACAGCGCCATCGTCAAGATGAAGCTGAAGAACCTACTCAACGGTTCCAAGACCGAGACCGTTTACAAAGCCGACGACAAGATGGAGCCGGTGATTCTCGAGCGCAAGGAAGTGAACCTGTCCTACATCAGCGGTGAGGACTACGTGTTCATGGATCCGGAGTACAACTCCTACGAGCTGCGTGCCGAAGATCTGGAAAGCGTTCTGCCGTTCATCGAAGAAGGCATGAGCGACGTCTGCGAAGCCGTGTTCTTCGAAGGCAAGGTGATCTCCGTTGACCTGCCGACCACCATCGTGCGTCAGGTTGTGTACACCGAGAACGCTGCCCGTGGCGACACTTCCGGCAAGGTGATGAAGCCTGCCAAGCTGCGCAACGGCACCGAGATCAAGGTTGCCGAGTTCGTCGACATCGACGACTGGATCGAGATCGACACCCGTGACGGTTCCTACAAGGGCCGCACCCAGGCTCCGGCCTGAGCTTGAACGCTACGAAGAACCCGGCCTAGCAGACTGTGTGAAAACCTAGCAGTCTGAGTGCATGGTGAAGACAATGCCTCTATCGGTCGATAGGGGCATTGTCGTTTATGGGCTATATCCAAGGTGAAGATCGGCAACAAAGCAGCCTGTTTCCGCCGACATTGGAAGAGCTGGTTCCTGAGGATCATCTAGTTCGAGTCATCGAGGCCTATGTGGTTCGTCTGGATCTGAAGGTACTGGGGTACAGCAAGGCTGAGCCGCTCAAGACTGGGCGTCCTAGCTACGATCCAGCTGATTTGCTCAAGCTATACCTATATGGCTACTTCCAGCGCATTCGCTCCTCTCGTCGATTGGAGGCGGAGTGCCAGCGCAATATCGAGGTGATGTGGTTGCTGGGTCGTCTGGCGCCGGACTTCAAGACCATCGCGGATTTTCGCAAAGACAACAGCATGGCCTTTCAGGCGACTTGCAAGGCTTTCGTCCAGTTCTGTCGCCAGGCGAGCTTGATCAGTGGGGAGCTGGTGGCTATCGATGGCAGCAAGTTCCAAGCGGTAGCTTCGCTGCGCAAGCACCTGAGCGTGGAGAAGCTCAAGCGTCAACAAGCGAAGCTGGAAAAACACATTGCCCAGTACCTGGCCCAGCTTGATGAGGGTGATGCACAAGACGCGCAAGAGACGATTGACCGGGCAGCGGTGAAACAGGCGCTACGCCAGCTACAGGATCGCCATGCCGATAACTTGACCGTACAAGCGCTGATGGAGGCGCAGGGCCTGGAACAGTTCGTCGAAGGCGAAGCGGATGCCAAGAAGATGCGCTGCTCCGGCAAGAGCCCTTGCGTGGCCTACAACGTGCAGAGCGCTGTCGATGCCGAGCATGGCCTGATCGTGCATCACGAAGTGACCAGTGACTGCACCGACAACCAGCAGTTGGAGCCGATGGCCAAAGCGACTCAGGCGGTTCTGCAGCAGTCTGAGCTGACCGTCACGGCTGATGCAGGTTATTCCAACGGGGCGCAGTTTCAGGCCTGCGAAGAAGCGGGCATTACGGCTTTCGTCCCCGTGAATCGCGCGCCCAACAACCAGGGCGGCGGCACACTGTTTGCGCGTCAGGACTTCACTTACGATCCTGCGACCGACAGCTTCCAATGTCCTGCGGGTAAGACCCTGTCGCTCAAACAGCTCAATCGTGGCACTCGCCTTTACGCAGCCCGTGCCGAGGACTGCGGGAACTGCCCATTAAAAGCCAAGTGCACACAGGCCCAACAGCGTCATATCAGCCGCCATCCCAACGAAGAGGCGTTCGCGCGGATGGAGAAACGACTCGAAACTTACCCTGAGATGATGGGACGGCGACGAGCAATCGTCGAGCACCCTTTTGGCAATCTCAAACAATCGATTCTGGGCAACGGTCGTTTTCTAGTGCGCCATTTCAGCGGGGTGAGAGCTGAGATGGCGATGGCCGTGCAAGCCTACAACCTCAAACGTGCTATTTCGGTACTCGGGGCGCGCCGCATGATCGAGCTACTGACCTGAACGCTGCACTTTGCATCATTGCATCAGTAAAAACACAGACGCCCCGAATCAATCGAGGCGTTTGTATTGAACCGGTTCAGTTCAGAGCGTTTTCACACAGCCTGCTAGGCGCCGGGTTTTTTGTGTCTGTCATTTGGCGCATAAGCCTACTGCTGCGGTGTCGCCAGGCTGGCCTGCAGCGCCTGATCCCAGGGGGGCGGGAAGCCGAAGCGCTGCTTGAGAAAGCTCAGCAGCAGGCGCGTGCGCGGGCTGGCTTCACGCTCCAGGCGCAGGGCGTAGATGCTCACCGGCTCGACGGGCGGCAGCCCCTGTTCGCAGAACAGCGGAATCAGCTCACCACGTTGCAGGTGCTCGCTGCTCATCCAGGTGGGCAGGTGGGCGATGCCCAGGCCGGCGAGGGCGCTGAACAGCAGGGTTTCAGCGTTGTTGCTGGTCTGCCGCAGGCGCTTGGGCTTGCACAGTTGCAACTTGCCGTCGACGTCGAAGCGCCAGGCATAGGGCGGCGCCAGGCTATCCCAGTCGAGGCCGTCGTGCTGTTCCAGCTCCAGCGGGCTGCGCGGGATGCCACGCCTACGCAGATACTCCGGGCTGGCACAGACGATGCGGGTCATGGAGGCCAGCGGCGTGGCCACCAGGCGGCTGTCCGGCAGCGGGCCGATGCGCACGACGATATCCACTTCGCCCAGGTGCTCGCCCTGCGGGTCGATGAAGCTGTCGATCAGGCGCAATTGCACGTCCAGGCCGGGGTTGGCGCGCAGGAACTCGGCAATCGCCGGCGCCAGATGGCGTCTGCCGAAGGGCGAGGGCGCATCGATGCGAATCAGGCCTTCCGGTGCGCTACTCAGCGATACCGCCTCGGCGCGGGCCAGGTGCAGCTCGGCCAGGATACGCCGGGCGCGCTCGGCGAATGCCAGGCCGGCCGGGGTGACGCGCACGGCATGGGTGGTGCGACTGAACAGGCTGCTGCCCAGAGCACGTTCCAGGGCGTCGATGCGTCGTGCCACGGCTGATGGTGTAAGCGGATGGCGCCTGGCCGCAGCGGAGAAGCTGCCGGCTTCCAGTACGTCGAGAAAGAGTTCCAGTTGGTCGGTCAGGGCATCGGGATTCATGGCGTTCTGTTTGTGCGTATAAGGCACAGCCATTGTGCGCTGCTGTGCGTTTCCACGCTAGCCGTGGCTGCTTAACATGCACGCCACAGTTTGGAGGTGCCATGAATCTGTTCGACCTGTTGCTCAATCTGTTGCTCGGCCTGGGTCTGGGAACTCTGGGCGGGTTATTTGGCATTGGCGGCGGGCTGATCGCCATTCCGGTGTTGGGCATCGTTTTCGGGCTGGATCAGCAGTTGGCTCAGGGCACCGCGCTGGTGATGGTGGTGCCGAACGTGATGCTGGCGATCTGGCGATACCACCAACGTAATCGCATCGATCTGCGCTATGCGTTGCTGCTCGGTGTCACCAGCTTCTTTTGCGCCTGGTTGGCCTCGCTTTATGCAGTGGAGGTGGATTCACGCACCATGCGCTGGGCCTTCGTCGGTTTCCTGCTGGCCCTGGCGGCCTACAACCTGCTGCGGATGCTGATGGCTCAGGCGCCGGCCGGCGGCGAGTTGCGCCATCACTGGGGCTGGTTTGGCGTGCTGGGTGGGGTGTCCGGCGCCATGGGCGGGCTGTTCGGCGTGGGCGGCGCGGTGGTGGCAACGCCGGTGCTGACCAGCGTCTTTGGCACCACCCAGGTGGTGGCGCAGGGGTTGTCGTTGTCGCTGGCGTTGCCCAGCACGAGCGTCACGCTGTTCACTTACGCGCTTCATGATCACGTCAACTGGTGGATGGGCGTGCCGTTGGCGGTGGGCGGCTTGCTCAGCATCAGTTGGGGCGTGCGTCTGGCCCATTCGCTGCCGGAGCGCCTGCTGCGCAGCCTGTTCTGTGGCTTCCTGCTGCTCTGTGCGCTGCTGCTCGCGCTGGAGTCGGGTGGTCGCCTATAGACGGAAACCTTCGACGATATGCTCGGCCAGGCATTCGGTGACGGGTGATTGGCTGCTTTCGTTGCGTAGCAGCACGATGCTGGTCAGCGGCAGCCTTTGGCCTCATCAATCCCCGAGGTGGACTGCACAAGAAGCATTCGCTGGATTGATCAGAAGCCCGGCACGGCCCGAGGCTGACGCCACCCTACAGGGAGGGCGAAAAGATGAATGCTCATGGAGGTTACGTCTTGGCGCAGGTCATCCGCGTCGAGCGCCTGCCATCACCGGCTGGCATATGGCGTATCCTGCAGCGCTGGCATGAACTGGCGCGCGTGGATGACAGTGCGTTGAAGAATCTGCACCAATGCAGGTGGCTGTGCGGCCATTCTGGGATGCTCCGTTGAAGATGTGATGGGTAGGAGTTGTTGAATGACTGCAGTACGCAAGGGCGCCGATTTGTTCCTGTTCCAGTTGATGCTGTTGCTGTGCGCCATCTGGGGCAGCCAGCAGGTGGCGATCAAGCTGGCGGCGGACGATATCGCGCCCATGCTGCAGGTGGCGCTGCGCTCCGGTATTGCTGCGTTGCTGGTCGGCTTGTTGTTGGCGTGGCAGGGCGGCTGGCGTGGCTGGATCAGTTCGACCTGGCAGGCCGGGATTCTGGCGGGCGTACTGTTTGCTCTGGAGTTCTTCTTTATCGCACTTGGGCTGCGCCACACCACGGCGTCGCACATGGCGGTGTTTCTCTACACGGCGCCGATCTTTTCCGCGTTGGGGCTGCATCTGCTGCTGCCCAGCGAGCGTTTGCGGCGCCTGCAATGGCTGGGCATCGCGCTGTGTTTCGTTGGCGTGGTGATGGCTTTCGGTGTGGGCGGTAACTGGGCCGAGATCGATGCCGGCATGCTGTTCGGCGATGCCCTGGGGCTGTGCGCCGGCATGGCCTGGGGCGCGACCACGGTGGTGGTGCGAGCTTCGCGTTTGTCCGAAGCGCCTGCCGGGCTCACGCTGTTCTATCAATTGGCGGTGGCGTTTGTGCTGTTGCTGGTTTATGCGTTGACGGTCGTTGACCTGTCCCAATTGCGCTGGACGCCCGTGGCCATTGCCAGTGTGCTGTTGCAGGGCGTGGTGGTGTCGTTCTTCACCTACCTGACCTGGTTCTGGCTGCTGCGGCGTTACCTGGCGTCGAACATGGCGGTGTTCTCCTTCATGACCCCGCTGTTTGGCGTGACTTTCGGTGTGCTGGTGCTGGACGAGCCGCTGACGCTGAACTTCATCATTGGTGCGGCGTTGGTGTTGTCAGGCATCGTCCTGGTCAGCAGCGAGGCCTGGCTGCGTCGGCGTTTGGCCGACTGGCGCGGCCTGCCGCAGCGATCCTGATGCAGCGGGCTGGCATCTGTGTGCCAGCGCCTCCTTGCGCGCAGCGCTACCAGGCCATTGGTCGGACTGGCGTTTAATGAAGTATCGCAGTGCCTAGCGCCGAACCTGCTTCAGCGTCTCAGCGATCATGAAGGCCAGTTCCAACGACTGGTCGGCGTTCATGCGTGGGTCGCAGTGGGTGTGGTAACGGTCAGAAAGACCGTCTTCGGTAATAGGGCGCGAGCCACCGATGCATTCGGTGACGTTCTGCCCGGTCATCTCGATATGGATGCCGCCCGCATGGGTGCCTTCGGCCTGGTGTACAGCGAAGAACTGCCGCACTTCACTGAGAATCTGCGCGAAATCGCGGGTCTTGTAGCCGCTGCTGGCCTTGATGGTATTGCCGTGCATGGGGTCGGAGCTCCACAACACCTGGCGACCTTCTTCCTTGACCTTGCGCAGCAGGCGCGGGAAGTGCGCTTCGACCTTGTCGGCGCCCATGCGCACGATCAGGTTGAGGCGGCCTGGGTCGTTGTCCGGGTTGAGCGCGTCGATCAGGCGGATCAGCTCGTCCGGATCCATACTCGGGCCGACCTTGACGCCAATGGGGTTCTCGATACCGCGCATGAACTCGACGTGGGCACCGTCCAGTTGGCGCGTGCGGTCGCCAATCCACAGCATGTGCGCAGAGCAGTCGTACCAGCGCCCAGTGAGGCTGTCGCGGCGCACGAAGGCTTCTTCATAGTTGAGCAGCAGCGCCTCGTGGGCGGTAAAGAAGCTGGTTTCGCGCAGTTGCGGCGCACCGTCCATGCCCACGGCGCGCATGAAAGCCAGGGTTTCGTCGATACGGTCGGCGAGCTGGTGGTACTTCTCGGCCAGCGCCGAGTTGGCGATGAAATCGAGGTTCCACTGGTGCACCTGATGCAGGTCGGCAAAACCGCCCTGGGCAAAGGCGCGCAGCAGGTTGAGGCTGGCGGTGGCCTGGTGATAGGCCTGCATTAGGCGCTCCGGATCCGGCACACGGCTGGCAGCATCGAAGCCGATGCCGTTGACGATATCGCCCCGGTAGGCGGGCAGGGTAACGCCATCGATGGTTTCGCTACCGGAGGAGCGCGGCTTGGCGAACTGCCCGGCCATGCGTCCGACCTTGACCACCGGGCAGCCGGCGGCGAAGGTCATGACGATGGCCATCTGCAGCAGCACCTTGAAGGTGTCGCGGATTTTCGCGGCGGAAAACTCAGCAAAACTCTCGGCGCAATCGCCACCCTGCAACAGGAAGGCGCGGCCCTGGGTGACCTCGGCAAACTGGCGACGCAACTCGCGCGCTTCACCGGCAAACACCAGTGGCGGATAACCGGCCAGGGTTTGCTCGACACGGCCCAGGTGGGCGGCGTCCGGGTAGTGCGGTTGTTGCTGGATCGGCTTGGTTCTCCAGCTATCAGGGCTCCAGGGTTGCGACATCGCGGCTCTCGGCTTAAGTCAATTCAGGCGGATGGGCATGGTAACCGATAAGCCAGGCGCTTCAAGCTGATAGCCGTGATAGAGCCGCTGCATAAAGCGCAGCTCAGGCCGTGGCAGGTTTGAAGCCTCGGGCGGTTGCCGTGCGTGAGGCAACATCACGGCCCGGCAGAAAGTGGCCAAAGCCCTGTTGTTTACCCAGTGCCTCGGGGTATTCGCTGCCACGCCGATAGGCGATACGGCCGTTGATCAGGGTGGCGTCCACCGCCGCATCATTACGTTTGACCACCCGTTCAAGGCCCAGCACTTCCATCGGTGCTTCGTGGATATCGTCGAGCTCATCGGTCAGGCCGGCCGGGTTGACGATAACCACATCGGCGCGGTCGCCAACACGGATTTTGCCGGCATCCACCCCGATAAAATCCGCCAGCTCGCCGCTCAGGCGGTGGATCGCCCGACCGGTGTCCATAAATGGCATGCCAGCCAGCTCCGCATCGCGGACATATTTGAGAAAACGCAGCGGGAAGTTGTACTGGGCGATGGAACGCAGGTGTGCGCCTGAGTCGGCAAAGCCTGGCTGTGTCCAGGGACTGGAGAGCAGCTTGTGCATCACCGGCAGGCGCTGGTTGCCGTAGCAGGTGGTCCACTTCAGGGCCTCGCGGTACTGACAGGCCAACTCGAAATAGGCATCCACCGGGTCCAGACCACGGGCAGCGCCCAGTTGCTTGAAGTTTTTGCCGACCAGGCTGGCATCGGGGCATTCGGTTACCCAGCAGTCGGAGAAGTCGCGGTGCCACAGCCCCTTGGTCAGCACGGCCTTGACCTGCTTCTTGAACAGGGCGCGGAACTCCGGCTCCAGGACCTTGGCGTACAGCTCATCCGGGTCCTTGATGTTGCGCAAAATCTCGCCGGCGCCGAATTCCTCGAACGCGTTCACGTTGAGCCCCTCAAGGCGCAGGGTGAAGGGCGCCGGAAGCGTCTGCCAGCGGAAATGACCATGTAGAACCTTGTTGGCCAGCCAGCCTGAAAGGAGGGTGAAACGGTGCAGCAGCGGCTGGGATTTCAGGTCCAGGGCGGTGAGCATGGAGCACTTCAGAGGTTTACGGAACCAGCCATGGGCCTGCCAGAGGAAAGCGAACACATTGACCTTGGTTACCGCATTCGGCGCGCCCTGCATCACCGCGCCACGCCGACGCAGGATGGCGAACAGGCGGGAAAACTCCGTCCAGCTGGCGAAGGTGGAGGGCAATGGGCTGGACCAGGCACGGTCGCCGTCCATCTTGTCCAGCCGCGTGGTCATGACCGAAAGGCCGATGCAGCCGGCATCCAGCGCTTCCTCCAATAATTGCTCCATACGCGCGAGCTCCGCTTCGGTCGGTTTGACCTTGCTCGTGGCGCGCTCCAGGCCCATCACCGCCACGCGCAGCTCGGAGTGGCCGAGGAAGGAGCTGACGTTCGGCCCTAACGGTTGCTGGTCATAGAAGGCGCGGTAACCGGAGGCATCGCGCCAGGTCTTTTTCTCCTGGAGGATGGGTAACACGTATTCGCGCGGCACCGCCTCGACGCGGGTAAACAGGTCAGAGCAGTCCTCGGCGTCGGCCAGCACCATGCTGATCGAGCAGGAGCCAATGGTCACACTGGTGACGCCATGGCGCACCGACTCTTTCAGCGCAGGCGCGGCGATCACCTCGGCATCATAGTGCGAGTGAATTTCCAGAAAACCGGGGGTCACCCATTTGCCCGTGGCATCCAGCACTTCAGGGCAGCCGCTTTCATCCAGGGGGCTGAGGCTGACTGCATCGATCCGCCCGTTCTTGATGCCGATATGCCGCAGGCTGCCGGGCTGATCGCTGCCATCGAAGTAGAGGCCGTTCTTGATGATGATGTCGTAGCTCATAGCAGGCTCCAGGGGGATAGCAGCAGGGTGCCGGTGATCAGTAACAGAAGGTAGATGGCGACGCGAAAGTGCTGTTCGTTGCAGCGCCGGTGCAGGTATTCACCCAGCCAGACACCGAGCAGCAACAGCGGGGCGTAAGCGGCGATCTGCGGCAAGGCTGGCAGCAGGCGGCCGTCCAGCAGAAACGCCAGGGTCAGCAGGCTGTTGAGGGTGAACCACACGCTGACCAGGGTCGCCCGCAGGCGTGCCTTGTCCAGCTGTGTGCCGGCCAGGGCAAACACCAGCAGCGGGCCACCGGAGGCGAACAGGCCATGGCTGACCCCGGCGCCCAGGCTGAGCAGGCGGCTAAGCCACATGGGGCGCACTGGCTGCACTGCTGCATGGCGCAGGCGCCACAGTTCACGGGCGGCAAACCACAGCACCAGGGCGCCAAACAGGCGTTTGGCCAGGGTGGCATCCAGCCAGGGCAGCAGGGCATAGCCGATGACGGTGCCGACCAACATGCCGGGCAGGATCATGCCCAGCAGCAGGCGGCGATCGATCATCGCCCGATGACGCCAGGTCAGGTAGCCGGTCATGCAGATGTTCAAAGGCACCAGCACCGGCAGCAATTGGTCGATGGGCAACAGCATGGCGCCCAGGGACAGGGCAATCACAATGCTGCCAAAGCCGGTGATGGCTTCCAGGGTGTAAGCCAGCAGGATAAACGCGGCGAGCGTTAGCCAGAGCATGTCCATCAGCCCATCTCCGCGCTGAAGCGTGCGCGCATCTGCCGGTAGAAAAAGCCCGGAGCAAGGCGCCAGAGCAAACTGGCCAGCCAACTGCCGCGATCCGGGAACAGGCGTTGTTGCTGTGCCTGTTGAGCCTGGATGATCAGGGTTGCCATCCACTCGGCACCGCGGATGCGGCCGACGGTGGAGCGGGCGTGACGCGCCTTCTGGCCGTCACCGGCCAGGGCATTTTGCTCGATAGCCGTGTCGAGAAAGCTGGGGTAGACGAGCAGCAGCGCCATGCCGTCGCGTTCGACTTCAGCGCGCAGCACTTCAAAGAATTGCCCCAGGGCACTTTTCGCCGCGCAGTAGCCGGCGCGCCCCAGCACGGGCATCCAACCCGCCATGGAGCCGATGGCAATAATCTGCCCGGCACATTCCCGAAGCAGGGGCAGTGCCGCCAGGGTCAGTTCTGCCGGGGCGTGATAATCCACGGCCATCACCTTGCGCAAGACAGCCGGCGCGGTCTGCAGGGTCGGCGAGCGGTGGGTGATGCCCGCGTTGTTGATCAACAGGTCGAGGCGGCCGAAACGCTGGCGACAGTGCTCCAGCAGTTGCTGGTGCAGCGCGGGATCGCAGATATCGCCGGCAAGCCCGAGCACCCGCGCATCACCCAGTTCGGCCACACGCTCGGCCAGTCCGGTGGCGTTGATATCCGTCAACAGCAGTTGCCAACCGAGGGCGTGGTACTGACGCGCCAGGGACCAACCAAGTCCGCTGGCTGCGCCGGTGATCAACACCGTCTTCATGGCTGAGGGCTCAGAGGTTCAGCAGTGGCAAGGGGCACAGCCTGTGCCGGTGGATTACGGGACCAGATAAAGGCAAGCGTCAGCCCGCTGACCAGATGCCAGCAGCCCCAGAATGCTGCAATCAGCAGCATGCCGCTGGCCTGGGGGAAGAAGGTGAAGATGATGGCCAAACCCAGGGCCGAGTTCTGAATGCCGACCTCCAGCGTGATGGCCCGCCGATCGGCCACGGGCAGGCCAGAAAGCCGGGCGGCGGTGTAACCGATCAACAACGCCATGCTGTTGTGTGCCACCACCAGCCAGAAGAACAGATAGAAATGCTCGACAAACTGGTCCAGATTTTTGCTGAACGCCAGCAGCACAAAACTCAGCATGACCAACAGCGCAAACACGCGAAGCGGCTTTTCCACCTTCAAGGCCAGCGTCGGCAAGCGGCGGCCAATCGCCATGCCGGCGATCAGCGGCAGCCCCAGCACCAGCAAGACCAGCCACAACAGGCTGACCGGGTCCATGGCGATTTCGGTCAGCAGGGGCCGGGTCTGCGGATTCAGCCAGGCATAAAAGGCGAAGTTGAGCGGCGTCAGCACACTGGCCAACAGGCTGGAGATGGCAGTCATGCTCACTGAAACAGCGACATTACCGCGCGCCATCCAGGTCATGATGTTGGAGAAGCTGCCGCCGGGGCAGGCGGCAACCAGCATCATGCCCAATGCCAGCATGGGCTCGACATCCAATGCCCAGCAGCCCAGGCAGGTGAGGGCCGGTAGCAGCAGGAACTGAGCCAGCATGCCGATGAGCGGGGCCTTGGGCTCGCGCAGGATGCGTTTGAAGTCCTCGGTCCGCAGATCAAGGGAAACCCCAAACATCATCACCGCCAGGATGATATTGATGATGACCAGGCTGGAAGGGTCGAAGTGAATCTGTGCTTCACCCATGTCAGGCCTCCTGAGCCCGTGATTCGGTGCGCGGTGCAACCAGAGAAGCTTCGCCTGCGCTCAGCTCGTTGATATGACGTTTCAGGGCCTGACGGTAACTGTCCTTGTGCACGTAGTAGGCCATGCGCTCAAGCGGCAGGTAGGCATAGCCGCCGTCCAGCCGCTGCGCGCAATGCTGTTGCACCTGCTGGTGGAACTGTTCAGCCAGCGGGCTGCCCTGCAGTTGTCGGCGGATCACCAGCGCCACCAGCTCGGCCTGCTCGGCGCGGCCCTGCCAGCCGAGACCCGAGGCCTCGATCATGCCGAGCATGAACAGGTTGCGGTGCAGCGGATGGAACACGTTGAGGTACAGCTGCGGCGCGCCGCAATCCTGGGGCCAGTTCAGCTCAGCGCGGTCGATAAAGGGGTAGTCGAGCTTGTAGCCCGTGGCCTGGAGGATGAGGTCATAGTCGGCCTGGCTACCATCGGCGAAGGTGACTGTATGGCCGTCAACCTGGCGGATGTCAGCGCGCGGTTGAATATCGCCATGGCCGATGTGGTGCAGCACCAGCGAGTTCATCACCGGGTGCGACTCGTACAGGCGATAGTCCGGGTCAGGCAAACCATACTGCGAGGGCTTGCCGAGCAGGGCGCGCACCAGCAGGCCGTCGACCAGCTGCTTGAGCCGACGAGGCAGCTTGACTGCACCGCCGAAGGTGTCGGTGGGCTTGCCGAGAATGAACTTGGGCAGGAAGTGGTAGCCACGGCGCACCGACAGGTCAACCGAAGCAGCGCGGTGCACGGCATCCACGGCGATATCGCAAGCCGAGTTGCCGCAGCCGATCACCAGTACCCGTTTGCCGGCCAATACATCGGCGCACTTATATTGCGAGGCGTGCAGCACCTCACCTTCGAACGTGCCAGGCAGGGCTGGCTGGTTGGGCGTATGCAGGGTGCCATTGGCGATCAACACACCTTCGAAAAACCACTCCCGCTGCTCACTCCGGGATTCACTGAGCAGACGCCAGCCGTTGCCATGGCGCGTCAGTTGCACCACACGGGTGTTGAACTGGAAGTGCTCGCGCAGGCCGAAATGCTCGGCGTAGTCGCGAAAGTACTGGCCGATCTGCTGGTGCCGTGGGTAGTGCGGCACCTCGGCGGGCATGGGGAACTCGGCGAAGGCCGTGGTGCCCTTGGATGAGATCAGGTGAGCCGATTCGTACATGGTGCTGTGCGGGTTGTTGATGTCCCACAGCCCGCCAACATCGGTATGCTGCTCGAAACCGACGAAGGGGATGGCGTAGCGTTGCAGCTGACGGGCAGCCGCCAGCCCCATAGGGCCGGCTCCGATAATGGCGTACATGCAAGGCGTCTCGATTGTCTTTCTTTAGTTATTCCGCAAGCATATGCAGCCCAGCGTCCGCCGTAATGGCTGAAACAGGACCTTTTCCGGTTAATTCAGGACTATGAGCACTACGCCGACCGTCACCGTGCACTACGCCCAGGCCATTCTTCAGGCTGCGGAGCGATTGGCCTTGCCATTGCCTGCCGAGTTGAGCGAGCTGGGTGGCGTTGCCCGCATTCCCCTGGCGCGCCAGGATGCGTTGTGGGAAGCCTTCTGCACGGCCGCCGATGATCCGTTGATCGGCCTGCGCCTGGGCTGTGCCCTGCAGGTCGGCCATCTGGATATGGTCGGCGCCTTGTTGATGAGCTGCGAAACAGTGGGCGAGGCCTTGGAGGCGCTGCTGGAGTACTACCCAATCGTGGGCGTAGGCGGGGAATTCAGCCTGCTGCGTGAGCCTGGCCGTGTCTGCCTGATCTATCGGGCGCACTATCAGGTGCGCCGCGAAGAGCGGGTAGAGGCGGTACTGGCCAGTCTGCTGCATATGTCGCGTTGGATTGCCGGCAACAAGCTCGGCGCCCTGCAGCTGAGTGTGAGTCATAACGCCCGCGCCGCTCTGAGTCGTTATGCCGAATTGCTCGAATGCAATGTGGCCTTTGCTGCACAGCACGATGGACTGTGGTTCGCCGATGCCGACCTGCAGGTGCCGCTGATTCAAGCCAATGCCACGATGCGCGAGCATCTGCGCGGTCTGGCCCAGAGCCTGCTTGAGCGTCTGGGTACGCAGAGCCTGACCGTGCGCGTGCAACAATTGCTGCGTGAACAGCCGCGCTGGGGCAAGGAGCGCATCGCCGAGCAGCTTGAGCTCAGTGGCCGTCACCTGAATCGCAAACTGGCCGATGAGGGCACCAGCTTCAAACTTCTGCGTGAGCAGGTTCTGTTCGACATGGCCGAAAACCTGCTGCGTGAACCTGTGCGCCTGAGTGAGGTGGCCGAACGCCTGGGCTTTTCCGACGAGAGTGCCTTCGCCAAGGCGTTTCGCCGCTGGAGCAATATGACCCCCGGACAGTTTCGTCAGGCCGCGGCAACAGCCTGACGCAGCCGCCCTGTAACAGCGGCTTTGGCTCTCCCGCCAGAAGGGGTGAGCCGCGAATTGTGCAGGCTTCGGGGCAGTTAACGCGTGACCGGGGCTGGCCCCTCTAGGACAATCAGTATTTTCCCGCTGCCGTCATGGCAAAGGGGCAAGGTGGAGTGTTGGGGATGCCTGGTTTACCGCCGGTCGGTCAGATGCCGGATCCGCTGTTGATCGCCGAAGTGCAGGATGAGTTCGGGGTGATTCAGGTTGTCGAGATGGGCGCCTACCGCTTTCTCGAATTTGGCGAGGCCATCGAGCAGAGCTGCGTCTACATGCCCGAGCCCAGCTGGCTGGAGTATGACTACACCCGCGCCATGCTGCTGGGCGCGCTGTGTCATGAACAACCCGAAAGCGCCCTGTTTCTCGGCCTGGGCGCCGGTAACCTGACCCAGGCCTGCCTGAAGTTTCTGCCCCTGGATGATGTTGAAGTCATTGAACTACGCCCGGATGTGCCGCGCCTGGCCATGGAGCATATGGGGCTGACCGATGACCCACGGCTGACCATCCGCATCGGTGATGCCATTGAGCTGCTGGATAGCGCAGAGAAGACTGACCTGCTGTTTGTCGACCTGTACACCGACCATGGCCCGGCCACTGGTCACCTGGCCTGGCGTTTTCTGGAGGATTGCCGCAACAAGCTCAATCCCGGTGGCTGGCTGATCATCAATCAATGGGCCAGCAATGATGGCAAGCCGCTCGGTGCGGCTTTATTGCGCGGGCTTTATCACCGGCACTACTGGGAATGCCCGGTGAAGGAAGGCAACGTGGTGCTGCTGATCCCCGCTGATCTCGAGCAAAACCTGGATATGGGGTGCCTGCAAATGCGCGCGGGCGAGCTGGCGCCGCGTCTGGGTTACTCGCTGCAACCACTGATCGAAGCACTGCGCCCGGCCAGCTGATGCGCCGTTGAGCGGTTGGATGCAGATAGATCGATAAAAACCAGCACCCGAGTCAGGATTTTCAGGTATAGTGCGCGCCGGCCAATTTTCTGGCCACGTTCAGGTAGTGCAACTCGCCCGGGGGAATTGACCTCCGGCAGCCAGTCCCCCAGCGGACTATCCTTGACGATTCACTTTCACCACGTTTTCGCAAATCCCCGCCGACCAGGCTGCCAGGGTGACCCAAAAGGTCTTACACGGCATGCGCAGCTTTGGAACATGGGTCTTTGCGGATGCACTTGAGGCAGACCCATGACCCAGGAAATCGGCGGCTTCGCCGCGCTCGGACTTCACCCCAATATTCTCGCCGCTCTGACCGCCGTTGGTTACGAAGAGCCGTCTCCGATTCAGTCGCAGGCCATTCCGGTAATCCTTGCCGGCCACGACATGATCGGCCAGGCGCAGACCGGCACCGGCAAAACTGCCGCGTTCGCGCTGCCGTTGCTGTCGAAGGTCGACACGGCCAAGCGCGAGCCGCAGGTGCTGATCCTGGCACCGACCCGCGAGCTGGCCCTGCAGGTCGCCACCGCGTTTGAAACCTACTCCAAGCAGATGCCTGGCCTGAACGTCGTGGCTGTCTACGGTGGTGCACCGATGGGCCCGCAGCTCAAGGCCATTCGTCAGGGCGCTCAGGTCATCGTCGCTACGCCGGGCCGTCTGGTCGACCACCTGCGTCGTGACGAGAAAGTGCTGTCCACCATCCAGCACCTGGTACTCGACGAAGCCGACGAAATGCTCAAGCTGGGCTTCATGGACGACCTTGAAGTGATCTTCGAAGCCATGCCGGAAAGCCGTCAGAGCGTGCTGTTCTCCGCCACGCTGCCGCACTCGATCCGCGCCATCGCCGAGAAGCACCTGCGTGAGCCGCAACACATCAAGATCGCGGCCAAGACCCAGACCGTCTCGCGCATCGAGCAGGCGCACCTGATGATTCACGCCGACCAGAAGACCAACGCCGTGTTGCGTCTGCTGGAAGTCGAGGACTTCGACGCGCTGATCGCCTTCGTACGCACCAAGCAGGCCACGCTGGATCTGGCCAGCGCCCTGGAAGCCAAGGGCTTCAAGGCTGCCGCGCTGAACGGCGATATCGCCCAGAACCAGCGCGAGCGCGTAATCGAGTCGCTCAAGGATGGTCGTCTGGATATCGTCGTCGCGACTGACGTTGCTGCTCGTGGTATCGACGTGCCGCGTATCACCCACGTGTTCAACGTCGACATGCCGTATGACCCGGAGTCCTACGTGCACCGTATCGGCCGTACCGGCCGCGCTGGTCGCGATGGTCGTGCGCTGCTGCTGGTGACGCCGCGTGAGCGCCGTATGCTGCAGGTGATCGAGCGTGTCACCGGGCAGAAGGTCGGCGAGGTCAAGCTGCCGAACGCCCAGCAGGTGCTTGATGCACGCATCAAGAAGCTCACCAGCAGCCTGGCGCCGCTGGTAGCCGATGCCGAAGCCAACCATGGCGATCTGCTCGATCGCCTGACTGCCGATATCGGTTGCAGCCCGCGCGCGCTGGCCGCTGCGCTGCTGAAAAAGGCCACCAATGGCCAGGCACTGGATCTGGCCAGCGTCGAGCGCGAGCAGCCGCTGGTGCCGGGCGTTGGTGGCGCACCACGTGAGCGCCGCGAGCGTGATGGCGAGCGTTCCGAGCGTAGCGGTGGTGAGCGCGGCGAATACCGCGAGCGCCGTGCGCCGTTGCCGCTGACCGAAGGCCGCGTGCGTTGCCGCACCGCCCTGGGGACGCGCGACGGTATTGCCGCCAAGAACCTGCTCGGCGCCATCCTCAACGAAGGCGGCCTGGCCCGTGAAGCCATTGGCCGTATCCAGATCCGCGAGACCTTCAGCCTGGTCGAGCTGCCGGAAGATGGCCTGGACCGTCTGCTCGGCAAGCTGAAAGACACCCGCGTCGCTGGTAAGGCGCTGAAGCTGCGTCGCTATCGCGAGGATTGATCCAGCCGGCTGATTAGCCGAGGATCAAAAAAACGCCGCGCCCCTCACAGGGCGCGGCGTTTTTGTGTGTGCGCTGGCCGCGCAGGCTGAACCGGACGCCGGCGCCTGAAAGCAAAACGCCCCGAACCAGTCGGGGCGTTTGCGTCGTTCTCGCTGCGATCAGGCGCGGCGACGGAACAGGGGCAGCGGTTGGTCTGCCGACGCCTGGTAGACCTCGCTGTAATCCTCGAAGGCCTTCAGTGCATCGTACGGATCCTTGTCGGCACGCAGGGCGAAGGCATCGAAGCCGACACGCCTGAGGGCGAACAGCTGGTCGCGCAGCACGTCGCCAATGGCGCGTACTTCGCCCTTGTAGCCGTAACGGGTGCGCAGCAGGTAGGCAGTGGAGGAGTGGCGGCCGTCAGTGAACGCCGGGAACTCCAGGGCGATGACCTGAAAATGCGCGAGGTCATCGGCGATTTCCTCGATTTCGTCGCCGGCTTCCAGCCACACACCGAGACCGCCATCGCGGGCCTTGAGCGCGTGTGCGTGCTCGACCCACAGGGCCAGCGGTACGATGATGTCGTCGCAGTTGGGGATGGCGTCCAGGGTCACGTCCTTGGCCAGCAGGTGCCAGGTTTCGTCGACCACCTGGCCGTTCTTAATGATTCGCTGCATAGACGCGCTCCTTGAACGGGTCGATACCGACGCGGCGGTAGGTGTCGAGGAAGCTTTCTTCTTCGGTGCGTTGCTCGACGTAAACCTTGATGATCTTGTCGATCACGTCGGCCATGTCCGCTTCAGCGAAGGAGGGGCCGAGGATCTGCGCCAGGCTGGCGTCACGGCCAGCGCTGCCGCCGAGCGAGACCTGATAGAACTCCTGACCTTTCTTGTCGACGCCGAGGATGCCGATGTGGCCGACGTGGTGATGACCGCAGGCATTCATGCAGCCGGAGATGTTCAGGTCAATATTGCCGATGTCGAACAGGTAGTCGAGATCATCGAAACGACGCTGGATGGCTTCGGCCACCGGAATCGACTTGGCGTTGGCCAGCGAGCAGAAATCACCACCCGGGCAGCAGATGATGTCGGTCAGCAGGCCCACGTTCGGTGTAGCGAAGCCTTGTTCGCGCAGCTCGCCCCACAGGGTCAGCAACTGACGCTGCTCGACGTCGGCAAGGATGATGTTCTGGTTATGGCTGTTACGTACTTCGCCGAAGCTGTAGCGGTCGGCCAGATCGGCGATGGCATCGAGTTGCTTGTCGGTGACGTCGCCCGGCGCTACGCCGGTGGGCTTGAGCGACAGGGTCACGGCCACGTAGCCGGGCTTCTTGTGGGCGAAGGTGTTCCGCTGGCGCCAGCGGGCGAAGCCAGGATGCTCGGCGTCCTGCTGAGCGAGCAGGGCATCTTCGTCCTGCAGGGACAGATAGGCCGGATCAACGAAGTGTGCGGCAACGCGGGCGACTTCGGCTTCGGTCAGGGTGGTCGGGCCATCCTTGAGATGCGCCCACTCGGCGTTGACGCGCTCGGCGAACACCTCGGGAGTCAGCGCCTTGACCAGAATTTTGATGCGCGCCTTGTATTTGTTGTCGCGACGGCCATAGCGGTTGTACACGCGCAGGATGGCGTCGAGATAACTGATCAGGTGCTGCCATGGCAGAAATTCATTGATGAAGCTGCCGACGATCGGAGTACGGCCCAGGCCGCCGCCGACGGAGACGCGGAAGCCCAGTTCACCCGCTTCGTTGCGCACTGCCTCCAGGCCAATGTCATGCACTTCGATGGCCGCACGGTCACTTACCGCGCCGTTGACGGCGATCTTGAACTTGCGCGGCAGGTGCGAAAATTCGGGATGGAAAGTCGACCACTGGCGGATGATCTCGCACCACGGGCGCGGATCGACGATCTCGTCCTTGGCCACACCGGCGAACTGGTCGGTGGTGGTGTTACGAATGCAGTTGCCGCTGGTCTGGATGGCGTGCATCTGCACGGTGGCCAGTTCAGCCAGAATCTCCGGCACGTCTTCCAGCTCCGGCCAGTTGAACTGCACGTTTTGGCGGGTGCTGATGTGCGCGTAGCCCTTGTCGTAGTCGCGGGCGATCTTGGCCATCATGCGCACTTGTGCCGAAGACATCAGGCCGTAAGGCACGGCGACGCGCAGCATGGGCGCGTAACGCTGGATATACAGACCGTTCTGCAGGCGCAGCGGACGGAATTCCTCGCCACTCAGTTCTCCAGAGAGATAGCGGCGGGTTTGATCGCGGAACTGCTTGACGCGATCCTCGACGATCTGTTGATCGTACTGGTCATATACGTACATGAAGGGTCCTGTTTTCAGGCTGCTTACTGCCAATCAGCGCGCACGGCCGCGCACTCCCCGAGGAGCCGGGGCACGATACCAGCTCAGGTTTATGCGTAAAAGTGATGTTTGAATATATAAACCTAGCTTTAAGGAATAAGAGTGCCCAAGAGCATAACCAGATGGTTTGAGCACTGGCCAAGGCTGGTCTTAAATGCAGTGTGCGTCACCCACAATCACAAGAAGAGGGGGAGCCATGAGCGAGCATACCGATATGGACAAGTCCGACAGCCTCATAGATGCCTGGGCGATTTTTTGCCTGATTTCGATTGCGGTCGGCACGGCAGTCTTCTGGGTCAGCGGGCAATGAGGGCAAAGGCCGACGCGCTTTAGCGGTCGGCCTTTTGCCATTAACACCTTATACTGCGCCCCGATTATTGTGGAGGGGCGATGTGAGCAGGTGGGTGCTGGGTCTGGGACTGTTGTTTTGCTGCGCGTTGGCGTCGGCACAACCGCGCGTGCCGACCATGGTTTTTCTCAACCCTGGCTACGCCAATGAGCGTTTCTGGAGCGATTACAGCCGCTACATGCAGGATGCCGCTGGTGACCTGGGCGTCGAGCTGGAGGTGCTGTACGGCGAGCGCGATCCTGAACGTATGCTGCGCAACGCCCAGCAGGTTTTTGCGGGTAAGCACCCCGATTATCTGATCTTCACTAATGAACTGTTCCTGGGGCCGGCATTGCTGCGTCTGTTCGAAAACAGCGATGCCAGGCTGTTTGCCCTGCACAGCACCTTGACCGAAGAGCAGCAGGCCCTTATCGGTGGCAGCCGCGAGTACCACCGAAACTGGATAGGTAGCCTGGTGCCCAACGATGAGGAGGCCGGTTATCTGATGGCGAGTGAGCTGATCGCCCTGACCCGTGGCAAGCCTGCCGAGCTGCTGGCGTTTTCCGGGGTCAACCGTACGCCTTCGTCAACTCTGCGTCAGGCCGGCTTGCAGCGTGCCTTGAGTGAAGCACCGCATATCAAACTGATGCAGGCGGTTCATGGGGAGTGGAAGGAACAGCGGGCATACGAGCAGGCGATTGGTCTGTTGCCGCGTTATCCGGCGGTCAGCCTGATCTGGTCTGCCAATGATGAAATGGCCTTTGGGGTATTGCGTGCAGCCAATGAGCTGGGCAGAACCCTGCATTACACGGCCCTGAACAACTCGGAGCGCGTGCTAAAGGCGCGTATCGACGGACGTATCGATATTTTGGCCAGTGGTCACTTTTTTTTGGGCGCCTGCGCCCTGGTGATGCTCAGCGACCACGCGCGGGGGCTGGATTTCGCCGAGCGTGGCGGCAAGGATCAGGTGGCATCGCTGTTGCGTACTGTCGACAGAGTGCAGTCAAAACAATTGCTCGAACGCCTTGCACAGCCGGATATTGGTATGGACTTTCGCCAGTTCAGCGTGCTGTCGCAGCCTCAGCGTCAGCGTTACCAGTGCTCGATTGCCTCCCTGCTGGAGTGATCAGCCAGTCGCCAGGTGCAGGATCAGCTTCACCACGCCCAGCAATACAACCACGAACAGTGCAGTGAAGAGCACGCCGAGCAGAATGAAATGGCTGGGCTTGCCGCGGCTGAAATCGCGGCTGCGATTTTTCCCGCTCTGCACGCCGAGCGCTGCCGCCAGCACGCTTTGCAGCATCTCGCGCAGGGTCAGAGGCGCTTGGGGGTCTTTTTCCTGATCGGTCATGGTCGGTCTCTCCTTTGATCCTGCAAGCATAGACTTTGTTGTGCATTCGCCATCCTGAAAAACAAAACGCCGCAGACCTTTGCAGGTTGCGGCGTTTTCTATTGTGCTGAATCGCTCTGCAGCAGGAGCCTCAGACCTTGAAGCGCCCCAGCAGACGATCCTGCTGGCCGACCTGTTCCACCATCGAGGCGCACTGCCGGACCTGTTGCTGGGCACCGCCAGCCAGCTCGTGGCTGATGTCGCGTATGTTGGTGGTGTTGCGGTTGATTTCTTCGGTGGTCGCGCTCTGCTCTTCGGCTGCGGTGGCGATCTGCAGGTTCATGTCGTTGATGCGGGTGATCGCCTCACGGATGCGGCCGAGCATGTCGTTGGCCGCGATTGCGTCCTCGGCGGTCTTGCTGGCGGTATCGCGGCTCTGTTGCATGCGACTTTCGGCCTGGCGCACGCCGCCTTGCAGCTGGTCGATCATCTGGCGGATTTCCTGGGTGGCCTGTTGCGTGCGTGACGCCAGCGAGCGCACTTCGTCGGCCACCACGGCAAAGCCGCGCCCGGATTCACCGGCACGCGCGGCCTCGATGGCGGCGTTGAGGGCCAGCAGGTTGGTCTGTTCGGCAATGCTGGTGATCACCTGCAGGATCGATTCGATGTTGTGGCTGAGCTTGGCCAGTTCGTTGATCGCGTGGCTGGTTTCATCCATCTCGTCGGCCAGGTGGCGGATCGCCGAGCTCGATTGCGACACTACGCGCACACCACTTTCAGCTTCGGTATTGGCGGCAACGGCTGCCTGGGCGGCTGCCTGGGCGTTACGCGCGACTTCTTCGGCAGTGGAGGCCATTTCCTGCATGGCGGTGGCCAGTTGGTCGAGTTCCTGCAACTGTTCCTGCAGACGGCGAGCGGCCTGCTCCGACTCGTTGGAGGTCAGGGTGGTGGTTTCGCGAACCTGATGCGAGCTGCCCATGACGTCGCCAATCAGGGTTTGCAGGGTTTGCAGGAAGCGGTTGAACTCCTGCGAGAGCTGACCCACTTCGTCATTGCTGGTGATGCTCAGGCGGCGTGTCAGGTCGCCTTCACCGCTGTTGATTTCGCGCAGCGAGGCATTGAGCAGGCCCAGCGGTTTGAGCAGGCTGTTCATCAACAGGCCCAGGACGATCAGGCTGATGGCCACGCCGGCTACGGTGCCGACCATGGCCAGCCAGGTCAGGCGGTTGGCTTCGGCCATCACTATGCTTTCGTCCAGCACCACGCCGATGTACCAGTCCATACCGCGCAGGTTGGGCAGGGGAGTGAAGGACACCAGCAGACTTTTGCCGTCAGCCGAGACCTCAAGCAATGCCTTGTCCAGCGCCGGACGCTGGCCGTCGAACAATTCGCTGTAGGCCTTACCGTTAAAGTCGGCATTGGGGTGGGAAATGATGTTGCCCGAGCGACTGAGCAGAAAGGCGTAGCCGGCGCCGTTGAAGTCCAGGGTATTGACCGCATCGGCCACGGCCTGCAGGCGGATATCACCGCCAAAGGCCCCCAGGAACTGGCCGCCATCCGTGATTTTGGCAACAGCAGAAATCAGAATCTCGCCTGTGGTGGAGTCCAGATAGGGCTCGGTCAGCATGGCTTGGCTGTTGTTCTTGCCGGTCGCGTACCAGGGGCGTTGACGCCCATCCCAGTCAGCACTGGGCTTCCAGTCATCACTGTTCTTGATGGGTTTGCCATCTGCCTCGAGCGCGCCAAAGACGAGTATGAATTCGTTCTTGAGCAGTGGCGCATTGAATACCCGCTGGGTTTCTTCAGGGCTGTAGTTGCTGTCTATGGTTTGCGCCATCAGGTCGATCAACCTCAACTTGGCGTTCAGCCAGTTTTCGATTTGCCGCGCCAGGGCATTGCTCGACTCTGAAATGCTCGACTCGACCTGGCTACGCAGGGTGTCGCGAACCTGGGTGACCTGCAGCAGCGACAGCAGGCTAGTGGTGAGGAAAAGCACGGTGGCGGCTGCGAGGCCAACCTTGTGGGCGATTTTCATTGCGGGCTCCTGATGCACCGAAACGACGAAGCTGCGTCCTTGCAGGTCAGCATGACGAGTTTGGGTCGGTACTGGCGTTTTGCTCTTTTGCAGCGGCCATTGCTGCCATACATCGGCTTACAGGCGCCGTTCTTGAGGGTTCAGGGGCGTGAAAGACGTAACCTGCTGGTATTCACCAGGTCAACTGCGCGGGCGCGCAGTTGACCGCAACCGCCGTCGACATCCTGGCCAGCCGAGTTGCGTACCTTGGTCAGCACGCCACGGCTGTGCAGGTAGCGCACCATCTCGACGATACGTTCACCGTCCGGGCGCTGATAGTCGTCGGCTTCCAGGCTGTTGTAGGGGATCAGGTTGAGTACGGCAAACTTGCCTTTGAACAGGCGCAGGATATTGTCCATTTCCTCCTGGCTGTCATTGATGCCCTTGAGCAGCGTCCACTGGTACTGGATCGGGTAGTCGATGGTGCGGGCGTAGGTTTCACCCAGTTCCACCAACTCTTCAGGGTCGATCCGCGGCGCCCTGGGCAGCAGGCGTTGGCGCAGTGCGGCATCGGTGGTGTGCAGCGACAGCGCCAGGGCAGGGCGCACACGCTGCTTGGGCAGGCGTTCGAATACGCGCGGGTCGCCAACGGTGGAGAACACCAGGTTGCGCTGGCCGATGCCGCCCTCGGTGCCGAGCAGGTCGATGGCTTCCAGTACGTTATCAAGGTTGTGCGCCGGCTCGCCCATGCCCATGAACACCACTTTCTTCACCGGGCGAAAGCGCCGACCCAGCGCGACCTGGGCGACCATTTCGGCGCTCGTGAGCTGACGCAGCAGGCCGCTCTTGCCGGTCATGCAGAACACGCAACCGACGGCGCAACCGACCTGGCTGGAGATGCACAGGCCATCGCGCGGCAACAGCACGCTCTCGACCATCTGCTTGTCGGCCAGCTCCACCAGCAGGCGCGCGGAACCGTCGGCGCCAGGGTGTTCGGAGCGCAGCCGAACCAGGCCATCCAGCTCATTGGCAATGGCAGGCAGCGCTTGCCGAACCGTCAGTGGCAGGAAGTTTTCGGTTTTCTGGTGCCTGGTGCCGCTGTCCAGTGGCTTGCCCTGCAGCCAGGCACGGGTAATGCGCCCGATGTGCTGGGGTTTGGCGCCGAGGTCGGCAAGACGCTGGGTGAGTTCGGTGAGCTGCATGGGGCGCGCATGCTACCACTGCCGCGCGCCCCTGCGTAGGGCGTTTCAGCGGGCGGCGAGGAACTGGCCGAAACCACGCACCTGGCCCAGTTCGGGGACAATTCGCTCTTCGTCCACGGCCAGTCGGCCATTGATCAGCACGTGGCTGACGCAGCCCGGGTTGCGGCAGACCATACGCTGGATGCCGAAGCCCTGCATCTCGTCCCAGTTCTCCTGCTGCAGATTCTGTTTCAGGCCTTCAGGGTCGAGCAGCACCAGGTCGGCGCGATCGCCCAGGCGGATATAGCCGGCATCGATACCCAGCCAGTCGGCCTGCTCGCCGCTCAGACGGTGCACGGCCTGTTCCAGGCTCATCACCGGCTGACCTTCGTCATGGCTGTCCTTGACCAGCTTGAGGAAACGCAGCGGCAGATTGTAGAAAGCCATGTTGCGGATATGCGCGCCGGCATCCGAGAAGGTGATCAGGGTGTGGGGGCTGCGCACCATCTGCCGCAATTTATCCGGGCGATGATTGCCGATCACGGTGAACCAGCGTAACTGGCGTCCGTACTGCACCACCATGTCGAGAAACAGGTCGACCACATGCAGACCGCGCTCACGGGCGATGTCGGCGAAGTTTCGGCCGATCAGCGTGCTGTCCGGGCAGCCGAGAATCACCGCATCACCAAAGTCGCGCTGCCAGACGCGCGGCGACAGCTTGTCAGCGTAGTACTTGCGGAAGGTGCGGCGGTATTCCTCGTTTTGCAGCAGCAGATTGCGCTCGATGTGATCCTTGACGTCCAGCGCCATCTCGCCTGCACCGAACTCCTCGAACAGGACGATATCCATGCCGTCGGCATAGATGGCGAAGGGCGTGGGCAGCAGTTGCCAGCGAAAATCCCCGCCAAGGCGATTGGTCAGCCAGGCGCTGAGGCGGGCGAGTAGCGCCAGGCTGCGATTGCCCTTGAGGTCGAGCAGGGAGATCAGGGTGGTCTTCAGCGGCTTGCGCAGCAGGCCGATGGCCTCGCTGATGTACTGGGTGATCTGCAGCGGATTGGCGGCATTGGGCGCGCCCTGATGCACGCGGCCGCGCTGGCGCAACAGACGATTGAGGCGGCGCACTTCGCGCCAGCGTGCGTAGGTACTGGGCAGGCTCTTGGACCATTCGCGGTCGCCGTCGATCTTGTCCCATTTCAGGCACATGGTGGACAGGCCAAGAAAGCCGCAATCCAGTGCCTCTTCGAGCAGTGCCTCCATGCGCCGCAACTCGGCTTCGTCCGGTATAACCTGGCGATCAGTGGCGCGATGCAGGCCCATCACCGCCACGCGCAGATCACTGTGGCCGAGAAAGCTCACCAGATTCGGCCCCAGCGGGTGCTGATCGATGTATTCACGCCATTGCCGTGGGCCGCTCCAGGTCTTGCGTTCGCGCAGGATGGGCAGAACCTTCTCGCGTGGCACGGTTTCCACGCGGGTGAAGATGTCCGAGGCATCCTCGGCTTCGCTGCATACCATGCTCAGCGAGCAACTGCCCACCAGCACGGTGGTCACGCCATGGCGCACCGACTCCGACAGGCTGGGGGCGACCATCAGCTCGGCATCGTAGTGGGTATGGGTATCGAGAAAGCCGGGGGTGATCCACTTGCCACGGGCATCGATGATCCGCTCGGCCAGTGCCGTGTCGAGTGGCTCGACGCTGATCAGGGCGATGCGCCCGTCCTTGATTGCCAGGCTACGAATGGCTGAGGGGGCCGTGCTGCCGTCGAAATAGCGACCGCCCTGGATGATCAGGTCGTAATGGGCCATGGTGTCGGACTCGGTTATTTTTGTTGTCGTGACAGCTTAGCAGGCCGTCAGCAATGCGTGCCCTGGTAGGCGCCGGCCTGCTAACGAGAGACCGAGCCTGCCGGCAGAACCTCGAAGCGCAGCACACCGATCATCTGCCCGGCTTCGGTGACCACGCTTACCTGCCAGCGGCCTTCGGGGGCCGTGGGGAAGTTGAGCTTGTGCGTCCAGGCCCGGTAGCCCTCCTTGCGCCCGCCACTGATGTTCAGGGCGATGCGGTCGACCTCGTGGCCATTGTGCTGCCAGACGTGATAGATGCGCTCGTCGAGACCGCGCGGGGCATTGATCGCGGTATAGGCGTAGAGGCCATCGTCGCGCAGCTGATCCGGGGTGAGCTGCTGCAGGCTGTCACCCGGTGTGCGCTGCGTACCATCGAAGCGGTCACTGATCGCCACCTCGGTCAGCCACAGGGTGGCCGGTGGCACCCAGACCCTGGCCAGCCAGCCGGCACCGGCCATGACGATGGGCAGCGTGGCCAACAGCAGGATGCGCCGCCAACCAGCGCCGCCGATCAACCCTGGCAGACTGGGCAGGGCCAGCAGCGTGGCGACCACCAGGGCGATGCGGTAGCTCTGCGGTGTCGTGAGGTGAAAGATGATCGGCAGCGCAGTGAGCATCACCGCGAACAGCGCCAGGCTGTGCAGGATCAGCAACAGCCAGCGCCGTGGGGCCAGCCAGCGGTAGTAGATCGGGTCGGTAATCGAGGCAAGTGCTGCGGCTGCCAGCAGGCCGCTGAACAGCACCTGGCCGCTGTTCCAGGTGGTGGTGATGAAGAAGAACGGCAGAACGAAGAACAGGCTCTCCTGATGAATCATCTGCGTGGCATAGCGCAGCAGCGGCAGCGGCAGTTCGAAACCGAAGCGCTGGGCGATGCGTTCACGCAGCAGATTTTCCAGAATCAGCCACAGCCAACTGATCAACAGCACCACGCCCAGCACCTTGGCCAGGTGCGCCTGACGATCAACCAGCAGGAAACTGGCGACCCCCGAGCAGAAGCCGAATAGCGCAACCAGACCGCGATAGCGCTTGAGCAGGGCGATAAGCAGGGGGATGCGGTCGAGCAGGCGTTTCATAAGGGCTGTGCAAGGGGTGGTGTCGGGCGCGCATGCTAGGCAGCACGATGAGCATGTGCAAGCGAGTCGTCAGCTGCGCTGGCGGTGTCGCGTCGCTTGCGGCACTATTGCGCCCCCGTTTCACCACCGAGTCCGAATCGATGAAATTCATCCATCAACGCGAGCAACTGGAAGAGGGCGATCTGGTGGTCATCCAGTGTTCACAGCCGTGCAATATCCGCCTGATGAACGATGCCAACTTCCGCGCCTTCAGAAATCGCGGCCGGCATACCTACCACGGCGGCGCCTTTATCAAGTTCCCGGCGAAAATCCGCGTGCCCTCCAGCGGTTTCTGGAACATCACCCTGGATACCGTGAGCCGCAAGGCCGTGAGCGTGACGCGCAAGCCGCAGCTCGAATACAGCATCACCTTCAAGCGTCAGCGCCGCGAGGGTATTTAGCCGTCGTAGCCGAACATGGCGCTGTACAGCGCCTCGATCGATTCCAGCCTTTTGAAGCCTGAGCGTGGCACGACGCGCAGGTTGGGGCGTTCGGCCTTGTGACCCAGAGCGTTGCCTTTGCTGTGTCGAGCGACTTTGCAGGCTGTCAGATCGGGCAGTGGTTCGCCTGGAGCGCCGCCGAGAAAAGGGAAAGGCCCAAGCGCCAGGCTCGCTTTGTCGAACTGAATCCAGACGACGCAGCCCGAGGGTTTCGCGCAAAGCCCCAGATGAATCTTCTGGCTGGCTGTAGCCGATGACGATGCCGACGTCTTGAGCTGGACATGGCGCACGATACCGGCGACCTCAAGCACGAGGTCGTGGCCGCTGCGGTCGATCAGGCCATGCGAGACTTCCAATGTCGCCGCATGCCTGAGCCAGGACAGCTTGAGTAACTCGCCAATAAACAGATGCTCGATCAGTTTTTCGCGGTAGACCGATTGGTGTGTGTCGAGCGTCATCGGCGTGTCAGTCGTCATAGCCCAGGTTCGGCGCCAGCCAGCGTTCGCTGATGGCGATGTCCTGGCCCTTGCGCGCGGTGTAGCTCTCGATCTGATCCTTGTCGACCTTGCCGACGGCGAAGTACTGCGCCTCGGGGTGGGCGAAGTACCAGCCGGATACCGCTGCCGCCGGGAACATGGCGTAGTGCTCGGTGAGGAATACGCCGCTGCGGCCTGCCTTGTTGTAATCCGCTTCGGGATCGAGCAGCTTGAACAGCGTGCCTTTCTCGGTGTGATCTGGGCAGGCCGGGTAACCCGGCGCCGGGCGGATGCCCTTGTACTGCTCGCGGATCAGCGCCTCGTTGTCCAGTTGCTCGTCCGTGGCATAACCCCAGTACTCCTTGCGCACACGCTCGTGCAGCCACTCGGCGCAGGCTTCGGCGAGGCGGTCGGCAAGGGCCTTGACCATGATCGAGTTGTAGTCGTCGCCCTTGGCCTCGTAGGCCTTGGCCACTTCCTCGGCGCCGATGCCGGCGGTGGTGATGAAACCGCCCACGTAGTCGGTCACGCCGCTTTCCTTCGGCGCGACGAAGTCGGCCAGCGACAGATTCGGCTTGCCGTCGGGCTTGATGGTTTGCTGGCGCAGGTGGTGCAGGGTGGCCAGTTGCTCGCCGTTATCGCCGTAGACTTCGATATCGTCGTCACGCACCTGATTGGCCGGCCAGAAGCCGAACACGGCACGGGCCTTGATCAGCTTCTCGTCGATCAGCTTGCGCAGCATCGCCTGGGCATCGGCGAACAGCGCCGTGGCAGCCTCGCCGACGACTTCATCGCTGAGGATGCGCGGGTACTTACCGGCCAGATCCCAGGAGATGAAGAACGGCGTCCAGTCGATGTAGTCGGCCAGTACGTTGAGGTCGATATCGTCCAATACCTGTGCGCCGGTAAAGCTTGGCTGGGGCGCGGTGTAATTCGCCCAGTCGAACTGTGGCTTGTTGGCGATGGCCTTGTCGTAGCTCAGGCGCTCGGTGCGGGTGGCGCGGGCGGCGGTGCGCTCACGTACCACCACGTATTCCTCGCGGGTCTTCTTAACGAAATCGGCCTTCAGTTCCTTGGACAGCAGCTGGGTAGCCACGCCCACGGCGCGCGAGGCGTCGGTGACGTAGACCACCGCGTCGTTGCTGTACTGCGGGTCGATCTTCACCGCCGTATGCGCCTTGGAGGTGGTGGCGCCGCCGATCATCAACGGCAGGCTGAAGCCCTGGCGCTGCATTTCCTTGGCGACATGCACCATTTCGTCCAGCGACGGAGTGATCAGCCCGGACAGGCCAATGATGTCGCACTTCTCGGCGATGGCGGTCTGCAGGATCTTCTCCGCCGGCACCATCACGCCCAGGTCGACGATGTCGTAGCCGTTACAGCCCAGCACCACGCCGACGATATTCTTGCCGATGTCGTGCACATCGCCTTTCACGGTGGCCATGAGGATCTTGCCCTTGGCTTCCGGCTTGTCGCCTTTTTCCGCCTCGATGAACGGAATCAGATGCGCCACGGCCTGCTTCATCACCCGCGCCGACTTGACCACCTGGGGCAGAAACATCTTGCCCGAGCCGAACAGGTCGCCGACCACGTTCATGCCGGCCATCAGCGGGCCTTCGATGACCTCGATGGGGCGCGCGCACTGCTGACGGCATTCCTCGGTGTCTTCGACGATAAAGGCGGTGATGCCCTTGACCAGCGCGTGTTCCAGACGCTTGTCCACCGGCAGAGAACGCCACTCTTCGTTCTCGACTTCCTTGGCGGCACCGTCGCCCTTGTACTGGTCGGCGATGGCCAGCAGCGCCTCGGTGGCGCCGTCGTTGCGGTTGAGCACCACGTCCTCGACGCGATCACGCAGCTCCTTGGGAATCTCGTCATAGATTTCCAGTTGACCGGCGTTGACGATGCCCATGGTCAGGCCGTTCTGGATGGCGTAGTAGAGGAAGACCGAGTGGATCGCCTCGCGTACCGGATTGTTGCCACGGAAGGAGAACGACACGTTGGACACCCCGCCCGAGCTCAGGGCGTAGGGCAGGTTGTCGCGAATGAAGGCGCAGGCTTCGATGAAGTCGACGGCGTAGTTGTTGTGCTCCTCGATGCCGGTGGCTACGGCGAAGATGTTCGGGTCGAAGATGATGTCTTCCGGCGGGAAGCCGACTTCATTGACCAGAATGTCGTAGCTGCGCTGGCAGATTTCCTTCTTGCGCGCGGCGGTATCGGCCTGGCCGACTTCGTCGAAAGCCATCACCACCACGGCGGCGCCATAGCGCTTGCACAGCTTGGCGTGGTGCTTGAACTGCTCGACGCCTTCCTTCATGGAGATCGAGTTGACGATGCCCTTGCCCTGGATGCACTTCAGGCCTGCTTCGATCACCTCCCATTTGGAGGAGTCGATCATGATCGGCACGCGGGAGATGTCCGGCTCGCCGGCGATCAGGTTGAGGAACCTGACCATGGCGGCCTTGGAGTCGAGCATCCCTTCGTCCATGTTGATGTCGATCACCTGGGCGCCGGCTTCCACCTGCTGCAGGGCGACTTCCAGGGCTTCGGTGTAGTTCTCTTCGCGGATCAGTCTGGCGAACTTGGCGCTGCCGGTGATATTGGTGCGCTCACCGACGTTGACGAACAGCGAGCTGCGATCGATGGTGAAGGGCTCCAGGCCCGACAGGCGGCAGGCCTTGGGAATGTCCGGGATCACGCGCGGTTGATACTTGGCTACTGCTTCGGCAATGGCCTGGATATGCGCCGGGGTGGTGCCGCAGCAACCGCCGATGATGTTGAGGAAACCCGAAGCGGCGAATTCTTCGACTACCGCCGCCATCTCGGCGGGCGACTCGTCGTACTCGCCGAAGGCGTTAGGCAGGCCGGCATTGGGGTGCGCGGACACATGGGTGTCGGCCTTGTTCGACAGTTCTTCCAGGTACGGGCGCAGGTCCTTGGCGCCGAGGGCGCAGTTCAGGCCAACGGAGATGGGCTGGGCGTGGCGCACCGAGTTCCAGAACGCCTCGGTGGTCTGCCCGGACAAGGTGCGGCCGGAGGCGTCGGTGATGGTGCCGGAAATCATGATCGGAAGCGTAACGCCGTCCTCGTCAAACACCTGCTGCACGGCGAAGATCGCCGCCTTGGCGTTCAGGGTATCGAAGATGGTCTCGATCAGGATCAGGTCGGCGCCGCCTGCAATCAGGCCACGGGTCGCTTCGGTGTAGTTGTCCACCAGCTCGTCGAAGGTGACGTTGCGGTAGCCGGGGTCGTTGACGTCCGGGGAGATCGAGCAGGTGCGGCTGGTCGGGCCTAAAACGCCGGCGACGAAGCGCGGGCGATCCGGGGTTTCCAAGGTCTTGGCGTCGGCCACTTCACGGGCGACGCGGGCGCCGGCCAGGTTCAGCTCGTAGGCCAGCGACTCCATGCCGTAATCGGCCTGGGACACCTGGGTGGCGTTGAAGGTGTTGGTTTCCAGGATGTCGGCGCCGGCATCCAGGTAGGCCTTCTCGATGGCGGCGATGATTTGCGGCTGGGTCAGCAGCAGCAGATCGTTGTTGCCCTTGACGTCGCTCGGCCAGTCAGCGAAGCGCGTGCCACGGTAGTCGGCTTCGTCCAGTTTATAACTCTGGATCATGGTGCCCATGCCGCCATCGAGGATCAGGATGCGCTCCTTCAGGGCTTGCTGGAGGGCTTGGAGGCGGGCGCTGCGGTCGGACATGGGGACTACCTGAGCAAAGCGGAAACAAAGGTGCGCGATGATAGCAAAGCTGCAGGGTTCTGGAGCATGTCCAGCTTTTCCATGAATTTCATTCATGTTGCGGCGAGGTCTGTCCCGATAGAATCGTCGGACTTCACTCAAGGACGTGGCCATGCTCAAGCCCGCTGCTCTGCTTATTCTGTCTCTCGCAGCCGGCCTGGCCCGTGCGCAGGCGATTTCCTATGTCGAGGACGTACAACCGATCCTCACCCACAAGTGCGTGGCCTGTCATACCTGCTATGACGCGCCCTGCCAGCTCAATCTTGGCAGCGGCGAGGGCATCCTGCGTGGTGCCAGCAAGCAACTGGTGTACGACGGTACACGCACCCAGGCGCAAGCCACCACGCGTCTATATCTGGACGCACAAGGCGAGGCAGCCTGGCGCCATCGCGGCTTTCACTCGGTGCTCGATGGCGAGAACGGCCAGGCGGCGCTGATCAAGCGCATGCTGGAGCTTGGGCGCAGCCAGCCGCTGGAGCCCAACGCCAAGCTCCCCGACAACCTCGATATCGCCATCACCCGCAGTAACAGTTGCCCGTTGCCGGGTGAGTTCGCTGCCTACGCGCAGAAGAACCCCCACGGCGGCATGCCGTTCGCGGTGACCGGGTTGAGCGATGACGAGTACGCCACCCTGGAACAGTGGCTGGCCCAAGGTGCATCGGTCGCCGAACAGGCGCTCAAGCCCAGCGCGGTCGAGTTGCGCCAGGTGGAACAGTGGGAAAGTTTCTTGAATGCGCCCGGTGCGCGGCAGGATCTGGTGTCGCGCTGGCTGTACGAGCACCTGTTCCTGGCGCATCTGCACGTCGAGGGCGGCGAGCCTGGGCACTTCTTCCAGATGGTGCGTTCGCGTACACCCAGCGGCAAACCCATCGATCCGATCGCCACGCGTCGCCCCAACGATGATCCGGGCACCGAGTTCTATTACCGCCTCTGGCCGATCCAGGGCGTGATCGTGCACAAGACGCACATCACTTACCCGCTCAGCGACGCCAAGCTGGCGCGGGTCAAGGCGCTGTTCTTCGCTGAAGACTGGACGCTGGATGCCGTACCCGGCTATGGCGCACAACGCCGCGCCAATCCCTTCGAGACCTTCGCCGCGATTCCGGCACAGGCGCGTTACCAGTTCATGCTGGATAACGCCGAGTACTTCGTGCGCACCTTCATCCGGGGCCCGGTGTGTCGTGGGCAAATCGCTACCGACGTGATTCGCGATAACTTCTGGACGCTGTTCCAGGCGCCGGAGCACGATCTATACATCACTGATGCCGATTACCGGCGCGAGGCAACGCCGCTGCTGGCCATGCCCGGGCAGTTCGATGAGATCGGCGATCTGCTGGGGCTATGGCGCAACTACCGCAACAAGCGCAACGACTACGAGAACCTGCGCAAGGACGCCTATGCCGATGCGCTGCCAGCTGACTGGACGCATATCTGGAGTGGCAATGACAACGCGTTGCTGTCGATCTTCCGTCAGCACGACAGCGCCTCGGTGCGCAAAGGATTGCTGGGCGAGATCCCGCAAACCCTCTGGTGGATGGACTATCCGTTGCTGGAGCGCACCTACTACCAACTGGTGGTCAACTTCGACGTCTTCGGCAATGTCTCGCACCAGGCGCAGACGCGGCTGTACTTTGACCTGATCCGCAACGGCGCCGAGGTGAACTTCCTGCGCCTGCTGCCGGCCCGCTCGCGTGAGGCCTACCTGGGCGATTGGTACCAGAACAGCGGCAAACTGAAGATGTGGCTGGATTACACCTCGGTCGATCATCACTCACCCAGCGCCCTTGGCCTGACGGGCAAGGATCCCAAGAAGCAGTTCGCCGAGCAGTTGCTGCAGCGCCACACCACGCTCAATGCGCGCCCGGACCCGATCAACCGCTGCGCGGGCGCGCACTGTTACCGCGACGGTCTGCCCAAGGAGCTGCAACATGCCGAACAGGCACTGTCGCGTCTGGCCAGTCGGCCGGCCGGTGGTTTACGGGTGATCGATCAATTGCCGGAAGCGACGATGTTGCGGGTCGAACTGAGCGATGGTTCGCGCGAGGTCTACAGCCTGCTGCGCAACCGCGCGCACAGCAACGTGGCGTTCATGCTGGGCGAGGAGCTGCGCTACCAGGCGCGCCTGGATACCCTGACCATTTACCCGGAAGTGCTGAGCAGCTACCCGAACTTTCTGTTCAACGTCAAAGTCGGGGAGGTGAATGCCTTCGTCACGCAGATGGAAGGCGTGCGCGACGCAAAATCCTTCGAGCGTATCGTCGAGCGCTGGGGCATACGCCGCAGCCACCCCGAGTTCTGGCGATATTTCCACGATCTGGCCGAGCATATCCGTGAAACCCAGCCGCTGGAGGCGGGGGTGCTGGACATGAACCGCTACCAGAATTTCTAGGGATGCCCTGAAACGCCAGGCGGTAGGCGGTGGCTAGCACTGCTGGTCATCGCCGCCTGCTGGGCCCGTCGGGGCGCGTGGATCAGCCCCTGGACAGGGCGTCGCAGCGGGCGAGAAGGGCAGTAGCCCTTATCCTGAGTAAATTAGTAGGACTAGGTTCGGGTCATCACTTGGCGTACAATCGCCGCATGACCGTGAGGAGTTGCCATGAGTGCCATCACCATTACCCAAGCTGCCGAAGACTACCTGGCCGAGCTGCTGAGCAAGCAGGACACCCCGGGTATCGGCATCCGCGTTTTCATCACCCAGCCAGGTACGCCTTACGCGGAAACCTGCATTGCCTACTGCAAGCCGGGTGAGCAGAAGCCAGAAGACACCGCCGTTGGCCTGGCCAGTTTTACCGCCTGGATCGATGGCGTGAGCGAGCCTTTCCTGGAAGACGCTGTCGTTGATTACGCCACTGACCGTATGGGCGGCCAGCTGACCATCAAGGCGCCGAACGCCAAGGTACCGATGGTCAACGAGGACAGCCCGCTGAACGAGCGCATCAACTACTACCTGCAGACCGAGATCAACCCCGGCCTGGCCAGCCATGGCGGCCAGGTGACGCTGGTGGATGTCGTCGATGAGGGCATTGCCGTGCTGCAGTTCGGTGGCGGTTGCCAGGGCTGCGGCCAGGCTGACTACACGCTCAAGGAAGGCATCGAGAAAACCCTGCTCGAGCGTATTCCCGAGCTCAAGGGCGTGCGCGACGTGACCGATCACAGCAATCGCGAAAACGCTTACTACTGATCAATGCTGCGCATATGAAAAGGGGCGACCGAAAGATCGCCCCTTTGCATTTCAGGCCCTGTGCACACGTTTGCTGGAAGCGGGAAAGCGTTCGAGCTTTTCTGCCGGACGGGTCGGCCGCCTCACCAATTCGCCGCCGCAGTTGGGGCAGCGCAGCGCCAGCTCGGACTCGGCGCAGGCGCGGCAGAAGGTGCATTCGAAGGAGCAGATCAACGCATCGGCGCTGGCTGCTGGTAGGTCGCAGTTGCAGTTCTCGCAATTGGGGCGCAGTTCGAGCATGGCGCTGGACTCGGCACAGGATGAGGCAGCAGTCTGCAGTCACTTCACTGGCAAGCGCAATGTGGCCAATCAGGCTTCAAACCTCGGGGCGCGCCGGGCGCCCCGAAAGCATTACGCCGGCATGCTCCACGGGGCCAGATCAAAACCCTGGCTGCGCAGTTCGTCACGCGAGCGCTGCAGTGCGTCTTCAAGCTGTTGCGGATCACTGTAGGTAGCGCTGGACAGTTGGCGACCGAGCAAACGGGTGTTGGTACGGTCGATGACGCTGATGCTGACGACGCCGGTGCCGTCCTGCGGAGCCCAGGCTACGCACTGGAACGGGCGGAAGGCGCGATCGGCAATCAGCAGGGCTTCGTTGAAACGCAGCGGTGTGTTCATGGGTTCGATCTCTCCGAGTTGATCCCAGCAATTAAGTGCGGCCAGTATGTTGGCCTTACAATGCTGTTGATGAACGCAGCGACCCCATAAGTCACACACCGCTGAAAAAACTTTTATTAGGCTGTGCCGTGCCTCAATAAATACTTCGGACGTCTCGCCGATTACAACTTTCTACTGCGAAAGTTCCGTTTGCGGATCAGCTTCGGCAGGCTGCAGCTCAGGTATGGTGGGACCTGAGGCGTTGCGCTGCTGCCGATAGGCGCTGACTGCCTCATATACCGACTTGCGTAAACGGTTTATTCCACCAATCGGACGATGTTCGGCAAGTGCATGCCAGGGGTTGAAGGACAAATTGTCGCAGAACAGGTTTTGTTCGCGGCTGTCGAAGTCCTGGGCCGGCACGGTAATACGTGCGACGCTTTCGAAGGGCGATATCTTTTCGCTCCATTCCACACTCGGATCTTCGATGGGCATGTAGTACTGCGCATTCTGTTTCTGCACCTGCAGTTCAAAACACGCGGGGGCACGATCCAGTGACAGTTGCTGGTAAAGCGCATTGCGCAAAAAGTTGGGCAGGTCGGTGTTCTGTTCAGGCAGTTGGTAGGGTGGGCAGTTCTGTGGTGCCGGAATCACGCGGTACTTGATGTTCAACTCACCGAGCTTGAATGGCGCAATGGAGTTGTAAGTGGTGGCCACGGGACTTTCTGGTGCCGGTGCCAGGGTCTTCAGGGCGATGATCAGGTGGCGTACTTCCCAGGTGCGCGGATCCCAGCTGGGAAAGAATGCCAGAGCCTTCTTGCCGTCGGCCTGGGCGGCGAAGTTGCTGCGGTACTCGGCCACGTCGCGGACGAAGAAGGCGGGGTGATTGAACATCACGAAATCCTGTTCGCCAGCATGTGCCGGGCTCTGCATGAGTTTCTCGCCTGGCACGTCGAGCAGTTTGATGGCCATGCCGCGAGCATCACGGGCGCGGTCGAACTGCGGGTAGGCGTTGCCATTGGACAGGCGCATCCAGGCCTGCCAGGTATGCCCGGGCTTACTGAACACGCCGTGGCGCAGGGATTCGTCGAGACTATCGAGCACCTGCACTTCGGCTTTGACACAGCCATGGGCCTTGGCGTGGGCATCTCGCAGCACGCGGGTGTTATCGCGGTGTTGCTCGACGATGCGCACGGCATCCTCGATGATCAGCCGGCTCAGCGCGGCTTCATCCGCAGCGATCTCTTCCTCGGTGGAGACCGGGCCGGAGAACTTCCAGGCGTAATAGGCCTCACCCAGGCCCCAGCCAAGCAGGCCAACCAGCGTGATGGTGAGCAGCAGTTTGCCGAGCAGGCGACCAAGCCAGAGCCAGAAGCGTTTCAACATCGTTGCAATCCTTGTTCCGGTATCGGTTGAAATCAGCCTGCGCAGCGCGGGCCGGGCGTCCATGGGCGCACAGGCAGGTCACTGAGCTGGGTTTCCAGCTCGGCGTTACCGAGTACCTTGAGGTATTCGATCAGCGCCAGGCGCTCTTCAGGCGACAAGGCGCGGCCGATCACACCTTCCTGGCGACAGCCGTCGCGAAACTCATGGCCACCGTTGCCATTGCCGGTAACGCGGGTGTCGAGGAGGAAACCGCCGGCAAATTCATCGCTGCGATACCCCACCCGAACCGGGTCGTACTCGAAGTTACCGACCCAGAACCGGGTCTGCCGCTCGTAAACGGGGGAGAGCAGTTCGAACAGATTGGCTACCGAGCCGTTGTGCAGGAAGGGCGGGGTCGCCCAGATACCGTCGAGCGGGCGCGCCTTGTAGCCGCGTAACTCCTGAACGCCGATGGGCAACCCGTAGCCGTCCATTTTCTGGCGCTGGCGTGGGCCGATACCGGCGTCCTGATAGGCGCGGTTCTCCACGTAGGCGGTGATGTAAGCCAGCCCCTTGGCACTGGAGATGTTCTTGAAGTCGACGTCGTCGAGGCTGGCGCCATACAGGCGCACATCCAGTTTCGCCAGTTCGGTCTTGGTCCAACCCAGGCGGCTGATGTCGAAACGATGATCCGCGATATTGTCGGCGGTGGTCGGGTCGGTGCCGACGATACTGACCGGTACCACGCGCATTTTCCATTCAGGGCTGCGCGACGGCGCCAGGCGCTGATCGTGCGGTTTCGGATCGGGTGCGTGGCAGTAGGCGCAATTCTCGCTGTAGAGCGCTTTGCCACGGCTGGCCAACGGCAGATCCACCTTGCCGAATACGGCCTCTGGCCACTTCGGTGGCTGCAGCTGTTTCAGGGTTTCCTCGAGGGTATACAGGTCGTGCAGGCGCACACTGGATGCGTAGCGATCTGCTTCGATAACGCCTTTACCCCGTTCGTCGAGCAGATGCAGACTGGCGCCGACACCAAGGGCTTCGCCGACGTTGCGCGCCATGGGCTGCATGGCCGAACCGTTCCACTGCACCCAGTCGAACTTCCAGATATCCCAGAGGTGCGGGTAGCTCACCGGAGCATTGGCAACGCGGTAGTTGGCCTCATCCAGGGCATCACCGAACACGGTATTGGCGATGCGCCCGAAGGCGTCGGTGCGGCCAAAGCCTTCTTCGGTCGGGTATAGCCCGCGATGCCAGTCGTTGAATGCAGTGGCCAGCAGACGGTCGAGCACTTGCTTGAAGTCTTCGCGCAATTGCGCACGGCCCTGCGGGTATTGGTCGCCCAGGACTTCCTGGGCAAAGCGCCGGAATTTCAGCGGGTTGTAGTAGGTGAACGCCATGCTCATGCCCAGCGCCTGGCCGAAGCCACCACCGCGCAGAGTGGGGACGGTGGAGGCCAGCGAGTGCAGGGCAGCGCCGCCGTCGATGCGTACGGCCTGGCCTTTGTAGCGCAGCTCGCCGGTGTGGCAGGCGGCGCAAGTGATGTCGAGAAAATGCTCGCCGCTCTCACTGTCCTGGTGGCGGGCGAAACCGACAGGCAGATTGCCGGGGTTGAGCGCGCTCGGCTGCTGCTCGGGATCGCCAAGAAACCCAAAGCGGGCCAGATAATCCAGACGGGCGAACTTATCCGTGCCGAATGGCATTTCCAGTGCGATGAACCAGTCGTAACGCAAGCCTTTTACCGTGGTGCCTTGCGCGGTGTAGTAATAGTTCTGGCGCTGTTCGTCGCTCCATTGCTGCAGATAATGCAGTTTTTCGGGCAACTGCTGGTTCGGCAGGTTGGGGTTGGCCACGTAATACAGCGCCACCGCCAGGCCGATCAGTACCAACACAATCACAAGCTTCAGGGTGCGGCGCAGCAGACGCATAGGAAACATCCTTGTGGCGTTCTTATTAGTTCGTCGGTTATGCCAATACTGTTGAATGTTGGCAAGGTGCCATCTTTGCGATCACGCAATAAGTGCAATAACCCGCCGGAACAAGGCATATAGAGAAATGATCCATTAGCCGTCAAAGTTCTTGCTAGCGTTACGTTTGTTAGCGCCAAATTGTTGTTTTTATTGCTATTTCAAAATAATGGCGCCAAGGATGGAATATGCAGGCCGTTTCCGTCGCCTCTCGGCAATTGCTGGTGCTCGAACCCTTCGTGATGATGACAGACACCCTGATGACGGCGCTGCAGGCAGCGGGGTGGGTTGTGCAACGTTGCACGGCCGGGGAGCTCAACGCTCGGGGCGGTGATGCGCTGCTGCTGTACCTCGACCGGCAACCCGGGCAGATGCTGCGCGAACAACTGCGACGCACGGGCCTTGCCTGTGTTGCGCTGGCAGATGCTGGATGGCTGCAGCAGGTCGATGAGCTGCAATTGAGCACCTGGCTCTTTCGCATCCTGCCCGCAGCGGTCGACCATTGGCTCTTGCTGGACGTGCTGCAACAGGCCGAGCGGGCCAAGCCCTGGTTGGTCGACAGCGCCTTGCAGCCGCGCCAGAAGCACAACGATGCGCCGGTAACGCTGGAGGACTACATCCTGCGTGCCGAGTTGCAGGCGTTGAACGATGTGCTTAGCCGTTATCGCAACATGAGCCAAGCCGCGCGTACGCTTGGTGTATCCAGACCGACACTGTATCGCTTGCTGCACAAGCATCGCCTGCGTTGAGCACTATGGCTGTAACGCCCATGAAACACTGCTAATGTGCTCGCAACATCCATCACCAAGGAGTTTTTCATGCACCCGTTCGATGCCAAGAAACCGCCGCAACTGGCTTTACTGCTGGGATACGCCGGGCTGGTGCCGTTTGTCAGTGGTGCGCTGGGAATCTGGGGCATTCCCATGGGCTGGCGGCCTTTCGTGCTCGATGCCTTGCTCGATTACGCTGCCGTGATTCTGGCTTTCATGGGCGCCATTCACTGGGGCCTGGCCATGCGTGGCGAGGCGAGCGATATCAAAGCCAGGCTGCAACTGGGGCTTTCGGTGATCCCGCCCTTGCTGGGTTGGGCTGCGCTGGCGGGCGGGCTGCCGATGGCGCTGTCGCTGCCCGTTTTCCTGTTCGCCTTCATTGGCCTGTATCTGGCCGATATGCATGCAGTACGCGAGGGGCTCGCGCCGCAGTGGTATCCGGCATTGCGCAAGCCGCTTACGCTGGCAGTGTGTCTGAGCCTGCTAGTGGCCTGGGCCAGCGTGCTGATCCACTGAGCCGAGCAGCGCTGCAACCTGCTGCAGCGCGGCTTCGCGCCGTTCATCCCAGCTACCGGACAGTTGGCTGAAGCGCTGTCCGTTGGCCTGCAACCAATCGCGACAGGCCTGATGAAACGCCTGGCGCTCTGCCAGCCCTGGCTGACAACGCTGGCCGTCGCTGACCCAGGGTACGCCGGCGGGGTCGAGCAGCAGGTGTTGGTCGTAGCGACGGGCGAGCAATTCACCTTCTAGCCAGTCCGGGCAATCGCCAAACAGGCAGCGGCTCCAGAGCATGTTGCTCAGCAGGTGCGTGTCGAGAATCAGCAGCGCCGGCTGTGTTGCTCGCGCAGCATCTTCCCAGGCCAGTTGGCCGCGCGCGATGTCGCTGATGTCGGCATAGCCGGTATCGCGCTGCTGCTCATCGATGAAGTGGCGCACGTACTCGCCGACCACCAGGCCACCGAAGTGTGTCTGTATCTCTGCCGCGAGCCAGCTCTTGCCGCTGGATTCCGGCCCGGTCAGCACCAGCACTTTCATGCGGCGTACCGCAAGGCCGGGTCGCGCCGCCAGCTCAGCCAGCCGCTGACGGCCAGCGCGGTGAAGGCTGCGTAGAGTGCAGCTGTCAGGTACAGCTCGCTGTGCAGGAAGAACGCCACGTAACAGAGGTCTACCAGCACCCAAAGCGCCCAGCACTGCAAGCGCTTCTGCGCCATCCATAGCTGCGCCACCAGGCTGAAGGCCGTGAGCGCCGAATCCAGCCAGGGCGAGCTGGCATCGGTGTAGGTGGCCATCAGATGGCCGAGCAGCCAGGCGCCGAGCGCGCCGATCAGCAATCCCGCGAGGATCGCCCGTGCAGTCAGGCGGCTGACCTTGCGCCCATCATGGCGCTCACCACCACGGGTCCACTGCCGCCAGCCGTAGAGCTGCAGCGCAGCGAACAGCAGTTGCAAAAGCAGGTTGGAATACAGGCGCCAGTCATAGAACAGCCAGGCGTAGAGCAGCACCATGACCAGGCCGATGGGCCAGCACCAGGGATTCTGCTTGACGGTCAGCCATACCGCGATGATGCCGAGCCCGGCAGCCAGGAGTTCGAGCCAGGACATTCGGCATCCTCAACCATGCAAAAGGTGGCGATTGTACTGCCGTCAGCGGCTGAGCACAGCAGGGACGTACCAGACGCCAGACACTTCGATGCGCACTAACGATGAAGCGTCCGGCCGGGGCACGGCGGCTATGCTCACCGGCCCCGGATCAGATCGGTATCGGCCTCAGACGCGGAACTGGCCAAGCAGACGATTGAGTTGCTCGGCCAGTTGCTGGAGATGCTGGCTGGCTGCGTTCGACTGCTCGGCAGCTTCGGCGGTGTTGTGCGCCAACGCCGCCGTCTGCGTGATGTTCTGATTGATGTCCTCCACCACATGAGACTGCTGCAGGGTAGCGCTGGTAATCGACGCATTGAGACCCGTGAGGTTGCGCAGCGACTGGGCTATCTGAGCAAGGCTTTCACCCGCCTGGCTGGCTTGCTCCACGGTCAACTGGGAGGCGCGGCTGCTTTCATTGATCACCTTCACTGCCGCCTCGGAGTTGCCCTGCAGGCGCTCGATCATGCCCTGAATCTCGGCCGTGGAGGTTTGCGTGCGTTGTGCCAGCAGGCGCACCTCGTCGGCGACCACGGCAAAGCCTCGGCCTTGTTCGCCGGCGCGCGCGGCCTCGATGGCGGCATTGAGGGCCAGCAGGTTGGTTTGCTCGGCAATCGAGCGGATTACTTCCAGGACGCTGCCGATCTGCGTGCTTTCGCTGGCCAGCGACTGCATGACTTCCACCGCCTTGTCGATGGTGCCCGACAATTCACCAATCTGACGCAGGCTGGCATCGATATTCTGCTGCCCCTGGCGGGCCTGATCCTCGGCCGTGTGCATTTCGCTGGAGGCGTGTTCGGCATTCTTCGCCACGTCCTGCACGCCGTAGGTCACTTCGTTGACAGCGGTGGCCACCAATTCCATCTGCTGCGCCTGCTGCTGGCTATGACGCTGCGCTTCGCTGGAAATATCGCCGAGATTGCCCGCGGCCTGATCCAGCGAGCCGGCCGACTCGAGCATCTGACGGATGACGTGCCGCAGTTTGTCGGTGAAGGCATTGAAGTGGGTGGCCAGTGCGGTGAGTTCATCGCGGCCATGAGTATCGAGATTACGGGTCAGGTCGCCTTCGCCGCTGGCGATGTTGGCCATGCCGTCGACCGCTGCCTGCAGCGGTTGCACGATGCTGCGGGTAATGACGACTACCAGCCCCGTCAGCAGCACGACAATCAGAAAGCCGATGGTGATGGCTTTCAGTGCCTGCGCCTTGAACTCTGCCTGTACATCATCGACATAGACACCGGAGCCAATGATCCAGCCCCAGGGCTGGAACAGCTCGACATAGGAAATCTTCGGTACCGGGTCACTGGCGCCTGGCTTCGGCCAGCGGTAATCGACCTGGCCGGCACCCTGGCTGCGGGTGATGGCGACCATCTCGTTGAACAGCGCCTTGCCGTCCGGATCCTTGAAGCTGGGCAGGTTCTGACCTTCGAGCTTGGGATTGGTCGGGTGCATGACCATCACCGGCGTCTGGTCATTGATCCAGAAATACTCCTGGCCGGCATAACGCAGCCCGCGTATGACCTCCATCGCCTGTTTCTGGGCCTGTTCACGGTCAAGGCTGCCGGCGCTTTCCAGATCATGGAAATACTTGAGGATACCCGCCGCGCTCTGCACCACATGCTCGGTTTTTTCCGATTTGGCGAGGTAAAGATCGCTGTGTATCTGGCGCAACATATAAGCGCCCTGGAGGATCAGCGTCAGGAGGGCAAGCGCCAGAATCAACCACAGGCGACGGCTGATGGGGAGACTGCGTAAATGGTTCATGGGCGAATACCGGATTGTTGTAATTGTCAGCGTCAGGGCAACCCCGAGCAGTACTGGCGATACTGTGCATCGGGGCATTATTCACGCCAGTTGTCTGATAGCATTCCGGCCGCCAGGCGCAGAACCTGAGTGATTGGCGAGCCAGGCGCTGCTTCTGCCAGGACGCACGCGCAGGAACCTGCGTAGCGTATTTATGTCCCACGGCGGGCTGTATTGCATTTTCGAGTTTACGCGCGGCGGAGTCGTCGCGCTTTGGGGGAGTTGATGGATATCTGGATGGCCTTTCAGGCTCTGATTCTGGGCATTGTGGAAGGGCTGACCGAGTTCTTGCCGATTTCCAGCACCGGGCACCTGATCGTGGTCGGAGACTTGCTGGGTTTCAACGGTCAAACGGCAACCGCATTCAAGATCATTATCCAGCTTGGCGCCATTCTGGCGGTGATCTGGGAGTTCCGGGCCAAGGTGCTCGGTGTGGTGGTCGGGCTGCCCAATGAGCCCAAGGCCCAGCGTTTCACCTTCAATCTGCTGTTGGCGTTCATCCCGGCCGTGATATTCGGCCTGGCCTTCGCCGATCTCATCGAGCACTGGCTGTTCAACCCCATTACCGTGGCCATGGCGCTGATCATAGGCGGCATTATCATGCTCTGGGCAGAGAAGCGCGATCATACTATCCAGGCCGAAACGGTCGACGACATGGACTGGAAGCTGGCCCTGAAGGTTGGTTTCGCCCAGTGCCTGGCGCTGATTCCGGGTACGTCGCGTTCGGGCGCTACCATCATCGGCGGCCTGGTCTTCGGGTTGTCGCGCAAGGCCGCGACCGAGTTTTCCTTCTTCCTGGCCATGCCGACCATGGTGGCGGCCACGGTCTATTCGCTGTTCAAGTACCGCGACATTCTGCAGATGAGCGACCTGCCAATCTTCGCCATCGGCTTCGTCAGCACCTTCATCGTGGCGATGATCACCGTGCGTGCCTTGCTCAAGTTCATCACCAACCACAGCTATGCGGTATTCGCCTGGTATCGCATTGCCTTCGGCCTGGTGATTCTGGCGACCTGGCAGTTGCACCTGATCGACTGGAGCACCGCTCAGCCGTGATGGACAACGAGCGCAAGGGGCGCCTGAAAAGCTGGGATGATGCCAAGGGCTTTGGCTTCATCCAGCCGGCAAACGGCGGTGCTGACGTTTTCGCGCACATTTCCGTCATGCGCGGTGATCGCCGCCCGCAGCCCGGGGACGATGTGCTGTTCATCGAAGGGCGCGACGAGCGTGGTCGGCCACGTGCCGCGCACCTGCGTCTGGCCGGCGAACTGAGCCTCGACCGCCAGGCCATCCGGCGCAAGCCGAAAACCCCGGACAATGCTGCACCGGCGCAGCCAAAACCCGCTGCCAAACCTGCACGCAGAGCGGCGACACAGTCAGGCGGCATCCACAGCCCAGGCAGCAAGATCGTCCTGTTTGCCTTGCTCTGCGTATTGCCAGTGCTCGCTGCCCTGCAGCTGTTCGGCAAGGGGCTCTGGTGGCTGGCGCCGCTGTACCTGTCGGCCAGCCTGCTGAGCTTCGTGCAGTACTGGCTGGACAAACGCAACGCCCAGAGCGGTGCTCAGCGCACGCCGGAGAACACCCTGCATCTGGTCGAACTGCTCGGCGGCTGGCCAGGCGCGCTAATCGCTCAGCAAGTCTTTCGTCACAAGACGCGCAAGGCCTCCTACCAGACGGTTTTCTGGCTGATCGTCGGCTTGCACCAGCTACTCTGGATCGACCTGCTGCTGTTCGATGGCATCTACGTACTAGACCACCTGCCTTCATTGGTGCACTAGGGCCTGTTAACGCTAATTAGCTTCAAGTCTCTCCATGCGTGATACTTCGCGCATGGAAATTACCCCCGAACAATTCTCGATCATTGAGCATTGCTTCCCGCGACAGCGGGGCAACGTAAGTCTGTCCAATCTGAACGTGTTGAACGCGATCCTCTATGTCGCTGAGCATGGCTGCAAGTGGCGCGGCTTGCCGAAGCGCTTTGGCAATTGGCACACCATCTACACCCGCATGAGCCGCTGGTCGAGGTCGGGTGTGTTGGATCGGGTGTTCGCCCAGTTGCAGCAATCCCAAATTGTCCGGATCAAGATCGAGGCGGTGTCCCTGGATAGCACCAGCATCAAGGTGCATCCCGATGGCACTGGCGCTCGAAAAAAAACGGCCCTCAAGCTATTGGAAAATCCCGAGGCGGTTGGAACACCAAGATTCATCTGGTTGCCGCGAATGATCGAACAGCCATAGCGTTCTCCCTGTCACCCGGGCAGGCACACGACGCACCGGCAGGTCGCGACCTGCTTCGCAAGCTGGGCGAGCAAGGAAGACCGCTGCATCTGCTGATGGATCGTGCTTACGAGGGCAACGAAACCCGTCAGCTTGCGCTGGATCTGGGCTTTATCCCAGTGGTTCCTCCGCTGAGGACTCGCATCAATCCCTGGGAATATGACCGAGAAATCTATAAGCGCCGAAATGAGGTAGAGCGTCTGTTTCGGCGCTTGAAAGGATTTCGCAGAATTTTCTCCCGCTTTGAAAAGCTCGATGTCATGTTCATCGGCTTCGTTAATTTTGCCCTGATCGTTGACGGACTGAGGTTGTGTTAACAGGCCCTAGGGACAGCTTGCTGCAGAACTGGCATTGCAGTGTGCCAAGCGGCTATGTTGGCGCTCCAAGCCTGCCAGAGAGGGACACCGCCTGCCTGGCGAGCACAACGTGGCCATGACAACAAGAATGAAAAAAACTGGCAAAACCGCTGCTGCAGTGCATCTGAGGCCCCGTATTCGGGTGCTGGGGCTGTGGCTGCTGTGTTGCCTGCTTGGGCCTGTGTACGCTTCTGCCGAGCTAGAGTTGACGCTGGGCGGGACGCCTGAGTCAGTCGCCTATACCCGACAAGTGCTTGAGCAGACCCTGGCTCTCGGGGGCCATGGCGTCACTGTACGCGAGCGTGGCAACCCTACCATGACGCGCCTGGAGGTCATGCTGCAGCGTGGGGAAATCAGCGTCCTGATCCTTGGCCCGACGCAGGCGCGTGAGCGAAGGTTCCTGCCAGTGCGGGTGGGCATGACCGACAACCTGGTCAACCAGCGCATTTTGTTCATCCCCAAGGGCAGGCAGGCCGTGTATGACAAGGTGCACAGCCTGGAGGACTTTCGCCGCCTGCAGCAGGTGGCAGGCATGGGAGCGGCCTGGGCGGACAGGGCCATCTGGGAGGCCAATGATCTGCCGGTGATGACCATCGAGGGCGACTGGAAACGGCTGTACCGCATGGTGGCCTCGACGACGCGCCTGATCGATTATCTGCCCCGTGGCGCCCACGAAATGGCGCATGAGTGGACGCAGCATGCCGATCTGGAGGTGGAGCGCCACCTGCTGTTCAGCTACCCACAGGATCATATCCTCTACGTCTCGCCGGCATACCCTGAGCTGCACCGCCTGTTGCAGACGCTGCTGCCGCAGGCGCAGCGCAGTGGGCTGATACGCCGCCTGGCCAGAGAGCACTATCGCCAGATTTTCGAGCCAGCGATCAGCCTGCAGCAGCGTCGCGTGATCCATCTGAAAATGGCTGCGCCCTTATAAGGTACCTCTAAAAACTACCTGCGTTGCCATCGCGGCGTTAAAAACAGGCTCAAAATGCTCATTTACAGCGCGTAAACTGCGCTTTTTCGCCTGTTTTTGCCTTGCGCTGGCTGCCTCGCCTACGTTTTTAGAGGTGCCTTATAGCAGCAACCCCGGCTGCAGACGTTTTGGCAGCCTGCGAACCACCAGCTGGTGCGAGCGCGTCAGCAGTTGGCGCAGCTCGTCGTCGCCGAGCGGCAATTGCCGCGCATCCATGCTGATCCACCGGGCGCGGGCCAGGTAAGGGGCAGGGCGGATGCCGGGGCGGTCGATATAGCCGAGAAACAGGTCGGCATCGACCTTGAAGGCCAGCCCCTCACCGAGTGAGTCGATAATGGCGAACATCTTGTTGCCGGCCACGGAAAACACCCGATTGCCGCCCCATTTGAAATCTTCGCGGGCGCCAGGCAGGGCCAGGCAGAAGGTGATGATCTGTTGCAGCGTCATGGGGTGTTCCTTCACGCGGTCGCGCATATTAAGATCGTAAGCGGGCGCGTGACAGTGCACGATGGTGGCATCTGGTCATCGCCTCGGCTTCGTCCGGAGGTTTCAGCCCTGAGTTCAGGCCCATTGGTACTCACAGAACGTCCCTAATGAAGCGTGTTTACATTCTTCGGCTCATCATCTGGATAGTGCTGTCGGTTGTCTGCCTGCCGGATACATGGGCGCTGGAGCGCAGGCTCGATATTGCCCAGCTCGTGCACGACCCGCAATCGCTGACGACCCTGGTCGGCAAGTTCGAGGATACGAGCCAAAGCCTGACGCTGGAGGCGCTGCGCTCGCCTGAGATGGTCGAGCGTTTTCAGTACGACGTCGTCGACAGCGCCGCCTTCGCCCTGGGCTTCACTCGTTCGGCCTACTGGTTTCGCCTGCACCTGACCAATACCAGCGATCAGGCGCTAAAACGCCTGCTGGTGGTGGACAACCCACGTATTTCCTTCGTCGATGTTTATGTGACGGACGAGCAGGGGATGTCTCGCACCTGGTCCACCGGTGCCGACCGCCCCGCGCTCAGCAAGGCTTACGCCAACCGCAATTTCGTCTTCCCCCTGGAACTGCCGGCACATGCCGAGCAGGTGATCCATGTGCGCGTGCAATCGAGCATCGGCTTGCTGGTGCCGTTGCAGCTCTGGTCAGTCGACGCCTTCCATGCCTACGAGCGCGATGACTACATGGTGCGCAGTGCTTATGTGGGAATCGCGATAGCGATGATCCTGTTCAACCTGATGCTGTTCATCGCCCTGCGTGATCGGATTTACCTGCTGTACGTGACATTCGTCCTGTGCACCGTCTGCGTACTGACGGTGAAAAATGGCATGGCGCCGGGCTGGCTCCTGTTCGGTCTGCCACTGAACGGCAATGTGGCCTATTACAGCAGTGCCTCCTTTGCCCTGTGTGCGCTGATGCTGTTCATGCGTCAGATGCTGCAGACCCGGCACACACTGCCATGGGCGGATCGTCTGTTGCTGGCGATGATTGCCCTGTACCTGATCACTCCCGTGATCTATGCCCTGGCACTGCCGCAGGTTGCGTGCATGGCCATTATGTTCAACCTGCTCACGGCATTGGCGATATTCGCCATCGCACTCGCCTGCGCGCTGAAACGTCAGCGCAGCGCCTATTTTTTCCTTGCAGCCTTTGGCCTGCTGATACTCGGTGGCGCCACCACCACGCTGCGTGCCATGGGCGTGCTGCCGACCAACGTATTTACCGTCGATGGCCTGCAGCTGGGCTCATCGCTGGAGATGCTCCTGCTGGCCTTTGCCCTGGCCGACCGCATCAACGTCATGCGTCAGGAAAAGATGCGCACCCAGGCGCAACTGCTGCAAACCCAGGCACAACTGGTAGAGACCCTGCAGCGCTCCGAGCGTGAACTGGAGCAGCGTGTGCAGGAACGCACGCAGGAACTGCAGCGACTCAATCAACGCCTGGAAAATCTCAGTGTGACCGACGCATTGACGAATATCGGCAACCGCCGGCAGTTCGATGCCGAACTCACGCGACAATGGCGACAGGCGCAACGCAATGCTACGCCGCTGGCGCTGGCCATCATGGATGTTGACTGGTTCAAGGCCTACAACGACCTCTACGGGCACCCTGCAGGCGATGCCTGTTTGCGTCAGATCGCGCAGACACTGGCGGCGACGCTGGCGCGCTCGACGGATTTCGTTGCCCGCTACGGAGGGGAGGAGTTCGTCTTCCTGGCGCCGGGCACCGAGTTGGCCGGCGCGCTGCAACGGGCCGAAAAACTGATCGCCGCCATGGCGACTCTGAACCTTGCCCATAGCGGCTCGCCCTACGCTCGCGTCACCCTGAGCATCGGCGTGGCCGCAATGCAGGCCACTGCGGGAGGGGATCCGCAACAACTTCTGCAACGGGCCGATGCAGCCCTGTACCGGGCCAAACAGGGTGGACGTAACCGCGTCGAGTGCGACCAGAGTCCGTAAAAGGACTTCACGGCGTCGCATAAAAAAGCCCCGGACACGCCAGGCGCGACCAGGGCTAAAGGAGCGGCGGAGCTGGGCCGCTCCCTGGAGAGAGGGTTCAGGCCGGCGGTTGCCAGCCACCGCCGAGCGCCTTGTAGATAGCGACGATGCCGCTGTACAGCTCAACCTCGGCCACTGCCTGGGCGTCTTCGGCAGCCAGGCGTTCGCGTTCGGCATCGAGCAACACGAGAAAATCCGCCGTGCCTTCGCGATAGCGAATCGCGGCCTGATCCGCTGCCGCACGGCTGGCTTCGGCCTGGCGAACCAGGGCGATCAGGCGTTGCTGGCGTTTACCGTAATCGCTGAAGGCGTTTTCCGATTCTTCCAGGGCCAGCAGTACCTGCTGCTCGTACTGCGCCAGAGCACCATCGGCTTCGGCTTCGGCACCCCGCAGACGGGCGCGCACGCTGCCCAGGTCGAACGCCGCCCAACTGATGCTCGGCGCTACGCCCCAGACCCGCGCCGCCGAGGCGCCCAGTTGCGAGCCACGACCAGCGGTGAAGCCGAGAAAGCCGGAGAGGCTGACCCGCGGGAACAGGTCTGCCGTCGCCACACCCACCTCAGCGGTCGCCGCTGCCAGCTGGCGTTCGGCCGCCTGGATATCCGGGCGGCGCCGTAGCAGTTCGGCCGGGTTGCCGATCGGCAGCGCCTTGGCGATGACCGGCAATGATTTGGGCGTCAGGTCGACCTGCAAGCGCTCCGGGCGTTGGCCGAGTAGGGTGGCGATACGGTTCTGCGCCCGTACCTGTTGCGCCTGCAGTTGCGGCAGGCTGGCTTCGGTGGCGGCCAGGCGGGCGTCGGCGCGCAGCACGTCGAGTTCGGTACCGACGCCGGCATCGCGCAACTGCTCGGTGATGGCGCGCGAGTCCTGCTGGTTCTTCAGGTTGTCGCGGGCGATGCGCTCGCGCAGTTGCGCACCGCGCAGAGTGCCGTAGGCATCGACCAGCTCGGCGATCAGGCTGACCTGCAACTGGTAGTAGTCGGCTTCGGCCACTTCGATGCGCGCCTCGCTGGCTTGCAGCTGGCGCTGGATGCGGCCGAACAGATCCACTTCCCAGGCCATGTCCAGGCCCAGGTCGTAGCGCTCCTGACGGATGCGCTCGTCCGTGGTAGGCGGCTGCTGCGCTTTGCCGAACTCGCCGCTGGCGCGGCTGGTTATGGTGGGCAGACGGTCGTTGGCCACGTCATCGCGAATGGCCCGCGCCGCGCGCAGGCGGTTGAACGCCACGCGCAGCTCACGGTTATCCGCCAGCGAGCGCTGCACCAGCAGGTTCAGCGTCGGGTCGTCGAATTGCTGCCACCAGACGGCTTCAAACCGGCTGCGGTCGTACTCGGCAGCCTCCAGCGCCCTGAAGCGCGCAGGCTCGGTAGCAGGTGCCCGGTAGTCCGGGCCGACGGCGCAGGCCGACAGCGCCAGGGTCAGCAGAGCGGGGGCGAAGGCTTTCATGCATGCGACTCCTGCAGGCGGGCAGCTTTGCGCGCTGCGCGTTTTTCCACGAAGCCACGGATCAGTACATAGAACACCGGTGTCAGCAGCAGACCGAAGAAGGTCACGCCGATCATCCCGCTGAACACCGCCACGCCCATGGCATGGCGCATCTCGGCACCCGCGCCGCTCGACAACACCAGCGGCACCACGCCCATGATGAAGGCGATCGAGGTCATCAGGATCGGCCGCAGGCGCAGGCGGCAGGCCTTCAGCACGGCAGCGACACGGTCCATGCCTTCTTCCTGTTTGTCCTTGGCGAACTCCACCAGCAGGATGGCGTTCTTGCAGGCCAGGCCCACCAATACGATCAGGCCGATCTGGGTGAAGATGTTGTTGTCGATGCCGGCCATGATTACGCCGGTGATGGCGGCGAGCAGTACGGTCGGTACGATGAGGATCACCGCCAGCGGCAGACTCCAGCTTTCGTACTGAGCCGCCAGTACCAGGAACGCCAGCAGCACGCAGAGCGGGAAGATGAAGATCGCGGTATTGCCGGCGAGAATCTGCTGGTAGGTCAGATCGGTCCACTCGAAGGTCATGCCGATTGGCAGTTCTTCTTCCAGCAATTTGGCGATGGCCGCCTCGGCCTGGCCCGAGCTGTAGCCCGGCGCGGCGGCACCGTTGATCTCGGCAGTGAGGAAGCCGTTGTAGTGCATCACCCGATCCGGGCCTGCGCTGTCATCGACCTTGACGAAGGTCGACAGCGGCACCATCTCGCCACGGTTGTTGCGCACCTTGAGCTGGCCGATTTGCTCCGGCTCCAGGCGGAACTGCTGGTCGGCCTGGACGTTGACCTGGTAGGTACGGCCAAAGCGGTTGAAGTCGTTGGCATACAGCGAGCCCAGGTACACCTGCAAGGTGTCGAAGATGTCGCTGATGGCCACGCCATGGGTCTTGGCCTTCTCGCGGTCGATGGCGGCATCGACCTGCGGCACGTTGATCTGGTAGCTGGTGAACACCGACATCGGGTTCAGCTCCGGCAACTGACGGGCCTTGTTGAGGATGTTCTGGGTCTGCGTATACAGCTCTTCGTAGCCCAGGTTGCCGCGATCCTGAATCTGCAGGCGGAAGCCGCCGATGGTGCCCAGCCCCTGTACCGGTGGCGGCGGGAAGATGGCGATGTAGGCGTCCTGAATATCGGCGAACTGCGCATTGAGTTCGGCGGCGATAGCCGTAGCGCTCAGCGACGGATCGGTGCGCTCATCAAAACGCTTGAGCGGGGTGAAAACGATGCCGCTGTTGGGGCTGTTGGTGAAGCCATTGATCGACAGGCCAGGGAAAGCCACGGTGTTTTCCACCCCCGGATGCTGGCCGGCGATCTCGCTCATGCGCTTGATGACTGTTTCGGTGCGATCCAGCGTCGCGGCGTCCGGCAGTTGGGCGAAAGCCACCAGATACTGCTTGTCCTGTTGTGGCACGAAGCCGGCCGGGGTACTGGCGAAGCCCAGGTAACCGAGCAGCAGCAGACCGCCATAAACCAGCATGGCAATGCTGCTGCCGCGCAGCACGCGGCGCACGGTAGCAACGTAGCCGTTGCTGGCACGCTCGAACACACGGTTGAACGGGGCGAACAGCCAGCCGCCGAACAGCTTGTCGAGCCCGCGCGAGAAACGGTCCTTCGGCGCATGATGCTCCTTGAGCAGGATGGCCGACAGGGCCGGCGACAGGGTCAGCGAGTTGATCGCGGAAATCACCGTGGAAATGGCGATGGTCAGCGCGAACTGCTGGTAGAACTGCCCGGTGAGGCCGGAAATGAAGGCCGTCGGGATGAACACGGCGCACAGCACCAGCGCCGTGGCGACGATGGGGCCGGTCACTTCCTTCATGGCCTGACGCGTGGCGTCGAGCGGCGACTTGCCCAGGGCGATGTTGCGTTCGACGTTCTCCACCACGACGATGGCGTCGTCCACCACGATACCGATGGCCAGCACCAGGCCGAACAGCGACAGGGCGTTGAGCGAGAAACCGAGCAGGTGCATGACCGCGAAGGTGCCGATCAGCGAGACAGGTACGGCCACCAGCGGGATGATCGAGGCGCGCCAGGTCTGCAGGAACAGGATCACCACCAACACCACCAGCACGATGGCTTCGAGCAGGGTGTGCACCACAGCCTCGATGGAGCCGCGTACGAAGATGGTCGGGTCATAGACGATCTCGTAGTCCATGCCCTGCGGGAAGCTCTGTTTCAACTCGGCCATGCGCTCGCGCACCGAGTCGGAAATCTCGATGGCATTGGAGCCCGGGCGCTGGAACACCGGGATGGCGACCGCCGGCTCGTTGTTCAGCAGCGAGCGCAGGGCGTACTGGTTGGAGCCCAGCTCGACGCGGGCGATGTCGCGCAGACGGGTAATCTCACCGTTGTCGCCGACGCGGATGATGATGTTCTCAAACTCTTCCTCGGAGACCAGGCGGCCCTGAGCGTTGATCGACAGCTGGAAGCTGTTGCCGGCATCGGAAGGCGGCGCGCCGAGGGCACCGGCGGCGACCTGGCGGTTCTGCTCGCGAATGGCATTGACCACATCGGTAGCGGTCAGCCCACGCGAGGCCACCTTGTTCGGGTCGAGCCAGACGCGCAGCGAGTAGTTGCCCATGCCGAACAGTTGCACGTCGCCCACGCCGTCCAGGCGCGCCAGCTCGTCCTTGACGTTGAGCGCGGCGTAGTTGGACAGGTAAAGCATGTCGTAGCGCTGATCCGGCGAGGTCAGGTGCACCACCATGGTCAGATCCGGGGAGGCCTTGTCCACGGTCACGCCGAGACGCTGCACCTCGGTGGGCAGGGTCGGCATGGTGCGGGTGACGCGGTTCTGCACCTGCACCTGGGCGTTGTCCAGGTCGGTACCGAGGGCGAAGGTCACGGTCAGCGTCAGGCGGCCGTCGATGGTCGACTGCGACGACATGTAGAGCATGCCCTCGACGCCGACGATGGCCTGCTCCAGCGGCGAGGCGACGGTTTCACCGATCACCTTGGGGTTGGCGCCGGGGAAATCGGCACGCACCACGACGGTGGGCGGCACCACTTCCGGGTATTCGCTGATCGGCAGCTGGAACAGCGAGATGGCACCGCCGATCAGAATCAGCAGCGACAGCACCGCGGCGAAGATCGGCCGCTGGATGAAGAATTGTGAGAAATTCATGGGTCTTTCCTCTGAGCGCGGTCTGGATCAGCCGCGCGGCGAGCGAGCTTCGATTTTTTCGGCGGCGATGCGCGGGGCCTGGCTGCCATCGACGGCCTGGCGCATGCGAGCCAGTCGTTCGAGGGTGCTGTCATCAGCCATGGATACCGGTTGCGGATCGACGGTGGAGCCAGGCATGGCGCGCTGCAGACCGTTGACCACGATCTTCTCGCCCTTGCTCAGGCCGCTGCGGACGATGCGCAGACCTTCGAGCTTCGGCCCCAGTTCGATGGAGCGATAGGCCACGGCATTGTCCTCGCCCAGCACCAGCACGTACTTCTTGCCCAGATCGGTGCCGACCGCTTCATCCTTGATCAGGGTGGCGGCGTAGGGCTTGCTGCCCACCAGTTTCAGGCGCGCATACAGGCCCGGGGTGAAGCGGCCGTCCTGATTGTCGAACACGGCGCGGCCACGGATGGTGCCGGTGCGTGGGTTGACCTGGTTATCGAGAAAATCCAGCTGGCCCAGATGCGGGTGACCGCTTTCATCGGACAGTCCGAGGTACACCGGGCTGGCGCCGCGGGCGTCGGCGCCGGACTGGCGGGCCAGCTCGACATACTTGAGGAAGGCGCGCTCGTCGGCGTCGAAGTAGGCGTAAACCTTGTCGGTGGAAACCACCGAGGTCAGCAGGCTTTCACCGGCGCCGACCAGGTTGCCTTCGGTGATTTCGGCGCGGCTGACGCGACCGTCGATGGGCGCAGTGATGCGGGTGAAACTGAGGTTGAGGCGGGCGTTTTCCAGCTCGGCGGCGATTGCGGCGACTTGAGCCTGAGCTTCAGTGGCGGCGCTGGCGCGGGCATCGGCCAGTTCGGCGGAGATGGCGTTGCTCTGGCGCAGGCGTTCGCCGCGGCGGGCTTCGTTGGCGGCACGGGCCTGGCTGGCGCGGGCCTGTTGCAGTTGGGCTTCGAGGCGTTTGACTTCCGCCTGGAACGGACGCGGGTCGATCTGGAACAGCAGATTGCCTTTCTTCACCAGGGTGCCTTCGTCGAAGGCGACCTTGTCGATGTAACCGGAGACGCGCGGACGGATTTCGACGGATTGCGGCGCTTCGAGGCGACCGGTGAACTCGTCCCACTCGTTGATGGGTTGTTCGATGACCTCTGCGACGCTGACCTTGGGGGCAGGCATTTGCGCCTGGGTCTGCGCTGCCTGCTCGCAGCCGCTGAGGGCAAGGACGCCGGCGAGGGCCAGGGGGAATATCCAGATGTTCTTGTGCTGCTGTTCCATGGGTGACTCCGCCAGTCGGATTTATGGATTGGCGGAGTCTGCGACCGAGCCTGGCAGGCGACGAATCGAATGCCACGAAACTCATTATCAGCGTTAATGATGATTGACCGTTCATGGCGACACTGCCGGGTGCCCTGTCATTCGGCACAAGGACAGGCAACGGCCGGTATCCGGGGGGCACACGAACACTGACGAGCGCCTTGGTTGGCGAAGAAACCCCTGAGGCTCACTGAAACGCAGCAGCCAAGGGCAGTTCGTGCCTAGAGACTATCGGGGTCGCCACAGAACATTTGAATGCGCGAGCGCAACCAGCGCTCGGCCGGGTCGTTGTCCTGGGCGCCACGCCAGGCCATGTGCAGCTCGAAGGACTGTGTCTGCAGCGGCAAATCCTCAGCGCGCAGGCCGCCTGCGGCGGTCAGGACTGCAGCGGTGTAGTCCGGCACGCTGGCGACGATGTCGGTTTCCGCCAACAGGGTCGCCAGGCCATTGAACTGCGGCACGGCCAGTACCACATGACGTTCGCGGCCAAGCCTGGCCAGCTCGTCATCGATGAAGCCGGTGAGGTCACCTGCGAACGACACCAGTGCATGCGGGCGGGCGCAGTAGTCATCCAGGCTCAGCGCGCCGGGTACGGTATCGGCGCGCAGCAGTTTGGGCTTGCTGCGGCGCAGCACCTTGCGCTTGGCGTTGGCCGGCAGCTCCTCGGTGTAAGCCACACCGACGGAGATTTCCCCGGATGCCAGCAGCGCCGGCATCATCAGGTAATTGGTGCGGCGGATCACCAGCACCACGCCGGGGGCCTCGGCGCGCAGGCGGCGGAGCAGGGCTGGGAGGAGGGCGAACTCGACATCATCGGACAGGCCGATGCGAAACACCGCCTTGCTGGTGGCCGGATCGAAGTCGGCTGCACGGCTGACGGCCGTGGAGATCGAATCCAGCGCCGGCGAGAGCAGGGCAAAGATTTCCTGCGCGCGAGGCGTAGGCTCCATGCTGCGGCCGGTACGCACGAACAAAGGGTCATCGAACAAGGTACGCAGGCGGGAGAGGGCGGCACTGATGGCCGGCTGGCCAAGAAACAGCTTCTCTGCAGCCCGGGTCACACTGCGCTCGTGCATCAGCGTCTCGAAGACGATCAGCAGGTTGAGATCGAGGCGACGCAGGTCATTGCGGTTCATCCGATTACCATTCGAGGAATACGGGCCTTGTCAGCATGCGGGGGCTAATGAGAGCCTTTGCCCGTGAATAGTACGGGCAGTGCGCTGCGGATTGAAAGGCGCCGAATCACTGCCAGGCATGAAGACTATCGACGCGCTCTGATAGTGTCGCCACCGCGCAACGGATAAAGTCCACAGTCATTGCAGTGTTAAGCCGCGATCAAGCCCGAGGTAAACGATGTCCCGCATGATCCGTTTTCATAAGTTCGGCGATGCCGACGTGCTCCAGCTCGAAGAGGTTCCGACGCCTGTGCCCGGGCCTGGTGAAGTGCTGGTGCGCGTTCAGGCCGTTGGGCTGGGCTGGAAAGACGTCCTGTGGCGGCAAAACCTGGCGGCCGAGCAGGCCAGGCTTCCGGCCGGTACCGGTTTCGAACTGGCCGGTAAGGTTGCGGCGCTGGGCGAGGGTGTGAGCGACTTTGCAGTGGGCAATGTTGTTGCCGGTTTCCCGGCCAGTACGCCTAACCGTTACCCGGCCTGGGGTGATCTGGTGCTGATGCCCAGGCATGCGCTGACCCCATATCCCAACGTGCTCAACCCGGTCGAGGCCAGTGTTCACTACACCTGCCTGCTGTTTGGTTACCTCGCGCTGATCGAACTGGCGCAACTGAAGCCGGGCGAGCATGTGCTCATCACCGAAGCCAGCCGCTGCATGGCACCCCAGACCGTGCAACTGGCCAAGGCTCTGGGTGCCAGGGTCATTGCGTCCACAAGCGCTTCGGATGATCGCGAGTTCCTGCATGGGCTGGGGGCCGACAAGGTGATCGCAACCGAGGAGCAGGATCTGGTGCTGGAGGTTGAACGCTATACGGAAGGCAAGGGGGTCGAGGTGATTCTCGACCAGTGCGCAGGGCCGCAGATGAAACTACTGGGTGATGTCGCCGCGCCACGCGGCAAGTTGATCCTGTATGGCATCAATGGCGGCAATGATGCGACCTTCCCAGCCTGCGCGGCATTCAAGAAGCACCTGCATTTCTTCCGGCATTGTGTGCTGGACTTCACCGGCTGCCCTGAACTGGGCATCGAGCCAAACCATGAAGCCGTGCAGCGCGCACTGGTGCATATCAACCAAATGACCGCCGACCGCTTGCTGACGCCGGTCATCGACAAAGTCTTCGACTTCGAGGACTTCATCGCCGCCCATCGCTACATGGAAACATGCCCCAGCCGTGGACGTGTGGCCCTGAAACTGAGTGCGGATTAAAGTCTCTCGCCTCGTTGGCCGCTATACTCACTACCGTACGTTCTTTTAAGGAAAGGGTCATGGGGTTGGTTACCGGCGATGCGCTGTCGCTGTTGTTGTTTCGTCTTCATAGCGGGCGCTTGTTGGGCATCAACCTGCTCAAGGTCAACGAGATCATTCCCTGTCCCGCCCTGACCAAACTGCCCAGTCGTCATCCCAATGTGCGCGGTATTGCCACGTTGCGCGGCTCTGCATTGACGGTAATCGACCTGGCCCGGGCCATTGGTGAGCGCGGCGCTGCCGATGAAGACGATGGCTGTCTGATCGTCACTGAGGTGAGTCGCTCGCGCCAGGGACTGCACGTGAAAAGTGTCGAGCGCATCGTGCAGTGCTCAACCCGTGATGTGCGTCCGCCACCCGCTGGTGCCGGCAATCGTGCCTTCATCACCGGCGTCACGCAGATCGGTGGTGCCATTGTGCAGGTTCTCGACATCGAGAAGGTGTTGCACGATATCGCGCCGCCACTGGAAGAGGGGGCGATAGGGCAACTGCTCGACAGCCAGGACAGCCGCCTGCTGCAGGGGCGTCGTGTGTTGTTGGTCGATGACTCGCAAGTGGCCCTGCAGCAGACGCTCAACGTACTGCGTCAACTGGGTCTCGATTGCACGGCAGTACGCAGCGCCCAAGCCGCATTGCAGCAACTGCGCGAGTATCACCAGGCCGGCATGCCATTCGAATTACTGGTATCGGACATCGAAATGCCCGAGCTCGACGGATACAGCCTTGTCCAGGAAATCCGCCGCAGCGCAGACATTGCCGATACCTACGTGCTGTTGCATACCTCGCTGGACAGCACCATGAATACCGAGAAAGCACGCACAGTGGGTGCCAATGCGGTGCTCACCAAATTCTCCTCGGTGGATCTCAGCCAGGCACTGGTCGATGCCTTCAGGAAAATGAGCACACTGCAGTAGTCCGCCAAGGATGGTCGGCAAGTCCCGAGAGAAGCCGGCAAGGTCGTTTAGCGCGGCGTCGATCATGGCGATTCTCGCGGCCATTGCCGCAGTGCTTTCTATCCAAGGCTTCGCATAATGTATATTATGTTAAATTACATGTTGCGTTAGATGACTGCTGTGGCCGTGAAGCGCTTTTCAGGTGAATTACCTGTCCGGCACGAGCCCCCTTCCACTTCGGGGTTCGTGCCAGATGTGCGAAGTCTGAGTTGAAGTTGCACCTACAGGTGATAATCCCCTGCAGCCTCCGGCTGGTAGAGCACCTTGCGGATTTCAATGCGGCGGGTTCGATCTGCGATTCGCCAGTCGATGGCGTCTCCCTCCTGATAGCCGAGAATGGCCGCGCCGATGTCTGAGCACACGGAATACTTGCCTGCATGGCTGTCAGCATCTTCGGGATAGACCACGGCCACTTCGATTTCTTCATCGTCCAGCTGCAGTAAGGCCCTGGAATTCATGGTGACGACATTGCGTGCCACCTGATCTGGCTTGACGACAATGGCTCGTTCCAGCTCATGTTCCAGCTCAATAACGGCCTGGCCCTGTTCGAGCGCGATGAGGCACTCCAGGCGAGCTTTGTCGACTTCAGTGATGTAGATGCCGCCAGAGTCGCCAACGGCATCCTCGCGCAAAAACTGCAGATAGCGCCCCGCCGTCATGGAAAATGATTTCAATGTCGGCGTTTCACTCTCAAGCGTGAAACCACTGCGCAGGAAAGCCTTCAGCGAGCGCGTGTTGTCCGGGTGAATCTTGGCCATGAGCTTCTCGGCCCGCATATCGAGAAAGGCCATTTTCATGCCCTCGCGGATTGTGCCCGCGCCAAGGTTGCGCCCCCATTTTTCGCTGTCTCCGATGGCCAGGACTATTTCGCACATTGCACCCGTCTTGATCAGGCGAACGAAGCCCACAGGAGCGTCATGCCGGTCATAGGCCATGAAGAATCGGCCGCCCCGATTGAACAGATGGGTCAGGATCGGTAATTGGGTGCGGTCGATGGCATGCTCGATGGAGCGGGAAACATCACGCGAATCACTCAGATAGCGCGTGACACGCTCATCTTCCAACCAACTCATCAGTGTCAGTGCGTGTGCCCGGGTAATTTCAGGGCACAGGGAAATGAAAGGCTTGTTCATCTTCACCGTACTTGTGTGTAAAGGATGAAAGCCCTTCATGGCAATGGCCATGACGGTTCTTTCGGCAACCCGTGACCTTAAGACATAAGGCAGGCCAGGAGAAGACCGAGTGGCGGATATGACTCGGCCATTCGAGCGTGGCGTGAGCGCATTACCTTTGCTGCAGAGGTATCAGCACTGCTCGTTCGCTGGATAACGGCTTACCTCGATCAGGTTGCCGTCCGGGTCGCGAAAATACACGGACTCGATTGGCCCTGTGGCGCCGGTACGGGCTACCGGCCCCTCTTCCACTGTTACGCCCTGCTCGGCCAGATGGGCCAGAACCCGCGCCAGCGTCCAGCGCGTGATCAGGCATAGGTCGATGGCGCCTGGCGTCGGCTTGCGCGCTTTGGGCTCGAACTCGCGACCGGCCTGGTGCAGATTGAATTTCTGCTGGCCGAAAAGCAGAGCACTGCGGCCGGCGCCAAAGTGCTCGTGACGCATGCCCAGTACGCGCTGATAGAACGCGACAGTGGCCTCGATGTCCGCCACGGTCAGAACCAGATGATCCAGTCTGTCGATCATGCTCAGTGCCTGTCGAGTAGATGAAAGCGCGGCAAACCAAGGTGCCAGTGGATCGCCGCCAGCCGGGCGGCCAGCACCACGAACATCGCCGCTGCAGTATCCAGCCAATGCGGCGTGCCCAGGGCGCGCAGGCCGATGAAGGTCAGCGCGCCGGCGATGCAGGCCGTGGCGTAGATTTCCTTCTGGAAGATCAGCGGGATCTCGTTACACAGCACATCGCGAATCACCCCGCCGACCACGCCGGTCATCACCCCCATGATCACCGCCGTGCTGATCGGTGTACCGTGCTGCAGCGCCAGTTCGGTGCCGTACACGGTGAATACGGCCAGGCCGAAGGCATCGGCGATCAGCAGGCCTTTTTCGTGAATCGGTCGGGTCATGCGTACCCAGGCTACGGTACCCAGCGCGGCCAATGAGGCAACGAGGATATAGGTGTCGTCACGAATCCAGCTGACCGGGTGGTTGTCCAGGATCAGGTCGCGCAGCGTACCGCCGCCCAGTGCGGTCACGATGGCCATGACCAGCACACCGAACAGATCCATGGATTTGCGCCCGGCCATCAGCGCGCCAGTGATGGCAAATACGGCAACGCCGAACAGATCGGCAAAATAGAAAAGCGTTTCCATGCTGTCCTCAGCGCTTGACCGGCGTGCGCAGGGTGACGAATTCCTCGGCGGCGCTTGGGTGCACGCCGATGGTTTCATCGAAGATCTGTTTGGTTGCCCCCGCTTTCAGCGCCACGGCCAGCCCCTGGATGATCTCCCCTGCTTCCGGGCCGACCATATGGCAGCCAAGCACGCGATCACTGTCGGCGTCGACCACCAGTTTCATCAGGGTGCGTTCAGGATTCTCGGTCAGGGTCAACTTCATCGGACGGAAGCGGCTCTCGAAGACTTTGACCTGGTAGCCCTCCTCGACGGCCTGTTCTTCACTGAGGCCAACGGTGCCGATATTCGGCAGGCTGAACACGGCGGTGGGAATCATGCGGTAGTCCAGCGGCCGATATTCCTCGGGTTTGAACAGCCGGCGTGCCACGGCCATGCCTTCAGCCAGCGCGACTGGCGTCAGTTGCACGCGACCGATCACGTCGCCAATGGCAAGAACCGATGGCGTGGCGGTCTGGAACAGGTCATCGACTTCGATATAGCCGCGCGTGTCCAGTTTGACCTCAACGTTCTCCAGGCCGAGGTTGTCCAGCATCGGCCGGCGCCCGGTGGCGTAGAACACACAGTCGGCCTCCAACACGCGACCATCCTTGAGCGTCGCGGCCAGGCTGCCATCGGCCTGGCGCGCGAGGCTGGAGATGTCGGCGTTGAACTGCAGATCCATGCCCTTCTTGCTCAACTCCTCGCGCAGGTGCTCACGCACGGCACCATCGAAGCCTCGCAGAAACAGGTCGCCGCGATACAGCAGCGACGTCTGCGCACCGAGGCCATGGAAAATCGAAGCGAACTCGACGGCGATATAGCCGCCACCTACGACCAATACCCGCTTGGGCAGTTGTTCGAGAAAGAAGGCCTCGTTGGAGCTGATGGCATGCCCGCGCCCGGGAATATAGGGAATCTGCGGCCAGCCGCCGGTGGCGATCAGAATGCGTTCAGTGCTGTGACGCTGACCATTGACCTCAACGGTATGGGCATCGACGATGCGCGCATGCCCCTCGAACAGGCTGACGCCGCTGTTGACCAGCAGATTGCGGTAGATGCCATTGAGCCGTTCGATTTCGCGGTTCTTGTTGCCGATCAGCGTCGCCCAGTCGAAGTTGGCTTCACCCAGCGACCAGCCGAAACCCGAGGCCTGCTCGAAGTCCTCGGCGAAATGCGCGCCGTACACCAGCAGCTTTTTCGGCACGCAGCCAACGTTGACACAGGTGCCGCCAAGATAACGGCTCTCGGCGACTGCAACGCGAGCGCCAAAACCAGCGGCGAAGCGCGCCGCACGTACGCCGCCGGAACCGGCGCCGATAACGAACAGGTCAAAGTCGTAACTCATGGGGTATCTCCTTGGCAGACGCGGAGCATACCGCAAAGGCCCGCGCTAAGCTGAACGCCGGAGGTGAAGAACATGCGCCCTACCCTGACCCACCTTGCCCTGCACGTCCCCGATCTGGATGCCTGCATCGCTTTCTATGAGCGTTTCTGTGGCATGCAGGTGATCCACGAACGCCCTGGCAAGGGCACGCGTATCGTCTGGATGGCCGAGCCTGGCAAGGAGCACCTGTTCATTTTCGTGATCATGCCGGGTGGGCAAGAGCGCAATTTGGCTGCCAACGACTACAGCCACTTCGGCTTTGCTCTGGGCAGCCGCGCAGAGGTCGACCGCATTGCCGCCATGGCAGACGTCGACAGCTGCCTGATCTGGCCGCCCCGCGACGAACCCTACCCGGTTGGCTATTACTGCGGCCTGCGCGACCCGGCCGGCAATTACGTCGAATTCAGCTACGGCCAGCCGCTCGGGCCTGGTTCCGAGGAAATGCCCATCCCCTGAATACAAAACGCCACCCGCAGGTGGCGTTGGTAGGAGCGGCGCCCCGCCGCGAACCGGGACAGCGAGGCATCGCAAAGCTTCGCCCCGGGGCGGGGCTCCTACATGATCTGCAGGCGTATCAGAACGCCTTGCCGGTCTTGTACAGGTTCTCGAAGCAGAAGTTGGTCGCGTCGATGTAACCCTCGGCGCTGCCGCAGTCGAAACGCTGGCCCTTGAACTTGTACGCCATAACGCAGCCCTGCTGGGCCTGGCGCATCAGCGCGTCGGTGATCTGGATTTCGCCACCCTTGCCCGGCGGTGTGCTGCGAATCAGGTCGAAGATATCCGGGGTGAGGATGTAGCGGCCGATGATCGCCAGGTTCGACGGCGCATCTTCCGGCTTGGGCTTCTCCACCATGTTGCTGACGCGGTAGATGTCCTCGCGGATCATCTCGCCCGCGATCACGCCGTACTTGGAGGTTTCGTCCTTCGGCACTTCCTGAATCGCGACGATGGAGCAGCGGAACTGGTTGTACAGTTTGACCATCTGCGCCAGGACGCTGTCGCCCTCCAGATTCAGGCACAGGTCGTCAGCGAGAACCACCGCAAATGGCTCGTCACCGATCAGCGGCTGGCCGCAGAGGATGGCGTGCCCCAGGCCTTTCATCTCGACCTGACGGGTGTAGGAGAAGCTGCACTCATCGATCAGGCGGCGGATACCAACCAGGTATTTTTCCTTGTCGGTGCCCTGAATCTGGTGCTCGAGCTCGTAGCTCACATCGAAATGGTCTTCCAGCGCACGCTTGCCGCGCCCGGTGACGATGGAAATCTGGTTGAGGCCCGCCTCCAGAGCCTCCTCAACACCGTACTGGATCAGTGGCTTGTTCACCACCGGCAACATTTCCTTGGGCATTGCCTTGGTCGCAGGCAGGAAGCGCGTGCCATAACCGGCCGCGGGGAACAGGCATTTCTTGATCATGGGACTCCCTAATGGGGGTGGGTTGAATGCGCGCTCAGTCTATCAAGCCGCGCTGGCCTTACAACTGCCGCTTGCAGGGCGGCCGATGCCGCGATACAGAAAACCCAGCTGCGCCAGTTGCTCGGCATCGTAAATATTGCGCCCGTCAAACAGCACCGGCATGCGCATCACGCCACGAATACGCGGAAAGTCCGGCTGGCGAAACTGTTTCCACTCCGTCACCAGTACCAGGGCATCGGCGCCCTGGATAACGGCATAGGGTGACTCACTCAGCACCAGTTGCCCCGCCTCGACTGCGACGGCATACCGTGCAGCGACCGCTGCCGTGGCCGCCGGGTCACAGGCCTGTACCTTGGCACCGGCGGTCAGCAGCGCATCGAGCAGCACCAGGCTGGGCGCTTCGCGCAGGTCATCGGTACCGGGTTTGAAGGCCAGCCCCCAGAGCGCAACCACCCTGCCCTGCAAATGACCATTGAAATGCTCGCGCAAGGCCTGAAACAGCAGCGTCTTCTGCAGCGCGTTGCGGGCTTCGACCGCACGCAGGATACCCGGTTCGATGCCTTCGTATTCGGCCGTGCGGATCAGCGCTTTCACGTCCTTGGGAAAGCACGAGCCGCCGTAACCGCAACCGGCATAGATGAAGTGCGTGCCGATACGTCGGTCGCTGCCGATGCCCCGGCGTACCTCCTCGATGTCCACCCCGAGACGCGCGCAAATGCCGGCCATTTCATTGATGAAGGAAATCTTGGTCGCCAGGAAGGCGTTGGCCGCGTACTTGCTGAACTCGGCAGCGCGCACGCCCATGCACAGCAGACGATCATGATTGCGTAGAAACGGCGCATACAGCCTGCGCAGCAGCTCACGGCCGCGCTCATCGTCACAGCCGACGATGACCCGATCAGGGCGCATGAAGTCCTCGACCGCCGAGCCTTCCTTGAGAAATTCCGGGTTGCTCGCCACCAGCACCCGTGCGGTTTTCTCGCGGCGAGCCATGCCGGCATTGATGCGCTGCGCCACACGCTCTGCAGTGCCCACCGGTACGGTGGATTTGTCGACGACCAGGCACGCATGATCGAGCCGTTCACCCAGCTCGTCGGCCACCGCCAGAACATGGCTCAAATCGGCCGAGCCGTCTTCGCCACTGGGTGTACCCACGGCAATGAAGATGACGTCGGCGCGGCGGACACCCGCCTGCAACTGCGCGGTAAAGCTGAGCTGGCCGCCTGCCAGTTGCGCCCTGAGCATCGCCTCCAGGCCAGGCTCATAAATCGGTACTTCACCCCGCGCAAGCATCGCCACGCGCTGCGGATCGCGCTCGACGCACACCACCTGATTGCCCATCTCGGCAAAACAGGTGGCCGTCACCAGCCCCACGTAACCCGCTCCTATCACGCAAATCTGCATCGCAGCACCCTCCAGGTCGTTGCTGCGATTGCAACCAAACCCGGTGGCAATCATGTGACGAAATGGCGAAGCAATGATGACGAGCGCCGCTGTTGCACCCGGTCATCTGCCTGTGTGCAACAGCCAGCAGAGAAACGCGCACAACTGCTGGTACTGCTACGAAAGCTGTATCGGGAAAGCTAATTAAGGCTGGCATGAGCACTTCCTACTGAACCATCACAAATAATCAGTCAGCCTGCACGGACAAAAAAATCGGGCCTTACGGCCCGAAAAGTACTCCACCTTGAAGAGCTCGTTTACAGCATGTGCGACTGGTAAAGCTCGGTCAGGGCCTCGCCACGCAGGTAGGCCAGCTCCGCCGAGCGGCGGTCGCGCGGGCGGGCCAGAGGGACGGCCAGTTCGCGTTGCAGGCGGCTGGGCGTTCCGCCGAGGATCAGTACGCGGTCGCTGAGGTAGAAGGCTTCGTCGAGGTCATGGGTGACCAGCAGCACGGCGATCTCGTAGCGGGCGGCCAGTTCCACCACCAAGTCCTGCAGCTTCATGCGGGTAAAGGCGTCCACCGCGCTGAAGGGCTCATCCAGCAGCAGCACCTGCGGTTTGCCATACAGCGCGCGGGCAATGGCCACGCGCTGGGCCTGGCCGCCGGAAAGATGCTTGGGCAATGCATCACCACGCCCGTGCAGGCCGACGTCACGCAGCAGTTGCTCAATCCACGCATCGTCGGCCACCCAGCCATCGGCGAAGCCGACGTTCTGCGCCACGCTGAGCCAGGGCATCAACCGCGGCTCCTGGAACACCACGCCGATGCCGCTGCCACGTCCGAAGTTGAGCAGCGGGTTGAGTTCCAGCCCGCCCTGGTAATCCTGATCCAGCCCGGCGGCGATGCGCAGCAGGGTGCTCTTGCCACAGCCGGAAGGGCCGAGCAGGCTGACCACTTCGCCAGCAGCCAGGCTCAGGCTGACGTTTTCGAGCACACGCACGTCAGCGAAGGCCTTGTGGATATTCTGCAGTTTCAGCAGCGCACTCATGCTCCGCCCTCCCCACCCTGAAAGCTGTCGCGCCAGCGCAGCGCGCGGATTTCCCAGGCCTTGAGCAGGCTGTCGCTGAGTTTGCCGAGCAGCGCCAGCAGCAGGATGGCGGCGATCACCAGATCCGGCCGTGAGGTTTCCCGGCCATCGCTGAGCAGGTAGCCAAGGCCACGGGTGGCGGCGATCAGTTCGGCGGCGACGAGGAACATCCAGCTCAGGCTGAGCGAGCCGCGCAGGCCGGTGAACAGGCTCGGCAGCGCAGCGGGCAAAAGAATACGGCGCACCAGCGCCAGAGACGAAAGGCCGTAGAGCCGGCCCACTTCCACCAGTTTGCGGTCGATGTTGCGGATGCCGGCGAGCAGTGCCAGGTACACCGGGAAGAAGGCGCCAAGGGCGATCAGCACGATCTTCGGCGTTTCGTCGATGCCCAACCAGAGCAGCAACAAAGGCACCCAGGCCAGGCTGGGAATCGCCCGCAGCGCCTGGAAGGTCGGTTCCAGATAGGCTTCGGCGCGGCGGCTGAGGCCCACCCAGGTGCCGATGACGATGGCCAGCGTAGCGCCGATGGCAAAGCCGGCGCCGACGCGCAACAGGCTGGCGTTCAGATGCCGCCACAGCTCGCCGCTCTGCGCCAACAGGTACAGGGTTTGCGCCACCTGGCTCGGCGCGGGCATCTGGTGCGCGGGCAATATGCCGCTGCGCACCAGGGTTTCCAGCAGGGCCAGCAGCAGCAGGGGCACCACCCAACCGCGCAGGTCGGTCAGTGCCGGCCGCCAGCCGGGGAGCCGTTCGGCCCAGCGACCGATGACGAGGTTGAGCGCGCCCATCGGTCAGTTCCCCGCCTTGACGACGTTGCGGCCGATCACCTGAGCGGCCAGTTGCGGCTGGATCAGTTGGTCGACCACCTGGGCCACGTCGGTGCCCGGACGCACCAGTTGCTCGTCGAGCAGGATCGGTGCGGCGGCTTTCAGCGCCTTGATGTGTTCGGCGCCCGGCTGCGGGTTGCTGAAGTCGGTGCGCGACAGTTGCAGTTTGGCCACTTCCAGCGGCAGCTTGGCCTCACTGGCGAGCAACTGGGCCAGGGCATCGGGGTTGGCGATGGCCCACTGGCGCGCCTGCTCATAAGCGGCGATCACCTGCTTGATCAGCTCGGGCTGCTCCTTGGCGAGCTTTTCGGTGACGCTGAGCACGCTGTAGCTGTTGAAGTCGCGGTTGCGGTACAGCAGGCGCGAACCGGCCTGCAGTTCGCTGGAAGCCATCAGCGGGTCGAGCCCGGCCCAGGCCTGCACGTCGCCGCGCTCCAGGGCGACGCGACCGTCGGGGTGTTGCAGGTGGACGATTTCCACGTCGTTCTTGTCCAGCCCGGCCTTCTGCAGGCTTTGCAGGAGGAACAGGAAGGGATCGGTGCCCTTGGTGGCGGCGACCTTCTTGCCCTTGAGGTCGGCCAGCGACTGGATGGGCGAGTCCTTGGGCACCACCAGCGCTGTCCATTCCGGGCGGCTGGCGACGTAGACGGTGTTGATCGGTGCACCGTTGGCGCGGCTGAGCACGGCCGCCAGGCCGGCGGTGGAGGCGAAATCGGTGCTGCCGCTGTTGAGGTATTCCAGCGAGCGGTTGCTGCCCTGGCTGAACACCCATTTGACGGCGATGCCCTGCGGCGCGAGGACTTTTTCCAGCAGGCCCTGCTGCTTGAGCACCAGGCTGGTGGGGACGTAGTAGGCGTAGTCCAGGCGGACTTCCTTTGGTGGTGCAGCATGTACGGCAGTCGGTAACCAGGCAGCGAACAGCGCCGCCAGGCCAACACGCAAGGTGTTCTTTTTCATGGTCATCTCCTCATGGATGAATGGCCTTCCGGCCCGTTGGCGGGCCGGTCAGGAGATGTCACAACTGGGTTAGTGGATCAGAGCAGCGGCAGGCTGTAGGTCACGTACAGACGGTTCTCGTCGGTGTCGTTGGCCACTTCGCTGCGCAGGCTGGCATTACGCCAGGACAAGCCGAGCCCTTTGAGGACGCCTTCCTGCAAGACGTAATCCAGACGGAAGTCACGCTCCCATTCCGTCTTGTCGCCCGTGGCGTTGTCGATGTTGTCACCGGACAGGTAGGTCAGCGATGCCTTCAGCCCCGGTATGCCCAGCTTGCCGAAGTCGTAGCCGTAGCCTGCCAGCCAGGTGCGCTCGCCAGCGCTGGCGAACTTGCCGATCTGACGGTCGGTGATCAGGTAGGAGGTGGCACCATCACCCTGATTGAGGAAAGGGAAGGCACTGTTGCCCGAAACCTGCTGATAGCCGGCGCTCAGTTCATGACCGCTGTGGCTGTAGGTGAACAGGGCGCTCCAGGTGCGGTTATCCACCTCGAACCTGTCACTGTCGCCAGCGGCCCAGTAGCCGCTGCTGCGGTAGCCTTCGGCGCGCCCGGCAGCGCTGCTGTTCTTGCCATCGGAGTCGCTGTAGAAGTAGCGCAGGTCGGTCTTGAGGTTGCCGCCGCCCAGCCCGTAGTTGTGGATCAGGCCGAGGAAGTGTTGTTTGTAGAAGTCTTCCAGGTTGCCGTAGTAGTACTGCGCGGTCAGGTCCTTGGTCAGCTTGTAGTCGCCACCGGCAAAATAGAAGGTGTTGACGAACTGGCTGGTTGCCCCGCTGTTGGCACCGGCGATCGACAGGCCACGCGAATCGGTGGAACTACGCCCCTTGGCGTGCTCCAACTGGCCGGCGGTGAGGGTCAGGCCGTCGATCTCGCTGGAGGTGATCTGCCCGCCCTCGAACAGTTGCGGGAGCAGGCGACCATCGTTGAAGGTCACGACCGGTAGCTTCGGTTGCAGGGTGCCGATGCGCAGCTCGGTCTTGGAAATACGCGCCTTGGCGGTCACGCCGGCCTTGCTGTAGTCACTGACGGCCGACCCGTCAGTATCCAGCGGGAACAGTTGCCCCGGGGTACGGTCCTGGCCAGCCTTGGCGGGCGTGACGTTGCGACCGCCACCGTCCAGGCGCACGCCGAGCAGGCCGATGGCGTCAATGCCGAAGCCGACCGTGCCTTCGGTGTAACCGGACTGGAAGTTGAGGATGAAGCCCTGGCCCCACTCTTCGGTCTGGCCGGAGTAGTTCTGACTTTCACGGTTGTCGGAGTTGAAGTACAGGTTGCGCAGGTCGAGGGTGGCCTTGCTGTCACTGATGAAATCGGCAGAGGCCACTTGGCTCAGGGTGGTGGCGGCTACGGCCAAGGCCAGGGTGGTTTTTTTCATGATGCTCGATGCTCCAAGTGCTTTGAGTGCTGTTCTGGGGTTGGCACTGCACAGGGGCTCGGCAGGACAGCGTACGTGGCGCTGGTCTCGGCGGATTGGCAAAGAGCCCCTGATTCGGGCCCGATGCGGTGGTCCGCTGTCGGCTGGTGGCTAATCTACGAAATACGCGTTAATCCCTGAAAGAATTATTTTTCATCTTTTAGTAACCAAAAGGAATATAAGCCTGAAATCAGGCTTACCTCTAAGCTAATTCCTAAAAATTATTTGCTGGCTGTTTTTTAGATCGTCTAGCTTCTCTCCACCGGATCACCGGACTTCTTTCCCTCAACACTGAAGTACGCGTGATCCGCCGCCCCCATGGCCGGCACGTGTTCGTACCGAGAGCCGCCATGCCCCACACTCATTCCAAACGCAGCACACTGATCGCCGCCTCGCTGGCCATCGGCCTGTTCGTCGCTCCGCTCACCGAGGCCGCCGAGCAACTGCGCATCGGCTACCAGAAGTCCTCCACGCTGATCAGCCTGCTGAAGAGCCAGGGCACCCTGGAAAAAGCGCTGGCCGATCAGGACATCAAGATCAGCTGGCACGAATTCCCCAACGGCCAACCGCTGCTGGAGGCGCTCAACGTCGGCAATATCGACCTCTCCGCCGATGTCGCCGACACCGTGCCGGTATTCGCCCAGGCCGCCGGCGCCGACCTCGCCTATTTTGCCCAGGAAGCACCCTCCCCCAGTGCGCAAGCGATCATCGTGCGCGAGGATTCGCCGATCAAAACCCTGGCCGACATCAAGGGCAAAAAGGTCGCCGTGACCAAGGCAGCCGGTGTGCATTACCTGCTGATCGCCGCGCTGAACAAGGCTGGCCTGAAGTTCAGCGACATCGAACCGGCCTACCTGACCCCAGCCGACGGCCGCGCCGCCTTCGAGAACCGCAAGGTGGACGCCTGGGTCACCTGGGAACCCTTCCTCAGCGGCGCGCAGCAACAGCTGCCGACGCGCATTCTCGCCGACGGCAGGGGGCTGGCCGATTACCAGCGCTACTACCTGACCAGCGCCACCTTCGCCAAGAACCACCCACAGGTGCTGCAGACCGTGTTTGCCGAGCTGGTGAAGACCGGCGACTGGCTGCGCGCCAACCCGCGCCAGGCGGCCGAAATCCTTGGCCCGCTGTGGGGCAACCTCGACCCGGCCATCGTCGAGAAAGCCAACGCCAAGCGCAGCTACCAGGTGCGTCTGGTACAGCCGGATAGCCTCGCCGAGCAGCAGAAGATCGCCGATGCCTTCTACGGCGCCAGCCTGCTGCCGACCTCGCTGGATGCCCGCGAAGTCAGCATCTGGAGCCCGCAATGAGTGCCGAGGCCCGCCTACATCCCAGCCTGCGCGACGAACCGCTGTTCGCCGCGCATCTGTTCCCCGTGGACTTCGGCAGCCGCACGGCCAAGGTCGAACGCCTGGCAAGGCGCCTGGCGGTAAGCGCGGTGGAGCGTGATCGTGCTGGCGGCAGCGCCCAGGCCGAACGCGAATTGATCCGTGAGAGCGGCCTGCTGACCCTGGCCGTGCCGCAGCAATACGGTGGTCAGGGCGTGGCCTGGCCGGAAATCTACCGCATCGTGCGCTACCTGGCGGCGGTGGACAGCTCACTGGCCCACCTGTTCGCCTTCCAGCACCTGCAGGTGGCCACCATTCTGCTGTTCGGCACCCCCGATCAGCAGCGCCACTGGTTGACGCGCACGGTGCAGGAGCGCTGGTTCTGGGGCAATGCCACCAATGGGCGCGACACCGGCCTCAAGCTCAGCACGCGTGAGGAACATTACGAGCTCAATGGCAGCAAATCGTTCTGCTCCGGTGCGCTCGGCGCCGATGCGCTGGTGATCAGCGCACCGCGCGGCAAGAACCCTGAGGATCGCGTATTCATCGTGCTGCCCAGCCAGCGCGAAGGCCTGGCGGTGAACAGCGACTGGGACGGCTTCGGCCAGCGTCAGACCGACAGCGGCACGGTGCAGTTCGAGCAGGTGTTCGTCGATGCCGGCGAGCTGCTTGGCCCGGTTGGCCCCAGCCCGCGTACCACCCTGCGGGCCTGCCTGTCACAGCTGATCCTCACCCAGCTTTACCTGGGGAACGCCCAGGGCGCGCTGGACGCAGCGCTGCGTTACACCCGCGAGCAGAGCCGCGCCTGGCCGGCGTCGGGCGTGGCGAATGCCAGCGACGATCCCTTCATCCAGCAGCGCTACGGTGAGCTATGGCTGCGCTACCGCAGCGCCCTGCCCCTGGCCGAGCACGCCGCACAGCGCCTGCAAGCCGCCTGGGAAAAACCGGCGCTGACAGCCGCCGAACGCGCCGAAGTGGCGCTGGCCATCAGCGAGGCCAAGGTGGTGGCGGTGCGCGCTGCCCTCGACATCACCAGCCAGATTTTCGAAGCCATGGGCGCCCGCGCTACCAGCTCGCGCTACGGCTTCGACCGCTTCTGGCGCAACGTGCGCGTGCACAGCCTGCACGACCCCATCGACTACAAGGTGCGCGACCTCGGCCACTGGCTGCTCAGCGGTCAGGGCCCACAGGCGTCGCTGTACAGCTGACAAGGAGGTTAGCGCCACAACCAACAGGCATGGAAAACCCATATCTGGCATCGACAAAGGCTAAACAGCCGCAAAACTGCCAACGACAACGAGGTCAACACAATGAAGATCAAGACCCTATTCGGCGCCGGCGCATTGCTCGCCGCCGCTCTGCTGCAATCGGTGACTGCGCATGCCGCCAGCGAATACCTGGTCAGCACTGACTGGCTGGAAAAGAACCTGAAAGATCCCAGGGTGCGCATCATCGAAGTCAGCGTGGTGCCCGGCGTCTACGAGCGCGGGCATATCCCCGGCGCGGTGAACTTCGCCTGGCACAGCGACCTGGTCGACCCGGTACGCCGCGATATCGCCAGCCAGGAAGCCTTCCAGCAGTTACTGCGCAAAGCCGGAGTGAATGACGACAGCACCACCATCCTCTACGGCGACAACAACAACTGGTTCGCGGCCTGGGGCGCCTGGGTGTTCGACGTGTATGGCGTGGATAACGTCAAACTGCTCGACGGTGGCCGCGCCAAATGGGAAGCCGAAGGCCGCCAACTGGACAGCCGCGCCAGCACGCCGAAAGCCGGTAACGTCACGGTGCAGGCCGCCAACAAGGAGCTGCGCGCCTTCCTCCCGGATGTGCTGGCCGCCGCCGAAAAGCGCAGCGACGTGCAGTTGGTGGATATCCGTTCGCCGGACGAATACAACGGCAAGGTGTTCGCCCCGCAGGGCGTGCAGGAGCTGGCGGTGCGCGCCGGCCACGTGCCTGGCGCGGTGAACGTGCCCTGGGGCCAGGCGGTGGCCGCTGACGGCACCTTCAAATCGGCTGAAGAGCTGAAGAAGGTCTACGGCGCAGTCGGCATCGACGGCAGCAAGCCGATCATCACCTACTGCCGCATCGGCGAGCGCTCCAGCCACACCTGGTTCGCCCTGAAGAAAATCCTCGGCTACGACGTGCGCAACTACGACGGTTCCTGGACCGAATATGGCAATGCCGTGGGCGTGCCGATGGTAAACGTGGCCGGCACCGTCTGGGGCGGCAAGTAAGGGGGTACTCGGTGCGGGGGTGAATCACGCGTCAGCGATTCACCACCAACACGAGGTCATCCCCCAAGGCTGATGCTTCCTGTAGGAGCGGATTTATCCGCGAGCTTCGCGGCTGAAGCCGCTCCTACAAAACACATGTCAGTCACGCAAAACGCGGCCCCGGCCTAAACGCCGGGGCATCTTTCGTCATCACGGTCGGAAAGGACAACCTATGACCGCCAGTATCGTCTCCACTCGCGCCATGCTGCCCATCACCCTGGCGGGCCTGCTCGCTCTCGCCCTGCTCGCCTTCATCTGGCAACTGTCCGATGGCAGCAACCAGGGCCGCGCCTTCAGCTACTCGCTGGCCAGCGGCGCGCTGTTCGGTCTGTTTCTACAGCGCTCACGCTTCTGCTTCTTCTGCGTCACCCGCGACTTTATCGAACGCCGCGTGCCAGACGGCCTGCTCGGTCTGCTCGCTGCCCTGGCGGTCGGTACCCTTGGCTATCACGCGGTATTCGGCGCCTTCCTGCCTGATCCCAGCGGCGGGCGTCTGCCCCCGGATGCCCATATCGGCCCGCTGAGCTGGGTGCTGGCGCTGGCTGCCACGGTATTCGGCGTCGGCATGGCGATTTCCGGCTCGTGCATCAGCGCGCATCTGTATCGACTCGGCGAAGGTCACTTCGCCTCACTGGCCACGCTGGCCGGCGCGTTGCTTGGCTTCGCCCTCGGCTTTCTCAGCTGGAATCCGCTGTATCTGGCCGCCCTGCAGGAAGCGCCCGTGCTCTGGCTGCCTGGCCGGTTCGGCTACGGCGCCTCACTGCTGCTGCAATTGATCCTGCTCGGCACGCTCGCCGCCTGGCTGCTGCGTTATCGCCAAGCCAGCAGCCAGGCACAGATTCACGGGCTGTGGTCACTGCTGTTCGGTGCGCGCTGGCCAAGCTGGGTCGGCGGTGTACTGATCGGCGGGCTGGCGGTGCTGGCCTACTTTCGCGTCGCACCGCTGGGGGTGACCGCCGAACTGGGTAGCCTGGCGCGCACCAGCGCGGACAACCTGGGTTGGCTGCCGCCGCGCCTGGAGGGGCTGGATGGCTTTTCCGGCTGCGCCACAGTGATCAAGGAAACCCTGCTATCGAACAACGGCCTGTTCATCCTCGGCCTGGTGTTCGGCTCCTGGGCCAGTGCATTGGCAGCCGGTGATTATCGCCCCAGCACTGGCGCGCCTCGCGACTGGCTACGCGGCCTGCTCGGCGGTGTACTGCTGGGCTGGGGCAGCCTGCTCGCACTGGGCTGCACGGTAGGCACGCTGCTCTCGGGCATCATGGCCGGCGCCGCCTCGGGCTGGGTGTTCGGCCTGTTCTGCCTGTTTGGCATCGTGCTGGGGCTCAGGCTCAGAGCGTGCCTGCGCCTGGGGTAATCAGTGTCGTGTTGTGCTTCGAATCCAAGGGCGGCTCGCTGGCGGCAAGGAGCACCTGTAGGGTGGGCTTCAGCCCACCAACTGGGTACGCCGCTGGCGGGCTCAGCGCTGCATCCCCCAGCGCTTGACGGTCACCCGCTCGACCGTGGCGAACACCAGGTTCTCCACCAGCAGGCCAATCAGGATCACCGCTGCCAGGCCGGCGAAGACCTTGTCGGTGTACAGCTTGTTACGGTTCTGGAAGATGTACCAGCCCAGGCCGCCCTTGCCGCTGGAGGCGCCGAACACCAGCTCGGCGGCGATCAGCGTGCGCCAGGCAAAGGCCCAGCCGATCTTCAACCCCGAGAGGATCGACGGCAGCGCTGCCGGAATCAGGATGAACAGCACGAAGCGCAGGCCCCTGAGGCCGTAGTTGCGCCCGGCCATGCGCTGGGTCTCGGAGACGCCGAGAAAGCCGGCGTAGGTGTTCAGCGCCAGTGCCCAGAGCACCGAATGCACCAGCACGAATATCAGGCTGTTCTCGCCCAGGCCGAACCACAGCAGCGACAGCGGCAGCAGCGCGATGGCCGGCAGCGGGTTGAACATCGAGGTCAGGGTCGACAGCAGGTCGCGGCCCAGTTGGGTCGACACCGCCAGGGTGGTGAGCAGGAAGGCCAGGACGATGCCGAGCAGATAACCCTTGACCAGCACCGACAGCGAGATCGCCACCTTTTCCAGCAGCTCGCCGCTGCCGATGCCCTCGAAGAAAGCCTTGGCCGTCTGCAGGAAGCTGGGCAGTAGCAGGTCATTGCCCTGGTAACGTGCCGCCAGCTCCCAGATCAGTGCCAGCACCAGCAGGATCAGCGTCTTGCGCAGCCAGCCCTGTTGCCACAGACGCTGCAGCAACGGCAGCTCACGTTCCAGCTTGAGATCCGGCAGCGGCTGCAGGGAAATTTCGTAATCGTCTCGGCGTGCGGGGGAAAGACTCATTGTGCACGCTCCTCAGTAGGCAATGCGGATGTCATGGAAGCCCAGCTCGGCAGCGGCGCGTGCGCCCTCCTCGCTGTCCGCCTCGAACAACAGGCGATGGATGCGGTGTGCGGTCTGCTGGAACGCTGTACCACCCAGGCTGTGCAGGTCGAACTGATGGCTGCCCACCTCCGCCCGCACCCGCCCCGGATGCGGCGATAGCAGCAGGATGCGATTGCCGACGATCAACGCTTCCTCGATGGAATGGGTGACGAACAACAGGGTGAAGCGCACCTCCTCCCACAGCGCCAAAAGCTCTTCCTGCATCTTGCGGCGGGTCAGCGCGTCGAGCGCGGCGAAGGGCTCGTCCATCAGCAGGATCTTCGGCTGCATGGCCAGTGCGCGGGCGATGGCCACGCGTGCCTTCATGCCGCCGGACAGGGTGTGCGGGTAAGCGTCGGCAAAGGCGGCCAGGCCGACCTTCCCCAGATAATGCAGGGCCCGTTCTTCGGCCTCCTTGCGCCCCAGAGTGCGCGAGGCCAGCAGTGGAAACATGACGTTCTGCTTGACCGTCTTCCACGGTGGCAACTGGTCGAATTCCTGGAACACCACGATGCGATCCGGGCCGGGCTCGCGCACCTCGGCGCCATCCAGGCGAATGCGGCCGCCGACCGGCTCGATAAAACCGGCCACGGCCTTGAGCAGCGTGGACTTGCCGCACCCCGAAGGGCCAAGCAGCACGAAACGGTCGGCGCGATCCACCTCGAAGCTCACTTCGTGGGTGGCGCGCACCACGCGCTGCGGGGTGCGGTATTCGAGGCTGACCTTCTCCACCTGCAGCACGGTGTCGAATACGCCAGGACTGACAATGCTGGCCGTATGGCCTTGCAGAGCGGCATTCATGAGATCAGCTTCCCTCGCCGATGGCGGGATCTGCGAAGAAGTAGTCCTGCCAGGAGGCCGGCTTGTGCTTGATCGCCCCAACGCGCTGGAGGAACTCGGCCAGCGGGTAGGTGTTGGTCGGCGTCACGCTGAACTGGAAGCGCTCGTTGTCGATGATCTTCAGCAGCTCCTCGCGGCTGATCTTGGCGCCGGTCACGCGGATGTAGGTGTCGGCGGCCGCACCCTTGTCGTTCTGGGCGAAATCGGCAGCCTCGGCCAGTGCAGCGACGAAAGCCTTGTAGGTTCTGGGGTTGTCGTTGCGGAATTTCTCGGTGGTGTAGAGCACGGTCGGCGAATTCGGGCCGAGCAGCTCGTAGGTGTCGAGCACCACATGCACATTGGGGTTTTCCAGCGCCTGGTTCTGGAACGGCGGGTTGGAAAAGTGCCCGGTCAGCTCGGTGCCGCCAGACAACAGCGAGGCCGTGGCATCCGGGTGCGGCAGCGCCACGGTGTACTTGTCGAGGCGGTCGAACGCCTTGTCGCCCCACTGCTTGGCAGCGGCGTACTGGAGGAAGCGCGACTGCACCGAGACGCCCACCGCCGGCACGGCGATGCGATCCTTCTCGGTGAAGTCGGCGATGGTCTTGACCTTGGGGTTGTTGCTCAGCAGGTAATAGGGGAAGTTGCCCAGCGAGGCCACGCCCTTGACGTTCTGCTTGCCGTGGGTGCGATCCCAGACGGTGAGCAGCGGGCCGATGCCGGCACCGGCAATGTCGATGACGCCGGACAGCAGCGCATCGTTGATCGCCGCGCCGCCGGAGAGCTGCTGCCAGTCGACCTCGATCTCCAGGCCGTCGGCCTTGCCGTGTTTCTCGATCAACTGCTGGTCACGCACCACATTGAGCAGCAGGTAGACGATACCGAACTGCTCGGCGATGCGAATCTGCCCCTCGGCCTGCGCCGTCTGAGGTGCTGCCAGCGAGCCTGCCAGCAGGCTCAGGGAAAGACCGATACCGCTGGCCAGCCGGCCAAAACGTGGAATGAAGGGAAAGCGTTTACCTAGAGACATGGTGTGACTCCATTCGGATGCACGCGAAAAGGGAATTAGGGGGTTGCGGTTAATCAGAACGGCGCGTCGCCCTGGATGGTCGTGCGGTGCATGCGCCGGCGCAGTTGGCTCGGGCAACCGGTAGCCAGATGGATCAGCGCGCGGTTGTCCCAGAACACCAGGTCATGCGGCTGCCACTGGTGGCGGTAGATGAACTCGGGGCGGGCGCTGTGGGCATAGAGTTCGGCGAGAATTTGCCGGCTCTCGTCCTCGGGAACGTCGAGAATATGGGTGGTGAAGTTCTCGTTGACGAACAATCCCTTGCGCCCGGTTTCCGGGTGGGTGCGTACCACCGGATGCACCACTGCCTTGACTTCGGCCAATTGCGCCTCGGTCAGCGTCGGGCGGTGAACACCGGCGAACACTTGATCGGCATAGCGCGCGGTGTAGGAATGCGCGGCGCGTTTGCCGTCGATGGCCTGACGCAGCGCGGCGGGCAGGGTTTCATAGGCCAGTTGCTGGCTGGCGAACAGCGTATCGCCGCCCTCCTCCGGCAGCTCCTGGGCCAGCAGCATGGAACCGAGGCTGGGAAGCTCCTTGTAGGACAGATCCGAATGCCAGAACTTGCCCGCATCGCCCAGACCGATGGGCTGACCGTTCTCGATGATGTTGGAGATGATGAAGATCTCCGAGTGATTGCTGAGCAGGAACTGCCTGAGCACATGGATCTGCAATGGGCCAAAACGGCGGCTGAAGGCGATCTGCTGTTCGGGGGTGATGCGCTGGTCACGGAACACCAGCAGCGCATGATCGAGATGGGCGCGATGGATGCGGGCGAAGTCCTCATCGCTCAGCGGCCGGGTCAGATCCAGACCGATGATCTCGGCGCCCAGGGGCGCATCGAAGGGGCGAATTGCGAACGACTGCGCCGACGTCGCAGAGGGGGTATGAGCTACTGCCGACATAGAAAACTCCATGCAAGGGCGCCAATCGGCGCATCACTTTGACCGGCCGTGGTGTCGGCCATGTGTTCAGTGCGGCGCGCCGATTGGTCGGCAGGTACGCATGGGTTTAACTTCATAGGTATAAGAAAATTATTTTAAATACCTTTTAATCATATCCATATGATCCATAAGCGAGTCATCCGTACGCCTGCGCATGCTGCAAATGCGCGGCACCATCGGGGCAGACACAGCTGCATGGCCAGCCTCTGCGGATCGACCGAGCACTGCCAGTGCTCTCTCGCCGCAGTGGCTGGCTGCAATCACGCAGCCGTATATGGCCGTATGACTCAGAGACGATTCAGCGCCTGGATGAAGTCTTCAACGATATCCTCGGCATCCTCGATACCGACTGATACACGAATGGTGCCGTCGTGGATGTCGAGGCTGCTCAAGGTCTCGGCCGACAGTGCACGGTGCGAGGTCTTGCCGGGGTGGGTGATGCTGCTGGCTACGCCCGCCAGCGAGGGCGCAAAGGCGGTGTACTGCAATTCGCGGATCAGCCGATCCACATCTTCCAGGCCACCTTTGAGGGTGAAGCTGAGCATCCCGGAATACCCCTTGCGGAACAGTCGCTGCGCCAGGGCATGATCCGGGTGCGAAGCCAGGCCTGGGTAGTACACCTTGGCCACCCGCGGGTGCGCCTGCAGCGCTTCGGCCAGTACCAGGGCATTGCTGGAATGGGCGCGCATGCGCAGGGCCAGGGTTTTCGCACCACGGAAGGTCAGCCAGGCCTCGAAGGGGCTGGCGCTGCCGCCGGCATTGATCTGGAAGCGCCTCGCCTGCGCCACCCATTCGGCATCGCCGACCAGGATGCCGCCCGTGGCGTCACTGTGCCCGTTGAGGTATTTGGTGGTGCTGTGCAGTACCAGATCGGCGCCATCGGCCAACGGTTGGTACAGCGCCGGCGAGAGAAAGGTATTGTCGACCAGCAGCTTCAGGTCATGCGCCTTGGCCAGGCGCGCCAGCGCCGGAATATCACTGATCCGTACCAACGGGTTGGAGGCAGTCTCGGTGTAGATCAGCCGGGTACTGGGCGTAATCGCCGCCTGCACTGCGGTCAGGTCGTTGATGTCCACCAGGGTGGCACTGATGCCAAAACGGCTTAGTTCACGCTCGATCAGACTCTGCGTGGTGCCATACAGCTCGCGGCTGGCGATCAGGTGATCCCCGGCACTGAGCCGGCCAAGCAGCGCGGCGCTGACCGAGGCCATCCCGGAGGCCGAGAACAATGCTGCTGCACCGCCCTCCAGGTCACGAATCAGTTCTTCCAGCGCACTGGTGTTGGGATTACCCAGGCGCGTGTACATGTAGTTGTCGGGGTTGCCCGCGAGAAAGTCGTCGACCTGCTCCAGCGAGTCATAGACGAACACCGACGTTTCGTAGATCGGCAGGGTCTTGGCACGGGTGACCATACGCTGGTCGACCGCAACGCCACTGTGTACCGCGCGGGTAGACACCCCAGGCAGTCGTTCACTCATAACAATCTCCACGATTCAGGCTTGAGAAGCGACGGCGAAGCATACCTGGCCGAATGGCCAAAAAAGAACGCCGAGCCAGCTAAGCCGGCTCGGCGTAGGCGCAAACCTGTTCAAACAGGTTCACGGGCGTGTTCAACGAAGGCAGCCCAGGTATTGCGGGGTCTCCGGCTTGCCTCCTGTGCAGCAGTGACGGGTGTTTCAGTCAATCCACTGCGCTGCCAAGCCCCAGCCCCAGCCGCCGTATAAATCCGATCAGAAAGCCGGCAGCACCGCACCCTCGTAACGTTTCTCGATGAAGGCTTTGACTTGCGGGCTGGTCAGCGCGGCGGAAAGCTTCTTGATCGCCTCGCTGTCCTGGTTGTCCGGGCGCGCCACCAGGTAGTTGACGTAGGGCGAGTCGCTCCCCTCGATCGCCAGCGCATCGCGCTTGGGATTGAGCTTGGCCTCCAGCGCGTAGTTGGTGTTGATCAGTGCCAGGTCCACCTGATTCAACACACGCGGCACGGTAGCCGCCTCCAGCTCGCGGAATTTGAAGTTGCGCGGGTTATCGACGATATCACGCGGCAGTGCCTGGGCACTGTTGGGGTCCTTGAGGGTCAGCAGGCCGGCTTTCTGCAGCAGCAGCAAGGCCCGGCCGGTGGTGCTGACTTCGTTGGGGATGGCGATGGTGGCCCCGTTCGGCAGCTCGTCGAGAGATTTGTACTTGGCCGAATAGGCGCCGAAAGGCTCGACGTGTACGCCCTGCACGATCACCAGTTCGGTACCGCGCTGCGCATTGAAGGTGTCCAGGTACGGCTTGGTCTGGAAGTAGTTGGCATCCAGATTCTTCTGGCTGACCTGCAGGTTGGGTTGCACGTAGTCGGTGAAGACCTTGATATCCAGATCCACGCCTTGCTTGGCCAGCTCGGGTTTGATCAGTTCGAGGATTTCGGCGTGCGGCACCGGGGTGGCAGCCACGCTCAGCTTTTCGCCAGCGTGGGCCAGGGAGGCAGTCAGGGCAGCGGCCAGGGCAGTCAGCAGCAGAGTCTTCTTCATGATGTCCTTGTTCTCGGTCTTGGCGCAGACTGGATCAGCAGTCCGGCGCGTTGGGCAGGTGCCCGGCAGATGTGGCGGGCTGAATGCAACAGTACGGAGAAATGTTTATTCCACAAAATAATTATTATTTATTTTCTTATGCAGAAAATTTATTACCGATGACCATGACGCTCTCGAAACAGAGCACGTGCCTGCAGGTGTTTGCGAATATCACGCCCGTCAGTACCGCTGGCTGAGCTTCGTGTGTTCAGGCACGTATACCGACCTGGCTGACAAGGGTTTCACTTGCCGGCCTTGGATTGCTCCGATTCGGCCGGCAGCGCTCAGGTGGAGACGCTGAAGCGCTGACTGAGGGCAATCAATCGGCCCGCCAGTTGGCTGAGTTCCTGACCGTCGCCATCGAGTTCATGAGCGTCTTGTAGATTACGCTCAGCGACCTGTTCGATGCTGCCCAGATGCTGGCTGATCTCGGCACTGACTGCAGCCTGCTGGTGGGTTGCGGCTGCGATCAGCTCGTTCATGCGGGTGATGGCTTCGATGTCTTATGCCACGGCAGCCAGCAACTGCGCGGTGGTGACACTGTCCGTCACGCAACTGCGGACGCTGTCTCGGCTCTGCTGCATGGCGCTGGCAGCCTGACGGCTGCTTTGCTGCAGCGCGCTGATGATGTTCTGGATCTCGGAAGTCGACAGCGCGGTCTTCTGCGCCAGATTACGCACCTCATCTGCAACCACGGCAAAGCCTCGCCCCTGCTCACCCGCACGGGCAGCCTCGATGGCTGCATTGAGGGCCAGCAGATTGGTCTGTTCAGCAATGGCGCGAATCACCTCGACAACCCTGCCGATCTGCTCCGACTGTAGCGCCAGGGACTGCATCTCGCGCTCAGTTTCATCTATGTGATCCGAGAGTTTGTTGATCTCGCTGCGCACATGGTCGACTGCGCGGCTGCCCTCCCGTGCCTGTCCATTCACCGCCTGGGCTGCAGTTGCCGCCTCATCGGCATGGCCGGCCACCTCATCGATGGCTACGCTCATCTGCTGCATCGCGCCACTCATGTAGCGCACCTCGTTTTGCTGGCTGGCAGCCCCCTGACGCAGTTGCTCCGTAGCCTGTACGAGGCTAATGCTCATGCGTTGCAGACCATGAGTATCCTTGAGCACTTCGCTGACCAGCTCATCGAGCAGGCCAAGGAAATGATTGAAACGCAGCGATACCTTGCCGTTCAGGCGGCTGCGCACACTGAGATCGATGCCTTTGCTCTCTTCGCTCAACTGCGCGACGGTGTCCATCAGTGCAGCCCCCTCCACCGCCTCGGCATAAGTCTGGCGCGCGAGATAGATCAGGATTGCCGATTCCAGGACGACATAGAACGCGTGCAGAAAGATCACCGGCCAACTACCGTCGCGTACGACCACCACCCCGACTTCTTGCAACTGCAGGGCGAAGAAGCTCAGGTGATGTAATGCAATCACCAGAGCCGCCACCGCAATGGGCAGCCAGTCGCGGTAATACACCAGAAAGGCCAAGAGCACGAAAATACCGAAGTGCATCTCCAGCAAACCGCCACTCTGGTTGATATGCAACGCCGACATGACCATGAAGGCTGCGCCGATGGCACAACGCAGCAGACGCCGCCCTGGAATCAGCTGATGGAGCGCGGTCATGATCAGCACCGTGCTACCGCCGACCAGCAGTGCCTGTCCCCATGTGCCATGCCAGGCTGCCAGCCCGAGGGCATAGACGAACATCAGCCAGAGCACACCGAGCATGATGCGATCGGCCTTGCGGTAGTGTTTTTCAATCAGTGACTGCTGGGCACTCATTTTTCAGTTCTCTGGGCAGACGCTGTGGAAAATAAAGGTGTGAGTCGCGCCGCAAACCTATACAAATTCTATATTTTGTAAATGTTTTGTCCAGCTATATACGCACCTGTCGTTGCAACGGACTGTAACGACTCGTGAAAAGCATAGATGCCGAAGTTGCCGACAGATACTGCGAGCAGGACGCTGCATGAAACATCCTCGGGCAAAGGTCAGGCGCGCCGCATCGCTGCAGCAGCGCTCTGCGCATCCAGGTGATGCACAGACGTATTCTGGGGGGATATCGATGCAGGCTTACCGAGCGCAGGCACTCGCGTGCAAAGCCTAAGATCGCCAACTGCAGAAGCAACCAACAGCCATGCCATTGCCTGCTCTTACTCTGCGTCCAGCAATCAACGCCTCGAGAATGGGTTCGATGAAACTGTTGCTCGAACTGCAAACCGCCCCTTCGCTGTAGGGGCCGAAATAAGCCAGCTCACCCTCACGATCCCAAATCGCCACGGCA